>OY970379.1:0-3196394 GCA_963718935.1 uncultured Solirubrobacterales bacterium | reverse complement strand
GGCTGCGTCGGGATCGTGCTCTTGGCCTACATCGGGATCGCCTTCGTGACAGAAGACTACGATCTGGCGATGCTGTCCGGCTGCTTGGTCGGCGCGTGTATCGGCTTTCTCTGGTTCAACGCTTTTCCGGCGACGATCTTCATGGGGGACACCGGCTCGCTGGGTCTGGGCGGCGCTATCGCAGGGCTGGCGGTGATGACCCATACCGAGGTCCTGTTGATCGTGCTCGGCGGGATCTTCGTGATCGAGGCGCTGTCGGTCGCGATCCAGGTGATCTCGTTTCAGACCTTCCGAAAACGGGTGCTCCTGATGGCCCCGATCCACCACCACTTCGAGTTGAAGGGCTGGTCTGAGACGAAGATCATCCTGAGGTTCTGGATTGTCGCCTCGATCTGCTGCGCGATCGGCTTTACCATCTATCACCAGAGCCTCAGGTGACGGCCGCCGAGCGCCGAGGTCGGTGATCCTCCTGTCGAGGCCGGTGCTGCCGGGAGGGCCTTACCTGGTGGTGGGGCTCGCGCGATCGGGTATCGCGGCCGCCAAGGCCCTGGTGGAGATAGGCGAGCGGGTGATCGGGGTTGATGCCGGCGAGCCCGCTCGTGAACAGGTCCGGGCGCTGGTCGACGCCGGGGTTGAGGTCCACGTCAACGACGACGGCCTGGCTTTGTGCCCCAAGGTGAACGCGGTCGTCAAGAGCCCGGGCGTGCCAAGGCAGGCGCTGGCTATCGAGAGGGCGCTCGCCGAAGGCAAACCGGTGTTCGGCGAGCTGGAGCTCGGCTGGCGACTCTTGCCGAACGAGACGATCGCGGTGACCGGCACGAACGGCAAGACGACGACCGTCGAGTGGATCGGCCACATCCATCGCGGCGCCGGCCGGGCGGTCGCCGTCGCCGGCAACGTCGGCCAGGCCCTGACCGGCCTCGTGGGCGAGGTCGATCGGCGGGCGACGATCGTGTGCGAGGTGTCTTCGTTTCAGCTCGAGGACACGCTCGCGTTCGCGCCGGAGGCGGCCGTCTTGCTGAACGTGGCGCCCGACCACCTGGACAGGCACGGGAGCATGGACGCGTATGTGGCCGCGAAGCTGAAGGTCTTCGAAAACCAAGCCGCCGGCGACATTGCGGTCGTGCCGGCCGGCCTGGATCTCGCCATCCCGGGGAAGGCGCGGCGCGTGGAATGGGAGCTGGCCGACGTCGAGGGTCTCGTGGGCGCGGATGAGCTGAGGTTGCGCGGGCGCCACAACCTCGAAAACGCGGCCGCCGCCGCCGCGGTGTGCCTGGCGCGGGGGATCGACCGCGAGGCCGTGCGCGATGGTCTTGCGACGTTCGAGGGCGTGAGGCACCGCCTGCAGGAGGTCGCCCGCAGGGACGGCGTGGTCTACGTGAACGACTCGAAGGCGACGAACGTCGCCAGCACGCTTGTCGCGCTGGAGGCGTTCGCGCCGGCGCCACGCGCGGACGCAGGCGCGGGCGCGGACGGTGCGGCGAGCCCGACGGTTCACCTGATCCTGGGCGGCCAGGGCAAGGACCAGGACTTCGCGCCGCTGCGAGGCGCGGTCGGGTCGGTCTGCGTGGCGGTGTATCTGATCGGCGAAGACGCGCCCGCGATCGCTGGCGCGCTGGTGTCGAGCGATGGCGCTGGGGAAGCCGGCACGCCCGTGCGCGAGTGCGGCGATCTGGAGAGCGCGGTGCGCGCCGCGGAAGGCGCTGCAAAGCCGGGCGAGGTCGTGTTGCTGTCGCCGGCCTGCGCCAGTTTCGACCAGTTCAAGGACTTCGAAGCACGGGGGGAATGCTTTCGTGAGCTGGCGATGCGCTCGGGCCGGTAGGTGACTAGAAAGAAAACCGCGCTTTCCTTTCTTTTCTTCCGGAAGATGGAAAGCATCCTTTCCAAGTCGATGGCGGCGAGGACACGTGTCCGCTTCGGTCGAAGGGCGGCAGGGACCGGAGTCCGCCTTCAGCCGCGCTCGCGGGAGGCATCCGGGCGAACGCGTAGAAGTCAGCACGGATGGCGAGGGATGCGCACACGCGGCAAACGCTCGAGTACAGGATCTTGATCACGGCGACGATGTGTTTGCTGGCGTATGGCGCGGTGATGGTCTACAGCGCGACCTCGGCGACCTCGCTGCTGCAGGGCTCGGGCAACGGCACCAGCTATCTGATCAAGTTCGTCGTCTATGGCGGAGCCGGCCTGATCGCTATGAGGGTGCTCGCTCGGGACGGCGTCGCCAAAGTGCAGAGCCTGGTCGGACCGCTGCTGGCGGTCTCCTTCGGTTTGGTCCTCGCGGTGCACGTGCCGCACGTCGGCGTCGCGGTCAACGGCGCGCGCCGCTGGATCGGTCCGAGCGCTTTGCAGTTCGAGCCCTCGGAGCTGCTCAAGATCGCGCTGGCGCTGTATGCCGCGACGCTCTTGGCAAGGCGCCCGCAACGGGTGCACGACCTGCGCGAGCTGGCCAGGCCGCTGTTGATCGTGGTCGGCTCGGCTTGTGTGCTGGTCGTGACCGAGCCGGACCTTGGCAGCGCGATGACGATCGCGTTCACGACCGTGGCTTTGCTCGTGGCGGCCGGCATACCGGCTCGCAACCTGGCGATCATCGCCGGCGCGGCATTCGGGGCGATCGTCTTGTATGCGCTCGCGAAACCTTACGCAAGGGCTCGGTTGACGTCGTTCGTCGATCCGTGGGCGCACGCCTCGGGCAGTGGCTTTCAGGCGGTCCAGGGCCAGATCGCGATCGGCTCGGGCGGTCTGTTCGGCGTCGGGCCGGGCCAGTCGGTCCAGAAGATCTTCTATCTGCCGGAGGCGCCGACCGACTTCATCCTGGCCGTTATCGCCGAGGAGCTCGGGGTGATCGGAGTATGCGCGCTCCTGTTCCTGTACGGCCTGATCGGCTACGCCGGCCTGAGGGTCGCCAAAGGCGCCCGCAGCTTGCACAGCGCGCTGATCGCGGTCGGCATGACCTCGCTGATCGTTTCGCAAGCGCTCCTGAACGTGTTCGCCGTGCTCGGCCTGGCGCCGCTGACGGGGGTGCCCCTGCCATTCGTCTCTTACGGCGCGAGCAGCCTGATCGTGATGCTCTCGGCAATGGGTCTCCTGTTGAACGTCGCCGCCGGGGGCACCGCGCACGTGCGGGCGGTGCCGACGCGCGACGGGGCTCGGACCCGAAAACAGGCAGGATGGAGCCGTGACTCAGAGCAAGATCGCGATCGCGACCGGCGGTACGGCGGGGCACGTGGCGCCCGCGCTGGCGGTGGCCGGCGCGCTGCAAGCTGACGGAGCCGAGGTCGCGTTCATCGGCGGGGCCAGGGCCGAGGCGGAGATGGTGCCGGCGGCCGGCTACGAGCTGCGCACGATCGACGTCGAAGGGGTCAGCCGTACGAACCCGCTGCGCGCGGCCAGGGCCTTGGCGCGGGCCGCGCTCGCGGTGCCGAAGGCTCGGGCGATCCTGAAGGACTTGGCGCCAGACGCGGTGCTCGGCGGCGGCGGCTACGTGGCTGGACCGGTCGGCTTGGCTGCGCTCAGCCTGCGCATCCCGCTGGTCCTGACCGAGGCCGACAGCCATCTCGGCCTAGCCAACCGGCTGCTCGCGCCGGGCGCCAAGCGGGTGTGCCTGGCCTTCCCGATCCCGGGGCGCGACGCCGCCGAGGGGCCTGCTGGGGGCGGCGCCGAGGGGCCCGCCGCGCGTGCCGACGCGCCCGCGGGAGAGCGCGCGCGCTACCGGGTGACCGGCCGCCCGATCCCGTTCCCCGACGCCGACCGCGCGCGCGCGCGGGCCCACTTCGGGATCGATGTAGATCAGGCCTGCGTGCTCGTGTTCGGCGGGTCGCTCGGAGCGCGCTCGATCAACCTTGCGGCGGTGCAGGCGCTGGCGGACCCGGATACCCGGCCGGCCGGCTCCTCGGGCGAGCGGGGCTCGGCGGAGAGCCGCCTGGCCGGCCAGTTGCGCGAAGGCGCGCTCAAGGTGCTGCACGTCAGTGGCAGGCGCGACTACAAAGAGCTGCGCGCGCGCTGGCCGATCTCCGGTCGGTTGCCGGCCGGATATGACCTGCGCGAGTACCTTGACCTGGAGGAGTTCGCGATGGCGCTCGCCGCGGCCGATCTGGTCGTCGCCAGGTCAGGGGGCTCGGTCTTCGAGATCGCCGCCTACGGCCTGCCTGCGATCCTGATTCCGTACCCGCATGCCTCGGCCGGCCACCAGACCACGAACGCCAGGTGGATGGCGGATGCGGGCGCTGCGATCACGATCGAAGACCGCGACTTGACGGGTCCGCGTCTGGCCGGCGAGCTGGCGGCGCTGCTCGGCGATCGCCCCCGCCTGACGGCGATGGCTGAGGCCTCGCGCGGCCTGGCCCGGCCGCGCGCCGCGAACGAGGTCGCAGAGGAGCTGCTGGCGGCGGCGGCCTTGCGCGGGGAGGCTCGCCGGTGACTGGGCGAGGCCGGGGGGCGAGGACCGATCTGGGGGGGGATATGGCGCGCGCGGGGACCTCCGACCGCCAACCTGTGACCTCCCCGGCGCGCCCCTGGGCTGGGCGACGCTTGCACTTCGTCGGCGTGGGCGGCGCCGGGATGAGCGGGTACGCGCGGGCGGCCCATGCCCTGGGCGCGCAGGTCAGCGGCTCGGACCGCGGCGCGTCGTCCTACACCGAGCGCCTGGCGGCCGACGGGGTCTTGGAGGCCGCGATCGGTGAGCACGACGGGGCCAACGTGCCGGCCTTCGAGAACGTGGAGCTGATCTATTCGAGCGCTGTTCCTGAAGAGAACCAGGAGCGCGTCGCGGCCAGGGCGCGCGGCCTGGTCGAGCGGCCTCGGGCGGAGCTGCTGGCGGAGCTGACGGCGCTGCGACCGACGATCGCTGTGGCCGGAACCCACGGCAAGACGACGACCTCCTCGATGCTGGTCTGTGCTTTGCGCGCGGCCGGCCTCGAGCCGGGCTGGCTCGTGGGGGGCTCGGTGGGGGAGGGCCAGGCCAACGCTCGCTGGAGCGACGATCCGGGGTGCTGGCTCGTGGTCGAGGCCGACGAGTCCGACCGTTCGATGCTGGCGCTCGACGTCGATGTCGCGGTCTTGACGAACGTCGAGCTGGATCATCACGCTACGTTCGGCTCGCTCGCCGAGGTGCGTGAGGCCTTCCGGGCGTTCCTCGCGCGCGCGCGCACCGCGATCGTCGTATGGGACCGGCCCGAGTTGTTGGAGCTCGTGGGCGGTGCGGATCTCGCCCGAAAAGGCAGGGCACCCGCGCGCGCGCATCAAGAGCCCGAGGTCGTCGAAGAGCCCGAGGTCGTCGCCTATGACATCGCCGACGTGGAGCTGGCCGGCGGCGGCTCGACGTTCGAGTGGCGCGGCCACGAGGTGGCGCTGGCGGTGCCAGGCGCCCACAACGCGCTGAACGCGACCGCCGCGCTGGAGGCGGCCAGGCTGGCCGGCGCCGACGAGGCCCGGGCCGTGGTCGGCCTGGCGGACTTCAGGGGCGCCGGCCGGCGCTTTCAGCCGCTCGGGACCACCGCCGCGGGCGCGGTCGTGTACGACGACTACGCACATCATCCGACCGAGGTCGAGGCGACGCTCGCGGGCGCCCGCACGCTCGCCCCCGACCGGCTGGTCGCGGTCTTTCAGCCGCATCTGTTCTCGCGGACCGCGATGTTCGCCAAGCAGTTCGGGACTGCGCTCGGCGAGCACGCGGACGTGACGGTCGTGCTCGACGTCTATCCGGCCCGCGAGCGCGCCGAGGATCACCCGGGGGTCAGCGGCCTGCTCGTCGCGCAGGCGGCGGCCGACGCGGCGGAGGGCAGGCCGGTCTACTGGCTGCCGGGCTTCGCGGACGCCGAGCCGGTCCTGAAGGGATTGCTCCAAGCTGGGGATGTCTGCGTCGTGATGGGCGCCGGCGACGTGGACGAGCTGGCGCGCGGGCTGGTCGGAAGGTGAGCGCGCCGATGTATCCGAGCGAGAAGGATGCGGCGAGCAGCGGGCCGCCGAACGTCGGGCGGCCGCCCGACGGCCGCCCGGCGGTCCCAGACCCACCGGTGACGGTTCGGCGCGACGTGCCTCTGGCGCGCTTTGCGACCGTCCGCACCGGCGGCGCGGCCGAATGGTTCGCAAGGGCCGGCGATGACGGGCAGCTGCGCGAGTTGCTCGAGTGGGCGCGCGCCGCGGCATTGCCGGTCGCGGTGGTCGGCTCGGGCTCGAACCTGCTGATCGCTGACGAGGGGGTGACCGGCCTCGTGATCAAGCTCGACAGAGCCCTCGCGGCGATCGATCTCGACCCGCCGCGAATCTGTTGCGGCGGCGGCGCTCGGCTGCCGGCGGTGGCCGCGCGCGCGGCCCAGGCGGGCCTGTCGGGGATCGAGTTCGGGGTCAACATCCCGGGCACGGTCGGCGGCGCGGTCAGGATGAACGCCAACGCTTATGGCGGCGAGCTGGCGCGCGTCCTGGAGTGGGTAGAGGTCGTCACCGCCGCGGGTTCCGAGCGTCGGGGCCCCGACGAGCTGGGCTTCGGCTATCGCCGCTCGAATCTCGGCGAAGGCGAGATCGTCGCCAGGGCCGCGCTTCGGCTCGAACCGGCCGACGTCGAGACTGTCAAGGCGACGCTCGCCGACATGCGAAGCCGCCGCCACGAGGCCCAGCCGCGGGGGATCAAGACGTTCGGCTCGACGTTCAAGAACCCCGAGGACGGGCAGGCGGGAGCGTGTGAGGCGGGGCTCACCGCCGGACAGCTGCTGTCGGAGGCCGGCTGCAACGGCCTTGCCGTCGGTGGCGCCAGGTTCGCGCCCAAGCATGCCAATTTCATCGAGAACACCGGCACCGCCACGACCGCCGACGTCATCGCCCTGATGGCCGAGGGCCGCCGCCGCGTGCTGGAGCGCTTCGGGGTCGCCCTGGAGCCCGAGGTGCAGAAGTTGGGGGTGGTTCGCTGGCCGTGGAATCGGCCGACACGACCGTAGGGGTCCCGGTAGCTGAGTAGCGTTTAGGGCGAGGTCACTCTCAGGCTTGGGAAGCCGCCGATGCGGGGTCGGTCGGCCCCGAGAAAGGGGGTGATGGTATGGCGGTATCCATAGCCGTACTAGCGATCGCGCTACTGGTCGCCATGCTGGTCATTGACCGGCTGGTGAGGTAGCGGTCGCACTCAGGCCCCGGTGGGCGACAGATCCCATGCTCACCGGGGCGATCTCAGGCTGGCCCACTTCGGGATGACCTACAAGAGAGGGGTCCGACTTGTTTCGGACCCCTCAGACAGCGGTATCTATCGCCGTACTAGCTCTCTCATGGTAGCGCTTCCGAGGGTGTCAGCGAGTGGTGCAAGGTAGGGGTTTGCGCGAGAAGGTCGAAGACCGCGACAATGGCCCGCTCGATAGCCGCGCCCGGTCCTGCCCGCCGCTTCAGACTCAGAGCGCTGGGTGTGCGGGCGACGGTGTCGCACCGGGACGCGTCGGCGCGGCGAATGCGCGCGACGGCGTCGCGCCCGCACGCGTTGGCTCCGGGCCGGCGCGCACCGACCTCGCTCCTTCCGCGCCCCCTCGCGCATGCGGGCCATGCTCTGACCGGCACGGTCGCAAGGGCTGCGGCGGTCGTGTGGCGAGGCCGGCGGTCGCGGATCGCGCTACTCTCGGCGCTCGTCGCGCTGCCGCTGCTCGGCGGGCTGTGGTTGTGGTTGCGCCACTCACCGTTGGTGGCGGTCGAGCATGTCCAGATCGAGGGGCTGGCAAGCGGCCAGGGCACCGAGAAGGGCGCGATCGAAACCGCCTTGACGGGCGCGGCTCGGAGGATGAGCACGCTCGACGTCAAGCCGGCGGCGTTGCAGGCGGCGGTCGCCCAATATCCGATCGTGCGGGCCGTGCACGCGCGCGCGCGAGTCCCTCACGGCTTGGACATCGAAGTCGTCGAGCAGCCGCCGGTCGCGGCGCTCGCGGTCGGGGCGGCGCGCACCGCGGTGGCCGCCGATGGGATCGTGCTCGGGCCGGCCTACCTGACACCGTCGTTGCCGCTCGTGCATGCCTCCTCCTCCTCCTCCTCCTCCTCCTCCACCACCACCACCACCAGCGCCGCCGCCACCAGCGCCACCACGACCACCACCACCGGCTCTTCCGCGGCGGCGGTCGCCGCGCGTGGTGGCGTCGAAGCGGTCCCGGCGATCGGACGCGACCTGCGCGGCGGCATGGTGCTGGCCGAGCTGAAGGTGCTCGGCGCCGCGCCGGGCCCGCTCGGCCACGAGGTGACGAACGCTTACTACGGCTCCCACGGTCTGACGCTTGCGTTCGAGGGCAGGCTTGTCGCGTACTTCGGCGACGCGAGCCGGGCGCGCGCGAAGTGGATGGCTTTGGCGAGAGTCCTCGCCGATCCGGGCTCCGCCGGGGCGGCGTACGTCGATGTGAGGCTGCCCGAACGCCCGGCCGCGGGCTTCCCGCCGGGGACGGTCGCGCCGGACGGCAGCTCGGTCGAAGCGGGCCAGTCCAGCGGCACCGACCCCGCGACGGCCGCCGAACTGGCAGCCGGCTTGAACGCCGCTGTCGCCGGCGGGTCGAGCGCCGGCTCGACGGCTGGAGCGGCGAGCGCGCCGGCCGCCGGCGAAGCGGGCGCGGGCGGTGAAGCGGGCGCGGGCTCTGAAGCAGGCGGTGAAGCGGGCGCGGGCCCCGAAGCAGGCGGCGAAGCGGGCGCGGGCTCCGAAGCAGGCGGCGAAGCGGGCGCGGGCGAAGCGGCGGGAGGCTCCGAAGGGGGCTAGGGGCGGCAAGCGTCGGGCGAAGCGGCGGGAGGCTCCGAAGGGGGCTAGGGCGGCAAGCGTCGGGCGGGGCGGCCGGGGCTGGTGTTGGCTCTGAAGCTGGCTCGGCCGCACGAAGCGACCGGCCTTTCGATCGCTGACCCTCGACTGGAGGTTGACCCTCGAGAAGGGGCGTCTCTCGGGGGGCGGTTGAGGGTTCCTGCATCTGCAACGAACGTTGCGTAACTGGCGGGCAACGTTGACAGGGCGAAGTTCCCTGCATAACGTGCAGAATCCAGCAGCACGTCAGACGGCGTCTGCGAAACCCTTAATTGCTACTGGAGGCTGCGGACAGACCGCGAAGAACGGGACTATGGAGAGCTCTTCGACATCAACTTCATCCGGCGGGTCGATGACCGGCGGCGGCAGCTATCTGGCGGTCATCAAGGTCGTGGGGGTCGGCGGCGGCGGCACGAACGCGGTCAGCAGGATGGTCGACGCGGGGCTGAGGGGGGTCGAGTTCATCGCGGCCAACACCGACGCCCAGGCCCTGGCCATGTGCGACGCCGACGTCAAGCTGAACGTCGGCCACGAGTCGACCAAGGGTCTCGGCGCGGGCGCCAACCCGGAGGTCGGGCTGGCGGCGGCCTCCGAGTCCAGGGACGACATCAAGGAGGCCCTGAAGGGCGCGGACATGGTCTTCGTGACGGCGGGAGAGGGGGGAGGAACGGGTACGGGCGCGGCGCCGGTGATCGCGGATATCGCCAAGAACGAGATCGGCGCGCTGACCGTCGGTGTCGTGACCCGGCCGTTCGACTTCGAGGGCTCCCAGCGCGGCAGGCAGGCGGTCGAGGGGATCGAACGCCTGCGCGAGGTCGTCGACACGCTGATCGTGATCCCGAACGAGAAGCTGTTGGCGGTCGTCGAGCGGCGCACGTCGATGTTGGATGCCTTCAAAGAGGCGGACGATGTGTTGCGGCAGGGCATTCAGGGCATCACGGATCTGATCACGATTCCGGGCCTGATCAACCTCGACTTCGCCGACGTGCGGACGATCATGCACGACGCCGGCTCGGCCCTGATGGGGATCGGTGTGGCCGGCGGCGAGAACCGGTGCGGCGAGGCGGCCAAGGCGGCGATCTCCTCGCCCTTGCTCGAAGAGTCCGTCGACGGCGCGACCGGCATCCTGTTGAACATCACCGGCGGCAAGGACCTCGGCCTGTTCGAGGTCAACGACGCCGCCGAGATCATCAGGGGCGAGGCCGACCCCAACGCGAACATCATCTTCGGCGCGGTCATCGACGAGTCGATGACCGACGAGGTCAGGGTGACCGTGATCGGCACCGGCTTCGACCACCGGCCGGGCCGGGCCGCCCGCGCGGAGGGCCGCACCAGGCGCGACCGCAGCCCAAGGATCGACGACAAACAGCGCTCGTCCTTGGAGATCTCCGAGGATGACATCGACGTGCCACCGTTCTTGCGCTGAGCGCACGGACTCTCGAGCGCTTGCGCCCAACAAGTTCGTTGGGTATGATTGGAATCGCGATGGCGTCATCTACGGCAACGGTCACTCCGCTGCGGAAGGCCGGCTCCGGGCCGGGGTGGCTCGCGGCTGAGCGGGCGGAGTTCTTGATCGAGTCGGTGGGCGGGGTGCGTCGTCTGGCTGACATGCTCGGCGTGTCCGCCAGCCAGCCGTCGCGATGGAGGAGAGGCGAGGAGCGCCCCAGCCTGGTGGTGTCCCGGCGGTTGCTCGATCTGGACCATGTGCTGGCCCGTGCGCTGCTGCTGTGGGAAGAGCCGGTCGCCCGAGACTGGCTGGAGTCGCCGAACGGGCATCTGAACGGAGCCAGGCCGATCGACGTGCTGATGACGCGTGGGGCGGGTGAGGTGACCGACGCGCTTGACGCCACGCAGGGCGGCGCGTTCGCCTGACGTCCGGCGCGCGTCCAGTCCGGTGCTCGTATATCGGGTCTTTCCGTTTCTCGCCACGGCGGACTCGGGTGAGCCGGGTCATCCCGACTATCTCCATCCCGATCAGGGCAAGGGACGCCTGGATAACCCGGATCGTTATCGATGCTGGTACGTGGCGCTCGAGGCAAGCGGCGCGGTCGGTGAGGCGTTCGCCGATCTCTTGCATTGGCGCGAGGAGATGTTCCCGTTCCCGGCCTTGGCCGGGTCGCGGCGGGCCCTGGGCACGTATGAGATCCCGGACGACACTCCGCTGTTGGACCTCGACGACGCTCGCAGCCTGCTCGACCGAGGTCTGCGGCCCACCCAGGTGATCGAACGCAACCGGCCGGCGACGCAGGCGTGGGCGCTGCGGGCATTCGAAGAGATCGATCACGATGGCACTGCGAGGTGGAGCGGCGTGCGGTGGTGGTCGTTCCATCGGCCCCAGTGGCGTGTGCTAGGGCTCTGGGGTCAGGCGCCACGGCACATAGAAGTCGATCGGCTCGACCTGGAACACCCTGCGGTTGTGGACGCGGCGGGAGCGCTCGCCAAGCCTCTGAGCGGCTGACGTCTCTCGTTCTCCCGCTAGGCTCTCCGCGTGCCCGACACCCTGCGCCGCACCGCCCTCTACGGACGCCATGTGGCGGCCGGGGCCAGGATGGTCGAGTTCGCGGGCTGGGAGATGCCGGTCCAGTATGAGGACGGGGTCAGAGCCGAGCACATGGCGGTGCGCGAGGACGCCGGCGTGTTCGACGTGTCGCACATGGGCCAGATCGAGACCTCCGGCCCGCAGGCGCTCGAGCTGTTGCAGCTGCTGATAACGAACGACCTGGGCAAGGTCGACGTCGGCGGCGCGCAGTACGGGCTGCTGTGCGGGGAGGACGGCGGCGTGCTGGATGACCTGTTCACGTACAGGCTTGGCGAGGATCGCTGGCTGACGGTCACGAACGCCGCCAACCATGGCCGCGACCTGGAGTGGTTCGAAGCCTACGCGGCCGGCTTCGAGGTCGAGGTGCAGGACAGGATCGAGGAGTACGCGATGCTCGCCGTCCAGGGGCCCCACGCGCGCGCGCGAGTGCAGCCCCTGTGTGACACGCCGCTGCCGGAGCGCATGGCCGCGTGCACGGCCCGGCTCACC
Organism: uncultured Solirubrobacterales bacterium; assembly: GCA_963718935.1. GTDB lineage: Bacteria > Actinomycetota > Thermoleophilia > Solirubrobacterales > Solirubrobacteraceae > Palsa-744. Next base: position 3,184,626 of record OY970379.1, on the reverse strand, counting down.
CTCGGCGCGATCGACCCCGCGCGGGCCTCCGGCGCCCCCACCGTCGCCACCGCCGAGTCGACCGGCACCGGGACGGCGCAGATGCTGGTCTGCGGAACGGGCTACACCGGCGAGGACGGCGTCGAGCTGCTGCTGGCGCCCGCCGACGCGGCCGCCGTCTGGGACGCGCTGATCGACGCCGGCGCGACGCCGGCGGGCCTGGCCGCGAGGGACACGCTGAGGCTGGAGGCCTGTTACCACCTGTACGGCAACGATTTGGCGCTCGACAGGAACCCGATCGAAGCCGGCCTGGGCTGGTGCTGTAGCGAGCAGACCGGCTTCATCGGCGCCGAGGCGGTGCGACGCGCGCGCGCGGAGGGCCCCGCGGAGAGGTTCGTCGCGTTCGCGATCGACGGCCAAGGCATAGCCAGGCCCGGCAACCGGATCGTCGGCGGCGGCGTGGTCACGAGCGGCACGATGTCACCGTCGCTTGGCTACGGCATCGGCCTGGCGTACGTGCCGGCCGGGCACGCGGCGCCGGGCACGAGGCTCGAGATCGACGTCCGTGGCAAGATGCGCGCCGCGGTCGTGCGCGAGAAGCCGCTCTACCGCCGAGACCCCTGAACCAAGCGGACGGGACGAAAGAGATGCCAGACGTAGAGAACCCCGAGGATCTGCTCTACCACCCCGAGCACGACTGGGCGAGGTTTGATCCCGACACGGGCGAGGTCACTCTCGGGATCACCTGGTTCGCCCAGGACGCCCTCGGCGAGGTCGTGTTCGTCGAGCCGCCGGCCCTCGGCACGACGCTGACGCAGGGCTCGCCGTACGCGGAGGTCGAGTCGGTGAAGGCGGTATCGGACGTCGTCGCGCCGCTGTCGGGCGAGATCGTGGCCGTCAACGAGGAGCTGGCCGACAGCCCGCAGGCGATCAACGAGGACCCTTACGGCGCGGGTTGGATCGTGAGGATCGCGCCCAGCGATCCGGCCGAGCGGGAGGGGTTGATGGACGCCGCCGCCTATTCCGCCTCCATCGGCGGCTAGGCTGAGGGCGATTGTCCAAGCGTTGCCCCACACTCGCCAACCGGCTCCACGCGCGCCCGCCGCGCCCGCGAGGGTGAGCCCTTGAGCCGTTACACAGCCATCGCGGACGACGGTCTCGCGCGGATGCTCGCGACGATCGGCGTCGGCTCCGTGCAGGAGCTGTTCGACCGCCAGATCCCTCCCGGCGTGCGCCTCGGCCGGGCCCTGGAGTTGCCGGCCGGCATGACCGAGCAGGACGTGTACGCGCACCTGCGCGACCTGGCCGCCCAGAACGTGTCCGCCGAAGAGGAGGTCTCGTTTTTGGGCGCCGGTTTCTACGACCATTACGTGCCGGCCCTGATCGACATGCTGATGGAGCGCTCCGAGTTCCTGACGCCTTACACCCCTTACCAGCCCGAGATCAGCCAGGGCGGCCTGCAGGTCATGTTCGAGTACCAGACCGCGATCAGCGAGCTGACGGGCTTGCCGGTCTCGAACGCGTCGGTCTACGAGGGCCCTTCGGCTCTGGCGGCCGCCGCGTATCTGGCCAAGCTCCACAACGGCAAGCCCAAGCTGGTGCTCAGCGCCGGCCTTCATCCGCACTCGATCGAGACCGTCAGGACGTACGCCCACGGCTACGGCATGGAGGTCGTCGAGGTTCCTCTCGTTGGGGGCGTCACCGACATGGAGGCCTGGCGGGCGGCGATCGACGGAGACACGAGCGCGGCGATGTTCGCCCAGCCCAACTTCTACGGCGCCGTCGAGGATGCCGCCGCGCTGAGCGCCGCCGCCAAGCAGGCCGCCGGAGACGGGGGCGCCGGGGGAGAGGGCGCGAGAAAGGACGACTCCCAAAAAGCGGGTGCCGCGCGCGCGCGTATGGCCGGCCCGGTGGTCATCGCCCAGGTCGACCCGATCGCGCTCGGCGTCCTGGCGAGCCCGGGCGAATGCGGCGTCGACGTGGCCGTCGGCGAGGGCCAATCGCTCGGCAACCGCCTGGACTTCGGCGGCCCCTCGTTCGGCTTCTTCGCGGCCCGCGAGGAGTACCTGCGCAAGATGCCCGGCAGGATCGCCGGCGAGAGCACCGACGTCGACGGCCGGCGCGGTTTCGTCTTGACGTTGCAGACCAGGGAGCAGCACATCAGGCGCGAGAAAGCGACGTCCAACATCTGCACCTCCCAGGCCCTGAACGCGCTCGCCGGGGTCGTCTACCTGTCGTGGCTGGGCCGTCGTGGGATCGTCGAGCTTGGCGAGCTGCTGCTCGCGCGCACCCACTACGCCCGCCAGGCCCTGACGGCGCTCGACGGCGTCCAGGCGATGCACGACCGGCCGGCGATCCGCGAGTTCGCCCTACGCCTGACCACGAAGTCCGGCGAGCCCGCCGACGTGGCGGCCGTCAAGGCCCACTGCGCGCGCCTCGGGATCAACCCGGGCGCCGACATCTTCGCCCTGACCGGCCGCGACTCCGATCGCGGCGGCCTGTTGGTCGCGCTCACCGAGAAGCGCTCGCGCGCGGACATCGATCGCCTGGTCGAGGTCTTGGCGGCGGCGCTCGCCGAGGCGCCCCCAGCGCGGGCGGGGGCGGTTGGGTTCGCGTCGCGTCCTGCCGAGTCGGATGCGCCGGCGTCCGAGTCCTCGGCGGTGCCGGCATGAGCGCGGACTCGACCACGAGCGCCAGCCCTGTCGCGGCGGCCGCCCGGCCTGGCCACCTCCAGACACCGATGCAGTCCGAGCGCGCGAAGACCATCTTCGAGAAGGGCGCGCCCGGCCGGCGCGCGTTCGTGTGCCCGGAGCTGGACGTGCCACCGGCGGACCCCGAGGAGCTGCTGCCCGCGCGCTACCGCCGGTCCGAGCCCGCGCGCCTGCCGGAGGTCTCGGAGCCCGAGATCGTGAGGCACTACGTCTCGATCTCCAAGCGCAACTTCGACCTGGACTCCGGCTTCTACCCGCTCGGCTCGTGCACGATGAAGCACAACCCGAGGCTCCACGAGCGTGCGGCGGCGCTGCCCGGCCACGCGCGTTTGCACCCCCTCCAGGACCCCTGTCGCGCGCAGGGGGCGCTCGAGCTGATGTACAACCTCCAGGCCGCCCTCGCCGAGATTTCCGGACTCCCGCACGTCTCGCTGCAGCCTTCCGCGGGCTCTCACGGCGAGCTGGCTGGGCTCCTGCTGACGCGGGCCTACCACGAGTCGCGCGGCGACCGATCGGAGATCGGCCAGCGGACCAAGGTGCTCACGCCCGACACCGCGCACGGAACCAACCCGGCGACCGTCACGATGGCCGGCTTGGAGGCGATCCAGCTTGCGAGCGACCCAGCCGGGGGCATCGATCTCGATCATCTCCGTTCCCAGATCGGTCCCGACGTCGCCTGCCTGATGCTGACCAATCCCAACACGCTCGGCGTCTTCGACCCGAACATCGAGGAGATCGCCAGGATCGTGCACGAAGCGGGGGCCACGCTCTATTACGACGGCGCGAACCTGAACGCGATCATGGGCCTTTCGAGGCCGGGCGACATGGGCTTCGACATCGTCCATTTCAACCTCCACAAGTCGTTCACCCAGCCCCACGGCGGCGGCGGTCCCGGCTCCGGCCCGATAGCGGTGTCCGAGCGGATCGCGCCGTTCCTGCCGGTCCCGTTCGTCGTGCGCCGGGAGGAGGATCGGGACGCATCCGCGAACGGCGACACACGCGCGCGCGCGAAGACCGTCGCGTTCGGACTCGATTACGGCGACGCGCCCGAGGGTCCGGGCTCTCAGACGATCGGGCGGCTGCGCGGTTTTCACGGCAACTACGGCTGCTTCGTAAGGGCTTACGCCTACATCAGATCGCTCGGCGCCGAGGGCCTGAAGGACGCGTCTGAGACGGCGGTTCTGAACGCCAACTACCTGCTTGCGAAGTTGCGCCAGCTGGACGTGGGGGAGGGGCGCCGCGTCGAGGACCTGCTGCCCCTCGCCTACGGCGAGCTCTGCATGCACGAGTTCGTGCTCTCCGGCGGCCCCATGAAGCGCGAGTTGAAGCTGAAGACGCTCGACCTCGCCAAGCGCCTGCTCGACCACGGCTTCCACCCGCCGACCGTCTACTTCCCCTTGCTCGTCGACGAGGCCCTGATGGTCGAGCCGACCGAGACCGAGACCGTCGAGACGCTCGACTCCTTCGCCGCCACGATCGCTTCCGTCCTGCGCGAGGCCGCCACCGAGGGCCCCGAGATCGCCCAGAACGCGCCGTACACGACCCCTGTCCGGCGCCTGGACGAGGTCGCGGCCGCGAAGCGGCCGGTCGTGCGCCAGGCGCTGTCCTGACCGTCGGGAATGCGGCGAAGGCTGGGGAACGACCAGCTCGCCGTCGCCGTCCCCTATCTCCGGCGGGGCGGAAGCGGGAGGTGGCGATACAAGCTGATGGTGCAACAGATCGCACCGACGATAACCAGCGTCCACAGAGGACCGCCGACGATCAGGATCGCCGCCATGATCGCGCCGCACGCCACAGAAAGAGCGAAGTCGTAACGGTCGTAGTCGTTCATGTCACCAGTCTAGCGGTGAAGACAAAGAACATCATCATGCCGACGATCATGCCCAGGCGAAAGCCGACGCCCAGGCCGCGATTGATCAGGTCGGAGCGGATGTCGGAAGAAGTCGTGTCCAGCGCAAACAGGGCAGCGGGCACTCCAGACCCCAAGGCCGTAAAGCCTCCCAGCATGGTCGCCCAGGCGAGCAGCCCGTTGACGACCGCGGTGCCGAGCGACGGGCCGGCATCGCAGAGGATGCGGATGACACTGATGAGGTCCACTACCCTCTTCCCCGACCCGATCACCCGGACGGGACGGCCCTCCGTGTCCTTGCTCAGAGAGGATCCACGCGAGCTTCTTGGGTTCGGCGTACGCCAGCAAGTAGACCAGGTCGACCAGGTCTGCTAGCCTGGCGGCATGGCTGGAGTCGAGACCGTGACCGTCACCGAGGCCAAGACGCAGCTCTCGCGTTTGATCGAGCGTGTCGGCGCGGGGGAGGAGATCGTGATCAGGCGGGGCGATCGGCCGGTGGCGAAGCTGGTCGGCTATCCGGGCGATTCGAGGCCGCGCAGGCCGGGCGGCTCGCGCGGGCAGATCTGGATGAGCGAGGACTTCGACGAGCCGGACCCAGAGATCGAGCGACTGTTCGGCTTTCGCGATTGAGGCTCTTGCTCGACAGCCACGCCATCTTGTGGTGGCGCGCGGACGACGAGCGGCTTGGCGAGCGGGCGCGCCAGGCGATCGAAGACCCCGACGCGCTCCCCTACTTCAGCTCCGCGTCGGTCTGGGAGCTGGCGATCAAGCAGGCCAAAGGCAAGCTGAAGATCCCCGCCGATCTCTCAGAGGCGCTGCTCGGAGAAGGCTTCATCGAGATTACGATGAGTTCTCCACATGCGCTCGACGCGGCGGCGCTGCCCCCTCACCACGACGATCCCTTCGATCGCATGCTCGTCGCCCAAGCCTTCAGTGAGCGTCTGACGGTCGTGACCCGAGACGCCCGCATCGCCGCCTACGGCGTGCCGGTGTTGTGGTAGCGCGGCTATTGCGGCCTACATGTCGCAACCCGGGCAGGCCACAATCCGTGATCGACGGACGCCGGCTCAGGTCTCCAGCATGCGCTTGACGGCGGCGAAGTATTCAGCGGCGCCGCGCGGGCGGCATAGAGCATCGCATAGTAGGCGGTGCTGACGGCGGCCTCGGCGGGGGCGATCTCGTGGGCCAGTTCGATCGCCCTCAGGCCGGTTTGCCAGGAGCTGCCGTCGGCGAACACCATCAAGTCGATGTCGGACTCGGGGTGGGGCCTCTCTCCGCGGGCGCGCGAGCCGTAAAGCCAGATCGCATGCAGGTCTCGCTAGGGGCTGAGGTCGTTGGCGGGTCGATGGCGAGCGCACCTCGACGATGAGATCGGGGACAAGTCACTGTTCGGGATGTGGGATCAGGGGAGCGGTCATTGGGTTCTTACGAATGCGGCCATCCCTGGGATCGTGAAGCGCAGTCCCTGCCCTTCGACCGTGAGCGTCCCTTGTTTGATGAGCTCGTCGCGCACGCTCGATAGCTGTTTCGGCGTGCGACCGAGCTTCTCGGCGACCGCCCGCGAGGCGACGGCTTCATGCGCCTCGGTGTCGGCGACGCTCGCGACGGCTGCCATGTAGCGCTTCTGGGATGGGCTGGCGGCCGTCCAGCGCGCCGCGTACAGGCCGCGTTCTAGCTCTTGCTGAGCGCGGGGGAGGGCGTTCTGGGCGGCCCCCAGGTCGATCCTGTCGCGACCGTTTGCCGTGCGCCACGCGTGATGGCCGTAGAGCTGGACCGCGTAGGGGTAGCCCCCCGATGCCTGGGCGAGCACGATCGCGGCGTCCTCGTCCATGGGTCTGCCCGCGGACTCCGCTGGCAGGCGCAACGCGCGGGCGGTCTCATGGCTCGTGAGCGTGCCCAGCTCGTGCCATGCGCCCCGCTCGAGATAGGTGACCGAGTGCTCGGGCGCGCGCATCAGCGGCAGGCCGGCCATGACCACGACCACCGGCCAGCGCTTCCCGGTGCCTTCTTGCAGCAGCGCGGCGAGCGCGGCCAGCTCTCGTCGGGAGGCAAGGTGCGCCTCATCCAGCGTGAGGACGAAGCCGCTCTCGCGGGCGATCGCGAGCGCGGCCAGTCCGGTGAGCGCCGGGCGCAGTCCAGACGCCGGATTCTCCTGCTGGTTGGGGTCGTCGTGGGTGCGGGCGAGCCTGACCTCGCCGCCGACTCCCGGCAGACCGGCTCGTACCGTCACCGACTCCGCGCGCATCGCACGCTTGGCCGGCGGCTGTTCGAGCAGTTCGCTGGCCCGTCTGAGCGCTTCGACGAGGTCCGGTATGAACGGCGTGTCGGGTCGCATCTCGGTGTGTACCCACGGCCATCCGTACTGAGCGCCGGCGATCGCCGCGACCTGCGAGAGCAGCACGGTCTTGCCAACGCCACGTGCTCCCGCCAGCATCGTCGGTCGTGGCGTGCGGCCGTCCAGTGCCGCCACCTCGATCGCGTCACGCAGATCTTCGAGCACCGCCTCCCGACCCGCGAGCTCCCTCGGAGGCTCGTTGAACCCCGGGCGATAGGGATTTTCCAGCCGCTCCACTGACCTTTAGTCTAGCGCTGTCTAGCCTGTCTAGCGCTGTCTAGCCTGTCTAGCGCGAGCAGATCTCTAGGATCCGAGCGCCCAGAGCAGTTGATAGCGCGACTATGCCAAAGTGAGTGACACATCTTGGCTATGCTGTAGCGAATACTGGGGCCTATAGTGGAGGCTTACCAGTTGGCCGCTGCGTCACTCCGCCGGCCAGTCGAGGTTGTCCCGTAGCTCGTAGAAGTTTGTAGGTGGCGGTCCCTTTCGCCTCGTCCGCTCTGGTTGGGAGCGTGGCGAGTGCAAACAAGTCCATCGAGACGAAGGGAACCGCCATGAAGACCGTAATGCAGGAGCAGGACAGCCGCCCTGAGGGGTTGCCGCTGCGTGTGCAGGAAGCGCTCGGAGAGCTCGTCGGGGCCGCGAAGGAGGGGTTGCTCGCGCTCAGCGTGGGCGTCGGGCTGGGCGTGCTCGGTGAGATGATGGAGGCCGAGCTCGAGGAGGTCGTCGGGCCCAAGCATGCGACCGTGAAGGACCGCGTCGCTGTCCGGCATGGCCACGAGGACGGCACGGTCACGCTCGGTGGCCGGCGGGTCGCTGTGAAGCATCCACGGGCCCGCACCGTCGACGGCGAGCATGAGGTGCCGCTGTCGACTTATGCGTATTTCGCCGATCGTGACCCGCTCAGCCGGCTCGTGCTGGAGCAGATGCTGGCGGGTGTTTCCGCGCGCCGGTTCGCAGGGACCCGCGAGAGCGTCGGCGAGGCCGTCACGGCGTCAGAGCGCTCCACGTCGAAGTCGACGGTCAGCCGCGAGTTCGTTGCCCGCACCGGCGAGCATCTGGCCGCCCTGATGGCGCGTTCGCTCTCTGATGTGCGCCTGGCGGCGTTGATGCTCGACGGGATCGAGCTGAAGGGCCGCTGCTGCGTCGTAGCGCTGGGCATCAGCACCGAGGGCGTCAAGATCCCGCTCGGGCTCTGGGATGGCTCCACAGAGAACAAAACCGTCACCGTCCATCTCCTCACCGACCTGGTCGAGCGGGGCCTTGATGTCGAGCAAGGTGTGCTCGTCGTCTTGGATGGCGGCAAGGCCCTCCGGGCCGCCGTGAACGAGGTGTTCGGCCCGGTCCCGGTGCAGCGGTGCATCCGCCACAAAGAGAGAAACGTGCTCGATCATCTCCCCGAACGCGACCGGCCGCTCGTGAAGAACAGGCTCAGGAAGGCGTGGGCGTCCGAGAACCATCAGCAAGCACTCGACCAGCTGGGGCTGCTCGCCGGCGAACTCGATCACTCCCACCCCGGCGCCGCCGCATCGCTGCGGGAGGGCATGGCCGAGACGCTGACCCTCACGCGTCTGGGGATCCGCGGGAAACTGAAGATCACGCTGGCGAGCACCAACCCGATCGAGTCGATGATCGGCACCGTCCGGCACACCAGCCGCAACGTCAAGCACTGGCAAAACGGCGATATGTGCCTCCGCTGGACAGCCGCCGGGATGCTCCAAGCCGAGACCCAGTTCCGCAGAATCATCGGCTACCAAGACCTCGCCAAACTCGCCCTCGCGGTCGAACGTGACCTCGCCAACCGCCGCGCACCCGCTCACACCGCCAGCAACCAGAACACGCGCATCCCCATCACCGTGTAACCATCACACCGGATCGCCGCCACGAACTTCCACGGCGAACGGGACAACCTCGGCCAGTCGATTCGCTCGCTCAGCTCGTGTGGGCCGAACTCGATCAGGTTGCTGTGCTCGGTCGGCTCGTAGTCGCCTTCGTGGAGTGTTAGCCAGTCGATCTTGCGTGTGCTGGGGTCGATGATCAGGATCTCGTCGACGTGGTGGTTCGCGTAGAAGGGCAGCTTCTCCCAGGTCTCGTCGTTAGGGGAGACGAGGCCTGAGCGTCTGCGGCGCTCGAGCAGCTCGTCCAGGCTCGCCGTCGTCGGGTCGAGGATGAGCGTGCGCATCAGCGCAAGCGTAGCGTGAGCTGCCCTGCATGGACCTTCCTCCTTGGCCTGGAACATTGGGGCCGGGGAAGGTAGCGCGCGCTGGGCACGGAACTCGCTGAGCGTTGTTTAGCTCAGGGCCACAGGCGGTCGGTTTGCAGTGCTTGCAGGAATGTGTCGATCGGCCAGAGGTCGATCCCGTCCTCGGTTGCTCCGGGCCGCGAACCTTGGTGTATGAGCACCCGCCGTTTCAGTCCCTCGAGTGGCGTGATCGCGCGCAGTCCGGCGAGATGCTGGGACTGGACGTTGCGGGTGGCCTTGACCTCCAGGGCGCAGTGCTCGGAGTCGCGGCTCAGCAGGAAGTCGACCTCGGTCTGTCGTGAGCCGGCGGGTGACCAGTAGGCGATCTGGTCTGCCAGTGCGCGCTCGGACATGTAGGTGGCCAGCAGGGTGTGGATCCAGCCCTCCAGCAGGGATCCGCGCTCCTCGGGTACGACCGGTCCGTGGGCGCCCTTCGCGGCGCGTGCCACGCCTGCGTCGATCCAGTAGAGCTTGGGGTGCTTGCGCTCGCGCACGCGCAGGCGGGAGGTGTAGGCGGGCAGGCGGCGCACGAGCAGCGTGTCTTCGAGGATCTCGATATAGCCTTCGACGGTGGTGCGGGCCACGCCGGCGTCGCGGGCGAGGCCTGAGATGTTGATCGTCTGGCCGTGCAGCAACGCGGCGAGGGGCAGGAAGCGGGCGAAGCCGGGCAGGTTGCGCACCAGAGCCTCGCCCCTGATCTCCTCACGCAGATAGAGCCGGACGTAGGCGTCGAGTGTTTCGCGCGACTGGGGCGATGCCAGCACGAGCGGCAGCGTGCCGAGTTCGAGCGTGCGCTCGAGATCGAGCTGCCCGCCCATCTCCTCGGGGGTGAGCGGGAACATCTCCCGCCGCAGGGCGCGTCCCGCGAGCAGGTTGACGCCGGCGGCGCGAAGCTTGCGCGCGCTGGAGCCCAGCAGCGCGAAGCGCAGCCCGCGCGCCTCGATGAAGCGGTGGACCTCGTTCAGCAGCCCGGGCAGGCGTTGGATCTCGTCGACCACTACCCAGCTGCCGGGCTCGAGCGTCCTCAGCTCGGCGGCGAACGGGCTGGGATCGGCGAGGAGCCGCTGGTAGAGCGCCTCGTCGAGCAGATCGAAGCGAGTGGCGCCGGGCAGCTGTGAGCTGATCCACGTGCTCTTGCCGACACCCCTCAGGCCGAACAGAAAGAAGCTCGCCTCCGGCAGGCGGTAGATCCGAGGAACGAGCCGCAATGACATGTCGTCGTCATTTTACCGCGCAAAATGACGACGAGGTTGATGCGTCACTCCTGACGGTCGTTACCCGAGACGCTCGCATCGCGGCCTACGGTGTGCTGGTGCTGTGGTAGCGCGGCGCCTCAGGCCGTTTTGTGGCTGGCGCGTGGCCGCGCGGGCTCAGGCGGCGACGTCGCGGGGCGTCTCGCGTCGCGCTGTGCCGATGCGGCGGAGCTTGTCAAGCGGAGGGAAGATTATGCGCTCCTCGTCGAGCTCGGGAATCGATGTGATCTCGACCAGCGCCGTGTGGTCGTCAGTCAACTCCAGCAAGCCGCCGGTGGCGCCGGCGGGGATCCCGCAAAACGGCTCGGTGAGTTCGATGACATCCAGCGCTTCGAGTTTGTCGACAGTTGGAATACAATTCATGTTAGAGCCTTGGATAGGCGGTAACAAGCCGGGAGGTTCGCGCGGGCAGATCTGGATGAGCGAGGACTTCGACGAGCCGGACCCGGAGATCGAGCGACTGTTCGGCTTTCGCGATTGAGGCTCTTGCTCGACAGCCACGCCATCTTGTGGTGGCGCGCGGACGACGAGCGGCTTGGCGAACGGGCGCGCCAGGCGATCGAAGATCCTGACGCGCTCCCTTACTTCAGCTCCGCGTCGATCTGGGAGTTGGCGATCAAGCAGGCCAAGGGCAAGCTGAAGATCCCCGCCGACCTCCCCGAGGCGCTGCTCGAGGAAGGCTTCATCGAGATTACGATGAACTCCCGTCACGCGCTCGACGCGGCGGCGCTACCCCCTCACCACGACGATCCCTTCGACCGTATGCTCGTCGCCCAAGCCTTCACCGAGCGTCTGACGGTCGTGACGCGAGACGCTCGCATCGCCGCCTACGGCGTGCCGGTGCTGTGGTAGCGCGGCTATCGCAGCCTACATGTCGCAGGTGTTGCGCCAGGCGCTCTAGTTCTCCCCGCGAGCTTCGCGGGCCGACGGAGCTTCGCGGGCCGACGGGCCAGGCCACGATCGCGGGTCCAGCGCGTTGGACGCCATCCTCAATACGGTCGAGGGTTGACATTGGAAGTGCGGATCGTGTACAGTTCACCTGCACCGTCCGATCGGGGTTCTGCGAACGCAGTGTGAGATCGGGTGTGTGGACTGTAGGGGTAGGTCGAAAGGACAGGGAGAGGAGAGGCCGATTCGTCAGCTTGGGGCACACGCGACCCGTGGTCGCGGTGATCGTCTCGGTACCGCGAGCAGTGTCTTCTCTGCCGAAGAGAAAGAAGGGTTGGGGGCGCGGCTGCAATGCGCGCACTCGACGCGAATGCACTGAATGCTCAGTCACTAATTGAGGGATCATCAAGGAGGAAAGGCATATGAGAGGGTTCAAGTTGTTCAGCGGCGTTCTGCTTGCGGCGCTGCTCGTCGCGCTGCCGGTGAGCGTCGCGTCCGCCAAAGGGCCGACCAAACTCGTGTTGACCGAAGGCGGGGAAGCTGTGGCGACGGGGTCGTCGGCGATCATAGGTCTCCAGGTCCATGGGTGTTTGCTGTGGGCAGAAGGCAAAGTCACGACCAATGAAGCAAAGACCGACGCAGTGGCGGGCGGTCCGATCGTATCTTCGGAATGTGCTTCTGGGGAGTCGATCGTAAAAGCAAGTGTCAGCGGACTCACTCTGAGCCTGAAGGGCAAGGCGGCCCTGACGGCCGAAGTGATTGAGATTGAAGAAAAAGGGTGTGAATACAAGTTCACGAAGTTCAAGACCGCGTTCGAACCGGAATCCGGATCGTCCGCTATCGAAGGGCTGGCAACGGGTAAGCTCGCGAACAAGAAAGCTCCGGCGTGTAAAGAAGCGCCAAAGACAGAATCGGGTTTCTTCTTTGCGGAGCCCACAGGTAGCGTGTTCGGTAGCGCGTTCGAAACAGAACTCAAATAGCCTCTCTGACTCCTAGCTGAAAGCAGTTCCGCTCGAGCGACGCGCCCAGCTCCGCAGGGGAGCATCTGGGCGCGTCGCTCTTCTTTGGGGCCGCGCATCGCCTTGTGAGGGAGATGACGGGCCCTGCCGTCCCGTAGTCGTTTCAACGCCATGCGGTTCCCTGTTGACAAATGTTTCCTTGATCGGTTATAACAGTCAGTAGCAGTAGTCAAATTCGAGAGGCCGGCCTCACTGGTCGTCAGTGAATCTTGAAAGGAAAGAGAAGTTGAGATCTCGCATCGCAAAACATCTGAATCCCGCCACCGCTGTCGCCGTCTTTGCGCTGGTGTTCGCGCTGGCCGGCGGCGCGTACGCGGCCAAGAAGTACGTGATCACCTCGCCGAAGCAGATCAGCCCAAACGTGCTGAAGCAGCTACAGGGGAAGGCTGGACCCGCTGGCGCTCCCGGTGTCGCTGGGCCGCAGGGTACCGCTGGGGCCCAGGGTCCCGCCGGTCCCGCCGGTTCCGCGGGCGCCAAGGGCGACAACGGCGCGGCCGGCGCTCAGGGGCCGCAGGGGCCCGCGGGTAATGCTGGAGCCAGCGGTGAAAACGTGGACGTTGAAACCCTCGCAAAGGGCCAGGGCGGCTGCAAAGAAGGCGGTGCGCAGTTCTCGAACGGCACCGGCACCGCCACAGCGTGTAACGGCGAACAGGGAGCTGGCGGTGGGGAAGAAAAGCTCCCCGCGACGCTTCCAAAAGGCGAGTCCGAGAAGGGCGCGTGGGCTGTGGAATCGTATCCGGTGGAAAAAGGCCGCTTGAATGTTGCGCTAGCGGCGGTCTCATTCCCGATCCCCCTCGCCGCGCCGCTCACAAAAGCTCACGTGTTCTTTATCCAGGAAGGGGAAAGCTCGCCGCCTGGCTGTCCCGGCACCGCCAACAATCCAAAGGCGGCCGCGGGCAACCTCTGTGTCTTCGAGACGGAAAGCGCCGCGGCTCTCGTGCCGCTTCCGGCGGGCGTGATCAAAGATCCGGGACTGGAAGAAGGCACAACCGAACCAGCTGCTGGAGGAACCGGATTCGTGATCCACATGCAAAACGAAAACCCGACAGAACATACTAGTGCGTGGGGAACCTGGGCTGTCACGGCGCCGGCCTCATAACCCGACATCGTTCAGGAAACCGAGCGAACACGGAATACGTAGATGAAAGCGATCAACCCATGGCTCATCCGAAGCCTTGTTCCGTTGGCCATGTCGCTCGGTTTCCTGACCATCGCCACAGGACCGGCGGTGGCCGTGGAACAGTACCCGCTGGTCGGCGACATCAGCTCGCTGGCCTCGCCCCATGGTGAATTCGATGTTCTTAATGCGCGTTTTGGTACAACACTGGCCCTGGACGGCGAACTCACGATCGTCGATACCGAAGTCGAACATAATCAAATGACGATCCAGGCGTTTGATCGTGCCGGTGGATACCTGTGGGCCGCGGACGCTTCGAGTAATTATCAAAACATCGGCGATGTCGCCGTAAACGAAAATACTGGCGTGATCTATGTCTCCGAAAAAATATCTCCAGGAATCATCGGTGTGTTCAATTCGAAAGGAACGTATCTGACGGAGATCGACAGCGAAGGGGCCGGCAAACCCGTGCCAGGCGGCCTGCGGATGCCGCACGCGCTCGCGGTCGATCAGGCTAGCGGCGACGTCTACGTGTACGACAGGCTGGCCGGAGACCTTGACGTCTTTAGCGCTGGTGGGGAATATCTATTTCAGGTAACCGCTGCAAACGAACATTCCCTTAGCGCCAATCAGGAAAACGTGTACCTTGCCGTAGACGAAGCCACGGACGATCTGCTCATGGGACATTATGCGCCTGGCAGTGACGAACAGAGCGTCATATATGTTTTCAACGCCACGACCGGCAAATATGTGACGACGTGGACGGGTGCAAGCACGCCACAGGGTGCGTTTTTCGGGCTGACCAAGCCCGCTGTCAACCGGGCGACCGGGGAAGTCATCGTGGCGGCGAGTGGGCTGACGAAATCGCGTATAAAAGAACACAAGCCCGAATATACCGTCGAGCCGGCGGTTGTGGACCGGCTGACCGCGACTGGCGAATACGAGAGCCAGGTAAGAGGATTTCCGGGAGAATCCTTTCCCGGGAACGTTCTCTATGGCGTGGCCGTGAGCCCGAGCAGCGGCGAGATCTATGTGCTGGCAAAGTGCGCAGCGTACTCATCAAACACTTATGAGGGTCAGGAATGTCCGCAATCAGGTCCAGGCGAGCTGGAGGTCCCTGGAGCGATCTTCGAGTTCGCGGCGACCCCTGTGGCCGTGCCGCACGTGGCGCTCGAAGCGCCGGAAGGCCTCGCCATCGCAAGCGCGACCCTGCGCGGAGTGGTGAATCCCGAAGGCACGGGCGAAGCGAGCTGTGAATTCGAATACGGGACGACGACGACGTATGGCCAGCATGCGCCATGTCCGGCGACGATAGCCAACGGCAACGCGCCGGCGCAGGTCGAGGTGAGCATCGCCGGGTTGAAGTCGGGAACAACCTATCATTACCGCCTGGCCGCCAGGGATCTCGCCGACGGTGCAACGAACCTGGGCGAATATGGCGAAGCGGCCGGCACCTTCACGACGCGAGGGCCGCAGCTCGTCTCCGAGAGTGCGCTCGACGTGAGCGGCGAAGCGGCGAGCATGCAGGCGGACCTGGTGCCCAACGGCGAGCCCACGAGCGCCTACTTCGAATACGGGACGAGCGGAGCGTATGGCCAGAGCGCGCCCGCGAGGCCGGGGGTCGCGCTCGGCGCGGGGGGCACAGAAGTGTCGCTGGAACGCAGGGTGCAGGGTCTGCGGCCCGACACGATCTACCACTACCGCATGGTCGCGCTGGGCGAAGTGGAACATGGCAGAGTGGAAGCGGCCTACGGCGAAGATCACACGTTCACCACCCAGGCGGCTGCCGGTTCGGCGTCGCTGCTCGACGGTCGTCAGTGGGAACTCGTGAGCCCGCCGGACAAACTGGGCGCGCTGATCGAACCGCTCGGCGTCTATGCGCTGCAGGCGGCGGCGGACGGAGGCGCGATCGCCTACCGGACCAATTCTCCCAGCGAAGCGCGGCCACAGGGCTATGCGCTCGCCGAGACAGCGCTCGCGACACGCACGGTTGCCGGCTGGTCTTCGCGCGACATCTCCCCGCCGCATGACCAGAGCGCCGGCTTCGCCGGCTACAACGGCGTCGAATTCCGTCTGTTCTCGCCCGATCTCTCGCAGGCGGCGCTGGAGCCGGTGAGCAGCGAATTCACGCCACTCTCGGGCGAAGCCACCGAATCGACGAGCTACCTGCGCGAGGACTTCGCGGAAGGCGACGTCGAAACCCCGTGCGAATCTGACTGTTACACGCCGCTGGTCACTCGCGCGGACGACACCGCCAGCCCGTTCGCGCCGTTCGGCGAAGAACCGAGCGGGGCTTGCGAAAAACCGGTGTGCGGGCCAACCTTCCGTGGCGCCAGCCCCGATCTCAGCCATGTCGTGCTCTCCTCGCCCGCGCCGCTGACCTCGGCGCTCGCTCCCACGGAAGGCGAAGGCGTCTACGAGTGGTCGCACGGCCACCTCGAACTGGTGGGGGTGCTGCCCAAGGGCGAAGAAGGCCCCGCGATCCTCGCTGGCAGCCAGGGAGAAGGCGGGGAAACCGGGTTCGGAGCGCGGGATACGGTCTCCGCGAACGGCGAACGGGTGATCCTGGAAGGCGGTATCGACGGCGGCGTGGGCCTCTACATGCGCGAGGTCGGCGCCGGTGAGACGCTGCGGCTGGACGCGTTGCAAGGCGGCCAGGGCCCGAGCGCGGGCCTCGTGTACGTGGCCGCCAGCAGCGACGCCTCGCGCGTCTTCTTCCTGGACTCCGGGAAACTGACGGGCGTTCGGTCGGCCGGTGGTGAGGATCTCTACGAATACGACGTGGAAGCCCCTCCGGGCGAACGTTTGACCGATCTCACCGCCGATCCCGGCGAAGCGGCAAACGTCAAGACGGTGATCGGCGCGAGCGGAGACGGCTCCTATGTCTACTTCATCGCCACGGGCGCGCTGACCGATGGTGCGACGACGGGCAAGCTCAACCTATATGTACGCCACGAAGCAGTTACGAGGCTGATCGCCGTGATGTCGCCTGAAGACGGACACTTTTTCTTCGGAGGCGGCACCCCGCGTCTCGACGCCCGTGTCTCCCCGAACGGCCGGTGGCTGGCGTTCATGTCACAGGCTGAGCTGACCAGCTATGACAATCGCGACGCGGTCAGCGGGCAGCCGGACGCGGAGGTGTACCTGTACGGCGCCGGATCGGGCTCCCACCCACCCAGGCTGGTCTGCGCCTCATGCGATCCGACCGGTGCACGGCCAGATGGGCTCAAGGTGAACGGGGGAAGCCTGTTGTCCCTCGATGGTCTTGAAGAAGACCAAGTCGCCGCTAGCGTGCCGTCGTGGACGACGATCCACGCGCTCAAGGGCGCCATAGGGACCTTCTATCAGCCGCGCTATCTCTCGAACGGCGGCCGCCTGTTCTTCGACAGCTCTGACGCGCTGGTCCCGCAGGACGTCAACGGTGCGGAGGACGTGTACGAGTATGAGCCCGCCGAAGTCGGCGACTGCACAGGCTCCAGCGCGCCGTTCGCTCCGCTGTCGGGCGGCTGCATCGATCTGGTCTCCTCGGGTACCTCGCCGGCGGAATCGGTGTTCCTCGACGCGAGCGAAACCGGCGGCGACGTCTTCTTCCTGACGCAGGCGCCGCTGACGCCGGGGGACTACGACACCGCCTATGACATCTACGACGCGCGGGAATGCACGAGCGCTTCGCCGTGCCCATCTGCGCCGGCGCCGAAGCCGCCGCCGTGTGAAGACGAATCCTCCTGCCGGGCGCCGGCGCCGCCGCAGCCCGCGCTCTACGGCGCCCCTGCGAGTGCGACCTTCTCCGGGTTGGGCAACGTTCCGGTGCCGGGTGCGGCGCTCGTGCCGCCGCCGCCCGCGAAAAAAACGGTCGCCAAGAAACCGGCCAAATGTAAGCGCGGTTATGTAAAAAGCAAGAAAGGCAAATGTGTCAAGCGCAAGCCGCCGAATCGCAAGGCACACGGCGCGCATGGATCCGCGCACGACCACGGAGGGCGGCGATGAGCACTTCCCGGACGACGGCCGTCTCGCTGCTCTTGCTGTCTGTGCTGGCGCTCTGCACCGCTGCTTCTTCGGCGCGTGCTGAAGAAGGCCTCGAGCCGTGGTGGCATCTCAGCTCGAACGCGCGTCCGAGCTATCTGAAGACCGGCACGGCCACCGACGAGGTACAGGAAGTGCGCGTTGCCGGCGACGAAGGCCTCTACGTGCTGGCAACCGGAGACAAGCGGGGATCGCCGGAAGGCGAAACGGTCCTCTCGGCCACGGAAACGCCTTCCGAAGTGCAGAGGGAACTGGAAACCTACATTTTCGGCAAAGGCAACGTGAGCGTCACCGCCGGGCAGCCGGTGCCCGGCGGGTCCTCCTACAGGGTCACGTTCGTCGGCGAACTGGAAGCGCAGTGGATATCGGCGCTGCACGCCAAAGCCGTCAACGCGAACAGCCCGCCGGTGTCCGTCAGCGAAGCGACCAAGGGGCGCCCAGACGGGGTGATCCTCGTGACCGCCGACAACCTCGGCGACGCGAATGCCGACCCCTCGATCGCGCCGATCACGCTGTCCGACACGCTGCCGAGCGGCATGAAGGTTGTTTCGATCGAAGCGGAGATAGGCCAGAACATAAGAGGCGGATCTCGCCTGTATGGCTATCGGATCGCCTGCTCGCGCGCCGCTCTGAGCTGCACGTACACCGGCAAAGAACCCCCGACTCCTCCGGACGAACGGGGTGAGTACCCCTCGACTCTCGTGCCTTATCAGGCGATCCAGATGCGGATCGCGGTCAAGCTCGTGCACGCGCGGGTCGGGGCGGTAAACGAAGCGAGGGTAACGGGCGGCGGCGCGCCGCCCGCGAGCGTGCGCCGGCCGCTGACGATCAGCTCTGAACCGATGCCTTTCGCGGTGAACACGTATGAAATACGCCCCGAAGAAGCGGGTGGCGGCGTCGACACGCGGGCCGGCTCGCACCCATTCCAGCTGACGACGACGCTCGACTTCAACGAAACGCTCGAATCCAGAGCGCCGCTGACCAAGGATCTGCGCTTCGCGCTGCCCCCCGGCCTGATCGGCAATCCCGAGCCGTTCGCGCGCTGCCAGCTAAGCCAGTTCTACGCCGTAGCCTGCTCGTCGCAGTCGGTCGTCGGGGTCGCGCAGGTGACCGTCCGTGCGCCGGTCGAGGGAGAAGAATCTGCGGCTGGGGGGAGCGTGACCCTCGCGAACTTCGCGACGACGCCGGTGTACAATCTCGAACCGCAGGCCGGCGAGCCGGCACGGTTCGGCATGATGGTGCTGCCGCCGTTCGAGCAGGTGCCGGTGTTCCTGGATACCTCCGTGCGCACCGGCGGCGACTACGGCGTGACCGTCGAAGTCGACAACATCTCCGAGGAGGCTGAATTTCTCGGCAGCGAAGTGACGTTCTGGGGTGTGCCCGGCGATTCGCGCCACGACGGCCAGCGCGGTTTCTCCTGCATCGAAGAAGCATTCCAACGAGTGGTGCCGGAAAGATTTGGTCCCTGCGTGCCGCTGGGTGCCCATGACTCGCCACCGCTGCTCTCGCTGCCGACCTCCTGCACAGGGCCGATGCTGACCTCGATGGAAGCGGACTCGTGGGCGCAGTCGGGCGTGTTCTCCTCCTTCGGCAGCAGCGAACCAATGCCGGCGCTCGACAGCTGCAACCGGCTGCCGTTCACCCCCTCGATCGAGGTCACCCCCGACTCGACCGACGCCAGCGCGCCGACAGGGCTCAACGTGGACGTGCACGTGCCCCAGGAACTGACGCTCAACCCCACCGGCTTGGCCGAGTCCGAGGTGCGCGACATCACGGTGGCGCTGCCTGCCGGCGTCGCGATCGATCCCGCGGGCGGAGGGGGTCTCGAAGCCTGTCCGGAGAGTCTCGTGGGCTTCGGCGGGTTCACCGAATACGCCAGCGAGCCCGGTGCTCGTATACCCACGTTCACATCGAAGCTGCCCGGCGGCGTCGGCGTGGGCGAACCGCTGCTGCAGGGGGTCAACTTCTGCGCGAACGCCTCGAAGATCGGGACGGTCGCGATCCACACGCCGCTGTTGCCCGACCCGCTGAAGGGCTTCGTCTACCTCGCCGCGCAGAACGCCAACCCGTTTGGGAGCCTCGTCGCCATGTACGTCGTCGCCGAAGACAGGGTGTCGGGCACGCTGGTGAAGCTGCCCGGCGTGGTCGCGCTGTGCAAGAGCGCGGGCGAAACGATCGCCGGCATGGGCTGCGAAGCTCCCGGGCAAATAGTCTCGACGTTCGAAAACAATCCGCAGTTGCCCTTCGAAGACGCCGAACTACACTTCTTCGGAGGAGAGCGCGCGCCGCTCGCCTCGCCCGCGCGCTGCGGCGCCTACACCACGCGGGCCTCCTACACGCCGTGGTCGGGCGGGGCGCCGACGCTCGCGTCCTCCACGTTCGACGTCACCTCCGGTCCGAACGGGAGCCCCTGCCCCGGCGCCGGCCTGCCGTTCTCCCCGTCGCTGGCGGCGGGCAGCACGAACATCAGCGCCGGCTCATACACCCCGCTGACGACCACGATCGGCCGTGAAGACGGAGAACAAAATCTCTCGCGGGTGACGCTGCATTTCCCGCCAGGCCTGACGGGGTCGCTATCGGGCGTGAAGCTGTGTCCCGAACAGCAGGCCAACGAAGGCAAATGTCCGGACGAATCGTTGATCGGGGAAACGACGGTCGGCGCCGGCGTCGGCCCGGACCCCGCTACGGTGATTGGCGGCAAGGTCTACCTGACAGAAAAATACCATGGCGCCCCGTTTGGACTGTCGATCGTGAACCCGGTGAAGGCCGGGCCGTTCGACCTGGAGCGTGACAGCGCCAACCCCAACCAGAACCCCGCGTGCGACTGCATCGTGGTGCGCGCGAAGGTCGAGGTGAACAGGGAAACGGCGGCGCTGACGGTCACGACGAACTCCGAAAGCGAAGGGTACGCGATCCCCCACTTCATCGATGGGATACCGGTCCAGATCAAGCGGGTCAACGTGACCGTCGGTGCGAACAAGAACTTCACGTTCAACCCGACCAGCTGCGAAAAGATGAAGATCGAAGGCGAAGTCGAAAGCGACGAAGGGGCGAGCAAACCTGTCAGCGAACCGTTCCAGGTCGCCAACTGCAAGAACCTCGCGTTCGAACCGAAAGCTTCCGTCTCGACGTCCGGGAAGACCAGCAAAGCCGACGGCGCGAGCCTGACGTTCAAGCTCGCCTATCCGAACGTTCCCCAGGGCACCGACGCGGACATCCACTACGTCAAAGTCGAACTGCCCAAGCAGCTCCCCTCGCGGTTGACGACACTGCAGAAGGCGTGCACGCAGACGCAGTTCCGGGCCAACCCCGCGGGATGCCCGGCGGCGTCGGCGATCGGGCACGCCAAGGCGGTCGTGCCGAACATCCCCGTGCCACTGGAAGGGCCGGTCTACTTCGTCTCCAACGGCGGCGAAGCGTTCCCCAATCTCGTGATGGTGCTGCAGGGCTACGGCGTCACGATCGATCTCGTCGGCGACACCTACATCAGCAAAACCGGGATCACCTCGACCACCTTCCACGCGATCCCCGACAACCCCGTGACAAGCTTCGAAATCAGCCTGCCCGAGGGCCCCTACAGCGCGCTCAGCGCCAACAGGGACCTGTGCGACCCCACAAGGACCGTCACGGTCCAGAAGACGGTCACGGTCAAGGTTCACGGCCACAGGAAGAAGGTCAAGCGCAAGGTCAAGCAGACCGCGCCCGAAACGCTGCGGATGCCGACCGAATTCATCGCCCAGAACGGGGCCCCGTACAAGCGGGTGCTCGCGGTCGCCGTGACCGGGTGCCCGAAGGTCAAGGCGGCCACGCAGGCCAAGAAGCAGCGCAAGCCCCATGGGAGCCACGGCAAGCGCGGGTGAGGCGAGGGGAGATCCGCGGGCGGGCCCGCATGGGGACGGGCTTGCGTCCAGGGAGGCTCGTATCGCCCTGGTGGCGCGGTTGCGCGAGCGGCGCGCGGCGATCGACGAGGCGATCTTGGCGCGCGTCAGCGATCGCTGGTTCGAGCGGACGGGCAGCGACGATCCCGAGTACATGGCCGGCCTGCGCGCCGCCGGCGCGGCGGCGCTCGACTACGGTCTCGCCGGCGTCGAGCGGTGGGGAGAGCGCCTGGAGCCCGTGCCCGTCGAGGTCGTCGAGCAGGCGCGGCGCGCGGCGCGGGCGGGAGTCGCGCTCGAGACCGTGCTGCGCCGCTATTTCGTCGGATACGCCGTGTTCGACGACTTCATGGTGCGAGAGGCCGAACGCGACGGGCTGCTGGGCCCGAGCGGCGCGCTGCGCGAGGTGCTGGCGATCGTCTCGACCCTGGTTGACCGGCTGTTGAGGGTCGTCGCCGGCGCCTACAAAGGCGCGCTCGAGCACGAGCCGTCGACCGACGCCGCGCCGGCACGTGGCGAGATCGCGGGAGACCACAGGCGCGAGCGGATCGTCGTGGCGATCGTGCAGATGGTGAGCGAGGTCGGTCTCGCGGGCGCGTCGGTGGGGCTCGTGAGCGAGCGGGCGCGGGTGTCTCGCGCGACGTTCTACAAGCTGTTCCCGGGGGGTCTGGAAGAGGGCCTGACGGCCGTGATCGACATGGGCTCAGAACAGCTGGGAGCGCTCGTGTCCCAGGCGCTTCAGGGCGAGGAATCCTGGCGCGACAGGGTGCGCTCGGCGCTGGCCGCGGTGCTGGTCATGCTCGACAGTCGCCCGGAGCTGGCGAGGGTGCTGTCGGTCGAGACGCTGCGCGCGGGCCCGGTCGTGCTCGCGCATCGCGAACGGGCCGTGAAGGCATTTCGCATGCTGATCGTGGAGCGGATCGAGAGCGAGGTACCACGCGCCTCGCCGCTCGCCGCCGAGGGCGTGCTGGCCTCGGTGATGGAGGTCGTGCGGGCGCGGTTGTCGAGGCCCGGGTCCAGTCCGCTGATCGAGCTGCTCGGCCCGCTGGTGGGATTGATCGTCGAGCACGTCGAGGACCGGCCGACGGCCGTCGCCGAGGAAGGGCGCGCGCGAGAGCTGGCGCGCGCGATCGCGGCCGGAGAGGTCGACTGGGCGCTGCCCGCGAGCTCGGCGCCGGCCGCTACGGACGCGCGCCTGCCCAGGGCGCTCGGCAACCCGGCCGCGCGGCGGCTGCGCGAATGCATGCTTCACCTCGCCGCACACCCGGGCGCCAGCAACAGCGACGTCGGTGGGGCGCTCGGAATACCTCACAAGTCACAGGTCTCGAAGCTGCTCTCACAGCTGCTCGCACAGGATCTCGCGGCCAGGAGCACCACCGGACCGAGCGCGCCGAACGAATGGCGGCTGACGCCCCGCGGGGATGAGGTGGCGCGGGCGCTGGCCGAGCTGGAGCTGGGGCGGCGATCCCGCATCGACGAAATCGATCGTTCGGGATAGTCTGAACCCAGTTGTCCGAAGGAGCCGATTCGCCGGGGTTAACTCATGTACGGCCGTGTTTTTTTGCGGGATGAACCCTTGACGAGTATCGCTCCGAGCAAATACGACTCTTCTCGCGGCGGTCGGATCGCGCTTCCGAGCGCGGCACGACTCCAGGTTCCAACACAACCAACAGGAGGTCTGATGCCACTGAAACGAGAATATGCGAGATTGGGCGAGCGGGTGCGCTCGTCTTTGCTGGCCGTAACTGTCGCCCTGGCGGGCACGATGCTTGGCGGCGCTGCCGTCGCGCACGCGGAATCGCCGCCGGTGAACAAAACGCTGCCGACGATCACGCCGAGCTATCCGGAGGAAGAAGTGTTCGAGTACGCCACGGACGGCACGTGGAAAAACAAACCCACGTCCTACAAAGTGGAATGGGAACGCTGCAAATCGTCGTGCGAATATGTCGAAAACTTTTATGAAGCGTTCGGGAAACCGTTGCAGTTCAAACCTACGGCGGCGGATGTCGGCTATACGCTCCGCGTGAAGGTGACCGCCAAAAACGCCGGCGGTGAAGCGAGCGCCTACTCCGAACCGACCCAGACGGTGCAGGCCGCCTTTCACCTCACCAAATTCACAACCGAAAACCCGCCCGAAGGGATTGCGGGAGGCCCCGAATCGAACCTTTGGTTCACCGAAAACGGTGGAGGTAAACGGAGCGTCGCCGACGTAACGCCCGGAGGCGCGATCACAAAAGTCGCCTCGTGGGAAGAAATCGTCGAACCGCTCGAAGAAATCGAGCCTGGGGCGTACAACGAAAACGCGCTCTGGTTCCGCGGGGTGATCAGCGCGGGTGTCACCCGACTCTCGACCGAAGGGTCGACTATAAACGTCGCGCTGGGCACGAACATCGGCGGGTTCACCGGGGGCGCTGAAAAAGAAGGAGAGTGGGTGACGGAGCCGAGTAAATCGGAAGTGGTGCGCATCACGCCCGCTGGGAAAGTATCCACCAAAATCAAACTCGCGGCCTCCGACCATCCACGGAACATCGCGCGCAATGAGAACACCCTTTTCATGACGGAACCCGGACACGACAAGGTCACCGTTGTCGAAATATCCTCGAAAACCGCGACCGACTATACCATCAGCGGAGAACCGGGGGCGATCACCGGGGGCGCCAAAGGCGCGGGTGAAGCGTGGTTCGTCAATACGACGAAACACACGATCGACAGCATCAACAACGAAGGCCACGTCACCGAATACGAAATGCCACAGGGCATCGTGCCGACGGCGCTCGCCTTCGGCGCGGATGGCCGGCTGTGGTTCAACGACGAAGACTTCCCCTACGTCGGATCGATCAACGAAGCGGGCGAAGTCAGCACGACGTACCTCGGTCCTGAAGTCAGCTGGCTGAAGACGCTGGCGGCGGTACCCGACGGGCCGATCTGGTTCATCAACGCCGAAGGCAAGATCGGCAACTTCACGATCTAGCCCCAACCATCGAGGAGTCCGTCCCGGTGAGACGGACTCCTCGATGACCTCCCCTGGGCGCGCGGCGCCACGCGGCCGGCGTCTGGGGGCGGGCTGGGGGTTCGGCGATCGTGGTTGAGCTGTAGCCTGGCCGTCCATGCGCATCTTCTCCGGCATCCAACCCACCGGCACCAAGCACCTGGGCAACTACATCGGCGCGATCGCGCAGTACGTGGCGGGGCAGGATCGCGGCGAGGGGCTGTACTGCATCGTCGACCTGCACGCGACGACCGTCGCCTACGACCCGGCGGTGTTGCGGCAAAGCGTCTATGACCTGACCGCGCTCTTGCTCGCGGCGGGCCTGGACCCGGCGCGCTGCATCCTGTTCCGGCAGGGCGACGTCCAGGAGCACACCGAACTGTGCTGGCTGTTGTGCTCGGTGACAGAGCTTGGCCGCCTGCAGCGGATGCACCAGTTCCGCGACAAGTCGGTCGCCCAGCGCGAGCTGGTCTCGGCCGGGCTGCTCGTCTACCCGGTCCTGCAGGCCGCCGACGTCCTGGCCTACCGGGCGCACGAGGTCCCCGTCGGCGAGGACCAGCGCGAGCATTTGGAGCTGATGCGCGACGTCGCGCGGCGCTTCAACGCGCGGTTCGGCGACGGCCGGGAGGTCCTGGTCGTGCCCGAGCACCGCATCCCGGAGGTCGGCGCCCGGATCATGGACCTGCAGGACCCGACCCGCAAGATGTCCACGACCGGGGGCTCGGAGGCCGGCACCGTTTACGTCCTGGACGAGCCGAAGGCGATCGAGAAGAAGGTCAAGTCCGCCGTCACCGACTCCGGCGCCGAGATCGTCAGGGCGCCCGACAAGCCCGGGGTCTCGAACCTGATCGAAATCTTGGCCGTCGCGCGCGCGCGTACGCCCGCGCAGATCGAAGCCGACCTGGCCGACGCCCGCGGCTACGGCGACTTGAAGGCCGCGGTCGCGGCCGCCGTGATCGCCTACCTGGCCCCGGTCCGCGAACGCTACGCCGCGCTCCGTGCCGACGAGTCCGCGCTCGAGGCGATCCTGGCAGACGGCGCTGCCCGCGCGCACACGATCGCCTCCGAAACCCTCGCCGACGTGCGCGAGCGGATGGGCGTCGGGCCGCGATAGGTTCGAGCGGGCGGTTCATGGTCCGATCATTCCCAGAGCGAGCAGATCGGCAGAGCGAGGATTCGCTCGCTCAGGCGGAACGGGCGAGGTCCGGTATGCAGGACGGCGCCCGCCCGGAATCGTTCCCCGAGCTGGTCGCGCAGCCACCGCAGGTGGCGCGCGTCGTCTTTGGTGGGCGACGCCGTGGACTTGATCTCGATTGCCGCCAGATCACCGGCCGGCAGCTCGGCGATGAGGTCGATCTCACGGCGGTCGTTCTTCTCGCGCAGATGGTATAGGCGTGGCTGAAAGCCAGTCAGCTCGAGCTCGGGTCTGAGCTGGGCCAGCACGAACGTCTCTATCAGGCGACCCAGCAGCGAGCCGTCGCGCATGACCGCGTGCTCGTCCAGGCCGAGCGCCGCGGCGAGCAGCGAGGTGTCTGTCAGGTAGCGCTTGCCTGCCCTGACGAGGCGCGATAGCCGGTTCGTTCGCCAAGCCGGGAGCGTGTCGAGCACGAACAGGTTGGCCAGCAGCCGCTCGTATGCCCCGGCCGTGGCACGGCTGATCCCGGCGGCGTCATAGATGGTCTTGGCGCTCGCGAGGCCGGCGGTGTTGAGGGCCAGCGCTTGGAAGAAGCGCCTGAGCAGCGCCGGATCGCGAGGTCCGTCCAGCATCTCGGCGTCGCGAGTGAACAGCTCCTGTAGATAGCTTTCCAGCCATCGTTGGCGCGGCCCGCCCCGCAGGTGCAGCACGGGCTCGGGATATCCGCCGCGCAGCGCAAGCTCGACATAGCCACGCAGGTCTGGAGGATTGGCGGGCATCCCGAACGCCGCCGGGTCCGCGCTTGCAAGCGCCTGGATGAACGGGCGCCCACGGGGCGACGAGCGCTCGATCTCCCCGACGGTCAGGCCCCACATACGCACGTGCACCAGGCGCCCGGTTCCCGGCCACGTGGGAGCGTCCAGACGGGCTCGCACGCTGCCGGTGACGAGAAACCGCCCGGCCCCCTGGCCCTCGTCAACGGCTCGCTTGATCGCACCCAGCACTCCCGGGACAGCCTGCCACTCGTCCAGCAGCACGGGCTCGGGCAGCGATCTCAGCGCGGCGTCGGGATCGTCGCGGAACGGCTGGGCCTCCGCTTCGCGGTCCAAGCGCACGACGGTCCGCGCCAGGCGCGCCGCCGTCGTCGTCTTACCGGCTGCCCGAGGTCCGGTTATCAGCAGTGCCGGCAGCTCTGAGAACAGCTCTTCAAGCCAGCCGTCCACGGCGCGAGGGACATACTCTCGCGTGTGCTCTCGCCTGGACATCTCACCATACTAGCGTTTTGGACCATGTTTCGCTGGCGCTTTGGACCGGAAATCAGTAGCGCTTTGGACCGCTTGCGCTTCACGACGAACTCTCGCGCTCCCAGACCTCCGCACGCCACGACCGTCGCCTGGGTATGGGTCACCGGTAGGCGGCGAGTATCTGTTGCGCTGTGAGGGCCACGTCGAGGCCGGCGTCCTTTGCGAAGCCGCGTCGGCTGACGCCCACGAGCTTGGTGGCTTGCTCGGCGCCCGGAACGCGTGCGCGCTGGGCGATGAGCGCGGCGGTGTCGGCGCGATCGAACGGCTGGCGCTCGCGCCACTTGATCGAGCCCACGAACCCGATGTGTTTGGCCACGGGACGGGCGTCGCCGCCGATCAGATCGACCTGGACGGTGTGGGTGCGGTTCCAGTAGCCGCCCACGTGGCGTGCGCCCGCGAAGCGACGGCCGGGCAGCAGGCGCGACACCGCGTCGCGGATCGTCGGCTCGATCGCGTGTCCGCGGAACGCGGGCCAGCGCTCCAGCACGGTCCGTGCGACCAGCTCTCCTCCTCCACGCTCGATCAGGTCGATGTTTGGCCCGACGAAGCCCAGCCAGAAGCGCATGTAGGGGTCGGCGACGAGGTACTGGCGGTTCTTGGGCGAGGCGATCGCGGCGTATGGAGTCGAGCGCTCGACGATGCCCTTGTCGACCAGCGAGCGCAGGGCGCGATCGAGCGCGGTCTGGTTCAGGCCGGCACGGGTCTGGATCGTCTTGTGGGCGCGTGCCTCGCCGCCGATCGCGCGCAGCACCGCCCGGGCCTGCAGGCCAGTCGGGAATTCCGCCGCCAGAGCGCGCTCCGCGCTGACCACCAGGAACGAGCTCTCGTCCGCGAGCGCCTCGCCCAGGTACTCGGCCAGCGAGCGTCCGCGCTCCCACTCCAGCGCCAGCACCGGAAACCCGCCGATGACGGTGTAAGCGTCGAGCGCGTCCACCGCGTCGAGGTCCAGCATCGCCGCGATCGTCGCCGGGTCGAGCGGTTTGACGACCAGCTCCCGGGCACGGTCGTACAACGGTCTTCCCTCCGCGGTCAGCGCCTCCATCGTGGCGCGGTCCGATCCGATCAGCAACACCAGCACCGGCTGATGCTGGAGCGCCTGATCCCAGACGAGCTGCAGCACCGCCTCGATCGTCGGCTCTTTGTCCACGAGATAAGGCAGCTCGTCGATCACGAGGATCACCGGCGCTCGCCTGCTCGCCCCGCTCACCGCCAGGGACAGGGCGGCCTCCCAGCTGTGCGCTGTGGCGCCCCTGCGGACGTCGAGCGCCGCCGGGGCGTCAGAGCGCGCGATCGCGCCCACAAATCGCTCTAGCTCGTACGGGCCGGGGCCCTGCACCGGCGTATAAAAGACCGAAGGGCAGCGACAGCGATAAATCAGCTCCTGGGCCAGGCGACTCTTGCCAACGCGTCGGCGCCCGCGCATCGAGATCATCGCTCCCCGGCCGGTCCGCTGTATGCGCCTGACCGTGCGCAGCAGCGTCTCCAGCTCCTGCTCGCGCCCATGGAACGGATGCGCCGGGATCGGGTTCTGGCTTACTGGGTCCGGCCCGGGGCCGCGGGCGCTGGGGTTCGCCTGTCCCTTCGTGGGCTCCATGCTCGCCACAGGGCCAAGTATACACTAGAGTTTGGTTGAAAACTTTTTGGTTGTTCTCTTGGCGCTTGTTTTCTGCGCCATGCCGGACAACCCTCAACCGTTCACAAAGTCCGCAAGCAGGACGGCTAGGCAAGGGTTCCGTCTGGCAGCAGCCAGCGGTGCTGAAGGTCGCTGATCGCGGCGATGCGCTCGTAGTCGCGGTCGTAGTGAACGAGCACGACTCCGGCGGCCATGGCCGTGGCCGCGATCAGGAGGTCCGCGGGCGGAATGCGCCGGTGATCGCCGCTGCTCGAGAGCAGTAGCTGAAGCTCGCGTGCCCGCGTCCACAGGTTCGCCGGCGCGGGCGCCGATTGGAGGGCGTCGAGGCGGCCGGCGATCTCCTGAGCCCGTGTCTCGTTCGGCGCCATGCGCACCAGCTCCAGGATCACGAGGTCGCACACCAGCACGCGATCGGCCGCTACCTCCGCGTTGAACCACCGCGCGAGCTTCGGAAACCGGCGGTCCCGAGCCCACGTCCAGACCCCCGTGTCGAACAGGGCCGGCCGCGTCAGCGCGGGCGGCCCTGCCTCGGGCTCCGCATGCGAGGCGCCCGCTTGGGTGGGCTCTGCTTCGGTCCCTCGCTCAGGGCTCAACGGTCCGGCTCCGGCGGCCCTCATCGACCTCGGCCGGCGTTCCATCGATGTCGCGGACGACGTCGAACCCGGCCAGCGCGCCCCGTCGCCCGATGGCGCGCAATGCGGCGTTTACCGTGGCGCTCAGGCCTTCCGTGCCAAGCTCGACCTGCGCTCGGCGCAGGGCATCATCGTCGATGTCGACTGTGGTGCGCGGCATGTGCATCACTTTAGCGCATCGTCTCGGTGCACGCGCATCAGCTCGTCCGCGTCACTCGGGGCGGTGGCAGTGGTGGTGGCGGCGATCTTGCTGATATACTTCTCTATATCAAGCAAGGGGAGATCATCCGAAAGCGTCGCGAGGAGCTTGGCCTGAGCCAGCGCTCGCTCGCGCTCAGGGCGGGTACCACCCAGGCCGCGGTCAGCCGGATCGAGCGCGGCCTGACGGCGCCCAGGTGGGAGACCCTGCGCGCATTGCTCCTGTCGATGGGCTGTGAGCCCGAGCTGAGCGCCCGGCGACTGTCCGGAAGATGGGACCCGGTCCACCTGACCGCGTCGCTGCGGCGCACGCCGGCCGAGCGCTTGGAGCTGGCGATCTCGGCCAACCGCTTGGCCGCTCGCCTGCACCGCGCCGGCGCGGAGGCGGCCCGTGGATCGTGAGACGCCCCTGGATGCCGAGCGCATCCTTGAGGAGCTCGATCGCCACTCCGTCGACTACGTGCTCGTGGGAGGGCTCGCCGTCCAGACGCACGGCCACATGCGCACAACGTTTGACGTCGATCTGCTCCCCGCCTCCGACCCCCAGAACCTGGCACGGCTGGCGGACGCCCTGAACGCGCTGGACGCTCGGGTCCTGAACCCCGGCGGCGAGAGCATGGCGATCGACGCCGCCATGCTGCCGCGCGCCACCCTGTGGCAGTTCGGGACCAGGCATGGTCCCGTCGACGTGCTCCACGACGCCCCCGGCGCCCCGCCCTACGATGAGCTTCGCAATCGCGCGCTCGTGATCCGGCTCGGCGACCTCGAAATCGCGGTCGCGGGCCGTGACGACCTGATCGCGATGAAGCGCGCCAGCGCCCGCCCGGTCGACCTCGAAGACATCGCGGCGCTCACCGAGCCCGACGGTGGTGCGAGGGACGGCGACTGAGGGCCGACCGGCGCGGTAGTGCCACAACGAGGGCCGGCGATCGCGCGCGCGCTCACGAGGTTCGCCGAGCGGGTCGCGATCAGCCCCAGCAGGCGCCCAACACCACCGGCGTCGCGCACCTGCGCCACATCTCGCAGGTCGCGGCCCAGGATTGTCGAGACATAGCTTGTTGGGATCTATGCGCTTGCCGCGGGCGGCCAGTCGATCCGCTCGGTCAGCTCGCTCACGGCGAGGTCGATCAGGCCGCTGCGCTCGACCGCGTGATACTCGCCGTCATCGAGGGCCATCCACTCGAGCGTGCGTGTGGCGGAGTCGACGATCAGCAGCTCATCGACGTGATGGGCGGCGTAGAACGGGAGCTTCTGCCAAGTCTCGTCCCCCGGTGAGACGATCTCAACCGCGAGTGCGGCGGTGGCGTGCCACGTGGCGGGCTCGCGGCCGCGGAGCAGCCCGCCGTCGGGTACCCGGTAGTCCTCGGGCTCTCCGATGTTGAACTCACCACCGATCAGCGGGCGCAGGCCGGCTTGCCGAGCCGGAGCGTCGAGCAGAACCGCGAGCTGATGCTGTATGTCGGCGTGGGTGTCGTGGGGTGCCGGCGCCATGTGGTAGACACCCTCCCAGATCTCGTCGTGGCGATCCTGATCCAGGCGTTTGCGCCGCTCCAGCAGCGCCTGGAACTCGACGGGCACAGGGTCCAGCACCAGCGTCGTCATCGCTTCAAGCGTAGCGTGTCGCGGACGGCCCCTTCGGCACGATCGCGGTCACGATCGTGTGCTACGCTTTCAGCCCGTTACATGTAACGCATCGATCATGTCACGCATCAACTCAAACTCCGGAGCACGAGTGCGCGAGCATCGGGCGCGCTTGCGCAAGCAGGGTCTGCGGCCGATCCAGATCTGGGTGCCCGACGTCCGTGCTCCGCGGTTCGCGCGGGAGGCGCACAGTCAGTCTCGTGCCATTGCCGAAAGCCGACATGCGGCGGAGGATCAGGCGTTCGTGGACGCCATATCGGACCGAAGCTGGGAGACACGCGCCTCCGGCGTGAATCCCCATTTCGGCCAGCCCCAGGCGTGAAGCGCGCGGAGATCTGGACCGTTTCGGGTGGCCCCGACTACGCCGGCAAGCCGCGACCGGCGGTGATCGTGCAAGACGATCACTTCGACACAGACTCGGTCACGATCTGCCCGTTCACCACCGATCCCACCGAGGCGCCGCTGTTCCGTCTGGAGATCGAGCCCTCAGCCGAGAACGGCCTGCACGAGACCTCCAGGCTGATGGTCGACAAGATCACCACGGTCGCTCGCGCGAAGCTCGGCGATTGCGTCGGTGCGCTCGCTGGCACCGACACGATCCGGCTCAACCGGTCGATCTTCGTGTTCCTTGGTTTGGCCTCGACCGGCTAGAGCCCTCGCGCGCATCTTTCTCTGATCCGGCCCCGTCGGGTCCGGCCGATACCGTTGAGCGGTGAGCATCGCCACGCTCGACCTCGACCTCGACCTGTTCAGCGGGCCGTTCGACCTGCTGCTGACATTGATCCTGCGCGAAGAGGTCGACCTGCTGGAGCTGGCCCTCGCCGACGTCGTGCTCGCCTACCTGGACCACCTCGAATCCAGGGGCGAGCTGGACCTCGAGACCGCGACCGAGTTCATCGTCCTGATCGCGGCGCTATTGGAGCTGAAGTCGAAGCTGATGATCGCCTCCGAGGAGGACCCCGAGCTGCTCGACATCGCCCCCGAGCAGGCGGCCGAGGAGCTGTTGGCGCGGATGCTCGACGCCCGCCGCTACCGCTCCGCCGCGAGCCACTTGCGCGAGCTGCTGGCGCGCGAGGACGGCGTGCGCTTCAGGCAGGCGCCGCCGCCCGAGCATCTGCGCCGCCACCGGCCCGCGCCGGTCGAGGGCCCGGAGGACCCCGCGGTTCTCGGTCAGGCCATCGGGCGTCTCCTAACGATGCCGCCGGCGATCAGCGTGCGCCACATCCTCGTCCCGAGGGTCAGCGTCGCCGAGCGCCTGGCGCACCTGCGCGGCCTCTTGCGTCGCGGCGCGTTCTCGCTCGACGAGGCCGTCAAGGGCGCCGACCGCATGACCGTCGCCGTCACCCTGTTCGCCCTGCTGGAGCTTTACAAACGCGGCGAGGCCGACTGGCGCCAGGAGGAGTCCTTCGGGGAGGTGACGGTCGAGGCGGCGTTCTCGGGAGCCGCATCGCCCGGGTTTGCTTCCTCGCGGCCCGTCGCCGCCGTGGCCGCGGTGGCAAGATAGACCGCGTGGACGCTCCCACTCAGCCGCTCTCCGACTTTCCTGGCCAGCCGCCGTCCGACCTTCCCATGACGGCCGAAGCCCAGACCGCCGCCCAGACCCCGGGCGAGTCCGATCTGAAGAGCAGGCTCGAAGCGCTGCTGTTCCTCTCGCCCGACGCCCTGACGCTGGCCGAGCTGGCCGAGGCCGCCGGCTGCTCGGAGCCAGACGCGAAGGCCGCCCTCGACGAGCTGGCCGAGCGCTACGTGCACGGCACGCGCGGGATCGTGCTGCGCGAGCTGGCCGGCGGCTACACGTTCGCGACCGACCCCGGCACCGAGGACGCCGCGCGGCGGCTGTTCAGCAAACCGAGGGCCGCCACGCTGACGCCGGCCCAGGCCGAGACCCTGGCGATCGTCGCCTACCTGCAGCCCGTCTCACGGCCCGAGATAACGCGCATCAGGGGCGTCAGCGCCGACTCGGCCACGACCACCCTGCTCGAGCGCGGCCTGCTCGAGGAGGCCGGCCGCTCGCAGTTCGGCGCGGTCCTGTACCGCACGAGCGCCACGTTCCTGAAGCTGTTCGGCCTGCGCTCCCTGGAGGAGCTGCCCGACGTCGCCCGCTGGGACCCGACGCCCGAGGAGCAGGCCGAGTTGCGCGACAGGCTCCTGCGAGCCGGCGAGGCCCGCGCCGGGGGCGGACCCGCCGCGAGCGCTGGCGAGTAGCCTCGGCGCCTGCTTGGCCCCGACCCTGGCTGTAAGTGGCGCTATGAGTCGGGCTTCAGCAACTCGACCTCGCAATCGAGACCCTCGATCTTCGGCCAAGCCGCATCGGCGCACAGGACTTTCTCCACTTCCGCGTGCAGATCGGCCGTAGCGAGGATCAGCGCATCCGGCATCGGCAGCGACTTGCGCTCGCCTCGCAGCTCCGCGCCGCGCGCCGCTACAGCTTGATCCACCGGCAGGAGGTCGCGAATCAGGACCTCGAAGAACTCGTCGACACTCTCGCGCGGATGATGACCCAGGACGACGCCCGTCATGACCTCGGCGTAGGCGACGACCGACGTGGCCAGAGGATGCTCGCCCGCAAACCCCTTCAGCTTGGCGACCGCGGCCTCGTGGAGGGCATCGTCGGCGTCCAGGAAACCGACGATCGCCGTCGAGTCGAGCAGGATCAATCCCACTCTCGGCGCAGCTCGCTGATCGTGCTCCCCAGTTGGCCCCCAGTGCGCAAGCAGCCCGCATACTGGTCCAGGAGGTCGTCCATCCGCGTGATCAGCACGCGTCCGCGTCCGTGGGCGCTGACCTGGACGACATCTCCCTCGCGTAGGCCGGCCTCGCTGAATGCGCCGATCGGGATCGTTATCTGGTGCTTGCCGGAGACGCGCGAGCGACCGGCGTCACGCCGAGCCCCCCGCTTTTTCTTTACCGTTGTTGACATACGTCAAGGATAGCGGGCACGGGGCCGGCCGCGATCGTGCGTCTGAAGGCAGACACACACACGGGCCAGGCCAAGCCTAATCTGGGGATCATGCGCTTGGCCAAGCATCTAGCCCACGCCGGCGTCTCCTCGCGCCGAGCAGCCGAGAAGCTGATTGCGGACGGACGGGTCAAGGTCGCGGGGGAGATCGTCACCGACCCCGCGCGCGACGTCGGTCCCGATGATCGTGTCGAAGTCGACGGCCGTTTGCTGGCCGGTCCCGAGCCGAGGGTCGTCTACGCGCTGAACAAGCCCGTCGGCGTGGTCTCCACCGCGCGCGACCCTCAGGGCCGCCCGACCGTTGTAGAGCTGGCGTCGGCGGCGGCGTCCGGGTCGGCGGCTGGGTCCGGGTCGGCGGCTGGGTCCGGGTCGGCGGCTGGGTCCGGGTCGGCGGCTGGGTCCGGGTCGGGGGGCCGGTCCGGGTCGGGGGGCCGGTCCGGGTCGGGGGGCCGGTCCGGGGGAGGGGATGGGGGTGGGGGTGGCCCGAGGCTCTATCCGGTGGGGCGCCTGGACGCGGACTCGAGTGGTCTGATCTTGCTGACGAACGATGGCGGGCTGGCCGACCTGCTGACACACCCGCGTTACGAAGTCCCGAAGACCTATCTGGCGCGCGTCGCGGGCGGGCCGGTGGGCGAGCGGACGCTGCGGGCGCTGCGGGCCGGTGTGGTCCTCGACGACGGGCCGACTGCGCGCGCGCGCGTACGCGCGCGCGGCACCTCCGTTTTGGAGATAACGATCGCCGAAGGCCGCAACAGGCAGGTCAGGCGGATGTGCGAGGCGGTCGGCTGCCCGGTGCTCGCGCTCGAACGGATCG
This sequence comes from uncultured Solirubrobacterales bacterium, assembly GCA_963718935.1. Taxonomy (GTDB): domain Bacteria; phylum Actinomycetota; class Thermoleophilia; order Solirubrobacterales; family Solirubrobacteraceae; genus Palsa-744. The sequence continues at coordinate 3,150,030 of OY970379.1, read as the reverse complement.
CCTTCGGCCCGCTGCGACTCGGCGAGTTGGCGCCGGGCGCGTGCCGCCGGCTGGGCGAGGCGGAGGTCGAGCGCCTGCGCGCCACGGCTCGGGCCGCCTAGAATCGCCGCTATGCGCCTGTACGCCCTGCGCGGGGCCACGACCGTGGACGCCAACGACGCCGATCAGATCCTTGGCGCGACGACCGAGCTGATGAAATCGATCCTGGAGCGCAACGCGCTTGACCCGGAGAACGTGGTCAGCTGCATCTTCACGACGACCGAGGACCTCGACGCCGAGTTTCCGGCCGTCGCCGCCAGGGCGCTCGGCTTCGAGCGGGTGCCGTTGCTGTGCGCCCGCGAGATCCCGGTGCCCGGCTCGATGCCGAAGGTGATCAGGGTCCTGATCCATTACTACGCGACCAACGGTCACGCGCCCGACCACGTCTATCTGCGCGATGCCGTCGCCTTGCGGGCCGACTTAGCCGCGGCACAATGATGAAGCCATGACGATCGAGTTCGCCGAGCGCATCCGCAGGCTGCCCGTGTACCCGGCCGCCGGTGGCTATGGAGAGCACGGCGCGCCACTGATAAGGCTGGCTTCCAACGAGTCGCCCTATCCGCCACTGCCCGAGATCCGCGAAGCGATCGACCGGGCGGTCTACTCGTTGAACCGTTATCCGGACCCGTCGAACACGGTCCTGAGAGAGCGCCTGTCCGAGCGCTACGAAGTATCAGCGGCGCAGATCGCGATCGGCAACGGCTCGTGCGACATCTTGCTGGCCGCCGGCGAGGCGCTGCTCGAGCCCGGGGCCGAGCTGGTCCACGCCTGGCCGTCCTTTTCGGTCTACCCGCACCTCTCTGCCGCCTCCGGCGCGCGCGCGATCACCGTCGGCCTGGACGCGGAGGGCAGGCACGACCTGGAGGGGATGCTGAGGGAGATCAACGTCGCGACGCGGATGGCGATCGTCTGCAACCCGAACAACCCGACCTCGACGGCCCTGCCGCTCGCGGAGATCGCGGCGTTCGTGGCGGAGGTGCCGAAGCACGTGTGCGTGATCGTCGACGAGGCCTACTGCGAGTTCAACCTGCTCGACGGCGATCCCGACGCCTCGATAAAGCTGTTGGCGGAACACCAGAACCTGGTCCTGCTGAGGACCTTTTCGAAGGTGTACGGCCTGTGCGGACTGCGTGTCGGTTTCGCCCTGTGCGCCACGGAGGAGCTGCCCAGGGCCGTCGACCAGGTGCGCCAACCCTTCTTCTGCAACAGGCTGGCCCAGGCAGCCGCCGTCGAGGCGCTGGCCCATCAGGACGCCGTGATCGAGCGGGTCGCAAGCACGGTCGCCGAGCGCGAGTCGCTGAACGCCGGCCTGCGCGAGCTGGGCCTGGACGTGGCGGACTCGCAGGCCAACTTCTGCTGGATCGAGCTTGGCGAGCGGCCCGACGGGTCGGCCAGGGACGAGGCGGCGGTCATGAAGGGCCTCGAGGAGCGCGGCGTGCTCGTCCGGGCCGGCGCGGCGCTCGGCGGAGAACGCCCGGCGCTGCGCGTGACCTATGGCACGGCGGTAGAGAATGTGCGTTTCCTGGACGCGCTCGCAGAGGTGCTGCCGCGGGCTTGATCGCGGGTCTTTCTCACTGCTTGGCAGGGCGTCTGAGGTCTGCTAAAACGTTGGAACGATGACCACCACGGATCGCAGCCTCGCCGCCGCAACCGAACGCGCTCCTCGCGTGTGGTCGTCTTCTTACGCTTATCGCGTTTGGCGATTTATTTAGGCGCTTCGGCGGTGCCCGCGCGCGTGTGAGCGGGCACTGACGGCCGCACCGGGTCCTTCGACGGACCGAGCGCCTTCTTACGGAGTGCGACACCCGCCAACGTGCGGCACCCGTCGAATCACACGCATAGGGCCGTTCGCGGCCCGTCCGGAGCCCCGCCGCCGGCCTCGCGCCGGCAGGACCCGACCCCAGCCCGTACCATTCGAGACGTCAGGCCGAAAGGATGAAGAGATGATGATCGTGATGAAGGAGACCGCTACGCCCGACGAGGTGGAGGCGGTCGTGGAGAAGATCGAGCGAGCCGGCGCGCGCGCCCATCGCAGTACGGGCGAGCGCGTGACCGTGATCGGCGCGATCGGAGACGTCGAGCAGGACGCCAACGTGGCCAGCCTCGGCCTGGAGGGCCAGCCCGGCGTCGACAGGGTGGTGCCGATCTTGAAGCCATACAAGCTGGCTTCTTTGCAGATCGCCCACGGCGAGCGGACGGTGCTCGACGTCGAAGGCCGCAAGATCGGCGGCGATCACTTCTCGCTGATCGCGGGCCCCTGCACGGTCGAGTCGCGCGAGCAGACCCTGCAGACCGCGCACGCCGTGCGCGACGCCGGCGCCTCGCTGTTGAGGGGCGGCGCCTACAAGCCGAGGACCTCGCCGTACGCCTTCCAGGGGCTCGGCCAGGAGGGTCTGCGGCTGCTCGCGGAGGCGAAGCTGGAGACAGGCCTGCCGATCGTGACCGAGCTGATGGACATGCGCGACCTCGACCCGGTCTTGGAGGTCGCCGACGTGATCCAGATCGGTGCCCGCAACATGCAGAACTACCCGTTGCTGGCCGAGATCGGGCGCTCCGGGCGCCCGGCTTTGCTCAAGCGGGGACTCTCGTCGACATTGGATGAGTTGTTGATGGCGGCGGAGTACATCTTGAAGGAAGGCAACCCGAACGTGATGCTTTGCGAGCGCGGCATCAGAACGTTCGAGACCGCTTACCGCTTCACGCTCGATTTGATGGCCGTGCCGGTGCTCAAGGAATTGACGCATCTGCCGGTGATCGTCGACCCGAGCCACGCCGCCGGCCGGCGCGACCTGGTTCTGCCGCTGTCCCTGGCCGCCGCCGCCGCTGGAGCGGACGGCATCATCGTGGAGGTGCACCCGAACCCCGACGAGGCGGTCTGCGACGGCCCCCAGGCCCTGCACGCGGACGCGTTCGCCGACTACGCGGTCGCGGTCGAGCGCGCCGCGGCGCTGGCGGGAAAGGCGCTGAGCGCGGTTTGATGGCCCGGCGCCGGCCGACGCTCTCCGGCGGCGCACGGCCGGCCGGCGCCGGACGGTGGCCTCGTTGAAGGTGGCCGTCCTGGGCGTCGGCCTGATCGGGGGCTCGATCGGTCTGGCCGCGCGCGCACGTGGCCAGGCCCAGGTGACCGGTTGGGATCCCGGATGGGGGGCCGACCCCCACGCCCGCGAAGCCGCTCTTCGGCTCGGCGCGATCGACGTGGCCGCGAGCGACATCGTAGGCGCGGTGGACGATGCGCAGATCGTGTTCGTCGCCGCCCCGGTCGGGGTTCTGGCCGAGACGATCAGGGCGGCGCTCGAAGTGGCCGGTCCCGAGACGGTCGTCACCGACGTCGGCTCGACCAAGCGCAAGATCGCCGAGGCGATCTCAGATCCGCGCTTCGTCGCCGGCCACCCGCTGGCCGGTGGCGAGCTTGGCGGCGTGGAGCACGCGCGCGAGGATCTGTTCGAGGATGCCACCTGGTTTCTGTGCGCCGCGTGGGGGTCGCGCGCGGGCGGCCAGCCCCTCGAGGAGAGCCGTCAGCCTGCCGATCGGCTCCGTCAGGGGCCTCTGCGGGAGCTGATCGCGAGCTTTGGAGCGACGCCGGTCGAGATCGATCCCGGCACCCACGACCGCCTGATGGCGACCGTCTCGCAGCTGCCGCACGTGCTGGCGAACCTGCTCGTCGGCCAGGCCGTCGCGGCGCGGGCGCCGCGAATCGGCGCCGAGGCGGAGTCAGGGGCCGGCTTCGCGCATGCGCCGGGAGGCGCCGCCGCCGATGGCGACCGCCTCGAAGGCTTCGCGGCCGGCCCGAGCTTTCGCGACGCAACCCGAGTGGCCGGCTCCAACAGCGCGATCTGGACCGACATCTACATGTCGAACCGCGACGCCTTGGTCGCGGCGATCGACGAGTTGAGCAGGGGGCTCGCGCGGTTACGTACGACGCTGGAGGCGGGCGACGAGCAGGCGCTTCGCGAGTGGAACGAGCGGGCGCGGGCGCAGCGCGAAACGCTGACACCGGCCACGGACGGGCGCTGACGCTCACGACAGACGTGTCGATGGCGATCGGTCTTCTCCGGTCATACTCCCCGGCATGAACCTTCGCTTCGAGCCCTCAGGCGGGCTCACCGGCACGATCAGGGCGCCGGCCGACAAGTCGATCTCCCACCGGGCAGCCCTGCTCGGAGCGATGTCATCGGAGCCGGTCAGGATCGAGGGCTACCTGCACGCGGCCGACACGACCTCGACGCTCGAGGCGATGCGCGCGCTCGGCGCGCTCGTCGAGATCCGCGATAACGAGACCACGATCAGGGGCACCGGCCTGCGCGAGGCCCAGGAGCCGGACGGCCCGATCGACGTCGGCAACGCAGGCACGCTGATGCGGCTGCTGCCCGGCTGGCTGGCCGCCCAGGAGGGCCGCTCGTTCACGCTCGACGGCGACGCCTCGATCAAACGCCGGCCGGTCGACCGCATCGCCGAGCCGCTGATCCAGATGGGCGCCTCGGTGAAGGCTCGCGAAGGCCGCTACCCGCCGTTCACCGTCACCGGCGCGCACCTGCACGCGATCTCATACGAGCTGCCCGTCGCCAGCGCCCAGGTCAAGTCCTGCCTGCTCCTGGCGGCCCTCGCCGCCGACGGCGCCAGCACCGTCGGCGAGCCCCAGCGCAGCCGCGACCATACCGAGCGGATGCTCCTGCGCGCCGGCGTCAACATCCACCGCAACGGCCGCCACGTGACCGTCGTCAACGCCGACGAGCTGATCCTCGAGCGCGTCCAGGTCCCCGGCGACCCCAGCTCCGCGGCGTTCCTGATCGCCGCCGGCGTGCTCGTGCCCGGTTCGCGCCTGTTGATCGAGAACGTCGGCGTGAACTGGACGAGAACCGGCTTCCTGAGGATCGTTCGCAGGATGCGCGGGATCGTGCTCGGAGATCTGGAGCAGGAGACCGGCGAGCTGTCCGCCGAGGAGCCTGTCAGCGACCTCGACGTCGCCCACGGCGCGCTGGAGGCGACCGTGGTCGAGCCCGACGAGGTGCCCCTGGCGATCGACGAGCTGCCGCTGGTGGCGCTGCTCGGCTGCTACGCCGAGGGCGAGACGGTCGTGCGCGGCGCCGAGGAGCTGCGCGTCAAGGAGTCCGATCGCCTCGGCGACGTCGTCGAGGGCCTGCGCGGCCTCGGCGCCGACATCGAGGCCACCGAGGATGGTTTCGCGGTGCGTGGCACCGGCGGCCTGCGCGGCGGCGTCCTCGACGCCCACGGCGACCACCGCATGGCGATGTTCGGAGCCGTCGCGGGCCTCGCCTCCCAAGAGGGCGTCGAGGTCGTCGGGATCGAGGCCGCCGACGTCTCCTATCCGGAGTTCGTCGAGGACATCGCGAGGCTTTCCTCGTGAGGTCCTTGCCGGCGAGGCCGTCCCCGTGAGGTCGCATGGTCCAGACCCCGCCCGGGACCGATGGTCGTAGCGACCGACAGCCTCGCGCCGCGACGATGCTCGTAGCGATCGACAGCCTCGCGCCGCGACGATGCTCGTAGCGATCGACGGTCCCGCAGGCTCCGGCAAGTCGACGGTCGCGCGCGCCCTGGCCCGCCAACTCGGCTTCGCCTATCTCGACAGCGGCGCCATGTATCGCTGTGTCGGCCTGCTCTCCTTGGAATCGCCTGACGCCGAGCCGGCCACGCTCGCCTGGGCCGCCCGGATCGAACTGCAAGGAGCGCCCGGGGTCGGTGGCGGCCGTGACGCGGGTGGGCACGGGTCCAAGGCAGAGCCTGGCTCCACGGTCCTGCTCGACGGCCGCGACGTGACGGCCGCGATCAGGGCCCCTGAGGTGTCCGAGGCCGCCTCGCGGGTGGCCGCCGACCCGGGTGTGCGCGAGGCGCTGGTCGCCAAGCAGCGCTCGTTGATGGGTCATGGCGACTGGGTCGCGGAGGGTCGCGACGTCGGCACCGTCGTCGCGCCCGACGCCGAGCTGAAGGTCTTCTTGACGGCCGACCCCCGCGAGCGCGCGCGCCGGCGCGCCCACGAGCTCGGGTCCGACGCAGACACCGTCCTGGCCGAGCAGGCATTGCGCGACGAGCGCGACTCCACGCGCGCCCACAGTCCGCTGGCGGTCGCGCCGGGCGCTGTCCAGCTCGACACGACCGGTCTCGGCGTCGAGGAGGTCGTAGACCAAATCGCCGGACTCGCGCGCGCGTGTGCCGGCCGTTCGAGCGCCTGATCCGCGCGGCGCCTGGTGGCCGTCGCCGGCGGTTCGAGTGTCCTGCGCCGTGCCCGTGATTGCCGTCCGTGGTTCCGCGGTCCGGGCCCCGAGCGCTGGCCGGGCATACTGGCCTGATGTTGAAGGTCGCGATCGTCGGCTATCCGAACGTCGGCAAGTCCTCTTTGATCAACCGCCTGACGGGCAGCCGCGAGGCGGTCGTGCACGAGCGCCCGGGGATCACGCGCGACCGCAAGGACTTCGAGTGCGAGTGGAACGGCCGTCGCTTTCAGCTGATCGACACCGGCGGTGTCGACTTCGAAGACGAGGATCCCCTGGCCGGCTCGATCCGCGACCAGGCCCGGGCCGGCCTCGCCGACGCCCAGCTGGCGGTGCTCGTCGTCGACGCCAAAGCCGGCGTCAGGCCCGGCGACGAGGACATGGCCGAGCTGTTGCGGCGCTCGCCCGTGCCCGTGCTCGTCGCCGCCAACAAGTGCGACGGCCCGCGCGATATCCCTCTCGCCGCCGAGTTCCACAAGCTCGGCCTGGGCGAGCCCGTGCCCGTGTCCGCCGCCCAGGGTCTCGGCACCGGCGACCTGTTGGACCTGATCGTAACGACGCTAAACGAGTCCCATCCGCCGTCCGAGGACTCCGAGCCCGATAAGGCGCCGGCCAGGTTGGCGATCATCGGGCGGCCGAACGTCGGCAAGTCCTCGCTCCTTAACAAATTCATCGGCGAAGACCGCACGATCGTCTCGGACGTGGCCGGCACCACGCGCGATGCGATCGATACGACCCTGGTCGTCGACGGCCGCGAGATCGTCCTCGTCGACACGGCCGGCATCCGCCGGTCCTCGAAGGTCTCGGACTCGGTCGAGTACTACACCTCTCTGCGCTCGGAGCGCGCCGCCGAGCGCGCCGACGTGGCGCTCGTCGTCTGCGACGCCCGCGACGGCGTCACCGCCCAGGACCTGCGCATCGCCGAGCTGGCGATGAAGACCGGCTGCGCGACCGCTTTGGTCCTCAACAAGTGGGACCTCTACGAAGGCGACGAGGCCGCCCTCAAGCACGAGCGCGCCCATGTGGCCACCAAGCTGAGGCTGCGCCCGCGCGTGCTCACCGCCAGCGCCAAGACCGGTCGCAACGTCAGCCGCCTCATGACCGAAGCCCTGGCGCTGGCGGACCGCATGTCCGGGCGCATCCCGACTCCCGAGCTGAACCGCTTCCTGGCCGAGGCCGTCCAGGCCCGCCAGCCGCCCGTCGGCACGCGCCGCGGATCCTCGAACCAGCGCCTGAAACTGCTCTACATGGCTCAGATCGGCGAGCGCCCGCCGCGCTTCGCGATCCAGGTCAACTCGCGGCGGCGCGTCACCAGGGACTACGCCTACTTCCTGGAGAACCGCCTGCGCGCCCGCTACTCGATGGACGGGATCCCCCTGATCGTCGATTTCGTCGAACGCGGCCAGCGCGGGCGCGAGTCCGGCGGGCGCGGGCGCGGGCGCCGGGCTGCCGCCAGGCGTGGATAGACTCTGCCGGCCTTTCTCGACCTCAAGCGACGAACCCCCGGAGCAGACCCAATCAAAATGAGCCAGCACGCCGACAACGAGTTCCTGTTCACGTCCGAGTCCGTCACCGAGGGACACCCGGACAAGATCGCCGACCAGATCTCGGACGGCGTCCTGGACGCGGTCCTGGCCGAGGACCCCTACGGGCGGGTGGCCTGCGAGACGCTCGTCAACACCGGCCTGATCGTCGTCTCGGGCGAGATCTCGACCGACACCAACGTCGACATCCAGGAGATCGCCAGAGAGACCGTCCGCAAAATCGGCTACGACGACGCGGGCTACGGCTTCGACTGCGACACCTGCGCGGTCATCAGCGCGATCGACAAACAGTCCCCGGACATCGCCCAGGGAGTCGACGCCGCCTACGAGAGCAGGCACGACCCGGCCGACGAGGACGAGCTCGACGTCGCCGGCGCGGGCGACCAGGGAATGATGTTCGGCTACGCCACCCGCGAGACCGAAGAGCTGATGCCGCTGCCGATCGCGCTCGCCCACAAGCTCGCCAAGCGCCTGGCCGAGGTCCGCAAGGGCGAGGTCATCCCCTACCTCAGGCCTGACGGCAAGACCCAGGTCACGGTCCGCTATCTCGACGGCAAGCCGGTCGAGATCGAAAAGGTCCTGATCTCGACCCAGCATGCCCACGGCCTGGATGCCGACAGCCTGATCAAGCCCGACCTGCTCGACCACGTGCTCAGACCGGTGCTCCCCGCCGAGCTCTACGACGAGAAGAAGCTGGCCCGCAACTTCCTGGTCAACCCGACCGGCAGGTTCGTGATCGGCGGCCCGATGGGCGACTGCGGCCTGACCGGCCGCAAGATCATCGTCGACACCTACGGTGGCATGGCCAGACACGGCGGCGGCGCGTTCTCGGGCAAGGACCCGTCCAAGGTCGACCGTTCGGCCGCCTACGCGGCCAGGTGGGTCGCCAAGAACATCGTCGCCGCGGGCCTCGCCGACCGGGCGGAGGTCCAGGTCGCCTACGCGATCGGCGTCGCCCATCCGGTGTCGGTGATGGTCGAGACTTTCGGCACCGAGCAGATCGGCCGCGCTCAGATCGCAAAGGCGGTCGACGAGGTATTCGATCTGCGGCCCGGCTCCTTCCGCGAGGAGCTCAAACTGCACCGGCCGATCTACCAGAAGACCGCCGCCTACGGTCACTTCGGCCGAGACGACCACGACTTCACGTGGGAGCGCACCGACAAGGCCGACGCGCTGAGGGCCGCCGCCGGGCTCTGATCGCGCGGGCACCGCAACCCGAGCCCCCGTCGACTGCCGCGGTCCATGCCGGCCGGGCGGTCGCGGTCACGGATGCCGGTCCTGCCGCCGGGCGCTGACCTAGGCTCGGTAGTTCATGTCCAGTATCGCCCAGGTCGAGCCGATGACCAGTGCCCGCACGCTGCGCGGGCCGTTTGACTACCGCCTGCCCGAGGAGCTTCGCGGCGGCGTGGTCGACGTCGGCTCGATGCTCGTGGTGCCGTTCGCCAGACGCCAGGTGCTCGGGGTCGTCGTCGGCCTGGCCGAGCACAGCGAGATCGACGAGCGCAAGCTGCTCGCGCCGCTGCGTGCTCTCGACGAAGGCCCGCCCGCGCTGCCGGTCGAGCTGGTCGAGCTGGCCGGATGGATCGCCGCCGAATACTGCTCCACGATCGCCCGGGCCCTGACACTCGTCCTGCCGCCCGGCGCCGCCCGCCGCCTTTCGGGGCGCCGGCGCGCGCCCGCGCGCGTACGCACCGAGCACCTGCCGGTCGGCGCCGGCCAGCTCCAGGCGCCACCGCTGACCCGGGCCCAGGACGACGCGCTCGTGGTCCTCGGCGCTGCGCTCGACCGATGCAGCTTCGAGCGGCGCCTGCTCCAGGGCGTGACCGGCTCGGGCAAGACCGAGGTCTATCTGCGGGCCGCCGCCCGGGCTCTGGACCAGGGCCGCGGCGCGATAGTGCTCGTGCCCGAGATCGCCCTGACGCCCCAGATCGTCACCCGTTTTCAGGAGCGCTTCGGCGAGACCGTTGCCGTCCTGCACTCGCGGCTGCGTCCGGCCGAGCGCTACGAGGAATGGCAACGCCTGCGCACCGGCCGCGCGCGCGTATGCGTCGGTCCGCGTTCGGCCGTGTTCGCCCCGATCGAACACCTCGGTCTGATCGTCGTCGACGAGGAGCACGACGCCTCCTACAAGCACGAAGGAGACCCCCGTTACGATGCCCGCGACGTCGCCGAGCGCCGCGCCCGCACGGCCGGTGCCCTCCTGCTCTCCGGCAGTGCCACGCCGCGCCCCGAGAGCGTCTGGCTGGCCTCCCAAGCCGTTCCGTTCGCATCCGCGCCTGCGGCCTCGCCAGTGTCTGTGTCCGCGCCCGCGGCGTCATCCGCGCCAGCGTCCCCGCCGCCGCCATCCGCCGCCGGAGCGCTGCTGAGGCTGTCCGAGCGCGTGGACGGGGGGGCGCTGCCGAAGGTGGACGTGCTCGACATGCGCGGTTACGAGAGCGCCGGCCTGCACCCCGAGACCGCCCGGGCGCTCGCCGAGGTGCGTGCGCGTAAGGGCAAGGCGATCGTGCTGCTCAACCGGCGTGGCTGGTCGAACTTCCTGTCATGTCGCATGTGCGGTGAGGTCTGGAGCTGTCCGGACTGCGACGTGGCCTTGGTCCTGCACAATGCGGGTGGTTACCTGGCGTGTCACCACTGCGGCCATCGCGAGCGCGTGCCCGAGCGCTGCGGACAGTGCGGCTCGGTCTCTCTCGCGCGCCACGGGGCCGGCACCGAGCGCGTCCAGCACGACCTTGCCGCCGCGCTCGGGGGCGGCGAGGAGCGCTTCCCGATCCTGCGCCTTGATGCCGACACCGTCGCTGGCGAAGGTGGCAGCGCTCGCCTGCTGTACCGCTTCCAGAAGGCGCCCGCCGGAGTCCTGATCGGCACCCAGATGGTCGCCAAGGGCCACGACTTCCCGGGGGTGGCGCTGGGGGTCGTGCTCGATGCCGACGCGACCCTGCGCTTCCCCGACTTCCGGGCCGAGGAGCGCACGTTCGCGCTGATCGCTCAGCTCGCGGGACGTGTCGGGCGCGGAGCCGAATCGATCCCACCCGCCCGCGTGCTCGTGCAGACGATCGCTCCCGAGGCCCGGGCCATCGCGCACGCGGCCGACCACGACAGCGACGGCTTCATCGCCGGCGAGCTCGCACGCCGCGAGGCGCTCTCATACCCGCCTTTCTCGCACCTGATCCGGATCGTCTGCGCCGCCGAGGACGGCGTCCCCGCGCGGGCGGCCGCCGAGGTTATCGGGAAAGAACTGCGGGCTTCCCTGGTCGGCGATGCAATTGGCAGTGTCCTCGGGCCGGCGGCTCTGTTCAGGCTGCGTGGCCAGGAACGCCAGATGATCCTCGTCAAGGCCTCCGAGTGCCGGCCGGCCGTGCGTGCCGTCGGCGAGGCGGTGCGACGCGTCAGCGACGACCGGGTCCACCGCGGCGTCAGCTTCAGCGTCGACGTCGACCCGCAATAGCTTTGGATCGCGTGCTGGCCCGACGCACGCCAATCGGTTCGGGCTCGGCTCTAGAATCGGGGAATGGCAGTTGACGAGCAAGATGGGGAGGTCGGCCGCGAGGACGACGCGCCCCAGGTCGAAGAGCTCGACCCCGAGGCCCGCGCGCGGCGCGACGCCGCGCTCGCGGCGGTCCGCAAGCTCGGCGACCCGGTCCTGAGGGCGAAGGCCCTGCCGGTCGAGCGCTTCGACGAGGCCCTGCGCCTGGAGACCGAGCGCATGGGCGAGCTGATGACCGACGCGCTCGGGATCGGTCTGGCCGCTACCCAGGTCGGCGTCATGCATCGGGTGCTCGTCTACCGGGCCTATACCGACGACCCGATAACCGCCCTTGTCAACCCGGAGCTGGGCTGGGTCAGCGAGGAGCTGGAGGCCGGCGGCGAGGGCTGTCTCAGCCTGCCCGGAGTCCACGTCGAGGTCGAGCGCCCGGCTCGCGTCCGGGTCCGCGCCAAGGATCCCGACGGCCACGACGTCGAGGTCGACGCCGAGGGCCTCGAGGCACGCGTCATCCAACACGAGATCGACCACCTCGACGGCATCCTTATCCTCGATCGCATCTCCCGCGAGGCCCGCCGCGAGGCGATGAGGGCCCTGCGCGAGGCGCGCGAACAGCAGCCGGCCGAGTCTCGGCCCGCCGAGGCCCAGCCAGCCGAGCGGGAGTCCGCCGAGAGTCAGCCAGCCGAGCGGCAGTCCGCCGAGGCCCAGCCAGCCGAGCGGCAGTCCGCCGAGGCCCAGCCAGCCGAGCGGCAGCCAGCTTGATCGCCGGTCCGAAGTCCTCGGCGGCGTTCTTGGGCACTCGGCCGTGAGCATCGTCTTCATCGGCACCTCCGACTTCGCCGCAACCGTCCTGGAGCGGCTCGCCGGCGGTGCGCACCGGCCAGCGCTCGTCATCACTCGGCCCGACCGCCCGCGCGGGCGTGGGCGGCGCCTGGCGTCCCCGCCGGTGGCCGCCCGCGCGCGCGCGCTTGGCATCCCCGTCGAGCAGCCAACCAACGTCAACGAGCCGGCAGCCCTGGGCTTGATCGCGCGGGCCGGAGGCGTACGGGATGGAGCGGACGAGGTCGATTGGGACGGGACCGGCGCCGTACGGGATGGGGCGGAGGGAGGCGATGCGAGCGGGAGTGGGGCCGGGAGTGGGGCCGGGAGTGGCCAGGCCCGCCAGACGGTCGTCGTGTGCGCGTTCGGCGCCCTGATCAAGGAGCCGTTGCTCTCGGATCACGACCTCCTCAACGTGCACCCGTCGCTCTTGCCGCGCTGGCGCGGGGCCGCGCCGGTCGAGCGCGCGATCATGGCCGGCGATTTGCAGACAGGCGTCTCGATCATGCGTCTGACGGCCGGCCTCGACAGCGGGCCGGTCTGCATGGCGGCGGCCGAATCGATCGCGCCCGACGACACGTACGGCTCGCTCGCCCCGCGCCTGGCCGCGCTCGGCGGGGACTTGCTCGTGCGCGTGCTCGACCTCAGGGCAAGCGGCTCGGCGCCTGCGTTCGAGGACCAGGACGAGTCCGGCGTGAGCTATGCCGAGAAGATCGGGCCCCCTGACCGTTTGCTCGACCCGAGCGTCCCGGCGGTCCAGCTCGAGCGTGTGGTCAGGGCGCTGCATCCGCACATCGGCGCGCGCCTGCATCTGGCCGACGGCAGCTTCCTCGGCGTCCACGCAGCCGCTGTCCTTGTCCCCGCCGGTACCGAGGCTGGCGCCCCGGCCGAGGCCGCTGCCCGGGACGAGGTCGCGGCCGGCGATCGGCTGGAGCCCGGCGCGCTGCTCGCGCGCGACGGCCGGCTGCTCTACGGGACCGCTGACGGCGTGCTCGAGCCGCTGACGGTGCAGCCGCCGGGCGGCCGGCCCATGGACGCGGCCTCGTTCCTGCGCGGGCACGGCCTGCCGGCCGGCCCATGACGCCCGGCAAGAGTCTCGGCAGGCGCGCGTCCGGCAAGTCCGCGCCCGGTGGGCGGGCAGGCGCCTCCGCGACGGCGGGGCGCGCGAACACCTCCGCGGCGGCCGGCCCGCGCGCGCGCGTGGCACCCGCCAGGGCATGTGCGTACGCGGTGCTCAGGCGGGTCTTCGAGCAGAACGCCTACGCCGACCATGCGTTCAGAGCCGAGGCCAAGGACCTCGACGCCCGCGACCGGGCCCTCGCGATGCGCTTGGCTTACGGCGCGATCCAGCGCAAGGGCACCCTCGACCACCTCATCGGCCTCCTCGCCGAGCGCCCCGCCGAGCGCGTCGACGCGCCGCTCCTGGCGGCCCTACGGCTCGGCTGCCACGAGCTGTCCTACCTGGACGGCGCGCCCTCCTACGCGGTCGTCGGCGACGCCGTCGAGCTTGCCAAGTCCGAAGCCAGGGCCGGGCACGGCCTCGTCAACGCGGTCCTGCGCCGCTGCGCCCGCGAAGGATCCGACCTGCTCGCGGGCCTGACCGACCAGACGCCCGACCAGGCCGCGATCAAGCATTCCCATCCGACCTGGATCTCCGAGCTGTTCTGGCGCGAGCTGGGCGCCGCCGAGGCCCGAGCCCTGATGGCGGCCGACAACGAACCCAGCGAGTTTGCGATCCGTTTGAATACGCTTGTCACGGACGCTTCCAGTCTCGTCAAAGACCTCACCGCTATGCAGGTGCCCGTTCATCTGGACCCCGATATCCCCGAGGCGCTCGTCCTCGACGGCCCGTTCGATGCCCTCGCCTCCCAGCTCTGGCGTGAGGGCGCGTTCGTGGCGCAGTCGCGTGGCGCGATGCTCGTCGCCCGCGCGCTCGGCCCCGAGCCCGGCGAGACCGTGCTCGACCTGTGCGCCGCGCCCGGAAACAAGACCACTCATTTGGCGGCCCTGATGTCCGGCCAGGGCCGGATCGTTGCGGTCGAGCGCGACCGCCGCCGCGCCGGCGCGCTCGTACGCACGGCCCAGCGCCTGCACGCTGACAACGTCCACGTCGAGCTGGCCGACGCCGCCACGCCCCGGCCCGAGGGGCCCGTGTTCGACAGGGTCCTCGTCGACCCGCCCTGCTCCGGGCTCGGCACCCTTCAGGCCCGGCCCGACCTGCGCTGGCGCGCTTCGCCCGAGCGCCTCGCCGAGCTTCAGCGCGTCCAGGCTTCGATCCTCCATGCCGGCGCTGAGGCGCTCCGTCCGGGAGGCGTGCTGGTCTACTCTACGTGCACGATCTCCCAAGCCGAGAACGACCACCAGATCGCGTCCTTCCTGGACCGCCATCCCTCGTTCGCGCTGGACGACCTCGGCGCCGACCTGCCCGCCCTGCGCAACCCTTCACCCGCGGCGCCTGAGACCGTGCTCACCCTGCCCCACCGCGACCGCACCGCCGGCTTCTTCGTCGCCCGGTTTCGCAAGAGCGCCTAAGGCCCGTTGACCGGCATGACTCAAGAGCCGCCGACGCCCGCCAAGCCCGCCATCGAGCTTGGCCCGCGCTGCCCCGCCTGCGGTGAGCCCTGGCTGCGCCCAACCAACCTGCCCGGCCGCTACCGCTGCGTCTACTGCCTACGCCGCTTCGAGCTGACATCCGTCTGCCCCAACTGCGGCGAGCACTCCACGATCGTCCGGATGTCCTCCACGGCGATTCTCAAGTGCAACAACTGCGGCGACTCCATGCTGCAAGCGATATGAGCGCCGTCATTATGAGCTGCCATCCAAGAAATACGATGGTGCACAGTTGGTGAAAAAGAGAATGTCTTCTGCGCCACCGTATAACTATGGTCTATCGATAGAGACTAGTTTTAATACAATGGTGCACAGTTGGTGAAAAAAATATGTCTCCTCCGCGCAGCCGTATAACTATAGTATCCTGATATCCCCAAATTGTCGTTGATGCAATGGTAAACGCCGACAGTAGAGAAATGCTTTTCCCACGCACCCGTATAGCTATCGCATGACGTCTGCCGGCGCTGAGCTCCTGCGAGAGGGCGTCCACGTGGCGCCGTCGATCCTGTCTGCCGACTTCGCGCGGCTGCGCGAGCAGGTCGGGGAGGTCTTGGACGCGGGCGCCAAGGTGATCCACGTGGATGTCATGGACGGCCACTTCGTGCCGCCGATCACGGTCGGTCCGCTGGTCGTCGAGGCGCTGCGCGAACAGGCCCACGACGCCGGGGCGATCCTCGACGTGCACCTGATGATCGAGCGCCCGGAGCGCCAGGTCTCCGAGTTCGTGAAGGCCGGCGCCGACTCCGTCACGTTCCACGCCGAGGCGACCCCGCACCTCTCCTACACCGCCGACCTGCTGCGCCAGTCGGGTGTCGGCGTCGGCGTCGCGATCAACCCGGCGACGGCGGTCGGCGCCCTTGCGGAGGTCGCCGGGTCGATCGACATGGCCCTCTGCATGACCGTCAACCCCGGCTGGGGCGGCCAGCAATTCATAAGACACTCGATCGACAAGATCGAGCGCGTCCGCGCGATCGTCGGTGCCGAGGTCGCGGTCGAGGTGGACGGCGGCGTCGACCCCGAGACCGGGCCCCTCTGTAGGCGCGCGGGCGCCAACGTGTTCGTCGCCGGCTCGGCGATCTTCGACCGCGAGGACCCCGGCGCCGCCTACCGCGCGCTTGCGGAGGCCGTCGGGACGGGCTGAGCCCGCGAGCCGTGCCGGTGTCTCGCCTACCGCACGCTCGCTGGGGCGGTCGGTGGACTTGGAGGGCGCGACCCCCGTCGATACAGCAACCAGAGCATCCCCGCCAAGAGACTGGCGGCGCCGAAGTAGCCGATCTCGGTGCGCAAGAGTTCTTCGCTGACGATCGGCGCGAACATCCAGGCCACGAACACGACCGCGGCGACGATCCAGCAGAGCGCCGCGTGCTGGGCTTGATCGCGCGCGAGGGCGGCCTGGTTCAAAGCGCCGGATGTCAGGTGCATGCCCATGCCGAGGCCGATCAGGGCCAGACCGAAGCGGTTGTATTCGTAGTGCTGGCCGAACAGGTGGTCCATCACGAATGGACCGACGGCCAAGAGGCCGAGCGCGACCGCGCCCGCGAACGCGGCGATCGCGAGGATCGTGACCCGGATCGCCTTCGCGAAAGCCTCGTGGCCGGCGGTCGCCTCCAGGCCCGTCAGGTGGGGCAGCAATGAGGTTTGGATCGCCTGGAAGAGCTGCAGCGGGGCCCGGGCGATCAGAAGCACATTGAAGACGATCCCCGCCAAAGCCTTGTCCAGCGAAGTCGCGTCGACCGTCAGGACCGCCGCGTTCAGGAGGGTCTGCTCGGAGAGCATCACGCCGGAGACGGCGAACGCGAAGCGCGAGCCGCGCTTCAAAGACAGCTCGTCGGCGACGACCGCCTCCTCGACGCCCTCGGTGCCGGGGCCCGCCAGGGCCGCGTCGAGCTCCTCGATCTCGGGCGCTCCCCGGTGTTCGGAGGAGCGCCGCGCGAAGGCGGCCGGGACGACGATCAAGGAGACGAACGGCGCCGCGACGATCCCGACGGCGACCGCGGTCTGGCCGTGGGTGATGCCGAGGGCGGCCGCCAAGGCGAAGCACAGCCGCGAGAACGATTCCAGCAGGACCAGGCCGCCGAACAGGGCGAAGTACTGGTGGCCGGCAAGCCAGCCCCTGGCGAAATAGCTGGCCGCGTACGCGAGCGTGCCGAGCACGAGCACGTCGTACAGGGCGGTGTAGCCGTCGAACACGTTCGCGACCAGGTCTTCTTTGAAGGCCAGCGCGGCGATCAGGAAAGCCAGCGCGAAGCCCGCCTGGATCGCGATCGGGACCTTCACGGAATGCTCCGCATGGCCCAGTGCCCGGCGCTCGGCGATCGTGCGCGACAAGAGCTGTTCGATCGGCCTGTAAATGACCGAGATGATCACGAACATGACCGACCACAAGACGTCGACCCGCTTGGCTGCTTCTTCGCCGAGCACGTGGCTCGCGATCGAGAAGTAAGCGAACGTCAGCAGCCCGGTCGCGGCGATCCCGACCGACAAAATCCGAGCGCCGCTGCCGTAGCCAGAGCGACGCTGAGCGGCGCGATGCTGCGTCCTCGGTCGCTCATGTGCAGAGCACACTTCGCTCCCTGCGTCCTTGCCTCGCTTGCTCATCGTCACTCTGGCGGGCGTCGCAATGCCCAGAAGGTCAGAGCCGGACCAGCAGCATCGTCCAGGGGAACGGCGATCTGACCTCGGCGACCCGGCCGTAATGGGAGAGCAGCTTCACGAACGAGCGCTTGGACCAGTGGTTGAGGTGGCCGGGGGTGTTGCCGAGGTCTGGCCAGTACGCGCCCCTGGCCATGTTCAAGGCCCGCCACAAAGGCTCCCTGGGGACCGACACGAGCAGGTGACTCCGCGCGCACCTGGCCATCTCGGCCAAGGTGTGGGCCGGGTCGGGGACGTGCTCCAGGACCTCGATCGCGGTGGCCAGGTCGAACTCGTGATCGGCGAACGGCAGGTCCTCGGCCTTCATGATCCGGTATTCGAGGTTCGGCGCGGTGTGTTCAGACCAGCCCGCCTGGATCGACTCCTCTTCGAGGTCGATCCCGACGACGCGCCGGTCGCGGCCCAGGCGCTTGGCCCACCTGTGCACGAGCACGCCCTCGCCGCAGCCCACGTCCAGGAGCGACTCGGGATCGGCCAGCTGCAACAGGTCGTCGAGGGACGCCTCGAACCCGGACATCATGCGCCTGACGAAAGGGTTCGTCGAACCGTACTTGTCGTAGGTGTTGCCGGTGACGATCCCCTCCTCGGAGATCGTCACCCCGCCGCCGGCGCCGCCGGCGCTCACGTCGCGGTGCCCTTCATACTTCGACCGCCTCACGCGCGCGCGCGTCCGCCTCGCCGGAGGGTCCCGTTTCGCCGGAGGATCCGGTCTTGCGGGAGGCCTGGCCGGACCCACCAGATCCCCCGGACCTCTCGGGCTCGTCCGAAGGCCCGCCGGAGGCTTGGCCGGAGGGATTGGCTTCGTAGTGAGACGGCGGAACCCCGAGCTGGAGCTCGATGCGCCGGACGCGCTCGTAGGTGCGTTGGGTCATGACGCGCTGGGCGGCCAGGAGGTCGCCGATCACGCCGAGCGCCCAGAGCACGACCGCGGCGATGAACAGGACCGCGCCGAGGATGAGGGACTGGACGTGGCCCTTGCCGTTGCCTTCGGCGTAGGCGACCGCGAAGCGGATCCAGACGCCGACCGCCCCGAGGCCGATGATCAGGGCGAGTGTCCAGAAGACCCGCAAGGGCTCGTACTGGGCGTAGATCCTGAAGATCGAGACCGCGTTGCGCCGGACGTAGGCGGACATCGAGGGGAACAGCCGGGACTCCCTGGTCTTCGGGTTGGTCTGGACCGGGACGTGGTCGACGGCGACGAGCAGCTTGCCGGCCTGGATGATCGTCTCCAGGGTGTAGGTGAACCGGGAGACGACCATTATCTGGATCGCGGCCTCCCGGTTGTAGGCCCTGAAGCCGGAGGTGGTGTCGGGCACGGAGGTCGAAGAGGCCTGGCGGACGACCCAGGAGCCGAGGCGCTGCAGGAGCTTCTTGAGCGCCGAGAAGTGCTCGATCCCGGAGACCTCGCGGTCGCCGATGACCATGTCGGCCCGGCCCTCGAGGATCGGCGCGACCAGCTTGGCGATGTCGGGGCCGGAGTACTGGTTGTCGGCGTCGGTGTTGACGATCACGTCGGCGCCGAGCTTCAGGGCCGTGTCGATGCCGGCCTGAAAGCCGGTCGCCAAGCCCTTGTTGTTGGTGAGCCTGACGAGATGGTCGACCCCGTGGGCGCGCGCGACCTCGACGGTGGCGTCGGTCGAGCCGTCGTCGATCACGAGCCACTCGACCGTCTCGAAGCCGGACACCTGGCGCGGCAGGTCGCCGAGTGTCGCCGGCAGCTGGTCGGCCTCGTTGAAACAGGGAATTTGGATGATCAGCTTCATGACGAAATCGGTTGTCGGCGGTCGGGACACGGCCTGTGCTCCGCCCGACGGCGCGGGTGATCCAGAGGATGCGCTTGGCGCCTGCCTGCAAGGATAGGCTCTGAGGTCGATGGCCAGCGCGACCCTGTCACACCCGCGTCCGGATTCGGCGCCGCGGGGGCGTCTGCGGACGATGAGCCTTTCGAAGTGGGAGCTGATCGGCCTGGTCGCGCTGTCGGCGTTGGCGCTGTTCGGATATTTCGCGTACCCGACCTATCCGACGTACGACTCCTTTTACGCGTTGCTCTGGGGCAGGGACGTCCTGCACCTGCATCTGCCCGACCTGAGGGTCTACAGGGGCCCGACCGAGCACCCTTTGGCGATCGCCTTCGGCTTCGTGTGCGCCCTGTTCGGCCAGGCCGGAGCGCGGTTGATGGTCCTGGGCTCGGTCGTCTCGTTCGTGGCTGTCGTGGCGGGCATGTACAGGCTCGGCAAGCTCTGCTTCGGCCCGGTCGTCGGCCTGGTCGCTGCATTGCTCGTGCTGAGCCGGTTCTTCGTCGAGAACCTGGCCGCGCAGGGCTATCTGGACATCACCTATGTGGCCCTGATCGTCTGGGCGATCGTGTTCGAGGTCAGACAGAGGCGTTGCGGCACACCCGTGTTCGTACTGCTCGCCGCGGCCGGCCTGTTGCGACCGGAGGCCTGGGTGCTGAGCGGCGCCTACTGGCTGTGGTGCTGCTGGCCGATTCGGGGATGTGAGCGAAGCGAGTGTCTCCCTAATCGGTCGATTCGGGGATGTGAGCGAAGCGAGTGTCCCCCTAATCGGCCGCGGGCCGGGGTCGGCGCGGACGGTGCGTCGGGCGCGAGCGGATATGGCGACGAGCATGGGGGGGTGCGCGCGCGTGCGCGTACGCGCGCGCGCGCCACCGGCGGGGTAGACAACGGCACGCGCTTGCGCTACCTCGGGCTCGCGCTGATCGCGCCGGTGGCATGGGTCGCGGTGGACGCGATCGTGACGGGAGACCCCCTTTATTCGCTGCATTCGACCAGCGAACTGGCCCAGGAACTGGAACGGACGCAGGGTCTGGGCAGCGTGCTGGTGTCGGTCTGGACGTTCGGCGTGCGGATCGACAAGGTGCCGGTCCTGCTGGGCGGCCTGATCGGTGTGCCGATCGCGATCTGGCTGGCGCCGCGCAGGGTGCTGGTGCCGCTCGCGGCCCTGATCCTGCTGGTCGGCGTGTTCGTGCTGGAGGGGGCGGGCGGCGCCTCGGTCGTGGACCGCTACCTGATGGGCGCCTCGATCGTGCTGTTGCTGTTCTGCGCGGTGACGGTCGGCGGCTGGGCGATGCTGGAGCCGGGTTCGACGCTGCGGCGCGTATGGATGGCCGGGGCGGCCGTGCTCGTGATCTACGGCGGCCTGACGGTCGCGAACACGCTGAACCTGTCGAACCTGAGGACGACCTTGGCTTACCACGAGGACTTCCACGAGGGCTTGGCCGCCGCGCTGAACAGCCCCCGGGTACACGCCCTCCTGAAGCGCTGTCCGCTGGTGTCGCTGCCCGACAACAAGCTGATCCCAGACGCTCGCTGGATCCTGGACAGCTCAGGCCAGAACGACATCGTGGCGCGCAGCCAGGCCCACTCCGACGCGGAGCGCGGCTCGAAGGCGCTCGAAGACAGGCTCAAAGCCGGCTCGGTCGCGGTGTTCCCGCTGGGCAGCGCGATCTTCTTCGAGGCGATCGTCGATGTCGGCGACGACCCCAGGGTCGAGGTGCCAAGGGCCGGCTACAAACGGATATACACGAGCAAGTATTACGCGGTCTATGACAACTGCTGAGAGCCCCGCGCCCGGCTCTCCGACCGTCGCCGGGCCGGTTGGCTGCGCCGGGAGGGAAGGCGGTTTCGGCGGGGAGCTGAGCCGCCGCTGGGCGTGGGCGGGCCTCGCGGCGGTGCTGGCGGGCGGGCTGGGCCTGCGCCTGTGGGGGATCGGCCAGGGTCTGCCGTACGCGTACAACGCCGACGAGGCCGACCACTTCGTGGTGCATGCGGTCGAAATGTTCGCCGGAGGGACGCTGAACCCGCACTATTTCGCGAACCCGCCGGCGTACACGTACGTATTGCGCTTCCTGTTCGCCGCCTGGCTCGGCGGCGGGGTGGCCGTGAAGCACGCTTTCGGCGCCGACCCGACCGAGGTCTACACGCTTGCGCGGGTCGCGTCCGCCGTGCTGGGCACGATCGCGCTGTGGCTGCTGTATCTGACCGGCGCCAGGCTGTTCGGGCGCGGCGTCGGATTGCTGGCGGCCGCGATCGAGGCCGTCGCGTTTTTGCCGGTCTTTTACAGCCACCTGGCGCTCAACGACGTGCCGACGCTCGCGCCGGCGACGCTGTCGCTGCTGGGCAGCGCCGGGGTGCTGAGGAGCGGGCGCCCGCGCGAATACGTGGTGGCGGGGGTCGGCTTGGGGTTGGCGTGCGCGAGCAAGTACACGGCCGGGATCGTGTTGCTGCCGTTCGCGGCGGCCGCGGCGGCGCGCTACCTGGACGCCTCGGTTGGGCTGGGCTCGGCCCGGGCGGGCAGGCGGGCGCTCGGGGGGATCGCGCTCGCGGGGGCCTCGGCGCTGGCGGCCTTTTTGATCGCGAACCCGTATGCGGCGCTCGACTACGCCGACTTCCACGCCGAACTGGTCCACCAGTCGACCCTGTCGGCCGAAGCCCAGGGCAAGCTGGGGGCACCCAAGGACGGCGGTTTGGCGTACTACCTGTGGACGCTGACCTGGGGTCTCGGCTGGGCGCCCGCGCTGGCGGCGCTGGGAGGCGCGCTGAGCGTCTTTACGCGCCGAAGCCGGGAGACACTCGCCTCCGGCGAGAATCCCCGTTTCGGCCAGCGGCTCGGCTGGCTGCTCGTGCCGGCGCCCGTCGCCTACCTGATCTTCATGGGCTTGCAGGGCCGCTACTTCGGTCGCTGGCTGTTGCCGATCTTCCCGGTCCTGTGCCTGCTGGCCGCGTTCTTTGGGGTCCAGCTGATCGTGCTCGTTCGGCGGCGGCTGGCGGGGGCGCCGGGGCGCGCGGCGGCGTGGGCGGCGCGGCTCGTGGCGGCCCTGCTGGTTGGGGCTCTCCTGGCGCAGGGCCTGGCTTACAGCGTCCACTCCGGCAAAACGCTGGCAAGGGCCGACACCAGGAACATCGCAAGGGCCTGGATGGTGGCCCACATCCCGGCAGGCGCCAAGATCGTGGTCGAGCCGGTCGCGCCGGACGCTTGGGGTAGGAGTTGGAAGAAGTACCCGTCGTTGTGGTCTCACGTCTCGGCGAGCGGGAAACTCGAACCGGGCTTCACCAAAGAAGTCGGGATCGAGGACTACGAGCGGACCCTGGCGCCGGCCTTGATCGGCTACTACCAGCGAGCCGGCTACTGCTGGGTGATCGGCGGCTCGACCGAGTCCGGCCGCGCCTACGCCGACCCCGGCGAAGTGCCGCTGGCGATCGCCTACTACAAGGCCCTGGCCAGGGCCGGGAAGGTCGTCTTCGAAGCATCGCCCTACGCGCGCGCGCGCCAGCCGGTCAAGTTCAACTTCGACTGGAGCTTCGACTACTACCCGCTCGCCTATCACCGGCCTGGCCCGACGGTCACGATCTACAGGCTGCGCGGCGGGCGCTGCGCGAAGGGTTGAGTCGTCCTTACCCCTTCGGGGGGCAGGCCCTCATGAGGGCCTGCCGGGAGGGCCGCATGCGGCCCTCCCTCGGACCGTCACATGTGACGGTCCGCGAGGCGGCGCATGCGCCGCCTCGAACACATCGACTGTGACGAGTCATGCGGGCCCGCGATCAACGGGGGTTATCCTGGATGCACAGATGGCGACGCGCACGGACACCGACCGGGAGCACATGGCCAGGGCGATCGAGCTGGCGCGCAAGGGCGCCGGCGCGGTCAGGCCGAACCCGGTCGTCGGCGCTGTGATCGCGCGCGAGGGTGTGGTCCTGGGCGAGGGCTACCACGAACGCTACGGTGGCGCCCACGCCGAGGTCAACGCGATCGAGGCGTGCGGCATGGCCGACCTGGCGGACGCCACCCTGTACGTGTCTTTGGAGCCGTGCTGCCACGAGGGCAAGACGCCGCCGTGCACCGACGCGATCGTGCAGGCCGGGATCGGCAGGGTGGTCGTCGGCTCGGACGACCCGACCGAGAAGGCCGCGGGCAGGGGGCTCGGCATTTTGAGGGACGAGGGCGTCGAGGTGGTGCTTGCCGACGGCGAGCTGGCGACGACGGCGAGGCTGCTGAACCAGGCCTTTCGCAAGCACGCCCGGACGGGACGGCCGTGGGTTTTGTTCAAGTCGGCGATGACCCTCGACGGCAAGGTCGCGACGAGGACGGGCGACTCGCAGTGGATCAGCGGCGAGCAGAGCCGGGTTCTGGCGCACCAGTGGCGCGCGTCGGTCGACGCGGTCGTCGTCGGCATCGGCACCGCCCTGGCCGACGATCCCCGCCTGACGGCCAGGCCGGGCGGCCAGGACGACGAGACCGCTCTGCGCCAGCCGAGGCGGGTCGTGTTCGACTCGCTCGCGAGGCTGTCGCCAAGCTCGCGGCTGGTCTCGGCCGCCCTGGAGATCCCGCTGACGGTCGTCGTCTCGAGGGCCGCGGCCAGGGCCGACACCGACGCCCTGGAGGCGGCCGGCGTGCAGGTGCTGTTGGCGACCGGCGAGAACGAGCCCGCGCGCGTGAGCTCGGCCCTGGACCAGCTCGGCGCGCAGGGAATCGAGTCGGTGCTGTTGGAGGGCGGTCCGCACCTGGCCGGCGCCTTCCTGGACGCCGGCGAGATCGACGAACTGAGGCTCTTCCTGGCGCCCATGCTCTTGGGCGGCAGCGCCGCCCGCGACCCCCTGGAGGGCCAGGGCGTCGAGCAGATCTCCGAGGCCCTCAGGGCCCTGACCTGCGATTGCGGGCGCATCGGCGAGGACATCATGATCAAGGCAAGGCTGCGCGAGTGGTGAGCCTGATGAACACGCATGCCGAACCGGGAGACACTCGCTCCGCTCGCATCCCCGAACCGGCCAGCGCTGGACTGCGTCCTCCTTCGCTCATGCGCAAAAGCACACTTCGCTCGGCGCGTCCTTGTCCAGCTTGCCCTGCGTGCCCATCAGGGGCCCGCAGTAGAAAGACGGGATCGTGTTCACCGGTCTGATCGCGGACCTCGGTCGCGTCAGTGGGCTCGAGCAAGACGGCGAGGGCGGCGTGACGCTGCGCATTGCCACACGTCTGGCCGGTGAGATCGGGCGGGGCGACTCGGTGGCGGTCAACGGCGTCTGCTTGACCGCGACCGAGGTCTCGGACGATGGCTTTGGGGCGTTCGCGATGGCCGAGACGCTGCACAGGTCCTCGCTCGGGGGTCTGGAGTCGGGGGGTCGCGTCAATCTGGAGCTGGCGCTGCGCGCCGAAGATCGGCTTGGCGGGCACGTCGTGCAGGGTCATGTCGACGGGATGGGCACGGTGAAGGAGCTGCGCGAGGAGGGTGGCTCGCGGGTGCTCGGCATCGAGTGCGACGGGGCGGGCGCGAGGCGCTATCTGGTGCAGAAGGGCTCGATCGCGGTCGACGGCGTCAGCCTGACGGTCAGCCGGTCGGGCGAGGGCGCCGAGGTCGGGGGCGGGCTGGGCGAGAGTCGTTTCGAGGTCTCGCTGATCCCCGAGACCTTGACCCGTACGAATCTTGGGGAGTTGGCGGTCGGGGATCGGGTCAACCTGGAGTTCGACGTCTTGGCCAAGCACGTCGAGCGTTTGCTGGAAGCACGATTTCAGGAGGTGCCCGCATGAGGGAGCAAGGTACGAAAAGCGAGGGCTCGCGCGCGCGCGAGTCAGGCTCGGGAGCGGATGTCACTGAGGCGGCTCCTACGCGCGCGCGCGACTCGGCTCTCGGAGCAAGCCCGTTCGCCACGATCGAGGAGGCCCTCGAGGAGATCAGGGCGGGCCGGATGGTCGTGGTCTGCGATGACGAGAGCCGCGAGAACGAGGGCGACTTGACCCTGGCGGCTCAGTTCGCGACGCCGGAGGCGATCAACTTCATGGCCAAGGAGGGGCGCGGTCTGATCTGTTTGTCGCTGACGGCCGAGCGCTGCGAGGAACTCGGTCTGGAGCTGATGGCGGCCAAGAACGAATCGTCGTTCGAGACCCCGTTCACCGTCTCGGTCGAGGCCAGGGAGGGCGTCACGACCGGCATCTCGGCGCACGACCGGGCGCGCACGATCCAGGTCGCGATCGACCCGAAATCGCATCCCAAGGATCTGGTGCAGCCGGGCCACATCTTCCCGTTGAAGTCGAGGGCCGGCGGGGTGCTCGAGCGCGCCGGCCAGACCGAGGCCGCGGTCGATTTGGCGCGGCTGGCGGGCCTGAACCCGGCGGGCGTGATCTGCGAGGTGATGAACGACGACGGCACGATGGCCAGGGTCGGCGACCTGGCCGGCTACTGCGAGCGCCACGGCTTGAAGATGATCACGATCGCCGACCTGATCGCATACCGGCGCCGCCACGACATGCTCGTCGAAAGGGTGGCCGCCGCGCGGCTGCCGACCGCCTTCGGCGAGTTCGAGGTCGTCGGCTACCGGTCGCTGCTCGACGGCAAGCACCATGTGGCGCTCGTCAAGGGCGATGTGTCGGGGCACGAGGACGTGCTCGTAAGGGTGCACTCGGAGTGCCTGACCGGCGACGTGTTCCACTCGCTGCGCTGCGACTGCGGCGAGCAGCTGGAGTCGGCTCTGGCGATGATCGAGGGCGAGGGGACAGGGGTCCTCTTGTACCTCGCCCAGGAGGGTCGCGGCATCGGGCTCTTGAACAAGCTCAAGGCATACAGGCTGCAGGAGGACGGCTTGGACACCGTCGAGGCGAACCTGAAGCTGGGCTTGCCCGCGGACCTGCGCGACTACGGCATCGGCGCGCAGATCCTCGCCGACCTCGGCCTGACCTCGATTCGGATCCTGACCAACAACCCCAAGAAGATCAAGGGCCTGGAGGGCTACGGCCTGTCGGTGAGCGCTCAGGTGCCGATCGAGCATGCCCCGAACCCGCACAACGAGGAGTACATGAGGACCAAGGCCGAGCGCATGGGCCACACCCTGCACCACCAGGGCCTGAACCTCGACGCCGAGATGCTGCAGGTCGAGCGCGAGCGCAAGGCCGCCGAGGAAGGCTTGGACTGGTGAACGGGGAGCCTCCGATCCCGGCCGCTGGACCCCAAAACCCCACGGCGGACAGCCCGAATGTGGGCGCGGGCAGATTCGCGATCGCCGTGGCGCGCTTCTACGGAGATCTCGCCGAGCGCCTGCTCGCGGGCGCGCGCGACGCGTTCGCGCAGGCCGGCCACGAGGTCGAGACGTTCGACGTGCCGGGCGCTTACGAGCTGCCGCTCGCGGCCTCCTACGCCGCGCGCAGCGGTCGCTACGCCGGGGTGGTCTGCCTGGGTGCGGTGATCAGAGGCGAGACCGACCACTACGACTTCGTCTGCGCGGAGGCCGCCAGGGGCATCATGCAAGTGCAGCTCCAGACCGGCGTTCCGTGCGCCTTCGGAGTCCTGACATGCGACACCATGGAGCAGGCGCTCGCACGCTCCGGTGGAGGAAAGCGCGACCAGGGTCGCCACGCCGCCGAGGCGGTCCTCGGACTGGCGGGGCTGCGCGCACAGCTCGCGAGCGGCTAAACTGCCGGGCGCCATGGCAAAGGTGTGTCACAGCTGCGGGAAGGGCCCGGCGTTCGGGCAGAGCCGCAGCCACTCGATGGTCGCGACCAAGCGCCGGTTCGACCCGAACCTGCAGAAGGTAAGGATCCTGGTCGGCAAGGCGCCGCGACGCGTCTACGTCTGCACACGCTGTCTAAAAGCCGGCAAGGTCACGAAGGCCCCCGCGGGAACGCTGGGCGGGCCCCCCGCAAGCGAGGCCTGAGCCCCCCTGCGAGTCGCCCCCGGAGGGGCCGGCTGGACGGCCTGCGCCGGTCATGGCTCCGGCGGACCTGATAAGACAAGCGTAGTGAGCGATCCCAACCTGGTTCGTTTTCGCGCGGCTGTCGCGGGAGGGCTGGCGCATCTGGAGTCGCGCAGGCAGGAGGTCAACGACCTCAATGTGTTCCCTGTCGCCGACGGCGATACGGGCGACAACATGGCGCTGACGCTGCGCGCGGTCCTGGCCGAGCTGGACACGCTGCTGGGTGTCAACGGCGATCAGCGCACGATCGACGAGATCGGGCGCGAGGAGATCGTGCAGTCGGTCGCGCGGGCCGCGCTGCTGGGCGCGCGGGGCAACTCGGGGGTGATCCTGTCGCAGCTGATCAGGGGCGCCGCCGAGGAGCTGGTCTCGAGACCCGGCGAGCTGATCGACGCGACCCTGATCGGCGCTGCTCTGGCGAAAGCCGCCGACCGCGCGTACGCCTCGGTGCGCGAGCCGGCCGAGGGAACGATCCTGACGGTCGCGCGCGAGATGGCCCACAAGATCGTGACCGACGTCGCCCACAGCTCCGAGAACCCGCGTTTGGGCCCGGCGACCGACCCGAAGATGCAGGACACCGCGATCGCGGACGCCCTGGAGCGGGCGGTGACGGCCGGTCAGGAGTCGGTCAAGCGCGGACCCGAGCTGTTGGCCGCATTGCGCGAAGCGGGAGTCGTCGACGCCGGCGGCTACGGGCTGACGATCGTGTTCGCGGGCGTCGTGGCGGCTCTGCGCGGGGAAGAGGCGCCCGAGCTCGACCACTATGCGCCCGCCCAGATCACCCATCCTGAGCACGAGTCGAGCACCTACCGGTACTGCACGAACTTCGCCGTCACCGGCAACGACCTGATCCCAGGGGCGTTCATTGAGCCATTGGAGGCCCTGGGCGACTCGGTGTTGGTCGTCGGTGACGCCAATACTCTGAAGGTGCACCTGCACACCGACGAGCCAGAGCGCGCCACCGCCGTGTTCGCGAAGGCGGGGGAGGTGTCGAGGCTCGACATCGCCGACATGCGCGTGCAGGTTGCCGAGCGCGAAGATCGCCTGAGCGCTTACGCCCGGAGCAACGGCTCGCTGAACGGCGCGGATGTCGCCGAGCCGGAGGCCGGGCGGGCGCGTTGCGGCGCGCTGGTCGTCGTCAGCGGCGAAGGCCTGGCAAAGATGTTCAGGGAGCTGGGCCTGCACACGATCGACGGCGGACCGACGATGAACCCGTCGACATACGAGTTGCTGGCCGCGATCCACGAGGTGCCGGCCGAGGAGGTGCTCGTGTTGCCGAGCAGCCCCAACGTCGTGATGGCCGCCGAGCGGGCCGCCGAGCTGTCGGACAAGCAGGTGCTGGTGGCGCCCGCGATCGGTCAGCAGGCCGAGCTGGTGGCGGCGGTGGCGCTGGAGGGGGCCCGCAGCGTCGAGGAGAACGCGGCGGCCCTTGCCGAGGCGCTCGCGCACGTGCGCACCGGGGCGGTGGCCGAGGCGGCCCGCGACGACGCTCAGGGACGCTTCGCGCGCGGCGAGGCGGTCGGTTTCGTCGGCGAGCAGCTGATCGCCTGGGGCGAGCCGGAGGCGACCCTGGGCTCGGTGATCGAGGAGCTGGCGCGGGACGCGGAACTGATCAGCTGTCTGGTCGGCGAGGGCGCGCCGCTGGTAGCCGACCAAATCGAGACGCTCCTCGACGGTCAGGTCGAGCTGGAGCTGCGCGACGGAGGCCAGCCGGCGTACTGGTGGCTCCTGGCCGCCGAGTAGCCGGGACGCGACCTCTGGAGTACAGGCGGGTCTCTGGCCTGACCGGCGGGGTTGGTGTAGTCGCCGCGAAAGGGTCGGCGCGCGCGGGGGCGGTCTCGGGAGCGCTCGGACTGGCGATGACCGCCGGGCGTTGCATGATTGGGAGATGGCGCAGACCGCAACAACAGTCTCATTGCCCGGATCTGAGACGGAGGAATCCGGGCAGGACGTCGCCGAACGTCGGTGGCGGGCGCCGAGGTTCGCCTCGAGTGAGAGGCCGACCTGGGAGGAGCTGCTGGCCGCTCCGGTGCGCTGGCCCCAGCCGTCGCGCCTGCGGCGGCCGCTCGATGTCCAGGCGGGCGGCAAGCTGGCCGAAGGCCTGGGGACGCTGGGTCTGACGAGCGTCGGGGACCTGCTGGAGCATCTGCCCAGAGAGGGCCGCGAAGCGTCCACGGTCGGGGGCCTGCGCGAAGAGGAGCCGGCCACGATCGCCGTCCAGGTGCGCTCGATCGTCGCGCGGCCGGTCAGGCGGCGCGGGATGAAGCCGCTGGTGCAGGCGAAAGTGTTCGATCAGACCGGGACGATCGGCGCCACGTTCTTCAACCAGCCGTGGCTCGTGCAGCGCTACAAGCCCGGCACGAGGCTCGTGTTGCACGGCAAGCTGACGGGCAGGGGGACCTTCAACGTCAGCCATCACGCTCCCGGCCAGGACCTCCCGATCGAGCGGGGCCCGGCGCCGGAGGCGGCCGGCGAGGTCGCGCACTATCCCGCCAGCGAGGGCGTCAGCTCCACCCAGATCTTCGCCCTCGTGCAGGCGGCGTGGGCGGGCCTGGCCGACGTGCCGGAGGCCTTGGACGCAAAGACCAGGCTGTGCGAGAAACTGCCCGACCGGGCGAGCGCGCTGGCGGCGATGCACGGGGCGCGCGACGCCGAAGAGCGCGAGCGGGGACGCCGGCGGCTCGCCTACGAGGAGCTCTTGCTGACCCAGCTTTCGTTCCTGCGTCGCCGGGCCGGTCGCCGCGAGCAGGGCGGCGCGATCAAGCTCGACCGCCAGGCGAGCCTCTCGGCGCGCTGGCTCGAGCAGCTGCCGTTCGCGCTGACCGAAGACCAGCGCATGGCGATCCAGGAGATCGGCGAGGATCTGGCGGGCGAGCAGGCGATGCAGCGGCTCTTGCTCGGGGAGGTAGGCAGCGGCAAGACCGTCGTCGCTCTGTGGGCGATGCTCAGGGCTGTCGAGCACGGCCATCAGAGCGCGCTGATGGCGCCCACCGAGACCTTGGCCGAGCAGCACTTCGCGACCCTGCAGCGACTGCTCGGCGGCGAGCAGGCGAACGTGACATGCGCGCTCTTGACCGGCTCGACTCCGGCGCGCAGGCGCGCGGACACGCTCGGCAAGCTGGCCAGCGGCGAGCTGTCGCTGATCGTCGGCACGCACGCCCTGATCGAGCCCGACGTCCAGTTCGCCGGGCTCGCTGTTGCGATCGTCGACGAGCAACACCGTTTCGGCGTGCGTCAGCGGGCCGCGTTCGAGAGGTCGGGTGCGCCGGCTGGTTCCGCGGGCGGGCCTGCTGGTTCGGCGGGCGGGCCTGCTGGTTCGGCGGGCGGGCTGGCTGAGGCGGCGGGCGGGCTGGCCGGGCCGGCGGTCCCGCACGTGCTGCACATGACGGCTACGCCGATCCCGAGGACGCTCGCGCTCGTGAGGTACGGCGACCTCGACACGACGATGCTGCGCGAGCTGCCGGCCGGAAGGCAGGCGATCGAGACGAGGATCGTCGCCGGAGAGGAGGCGCGCGCGCGCGCGTACGAGCACCTGCGCGAAGAGCTCGAGGCCGGCAGGCAGGCGTACGTGGTCTGCCCGCTCATCAGCGACGCGGAGGAAGGGCGGGGGGGCGCTGGAGCCGCCGACAGCGCCGGTGCTGGTGCGGGTGCTGGTGCTGGTGCGGGCGCCGAGAGCGAGCCGGGCGGCGGCGCGGAGTTGAAGGCCGCGACCGCGGAGCTCGAGCGGCTGAAGGCGGGCGAGCTGAAAGACCATGGGCTGGTCCTGCTGCACGGCGGCATGAAGCCGGCCGAGAAGGCCAATGCGATGGCCCAGTTCGCGGCCGGTTTGGCCGACGTGCTGGTCGCCACGACCGTTATCGAGGTCGGCATCGACGTCGCCAACGCGACAACGATCCTGATCGAGAACGCCGAGCGGTTCGGGATCTCCCAACTGCACCAGCTGCGAGGAAGGGTCGGTCGCGGCGAGCATCGCTCGAGTTGCCTGCTTGGGACCGCCAACGCCGGCTCGCCGAGGCTGCGGGCCCTGGCCGAACACTCCGACGGCTTCGAGCTGGCCGAGATCGATTTGAAGTTGCGCAACGAGGGCGAGCTGATCGGCGTCAGGCAGTCGGGTCTCAGCCAGCACCGAGTGGCGCGGCTGCCCGAGGATCTGGCGCTGCTCGAGCGCGCGCGCGCGCGGGCGCTCTCGATCGTGACGGCGGACCCCGGGCTGCGCGCCCCCGAGCATGCTCTCCTGGAGGACGCCCTGCAAAGGGCCTTCGGCGCCCAGGCCGTCCAGCCGATCCCAGGATGACCTTGGAGCCATACCTGGGGGCGGCCTCTGAGTTGGGTGCCGCTCGTACCGAGCCTGCCCGTACCGATCCCGGCCGCGCCGAGCCCGGCCGCGCCAAGGCGGTCCGGCCCCGGGGGCGCGCATGCTCAGGGTGATCGCGGGCAGTTACGGCGGGCGGAGGCTGGAAGCCCCGAAGGGCAGGACGACGAGGCCGACATCGGAGCGTGTGCGCGAGGCCTTGTTTTCGATGCTGGGCGAGGTCGATGGGGCCCGGGTGCTCGACCTGTTCGCGGGCAGCGGCGCACTCGGCATCGAGGCGCTCTCGAGGGGCGCCAAAGAGGCCGTGTTCGTGGAGCGCGACCAAGGCGCGATCGCGACTCTGAAGGCCAATCTGGCGACGCTCGGGGTCGGCGGGGAGCGGGCCGAAGTCAGGCGCGAAGAGGCGGTCGGCGCGCTGGGCAAGGCGTGTGAGCGCCAAGAGACATACGATCTGGTGCTGATCGATCCTCCATACGGGCGCGTATCCGATCTGGGGCCGGCGCTGGCGAAGGCCTTGCCGGCGCTGTTGGCTTCAGGGGCGCGCGTGGTTTTGGAGAGCGATCGGCGGGCGCCGCCGTTTCTGGAGCTGGCGCTCGTGAGAGAGCGCCGCTACGGAGACACCGAGATCAGGATCTATACGACCAAATGACCGCAAGGCAGAAGATCAGATGACGGCAAGGCCGCTGATCGCCGTATGTCCAGGTTCTTACGATCCGATCACGAACGGCCATCTGGACGTGATCGGACGCGCCGCCGCGCTGTACGACGAGGTCGTGGTGGCGGTCGTCAACAGGTCTGTCCGCAAGGACAAGACGCTGTTCGGGATCGAGGAGCGGGTCGGCTTCATCGAGCAGGCGACCGCCGAGCTGGACAACGTGCGCGTCGAGCCGTTCAGCACGCTGGTCGTCGAGTTCGCGCGCAAGGTCGGGGCCAGGGCGATCGTGAAGGGCCTGCGGGCGATCTCAGACTTCGAGTACGAGCTCGAGATGCACCAGCTCAACCGCAGGCAGGACCCTGGGATCGAGTCGGCCTATTTGATGGCCAGCCCGCAGTACAGCTTCCTGTCCTCGAGCGGCGTCAAGGAGCTGGCGATCTTCGGGGGCAAGATCGACGACCTGGTGCCGCCCGACGTCGCCAGGCGCTTGCAGGAAGAGTTGCGACGTTGACGAAATTGACTTGGAAATCCGCCGCGCGAGGGCAATGGCAGGCGCGCAGGCGCCGGCCGGCCTGGCCGTGGGGGCTACGCGAACGGAGATAGTGTTAAGCGATGGACGTTCTGGTACTCATCGACAAGCTCGACGATCTCGTGCACAACGCAAAGCCGGTCCCCTTGACCGACCAGGTCAGGGTCGACAAGGAGGAGATCTACGACATCCTCGACCAGATGAGGGCCACGATCCCCGAGGAGATCAAGCAGGCTCGCTGGATCGTCAAGGAGCGTCAGGAGATGCTGGCGGAGGCCAAGAAGGAGGCCGAGCGCATCCTCAAGGAGGCGCGCGAGCGCCAGGACAGCCTGATCGGCGAGGAGGAGGTCACCAAGCAGGCCGAGCGCGCCGCCGAGGACATCATCGAGGACGCCAGAGCCCGCGAGCGCGAGATCAGGCTCGGCGCCGAGGACTACGCCGACGAGATCTTGAACACCTTGGAGGTCAACCTCTCGAAGTTCATCGCCGCCGTGCAGCGCGGCCGCGAGCGCTTGCAGGGTAAGGACGAGCCCGCCGAGGTCAGCTGATAACGGGCCCGCCGGGCCAGCGAAACGCCTCGAAAGGCCCCTAAACGGGTAGGGTCCCCGGCCGGACCATGAACGCGAGGGAAGCGAAGCACAAGCTGGAGGTCGTCAGGACGCTCCTGGACACGGGCATGATCACGCCTGTCAGGCCCGACAAGGCTGTGCGCTCGGTGCTGGCCCTGCGCAGGTGGGGGCCGACGCCGGCCGCGGCGTATACGGGCTCGGCGATCAGGTTCCCGGAACGCCAGGCGATCGTCGACGAGCGCGGGACCTTGACATTCGCGGAGGTCGACAGGCGCACGAACGCGCTCGCGCGGGGGCTGCGCCGGGCGGGCGTAAGAGAAGGGGACGGGATCGCGATCATGTGCCGCAACCATCGCGGCTTCATCGAGGCGACGGTCGCAGCGACCAAGCTCGGCGCGAACGCGCTGTACCTGAACACGGCCTTTGCCGGGCCCCAGATCGCCGACGTGATGGAGCGTGAGGGCCCGATCGTTTTGGTCTATGACGAGGAGTTCTCGAACCTTGTCGTTATGGAGCGCGACGGAGACCGGATCAAACGCTTCGTCGCCTGGCGGGACCCGGGCGCGCGCGTGGCGGCGCCCGCCGAGGACGTCCAGCTCGAGGAGCTGATCGCGCGCGAGTCACAAGACCCGTTGGAGCCGCCCGCCGAGAAGGGCAAGGTCGTGATCTTGACGTCCGGCACGACCGGCACGCCGAAGGGGGCGGCCCGCAAGCAGCCCGACTCGATCGAGCCGGCCGCGGCGATGTTCTCGAAGATCCCGTTGAAGGCCAAAGAGACGACGATGATCGCGGCGCCGCTGTTCCATACCTGGGGCTTCGGGCACTTCACGCTGGGCCTGCCCTTGTCCTCGACGATCGTGCTGAGACGTAGGTTCGACCCCGAGGACACGCTGCGCGCGGTCGCCGAGCACAGGGCCAGCACGCTCGTGGTGGTGCCGGTCATGTTGCAGCGGATCTTGGAGCTCGGCGACGAGACGATCGGCAAGTACGACGTAACCTGCCTGCGCGTGATCGCCGTCAGCGGCTCGGCTCTGCCGGGAGAGCTCGCGACGAGAACCATGGACGTACTCGGCGACGTGCTCTACAACACTTACGGCTCGACCGAGGTCGCCTGGGCGACGATCGCCACCCCTGAGGATCTGCGCGCGGCGCCCGGGACGGCCGGCAGGCCGCCGATGGGAACGGTCGTCAAGCTCCTGGACTCCGAAGGGCGCGAGGCCGCGCCCGGCGAGGGGGGACGCATCTTCGTGGCCAACGAGATGATGTTCGAAGGCTATACGGGCGGCGGCAACAAGGAGGTCGTGAGGGGCCTGATGAGCACCGGCGACATGGGCCGTTTCGACGCTCAGGGCCGCCTGTTCGTGGACGGCCGCGACGACGACATGATCGTCTCCGGCGGCGAGAACGTGTTCCCGAGAGAGGTCGAAGACCTGTTGGCCGATCACGAGCAGATCGAGGAGGCCGCGGTCGTCGGTGTCGCGGACGACCAGTTCGGCCAGCGTTTGAAGGCTTTCGTGGTGCCGCGCGAGGGCGCCAACCTCGACGAGCAGGCCGTCAAGGACTACGTCAAGGCCAACCTCGCCCGCTTCAAGGTCCCGCGCGAGGTCGTTTTCATGGACCGCTTGCCGCGCAACGCGACCGGCAAGGTGCTCAAGCGCGAGCTGCAGACCCTCGCCTGAGGGCCTGGCGCGCCGCCGAGCGGATCCCCGACGGCGGACGCTAGCCTGGGAGCGTGGCGGCAGAGACTTACGTATTCGACCTGGCCAGCCTGAAGCTCGCGACCGGCGAGGGGCGCCGCCTGGAGCTGAGGGTGCCGATCGCGGACCTCGACTTGGGCGGCGAGCGCTACACCGCCGAGCCGCGGACCGTGCCGGTTTCGATCGACATCTCGCGCATGACCGGTGGCGGCTACGCCTTGAAGCTGGCCTTGGACGCCAAGCTGAGCGGTCCGTGTATGCGCTGCCTGAAGAACGCGGCGCCCGTAGTCGAGGTGCAGGCGCGCGAGGTGAGCGTGCCCGGCGAGGACGAACAGATGGCCAGCCCTTACGTCCACGACGAGCAGCTCGACGTGGCCGCCTGGGCGCACGACGCGTTCGCTTTGGCCGCGCCTCAGAAGGTGCTCTGCAAAGAGGACTGCCTCGGCCTGTGCCCCGAGTGCGCGGTCGACCTGAACGAGGCCGCAGGAGAGCATTCCCACGAGCGCACGCCCGATCGCCGCTGGCAGAAGCTGGGTGAGTTGAAGCTTGAATGACCTGGGCCCCGGGTTTGGCCGGCCGCGTGCCGGATCGCGGCGCGAGGAGAACAGTCATGACGAAAGCAGGGGGCCGCGCGCGCGGGGGGCGGTCGTCGCGGTCGACTGCAACGGCGCCGACCTCGGCCCTTCGGAGGTCGCCGCGGGCGCCCTGCTCGCGGCTGGCCTCGGCGCGAGCACGATCCTGTTCGGTCCCGAAGCCGAGCTGCGCTCTGCTCTGGACGCGGCCGCCGCTTCGGGGGCGTCCGGGGCGATCCGGGGATCGATCGAGATCGTGGACGCGCCGGTGTCGATCGCCAAGACCAAAGACCCTGCCAGTGCCGCCCGCAACCGGCCCGACGCCTCGATCGTCCAGGCGGCCCGCGCGGTCGCCGACGGCCGGGCTCAGGCCCTCGTCTGTGCCGGCGGGACCGGCGCGGCCCTGGCGGCCGGCCTGTTCAACATCAAGCGTGCCCGCGGCATCCATCGGCCAGCCCTTGCCCTGCCGCTGCCCGTGCCCGGCCGGCCGGTCATCTTGCTCGACGTCGGCGCCAACGTGCAGGCCAGGAGCGAGCACCTCGAGCAGTTCGCGTTCATGGGGGCCGCCCTCGCCAAGGTCGTGCTCGGTGTCGAGCGGCCCCGCGTCGGCCTGCTGTCCAACGGCGAGGAGGCCGAGCGCGGCAGCCTTCTGGTCGTCGACGCCAATGAGCGTTTGCGCGCGCGCGCGGACACCGCTGGCGGCGAGCTTATGTTCGAGCTGGTCGGCAACGTCGAGGGCAACGACCTGGTGTCGGGCGCGGCCGACGTGATCGTGACCGACGGCCTGACCGGCAACATCGCTTTGAAGGTCATGGAGGGCGTCTCCCAGACGCTGCTCGGCGCGATCAGGCAGGCGGCGATGACCTCGCCGAAGTCCAAGCTCGGCGGCCTGCTCTTGAAACCGGCTTTGGGCGGCTTGCGCGATCAGATCGATCCGGAAGCCCAGGGAGGCGCGTACCTGCTGGGCCTGCGCGGCCTGGCGGTCGTTCCCCACGGCTCGTTCCGAAGGCGCGGTTTTTGCCAGGCGATCCTGAAGGCCAAGCTCGGCGCCGAACAGGACGTGATCGGAGCCACCCACGCCGCGCTCGCCGCCGCCGGCGCCCTGCGTCGGGCGCCCGTGTCCGCCTCTGCCGCTAGCCTCCTTCGAGATGACGCGTGAGGAGGTGTTCGTGCTGATAAGGGATCACCTGGCCGACGAGCTGGACGTCGAGCCGGGCGCGATCGCGTCCGAGACGAAGTTCAAGGAGGACCTCGAAGCGGACTCGCTCGACCTCTATACGCTGGTCCAGGAGCTCGAGGACACCTACAGGGTCAAGGTCTCAGACGAGCAGGCGGCTCAGATCGCGACGGTCGGTCAGGCGGTGGACTTCGTGCTCGCCCACGCGCCTTCATAAGCGACCGCCGGAGCACGATGAAACACGATGAAGCTTCTGAACGACGAGTACGCATGGCGGCGCTGGATCGGCGTCCTCGGTCGCTCATGTGCAGAGCACATTTCGCTCCCTGCGTCCTTGACCAGCTTGCCCTGCGTACTCGTCGGAGCGTACCGGGGATGAAGCTTCTGAACGAACTGCTCGAGGAGCTGCCGGACGAGCTGCAGCGCCAGGTCTTTACACATGCGTCGTGGACCGAACGCCGCGAGGACTCCTACGCGAGGCTTGCGTTCCTCGGCGACAGCGTCCTGGCCTTGGCCGTCACCGCGCACCTATATCCGCGCCTGGAGGCCGACCAGTTCGGGGCCGGGCGACTGACCAAGATCAGGGCCCAGGCGGTCTCCGGGCCCAGCTGTCGCGCCGTCGCCGAACGCCTCGGGGTCCCGGAGCGGCTGCGTGCGGCGGCCCCGCAGGGGGCCTCCGGCGGCGCCGTCGCGCTGGTCGAGACCGAGCGTGTCCTGGCGTCCGTGATCGAGGCCGTGATCGGGGCCTGCTACCTGACCGCCGACTACGAGCGTACGGCCGAAGCGGTCGTCGAGGCGTTCGCGCCCGAGATCGAGCAGGCGCTCGAGCACCCGGTCGACTTCAAGTCAGCGCTCCAGGAGCTGCTCGCGCGGCGCGGATCGGTCGTCGAGTACGAGATCGTCGCCGAGACGGGGCCTCCCCACGAGCGCGTCTACGAGGTGACCGCCAAGGTCGACTCCGAGACGGTCGGCGCCGGCACCGGCAAAAGCAAGAAGCACGCCGAGCAAGCCGCCGCCCACGAGGCGCTCGCCCGGCTTCAGGAGCAGGCATGAGAAGGGCGTCCTCGCGTCGGCGTCGCGGGCCGGTCCAGGGGTTTCGGCCATGCGTTTGAAGTCGCTGACCTTGAAGGGCTTCAAGTCCTTCCCGGACCGCACCAGGCTCGACTTCGGCCCGGGTGTCAGCGTGATCGTCGGCCCGAACGGCTCGGGCAAGTCCAACGTCACCGACGCCGTGCTGTGGGCGATGGGCGAGCAGTCGCCGTTGGCGGTGAGGGGCCAGTCGATGCAGGACGTGATCTTCGGCGGCGGCCGCGGCGTGCAGGCGCGCAGCGCCGCCGAGGTCGAGATCGTGCTCGACAACTCCGACGGCCGGGTCGATCTGCCGCTGACCGAGATCTCGATCGTGCGCAGGCTCGACCGGACCGGCGAAGGCGGCTACCGCCTGAACGGCGCCCGCTGCCGGCTGACAGACGTGATCGAGGTTCTCTCCGACACCGGCCTCGGCAAGGAGACGCACTCGGTCATATCCCAAGGCCGGGTCGAGTCGATCGTCACGTCCAAGCCCCGCGACCGGCGCCTCTTGATCGAGGAGGCCGCCGGCCTTGGCAAGCACCGCAAGCGCAGGCGCAGGGCCCAGCTGAAGCTGGAGCGAACCCAGGAGAACCTCGACCGCGCCCTCGACGTCGAGCACGAGGCACGCAGCCGCTTGCGCCCGCTCAAGCGCCAGGCCGAGTCCGCCGAGCTGCACGAACGCCTCGAGCTCCAGCTATACGAAGCCCGCTGGACACTCGCCCAGGAGGCCGTCCGCGCGAGCGCGCTCGAGCTGAGGCAGGCCGAGACTTCGGTCGCCGACGCGCGCGCGCGACGCGCCTCGACCGAGGCCGAGCTGCAGGCGATCGTCGAGCGCCGCTTCCTCGCCGAGACTGCTCTGGCCGAGCGCACCGAGCGCCACGACGCGCTTTCGAGGCGCGCCTACGAGATCCGGTCGGCTCGCGAGCGCATCGAACTGAGGGGCGAGCAGACCGAGGCCAGCCTCCTGACCGTCCGCGAGCGCGCCGCCAGGATCGAGGCCGAGCTGGCGTCGCTTGCCGGACCCGTCGGTCAGGCCGGTGCCGAGGACCGAACCGAGTCTGAGGGCGCCGCCGAGACGAGGGTCCAGGCGCTCGAGGCCGAGCTGGCCGAGCTGGATCGCGCGAGCGAGCAGGAGCTGGAGCGCGAGATCGAGGGTCTGCAAGAGGAGCTCGAGCGCCTGGCCGATCGCGTGGCGGAGCTCGAAGAGGCCGCCGGCCAGGTCCGCGAACGGCGCGCCGAAGCGGACAGCTCGATCGACGCGGCGCGCGCCGAGCTGCGCCAGACCGAAGCCAAAGCTCAGGCCGCGCGGCGCGAGGCCGCCTCGGTCGGCGCCGAGCTGGCTGCCGTAAATCAGTTCCTTTCCAGTCACGCCCGTTTCGGCGCCGCCGGTGCCGGCGGAGCACGGGCGCTCAGCGAAGCGCTGACCGTCGCCGACGGCTACGAGCTGGCGCTGGCCGCGGCGCTCGGCGGGCGTCTCGACGCCGCGCTCGTACGCGACCTGGGAGCGGCCGACGAGCTCCTCGACCGCGCGGGCCCGGACGGGGCCAGCGCCCTGCTCGCCGGCGACGCGGCATCCGAGCTCGGGCCCACGGTCCTGGAGTCCGGCCATGGCGCCGCCGCCACCGGCGACGCGAACGGCGAGCCCGCCACAGAGAACTCCGATCCGCCCGTGCTCGCGGCCGACGACGGTGCGGCTGCGCAGCCCGAACGTGGCGCCGGTGGCGCCGGGCCGGCACCGGGCGCGATCAGGCTGATCGATCTCGTCAGCGGCTCGGCCGGCGCCCTGGAGCTCGCCGACCGGTTCTTGGCCGACGCTTGGGTCGTCGAGCGCCTCGCCGACGTCCGGCCCGGCTTCGGCGGCATCGCCGCGACCCGCAACGGTCGTGTGCTGTTCGGCGCTTGGGGCGAGGTCCGCCAAGCCCACGCCGGCGGCGCCGAGCGGGTTCTCGCCAGGCGCAACGAACGCGAGCGCCTGATCGCCTCCAGCGAGGCGGCCGCCCGGGCCGAGCAGGAGGCCGGCCTGGCCGTGCAGAGCGCTCTCGACCGGGTTCGCGCGGCCGAGGAGACAGGCGCCGCCGCCGACCAACAGCTTCGCGAGGGCGAGCGCGGGCTGGCCGAGGCCAGGGAGTCCGAGCGCCAGGCCGGCTGGCTGATCGAACAGCGCCGCAGCGCTCCCGACCAGGGCCCGCTCGCGGTGCGCCGCGCCCAGCTTCTCGGCGAGCTGGCGGCCGAGCGTCGCCAGGCCGAGCGCCTGGCCGCCGAACGAGCTGGGCGCGAACAGCGAATCGCTTACCTGAAAGCCCGCAAGGCCACCGACACCGCGCTCGCGTCGCAGGCCCCACGCCTGGCCGCCGCGCTGTCAGCCGTAGGCGAGGTCGCCGACTCGCTCCTGGCCGAACTGGCCGCCGAGCTCAGCCGCGACCGCGCCGCCGGCGAAGAGGTCGCCTCCGAGCTGAGAGCCTGCGCTCACGAGGAGGCCGCCGTGCAATCGCGGCTGCGCGCTATCGGCGAGGAAGTCACCGGCGCCGAGGTCTCAGCCCAGCGTTCGCGCGACCAGGCCGCCGAGGCCCAACAGGAGCTGCGCTCCATCGCCGAACGTTTGCAGCGCCCGCTGCCTGGCGAGGCCATCGAGGCTGTCGCGGCTCCCGAGGCCGAGGGTGCCGAGCAGGCCCGCGCCGAGCAGGCCCGCGCCGAGGTGGCCAGCAATGATGGCGGTGAGGCGACGGCGCCGCTTGCGGCCGAAGAGGAAGAGACCGAGCCCGAGGCGCCGCTGGCGGCCGACGAAGAAGAGGCGCTGCGCGCGCGCGTAGAGCGCCTGGAACGCAGGCGCGAGCAGCTCGGTCCGGTGAACCCCTTGGCCAAGGAGGAGTACGCCGAGGCGCTCGACCACGTCCAGGAGTTGGAGACTAGGCGCGCTGACCTGGAGACAGCTTTGAGGGAGCTAAAGAACGTGATCAGAGACACCGACCGCCAGATCGCGAAGACCTTCGAGGAGACGTTCGAAGCGGCCGCCAAGAATTTCGAAGAGCTGGCCGGCGACGTCTTCCCGGGGGGTACCGGACGTTTGCGGCTCGTGCGCGACGAGCAAGCCCAGCGCGGTGTCCTCGGCGGACAGTCCGTCGAGGGCGGTTCTGGCGGTGAGACGGGAGAGGCCGAAGGAGAGGCCGCGGAGGCCGCGGCCGACGCGGAGGCCGAGCGCGAACAGGAGGCCAGGCAAGATGGTCTCGAGGACGATGCGTTGGGTGTCGAGATCGAGATCACGCCGGCCGGCAAGGCGACCAAGCGCCTGTCATTGCTGTCCGGCGGCGAGAAGTCGATGACCGCGCTGGCGTTCCTGTTCGCGGTGTTCTTGGCCAAGCCCTGCCCGTTCTACATCCTGGACGAGGTCGAGGCCGCCCTTGACGACCTCAACCTCGACCGGTTCCTGGCGCTGCTGAGGCGCTACTCCGATCGCGCCCAATTCATCGTGATCACCCATCAGAAGCGCACCATGGAGGCCGCCGACTGGTTGTTCGGAGTCTCGATGGCCGGCAACGGCGTTTCCAAGGTGCTCTCCAGGCGCCTGCCGCCCGAGGCGCTCGACGGCGGGGCCGAAGCCGGCGAGGCCGGCCCGGCCGAAGACGGAGACGACGCGGGTGAGGCCGGCCCGGCCGGAAACGGAGGCGACGGCGGGGCGGCCGGCTGGGCCAGAGACGGAGACGATGGCGGTGAGGCCACGGGCGGGGTGGTCGAG
The DNA here is from genome assembly GCA_963718935.1 of uncultured Solirubrobacterales bacterium. Lineage (GTDB taxonomy): Bacteria > Actinomycetota > Thermoleophilia > Solirubrobacterales > Solirubrobacteraceae > Palsa-744. The sequence goes on along the minus strand of OY970379.1, from coordinate 3,108,645 downwards.
GGCGGGGAGGCCGATGTCCCCGTCGTCGGGGTCGCTGACGCGCCCGTCGCCGGGGTCGCCTGAGCCGCGTCGCTTGACCGTGGCCCGCGACTGGAGCGACCTGTTCGTGACCGACGCGCCCCCGGCGGGAGCGCAAGAGAAGGCTGGCCGGGAGGCGCCGAGGCGCGGCTTGTTCAGGAGGCTGCGGGAGAACCTGGCGAAGACGAGGGAGGCGTTGGGCGGGGAGATCCAGGCGACCCTGTTCGGCGAGCTGGACGCAGAGGCTTGGGAACGGCTGGAGGAGGCTCTGATCCTGGCGGACGTAGGCGCCCGGACGACAGCCTCGGTCGTGGGCACACTCGAGGCCGAGGCCGAGTCGGGCGAGCTTTCGGGTGGTGAGGCGTTGACCGAGCGCCTGATAGCGCTGCTCGCCCAGACGGCGAAGGTCGGGGACGACCGCATCGACATCAGGGTCCAGCCGACCGTGATCATGGCTGTCGGAGTCAACGGCACCGGCAAGACGACGACGATCGGCAAGCTGGCCTGGCATTTGAAGCACGAGCAGGGGCGTAAGGTCGTGCTCGGAGGGGCCGACACGTTCAGGGCCGCCGCCGGCGAGCAGCTGGCGGGCTGGGCTGAGCGCGCGGGCGTCGAGATCGTGACCGGCGAAGAGGGCTCGGACCCGGGGGCGGTCGCGTTCGAGACGATCGCCAAGGCGAAGGCCGACGGGATCGACGTGGCGATCGTGGACACCGCCGGGCGGCTGCACACCCAGGACGATCTGATGGCCGAGCTTGGCAAGGTCAGGCGCGTAATCGGTCGGCAGCTCGACGGGGCTCCACACGAGACGCTGCTGACGATCGACGCGACCACCGGCCAGAACGGCTTGCGCCAAGCCCAGCGGTTCGCGGCCGCCGCCGGCGTGACCGGGATCGTGCTGACCAAGCTCGACGGAACCGCGAAGGGTGGGATCGCCCTCGCGATCGCCTCCGAGTTGGCCATTCCGGTCAAGCTGATCGGGATCGGCGAGGCGGTCGAGGACCTGCGGCCCTTCGATCCCGAGGACTTCGCCAGGGCTCTGATCGCGCCTGGCTGAGCCTCCCGGGCGGGGGAGGTAATCTGGATGGTGTGAACGCTTGGATCGTATGGCTCGTGGCCGCGTGTGGGCTCGGCATCGGCGAGATGCACCAGGGCGGCTTCTACCTGGCCCCGTTCGCGGCCGGAGCAGCGCTCGCGGCGATCGTGAGCCTGCTCGGCGTCGGCTTTGCGCTGAGCGCGATCGTGTTCGTGCTGGCCTCGGCGATCGTGTTCGCAACGTTGCGGCCGGTCGCGCGCCGGCATCGCCGGTTGGGCCCCGCGATCAGGACCGGCGCGGCCGCGCTGATCGGCAAGCGGGCGATCGTGATCGAGCGGATCGCCAACGACGAGGGCGTCGGCTGCGTTAAGGTCGACGGCGAGGTATGGACGGCGAGGAGCTATGACGAAGACGAGGTCATCGACGCCGGCGAGCGGGTCGAGATCGTCGAAATCAAGGGCGCGACCGCGCTGGTGATGCACTGAGGCGACCGTCGGCACATCGCGATGCTGCGTCCTCAGTCGCTCATGTGCCAAGCACATTTCGCTCCCTGCGTCCTTGCCTCGCTCGCTCGACCGACGGGCGCCTCAGACGCGTTCTGGGTCGGCTAAGTCTGTCGGGTCGAGCTAGGCTCAGTAATAGATAACGTCCCAGAAAGGAAGGGGTGATGGTCGCAGGCATCGTCGTCGCCGTGGTAGTGCTGTTCGCGCTGTTCTTGGCGTGGCGCACGATCAGGGTGATCCCTCAGGCAAGGGCGGGGGTCGTCGAGCGTCTCGGCCGCTATAGCCGCACACTGGAGCCGGGACTGGCGATCGTGACGCCGTTCATCGACAGGGTGCGCCCGTTGGTGGATCTGCGCGAGCAGGTCGTGAACTTTGCGCCGCAGCCGGTGATCACCGAGGACAACGTGGTCGTGGCGATCGAAACGGTCCTTTACTTCACGATCACCGATCCCCGCTCGGCGACATATGAAATCGCCGATCCGTTGCAGGCGATCGAGCAGCTGACGGTCACGACCCTGCGCAACGTGATCGGCGGTTTGACGCTCGAGGCGACTTTGACGTCGCGCGAGAACGTTAACGCCCAGCTGAGGACCGTCCTCGACGAGGCGACCGGCAAGTGGGGGATCAGGATCAACAGGGTCGAGATCAAGTCGGTCGACCCGCCGGCGGACATCAAGACCGCGATGGAGAAGCAGATGAGGGCCGAGCGCGACCGCAGGGCGGCGATCTTGACCGCGGAAGGCGAGAAGCAGTCGCAGATCCTGACCGCCGAAGGCGCCAAGCAGGCGGCGGTGCTGACCGCCGAGGGCGCTCAGCAGGCCGCGATCCTCGATGCCGAGGGCGAGCGCCAGGCCGCGATCTTGCGGGCCGAGGGCGAAGCGAAGGCGATCGATACGGTGTTCAAAGCGATCCATGAAGGCGAACCGACTAGGGAGCTGCTGAGCTACGAATACCTGCAAATGCTGCCCCAGCTGGCCGAAGGCGACGCCAACAAGGTGTTCGTCGTGCCCTCCGAGTTCGCCCAGGCCTTCGGCGGCATCGGCGAGGCGCTTGCGCGGCGTGTCGCCGAGGGTGAACCCAGGACACCGCCGGGGCCGAGCCCCGAGCCTGGGTCGGCGGACCCTGGGCAAGCCTCGCACTGATGTTCGACCTGCTGTCGGAGAAGCTGCAGGCGACGCTGGCGGACGTGCGCAGGCACGGCACGCTGAGCGAGGCCGACATCGATGCGGCGATGCGCGAGATCAGGCTGGCGCTGCTGGAGGCGGACGTCAACTTCAAGGTCGTCAAACAGTTCACGGTCCAGGTCAAGGAGCGATGTGTGGGCGCCGAGATCGTGGGCAAGCTGAACCCGGGCCAGCAGGTCGTCAAGATCGTCGCCGAGGAGCTGGCCAATTTGATGGGAGGCCCGCCCACCGGCCCGTCCACCGGCGAGGCGGCGGAGCTGAGCTTCAGCGGGCACCCGCCGACGGTGATCTTGATGGCGGGCCTGCAGGGCTCGGGCAAGACGACGGCGACCGCGAAGCTGGCGAGGTACCTGAAAGAGGAGAGGGGCGCGGCGGTGGCGGTCGCCGCGTGCGACACGTACAGGCCGGCCGCTGTCGATCAGCTCGTGAAGGTCGGAGCCCAGGCGGGGGCCGACGTTTATGAGCGGGGAACTGAGGAGGACCCGGTCGAGATCGCGGAATGGGCGCTGGAGAGGGCCAAGGAAGAGGGCAAGGATGTGCTGATCGTCGACACGAGCGGGCGCTTGCACATCGACGAGCAGCTGATGGCCGAGCTGGTGCGGATGAGGACGGCGTTGGAGCCCGACGACGTGCTGCTGGTGGTCGACGCGATGACCGGCCAGGACGCGGCCGCGGTGGCCGAGCGCTTCGCCGAGGAGGTCCAGTTCGACGGGGTGATCATGAGCAAGCTCGACGGGGACGCCAGGGGCGGGGCGGCCCTTTCGGTCAAAGCGGTGACCGGCAAGCCGATCATGTTCGTGTCGACGGGCGAGAAGCTCGACCAGTTCGAGCGCTTCCATCCGGACCGCATGGCTCAGCGGATCTTGGGCATGGGCGACGTGATGACCTTGATCGAGCAGGCCGAGCGCCAGTTCGACGAGGACGAGGCCAAGGTCCTGCAGCGCAAGCTAAAGCGTGACGAATTCGGGCTCGACGACTTCCTGTCACAACTGCAGACCGTCCGGCGGATGGGACCCTTGACGAGCCTGTTCGGCATGATTCCCGGCCTGGCGGGGCATCAGCTCCAGAACATGAAGGTCGACGAGCGCGAGCTCGACCGTCTACAGGCGATCATCCAGTCGATGACCCCGACCGAGCGCTCCCGTCCCGAGCTGATCAAGGGCTCGCGCAGGCTGCGCATCGCGAAGGGTTCGGGAACCAGCGTGCAGCAGGTCAACCAGCTGGTCAAGCAGTTCGGCCAGACCCGCAAGCTGATGAAGCAAGTCGGGCGCGGCCGGATGCCCGACATCGGCGCGCTGATGAAGCAGGCGCGATGAGCGGCTCGTTGTCGGGGGTCGAGGGCGGTCTGTCGTGGGGAGCGGGACGAGTGACCGAAAAGGACGGGTAGAAAACCCTACGCACACAATCGTACCAGTTTCCTAAAGATCAAAGATTACTATAGTATTACTAGGAAAACCTTAAGGGGCACTTTCCGAACATCCACTAAGCTCATGCACTCGTAAAGCTCATGCACTTGCGCTCAGACCACCACCAAAGACGTAGACCATAGAAAGGCAAACGTGTCGGTAAGGCTCAGGCTCACAAGGGTAGGCGGCAAGAAGGATCCGATCTGGCGGATCGTGGTCGCCGACCAGCGCTCGCCTCGCGACGGTCGCGTGATCGAGACGATCGGCCAGTACAACGCTCAGACGGACCCGTCGACGATCAAGATCGACGAGGAGCGCGCGCGCGACTGGCTTGCCCGCGGGGCTCAGCCGTCCGACACCGTGCGCAAGCTGCTGCGTATCCAGGGCATCTCCCTACGGGGCGACTGACGGGATCGGGACCCGGCCCGCGACCGACGATGGCCACCGACGAGGAATCCCCCTGCGAGGCGCCTAGGCAGCTGCTCGAGTACCTGGCCGAAGGCCTGGTCGACGATCCGGAGGCCGTCTCGGTCGAGCAGTTCGAGGAGGACGACGGCACGTTCGTCCTGGAGTTGTGTGTTGGGGATGACGACTATGGCCGAGTCATCGGCCGCGGCGGCCGGACCGCCAACGCGCTTCGTACCGTGGTGAAAGCAGCCGCGACGGGCACCGGCTGTCGCGTGATCGTCGACATCGTAGATTGACCGATTCCGGCCACGACGACCGCCCGGCTGGCGGCAGCATTGCCGGCCGCGTCGGGCGCGCCCATGGCTTGGATGGCAGCTTCTACGTGACCGGCGCCCGACCCCGTCTGCTCACGCTCGGCGTTCATGTGACCGTCGGGGCTGACGAGAGCGCCGAGATCGTGCGTCGCGCCGGCACCGAGAAGCGTCCGATCGTGAGACTGGCGGGTACCGACGATCGCACCGCTGCCGAGGCCCTGCGCGGGCAGACCCTGACGGTCGCCGACGCGGACCTGCCGGAGCTGGGCGAGGGCGAGTACTGGGCTCACGAACTGGAAGGCTGCCGGATCGTCGACGGCGCACGCCAGGTCGGGGTTGTCGCCAGGCTCGTCGAGTTGCCTTCATGCGAGGCGCTGGAGGTCTCCGTCGAGGGGTCCGGGTCCGAGCTTGTGCTGGTGCCGATGGTCAAAGACGCGATCCGGAGCATCGACGTCGGAGCTGGCAGGATCGACGTCGACATGGGCTTCGTCGAAGGAGGCTGAGCAGGATGGAGATCGACGCCGACACAGGGCTTCGTCGAAGGAGTTGAGTCAGGTGGAGATCGACGTCTTCACGCTGTTCCCGGACTGGTTTGGCTGGTTCTGTGAGCAGCGCCACGTCCGCAACGTGCTGGAAACCGGGACCCGGATCGATTGCGTGGATTTCAGAGAGCACACGCCGCTACGGGCGGGCCAGGTCGACGACACTCCGTTCGGCGGCGGCGCGGGGATGGTGTTGAGGGTCGACGTTCTGGAGGCGGCTTTGCGGGCTCGTTACGACGTCGACCCCGTGGAGCTGCCGCGGCGCCGGCGGGTGATAGCGCTGACGCCGGGCGGTCGCCTGCTGGACGACGAGTATGTGCGGGAGCTTGCCGCCGAGCCGAGTCTGACGCTGCTGTGCGGCCGCTACGAGGGTTTCGACGAGCGCATCCTCGAGCACTTCGTCAGCGACCGGCTGTCGATCGGGCGCTACGTCTTGGCGGGCGGCGAGCTGGCGGCGATGGTCGTCTGCGACGCGGTCCTGCGCAAGCTGCCTGGCGCCCTCGGCGACGAGCGCTCGGCCATCGAGGAGTCCTACGGCCCGGCCCTGGAAGGGCATCCCGAGTATCCCCATTACACGAGGCCCGCCGAGTATCGCGGCTGGCGCGTGCCGGAGGTTCTGCTCTCCGGCCATCACGAGCGCATCGCCGAGTGGCGTCTGCGCCGCAGTCGCGAACTGGGAGGCGAAGCCTGACCTCGGGTGCGCCCGCCCGGCGAACGGGCGCGGGGCCGGGCTCCGTTTCGCTACCATTGCTGACCGCGCCGACCACTGGTCCGTGTCCGATGGCGATCCACGGGCCGGCCAAGGCGGCAAGACGCCTCGCAATACTCTTTCCCGACCTATGGCCACCGTCATCGAAACCATCGAGCGCGCGCAACTGAGGCGCGTCCCGAACTTCGCTCCAGGCGACCGCGTCAAGGTTCACTTTCAGGTGATCGAGGGCACGCGCAGGCGGGTCCAGGTCTTCGAGGGCGTCGTCATCAAGCGTCAAGGCCATGGGGTCCGGGAGACGTTCACGGTGCGCAAGCAGTCCTTCGGTGTCGGGGTCGAGCGCATGTTTCCGGTGCATTCGCCCAAGATCGAGCGCATCGAGCTGGCCGCGCGCGGGGACGTACGTCGAGCCAAGCTCTACTACCTGCGCGACCGCGTCGGCAAGAGGGCCCGCGTCCGCGAGCGCCGCTGGTCGGCGGGCGATTTCGAGGTCGACGATCGGTTCGGTCCTGAGGAGGCGGCTGAGCCTGGATCGCCGGACAGTCCACAGCTGGCCGAGCCGGCGGTCGCGACCGACCCCGAGGTCGCGGCGACCGACGAGGCGCTCGCGGAGGGGGCGCTCGACGGGGGCGTGTCCGCCGGGGAAGAGTCATCTGGCGAGGAGGCGCTCGGTGGAGGGGCGTCCGCCGAGGAGGCGGTTGCGGGAGAGGCGTCCGCCGAGGGCGAGGTCGCTGTCGCGTCCGGGGGGACAGAGGCATCCGTCGATGAGCCTTCAACGGAAACGAAGTCAGACACGTCCGGCGGCGACCAGTCCCCCTCCGATGCCGGCGATTCGCGGGAAGGGGATGATGCCGGCGCCACGCCGGCGTGAGCTCCAAGGCGAAAACCAAGCCTGCCAAGTCGATGACGAACTCGATCGTCGAGCTGGTCGTGATCGTCCTCATAGCGCTTGGCTTGGCTTTGGGGATCCAGGCTTGGGTCGTCAAGCCCTATCGCATCCCGAGCGGTTCGATGGAACCGACCCTCGCGGTCGGACAGCGCGTCCTGGTGGACCGCATCGGCACCCACTTCAGCAGTCCCCAGGTCGGTGAGATCACCGTCTTTCATCCGCCTGTGGGCGCCGAACACGAGGAATGCGGACCAGTGCCCCACACGGTTAGGCTCGGGGGCGCGGCCTGCGCCGCACCGGTCCCCAAGGAGGACGGCTCCGTCAACTTCATCAAGCGCATCGTGGCCGGTCCCGGCGACGAAATCTATGTCAAGGAAGGCCACGTCTACCGCCGGACGCCAGGCACCAAGACGTTTGTGCGCGAGCAGGACTCCTACATCCGCGAATGCGGAGCCAGTCCGGAGTGCAGCTTCCCGATCCCGATCAAGATTCCGGCCGGACACTGGTTCATGATGGGGGACAACCGTGGCGAATCCGACGACAGCAGGTTCTGGGGACCGGTCCCCGACTCGTGGATCATCGGCGAAGCCTTCGCCACATACTGGCCACTCGACCGAATCGGCTTCCTCTAGGGGGCCTCGCACGTCGGGCGCGGCGCCCTCGCCAGACCTGGTCGCGGTGTCTGGATCCTCGGCCTCTGGTGCTCGGGCCAACGGCCCTCAAGCCTCTTCGGGCACGGCCCGCACACGCAGGCGCCGTCGTCGCCGCGTCGCCGCGAAAAGCGGCCGCCGCCTGTTCGCGTTCGACCGGCGCCTGCAGATCGATCTGGTCGCCGGCGCTGACGAGGCTGGGCGTGGTTGCCTGGCCGGGCCGCTCGTAGCGGCCGGGGTTCTGTTCGACTACGGCGCGCTTACGACGCGCGACCTGCAGATGCTGAGCGCGCTCAACGACTCCAAGCAGCACACCGCCGAGGCCCGCGATGAGCTCTACCCGCTGGTGCTGCGCTGCGCCAGCCGTGTCGCCGTGATCTCCCGCTGCGTCACCGGGATCGACGGGCGCGGCCTGCACAAGACCAACCTTGCGGCACTGCGTGACGCCCTGCGTGCCGTCACCGCCGATGTCCCGGGTGAGGTCGCCTGTCTCGTGGACGGCTTCTCGGTGCCGGAGTTCGAGCGCCCCCAGCGCGCGATCGTCGACGGAGACGCGACGAGCGCCGCGATCGCGGCAGCCTCGATCGTTGCCAAGGTCACCCGGGACCGCTACATGCGACACGCCGATACCGAGCATCCCGGCTGGGGTTTCGCCGATCACGTCGGCTACTCGACGCCCGACCATCGTGACGCCATCGCCCGTCAGGGGGTCTCGCCGTTGCACCGCATGTCCTTCCAGTCGCTCGCCTACCAGCAGCTGGCGCTGTAAGGGCCTCTTTCAAAGAGGTCCTAAGCACATCCTCCCGTCCCGCCTCGTCGCCATGACGGCGCTCACCAGGCTCCCTCGAGGTGGTCGAGCGTCAGCAGCCGATCGCGGCTGTCGAGTGTCACCCCGATCGCGTCGAAGCGGATCGTGTGCGCCGTCGGCCTGATGTGCTTCTCGTCCGCCAGCCACGCGGTCGCGAGCCTGCGCAGGCGCACGCGCTGCCTGGGGCGCAGCCACAGAAGTGGCTGCTGGTCGGGACGGGGCCCGCGCCCGCTCGCACGTCGAGTCTTGACCTCGGCGAACACGAGTGTGCGGCAGTCGAAGGCGATCAGGTCAATCTCGCCGTAACGGGTACGTTCGTTACGCCCAAGGAGAGAGAATCCCAGGCGTTGCAGATGCTCGCCCGCCAGCAGCTCGCCCCGGCGACCGAGCGCATGGCGGGGGTCTCGGCGCGAGGGTGTTCGTTGTGTTTGATTGGGGTGGTCCGCGCGCGCGCAGCAGCTCGTTTTTTGCATATACCTCACGCTAGAGGCTTGCGTGTGACCTCCGTTGAACACGTGTGACAATTTGCGCGCCTAACTGTCACAAACATGTGGAATTGGCCCTAAGTGGCCCGGATGTGTGTGGCCGCGCGGCGCGAGCATCGAAGGCGACGCTCGCGTAGGGTCTTGCCTCGATGGACACGCCCACACGCGACAGTCGAGCCGACCGCCCATCCGCTGGCCCGCCCGCGGCTGGCCCGCCCGCGGCTGGCCCGCCCGCGGTTGGCTCGCCCGCGGCCGGCTCGCCCGCGGTTGGCTCGCCCGCGGTTGGCTCGCCCGCGGTTGGCTCGCCCGCGGCCGGCCCGTCCGCGTCCGACCGGCCTGGCGGGCCGAAAGGGATCGACGGCGTCAGCGGCTTCATGGGGATGCACTGGGACGATCCCCAGACCGTTCGCCTACGGATCCGTCCGGAGTTGATCAACGCCGGCGGTCTGCTTTCGGGCGTCGTGACCTATGCCCTGGTCGACTACTGCATGGGCTCCACGCTGTGGGCCCAGACGGCGCCCGAGGAGCGGATTGCGACGATCAGCATCTCGATCAACTACATCCAGACCGCCACCGACGGTGAGATCGTCTGCAGGACGGAGCTCGACCGGCGCAACCGCACGACCGCGGTCATGCGCAGCGAGGTCCATCACGAGGACGGCCGGCTGCTCGTGGCGGCGATCGGCAGCTACACGATCTTCCAGCGCCGCCGCCGCGACGAGCCGCGACAGACCTGAGTCCGGTCATGGTCCGTACCACCCCCGTCGCCCTGAGCATCGCCGGCTCGGACTCCGGCGGTGGCGCCGGCATCCAGGCCGACCTGAAGGCATTCGCTCGCTGCGGCGTGCACGGCACGTGCGCGATCACCGCGATCACGGCCCAGAACACCGTCGGCGTGGAGGCGATCCATGCTGTCCCGCCGGAGATCGTGCTCGCCCAGGTGCGGGCCGTCCTGCGCGACATCGGCGTCGACGCCGTCAAGGTCGGAATGCTCGGCACGGCTCCCGTCACGCTCGCGGTCGCCCAAGCGTTGGACGAGCTACCGGACGGCACCCCGGTCGTGGTCGACCCCGTGATGGTCGCCGAGTCCGGCGCCCAGCTGCTCGACGACGAGGCCCGCCACGCGCTCCTCGCCGAGATCCTGCCGCGCGCGAGCGTGCTCACACCCAACCTACCCGAGGCTCGAGTGCTCGTCGGCTTGGGCCAAGCGCCGGCGCCGGCGCCGGCGGCGGCGGCGGCCGGCCCGTCCGGTCAAGGGAACGGGGCAGCGGCGACGGTCGAGCCGCCTGGCGAGGCCGACGAGGCCGCGGCGCTCGCCCGGGCCTTGCTCGCTGGCGGGCCACGTGCGGTCGTGATCACAGGCGGGCATCGCTCCAGGGCGGTCGACCTGTTCGTGAGCCCCGACCTAGAGGTCGAGATTCCCGGCGAGCGCCATCCCGACGGTGCCGCCCACGGTTCGGGCTGCACCCACTCCTCGGTGCTCGCCGCCCAACTGGCGCTCGGGCGCTCGCCACTGCAGGCGGCCAAGACCGCTCGTGCCATCGCCGGAGAAGCGGTCGCGCACGGGCTACGCGACGTCGGAGCCGGCGCCGGGCCGGTCGACGCGATCGGCCTCGCCGCGACACGCGCCGGCTGAGTGGCGGCCACGCGCCAAGTCGGATCATGGACCCGAGCCGGTGCTTGGGCTTGGACGGTGGCCACGCGAGTCGCTTGCCAACCGCGAGCGCGATGCACCGAAGGGCGTCTACGCTCCTTTCCCGGGCCTGCGGGCGTGCCATAATCGGCAAGCCATGAAGTTCCCACGGATGAGGTCCAGCTCCAGATGAGGATTCTGCGGATGAAGCCGGGCCACGGGGAGATCGTGCTCGCCGAGGGAGACCCTGACGTGGCCGAGGAGGAGGCAGCCCTGATCGAGGCGTTCCGCCGTGAGCTGGACGCCGGCATGTGGGCCGCGGTGCCGACCAAGACAGACGACGGACGGCGCGAAGCGGAGCTCGTCAAGAGCTTCGCCGAGGTGCCGCGCGACGCCGAGCGCGTGATCTTCTTCCCCCGCGCCGCCGGCGGATCGCGGTAGAGGGCGGGGTTCGGGGGTGCTGCTCGGCCTGGCGACCGCGACGCTCGTGCTCGCCACGCTCGTCTGGGAGCTCAACAGGTCGCGCTTGACCGCCGGCCTGGCGCGCGCGCGACGCCGAGTCCTCGCCCACGAGGGGCGCCACACCGGCGATCTCGACTACGACCCGGGCCGCGAACGGCGCGCCGAGCAGCGTGCGCGCGAGCTGCTGCGCTCCTGCGTAGGCGACCGCGAGTGGGCGATGTACCGCGACCTTGGCTTTCTGAGCGTCCCGGGTCACTCCGGCGAGCGCTACGCCTACCTGCTCTACCCGCACAAGCCGATCGTCGCCTACGTGCCCCGCACCGGCGCCCTCCTGAGTGAGTACTGCGTCGTCTTTCCGGACCACACCCGTCCCTACGGCAGCGCCCGGCTGCCCGACGCCGACGACGTGCTCGCCAAGTGGATGGCCCTGGCCGCCGACGAGCGGCGCCTGATCGCCGACGCGAACATGCATCTTCCCGGCCGGCAGGTCGACCCCCAGCGTGTTGCCCGCGACCTCGACCGGCTCGCACGCTGGGAAGGCGAGCGGGCCGATAGTGTGCGCGCTGCGTGAGTTCCAAAGCCTTCGACGTCAAGCATCGCAGCCGTGCCCTCACCGAGGGGCCCGAGCGTGCGGCCGCACGCGCCTACCTGCACGGGATCGGCTATTCCGCGGAGGATCTCGCCAAGCCGATCGTCGGCGTCGCGCACTCCTGGATCGAGACGATGCCGTGCAATTTCAACAACCGCGTTCTGGCGGCGAAGGTCAAGGAGGGCATCCGTGCCGCCGGTGGCACGCCGATGGAGCTGAACACGATCGCGATCTCCGACGGGATCACGATGGGCACGCCCGGAATGCGCGCCTCGCTGGTCTCACGCGAGCTGATCGCGGACTCGATCGAGCTGGTCGCGAGCGCCCACAGCTTCGACGCGCTCGTGACGATATCCGGCTGCGACAAGACGATTCCCGGCACCGTGATGGCTCTGGCGCGGCTGGACATCCCCGGACTGATGCTCTACGGCGGATCGATCAGGCCCGGCCGGTACAAGGACCAGGACGTCACGATCCAGCAGGTCTTCGAGGCCGTCGGCGCCTACGCCGCCGGTGCGATCACCGAGGACGAGCTGCACGAGTTGGAGGAGGCGGCCTCGCCCGGCGCGGGCGCCTGCGGGGGGCAGTTCACCGCGAACACGATGGCGATGGCTTTCGAGGCGCTCGGCATCTCGCCCGCCGGCTCGGCGATGGTGCCGGCCGAGGACGGCCTCAAGCTGCAGGTGGCCCGCGAGTGCGGCGAACTGGTCATGGATGTGCTGCGCGCCGGGCGCCTGCCGAGCGCGGTCATGACCAAGGATGCCCTCGAGAACGCGATCGCCGCGGTAGCGACCAGCGGCGGCTCTACAAACGGGGTGCTGCACCTGCTGGCCGTCGCCCGCGAACTGGGAGTGCCGCTTGCGATCGACGAGTTCGACGCGATCTCCGAGCGCACGCCGCTCCTGTGCGACCTGCAGCCCGGCGGCCAGTACGTGGCGACCGACCTGTACGAGGCGGGCGGTGTGCCGCTCGTGCTCAAGCGTCTGCTCGACGCCGGCATCCTGCATGGCAACGCCGTCACGGTCACCGGCCGCACGATCGGCGAGCATGCCGCCGAGGCCACCGAGACGCCCGATCAGCGCGTCGTGCGCCCGCTCGAGCAGCCGCTCAAGCCCACCGGCGGCTTCGCGATCCTGCGCGGCAACGTCGCGCCCGACGGGTGCGTCGTCAAGCTCGCCGGTCACGAGCGTCGCCACCACACCGGGCCCGCTCGCGTGTTCGACGGCGAGGAGGCCGCGATGGCGGCCGTGCTCGCCAAGCAGATCGTCGCCGGCGACGTGGTCGTGATCCGCGGCGAGGGTCCGGCCGGCGGTCCCGGCATGCGCGAGATGCTGGCCGTCACCGCCGCGCTCGTCGGCGAGGGCCTGGGGGAGACCGTGGCCCTGATCACCGACGGGCGCTTCTCGGGCGCCACGCACGGCTTCATGGCGGCCCACATAGCCCCCGAGGCCGTCCGTGGCGGGCCGATCGGAGCCCTGCGCGACGGGGACGAGATCACAATCGACGTCGACTCCAGAAGCATCGACGTCGCACTCTCCGGCGAGGAGATCGCGGCCCGGACCAGTGCCTACGTCCCGCCCCGAAGGGCCGGCGAGCGCTTGGAGGTCGCTATCGAGAAGTACGCCAAGCTCGTCGGCAGCGCCGCCGAGGGCGCGGTCTCGCGCTGAGGTTATTCGGCCAGGAACTCTCTGAGCAGGCCGTTGAACGCGCCTGGGCGCTCGAGCATCGCCATGTGGCCGGTGTCCTCGTAGACGACCTTCCTGGACCCCGGGATCAGCTCCGCGTAGACGGCCGCGTCGCGGACGGAGATCACTCGATCCTTGTCGCCCCACACGATCAGTGTCGGGCAGGCGATCTCGGGCAGACGCTCTCTGAAGTCGTAGTTCAGGTTCGCTTCGAGCGCCTGCATGAACCCCGGCTTGCCGGCGCCCCTCAGCTGCTCGGCCGCCAGCGCCCCCGGCAGCCTGCTCGGGTGGGCGGCGACGAGGCCGAGCGTCGCGTTGCGCAGCTTCGGTCGCCTGGTGACGTCGTCGGATCTCGCGGCCATCCAGGCCGTGTACGCCGCGACGAAACTGTTCATGTGCCGCAGCGTCGGCAATGCGCGGGTGGCGCTTGGATGGTTGTACGTGGACAGGCCGGCCGGCGAGACCAGCACGAGGCGCTCCACACGCTGCGGGAAGGCGATAGCCAGCTCGGCTGAGATGAAGCCGCCCATCGAGTTGCCGACCACGGTGGCCGCGTCGACACCAAGCTCGCCCAGGAGGCGATCCAGTAGGCGTGCGTAGCCTGAGATCGTGATTCTCTCGTTCGGCATAGGCGAGTGACCGAACCCCGGCAGATCCATCGCAATCGCCCGGTAGCCCTCCGCCCCGAATACCGGCAGTTGCTCCAGCCAGTTCGGCCACGAGCCCGACAGCCCGTGCACGAACACGATCGGTCGGCCCTCACCGATCTCGATCAGGTTCACCGACTGGCCGTCCACGTTCACCCAGCGCTGCTGCTTGCGCCAGTCGACGTCCAGCCACGGCGAGCGTCCGGACGGGCCGTAACGATCGTGGTCGTGCCGAGCGTCCGGCGAGCGAGCCTCGACCATCTGTCCGCCCGTGGTGTCCGCGATCGGCTGCATCTGCATAATCTAGCGTTCCGCGGGACCTCCGGCAAACCTCGAGCGCTCGGGTTCGCCTTCTGTGCACCATGCGAATAGCGATCGACGTCGACTCAACGCTGCATCACTACTGGGACACGCTCTCGGCGATCGCTCTGCGCCGGTTCGGGATCGAGCTTCCCTACGAGGAGCAGTTCACCTGGGGCATCACTCGCCTGCGTCCCGACCAGCTGGCGCTCTGCATCGAGGAGAGTCACACCGATGCTTACATCCTCGCCGGGGTCCCCTATCCAGGCGCGGTCGAGACCGTCCGCCGCTGGCACTCTCTCGAAGGCCACTTCATCCACGTGACCAGCCACCGCGACCCCAGCTGTGTCGAGGCGACCGGTCGCTGGCTCAGCCAGATAGGCATGCCCTACGACGACCTGCGCTGCTCCTGGGACAAGGTCTCGCGCTGCGCCGAGCTCGAGATAGACCTGCTGATCGACGACTCACCCGAGAACATCACGGCCGCGCTCGCCCGCAGCATCGCGGCCGCCACCCTCTCGCACCCTTGGAACCGCGACGTCTGCGAAGAAGAGGACGTGGTCTCAGCGGCCGACTGGCCCGGGCTCGCGCGGGCTTTGCAACCCCTGCTGTACGCGCCTCGCGCCGCCGCGGGTAACGACGGCGGGCTCGCGGGGCTGGCTGGGCAGGGCACAGGGGTCGGCGTGCAGGGCGCGGGGCTGGCCGGGCAGGGCACAGGGGTCGGCGCGGCGAACTAGGCCGCATGGACCGAATCGCGCCGGGCTGGGACTCGGCCATCGCCTTGCTTGCCGAGGATTTGGCTCGTCGCGATGCCGCCCCCCGCACCGTTCGCGCCTATCTGACCGATCTGCGCCAGTTTGCGGCATGGGCGTCAGGCCTCGGCTTGGATCCCGATTCGGTGGGGCCGCGCGAGCTCAAAAGCTTCCTGGCGACGCTTTCCGAACGCCGCATCGCCCCGAGCACGATCGCTCGCAAGCTGGCGGCGCTGCGGGCGCTCTTCGCAAGCCGCCGCGAGCACGGCCTGATTCCACAGAACCCGGCTGAGCTCGTGTCCGCACCCAAACGGGGCCATGAGTTGCCCCGAGTCCTGAGTGCCCGTGAGGCCGCCGCGCTGCTCGACGCGATTCCAACGCGCGGTGGCGGTGGCGGCGACGACGGTGGCAGCAGTGGCAAGGCGGAACTGGTTCGGGGCGCCTTGAACCTCCGCGATCGAGCCATCTTCGAGCTGGCCTACGCGTGCGGGCTACGGGCGGAGGAGCTCGTGACGCTGCGCCTCTCAGACGTCGACTACGACTCCGAGCAGTTGCGCGTCGAAGGCAAGGGCCGCAAGACACGCTACGTCCCGGCCGGCGAAATCGCGCTCGGGATCCTCGGCGAGTACCTGCAGCGCAGCCGTCCTTTGCTTGCGGCCCGGGCACGCCTGGGAGCCGGTGAGCTCGGTAACGGAGACGGCGAGTCCGATCGGGGAGCCGGCGAAGGGATGTCTTCTAAAACGGTCGACCGATCGAAGATCGGCCAGCGCGCGCGCGCGCACGCGCACGCGGGCGCGGTCGCCGCCGATCAGAACATCGCGGGCGCAGTCGCCGCCGATCGGAACATCTTGTTCCTCTCCAAGAGCGGCCGCCCTCTCGGCACGAGCGATGTCCGTCGACGCCTGCACGGCTGGGCCGCCCGTAGCAAGGTGGACTCGACGGCGGGAGCCTTCGGTCCCCACGCGCTGAGGCACTCCTTCGCGACCCATCTTCTCGACGGTGGCGCGGACCTGCGCGCTATCCAGGAGCTACTGGGCCACGCCTCCGTGTCGAGCACCCAGGTTTACACTCGGGTAGAGTCCGCGAAGCTGAAGAGCGCGTACGCGCGCAGCCACCCCAGGGCCTGAGGCCAGGGACATAGGCCCAGAGGACGGACCCCCCGATGGAGACGAACGTCAAAGCGATCGAGCTGCGCGAACTGTGGCGGCGTTACAAGGCCGACGGCGACCAGAGCGCCCGGGAGCGGCTTGTCGTCGCCTACTCGCCCCTGGTCAAGTACGTGGCAGGGCGCACAGCCGCCGGCTTGCCCCCGCATGTCGAGGAGGCCGATCTCATCTCATACGGCCTCGGCGGCCTGATCTCCGCGATCGAGCGCTTCGAGCCGGCGCGCGAAATCAAGTTCGAGACCTACGCGATCATGCGTATCAAGGGCGCGATCATCGACGAGTTGCGCTCCCTGGATTGGGTGCCGCGCTCCGTCAGGGCCCGGGCGCGCGAAGTCGAGCGCGCCAACGCCAAGCTCGAGAACACATTGCAGCGGGCGCCGACCGACAAGGAGATGGCTGCCGAGCTCAAAATCTCGGTCGACGAACTGAACGAGTCGCTCTTGGCGATCTCGCACTCCTCGATGGTCGCCTTGGACGAGCTGTGGTCGACCTCGGACTCGAGCGGCGACCAGGTGTCCCTGATGGACACGATCGAGGACCAGAGCGCGCCCGACCCGGCGCGCGCGCTCGACATGGGAGACCTGAAGGACCGGATCGCCGAGTCGATCGCGCTTCTGCCCGAGCGCGAGAAGCTCGTGATCGCCCTCTACTACTACGAGAACCTGACCTTGCGCGAGATCGGCGAGGTGCTCGGAGTGACCGAGTCCAGGGTCTCCCAGCTGCACACCAAGGCCGTCCTGCGCCTGCGCTCGCACATGCAAGAGGAGGCGTTCGAGACCTAGGCGAACCCGTCGGGCGAGGCGGTCGTGGCGATCGTGGCAAGCGCGCGGTATCTTGGGTTGCCCGGCCTAAGGAGGCCCGACATGATCGCACCGGATCGGATTCGCAACGTCGCCCTGGTAGGGCATCGCGGATCGGGCAAGACCTCGCTGCACGAGGCTCTCCTGTTCGAGGCAGGCGTTCTCGACCGCCTCGGTTCGGTGCCGGACGGGAACACCGTGTCGGACTCGGCGCCCGACGAGCGCGCGCGCCAGATGTCGATCTCGGCCACGCTGTCGACGCTGAAATGGCGTGAGCGCAAGATCAACCTGCTCGACACGCCCGGCGAGCCGAGCTTTGTGGCGGATGCGCTCACGGCTTTGAGGGTGTGCGAGTCGGCTGTGTTCGTGATCAACGGCGTAATGGGTGTCGAGGTGACGACCGCACGCCTGTGGCGGCGCGCAGCCGACTTCGACATCGCTCGGATGCTGTACGTCAACATGCTCGACCGCGAGCGCGCCGACTTCTATCGCACGCTCGACCAGCTCAAGAACGCGTTCGGCCGACACGTGGTCGCGACCGAGATCCCGATCGGGTCCGAGCACGAGATCGAGGGCGTGATCGACCTCGTCGACATGACGGCGTTCAGGCAGGACTCGACCGATCGTGGATCGACGGAATCCCCGGTCGGCCAGCGCGGCGGCTGGAGCGAGATCGAGATCCCGAGCGATCACGCCGAGCGCGCGCAGGAGTACCGCGAGAAGCTGATGGACGAGGTCTCGGAGGTCTCCGACGCGCTGATGGAGCGCTACCTGGACGGAGAGCAGATCGCCCACTCCGAGATCGTCGACGCGCTCAAGGAGGGCACCAACCACGGCCATATCTTCCCGGTCGTCTGCGGGATCGCCACGCGCAACCTCGGCACCACCAGGCTCCTGGACGCGATCGTCGAGGATCTGCCCTCGCCCGTCAAGCACGGTCCGCTGCTGGCCGTCTCCGGGTCCAGCGATACGGAGACGGCCGGCGAGACCGATCTCGTGGCCGACCCCGAGGCCGAGCTCGTGGCCGACCCCGAGGCCGAGCTGTACGCGTACGCGTTCAAGACGAGGGCCGATCCTTTCGCTGGACGCATCAACCTGCTGCGCGTCTATCAGGGCACCCTGCCCGCCGACAGTCACGCCTACAACGCCAGGACCAAAGCCAAGGAGCGGGTCGGATCGCTGCTCGTGTTCGCGGGCGCCGAGACAGGACATCAGCACGAGCTCGGGCCAGGCGATATCGGCGCGGTCGCCAAGCTCAAGGAGACGCGGGCCGGCGACTGGCTGACCACCGAGCATTCGGGATCGGCCAGCGATGGTGCGTCCGTGATCGAGCTGCCGGCGCTCGAGCTACCGGCGCCGGTGATGGCCTTCGCTGTCGAGCCGGTCAGCCGCGGCGACGAGGAGAAGGTGTTCGTGGCCTTGAGGCGCCTGCAGGAGGAGGACCCGACGATCGACCTGCATCGAGACCCCCAGACGGGAGAGCAGATCGTGGCGGGACTGTCCCAGGTCCACGTCGAAGTGATCGTCGATCGTCTGCGCGAGCGCTTCGGCGTCGAGGTCTCGCTCAAGCCCCCGAGGGTCCCTTACCAGGAGACGATCCGTGCGAGCGCCAAAGCGCACGGCCGCCACAAGAAGCAGTCCGGCGGGCGCGGCCAGTTCGGCGACTGCTACATCGAGATCGAGCCCCTGAGGCCCGGTTTGGGCTTCGAATTCGTCGATGCGATCAAGGGCGGGGTGATCCCCAGCTCGTTCGTTCCGGCCGTCGAGAAGGGAGTATTGGAAGCGATGAGCGCCGGCGTACTCGCCGGCTATCCGGTCAAGGACGTGAAGGTGCGCCTCTACGACGGCTCGCACCACAGCGTCGACTCGTCGGAGATCGCCTTCAAGCTGGCCGGCGCCCATGCGATGCGTGAGGCTCTTCGCGCCGCCGATCCTGTGCTGTTGGAGCCGATCATGCTCGTCACGTTGACGGTGCCCGAGGGCTCCGTCGGCGAGGTGATCGGCGACCTGAACAGCCGCCGCGGGCGCCCCCAGGGGATGGACGGCGCGGGCGGGATGAGCGAGCTCAAGGCCGAGGTGCCGATGGCCGAGATGCTCAGCTACGCCCCCGACCTGAGGTCGCTGACGGGCGGCCAGGGCGAATATACGCTCGAGTTCCTGCGCTACGAGGAGGTCCCCGCCGGGCTTGCCGCCAAGATCGTGGACGGGGCCGTCCAGGAGCACGCCGCCGCGCACGCTTAAGAACCCCTTTCAAAAAGATCGTCACGTCCGGATGCGTCCCTGGACACGGCGCTGGATCGCCACGTGACGTCTCGCACGCGCCACCAGCACGCGCTTCACCGTCCCGTGTCGCCCAGCTTGGTCCATGAACACCCCGACCGCACCGCCTATTTTGAAAGGGGTTCTGAGGCCGCGCCCTACACATGGCGCCCGCCAACAGGTACCCTGGTCTGCTCGTGGCAACCCGTTCGATCGTTACATCCCAGCCCGACATCGCCTGCGACGTGTGCATGCGCCGCCTGCTGCGCGGCGAGCGGCCGGACGTCTTCCTGGCCGGCGGCCGGCGTTTGACCGTGTGCGAACTGTGCGCTCCGCGCGCCGCCCACGAAGGCTGGCTGCGCGAGCGCGACGCCCAGGCCGTGAATCTGCCGCCGGCGCGACCGCGGCGTGGTCGCGGTCTGCTGGCACGACTGCGCGGGCGTGGCGAGTCGGAGGCCGCTGAGCCAGGCGCCGTCATGGAGTCGGCCGTCGCGCCGGCTCAGATGGCCGTGGAAGGGCTCGAGCCGGTCGGGCTCGAAGCGTTCGAGGCCCGGAGCCCCGTCGAGCCCGTATCGGCCCGGAGTTCCGTCGAGCCCGTACCGGCTCGGCCCGTGTCGGCCACGCCCGTGTCGGCGGTATCGGTCCAGCCCGCGTCGGCCCAGCAGGTGGGGGGCCAGGTCGCGGACGGAGCGTACGCCGAGGCCGAGCATGCCGAAGCCGACCTCCCTGTGGATGGGCCCGCTGAAGAGGGATCTTGGCGGGACGCCTGGATGTTCGTGGCGGAGTAAAGTCTTTAGGACCATGATCTACTGCGTCGTACCCAAGCCGATGGCCGACGAGCTGTATCCGAAGCTCGTCGAGCACTATGCGGGCGACGATAACGTGACGGTCATCGTCGACCGGCGCGAGTCGGACCGCCGCGCCCGCGGGGCCAGGCCGAGCGAGGCCATCAGACAGCGCCGAGTGATCCGCGAGCGCCGTCGCGCCCGCGTGCCCGGCGACCTGCCGCCGCTCGCCAAGGCCCTGTAGTCGCCGCGAACTTCAGGCCGTCCCGGCCGCTCGCCATAATCGTGCGCCGATGAAGGCGATCGTGCATGTTGACGGAGGCGCGCGCGGCAACCCGGGGCCGGCCGCCGCCGCCTGTGTGGTCTCGACGCCCACGGGCGAAGTCCTCAGCGAGGACGCACAGCTGCTGGGAGAGGTCACGAACAACGTCGCCGAGTACCGGGCGCTGCTGCTGGGCTTGGCGCGGGCCCAGGAGCTTGGCGTCGACGAGGTCGAGGTCGTCAACGACTCCGAGCTGATCGCCAAGCAGGTCAACGGCCAGTACAAGGTCAAGCATCCGGCCATGAAGCCGCTGTACCTGGACGCGATGGCGGCTTTGCGCGGGTTCGCGCGCTGGAGCATCCGCACGGTCCCGCGCGCCCAGAACGCGGAGGCGGACTCCCTTGTGAACGCGGCACTCGACCAGGCCCGCGACGCCGGTCGGCTGTGACTCAGCGTAGAGGCTGCGCGGATTTGGCTAGCGTGAGCATCTGCTGGTTTGAGAGTTCCTCGAGCAGGGTGTTGGTCAGCCAGTAGACGACCCGGTGGTTGCGCCAGCCGATCACATGGATGTGGGAGCCGTCGTTGACGAACCAGTATTCGCGGCCGTCGATGACCTGGGTGCGGGCGTGGGCGAACAGGGGCGGGTTGGGCCAGTCGGTGCCCTGGAAGTCGTAGTAGCCGCCGATGCCGACGTGCCAGGCCACTACGTAGGCGTGGCGGAGGTTGTTCTGTTGATCTTTGAGCGTGTAGGCGCGCGCCTGCACCTGTTCGGCCGAGATGGTCTGAAAGGCGGGATAGAGGACCGGGAACGGCACTTCGACGGCCGCTTTTACGACTTCGTTGTTGCCGGCTGAGGAGGTCGGCTGGAGCCCTAGGGCGCGCGCCGAGAAGCCGTGGGCGGGATGGGAGTGGCCGTGGCGGTGGGATGGGCTGTGGGTCGGCTTGGGCGCGGGCAGCCGTAGCTGTTCGTGGCCGTTCAGGAATTCGTCGAGCGTGGCCTGCTCCAGTCCGGGGGTCGAGGTCACGTAGGAGCCGCCGGCGACCTGGGCGTCGACGTTGGCGGCTTTGAATTTGACCTGGCGCAGGGGCTTGGTCTGGGAGAAGGCGACCAGCTTCGAGAGTTCGATCAGTTCGCTGGCCGAGGCGTGGAAGGTCGTGGCGATCGCGCGACCGACGGCTTTGGCGACGGTTTCGATCTGGCCAAGCTCGTTGCCCGGGTTGATCTGCTCGCGCAGGTCGCGCAGGAAGTCCTGCTGGCGCGCGACCCTCACGAAGTCGGAGTCGTCGTGGCGGTAGCGCACGTAGGCGAGCGCGTTTTCGTAGCACAGGCGCTGGTAGCCGGGCTGGATGTCGATGTGGGTGTAGTTTTCTTCGGGCGTGCCGCCGCCGTAGTAGTGGTGGTCGACGTCTACGTAGGCGCAGCCGAGCGTGTCGACGACTTCGATGAAGCCTTTGAAGCTGACGTCGACGATCCCGTTCAGCTTCAGGCCGGGGAAGACTTCGCGCTCGATCGTTTCGGCGGCCAAGACCATCCCGCCCTTGGTGCCGCTGTGCTGGCTGCCGTACGTGTATGCCGCGTTGACCTTCTGCTGCGGGTAGCTCGCCCCCCAACGGGTCTCGATGTTGACCAGCAAATCGCGCGGGATCGACATCACCGAGGTCTGTCCCTGTTCGGGATCGAAGCGCACGAGCAGGATCGTGTCCGAGTGGGGCGGGTCGGTGCGATCGTAGGAGTCCTTGGCGCCGACGCGCCTGTCCGAGCCGAGGATCAGGAAGGTCTTGGGGCCGCCGCTGTATTCGGTCGTGACGACTCCTTGGGGCGCTTGGATCTGGTTGAGCTTGGGGAAGACCTCTTCGGCGATCGTGGTGATCTTGTTGAGGGCTACCGTCGCGGTCGCGCCGGCGCTGAGCCCGACGATCAGGACCGCCGCGATCGCGAAGCGCTTGGCCATGCCCCAGCCGGGGCTGGGCGGGCGCTCGTCGTCTGGGGGTGTCAGCGGATAGCCGCTCATCGGCATGTTCACGCGCGCGCGGACATTCGCTCTTTCGGCGGGCGCGTGCGCCAAGCGTAGCGGTCGCGGCGGCGTGCCACGCCGGGCCGCGAGATACGCTCGCGATCATGCTCAAGCCCCGCAACCGCGAGCTGCTCGGCCTGATTCCGGCCGCGCTGCTGGTGACGGCCGGCTTCACCGCGATCTTCATCCAGCAGCAGGACACGGCGCGCGAATCGGCGACTTCGGTGACGTTGAACCACGCCTCGAGCGTGTCCTTGACCTATGGCGCGCTGTTCCTGGGCCTGTGCGTGGCGGGACATCTTGTGATCAGGTTCGCGCTGCCCGACGCCGACCCGTACCTGTTCCCGCTGGGCGCGGTCCTGGCGAGCGTCGGGATCGTGATGGTCTACCGGATCGAACCGGTCCTGGCGAGGCAGCAGGCCCAATGGATGGTCCTGGGCCTGGTCCTGTTCGCGGCGACGATCCTGCTGTTGAGGCGCACCGGCGTGGGGGTGCTCGAGCGCTACCGCTATACGATCGCGGCCGTCGGGATCGTGATGACGGTGCTGCCGCGGGCGCCCGTGATCGGTGAGGAAGTGAACGGCGCCTACCTGGACATCCACGTCGGCGGGGTCGCGTTTCAGCCGGCCGAGTTCGGCAAGGTCGCGATCGTGATCTTCCTGGCCAGCTACCTGCACGAAAACCGCCAGCTCCTGGTTACCGCCGGGCGGCGCTTCCTGGGACTGACGATCCCGCCGATGAAGCAGTTCGGGCCGATGCTGATCGTGTGGGGGGCCGCGATGGGCACCCTCCTGTTGACCGGCGAGCTCGGGACGTCCTTGATGTTCTATGGAGCTTTCCTGGCGCTCTTGTACGTGGCCACAGGGCGCTTCTCGTTCCCCTTGATCGGCCTGGTCCTGTTCGCCGTGGGGGCCTGGTTCGTGGTCGGCCACGTATCCCACGTACATGCCAGGATCCTGGCCTGGGAAGAGCCGCTGAACAAGACGTTGTTCGAAAACGGCACCAGCTATCAGCTCGGCCAGGCCCTGTTCGCCCAGGCCGACGGTGGTCTGCTGGGCACCGGTTTCGACCAGTCACTGCTCAGATATCCGGTCGAACTGGCGCATGGCGTCGTCGTGCACCGCTCGATTTTGCCGGTCCCCGAATCGGACATGATCTATGCGGTCATCACCGACGAGCTCGGCCTGGTCGGAGCGGCGGGCCTGCTGCTGGTGTACCTGCTGTTCGTCGCCAGGGGCCTGAAGACGGCGATGCTCGCAAAGGACTCCTTTTCGAAGCTCTTGGCCACGGGCTTGTCTTTTATCGTCGCGCTGCAGGTGTTCGTGATCGTCGGCGGCGTCACGCGCGTGATCCCCTTGACGGGTGTCACCCTGCCGTTCGTCGCCTACGGCGGCTCTTCGGTCGTGATGAACTTCGTGTTGTTGGCGCTGCTGCTGTTGATCTCCGACCGCGCGCGGCGCCCTTACGCGCGCGGTTGACCGGCGCGCGATATGGCCCTTACGCGCGCGGTTGAGTGGTCCGTAAAGCCGCTCTACATGTGCGCTCGACCAGCCCGGGATGGCCCTCGGCGCCTGCGATTTGAGCGTGTTTGAGCAGCTAAGTGCAGCTTTGTAGGGGGTTTCGGCCCTGGATCCTCTATTTCGAGGCGCTTCGCAGGGGCTGGCGCGGGCTACGTCGAAATCCTGGGCCACGATGCGATCCAGCACGCTCGCCGATCAAGCAACGCCGCATCTGCGCCTGCGCGTAGCCGGGCCCAGGCCGAGCGCGGGGCGCCGCTACGGCAAGGCTCAGGCCGGCGGCCACTCTTCGCCCGCCGGCCTGCACGCCCGGCCATGGCTCGCGCGGCTGCGAAACGCCGTCGAGAACGACCTGTTCGCGGTCCACTACCAGCCGATCGTCGCGCTCGAAGACGGCCGGCCCGCCCATTACGAGGCGCTCGTCAGGCTTGCCGACGAACCGTCCGGCGCCTACCTGGCTCCCGGCCGCTTCCTGCCCGCCGCCGAGCGCTACGGCCTGATCCAGGACATCGACCGGCTCGTGCTCGACCGCGTCGCGTCGCTGCTTGCCGATCGCACGTCTCGCGCGAGCGCGGGCCAACCGCGCGATCGTGCCGATGCTCCGCGCATCGCGATCAACCTGTCCGCCCTGTCCGTCACCGACCCCGCGATGCTCGGCCACGTCGAGCGCAGCCTGGCCCGTTACGGCGTCGATCCGGGCCGCCTGATCGTCGAGATCACAGAGACCGCCGCCATTTCAGACATGGCCCAGGCCCAGGCGTTCTGTCGTGGGGCCGTCGCCTTGGGCTGCGGCCTGGCCCTCGACGACTTCGGCTCGGGCTTCGGTTCCTTCCAGTACTTGACCAACCTTCCGTTCGACTATCTCAAGATCGACGGCTCGTTCATCAGGTCTTTGCCTGACTCGCCCAAGGACCAGCTGATCGTGCGCGCGCTGGCCGGCCTGGCCCGCAACATGGGCATGCAGACGATCGCCGAGTACGTCACCAGCGAAGAGACCCTGAGCCTGCTGCGCGCCTTCGGCGTCGACTACGCCCAGGGGTATGAGCTGGGGCGGCCCGCTCCTCTTTGAGGCGTCCAGACGGCGGGTCATCTAGGGTGACGGCCAATGCGCGCCGTCACGTTTCAAGCTCCAGGCGAAGTCCGGGTCGAGGATGTGCCCGAGCCGGCGCTTACCAGCCCGGACGACGCGATCGTCGGGGTCACGGCATCGGGTATCTGCGGCTCTGATTTGCACATCTACCACGGCAGGGTGCCCGTCGAGCAAGGCTTTACGATCGGCCACGAGTTCGTCGGCACCGTTCTCGCCGCAGGCCCCGAGGTCGAGCGGGTCGCGGTCGGCGACAGGGTGCTCGGCTGCTTTCATACCGCCTGCGCTACCTGCGTCGCCTGCATCAGGGGCGACTACCATCGCTGCCTGCACGGCCGCACGTTCGGCCACGGCTCGAAACTCGGCGACCTGCAGGGCGCCCAGGCCGAGCGCCTGCTCGTGCCGCGCGCGAACCTGACCCTGCGCAAGGTGCCGGAGAACATGAGCGACGACGTGGCCCTGTTCGCGGGCGATGTGCTCGGCACCGGCTATCACTCCGTCGCCCACGCCGGCCTGAAGGCCGGCGACACCGCCGCCGTGCTCGGGCTCGGGCCGGTCGGCCTCTGTGCCGTGCAGGCCGCCAGGGCCGCCGGCGCCACCGAGGTCTTCGCGATCGACACCGTCCCGGACCGCTTGGCGATGGCCGCCCGCTTCGACGCGACCCCTTTGCATCTGACAGAAGACGATCCCAAGCGCGCGATCAGGGCCGCGACCGGCGGCCTCGGCGTGGACGTGGCCGTCGATGCCGTCGGCGACCCTCAGCCGTTGGCCTTGGCGATCAGCCTCGCCCGCGACGCCGGCTCGGTCTCCGGCATCGGCGCCTATGCGGGCAAGGGCGAGGTCCCGCTCGGCCTGGCCTGGCTGAAGGGCGTCACCCTGAAGCTGGGCTTGGCGAACGTGATCGCCCACGTCGATCGTGTCCTGGCGATGGTCTCGGCAGGGCTGCTCGATCCGGCGCCGTTGGTCAGCAGCCACATGTCGCTCGAAGACGCCGCCGAGGCATACGCGGCCTACGATCGCCGCGAGGCCCTTAAGATTGTGCTCACGCCATGAGCTTTCCCGAGATGGCCTCCACGCGCGCGCACCTGCTCCCGGAGCGGCAGAGCGCGGCAGCGCCGGGCGAGGCCAAGAAAGGCCACCGATGACCACAACGACCGCCGCCACGTTGCCCGACCAGCTCGACGCCGCCGCGCGCGAGTTCGTCGCCAAGCCACACGGCCTGCTGATCGGCCCGGACCAGGTCCCGGCCGCGGACGGGCGCACGTTCGCGACGCTCGATCCAGCTACTGGCAACGAGATCGCTCTCCTCGCGCACGCCGGCGCCGAGGACGCCGATCGCGCGGTGGCCGCCGCGCGCGCAGCGATCGTCGAGGGGCCATGGTCGAAGATGGCCGCCGCCGAGCGCGAGCGTCTCATGTTCGCGCTCGCTGGCGCCATCGAAGAGCACGACACGGAGCTGGCCCAGATCGAGTCCTTGGACAACGGCAAGCCGGTCAAGCTCGCCCGCTTCGTCGACGTCAGGGGCGCCGCCGCGCACCTGAGGTACTTCGCCGGCTGGCCCACCAAGATCGAGGGCGCCGTGCTGCCGGTCGCCGCCGGCGAAGGCATGCACTGCTACACCAGGCGCGAGCCCGTCGGCGTCTGCGCCCAGATCATCCCCTGGAACTTCCCCTTGCTGATGGCCGCCTGGAAGCTCGGGCCCGCGCTCGCGGCCGGCTGCACGGTCGTGCTCAAGCCGGCGGAGCAGACGCCGCTGAGCGCGCTGAGGTTGGGCGAACTGGCGCTCGAGGTCGGTTTCCCGGCAGGCGTCGTGAACGTGCTGACCGGCGACGGCTCGACCGGCGCCGCGCTCGTCGCGCATCCGGACGTCGACAAGGTCGCGTTCACCGGCTCGACCGCCGTCGGCCGTGAGATCGGCGCCATCGCGGGCAGGGCGCTCAAGCGCGTCACGCTCGAGCTCGGCGGCAAGTCGCCGAACATCATCCTGCCCGATGCCGATCTCGACGCCGCGGTCGCCGGGGCATTCCAGGCGATCTATTTCAACTCCGGCCAGGCCTGCAACGCCGGTTCGCGCCTGTTCGCTCCGGCCGAGCGCTTTGACGAGATCGTCTCGGCTTTGGCCGAGCGGGCCGGTTCGATACCGCTCGGCCCCGGCCTCGACTCGGGGACCCAGCTCGGGCCGCTGATCTCCGAGGAGCAGCGCGCCAGGGTGCTCGGCTACATCGAGGCCGGGATCGCGGGCGGCGCCGAGCTGGTCGCCGGCGGTCCTGAGGCGCTCGACGGTGTCGAGGTCGCCGGCAGCGGCGGCTACTTCGTGGCGCCGACCCTGTTCAGCACGACATCCGACGAGCTGTCGATCTCTTGCGAGGAGATCTTCGGCCCCGTCCTGGTCGCCTCCCCGTACTCCTCGCTCGACGAGGTCGCCGCGCGCGCGAACGCCTCCGAGTACGGCCTGGCGGCCGGCGTCTGGACGAGGGACGTGGCCAGCGCCCATCGCTTCGCGGCGAAGCTGCGGGCCGGCATGGTCTACGTGAACTGCTGGGGTCCCGTCGACCCGGCGGCTCCCTTCGGCGGCTTCAAGGCCTCCGGCGTCGGGCGCGAGCACGGCCGCGACGGCCTCGACGCATACCTGGAGACCAAGACGGTTTGGACGGCGCTGTAGCAGCGCCCGGCAGCGGCGCCGGGTTGGGGTTTGGGAACGAGACACGCCGACAGGCGTCCAAGAACGCGCGCTGGATCGCCCCGTTGGCTTGGGTCTGCGGTCTGGTTCTGGTCGCGGCGAGCGTCGAGATCGTGCTCGACGCCGCGCTCGAACATTCGCCTCTGATTCCGAAGCAGCCGCACCTCTCGGGTTGGCTGGCTTCGCTCGGGGGCGAGCGGCTCGGCTATCGGGTTTTCCTGATCGCGTTGCTCGTCTCCTGCGTCGCCTATGTTTTTTTGCTGTGCTGCGCGCGCGCGTACGCGCGCGCGCGGGCCCCCCAAAAAGGGAACATCGGATTCGCCCGCTTCGCGATCACGCTCGTCGCCGTCCTGAACCTGATCGTCTTCGCCGGCCCGGTCCTGATCTCGACCGACGTATTCAGTTACCTGGCCTACGCGCGCATGGCGGCCGTTCACGGCATCGACCCGTATCTGCACGGCCCGGTCTCGATCGCCGGCGATCCCGTCTACCGCTATGTCGGCCACGACTGGCTCAAAGTCGCGACCGCCTACGGCCCGGTCTACAGCTTGATCGCCTACCCGCTCGGCCTGCTCGGGGTCGTCGGGGGCCTGTGGGGGATGAAGCTCTACGCGCTCGTCGCGGCCGCCGCGACGCTCGTCCTGACCTGGCGCGTCGCCCACCGCCGCGGTCACGACCGGGTTTTCGCGCTCCTGGCCGTCGGCGCCAACCCGCTGTTCACGATCTACGGTCTCGGCGGCGCCCACAACGACCTGATCATGCTCGCCCTGATGATGGCCGCCGTCGCGTTCACGCTCTCGGATCGCGACGCCGCCGCCGGCGCCACCGTCGTCGTGGGAGCCCTCGTCAAGGCAACGGTCGCCGTCCTGTTGCCCTTCATGCTGCTCGCCAGGCGCCGGCTCTCGGCCGTGTACGGAGCGCTCCTGGCGATCCTCGGGTCCGCGATAGCTGGCTATGCGGCTTTCGGAACGCAGGGCCTCAATGTCGTCTCGGCCCTGAATCGAGACTCCGCGTTCGTCTCGACCGACAGCTTCCCGAACGAGCTGGCCCATCTCGCCGGCAAGCCCGGCGTCTTCCCGGTCGACCACGATCTCCTGAAGGCCGCTCTGGTCCTGATCGTCGTGCACCTGCTGTGGCGCACCTGGCGCGGCTATGACTGGGTCGCCGCCTCCGGCTGGGCTCTGCTGGCGATCTCGGTCACGAGCACCTGGCTGCTCGCCTGGTACATCCTCTGGCCTTTGCCCCTGGCGGTGGTCACCCGCGACAAACGCCTCTTGATCGCGACGCTCGTCGTCCAGGGCCTGTTCATCGCCCACCAAACAGCCCCCCTGTGGGTGCCAGTCCAGTGAGACGCGTACGCCTCATAGAGACGACCCTGCTCGTCCTCGCCGGCGTTCTGCTGGCGACCGCGACCGTCAACGACGTCTTTCGTCAGGCCCACGTCGACCATCGCCTGATCGCCGACCTGAGCACCTGGCGTACGAGCACCGGTCACGACTACCACAACCTGACCGTCCAGCAGACCGTGTTCGGGGAAAACTCGACGACCGACGTCGTCTGCGGCAACACGACTCCTGGCGCTCCCAAAACCAAGGTCCAGATCTGTTTGGTCATCGCCGGCCCGACCGTCGATGGCCGCCGGGAGATACGCGGCGGCTGGTATTTGCCTGCCAACACCGAAGAAGACCTGACCCGCTCCCGTTACGGTTGCTTCGGGCCATACGGCGCTGGCCGATGTCCGCGCTGAACGCCCGCGGTGCCGCGCCCGGCGCCGCCTCCGAGCAGCGGGCCCGCGCCAAGTCGCGCGTCCACACACGCCCGCGCGCGCGGGCGCTGCCCGGTTGGTGGCCCTTGGCCGCCTTGACGCTGCTCGCCGCGGTCCTGAGGCTGGCAGACCTCGGCCAGCAGAGCTTCTGGTACGACGAGGCCTTCACGCCCGTCCACGTCCTGCATCCGAGCCTGGCCGCGACCATGCGCTCGGTCGTGCACACAGAGAACACGCCGCCGCTCTGGTACCTGATCGCCTGGGTCGACGCCCGGGTCTTCGGCACGGGGGAGGTCGCCCTGCGACTGCCTTCGGCGCTTGCCGGGATCGCGACGGTGCCGGTCGCGTGGGCGATCGGCAGGGAGCTGACCGGCCGCCAGGCCACCGCGATCGCCGCGGCCGCCTTCGTGGCGGTGAGCCCGCTCTTGGTCTGGTACTCGCAGGAGGCCAGGGCCTACGGCCTGTTCGTCCTGACGGGCGCCCTGGCGATGCTCTGCTTCTTGCGCGCCGTACGCGAACCCACGCCGCGCCGGATCTGGCTCTTCGCGCTGGCTGGGATGCTCGCCCTGCTCAGCCACTACTTCGCGGTGTTCCTGCTGATCCCGATGGCGCTGTGGCTGCTCTTCGACCGCGCCCGCCGCCGCGTCGCGCTGCCGGCGCTCGGGGCGCTCGCGCTCGTCGGTCTCGCGCTCGTTCCCCTGATCTCCGCCCAGGGCGGCCACGGTACCCAGTGGATCGGCGAATGGGCGCTAGCCAGTCGCCTCGAAACGATCCCCCAGTACTACCTGACCGACTACTACGGCTCCGCTCTCGGCCACGGGATCGAGCTGCTCGTCGCTCTGCCGATTCTGGCCGGGATCGCCTACGGTCTGTGGCGCGTCCTGACGAAGGTCGAGGAGCGCGGCGCCCTGATTGCCCTGGCGATCGCAGCCGGCGGAATCCTGATCCCGCTCGTGCTGGCGCTCTTCGGAGCCGACTACCTCGCCCCGCGCAACCTCGTCGCCGCGACGATCCCCGTCACGGCCCTGATCGCCGTGATCGTGCCGTCGCGGCGGGCCGGACCCGTCGGGGTCGTGTTCGCCGTCCTGATCGCCGCCGGCCTTTTTACGATCGCGATCGACGTGGCGCTCTCGCCGCGTCTGCAGCGCGGCGACTGGCGCGGCCTGGCCCGGGTGCTGAACGGCTGGGAAAGCGCCGGTCGCGCCGAATCCGCGGCCTCGCCGGGCGCCGTGTCGGGCTCGGGCGCGACGTCGCGTGCGGGCGGGTCCCCTGGTCGAGGTCGCCCGCGCGCGATCGTGACCGTCGAGCTGGGCTCGGCGCCCTTGGAGTACTACCTCGCCGGGGCTCACCACCTGGCGCCGGGCTCCTCGGCGTCGGTCAGCGAAGTCGTCGAGGTCGGTTATTCCCCGTTGCGCCCCGCCGCGGGCGCCCCGCCCGCGCCCGGTTTCCGCTTTGCGGCCCGCTCCGACGTGCACGGCTTGATCGCGTTCCGCTTCCTCGCTCCGGCCCCGGTCTTGCTCTCCGAGGCGACCTTGAGGCGTCATACAATCACCGACGCTCATCCGGAGGTGTTGATTCAGCGCGTCCAGCCGGGCAGGAGTCCTCGATAGCGAAAAGGTTCTAGGTTTCTCGAATGCAGACCCCGACCGTGCAGGCGCCGAGCGACGCGCACGTGGCGTTGCGACGGGCACGCGAGTATCTGCTGACGCTTCAGGACGACGCCGGCTGGTGGCAGGGCGAGCTGCAGACGAACGTGACGATGGACGCCGAGGACATGTTCCTGCGGGAGTTCCTGGGCATCCGCCGTTCCGAGGAGACCGAGCGTTCCGCCGCGTGGATTCGCTCCCAGCAGCGCGAGGACGGCACCTGGGCGAACTTCTACGGCGGGCCGGGCGAGTTGTCCACGACGATCGAGGCCTATTGGGCTCTGCGCCTGGCCGGCGACGGCCCGGACTTGGAGCACATGCGCGCCGCGGCCGCTTTCGTGCGCGCGCACGGCGGGCTCGAGCGCGCCAGGGTCTTCACGCACGTATGGCTTGCCCTGTTCGGCCTGTGGTCGTGGGAAGAGGTGCCCGCGCTCGTTCCCGAGCTCGTGCTGCTGCCACGGAGCGTGCCCCTGAACGTCTACGACTTCGCGTGCTGGGCGCGCCAGACGATCGTCGCGCTGTCGCTGGTCAAAGCGCACCGACCCGTGCGCCCGCTGCCGTTTCGTTTGGAGGAGCTGCTGGCCGGCACGGGCGGTGAGGAGGCCGCTGGCCGGCACGGATCGTCGCATGGCGGTCCCCGGGAATCGACGCCAGAGGGATCTGGTGACTCGACGCCCGGCGGGTCCGGAGGGCCGCGACCGGATGACCGGATCGCGCCATCGAGCCGTCCGGCCTCCTGGCAGGGGCGCCTGTTGACCGTCCTCGACCGCGTGCTGCGCGCATACGAGCGCCACCCCTTCGCGCCGCTGCGCCGGCTCGCGCTCGTCCGGGCCGAGCGCTGGATCGTGCGCCGCCAGGAGGCCGACGGATCCTGGGGCGGCATCCAGCCCCCGTGGGTCTACTCCTTGATGGCGCTTCATCTCGCCGGCTACCCGCTCGATCATCCGGTCATGAAGCGCGGCCTCGAAGGTCTCGACCGCTTCATGGTCGAGGACACCGACGACGAGCGTCGTGTCGGCGCGCCGCCGGGGGTCAGCCGACGCCTGGAAGCTTGCCAATCGCCCGTCTGGGACACCGCGCTCGCGATCGTCGCGCTCGCCGACGCCGGCCTGCCCGACGACGATCCGGCGCTCGTGCGCGCCGCGAAGTGGCTGCTCGGCGAGGAGGTCACTTTCGCCGGCGACTGGCGCGTCGCCCGTCCGGATCTCGCGCCCGCCGGCTGGGCCTTCGAGTTCGCCAACGTCAACTACCCGGATGTCGACGACACGGCCGAGGTCGTGCTCGCGTTGCAGCGAGTCGGGGGCAAAGGCGCCCGCACGGCGCCCGCGCGCGGTCACGACTCTCCAGGACCCCCGCCAGGGACCGACGGCCAACGCTCCGCCGCGACCGGCGGCCGCAGCCATCCCGCGACCGTGGCGCTGCGCTCGCAGATCGACGCCGCCACCGCCAGGGCGCAGCGCTGGGTCCAGGGCATGCAGGGCCGCGACGGCGGCTGGGGAGCGTTCGACGCCGACAACACCCGGTCGCTCGTACGCGAACTGCCGTTCCTCGACTTCGGCGAGGTGATCGACGAGCCGAGCGCCGACGTGAGCGCCCACGCGCTGGAGATGTTGGCAGCGCTGGGCCTGCTCGACACGCCCGCGGCGCGGCGCGGGGTGCGCTGGCTGATCGCCCAGCAGGAGCCCGACGGCTCGTGGTTCGGGCGCTGGGGCGTCAACCACGTCTACGGGACCGGCGCCGCCGTTCCGGCCTTGATCGCCGCCGGCGTCGATCCCTCGCAAGGATGCATCCGCCGCGCGATTCGCTGGCTGGAAGAACACCAGAACGAGGACGGAGGCTGGGGCGAGGACCCGCGCTCTTACGACGATCCGGCGTGGGTCGGGCGCGGTCCCAGCACCGCTTCCCAGACCGCCTGGGCACTGTTGGCGCTGCACGCGGCCGGCCAGGCCGTCGCGAGCGTACAGTCCGACGGAGACGGTGCCGGTGCGAGCGCACAGCCCGACGGAGACGGAGACGGTGCCGGTGCCGGTGCGAGCGCGCTGGCGCGCGGCGTCGAGTGGCTGACAGCCAACCAGCGCGAGGACGGAACCTGGGACGAGCCGCAGTACACGGGCACCGGCTTCCCGTCCGACTACTACATCAACTATCACCTGTACCGTCTCGTCTTCCCGATCATGGCGCTCGGGAGATGTCTCGCCGATCCGGCAGGCTAGCCGTGGAGGCCACGGCCGTGATGGGGCGGGCCTCCGGCGAGAACTTCCCTGTCGCCAGCCGTCTGCTGCCCGGCCCCACACGCAACCATCTCCTGGCGATCTACGGTTTTGCCCGGCTCGCAGACGAAATCGGCGATGGCCCGATCGGAGGGGACTTGGCGATCTGGGGCGTGGGGGCGGTCGGTGGCGGGGCTGATCCTGGCGGGGGCGTGAGGTCGGTCGGTGGTGGTGCCGATCCTGGCGAGGGCGCCGACGCGGGCGCACAGAGGCGCCTGGCGGCGCTGGATGCGCTCGAAGCCGACCTCGACAGGGCGTTCGACGGTGAAGCCGAGCATCCGCTGCTGCGCAGGCTCGAACCGACGCTGCGTGGGTGCAGGCTGCCGCGCGAGCCGTTCGCGCGCCTGATCGAGGCCAACAGGGTCGACCAAGGGGTCACGCGGTACGAGACCTGGGAGCAGTTGCGCGGCTACTGTCAGCTGTCGGCGAGCCCGGTCGGCGAGCTCGTGCTCTACGTGTTCGGCCAGGCCGATCCTGCTCGCATAGCCCTGTCGGATGAGATCTGCACGGCCCTTCAATTGGCCGAGCACTGCCAGGACGTGGCCGAGGACAGGGCTCGCGGGCGCGTCTACCTGCCCGCCGAGGATCTGGCCCGGTTCGACTGCCCGATCGGCGACCTGGACGCGCCCCGCGCCGGCGGGCCCCTGCGCGAGGTCTTGGCGTTCGAGGTGTCGCGCGCTCGCGAGCTGCTCGCCCGCGGCGCTCCCCTGATCGACGAGCTGCACGGCCCGCGCGAGCGTCTGGCGGTCGCGGCGTTCGTCGCGGGCGGGCGTGCCGCGCTCGACGCCATCGAGCGTGCCGGCTACGACGTGCTCGCAGGACCGCCAAAAGCAGGCGCCGCGCGCCGGCTGCTCGCGCTTGGTCGGACGCTTTGGGAGCGTCCCAGGTGAACACCGAGGAGGCGTATCTGCGCTGTGAGGCGATCACGCGGCGCAACGCCGCCAACTTCTATTACGGCATCCGCCTGCTTTCGCCGGAGCGCCGCCGCGCGATGTGCGCGGTCTACGCGTTCGCGCGCCGGGTCGACGACATCGGCGACGGCTCGCTCGCGCCGTCACGCAAGCTCGAGCTGCTCGACGAGCAGGCTGCTGCGCTGCCTGCTCGCGCGCGCGTGAGCAGCGCAAACGAGAACGACCCCATGGTCGTCGCGCTGGCTGACGCTTATGACCGCTTCGACGTGCCGGCCGACGCGATGCCAGAACTGATCGAGGGGGTCCGGATGGATGTCGAAGGGGTCTCGTACGAGACCTTCGGGGAGCTGGTCCTCTACTGTCGGCGCGTCGCCGGTGCGATCGGCAGGTCGTGCTTTGCGATCTTCGCGCTACGCGACCCGGACGCGGCGAAGCGCGCCGACGCCTACAGGCTTGCCGACGACTTAGGCGTTGCCTTTCAGCTGACGAACATTTTGCGCGACATCCGCGAAGACGCCCACGCCGGGCGCGTGTATCTGCCGAGCGAGGATCTGCGCCGCTTCGGCCTGATCGCCGGCGGCGAGGAGCGCGAGGCGGCGGCAACGCTCGCTCGGCTAACCGCCGCACGCGGACCGAACGGGCGCAACGGTTATGCGGCGGAGGTGGATCAGCTCGCTGCTCTCGTCCGCTTCCAGGCCGCCCGCGCGCGCGAGTGGTTCGACCGGGGGATGGCCCTGGCGTCGCTGCTAGATCGCCGCAGCGCCGGCTGTCTGCT
The DNA here is from genome assembly GCA_963718935.1 of uncultured Solirubrobacterales bacterium. GTDB lineage: Bacteria > Actinomycetota > Thermoleophilia > Solirubrobacterales > Solirubrobacteraceae > Palsa-744. The sequence continues at coordinate 3,073,687 of OY970379.1, read as the reverse complement.
GGCGATGGCCGGCATCTACAGCAGGCTGTTGGACCGGATCGAGAGCGAACCGGACCGGGCCCTGCGCGAACGCGTCTGCCTGCCGGTCCACGAGAAGGCGCTGGTCGCGGCCAGGGGCATGCTCGGAGCTCGGGTGTGACGAGCGTTAGGGGGCGGTCTGGCGATCCGCGGCCCGCGGGCGAGGGGGTCGGCGTCAGCGGACGGCACTCGTCCGATCCGAGAGACGGCGGCCAGGTCGTGGTGATCGGCGGCGGCCTGGCTGGGATCGCAGCGGCGCTCGACTGCGCCCAGGCCGGTGCCCGGGTGACGCTCGTGGAGGTGCGCAGGCGGCTCGGCGGCGCCGCGTACTCATTCGAGAGGGAGAACCTGCAGGTCGACAACGGCCAGCACGTGTTCCTGCGCTGCTGTGTCGCCTATCGGGGCTTGCTCGAGCGTTTGGGCAGCTCTCCGGCTGTGAGGGTCCAGGAGCGCTTGGAGATTCCGGTGCTCAGCCCGGGCAGGGAGCCGGTCATGCTGCGGCGCGGCCGGCTGCCTGCGCCGCTGCACCTGGCGGGCACCCTGCTGCGTTATCGCCACCTGCCGTTGCGCAAGCGCTTGAGCGCCGCCCGTGCGGTCGCGGCGCTCGCCCGGCTGGACCCGCGCGAGGAGGCGCTCGACGAAGGGGGCCAGACGTTTGGCGGATGGCTCTCAGAACACGGCCAGGACGCGGAGGCCGTGGCGCTGTTGTGGGATCTGATCGTGCTGGCGACCCTGAACCTGCCGGCGGCCCAGGCCTCGCTGGGGCTGGGCGTGTTCGTGTTTCACGAAGGCCTGCTCTCGAAGGCCAGCGCCGGCGACATCGGTTTTCACGAGCGGCCCCTGACCGAGACGTTGGGCGAGCCCGCCGCCGTGGCGCTCGCCAAGGCCGGCGTCGACGTGCGCTTGGGTTGGCGCGCGCGACGGATCGAGCGCGACGGCGCGGGCTTCGTGGTGCGCGGCACGGGCGAGCGGGGGGAGGAGGCTCTGAACGCCGATGTCGCGATCGTCGCGGTGCCCCACGCGCGCGCGGCGGGCCTGCTCGAAGACTTGCAGCCGGAGCTGGCCGGACGGCTGCGACGGCTCGAGAGCTCGCCGATCGTCAACCTGCACGTCGTCTATGACCGGACCGTCTGCGACTACCGGTTCGCGGCCGGGGTGCGCTCGCCCGTGCAATATCTGTTCGACCGCACCGCCGCGGGCGGCGTCCCGCCGGGATGCCAGTATCTGGCGGTGTCGCTGTCTGGAGCGGACCGTGAGATGGAGATGAGCGTGGACGAGCTGAAAGAGCGCTACCTAACGGCGCTCTCAGAGCTGCTGCCGCGGGCCGGGCAGGCCAAGGTGGAGGCCTTCTTCGCGACCCGTGAGCACGCCGCCACGTTCAGGGCCGTGCCGGGGGTGGCGCGGCTGCGTCCCGGTACGCGAACGTCCACGCCGGGGCTCCTGCTGGCCGGCGCCTGGACGGACACCGGTTGGCCGGCGACCCTGGAGGGGGCCGTCCTGAGCGGTCACGCCGCCGCCCGCGCCGCGCTGGGGAGCGCATGAGCAGGCTCGTGATCGCGGCTCCACTCGGGGTCGAGGCGGCGATCGTGCGCTCGGCCGGGCATCGCGGCGCGGTCCACAAGACCGGGATGGGCACCGCGCGCGCGCGCGCATCGGCCGCGAGGCTCGCCGACGCACCCGGAGACGCGCTGCTCGTGCTCGGCTTCTGCGGCGGCCTCGACGAGCATTCGGTGCCCGGTGAAGTGATCGTCGCCGGCGCCGTCTCGAGCGCCCAGGACGAAGGCCATGCGCCCGAACGCGTGCCCTGCGCTGACGCCGATCGCCTGAGCGGTCTGCTGCGCGGTCGCGGCTTGAAGGTGCGCGAAGGAGAGATCGTGTGCGTCTCGAAGATCGCGCTCGGCGAGCGTCGAGCCCAGCTGTTGGCGGCGGGCGCTTTGGCTGTCGACATGGAGTCGGTGTGGCTCGCTCCGGGCGCCCGCGAGCGGCCGTTCGCGGTCGTGAGGGTCGTGCTGGACAGCCCCTCGCACGAGCTGTTGCGGCCCCAGGCCGTCGCCGGCGCCCTGCGGGCGGCCAGGGCGCTGCGCCGGGTCGCGGGGGTTCTGCACGAGTGGATGCCGGAGGTCGCGCACGCTGGGTGACGGGGGCTGGTGGCCGCGTCGACGGGCATGGGCCGCGACGGGTGGACCGATCGTCGGTCGGACTTCATGGGCGCCTTCAGGGCGACTAAGGTGTGACGCGATGGCGGTCCGGGTAAGGCAGAGCACGCGCATGGGCTGGTACCTGATGCGCCAGCGGCTGGCCAAACGCGAGAAGTTCCCGCTGATCGTCGAGCTGGAGCCTCTGTTCCAGTGCAACCTGGCGTGCTCGGGCTGCGGCAAGATCCAGCATCCCGAGCACGAGCTGCGCCGCCGGATGCCTGTCGAGCAGGCGGTCGGCGCGATCGAGGAGTCCGGCGCGCCGATGGTCTCGATCGCCGGCGGCGAGCCTTTGATCCATCCCGAGATCCACACGATCGCGGCCGAGTTGGTCAAGCGCAAGAAGTTCGTCTACCTGTGCACCAATGCCCTGCTCTTGGAGCGCAAGCTCGAGAACTTCGAGCCAAGCCCGTACTTCTCGTGGGCGATCCACATCGACGGCCTGCGCGAGCGCCACGACGAATCGGTGGAGCGGGCCGGCACATTCGACAAGGCCGTCTCCGCGATCAAGGCGGCCCAGGCAGCCGGCTTCAGGGTGACGACCAACACGACGTTCTTTACACACGACTCGCCCAAAACGATCCGTGAAGTGCTCGACTTCTTGAACGACGAGCTGGAGGTCGACGAGATGATGATCTCGCCGGCCTACGCCTACGAGAAAGCACCCGACCAGGAGCACTTCCTGGGGGTCACTCAGACGAGGAGCCTGTTCAAGGAGGCTTTCGCGGACGGCCGGCGCAAGCGCTGGCGCCTGAACCACAGTCCTTTGTTCCTGGATTTCCTGGAAGGCAAGGCCGAATTCGAGTGCACCGCCTGGGGGATTCCCAGTTATTCGCTGTTCGGCTGGCAGCGGCCCTGCTATTTGATGTCTGACGGCTACACCGAGACCTACAAAGAGCTGCTCGAGACGACCGACTGGAGCGCGTACGGGCGTGGCAAGGATCCACGGTGTGAAAACTGCATGGCTCACTGCGGCTATGAGCCGACCGCAGTCCTCCAGACCACGCGCTCCATCAAGCAGTCGCTACGCGCCCTGGCCGGTTAGCGGCTCGCTGGCCGGCGCCATGCGGCGTCCTCGCTCGTTCATGTGCCGCTCCGAGAGTGATTTGGACTCGGCGGGTTCACCGGGGCTTCCACCACGAAGTATGACTCGATGCTCGCGCCAGCGCGTCGCCTGGCCGGTCCTCCAGCGCCCGCCCTCTTTCCGACTCCGGCGTGTGTGTCTCGGGGCCATGTTGGAGTTGTGCAGGTAGGCTTATGCGAATGATCGGGGCAGGGTCGGGGTCCGTGTTGGTGTTGTCAGGTGTTTCTCAGGGCTTCTCGCGTGGTAGGAGCAAACGGTGGCTGCAGGCTCTGAGCGGTGCTTCGCTAAATGTTCAGCCAGGCGAAGTCGTCGCGGTCATCGGCGGCCGGCTTGCTGGCAAGACGACGCTGCTGAGCGTGGCGGCGGGACTGATGGTGCCCGAAGCTGGGAGCGTGCAACTCGGCGAGGTCGAGCTGGGGGGCCTCTCGGATTGTGAGCGCGGCAAGCTCCGTGGACGGGAGATCTTGTGGCTGAACGCAGTCGGCATGTCCAAGAAGGTGCGTGTCTCGAAGATCGTAAGCTGGTCGCTCAGGGACTATCGGGGCCGCGGTGAACGAGAGCGTCGTGTCGCCGAGGCGCTGGAACGAGTCGGCGTGAGCGACTGCGCTCGGTTGTGTTGGGGAGAGCTATCGCGGTGGGAGCAGGTGCTCGTCGGCTACGCCCAGATATTCGCTGGGCGGCCGCGGGTCGTGGTGATCGATGATCTGCTGGACGGTCTTGGGGAATCTCGCGCCCGGGAGGCCTCCGATTTGCTGCGGTCGTTGATCGCAGATGCCGACCATAGCTTTGGGGTGTTGATGAGTGCGACCGATCGCGACTCGGCGCTGTATGCGGACAGGGTGTGGGTGCTTGCCGGAGGGCGGCTGACGCCCACCGCGGGGCATCGCCATAGCACCGGAGACGTTCTGGCGTTCCCGCCACGACACGCCGCAGCGGATCAATAGCTGCCCACATGGCTCTCCGGGGAAGTTGGAAACAAAAAATTTCAACTGTCCTGGATCATTCGGCCCTACTGACATTTACGGTCGTAGGTTGGCTAGGATTCGCGGCTATGAGACGTACCGGCGACATGACGCCGCAGATAATGGTTCTCGGGCTCGTCGCCGAGCGGTCGGGCACCGTCTCAGACGTTCAGCGTCGCCTGTCGGACCTCTTCAGCTCGGCCGACTTTCCGTCGAATGCGGCTCATACCGGCCTCCCGGCGCTCGCGAAGAAGGGGCATGTCCGGCTGCTCGAGGAGGGCTCTGATCCGGACCGGGCTGACGCCTTTTACGAGGTCACTACGCCTGGGCTCGAACACCTGCGCGATTGGGTTCGTAGCTCACCGCCACGGCCGGCGATGCGGGAGCCGATCCACGGCAAGGTCGAGTTCGCGACCCTGGACGAGCTGGCAGAGGTCATCATCATGGTTCGGGCCGAAGTGAGGACGTGCCAGTTCGTCAGCGATGACGTACACGCACGGATGCTCGCCGAGCAGCGCAGCAGGATCGCGGCGCGCGGCAAACGCAAGGGGTGGCAGGAGGAACTGGACGACGAACTGAGCGACGCGCACTTGTCGGACGTGACGCTGGCATGGGACGACTTCGCCGAACGCCGCCGCAAGCTCGGCAACCGGCTGGAAGATATACACAGGCGGTTCAAGTCGAGAGCCGGGTAGCTACTGTGCCCGCGCTACAAACGGAAGGGGTCTATCACGGCTTCTCGCGCGGGCGAGGCACGGCCAAGCGTTGGGTGCAGGTACTGAACGACGCTTCGTTCGACGTCGAGCGAGGCGAGGTCGTGGCCATCGTCGGCGGCAGGCTGACGGGTAAGACGACGCTGCTGAATTTCGCGGCCGGGCAGAAAGCTCCTGAAAGGGGTCGCATTCTGATCGGCGATGTCGAACTGAACGCCCTCTCCAGGCGCAAGCGCGCGAAGCTGCGCAAGGCGGGCCTGATATGGGTCAGCCGGGGTGGCATGTCGCAGAAGCTGCACGTCTCGAAGATGGTCGGCTGGCCACTGGTGACGCGTCACCGCGGGCGCCGCGAGGCCGAGCGACGCGCGGCGGAGATGCTTGAGCGGGTCGATGCCGCGCACTGCGCACGGCAACGCTGGGATGACCTTCCGAGATGGGAGCAGGTGCTGGTGGGGTTCGCGCAGGGCTTCGTGTTGAAGCAGCCGTTGATGGTCGTGATCGATGACCTCCTGGACGCGCTCGGGGAACCGTGGACACGCCAGGCATCTGACCTGTTGCGGGAGCTGATCGAGGAGACGAGCCACAGCTGCGGGGTAGTGATGAGCGTCACCGACAGGGACTCTTCGCTTTACGCCGACCGGGCATGGGTGCTTGAGCGCGGAACGCTGATACCGACCGCCGGCCATCGCACGCACGGCGAGGTCGTGCCTTTGCGGCCGGGTCACGAGAGCGGAGGAACACGCCGCGTAGGCTGGAGCTAGAGCCTTGCTCGAGCTGAGCGGCGTCGTCAAGCACTACCGGGTTGGTAGCGATAGTCCGATCCGCGCGGTCGATGGCGTCTCGATGACTATCGATCCGGGCGAGGTCGTCGCGCTGTACGGTCCATCCGGATCGGGAAAGACGACCCTTATCGAGCTGATCGCCGGACTCAAGCGGCCGGACAGAGGCAGTATTCGCGTCGCCGGGAAAAGCATCCTCGGCATGTCGCGCCGCGAGGCCGGCGACTACCGGCTGAACATGCTCGGGATGGTGATGCAGCCGAGCAGTCTGCAGCCCGGGGCGCGGGTGATCGCCAGCGCGTCGATCAAGCTGATGATGGGCAGCAGCAAGCGCGCTGGCCAGCGACGCATCGAGCCGCTGCTTGTCGAACTCGGTCTCGGCGAGCGGCTTCATCACCGCACCGAGCAGCTGTCGATGGGGGAGCGCCAGCGGGTTTTGATCGCGCTCGCGCTCTCGCGGTCCCCGAAGCTGGTGCTCGCCGACGAGCCGACCGCGAGCCTCGACACCGATATGACCCGGCACGTCCTCGATCTTCTGCGTCGGGTGTGCAGTGAGCGGGGCGTTGCGCTCTTGATCGTCACGCACGACCCCGAAGCCGCCGTCTACGCTGATCGCACGCACGAACTGCGCGACGGGCGCCTCGGGGAGCGCCAGGTGGAACCTGGGCCGGTCGGGGCGGGCCCAACCACCCGGGGCTCTGCGTGATCAGGCTCTCGGGTATCCGCTACATCTACGAGGCTAGGCTCGCAACCCGAGCCATCGTCATCCAGGAAGCATTCGCCGTCGTTGGGATCGCCGTCGGCGTCGCCCTGCTTTTCGCCTCCCAGGTGTCTTCCACATCGCTTGACCGAGCGGTCGCGCAGCTCAACGAGCAGCTCGTCGGGTCCGCGCAGGTGCAGCTTCAGGCCCGCAGCTACCAGGGCGTCTCTGCGCGGCTGCTCACCGAAGTGCGCGCGATTCCAGGGGTGCGGACCGCGCTGCCGATCCTCGAACGGCAGGTCAATGTGATCGGTGCTCGCGGGCAGCGGCCGGTGTTGTTGATCGGTGTGGAACCGGCGGCGATGAAAGTCAGCAGCAAGTTCGACCACCGCTTCTCCGCTCATCAGCTCGCACACGTCCCCGCTATAGCGCTACCTGCACCCCTGGACAACGAAATCGGGTCCGGGCCGTTGGAACCCATACAGGTCCAGGTCGGAGCCAGCTACATCGAAACACTTGTCGGCGCGACCTTGGGCTCGAAAGAAATCGGCGGACTCATTAACAGTCCGATCGCGGTCACCTCGATTCACTACGCGCAGAAACTGACCGGGGCAACGAGTGTGCTGACCCGCATCTTCGTCCGCTATGACCCCGCTCAGGCCGGCCGGGTTAGGACGGCGCTCGCCTCGCTCGCTGGGCGCTTTGGCGTGAACCTGCAGCCGAGTACTTTCGAATCGCGACTGTTCGCGATCGCCGTGGCCCCCGAGAACAAGAGCGAGCAGCTTTTCAGCGGGATCAGCGCGCTCGTCGGGTTTCTGTTCGCGTTGAACGCGATGCTCATTACCGTCCCCAGTCGCCGGAAGCTGATCGAGGACTTGTACCCGCACGGGGCAACTCCAGGGATGACGATCCAGATCCTGCTCGTGAACGCGCTCGTGCTGGGGGTGCTCGCGTGCGGCCTCGGGCTGGTCCTCGGCGACCTGCTCTCGATCGCTGTGTTTCACGTCACCCCGGGCTACTTGACATTCGCGTTCCCGATCGGCACCGAGCGCATCATCACCTGGCAGACGGTCGTACTTGCCGTCGCGGTCGGAATGGCGGCAGCGGTGGTTGGGGTGCTGTGGCCAGTCCGCGCGATTCTGTGGGGGCCGCAGGAGTCGACCGACGAGCCGGCTGAGCACCGACATTGGTGGACGACCGGGGCGCTTGCCGTGGGGATCGTGTGTCTCGCGGTCACGACCTACACGCTGCTCGCTGACACCAAGGCGGCTGTCCTTGGGAACATCACGCTGGTGGTCGCGCTGGGATGCTCTCTGCTTTTCGTGTTCGACGGTGCAGTCCGCCTATTCGAGCGGGTATCGGACCTCATGAACGACGTTGGGTCTGGTCTTGCCGTGTCAGAGCTTGACGCGCCACCGGCTCGCATCAGGTATCTCGCAATCGCTGGCACCGCAGCATTGGCCGTGTTCGCCACCGTCGAGTTCGGCGGCGTTCAGACCAACCTCATCCACGGCCTGGATGCCTCTATCCGCGGGATGGACTCAAGTGCAAACTTGTGGATTGTGCCAAGCGGAGAATCGAGTCTTCAGACGACTGTCCCCTTCCAGCCGGTCGATGCCGGCAAGCTCGCCTCGCTGCCCGGAGTCAGCAGCGTGTCTGTGTATCGTGGTGGCTTCTTGGACTGGGGCCAAGACCGGGTTTGGGTGATCGCACCGTCGGCCGCGATCGAACACCCGGTGCCCGTGAGTGAGATCCTCAAGGGCACTGCTGGCACGGCTGCGGCTCGTGTGCGATCGGGAGGCTGGGCGGTTCTTTCGCAAGGTCTGGCTGTCGAACATCACCTGAGTATCGGCCAGTCATTCACGTTGCCCTCCCCGCACGAGGCGACCTTGCGTCTTGCCGCGACCACGACGAACCTTGGCTGGCCGCCAGGGACCGTGATAATGAGCGCCGCTGACTATGCTAGGGCGTGGGGCAGTTCGGCCCCAAGCGCCTACCAAATACGGACCGTCTCAGGGGTTTCCCCAGCCAGGGAGCGACTGCTCGTCAGTCACACGTTGAAGGGGCTTGGTGTGTCCGTGCAGACGGCCACAGAACGCGAGGCCCGCCACTACGCTGCCGCCAGGCAGGGCCTCTCCCGCATGACGCAGATAAGGCTTCTGATTCTCATTGCGGCGGTCCTCGCCGTTATCGCTGCGATGACCGCGATGATCTGGTCGCGTCGTGAACAGATCGCGACGTTGAAGTGTCACGGAATCGATGAAAGTGACATCTGGCTTTCGCTGCTTTGGGAGAGCGTCGTGATCCTTTCCGTCGGCTGCGTAACGGGCGCAGTATTTGGTTTGTACGCGCAATTGCTGGGCAGCCACTTTCTGTCTGCGGTGACGGGCTTTCCGATCGCGTTCGGTGTCGAACCCTTCGTCGCGTTTACGAGCTTCGCTATGGTGACAGTTATAACCGTTGTGGTGTTGGCAATACCGGGCTATCGAGTGGTGTGTGTGCCTCCGAGCGCCGTCAGCCCGGCGCACTAGCCGCCGCACGCGAGCCGCTCGCCCTGACCGATTCGACCCCGCCCCGGTCACGGCGCGGCAGGTCGGTACGCTGCTCTGTTCTGTAGCGCGGGAGTTCACCTGGGGGCTGCACGCCTCCAGTCGTGAACTTGCCCGCTGGCGGTATCTCGTTGGGCGGATACCGGAAGGCCCGTTGCGTACCGACGCGATCGACGCCCTTTTGCGCAAGCGCGGCCAGAGCGACGGCGCTGCGCTGTTTTCGATCCTGCCCCGGTCCCGTTGCCGCAGCTACCTGCGGCTACTCGTCGCCTACCAGGTCATTTGGGACTACCTCGATAGCGTCAATGAGCGCGGTGCGCACCACGGAATAGCGAACGGCCGACAGCTTCACCTCGCGCTTGTGGACGCGCTGGACCCCGGCGGCCCGAGCCGGGACTACTACGCGCACAGTCCCTGGCGTGAGGACGGCGGCTACCTGCAAGCGCTCGTGGACACCTGCCGCGAGTGCTGCACACGCCTGCCCTCATACAACCGTGTGCGCCCGCTCGTGTTGCGCGACGCCGAGCGTGCGCAGGTCCTCGCGCTCAATCACGACCCCGACCCCGACCGCCGCGACCGCTCACTGCAACATTGGGCTGCGATCCAGTTCCCTGACGGGCACGGCGCGAGCTGGTGGGAGCTGACCGGCGCCGCGAGCGCCGGGCTGGCTGCGTTCGCGCTACTCGCGCTCGCTTGCGAACCGGACCCCGACGAACGCGAGATCGAACGGACCCACGCTGCCTACTTTCCGTGGGTCTCAGGGGTCGCTTGCATGCTCGACAGCTACGCCGACCAGGCTGAGGACGCCGAGAATGGCGACCACTCATATCTCGGCCACTACCCGTCTCAGGACGCGGCGATCACTGGAACCTGCGAGCTGCTGCACCGCTGTTTGCGTGAACTGCACGGGCTGGAAAATAGTGAAAAGCACATCTTGGTCATCGCGTGCATGGTGGCGCTGTATCTGTCGAAGGACAGCGCCCGTGCGCCCGAGATGCGCGCCTATAGCGACCGAATAGCCCTCGCGGGAGGGTCGCTTTCGCGTGCCTTGATCCCGGCCCTGCGGTTCTGGCGAGCCACGCACCGACTCACTTCCTCGTGACACAAATCAACCAAAGGAGAGCCCATGCCAGGAATAGCAACATCCAACCTAGTGACAAGACTCAGGCGCGAATTGCCGCCGAGCCCTCCGCACCCAGCGGTGGTGCAAACGATTGGCGGGCGCCGCTGGCCCTACGCCTATCTTGAGCATTGCCATAAAGTGTGCGGCGACTCGTTCACCTTGTATCCGTTGGATATGCCACCGATGGTGTTCCTCTCTCATCCGCAGGACATAAGAGAAGTATTGACCGGCGACCCTGGCGATCTTCATCCCGGCCAAGGTGGACACGTCATCGCCCCATTGATCGGGGGCCGTTCGTTCATGCTGCTGGAGGAGGACGAGCACGCCTTCGGACGTCGGACGATCACCCCGGCGTTTCACCGCCGGATGGTCGCCGAGCAGACCGCGACCTTGATCGGCCTCGTAGAAGAGGCGGTCGCGTCATGGCCTACCGGCAGCCCCGTGGCACTGCACCCGCGCATAAGATCGCTGACGATGAGCGTCATTCTGCGGATCATCTTTAGTGACGAGCATGGCCGGAAACTCGCCGAGCTACAGGAGCGGCTCACGAGAATGCTTGCGATCAGTGACAGTCTGCTGCTGCAGGGACCAAGGCTCAGGCAGGTTCCGGGCTGGTGGGGGGTGTGGCGACGCTTTTTGGCTGAGCGTGCACAGGTCGATGAACTCGTCTACCAGCTCGTGGAGCAGCGCCGAATTTCGGGCGGGTGTGGCGGGCGGCGCGATCTGTTGGACATGCTGCTTGCGGCCGAGCAGTCGGATGGGACGCCGATGAGTGCGGTGGAGGTCAGGGACAACCTCATGTCGATGATTCTCGCCGGGCACGAGACGACGACCGGGGAGCTGGCGTGGGCCTGCCTGCTGCTCGCGCACAACTTTGGCGTGCAGCAGCGGCTGCGGGAGGAACTCGATAGCGCGGCCGGCGGTGGCGAGTACCTGACCGCCACGGTGCATGAGACGATGCGCCACCGGCCTGTGTTCGTGTTCACGATCCCGAGGGCCGTCGCGGTGCCGGTCGAGATCGGTGAGTGGAGCTATCCGCCGAACGTGCAGCTTGCCGCCTGCACCTATCTACTGCACCACCGGCCCGACCTCTACCCCGACCCGCATGCCTTCCGCCCGGAGCGGTTCATCGGCGCCGCGGCACAGTCCCGGACATGGTTGCCGTGGGGAGGAGGCGCGAAGCACTGCCTCGGCAGGCACTTCGCGATGCTTGAGGTAGAGGCGGTGCTGCGCCAACTTGTGACGAACAGGGTGTTGCGGCCTGTCGGCCGTAGGATCGAGCGGCCACGGTGGCGCAGCGCGATCCTCGTGCCGGCCAACGGAGGGCGGGTCATCTTGGAGTCCAGGTGAGCGGGGAGGCGACCTCGGTTAACGGCGTGTTGGGGTCATCAAAGCGGTAAGTGTTTCGCCTACTAATGTTTCTCTTTAGTAGGCGAACGAAACGGGGCAAAGTTCGGAAAAGTCGTGGAAAGATCGCCGGGCGATGGCGCGATGGGACAAAAGCCGGCACGATGCCCCCCGCGGTCGGGCCGTATGTGCTTTCCGGGAGCATACGAGCCTGAGGGACAACCCGAGTAGGCATAAGCCCCACGGTGTGCTCTGCTCTGTCCGGGTTGCTGGCTCGGTTCCGGGGTGGGCTGGCCGCCTTGCTGGCGGTGCGCGCTCAGCCCACCCGCGCGCCATCCGCTTACGCCGAGTCAACGAACGTGAGGGGGGCGATGATGCCTGCGGTGGACGGCGGCGGCGGACAGGGAGAGGCTGAGCAGCCATCCGATACAGAGCAGGGCGGGGTGAACCGGCTGCGCCAGCAGGTACGCGACCGGGAAATCGCACAGCGCCTCAACCGCAGGCTGATCAGCTACAAGCTGCCTGACGTCGAACTGCGCAGCCCCTATGCCACACGGATGCCGCTGCGCTCCCATATCACGGGGTGGGTGGCGGTGGAGTTCTACCCAGGCGACGGCGCTGGCGGCGACGCGAACTCCGACATAGAGTCGACGGCCGTCGCGCACGCACACGCGGCTGAGTACGCCGACAGCTTCCGGGAGCTTACGCGTGCTGGCGCGCGAACACTGGCGGTCATAAGCGACCTGCCGACCGCGATCGGCTCCACGACCGCACTGATCGATCCGCGCGGGCTGGTGTTCTGCGATCCCGAACTGCTGATCGCGGACGCGCTCGTCCTACCCACCGTCGAGGACGGGGAAGCGAGGCGCTACCGACGGCTTACGCTGCTCGCCAGGGACGCGCGGATCGAACGGGTGATCTTTCCCCCTGACGAGAATCTCGACCATCACCTGCAGCAGATCGTCTCACTGATTAGAGCGGCGAGAGGGTGACACGAAGATGCCGCTACTGCCAAATGCAACCTACCGCGTCCCACGCCTTGAGCTGGCACCGCTGACGATCGTTCTGAGCGCCAGTGGTACGGCCGCATCTTCTGGCGGCAAGCGAACGGATCGCGGCCGCACTCGCACCTATCCAACCCAAGGAGGACCAATGACCCCAGCCACCATCTCTGTCCGCGCAACGGCTCCAAGGCGCCCCCGAGACGGGCGCAATCATCCCCGCGCCCAGCGACGAACCGACGCCGACGTATATGCGGGCATAGCCCGCGCTTGGTGGTCGATGCATCGGCCCGTAGAGCATCACGAGCACCCGATGCGGACCTATCTCGTCAGGCCCGGATTCGTGGAGGAAGTTTGGGGCGAGAATGTTGACCCCTACGACGTGCTCGCGGCGTGTGCCACGATCGTCTCCTTCGAGGACTTCCGCGTAAGAGAACAGGCGATACACACCGCTATCGGCACAGGACTGACGGAAGCGCTCGATCCGCACCGCGGCTGGTGGTATCCCCTGGCGAAAACACCGGAGCTTGGGATTCATTTCTGGCAACTCGTGATCGTGCCCGTCGAGTTGCGTTGCATCGGACCCGTCGACGACCCGCCACCGCTCCAGCTCGGTCGGTTCCCCAAGCGTGCGGCGTGAGGGAGCCTGAGGGCAGTCTCCGCCTGACATGGCAACAGTCCTCGCCTCTACCCGGTGTCAGCTACCAACCAGCGCCGCGCTACCGGCGCGCATCCAGATGTGCCGGCCGCGATCAGCCCACTTCCCGCGAGCGTGCTGCTCTCCCGCAGCACCGTCCAAAAATTCATCGCCGAGTGGCAGCCTCTCGGCAAGACCGCATATGTTAATAGCGACACCTCATTTCGAGATGGGAGCGCGGGTGTAGCGTATGAGAGTGGCGCAATCGGGCGGCGGGTAGAGCTTGTCGAGTGCTCGGATCTGTTCGCCGGCGAGTATCTGGCGCTGCTGATGGCGATGGGTGACGCTGCAGTTTTGAGCTTGGGTGTGCCAGCGATTCGCCCCGACACGGCCCCTTCCCGCAATAGAGAACGAGAGCGAAAAGCGGCTATGGCTGATGACGTATTTCACCTCCGAGCGGACAGCGATCACTCCGCAGGAGCTTGGCCGGCTACTCGACATCTCGACGGCGAGCGTGGAAGAACTCGCCGTCGACCTCGTGCGGGTGGGGCTCTTGGAGCGAGACGCAAGCGGCGCGTACCGACTCGCTGACAACGATCACCTACTACCAGAGATGGGCGCTGATTCACCCGACCACCCCCGGTCCTCCGTGACCGACAGGACGACCGGCTCACCACAGGCCCCCGCGTTAAGGACCGCGGTGGCTCTCATAACCTGCGCCCCGGGGCAGGGCGCCCACGGCCTCTATCCCGTGGGCGCCCTGCCGCGCGGCGCCATCGGGCGGTGAGAGCGGCGCAGGGCACCTTGGCGGTCGGGCGGTTGATGCTCCAGGAGGCTTTCGTCGGTCCTCCATCGCCGACAAGCTCCCCCGGCGTGAATGCGACGAAGCGGCTCTTGCTTTCTGATGGCACGACCGTCTTTCACAAGCCGTTCCCGGGAGTGCATGTCGCCAACGCACTCGCCTTTGGACAGACCACTGAGACGCCACCGTTGCACGATGCTGTCGGCTGGCGTCTTGCTGTGGCGCTCGGGGAGCCGTGGCAGAGTCTGGTCTCGCCGTGCGTGCTGCGTGAGCACGCTGGCGAGGACGGGGCGTTGTCCTTGCGCGCGTCGGGGTGGCCGGGTGATCCGGCACCGACTCTCAGCCCGACGTGGTGTGCGTCGGCGGCGTTCTTCGACTCGTTGATTGCCCAGCAGGACCGTCACGCTGATAACTGGCGCTGGGACGGTAGCCGCCTGACACTGATCGACCACGGGTATGCGTTTGCTCGGCCGGGTGATGTCCTCAACCACACGGATCTGCTCGTGGCTCGGCGTAATCACGGCGCGAGCGCACTGCTCCCCGATGAGCGCGAGGCGCTGAAGCGTCTACTTGACCCATACGGTCTTGCCTGGCTTGGCCATCGAGCCGCTAACTCTCTTCGGCGTCGATCGTGTCCTCGAGCTCCCGCTCGCTGCGGGCGCTCGCCCGGATCTCGCGCCACGTGAGGCCCTCGCCGAGCAGGGCCGGCACGCCGAGGGCGAGCGCGGTCAGGATCTCGACCGCTTGCAGGACGATCCCGTAAGCGATCGCTTCGCCGGCGCCGACGCCGTAAGCGGCCAAGACGACCAGGCAGGCGGCCTGGAAGACGCCGACGTTGGACGGGGTCGCGGGCAGGACCGCTGAGACGTTGACGGCCAGGAGCACGGCGGCCGCGGCGGCGAGCTGGGGGTGCGCGGGTATGCCGAGGGCCAAGAGGACCGCATAGCAGGCCAGCCACTGCAAGGCCCAGGCCGTCAGCTGGGCCGCGACCGACGCGAAGCCGTGCCTTGGGGTCACGAACACGACGAGGCCCTGCCTGGCGAGACCCAACAGGCGCGCGGCGGTCTCGCTGGCAAGGCGCACCCGCAGCGAGCGCGAGCGCCGGCCGACTCGCAGGAGGCGCGGGCCGAGCAGGATCAGGAAGCAGAGCGCCAGCGGCACGGCGACCACCGTGAGGACGCCCGCGAGGGAGCCGTGGCCGGGAATGCTGCCGAACGTGACCGAGGCGAGGATCGCCAGGGCCAGCAGATTGATCAAAGTCTGCGAGAACACGGTGCCGGTCACGATCGGCAGGACGCGCCGCGCCGGACCTTCCAGACGCCTCGAAAGCACAAAGATCCGGGTCGGCTCGCCGATGCGCCCGGGGAAGACCGCCGAGGCCATCACGCCGATCATCGTCGCCCTTACGACCGCCGGCCACGGGATCTCGGTGTCTGGCAGCGCGGCACGCAGGGCCTCGTGCCAGGAGATCGACCGGAACAGGAGCGAGGAGCCCATCAGGGCCAGGGCGAGCGCGATCCAGCCTGGTGTAGCCGTGATCAGGGCGTGGCCTACCCTCGCGAGGTCGAGTCGCGACAGCGCCCAGGCTACGAGTCCGGCGATGAGGATCGCGAGCAGCGCCAGCGCGACGCGCCCGCGGGCCCCCGACGGCAGTCGCAACCCAGCGATCTGACGGCGCGGGCGGTTGCCGGCGGGGCTTCGGCTGGAGCGGTTCATCGCGGCGGGGTCTATCAGAGCGTCGCCTGCCGTCGCTCGGCAGGCAAACGACCGATCGATTCAATACAGTTCCGCTATATGGCGCCGCCGATGATCTGAACTTGACTGCTAATCGAAAACTAACTAGGGAAGGTCTGTTGCCCCTTTGGTGGGTGCGGCGGCAAAACTGGAGATGCTGGGGAGAATCGATATGAGCAAGAACGAAGACAACCACGATGACATTGCGATAACCCTTTCGCCGGTCCAGGTCGAGCAGGTAATGCGCTCGGCGAGCAAGAACCAGAACGGGACGGTCTCGAACCTGCTCCTGGCGGCACTCGACAATGCGCACGACCCACCCAGCGGTAGCGACCGCCGGGCTTATGACCTGCAACGCGCATCTCAGGAAGCGCTGGACGCCGCGCTCGAGGATCCGCAGCTCTCGCAGTCTCTGCTGCGAGGCCTGTCGGTTCTGTCCTGCTACGGGCCGGACCGGCGCTGGAAACCGATCATCGAGCTGGCCAACCAGCTGGGCATGTCGCCCTCGACGACCCACCGCTACGTCAAGACCTTGAAGACCGTCGGCTTGATGGAGCAGGATCCGACGACCCGCGAGTACAGGCCCGTCGCGCTGGGCAGCTGAAGTAATGCGGCTGAGCCGGCGAAGGGAGGCCGGCCCAGCCGTATGGATATCCGCGGCGGGCGTGCGGGCGCCGTACCGCGGAAGGGAGATGCTGCAACTTGGCGACTATAGCCGTGAAAGTCGCAAAGTGTCAAGCCTCTCGGGTTCGCGCGCGCGCGCGAACCCGGGCCTGGCGTGGCGCAGCGAGGCGGCGCTTACCGTGGCCCGGCGTGGCGCAAAACGAAGGGGGCGATTACAGCGGCCTGGCGTGCGCAGCGAAGGCGCGCCTATCGCGGCCGGCGGTGGCGGTGGCGGGGACAGCCGCTGACGGCGATCTGGGCGGTGGCGTCGATCTGCTTGCCGTTCTGGGCGGTCAGCCGGTAGGGCAGCTTCAGGGCGTTGGCGCAGGGGTCGAGGATGG
Organism: uncultured Solirubrobacterales bacterium; assembly: GCA_963718935.1. GTDB lineage: Bacteria > Actinomycetota > Thermoleophilia > Solirubrobacterales > Solirubrobacteraceae > Palsa-744. The sequence continues at coordinate 3,057,039 of OY970379.1, read as the reverse complement.
CTCCGAGCAGGGAGTGGGGTCCCGGAGGCAGGTCGATCTCGAGGGTGTCGATCGGGATGTCGGGGAGCGAGCGGAAGGCGGCGCTGACCGATCCGGTGCGAGCGACCGCGAAGGCGCCGGTCAGTTCGGCGGCGACGCCATCGGCGGACAGGAGCACGACCAGCGACGGTAGCGCGCGACCGCCGTGGGCGACGAGGTAGAGCTTGCCGGTCAAAGGCGAGGCCAGCGCGGGGGTCTTTACGGTCGCGGCGCCGATCTGCGACGAGGCCGGGCAGGCGCTCGGTTGCAGGGGGCCGCCGGTGCTCAGGCAGGCTCCTTGGATGGCGCTCAGACGCGGGCGCAGCGCGGCCGGCAGCTGGACGATCGCCGAACGGATCGCGGCGCCGGAGCCGGCCGGTTTAGCGATCCGCAGGCGCAGGCCCGCGCCCTGGCCGCGGTCGCTGGCTTTGGCCTCGGTGGAGGCCGTCAATTTCGGCGCGAAGCGCAGGCCGGCACAGCCGGCGACGGCAAACGGGATGGTCGGCGTCGCGAGGGCGCCTTCGCCGCCGGCGATCGTTGCCTGGATCGGCTGGCGCGCGCAGCCGGAGGGGTCGAGCAGAAAGCCGGGCCGGTCGAGGTCGACATCTATCGAGCGCAAACGCAAAGGGATGCCTTCGAGGACCTTGGGGACGGGGTCCGACGCGATCGTAAGGGCTAGCGTTCCGGGATTGAGAAGGACCCGTGCCCTGAGCGTGATCGTGCCGAGCTGGATCGCCGCCGCGCTCGCGTTCACGACCACGGCCAGACCGAACGGAGCGCCGTGGTAGGGCCCGGTCAGATAGACCGAGCCAGTGCGTCGCAGAGGCTGCGGGCCGGGGCCGGCTACGATCGTGGCGGTGCCGAGCCGCGAGGCGCTCGAGCACGCGCCCTGGGCCGCCTGGGGTTCCGGACACGGGACGACCGTCTTCAAGAGGCCGGTCAGACCGGCTGGCAACGTGACGTCGAAGCCGGCGATCGGCTGTTCGCCGTCGTTGCGGGAGATCGCCAGGGTGAACGGCGTGGGCGCGGCGGCGAGCGGGACCGTCGCGCCGGCGACGAAAGCCGGGGCGAACGGCGTGCTCGAAGGGCACGGGCCGCCGGCGCCGTTGCTGTCGACGACGAACGTCGAGCTCGTTTCGGCGCTCTCGCCGGCATAGCTGCTGAGCCGGACCGCGCTTTTCGCCGGGCCGCACGTCACTGGGTTGGCGAGCGGCGCCGCGGGTCCTCCGAAGAGGCTCAGCTTCAGATCGCCGATCGGCAGTTGGGGCGTTTCCGCGAAGACCGCGGTGAGCCGGCCCGTGCTCGGGTCGGCCTCGATCTGGCCGGCGAGAGCGATCGTCGCGCCGGCGGCTTTGACGTACAAGAGGACCCTGTATTTTTCGGTGGCGGTCGGCGTGCCGATGTAAAGACCGCCGTCGAGGGTTTCGGCGAGCAGGGGCGTCTGGATCGCGACCGTGCCCACCATCGAGGCGCCCGGACAGGCATGGGCTTCGAACTGGTTATCGGTGCACGGTTGCAGCCCGTCGGCGACGCTCGGCGAGAGCGAGGTGCCTGCGGGCAGCGTCACTTCGACGCCGCTCAGGGCCGGGGTCGCCAGGCCGTCCGGTTCCTCGTCTTGGAGGATCTTCAAGTCGATCGAGTAGCCGGACGGCGTGTCGCGTTCGGTCGTGGCCGGGGTGACCCGCAGGGCGGCTGAGAGCTGGAGCTTCTGGCAGCCCGTGATCGGCGGCAGGGTCGCCGTGGCGCTCGCCACCTGGCCTTCCCAGGATTCGAGGGCGATAGCGGTTTCGAGGGGCCCGTCGCAGGCGGTCGGGTTGGTCGTGAACGGCCGCGGCGCGCCCGCGAAGGGCATCCCGCAGCTGGACTCGAGCTGGTTGCAGCGCTGGGCGTCGTGTTCGGGGTTCGCCGGCACCCCCCACAGCGTCAGCTCCGCACCGGTCATCGGCAGCAGTGTCGAGATTTCTTCGATCGTGGTCAGCAGCCCGCCGTCGGGTGAGAGGTCGATTTGAACGAGCATGCTCGCCACCAGGACCGAGGCTCCGAGCGTGGCGGCGTGGCCGGAAGTCGGCTCCAGGTCGAACAACGGGATCGGCGCCGTTACGCTCTTGGCGAGCTGGGTGACGGCTTCGCCGGTTCCGTGGGTGCGCGTGAGCGGGCTCTTCAGCGCGACCGTGGTTTCGCTGAGCACGTAGGCGATCTGGGCAGTCTCCGCCAGGGCTCCAGCCCCGATCGTGATCGTGTCTGCGCCTTCTGAGGCGCACAGGCCGTTCGTGTTTTCCAGCGTCACGATTTCTTCGCCCGGCTCGGCTTCGGCTCGCAGGGGGGTGCTGACGCCTTGGCAGACCGTGAGCGAGGCGTCGAGGACTCCGACCTGGGTGTCGGTCGGGCAGTGGAATTCTTGGAAGTCAGCTTGGCCACATCTTTCAACGGCCTCCGGGTCGCCGAGCAGGCCGGGGGGGAGGGTCAAGGTCGCGCGCCTGATCTGGCCGGTCGGGTTGCCCAGCGCTTCGGTGTTCAAGGCGAAGTTCGCGGTCAGGTTCGGGTGCGCGCCGGCCTGCGAGGTCGAAGAGGCGGTCGTGAGTTCGGCGACGCCGAGCCCGGCCCGCGCGGTGCTCGCCATCGTGGCGATCGCCGCGAGGGCGGTCGCTGCGATGGCGCACACTATCGCTGGCCGGTGTGTGTGTGTGTGCGCGCGGGTGCGCCTACGCATGAGGGCTCTCACAGTCCTTCTGGGCATGGTCTCGGCGGTTGCGGTGGTGTTCGCGGGTCCGGTCCGGTCCGGTCTGGTCCGGCCCGTCTTGGTGTGTGCTCTGGCTGCTGCTGCTGCGCGCGCGCGCGCGCGCGCGCGTGTGTGCGAGCCTCGCAAGAAGGCCGTCACGGCTCTTCTAACCATGGCCTGGGGTGGCGGCGCGTCCGGATGGGCCAGCGGTGGCGCTCGCGGCGGCGGGCCCGGATGGGGCCGGCTTGTGGAGGACGATGTCGAAGGTCTTCTGGGGGCTGCCCGCCGAGTCGGTCGCGCGCAGGCTCAGCCTCAACGTCCTGGTGCGGGCCAGCTCCTGGCGCGCGAGCCGGTCGAGCGTCAATCTCAGCAAGGCAGTCATCGTCCGTCTGAGCGTGACCTTGCCTCTGGCGACACGCCGGTTCGAGCCTTTGATCCTGGCCTCCACGTTCACCACGATCGTGTCTGGACCGGTCGCGACTACTGTCAATAGGAGCTTGCCCGTACGCGCGAACCGGTGCCGTTGGGCGGCCGTCGGTGGGGCGATCGCGATCTTCGGGACCACCGACGGCCCCTGTTCTTCGAGGCCGCCCTCGCCCAGGATCGCGCTGCCCGGGAGCGCGAAGGGCCCAAGGGCGCCTCCGCCGGTCGCGGCGAGTTGACAGGCTTCGCCCAGGCACGGTTCCCCTTCGAGCGGGCCTTCTGGGAGGCCGCCTCCGACCCTGGCGTCGTAGATCTCGAGGTCGCCGTTCGTATCGACGCCCGTCAGCTGGGCCCTGGTCGTGAAGTAGACGTCATTTCCATTCCCGGTCGTGCCGTCCAGCGAGAAGCCGGCTGGCGAGCCGTTCGAGATCAGATGGACCTGGCCGGCCTCCCACTCGTAGACGTTGTTCGGCGGCCGCTCTTGGCCGGCGGGCGCGGCCTGGGCTTCGCCGAGGAGCGGGTCCGGGGATTCAAAGAAAACCGAGGCTCCGGTTTCGCTGAGCGGTGCGGGGTGGTTCGCGGGAGCGTAGCTGCCGCCGGCGCCGCCTTGGCCGCCGGGGCCCAGCGAGGCGCTGCCAGCGGGCGTCACGTTCGGTCCCGGGCAAGAGATGCAGACCAGAGAGCCTTCGGTGGCGGCGTAGCGGTAGACCTCCGTGTGCAGCCACTTCACGATGCTGCCAGGCGGGTGGTTTTCGGCCAGGCCGAGGAGGCCGTCCGGGCCGTATTCCGCGACCGTTATCTGGTTTGGGCCTTCGACCGCTTCGATCGTGTCGAGCTCCTCTTGCGGGCCGCTCCCGATCGCGATCGACTGGCCCGCCTGAAAGCCGCTCGTGCTCGCGACGTCAAGCGTCCGTTTGCCGCCGTCCGCTTCGCTGGCCAGCGTCGTCTCGGCGCCGCCCGCCTGGCCGGTCAGATCGCCGTAGGAAGCGAACGCCAGGACCGAGCCATCAGGTGTTGGGTAGGCCGGGCGTGCGGTGTCCGGCTGGGCCACGAGCCCCGCCGGATGTCCGTTGGCGCAGATCGGGTCGCACGCGTTGACGTCCGGCCAGGCGAGCGTCGCGACGAAGCGGGTGACGGCCGACCGGGTGTCGTAGGAGTAGAGGTTCGGTTCGTCTTCACGCGCCGTGGCGCCCGCCGGGCTCGCGTTGGACGCCAGGACGCGGTCCGAGACGAGGTAGACGGTCGAGCCGTCGTTGGCGATCGCGGTCTCGCCGACGATCCCTTTGCCGGCCCCGATCGCGATCGCCGACATCGCTGGCGCCGCTCCGATCTGGCCCGAGGTCGTGTTGAACTCATACAGTTCGTTTGCCTTCGAGGCGCCGTCCAGACCCTCGTCGCTGGTAAAGAACACGAGCGAGCCGTCGGCCGCGGCGCCCTGGTAGATGGCGGAGCCGGACGAGCCGGATCCGTCCAGCTGAGTGGTCGTGCTCGTGGCCAGGTCGCGCATATACAGATGGGTGCCCGAGGCGCCCTCGACCGAGTCGCCGGGAGGGGGCGCCTCGAAGAAGACCTTCCTCCCGTCGTCTGAGATCGCGTTGGTCGTCGTTCCGCTATAGCCGGCGGGGATCGATGCTTCTTCGTGCAGCCAGCTGCCGTTGCCGAGCGCCGCGCCGTATTCGCTGATCAGCGCGCCGCTGGAGTCTACGTCCAAGAGGGTCGTCGTTTCGGAGGCCAGGTCTCGGAGGTACAGATACTGCGGCGGCACGTTCTCGGACCCCAGGCCTTTCGCGTTCGCGGTCAATGGTTCGGCGCTGCTGAAGACGACCTTCTGGAGGTCTTCCGTCCCGCCGTCAAGCTCTGCCGAGACCGGCTGCGAGCCGGTTCCGGAGGGACCTTGGGAGATCCATGTCATCGCCCCCGAGCCCTGCTCCAGGTACAGGTCGTCGGCCCGGGCCAGCCGCGGGCGGTGATCCCCTGGCGCGTAGGAAGCCGGTGTCGCGAAGATCGTGCGCCGGAGGTCGCTCGTCCACGACATCGGGGCCTGCGCGACGGCCAGGCCGGTGAGCGGTTCGGCCGGCTTCGGCGTCAGGGCTTCGGCTCGCCAGCCGGTCGGCCCGCGCACGGACCTGAAGAGGTTCAGGCCCGCCGATCCGGCGCCGCAACAGCCCCCGAAGCCGTCCCAGTCGACCGCATCGCCTTCCGTCGAGGACGCCAAGAAGCCGGGGCTGACGCCGGCCACTGCTTCTGGGCGCCCGCCCGGCCCGATCGTCTTGGTGACCAGCTCGTAGGCCCGCCCGTCCGGTATGCCGCCAGGCGGTCCAGGGGCCGGAGTCGACGCGGGTGCCGCGGCTGGCGTCGGTGCCGTGGCCGGCGTCGGTGTGGAGGCCGGCGTCGGTGCGGAGGCCGGCGTCGGTGCGGAAGCTGGCGTCGGTGCGGAAGCTGGCGTCGGTGCGGAGGCCGGGTCTGAGGCCGGCGCCGGGGCGGCGGAGGCGGTCGCGTGGGTGGCCCAGGGCGCCGGGAGGCCCGTCAACGGCGCGGCGAGGACGATGCCGGCCAGGGCCAGCCTAAGCCCGGCGGTCCCGACGCCCGAACGCGACCTTTCCCCACGCATACCTGACAACACCAACATCCAAACTACTCGTAAGGTGCGCATTGCGGGTACCGGTGTTTCCAGCTATCCAGCTGGTCGTCGAGGTCGGTCGCGGGCTCAGCCGGCCCGGGGGCAGGGGACCTTGGCGGTGGCCGTGACCTTGGTCCCGTCCGCGAAGCCGAGCCTGGCCGTGAACGGGAAGCCGTTGGCGGGACAGCGCTTGGGTAGGACGACGCCCCGAGGTCTGTAGGCGACCGTACGGCCATGGATCTGTTCGTAGTAGGTCAATCCCAGCGGGCCGAGCGTCGAGCCGAACCGCAGCACCGAGACGTCGGGCGATCTCGGAAAGGTGGGCACGAGCGGAAGTTCGGTGTCGAGGGCGCCTCCGGAGGGCGCGGGCGCGGGCGCCAGGACCGCCGGGAACGCCAGCTGGGCGATCACCGGGCTCTGGCCGCTCGCATAGAAGACCATCCGCAGCTGTTCGTTCTGCACGGGCGCCATGAACATCTCGACGTGGGCTCGCTCCTCGATCGGTTCAGACCCAAACGGCACCTCGACCAGGGCCGAGCCTTCGCCCATCCGCGAGTCCGGCGGACAGGCCTTCGGGCCGAGAGCCTGCAGGGTGGCCTGCTGGCAGTTTTCTGTGCCGAGCCCGCTCGTGCCCAGGCCGAAGCCAGCCGGGTATGCCAGGTCCAGCTCGATCAGTGGCGCCGGTACCTCGCCGCTCGGGCCAGGTCCTCCGGCGATGCGCACGCCGAACACGATCGTCGTCGCCGCGCCCAGCCGCTCGGGAACGAGCTTCACGTGGAGGCTTGCGTTCTCGGCGGCGGCGCATGTGCCCGCCGGCCACGCGCACGCGCACGCCACGAGCATCGGCGCCAACCTCCGCCATGCCCATCGTCCGCTCCGATTCGGTCTGCTCAGAACGACAACGTTCCCCTTGTCTGTACGACCACAGGATAAGGCGACTTGCGCAAGATCGTGCCGTAGAACCCGCCCGACCCGTGGGCGTGCCGGTAGCGGCCGGTGCCGGAGGTGACGGACATCGTCCCGCCGAAGCTCGCGTACCGCCCCGCGGAGCGCAGCTTCCCAGACCCGTGTCCGCTGACCGACCCTCCGCCGTGCGGGTAGAGCGTGAAGGAGGCGCTCACGATCGCCCCGATCGTGAACAGCAGCCTGGCTCGTCCCGGGAAGGTGCCGCCCATCTGGCCTTCCTCGACCAGGTCGGCGCCCGATTCGCCCACCAGGTGCAGGTTTCCTTCGTCGTTGGCCACCTGCGCCTGCGCTGCCCAAGCGACGGTGCGGCCGGCTCCCGAGCTCGCATTCGCCGCGCCGGCGCCGGCGCTCGCCAGGGCCGCGTTCGCTATCAGGAGGCTCACCAAGGCGGCGCCCAGCAATGCGCCCACCAAGCCCAGGGCGATCGAGGCGGCGCCGGCCGTTGTGGCCGACGCGTACCTTTGCCTTCTCGCGGGCCCGTGATTTGTCGCATCGATTTCACACTTTCGTGCTCGATCCGACGACCCCACAACCGTCTTGATCATAAGTAGATCCCCAGTACACTATTGTCTGTACAACAAAATGATTCGCATAAAGCGTATATCATCGTCGTGGCGCGCGTGTCGGCGATTCCTGGACTTTCCGGTCAATGGCGCCGGAGCGCCCGTGTCGAGGGCGGGTCCCGATTCTGGAGCCTGCGCAAAACGTGTCTTACCGGGGCAGCGCTCTCCGCGGAGTGGTCTCGGCCGGCTCGCTGGAGACCTAAGGATTCATTGAAGAACATCGGCTATGCCTGCTGAGAGAAGTCTCATGAGGTGCGGTCGGCACCCGGTCGCGACGCGTGATACTCTTTGGCCGGGCAAACGTTGCGGGGGATGACGCGTTGCATCTAGCGTGGGTCATTACGGGCAGGAACAGGTGTGTCGCCTTCGTCGTCGCGGCGATGACGGTCGGGTCGGTTGCGCTGGGGCTGCCCCCTGGCGCCGGCGCGGCGACAACCACGCAGCTCCTGCTCGGACAAGGGGCCGCCTTCTCGATCCTCGGGCACTCCTGTGGCGGCATCCAGGAGCACGCCTACGCGACCGGCTTCGGCGAAGACGGCTATCCGGCGGGCGAGGTCTACATGCAGACGCGCTGCGGCGGCAGCGGCCGCGGCGGTGGCTACAAAACGACGACCTACTCGGCCTGGGCGACGGTGAGCTGGGACTGGTTCGGGAACACGCGCGGCTTCGCCAAGTTGGAAGGCCCCGCCGACGTCAGCACGTCCTTTAGCGCCGAAGACGTATACGGCGACAGGCTCTACAACACCGAAACCTCGGCATACCTCGAAACGAGCTCGCCACCGCTCGTGGCGCCGAACGCGCCGACCGGTGTGACCGCGGTCCAATCCAACGTCGAAGTCGGCGAAGCGCTCGAGCTGCGCTTCCAGGTCGGCTGGACCCCCGACCCGGCGACCGCCGGTCTGATCGGATCCTCGACCGTGACCGCCACGCCGATCGGCTCTGGCGCGCCAGTCCTGACCGCGACGGTGACGGGCCCGGGCACGAGCGCGATCGTCGGGCCCTTGGCGCCTCTGACCACCTATCGGATCGCCGTCACCAATAGCGACGCCGAAGGCAACAGCTTGCCCAGCGTCCCGATCGAAGCCAAGAGCCCCAACGAAGACGGCGAAGTGGGTGGTGGTGGCGGCGGCGGCGGTGGTGGTGGCGAACCGGGCCAGGAACCTCCGGAATTCGGGCGTTGCGTGAAGGTCTCGGGCGGTGGCGAATTCACAGACGCCGGCTGTCAGACAGAAAGTCAGGGCGGCGCGGGCGGCTACGAATGGTTCTCGGGGGTCGCCAGGCCAGGGTTCTCGACCGTTGGCAGACCTGGCACCATCGTCAAGCTGGAAACCGCTGGCAGCAAAGAAAAGGTGACCTGTGCCGGCGAGACGAGCGCCGGCGAAATCACTGGAGCCAAAACCGTCGGCGACGTGACGATCACGTTCACCGGATGCGAATCGGCGGGCGGCAAGTGCACGAGTTCTGGGCTCGCCGAAGGGGAGCTGCAGAGCACGACCCTCGAAGGTACGCTCGGCGTCGAAAAGACGACCGAAAAAGGCGGCAAGGAAACGTTGCATGCAGCGCTCGTGCTTTACCCGGCCGGCAGGTCAGGGCCGTTCCTCGAATACGCGTGCGCCACGACCGGCCAGGCGGTTCTCTACGGCGCGGTCATCGCCCCGGTCCACTCAGGGAAGATGCTGAAGACGACCGCGTTCAAGCTGGCCGCGAGCGCGGGCAGGCAGAAGCCAGAATCCTTCGAAGGGGGCCTCCGAGAAGTCCTGACAGACTCGCTTGACGAACAGGTCGGGCTCTCGCTGACGGCTAGCCAGACCAACGAAGAAGCGTTCGAGGTCAACCCGGTCGTGTAGCGAGGGTCGGTTCCGCGACCGGGCCGTGGTCAGTCTCGTGTGGACTGGTCGACGATCGGCTTCCGGTGAGACGCACAAGCTATCAATGATGAAGGACACCAGTAGTGCGCAGGCGCCTACGGGTGCCATACGCCGGTCAGCACGCTGAGTAGGCCGCCGCCAATGGCGTGACCGGATGCCTCGATAAGCACACTGCGGAGCGTCGTCGCGAGCTGACGCAACCGTTGCTGCTGCGGTCGGGTAGACGCTGCCTCGTGCCGTATCTCATCGAGGGTTCTTTGGACCTCGTCGAGCTCGGCGCGCGACAGCTCAAGAGCAGACAGTGACTGCGCTACGGCTCGTATAAACTCGGACATGGCTTCGTCGGGAAGTCGTTCGAGTGGGTCGTGCTCAGGACGAGCATTCACAATCTGTTGACCGATACTGTGACTGCCGAACTGATTGATCTGTACCTCGCCGATACGGAGGTCGCCTGGACTCATTACGCATAGTCCCCTTTAGAGCGCCTAACAAAATGTGGGTGCGGCTGGGACGGGCTAGGGCCGAGTGGAGCAAGGACGCAGGGGCGAAGGCTTGGTGGTGTCAAGTCGAGGCCCGAGGACGCGGTCCGCGAAGGTCATAGGTCGTATTCAGACGCGCACACATTTTTAAGGCGATCTTAGGCACTCTTAGGCGGTCTGCTGTATGCCGGTACTACCAGGTCCATACATGTTGATCTCAGCCTTGTCGAGTCTGCGCACATTCGGGAGATGCAGGTGTTGCTCCGTGACGGGCGGATTGCGTATCGCTTCCGAGACCATCCGGACGATCTCTTCGATCTTGCTGGCGTCCTCGCTGGCAAGCACTCCTCTGACGACGCCCGCACTCTCCAAGCGCAGTACGTACTCGGTGCGTTTCTTTTGGAGCATCCGGACGATCAGCACAATTGTCGTAATGAGCAAGACGACTCCGATTGCAAGTACTGCGCCCGACGAGTTGCCGGCGGCAATCAGGATCAAGCTGGCGATGATCCACCACTTTTTGAGCCAGATAGCTCTGAGCGGACTGCCGTGAAAGCCGATCAGATGGGTGTAGGTAGACACGCGCGAGATGTTGCCCAGGTGGTACATCTCGTTGCCTACCTCCATAGTGTTGCCTTGAATCTTTACATCGATGCCGCCTGCGCTTTGAGACATCTTACTCCCAACAAGTTATAGCTGGACGCTCCTCGTCCGGCTGGCAAGCCTGCCAGACTATCAAAACCAATCGGCAAGAGACCATAGAGTGTCTCCTTGCGGATATGTCAACATGCGGAACCTGCCGCGCTCGCTGTGCTTCTTCAAGCGCCTGGGATCAGCGCGCCGTCGCCGGCGAGAGTGAAGTCCGTCGCGTCATCCAAGCTGGCGACGATCTCCGCGACCCGCAGCGTCGATCCGCCGGGCTATTGGCTTGGGGGGAGTTCCAAGCTGGGTGTTCGTCGACGATCCGCAACTGCCGGAAGGTCACAGGCGGCGCATCGCCACCTGGGCGCGAGCGACGGGCAGCGCTTCTGACGCCCAGCGTGAGCTGCTGGCGCGGGGACCGGAGCACGGGCTCTCTGAGGTGCAGCGGCGGGCCGAGGAGCTTGCCGGCCCGCAGGCGAGCCCCATGTGGGCGTACCTGACAGACCCAGAGCAGAGGATGGTGCTCGATCCCGGCACCCATCCAAAGCTCGCCGGCGCGACCTATCCGCTCGGTATCGGCCGGCTCGCCACGCTCACGGGTTCAACGCAGGATCAGATTCGCCACTGGCACGAGCTCGGGTTGCTGCGCGCGCGGCGCAGCAAGGGCGGGCACCGCCAATTTTTCGCCAATGCGGTCATGCGGGCGTTCTTCTTGCGCGGCAACATGCCTCAGCCGTACATCACGGTTCTGCGCGATATCAGCAACCTGCGGGGCGCCCCTTGCTCGCCGGTATGGCCACGCTTCTGCAGGAGCAGGCTTCCCGGTTCGATACGGCCGAGCGGGAGCTGCTGACACAGACCGCGCACGACCTCGAGCGGGTCAGCGCGTTGCTTGCGGGCGCTCGGGATCGCTGAGGCGGTAGCGAGCCTGGCCGGGTAGGTCGCGGGTGCTGACAGGACCGGAGTGGCTGCCGATGTCATCGTCGAGGTCGGGTATCAGGAGCACGGCGTGGCCCTGCGGGTAGTCGCCGAAACTCGTCTGTGGATTCGGTTCCCACGCGAGCACTGGATAGACACCGAGTAGTTCGGGCTGCTCGGCGGTGGGTTCTATCCAGAGTTCGGCGACCCATCCTGGCTGGGCGGGGATTGGATCGGCGACGGCGTCGATCAGCAGCGCCTCGAGGTTGCCGTACTGAGTCTCGACGGTGCTATCGGGATGGAAGTCGATCAGGTAGGGGTCGTCGCCGCTGAGCAGCAGAACGCGCGGGCGCTCCCGCCCGTCCTCGTCGGGAAGGGCATAGCCCACAACGGGCAGGCGCACCATGCCCCCGGCTTGACCGTCCTTATCGATGAACTGGTAGCTCGCTAGCAGCCGGATCGCCATTTCAGAAGTGATAGTACCTGATGGTCGGATAGGGACGATATAGCTCAATATGGTCCGAGAAAACGCTCGCCGTTGAAGTGAATAAGATGGGTGGGGTTGTCTGCGCACCAGACCTCGGTCTCCCACGCGATGTCGGCCAGGTACTTACGCATTTCCGCGCGGGACGTGAAGCAGGAAACATAGACCAGGCCGGCGAGGCTTCTGGCGAAGAGTGCTTTGAGCTCCGCATGACGCTTGCTGTCGACTGGGCCGTGTGAACTCGCGGCCTCTATTAGGACGTACCAGTCGCGGCTGGGAAGGTTGACCACAAGATCTGGCAGCTTGCCGTGCTTGTCGAGTACAAGTCCGTCTTGGGCAAAGCCTTCGATATCGTAAAGCGGAGTATTCCTCCCGGCGTCCCCGACGTAGAGCACACGCCCGCCCGGCGTCCAACGCGGACAGAACTGCTCGAGAATGTCGCGAATCAGGAGGTTCTGTCCACCGGGAGTCAGCTTTATCTCTGTGCCATTGGGCAGTACGACGGGGATCATGGCTTGATCGCGTGCGGCGGCGTAGGCAGCCTGCTGTCCTGGGCGTTGCTCAAGATACAGTGACAGGTCCGTCTCCCATTGCGGTGTACCGAACCGCCGCAGGAGAGCGAAGGCACGCTCGTCGACCTGATAAACATTCTTCCCGCTGTTGACCGGCCGTGATGGGTCGTCAGGATTGAGTACAACCAGTGCGGCATCGACGAACTGGTGCAATGTCTGACGACGCACGGTCTCGCGTGAGTTCGGTGCGTAGCGCTTGTCGAGATGCTCGGCCATCCAATTCATCAGCGGTGTAACGCCATGCGGATCGCGGGTAGCGTCAGTCCAGGAGTCGCCGGGCCGCAGGCCGAGAAGGCCGAGCAACGTCAGCGCCGAGCGCTCGTTGCTACGTGCTTTGTCGAAACCAAGTGCCGAGAGGACGTCGCGTGCCTGCTGGACGAGCTGGTCGCGTGTGCTGCTCGTGCTACGTTCGCAAGTATCTCATCGTCGGAATGCGCGATGACCAAGTCCAACAAGTCGTCGAGCTGGTCGGGATCGGTGGGATCGCTGAGTTCATTCGCTGCAAGCCCGAGCGTGCAGAGTTGCGCGATTGTCGGATATCGCAGCTCACGAAGGTCGGTGGCGTTGATCTGTGTATGACCGTTGAATTGGCGTATGTAGTCATCGACAAAACGTGAATTCAGATACGCGGCGAGTCCTGCGGCGAACTCCGAGGCTAGGCCGCGATTGGCGGTATGGAATACATTGAGGTGGTTCTCATAGGCGACGGCCTCAGCACCGGCGAACGCCTCTGGGTTGGCGATGGCCGCAACCACACGCCGGGACTCCTCCTTTGAACTGAAGCGCTTAACCACGACGTAGTGCTCGTTGGGCAGCAGCAGATTGGTCGTGACAGCGCTGAGGCGCAGTGCCTGGGGCTTGCGGGTAATGACCGGCCACTCGATTACTCCAGCACGAATGTTCTGCGGGTAGATCAACGGAACGGTGTCGTTGCCGGGTGCCATACGCAGCTGCTCCTTGGCACGGAAGTCGACGACCCGTCCGGTGCTCACGCCGCAGCCAAGTTCTGAGAGGATGCAGGGCATTGCAGCCATGCGCCCGGCGGCAGACAAGGCGTCCTCGTCCAGTGGAAGGCGGATGAAGTGTTGAGGGTCATCCGGGTGAACCACCTGGTCATGGCCACGAGTCACGACACGCACGTCATCGAGGGCATCGTGGCTGGTCGTGATGGCGATGTCGATCGGAGCGGTGCCGAGCCGCATCGAGAATATGAGGTTCTCCTGAAGAACATCGGCGTCAGAAAAGACACGATCGCGAGCCTCAAAGACATGGATGCGGCGGAAGCTGGCCCGCTTCAGGAGCTCGGAACGCAGATCCTTGAAGTACGGTCCATTGGCGAACGAGCGTGGAGTGATAGCCACCAGGCCGTCACCCGGCGCAAGGGCCCGCACGGCGCTAACCAGGAAGGCTGCGTACATGTTGGTGACCCGGACGGGCCGCTCGCCGCATACAAGCGCGGCGCGCTCGTCGCTATCGACGCCTAGCTTCTTATAAGGCGGGTTCATCAGCAAGATGTTGCCTGCGCCTGCTGCGGGGGGGTTTAGTACGAAGTTCTCGTCGCGGACGGTCGTGTGCAGCTTGCGCCCGGTCGCTGCGGCGAGAGCCTGAGCTTCAGCCAGAGTGGCTTCGAGCGGCTCCACAAGCCGAGGATCGATCTCGTAGGCAAGGACCGACATGGCTGGCAGATCCGTCTTCGTGAGCCAGCGAGCGACAAGGGCCGCCGTCAGTGAGCCGACCCCGGCCCCTGGATCGATAAGTCGCCATTCGTCAGCTGCTGGGAGTGGCGCCATCGAAGCTATGAGGTCGGCTGGAGCACGTGGCGTAAAGAACTGGCCCCACTCCGCGCGCTTCCTTGGATCAAGTGTTGCGCTCGCCGCCGAGCGACGTCGCTCGACTGTGGCCAAGAAGTCCTCTACGGAGGGCATTGCAGGCAGTTTGCCAGGCAGATCGGCCGGTGCCTTCGAGATCCACGAAGCGGAACCTCTGTATGCGCTTGGTAGGACAGCTTTCCAACCCGTCGTCAAGCCTGAAGGCGATCATCGGCGAGCGCGGGCCAAGGCCAGACAATCAAATCTGCGGCTAACTCGCTTGATGCAACGAGGCTTGCCATCTGTCCTTGCCCCGGCGCATACTGGATCGTATGGCTACTGCCGTCGCACCACTTCCATCCGGCGTGCTGCGCCGCATCTGCGCCGTCTTGGGCGATACCGGCGCGGGCTTGACCGGACGAGAGATCGCCGCGCTGCTTCACGAGGCCGGTATCGCCGACCCCGGCGAGATGACGAAGCGCGATCGCCTCTTTGAGGCCCTAAACGCACGGCAGGCGAGGGACGGCGCAGCGAACGCCGTACTGGCCTGCCTAAAGATTGCGCTCAGTCCTGCCCGCTTCTTGGATGCCCCCGATGTCTTCGAGACCTGGCGCGACCAAATCAACGAGGCGTTGGCGTTCGTTCGCCTGACCGTCGCTGAGGATGGGACGATCAAGTATCTGGCGAAGGCAGCATCAACCCTCCCCGAGGCACGAGCACGGGCCAATCAGTTTCGGGACGCCCTGAAAGCTCGGAACGTCCATCATCTTGTGATCTCAGCATGTGCTCCCGAGATTGAGGATGAGAACTACTTCCACGCTGTCTTCGAGACGACCAAGAGTCTTGCTGGCCGCATTCGCAGCCTCACGAACTTGACCGACGATGGGGTGCCCCTTGTAAATCGGGCTCTTGGGCGTCCAGAGGGAAAACTGCCGATGCTTGCCCTCAACAAGCTCGAATCCCGTACGGATCAGTCCGAGCACGATGGTTACACCAACATGCTGCGAGGACTCTTCGGAGCGTTTCGCAATACCACTGCCCATCAACCGAAGGCGTCCTGGCCAATCAGCGAGCAAGACGCGCTCGACATGATGACTGCCGCCTCGTTGCTTCACCGCCGACTGGATCAAGCAGTACTCGTACCTTCGCATCTAATCACTGTGGCGGCATGACCGCAATGTCGCAACGCTCAAATAGAGGCCATCGGTGATTGATCTTGACCGAACTGCCGTCGAAATGCCGTGCCCGGTCTGTAATTACCGTCTAGAGGTGGAGATGTTGGACGTTCGGACTCAGGTGTGGCGATGGTGCCCGTGCTGTCGCTGTCGCATCCACTTGGAGGAGCCAGACGGATCGGTCTCGGGGTAAATAGACGCCGTACATGACGCAATAAGACAGTTCGAGACTCAGTTGAAAGGACTCTTTGGATGAAGTTCCAACGCGATCTTCAAGTTCGACTCCAGGAGCGCTATCGTCGTCTCTATAAGGCAAACGTATCGCTCTACAAAAACGAGGCTGGATATCTCGTTGAGTTTATCCGCGATGTGCCGGCACTCCGATACATCATTGAGGACATTGAGCGCTCCGACTCTCTCGATCCAGCCGTATGGGTTCAGAGTAACTTCGGCTGGAACATGGCCCAATGGCCGGCAACCGAAGGAGGTCGTGCCAAGGTCTGTTGGTATCTACTCCAGCAATGGGCCACCGAGGATACGGGTGCCGCAATGTTTGGCCATCTACTCAACCCTGGCGATAACAGCCTTGCATCTGGCGCACGCAGTGCTACCGAGGCGGTTGTTGAGCCGCTGATTGAGCTTTTGCAAGAGCGAACTGGTAAGGCATCAGACATTCTCTATCTGTTGGAGCGGTATGTCCGGCAGGTCGAGTGGTTTGAGAAGGAGTCCCTGTACAAAATCTATCAATCCGATAAAGCCCGTGGTGAGGCGGTCTACGACAAGAGCCTGCGGCGGTTCCTTTTTGAGCAAGGCATCGATTATCCGTTCAGCCAACCCGCCACAACTTCCGGTGAAAGCGATGTAGTTGCCAACCTAGAGGGGGATGACCCGTTGGTCTGCGAGGTCAAGCTGTTCAACGGAGAGAGTTACTCGAAGGCGTACCTTGCCAAAGGTGTTCATCAGGCGATCAGCTACGCGCGCGACTACGGCAAGACGACTGGCTATCTAGTGGTGTTCAACCTCTTGGCCCGACCCCGTAGATTCGGTCCGCTTCGTGTGAGAGTCCTTCTGCTCATGGACAATGGGCGAGAGGAGGACCGATCGCGTGAAGCGCAGACGACATACGCCGGAGCAGATTGTCAGGAAGCTCAGAGAGGCCGACCGGATGCTGGCCGAGGGCACGGAGACCCCAGGGGTCTGCAAGGCGCTGGAAGTGTCCGAGGCGACCTATCACCGTTGGCGAGCGCAATACGGCGGGATGAAGGCCGACGACGTGAAGCGGCTGAAGGAACTCGAGCGAGAGAACAGTCAGCTCAAGCGCTTGGTCGCCGACAAGGAGCTGGAAAACCTGGCGTTGAAGGAGCTGGCGAAGGGAAACTTCTGAGCCCGTCGCGCCGTCGCCGTGGGGTCCTGGCGTTGCAGGACCTTCTCGGCATCTCGGAGCGGCGGGCGTGCCAGATCGCCGGCCAGCACCGCAGCACCCAGCGCCGTGTGCCCGTCCTCGCCGAGGACGACGCGGCACTCAGGGCGCGTCTTCGCCGGCTCTCGCGCGAGCGGCCGCGGTGGGGCTATCGCCGCGCTCACTCTGAGCTGCTCGGCGAGGGCTGGCAGATCAACCGCAAGCGGGTGCAGCGCGTCTGGCGCGAGGAGGGCCTGCGGGTCCCTCAGCGCCGCAGAAAGCGCCAGCGGCTCGGGGACTCCACGGTCCTTGCGGCCCGGCTGCGCGCGGAGCGCCCGGATCATGTGTGGGCGTTTGACTTCCAGTTCGACCAGACCGCCGATGGGCACATCCTGAAGCTGCTGCACGTCGTCGATGAGTTCACCCGCGAGGCCCTGGAGATCGAGTGCGCGCGGAGCATCAACGCGGACGCGACCGTCGCCGTCCTTGAACGCTTGACCCGGGCACGTGGCTGCTCGCCTGAGTTTGTGCGCTGCGACAACGGCCCGGAGATGACCGCGAACGCGTTGAAGGACTGGTGCCGCTTCTCCGGAGCCGGGGCGAGCTACATCGATCCCGGCAGCCCGTGGCAGAACCCCTACGTCGAGTCCTTCGGCAGCCGGGTTCGTGACGAGCTGCTCGCCGTCGAGCAGTTCTCCTGCCTCACCGAGGCCAAGGTCCTCGTCGAGGACTGGCGCGAGGACTACAACCACCACCGGCCGCACTCCGCGCTCGGGATGAAATCGCCCATCCGGTTCGCTCGAACCTGGAGGGCCGAGCATGAGCCGCTCGCCGTCACGCTGCGTTCGCCCTACGGGCTCACTTCGCGAGACGGCGACACCCCTACCCTTCACCAAGACAACAACCACCGACTCTCACAGCAGGTGGACCCATGAACGGGGTCCGGTCACTCTCCCCAAAGACCCTTCAACTTCCTACCGATGGCCTCACGGATGAGTGGCCGCCGCGGATTGACACGGGCGGTGTTACGATATTTCTTGTGCAGTTGCGCGCATTGCCACAAGCGGCGGCGAGCATGCGCGGACCAGCCAAGGTGGTGACGATCACCAAGGATGACCTGCTTCGTGTTGATGCACCGGAGGAAGTTGGCAAATAGCAGCCGTCGTAGGATGGCACGCGGTTGGTACACGCGCGTCGCACAAGCGGTATTGTGGCCTCCCTATCTTGAGCTTGTATCGACATCATTTTTCTTGGTGATAACCGATGCTAACACCACCTGTATACGTCTTGCTCGCTCGTTTTTGATGGATGGATGACGGTAGATGCCAAGTCACTGCCACCAAAATAGTGACCAATGCGATCGCGCTCAGGGTAGCCTTTATTATCTGGTCGCAGTAGCGGTGTACCACCTGATCGTAGATTTGCCAGACCGGCTCGTTTCCGTTCTGCTCGGCGGTCTGACGGGTATTTCGCTCTGTGATCCTCTGGAAACTATACCCCAAAGGTGCATACCAAGTGCACACGACAACACTACTTGATGCAAACAACCACGCGATAATAAAAGTAAACCATCCCCAGCCAGCGCTGCCAGCTTGTGGGGCCACATTATTGAACGCGATCGTACTCAAGAATAGGACGCTTGCCATTAGGTAGCCCCACACTACTGCTCTCTGGCGTCTGGTCGTGTGCGCAAAGTAATGGCGTTGCTGCTGTGCAAGATAAGCGAGTAGCACTGTAGGTGTAACGATAAGCCACTCCTGGCTAAGGCCACCGTGAAGGCGACCATAGGCTATCAGGAATACGAGTAGAGCATTGAGAAATGCTCCAATTGCTATCTTCTTGTGCTCGTTCGGCGCACATCGCAGGTAAGCGCGAATGATATGCCCCGTGCTGCCTGTAGTGTCAAGTGGCGTTGGGTGGTTGTGGAGGTGTAGTGAGGGGACGGCAGAGTCGGTCTCATTACGGTCGTGCTGTATGCTGTTTCCAGCTTCCCAATCGAGGTACGTAACATCGGATCGCTCAGGAGCAGTGATCGTAAAATAGTAGCTCCGTGAACGCTGGTCGCTCGGCACAGCGAGCCTGTACTTGATCGGTGCGAGTCCATACTCTACAAACCATTTTGCTTGAATGCGACGACGATTCACTCGGGGTTCTTGAATTGCGCCTTCCCAGATAGACGCAAACGCGTCCGGCAAACCTTTTAGCGGTGCCAAGTCGTGTAGAGGATCTTGAGCAGTATAAGACGCGATCACGTTGACTGCCTCGCCGGCTGCTGCTCTCACCCAACACAGATATTCGGTAGCACGGACGGTTTGGCGCAAATCGGCGGCAAACGCCTCGATGCTCTGTCTGGCGCGATCACGTGGCTGCACACCGAGCAGGCGTAGCAGGTGTATAAAGGTAATTCCTGCGCGAAAACGAGCTTTCTGGACAGCCAGGCTTTCAGCGTCCACTGTGGTGAAGATTGTGTATAGAGCGTCGTAGAGTTCCTTGTACGCGTTTGCTGCCTGGCTGTTAGGTGATGATGCGATACGTTTTAGCTGGGCACGGAACCGCCATATGTGCGAACTCAACAGCGCCTCAGTACGCGCTACACCATGCTGTTGCCTCGTTAGGAGGTTGAGTCGCTGTTCTGCACAATCGGAAACGGTGAAATCGGGGTAGCGGCGGGCTCGATAGACACCGAGCGAAACGATGCGCCACGAGCGCTCGGACGGTGATGCTGTACGTGGAATTAGGACTTGTAGTTTGCGTGTCCAGCGATGGCCGCCGGTTGGAAGAAAAGTTAGCTCATCGACGCAACGCTCAGTGTGTGTGAGGGGATCACGAACCTGAGCCGCAAGCGTATCGACCTGACTTGGCGTAATAGCAAAATGGTCAGGCGTGATCTTACTATCAGAACGCCTGAAGGGCGGCAGACGCATAGCAGAGCGAAGTCGCTGCATCTAAGACTTTAGTTAGCCGTCAGTCTGAGTGGTCCGCCAGTGGCGGGCGCAGCTCAGACATAACGTCGAGAGTGTCGGAGTAGTCTTCCGGCGTCTGCGGATGAGCTTGGGCATCCTTATATGCAGGACTTCCAGCCGGTGTCATTCTCCGCCAGTCTTTGCTGCCGGGCGCAGGAATAACCTCGGCGCCGACTGGCAGTGCGGGATAGTCGGAGTCCTCGTCTTGGTGCCCAGCCACGCGATCAGCTGCCTCGCGCTCCTCGCGGAGGGCGTCTTCGATAACGGACGTCAGGTCTTGCCATTCACGCGTTTCGGCACCGGGTTCCTGACCGCTAGCTGAAGAACGGCCGACGGGCATCTGAGGACGCTGGTCGTGGCCAGTTCGTCCATTATGTTCCCCACTAGGATGGTTGCTGTACTTACTCACCAGGCTGCCTCCTTGCTCACGCCGATGCTGGAGTATTTCCAACCATCTGATCCGCCGCAATCCTTGCAACGTCGCGTGCAGATGACTAGATAATCGAGGTGGGGGCTCCCCTTCCATAGACCAAGCATGCATGACAGAGTGCTTGGTGTCAAGCGGGTGCTCCGTCGTAACGAATGCGAGGATGCATGCCTGTTGGGGTCACCGAGCATGCGAAGAGCGACGCGTCTGTCCAGTGGACCACGGATGCGGAATCTACACTATGCACAGGCTCGATTGCTCTCCGGGAAGCCGGGACGTCTTGGCGACATCATCCGCAGCGGGAGCAGCTCGTCGCGCGAACCGCATTTCGTGGCTTGGTGTTCTGTGCAACTATCTCTTTGGCAAGACTGGTTGACTAGCCAGTCAATAGCCGGCTCGGCATAGGCTCAGCGAACGAACCCCTGGCCAGCGTCGCACAAGTGCCAATGTGCGCGCCCGGTAGGTCCGGGCTCGTCAACGCCGGACATAGCTAAAGCGCCGCGCCCTGTCCGAGCAGCGCGGCGCTTTAGCTCTGACTCTCTTACACCCTGATCCGCGTGTAGTGCAGCGCTGCCCTGGTCGGGAAGACCAGATCGTCGCGTGTCCGGTGGATCAGCCCGGATTTGTTGAGTCGATCGAGCGAGTCGAGTGCGGCGATCTCGTCTCCGCGCTCTCGGATGATCTCGGCAACCGACCACGGCCACTGATCGTCCGGTCCAACGAGCAAGACGAGCACGCCCCAATCGTCGCGGTCGTCGTCTCCCCTGGCGTGCGTTTAGGATTGGCCTGCATGGGAGTTATAGCCTCCTGTGCCACGGCCCCCGGCTGGCTCCAACCGGCGCGGGGGCCACTTTGTTGATTATGTTGGTGCGCGACACCGGCAGATAGCCCGGTGAGCGGGGCGACCCTATCAGGTCTTGCGGCCGGTGGTGAGCGCCTGCCTGACCTCGCCAACGTCGCCCTTGACCTGGCGCATATCGCGGGTCAGGGCATCGAGACGGGCGAGAACCGTCTCCTCGAAGGTCTTGCCAGTTGCGTAGCGACCAGCGGCGCGCAGTAGCTCGGCGGGATCGGCTTCAAGGGCCTGGCCGATGCGCTCGATGACCTCATCGGGTGGCGGGCCTTGGGAGCCAAGCTCGATGCGCGAAAGGTTGGATGCCGACATGGGGACGCGCTCGGCGAGCTGGTTGAGCGTCATGCGGCGTTCACGACGGAGCTTGCGTACCAGCGCGCCCAGCGCCAGAGCCCGGCTGGCCTCGGTCTTGCCTCTTGGACTTGTCATCACCGGAGGCTACGAGCCGGGCGTCCGGGCTCCTTGCCGGTTCCCGTGATATAGGATATGGCCCGCTACTCCGGGCGCGTGCGCGTGATACCGGGCCGATCCGAAGACAAGGAGACCAACCAGCCATGCAGACGTTCCCGTGCCGTCGCTCCCGAGCCTGGACCTACGCTGCCCTGATCGCCGTGTTCGGGTGCTGGCTGCTGCTGGCTTCGGCCGCGTCTGCTGCCGACTACACCTGGAGCGGTGGCGGGGGCGCTGGAAGCAATGCCTGGTCGAACGGGACTAATTGGGCGGGCGGCTCGGCTCCCGCTGCTTCGTCCAGCATCGGCAATCTGACGTTTCCGCTGCTCTCAGGGCGCGCCATTGCCGCGAACGACCTCAGCGGTCTGAGCATCAACCACCTGAGCATTGACGACACCAATGAATACGTCCTCAATGGTCAAGGCTTCACGCTTGGTAGCGGCGGGCTGTCGGTGAGCGAAACTCCGCCTGGGGGAAGTAATTCCGTGCTGATCTACAACCCCATCACCCTCTCCAGCAGCCAGGAATGGAACCTGTCTGACGAAACCGCCGCACAGTTCGTTGAAGTCTCGGGTGCCCTATCCGGCGAAGCTGCCAATCTATCAGTTCATCTAGGCAACACCGGGTTCGTCCTCGGCAACACTAACCCGGCACCAGATGACGAGCTGGGCAACGTCACGGTTAGCGGCGCAGTCGGGCAAGTGAACCACTTTTCGCTTTACGGCAACCTCAATGCCAAAGACGGTCATATCCTGACGGTCAAAAATGCCGACTTTGAAACTAACAAGGCTATCGGTCCGCTTGTCGGCATCAATGCCGTGCTGCGGCTAAGAGAAGGGTCGTCAGTCGGCCCACTTACGTCAATTGGCTCACACCTTGTTACGAGCGGGATACTCCAACTTCCGAGTGCCAGCTTTGACGCTGGAAGTTTTATCGAGTTTGGCCTTGATGGTGGTGGAACGCAGGCCGGGACTGACTACACCCAGCTTGCGTCTAGTGGGGCCGTGAGCCTTGGAGGCGCGACCATTGAACTCAACGGCTTTGGCTCGACCATTGGGAGCGGCGCGTGTCCGACTGTGCCAATCGGGCAAGTAGATACGCTCGTGTCCACCACCGGCAGCCTGATCGGAACCTTTGGTAACGCTCCCGATGGATCGATCATCACCGCAACTGAATGTCTCAACCTTGGGCCACACGGCGAAGTGCTCTCGGAATCCACACCCGCCTTTCGGATCAACTACAACACCGCCAGCTCACCGGAGACGGTGACGGCGACTGCCACCGAAGCACCGGCGGAAGTAAAAAGCGGTGGCGGCGGCGCTGGCGGAGGTTCAGGCAGCAGCTCGGGCGGCAGTAGCTCAACCGGCTCCGGTGGTGGCAGCTCGCCCGCCACAAGTATAAGCGCGGCTCAGATCGCGGCGTTGCTTGGGCAGCAGCTCATCCCGTCGGGCAAGGCAGCCAAGATCGCTACGTTGCTCAAGAATGGTGGACTGACAATGGGCTTCAAGGCGCTTGAGGCTGGCACTGTCTCGGTGCAATGGTATGACGCGGCGGCGGGAGCAAAGCTCGCTAAGAAGGCCAAGCCGGTGCTCGTGGCGTCAGGTCAGATGACGTTCTCAGCGGCCGGGACGAAAACACTGAGCATCAGACTTACGGCGGCCGGACGCAAGCTGTTCAAGCATGCCAAGTCACTGAGGTTGACGGCGAAGGGGATATTCACGGCGACAGGACAAGCTCCTGTCGATCGAACGGCGCGCTTCGCACTGCGGCACTAAATCTGTAACCAATCCCGCGGACAAAGGAACCCCGAACATGAGACGAAGCATCAACGTCGTGGCCGTGCTCTTGGTGTTGTCGTGCACCGGCATCATGGTCGCCGCACCGTCTGCGCTGGCCAACATCGTCATCGGCCAGAGCGTCGCCGGCGTCAAGCTCGGGGCGTCGGAAGCCCAGGTGACGGCAGTGCTCGGGCCACCAACGAGTAAAGAAAGTGCCGGTGCTGCCTATCCTGGCGTGGTCAACATCTACTACCCAACCAGCGTCGGTCTGCATTTCACTATGACCAATGGACGGGTCAGTGGAGCACTGATCTTCTCCAAGAAGCAAAAGACAAACAAGGGCATCGGCATGGGCTCGTCACGGGCTCAGTTGAAAAGGGCCTATCCGCAGGCCAAGTGTGCCGAAGGGCCGTATGGTCCGCAGTCGCTCTACTGCGCAGTTCTTGCCCGCTTTCATGGCCGCAAGTCGTTCACCAGCTTTCTGTTTGGAACGGCGAAGGGTGACGTGACCGAGATTGAACTCGGCTACGGCGTGGGGCTCGCTCAGGAACTCAAAGAACAGAGCAAGAAATAAGGGTACGGGAGCTATGACGATCAGCGCATGGCACTTGCGGAGGCTGGCGGCACTGGCGGCTCCGTGTGCCGTGCTGCTGGCTGGCTGTGGCTCCAGTGGATCGAGTACAAGCAGCTCGATCACGCCTCCGGTGTCGGTCGGCACGGCGACGCAACCTGATCCGACGACCACGCCGACCATCAGCTCGACAACGGCTGATTCGTCACCTGCTGGAGCACCGTCGTTCGTAGTCCAGGGGTCAACGTCGGGTGGTGACAAGGTGAAGGTAGAAGGACGCTTTGGGTCGCCCTTGCCCCCAAACGAATCCGACGTGGATCAGACGGCGCTCAGCGAATGCACACCGCCTGCCCCTGATGGACGGGAGCTGGTGGTGCGACTGGACCTGAGCGTGACGCTGGAATCGAGCTTGGCGGGGGAAATCACGATCTCAACCAGCCCCGTTGTTGGGCCATTGGTTAGTTTCGTGATGGGCTTCAAGGAAGGAGCCCGTTGTGAGGGTGGAGAACCAAAGAATGCAGAAGTTAAACTTTGGAAGTGTGCAGCCAGGCCAGTCAGTCAGCTTTACAATGTGGGTGGTACTACCCGATGCCATCACACCGGATGATCCTCACCCATCAGAACATACGCTTGGTGCTGATCTGTGGCTCATGGGAGTACCTACGCCATTGGTCAACGGCAAAGGCATTGGCACCCCGACTAGGCTCAGCGGGCCAAGGGTCGTCAGGTGCAGGACCGAAGACTTTGGAATCGGAGGTTATGAGCACTACATTGCAGTTGTGGGCGACACGCCCACAACGTTGCATGAGTCAGAGTGTCCAACGGAGTAGGTAGCCAGGGATCGCAATAATTGGAAACCGACAATCCTCCGGAGTCGTCGTACTATTTCAAGTCCAACACCACGTTTAGACCAAGGCCAAGTCTTGAGCTGGCCAACGCCAGTTCGGAGCTTTGACCAAAGTCTCGGCGATCGGCCTCCGGGGCAGCTTCGGTACTGTCTGGAACGGCGAAAGTAGTATCCCATAGCCAATTGTGCCATCGGGCAAAGAGTTCGGGCGCACGCTCCTCACTAGGGATTCTGGGGTGATAGTCAATGCTATACCCAAGCACGCTACGTAGGTCTAGAAGATCTAGGTCTGTATATGGCAACAGCCGGGGAATCATTCGGCAAGCAGCTTCCACGTCGTAGCGGGCCTTCGGCTCGCCGAGTCCGCGTTGCAAAGGTAGCATTGGATAAGGCACCTCTCTTGAACTGACGCTGGTAGCCGTTTCGCATCGCATTTCGAGAGCAACGGCGTATCCAAGTGCCTGGCGTTCAATGGCCGGACTACGCGGATCTGAGCGGTTCCTGCTTAGAGTCAGATAACGCGCGGTGCCTTTTGCATTGCGCTGCATAAGTGTCCATATATCAAGGTGAGCCTTCGGCATCCTTGATTCCAGACCACGATTTACATCTTTACTTGCCATACTCTAACTCCACTTACTACTATATGAAACCACACTAGCTACATTTTGTCAAGTTCTATTTTCTTGCGGTCGATGAAGCCGACTATATGTTCCCTCAAGGATTTGCCTCCGTAAATGGGAGTCCACTCATCGAAAATATAACAAGAGGCGATGTTCTTGTACGCAAGATCACGCGCCATTTTATCGAACGGCAGCATCAACCCAATCTCAGCCGCCACAATGCTAAATATCTTGGCGCTCTTTGCCGCGATAATGCTTAGGTTGTGCGGTTGGTTTTCGGGTACGTCAACGCCCAACCTTTCTTCGAGCGCTCTGCGACCTTCGGGTTCACGATTATGATAATCAATCTCACCTTTGTACCAAGACAGCCAGACCTCGGTATAGAGCAGGTCGTCGATTCTCATGTGACTAGATACGTCTAGTTGCAATTCTCCGAGTGCCTCGGCGTCGAGTTCATGGATACCACTCGGCCCGCAGCTAGTGCACGCCTCATAGAGAAGTATGAGCTTGTCGCGGGTGGACCCTGGTAGCGTACTCAGTGTCTCGGTGTCCTCAGCATGTTGCAGCATGTAATACAGATAAATCAGCTCTACATAACAGCAAAAGAGCCGCTGCGCGCAAAGCTCCCAGACAACGTATGCGGTTGGGTAGTGGTTTTGTCGCCCGAAGCTGTCTTCCCAAGGCAGGCCACGAGCAAAATCCTCAATAAATAGTGCGACTAGGGCGTTGTAGTGCAGTTCTATAGCCTTCCATGCGAACCCCTGGAAGACAGGAAAGGGAGGTTCATCCTCGAAGGCGCGACCTGGCTCGCTAATCCTCTGGGGCACAGCCTTTTCTGCGCGTTGCTTTTCGAGCTGCGCCACGATCAGCCAGCCGACTTTTTCGAGCAGCCGTCGTCTGAGATTGTTCTGGACGTCCAGTTCTGTCGAGCCGAGCTTTGCGGCAGCTAGGTCGTAGCGATTTTTGAACCCCCCGAGCGGGGGAACATTGCCTAGGCGGTAGCCATCATCGGCATCAAGGTCTATCCAGAGTATTTCGGCGATAGCTTCCCGGTCGCCTATCGGCTCGACGCGACGAACTGCTGGCACCACGATATTGGCAATCAACGCGGGCAAGTCCTCGGCTTGATCGTCAGCCAACTCCACAGCAACGCCCCAGAGGTACGGGATGCTCTTACCCCCGTACTTGCGTGGCAACGACCGGCCGACACCGTTACGCGCGACCCTCGCGAGATCGTTTGCGAGCTGCTCCTCCGTGGGCAGATCCATAGCAGTCATCTCGGAGATGTTCCCAGACCAGATCGATGCCTGAAGATCGCTGTGGATTTGCTTGAGAAAGTCTTGTCGCCGCTTCCTGCGACCGGCGCAACGATGACGGCATGAAGACCCATCCCTGCCAATAGACGAATCAAAGGAGATGAAATGCTCAAGCAAGAAGCACAGCCGACACCAGCGTCAGATAGCGGGCCAGAGCCGGACGTGTGGTGGGGCGAGCATGGTATCGACGCCCTGATCTGGGCTGACGGCCAGCCCTACGAGGAGCTAACCGACATGCCCGCTCCGGATTACGCCTTGATGTCCGGTGATGCCCAGTGAGCCCTCCCATCGAAGCTGAGATCACCTGCACAGGCTGCTTCCTCCACGAGCGCACAGGCAGAACCTGCCCGATGGTGCGTGGCGGCTACGACCCAGAGGCGGCCGAGGCTCGTCTACGTGCAGCGGCGCTACACGCCGCCATCTTGAAGGACGCTCAGAACACCCCGGCATTTGCTGCGCTGGTCCGCCTCGATGCGATGAGCCGCAACGTAGCCCTGCCTGCGTCAATCAGCCTGGGGCTTCTGCCTGCCCCCGACCCGATGTACCACGACTCCAGAAAGGAGATCGTCCGTGCCCTCATCCCTTCCCGCACCTCTCGATAGTCCCACGGGGCTGAACCGCCGCCAGATTGAGCAAGCCCGCAAAGCCCAAGCGGATAATGCCCTTGAAGCCTTCCGCTACGGCCTAGGAGCCCACGCGCGGGCGCAGATCGACATTCACGACAGCCAAGCCCTGGCTGACGCCAACCGTGCCGCTGTCACCGAGGAACTGGACCTGCTCGACTACGGCCTGAGTCGAGCAGGGGCGTCTGCCGCCAAGGTGGAGATCACAGCCAGAGCAGTGCAGCGTATGGGAACCATCAACGACCGGCGCATCATGGGTCGCTTCGGCGGGTAATCCTCGTGATTTGGCTGCTTTTGCTGAACGTCGTGATGGAGCTTGTACCCGGCTGGGTGGCACAGCACGGCGCAAAGCCGGACGACAACCCCGATCAGGTGATCGTGTCTCTGCACCTGATCCAGTGCCAGCAGCAAGTGGCGCAATTCAAGGCCGAACTGCGCCGTGACGCCATAGAGCAGCGGCGCAGGTTGGACGCCGAACTGTGCGAGCTGGACAGACAGAAGCGTGAACGATGAAGCCAGAGCACAAGCTCATCGAGCGCGCCATCGTCGGCTTGGTGGCCGTGTCTATCAGCGTCGATGTGCTGAGCGCCGAGCTGCCCCGCGTAATGCCTTACCTCGTCGTGCTGGTCGTCCTGTTCGTAATCGTGCGTTTGGTGCTTTTCTACACAAACAAATGGTGAATTATCAGTGACAAATCTCCAGATACAGAGCTAGTCGTATCGGTGTTGTGGAATATGACAAAACTATTGACTAAAGCACGGATTCATTTTGTAATAGGCTGACTCCCGATATTGCCATAAGCAGTATCACGGTGCGGTTTTAGGTACGGGCTTGTCCCGTTAGCAGACGAATAGCCCCCAGCGGGGTCTAGTTCTCTGCGTGCCCAAACGGGCCGGTAGCGGAGAGAAAGGAGGTTCACATATGAGTAGAACCTATCATAATGGAGAACGGAAAATCCGAGTCCGGGGCATTAGACGGCCGACCGACACACGCCGACTGGCAAGGGCGCTGATCGAGCTTGAGTACCAGCAAGCCCAGGCAGAAACGGAGGCAAAAACAGAACACCAAAACAAACAGAAAAAGCCAAAACACAAACCAGCTACACGCCCTCGTCAGGAGAATGCTCAGTGAAGTCGGCGGACAAGCTGATTTGGTATCGCCTGCGATGGCCGCGCGAAGTCAGGTCCGAGCAAGTCGCCGAAGTGTTTCGCTTGCTGGCGACGGCTGCCGGCACGCCAGTAGTGATCGAGGCTGTTGGCTCGCCGGGTGCTGTTGAGCATCGTATAGCGCTGCCAGCCAGCCGAGCCGAGAGCGTGGTTGACCAGCTTCGAGCTGCGATCCCTGGTCTGAGCGTCGAGGAAGTATCAATGCGCCCACCACTGGTGGTAAGCCACGGCGTTGAGCTGCGTCTGTCCACCAAGCGTCGGCCACTGCGCAGCGATGACCTGGCGAGCGTCAACCGCGCCATATTGACGGCGCTGGCGAATCTGCACCGGGGCGAGCATCTGTCTATTCAGTGGGTACTCGGACGATCGTTGGCTGCGGTAGCCGTACCGAATCACCTGGAAGGGTTGGGTCAGGAGTCATGGATCGGTGCCCTGCTGCTGGCACCGTTTGGCAACCCACCGCAGGCCGATGTCGAGCTGCGTAATGCCGTGCGCGCCAAGCAAGCTGAACCCGGCTGGCGGGCCGTTGGGCGGGTGTCGGTCAAAGCGAAGACGACAAGCCGTGAACGGCAGTTGATCCGGCAGGTAGTTGGTGCGCTTGGAAGCGCCGAAGCTCCGGGCGTCCGGTTTTGGGTTCGCACAGCGAGCGTCAAGCGAGTGATCGGCGCGAAGGTCGGATGGCGTCTGCCACTGCGCTTGAATGCCAGCGAGCTTGCTGCCGTTTCGTCGTGGCCGATTGGCCTGACGGGCGAGCTGCCGGTGTCGATGATCGGTAGTCGCCTGATCGCTCCGTCTGCTGCGATCCCGCGCAAAGGGCGAGTCATTGGCACGGCGTCATTTCCGGGCCGGGAGCGTCCCGTGGCGTTGTCGCCTGTCGATTCAGCGCGTCATATCCATCTGCTTGGACCGACTGGCGTGGGTAAGTCAACGTTGCTGCTCAACCTCATAACCCAGGACATGCAGGCTGGCCGGGCGGTAGTGGTGATCGAGCCAAAGGGCGACCTGATCGCCGACGTACTGGAGCGCATCCCACCGGAGCGAGTCGGCGATGTGGTGCTGCTCGATCCGACCGATACCGAGCGCCCGGTTGGTCTGAATCCGCTGGCGCTTGGTGGTCGCTCCCCGGAGCTGGTCGCCGATCAGTTGCTTGGGCTGTTCCACTCGCTCTATTCGGCGCATTGGGGACCACGAACGCACGACATATTCGGGGCGTCGTTGCTGACGCTTGCTCGACTTCCGGGAATGTCGCTGGCGGCGTTGCCGCTGCTGTTGACCGATGCCGGGTTCCGGCGTCAGGTTGTGCCTCGGGTCGCTGATCCGATCGGCCTGGAGCCTTTCTGGAGTGGCTATGAAGCCTGGAGTGAGCAGGAGCGCGTCACGGCCATAGCGCCGGTTATGAACAAGCTCCGTCCGTTGCTGCTGCGACCCGAACTGCGGGCCATCATCGGACAAACCGTTGGCTTCGATCTGCGGCAAGTCTTCACGGAGCGCAAGATTCTGCTGGTCAATCTCAGCAAGGGACTGCTCGGACCGGAGACATCGGCCTTGCTCGGGAGCCTCGTCATCTCGCAGTTGTGGCAGGCCATCCTCGGGCGAACCGCGATCCCACCGGAGCGCCGTCATCCGGTCTTTGTCTATGTCGATGAGTTTCAGGACTACTTGCACCTGCCGCTCGACTTCTCGGACGCACTGGCACAGGCGCGTGGTCTTGGCGTGGGCTTCGCCCTGGCCCATCAGTACCTAGCGCAACTCAGTCCGGCGATGCGCTCGGCGGTGCTCGCCAACGCACAGTCTCGGATAGCTTTTCGGCTGCCGAGCGAGGACGCGAGAATGATCGCGGCGGGCAGCTCCATCGACGCAGAAGACTTCGTGAGTCTCGGAGCCTTCCAGTGCTACGGCCAGCTCGTCGCGCAAGGTGCGATCCAGTCGTGGTGCAGTCTCGGCACCTTGCCGCCAAGCCAGCCACTCAGCGATCCGGCAATGGTCCGCGCTGCCTCACGGGGCAGCTATGGAGCCGATCGAGCGGCGGTGGAAGCCGAGCTGCACCAGCTCCTGTTTGGTCGCCGGGCGACTGATGGCAATGACCTCGCGCCAAGGCGGCGAAGCACCGGAGGCACGGAATGAGCGCCTGTCGTGTCGCCCGTCGCATCGCGTCGATGAGAGCGCCTGAAAACCCCTGTAGTGACGCTGGAAGCCGCCAAACTTTGGCAACGAAAGTCTTTTACTTGTTGTTGCAGTCTTTCTTGTTGTGCGCGGGCCGGAGCGAGGGACGGACGGCCGGGCGACCGACACCAGATAGGCAAGGTCTGCATCAGTGGAGTCCAACGGGGGTGTGGCTCTCTCCCCAAACCTTGAGTACCCGTCGTTTCGCGTCGATGGCGACGCCGGTCCCAACACCTTTCAGTACGTCTACATTGGCAACGAAAGGGTGTAGAAATGAGGCTGTGTCGTGAGCGGTCCTCCTACACGCTCGTACATCTCGGCGAGGGGGGTCGCTAGGTTGCACGAGCGGCTGTCCGTGCGGGACATGGCGATCATCGCCCAGGTGGCCGAGCTGCGACTGATGAGCGCCCGTCAGATTCAGGCGATCCACTTCCCCGGCAGCGAGCACGACAACGAGCAGGCCGCGACCCGCGCCCGCCAGCGAGTGCTAGAACGCCTCTGCCGCGAGCGACTGCTGATCCGCTTGGAGCGTCGTATCGGTGGCGTGCGGGCTGGCTCGGCGGGCCTGGTACTGGCGCTCGGGCCTGTGGGCCAACGAGTCCTCTGCGTGGGTGGGTCGCGTCGTCGGTCGTACGAGCCGACGCTGCGCTTTGTCGATCACACGCTTGCGATTAGCCAGCTCGTCGTAGACGTGAGCGTGGCTGCTCGACAAAGGCTGCTCGACGTGCTGGACACTCAGGCTGAGCCTAGATGCTGGCGGGAGTTCTCCGGGCCGGACGGACGACGGCTGCTCCGACCCGATGCATTCCTTGCTTTGGGTGTCGGTGAGTATGAGTTGCGCTGGTTCATCGAGGTAGACCGTGCCAGCGAGAGCCTGCCGGTCGTCGTGCGCAAGTGTCGGCTATATGCCGACTATTACCAATCCGGCAAGGAGCAGGCCAGCAGTGGTGGGGTCTTTCCCCGTGTCTGCTGGATCGTGCCGGACGAGACGCGAGCTGCACGCTTGCACCGGGCCATCGCTCGGGACCACTCGCTGCCTGAAACGCTGTTTGTGGTAGTCACGACCGCCTCTGCCCTTGATATTCTCCGCGAGGTATCTTCATGATTTCACACTTAACCTTTAATAATAATGTGGTAGACTTAACAACATTATGGAGTTGGTGCGTGAACGTAATAAAGGTGACTCGATGAGCGGAGCGGTTGAGCGTAGTCTTGAGGGCAATCCAGCGGTGATCTACTTGCGGGTGTCCAGCAAGGAGCAAGCCGAGAAGGGCGGCGAGGCAGAGGGCTACTCCATCCCTGCCCAGCGCGAAGGCTGCACGCGCAAGGCCGTTAGCCTCGATGCGGTTGTGATCGAGGAGTTCGTGGAGCGTGGCGAGTCAGCCAAGACGGCTGACCGGCCAGAGCTACAGCGCATGTTGGCCTACATTGCCGAGCACCGCGTCAAGTACGTAATCGTCCACAAGGTCGATCGGCTGGCGCGCAACCGCGCCGATGACGTGGCGATCAACATGGCGATCCGGCAGGCCGGAGCCGAGCTGGTCAGCGTCAGCGAGAACATCGACCAAACACCATCCGGGCTGCTGCTGCACGGCATCATGTCCTCAATCGCGGAGTTCTACAGCCGCAACCTCGCCAACGAGGTCATGAAGGGCACTATGCAGAAGGCCAAGAACGGCGGCACGCCGGGACGGGCACCGACTGGCTACTTGAACGCGCGATGCATGGTCGAGGGCCGCGAAGCCCGCACGATCGAGGTCGATCCGGTGCGTGGGCCGCTGATGCGGTGGGCGTTCGAGACGTATGCGACGGGAGAGTGGACGATCCGTCGTCTGCTGGCTGAGCTGACGGCGCGTGGTCTGACGACAGCGCCCGGACGGCAGAAGGCTGGCCGACCGCTGGGTGTCTCGCACCTGCACACGCTGCTGCGCAATCCCTACTACATGGGGATGGTGCGCTACCGGGGCGCGATCTATGCGGGCAGGCACGAGCCATTGGTGACGCCGGAGGTTTGGAACGAGGTTCAGAAGGTCTTGAGTGCGAAGTACCTAGCGGGAGAGAAGGACCGCGAGCACCCGCACTACTTGAAGGGCAGTATCTACTGCGGCCAGTGCGGTGCTCGTCTGATCGTCAATCACGCCAAAGGCAACGGCGGCAACTACCCGTATTTCGTCTGTGGTGGACGCCAGCGCGATCCGTCGAGCTGCAAGCAGCGGGCGGTGCGGATTGAGCTGGTCGAGGCCGCGATTGTCGCCTACTACGGAACCGTGCAGCTACCCGCTGAGGAGATCGAACGACTCCGCACCTTCTTGGGTCAAGAGCTAGCGAAGCTGC
Organism: uncultured Solirubrobacterales bacterium; assembly: GCA_963718935.1. GTDB lineage: Bacteria > Actinomycetota > Thermoleophilia > Solirubrobacterales > Solirubrobacteraceae > Palsa-744. The sequence continues at coordinate 3,024,274 of OY970379.1, read as the reverse complement.
GCAGCGAGTCCGACCATGAACGGGGCGTGCAAGAGCGCCGGTTGCGCAAGTTCCAAGGCGAACGCGAGAAGCTGCTGCAAGCGCACTACGCCGATGCGATCCCGCTGGAACTGCTCAAGAGCGAGCAAGATCGCCTCACGACGGCGATTGCTGGGGCGGAAGGCCGATTGGCTGCTATCGCCGCCGACTTCAAGACAGCCGAGACGAACCTCGAACGAGCACTAGCCCGTGCCGGGGACTGCCAAGCAGCCTACAGCGAGGCTACAGACCGGATGCGACGGCAATTCAATCTGGCGTTCTTCAAGCGGCTCATCATCAGCGATGAGGGCACCGTCTCCGGGGAACTGGCCGAGCCGTGGGACGTGATCTTCGGGGAGGAACTGCGCAGAGCGGTTGCCGTTCGAGAAGCCGATAGCTTGACGGACGCGATCGAGCAAGTCCAGCGCAACAAAAAGCGGCACCCACGCGAGCCTGAGCTGGCTCTTGTGGGTGCCACGGCCGCCGCCCCTGATGAGGGCGACGGTTGGAGTCCGAACATTTTGGTGCGCCCGAGTGGACTCGAACCACCACGGACCAAGCGGTCCACAAGGCCCTCAACCTGATTCGCCGCGCGTAGAGACGTACGCCCGCGTCCAGATCGTCCATTTTGCGGGGTTTCCGAGACGCGCTGGACGCATCGGACGGTATGGACGTTGCCAAAGTGTTGCCACGGATCCGGGGTCTCGGTCGCGTGGCTGCGCGGCGAGCGGAGGACGTCGCGGCCGAGGTTTGGCGCCCAACGGACAGCCGACTTGACGGCTAGATTCCGGGGGGATGCCGGATCGTCTGTTTCATTTCACGACGCGCGACTTCGCGGTCGAGTGCGCCGCGGATCTGGATGCCGGTCGGCCGGTGATCGTGGAGGTCTGGGACGGTCTGTACGGTCCCGGCTTCTATGCGCTGGACATCGGCTACGAGGACGCCACGCGCGATCAGCTGCGCTGGGAGTGCTTCGGCGACGCCAGGCCGGAGTACCCGATGGATGGCGTCTTGGTGGTCGACCCAAGTCTCGCGGACGCGCCGTTCGAGCTGATGAATGGTCACATCTGGTTGATGCAGGCTTCATGGGGATCGCGCGCGCCGATCGAGGGCATGATCGTGGCGGTCGGCGTGTGGGAGGACGGCGGGTGGCAGGTGGATGAGTACGAGTAAATCTGGTATTCCGATCCTAGGTTTGCTACGATCCTCCCCATGGCCGTGATGAGCAAGAGCAGGCTGCGACGCAGCACCGATCCTCCGGGCTACTGGCTTGGGGATGAGTTTCACGCGGAGTTTGCTGATGATCCGGAGCTGCCGGAAGGTTACCGGCGGCGCATCGCCACATGGGCGCGAGCGACGGGCAGCATCTCTGACCCCCAGCGTGAGCTGCTGGCGCGGCGACCGGAGCACGGACTCTCTGAGGCCCAGCGGCGGGCCGAGGAGCTTGCGGGCCCGCAGGCGAGCCCCATGTGGGACTACCTGACGGATGCGGAGCAGAGAATGGTGGTCGATCCTGGTGTCCATCCAAAGCTCGCTGGCGCGACCTACCCGCTCGGTATTGGCCAGCTCGGCACGCTCACGGGCTCAACGCAGGATCAGATTCGCCACTGGCACGAGCTCGGATTGCTGCGCGCGCGGCGCAGCAAGGGCGGGCACCGCCAGTTCTTCGCCAACGCGGCCGTGCGAGCGTTCTTCTTGCGCGGCAACATGCCCCAGCCATACATCACCGTTCTGCGTGACATCAGCAACCTGAAGGGCGCCCCACTGCTCGCCGGCATGGCCACGCTTCTACAGGAGCAGGCATCCGGGTTCGATACGGCGGCCGAGCGGGACTTGTGGACGCAGACCGCGCACGACCTGGAGCGGGTCAGCGCTGTGCTCGCGGGCGCTCGGGATCACTGAGGCGGTAGCGGGCCTATCAGTGGACACGCCGGTGACCGCAAGATCTGAGTCTAGAGTTTGTGTTCTTCGGCGCGCGTGTGGAGCAGCGTGAGCAGGCGATCTTCGGTCGATGCCGGAAGCACGTCGTGGGGTCCGAACGAGATGAACAAAATCTCCGCCGACCCGACCCGAAAGATGGCGGCGCCCGCATGTATGAATGTCGCCTTCGACTTCGGGAGTTTCTTGTGCAACATGTGGGGTCGCCGCGTGCGCTGTTCCTCGACCGGCGGGAACTCTGCCAGGACGTGCAGGGCGACGGATTCTGGCCCGACGATTGTCGAGATGGGGATGAAGGTGGTCCTGACTGTGTGAGAAGCGATCCTACGGTCACCTTCGCCTTCGACGCCCACGATTTCGCCAAGACTCCGTGCCAGGCAGGCCCGGCCATGTCGCGACGTCAGCGTTGCCATCTTGGCTTGAGCCATCGCTTCGCTTGGCGTGACCACCACAGCGGACCCGACGATGTCGTCCCGGTCGGACAGCACCGACGCTCCGCTTCCGACGCGATCACGACTGATTGTTGCGGGGCAGCCCTGGCGTTCAGTCGAAGGAGACGTTGGAGGCTGCGTTGGTAGGGGTGTGCTTCCGGGTAGATCGCTCGCCTGCAGGTTGACGGCCTGGGCGAACGAGCTAGCTTCCGCGGGAGTGATCGGCGCAGTAGGGCTGCTGGATGCGGCAAGAGCGATCGATGCACCGCTGGCGGCGAGCGCCGCGAGGATGGTCAACACGCCGCCGAGCCGTTTCACGAGTCCGATCATGCCAGGTTGTCCTAGAGCGCGATCAATGTGCTGGCGTCGATGACGAGCGCGCTCAAGCTCGGCACGTCCTGCGCGGGCGAGCCGGACTGGAGTGGACCCATTTGGCGGCCAGTTTGGTCTGGATCACAGTCCCCGTCGAACCCGGTCCGACTCATCGGACAGGGCGAAAGTGTCAAACAATGTTCGGAATGTTGCCAAACAGTTGCCAGTACGCGATCACAAACAGATCACAAGCTGATAAAAGCCACCGATTTGCAGGCTTCTGTATGCGCCCGAGTGGACTCGAACCACCACGGACCAAGCGGTCCACAAGGCCCTCAACCTTAGACAGGCTGCGTAGACCCGTCCACGGGCGTCCAGATCGTCCATTTTGCGGGGTTTCCGAGACACGCTGGACGCATTGGACGGTACGGACGTTGCCAAAGTGTTGCCACGGCGATTGCCGGATTTAGATGTGGAGTGGGCACGGTCAGGGGTTGCTCGTCGCAGCGTCCGGCGCCGTTCGCAGATTGCTCATGCGTTGAGAGTTTCGAAGAAGCGCTGGACGACATCGACGGCATCGGCGCGCAGCTCTGCCTCGTCTGCCGTGGGATCGACCTGCACCGCCTGTTCGGCGTACGCGTGCGGGCCGGCGTCCGATGGCTTCCGGTAGCGCTCGCGAACCTCAAGGAACGTGCTTCGTAGCGGTGCGAGGGCGTCCTGGAGGTCTCCGTCATGAAGCTGGCGCGCGGCCTGCTCGGGTCCACCGGCTCGGTTGTGCTGCAACACGTAGGCGAGGTCGTAATAGTCCTTGATGGCTGCGCGGGTGCGCACGGCCACACACTTGGACAGCAGGTAGCCCTCCAGTCCGGCGAACCGTGCCCGAACCTCTACGCGCGTGCCGTCGGCGAGTCGGCCGTGCAATTGCTCCCATGTGAAGTCACGTGCGACGTAGCCCGTCCCGCGGAGGTTGGCGGCAGAGAGTTTGCGGCAGCCGGTGGGACGGATGCTCTCTCCCTCCCGATGGTCGGCGAGGTCGCAGAGGAACTCAATTTGGACGGGCACACCGTCGATGAGCCCACGCCAACGCCAGCCGTCCTGGCCCGGGTCAGGGCTGAAATCCAGACGTTCGAGCGCGTGCTCGACAGCGCCCAGGTCGAGATCGGGCTCGACATGGGTGATGAGCAGCACGTCGACGTCGGTGGTGCCGAGGTGCTCGGGAATAATGCCGGTGGCATCACGCGTCAGAACGTCTGGGACGAGCCCGCCCAGGACGATCAAGAACGGCTCGTCGTCGCGTAGCTCGTGCAGCAGCCGCACGAGCGCGGTCTCGGCTCGCGCTCGGGTTTCGCGTGAGCGCTCCTCGTCGGTCATGCCGGCTCATTGGCGGCGTCGGCGCCGCTACGTCGTCGGGAGACCGGGTGCAGCGGGTCGATGAGCTCGCTCTTGACATGATCCGCTGCGTCCTGGCCGCGGGCGCCCAACGACGAGAGGTCCGCGTACAGGCGCGGAGGGCTGGCGATCGGCAGACCGCGGTGCATGCCTGCGAGCCTGAAGATCCGCTGATCCGCGCGCCAGAAGTTCACGCGTCCGCCCTCGTCCACCTCACGCAGACCGCCGTCTTCGATCGCCACTGATAGGGGGCCCGCGAAGTCCTCGTCCGCGACGTAGATGTGCAGGCTCGGGGTGGTCGTGGCGAACGGGGCGGCAAGTTCGAGTCCTGCCCAGCCGCTGGCTGCCCATGTGACGCCGCGGTTCAGCGCGGCGCCCAGCTCACCGCGGAGTAGCGCCATCACGTCGCGCGTTGCGCGGTGGGCAACGCGGACGTCGCCGCGCTGCTCGGCTGCCGCCGCTGACCACGTGGCCAGCATCGCATCGGCGTGGATGAGTTCCCGGTACGCGCCCTGGCCGCGTGCGGGCCCGCGCTTGGTCGTCCAGCCCTCCGCATCGAACGCCTTGAGTATGCTGGCCGTCTGTGGAGTCGACCACTGGCAGGCGTCCGCGAGCTGCGCGGCGCGGAGCGGCTCGTCTTCTCTGGCAAGGATCGCCTCGGCGAGCGATAGCGCCGATGGCGACCACGAGAAGGCTCGCGTAGAGCGTCCGCTTGCAAAACGGATGGCGGGTTCGCGGATCACCAGTAGCCCGTCGGGTCCCACGATGCGGGTCTGCCCCGCCTCATCAGCCCAGTTGGCATCGCGCTCGCGCAGCCACTCGATCGCGCCGGGGGAGAGGTGGCGTGCCAGGACCACGACCTTCTGCGGCCACGGGTGGGGGATATCGCGGGCGACTCGGCGAACATCGTCCGGCCAGCCCTCGCCCGCCCACTTGACCTCTATCGCGATCTGCCTTCCGTCGCGTGTCTGCACGAGCATGTCGGGACTCGCCGTTGAAGAAGCGGCTCGCACGGTGGCTCCGTCGAGGACGGACGCGAGAATTCGAGCCACGCGGTTCTCTGCCTGCATAGCATTTTCTACTGTACCAGCAGAAAACTCATTTAGAGCATAAAAGTGCTGCCGGCTCTTGCAGCCCTATCGCCCTGCTCGCTCGCTGCTGACACCCGGTCTCTACAAGCTGGCAGGAAAAACAGACTAGATGCAGGCCCCAGCGGGGGCTGTGCGAGCGCTGTGCAAACTCGTTGGCCGCTCAGGTCGCCTCGTGGTCTGTAGGGGTGTGATGACCGCAGCCAGCATCGGCGCCGCCAAAGGGGGCGGGTATGCGCGCTACCTGGAGTCAAAGACCGTGGAGCGAGAGCGCGGGGACTACTACCTGAGCCCCGACGGGGAGCCCACCCAGGCCCCCGGCCGGTGGCTCGCCACCCCCGACACGCTAGCGCGGCTCGGCATCGAGGGCGAAATCGTCGACGGGCACGAGTTCATCGCGCTCATGGAGGGACGCCACCCGCGTACCGGCGCGTGGCTACGACGCGAGGGCGCCGGCGGCGGACGCGGCGGCGGCATCGACCTGACCTTCAGTACGCCGAAGTCGGTGTCCGCCGTGTGGGCCCTCGGAGACGAGTCTCAGCGCAGGGAGATGGAGGCTGCGCACGCCGCGGCCGTGAGCGAGGCGATGGCGCATCTCACCGAGACGGTGCCGACGGTGCGTCGTAGCCGCCACAACCAAGTCTTCGAGGAGTACGCCGTTGACCTGATCGCCGCGGAGTACCGGCACACGACTGCTCGCGGCGTCATGGAGGGCGACGCGCCGGACCCGCAGCTGCACAGCCATGTGGTCGTCACCAGCGCCGTGCGCGATGACGGGCAGATTGTCGCGGTCGCCTCGCGGCCGATCTTCCGCTCCGCACGGGAGGTCGGCGCCTACTACCGCTCGGCGCTCGCGCACCAACTCCAGCAGCGTGGCTATGCGATCGAGCAGGGCACCGGCAGACACGGGCGCTACTTCGAGATCGCCGGTGTGCCCCGCGGGCTACTGGACGCCTTCTCGGCACGCAGCCGCGAGGTCGCCCGCGCGGCGGAGCGCTTCCGTGCGCAATGGGGCCGGGCACCCGAGCGCGGGGAGCTGCGCCAGCTCAAGCTCGAGAACCGCAAGGCGAAGGTGCTCGTCACACGGAGCGACCTGCAAGTGGTCTGGAACGAGACGGCGGCGCGCTTTGACTTCGTGGATGGTGCGCCCGCGCGGCTGCTCGGCGCGCAACCGGGACCACGACTGGATGGTGCCCTTGAGGATCGTGTCGAGGAGCGTCTGACCGAGCGCGCCGCCACGTTCGAGCCCGGCGAGTTCCGCGCGGTCCTGCTTGAGCAGTCCGTCGGCGAGCTCTCCCCGCGCGAGGCCCTGGGGTTCTCCCGGGCGATGATCGCCGGGCGCCGAGTCCTCCCGCTGGAGGGCGGGTTGATGACAACGCTGGCGGTGCGCGCCCGCGAGCAGGCGATCGAGCGCAGGTTCACCGGACTCGCCGGCGCTGGCGGCCGGGACGTCGGGGCGCAGGCCCGCACGGTCGCGGGCGAGGAGGTGGCCGAGCGGATCGGCGGACGCCTGAGCGCCGAGCAGGCCCACGCGCTGGAGGTCATCACTGGCCCCGAGCGCGGCGCGATCCTCGTCGGGCCTGCGGGGACCGGCAAGGGCGTGGTGATCGACGCCGCCGCCCGCGCCGAGCAGTACGGCGGTCATCAAACGTTGGGGATCGCGGTGTCGGGTTCCACCGCGCAGCGGCTCGGACAGGACAGTCCCGCGCTGGCCGGTCAGACGCTCACGCTCGACGCGCTCGTCTCGCGCGTGGAGCGCGGGCAGCTCGCCGTCGATCAGCACACGACGATCTACTTCGACGAGGCCGGCATGGCCGACACCCACCGGCTTGACCGGCTCACCGAAGTCGTGGAGCACACCGGCCCCAAGCTCGTCGCGATCGGCGACGGCGCGCAGCTGCCCTCGATCGGCGCCGGTGGCATGTTCGACCGCCTCGCCGGCATCGTGCCAAGCGCCGAGCTCTCAAACATCCGCCGGACGTTGGATCCCGAGGAACAGCGGGCGTGGGCGGACCTGCGCGCCGGGCGCTCAGACCGTGCGATGGCGCACTACCACTCACGCGGGCAACTGCACATGGCAGACACCCGCGATGAGGCCGTAGAGCAGGCCGTGGAGAGCTGGGCGGCACTCACCGAGACCCACGACCCAAGCGAGGTCGCGTTGATCTCCGACGCCTCCAACCAGGAGATCCACCGCCTCAACGCCCGCGCACAGCACTACCGCTCCCAGCGCGGCGAACTCGGAGAGCTGGAGGTCCAGGTGCCGGGCGTCCACTACGGCGTCCGCCAGGGCGACCGGATAGCGATGATCGACCAGCACCACGAGCCCGGTGAGGAGCGCATCGAGAACGGCAGCCAAGGCGAAGTCCTCGACGTCACCCCGGCCGGGGAGGTGCTCATCGAGTTCGACGTGACCGGCCGCAAGCGAACACTCGTCGGCGATGGCCTCGGCCGCGTTCGGTTGGGGTACGCGCAGCACATCCACCGCGCACAGGGTGCGACCGTCACCCGCACCCTCGTCGTGACGGGGGGCTGGCAGACGAGCAAGGAGCCCGCCTACGTCGAGGCGTCCCGCGCCCGTCAGGGCACCGACTGGTTCGTCTCCCGCGAGGACCTTGGGGTGGAAGGGCACGACACCGACCGCATCCAGAGGCTCGCGCAGAACATGCGCCGCAGCCACGCGCAGACCCCATCGCTTGCGCACCCCGAGCTGCCCGATCGCGACTACGGGCCGGGCTTTCGCCACTCGCTCGCGCCCAGTCGCACCAGCCGTCTACCGGGGATCGCCCGCGCGATCAACCGCATCGTCCAACCACCAGCACAGGAGCGAACACGATGAGCCGCTACCGCGCAGCTCGCGGGGAAACGCCCGTGCCTACCGCTTGAGGATGAAGATCCTCGTGGTGGTGACAGGAGTATTGCCAGTCGGCGTAAACGTGCCCTTGGCGGTCAACTTGAGCTGCTTGGCGTGCTTGAGCAACCGTTTGCCCGCACTGGTGAGCTTGACCTTGAGCGTGGCGGTCCCAGCGACCGAGAACGTCAGGTGACCGGCCGCGACGAGCACTGGCTTGACCTTGGTCCTCTTGGCGAGCTTTGCACCCTGCGGTAGTTGGTACCACCCGATCATCGCGGTCCCGGCCTCAAGGGCCCTAAACGCCACAGCCCACCCGCCGTGCTTGAGGAGCGCGGCGATCTTCGCGGCCCTTCCCGATGGGATCAGTTGTCCGGCGAGCAGCGCTGCGATCTGAGCCGCGGTCACATGGACGATCTGATAGCTAAGGACACCGCCTTTTGTCCCCGGCGAACCGCCACCACTACTGCCACCGCTGCCGGTGGTCGATCCGGCACTGGTCGGTTCCGGCAGGTTGCTGACCGACAGGCTCGCCGATCCCGAGCTTGCTGCATAGCTCGCGTCACCGGAGTAGGTGGCGCTGAGTGTGTGGCTTCCGACCGCGAGACCGGTCGTTGAGCACGTCGCCTCGTAACCCGCGCCCGCCTGGCTGAGTGCTTGTGCTCCACAGCCGCTGATCGGTGTGGATGACCCGTCGGCGTAGAACGCGACGGTGCCGCCACCGTCGGTGGGAGCCACGACAGCTGTCAGCCCGATCGCCTGCCCGGCCGTCACGGGGTTGGGCGATGGTGTGAGGGTCACGCTCGTCGCGGCGGGCGGAGGCGGCGAGCCATATACGAAGCCGTCCGCAAGCGTGGGCGCGGAGCCGCCCGAGGACGTCGTCACGGTGACGTCCACACGTGCAGGGAACGCGGCGGCCGGGGCGACGGCCTGCACTTCGCTTTCCGATATTGGGGTTACCTGCGTGGAGGAGGTTCCGCCGAATGCGACTGAGAACGCCTCGTCGAGATGACTTCCCTTGATCGTCACGACCGTCCCTCCCGACACCGGTCCAGTGTTGGGCGCGACTGATTCGACCACGGGGCTGTTTTCACTAACCACCGGCGTCGAGTACGTGTAGTGGTCACCTTCAGCCGTTGCGCTGGTGCCGCCCGGGCCAGACACGGTGACATCCACTGTGCCGCTCGTGCCCGCCGGGGCGACCGCCGCCACCGCGTACGGTGACAGCGGCTGCACATGGACTGACACGTTAGCTCCGAAATGAACAGAAGTCACGTCCGTCAAGCCTTCGCCAAGAATATCGACCACGTTTCCTCCGGCGGTCGCACCGCCCGACGTCGACAGGCCCGTGACCTTCGGCGTCGGTGGCGTCCCGCCCGGGCATTCGAGCGTCAGCATGAGCCCGACGGCAGGTGGCGGTAGCACGAACGGCGACGTGAACACGTTCGGTTGTCCTGCTTCTTCAGGTGCGTGACATCCTGGTGCTGAGGCCTGCACCTGATAGGTGCCGGCCAGGGCATTCCAGTCGAACTGCCCTGACGCCTTGGTGGTCTCGGGGTTTTCGGCGGGTTCGATGCTACCGCCCAAGGGGTATACCGCAGCGAACGGTCCCTCCAGCGACGGTCCTTCCAGCAGTGTGGCCGTGGCGCCGCTGATGGGGTTGCCATGCGTGTCAACGACGGTGCCACTGGGGTCGATGTGAACGTTCCCGTCGTCGTTAATGCTCGATTCGAGACAACCCCAGACCTCGGCTGCAGCTAGGACCACCCCGGCGACGGCCAGCAGTGGCCAGCCGATCGCCACTCCAACCGCCAGACCCAAAACCCCCGCACCACCGATCAGGCCTGGGAACGGGATGTGCACCGCGCAATCAATCGCGCGACGGAGGAACGGACCAATGCCGGTAACGCCCCCAGCGTTCTGTGGATTCTCGATAGCGTTTGAAAGGCTCGCGGCAAACACCATTGGAGCATCAGGTCCTGTGCCCTCCGCGATGCCCGACAGGCTCGCGGGACCGCCCAAATACTTGAAGGAGTCGGCCGTAATCGGGTCAGATAGTGCGGCATCGTCGACGACCTGCACATCTACCGTTCCGACGCCAGGTGGTGCGACCGCATCGATCTCGGTTGGGCTGACCACCTTGTACGACGCCGCGGGTAGCAGCCCAAAGGCCACATCCTTCACATCGGTGAGTCCGTACCCATGGATCGCTACCGCCGTGCCTCCTTCTGCCGGCCCTGACGACGTGTCCACGCTCGTGACACCAAAGTATGAGAAGCCGCCGATCGACATCTTGCTCCCGCCCGATGTCGTGACAGTAATCGTCGTCTCACCGCTCCCTGCTGGACTGACGGCTTCGATCGCGTCGTCCTGGAGCACCTTGAACGAGATGGCTGGTGTCGATCCGAATGACACGCCTTGGGCGTCGGTGAAGCCCGAGCCGCTGAGCAAGACGCGTGTCCCACCGCTCCCATTCCCGCCGTCTGGAAACACATGTCTTGTGTCCGGGCAGACGAGCCCGTGCGTGATGGTGCCACCCCCGTGTATTGGTGCTAGCGGAGCGAACTGAGCCAGATATGTCCCTGAGCCAGATGGTGTTTCGACAAGTGCGGCGGCGCGCGTTTCACCTTGGCCTGTGCTTGTGTTGGTACCCGATATGAACCCAGCGCCAAAGCCTTCCTTGCAGCCTCCCACGCTAAGGGTGCTGGGTTCGCCCCAGTTTAGTCCCGGTACAACCTTTTCCTGTGTGCCTCTGCCCGGCGACGACAGGCTCACGCCTTCTGGGAGCCCCCCGGGTTGGGAAAAGGTCACGCTCAGATTGAGCGCTGGGGGAGGAAGAGTCAGCGGCCCGAATGTTTTTGGTCCATCGGGAGAGCCAGCTGGGGGAAAGATGGTGACGGTGTACGTGCCGTTAGCCACCAACATGTGAAAGCGCCCCGAGTTTTCGAGGGGCCAAGGATCAACCTGGCAAGCACCGCCCGACGATGGACATGCCTGTATGTGAGCTCCTGACGCCGCGCCCTGGCCGGCGACAAGCGCTTCGCCGGCTATGATGGAGGTTCCGGCAGGGGGTTCCGATGCGGCATTCCAGTGCGCACGTACTGCGGTCGAGCTAAGCGACGACGGGTAGATAGCGACCTCGTCGAGTCCGAACGTGCCACTGCCGCCGTTCACCTTCAGTCCCTGGCCGGGAGTCACGGTTTCCGCGTCGCCAATACTGCCCCCGCCTATCAACGCGCCATCGGCATAGATACCAACGACGCCGCCTTCATATGTGACATCGATCAGATGCCACGTCGAATCTTCGAGACCGCCGGGCACGACGGCATGGACCGACTGCGTGGCACCCGAGACAGTGATCGTGCTTCGCGGTTCGCCGCCCACGTTGACCGTGAAGCCATGCCCGCCAGCAACATCACCGTATTCGAACAAGTTGTAGCTCCAATAGCGAGGCTGCCCACTCTCGTTGATCCACGTCTCCAAGGTCCGCGGACTGTTACCAGCGGGAAGCGTGTTCCCGCTCTGCGCCAGCATCCCAACACAGGGTTCGCAGAAACCAGAGTTTTGATACCTCTGTACGGCAGAGTCCGAATCGCCCACCAAAGCGCCACTCCGCGATTCGTAAGGCCCCGCACCAGAATCGACATACGTCGCGTTCGTGCAATGACCAGAGGAGTCGAAAGCAACGCGCTCTGTTGGGTGCGCAACGACCTCATCCAGACGGTAGTACGCCGTAGGAGCATCTGCGATAACAGCACTCGGATAGGGGTCTGTGGGCGTGGTAGCGCAAGTGGGCTGTCCAGAGTAGCTCTGACCCGCGGTCCAATGCACACCGATCCGTTCAGGTGACAGGGCGCTAGGGTAGGTCGCGACGTCGTCGAGTCCGAACATGCCGCTGCCGCCGTTCACCTTTAGTCCTTGGCCCGGAGTCACGGTTTCCGCGTCGCCAATACTGCCCCCGCCTATCAACGCGCCATCGGCGTAGATGCCAACGACGCCGCCTTCATAGGTAATGTCGATTAGGTGCCACACACCATTTTCGAGACCACCGGGCACGACAACATGGACAGACTGCATGGCCCCCGACACGGTGATCGTGCTTCGCGGTTCGCCGCCCACGTTGACCGTGAAACCGTGCCCGCCAGCAACATCACCGTATTCGAACAAGTTGTAGCTCCAATAGCGGGGCTGCCCTTGCTCGTTGATCCACGCCTCCAAGGTCCGCGGACTGTTACCAGCGGGAAGCGTGTTCCCGCTCTGCGCCAGCATCCCCACGCAGGGGCCACAGAAGCCCGAGTTTTGATACCTCTGTACCGCGGTGTCCGAGTCGGTCACGAGAGCACCACTCCGCGATTCGTAAGGCCCGGCGCCCGAGTCGACATAGGTCGCGTTGAGCCCATTGCCGGATGAGTCCTCAGCGGTGGTGAATTCGGTCCCATCGAGGCGGTAGTACACGGTCGGGTGGTCGGCGAGCACCGCTTCGGCGTATCTCGAAGACGCGTCGCTCGTTGAAGATGTGTTGTCCGGTACAAAGGCATTGCTCTGAGGCGCGAAAGGGTTGCTCGCCAGCGCGCCGTCGGACGCGCGGGCCGCTGCCGTAGCCATTGGCGCTCGTGCAGCGAGCCCGGCCAGCAGCACCAACACCAGACCAGCAAGCGCCCATCGGCGTACACCCCTGCGGTTTCCGCCCACGAGTCGGAAGGCCACAACCCCTTCTCGTCGCGTTCCCAGCATGGTTGCCCGTCCCCTGTAGATCATTAGCGCGTCGGCCGCCACCGGCGGATCGTGAGTCGCACCTGGGTTCTGGCACGACCAGAGGCACGGTGCGCCGACGGGGGCGCTGGTCGGATTGCTCTGCTAACTGTCTGCTCCAGGGAGATCATGGTCACCTTCGCGGACACAACGCTACAGGAAGCTCGCTACTTATATCCGCTACGTCTGGCCCAGCAGTTGCTGGTACGTCATTCGTGTCTCATGGCTCGTCGGGTTTGTCGAGGGGCTGGATGGCTGAAGGCGGGTAACGGAAGGTCTCGATGTCGTCGTGGTCTGCCAGCCGATGTTGGCGTCAGGCAAGGCGTCTTGGAGCTGTGAGCGTTGATCCCTGGCACGTCAAGATGGGGAGCCGGAAAATTCGGTGGCCGGTCTGGAGCCCTCGTGGTCAACAAACCACATGCACGAGGACCATCCACAACCCAAGCTCGCCCTGCTGAAGCCTACGGACCTGGCCGCGCAGCTTGGCGTTTCCCGAGCATGGCTCTACGAGGCCGCGAAGACAGGGCGCATCCCGTCAATCCGCATTGGCGGGGAACACGGGCCGCTGCGGTTCGTGCCCGAGGACATCCAGCGCTGGATAGATGACGCACGCGCGGAGTGGGTTCCGGGCCGCTCTGCGCGACCGACCCGGCCTCCCACGGATGCCATGCCCCGCGGAGCACATACCCGTCCCCGCGAACGCCGGTAGCCCCAACGCGATCTATGCGTTGTGCTCTCTCGCTGCGCGGGCAATCGCCTCTTCGGTTGCGATGGCGCCGGCGGCCAGCACGTGGCGCTCCAAGTGCCCGTAGTAGCGCTCCGTCGTCCTGATGTCCGCGTGCCCGAGCTGGCGCTGCACGTACATCAGCGAGTTCGCCCCCGCCAGCCACGCCGCCGCCGCGGTATGGCGCAGGGCGTGAAGCGGCATGTCGCGCAAGCCCGCGTCCGTAAGCGCCGCCTTGTGCCAGTCGCGCGAGACGGTGGTGCGGTCCATCGGCTCGCCCGCCCCGTCGCCGTTCCAGCGGCCGTGATCGCGCTTGCCCGCGCGCACCGGCATCACGAACACGTGCGCGTCGTGCTGCGCGCCCGAGGTCATCTCGCCGCGACAGGCGAGGTGGTCGCGCAGCACGCGCGAGAGCCCTTGCCCGATCTCCACCGAGCGGAAGCGATCGGACTTCGTGGAGCCGACCGCCTCCTTCTTCTTGCGCGAGCGGTAGACGACGATCACGCCGCCCTTCTGTTCGAGCTCCAGGTCGCCCACGCGCAGCGCCAGTGCCTCGGAGATGCGCAGGCCGCTGCCGATCAGCAGCTCGGCGAGCGGGCGGTAGACCTCCGAGCACGAGTCCAGGTAGAGCGGGATCTCGTGCAGGCGCAGGTATTCGCGCTCGATGTGCGCCGGCGGCAGGCGGTCCACGCGCAGCGCCGGGTTGCTCGCGATCAAGCCGTCCTCGACGGCCGCGTTGAGGCAGACCACGAGCGTCCCGAGGGTGTTGTTGATCGTCTTGGGCGCGAGCCCTCCGGCTTCCATCGCTTCGATCCACCGGTCCATCGCTTCGCGGACGTGCTCGACGTCGAGACGGCCGAGGGGGCTGGGTCCCAGGGCAGGCAGCAGTCGCTGGCGGCCGTCGCGCTCATAGGCTCGCCACGTCCCGTCCTCCAGATAGGGCTTGCGGCGAGCGAGCCAGCGCTCCCAGAACGCTCCGAAGGTCTCCTTCGTATGGCGAACCTCGCCGCGCTCCTGCTTCTCGGTGAGCCGCCGGCGAGCGTCCCGCGCGGCCTTCTCGCTCGGAAAGCCGCGCTTGCTCGTGAGCGAGCCGTCGGAGCGTCTGATGACGTAGCGCCACCTGGTGCCCGCGGCGGTCTCGTACGGATAGACCCCGCCCGCGCTCCCGTGCCGGCGCTCTTTGCGCCGCTCGGCAACCCCCTGGTCGTGGATTGCGCCGTCGAACGCCCTCGCGGCCGACTCCTGGGGGAAGCGCTGAGAGCGCTGCCTTCCGGTGGTGTCGCGCCAGCGAACCTCCCAGGCCCCCTTGGCATAGCTGCAGCTCATTCCGCGCCTCCTTGCTCGGCTCTCCTCAGACCGCCGATAGATGTTCGGACGATGTTCGGAAAAGTGTTCGAATTTGCCATTGGCAACAATCCGAACAGTAGCGCAGCGAGGCGATGGAACGACCCCAGACATAAGAAAAGCCCCGATTTACAGGGCTTTTCAATGCGCCCGAGTGGACTCGAACCACCACGGACCAAGCGGTCCACAAGGCCCTCAACCTTGCGCGTCTACCAATTCCGCCACGAGCGCAGAGCGACCGAGTATATCCCCGGCCGGCCGCGCGCAAGCCCGGGCCGTAGCGTCTGAGGCGGGCCCGACCAACGGCCCGAGCGGACGCTCAGACCTGGCCCACGCTTGTGTCCGTCCACAGGGCCCGCTAGAGTCACGAACACATGTTCGTCGCACTCCATCATCGACCCGGAACGGGAGCGGAGCAAGCATGGATCTGACCAAGCGCCAGCAGGAGATTTTCGACTTCATACGCAAGTACTCGGCCAAGTACGGCTATCCGCCGACGGTGCGCGACATCGGCAAAGCGGTCGGTCTGGCCTCGTCCTCGACGGTGCATGCCCACCTGGCGAACCTCGAGAAGATCGGCCTGCTCCGGCGCGATCCGTCCAAGCCGAGGGCTATCGAGCTGTTCGACCGGGCGGTTGGTGGCGCGGTCGAGAGTGTGCGCGGGATGGTGCGCCCGGACAGCTTGCCGCTCGTCGGCTCGGTGGCGGCCGGGGCCCCGATCCTGGCCGAGGAGAACGTGGAGGAGTATGTCTCGGTGCCCGAGCTGGCCGGTGGTGGCGACGGTCAGTATCTGCTGCGGATCAGGGGAGAATCGATGAAGGACGCTGGCATCCTCGACGGCGACTACGTGGTTGTGCGCTCGCAGGACGCGGCCAATGACGGCGACATCGTCGTGGCCTTGCTCGGCGAGGAGGCGACCGTCAAGCGCTTCTTCAAGGAGGCCGATCACATCCGCCTGCAGCCTGAGAACGAGGCGATGGAGCCGATCCGCAGTCCCGATGTCAAGGTCATCGGCCGGGTGGTTGGGTTGCTCAGGAGCGTGTGACGCTGCTACCGTGACCTTGCAGGTCAGGCAGTCGCGGCGGCCGTGAGGTCGTCGAGGAAAGTCCGGACACCGAAGGGCAGGGTGGTCGAGCGATCGACCCGGGGAAACCCGCGGGAAAGTGCCACAGAAACAAACCGCCGAAGTGTGCCGTCCCACGTGAACGGCGTGCTGGCAAGGGTGAAATGGTGCGGTAAGAGCGCACCAGCGTCGCGGTGACGCGGCGGCTGGGCAAACCCCACCCGGTGCAAGGCCAGATCGGACCGCTTGGAGGTAGCCCGCCAAGGTCCAGGTAGGCCGCGCAGATGGATGACTGCTCAACGACAGAATCCGGCTTATCGACCTGCTAAGGAAAAGCCCCGCTAACGCGGGGTTTTTCTATGGGTCGAGTCGCTTTGTTCTCGTCACGATAGGCAAACCGAGTGAGCTGGGGCGATCTCTATGGAACCGCTCGGCTCGGGCGTTCGGAGCTTGCCTCCGACGACGATCCGTGCCGCAAGAGGTTTTGTAGCAGACGCCGCGGATACCTGCAAGACGGCGCGGCGTGCATCAGGGCGGCGCGGCGCGCGCATCACTCCCACGCCGCCAATTGCTCGGGATGAGGTCTTGCCTGCTGACTGTGGCGGGACGCGTCGGTCGAGCTGGGGGATGTCGAGGGGTAGGCGATGGCCTGGGCGGCGGCGTGCAGCTCCTCGCTTGCGACGTGCGTGTAGCGACTGACGGTCGATAGGTCGGCGTGCCCGAGGTACTCGGCCACCAGGCGGCTATCGCCGGTCGCTTGGCGCAACCATGTAGCGGCGGTGTGGCGCAGCGTGTGCGCGGTCACGTGCTTCGAGATGCCGGCGCGCTCGGTGGCACGCCTGACGATCCCGGCGAGGATCGTAGGCTGAAGACGCGAGCCTCCCAGTCCGCAGAAGACCGGATCGGACGCGGCAGGCCGTCGTGCTGCGTACTCGCGTCTGAGTCGCTCCCGAAGCGGTACGGGTAGCGGCTGACGCCGAGGTTTGCCGCCCTTGCCGCACCGGACGAGCAGCGAAGCTCGCGCCTCATCCAACGCTACATCGCCCCAATTCAGCGCGATCAGCTCTGAGCGGCGCAGGCCCGTCATGACCAACGTCAGCAGCACGAACTGGTCACGCTCGGCCATACCGGGCCGGTTGCGCGCCGGATGAGCCGCGGCGTCCAGCAGTCGGGCGAACTCATCCCGTGTCAGCCAGTCGCTTTCCTGATGGGGCTTGCGCGGCGCCTGCAGCTCGAGGAACGGGTCGGGCAGGCCGTTGCGGTGGCTCACCCAGCCCATGAAGCGCCGCAACAGCAGGAAGCGACGATGGTAGGTGGCGGGCGCCGGTTGGGCGCTGCGGCGATAGTCGTCGAGGTAGTCCACGATCGTCTGCTCCTCGAACAGCTCCGTCCTTTCGTTCTCGTGTGCCCACCGGAGCAGCTCATCGATCGTATTGCGATAGGCGCTGATGGAGCTGGCGCTGCGCCCAGCGCTTCGCAGCCGCATGAGCCACGCGTCCCGGTCGCGCTCCAACAGACGCAACGAGCGCGTGCTACACGCCGCTCGCACACCCATCTCCGCAAGCGATCCCGCGAGGATCTCAAGCGCTGGACGATCCTCGCCGACCTCCCGGGCCTGCGCAAGCGCAGCCTCAAGGGCACCCAGCGCGAGACGATCCGCAGGTCCGACCGCCGATCCCCCATGTCCGCCGCTCTCAGATCGCCGGCGCCGGGAAGCCGGGATGGGGGCCGACGTTCTCGTTGATTCTTGCTGCATCTACCGGTCATAGACCCCGAACGCGTGCAAACGGCCAACGAGTTCTCGACGAGCTGCCAGCAGCAGGTGCGTCTGAGCGTGCTGGACAGGCGGGCGAGTGCGGGACTCCCCGCTGGACAGCTCAACGAGGCACAAGGCGCTGATCTCGCCCGCCAGCCTTAAGAGCAAATGAGAGCCGCACTGTTGGTGGCGGCAGGCTGTTCAGCGACCGCTTCGCTAGCCTGCCACTTATAAACGTTAGGGCGCTATCGCTTAGTAAGCTGGATGGGTGGTAAGCGATCACAGGTCAGGCTTCTGCTCATGGCCGACCACACCAACCCCAAGATCACGCCGATAGGCCGGGCTTCCCGGCGCCGGGCTGTCGGTGCGAGCGAGGCGTCCGTGTCATTGATGGAGGCGGGGCAGGCCTCGGGATGAAGGGGCGCGCGTAGTTGGAAACAGGGGTGTCGCGGTGGCCTGATCAGCTGCTTTGATGGAGCGACTGCTAGGCCGTATGGGCCGGCTCGGTGCTAGCAATAGTCTCAACAGTTCCATCAAAGCGTAGATTGGTATACGGTTGCTGGCGTCATGTCGCGTGTGAATCCGGATGAGCTGCCTGGCAGCATGGTCGTTCTCGGACCCTTGATCGAGAAGCCGGGAGTGACCGTCAAGGAGATTGGTCAGGAAGTTCGTCGTGAGCAGCTTGATGGTGCTGACGGAGGGATGTGATCTGCTGTGGCGGGTGAGTTGCTTTCACTGAACGGGGTCTGCAAGAGTTACCGTCGGGGCGCTCGCAGTCTGCGGGTTTTGGTTGATGTGATGTTGACCGTGGGTGAGCGGGAGATTGTGGGGGTCGTCGGGCCGCGGGATGTGGGGAAGACCACGTTGTTGGAAATCGCGGCCGGTCTGCAGAAACCGGACAGGGGCGAGGTGTGGCTGGCTGGCGTTGAGTTGGTGAGCTGTTCGGATCGAGAGCGCGATGAGGTATTACGGCGGGATGTGGCGTGGGTGCGTCGCGGGGGGATGGCGCTCGATTGCGGGATGCTGGAGTACATATCGTTGGCGCTGATGGTGAGCCACCGTCACAACAGGCGTGATGCCGAGGGCCTGGCGATGCTCGCTTTGGAGCGCGTTGGAGCGGAGAGGTGCGCCGGCCTGCGGTGGAATGCCCTGTCGAATTGGGAGCGGGTGTTGGTCGGGTTCGCGCTCGGGATGGCGCGAGAGCCGAGACTGCTGGTCGTGGATGACGTGATCGACGGGTTCGGGATGAGCCGAACAAGGGAGGCCGGCGAGCTGCTGCTCTCGTTCGTTGAGAAGATTGGGTGTTCGGTGTTGATGAGCGCGTCCGATTTCGAGCCTGCGCTGATCGCTGACCGGCTACTGAGTTTCGAGCACGGCAAGCTAAAACTTCCTAAAAACGAAACCCTCACCGACGAAGCAGAGATCATCGAGCTCACAGGCACACGCCAATACCGCCAACAAAACACCAACAGACACACATAAACGTGATTCACGCGAAGTTGCCTTTGAACAGAGGAGCGGGCCGGTGAGCTTGTCTGGTCTGGTTTATCTGCTTCGTGCCAGGCTGCGTGGGAGGATGGTACTGGTTCAGGAGGGTTTTGCTCTATTTGGGGTTTCCGTAGGCGTCGCGTTGTTGTTTGCGAGCCAGGTGGCGAGTACGAGTTTGTCGCATTCTGCAGCACAGCTTGATCGTGGGGTTGTGGGGGATTCGCAGTTTCAGTTGGAGTCGAGAGGACCGGATGGTTTTAGCGACGGGCTGCTGGGCGAGGTTCGGCGTGTGCCGGGAGTGCAGGCCGCTCTGCCGGTGCTGGAGCAGACGGTGACGGTTATTGGGCGTAGTGGGCGGCGGCGGTCGGTCGATCTGATCGGGACCGATCCGCGTTTGGCGGGTGCAAGCGGTCCTCTGCTGCAGCGCTTCTCGACTGCTCGGCTATCGGGGCTGCATGCGATCGTGTTGCCAGCGTCGGTCGCGCACGCGATCGACTCCGGGGTGTTGTCGCCGATAAGGCTCCAGGTTGGTGTCCGTGTGATGGGCACCTTGCTTGGCGTGGTGCTTGGAGAACAGGAAATTGGTGGATTGGTTAACAGCCCGATCGCACTTGCCTCGGTCGGGTATGCACAGCGTTTGACGAACATGCAGGGTAGGATCACACGTATCTTCGTTCGGTGTGAGTCCGGCCGAGAGCGTTCGGTTGGAAAGGCGCTTGCGAGGCTGGCGGGGGCCACTGTGGATGTCAGGCTCGAGTCCGCTGATTATGACGCGCGTTTGTTTGCGGTGGCCGTCGCGCCCGAGGACCAGAGCGAGGATCTATTCTCGGTGATCAGCGCGCTGGTGGGATTCATGTTCGCGCTGAACGCGATGCTCATCACTGTGCCGGCACGCCGACGCTTGATCGGCGAGATCGGGCTCTTGGGCGCCACGAGGGCGACGCTCTTGAAGATCGTATTGTTCGACGCTCTGTTGCTCGGGGCGCTAGCGTGCTTGCTGGGTATCGTGCTTGGCGAGGCGCTCTCGCTCGCGGTATTCGGTACGACGCCCGGCTATCTATCGTTCGCGTTCCCGGTTGGCAACTATCGGATCGTGACGTGGCAGAGCATTGTCCTCGCCGTCGGCGCGGGCATGACGGCAGCCGTCGTGGGGGTGCTCTGGCCGCTCCGCGATGTGCTCCTGAGTGATAGCCGGGGCAAGAATCGCGGAACGCATCGAAAGCGAGGGAAATGGAGCGTCGCCCGGCTCTCTTTGGGGGTTATGTGTTTGGGGTTCACGACGATCATTTCGGTCGTGCATGATCAGGGAGAGGTCATCGGCAACGTTGCGCTGATCATCGCGATCGTTTGCTTGCTGCCACCGTTCTTCGACGCGAGCGTCACCCTCTTCGAGCGCGCTCAACGTCCGTTCGGCAGGGCTGCGAGCGCTCTCGCCATCGTTGAGCTGCGGACTCCGCATACCCGCGTGCGCTCGCTGGCGATCGCCGCAACGGCGGCCGTCGCGGTCTTTGGGACGGTCGAGTTCCAGGGTATCCAGAGGAACCTTGCGGACGGTCTGGATGCTTCGGCACGCGGCATCGACAGCGGCGCCCAGATATGGGTGACAGCGACGGGAGAAGCCAACGCGCTTGCCACAACTGCGTTTGAAGACTCCGATTCGCGAACCCTTGTCAGGCTCCCCGGTGTTCAAGACGTCGGACTCTACCGTGGCGGGCTCCTGAACTGGGGACGGCGACGCCTTTGGGTTCTTGCGCCTCCCGCGAGCTCTCGGCAGCCGATCCCTGTGAGCCAGATCCTCAGTGGCGATCCCGTCCTCGCGGCTAGGAGAATCGCTCATGGGGGTTGGGCGGTCATCTCGCAAGCGCTGGCCAGTGAACATGGTCTATACGTAGGTCGAGCGTTTGAGCTGCCTGCCCCGCGCACGATCCAATTGCGTGTGGCGGCGATCAGCACCAACCTGGCCTGGCCACCGGGCGCGATCATCATGAGTTCGGCCGACTACGCTCGTGCATGGCAGAGCAACGAGCCGAGCGCGTACGAGATCGACGCCAGACCCGGCAGATCGATCGCGGCGGTCCGATCCGAAGTGCAGCGGGCTCTCGGAGCACGAGCACGGGCGGGTCTCGTTGTCGAAACGACCGACGAACGCGAGCAACGTCACGACGCGATAGCGGCTCAAGGCTTGTCACGGCTGACACAGATCAGAGCGCTGCTGCTGATCGCTGCCGTGTTTGCGGTGACGGCCGCGATGGGTTCGATGGTCTGGCAGCGGCGCAACCTGATCGCCTTCATGAAGGTCGACGGGTATCGTCAAGGCTCCCTGTGGCGGTGGCTCATATGCGAGAGCGCCGTGCTGCTGCTCACGGGCTGTTCGATCGGGGCCGTCTTCGGTCTCTATGGACAGTTTCTCGGCAGTCGCTTCCTGGCGAGCGTCACCGGCTTTCCGATCGTCCTCCAAATACAAGTACCTGTGGCCCTGATCAGCCTCACGCTGGTCAGCCTCGTCGCCATGACGGTCACGGCCGTACCGGGTTACCTTGTCGCGCGGGCGCCCGCTAAAGCCACGAGTCCGGCATACTAAACATCAGAGATGCCGACGAGATCAAACAACGACGACGCGACCGCCTTCGGGTAGACTTATTGTTATGGCACCTGTGCGTAGGGGTGAATTGTCGGCGAAGATTGCTGTGATGGGGTTGTTTGTGCAGCGGTCGGACACGCTTGGGGGCGTGAAGGCGCGGTTGACGGAAAAGTTTCCTTCGGCTAGTTGGTCGCCGTCGGTTTCTTATGGGGCGGTGTCAAGTCTTGTGCGGGAGGGGCGTTTGCGGGTGGTGGCGGAGGGGGCCGAGCCAGGGCTGAATGTTTATGAGGCTACATCGGATGGTGTTGACTGGTTTCGCGGGTGGTTGGGCGAATTTGTGGAGGGTCCGCCGGCGTTGCGTGATGCTTTGCGGGCAAAATTGGAGTTCGTTTCTGATGAGGATAGTCTGCTCACGGTGATCGGGGCTATCCGTGAGCAGGGAGAGGCCTGTTTTCAGGCGAGTGAAGCAGCGACCAGTCGGTTGAAGCGGGCGATGCGGCGTGGAGAACTCGGACCGGCGAAGAGTAGCGGGTGGGAGGACAGGCTGCGTTACGCGCTGATGGCCGATGAGGCGCTGTGGTGGCGCGATATAGGTAAGCGGTTGCAGCGGTTTCGGGCGAGTCTTGAAGATCCGGGCGATGAGCAGCTTGATGGTGCTGACGGAGGGATGTGATCTGCTGTGGCGGGTGAGTTGCTTTCACTGAACGGGGTCTGCAAGAGTTACCGTCGGGGCGCTCGCAGTCTGCGGGTTTTGGTTGATGTGATGTTGACCGTGGGTGAGCGGGAGATTGTGGGGGTCGTCGGGCCGCGGGATGTGGGGAAGACCACGTTGTTGGAAATCGCGGCCGGTCTGCAGAAACCGGACAGGGGCGAGGTGTGGCTGGCTGGCGTTGAGTTGGTGAGCTGTTCGGATCGAGAGCGCGATGAGGTATTACGGCGGGATGTGGCGTGGGTGCGTCGCGGGGGGATGGCGCTCGATTGCGGGATGCTGGAGTACATATCGTTGGCGCTGATGGTGAGCCACCGTCACAACAGGCGTGATGCCGAGGGCCTGGCGATGCTCGCTTTGGAGCGCGTTGGAGCGGAGAGGTGCGCCGGCCTGCGGTGGAATGCCCTGTCGAATTGGGAGCGGGTGTTGGTCGGGTTCGCGCTCGGGATGGCGCGAGAGCCGAGACTGCTGGTCGTGGATGACGTGATCGACGGGTTCGGGATGAGCCGAACAAGGGAGGCCGGCGAGCTGCTGCTCTCGTTCGTTGAGAAGATTGGGTGTTCGGTGTTGATGAGCGCGTCCGATTTCGAGCCTGCGCTGATCGCTGACCGGCTACTGAGTTTCGAGCACGGCAAGCTAAAACTTCCTAAAAACGAAACCCTCACCGACGAAGCAGAGATCATCGAGCTCACAGGCACACGCCAATACCGCCAACAAAACACCAACAGACACACATAGCGTGCTCGAAATAAGTGACCTGTATAAGCATTACCGCGTAGGTGGCGGCGAGCCGATTCGTGCTGTCGACGGAGTCTCGTTGACGATCAGGGCTGGCGAGTTTGTGGCGTTGTACGGTCCGAGCGGGTCCGGCAAGACTACGCTGCTGGAGTTGATAGCCGCGATTCGCGAACCGGACTCCGGGACGGTGAGGGTCGCTGGGCGCGATGTCTTTGCTATGTCCGAACCCGAGCGTGCCCAGTACCGCCTGCGGCGCTTGGGGATCATAGGTCAGCCACATCATCTGCTGCCCGGCGCCCGCGCGATCGAGAACGCATCGCTAAAGCTCCTGCTGGCAAACAAGCGCACCGCCAGGCGCGACATCGCACCGTTGCTCGAACGGTTGGGACTCACCGAGCGTTTCTTGCATCGCACGGAGCAGCTCTCGATGGGTGAGCGCCAACGAGTGATGATCGCCCGCGCTCTGGCGCTCGATCCAGAACTGGTGCTGGCAGACGAGCCTACAGGCAATCTTGACACGGATCGCACGCGCGAAGTGCTGGGATTGCTGCGCGAGATTTGTAGAGAACGAGGCATGGCCATTCTACTCGCGACGCATGACCCGCTGGCGGCGGGATTCGCTGACCAGGCATATGAGCTGCACGACGGGCGTCTTACGCGACACACGTTCGAGCGGACACGCGACGCCGATCGCCGGCTTGGCTCCGGCAGCGACGCCGAGGATGGGACTACGCGAGATGTCGCTGCATGGAGAGCCGGCATGAGATGAGCATTGCAAATATTCTTTACCTGTTTCGCGCGAGGCTGCGAGCCAGGGTCGTACTCGTTCAGGATGTTCTCGCTCTGTGCGGGATCGCGGTGGGCGTCGCGCTGTTGTTCGCGAGCCAGGTGGCGGGCACCAGCCTATCCCGTTCTGTGTCACAGCTCGATCGACAGATCGTCGGTGGCGCACAATTCCAGCTGGACTCCAGGGGCCCGGAAGGCTTCAACGAAGAATTGCTGCGTAGCGTGAGGCATGTTCCTGGAGTGCAGACTGCGTTGCCGGTGTTGGAGCAGGCGGCGACCGTGATCGGGCCGGGCGGACGACGGTCGGTCGATTTGATTGGCACAGACCCGCGCCTCGCTAACGTGAGCGGGTCTTTGTTGCGACGCTTCTCGACCGCACGGCTGGCGGGTCTGCACGCGATCGTGCTGCCAACCCCGCTCGCCGACGCGATCGGCGCTGGATCGCTTCAGCCGATAAAGCTTCAGGTCGGCGCTCGTGTCGTGGACACGCTCCTCGGTGTGGCTCTCGGAGAGAGCGAAATCGGTGGTCTCGCCAACAGTCCCATCGCGCTTGCCTCGGTCGGATACGCACAGCGCTTGACGGGCATGCGGGGCAGAATCACCCGCATCTTCATTCGCTGCTATCCGAGTCGGGAACATTCGGTCGAAAGGGCGCTCGCGCGGCTCGCGGCAGCGCGGGGAGCCGTCAATCTCGAGCCCGGTGACTACGATGCGCGCCTGTTCGCGGTGGCCGTGGCGCCGGAGGGTCAAAGCGAGGAGCTGTTCTCTGTGATCAGCGCGTTGGTGGGATTCATGTTCGCACTCAATGCGATGCTCATCACCGTGCCCGCGCGCCGGCGACTGATCGAGGAGGTGCGACTGCTGGGTGCCACGCACAAGACCCTCCTGCAGATTCTGCTGTTCGATGCGCTCGTGCTCGGAGGCCTGGCTTGCGTGCTGGGCTTGGTGCTCGGCGATGTGCTCTCGCTCGCGGTGTTCCGTACGACGCCTGGCTACCTGTCGTTCGCGTTCCCGGTCGGCAATGACCGGATCGTGACGTGGCAGAGCATCGTACTTGCCGTCGGTGCTGGCATGGTCGCGGCGATCATCGGAGTGCTCTGGCCACTACGAGGCGTGCTTTCCAATGAGTCTGGAGGCGAAGAACGCCGCGTTACCGACCACTGGAGAGCGTGGCCGCTCGCCCGACTCTCGATAGGCGTGGCGTGTCTCGCGTTCACGACGATCATCCCCGTCGTCGGTGGCAAAGGCGAGATCGCCGGCAACATTGCGCTGATCGTGGCGCTCGTTTGCCTGCTGCCACTACTTTTCGACGCGCTCGTGGTTCTTTTCGGTCGTGCACAGCGTCCTTTTGACAGCGCCGCGAGCGCCCTCGCCGTGATCGAGTTGCAGACACCGCATACCCGGGTGCGCTCCCTGGCAATCGCCGCCACAGCAGCGGTCGCGGTCTTCGGGACGGTCGAGTTCCAGGGTATTCAGAGGAACCTCGCGGACGGCCTGGATGCCTCGGCACGCGGCATCGACACCGGCGCCCAGATATGGATTACTCCAAGCAACGAAGCGAACGCGCTCGCCACCATACCTTTCGCGGACTCCTACTCGAAAACCCTAGCCCGCCTGCCCGGCGTCCGGGCGGTCGGTCTCTATCGCGGCAGCTTCCTCGACTGGAGACAGCAGCGCATCTGGGTTCTTGCATCGCCACGGGGCTCTCAACAGCCGATCCCGGTAAGCCAGATCGTCAGCGGTGATCCGACGCTCGCCGCCACGAGGATCGATCGTGGTGGTTGGGCGGTCATCTCACAGGCTCTGGCGACAGAACACAACCTGCATATCGGCCAGGCATTTGAGCTGCCCGCCCCACGCACGATCGAGCTGCGCGTGGCGGCGATCGGCACCAACCTGGCCTGGCCACCGGGCGCGATCATCATGAGTTCGGCCGACTACGCCCGCGCATGGCAGAGCAACTGGCCGAGCGCGTACGAGATCGAGGCCAAGCCCCGCAGCTCGATCGCGGCGATCCGCTCCGAGGTGCAGCAAGCCCTCGGAGCGGGAACCGGTCTCGTCGTCGAAACGACCAGCGAACGCGAGCAGCGTCACTACGCCGTGGCGGCGCAGGGCCTGTCACGACTGACGCAGATCAGACTGCTCATGCTGGTCGCAGCCTTGCTTGCGGTGACGGCTGCGATGGGCTCGATGGTCTGGCAGCGTCGTAACCTGATTGCCTTCATGAAGGTTGACGGGTATCGCCAAGGCCCCCTGTGGCGATGGCTTATATGCGAGAGCACCGTCCTACTGATCACGGGCTGCATGATCGGCGCTATCTTCGGTCTCTAC
Organism: uncultured Solirubrobacterales bacterium; assembly: GCA_963718935.1. Classification (GTDB taxonomy): domain Bacteria; phylum Actinomycetota; class Thermoleophilia; order Solirubrobacterales; family Solirubrobacteraceae; genus Palsa-744. The sequence goes on along the minus strand of OY970379.1, from coordinate 2,997,975 downwards.
GGACAGTATCTCGGCAGCCGCTTTCTGGCGAGCGTCACGGGCTTTCCGGTCATCCTGCAAGTGCAGGCACTGACCGCGCTGACCAGTTCCGCGCTGGTGGGCCTCACCGCCATAGTCGTCACAGCGATACCGGGCTTCGTGGTGACACGCATACCCGCCAAAGCCACAAGCCCGGCATACTAAAGACACGCCCAAAGTCCTCGCACTAGCGACCACCGTTACAAGACAATGGCTTTACGCCGGGCTCTCACCGCGCCCGCCGCCTAACTGCAAGGGTCGCTCAACGTGTCGAGACTCCCAAGCGACACACACACACACTTTACGTGGAGTATGCCGCAAGCTGGGCATTCCGCAGAGACACCGATTCCATGGTTTGCAATGGATCGTCTTTGCGCCGGCTGTGGTCTTGAGCAAAAACGACGAGAAAGGAACAAGAGTTGAAATCTGCCAATCGATTCACACGCCGTGCCTGCCAAACGCAAGAGCTCCCGCCCTCTCTCCCACTTCCATCATTGCTGCAGACGTCATACGGGCGGTCACGACCTTTCGATTATGCCGAAATGTGCCGAAAGCGGTTTGGAAATCGTACCACCGTCCATCTACTAGGGATGCCGCCGCTCGTATTGCTTTCAGATCCCAACGATATACGAGCGATCACTACCGCTTCACCAGACGATCTGCACTCAGGAGGGGGAGGTACTCTCATGGAGCCCCTCTTTGGCAGGAAGGCATTCGTGCTGCACGAGAAGGAGGAGCACGCCGCCGGACGCAGGGCGATCATGCCGGCACTCCACAACAAGACCGTCGACAACCAGATCGACATGATCACCGAAATCATCACCAGCCAGCTCGCTTCCTGGCCGGTGGGCGCAGCTGCACCACTCAGTCCTCACATATATAGGCTTACATTGACGGTGATACTGAGAGCAATGATCTCGAATCGACAACAGCTGTGCGAGGAGCTGTGTCGGCACATACTCGACATGCTGACGATCATGTCCAGTCCCCTATTGCAAGTCCCGCAGCTGCGCCATCTGCCCGGCTGGCGCAGGGCATGGAAAAGCTTTATACGTAAGCGCGAGGAGGTGGACGCTCTGATCTTTGGGCTAATCACGCAACGCCGCAATGAGTGTGACCACACAGGAGATCTGCTGGATCTCTTGCTGACCGCATGCGGCCAGGATGGCTCGCCAGCATCGGATCGGCGGATACGTGACAACCTCATGTCTGTAATCATCGCCGGACACGAGACTACAGCCGCGACGCTCGCGTGGACATTTCAGCTATTGGCGCACAACCCGACAGTGCAGGATCGTCTGGTCGAGGAACTCGACGACCATCGGAGTGGGTCGTACATGCACGCCGTGATCCAGGAGGCGCTACGACACAAGCCGACCTTCCTGTTCCTACCGCCCCGGGTCGTGGTCAAACCGACACGCGTTGGAGGGTGGGACTATCCTCCTCCGACGCAGTTGCTCGCATGTACCTATCTGATGCACCACGATCCGTTGCTATTTCCCGACCCGCATGTCTTCCTGCCGGAACGTTTCATGGTCGAGACACCGACACTCGGCACCCCCCTGCCTTGGGGAGCCGGACGGAAGCGCTGTCCGGGCCGACATCTCGCGCTCATGGAGATCCAGACCGTGCTCAGGCAGGCACTCTCGGTATGGAACGTGCAGCCCGCAAGCAGGCGCATCGAGCATCCACAATGGCGAACGGCGCTACTCACCCCCGCCAACGGATCGAGAGCGATCCTGAGCGACCGCTCACAAGCCATACAGCGAAAGCGCCTATTTGAGTCCTAGTCAATTTAGACGTGTTTCGACTCTATTCAGACGTCAAAGGATTCGTAATGGAGTTCAATTAGATGTAATAGTACAGTTTATTGCCTCTTGCTCGGATTTTGGACGCGCTGCGTGTGGAAGGATGACGCGGCATGACGCGATGGGACCGGACCTACTCAGACACCAACCGGCACCGCACCCGGTGCCGTACGCAGTGGTGCCCAGGGAGGAGAGGGAGCCAGGGGCAAACACTACTCACCGTGTTCAAGCAGGCCAACGGCCGCGTCTCGCGGCGGGCCGGGCGCTCAGATGTCTCTACCAGACGCCCGGCCCGCAATAGCGCCTGTCCCAGGACCAAGGTGTGACGTCTTGCCTGTAGAGCCCGCCGAGCATACGAACTCGTGGATGAGTCCTGAGTTGTTTGATCCGCGGTTTTCGCAGTCGTTGGGGCGTGGTCTTGCGATTTTGGAGTGTTTTGATGGGGAGCATCCGGTTTTGGGGATCGCGGATGTTGCTGACAGGTTGGGAATGAATCGTGGTACGACCCATCGTTATATGGCGACGCTTGTGGCGCTTGGGTTTTTGTGTCGGGATGAGAGGCACAAGTACAGTTTGTCGTTGGGGGTGACGGGTCTGGGGTTGGAGGTGTTGAACGGGATGGCGTTGCGTGATCACGCTCATGCGGATTTGCGGTTGTTGTGTGAGCCGACGGTCTTTTCTGCTGCGTTGGCGACGCTTGATGGCCTGGATGTTCTTTATGTCGATGTCGTGCGTGGTTTGCGTGATCGTTCGGGGGGTCGTGGGGGCGTGGGGCTGCGGGAGGGTTTGAGGGTGCCGGCGTATTGCACGGCGATGGGCAAGGTGTTGCTGGCTGCCCGTCGACCGGAGGGGGCGCTTGATGGGTTGCTCAGCGGGGTCGAGTTCGAGAAGTGTGGGCCGAACACGATTATCAGCAGGATGGCGTTGCTGGCTGAGGTTGGGCGGGTTCGTGATGAGGGCTTCGCGGTGGAGGATCAGGAGCGGGAGGAGGGGATCATTGCGCTGGCGGTGCCGTTGCGTGATGAGTCTGGGGAGATCGTCGCTGCGGTGGACCTCTCTGTCAGTGCGTCGAAGTTCGCGTTGGGGGCGCTGGTGGATAGGCTGAAGCCGCACCTGTTGGCGACTGCGGATCGTATATCCGCGCGTCTTGGTTATCGTGGTGCCGGGTACGAGGTGGCACTGCTGCCGATGTTGACAGACCATCCTGGTCTTGGGTGAGCGGGGGAGCGGTCTGGTGATGGTTGCCCGGAGGGAGGCTCGCGTTCCTCGTGCTGTGGTTCCTGGTTGGTATGTCTCGGGGTCTCGGGGACCGCGTTACTCCGGCTCGTTGGAACTTGGTCTGGCGATACTGGCTTGCTTTACGCCCGAGAATCCGATGCTGGGGATCGCTGATCTCGCTGAGGCGCTCGGGACTAGTCGGTCGAGTGCTCACCGTTACATGATCACGCTGGTCGTGCTCGGTTTTTTGGAGCAGGATAGGTCGCGCAAGTATCGTCTAGCTCTGCGTGCCAGGGATCTCGGGACGAAGGCGCTTGATGCGACCGGTCTGCGCGAGATCTCCCACCCGTATTTGGTGGCGTTGCGTGATGATTTTGGCCATGCGGTCAGCCTGGGGGTCCTTGATGGGGTTGAGGTGGTGTGTGTCGATCACGCGAGCGGTCTTTGTCCCGTACGTCAAGGCGTGGGGGGTCTTGGTTTGCGCCCGGGATCACGTTTGCCGGCGTATTGCACGGCCTTGGGCAAGATCCTGCTCGCCTACCTACCCGGGGATGTGCGGCGCGCGCGGATCACCGAAATGACCCTGGTTAAGCGCTCTGCGAACACGATCACTCGCAAGAGGGGTTTGACCGAGGTGTTGAGCGAGATCGCCGACACCGGGGGGCTCGCCGTGAGCGACGAAGAGCTCGCTCCGGGGGTGTATTCGATCGCCGCACCGATACGCGACCAGCACGGCATAGTGATCGCCGCGATTGACGTAACCGCAAGCGCTCCCTCGACGCGCTCCCTCGGGCACCTACTTGACGCTGCCGACTCACGCTTGGAGTCGGTCGCGGAGCATGTTTCCGCGGTGTTGGGCTTCCAGCGCGGAGGGGAGCAGGGAGAAGACTCGACGACGATCGATCAGGCGAGCTTATAGCCGAGGATGCTGGTAGCGAGGATGATTGTGGGGACATCGAACATAAAAGCAAGAGACTCGATCAGGGGTCCCGTATTGCCTCTCGCCGACGATAGTCCTTCGATGAGGGGACGCTGATGCCCGCAGGATCTGAGCGTGAGGGGGCCGGCGCGGGAGATCGTCCCGAGACCGAAGGGTTGCCGAGTTCACGCTTGGGCATGTTGGTAACGATCTGCAAGATTATGCGCTGTTTCACGGCTCAATCTCCTGTTCTCGGGGTCACTGAGATCAGGCGAAAAACAGGTATCCCCCTCCCGACAGTGCAGAGCTATTTGCGCACGCTTATCGCGGGAGGCTATATCTACCAGACCCGTGATCGTAAGTACCAGCTCGGGTTGAAAGTGACGGAACTCGGTATGTCCGCTCTCAGCGCTACCGGTCTTCCCGAGGCAGCACACGAACATCTCGAGCAGCTGCGCGATAACACGGGCTACACGGTCGGTCTGGCGATGCTCGACGGCAGCGACGTGGTCTATGTTCAACGGCTCGTCGGTTCACGTCACGGGTCCAGCGCGATCAACCTCGACGTGCAGGTCGGAGCACGATTGCCCGCCTGGCGCACAGCGACAGGCAAGATCCTCCTCGCGCACCTCTCAAATAGTGCACGTGAACCACTCCTACCGCACAACGCCGTGCCGGAGGCTCCTGGATCGGACGCTGAGATCGATCCCGAGCTAAAGATCGAGCTCGAACGCGCCCACGATGAGGGCGTGGCGACCGAGGAGAACGAGCGCGGGACACGCCTAGCAGCGGTCGCGGTACCCGTTCGCGGCCAGTCCGGCGAAGTCCTCGCCGCGATCGACATCGCCGCGCACAAACCGATCGCCGAGCTGACCACCCTCTTACCACTACTGCTCCTGACAGCCAAGCGCACCTCTCAACGCCTCGGCTACCAGCAACCAATCACGGTTGAAAAAACCGATGAAACATTGTTCAATACTGAAAGGCAACAATGAGCACGATGTTCGTGGGGTCATCAAACAGCAAACAAAAGATCGAACCGAGCCCTATCGGCACGATCCTCGCCACCAGTGCCGTGCTGATCGCCGTCACGCTCGCGAATGCGACGACGGCACTCTCCTCGCCGCTTGGACGTACGGCGCGTTCACAAGTAGTCAATGATGAAAGCAGCCTGCGCCTGGTTGGCGAATCGGGCTCAGAACTCCTCGAGGAAGGCAAAGTGACCGGCACCCTGCCCGGCCGTGCACGAGTACTGTTCAACATCGGCGCGACCGTGATCGCCAAAGTCACCCTCTACCCGGCAAGCGGCGGATCGATCACCTGTCAAGGAGTCGGCAAACTGCACTCCTCCGGCCGGTACGCAAGCTTCAGCGGCACCGCAGCAATCACCAAAGGCACCGGCCCCTACAAGCACGCGCACGGGACCGCCGGATTCTACGGAACCATCCTACGCAAATCGCCATACCCCGTCCTCGTGCAGACACGCGGAACGCTGTACTACTGAAAGAGTTTTCTTGGCGCCTACTCGCCGGCCCACTCCGGCGGTGTGGCGCCGGGCTTCCACTGCTTCGTGGTGCCGCCGCCTTGTTGGCGCAGGAGGTGGGAGTAGTCAGTGAGCTGGTTCTTGAAGGCCAGCTCGTCGCGGGGGTCCTGGCCGGCGTCGTCGAGTTCGGCTCGCCATACGGCGAGCGCGCATAGGGTCTCGGTGGTGAATTCGTCGGTCCACCATTTGTCCTTGAGTGCTTCGAGCTGGGCGGGGTAGCGGCCGTGTAGTGCGACGATCTGGCCCACATTTGCCGGCGCCCATTGCTTATCGACCTGCTAAGGAAAAGCCCCGCTAACGCGGGGTTTTTCTATGGGTCGAGTCGCTTTGTTCTCGTCACGATAGGCAAACCGAGTGAGCTGGGGCGATCTCTATGGAACCGCTCGGCTCGGGCGTTCGGAGCTTGCCCCGACGACGATCCGTGCCGCAAGAGGTTTTGTAGCAGACACTGCGGATGCCTGCTGGAAAGAGCCCAGCGAGCATCGGGCGCCGCGCGGCGCGCATCGCTCCCACGCTGCGAGCTGCTCGGGATGACGTCTTGCCTGCTGGCCCGTCGCGGGACGCGTCGGTCGAGCTGGAGGGCGTCGAGGGATCTTTGTCTGCGGGACCGAGCGTCGGTGCTGTCATTCCTGGCGCACTTCACATTTTGATGGTCTTCGTCTTCCGCCGTGCGCAGCGACCAAAAGTTCGCGGACTACTTCGACGGGTGAGACCTGAGCCGGTCAGGCGGAGGGCTCGGGCAGAGTGAGCGCGGCGTCGATTACGGATTGGGTTGTCCCAAATGGCCAGGTGAGGGTGAGCGACAGCTCGCTTGCGTCGCCCGCGATCTCTTGGCCGATCTGGTGATGCAGCTGGGTTCTCGTGCCTCGATAGACAGCCACGAAGGTGATCCCCATCCTTCGGCCAGCGCGGCGATGCCGCCAGACGCCAGCGCAATCCGATCGCAGCCAGACGACTGGTGTCCCTTCCGGGACGAGGTCTTATGCCCGCTCCAGTACCCACACGGTCAGCGCTTCGTGCGCGGAGCCTTCGCTACCCCAGCCGATCTCGCCGAAGGACTGCACGAAGTACTTTTCGCCCGCAATTGTCGTGGCGCCTGAGCGCGGCAGATACACCCCGATGGCCGCACCGAGGCTCGTGCGTACGCGTCCGCTTGATCCTCGCACGAGGACGTCGGCGCCGGTGATGTGGTGCACCAGCTTGACGAATCCTGTGACGTCTTGGACGGACACGAGCAGTGTGCCGAGGTTGCGGCCGTTCGTGTTCAGGGCGCGGGTGACGGGCGCGACGACGAACACGCCGTCGGCGTTGACGGTGGCGTTCACGAGCACGCGCGGGCCGCGGTTGACGCCGATGCGTGTGACGTGCGCGGAGTGGTTGAGCGGGATGCGCAGTTGGACGCCGGCCTCGGCCTGGGCGCCGGCCGTGTCGCCGCGGCGCAGGGCGCTCAACAGGGCGCCGTCGCGAGCGATGCGCGCCAGCTCGCTGTGCACCTTAGATCCACGCGTCTCCTTCGCGTAGACCTGCTTGGCTTGTTCGACCGCCAGTTCCAGACGGCTGCGGTGAGGAGGTCGTGCCGGCCGCACCACGGCGCTCGCGCCGGCTGCCGACGTCGATGACTTCGCAACCGCAACACCGGTTACAGAGGCAGACGCCAACGCCTGCTTGGTCGTGTGCCTCGACGATGTCGCGGAGCCGCACGCGGCCAGCAATAGCGCGACGACGCTCGCAGCGAGCGCCGCTGTTCCGCGTGTGGTCGGGGTCCGTTTGGCTGTCCGTCCTGCTCTGGCCTCCTGTCCCGTCCCGATCGAAGTGCCGATGGTCTTCACGCTACCTCTGACGCTAGCGCTGGCGAGCACAATCTGGGTGAGAGCCCTCTTATCGCACACGGGTCATGTGTAGGGCATACCGAGCTGATTCCGGAGGCGTTTCGGTCGTCTGCAAAGCCATCGGCTGTGGGCGTGAGAAGCCTCTCACGGTACTCGTCGGAGCACTGCCGGAGGGTTAGCATCGGTGTCATGGCGGCGCACGATGTTCCCCCCGGCGATGTACAAGCTCACGCTCACGACTGGCCCGATCCTGTGCGTGTCGAGAGACGGCTTTCGCGCGAACGTCATGGAGGTCGCCGGCCTCGGGGCGTCTACACGCGCTGGCGTCTCGGCGCTGTCGTGGTGGTCGCGTTGCTCCTGGCCGGCGTGGCCGCGTATGCGTACGGCATGGGCTCTGGGGCCTCCAATACGCATCTGACGCGCGCGAGGAGCGGAGCGGCCGGTGGACGGCATGGGGCCACTGCTGGGACTGGGCCCGCAGCCGCGATACGGCCTCCCGTGCCGCCGCATCTGGTGGTGAATGCGCCTGTGCTTCCCACGAGCGCCTGGACGGTGGTGGCGCGGGTTCATGGGCAGCCCGCCACGTGGCTCGCTGAGCGTTCGAGAGTGACGCTGATGCGCTTCGACCAGCGCCTCGTGCATCTCAATCTGCACGCGGGCTCCAGTGATGGAGGGGTCGGCGGCTGGACCTATGGCGATGAGATCACTCCGCGGGAGATACACCTGCTGATCGCCGGCGTCAACGGCGGGTTCAAGCTCACCTACAAGGATGTGGGCTTCTCCTCCGGCCATCACGTCGCGGTGGCGCTCAAGCCGGGACTCGCCTCGATCGTGACCTACACCGACGGGAGCACCGATATCGGTGCTTGGCAGGCGGGTGTGCCGAGCGCGAACAAGACGGTGTTCTCGGTGTTGCAGAACCAGCGGTTGCTCGTCGATCGCGGTGTCCCCGCGTCGAGCGTGTCGAACTGCGTCATTGTGTGTTGGGGGGAAACGATCGGCAACCAGACGAGCGTGGCTCGCTCGGCGATAGGGATCACCGCGAGCGGGCAGCTCGTGTGGGCAGCCGGCGAGCAGCTGCTGCCCGCTGACCTGGCCTCCGGGCTGATCGGCGCCGGAGTAGTGCGCGCGATCGAGCTCGACATCAATCCCGACTGGGTCGCGGGCTACCTCTACGTCCACCACCCGAGTGGCCCCTCGCCCGTTCCCGCGGTACCCGGTCAGCTCGGGATCACGGGAAAGCTGCTCGGACCCTACAGCCGGGACTTCCTGGCGTTCGTGGCGAATTAGGCGTCCCGGCAAACCGATTTCATGCACCGAAGAAGAATCGACAGATATCAATGACCGCCAGGAACTGGGATGGCCGTGTCGCAGACGCCGAGCTGATCGCGCGCAGTGCCGGGTTTCGCGACCTGCGCGATCGCATCGTGGGGCTGGCCGAACCGCGAGCGGGTCAGACAGTCGTCGATCTCGGCTCGGGCACGGGGCTGCTGTCGCTGGCGTTCGCGCAGTGCGGCGCTCGCGTGTGGGCGATCGACAGTTCGCTGGCGATGAATGAGTATCTACGCGTCAAGGCGAGTAGCGCGGGCTTGGGGAGCATCCAGACCGTGCAGGCCTCGGTCGTTAGCCTTCCTCTCGTGGACGAGACAGCCGACCTGGTGGTGTCCAACTACTGCCTGCACGAGCTGCGCGGCGCGGACAAGCTCCGCGCCCTATCCGAGGCCAGGCGTGTGCTCAAGCCAGGCGGGCGGCTGGTGATCGGCGACATGATGTTCTCGCTGAACCCTGCCCGTCCGCGCGATCGGCGCGTGGTCACGGTCAAGCTGCGTATGCTCGCGCGCCGGGGTGTTCCAGGCGTGTGGCGGTTGGCAAAGAACGCGGCCCGGCTTCTCAGCGGACGCTGGGAGTACCCCGCCGACGCCGTGTGGTGGGAGCAAGCGTTGACGCGATCGGGGTTCGATCGTGTGAGGATCGAAACGCTGGCTCACGAGGGCGGCATCGCGACGGCCCGGGCGCCGGGCGTGAGCGCCGATGACGGTCGCCCGGGTATCCGGTTTTCGGTGACGGGCCGGGCGCAGGGATAGTCCTCTTCGCTATCCCGGGCGATCGCTGGCCCGATGCCTGGCGCTCACGGCTGCAAGATCATCGAGGCCACCCCCGGTACGGTTCCCAGCGACGCCAGTTGCGCCAGCGATGCGGGTCTGTGCTCGAGGTAGCCGTCGAGGAACGCGATCGTCACGCGCTCGACGATCGACAGCTGCGGCTGCTGGTTGGAGTAGGGGGGTAGGTGTTCGGCGCCGATCAGATGCAGCAGGTACTTCGGCCGCGGCGCGACGCCAAAGAAGGCGTTGGTCGCGCTCGGCGGGTTGACGGTGTCGGCCGTGCCCTGCGTGGCCAGCAGTGGCGGTCCGCCCGGCGGGAATGTGAACCCTTCCGTGCCGGGAATCTCCGCGCCGGACAGGATTACCGCTGCCCTGACCCGCGGGTCGCGATAGGCCGGGTCATAGGCCACCGCGAGAGCCGTGTCTCCACCGTCGGACTGTCCCGCGACGGCGACCCGCTGAGGGTCGATCAGTCCAGCCAGCGGCCCTGAGCCCGTACTGGCCGCGAGCATGCGGGAGATCACAAAGCGCATGTCGGCGGGCTGATTGGTCAGATCGGACTCCTCGGGCCCGTCCGGGGCGTCCGCGTTCTCCAGCGGAAACACGGGCGCGGCCACGACATACCCCGCTCGCGCCCAGCTCTGCAGCAGGCGCGCGTAGAGCGCGGGCGTGACATCGAAGCCGTGCCCGAAGACGATCAGCGGAAACGGACCGTCGCTGCGTGCCGCCGGTGCGTTCGGCATGTCGCTCCCGCCAGGTGCTCCCAGCGCCGGATAGCGAACCTCGGTGTAGAGCGTCCGCGGCTCGCTGCCTCCGTTTGGGAGTTCAATCGTGCGACTGGTGTCGATGAGGCGCAGGACGCGCAGCCCAACCGCAAACGACGACGGATGTGACGCGGCGCGCGAGTTCGCGCCCGACGCTGCGCTCGCACGGCGGGCAGTGTCCGTACCCGCGCCTCTTTCCGGGCCCTTGCCCGGTCTACTACCGCTGTGGCTCGCATGCTGCGATCCGTCGCGTGTCAAGGCGAAGCTCAGCGCAACGGTCGCGAGGACGAGAGCGAGCAACCCGAGCACCAGCAGGCGCTGACGCTGTAGTGCTCGCCTGCGCTTGGCGCGTTCGCGCTCACGATCCTCTCGCCGGACGCTCTCTTCACCGGCGCGATCGGACGGGCGTGGCGGTGCGGGCGGCACAGGGCCTCACGGTAACGATGAATAGTGGATGCCTACTAGCACGTGCCCGAGTAAGCCGAGACGCCGGGCCCGGACGCCGGTTCGTCGACTTCGCCGTAATCGGTAGACCGCAGGATCGCGCCGAGGTGAACGACGTACCAGACCCCGCGCCAGGAAATCATCGAGGCGATACCGAACGAGCGCACTTGGTCATCCTCACGGTAGATGACCCGTGTGTTAGGCATCTCGTAGTAGCCGATGCTGTTGTAACAGACGCCCGGTTCGATCCAGTGCCCGTAGCTTGAGTCGACCGCGACGCGGATGAGCTTCGCGCCGGCCGCGTCACGGCCCAGGAGCGAATGCGCTGCTTGGATGTCAAGGCGGTAGTCATGAACTAGACGGTTGGTCCAGTCAGAGCCCGCTGAGGCGATCGCCTTCAACCGCACGTAGGCGTCCTTAGGGAAGAACGCGGGTAGGGCCGGGGCGAGCGAGTCGTGCACGACGCCCGCCCACAGCGCTGCCATCAGCGACCTGAACTGAGCGCTGCGCCCGGAGGGGTAGGCGTGGGTTTGCGGCAGTGATCCCAGCGAGGTGGCCGCCGGCCTGACAGGGACGGCCGTACGCTCATGTGTGGTTAGGTGCGTCGTGGCCGCATGCGCCGCGATCGTGTGCGTTGAGTCCGTAGCCGAACGCGCTTGCGCGCCGATCAGAGAGCTGGAGCTCGGCCGCGTGGCCGGAGATTCGCCGCTCACGCCGTCGATCAGCAGCCCGGTCACCACGACCATCGCGCTCAGGAGGAGGATCGCGGCGCGGCGCCGTCGCCGGATTGCCCGGTGGCGCGCCCTATCGCGCCGAGTGCGACTGCGGTCCACGTAACCGCCAGCGCTCACCCGCAGGCTTGCTCGAGGCGCCGGTCCGCCGAGTTGCCGGCATGCCCGGCACGGCCGCTCGTGAGGTAGCGCCAAGAGCGTTGGGTGTGGTGAAAGACAAACGCCTGCGTGCCGGCTTCCGGTGTGCGCGTGCAGACGACGGCGAGGCTGGAGTCCGACCGCGACACGTACACGCCGCTTACCTCAGCGGAGCTGCCGTCGTTGGCGGTGAAGGCCGCCACGATCGCCGAGCGCTCCGACTTGGTCGCCGGGCGCGCTGATGGGCTGGCGGCGAGCGTGGTGCCGGCGTTCGCGACGGATAGCGCCGCGACGGCGAGCACTGCACACGAAGGTGAGCGGAGCGTCACGCCATGAATGCTAACGGCATCGGAGGGGCACAGACGCGGATGAGTGAAGTCTCATCGCGCTCGTCGCTGTGGGGCGCTTACTCGCCTTGCGAGGTCCAGTAGGCCTCCGCCTCGGCCTCCATGACGGTAAGGCGGGAGTAGTAGTCGGGGAACTCGTTGAGGTGCGCCCGCGCGATCTTCGCGGTCATGGTCACGTCGTCGTCGGTGACGTTGGTCTCGAGATCCCGCGTACCGTGCTCGAGCTCGACATCCATCCCCATCCGGAACTGATCTACGTCAAACGGTGAGGTCCCCCAGTCGATACCGATTCGCTCGCCTGCCGTCCGGGCCTGCTCGGCCGTGAAGTGGGTAGTGTCGCTCATACCACCTGAGCCTACGCTCGCCGGGCCCTCGCCGCAAGAGCCCGTCTGGTGGAGTAAGGCGGCGTGTTCGTCGACCGCACACGATAAGAACGCACGATGAGACCCTTCTCATTGGTCGTTAATGCTGCGTTATGACAACGGCGAGAGGGTTCTGTGGGGCTGTGGGTTTGTCGCCCTATTGTGGGATGGGCAATGTCTGTGCGTGCTGACACCTCGGGACGGGTGTGTTGGTCGAGGACGAGTCCTCGATCGCCGAGCCGTTTGCGCAGGCCCTCGCGCGCAACGGATTTCAGCCGACGATCGCGGCTACCGCGGGGGATGCGCTGCGGTTGGCGGGGGAGACCGAGCCTGACGTTGTGCTGCTCGATCTGACGCTGCCCGACGGTGACTGTCTCGATGTCTGCCGTGAGCTGCGCCGGATGTCGGATGTGCCGATCATCATGCTCACCGCGCGTGGGACGATCACCGATCGGGTGGTCGGGTTGGAGCTTGGCGCCGATGATTATGTGGTTAAGCCGTTCGCCGTGGAGGCTGTTTGGTTGGTTCGAGTGCGAGGACGATCCCGAGGCGGCGCGCGGGCTCCTGGACGCGGCCGAGGCGTGGCTGCGCGAGCGGGGCCGCGACCGGATGGTCGGCCCGATGGATTTCACGACCAACGACGAGATCGGGGTGCTCATCGCCGGCCACGAGCACCGGCCGATCATCTTGTGTCCGTGGCATCACCCCTACTACCAGCATCTGTTCGAGGACGCGGGCATGGAGAAGGCGATGGACCTGTATATGTGGAGCCTGCACATCACCGGCCGCGACCGTGTGCATCCGGCGATCTGGGAAGCTGCCGAGAAGCTCGAGTCCGAGCACGGGATCGTGTGCCGCAACTTCCGCAAGCGCGACCTGCAGGCGGAGGTCACCCGATTCCTAGAGGTCTACAACTCCGCGTGGGAGCGCAATTGGGGGTTCGTGCCGCTCACCGAGGAGGAGGTCCGCCACTACGCTAAAGATCTCAAACCCGTACTGGATGAGAACTGGGCGATGGTCGCCGAACGCAAGGACACGGGCGAGGTCGTCGGCGCCGCTCTGACGCTGCCGGACTTCAACCAGGTGCTGGCCAAGCTCAACGGACGGCTCCTGCCGTTCGGTTGGTTGACCGCTCTGAGGGCAAAATCGAAGATCGACGCGGTGCGTGTGTTCGCTCTCGGCGTAAAGCCCGACTACCGGCACACCGGCGTGGCGGCCCGCTTCTACCAGATGCACTTCGACGCGGCCGAACGCACTCCACAGAAGGGCGGGGAGATGGGCTGGATTCTGGAGGCCAACGAGCCTATGAATCGCGCGATGGAGGGTATGGGCGGCGAGATTAAGCGTCGGTATCGCGTATACGAACGGATGCTGTAGCACCGGAGCCACGATCCGCCGGCCAGGAGCGGCTCGCGCTAAATCCGTTGGCCGGTTGGAGGGGTTCGGGGTCTATATGGGCGTATGCAGGGACCAACAACAGAACAGCAGCTCATGGCCGACCGCCTCGCGCAGTCGCCGCAGATACGGGGAGATGCCCACCCAGGCGATCCTATAGGCGCGGTCGCCCGGCCATATAATCCGGCGACGCGCTCGCTGATGTCCACCCGTAGAACACTCCGATACGTCGATCCTCGCGCGCGGCCCGGTCCGATCTACCGTGCGTACGTTGGCCTCGCCAGTTCGCGCTTTGCGACCTGGCTGTCGAAGAAGACCATCTGGAGCGCGATCGTGTGGAAGATCGATCCGGTCCTGCTTCGAGTTTCCAGGGGCCATCTCGGTACGGGCCTGCTTCTCCCGACCGCTCTGCTTCAGACGCGTGGCGCACGCACCGGTCTGGTTCGCCGCAACGCCGTCATCTACTTCCACGACGGCGACCGGGTCACGATCATCGCCTCGCAGGCCGGCCGTCCCGGCAACCCATCGTGGTTCTACAACGCGTGCGCGAACCCTGATGTACTGCTTGGCGGTCAGCCTTTCCGCGCCGAGATCGTTGAGGACGAGGCCGCGCGTGCGCGGCTGTGGGAGCTTGCTGACCGGGTGTTCCCTGCGTTTGCGTCCTATCGGCACAGCGCGGCCCACGCCGGTCGCACGATCCCGATTCTCCAGCTGGCCTCCAGGTAGACGCCTCAGCGGGTTTTCCGCGACGGCCTGACCGGTTACATCAACTGAGCCCGAGCAGCCGCGACGCCACGACATCAGCGATCGTGAGGATGCCTTTGAGAGGCAGCGTCAGCAGCTGGACGACCGCGCCGCGGGCGGGACTCCGCCTGGCTGCCAGCGACGGGCCGACCGCCGAAGCGAATACAGCGATATCCACGAGGGGCCGGATCAGGACTCTGATCTCCGTGATGCTGCCCTGCCCGTCATAGCTCAGCAGATCGGCGCCCTCGATCCACCGGCCCGCGACCTCAGCTCGCCAGAAGAACGCATGATTGTCCTTGCCGGCAAGCTCGCTGGTGATCTTCATCTCACCGAACGTCTCGAACAGGACGCCGTAGAGTTCCCTGGCCTTTGAGCGTCCTCGGAACGGCTTGCGCACGACGGGCGAGCGCAGCACGATCTCGGGTGAGAGGGCCTCGATCCACTCATCGAGGTCGCGCGTACGCCACGCCGCCCGGAACGGATGGTCGACCATCGTGCCGAACTCTAACGTGCACACACCTCTCGCAACCCTTGCGCACCAGGCCAGCGACATTCATGGTCGGTATCTTGGTGAATACGGACAACCCACCCTCGCCACAAGTCCGGCTGGCTCGGTCGTCGCAGCTCTCGGCAGCGATAGGGCTCCGCTTGCCAATAGCGTCAGCGTGATGACAGGTACGACCGCCGGACTGGTAACGCCTCCGCAAACCGTCGACGGCTTCGGTTCCGTCGGCCTGATCGGCGAGGTCATGGGTGGTCAGCCTCCGGCTACGCTGATCGTGGGCTCCGGAACGGGCGCGGTGCTCGCACAAGCGAGTAAACCTGGAGCGCCTATCCTCCATGTGAGTCCGTAGCGTGGCGGCCCTCCTGGCCTGACCCCGTTGGTTCGGTCCGGCTCACCCCGTGGACGCGAGCAGACTGCGCGCGCGGGCGTCACTGGTGGGCCAGGTGGTGCTTCTTGCACTCAAAGCCCGCCGCGCGGTATCTGTCCTCGCTGGCTGGAACGCAGTACTGGCCGCCGCGGTAGGCGGGGGCGAGTCTTGCGGTGCGGGCGTGAGCCGACGTGCTCGTCGTCGCGGCCGAGCCGCCGCCGCAGCCGCATACGCCAACCGCGACGGCAGCGGCGGTCGCGCTCAACAGGCAGAGGTACGGTCGCACGGGCCGGGGGTCGCCTCTCAGTTCAGCGTCGCCGACATCGGTTTGTTGCCCTGTGTCCAGTAGAGCGTGCTGCCGGCGAGGGCGAGCGATTCGGGGGCGATTTCCGGCGACGTCACGAGCACATGGCTCCCCGTCTTATCCGCCGATCGGACCTGTAGGTCTTCCGTTCTGCCGGTTCTCACGATCCACGCAACCGCCCCGTCCCCCTTGACGACGATCGCCGTCGTTTCGCCCAGGCCGATGTCTTCCGATTCAGCCGGCGAGCCGTTTGGCATCCGGTGGATGAGCTTCCCGGTCCGCAGGTTGCGGACCCAGATTTCGTGAGAGCTATAGCCATGCGGGGCACGAAACGGAGCTGTTTCTCCCACGTCGTAGGCGACGATTGGTCCTGCAAGCGCGATCGGGCCTACACCTCCTGATCCAGACGGACCTCCGTACGGGGGGAGTCCCAGGCGATATGAGCGCTTCGCTCCGTGTGCACAACCGAAGATGGCTTCCTGACCTTCTTCGAACCTGTGCTCTTCGGGTTCATAGACGATGGTGGCTGCTCTGTAGATCACGACCTGCGCATCGGCCATCAGGACCCGCAGATTCCTGGAAGGACACTTCGGTAGGGCCTTGGCGCGTGGAGATGCCACTGCCGTCGAAGTCGCAACCGCGAGAGTACCTACGACTATTACTAGAGTTGTGATTGTTCGGCGCACGATCCCTAAACTACTCCAAGGCCTCCGAGTTGCGGTTGTGGTGGACGTTTGTACTAGGTGACGAGCTCTGTCATTTGTGTGCATCACCTGCAGTGGACGAGTTCGTCGATCGGCGAGCTTTCCACTGATCCACCGGCATTTTTGGCAACGACACGATAGCTGTTTGCGTCTGTGCAGCTGCCCAAAGATGCAATCACGGTCTGCGGGTGGATTGCGTGGGCCTCTTTGACCGTGGTGGCCAAAATTTCCTTGCTGCCCCCAAGGAGGAGCTTGCGCACGACGGGCGAGCGCAGCACGATCTCGGGCGAGAGGGCCTCGATCCACTCATCGAGGTCGCGCGTACGCCACGCCGCCCGGAACGGATGGTCGGCCATCGCGCCGAACTCTAACGTGCGCACTCCTCTCGCAACCCTTGCGCACCAGGCCAGCGACATTCATGGTCGGTATCTTGGCCGCCCGTGTGGCGCGATCTGCGACTGGTCATCTTCGACTGCGACGGCGTGCTTGTCGACAGCGAGACGATCTCAAACCGCGTACTCGCCGAGATGCTGAGCGATGAGGGCCTGCCCACGACCCTTGCGCAGCACGACGCGAACATCAGGGGATGCTGCTCGCCGACATCCGCACCCGAGCGGAGGAGCAACTCGTGCCTGATGTGCGGTGTCGCGCACACCGTTCCGATGCCGTCCGCCGCCGCCTGCGCCGCCATCGCCAGGCTGTCCTCGAGATCCTTGGCGCCGTCGTCGAGGGCGGGGAGGATGTGGCAGTGGAGATCGATCATTTGACACGCTTTGAGTGTCGCGTTTGCTGAAGACGTATCGGAACGATGACGTGTGTAACCGTTTCGTAGGCGATCCCGAGTCGGGTTTGGGGGGTGGGCCGGGCTATCATCGGCAGAACTCCCCTCCTGGTGCTGCGCGGCGGGCGTGTCACTGGTGCGCCAGGTGGTGCTTCTTGCACTCGAAGCCCGCCGCGTGGTATTTCGCCTCGTTGGCTGGCGTGCAGTACTGGCCGGCGCGGTAGGACGGGGCGATCTTTGCGGTGCGGGCGTGAGCCGATGTGCTCGTCGTCGCGGCCGAGCCGCCGCCGCAGCCCGTGAGACCGAACGCAACGATGGCGAGCGTCATACCGATGTGGGGGAGACCCGAGCGGAGGAGCATTGGCGACTTGCTCAACCCAGGTCAGTCCAGTACCGTCGACTGCACTTGGCCGCTTTGCTTCCAGTACAGGTGGCTGCCGTGGAGTCCGAGTGTGTAAGGCTCGATATTTCCGCCGGTTGCGAGTAGTCTGCTGCCGGTCTTGTCGAGGGCGTGGACCTGATATCCGCCTTCTGATGACTGTACGATCCAGGCAACCCCTCCATCGCTCTTGACCACGAGCGCTGTCGTTTCGCCTATACCCACAAAGTTGGGGCTGGGAGACGCGGGCGTTCCCGTTGGGACCTTATGGATCACCTTGCCGGTGCGCAGGTCGCGTACCCATACTATCCACTTGCCGTGGGCGTTTTCTCCGTATCTACCGCTGCCAGTGATCTCTTCTTCGTAGGCAGCCATTGAGCCATCCAAGGTTATGCTGTCGATGCCGCTACTGCTCTCACCGCTCGCGTCACCGGTCTCCATGGATGGTCCACCGAGCTTGTATGAAAGCCTTCGTTCATGTACACAACCCCGAATTCCTGTGACAGGGACCTTGTAGTGGGTGTAGCCACCGTTGACCGATTCCTGGGTTTCTGTAGCGTATTCCCTAACCTTGTATACGACGGCCTGACTGTCCGAGCGGAGCACGTGCGCATGGTTTGGAGGGCACCTTGCGATCTGGGTCGCCGCGTCTGCCGTATAGCCCTCGCCGTCAATGAGTAGGGCGAGGACGGAGCAAAAGAGCGCTTGCATAAAGGTTCGACGCATCATGGCTCCTAAACTATCCAAGCACTGGAAAGTTGCGGCGTTGACTGGACGTTCGTACGAGGCTATGCACTCGCGGTGCCGCTTTGCTTCGGTGTGCACGCGACATCGCTAGCCGATCACGGTTATAAAGCCCAGCCCAGAGTATCTGCCGACAGTAGTTCCGTTTTCGTTGCTCGCTACTACCCGGAAGCTGGTTGCGGGGCAGTTACCAGCCGTGATACGACCCTGTGCGGAGCCGGACGCGACTTGGGCTCTTGGCGATACGACTACCTGTTCGGAGCCGTTGCCTGCGTATCGCGTCGAGGTAGGACTTTCTCCAAGTTCGAAATAGTAATTTGTATTGCTTCCGTTGGGGTTGATTGTGGCTTCCAGTGTGATATGAACAACTGAGCCTTCGCATATGTCTTCGCTGGGTCCGTTGTCGACGGCACCGCCGATCGCTGTGATGGAAGGCCCTGTTTCGGCTGTCGGGCCGCAGTCGCTGGCTTTGTAGACGAGGACACAGTAGGCGGGCCTGGCCTGACCGTGGCTTTCGTCGAGTTTGGCTTCCGTTTCATGCTGAAAGTGAACGCCGGCTTCATTTTCCGCTTCTATGAGGCCGCTATCGAATAGATGTGGCTTTGCTCTTTGTGTGCGCGCGCGTTCGGAGGGCTGCCTATAGCTGTAGTAGTAAAGCCTTTCGATATGCTTAGCTGCATCGTGAAGGTGTAGGAAGCCAAGCGCCGCTTTGCGCTGGTCTTTGCGATTGATCGCCCGCGAGTTTTTGGGATTGTCCAACTCGGTAGCAGTTTTGTTGTTTTGCAACTCTACACCGGCCTCGCTGATCCAAATGTAGGGATATCCTAGCTGCTGAGTGACTATATGTGCTTTGAACTCCTGGGCGTGAGCGTCTGCCCGTCTCTTGCGGTCCCTGAGATCGTGGGTGCCGCGGTGTTCGAGGGTGGGATCGCCGCGACGATCGGGCTCGGCTGTGAGGTCGCGCTCGTCGAGCCAACCGCGTTTTTCGCGGTCAGGACCGCGCGCAGCGTGTCGCCGACACCGTTTGCGGTCGGGCTGTAGTTCGAGCTGGTCGCTCCGGCGATATCGGTGCAGCCTTCGCCCGCGCTGTTGCACAGCTCCCACTGATACGTGAACGAGTACGGTTCGGTCCCGGCCCACGTGCCTTTGCTCGTATGGAGCGTCTGGCCTTCTTCCGCGGTCCCCGAGACCGCCGGCAGGGTCAGGTTGACCGGTGGGCCTTCCGTGGCTACCACCGTCGGTTCGGAGTTGATGCTTTTGCTGCCCGCTTCGTTTTCGGCCGTCACAGCCGCCCGCAGCGTGCCGCCGACCTGCGCGCTGGCCACGCGATAGGTCGATGAGGTCGCGCCGCTGATCGCTTTGCATTTTTCGCCCGCGCTGTTGCAGGCGTCCCACTTGTACGTGTACGCGAACGGCGGCGTCCCTTCCCAGGTGCCGCTGTTGACGCTCAACAGCTGGCCCTGCTCCACGGTGCCAGAGACGACAGGAAGGACGGTGTTCGATGGGGCGAGCGGCGCGACGACCGCGCTCTGCGTGGAAGTCGCGGCTGAGCTTCCCGCGCTGTTGCTCCCGTTCACCGCGACCTTCAACGTCTTGCCGACGTCTTCGTGCCCGAGCGCGTATTTCGCTTCCAACGCTTCCGGAATGCCCGCGCACGACCCGCCCGTCGAGTTGCACAGCATCCACTGATAACCGTAAGTGATCGGCGTCAAGCCGGTCCACGAGCCCGCTTTGGCGGTCAACGTGCTGCCGTCCTTTGCTGTGCCCGAGATCGTCGGCGCTTCGACGTTGACCGCATACTCGCCAGCGTCATAGTGCGCCTTGACGCGTTCCGCTGAAAGCGCGCTGCCGTAGAACGCGACATTGCTCATGCTGCCGTCGAACAACGGGGCGCTCGAGACCTGCGACTTACCCAAGTAGTCATTGCCGACGCTACCGACAGACGACGGAAACAGCGTCGCACCGGTCGTCTGCCCGACCTGTTCGCCATTGAGATACAACGTCAACGTACCCGAGTTAGTCTCGGTGACGGCCACGTACTCCCATTTGTTCGCCGGCAGTTTCGTCGCCGTGACCTGCACGTCACTGCTCGCGCTCGTACGAATTTCGAACAGCATTTTGTGACTCGACAGCGACGACGCCGGCGTCAAGAACATGTACTTCGTCGTGCTGGCTCCGAAGTCAAAGACCGGCGCTTCATAGGACGATCCACCCGCCCAATCGATCCAGCCCTCCGCCGTGAACGCGCTCGCGCTGGCCAGCGGACTGGACGGCAGCGACGCATACGATTCACCGCCGAAAGCCGCCGCTTTACTGCCGCCGAACGGCCCTTCTCCGCCCAGCGCAATTTTGCTATTCGTGGCCGTATAGAAGCCTGCGGAGTCGGCGATTGTGCCCGACCCTGACGGATCGTTGAAACGGAACTGCGCCACCGGCCCGTCGGTTGCCACCGCTTCCTCATAGGCTTCATACGGCTGAGTGCCGCCCGCTACGTCCACCAAGCTCAGCCCAATGATCAGCGTGAAAAGACACGCTACAAGGTAGGGTGATTTCCCGCCAACGCGCGACACCACGCCGCCATCGCCATCGCCATCGCCATCGCCATCGCCGTCGCTCGGACGCCGCGTGCCTACCGCGCCGGCCCGCACACAGAACCGCCCGCTTCGAAATCGTCGCCACCATCCACTAAACGGCATCTCGCTCCCCCCCTGCCCGTCAACTCGGCCACAGACGGAACCTGCAAGCAGCCGAGCCCAAAGACCCGCGCACCGTACCGACAGACTGATTAGTCCGACTTCCAGCTTCCCGCATTTTGCGGGCAATTGATGTCGGCCGCTCTAATTGCTCGTACCCTTCGATATTTCGGCGGGCGCTAAGCTGGCGTAAAGGAGCGCGTAGCGCTGATAGCCGCCGGGCCGGCCCTCTCGCGAGGAGCCCGCCAACGTGGCGGCGCACGTCTACCTCGATCCGCGCGAAGTCA
The DNA here is from genome assembly GCA_963718935.1 of uncultured Solirubrobacterales bacterium. GTDB lineage: Bacteria > Actinomycetota > Thermoleophilia > Solirubrobacterales > Solirubrobacteraceae > Palsa-744. The sequence continues at coordinate 2,976,846 of OY970379.1, read as the reverse complement.
AGTCCTTTCGCCGCAAGCGTCGCGGGCGAACCGCCGCCGTGCCGCTGTTCCGCTGCGGGTGATGCTGCTGGTATTCGTGTCGATCATGGCCGAGTGGAATATCCGCAGCGCCGTTGAGCGGGATGCCCAGACTGTGCTGGAGCTGTGGGCGGCTGCGGAGAGTCTGCCGAGCGTCACCGACACGCCCGAGGGCCTATTCGCTCTGCTCCTCGCGGACGCGGAGGCGCTGCTTCTGGCCGAGATTGACACGATGGTGATCGGAACGTTGATCGCCGCGTGGGATGGGTGGCGCGGCAGCTTCTACCGGCTCGCTGTCCATCCCGACCATCGACGACGGGGGATCGCGACGGCGCTGCTGCGCGAAGGCGAGCGTCGCTTGCGGGCACGAGGGGCGGTTAGGCTCACCGCGATCGTCGCCGACTCCGATACCGTCGCGGTCGGCTTCTGGGCGGCCGCCGGCTATGCAAAGCAGGACGACCGAGCGCGGTTCGTGTGGCCCAACGCCGGCTGATTCACAGCGACGCACTATCAGCAGCGTGGCCAGGCTTGATGCCGATCAGCAGCGCCATCTCCAAGAGGTAGACAACGAGACGCTAGTCGACATCTGGGTTGGGCTCATGACTGGGGCGCTCGCGGGCGAGCACCCCAAGTCCGAAAGTGAGGAAGCCGGCCCTGACTTGAAATAAACGCATTTCGTCAGGACGACGGCTATACGGTGCGGCGTCGCTGCACCGCCTCGGCGATTTCCTGGAGCGCGTGCTCTGTGGTGTTCCAGGACATGCAGGCGTCGGTGATCGACTGGCCATAGGTCAGCCGTGCGGGCGTGTCGGGCTCCTGCCGGCCGCCGAGGATGAACGACTCAAGCATGAGTCCCCTGAGCGACGCGTTTCCTGCCGCGATTTGCGTTGCCAATGCCTCGACCACTTCGCGCTGACGCTCGTGGTCCTTGCCGCTGTTGTCGTGCGAGGCATCGACGACCAGCCGTTCGGCCAAGCCGGCCGCTCGCAACTGCGCAAGCGCCTGCGCGACACTCTCAGCGTCGTAGTTCGGCGTGCCGCGGCCACCGCGAAGGATCACGTGACAGTCCGGATTTCCGCTCGTGTAGAGGATCGCCGGCCTGCCGCTTGAGTCGATGCCGGCGAACGCGTGCTTCGCGACGGCTGCGCGTACCGCGTCGACGGCGACGGCGATGTTGCCGTCGGTGCGGTTCTTGAAGCCGACGGGCATCGACAGTCCGGAGGCGAGCTGACGATGGATCTGGCTCTCGGTCGTCCTGGCGCCGATCGCGCCCCAGGAGACGGCGTCGGATATGTACTGGGGCGTGATCGGGTCCAGGAACTCACAGCCCGCGCAAAGCCCTGTCTCGAGCACGCCCAGCAGGACGCGCCGCGCCATGCGCAGCCCTGTGTTCACGTCTCCTGAGCCGTCGATGTGCGGGTCGTTGATCAGGCCCTTCCAGCCCGTGGTCGTGCGCGGCTTCTCGAAGTAGACCCGCATCGCGATCAGGAGATCCTCGCTGAGTGCGTCAGCGACCTCGCGCAGACGCCCGGCATAGTCCAGCGTGGCAGCGATGTCATGCACGCTGCACGGGCCAGCGACGACCAGGAGGCGGTCGTCGCTGCCGTCAAGGATCGAATGAATGTCGCGGCGTCCTCGCAGCACCACCTCCTCGTGCCCTACTGTCAACGGCAGCTCATCGAGCAGTGCATCGGGCGCCGTGAGCGCCACCACGCGCTCGATGCGCCGGTCACGAACGCCGCTTGCCGCCCGAGGCTCACGCCCGTCGGGCGCACCTGCCTCAGACTCTGAGGACTCTGACTTCATTCTCCCTGGCTCCCTTCGTACCCTATGGCAGAGCCTACACATTGACGGCTGCTTACTGAGTCCGGCGCGGCGCCCGGCCAAGGCGTTGCGTGCACGCGGTGGAACCCGCGCTGCCGAAGCCGAGCGCCTACCTAAATCGCCACGCGTAGAAGCGCGCGTACGCGGACCTTTCATGGTCCGAGCCGCTGGGTTCTCGATCAGAACCAAGCGTTGAGGGAACCAGGTCGGGGCAGGGTGCGATACAACAGTGAGATGGCGCACCGCCCGGCTCCCTCGGCGGGCCTCACCGTAGCGGTCACTGGCCCCACCGGCGAGATCGGCCAGGCGGTGGTTGCGGCGCTCGAGCGCTCACGCGAGGTAAGACACGTGCTTGGCATGGCGCGGCGGGCGTTTGACCCAGCCGCGCGGGGTTGGAAGAAGGTCTCATACCAGCGCGGCGACGTGCTCGACCGCAAGGCCGTGGCGCGGCTCCTGGAGGATGCGGACGTGGTCGTACACCTGGCGTTCATCATCATGGGCGGTCCGCAAGAGACCTCGGAGGTGAATCTGGAAGGTTCGCGCAACGTGTTCGAGGCGGCGGTGTCAGCCGGCGTAAAACGCCTGGTGTACACATCGTCGGTGGCGGCGTACGGGTTCCATGGCGACAATCCTCAGCCGCTCACCGAGGACGTGCCCGCGCGCGGGAGCGCCAGCCACTACTACTCGGCCCAGAAGGCGCAGGTAGAGGCGCTGTTGAAACAGACGCTCGACGGCAGTTCCACCGGCGCCTATGTGTTCCGTCCGTGCATCGTCGCGGGACCTGACGCGCCGCTGCTGATAGACAGCCTGCCCTACACCCAGATCTCTGAGCGGCTTCCAGGGCCGGTTCTGCGACTGCTCGACGGCGTGCCGATTCTGCGACCGGTGCTGCCAGACCCTGGCGTGCCCTTTCAGCTGGTGCACCACGACGACGTGGCCAGCGCGATCCGCGCCGGGGTGCTCGGCCGCGGCATCCCGGGGGCCTACAATCTCGCCGCGCCCGGGCAGCTCACCGTCGCCGAGCTTGCGCGCGAGCTTGGCTGGTATTCGATCCCGGTGCCAGAGCTGGCGGTCGAGGCGGTGGCGGAGATGGTCGGGCGCCTGGGTTTCCTGCCCGCACAGGCCCAGTGGATCGCTGCCTTCCGCGAGCCGGTGATCATGGACGTCGCAAAGGCGCGGCGCGAGCTGCGCTGGCGCCCCAGACGCGACGCGCTGGAGACGTTGCGCGAGACGATCGCGACCGCGCGCATGGGTCGCTTCGTGCGCTGACCGTCGCTCGGAGTTGCGAGCCGGCCAAGCGTACGCGTGAGAGGCTTCTCGGTCTTCGGCTTCTCGCCGGGCGAGCGTAGCTCAGCTCGTGCTGGCGACGCGTTCGGCAAGCTCGACGCTGGCATCGGAGCGGCCCAACATGTTCATGAAGACGACCACGAACGCGATCCCGAAGACGACGAACTCGATGAAGCACATGCTCGCCCCGGCCAGCCGCTGGTCGGTCAGCGCGGAGATGCCGTACGCGCGCGGGGCGTTCGCATAGAGCGGGTACTGCGTGGTCGCCATCCAGGCGAGCGGCAGGCACACGAAGGCGGAGGCGGCTCGGGAGAAGCCGAGCAGCGCGAGCCTGGCGCCGTTGGACTCGCGTCGGGCGTGGGGCAGGGGGTCGATGATCAGCCACCACAGCGCAAGGCCGGTATAGAAGAGGGTCGCGTGCTCGATGGCATGCACCGTCTCGTGTTGCGCCGCGAAGTCGAACACCGCGGGGATCGCCCAGACCCAGGTCGCGAGCATCCACAAGGGGATCGCTACCAAAGGCGAGGTCAGTCTGGCGATCGCCTTGCCGGTGCGCCGGCCCGGCGCGACCGCCAGGAGCGCCGGCTTGGACAGGCCGAGCGGCAGGATCGGCGCCCGCAGCCCGAGGACGAGCAGCGCGGGAGCTATGTCGGACAGCAGGACGTGCTGCATCATGTGGGCCGACAGCAGCCAACCGTCGCCGATCGCGTCGAGCGGTGAGAACAGGGCGACGACGAGGGCGAAGATTCCGAAGGCGTACGGGATCCAGTGGCCCGGCCCCGGCGGCTTGGCGGCGCGCAGGGTGGCCCGTTTGTACATCTGGACGTAGACGTAGACAACGGCCACTAGGGCTATGACGCCAAGCGGCGCGAAGCTCCACGAGCCCCAGCCGGGCGCGTTCATCGCGGGCCTCCGGGTCCTTCGGCCGCGGCGGCGCTCTTGGTCTCGTTCGAGACCAAGTTTTCGGCGGGGCTCTTGACCTCGGCGGATCGGTGCGGACTCACGCGCGGCATCATATTGGAGCCGCTTCCGGAACGCTCCGTCATTGGGGTTCTGGGCCGACCTGCTCGATGAACGCGACCAGCGCCGCCACGTCGGACGGTCGCTGAGCAAGGTGCAAGCGCCGCAAGGCCGCGATCATCGGCGCGGGCGCGTATCCGGCGAGCTCCTCGGAGCGCGGGTCCAGTAGGGCCTTTCGCAGGAACCGTTCGTCTACGAGCGCCGTCCGGCCGTCCGTCAGCTTGACCCGGTGGCCGGCAAGGCTCGTGAAGTTGGGCGCCAGCTTCGGGTCGCTGCCGTTCAGGTGGCAGGCCGAGCAGCCGTCGGCCACGACGAGCTTGGCGCCCGCGGCGACCCTTTCCTGTTGGGGCGTGTACGGAGCGGTCGCGAACGCCGGCGTGCTTTCCGTTGGAGAGGCCTGCTTCGGCGAGGACGAGCCGCAGCCGGCGAGCGCCGCGGTCATGGCCAGGCAAACGGCGATTGACGCTACCGCGATTCCCGAGGGCACGCCGCTGGCCGAGCCGATGTCGCCAGACGCGCGCGCGCGTCTCGCGCGTTCGCGGGCCCTCGGTCGTGCCCCGCCCAAGGCCGAACTCACGTGGTCAGGCGTGCAGGTGCTCGCGAACGCTGTCCACGAGCCGGCGGCCCTGCTTGAGCTGGTCGAGCGCCGCCAGCATCGCGTCCAGCTCGCAGTCGATTTCTTCGGGCCACGGTTTCTCGGGATGCTCGTCCAAGGTCTTCAAGCCGTTGCCGGTGATGACCGCAACGACGGTCTCTCCGGGCGCGAACCTGTTTTCGCGGGCCAGCTTCTCGAGGACCGCGATCGTGGTGCCGCCGGCGGGCTCGGTGAGGATGCCCTCGGTGGCCGCCAACAGGTCGATGCCGGCGAAGATCTCGGGGTCCGAGGCGAAGCCGCCGGTGCCGCCGCGCGAGCGCACCGCGTCGATCACGAGGTAGCCGTCGCCGGGCGCGCCGATCGCAAGCGAGTGCGCGGCGGTCTCGGGCGTGACCGCCTTGACCTCGGCCTCCTCGGCAAGGATGGCGCTGGCGATCGGGTTGCAGCCGCTCGGCTGGGCGATGTGGATCTTGGTGCCCTCGGTTTCGGCGAGGCCGAGGAGCTGCAGCTCGACGAGGCCCTTGTGCATCCGCGAGGACAGGGTCCCGCCGGCGGCCGGCGAGACGATGTGCTCGGGCGAGCGCCAGCCGAGCTGCTCGACGATCTCGAAGGACTCGGTCTTGGCGCCCTCGGCATAGAACGGCCGCAAGGTGATGTTCGCGAACTCCAAGCCGGTCGCTTCGGCGACTTCGCGGCAGCGCTTGTTGACCTGGTCGTAGTTGCCCTCGATCTGGCAGACCTCGGCGCCGAGCGCTCTGCACGCGCGGGCCTTTGTGTCCTCGAGCTTGTTCGGGTAGAACACGTACGCCGGTACGCCTGCCTTGGCCGCCAGGGAGGCGACCGCGGTGCCGACGTTGCCCGTCGAGACGCAGCCGATCTCGGTGCGGCCCAATTCGAGGAGCCTGGCGACCGACATCGAGACGACCCGGTCCTTGTAGGAGAGGCTCGGCCTGGAGGTCGAGTCGTCCTTGAGGTAAAGGTTCTCGATGCCAAGCTCGGCGCCCAAGCGGTCGGCTGGGATCAGGGGCGTGTAGCCGGAGAACAGCCCGACCCGCGACTGGGCGCCGGCGTCGAGGATCGGCAGAAGCTCCTCGAAGTGCCAGATGTTCTGGGGGCGCTGCTCGGCTGGGACCTCGGCGAAGTGCTTGGCGGCGCGCTCGTAGTCGTAGGCGACGTCGAGGCCCTTGCCGCAATCCGGGCACGCGAACACGGTGTCGCTGAGCGGGTACTCGTTCTGGCAGCGCTTGCAGACGAGCCCGGTCGCGCACGAGCGCGTGCTCGCGCGAGCCCCGTCACCGTTCGATTTTGGGCTTGCCTGGCTCATACCGCCACCACAGAAGATACGCCGGGCCACGGCGTCTGTGTTGTGCCGTCGTTACCGAGCCCGATCCACAGCTCCTCGGCCAGGTGCGGAGCGAGCGGCGCGAGCAGCCGCGCCAGCACGCCGAGCGCGGCCAAGAGCGCCTGGCGATCGGCGGCGCCGACGGTCTCGGTCTTGGCAAGGACCCGCTTCTCGAAGTCTTTGATGCGATCGAACAGCCTCATCACGTCTCTCACCGCCAGGTGCATCTCCAGGCCGATCATCTCCTCGGTGACACGCTCGACCGCCGCATCAGACCACTTCTCGAGCTTGACCCGCAGATGCTCGGTCTTGTCTCTCTTGGGAGCGACCCCTGCCTCGGTTGTCTCCCCAGCCCCCTGGATCGACCCGTCGGCGGCCGCGGCGGCGGCGATGTGGGATTGGGTGAAGTCGAAGACCTGGTTCAGGAATCGATGGCATCTGAGCACGGCCGAATCGCTCCAGTTCAGGGTCCGTTGCGGCCGCGCCGCATACAGCGTCGCGAGCCGGACCGTGTCCGCGCCGTAGCGCTCGACGAGTTCGTCGGGGTCGACGACGTTGCCGAGATGCTTCGACATCTTGCGCCCGTCGGCGATCACCATCTCGTGGAACAGGCAGCCCGCGAACGGCTCGCCGTCGCCGAGGAACTCCAAGGGCCCGAGCGCGCGTAGGGCCTTGGTGACGATCCGCTGGTCGAACACGAAGTTGCCGCTGTCCGAGCCGGCGACGACCCGCTCGCAGGGCAGCCACGCGCGCAGGTCCTCCAGTCCGAAGATTTGATCCAGCGGCCGGTCGCGCTCGTCGGGGGGGACGCACACGGGCACCCACAGCCAGAGCGCGTCGAAATGGCAGTCCAAGGTGTCGGTTTCGCGCTTGGCTGGGCCGCCGCAGCCGGGGCAATCCGTGTTCACGAAGTCCGAGCGCTCGGCCAAGGGGTTGCCCTGGCCGGTCGGCGTCAGGTCCCTCGGCAGGAGCACCGGCAATTGTTCGTCGGGCACCGGCACGGTGCCGCAGCGCTCGCACCTGACGATCGGGATCGGCGTGCCCCAGGAGCGCTGCCTGGAGATCGAGAAGTCGCCGGCCCTGTATCTGACGGCCGCCCGCGGGCCCGGGGCGTCTGTGGGGCCGGGAGCCTCGCCGGCGGTCCCGTTGCCGTTCTCGGCCGGCACATACGCGCGCGCGCGGGCACCCCCATTTTGTGAGACCTCATCCTCCACCTCCTCCCGGACCTCGAGCCCGAGCCGCCGCGCGATCGCGGCATCGGTGCGGTCGCGTGACGGCACGCCCAGCACGGCGGTCGTGCCGTAGCGACCGTCGACGACCGGCGAGATCAAGACCGGCAAAGGCTCGGCTCCACCGCCGCCACGACCGGCGGCACCATCACCATCACCGTCGGCCTCCACGCCGGTCCCGGGCGCAAGCAGCGTCAGGCCGGTGTCCAGCAAGGGGATCGAGTCGGCGTCGCGCTCGTCGCGGGCGAGTCCCTCCGAGCGCAGGTCCTCCAGGCGCGCGCGCGCGTCCGGGTCGGCGATCCAGCGCTCGACATCGGGATGCTTAGGCGAGATCAGGACGAATTGGGCGTCCTCGAGATCGGCGAGCTCACCGAAGAAGACGGTCAGACCGGTGCCGTCCGGGGCCTTCAGGTCGGCCTCGAAGCCGTCGACCCTGCCCAACACGAAACGCTGGCTGGCCAAGGCCACCTCATCCCAGATCCCGCTGTCGGACAGCTCGGCCAGGCGCGCGTCGTTCTCCTCGACGTAAGCGCTCAGCTTCAGGTTCCACTGCGATCGTTTGATCAGTCTGACCGGCTGATGGCAGCGCCAGCACAGCCCGCCGGGCTCGACCTGGATCGTGGCCAGGGTCGTCTGGCAGGTGTCGCACCAATCGACGGCTCCCGTGCCCTCGTAGACCAGGCCGGCCGCCAGCAGCTTCAGGAACAACCACTGCGACCACCTGTACATCTGGGCGTCCGAGCTCATGAAGGCCCTGTCCCAATCGAAGGAGTAGCCGAGCCGCTCCAACTGGCCTTTCATGTGGGCGGCGCAGCGCTCGACCCATGCCGCGGGCGGCTCGCCCCGGTCGATTGCCACCAACTCAGCCGGCAAGCCGAACGCGTCGAACCCGAAAGCGAACAGGACATCCTCGCCTCGGGACCTCACAAAACGGGCATAGGCATCGCCGATCGAATACGACCGGACATGTCCGATATGGATGTTCCCGGAGGTGAAGGGCGCCGATGGCTTGATGTAACGGCGGGGCCGATCGCCGTCGATCGCGGGGGTCGCGAAGGCCCCCCGCGCGCGCCAAGCGGCCTGCCGGCGCGCCTCGATCGCGTGCGGGTCATACCTGGGGATCGCCGGCTCCGACATCTTCGACCGAGCATACCCAAGCACCCAAGCCAGATCGCGAGCCCCGGGCGGGTGGGCTCCGATTCAATCCGCCCCGCGTGGCATGATGCAGCGATGGAGATCGAGATCGGCCGCGGCAAGAAAGCCCGCCAGGCATACGGGTTCGACGACATCGCGATCGTGCCGTCCAGGCGCACGCGCGACCCCGACGACATCGACATCAGCTGGAAGCTCGGGCCCTACCAGTTCGAGCTGCCGATGCTGGCATCCGCCATGGACGGCGTCGTCTCGCCCGAGACGGCCGCGATCGTCGGCAGGCTCGGCGGCCTGGCTGTCCTCAACCTGGAGGGCATCTTCACCAGGTACGAGGACGCCGACGAGCAGCTGGAGCGGATTTCGGAGTTGCCCAAGGAGCTGGCGACCCGCGAGATGCAGGAGATCTATCGCGAGCCCGTCAAGCCGGAGCTGATCGCCAAGCGGATCGCGGAGATCAAGGACCAGAAGGTCGTCGCCGCCGCCTCGCTGACGCCGCAGCGGGTGCGCGACTACTACGAGCTGGCGCTCGACGCCGGCCTGGACGTGCTCGTCATCCAGGGGACCGTCGTCTCCGGCGAACACGTGTCGACCGTTTCCGAGCCTTTGAACCTCAAGGAGTTCATCCCGAGCCTCGACGTGCCTGTCGTCGTCGGCGGTTGCGCCTCTTACCACACCGGCCTGCACCTGATGCGGACCGGCGCCGCCGGCGTACTGGTCGGCGTCGGGCCGGGCGCCGCGTGCACGACCAGGGGGGTCCTCGGCATCGGTGTGCCGCAGGCGACCGCGATCGCCGACGTGGCCCACGCCCGCTCGACGCACATGCTCGAGACCGGCGAGTACTGCCAGGTGATCGCCGACGGCGGCATGAGTAACGGCGGTGACGTTTCCAAGGCGATCGCTTTGGGCGCCGACGCGGTCATGATCGGCTCGCCCTTGGCGCGCGCGTACGAGGCCCCGGGCAGGGGTTTCCATTGGGGGATGGCCACGTTCCACCCAAGCCTGCCGCGCGGCGCCCGGGTCGCGACAACCCAGAACGGCACGCTCGAGGAGATCCTCGTAGGGCCAGCCAGGGAGAACGACGGCACTTTCAACCTGTTCGGCGGCTTGCGGACCTCGATGGCGACCTGCGGCCACAAGGACCTCGCCGAGTTCAACAGGGCCGAGGTCGTGATCGCACCGGCCTTGCAGACCGAGGGCAAGGCCTTGCAGCGCGACCAAGCCGTCGGCATGGGGGCAGTTGGGTCAGAGGCGTCCTCAGCTTCGTTTGGCGGCGTCCTCGGTCGCTCGCGTGCCGAGCACGCCACGCTCCCTGCGTCCTTGCCAGCCTCGCTGTGAACGCCTCTGACGATGGCGACTGAAGCGACTGTCGATCCGGCCATAAGAGACACGCGTGCGCCCTTGGAGCCGGCCGCGACCGAAGAGGTTGTTGTCCTTGACTATGGCGGCCAGTACTCGCAGCTGATCGCCAGGAGGATCAGGGACTGCGGGGTCTTCAGCGAGTTGTTGCCGCATACGGTCCCGCTCGAAGAGGTCGTCAAGCGCGAGCCGAAGGCAATCGTTTTGTCGGGCGGGCCGGCTTCGGTGTACGCGCCGGGGGCACCGCGGCTGCGCGAGGGGCTGCTTCAGCTCGGGGTTCCGGTCCTGGGCATCTGTTATGGCATGCAGCTTCTGGTCCACGAACTTGGGGGTCGGGTCGAGCAGGCCGAGGTCGGCGAGTTCGGCCGCTCCGATTTGACCGTCCTTCACAACGGGCGCTTGTTGGCGGAGACCCCGCGCGAGCAGACCTGCTGGATGTCTCATCGCGACACCGTCTTCGAGCCACCGCCGGGGTTCAAGGCCCTGGCCTCCTCGACCGCCTCGCCCGTGGCCGCGGTCGAGGACATCGAGCGCGGCATCTACGGGATCCAGTTTCACCCGGAGGTCGTGCATACCCCTTACGGCCACGACATTTTGGTCCGCTTCTTGACCGACATCGCCGGCTGTGAGCGGACCTGGTCGGCGGCGTCGATCGTCGAAGACCAGATCGCCCGGATCAGGGCCCAGGTCGGCACGGCCAGGGTGATCTGCGGCCTCTCCGGCGGGGTCGACTCCTCTGTGGCGGCCCTGCTCGTACACCGGGCCGTCGGCGATCAGCTGACGTGCGTGTTCGTCGATCACGGCCTGATGAGAAAGGGTGAGGGCGACCAGGTGATCGGCGCGTTCAGGGACACGTTCGGGGTGCCGCTCGTCGCCGTCGACGCCGAGGAGCGTTTCCTGGCCAAGCTGAAAGGCGTGACCGAGCCCGAGGCCAAGCGCAAGACGATCGGCGCCGAGTTCATAAGGGTCTTCGAGGAGGAGGCCGCCAAGCTCGTGAAGACCGGCGAGGAGGATGTGCGCTTCTTGGTCCAGGGCACGCTCTACTCGGATGTGATCGAGTCCGGCGGCGGCACCGGCGCCGCGACGATCAAGTCACACCACAACGTCGGCGGCCTGCCCGACGATCTCCAGTTCGAGCTGGTCGAGCCGTTGCGGACGCTCTTCAAGGACGAGGTCAGGGCGGTCGGCGCCGAGCTGGGCCTGCCCGAACGCTTGGTCTGGCGCCAGCCGTTCCCGGGGCCGGGCCTCGCGATCAGGGTCGTCGGCGGCGAAGCGACCAAGGAGCGCCTCGACGTCCTGCGCGAGGCGGACCACATCCTGCAAGACGAGATCCGCAAGGCCGGTCTGTACCGCGAGCTGTGGCAGTCCTTCTGCGTGCTGCCCGACGTGCGGACGGTCGGCGTCCAGGGAGACGAGCGCACTTACGGCTATGTCGTGGTCATCAGAGCCGTCACCAGCGACGACGCGATGACCGCGGACTGGGCGAGGCTGCCGTACGACCTCCTGGAGACGATCGCTTCGAGGATGATCAACGAGCTGCGCGAGGTCAACCGGGTCGTGCTCGACATCACCAGCAAGCCACCCGGAACCATCGAGTGGGAGTGACTCAGGCGTTGTCTCGTCGCCCTTGGCTGTGTCCTCGGTCGCTCGTGTGCGGAAGCACACTTCGCTCCCTGCGTCCTTGCCAGGAACGACGATCCTGCCGCCTGAGCGGCGATTCATGAAATTCCAAACACACCGCAACATCTCGACATCGCTATCATGCGTGCGCGCCGCGCGCTCAAAGGTTCGCGCGGCCTTTTTCGCGCGCTGAATCGAACACATGAGCACGATCTCGACACCATCCGCCAAGACTTACGTCGCCAAACCGACCGAGCGCGAGCGCAACTGGCTGCTCGTGGACGCCAACGGCAAGACGCTCGGTCGCCTGGCCACGCAGATCGCCGACGCGTTGCGCGGTAAGCGCAAGCCGGAGTACACGCCGCACATCGATACGGGCGACTTCGTGGTGGTCGTCAACGCCGAGAAGGTTCATGTCAGCGGCAACAAGCGCGCCGACAAGCGTTACTACCGCCACTCCGGCTATCCGGGAGGGCTGCGGTCGAGGACGTTCGAGGAGATGATCGCAAGGCGCCCCGAGGAGGTTCTAAGGATCGCCGTCAAAGGCATGATGCCGCGCAACAGGTTGGCCCGCAAGCAGTTGACAAAGCTCAAGATCTATGCGGGCCCAGAGCACCCCCATATCGCCCAGAAGCCAGAGCCGATCGAGATCGAGGTCCAGTGAGCATGGCTGACGACGAGACCCCTGACACGCCTGAGCACGCGGTTCCGACCGAGGACGCCGCCGAGATCGCCGGCTCGGCCGAGGACGCCGCGCTCGAGGCCTTCCAAGAGTCTGCCGAGCATCCGCCGGGCGAGACCTCCGGAGAGGAGCCCACGTTCGAGCCGATCCCGGGAAACGCTGTTCCCACCGAGGACGCCACCCAGATCGCCGGGGTCGCCGAGGACGCGGCCCTCGAGGCCGCCGAGGAGGCCGCCGAGGAGGCTGTGGTCGAGGCCGTTGTCGAGGAGATCGTGGCTGAGGAGGTCGCCGAGGCCATCGTGGAGGAGATCATCGCCGAGGCCGTCGAAGAGGCCGTCGTGGAGATCGTGGCCGAGGAGATCGCTGAGGAGTTGGTCGAGGAGGCGATCGTCGAGGAGATCGTGGCCGAGGCTGAGGAGGCCGTCGCCGAGGCCGAGGAGGAAGAGGAGTTCGAGGAGGAGCCGGCCCCGCGCGAGAAGCCGGCGGTGCCGGGTGCCCACCTGGAAGTGGACATCGTCCCTGAAGGGGTCGATCCGCTGGGTCGCGACAGCGATCCGGTCGACCCGTATGCGAGCGTCGCCGAGGCCTATGCGGTCGAGGGCGAGCAGGGCGACGGTGAGGGCGAGGCGGCCGAGGAAGAGGAGGAGGAGGTCGTTCTGGCTGAGCCGATCTCGAGCGCCGCGATCGACCTGGCCTCCGGTGCGCGCTACCGGGCGACGGGCAAGCGCAAGACGGCGATCGCCAGAGTGACCTTGAAGCCTGGCACCGGCACCTATCTGGTCAACGGCAAGGTACTCGAGGAGCATTTCCCGAGGATCACGTTGCAGCGCAACATCAGGCAGCCGCTCGAGACGGTCGGCTATCAGGAGCGGATGGACGTGATCGCGAGGCTGCACGGCGGTGGCATCTCCGCCCAGGCGGGCGCTCTGCGCCACGGCGTCTCGCGGGCCTTGCTCGAGGCCGACCCGAATCTGCGCGGCGAGCTGAAGCGCCGCGGCTTCTTGACGCGCGACTCGAGGGCCAAGGAGCGCAAGAAGGCCGGCTTGAAGAAGGCGCGCAAGCGCCCGCAGTTCTCCAAGAGATAGCGGCGTGACCCGCAAGCTGTTCGGCACGGACGGCGTGAGGGGGGTCGCGGGCGAGCTTTTGACCGCGGAGCTTGCGCTCGGCCTTGCTCAGGCCGCGACTCGGCTGGCGCGCTCCGAGCGTGGGATCGAGCGTCCGCAGGTCCTGATCATCCGGGACACCAGGGAGTCCGGTGAGATGTTGCAAGCGGCGGTGGCGGCCGGCGTGGCCGAGGCTGGGGGAGACGCGCTGCTGGCTGGTGTCTTGCCGACGCCGGCAGCGCCGCTGTTGATCGGCCGTTACGGGTTCGATCTTGCCGCGGTGCTGTCGGCCTCGCATAACCCGTACCAAGACAACGGCATCAAGTTCTTCGGCGCCGACGGTTACAAGCTGAGCGACGAGACCGAGCTTCAAATCGAGCGCGAGCTGGAGGGTGCTCGGGGTCTGTCGGATGCCGGGCCGGCCGGTGCGGTTCAGGCGGGCGGTCCCGTCGTGCTCTCGGATGCCGGACCGGTGGGTAATGCCGCTCCCGCCGCTCCCGACGGGCTTCCGGCGATCGGGCGGATCAGGGAGCTGAAAGGCGCCGGCGAGGATTACCTGCGGGAGCTGCACAGCCGCTTCGCGGAACTCGACCTCAAAGGACTGGATGTCGTGTTGGACTGCGCCAACGGCGCCACATATGAGGTCGCGCCTGCGATCTTCAGGCGTCTGGGCGCCACCGTTAGCGTGATCGCGGACAGTCCGGACGGGCGCAACATCAACGACGGTTGCGGCTCGACCCACATCGAGGGCTTGGCAGGACGTGTTCGCGAAGGCGGGCACAAGCTCGGGTTCGCCTTCGACGGCGACGGCGACAGGGTGCTCGCCGTCGACGGCGCCGGGAAGGTCGTCGACGGCGACGAGCTGATGGCGCTCGCCGCGCTGCACCTGCGCCGGGCCGGGCGTCTGCCGGGCGACGGAGTCGCGGTGACGGTGATGACCAACTACGGTTTTCACACCGCGATGGCCGACGCCGGGGTCGAGGTCGCGACAACGAAGGTCGGTGACCGGTACGTGCTCGCGGAGCTGTTGGAGCGCGGCTGGGCGCTCGGGGGCGAGCAGTCCGGACACCTGATCGATCTCGGTTTCAACCGCACCGGCGATGGCATCGCCGGTGCGCTGCTGACCTTGGAGGCGCTCGCCGGCGCCGACCTGCGCGAGCGCGGCGCGATGGCGAAGCTGCCGCAGCGCCTGGTCAACGTGAAAGTGCGCGACCGCGAGGCTTTGCACGGCTCGCGGGTCGTGACAGCGGCGGTCGAGGCCGCCGACGAAGGGCTCGCCGGGCGCGGGCGCGTACTCGTCAGGCCGAGCGGCACCGAGCCGCTCGTGAGGGTCATGGTCGAGGCCCCGACCGAGGCCGAGGCCGAAGAGGTCTGCGACGGTCTGGTCGACCTCGTCCGCCGCGAGCTGGCCTGACCCGGGCGGGCCAGGCCAGCCAGGTAGCCAGGGCTGCGCGCGTTCGATGGAACCGGCTCCCGACGTATGAGTCGAACGATTGGGGTGCGGGGCCTGGCGTGGACCGCCTAAGGATCTATCCCGGAAGGGTTATGTAGCTCAGCGTTGAACTTGATCCAAGGGCTGTCATGCCATTCGATCAGGAGGTCTGTTATGGGCTACATGGTCAGTCAGGATGATGGTTGGCGGATGCCGGACTGGTTGTGGGAGCGGGTCGAGCCGCTGCTTCCAGCACCGCCGTTTCACCCGTTGGGCTGTCACGCGCCGCGGGTACCCGACCGTGACGCAATGGACGCGATCATGCTGGTGCTGCGGACCGGGATGCAGTGGAACGCGCTGAACGCGACCGGGGTGTGCTCCTCATCCTCTGCGCACCGGCGTTTTCAGGAGTGGGAGCAGGCCGGGGTGTTCCACGAGATCTGGCGCCAAGGACTGCTGGAGTACGACGAGGTCGTGGGCATCGACTGGTCGTTCCTGTCGGGTGACGGGGCGATGAGCAAAGCCCCGCTGGGAGGAGCCAAGACCGGCCCAAACCCTACTGATAGAGCCAAGGGGGGGCGAAGCGTTCGGTCCTCGCGGAGGGTGCGGGGGTCCCGGTCGGGCTCGATCACGACGGCGCGAACCGTAACGATCACAAGCTGCTGAAGGGGACGCTGGACTCGATCCCGATCAAGCGGCCCGAGCCGACCCCAGAGCAGCCGCAGGGCATCTGTCTGGACAAGGCGTATGACAACGCTGAAGTCCGCGAGCTGGTCGGCGAATACGCGCTCACGCCGCACATCCGCGCACGCGGTGAGGAGATCGAGGAGAAGGCCCACAACCCCGAGTGGAAAGCACGCCGCTGGGTCGTCGAGGCTTGCCACTCCTGGCTGAACCGCAACCGCGGGATACTCATCCGCTGGTCCAAGAAGGACGAGAACCACCTCGCCCTCCTACAACTCTCCAGCGGCCTCATCGCATTCAAGAAGGCGCAGCTCGCCACCCTCGCCACCACCCAACCGGGATAGGTCCTAAACGTCCATGTCTTCCTGGGGCAGCCGTGAAGCGCGGTATCTTCGACCGATGTGCGGCATCGTCGGTTACGTCGGCAGCGAGCCACGCGGTGACTCGAAGCCGATCAGGGAGCTCTTGCTCGGCGGGCTGAGACGGCTCGAGTACAGGGGTTACGACTCGGCGGGCATCTCAGTCATCGAGGACGACCGGATCGAGTCCGTCAGGGCCGTCGGCAATCTCGACGCGCTTCAGGCCAAGCTGAACGGGACCGCCGCCGGAGCCCGGAACGGGAGCGGATTGGCGTTGGCTACCAGGCCGGCGAGCACCGGCATCGGGCATACCCGCTGGGCCACGCACGGGCGGGTCACCGAGCGGAACGCCCATCCGCACTGCGACTCTGGCGACCGCGTACACGTGGTCGTCAACGGGATCGTCGAGAACTATGTGGCCTTGAAGGAGCGCCTGTCCGCGGAGGGCTGCACGTTCAGCTCCGAGACCGACGCCGAGACGATCGCGCACCTGATCGCGAACCATTACGACGGCGACCTGGCTGACGCCGTGCGCGCCGCCTACGGCGAACTCGACGGTCACTTCGCGTTCGTGGCGATGAGCCTGGACGAGCCCGACACGTTGGTGGGCGCGCGCCGCGAGTGCCCGCTGATCGTGGGCGTCGGCGAGGGCGAGCAGTTCGTGGCATCGGCCGTGCCCGCCTTCCTGGCGTACACCAGGCAGGTCCAGTTCGTCGACAACAACGAGATCGTGGTCCTGAGGCCAGGCGGGGTCACGATCACGGACCCGGCCGGCGAGGAGCTGGGCCGGCCTGTCGAGACGGTCGACTGGGACGAGGAGACCGCCGAGAAGGCCGGCTACGAGACGTTCATGCTCAAGGAGATCCATGAACAGGCAGACGCCGTCGCCGAGACGATCGCCGACCGGACCGCCTCGGGCGCGGGGGTCTGTCTCGGGGAGGACGGAGTCATGGACGAGGCCCTGTTCGCGGATGTGAGCAGGGTGGTCGTCGTCGCCTGCGGCACCTCCTACCACGCCGGTCTGATCGGTCGCTACGCGATCGAGGAGTGGGCGAGGCTGCCGGTCGAGATGGACATCGCCTCGGAGTTCAGGTATCGCAACCCGGTGCTAGGACCCGGCGATCTGGTCGTCGGGATCAGCCAGTCCGGAGAGACGGCCGACACGCTCGCGGCGATGAGGATGGCCCGCGAGCGCGGCGCCAAGGTCGTGGCGATCACGAACGTGATGGGCTCGCAGGCGACCAGGGACGCCGACGGCGTGCTGTTCACCAGGGCCGGCCTCGAGATCGGGGTGGCGGCGACCAAGACGTTCGTTTGCCAGGTCGCGGTCATGTACATGCTCGGGCTGCGCCTTGCCGAGCTGCGCGGAACGCTTTCGGCCGAGCGCCTGACCGGCCTCGTGTCCGAGCTCAAGCGCCTGCCGCACTGCATCGCCCAGCTGACCGGCGAGGCGGCGGAGGCGCGGGACGGGCATGACGTGAGGCCGGAGATCGCCAGGATCGCGGACGAGCACTGGCGCAAGGAGTTCTTCTTGTACATCGGCCGCCACGTCGGCCTGCCGGTGGCCTTGGAGGGCGCCCTGAAGCTGAAGGAGATCTCGTATATCGCGACCGACGCTTATGCGGCGGGCGAGATGAAGCACGGCCCGATCGCTTTGCTCGACGAGAACACGCCCGTCGTCGCCGTTGCGACCGAATCGCCGGTCCTCGAGAAGATCGCGTCCAACATGCAAGAGGTCAGGGCTCGTGGAGCCCACGTGATCGCGATCGCGACAGCCGGCGACGAGCGGATCGACGCGCACGCCGATTCGATCGTCAGGGTCCCCGCGGTCGACTGGATGTTGCAGCCGATCTTGGCGGTCATACCGCTGCAACTGCTGGCTTATGAGATCGCGAGGCGTAGGGGCTTGAACGTCGATCAGCCGCGCAACTTGGCCAAGACCGTCACCGTCGAGTAACCGGGTCGTCATCTAGCATCGCTGGTCGTGGTCGCCTTGCCTGACTGGCTGATGCCTTTGCCCGACGCCGAGCGCATGCGGGCGATCGACCGCTGGGCGATCGAGGAGCGCGGGGTGAAGTCGCTCGATTTGATGGAGCGTGCCGGCGCCGGCGTGGCGCGCGCGGTCGAGCGGCTCGATCCCGACGGCCCGGTCGCGGTCTTCTGCGGCGCAGGCAACAACGGCGGCGACGGCTTGGTCGTGGCGAGGCTGCTGCGCGATGCCGGCCGCCGGGTCACGGTCTTCTTGGCTGGCTCTGCCGAGAGGCTGTCCGGCGACGCGCGCGTCAACTTCGAGCGCCTTCCCGGCGAGCCACCGGTCGAGGTCTCGACCGCGACGGCCGGGGCCGGAGTAGGACCGGCGGCGGTAGGGGCGGGGGCGTTGGCCGCCAGCGACGCGATCGGCGGGGCCCTCGGCGAGGCGGGCATCGTGGTCGACGCATTGCTTGGCACCGGCTTCGCCGGAGAGCCGAGGGGCGCGGTCGCGGAGGCGATCGTTGCGATCGAGGCTTGGGCCGGACACGTCGTCAGCGTCGACGTGCCCTCGGGCGTCGATGCCTCCACGGGAGAGGTCTCCGGCCCGGCGGTAAAAGCCACGGTGACCGTCACCTTCCACGCGGCCAAGCCAGGCCTCTGGATCAACCCCGGCAAGGCGAAGGCCGGCGAGGTCGAGGTCATCGACATCGGCATCCCGAAGGGCGCTCCGGTCGCGGCCGAGATCGGCCTGATCGCGCCAAGCGCGCTCGACCTGCTCCCGCGCCGGGACGCCGGCTCGACCAAGTTCATTTCCGGACATGTGCTCGTGGCGGGCGGCTCCAGGGGGCTGACCGGCGCGCCGCGCATGGCCGCCCTCGGCGCGATGCGGGCCGGCGCTGGCTACGTCACGGCCTGCGTGCCGGCGTCCCTGCAGGCGATCATCGCGAGCGGCGGGCCGCCCGAGCTGATGACCAGGGGACTGCCCGACGAGGACGGGATGCTGGCACCGATGGGTGTCGAGGTCGTGCTCGAGGGCGCCCGCCGTGGTGGGGCGCTCGCGCTCGGCCCCGGCCTTGGCCGCGGCGAGCCGGCGGTCGCGTTCGCGCGCGCGCTGGCCGCCCGTGCCGAGGTGCCGCTCGTGCTCGACGCCGACGGTCTGAACGCGCACGCCCATGCCAAGACCGGCGGGCACCTCGACGATCTGGCAGGGCGTCGCTCGCCGACCGTGCTGACCCCTCATCCGGGAGAGCTTGCCAGGCTGCTCGAGACCGACGCCGCACGCATCGCGTCAGCGCGCCTTGCCTGCGCTCGCGCGACCGCCGCGCGCGCGGGGGCGGTCGTCGTGCTCAAGGGCGACGACACGCTCGTCGCCGATCCGGACGGCACCGTCGCGGTCAGTCCCGGCGCCAGCCCGGCGCTGGCGACCGCCGGCACCGGCGACGTGCTCTGCGGGGTCATCGCCGCCTTGCTCGCGGGTGGGCTCGAGCCGTTCGCGTCCGCGTCCGCCGGTGTGTTGCTACACGCCCGGGCTGGACGCCTCGCCGCCGAGGCCGTCGGCTCCGCCGAGGGCGTGATCGCCTCCGACGTGATCGCTGCGCTGCCGGCGGCGCGAGGGGGCGGGGGATATGAGTAGCGGTGGTTCGATCGAGGGCGAAGTCGGTATTGGCCGCGCGGGAGCAGGCGGAGCGAGTGGGGATCAGACCGTGGGTCCGCGCCGCGCCGTCGCCCACGTTGACCCAGCGGCGATCGCCCACAACTGTTCGCTCCTGCTCGATGCCTTGGCCGGACGCGAGCTGTGCGCGGTCGTTAAGGCCGACGGCTACGGCCACGGCGCAGTGCTCAGCGCCAAGGCCGCGCTCGGCGCCGGCGCCAGCTGGCTTGCGGTCGCGACCCTCGCCGAGGCCGAGCAGCTGCGCGATGCAGGCATCGAAGCGCCGGTCCTGGTCATGGGCCCGGTGTCTGGGCGCCCCGAGATCGAGCAGGCGATCGACTTGAAAGCCGACATCGTGGTCTGGCGCGAGCGCACGATCGCGCTTGCCGACGAGGCCGCCGCGCGCGCGCGCGGCACCGCCCGCGTGCACGTCAAGCTCGACACCGGCATGGGCCGGCTCGGTACGCGCGATGTCAAGGAGGCCGACCTCGTCGTGGCCGCGGCCACCAACGCTCCCGGCGTACGCCTGGCCGGCGCGATGACGCACTTCGCGACCGCCGACATCCTCGACGACGAAGGCTTCTACGGAGCCCAGCTCGCCGAGTTCACACGCTGGGCGGCCGCGGTCCGGGCCGAGTATCCAGACGTGCTCGTACACGCCGCCAACAGCGCCGCGGTCCTGCGCCGGCAACACGTGTCCTTCCTCGAAAAGCTCGATCCGGGCGGGCGACGTCAGCCGCGGGGCGGACTGGCCGATCCGGGGGATGTCGGTTTCGACATGGCCAGGTGCGGCATCGCCATCTACGGCATGGACCCCTTCGGCGAGGATCCCGATACCCATGGCCTGCGTCCGGCGCTATCGCTGAGCTCTTACATCGCCGACGTCAAGCTGTGCCGGCCGGGCGAGAGCACCGGCTATGGCAGGCGCTTCATAGCCGACCACGACACCCACATCGGGATGCTGCCGATCGGCTACGGCGATGGTTTCAGGCGCGCGCTGTCCGGTAACGCCGAGGTGCTCGTCGCCGGCGCCAGGCTGCCGCTGGTGGGGACGGTCAGCATGGACAACGTCGCGGTCGACCTCGGCCCGGACCCGGCCGCGCTCGAGCTGTGCGGCGCCGAGGCGGTCCTGATCGGATCGAGCGGCGCCGACCGGATCACCGCCGAGGAGCTGGCCGAGCGGATCGGCACGATCAACTACGAGATCACCTGTGGCCTGTCTTCGCGCGTGCCGCGCGTCGCGCGCGCTGCCCTCGGCGTCTCGCCGGCGGTCCGGTGAGCGGCAGGCGTCTCGCCGGCGACGCCGCCCCCGGTGGCGAGCGCCCGTCCGCGCCCGGGCCTGCCGCCGAGGAGGCCCTGCAAGCGGTGCGCGCCGCGCTCGGCGACGTTCCGGCCTGGCTCGTCGGCGGCGCCCCGCGCGACCGCCTGCTCGGGCGCTCGAGCACCGACTTCGACCTCGCGATCGACGGGGATCCCGCCCACGCCGCGAAGGCGATCGCCAGGGCGGCGGGTGGCGCCGCCTGCTTCGAGCTCTCCGAAGAGTTCGCCGGCTGGCGTGTCGTCGCCCGTGACCGCGCCTGGCAGGTAGACGTACAACCGCTGCGCGGCGGCTCGCTGACCGCTGACCTCGGTCTACGCGACTTCACGATCAACGCGATCGCCGAGCCGCTCGGCGGCGATCACGAGCGCGGCGCGGGGGGTGCGGGGCACGCGGGCGGCGGGCGAGGCGCGGGTGGGCTTGGCGGGTACGAGGCGATCGACCCGTTCGGCGGCCTTGCCGATCTCGCGGCCAAGCGCTTGCGCATGGTCTCCGAGCGTGCGTTCTCAGACGATCCTCTGCGTGTCCTGCGCCTCGTGCGCCAAGCTGTCGATCTCGGATTCGAGATCGAGCCGGACACCGCCCGGGCCGCCCGCGCCGGGGCGTCCGGTCTCGAAAAGGTGTCCGGCGAGCGCATCTTCATGGAGCTGCGTCAGATCGTCGGGTCTCCGAGGGTCATCCAAGGGCTCCAGCTGATGGACTCGCTCGGGATCACGCCCATCGTGCTGCCCGAGCTCTCTGCTTTGCGCGGCATCGAGCAGAGCCGTTATCACCATCTCGACGTTTACGGTCACACCCTGGAGGTCCTCGACCGTACGATCGCGCTGCAGGCCGACCCGGCGGCCGTCCTCGGCGACGCCGAGTTTGCAGAGCCCGTCGCGGCGCTCCTGGCCGAGCCTCTCGCGGACGAGTCGACCCGCGGTGAGGCCTTGCGCTGGGGCGCTCTTCTGCATGACGCGGCCAAGCCGCTGACGCGAGCCGTCGGGCCGGACGGCGCCCACGTCACGTTCATCGGTCACGACGAGCGCGGGGCTGGCCTCGCGCGTGCGTTGCTCGGACGTTTGCGGACCAGCGAGCGTCTGCGCGGCCATGTCGCGGGCCTCGTGCGCCACCATTTGCGCCTCGGCTTTCTCGTGCACGCCCCGCAACCGCTGGCCAAGCGCGTCGTGTTCGACTACCTCCAGTCCACTTCGCCCGTCGAGGTCGACGTGACCTTGCTTTCGGTCGCCGATCGCCTGGCCACGCGAGGCTGTCGAGCGGACGAGTCGATCGCCAGCCACATGGCCCTCGCGCGCGCGATGCTCCGCGATGCGCTGCGCTGGCGGGCGGACGGGCCGCCGCGGCCGCTGTGGCGCGGGGACGAGCTGGCGGCTGCGCTCGGCGTACCGAAGGGACCCCGGCTCGGGGTTGTTCTTGGCGAGCTGACGGCTGCGCAATATGCGGGCGAGGTCGGGACTCGCGAGCAGGCTTTGGCCTATGCCAGAGCGTTCCTGGCCGCCTGAGCGACGGCTGCATCGATCGTTGATCCGGACGGCGCGGCCGACGGGGTCGGGGTGCGCTGGCCGACGGGTCGTGCACGGCCATGCTGGCCGGTGCGCCGCAAGCTAGGCTACCTGGCGATGGGCGACCCAGACTGCATCTTCTGCAAGATCGTCGAAGGCGAGTTGCCGGCGACGATCGTCGTCGAAGACGAGCGAACGATCACGTTCATGGACATCGCTCCGGCCACCCGCGGGCACGCGCTCGTGATCCCGAAGGCTCATTCGCGCGACCTTCTGAGCGTAGAACCCGACGATTTGGCCGCCGTCGCGCTCGCCTGCCAGCGCCAGGCTGCGCTGGTCTCAGAGCGCTTGGGCGCCGCCGGCGTGAACCTCGTCAACTCCTGCGGCGCCGCCGCCTGGCAGACCGTGTTCCACTTCCACGTGCATGTCGTTCCCCGGTACGCCGACGACCCGTTGCGGCTGCCTTGGGTTCCTGCGCCCGGCGACCCTGAGGAGATCGCGGGCGCCGCGCAGGAACTGATGCGCTGAGCGCGAATCAAACGGCACCGCATCCTTTGACGGGTGTTTGTGTTGATGGCGAATATGCGACGAACGATCACTGCGATTCTTGGGGGCGCCGCGCTTCTGCTGGCTCTGCCCGCCCTGTCTGGGGCCACGCTCAACGAAGTCGGCGTAATCGGCACGACCACGCCCGCGACGGTGCCCAGCTGCCCGAGCAGCCCTTGTCTGGCCGTCAGCCGCACGACCGGTTTTCAGGTCAAGGTAGGCACGGCGACCAACATTCTCGCCGCCCCTCGCGACGGGACGATCGTCGCCTGGACGATCACCCTCGGCAAGCCGAACTCGACCCAGACGAAGTTCTTCAACTCCAACGAGGGCGGCGCCTCTGAAGCCGGGATCGCCGTGCTTAGGCCCCAGAAGAAGCCCAACCTCACCTACAAGCTGATCGCCCAGAGCCCGCTCCTCAAGCTCGAACCGTACTTCGGCAAGACCGCCCAGTTCCCGCTCGAAACGACGCTCCAGGTCAAGAAGGGCGACATCGTGGCCCTCACCGTGCCGACCTGGGCGCCCGCCTTGGCGCTTGGCTTCGAAAACACCACGTCCTGGCGCGCCTCGCGCCCGAAGGCGAGCTGCTCGAGCACCTCCGCCCAGACCACTCAGACAGCGATCGGCTCGAACGTGCAGTACTACTGCCTCTACCGCACCGCGCGCCTGACCTACAGCGCGACCTTGATCTCGACTCCCTAGCTAACTAGCTAGGGCGCCGCTGAGCAAGTGGGTCAAGGACGCAGGGAACGTGGCGTACTTTCGGTACGCGAGTGACCGAGGACGCCGAGACATGCCGGTCAGCGGTGCCCTAGGGAGCGCCAGTCCCGCCCGCTTCGCCTGTTTTGGATTCGGTTTTGGCGGCTTCTTCGGTGCCTTTGCCAGCGCCGCCGCCCGCGGAGGTGCCACCGGCCGCTTCGCCGCCGCCGGCTTCGCCCGAGGAGCCGCCGGTCGCTTCCGAACTCGATTCGCTCGATTCGCCCGATTCGCTGGCTGAGCCCGATTCGGATTCGCTCGTCGTCTTCGCTTTGGTCGTGGCGGTCGTAGAGGTGGCGGTCGTCTGAGCAGCTTCCTTTTCGGCGCTCGTATTCGTGGGCGGTGTTATTTCGGGGGTCGTCTTGGGGATCGCGTCGGACACGTTGCTCGAGCCTCCGCACGCGCCCAGGCCGATACCGCAAGCGAGCGCCAGAACGGCCGCGACCGCCATCGCGGGCCGTCGTGTTTTGTGTCCGCGCGAGCTCACGCGCGCGCTCAGGCCTTGGCGCCGGGCGGTCCCATGCGCCGCCCGCACGTCGGGCAGTCGTTGAGGTCGCGCTGGGCCATCTGTTCGCACCAGGTGCAGAACCTCAGGTTCTCGACCGCCCACGGCAGCTTTGACGCCGAGGGGGCCAGCGGCAGCATCTTGCCGACGATCTCCAGCTCCTCGCCAGTTTCGCGGTCGGTATAGATCTCCTCGGGCTGGGCCTCGATCACGACCTCCCGACCACTGGCCGGGTTGCGCAGGCGGTATCGCTGTTCGGTGCTCATGCGCGTGCACTCTAGCGAAGCGGTCGGACCGGCGAAGACGCCGGACGGCTGGCGCCGCGAGCCGAGCGCAGGCACAGGGGCGTGGCGTCTAGTGTGCGGCAATGCGCATCCTCGTCTTTCACGGCTACCTCCTGGGAGGCACCGGCTCGAACGTATACAACGCCCGCCTGGCCGCCGCTCTCGTGGAGCTCGGACACGACGTGCATCTGCTCTGCCAGGACCGCCATCCCGAGCGCTACGCGTTCGTGGATGCGGTCGGGGACTGGGATGAAGGAAAGCTGTCGGTCCGCTCGCTCGGGAAGAACGGAAGCTGCACGGTCTATCGGCCGAACATCGGCGGCCTGCTGCCGGTATATGTGGCCGACCGCTACGAGAACATCAAGGCCAAGACCTTCGCCCAGTGCAGCGACGACGAGGTCGCCCGTTACATCGATGCCAATGTGGCGGCGGTCAGCGAGCTGTGCGCACGGGTCGAGCCAGAGATCGCCCTTGCCAACCATCTCGTGATGGGCCCTGTGATCCTCGCCCGCGGCCTTGGCGGCCAGGTGCCGTATGCGGTCAAGGTCCACGGCTCGGCGCTCGAGTACACCGTCAAGCCTGAACCCGAGCGCTTCTTGGAGTTCGCCAGGGAGGGTGTAACGGGAGCGCGGGCGATCCTGGTCGGCTCCAGGCACACCGCGACCAGCCTTTGGCGCGCGCTCGACGACCCGGCGCTCGAGCGGCGCACCCGCCTCGGGCCGCCCGGCGTCGACGTCGAGTTGTTTGCTCCCAAAGAGCCTGCCCGCGCGCGCGCGCGCCTCCGTTCGCTGGTCTCTCAGCTGCACCAGGGCGCCGACGAGGAGGCTGGCGCTGAGGCCGGCGACGCGTTCGCCAGGGACGAGCTTGCGGCGGCGGCGGCGTTGGCCCGTGTCGAGCCCGACCACGACCGCTTGGTCGCGTTCGTCGGCAAGCTGATCGTCAGCAAGGGCGTCGACCTGCTGCTCGCGGCCTGGCCGCTCGTGCTCGCCGAGGTTCCGGATGCGCGCCTGCTCGTCGTTGGCTTCGGCGCGTACCGGGACGGATGCGAACGCCTGCTGGCGGCGCTCGCCGCCGGCGATCTCGACGGGGCTCTCGCGATCGCCCGGGCCGGCAGGGCGCTCGAGTCCGCGGCGCCAGGCCAGTCACTCGAGTCGGCGACGCCCGACCAGGCGCTCGAGTCTGGGAGGGCCGGCAAGCCTGTCGTGCCCGACCGGTCCGCGGCGCCAGGCCAGCCGTTGCGTCACCTGCTCGCCTTCTTCGAAGGCCTGGGCGAGGCCGAGCGCGAGCGCTACCTGGCGGCCGCCAAGGGGCTGCCCGAGCGCGTGATCCTGACGGGCAGGCTCGACCACGACGAGCTGGCTGGGGTGCTGCCGGCATGTGAGGCGATCGTCGTTCCGAGCACGTTCCCAGAGGCCTTTGGCATGGTTGCCGCCGAGGCCGCCGCCTGCGGGGCGCTGCCGATCAGCGCGGCCCATTCCGGCTTGGCGGAGGTCAGCGAGGCGCTCGCGCGCGCAGTCCCCGAGCAGGTGGCGCCGTGGCTGTCGTTCCCGGTCGACGACTCCGCGGTGACCGCCCTCGCCGAGCGGATCGTCGCCTGGTTGGCCGTCGATTCAAAGCTGCGCGAGGAGACCAGGGCCGGGCTCGTGGCGACCGTGCGCGAGCGCTGGTCCTGGCAAGGGGTCGCGCGGGGGGTCATCGCCGCGGCCCAGGGAGACTTGGAAGCCCTGGCCGTGCCCTGAGCAGCGGCGGCCCGGCGGCCGTCCGAGGTCAGTCCATGCTGCCGCGCGGCGCGACCCAGGCGCTGGCGAACGACAGTGAGGTTTGTGTGGCGATTGTGTCGTAGTCGTGGTCGTAATGCAGCACTCCGACGTTTGCGCTCGCGGCGATCGCGGCGATCAGCAGGTCCACGGGCTTGACGCGGTGGGAGATGCCGGGTGTCGCGGCGAGCTCGGCCTGAGCCACGGTCGCCGAACGCGCGGCCTCAGTGGTCAGAGGCGCATGTGTTAGCGCGTCGAGTTCGCGGGCGATGGCGCTGAACTGCTTGCTGTCGTGGGCGCTGTAGCGCATCTCGAGCAGCGCAGGTGGACATGTCCACAGCTCGCCGGCGGCGAGCGCGGCGTCGAACACTTCGCGTGGCTTGCCGCGCAGTCGCCCGTCCGCTGCCCGAGCCCATACGGAGTGATCCAGCAGCAGCGCTCGACCGTAGTCGGTCAACGATGGATCCAGCCGTGCTCGCGGACCTCGTAGGCCGCGTCCACGTCGATCCCCTCGCCTGTGTGCAGCCGCTCGACCAGCTGGCGGCGCAGCTCAGCCCTGTGGGCCTCGTCGTCGCGCTCGGCTTCCAGCTCTCGCAGCCGCTCGTGTGCGCCGCGGACCACGAGATCGCCCATCCGGATGCGCTCTCCGCGTAGGCGCAGCGCGTCGAGCGCCTCGCGCACGGGTGGCGTCTCGGTTATCGAATGGCGAGGGTGGCGAGTGGGCACCTCGCGAGTGTAGCACCTCAGAACAGCACCATTTCACCAATCCGGCCCGACGCCTGTTGGGCCGACGGCCTTGACCGGGAGCACTCTTCGTACTACATTGAGCCAATCGTTGCAATCCCTCGGGCGGCGTTTCGCAGCGAGTGGCGCCGGGAAGGAAGCGGTCATGCAGGTTCGCGACGGGATGAGCCCGATGGTCTTGACGGTCGGTCCAGGACACACTCTGAGGGAGGTCGCGCGCCTGATGTCCGAGCGAAAGGTCGGCGCCGCGGTGGTGCTCGACCCGGACGGTCACGGGCCGGGGATCGTGACCGAGCGCGACATCCTGCATTCGATTGGAGCCGGCGAGGATGCCGACCGAGAGCGTGTCGCCGACCATCTGACGGGCGAGGTCGTCTACGCGGCGCCAGGCTGGTCCTTGGAGGAGGCCGCCGCCGCGATGGTAAAGGGCGGCTTCAGGCATCTGATCGTGCTCGACGGCGGCGATCCCGTCGGCGTCCTGTCGGTGCGCGACATCGTCAGGTGCTGGACCGAAGACGGCGCGATCTGCCCGGTGCCGGCCGGGGTCGCCATCGGGTAGGCCGGCTGCGAGCCGCGTCTTCGGTGGGGACACGCGCCGCGCGCGGCGGAGGTCGTGCGAGTCAGTCGAGCGGAAGCTCGTCTATTTCGTGGCGCGTGTCTTTGATCCAGCGCGCCACGCAGTAGACCGTCAGGATCGTGCCGATGATCGTCAGCTCGATCATCGTCGTCACGCCGACCAAGGCCAGCGTTATGCCGACCGCCGTCAAGAGCGGCAGGATCGAAGGCCCGGGCAGATGGATCTCTTCGCCCGTCGGCGGAACCTCTGGGTCGATGGGGCTCACGACAGGTAGGCGGCGGCCGCGAGGAAGGAGATGCCGAACATGAACATGCAGATCGCGCCGACGACCAGGCCGGTCCTGATGTTCCTGCGTGCAAGTCCTCTTGTCATCATGGTCGGTCGCGCATTCTATACGTGCTCCAGGTCATACGTGCTTGTCGAGGACCATCGCGCCGAACAGGAGCGCCAGGTAGGCCAGCGAGTACAGGTAAAGCTGCAGCGCGGCCTTGCGAGCGATCGTCTGGGATCGGCCTGCCGTGCGGTAGAGCCGCACGGCGCCCGCGATGAAGCCGAGCCCGAGCGCGATCGAGGCCACCACGTAGACCGTGCCCAGTCCGCCCGCGCAGAAAGGCAGTTGCGAGACCGCATAGAGCAGGACCGTGTACAGCAGGATCTGTCGCCTGGTCTCATCCTCGCCGCGCGCGACCGGCAGCATCGGCACGCCCACGCGCGCGTACTCGTCCTTCATCAACAGGCTCAACGCCCAGAAGTGGGGCGGCGTCCAGAAGAAGACGATCCCGAACAGCAGGATCGCCGTGGCGCTCACCGAGCCCGTGACCGCTGCCCAGCCGACCAGCGGCGGCACCGCGCCGGCGGCGCCGCCGATCACGATGTTCTGAGGTGTGCGCCGCTTCAGCCAGACCGTATAAATGAGGACGTAGCCGAGAAAGCCCGACAAGGAAAGCGTCGCGGCGAGCAGGTTCACGGTCAGCGACAGCTCCACGAACGACAGCGCGGCCAGCGCGCAGCCGAACGTCAGGGCCGCGGCCGGGCGCACTCGCCCGGCCGGGATCGGCCTGGTCGCGGTCCGCGTCATGCGGGCGTCGATGTCGCGGTCGAACCAGTGGTTGACCGCGCCCGCGCCTCCGGCCGACAGATAGCCGCCGAGGCACGTCAAGGCCACCAGTCCGAGCGACGGGTCGCCCGCCACGTACATCGTGGCGATCGTGGTCAGCAGCAGCAGCGACTGGACCTTCGGCTTGGTCAGCTCCAGGTAGTCGCTGAAAAGCTGCCACGTCCGCGGCGCCAGACCCGGCACGCTCGCCGAAGCGCTGGGCGCGGCGATGGCCTGCGCCGCGCCGCTTCGAGGCGCACCGCTCATGCGCTCAGACCCCGATCTGGTTGGCCCCGGCGGGCACGGTCGCCGGGGCCGGAGCGCCCACGCTCGCGCCGCTGGAACGGCGCTCGATCTCGGCCCGGATGTCCTTCATCGGCTCGGCCGAGTGCACGACCGGGATCACGTCGAAGTTGTTGACCGGCGGGGGCGAGCTCGTGAACCACTCCAACGTGTTCGCCTTCCAGGGGTCCGGTCCGGCGATCGCGCCGACTTTGAGGCTACGCCAGACGTTGACGATGGTCAGGATCACACCTACGGCGAGGATGAACGAGCCGGCCGTCGAGATCTGGTTGTAGAGCGCCAGGTGCCCGACGTTCGGGTACTCGTAGACGCGCCTCGGCATACCGTCCAGGCCGATCGCGTGCTGGATCATGAACGTGACCATGATGCCGACGAAGATCAGCGCGCAGCTCCACTTGCCGAGCGTGTCGTTCAGCATCCGGCCCGTGATCTTCGGGAACCAGTAGTAGATCGCCGCGAAGATCGGCATCAGCGCCCCGCCCAAAAGCACGTAGTGCAGGTGGGCCACGACGAAGTACGTTTCGTTGACCTGCCAGTCGATCGGGAACGTCGCCAGAAACACGCCCGAGATGCCGCCGATCAAGAAGATCGCGATCGCCCCGGCGCAGAACAGCAGCGGGGTTCTGTACTCGATCGCGCCCTTCCACAGCGTGGCCACCCAGTTCAGGATCTTGACGCCCGTCGGCACCGCGATGAAGTACGAGCTGAGCATCACGAACACGACCAGGACCTCGGGAATCGGCGCCGTGAACATGTGGTGCGCCCACGTCAGGAAGCCCAGGAACGCGATCGCGACGGTCGAGGCGGCGATCGCCTTGTAGCCGAAGATCGGCTTGCGCGCGAACACCGGCAGTACCTCCGAGATGACCCCGAAACCGGGCAGCACCATGATGTAGACCTCGGGGTGCCCGAAGAACCAGAACAGGTTCTGCCACAGGATCGGCGAGCCTCCCGAGGTCGAGTCGAAGAAGTGGGCTCCGAAATGCCTTTCGGCGAGCAGCATCGTGACCGCCGCCGCGACGACCGGCAGCGCGAAGATCAAGAGCACCGAGTAGGTCAGGATCGTCCACACGAACAGCGGCAAACGGCCCCAGCTCATGCCCTTGGCGCGCATGTTGACGACCGTCGCATAGAAGTTGATCGCGCCGACCAGCGACGAGAGTCCCGTCAGGTGGATCAAATAGATCCAGGCGTCCTCGCCGCCCCCGGGCGAGTAGACCGAGTTGGCCAGGGGCACGAAGCTGACCCATCCCGCTTCCGGCGGGTTCCAGAAGATCGAGGCGTAGAAGACGATCCCGCCCGCCAAGAGCAGCCAGTAGGAGAGCGCGTTCAGGCGCGGGAAGGCCATGTCCCTGGCGCCGATCATCAAAGGCAGGAAGTAGTTGGCCAGGCCCGCCATCATCGGCACGACGAACAGGAAGACCATCGTGGTGCCGTGCATCGTGAACAGCTGGTTGTAGACCTGCGGGGTCACGAGCGTGTTTTCGGGCGCGCCCAGCTGCAGCCGGATCATCAAGGCCTCGGTGCCGCCGAGGCAGAAGAACACGAACGTCGTGACCATGTACATGATCCCGATCCGCTTGTGATCGGTCGTCGTGATCCAGCTCGTCCAGCCGCGGGCCTCGCGCTCGGCGCGGTGGGCGACTATCTGGGGGACGGGCTGGGCTGCGACGGTGGCCATTTGCTGGTTGCTCCTGTCGGGGTTTCGGTTCTGGTCGGTGTTCTCGTAGGGGTCTTTGCTCAGGGGTTCTCGACCTGTCCGGGGCCGGTTTCCCGGTTGAGCTTCGCGCGAGCGACCGCGGCCGCGGCGTTGGCTTCGGCGATCAGCTGCTTCTGGTTGGACAGCCATGCTTCGAACTGGGCCGGCGGCAGGGCCCTGACGGTCGCGATCATGCGCGCGTGCCCGCGCCCGCACAGCAGCGCGCACTGGCCGCGATAGAGCCCCGGCTTTGAGATCTTGAACCAGGTGTAGTTGTGATAGCCGGGCACCGCCTGAAACTTGCCGCCCAGTTCCGGGATCCACCAGGAGTGGACAACGTCCTCGGAGACGATGTTCAGCGTGACCGTCGTCTTCGTCGGAACCACCAGTTCCTCGTAGGAGTAGGGCGCGCCCAGCCCGTTGCGTTGGGCAGCGCCCGGATAGACGAACTGCCAGACGTACTGTTTGCCGATCACTTCGATTTCGAGAGACTTGCCGTTTGGCGGCAGGTGCTTGGTGGCGGTCGCGTAGAGCTCGCCGCTTTCGCCGACCACGCTCGTCCCGGCCGCGTCGGAGTTGGGCGGGTTCTGGATCGAGCTCAGCCGCGCGAACGTCAGGATCGCCAGCCCCACCAGGATCACCGCGGCGGCCGAGGTCCATGCGATCTCGAGGGTCGTGTGGCCGTGGATCTGGGCCGCCTCGACGCCCTTGCGAGCCCGGAACTTGACGAGCGCGTACCCGAGCCCGCCGATCACCGCAACGAAGATGATCAGGCCGATGACCAAGACGATCTTGTAGAGCGAGTCGATGCTGTCCGCGTTCGGCGAACCACCCGACTCGGGCGTGAAGAAAGCAAGGGCTGCGAGCAGGAGTCCGTTCAAGGCGCTCGGGATTCTATTCAGGCCCGGACGGGACGTGCTTGATGACTTTTGCTACTTGGGTCTGACACTTGCTTAAGCGGTGTTCTTCAGAGCGCCTGTCAGGCGCTCTCAGGCGCCTCTGAACCGCGGCGGGCGCTTTTCGATGAACGCCATCGCGCCCTCCACGAAGTCGTCGCTGCCGGCCATCTCCCGTTGCACCTGGGCCTCCAGCTCGAGCTGGTCGGCCATCCTCGCGTACAGCCAGCTGTTCAGCTGGCGCTTGGCGCCGGCGTACGCGCGAGTCGGTCCCGCGGCGAGGCGACCAGCAAGCGCGGAGGCCTCCTCGGCCAGCTGTCCGTCGGAGACGACCCTGTTGATCAAACCCCACTGCAATGCCTGCTCCGCCGGCAGGCGTTCGCCCAGCATCGCCAGCTCCATGGCTCTGGCGAAGCCCACGCGCGTAGGCACGAACAGCGAGGAGCCGCCGTCGGGGGCCAGGCCGATGTTGACGAAGGCCAGCAGGAAGTAGGCGCTCTGGGCGGCCACGATCAGATCGCAGCACAGCGCCAGCGAGCAGCCGATGCCGACGGCCGGCCCGTTGACCGCCGCGATCACCGGCTTCGGCATCTCGCGCAGCGCGACCATGATCGGGTGGTAGCGCTCGGTCAGCGTTTTGTAGACGTCAGGCCTGCCGTCCGGTGTGGTCTCGGCGCCGAAGTCCTTCAGGTCGGCGCCCGAAGAGAACGCCCTGCCGGCGCCGGTCACGAGCACCGCGCGCACGTCCTCGTCGGCGCCCACCTCACGCACCGCGGCCAGCAGGTCCAGGCCGAGCTGCTGGTTCCACGCGTTCAAGGCCTCTG
The DNA here is from genome assembly GCA_963718935.1 of uncultured Solirubrobacterales bacterium. Taxonomy (GTDB): domain Bacteria; phylum Actinomycetota; class Thermoleophilia; order Solirubrobacterales; family Solirubrobacteraceae; genus Palsa-744. The sequence continues at coordinate 2,944,714 of OY970379.1, read as the reverse complement.
GCCGGTTCAGCCGCAGGGTCGCCACGCCCTCGGCGTGTTCGATGGCGACCGTCTCGAACCGCTGGCCTGCGTTGCTTGGTGGGTGGGCGCTGTCTGGTTGCTGGGTGCCGTCCGCCTGATCGGCGTCGCCTGGTGTGCCATCGCTTGGTGTGGTCATGGGCGATAATCCTAAGGTGTGACGGCGATCAGGCCAGCGATCGGCATGTGCGCGGCCTTCGAGCGCGCGCGCTGGAGCGTATGGGACCTGCCGGCGATGCTGCTGCCCAGCAACTACGTCGAAGCGGTCCAGCGGGCCGGCGGGCTCGCGCTGATGCTGCCGGTCGACCCTCGCTTGGTGGAGACTCCCGATGAGGTTCTCGACATGCTCGACGGGCTCCTGCTGGCCGGCGGCGCCGACATCGACCCGGGCTCCTACGGTCAGACCGCGCACCCCGAGACGGTCGACACGGTGCCCGAGCGCGATGCTTTCGAGATCGCCCTGACGCGCGCCGCGATCGCGCGCGGGCTGCCGGTGCTCGGGATCTGTAGGGGCATGCAGCTGATCAACGTCGCCCTGGGCGGCACCCTCGTGCAGGATCTGCCCGAGCATTACGGCCATCAGGAGCACCGCCGCGTGGTCGGCTCCTTCGACGGCGCCGACCACGACGTCGTGCTGACCGCGGGCTCGCTGGCGGCGCGGGCCGCGGGCGAGCTTCACCACGCGACCAAGTCTCACCACCACCAGGGCGTCGCCATGCTCGGCGAGGGCCTTTGCGTCAGCGGCGTCTCGACGCTCGACGAGGTGCCCGAGGCGATCGAGCTGGAAGGCGGGCCGGGGGAGGGCGGGCCGTCCCAGCCTTTCCTGCTGGGCGTGCAGTGGCATCCTGAGGCCGATCCCGCCAGCCGCATAATCTCCGCTTTCGTGACGGCTGCCGCCGCGCGCGCGGCCGACCGGGCCGTGCCGGCGGGCGGGTGAGGCGAGCGTCGGACTCCGACGCCGGACCCCGAGAGATGTTCTTCCAAATGGAGGGTGCCGCGCGCGTGCGTACGCGCGCGCGCGTCTCGTCACTTTTTGGAACACAGACCCACGCCCGTATACTCGTCCGGCAGTGCGGCTGTCGAGGGCTTGGGTAATCAGGACGACCGCCTGGGGGGTGCTCGCGGCCGGGATCGCCGCGCCGGTCCTGCGCAAGCGCGTGAGCGTGGCGCCGCTCATCACCCAGACGGTCGCTTACGCGGCGCCAGTGGCGCTGTGCGTCGCGGTGCGCCGCTCGCGCGCGCGCGACGTGGCGGTCTGCGGCCTACAGATGTGGGCGTACCTGGCGGCCTACAAGACTCCGCACGACGACGAGGACGCCCAGGCGAAGCGCGTGCACATCGACTATCCAATAGACGTCGACAGGGTGCTCGGCCTCGGTCAGCTGCCGACGCTGCGCCTGCAGCGCGCTCTCGCCAAGATCGACCCCGCCGACGGCAGGCCAAGCTGGCGCACGCTCGACAAGATTCTCGTCTGGGCCCACTGGGTCTGGTTCGCGGTGCCGCACGCTTCGCTCGCTTACGTCCTCATCCGCAAGCCCGAGCGCTTCCCGCGCGCGGCCGTCATGACCTACGCCGTGTTCGACCTCGGCGCAAGTGTCTACTGGGTCGCCCCGACCGCTCCACCCTGGTACGCGGCCTCGGTCGCCGGTCGTGAGCATCACGGCGCCGAGGACGTGCGCCGCATGATGGTCGAGTACGGCGAGCACTTCTGGCGAGACGGCTGGGGGCCCCTCTACAGTGTTCTCGGAGGTAATCCTCTGGCCGCAATGCCCTCTTTGCACTTCGCGACATCCCTGATGGCCGCGCTCCTGCTCGCGGAGACGGGACCGGTCGCCGGCGCGCTCGGCGTCGGCTACACGACGGCGCTCGGCTTCGCGCTCGTCTACCTGGGCGAGCACTACGCGGCCGATCTGATCGCGGGCGCCGCCCTGACCGTTGCGGTGCGCCGCTTGGGCCCGCGCGCGGGACCGGCGCTGGCTCGATTCGGCCGGGTCGTGGCGGCGCTCGAGGCGGCCGCCCACGAGAGGTCCGGGTGACGGAGCGTGGGTCGACTGGGAGGCGAGCCTGACGCCGTGACCGACGAAGACAGCGGGGCGGTCGGTCCGGCGCGCGGACAGCACCACGAGGAGGAGATGCCGCGTGTCGCGGTCACGCGCCGCGAGGCGATCGCCTTCGGCTTGTTCGTCGCTGCGATCGTCGCCTTTCTCTACTTCGTGCTGCCCAAGCTGGCGGGCGTCGGTACGACGCTGCGCCACCTCGAGAGCGGCGACGCCTGGTGGATAGCGGTCGGGGTCGTGTTCGAGCTGGCCTCCTTCGCCGGCTATGTGGTGCTGTTCAGGGCGGTCTTCGTGCTCAGCAGGTCCGGTTCCCTCGCGCGCCAGGCCGCAGGTGCGTCCAGCCCGGGCGGGACGCGCAACGAAGACCCGATCGGCTGGCGCGAGAGCTACCAGATCACGATGGCGGGCCTGGCCGCCACACGCCTGTTCGCGACCGCCGGCGCCGGCGGCATCGCGCTGACCGCGTGGGCGCTACGCCGCTCGGGCATGGAGCCAAGGTTGGTGGCTTGCCGGATGGTCGCGTTCATCGTGCTGCTGTATTCGGTCTACACGAGTTCGGTCGTGATCGACGGGATCGGCCTCGGCACGGGCCTGTTTCCGGGCGGAGGATCGTTCGCGCTGACGATTCTGCCCGCCATCGCCGCGGGCGTGCTGATGGCGGCCGTCGGCGCGATGGCGCTGCTGCCCGGCGATTTCGAGCGGCGCTTGGGTCACTGGGCCTCGCGTTCGGGGCGGTTTGCGTTCTGGATAGCGCGGGCCGCGACCGTGCCGGCGCTCGCGGCCAGCGGCGTGCGCACCGCGATCGAGCTGCTGCGCGAGCGCGACCCGGGCCTCCTGGGCGCCGTCGCCTGGTGGGGCTTTGACATCGGTGTGCTGTGGGCGATGTTCCACGCGTTCGGGACCCCGCCGCCGTTCACGGTCATCTGGATGGCTTACTTCATCGGCATGCTCGGCAACCTGCTGCCGCTGCCGGGCGGCTTGGGGGGCGTCGAGGGGGGCATGATCGGGGCTCTGGCCGCGTTCGGCGTGAGCTTGGATCTGGCGGTGCTGGCGGTGCTCTCCTATCGGGCCATCTCCTTCTGGCTGCCGACGATCCCTGGCACCGTCGCCTACTTCGAACTGCGCCGCACGGTGGCGCGCTGGCGCGATCGCCAGCGCTCGCGCGCGGCCACCGGCGCCGGGCGCGCGGGGACGGTGGTCGGCTCGGAGGGGCCGGCGTCGGCGGGCGCCCAGGTCGAGGCGGGCGCGAAGGCCGTCCAGGCTGTATACTTTACAAAGTAAAGCGACTTGGAGACGAGATGAGCGACAGCGGCGAGGGTGGCAACAACGGCAGCGCCGGCGGGCGCATCGAGGACGTGATCGTGATCGGCAGCGGCCCGGCCGGCTACACGGCGGCCCTGTATACGGCGCGAGCCAACCTGGAGCCGCTCGTGATCGAGGGCTTCGCCTGGGGTGGGCTCTTGCAGCAGACGACCGACGTCGAGAACTATCCGGGCTTTCAAGAGGGGATCATGGGGCCGGAGCTGATGGTCCAGATGCGCGCGCAGGCCGAGCGTTTCGGTGCCAGGCTGATCACCGAGGAGGCCGACCGGGTCGAGCTTGCCGACGGGTCGGACCCCGCCAAACCCGGCGTGCACAGGGTCTGGGTCGGCGAGGTCGAGCACCTGGCCAGGACCGTGATCCTGGCGATGGGAGCCGAGCACAAGAAGCTGGGTGTGCCCGGCGAGCAGGAGCTGGGCGGTCGGGGAGTCTCTTACTGCGCTACGTGCGACGCCGCCTTCTTCAGAGGCGCCAGGACGTTGATCGTCGGCGGCGGAGATTCGGCGATGGAGGAGGCGATCTTCCTGTCGAAGTTCGCCGAGCACGTGACGGTCGTGCACCGGCGCGACGAGTTCAGGGCCTCGCAGATCATGCTGGAGCGCGCCAAGGCCCAGCAGAACATCGAGCTGCTGACGCCGTACACGGTGAAGGAACTGGTCCCGGGTGAGAGCGGCGCCCTGGCGACGGCTGTGCTCGCGCACGCGCACACGGGCGAGACCCGTGAGATCGAGATCACCGGTGCGTTCATCGCGATCGGCCACGAGCCCCAGTCGGAGCTGGTGCGCGGCCAGGTCGACGTTGACGAGGAGGGCTATGTCGAGGTGGCCGGGCGCTCGACCAGGACCAACCGGCCGGGAGTGTTCGCGGCCGGCGATCTCGTCGACCATACGTATCGCCAGGCGATCACGGCCGCGGGCTCGGGCTGTCAGGCGGCGCTGGATGCCGAGTGGTATCTGCGCGACACGCCCGGAGTACCGACGCCCGCCGGCATGCCCGAAGGCGACCTCGCGGAAGCCCAGTGGGAGCCCGTCCAGGGCGGCGCGCCAAGCGGGCACAGCGAGATCGTGCCGGTGCCGGGCGCGGCTGGCGAGGCCTAACGCGGCGGGCTGGGTAGCTCGGGCGTCAAGGCGCCCTCCAGCTCCAGCAAGAATCGCTTGCGGTCCAGGCCGCCGCCATAGCCGCCGAGGCCGCCGCTGGCGTGCAGGACGCGGTGGCAGGGGATCACGATTGGGATCGGGTTCGAACCGAGCGCGTTGCCGGCGGCGCGGGCTCCGCGCGGGCTGCCGGCCTCGGCGGCGACCTCGGTGTAGGAGAGGTGCCCGCCGTAGGGGATGGCGGAGGTCTTGCGGAGTACGCGTTTGGCGAACGGCGTGATCAGGACCCAGTCCAGGCTCAGCTCGAAACGGCGCCTGGCGCCGGCGAAGTACTCGTCCAGCTCGCGCTTGACCGGGTCGAGGGCTGAGTCGCCGGCGACGATTCGCGGCGACAGCTTGGCGGCCAGTTCCGCCAGGAAGTCGTCTTCGGGCTCCTCGGGGAAGGCGAGGCGCACGAGACCGCGCTTGGTGATGGCGGCGTGAAGAACGCCGAACGGGGAGTCGACCTCGCCGTAGACGATGTCGGCGAGACCTCGATCGGCGATGTGGTCGCGCAGGCGGACGGCTGCGCCGGCGGCGTCCTGAGGGACCCGTGGGGGCCCGGCCTTCAAGATGTGCTCGATCGCGTCGGTCATGCGGCGACGACCTCCTTTCGAAGCTTGGTCAAGCCCTCGTGCAGCGATCTGCGGGCCGCCTCCTCGGAGCAGCCGATCGCGGTCGCGATCTGGCTGTGGGCGAGGTCGCCGACGAAGCGCAGCACGACGGCTGAGCGTTGGCGCTCTGGCAGTTGATGGACCGCTTGCCAGAGCACGTCGTCGCGGTCGGAGAGGGGGGAGGGGCCTGGGCGCCCATTGCTGTCGGCGGGCTCCTGGATCTCCGCCACGGGCACCGCATGGCGAGCGCGGCCACGATGGACGTCGAGGGCCTTGCGGTAGGCGATCGTCAGGATCCAGGCTCTCAGGTCCGAATCTGGACGCAGCTTCGGATAGGCGCGCAGCGCCGAGACGAACGTCTCCTGATAGCAGTCTTCGGCATCGTGTTTGCCGACCGAAGCGACCAGTATCCGCCAGACGTCTTCGCCGTGGACGTCGATCAGGCTCTGGAAGGGCGGCAGGCCGAGGTTCACACCGATAAAACGTGGGCCGGGGCCGATCCGTGAGGCCCCGTTATCACGGGGCGTCGTCGTGGCTGAAGAAGCCGGCGCCGCTGGAGCGCCCGAAGCGGCCGGTGCGTACGAGCCTGCGCAGCAGTGGCGCCGGGCGGTAGCGCTCTTCGCGGTACTCGTCGCACAGTTCGTCGAGCAGGTCGAGCACGTTCTGCAGGCCCAGCTCGTCGCCCCAGGCGAGCGGGCCGCGGGGGTGGTTGAGGCCGAGCAGCATGCCCTTGTCGATGTCTTGGGCGCTGCCGACGCCGGCTTCGAGGGCGAACGCGGACTCGTTGACGAGCTGGCAGGCGATCCTGTTGAGCACGCCGCCGGGCGTTTCGCGTACGCGGGCGGTCGGCAGGCCGAGCGCCGCGAACGCCTCCTCACCGGCCGGCCCGGTCGTCTCGACGAGCGCCAAAGGGGTGAGCGCGTAGAACGGCTCGCCGGCGACCTTGCCGCCCAGGCCGGCGACCTCGATCGTGGGGCCGCTCTGGCCGTTCGTGCGCTCGCGCAAGGCCTGTGCGATCGGGCCCTCGCCCTCGACGATCGCATCGCCCGTGCGGGCTGGCGGGTCGGCGTCGGGCGGTCGGTAGGGGTCAAGTGCGTAGTCGTAGTAGCCACGGCCGCTCTTGCGCCCGTGCAGGCCGGCGGCCACGCGCTGGGCCTGGATCGGAGAGGGTCGCCAGCGGGGCTCGCCGAAGCTCAGCTCGTAGAAGGAGAGCGACACGTCGAAGCCGGTGTCGACGCCGACAAGGTCGGATAGCTCGAATGGGCCCATGCGGAAGCCGCCGCCGACCCTGACGATACGGTCGATGGTCGGCACGTCGGCGACCTGCTCGCCGAGCAGCCTCAGTGCCTCCAAGCCGAACGGGCGGTTGCAGCGGTTGACGATGAAGCCTGGCCCGTCGGCGGCCCTGATCGTTGCCTTGCCCATCGCCTTGCCGGTCGCTTCGGCCAGCGCCAGCGAGCGCTCGTCGGATAACTCGCCGGCGATGATCTCGAGGAGCTTCATGACCGGTGCCGGATTGAAGAAATGCATGCCGATGACCCGCTCGGGTCTGGCGACGGCGGCGGCGATCTTGGTGATCGGCAGCGAGGAGGTGTTGCTGGCCAGGACGCATTGCTCGCCGACGATCCGCTCGAGGTTACGGTAGAGGTCGTGCTTGAGTTCGATCCGCTCGGGGGCGGCCTCGATCACAAGGTCGCACTCGCTCATCGCCTCCAGGTCTTCGACCGGGCTCAGCAGCTCGGCCGCCGCGTCGGCCTGCTCGGGGCTGAGCTTGCCTTTGGCGGCTTCCTTTTGAAGGCCTTCGCGCGCGCGCGAAGCGCCCTTGTTGAGGGCCTCCGCGACGGGGTCGTACAGCATGGTCCGCGCGCCGGAGCGGGCGGCCAGTTGGGCGATACCGGCGCCCATCGTGCCGGCGCCGATGACGCCGATCGTGTTCGCCGGGCGCGTCTCGGTGGCGGACACGGCCTACTCCGGGGCCTACTCTGGATGGGTGTACGCGCGCGCGCGTACACCCGTAACCACGACGAGGATCGTCATCAGCTCGGCACGAGCGCGTTGATGCCTGTCATGGAGCGCCCGATGATCAGTTTCTGGATCTGCGAGGTTCCCTCGTAGAGGGTCGTGACCCGGGCGTCGCGGTAGTAGCGCTCGACGGGGTGGTCGTCGACGTAGCCGGCGCCGCCGTGTATCTGGATCGCCAGGTTGGCGCATTCAAGGGATGCCTCGGTGGCGTGCAGCTTTGCGATCGAGGTCTCCAAGGTGTTGGGTCGGCCTTGGTCCTTGAGCCAGCCGGCGCGCCAGACGAGCATCCGCGAGGCGTCGGTCTTCAGGACCATGTCGGCGATCATCGCCTGGACCAGCTGGAAGGAGGCGATCGGCCGGCCGAACTGCTCGCGCTCGGAGGCGTATTTGACCGACTCTTCGACGCATCCCTGACAGATGCCGACACACCCGGAGGCGACCGAGTAGCGCCCGGAGTCGAGGTTCGACATCGCGATTTTGAAGCCGTCGCCGACCTCGCCGAGCATGTCCTCGTCGGAGACCTCGACGTCTTCGAGCGCGATCGAGGCGGTGTCGGAGGCGTGCAGGCCCATCTTGTGCTCGATCGTCTGGGCTTTGTATCCGGGCTGGTCGGTGTCGACGAGGAAGCACGCGATGCCCTTGTGCCCGAGCGCCGGGTCGGTCTGGGCGAAGATCATCGCGACCTTCGCGTGGTTGCCCATCGAGATCCACATCTTCGATCCGTTGATGACCCAGCCCGAGTCGGTCTTGTGGGCGCGGGTCTTCTGATTGGCGGCGTCTGAGCCGGTGTCCGGCTCGGTCAGGCCGAAGCACCCGAGCCACTCGCCGGAGCACAGCTTGGGCAGGTACTTGTGCTTCTGCTGCTCGGTCGCGAACTTGACGATTCCAGAGCACACGAGCGAGGTCTGGACCGAGATGACGGTCCGGATCGCGGAGTCGCCGCGGCCGATCTCCTCGACGACGAGGCCGTAGCTGAAGTAGTCGAGACCCGCTCCGCCGTACTCCTCAGGGACGATCGCGCCGAGGTAGCCCTGCTCGGCGACCTTCTTGACCATCTCCAGGTCGAAGTGGTGGTTGCGCGCGTTTTCCCGCGATTGCACAATGATCTCGCGGTCGGTGAACTCGCGCGCGGTCTGCTTGATCAGTCTCTGCTCGTCGGTCAAGTCGAAGTCCATGTCTCTCCTACTGGCTAGTTGATGCCTTGGCGGGACCGGGTTTATAGCTTGGGCGTCGTCCAGGGCTGCCCGACCCGCCGCTCGATCTCCTCCGCGAGGCCCGAGATCGGTAGGCGCTCCTGCGTCAGCGAGTCGCGCTCGCGCACCGTCACCGTGCGATCCTCGAGGCTCTGGTGGTCGATCGTGACGCAGTACGGCGTGCCGATCTCGTCCTGCCTGCGGTAGCGGCGGCCGATCGCGCCGCCGGCGTCGTACTCGGCTTGGACTCGCTCGCGGACCGCTTCGTAGACTTCCCTGGCCAGCTCGGGCTGGCCGTCCTTGCCGACGAGCGGCAGGACCGCGGCCTTGATCGGAGCGAGCCGCGGGTGCAGCCTCAGGACGGTCCTCGTCTCGCCGGCCCCGGAGCCTTCACGCGAGACCTGTTCCTCGTCGTAGGCGTCCACGAGGAACGCCAGCGTCGCCCGGTCGGCGCCGGCGGCGGGCTCGATCACGTGCGGCACGTAGCGCTCGCCGGTGGCCTGGTCGAAGTACTCGAGCTTCTGGCCCGAGAACTCGGCGTGCTGGGTCAGGTCGAAGTCGCCCCGGTTGGCGATCCCCTCGAGCTCTGACCAACCGATGGGGAACAGGTACTCGACGTCGCTGGTGCCCGACGAGTAGTGCGACAGCTCGTCCTGATCGTGCGCGCGCAGGCGCAGGTGGTCCGGGCGCAGGCCCAGCTCCACATACCAGCGCTCGCGCTCGGAGAGCCAATGCTGGAACCACTGCTGGGCCTCGGCGGGGGGCACGAAGAACTCCATCTCCATCTGCTCGAACTCTCTGGTCCTGAAGATGAAGTTGCCGGGCGTGATCTCGTTGCGGAAGGACTTGCCGACCTGGGCGATCCCGAAAGGCGGCTTCTTGCGCGAAAACTGGAGGACGTTCTTGAAGTTGATGAAGATCCCCTGGGCGGTCTCCGGCCTCAGGTAGGCGACCGCCCCAGACTCCTTGACGGGCCCGACCGTCGTCTCGAACATCAGGTTGAACTCCCGGGCGTCGGTCAGCTCGCACTCCGGCGCCTCACCCGGGTGCTTTGATGGTTTGCGCCCGCACGCAAGGTCGTCGAGGTGATCGGCCCGGAAGCGCTGCCCGCACGTCTTGCAGTCCACGAGCGGGTCGGTGAAGCCGGCCAAATGTCCGCTGGCCTCCCAGACCTTGGGGTGCTGGAGGATCGCCGAGTCGATCGCGACGATGTCCTCGCGCTCCTGGAGCATCGCCCGCCACCAGGCGTTCTTGACGTTGTTCTTGAGCAGGACGCCGTAATGGCCGTAGTCGTAGGTCGATCCCACGCCGCCATAGATCTCGGAGGCCGGGAAGACGAATCCTCGGCGCTTGCAGAGGGCCACGATCTTGTCCATCGTCACGACGTCTCCGGTGGCGGCGTCGGGTCCCCCGCCGCCGTCGGCGATCTCAGGGGCACGATCGGTTGCGTTCTCGGTCATCGCCTGGCGGATGCTATTGGACGCGGGGTGGGGCGGCGGGTCGGGCGGCTGGGCGGGAGGGACCGCTACGCGAGTCGTTGGGCGCACGAGCCCGGGGTCGCCGGGAGGGTGGAGGTCCATCCAGGAGGGTTGACAAAGATTCTTGCGGTCCCCCTTGACATCGATTAGAAACTGTGCTTTTCTTGATGCCAATGGACGGTAGCCAACCCCATGCGGAACGGAATCCGACCGAGCGTCAAGCCGTGTCTTACGGTCACGTGCCGGGATCTGCTCGAGCGCCGCTACCCATTAACCCTCTCCGGTGGCGCTCGAGCAGGTCTCGGCACGGAGCACGCTCCCCTCACATGACCTAGGACCGCAACCCTCTCTCCTAGACGTCTCCTCGCAACGGGCGTCGCGGCTTTGACCAGGCCGCGACGCCCGTCTGTCTGTCGGTCTTCTCTTCGTCTGTTGCCGGTGTAGCATCGGCGGCCATGGCCAGGGTCCTGATCCTCGGCGGTGGCTGTCGCGGCCGGCGCTTGGCGATGCTGCTGGCCGCGGGGCGGGCCGATGGAGAGGTGTCTCTCGTTGGGGAGGGTGTACGCGTGGGCGCGCACGCGGGTGCGGTCTCGGGCCACGCCGTTCGGATGGTCACCCGCACCGAGGCCGGGCGCGCCGCGATCGAGGCGAGCGGCGCCGAATGCGTGATCGGCGACCCCGGTCGCCTCGCCACGCTGAGGGGGGCGCTCGACGGCGTGACCGTCGCGTGCTGGCTGCTGGCCGGCGCCCACGGCGACCCTGACGCCGTGCGGGCGCTGAACGGCCCGCGCCTGCGGGCGTTCCTCGGCCAGGCGATCGATACGACCATGCGCGGCTTCGTCTACGAGGCGCCCTCCGGACATGAGGGCACGGCCGAGGGCGAGCGCATCGTCGAGGAGCTGGCCGCCCGCAACGCGATCCCGGTTGCGTTCGTGCGCGCCGATCCTGGCGATCGGGAGCGCTGGCTGGCCGAGGCGCTGGACGCCGTCGCCTCGCTGCTGGGCGCGGGCGAGGGGTCCGCTATCCTGTAAAGCAATCCCCCTAAAGCTGACCAGGATTTATTGATGGACGTTTCGGGCGTGGCTCTCGCCTGAGAGCGGCCATCGAGAAAGGATCTGAACAATGACGTTGCGACTGGGCGACACGGCTCCGGACTTCGAGGCCGACACGACCGAGGGTCCGATCAAATTCCACGACTGGATCGGCGACTCCTGGGCAGTCCTGTTCTCACATCCCAAGGACTTCACGCCCGTCTGCACGACCGAGCTCGGCTACATGGCCGCGGCCAAGCCAGAGTTCGATCGGCGCGGGGTGAAGATCATCGGCCTGTCCGTCGACGCCTTGGACAACCACGAGGCGTGGGCCAAGGACATCGAGGAGACCCAGGGCGCGGCCCCCAACTACCCGATCGTCAGCGACGCCGACTTCAACGTCTCGAAGCTCTACGGCATGCTGCCGGCGAGCACCTCCGGCGATCCGGCCACGCGCACTCCCGCCGACAACCAGACGGTCCGCAACGTCTTCGTGATCGGCCCCGACAAGAAGGTCAAGCTGATCCTGGTCTACCCGATGACGACGGGCCGCAACTTCGACGAGGTTCTGCGCGTGATCGACTCCCTGCAGTTGACGGCCAAGCACAAGGTCGCAACGCCGGTCAACTGGCGCGAGGGCGAGAAGGTGATCATCGCCGGCTCGGTCTCCAACGACGAGGCCAAAGAGACCTACCCGGACGGCTGGGAGGAGCCCAAGCCGTACATCAGATTGGTCCCGGAACCGACGCGCTAGAGATCTCCCGCGGCTCCCGGGCGCGAGCCCAAGCGGCGCGACCCGTGGGGCTCAACCGCCAGCCCGGTCGCCCGCGAGGCCATCGAGCAGCGTGTCCTGGCGCGCCAACAGGTGCTCCAGGATGCGCGCCGTGGCGCCCCAGATGACCTGGCCGTCCAGGATGTAGGCGTCGGTCTCGAACTCGAAACCCCGGCGTTCGATCCGGGTGCGTGTGCGCGCCCTGCGCAGCTCCTCCAGGCCCAACTCCAGCACCGCGTCGACCTCGCGCGGGGACGGCGTCCACGGGAGGCCCGCCGGGACCAGGCCGACGTAGGGGTAGATCTCGTAGCCAGTCACGAACGTCGAGACCGCGGGCAGTTCGCCGATCAGCCGCACCCGCTCGCGTGGCAGGCCGACCTCCTCTTCGGCCTCGCGCAGGGCGGTGGCCGCCAGGTCCAGGTCCTCGGGGTCGCGGCGTCCGCCGGGGAACGAGATCTCGCCGGCGTGTCTTCTCAGGTCCGAGCGTCTCCGGGTGAAGACGGCGTGGGGCTCCTCGTGCGCGTCGAGATACAGCGGCACCAGCACCGCCGCGACGGTCGGCCCCGCTTCGCTCACGCGGCCAAGTGCACGCGCTCGATCCGTTCGGCGAACATGACCTCGCCGTCCAGTACGCGATGCACCGGGCACTTCGCGGCGATCACGCGCAGACGCTCGGCCTGCTCTTCGGGCAGGTCGTCGGGCAGGCGCAGGACCAGCTCGAACTTGGTCGGACAGCCCCGCTCGGCGGGGGTGTACTGGGCGTCGACCTCGACGTGGCCGATGTCCCAGCCCTTGCGGGCGGCGTACATCTCCATCGTGATCGCCGTGCACGACGCCAGGCTCACCGCCAACAGCTCCTGCGGGTCCGGCCCCGCGTCCTCGCCGCCGCTCTCCGGTGGCTCGTCGACCGTCACCAGGTGCTCGCGCACCTGCACGGTGTGCCTCAGGGCACTCCCACCCTCACGTCGCGCCGTAGCCTTCATGCTGGCCGCCTTTCTCCTCAATATCGATCACCAATGCCCTCCGATCGACCCCTCGGCCACAATGCTACTCCTGGGCGGGCGTAACGCAAGCGGGAGCGATGACCGAGTCTCGGTCACGCACGCCAGGTCAGGTGCAGACGTCTGTCAGGCAAGCGGGTTCAAGAGCAGGCCAGTCAGGAGCTTGGGATAGAAGAAGGTCGACTTCGGCGGCATGTTCTCGCCGGCGGCCGCGACGTCTCTGACCTGAGACACCGGGGTGGGTCGCATGAAGAAGGCGGCGTCGTAGGCGCCACCGGTCGACCGATCGGAGATCAGACGCGATCTCCGATCGGCCAGCACCAAGTCGAGTGCCTCGTCGGTCGAGCGGGCATAGAAGAAGTTGTGCAGGTGCGCGATGTCGTCCTCGCTATAGCCCAATGCGCCTCGCAGCAAGAGCGCCTCGAGCACGCCCGTGTCGAGGTGCCTGTAGGCGTCGGAGTGTCCGGGCAGGGCCGCGTCGGCGATCGCCTGGTCCTTCAGCGTGAGCCGCAGCGCGCGCCCGTCGCGGTGTTCGATGTAGCCCAGGGTCAGCGGGCTTGGCGGCGCGCCGGGCGGCTGGTCGGGCGGGGCGATCCGCTCGACCGGGACCTCCTCGATCTCGAAGTCGCGCTCGAGCGCCTGCCATAGCGCCGCGCGGCGTTCGTCGTCAAGGCCGCCGATCAGGCGATGCGTCGGAAAGACCGTCAGCCCGGGGTCCTCCATCGCGACCAGGCACATGAGCACGTAGTCGTGGTCGCCGGCGCCGCCGATCTCCCGGGCGTAGGCCTGCATCGTCTCGTAACGGTGGTGCCCGTCGGCGATCAACAGCTCGGCGTCCCGGGTCGCGTCCTGGACCGCCGCGATCGCGTCCAGGTCGCCGACGCGCCATAGGCGGTGAACGGTGCCTTCGGCGTCCTCGATCTCCGCCCAAGGCGTCCGCGCGACGGCTGGCTCGAGCGTCGCCCAGGCGGCCTGTGTCGGATCGGAGTAGAGGCTGAAGATGGGGGAGACGTTCGCCCGCGTGGCCCTGGTCAGTTTCAGCCGGTCCTCCTTCGGTCCCGGATGCGTGCGCTCGTGCGGTCTGATCCGGCCCGGGCCGTACTCCTCGATCTTGACCTTGCAGTAGAAGCCGTGGCGGGTCAAGCGACGCCCGTCCGGAGTCGTGTACTCCTGGGTCTGCGCCCAGATCGCGGGCTCCGGGTCGCGTGCCATGATCCCTCGGCGTTGCCAGTCGCCCAGTCGCGCGGCCGCGGCGGCGTAGGGATCTGGATCCGGTCCGCTTGCGCCCTTCGGTCCGCTTGGGCTGCTCACCGACGCGTGCTCCGAGCCGGGATGGTCCTCGGGGCTCGGCTCACCCAGGGGCAGGTCGATCGCGACGATGTTGTGAGGCGAGCGCTCGAGCAGGGCCCGGCGCTGGTCGGGGTCGATCACGTCGTACGGCGGCGCCGTGACGTCTGCCAGCGGGCCGGCGACCGCAGGGTCGTAGTGCAGGGCGCGCAGGGGCTGGATCTCGGCCATGGGCGGTCTGGCGAGGCTAGCAGCGGGGGGATTGAGGATACGTCTCGTCGCATTACGGTATGTCCGCAACGTCTGCGAACATGTGTTCGTATATGGCTCACGCTCGATATCTGCGTGACAGAGCACGCTCAATGCGGGTCGACAAGAGGTTGACGATCGACGAACTGGCAGACAGGCTGTCGTTGTCACGTAGCACGGTCTACTACTGGGTGCGCGATCTGCCGATTTGCGGTCCACGATCAGGTAGTGGCTGGCCTGAATCCGCGCGTCGCAAGGGAACCCTCGCAATGCAACGCAAATACAGGCTGCTGCGCGAGAGAGCCTACTTAGAAGGAGCCGACAGCTTCGACCAGTTGGCTGTGGATCCAAGCTTTCGTGACTTCGTCTGTCTATATTTGGCTGAGGGCAGTAAGCGCAACCGGAATGTCGTGGCTATCTGCAACTCCGACCCGGCGGTAATGGTCCTCGCTTGGCGTTGGATCCGCTTGCTCTCGGAGAAGCAGCCTGTTTTCTCGATCCAATACCACGTCGACCAGAATCTCGAAGAGCTGCTCGGGTTCTGGGGTCGCACGCTTGGCGTTGCGCCCGACGCGATCAAGCTTCTGCGCAAGTCGAACAGCAACCAGCTTGCAGGTCGTCGCTGGCGGTCACGTTACGGCGTCTTGACGGTGCGTGTAAGCGATACGTTGCTTCGTGCCCGCTTGCAGGCTTGGATGGATCGACTGCGCTCGGATTGGCGGTAGACTGCCCGTCAGACGGGGCGTGGCGAAGCTTGGTATCGCGCACGGTTTGGGGCCGTGAGATCCCCGGTTCGAATCCGGGCGCCCCGATATCGCGGATTCCGCATGGGAATGCGGTTTCTTAGCTCTCTGATGGGGGCTCAAGGTTCCAATAAGGTTCCGTTTCGTGCAGACGGCGCGACCGAAACGGGCCTGTTCGGGCTCCGTCTGCGCCAGATGGGCCGCAGGCTATGGGCTGTTGCCGCTGAGGCGGCACGTTGGGAATGCCCCATACCCTGCTGGGGTCCAGCCGCGCCGGCAGGACCTGAAGGAAGATGCGCTGGGCGAGCGGTGAAGCGTAATAGTGGTGGCGGAGGCGAACAGCCAGTGCCCGGTCAGCTAGGCGAGCCCGCCGATCACGGTCAGCAGGGCGGTCGAGAGCGACCCGGTGACGGCGGTGCTGAGCAGTCCGCTGGCGACCAGCAGTAGTCCGCCGATGCGCAGCAACAGGCCGGCGAGTACCCAGACGCCGAGGGCGATCAGTACGCCCGTCGCGGCGAGGCTGAGGATGCCGGTCATCTCGTGGTCTCCTTCCCGGTTCGGTGGCGAGGTGTTGGTGCGCGTCGGTTTATGAGCACGAACAGAGATAGTTCGACTCGGTGTGTAGATCAAGCCGGATGGGCGAGCACGGACGAGCGCTGCGGGTGCGGCGTGGATGCTCGCGGCCGGGGATTGGCCGTCAGGGGCGCAGAGCGCGCGTTGGCGGTGTCGTGTCGGGCAGGACGCGCGCCTTGCTCGTGGCGGCTGGCCTGCCGGTGCGATCGGCGATTCGCGGCGGGCCGCCGGGCCGGCGTCGCCGAGGAGGGGCGGCTCCCGGTCGGCCGCGAGCGATGGACTTGAGCTTCGCCGCGGATCGAGCTACCGGCATGAAACTGCTGTTCGGGTGGCTGTCCGGTCCGGGTCGTAGCTTCGGCTGATCGGGACAGGGGCCTCCCGGAGCAGATGTGAGGGCAGGCCGTTCGACGTTTATGGGCTGAGAGCCCGAAGAGCTAGTTGGCCGCCCCTGCGACTTGCCCGGTTGCGCTGCGAGCGCGAATCCGTAGTTGTCGTTTGCCCTGCGACTGCTCCACTGTTGTCAATCCAGGCTCATAGGAGGAGTACAGATGCGCCAAGTAGCACTCGATGTTCACCAGGGCTTCTGCGAGGTCGCGATCCGCGAGGACGGCAAGACGCGCTCGGCGGGTCGTGTCGTGACCGGCCGCGAGACGCTTGAACTGTTCGCGCAGAGTCTGTGCCCGAGCGATGAGGTGGTGATGGAGGCGACGGGTCCGGCGATGGAGATCGCCAGGATCATCGAGCCGCACGTCGCGCGGGTAGTGGTCGCGAACGCTCAGGATGTGCGGGCGATCTCGCACGCGCGGGTGAAGTCCGATCGTTTCGACGCGCGCACGCTGGCGGAGCTGCTGGCGGCTGGGATGCTCGAGCCGGTGTGGGTTCCCGACGCTGCGACCTCGGGGTTGCGTCGCCGGGTTGCGCGGCGCGCGGCGCTCGTGCGTCAGCGCACCCGCGCGAAGAATGAGATCCATGCGACGCTCGCGCGTTGCCTGCTCGGCCGCTCGCCCGTCAGCGACCTGTTCGGCACGCAAGGGCGCGCCTGGCTTTCAGAACAGCAGCTCGGCGAGGAGGAGGCCGAGACGGTCGCGGGTTGTCTGCGTCAGATCGAGTTCCTGGACGGCGAGGTCGCCGCGATCGACCGGAAGCTCGCGCAGTGGGCCGCCGGCTCACGGGACGTCCGCAGGCTGATGAGCATCCCTGGTGTCGGCGCTGGTGTGGCGGTCACGTTGATGGCAGCGATCGGTGATATCTCGCGCTTCTCCTCACCACGCCAGCTCGTCGCCTACCTGGGGCTCGACCCCAAGGTGCGCCAGTCCGGCGATGAGCCAGCCCGCCACGGGCGCATCTCAAAGCGCGGTAACGCCCAGGCGCGCTCAGTGCTGGTCGAGGCCGCCTGGGTCGCGGTACGCCAGCCCGGCCCGCTTCACGCGTTCGGTGAGCGCATCCGTGCGCGCAAGGGCTCACAGGTCGCTGCCGTCGCGGTCGCGCGCAAGCTCGCCTGCCTTGCCTGGGAGCTGCTCACCAAGGGTGAGGACTATGCCTTCGCGCAACCATCCCGCGTGCGCGCCAAGGTACGCCGCGTGGAGCTCGACGCCGGGGCGCCATCGCTCCGCACACGCCACGGCGGGCAGCGAATCTCCGCGAGCGCTGCCGAGCGAGACGCCGAGCGCGAGCTCGTGGGACAGGCCGAGGCGGCCTACCGGCGTCTGATCGCCGACTGGAAGGCAACCGGACCAGGCAAGAACACAGGCGCCGGCGCGACACATGGGCACGCATCTTCGAAGCCGTCAAAACGGCAAGCAACGCGGCAGGCACAAGCCCAAACACCTGCGCTTTAGCTCGTCGTCACCGACGCCCAACAGGAACTGTTGCACGTTCCCATGCAACGCGCTCCGTGATTTGACATTCATCCGTAAACGTTCCGTTCCGACCAGCGCCCTGAGGGGCCAGAACGAAGGAGAAGCGTGATGTCAAAGACGACCGCGGCACCGAGGAGGCCGGGGGCGGGCAAGCCCGGGGCCTCTAGACGAGTAGCGGGGCGCCAGCGGCGAGATCGTGAGTACCGGTCTTTCGCTCTCCTTGCTGCTCTTGGCGGCGAACAAGTGGCCGATCTTCGACGGCACGTGGGAGCTGGATGGGAAGTGCTCAAAAGGCCGTCAACGTGGCCTGCTGGAAGGAGCACGCCAGTTCTCCGGCTCGTCGCGGTGGTCCTCGCGCGCGGTGTCGCGCAGTCCCTATCGGCTGCAACGGATGCTGTGCATGAATCAGTAGCCTGCGGATTCGAGCCCAAGGCTGTCGCGACGGGCCGCGCGGACGCCTGCGGGCTGACAGCGTAGAACCGGCCGAAGACTCTCGCAAACGCGATCGGAGCGAGCGGAAGTCGATTCCGAAGGGGGGCTGGCTGGCTCACGAGCGCCAGTGGGTTCGGGTCAAGGATGCGGACGTTTGGTTGCGTTGCCGAGCCGCCGTCGATGTTGTCGCCGAAGACGTTGCGCCTAACTCGGCGACGGCGCCGCGCACCCCACGGCATGACACGCGCTACCAGCAAGTGCGTGTCAAGTCACAAGGGCTGGCCGTTGCACAACAAATGCGGTGTGCTTGCCTCCCCCGACCCGCCCACAACAGACAACCGCGGACAATATTGCGACAGTCCGAAGTAAAGGACTCAGTGGAATAAATAGGCCACCGGACTATTTTTAGGATTCAGAATTATCCGCAAATAGCGGGAGATCGACCATAAACAGAATAGCCACTTGAGTCCACCCTATTGACTTTGGGGCGTCTTGGGGATATTTACTCCTGACGGAAGGCGAACAGGCCGACGAAGGGGGTTAGTGGAGCATGAGCAGGCGGCGCAGCACTGCACGATTCACTGGGGTGTGGGCGGTTCGGCTACGCACCGGCCTTGTCTGTTGTGGGGCTTGCATCGGGGCTGCGATCGCCGCGGTTGGGATCTCGCTGCTCGCGCTTACTGCGATCGTTCTAGCGCTCGCCGCTAGTGGCGCTGGCGGGCTCGCCATGTCCGTGCATCCCCTGCACGTAGCGGTCGACGACGCCGCCGTCGCCTTCTACTTGGCGCAGTTCGTGAGCGTGAGCTTCTTCCACCACACGGCTGGGTTGCGTTTCGCCTTCCTGCCCGGCCTTGCGCTGATGGCAGCGGCGATCGCGGGTTCGGCGACGGTCGCGGTGCGGCTGGTCGGCGGCTCCGCGCGCAGGCGGATGCTCGTGGCGGCGCTGATGCCGATCCCTTATGTGCTGATCGCAGGGTTCGGCGCCCGTTACGTACCGCTGCGCCTCACCGGGCCGATCGTCGGCAGGGACACGCCGGTCCTGCCCGACGGCGCCGAGGCGTTTCTGCTGCCGCTGCTTTGGGCGCTGCTGTTCGCGCCGCTTGGCGGGCTCGTCGGGGTGTCCGGAAGGCGCTGGCGGGCGGAGGGCTCGCGGCTGCTCGGCGCATGGGCGATGCCCGTAAGGAGTTCGGTTCGCGCGCTTGCCGCCGGGCTCGCACTCACGTCGGCGGTAGTGCTCGTCGGCGGTGTGGTGCTCGCTGTCCGCAGCGGCGCGGCCCACTTCTTCTTCGCGGGTGAAGGCTTCGGCCACGACGTCGCCGTCGTCGTGAGCGCGCTGCTCGCCCTGCCGACGCTTGTCATCACTGTGCTGCTCGCGTGCTTCGGCGTGTCGTTCCATTGGCATCTGGAGGCGTTGACGCTGACGCAGGGCTCGGGTTCGATACTCGGTGGCACGTTGCCGACGATCGGCAACGGCGCCGTGGATCAGGTGCCCGCGCTGCTCGGCCTGCTGCTCGTACTCGGCGCCGTGACGGTCATCTCTGCCGGCTGGCTGACGGCGCGACGCTGCCGCGAGGACGTGCGTCTGGGATTGGCGAATGCGCTTCGAACGGGCGTGCTGATGACGCTCAGCTGCTGGCTGTTCGCGCTCGTGGGCCGCATCGACGTCCAGGCGGGCGGATACCTTGGAGCGCACCTCCAGGTCGACGTGGCCTCGCTGCTGTGGCGCGTTCCGCTCTGGTGCGTGGCCGGATCGCTGGTGGGCGACGCGGCATACATCGTCAGTCGGGGTCGGTCCTCGCGCCGCGAGCTTGCGACGGTCCTGCTCGACGCGATCCGGCCATCGCATGCGTTGCGCGCGCTCTTCGGCTGGCTCGATCCAGCGCGCCAGGGCGTGACCGCGCGCGCCGGGATGGCCGTCGCCGTCTTCTCGCTGCCGGCGATGCTCATCGGCATCGGCTCCACGGGCGCGGGTGCCGCGGCGGGGCCATCACCAGCCAGCATCTCGGTCGCGCCAATCCGCCAGACGGCCGAACGGCAACTGCGCACGCACGACGAACCCGGCTCGCGCCTTACGGTTTCGGTCAACCCCAGCACGCGCGTGGTCGACTCCGCGGCCGTTCACATACCGCTGAGCACGCTTGGGGTCTCATCCCAGGACGCTCCGACCACCGCAGCGGCGGCTGTGCTCGTCCACTACGGAAACCTCTTCGGCGTGGCCGACCATCCCGGGGAACTCGGTTACCCCGAAGTCGTGCGCGAACGGATCCCCAGGACTCACCGCGTCGGCATGACCCACGTCTTCTACACGCAGATGGCCGACGGCGTGCCCGTCTTCGGCGGCAGCATCGGCGTGCACCTCGCGCCCAACGGCAAGCGCGTCGACCTCGTCAGTGGCTCGTTCATCCCCGAAGTGTCGGTCGCAGACGACCACGCCACGCTGAGCGGCGCACAGGCCATCACACTCGCAAAAGCCGCCATGCCAAAAGGCAAACTGCTGCACCGGCCGCAACTGGAGGTCTACGCCGGATCACCCTCAGAACCGGTTGGCGCGACCGCCCGCCTCGCCTGGTTCGTGGAGTTCTCACCCGGCCCGCTGAAGCCAACCAAGGAATACGCCATCGACGCCGTCAACGGCAGCATCCTGGGCGTCTTCGACAGATCCTTCAACGCCGTCAACGTCGAAATCTACGACGCCAAAGAAGGAACGACCCTCAAGGGCACCAAAGAGTGGGAGACGGGCGAAAAAGAATCAAAAATCGAAGAAGTCGCCGAAGCCGGCAAATACGTGACAGACGCGGCCACGTTCTTTGACCAGGAATTCCCAGGAGCCTGCGCAGGCCCTGAATGCAACGGAAAAGCTGCAGTGGAGACCGTTGACTACGGCAATAGTGAAAGCCGTCAGGCCGAATGGAACACCGAACAACATGAGATCGTGTTCGGCAAGGAATTCCAAAAGGCGCTCGACCTCACCGGCCACGAGTACGCCGGCGGAATCCTGGAAAGCACGGTCAAGCCGATCTATGAGTATGAAGAAGGCACCCTGATGGAGGGCTGGGCCGACGCGATGGGCAAGGGACTCGAAGCTTGGACCAAACGCAATACAAAAACAGGAGCGTGGGAAGAAAAAATCAACTGGGATTTTGCCTCGGAAGAGCCGGTAAGAGGTGACGAAAAGCGGAACCTCAAGGAACCGGAAAAAACAGAAGACGCACCGAGCCTCGAAAAAATCATCAAAATCTGTGAAGACGAGGGCGGCATACACAGGAACAGTACGATCATCTCCCGTGCCTTCTATGAACTAGCTCAGAAGATAGGTATCAAAGAAGCCACATATATCTTCTATCCCATGGAGGCGGAATACCGAGCGAAAACCATGGAAGAAGCCCGCAGTGCCGCGATCACGGCAGCAAGGCTCCTCGAAGAACGAACCTTCGGCATTCTCGAAGAATCTCTCCGCGAAGCCAAAGAACACAAAGAAGAAGCCAAGCAAAAAGAAATCGAAAAAGAACAAACAACATACAAAGAAAAGCAAGTAGCTGTCAATACGGAAAAAGCGTTCAATGAAGTCGGGCTCATTGAACATCTCGTCTGGCCCAACCTTCGACTTGTATGCAAAGAACAGTCCATCTGCTCGGGCAAAGAAGTGTTGTCCGCCGAGGAACCCAAGAACGGCACCAGCTCAACTCTGGAAATGCTGACGACGCTGTACCGCGCGCGCGGTGTGCTGGCGCAGCCGTCGGTGGCCGGGCACTACTACATGCCGCTGTATGAAGCGAACATGGGCAGGATCTCCGAACTCATCTCGCGCGACCCGACGCTCGCGGAAATGACCGTAAACGGGCTGAAACAGATCACGCCCGCGCTCGATGCGCTGATCGAAGGCGAAGGCAAGAAGTACAAGCTCTCAGAGTCGGTGATGACGGAGATCGAAGCGGCGCTCAAGCGGCTGGCCCAGGACGATCGCATGTACAGCGGCGGTGGTTCGCTGGCCATGCTTATCGAACGTGAACTGAACTTCCTTCGCCTGCCCAGTTACGCGGGCATGACCTACGCGGCTGGATTGAAGCATCTCAACAAGGTCGTCAAACCGCTGTCCGAAAAAGCACCGCCGCCCTCGACGAAGCTCGAGGACCCCGAATGCGAAACGCGATACACCAACGAACTCCACGTCTACGGCTTCACCGTGGGCACGCCCGGGCATACCAAACCGGGCGAAGCGTCACCGCTCGTGGCCGCCGGGGTCGCCTGTGGAGGCTCGGTGGAAAAGACCGGTGAACCCGACACCTGTAGCACAGAAAGCAAAGAATCGCTGAACACGAAGGCGACACTGGGCCTGCCGCCTGGGGACAAAATCCGGCATACGAAAGAACTCTCCAGCGGTTCATGGATCGGGACGATCACCGGTCGAGTGCTCGGTTGCGCCGGCGAAGAAAGCAAAGTGGGTCTCGGCGTGACAGGAATCAAGTCGGTGAAGGAATGGACATCCGCGAAGTGTCCGACCGCCGCGATCGCCTGCTATGAAGGATCGGCCACCGTGGAAGTAAGCCGAGGCACGGCCACAGGCCATGACTACGCGTGGGTGACAGAAGAATCGGGGAAAGAGGTGCTCACCGTCGGCACTCCCGAAGTCGAGGCGCACGGAGAAGGAAAAGAATTCAAAGTACCTACAGGGTTCACCATGTTTCAAATAGAAATGTGCGCGCTCGCCGGTGAACCAGAAACGGAAAAATGCGGTACATCGTCATCCAATTGGGCGCACGAGAACGGCGAAGAAAGCGAACCGAACTGCAACACCGGGAATGGCCTATACAGCATCGAAGTGACCAACGCGGCGGGCAAAACAACCCCGCGCGAGGAATCCTGCGTGTACTGGGGCGAAGAACTGCACAAAGAGTCGGTCGCCACTGAAAACAACATAACTGGCATCTCGTGTGCACCGGCGACCACCGACTGTGCTCTGACGGACAAAAAAGGAGGCGAGTACTATTCGACGAACGTCAGCACGACGAAGGCGTCGACGTGGACATCGTGGACCGGGCCGGCGAGCCGAGGTGAGGCGATAGCTTGTCCGTCGAGTTCGCTGTGCACGCTCGCCGACGGGGAAGTGGGAAGCGGCGGGGACATGTACTACGCCACGTCGCTCGGTGGCAGTTGGAGCAAAGCGTTCGCACCCACCTACGGCGCGCTGTCGATCTCATGTCCGTCTTCGTCGTTCTGCGTCGACGGCGAGGAAAACGGCTGGATCCGGTACGCGACGAAACCGGGGTCGGCCGAATGGACCTCGGTGTGGGCCGGCTCTGGCTCCATGAACGGCGTGTCCTGCCTGTCCTCGTCGTTCTGTGCGCTCGTAAACAGCTCGGGCGATCTGTATGTCGCCAACACCGAAGCGAAGCTCAAGGAAGGCGCGGGCTGGAAGTCCACCGACATCGACGGCTCGACGGCCTTGCACGGCGTAGCCTGCACGTCAACCACCTCGTGCATCGCGGTCGATGGCTCCGGCAACGTCATCGCTCTCGCGATCAACAGCAGCGGTGAAGCGACAGCGAAGAAGCTGGACGTCGACGGAAGCAACGACCTGACCGCGGTCGCATGCACCGAAGACGTCACCTGCGTCGCCGTCGATAGCGCCGGCAATGTGCTCGTGTCGAGCAGCGCAGGCCAGACGTGGGAAGACGAGCACGCGCTAGGCAAAGACCTGACGAGCGTGGCGTGCGCGTCGAGCAGGCTGTGCGTCACGGCGGACACCGTCGGCGACGTGGCCGCTTTCACCCCCCTGGCCTTCTCGTCGGGGAGCGATACGCAAAGGATCGACCCCGGCGCCAGCTTGAACGCCATCTCCTGCGTGCCCGAAACGAGCGACTGCATTACGGGCGACAGCAAAGGCCACTCGTATTACTCGACGGGCGTGGTCGCCTTGACGCCCGCCACGTGGACATCCTGGACGGAGCCCTCCAGCCCGAGCGAGGCCGTCGCGTGCCCCTCCAGCTCATTGTGCCTGCTGGCTACCGGCGTGGCACCGGAAGGCGGTGGGGGCGACGTGTACTACGCGACCTCGCTCGGCGGCGCGTGGTCTGAAGCTTTCAGCCCGGTATACGGCGTGGATGCGGTCTCCTGTGGCTCGACGTCCCTGTGCGTAACCGGAGACGCGGAAGGTTACGTCCGCTATTCGACCAAACCAGCCTCTGAAGAATGGTTCCCGCTGGCAATCGGGTCAGGCGAGATGACCGCTGTTGACTGCCTCTCCGCGTCTTTCTGCGCTGTCGTAGACAACAAAGGGAACGTCCACGTCGCCAACAGCGAAGCGAAGATCAAGGAAGAAGCCGGCTGGAAGTCGACGAACGTCGACAGCACGAAAGCGCTGCACGGCATCGCGTGCACATCCACCACGTCGTGCGTGGCGGTCGACGGTGAAGGCCATCTGCTTCACCTGACGATCAACGGCAGTGGCGAAGCGACCGTCTCCAGCGAAGACCTAGACGGCACGAACGAACTCACGGCGATCACCTGCAGGGGTACCCTATGCGCTGCCGTCGACAGCAAGGGCAATATCTTCGAGTCGACCAACTCGGGCTCCTCGTGGAAGAAGGACTTCGTGCTCGGCACGGATCTCACGAGCGTCTCGTGCTCGAAGAACACGCTCTGCGCCGCAGTAGACAGCACCGGCGAAGTGACGACCTTCAGCCCGGAATGAACGCCCACGAGCCCTCGCGGGCGTTCAATAAACGAAGGCGAACCCCAGAGCTCACAGCAGTCGGCACGGCGGAGGCGACCTTGCCGTGAGCGGCCGCAGGATAGGCGCCTCGGGCAACAGGGGAGTCACCGCGTTACAACGGAAGACAAGGCAATGAACGGCAACGCAATCATCGAGGAGCCAACCAACGGCAACGGACATCTCCCTCGCCCGGTGCTGCGGAGGCTCGAGCTGGGCGTGCCTCGCAGCAGGCACGGTTTCGCTGCCAACGGCGATGTCCAGTTCAGCAACACAGACGACGCGACCACCTTAGTGCCGGCTCCGGTGTCCGTGGATGGGCTGCACGAGCGGGCCGAATCGGCTCTGACGGAGGTCGAGTTCGAGGTCGCAGATGGAGCCGATCGCCTCGCTGAGGCAGCCCGTTATGCGCTGCTCGCCGGCGGCAAGCGGGTACGCCCGATCCTGGTGATGGCCACGGCACAGGCGCTGGGGGTGCGGATCGACGACGTGCTCCCGACAGCCTGTGCGGTCGAGATGATCCACACCAACTCGCTGATCGTCGACGACCTCCCGGCCATGGACAACCACCCGAAACGGCGAGGTCGGCCGGCGCTGCACCGCGTGTATGGCGACGACATCGCGATCCTCGCGGGCTGCGCGCTACTGAGCGAAGCCCAGAGCCTAATCCTCGAGCATCAGGGCGGCACCGCAGAGTTGCGCAACCGCCTGCTGAGAATCGTTCTGCAGGCAACAGGCAGCACGGGAATGGTCTCCGGCCAGTTCCTCGACGTGACCAAGTACCGGCCCAGCGGCTGGCACGACCTCGAGCGAACCCAGATGCTCAAGACCGGCACCCTGATCGTAGCGTGCGTGCGGTGTGGGGCGCTGCTCGGCGGTCGCCAGACGAGCCAGGCGTTCGCCGGCTATGCCCAGAGCCTTGGGGCGCTATTCCAGGTGGTCGACGACATCCTCGATGAGACCGGCAAGGCCCGATGGCTCGGCAAGATGCCGGGCAGCGATCGCCGCAAAGGCAAGCTGACGAACGTCACAATGTTCGGCCTGCAATACGCGCGTGAGACAGCGGCAGCGCTGTATGAGCGCTGCCAACTGCACCTCGACGAGCTTGCACCAAGCGTTCCCGGCTCGGTCGCGGCGTTGCGTGAAATCGCAGATCTCGTCCACGAGCGCAACAGGTGATGGCGATGACGGCGCGTCGCATCATCACGGGCACGGCGTCCAGGCTGTGGTGGATTCCCCTCACGCTCGCGGGAATACTGGGCGATCGCGGCGCTCGCATGCGCTGGTTGTTCGTGCCGGCGATCGTCGGTGTGACCGCCGCCCTCTCGACGACGGCCAAGCTCACGGTCCGCCGGCCGCGTCCCCATAGGCATCACCGCTCGCCGCAGGCCGGGCACGCGGGTCTGGCGAGCAGCTTCCCAAGCACACACGCCGCGTGCGCCTTCGCGATCGCCAGCTGGATGTCTCGCTCGCGCCCACGCAACTTGTCCTATCCCCTGGCCGCCGGCGTCGGATACGCGCGGGTGCACAAACACGCGCACCACCTCAGCGACGTCGTCGCGGGCAGCGTAGTCGGCTACGCGGTTGGCTGGTGCGCGGACTGGGCGTGGCGGATTCTGAGAGAGGCGGCCGGGGGCTGCTTCGCCGGGGTGCGGTGCGCGCGTGCTGCCCGCCGGTCTCCGCACGAGCCGGTCGCACACGGCAGCCTGGTGAACGTGCGACGTGTCAAAGTCGCCGCTGCCGCCGCCGCAGTGGTTGCAGCGATCATGGTCCTGGGGGGTGTTGGGGCTGTGCGAGCGTGGGCCAGCACCCCGGTCGTCGAACCGGGGACGCTGTATGCGCAGGTTCGCCAGATCTGCCCGGCGCCCAAGCCGGACGACGCCTCCTGCTTCGCGCTCGCGCTCGTCCCCGCTCCCGCAAGCGCGCCGGGCGCAGGGCCCTACGTGGCCGGCGGGGGCGCGCTCTCACGAGGCCCTGCCGGCGGGCTCACCCCCTCGGATCTGGCGTCTGCATATGGCTTCCTTCCCTCGATTGGTGGCATCGGTCAGACCGTTGCGGTCGTCGATACCTATGACGATCCCGACATCGAACAGGACCTCGGCACGTTCGACCGCCAGTACGGGCTGCCGGCCTGCACCGAGTCCAACGGTTGCTTCGAGAAGGTGAGCCAGACAGGGAGCTCGACATCGCTGCCCGCAGCGGACACGGTCGGCTGGTCAGTGGAGGAGTCGCTGGACGTGGAGACCGTGCACAGCGTGTGCGAGAGCTGCAAGATCCTGCTCGTCGAGGCCGACTCGGAATCGCTCGCCGATCTCGCGACGGCGGCGAACGAGGCGGTGACGCTTGGCGCGACCGAGGTCTCGAACTCCTACGGCGCGCTGGAGACCGAGATAGGCGAATCCGAACAGGCTGCCTACGATCACCCCGGCGTCGTGGTCACCGCCGCCTCAGGCGACTTTGGCTATCTCAACTGGGACTATGTGGCAGCATTCCTCAAGGCCCCGGCGAGACCCGATGCGCCCGCGTCGCTGCCGACCGTGGTGGCCGTCGGCGGCACCTCGCTCCAGCTGAAGAGCAGCGGCGCCCGCAAGAGCGAGTCGGTGTGGAACGACAGTGGCCGCCCCACGCATAAAGAATTCAAACGCTTCAGCGCGACAGGCGGCGGCTGCAGCACCGTGTTTACGGCGCCCGCGTGGCAGCAGAGCGTACCCGGCTGGGCGAGCACTGGCTGCGGGACCAAACGCCTCGCCAATGACATTGCAGCGGTCGCCGACCCCTACACCGGCTTCGACGTCTATGACAGCTACGCCTACGAACCGGAATTCACACCCGGCTGGGTGACGCTCGGCGGCACCTCGCTGTCCTCGCCGCTCGTCGCGGCGCTCTACGGGCTCGCGGGCGACAGCTACGGCGTGAGCTACCCGGCGGCATCGCTGTACGCCCACCTCGGCGAAAGCTCCGCGCTCTATGACGTCACCAAAGGCGGCAATGGCTACTGCGACGGCGAAGAACCCGGGCCATGCGGCGAGCCCACCATCAACGAAGAATTCGGCGACATCGACTGCGGAGGCACCACCACCTGTGACGCCGCCGCGGGCTTCGACGGGCCATCGGGCGTCGGCACACCCAACGGTCTGGCCGCGCTCGACGGGCCGCTCCAGATCAAGCCGACCGCTGTCACCAAGGCGGCCAGCTCGGTGACGGCGAACTCGGCCGTGCTGAACGCCACGGTGAACCCCAACGGCGCCGCGGTGAGCGCGTGCACGTTCGAATACGGGCCGACCAGCTCATACGGGCAGAGCGCGCCGTGCGCAACGCTGCCGGGATCTGGGACAAACCCGGTCGCGGTGTCCACGACGATCGCTGGGCTGGCTGCGAAAAGCACCTATCACTTCGGGATCACCGCGACCAATCCGTATGGAACGGGCGCCGGCAAAGGCAAGACCCGGAAAACGTCATAGGCGCGCCAAATGGAGACCTTCGACACGATCATCATCGGTGCCGGCCCCGCCGGCTCGACCACGGCCTACCGCCTCGCCCGCGCCGGAGCGCGCGTACTGCTCCTCGACAAGGCGCGGTTTCCGCGCGACAAGCCGTGCGGCGGCGGCGTGACGGCGCGCGCCTTGCGCGAGCTGCCCTTCGACATACAGCCGATCGTCGAGCACACCGTCGAGCACGTCGAGCTCGGCTTTCGCGGCCATCGCGGCGTACGTCGCGGGGGACGGGGGCTGCTCATGCACATGACCCAGCGCCGCCGGCTCGACCACTTCCTCGTCGAGCAGGCGCTCGCCGCCGGAGCCATGTTCCGGGACGGAGTGAGGGTGAGCGAGATCTCAGAGCACGGCGTGCGCGTCGACGGGAGCTGGGTCGGCACCGATCTCATGATCGGCGCCGACGGCGTCAACGGCGCGAGCGCGCGCGCGCTCGGACTGGCTGGCGAACGGTTGCGCGCGGTCGCGCTCGAGGGCAACTTGGCGTACCGTCATATGGCCGATCCCGGACGCTGGCAGGGCACGATTGCGCTCGAACTCGGCACGATCCTCGGCGGCTACGGCTGGATCTTTCCGAAGGGTGACCACCTCAACATCGGCGTCGGCGGCTGGCAAAGCGAGGGACCGCGCCTGCGGGAGCACTTCAGGGCGTTCTGCGGGCTCCACGGATTCGACAACGCCAAGGTCGCCGGCCTGCGCGGATACAGGCTCGCGGGGCGAGGCCCTGGCAGCGCGCTCAGCGGCGAACGCGCGCTGCTCGTCGGCGAGGCGGCCGGGCTGATCGACCCGCTCCTAGGCGACGGGATGTCCGCAGCGTTCCTCAGCGCCAGGCTCGCAGCCGAGACAGCGCTCGATTTCCTGGCAGGCCGTAGCGCCCACCTTCAGCGCTACGATCACGCGGTCATCTCGGAGTTCGGACCGACGGCCCGCTTCTGCTTGGACGCGAAGCGTGCACTCGATCGCCTCCCGTGGATCGTGATAGCGGGCGTGCTCAGCCCGCCAGGCTGGGGCGTGATCGAGAAAATGATCCGCGGCGAGTTGCCCGAGCCGGAAGCGGAACGAGGGCTAGAGGGCGCGGCAATTTGGGGACTTGAGGCATTGGCACGACTGGCAGGCCGGCCCGGAGAGGCCTACCGGACTGAGATCCAACAGCATCGAGCTAAGACGATCGAGTCTCCCGCGAGCATGCAAACGCATACAACCAAGCGCCATCTACATCGGGTGGCGACATAGGCGGGGCTGACGCCGACGACAGTCAGAAACAAAAAGATATCCACAGGCAAGGAATCCATATAATCAACCAACTCAACTAGGCGCGCCATCCAATGTTCTTGGGGCGTGACCGAACAGGAGCGGGGAGCGTATGAGCAGTCACAGCAGGCAACGGCCCATCAAGCGGTCTACCGGTATAGGAACGACACGACCGCAGGGCGCTCTAAGCGGCAGAGCCTTCTGTCTTCGCACGGCTGTGCTGGTCGTTGCGACAGTATGCTCGACGGCTTCTGTCGCCTCGGCATACACGCAGACCATAACCGCCGGCAGCAGCCTGAGTGCCGTCTCATGCGTACCGGCTACCACCGACTGCGTCATCGGCGAGAGCAACGGCAACACGGTTTACGCAACGAACGTGAGCGCGACAGCGGAAGCGACCTGGAACGCCTGGAGCGGGCCAACTCATCCCAACGAGGCCGTCGCGTGCCCGGCCAGCACGCTGTGCGTGCTGGCCGACGGCGAAAGCAAAGAAAAAGGCAGCGGCGCCGCGATCTACTACGCGACATCGCTTGGCGGCTCGTGGACTAAAGCGCCAACGGTTTTTGGTGCGGTGGCAGCTTACTGCTCCTCGTCTTCCTTCTGCGTTGCTGGACAGAAGGACGGCCGCATCAAGTACTCGGAAAATCCGGCCTCGACCACGTGGCCGGAAGTGGCAATTGGTGGCGCCACGGAAACAATGAACAACGTTTTCTGCCTGTCGTCCTCGTTCTGTGCGGCCGTGACCAGTGTCGGCGAGCTCTACATCGCCGACACCGAAGCGAAGGTCAAGGAAAAAGAAGCATGGAAGTCGACAGACGTGGATGGCACGACCGCACTGCACGGCGTCAGCTGCACCTCGACGACATCGTGCGTGGCGGTCGACAGCACCGGCGACGTGCTCAACCTGACCATCGAAAGCAGCGGCGCCGCAACAGTCTCCAAGGACGACATCGACGAAACCAATGAACTCACAGCACTAACCTGTGTGTCATCGACCTGCGTCGCCATCGATAATCAGGGAAACATCTTCGCATCGACGAACGCTGGCGAAAGCTGGAGCGAGCAGAGTCTCGTCATCGGCAACAAACTCACCAGCGTGTCCTGTGCGTCCTCCTCACTCTGCCTCGCCGCAGACATGGCCGGCACTGTCATGACATTTGACCCGGCTGCCGCACCATCGATCAATACCAAGTTGATCGACAGCGAAAACAGCGTCAATGCAGCCTCGTGTATTCTCGGTTCGACCGACTGCATAGTCAGCGACAGCAAAGGCAACGCCTATTACGCGACCAACGTGAATACTAGCACGAACGGGACGTGGACAAAATGGAGCGGGCCGACCGAAGAAAGCCCAAGCCTAGCTGTCGACTGTCCCAGCACCGCTCTGTGCGTGCTCGCCGACGGCAAAGCCGAAGAGGGCCACGGCGACAAGATGTACTACGCCACCTCGCTTGGCGGCGCGTGGAAAGAAGCCTACGATCCGACCTACGGCGTGGTCGCGGTGTCCTGCGCCTCCACGACTCTGTGCGTCACCGGACAGGCGGAGGGCTACATCCGTTACACGACCAATCCAGCCTCGGAAGAATGGTTCACGGTGGAACTCGGAGTGCCCACGATGAACGCTGTCGACTGCCTGTCATCGTCGTTCTGTGCGGTCGTCGACAGCAAAGGAAACGTGCACATCGCCAACACAGCAACGAAGATCAAGGAAAAATCCGGATGGAAGTCGACAAATGTAGATGGCACGACCGCACTACACGGCATCAGCTGCGTCTCGACGACCTCGTGCCTAGCGGTCGACAGCACCGGCGACGTACTCGACCTGACCATCGAAAGCAGCGGCACCGCTATGGTCTCCAAGGACGACATCGATAGCACAAATGAACTCACCGCCATCAGCTGCGCCGGCAGCTCGACGTGCACGGCAGTGGATGCCGTTGGCAACGTCTTCGTGTCAAACAACAACGGCGAAACCTGGGTCAGGGAGCATCAGCTCGCGGACAAACTGACGAGCGTCTCCTGCGCGTCGACCTCGCTGTGTCTCACCGCCGACACGACGGGCAACGTCACCGCATTTGATGCGCGATGAGCCAGTCGACCGAATTGCTCACCAACGACCGGGCGGGTAGTCCGCAGCACGCGCGAGCGCCTAGGAAAGCCTGTAACACCGGTCTCGCCCATGCTCGCTTTCAAGGAGGTGCATCGCAGATGCAGATGTCAAATAGGGTCGCCGTCCTACGTTCCACTCCCACTATGTTCACGGTGGCGCTCGGGGGCTTTGTAGCCGCGATGGTGCTATTCACGGCCGTCGCAGGCGCGGCACCGTTGGGGTCCGTGACCGAGTTCAGCGCTGGATTGAACGGAGTCGAACCAGCCAACATCGCGCTAGGTGCCAACGGTAACATGTGGTTCACGCCTGAACAGAGTAAGGCGATAGGTGAGATAGCGCCGGGTGGGACGATCACCGAGTTCAGTGCCGGATTGAACAGCGGAGCCGAACCATTCGGGATCGCGTTGGGTGCCAATGGCAACATGTGGTTCACGGATGAGGGCATTACCAAGGCGATAGGTGAGATAACGCCGGGTGGGATGATCACCGAGTTCAGTGCCGGATTGAACAGCGGAGCCAAACCAGTGGATATCGCGTTGGGTGCCAATGGCAACATGTGGTTCACGGATGAGGGCATTACCAAGGCGATAGGTGAGATAACGCCGGGTGGGACGATCACCGAGTTCAGCGTCGGATTGAACAGCGGAGCCGAACCACGCAGGATCGCGTTGGGTGCCAATGGCAACATGTGGTTCACGGATCCCGGTGCCACGTCGGCGATAGGTGAGATAACGCCGGGTGGGATGATCACCGAGTTCAGCGTCGGATTGAACAGCGGAGCCGAACCGAACGGGATTGCATTGGGTGCCAATGGCGACATGTGGTTTACGGAAGATGGTAATACCCCGGCGGTGGGTCAGATAACGCCGGTTGGGGCGATCACTGAGTTTAGCGTCGGATTGAACAGCGACTCCCTACCGTGGGGGATCGCTGAGGGTCCCGAAGGTGACGTGTGGTTCACGGATCGTGGTAGTACGCCGGCGATCGGGCGGGTGGCGCCGAATGGGGCGATCACTGAGTTCAGCTCCGGTCTCCCTAGCGGCAGCTTTCCAGCGAGGATTGCGGTGGGCGCCGAAGGCAACATGTGGTTTACGGAAGATGGTACTACAAGTGCGATTGGGCGAATCGGAACAGGCGCGATCGTTGTGGAAGGCAAAGAAGGATCCCAAGGCCCTGAAGGTCCCGAAGGCGCCGAAGGTCTCAAAGGGACCAACGGCGAAAACGGCAAGGAAGGCCCCGCCGGAAAAGTAGGAACACGGGGACCAGCCGGCCCCGCCGGTCCACAGGGACCAGCAGGCCCCACCGGTCCAAAGGGACCCACTGGTCCCGCAGGCAAGGTCGAGCTGGTGAAGTGCGAGAGGCTCAAACGCAGGCAGCACTGCACGGCCAAGCTCGTCTCCGGCACCGTGGACTTCACGACCAGTGGATTGGCTACACAGGCGACGGTCTCCCGTCACGGCGTGGTCTACGCAGCGGGAACAGCCGATACCAAGCACGGACGGATGAGCCTGCGGCTGACGCCGCTTCGAACGCTACGCCCGGACAAGTACACGCTTACGCTCATTAGTGGAGCCGGGAGGCACGAGACGATCCGAAGCGAGTCGTTCACACTGAGGTGACCAGTGATATCGGTCGGGACGAGCGCGATGCAGACCCCCCGGGTGGGAGCCAGCGCGTCTCGCTCTGAAGCGCGAGACGTATGAGCGACTCGATCGCGACGCGGCCGATGACGGGCGCGCTCCTGACCGTGCCGTCCGACGCGACGAGGACAGCGGAGGGTACTGCCGTAACTCCGTATGCGCGCATGACGGTTGATTGCTCATCGATGAGCACGCTGGTCAGTGCGTGCTCACGCGTGAGCCTCTCGGCTTGCATGGACTCAACCGAGGTTACCAAGGTCAGGGCTAGGCGTTCGCAAATCGTGTCGTGCCAGCGTGCAAGTTCGGGCAGGAGCGTCGCGCAGCCTCCGCACCCCGGGTGCACGAACGTGAGCAAGCAGGCCCGGTCATCGGCCAGGAGGTCCTGAAGACTTACTACGCGCCCCGCGGTGGAGGGCAGTGTGAAGTGTGGTGCTAGCGCTCCGATCTGCAGGGGCGCCGCGGCCACCCGACCGTCTGTGACGCGTAGCCGGTGGTTCTCGCGCCATAGAAGGACGGATGTCGTTGTCGTGAGGGCTGCGAGTGTGCTGGTCGCGATCAGCCAGACGTCAGTCGCGTCGGTGCCGGCCACCCATGAGGTAAGCGAGGGGCCGGGACCAGCGAGCGCGACGTATGCGGCAGGTAGTGCCAGCACAAAGTTGCGGGCTACCGTCACCCAACTCGCCGGCTTGGAGTGCACCTGGCCGAAGCAATGGCAATCCGGGGCGTCGCCGCGTCGCAGTACCCGTGTGAGCCCCACGACGAACAACGCGAGGAGCACCAGACCGCCTACAGCCCCCCAACGCGCCGGAGTCGGAAACACCAGCGCCGTCGCCACCGCCAGCTCAGCAACGGGGAGGAGGAGTAGCAGCGGACCGGCAAGGCGGCGCGGCACGTCGAAATCGGCCAGTGCCTGCCGCGTGCCCGATCGATCGGCGAGCTTTGCGACCGCCGCGACGAGGAACACCGCAGCGAGACAGAGTCGAGCTACCACCAGCGCATCATTCATCCTCCAAAATGTACACCAGCTACTGTCCGACATGTGGTAGGTGAAAGCGCGGCAGAGTCAGTGGTGGTCGAGGTGTTCGGTGTGACCGTGGCGGTCACCGCGGATCCTCAGCACTTCGCGGCTGTTCGTGATTTTCCTACCTCCGCGCGCCCGTCCTGCGAGGCACCAGCCCGAGCGTGGCCGCTTCGCGCTCGTCAAGGATCCGGATGAGGCGCTTCTGCGCGTCGTGCGCGACGGACAGTCGATCGCGGGCCCGGTTGGCCTGCGACTGGCGCTCGGCATCCTCGACGCCGAGCTGCGCATGCACATCGCGCTGCACGCTCCCCGCCATGTGTTCGTGCACGCTGGAGTTGTTGGGGTAGAGGAGCGCGCCATCGTCCTTCCAGGGAGGAGCTTCGCGGGGAAGACTACGCTCGTGGCCGCGCCCGTGCAGGCGGGCGCGGAATACTGGTCTGATGAGTACGCCGTGCTCGATGCCGACGGCCTCGTTCACTCTTACCTAAGCCCTTGTCGGTGCGCATCAACACAACCCGTGTGACGGATGAGCGGCCGATCGAGAGCCTCGGTGGCCGAGCCGGCGATCGAGCTCTACCCGTCGCTCTGATCGCGTTCACAAGCTATCGCCCCCGGAGTTGCCTTTGAACTACGCCCCTGCACCACCGGAGAGGGCGCAGTCAAACTGCTGGGGCACTCCATTGCCGCACGCACACGCCCGGAACAGGTACTCGCAGCCGTGCGGCGCGCCGCGACTGACGCCGTGGTTCTCGAGGGAGACCGGGGAGACGCCGACGAAGCCGCCAGCGCGCTGTTGTCGCGGCGGCCAGCAAGTTGACAAAGCGCGTCAGCTCGCACACGCGCTTGCCCGCAGCGACACCGCCGACAACTGCTGACTGGGCCTGGGATGTTTCCGACTAGCGCCACTGCCGGCGGTGTCGCTGCGCCCGTCCACCGCCATAGTTCCACGCCCTGACCTTCCCTCGCCGAACGCGCCACAATGTGTGGATCGCGCGGGGCGCTTCGCCGATCACCCAGATCGCGCGCCAGAGGTAGGCACAAGCCAACCCGAGCTTGCCACGCCGGGCCAGCGGCGACCACCACCGCATGTAGTCAGGTCTTGGGAAGACATCGCCCGCAACGATCGCCAGCTTCCTCCTGAGCCCCACGCTAGCGGAGAGCAACGCGTAGAACTCCTCGGCGATCACGTTGTCTTCGCGCCGGAGCTCGCGCCGGAGCGATCGCACCTCGTCCAGGTCGAGCCTGCACGCCAGATCCCTGCCCTCAGGTAGAAGCCGTAGGCCAGCTGCGAACGCCGGGATGCCCCGATACGCACGCGCCAGCTCCAGCGCGCTCGACCACTTCGACTCCTCGACGCGAGCGAGTGCTCGCCGCAAATCCTCCAGTGGCTTGCCATCCACCTGGTACGCGTGCTGCGCGGCGTGCAGAACCACGTGCAACAAAACAGCGTCATGATCGGGCACGCGCAACTCGACCCCATCGATCACCTGCCACTCAGCGCTTCCGGCAAGGCAACGCCAGATCGCATCCGGGTGGCCATCGAGCCCTTGCAGCTGGCAGTGAAGGTCCACCATCCCGCCGCCGCGGCTAAACGGCGTGCCCCCTGGATCCACGCATGCCGGCGATGGCATCCACGGGCAATACGCCACGAACCCCAGATGCTCGAGCACGCCGACCGCGCGTGCCTTGTTCCCGGGCGCCACCATCAGATCACAGTCAACGTAAGGGCGCACCTCGCCGGGATAGAGCCACTTGGCGAGCACCGGCCCCTTGAGCACCAGCGTCTCGATTCCCTCGCGGTCGAACGCACCCGCGACCTCGGCCGTGAGCACGTCGACCTCAGCTGTGAGCGCGAAGTTACGCGCCAGCTGGGAATAACGCTCGACACACTCCGCGCTCACCCCAGTGCCACCCAGATCACCCACAACGTCGAATCACGCCAATGAAAAGTCCGCAGTGCGAAAGGCACGACGCAATGGAGTGTTGAGGGCGAGCCCAGCCGGCTGGCCTATGACAGCGATCCTGTGGGCGATCCATGCAGCACCCCTCCCAGGCACCTTCATCCAGTCGAGCCGAGCTACGTCGCAGATCCAGCCGGCGTCCTATTTGCACTTGTAATTTTCGGCCCAGCCCTTGCGCCCTCCGCGGCCTTCTTCTTCGCAGAATGTGATGCATTCTGCCTCTCGCTTGTTGTTGACACATGTTCCGTTTTTGCATTCACAGCAAGTTGTTTCTTGTTCAACCACACAACCAGCTAGTTCGACCGAGCTGGCCATCGCTGGTGTCGCGGCGGTCGCGGAGACAATCATCGACCCGGCGGTGGCGGCGGCGCCGTAACGCGCGACCCGGCCAATCGCTTCTCGGCGAGAGACACCGGGGACGGTGCTCTGCGTGAGTGCGGGCTCGGCGGCGAGCAGATCCTTCTCGCGCAGCTCGTGAAGCGCGTCGGCGATCAGATCCTCGCTTACCCCGGCGAGTTCAGCAAGCTCAGTCACGTCGCGCTCGCCGTCGCAATGCTGCCAGACACAGGCAGCGATCGGGCTCAAGCAATGAGCGGTGTGGCTGTCTTGATCGTAGAGGAGGAGCTCCTCGCCGATGGTGTCTACAAGGAGACCGTCTTGACGTGCTCGTGGTCGCGATCCGTGTGCGTGCATCGATCAACCCTCCGTCCTATCTCGCTACATGAGCATGGCTACACATGGATTCTTCGCCCATCTAGTCTTCGACGGCCACCACTCTGCGTCAAGTCGTCCACATACTTCGTTCTCGACACGGAGGGAAGATGGCCTATTCAAGCGAGATCGCCATCCTGTGCCCCGCTGCTGAGATGGCGCCTTTGTTTCTTATCCGCGTATACGCGCCGCCACACCCGCCAATGAGGCGAGCAGCAGATGGTTGAGCCAGGCCGGGTTTGACGGAGGTTTTGGTCAAACCCGGAACACCAGAGTGTCAGCTGTACTCGCCGCGCTCGCGCTGAGTTCCGGTGCCTGCGCCGTGGTCGAA
The DNA here is from genome assembly GCA_963718935.1 of uncultured Solirubrobacterales bacterium. Classification (GTDB taxonomy): domain Bacteria; phylum Actinomycetota; class Thermoleophilia; order Solirubrobacterales; family Solirubrobacteraceae; genus Palsa-744. The sequence goes on along the minus strand of OY970379.1, from coordinate 2,907,707 downwards.
CCATGTCTGTGGACAAATCCTAGAGATCGTCGTCACGACCGGCGCGGGCGGGGACGGACGCGGAGGTGCCGTGGTGGGGGTGCGTCTGCATCAGCTCGCCACGCTCAGAAGGTGAAACACAGCACGGTTCTCTGTTCGTACGTGGATCTCGTCCATCGCTGTGTCCAGTGTCGCGCGCTCGAAGCGGCGCCGGGAGAATTCGACAAACGCGCAGCCGTCCACGCTGAGGTTCACCCGCCAGTCGCCGACGTTGCGTTGCCGTTCCTGCTCGATGTACTCGATCCCCCCGACGGCGGTTATCGGGGATACCGGCAGCCACGCTGCCATAGCGGCGCGACCGAGACGAGCTCGCTCGCGCCGAGCTATCGCCGGTCGCTGGACACGTTGGGGATTCCCCATGCCCTGGTGGGGTCCAACCGCGGCGGCATGATCTGGAGGAAGATGCGCTGGGCGAGCGATGAGGCGTAGTAGTGGTGGCGGAGGGCGAACAGCCAGTGCCCGGCAAGCCAGGCGATGGCGCCTATCACGGTCAGCAAGGCGGTCGAGGGCGACCCGGTGACGGCGGTGCTGAGCAGTCCGCTGGCGGCCAGCAGTAGTCCGCCGATGCGCAGCAAGGGGCAGATGCCGAGGGCGATCAGTGCTCCCGTCGCGGCGAGGCTGAGGATGCCGGTCATCTCGTGGTCTCCTTCCCGGTTCGGCGGTGGGGCCGTGTCGGCGTGCGCCGGTTCATGAGCACGAAGGGATAGCTCGACTCGGCGCGTAGATCAAGTCGAGTTCCGCGAGACGGGCGCCCACAGGCGCGTAAGCCCACGCGCGACCACGGGTGCAGAGCGCGTCGGCGGCGTCGTCCCGGGCACGACACGCGCCTCGCTCGTGGCGGCCGGCCTGCGGGGGGCGATTGGCGGCTCGCGGTCGGCGGACCGGCCAGGCCAGCCGCTGGTCCGGCGTCGCCGAGGAGGGGCGGCTCCCGGTCGCTTGAGCGATGGACTTGACCTTCCCCGCGGATCGAGCTACCGGCATGAAACTGCTGTTCGGGTGGCTGTCCGGTCCGGGTCGTAGCTTCGGCTGATCGGGACAGGGGCCTCCCGGAGCAGATGTGAGGGCAGGCCGTTCGACGTTTATGGGCTGAGAGCCCGAAGAGCTAGTTGGCCGCCCCTGCGACTTGCCCGGTTGCGCTGCGAGCGCGAATCCGTAGTTGTCGTTTGCCCTGCGACTGCTCCACTGTTGTCAATCCAGGCTCATAGGAGGAGTACAGATGCGCCAAGTAGCACTCGATGTTCACCAGGGCTTCTGCGAGGTCGCGATCCGCGAGGACGGCAAGACGCGCTCGGCGGGTCGTGTCGTGACCGGCCGCGAGACGCTTGAACTGTTCGCGCAGAGTCTGTGCCCGAGCGATGAGGTGGTGATGGAGGCGACGGGTCCGGCGATGGAGATCGCCAGGATCATCGAGCCGCACGTCGCGCGGGTAGTGGTCGCGAACGCTCAGGATGTGCGGGCGATCTCGCACGCGCGGGTGAAGTCCGATCGTTTCGACGCGCGCACGCTGGCGGAGCTGCTGGCGGCTGGGATGCTCGAGCCGGTGTGGGTTCCCGACGCTGCGACCTCGGGGTTGCGTCGCCGGGTTGCGCGGCGCGCGGCGCTCGTGCGTCAGCGCACCCGCGCGAAGAATGAGATCCATGCGACGCTCGCGCGTTGCCTGCTCGGCCGCTCGCCCGTCAGCGACCTGTTCGGCACGCAAGGGCGCGCCTGGCTTTCAGAACAGCAGCTCGGCGAGGAGGAGGCCGAGACGGTCGCGGGTTGTCTGCGTCAGATCGAGTTCCTGGACGGCGAGGTCGCCGCGATCGACCGGAAGCTCGCGCAGTGGGCCGCCGGCTCACGGGACGTCCGCAGGCTGATGAGCATCCCTGGTGTCGGCGCTGGTGTGGCGGTCACGTTGATGGCAGCGATCGGTGATATCTCGCGCTTCTCCTCACCACGCCAGCTCGTCGCCTACCTGGGGCTCGACCCCAAGGTGCGCCAGTCCGGCGATGAGCCAGCCCGCCACGGGCGCATCTCAAAGCGCGGTAACGCCCAGGCGCGCTCAGTGCTGGTCGAGGCCGCCTGGGTCGCGGTACGCCAGCCCGGCCCGCTTCACGCGTTCGGTGAGCGCATCCGTGCGCGCAAGGGCTCACAGGTCGCTGCCGTCGCGGTCGCGCGCAAGCTCGCCTGCCTTGCCTGGGAGCTGCTCACCAAGGGTGAGGACTATGCCTTCGCGCAACCATCCCGCGTGCGCGCCAAGGTACGCCGCGTGGAGCTCGACGCCGGGGCGCCATCGCTCCGCACACGCCACGGCGGGCAGCGAATCTCCGCGAGCGCTGCCGAGCGAGACGCCGAGCGCGAGCTCGTGGGACAGGCCGAGGCGGCCTACCGGCGTCTGATCGCCGACTGGAAGGCAACCGGACCAGGCAAGAACACAGGCGCCGGCGCGACACATGGGCACGCATCTTCGAAGCCGTCAAAACGGCAAGCAACGCGGCAGGCACAAGCCCAAACACCTGCGCTTTAGCTCGTCGTCACCGACGCCCAACAGGAACTGTTGCACGTTCCCATGCAACGCGCTCCGTGATTTGACATTCATCCGTAAACGTTCCGTTCCGACCAGCGCCCTGAGGGGCCAGAACGAAGGAGAAGCGTGATGTCAAAGACGACCGCGGCACCCAGGAAACCAGGGGCGGGCAAGCCCGGGGCCTCCAGGCGAGGAGGGGCCGCGACCAAGGGGAAGACGACGACGGACACGGCCGGTAAGCGGGCCACGACGGCACGGACCGTCGCCGGGACGAGGAGCGCAGCGCGCAAGCCGGCCGCGGACGAGTCGGCGGTCGAGCCGCTGAAGCCGGGGCAGTTGGATGGGCTGGTGCTCGGGTACTTGAAGAGCAACGCGCGTAGCGCGCCGCATGGGCCGTCGGGGATCGGGAAGGCGCTGGGCCGGTCCTCTGGCGCTGTCGCTAACTGTCTGGTGCGGTTGGCGCGGGATGAGCGGGTGGTGGAGGTGAGCGAGCGTCCGCGCCGCTATCGCCTCCCAGCCTGACCGTGCCGCCGTGACTTGACGTTTCTGGAGGTTCGAGCTAGTCGTTTAGAAAATCGAAAATCTGTGGCCGGGCGAGTGTTAGTAGCACCCGCCCGGCCGGTGACACCGAAGGAGTGCTTCGGTGCCGTTGCTAACGGTATCCGCCCGAGAAGGATCAGCGTGTGTGTGTGCTGTTAGGTGCGTGGCTCCATGAAGCGTGCTCTGCCCGGTGTCGCTCATACCGGAAAGGATGATCATGAGCACAACGTTTGTCGTGGACGCGGGGATGGTCGGGTGTCTGCGTATCGGCCTGCACTCCGTGTTGGGGCAGGCCGCCGAGGCTATCTGTGAGGTCGTGGAGCATGGGGGTCGGGAGCATCGTCGCGAGTCCTATGCCGAGCCGCTGGATCGTTTCGATCACGCCCGTGCGCTGTTGGATGTGGTCGGCTGGGAGGAAGGCGACGCTACTGCCCGTACCCGGGATGTCGAGATCGATCTGCGGGCCCACCGTGACGCGCTGCTTGTGGCTCTGCGCTTGCAGGTCGAGGCCGAACGCGGGCACGCCGAATCGCTGCCCGAGCAGGAGCGCCCAGCGGTAGAGGATCGGATCGGCGCGCTGGACGGCCTGATCGTGCGCGCGGAGGCGTGGGGGGCCGAGGCGTGATTCTCCGACCCGGCAACAGAGAACTCGGGCGGGCCATCCGAAGCCTGCGCAAGCAGCGACACATGACGATCGAAGATTTGGCGCACGCCTCCGACATACACACGACCTACCTGTCGGGCATTGAACGGGGGATACGCAACCCGACCTGGGAAAAGCTCGCAAATATCGCGTACGCCCTGGACACGCCGTTGTCGAACCTCGTCCGTAACGCCGAAACCGAGATGCAGCTCACGCAGCGAGTCGGTGAAGCTCGCCGCGACCTTGGGCTGGCATCATGAGAAGAAGGCCGAGACCGTTCCGTCGCCGCCGCCCGCGCATTCGGAGAAGCACGGACTACCTGATCGAGCCCGCTGCGGTGATCGACATTGACGAGCTACGCGAAGCCGAACGCGACCCGTATTTCAAGGAGTTGCTGGAAGAGGCCGAAGCCGTCGGCGAACGGATCGCACGGCAGGGCAAGCTGGTCATTGAAGGGCCGGTCTACGTTCGTCCGCTCGGTCGTGGGATCTCCGTGTACGCGTCGGGCCTCAGACCCGCCGAGCTGCCCTTCGATGTGCCCGACGAAGAGAGAGTCGAACTGATCGATCTCATCGAGTGGTGGCTCAAAAAGACGGGCCGAATGAAGACCCCGGACAGCGACTCGCCGCCGCTCAGGATCACAATCGAAGACATCGATCATCCCGAGGTCGGATCGCCCGACCCGAGGAAGTGGCAGGCATGACACGGAAGCGCGAGCGGGAGCTGGAATCGCAACGAAACAGCGCCGAGAGGGAGTCTCATGGTCACTGGCGCAAATGGCGAGAAGCGCAGCAGCGCGAGCAGAAGCTACGAAGGCTGCTGCGTGCCGTTCTCGACGAGACGGAGCCAGAGATGATCGAGCCCGAAGATATCGACCACCCCGAGGTCGGATCGCCCACCCGAGGAGGCGGACACGACACACGACGACCAATCAAAGCCCGAGGTCAAACAGACAGCACTTGACCACCTGATCGCGGAAGGGCGAGCTTACCCGCCAAAGAGACGGCGGACCGCTGCCAGAGCCTTTGAAGATCGAGGGCGGCGACCCGTATGCGCTCAGCCGCGCCTTGGAAGAAGTCTGCGGCGGCACCCCGCCAGATCGCGAGCGCTAACGCTCCTGGGGCGCTCACGCTCGCTCAGAACGATTCCGAGACGCATCGGCGCAGGCTTTCGACGCGATCGCTACCCCTGGGCGAAGCGGGCGTCTCGCCGCCCTCCGGCTCGTGCGCTCGGTGCTCGTCCCGAGCGACCGCCTGGCCGGAACGGCTGGGGAGGCCCGCATCTCTGAGAGAGCGGGCGCGGAGTCCCGTAAGGGGATCACTTACATACACGGCCTGTGGACCCGGCAGGGCATCACGATCGCCTCGGAACACAGCGCCACGAGATCCTCGGGTGGGCCCGAAGCCCGTGCCGATCCGACGTCGGGCACTCAGCGCCTGGTCTCGTACCTGGTCAGGGCCACGCCGTCGGGAAACGTCCGGGTCTCCACGAGGGTCAGGTTCACCCAGTTCTCCAGGGCTGTAAAGAACGGTGTGCCGCCGCCCACCAGGACCGGATGGGTGACGATCGCGTACTCGTCGATCAGCCCGGCCCACATGGCCGCTGCGGCGAGTGTGGCGCCGCCGATGTCCATGGGGCCGCCATCCTCGGCCTTGAGCCTGGTGATCTCGGTGACAGCGTCGCCGGTGACCAGGCGGGTGTTCCAGTCGACCGTGCTGGTCGTCGAGGAGAACACCACCTTCGGCATTTCCTGCCAGCGGCTGGCGAACTCGATCTCCGCCGGTGTGGCGCCGGGCTGCTTGTCGGCGGTCGGCCAGTGGGAGCTCATCGTCTCCCACAGTTTGCGCCCATACAGCGCCAGGCCCGTCGCCCCCACCCGGTCGGACCACCACTGGAACAGCTCGTCGCTCGGCACGCTCCAGCCGAGGTCGTCGCCCGGCGCGGCGATGTAGCCGTCCAGGGTCAGGTTCATGCCAAAGGTCAGTTTCCGCATGGCGTCAGCCTCCCGTGAGTCGGTTTTCAGCGTACAGACCAGCACGGCGCGCAAAAATCATCGGTCAGGCCCACCGAGGGCCAGTTGACAACCACGCCAAGCGGATGTTGCGTACGGGAGGGAACCTCTGTCGGGGCACTCCGCCTGCATACGGGCGCCGTTCCCCGTGGAGGCGGTGCCGCGTGTCCCGCAACACCCGCCCCATGAAATGCCCGATGACGGGGCGACAACCGCGACATCACACCACGCCCGCCTTCACGCGCGAGCGAGCGCGCCGGCGGCCAACTCCTGCGCTCCTGCCCTGGACGACATCCGCACGCACGGGTTGAGCCCAGCACGCGCCCGCTCGCGTCAGGCGAAGCGAGAGTGCCCGCGGGGTCCTGACGCAGACACTGTCTTCGTCCAGAGCAGGAGCGAACGGCGTCTCCGCGGAAACGCCTGCTTGCACACCGGGAAGCGGGTACGCGACCCTGGCCTCAGAACGGTTCAAAGCATGGAATGTATCATCTAGTGACAAGGTGGCGACTGCAACTCTTCGACTAATACTGGAATACGTCAGCCGCAAGCTGCTCTATCGCATGTGCGTCTATGCCGGCGCTTGCGTAGTTCTCGGTCGAGCAAACTAGGATGCCGCCTGGCCCGCCATCGTCCTCCCACGGAAGGATGCGGTTTTCGGCGTACCAAGCCTTCTTCGCCTCCCAGTCGGCCCTGTAGCCGGGCCGGTCGAGCATTCCCAGGTGCTCCCAGAATACCGGGGGGTGACCGGGGCGTCGTATCGTGAAGTCGGGGAGTCGCGATGTCCCGTTCGGCATGACCAGCCGCTCCTCGTAGCCGTATTCGACGCCGAGGCTGCGCAGGGTGTTTGCAACGATCACCTCCGACTTTGACCGGACGAGCTCGCCGCTCGCGGTCCGATGAACATGGGCACCGTCGACGACCATGCCGTCGGGCGTCGTGAACGGGTCAGCGGGCCGGAACAGGCAGGTCAGCCTGCGCGCGGTCTCGGAGCGCGAAGGGGACGTATATAGCCGCAGACTTGACGCGTCTCGCTGCACGAATACCGCGACGTGCTCGCGTTGCCTGGTGAGAGCTGTATAGAGAAGCTCGGGCGAAAGTAGCGGACAGGGATCGGGGATAACGACGAGCGTGAGTCCGAATTGCGATCCCTGCGCCTTGTGGATCGTGGCGGCATAGGCAACTTCGAGCATCTCGCCTCGGTCACTCTCGCTGTTGAGTTCGTCTGACCAGAAGGTGTATTGAAGCCCTGGTTGCGTCGAGAGCTCGATCTTGAGACCTTTGGGCGGTTTGCCGGCGGAGAAAACTGCGATCCCTATCTCTCCGTTTGCGATCTCGCCGCTGTGCTTTTGGCGGGCACTTACATTCCAGGCATCGTGGCGGTGGTTCGACAAGCACATCACCTTGTCGTTGAACAGGACTTCATCGGCTCCAAGTGGGGGTGGCAGCTTCCATGAGCGTCGCGCTGCGGTCGCGTCGCCTGCTCGCCAGGTTTGCCGCACGATCCCGTTCAAGCCGATGACTCCGCCGGGGCGCGCGCGGACCGGGCTCAATATCTGCCAACGCTCGGCACCCACGCCAGCGTTTCCCCATTCAAACCGCGGACGCCCGCTGTGATCGCCGCTCGCTCCGAGCGACCGCATGAGTGCGCTGGCGTCACGCGCGCCGAGCTCGAGCTCCTCGCGGGAGCAGAGATACTCGACGAGCTTCTGGTGCAAGTCCTCCTCCTCGTCCCACTTGAACAACTCGATCGTGCCATCGCCCTTCCCGTCGAGCACGCGAGCGAGTGCCTGATCGGCTGAAGGGAGCACCGAGTCGATTGAGAACAACGACGCGACGGACACGTCGTCGCGGATCTGGTCGCCGTCTTCAGCAGGAAGCTGCCTTCGTCGGACCGTGAGTTCCGCCAACCCTCCGCCAGGCCCCTTGGACTCGCGAAGATGCGCGACGAGGTCCGCAAATGGCCGTCCGGCTCCGATTGGAGGAAGCTGGCGCGGATCTCCGCACAGCACGAACCGGTCGACACCGGCTACTGCGTCGATTACGGCGGCGAGCATCTCCTCGGTGAGCATTGATGCCTCGTCGATTACGACGGTCCGCGCCCCGCGCTCCACGGCAGCCCCTGGAGCGAGCAGGTACCTGCCGGTTTGGCGATTCCACCGATCTGGCTGCAGAAACTGAGCGATGGTCTGCGCTCTGGCTCCAACCTTGTCCCCGAGCTGAACCCGTGCCTTTCCCGTGGGCGCGAGCAAGATCACGCCGCCGGCACACACCTCGGGATCGGAGCAAAGGGCCTCGAGCATCGTTGTCTTGCCTGTCCCTGCTGGCCCGACCAAGGCAGAGATACGACAGGTGGCCAGTATGCGCAGTGCCTCTGCCTTCTCTGCGCGCGCGGCTTGCTCCGTGGCCTGCGCGTTGGCGCCGGCCGGCATCTCCTGACCGATCGTCCTGTTGATCGCATCAAGCCAATCCCAGTCCACGGCCAGCGCTGCGGCGTCGAGCCGCTGCTGGACATCGTCGCGGATACGGCTTGTGCTCGCCGCGAGCCGGTCAAGCTGCCATCCACGACCTTCCTCGCGCGCGAGGGTCCGTTGCACCAGAACCGGCTCGAACTCCTCGACCGCGAGCTCAAACACGTCTGTTGGCGGATCACATGCAGGCTCCAGCGTGAGGTCCGAAAGCCGCTTGCGCAGCCCGGGCTCGTCGAGGATCGTGTGCCCCGTCTCAGCTGCACGCTCCAGCAGGTAGACGCATGCACCACGAACGCGGCGGTCGTCTCCGGCCTCTTGCACAGGCTCCGGTATCGGGTCTGACGCGAGGACGACACGTGCTTGGTCGTCGCGAGGGAACAGGCCGCGGTCAATGGTGGTTAGGGTCACCGCATCAACAGGACCGCGGTCGAGCTCGTAGAGCAAATACGGGTTGTCAATCACGCTCTCCGGTGCGACCGTCTCGCGGTCGAACAGCCGGCGAGCTTGCTCCACAGTCAGAGCGAAGCGCGACATCACCCGTAGCTGCTGGAAGCGCTCAGCATCCGTGGTAAGCCTCTCCCAAGCCTTACGCGCAGTCCGCCCGACCAGCCCAGCTCCCGGGCCTTTGTCGCTCGTGGAATCTGTGACAGCAGCGCCGATCGCCGACCATATGTCGCCCAGGTCATCGCCGAGGTCATCGAGAACACGGTGAGCAAGGACTGGGCCTCGCTCGAGTCCGGCCGCGGCCAGCATCGAACCCAGCCCCGGCAATGGCCCGCGAGCGTGCCACGCCTCGGCAAGGCGGTCGGCGACCCACATCGAAGTGCGATCCCAGGGCCCGTCCACCGCTCCGGGCAAGAGGTCTAGAACCCGTGCCAGCTCGGTCAACGCAGCGATCGCACCGTCGTGGCCCACACGCTCTGAGACATAGGAGAACTCCTCAAAATGCTCGCTCGGAGCCCTAGCCACGAACCGTTCGAGATCCTCGCCCAGCAACGTCGGATCATCCAGAAGCTGCTGGTAAGGCAGCAGAAACCCGTCCTCGAAGCCCGGTCGAATCGAGTGGGTCACGGCGCGCTCCCACATGATCGAGCGCAAGGGCCCATCGCCCCTGTATTGCCACTCCACCGTCGGCCCAACCTGATCCACGAAACCGGCGCCGACCAGTATCCGCGCGCCAGGCTCGCGTTCATCCAGCAGCGGTACGTCCTTGGCGTAGACGAACACCAGTGACTTGCGTGGCTCCAGCCCGGAAAAGAACGAGTCAAGGAGCGCCAGCTGGTTGCGATGGTCCTGGATCCAGCCGCTCTTCCAGCTCATAAGCGTGTCGGCCCGGTCCTCAAGGTCTTGGCTCACCCTGATGCCCCAAGTGGTTGCGTGGCGATCTGAGTCGTCGCGGCTTACCCAACGAAATGGCGTGGCCTCAAAACTGTATGCCGGCATCCGATGGGCGGTCACATCAAAATGCCCATGAGACGGACTGTCATCCCTTGCATAAGCATGCGTCCGGCTGAGCGTGAACGGCTTGGGTCGCATGAACCCGCCGCGCTCAAGGGCGCACGGAGGCACCCTGCCGTCGCCTAGCCCCTCCCACGGCTTGCCGGCGTCCTGCTGCTCCTCCTCGGAGAGCCTTTTCTCCTTGATGTTCTTCAACACCGTGCATGCGTGATTCCCGCCAGGCGCGCGGCACACACGACCCGTCCAGTCAGTGTCGTGCCACGGCACACGGACAGAGAGATGAGCTAACGGAAGCCGAACCGCCCCAGCTGCCAGACTCAACGCGTACCCCCCCAGGCGCGGCCGACCTGCCCTCGGCCCATGCTTTCCAGCCAGCGGCAGTCGGGACCCTCCGTCCCGCGCTCAACCATCGCTTGGTTGGGTGGATGGGGGCATTCGGTGCCGATACTATCCGGAGTTCTCGAAGTGCGCTCGCCCACAGCCCGAGCCGTCGATCGTGCATTGGCCACCCTTCAGCCGATCCCGACAGCCTAGCGCCGTCATCAGCGCGTGTTAAAGTCCCAAACGTTCGGGTCTCCGGGGTGGAGACGAGCGTCAAGTCGTGTCAGGAGCGCATTGACATTGTCGGGTGCGTCCTTGAATCGAATGACGTCGTAAGCGCCGTCCGGCTTGATAAGGAGCACGGCGATCACGCGGGTCGCTACCCCGAGGTCGCTCATCACTTCGGCGTGTGCCCACCGGTCGGAGAACGTGTAGAGCGAGTAGTCCTCCTCCCGATCTCTGCGCGGACGCACGAGTAGGGCCTTGCCGTACTGACCCGGCTCCCATTGGGCATATTCCACAGCGAAAGCTTAAGGCCCGCGTGCACTGTTATGACGGAGATGGCGTACTGTTCGCGCGGTGACTCCGCTAGTCGCGATCCTGGGCGCGGGCGCCTCGCGGGGCGCCGGCGACTTTGATCCAAAGCTCCGGAAGGTTGGCGAAGATCTGCGGCCTCCGCTGACGGTGGACCTGTTTGACGAGAGCGAATACTCCTCGGTGCTCCGCCAATACGACCTTGCTCATCAGGCGGGGCGCCTGATCACTCAGGAACTGGCGCAGGACGACGCTTTGGGTCTTGAGCATGCGCTCCACGGTTTGAGTATCTCTGCGTTTCCGCACCACAAACACATGGCGGTCGCCGTGCCGCCGTACCTCCAACATCTACTTCACGACGTGAGCAATTCGCTCTACGCCTACGTGCTCAACTACGACCGTCTCATCGAGCGACTGTTGCGATTGCCCTATGTGTTCTTCGTCTCGCTCAACTACGACGTGCTGTTGGACCGGCGGCTCAACGGTCACTATCTGTTGACGGACCTAAACGCGTACATCGAGAACGGCCGAAACTGGTCGCTGATAAAGCCACACGGCTCAATAAACTGGTATCACCAGGCGACCAGCCCGTACGTTCCGGCTACCCCTCCGCTTGATCTCTCCTGGGATCAGGCGAGGTTCCAGTGTGTCTCTCCGACCGCGAATCTGGGCTTAACACGGGGTATGAGAGGCGCTTACACGGAGCGCTACCCAGCCCTTGCCATGCCCGAAGGCCCCGACGACACACTGGTCCTTCCCGACGCCCATCGGGATTTCTTTCTCGGCAAGCTGCAGACGGCACGGGAGATCGACGTTCTCGTGATCGGCTACAGCGGTCTGGACAAGCAAATTCTAGACCTCATCGCGAGCGCCAACTGCAAACTGCGCCACATGACGGTAGTCGATCAGGATCTAGCGACGGCGACCGAGATAGTTGAGCGATTCAGAGCTTCCGGTCTTGACCCCTTGTGGCGCGTCGTCGTGGATGGTGATTTCGGGTCCTGGGTGAATGATGGCGGCTTGAACCTGCTCGTGGATGAATACGGCGGTCCGTACCCGCGCTCGAGTTAGTGGGCTGGCTCGCAAGTTCGCGCGCGTATCGGACTGCCGAACACGCTCTGTGTTGCCAGTGAAGCAGGCGCGAACGCGTTGTCGGCACGGACGACTGCGTTTCGTCCCGAGCGGGCGTCTGCGGAGGGTTGATCGAGACGCCTGCTTTGTTTAGGCAAAGCAGTATCCGTAGTGCGGGCATGTCTGAGACGCTTGCGTGGGACCGTCGCGGCCGGGGCGTGCGATTCAGGTGCGTGCCGTGGAGGAAACTTGGCGCTGTCAAACGCCGAGTGCAGTCCGTGGGTCGAGGACCTGTCACATCTGCACTGGAGGTCGTGAAGCAGACACCACATGCAGCGCGAGTAGCTGCCAGACGCACGCGCCGGCGAGGAGTATGCGCTGACGCACCCCGCCGACCTGCGGCCCGACGGCGAGCAGGGCGATCTCAGAGCCGAGCAGCACCACTAGGAGCAGCGCCACCCGCTGCCGGAACCGCTGACTCTCGAAGCTCTTGAGCGAGAGCAGTGCCGCGAAGAGAAGCGCAACGGTCGTCGTGCCCGAGCCGATGTCATGGAGTCGCCCCACTGTCGTGAGGGTCTCTCCAGGCGGAAGCCGTCCGGCGCTCGTCTGCGTGGCGAATATGGCGGTGAGCAGCATGTCGGCACACGCGATGCCCAGGCCCGCCGCGACGAGCCGTGCGCCGGTGCCTCTCAGCACAGCCCAGCTTGCCGCCGCGAGTGACGCGGCCCAGCACATGAAGCCGATGATCATCAACGGCCCGAGCCGTGCGTGTACGTACTCAGAGACCTCGTGCCGCGCCGGATCGAGCGCCGGGTTTATCACGCACTCGACAGCGACGATTGCCGCGAACACCACCACGCCGCACACGGACACCGAGATGGCGAGGCGCTCGATTCCAGCACGGCTCGTCAAATGGCTGGCCTGCGACTGCAAGACCGCCCTATCATTGCGCGACTTGGAGGCCGCGCGTCGATGAATCCTCGGACCATGCTGTGGCAGGCGCTCGCGAGCGTCGCTCTGCTCGGCGTGATGATCGCGCTCGGAGATCCGCTCGCAACCGTCTGGCTCGCAGGCATCGGCCTGTGCACCGCGGTGGCCTTGAATGCGTCCTATGCGCGGGCGCTCGGAAAACTTGGGCGCTCCGCAAGACGCATCGTCGGGGATCATCGCGTAGCGCTTCATGTGGGGTATGGCTTTGCGGTCCCGTTCGCGGCTGGCGTGGCCGCCGCAGGCCTTGGCTACCACCCACACGCCGCGCTGTGGGGATTCACGCACACTGAATTCGCGGCGCTACTGATCGCCGCGGGAGCGTTGATCGTGGCCGTCTTTACCTCCAGCCTCATCGACTGGTACTACGTGCGACCCAGGATCGACGGTCTTGTGTGGGCGCCGCCGTGTCGCGCCAGCGCATCCGAGAAGGGACCGTGGAAGCGCGTGACGCGTCGCTGGTATCTGCACCGTGGGCTGGCCACGCTTGCTTACATCGCGTTCGCTGTGACGGTCGCCGTCATCGTGATGATCATGCTCGTGCGCGAACATCCGAAGGCCGCAGCCGTCGTCGGCGGCGTCAGCGGTATCGCGGGTCTCCTGCTGATCTTCGCGGGCTCGTATCGCAGCGCGCTGCCGACGATCGCTAGGTGGGTTCTCTCGCCCACGTTCGTGCTCGGCGACGACCTTGAATACGAGGGCTACGGCGGCAAGAAGCGAGGGTACGTCCTACATGTGGCCGTGCCGGTCGTGAAGCTGGTCCCACTCGACGAGGCCGGCAACCCGCAAGGCATACCCTTCGTCGAGGTCAAGACCCGCAGGATCGACGAGGCAGACCTTTCGCCCAAACCGACCAGCGCATGCGCGAACGGATGTGCCCGTCTGAACCCGGAGTGTCTGAAAGAACACACGCACGCAAAGCGCAGACGCGACAAGAAGAGCCGCATCCTCATCGTGTAGAAGCCGCCGTCGGAGGCGACCTACCGAGATCACGAGCCGGACATTCCCAGCAGTCGCTGCCGACCAGCGGGGCACTGGTCGGCGCACGCATGAACCCCTGGCGAACGCGGGCGTGCGGACAGCCACGTCGGGCGCACGGACATCGCCCGCTGCATGAGCGTGAGCGAGTCCGCCAACACGCTCGGATCTACGTGAAGCGGTAGCGACAAGACCGGCGCTCAAGTCGGTGGGCGCGAGGATCATCTTGCGCTGGATCGTAAGCTGCTTGAAGGGCATCACGAGCGCGGACGTACTCACCCCAGCGCAGCTCGATATGCGACTGGCGCTGCACTGATTGCGAGAGATCACGTTCGCCGGGCTCCTGCATGTCGGAGAGTTCCGGCGCGCGGTCGTAATCGGCGATCCGTGGTCATCTGGTCTGCGCTGCCGGCAACCAGCCTCAGCAGCACTTGCACTGAGGGCAAGGGGATTGATCTGGAAGCTCTTCCTTGTAGTGGACGATCTCTCGTACCCATTCGACAAGCTGTTTGCTGGTGGAGCGGTGGCCGGACCAGAACAAGGCGTCCGACCCCTTTGTGATGGCAAAGCTTGAGGCGCCGTTCAGCCAGCCCCAGGGGACGAGGTCGCCCTCGTCTGCGTTAAGCCAGCGGTCCGGCGGGCCGATTTTTTCTGCACCTTTAGGGTTCAGCACCCTGCCGGGCCTTAGATCGCTGTTGGAGACGTAGCGGGGTGCTGGGCGTCGGCCGAACGCGAGCAGGCGTTTGATGCGCAGACCTCCGGCGAGCAGTGCCACAGCTACGAACAGAAGGAGGATCGCGGCGCCGAACCACACGTATTGCAGGAGACAAAGGTGGTGGATCGGCGGTGTTTCCCCTCGAACCCTTTGGCGTAGATTGGGCCCTGGCAAGCCAGGCTGGACGACGAGGGCAAGGGCACAAGCCGCTGCGAGGACGCCGACCGCTCCGATCAGTCGTCGCAGCATAGTGGTCAGCTGTTCCGCGATCTCGCTCGCCGCGCGCACTGACAGCACGGCTGCCACAAGCGTAGGTGCGAGCAGGAGGGTTGCGACCCCTGCGTCGATGTGTTCCACGATCTCCGGCAGCCACAGCGTCGCGACGAGGAGCAGAGCGATAGCCGTCAGGCAGGCGATCCAGGCGCCGCCGTACCACATTGCAGGGCTGCGCCGGGCTATCACGAGCGAGAACAGCGTCGGCGACCATGCGCCGTCGTCTTGCCGGCGCCCACTCTGTGCTCGGCCGGCGCATGCTTGTTGCGCCTCCGATGCCTGCTGATTGCACGCGGTCTCTTGCTCGGCGGTCTTCGCGCTGTCGCAGATCTCCGGCGCGACGATCGTCGCGTGCGATCCGACCTGATCGGCGACCGTGGCGCAGCGGTTTCCGTCGGTCATACGTAGCATTCGCATGCGAACCGCTGCGAGCTCATTGGGCAGGACGACATCGACATGATGGTCGGGCGCGTTCAGCCCGCTGGCTTGGTGCCAGGCCACGTGCCAGGTCACATGCAATGGGTCGCGCCGTCCGAGCTTCCGCAAGTACGGCGATCCAGATCGCGCGAGCACTCCATAGGGACCCTTGGGCGCCAGCAGATCGAGGTCGCGATAGAACGGGCCGCCCCGACTGATGTACGCGCGGCACTCGACCGGTTGTTTGCACTGGCATTTCTCGGGTATGCGGACGAGCCGACGACGGTGCTCCCAAGGCGGCTCCCACTCCAAGAGCTCCTCGTCGTAGGAGAGCCGCAGCGTCACTTGGCCCCTCTGCATGCTGGAGGCGTCCAGACGGGCGAACAAGACGAAATTTTGCTGCCACGCCAGCAAGATCCGCGCCAGCTCCTTGGCATAGATGTTCGTCGCGGCTTTCGTATGCAGTGCGGACAGCAATGCCAGAACGGCACGACAACCCCACTTGTCCACCATCAGCTCCTGATGCCCTGGGCTGCATCCCACGCTTTTACAGCACACACATTTGTCACCGGGGCGGCCCGGATCGCGACGATGACGCACTACGGACCTGAGCTTCGGCTTGAGACGGTCGAGATTGATCGCGTCGAGGCGCCGCCCAATCTGCTTCTCGACCTCGTAGTCGCTCTCTCGACTTGTGAGGTAGGGGATTACGCGCTCGTCGGCGTCGACCAGAACCGCCCCGGCGTTGGCCCACGGAATGAACCAGCCCATCGGAATCACGCCGCTGCCGGTCGAGAGCCCACAGGAGCTCGCTCGAACACATCCAAGCTGCTCAAGATCGATCGTCAGAGTGATCGTGCGGCGTACCGTCGTCAGATCGAGGAACTCCACTCGATCGACACGGCGCTTGACCCACCGGCGAGTATGCAGCAGCGCATTTAGATCATCAGCAATCACGACGCCTCCTCACGACGCGGTACTTCGACGACAATCTACTGTGATCTTGGGCGTCGCGGCTGCCCGCGTACATGGGACCAGCAGAACGATGAGCTGATGGTGATTGCGCTTTAGCTCTGCTCTTTACATGAATGCAGGCGTCTGATATCCGCCACCGCCGCACTCGCGTGGGACGGTTACGTTTTAGCCGCCGCAGCGGCCTGAGAACCTCTCACGGTCACCACCCCCACCACCGGCGCCTACGCACTCATCGATCGCCACAGCAAGGTCCCGCCGGTCACGTCTTTGCGCGACACCCACGACGACGAGGAGCCGCACGCGCTACCGGCCGGGATACGCTCGCTCTCGGTCGAAGGAGGCGCGTCGACGCTTTTGGCTCACCAAAGCTGAAGCGACGGCGCCGCCGCGACCTTGGTACGACACCCACTGCGCGATGCCACGGCTGCGGTTAGAGTGCGGGCGTGTTCGACTTGGACGTCTACCTAGAGCGGATCGGTCTGGACGGGCGCCCGAGCATCGCGCAGGTGCATAGGGCGCACCTGACTTCGATCCCGTTCGAGAACCTCGACCCGCATCGGGGCCTGCCGGTGTCGCTGGAGGTCGAGGATCTCGAGCGCAAGCTCGTGATCGAACGCCGCGGCGGGCTACTGTTTCGAGCAGAACCTGCTGCTGAAGGCAGCCTTCGAGGCACTCGGTGCGGAGGTTGACATGTTCCTGGCACGCATGCGCCTGGGCGGGCAGCCAGGCGTGGTGCGGCCCCGCAGTCACCTGTTCCTGCGCGTCAGCGAGGACGGCGCGAGCTGGCACGCTGACGTTGGGTTCCCCCGCAGCATCCTCGAGCCGATCCCATTCGGGCCTGGCCCCGCGCAGGAACAGTCGGGCTTTAGCTTTCGCGTTGTCGAAGAGGGCTCCGAGCTCGTACTCCAGCAGCTGGCGGGGGACGAATGGGTCGATCTCTACGGCTTTCTGCCGCGGCCGGCCCCGCTGATTGACGTCGAGACCAGCAACTGGTGGACCTCCACGCATCCGGGCTCGCTGTTCGTCACCGGCCTGATTGTGGGCGTTCGTGGCGATGATGGCACCGGCACGTTGCTGTGCGACTGGAGCGAGCTGTCCCTCAGCGAGCAGACGCCAGCGGGCACGAGCGTGACGCCGCTTGAGCGAGAGGCCATACCGGAGCTGCTTGCCACGCGCTTCTCGCTCCCCGGCTTCACGCTTGCGGCAGACGGGCGGCTCGCCCTCATGAACGCCAGATAGTCGAAGGGCTGGCAGTCTCGCGCCCGCGAGGGCTCCGCGAGTGCCTGGGAGCTGGCTGGGGCGCTGGCGGGCGAAAAGTTTTTGACCCGGTTTTGGGGCTTGCGGTGCTTAAAGGGTATGGGGACTTTTCCCGAGGACGACATCTACGAGAGCCGCGCGCCTTTAGCACTGGCTGCCGCCGAGACGGTGCGTCTCGGCGATACGCCGGGCGTATGCGACGTTGGCGTGCGGGCCGAGTCGTGGCCTGGGAGCGTTGGCGACGCCGTGACGGTTGTGCTACCCGCGCGCGAGCGGGTTCGCCTTCCCGTCCGGTTGCGGGCGCCGCGTATGGTCGCCGTGACCCTCGTTGTGATCGGGACCGGGGTGTCGCTCAGGCTGCTGCGACGCTCGAACGGTCACGACAGCGTCGGAAGGGCGACGACGACGCGGCACTTTGCGGGCGCTTCAGCCCCGAGGCGTGGTCCTTTGGTCTTGACTCATCGCGGGGCGGGGGCCTCGTTGCGGCGGGGAGCAGGCCGGCAGCGCGGGAGTGTTCGTCCTCATCCGGGGCAGGCGAGACGGGCGAGGACTACCTCGCCCAGGATGTCGGTTTCCGGCGTCCGCGCCGAAGCGGGGGGCGTTCCGTCGTCGGGACGGCCCGCGGAGCGGCCTGAAGGCGATGTCGCGGGGCCAGCCGGCGCCCTGCCGCCAGTGGTTGATGACGCGCCGGCTCATTCTGAGCAGCAGCGGCGACCGTCTCTCGCGCCTCGCGGGCGGCCTCCGTGTGTACCGGGGGCGCTTGGATGCTGACGCTCGGACGCCGCGAACCGTCTCGCCTGGGCCGTGCGCGCGTCGCGCAGTGGGGCTTGCCGGAATCGGTCGACTCGCTTTTGGCGCTCATGGTGCATTATTGGTATGGAGTCGAACCATTGGCTGTGATGCTATGGGTGTAGTCCAGGAGAGACGAGGCAATGAGGCCGAGTTCGCTCGGGCCTGGGTCGAGGGCCGTTCGCGGGTCTTGCGCGCGACCGGTCGTAGCTTCCCGACGGCCGGGTCGGCGCTGGTGGAAGCGGCGGTCGATGAGGCCTGGATCGTGCTGTATGACCAGGGTCACGCCGGTTCGCCTGCGGAGCTGCTGGATCGTTGGCGGGGACTGGCGTACCTGCGTGCCCTGAATGGGGTGCGCGGGCTTCGCCGCCATCCCGTGGATTCTGTGGAGGAGCTGGCTCAGTCGCGGATGCTGGATGAGGCCGCCGGCGGCTCGTTTGAGGAGGGCGATGCGCTGCAGGACGATGCGCTGCGTACGGAGGCACGGGTGCAGGAGATCGTCCACCAGGTCTCTGGTGACGCGCAGCGTTGGCTTGAGCTGATGCTCGACGATCCCGCCGCGCCGCCACGAGTGCTCGCACGGACGCTCGGGTGGGATGTCGAGAAGCTGAAAACGGTGGCTCGCCGTGCCCGGGCGCGTCTGCGGGAGTTCGTGTACGCGCGCGCGAGCGGCGCGATCTGCGAGCGACGTCAGGTGATGATGGAGGTGTTCGCGGCCACCCATCTCGTGCGTCAGGACCCGAGGCACGCTGCACGGCTCGCGGAGCACGCCGTGCTCAGCCAAGCGCTTTACGAGCAGGTCGCTCTGCACATCGCCGGTTGCGAGGAGTGCGAGCAGGCTTGGCGCTCGGCTCAACACCAGCTGTTGCGTCCACGCCTGGTGTTTGCACCGGTCGCTCTCGCCGGCAAGCTCGCCGTGGCCAGCGGCGGCGGGGTCCTCCATACCGGTCGCCGTGCGCTGGGACGGCTGGAGCGCCTGTTCTGGGATCTGCGGTTGCGGATGGGGTCGAGCGCGGGCCGGGTGACGGCGGGCGGGGCGGCGGGCACTGCCGGTACCGCGGGCGCTCTGGCCGGTAAGGGCGCTGCGGTCTGCGTGGGGGTGCTGTGCGCGACCGGGGTGGGCACCGCCGCGCTCGTCGGTCTCCCAACGGGCATCATCGCCTCACGACCCGCAGCCCACCACGAGAGGACAGTTCACCACGGCGACGGTCGCGATCGGGGCGCGTCCGCTTCGGCGGCTGTCGCCGCGGTCACGGCCGGAACGTCGAACGGTCAGGCAGGGTCGGCGCAGAGCGATCCGTCCAGTGCGCGCGCCGGCGATAGCGCTCAGCGCTCCCGTACGGCTGCCCATAGGGTCGGCGCGTCGGCGCGCCCGGTTACGCCTGGGGACCTTGTCGCCACGTCCGCGACGCCCGGCCCGAGCGAGGGCGCCCAGCCGAGCGCTAAAGCGGCGAGCACGAGCACCCCGGCGGGAGCAAACGGGTCTGAAGTCTCGGTCGAATACCCAAGGTCCACGAACTCGTCAGCCTCCGGCACATCATCATCGGGCTCCGCCGAGCATGGGCCGTGCGTGCCCTGGAGCCTCTCATGCTGAGATTCGGCGACCATCTATTGGAGAACGCCGCGCGGCGTTCGCGGCGGTGCGGCCCCATCGTCGTCGCGCTGGCGCTCGCAGCGATCGTGTTTCTCCTGCCCGCTGCAGTTGCGCGTGCGGGCAGGCTGGCGCTCGTGACATGCGATGGGAGCACCGCGAGCGAAGGCTGGAGCGGGTTCGCAGAAACCGTGCCACCCGGCCCAGAAAACGTTTCGGGCGCCATTGCCGTGACGACGTGCACACAGGAATGGGGCGAAAACGGATCGTCGGGCTTCCCTGCGGGGATGCTGGCTGGCTTGAGCGAGGAAACGTCTCGCGATGCTCGCGTGGGCCTGCGGTTCATCGCTCCCTCTGGCGATACCATCGTCGGCGGGAACATCCTCGTCGAGCCGATAGGGCTTATCGGCGCGGGCCTTGAAGGCGGTATGGGTGTGGGTGCGCAGCTCGCGACTGGCTACCCCGAAAACGTGTTCGCGAGCCTCGTCAACTACGAGCCGCGACTGGTCGCGATACCCGGGGGCAGTAAGCTACTGTCCGCGAGCGTGCTTTGCGACGGTACGCCTGGACAGCGCTGTCACCAGTACCTGTTTGTGGTGGGCGCGCATATCCTGCTTTCCCCGAACGCCGCACCGTGGCTATCCGCGCTCTCGGGCCCGCTGACCATCGGCGGGGCGTTGCACGGGACACAGGACGTGAGCTTTACCGCATCCGATGGTGATGGTCCCGGGATCTATGAAGTGACCGCCGCGATCGACGGCAATGTCGTGTATCAGGCCACCCCGAACCTCAACGGCGGCGCGTGCGTCTCTGCCGGCAATGATGGTGGCGCGTTCGAGTTCTACACCGCCTATCCCTGCCCGCAGTCGGTCGCGCTGACCCTGCCGATCCACACCAGCACGCTGGAAAACGGGATTCATGAACTGACGGTCGTCGCGACCGACGCGGCGCGCAACCGCTCCAATGTCTCGCAGGTACTGTTCCGCACCGAAAACCTGATTACGGTCGCCAGTGAGGGCCGTGTGCCCCGCCCCACGAACGGGACCGAACCGGGGTATCTCGTACGGTTCGACGGACGAACGACCGCGCTGTTGCGGGGCGTGCGCCGCTCCTATGAGCACTCCTCACTGACGCTCTCGGGAACCCTCACCACGCCCCAGAGCGCGGCGGCGCCCGACGTCCCCGTACAGCTGCTGGCACGCGAGGGCAACTCTCCAAGCGGCACGGAAACGGTGGTCGCGTCCACGAGCACCAACGCGGCAGGGAATTGGAGCCTGACCGCGCCGAAGGGCCCTTCCCGCACGCTGCGCGTCGGCTACGACCACGCGAGCACTGAGAACACGCAGCCCGCCGCCGGCATGACGATCAAAGAGAGCGTGACCCCCACGATGAGCCTGCACATAGTCGACCGGCGGGGTGGGCGCTTCTCCTTCACCGGCAGGATGATGGTGAGTCCGCTCGCTCGTCCGCTGCCGATCGTCACGATCGAAGCTTCCGCCGATGGCCGGCACTGGCAGGTCGTCGGCCACCAGGTCCGCACCGACGCTCAGGGCGATTACCGCCTGGCTTACTCCTCGCCGTTCTCGGTAGGCGGTCACTTCGCGTTCCGCGCAAGCACCCCCGAAACGTCGCTGTGGCTCGCGGGCGCCACGCCGGCACGATGGATACGGGTGCGCTGATGGCAAGACGTACCGCACCACCGATCATGCTCCTTTTGGCGTTCGCGCTCATGGTCGGCCCGTCCGCGAGCGCCTCCGCGCTCACGCCACCGATCATCAGCGCCCAGGCGAACGCAGCGAATGCCGCGTTCCTGGCCTATGCTCCCGCGCCCCCAGTCGCCGGGGCGATGTGCCTCGTGGACACGGGCGTCAATCAGACGCCCGACACCACCCCGACGCTCGTCTATGAGACCGAGTTGGACGAAGGCAGCCCCAACGACGATGATCCAGGAGGACACGGCACGCTGATGGCGATCCTCGCGGGCGGGCAGGGTCACGGTCTGCGCGGCATCTGGCCGCAGATCAAGATCGTCTCTATCAGAGCGGCCTCGGCACCGGCACCAGGACAAGCACCGACATACCAGTACGAAAACTATGTCGAAGGGATGCAGAAGTGTCTGGAACATTCGGCGTTGAACGTCATGACGGTCAACCTGTCCCTCTCCTCGACGATCCCGCCGACACCCGATCAGGCGCAGGCTTTCGCGGAAGTCGCCTCCCGCGCGACGGCGCGCGGCGTGGCGATCCTCGCGGCGGCGGGCAACGCGCCCGGCAAGGTGCAGTATCCCAGTGCCGAACCGGGTGTCATCTCCGTCGGTGCGGGCACGATCGCGGGCGGCACGTGCTCGTTCAGCGCAAGTGAAAACGTGGGGATCTTCGCGCCGGGATGCGAACTGGACTTCGCCGACCCGTTCAGCGACGAATACGAGCCCACCGAATACGCGCAGGGAACCTCCGAGGCGTCAGTGATCGCCGCCTCGTCCCTCACGGCGCTGATGAGCTACGCGCCAACATTGACGCTCGCGCAGGCCGAGAACCTGCTCGTGACCACGGCCGTCGCGGGGCACCTGAATGTCGCCGGTGCGTTCGAGGCCGCCGGCCTTGGATCGGTCGTCGCCGCCGGCAACGCCGCGATACCACCGGAACCCACCCCGCCGGCCAGTGGAGTTGCATCGGCGCGCGCAGTGAAGACCCCCATCCCCGCAGCGGCAGTCCAAAGCCTCATCTGGCGAGACGGAACGCTCACGCTCCAATTGCGCACGCTTCCAGCAGGAGCCGATGTGCACCTGCGAGCCGAATATCCGCACCGCAGGGCGCGGAGCGCTGCGAGCACGACGAAGACGCTTCGCCTGCGCGGCCGGCGGCCCAAGAAGGTGACGGTATGGGTCACTGAGGGAACGAACTCCGGACCCACCTCCAACGTTCCGCTCGGATTCCACGCGAGCATCACCCATCCGAAGACCGCTCCTGCAAAGCGCCACCGCAAGAAGAGATAGATGTCGAGATCGCGCTCTATAGGACTGCTGTCGGTAGCACTCATGGCGACGGTGCTGCTCGTGGTCGCTCAGTCCGCGAGCGCAGGCACATACACGGTGTCGGCGTGCAGCCCCACCAGCACTGAAGGAGGCTGGCAGCCGGTGGACACATTCCCTGCCGGGCTGACCGTGGGAAACATGTGCGGTGGACCGGAAACCGGGCCCAACGAACCGCAGGGCCCTACCGACGAAGGCGCCCTGTTCGCCGAGGACGGATCGGACTTCACAGCGGAAACTCCGAATGGTGCTGAGGCAGGGTGGAGCTTCACCGCGCCCAGCGGAACGAGCATCGCGGACCTCACCTATTGGCGATCACTGCACGCCTACGATCAGCAGAGCCTCGTCCCGGGCCTGTGGACAGGTGAAGGCGCCACGCTCGAATCCTGCCAGTCGCCACCCGAAGGTACCCACGAATGCAACTCTCTTAACAATCAGGGAGCCAAGACGTTCATGGCACTCGATGTGGGGTCACTGTTCTTCGGCGTGCGCTGCAGCCTCGTCGGCGGCGGGGAATACTGCGCCAGCAGCGGCGGGGCAAACCACTTCGCCCAGGCCGACATGTACTCAGCGAAGATCACGCTGTCAGAGACGGCCTCCCCCACCATCGGCGCGGTTTCGGGCACGGGTTGGAGTGGCGGTTATCTATCGGGTCAGGTTCTCCTGACGCTCTCCGCAAGCGACTATTCGGGTATCGCCAGCGTGGAAGTCAGTTCGAGTCTCGGTTATGTACTCGCGAGCGCTCCCCAACCCTGCGACTACCACGACGCTGTTCCTTGCCCTGATCTCTCCCAGGCCACCGTCATGCTGAATACGGCCGCGGCCAGCGATGGTGTCCAGACTTTCCTCCTGCAGGTCAAGAACGCGGCGGGCAACCTCGCGAGCGTGACCTCCCAACCGGTGACGATCGACAACAAGGGGCCGGGCATGCCAACGGGACTAACTGCGACACTGGACGGAGCCCAGGTCGTGCTGTCCTGGCAAGACCCGGCGTCGCTACCTGTTCCGCTGGCACAGGGCAATGCGCAGTTCTGCCAGGCTGCGTGTGGGACACCGCTCGCGGTCTCAAGCACCGGCTCCGCGCAAATCGCGACACCGCCCGCGGGCACCTACACCGTGCGTTTCTATCTGACCGACGCCGTGGGCAAATCCTCGCCGACCGTGACGGTTCCCTTGACAGTTCCGCTGGCGACGAAGCCGGGACCGAGCAAGGAAAAGCTGCGTGCGGTGATCGACTCGCACGGGCGTCTCTACGTCGCCGGGCCCATACCCAAAGGTGTGAGTGTCGTGCGTGTCTGCTGGCACTCTAAGCGTGGCATGCGAGAACTCGAGTCGCGTTGCGTGAGGCTGCGCGTCAAGCATGGTCGCATCGCTGTCACGTTCCATCCCTCGGCTCGGGCGCGTCGGGGCCGTATCGTCGTCGCCGTCAGCGCGGGGCGTAGGCTCATCGTGCGGCTTACGGCCGCGAAAGCACACTCGACATAGACGACGCATGGTTGGGTCTTGGTCGACGCCTGTGGTGGAACTGGTGGCGAGCCGTCTGGCGTTGCTCGCCGATCCGAGTCGTGTCCGGCTTTTGACGATGCTTGAAACGAAGCGGGAGGCCACGGTGCAGGAGCTGGCCGAGGAGATGGCTAGTACTCCACAGAATGTGTCTCGCCATCTCTGCATCCTTCACCGTTCGGGCATCGTCGCCAGGCGCCGTGAGGGCACCTCGGTGTACTACTCCCTGGTGGACTACGCCGTGTGCCGACTGCTCGAGCAGACGCTCGCTGGTATCAGCGGCCAGATCGACGAGCTGGCCGACCTGGTGAAGCTCGCCGCATAAACGCTCCTCGCAGCGTATGCCTTGATCGCATCAAGGGTCGCGAGCGTGCTCGGTGCCGCCCGTGATCTGACGCTGCTCGTGGGGCGCTGGACTCGTGTGGTCGCCTTATGAAAGTGATCGCTTTCATATTTGATGCAAGTGATCGCTTTCACATGATGTGCGCTTGTGGTGTTTTGCCCGGACGGCGGTTACCGTCGCCGTATGAGTATTTTTCGTAGGGTTAATTCACAGGGCAGCGAGCCGGGCTCTGGTCGTGCACCGATCGTAAGGGGTGCCACACGCCTCGCTCGCGCCGCAGGACGCATGTTGTTTTCGGGCTGTGTGCTGCTCGTGTTGTTCCCGGCGGATGCGTTCGCGTCGGGGGACGATGTCGGCGCAAATATAGCCAAGCTGCTCAAGGGTTACGCGGGCGAGTTGTATGGCGGGATCGTCGCCGTCGTCAGCCTCATGTTTCTCATCAATCGCCGTTACACCGAGCTGGCGGTGTTCCTGTTCGCCGCGATCGTGGTCGCGTGGATGGTGTTCGCGCCGGGTGAGATCGCCAGCGCCGCTGAAGGCATCGGCAAGCAGATCTTTGGTTGAGGGATTGTGCTGAATGAGTGACTCCTCGCATCCGATCCGCTCCTACCAGCGGATCTTCCGTCCGGACCGGCGGATCTATCAGATCGACGGTCGGCGCCTACCGGTCCCCGGTGGTGTGCCGTTGGAGTGGTTGGCGTGGGCGTTCTTTGCGCTCGTGGCGATACTCGTGCTCGGCCAGCGCTCGATCGTGCTCGCGCTCGTGCTGGGAGCCGTCGGGGCACTGCTCGGCGCGAGCGCACACGGATGGACGGGCGCACTCATCGCCGCGGTCGCGGGTGTCGTGTTGACGTTGCTCGCGGGCGTGCTGTTGGATTGGTTGGATTGGCCGTTGCGACTGATAATCGCGCCGGCGACGGTCGCGACGCTCGCCGGGCAGGCATCACCGGACGGGCGCCCAGCACACCGCTACCTGTCTTCGTGGGTGGCGTTTCGTTTGCGCGCTTCGCGCCATTCGCTCGACAAGGTCCTTCCGCCTGATGGTGAGAGGAGGGTGTGGGCGCCACGGGTGTGGGTCGCTCCTGACGAGCACTCTCCCGTGCTTCACCATGGGCGTGTCCGTGGTCCGGCACGGCTGGTGTTCGGCAGGCCGGTCGTGGTGACCCCTAGCCGTGGACGGTTCGTGGCGCGTCCCGCTGAGGGGCACCGTATGCGTCGGGGTGAGCGCCGTGCGGAAGTGATCGAGCTCGGCGAGGGGCAGGTCGTGGAGGTGCGGGCGTCGTGAGTTTCCCGTTGCGTTACGCGCACGGCAATGTGATCCTCGGGCGTGGCGGTGAGGCCGCGGCGGGCCTGTACCGGTTGGGGATGACCTCTTACCCGTATCTGCCGGTGGGGGAGAAGTGGGCGTTGCAGCGTCGCCTGCAGCGCTTCGCGCACACGATCGCCGCGGACTTCTCGTTGTGGCGAGTAAATCGCGCTTATCCCGCGGATGGGTATGTGGCGCGTACCGCCGGCCTGCTGGATGACCGCCACCAGGACCTGGAGACGTGGCGGGCGTTCCTGGACGGGCACCGGGAGCGGTTGCGTGAACTGGGGTCGCACATTCCTGAGTGCTATCTCGCGGTCTCGCTCGCCGCGGGCGCACCGAGGGGTGTCGGGTCAGGCTTGATTCGCTGGGTGGACCGTGCGCGCCGCCGTATCGAGGAGCTGGCCGGTATCGGTGTCGCCTCGCCGGTGTCGGGAAGTGAGCTCTCCGAACTGGTCACGCGCGAGCAGCGCGTGTATGAGCGCCTGAACGGCGTGATATCCGCGCGGCGCGCACGGACGATCGAGCTTCAGTGGCTCTTGTGCCGCGCTGCGTGCCGCGGAATCGCCGAGCCTGACCTGGACGGGTATTGGCAGCCGGACGCGCTCGTAGTCTCAGGTTCCTCCGGGAAGGATGTGGCGTTTGAGCCGCTCGGCCACGACCTGCGTCGCTGTGTGAATGCGGCGATCACCGAGCGCCAGCAGACGCTTATGGTGGAGGGCGAGCAGGGCTGCTCCTATCAGGCGATGCTCGCGCTGGGCGCGCTCGCGGACGCGCCCGAGTTCCCCGGCGCCACCGCGGAGGCACTGTTCGCTCCGTTGGAGACCGTCGGGTTCCCGGTCGACGCGGTTCTGCACGCGCGCTGGCTCGGCAACCGTCAGGCGCTCGCGCAGGTACGCAAGCGGATCGCCGACGTCGAGCACGCGTACCACGAGCAGGTGCAGGGCGCCGCGCACGGTCCGGGCATCTTGGCGGGGGAGGATCGCGTGCTCGCACGCGAGTACGAGGCGCAGCTACAGGCCGGCGGGCACCCCCCGATGCTCTACGCGTCGGTCGGTCTCGCGGTGGGTGCCCGTAGCGAGGAGGAGTTGGAGCGTCGGGTCGCCGTCCTGAAAGAGCAGTACGGCGACATCCAACTGCATCGCCCCGCGGGGTTGCAGCGCGAACTGTTCTTCGAGCACGTTCCGCGTGCGGACGGGTGGCTCTGAGATGCGCGATTACGTTCAGCAGCTCACGGTCGAGCAGTTCGGTGGCATGGTCGCGACCGCCACGCGCACGGTCGGCTCGGGGCGAGGACCGTATCTCGGCTACACGCCCACGGGCGCGCCGTTGCCGGTGCGCTTCGACGTGACGCAAGCCCCGAGGGAGTCCCGTGCGTCGGCGGTGCTGTTGATCGGCACTCTCGGTTCGGGTAAGACGGTCACTGCGCAGACGATCGAGTACGCCGCCGAGCGCAGGGGCAGTTTGGTTGTGGACTTTGATCCGAAGCCCGACCACGGGTTGCATGAGCTCGACGAGCTTGCAGGGCGGGTTGCGGTGCTTGAGCTTTCCGGTAATCCCGCGCAGCAGGGCAAGCTCGACCCGCTGGCGATCGGTCTTGAGGACTTGCGTGAAGAGCTTGCCTGCTCCTATCTGCTTGAGCTTTTGCCCGGCCCGTCGAGTGTGTGGGAGAACGCGGTCAGCCTCGCGGTGAAGGACACGGTGCGCGAGGGATCGCGCAGTCTCGCGCGTGTCGTAGAGCTGCTGCTTTCAAGCGACCGTGCCGGCGCACGGGACGCCGGTGAAGCATTGGAGGTAATCCGCGACTTCGGCCTTGCGCGTCTTGGTTTCGGTGACGGCCAAAGCGCGGAGATCCAGGCGGTCAAGCCGGTCACGACGATTCGGATGCCCGGCCTGTCGTTGCCCGAACCGTCTGCGGCGAGGGACACATACACCCGTGCGGAGCGTGTGTCTGTGGCGACACTTTCACTCGTCGCGGCGTATGCGCTCCAGTTGATCTCTCACGATCGCTCGCGTCACAAGGTCGTTGCTATGGACGAGATCTGGTTTCTGTTGGCGTCTCCGCAGGGGCGTCAGATCATTAACCGATTGGTCCGGTTGGGCCGCGCGTTCAACGCGACCCTTCTCTTGGGCACGCACAGGATCGGCGATCTTGGCGATCTCGTGGACTTGATTGGCGTCGTGCTCGTATTTGGGCAGGACTCTGACGAAGCCGCGAGCGCTGCCCTGCGTTTCATCGGCCTTGATCCCACGCGCGAGCTGATCGGTCTGGTGCGGGAACTACGTGCGGGTCGGTGCCTGATGCGCGATCTATCCGGCCGCGTCGGCGAGGTCCAAGTCGATCTCGTCTATCCGCATCTACTCCAAGCGTTTCAGACAACCCCCGGCCAGCAGAGAACCGCACAATGAAAACCCTAATTATCCGTGTGACACATCGCGCAACGCGCCGACATGTCACACTCACACTTTCCGCCGCGACCGCGCTCGCTTTGTTGCTGCTCGCCGCACCGGCGCTCGCAGGCGACGTGTACAGCAACATCGGTCCGGCACCACAACTGCCGGCCGGGAGTTTGGTGGGGCGCTATCCGCTCGCCAACTATCAGCTCGATCAATACTTCCCCGCGATCAGCGTCAGCCTGCTTGGCGGCGTGGATGTCTCGGGTGTCGCGCCGATGATCGCCTACTTCCTCGTGCAGGTCATCTGGCTGATCACCGCGTTCCTCGCGAACGCCGTGATCACACTGTTCGCGTTCGCGTTCAACCTTGACCTGCTGAACGGGAACGGTAGTCCCGGCTCGGGTGCGCTGACACCCGTCTCCAGCGCGATACACAACTTGTATGCGAGTACGTTCGGTGCGCCGTGGCTGATAGTCGCGGTCGTGCTCGCGGGGTGCTGGGCGATGTGGAAGGCGCTCGTGCAGCGCCGCTACACCGAGACCGCCGGAGCACTCGCCGTCTCGCTGCTCTACTGCGTGCTCGCGATCGGGATCGTGACACAACCCGAACGGACGATCGGTCCGGCGAGCAAGCTCTCAAACCAGCTCTCCACCGCGCTGCTGTCACTCACCAACCAGGGCAGCATCTCAGGCGAACAGCGGGCCAAGACCGGCGCGAGCGACCAGCTGTTCGGGCTGCTCGTGCTCGACCCGTGGACGGTCCTGGAGTTCGGCGGGATCGAGCACTGCACCACCACCACGAACGGCAAGACCCATTCGGTCGCGGTCAGACCCCTGAGCGCCGATCCCGCCCAGGACACGCAGCTCGCCGCGCAACTGGGAAACGGGACCGAAGTGCACGCGGAAGGCAAGACGTGCATCAACGATCGCGACAAGTACGCGCCGCACTTCCTCGCCTACCCCTACCAGTCCTCCGCACGCAACTCTGAGCACGAAGCGCTCGAACACGGCGATACCGAAGACCTCCCCCAATCCGACCCCGCCAAGCACAACGGCACATACCCGCTCGGCAAGGCGGACGAGCCGGCCGCGGAAGCGATGGGCAAGGGCGGCCAATACCAGCGCCTTTTGCTCGCGATCGTCATCTTCGCCGGGGAGATCGGCGCGTTCCTGCTCCTGGGCGCGCTCGCGCTCGGAGTGATCCTCGCGCAGATCCTCCTGCTGTTGCTGCTCGCGTTCGCCCCGGTCGCGCTCGTTGTTGCGGTGTTCCCCGGGCGCGGACACGACTTCTTCAGGGCGTGGCTCACCAAGCTCGCGTCCTATCTCGCGCGCAAGGTCGTCTACTCCCTGATCCTCGCCGTCATCCTCGCCGTCTGCCAAGCATTGGCGGACGCGACCTCGAACCTCGGATGGCTGCTCGCGTTCGCGCTGCAAGCAGCGTTCCTTTGGGCCGTCTTTTTGCAACGCAACAGGTTGGCCGGCGATCTCCTCGCCGCTACCACCGGCCATCGCGGCGGAGACGACGGCGGCGTCGGCCGCCTGCAGAGCCTTTACTACGCCAGCCGCCTGTCCCGGATGGCCGGCGGGCTGCACCGGCGCTCCCGCAGCAGCAGCGGCGGCGGCGGAGCGCCACCTGAGACACCGAGACCAGCGGCGGATCGCCCCGGATCTCCCCATCCGCGCGGGGTCGATGTTCCCGAACCGGGCGACGGGCTCGACGAGCCGATCGCGTCAAGCGAAGGCGGAGACATACCCCAGGCCGCGCTCGAACCCGACCCAGACGAGGAGCCGGCATGAACGCGCGCATCGAACACACCCACGATCCGCTCACCCTCCTGCGAGAACTCCCCGACGGCTGGGCACAGACCTGCATCGCCCGGCCACCGCGAAACAGTCCGCCAGGCCGTACGCTCGCGATCCTCGCCGAGACACAACGGGTCTTGCGCGAGGACGGCACCCTCTGGCTGCTACTCAACCGCCCGACAGAACAGCAGCGGCAGGGACTGCTGCTCACCGACCTGCAAGCCAGCGGTTTCAGGGAGCAGGCCATCCCACCGTCGGCCAGATGGCTCGCGGCACGCCTGCCCGGCCGTCTTCCGGTGGTGCTGTACCTGTTCAGCAAGCAGCCCGACCACCTCTATGACGAGCGCGCCGGCGACCTCGCTCAACAGCAACGTCGACTGGCACGTTGCTGTCAGCCTCCGGCATGCGGGCGTGCCCGCCAGCTCCAGCGTTGCGCGCTCGTGCTCGAGCGTGAGCGCCTGCTGCGGCTCGTCGCTTACTGCGTGCGTGCGGGCTCCTCTCCGCTTGCGTGCGGACAGTGCGGCGCCCCCTATCGTCGTGACCGCTCGGCCATGAGCGCGCGCAGCATGCGCCGCCCGACATGCCGGCATGACGATCGTGGCGGACGGTGCCTGGTGCTCGACCCCTTCTACGAGCCCGCCGGCCTGCCAACACTCCAGGCCGCGCTCTACGCGGGCCGCAACTTCCTCGGGATCGAAGACCTCTCACGCGGGACCGAGGATCGATGACCGGGTGGCTCGTCTCGCTGCGTGATCGCCCGATCGCAGAGAGCGAGCGTGACGGAGCGCTCGTGGCGATCCTCGCGCTGCTCATCGCCGCCACGATCCTGCTCGTCCTCATCCGCTCGCCAAACGGTGGCACACGCCGCCACGCTCATTCCGCTCACGCGGCCGTCGCGTCGCCGGTGCAGAGCCAGGCGGCACCCACGGACGAGACGCAGGCCGACACGACCCTTTCAGGACCAGTGGTCCGTGCGACCCGAGGGTTCCTCGCCGGATATCTCGACTACCTCTACGGGCACGCTCCCGCCAGCCAGATCCAGGACGCCACACCGGCGCTGGTCGCGTCCCTGGTGGCGAGCCCGCCACGGGTCTCGCCGGCGATGCGCGAACACCACGCGCAGATCGTCGAGTTGCAGGCCGCGCCCGCACCGGCGGCAGGGCTGCTCGGTGTGCGCGCACTGGTCAACGACGGTGGGCTCGTCGACTACCCGATCGTGCTCGTCCTCGAAGACCCGAGTGACGGTCGGCTGCTCGTCACCGGACTGGAAGGCGAACACTGATGCGCGAGCAGCGGTCGAGCCAGGCGAGATGGTGGTTGTGGCTCGCGGGCACGCTCGGCATCGGCGGTGTGGCGGTCGTCGTCATCTTTGCGTTGGCGGTCGCGGTGCTCGGCGCGAGCTTCACGGGATGCCAGGCCGGCAGCGAACCGGCGGAGGCCTCGATCGGACCGGCACCATCGGCGTACGCGCTTGCGAGCATCCCGCCCGAACGGCTCCGCCTCTACGTGCAGGCCGGGACACGATTCGATATCGACTGGTCGTTTTTGGCGTCGATCGGTGCGCAGGAGTGCGGCAACGGTGACTGTGCGGGCACCAATAGCTCCGGTTGCGCGGGGCCGATGCAGATCGCCTACGTCCGTGGAAGCCCGTGCAGTCCCGGGCCGGGACCGACACTGTGGGAACGCTACGCCGTCAGCGCCCACCCCGGCCAGGCCCCGAACGTCAACGATCCGGCGGACGCGATCTACACCGCCGCACGCGTCCTGCGCCAGGATATGGGCGCTCCACCCACCGGCGGGACCTACGCGCAGTACCGCGAAGCCGCGTGCCGCTACTACGGTGCCTGCGCCGACGCGACCGTCGACTACGCCGAAGAGGTCATGGCCCGCGCCGTGCAGTACGGCTTTACCGGTGCCGGCGCACCATCGGCCACGAGCCCCACGCTAGCCGAACCCGTCAGCAGCACCAGTGCGCCGGAAGAATGCGAGGTGACCGCGTTCACCCCCGAAGCGGGCAGCGCGTTGGGGATCGTGCGGATCGCCGAAAGTCAGGTCGGGCAGGGCGAGCACCCGCCCGGCTCGAACTGCACGATCTACGGTCCCTGCGAGGAGTGGTGCTCACTGTTCGCGGCGTGGGTGTGGCAGCACGCCGGTGTCCCGCTACCGGGCCCCACCGCGACCTACGGGTACTCCGGGTCGCTGTACACGTGGGCTCGCGAACACGGCGGTCGCGTGCTCCCGCCGAGCGCGAGGCCCTCGCCCGGGGACGCCGTGTTCTACGGGTCGGGGGCAAGTGAAAGCGCGCACGTCGGGATTGTCGTCCGGGTCCTGCCCGGCGGGGAGATCGTCACCGTCGAGGGCAACTACGACGGGCAGGTCAGCCGTGTCGGGCCGTTTGTGCCGGCGCAGGCGACAAGTGCTGGTGAGGCCGCCCCGATCTACGGGTACGCGCAGTCGCCGGCCCATCCGAAGGCGGGAGGGGCCGGATGACCCAGTCACGCAAGACGGCGGTTTCTCGCAAGGTCCGGCGCGTGAACGCACGCGCGCAGCCAGGGAAGATCCTCGACCTGTTCGCTGGTGCCGGTGGGTGGGAGGAGGGCCTGGGGATGCTCGGCTTGAGTGCTCTCGGGATTGAGACAGAGCGCTGGGCGCGCGAGACCGCGCGTGCCGCTGGCCACGAGCGCGTGCAGGCCGATGTCGCCGCGCTCGACCCGTTGGGGTTCAGGCCGGTGTGGGGGCTGGTCGGGTCCCCGCCATGCCAGGCGTACTCGAATGCTGGCAAGGGGCTGGGTCGCGCTGATAAGCCGCTGGTGATCGCGTGCGCGCACGAGCTCGCCGCTGGGAACGACAGTCGTCGCGCGTGGCGTGAAGGGTGCCGCGATGAGCGGTCGCTGCTGACCGTCGAGCCGCTGCGCTTCGCGCTCGCGTTGCGGCCGAGGTGGGTCGCGCTGGAGCAGGTCCCGGCGGTCCTCGAGCTGTGGGTGCTGTTCGCCGGGCTGCTCTCCGCGCACGGCTACCAGGTTGCCGTCGGGGTCTTGAGCGCCGAGTGCTACGGGGTTCCCCAGACCCGCAAGCGCGCGTTCCTGATCGCGTCCCTTGACGGGCCGGTCAGCTTGCCCGACGCGACGCACCGCGCCTATGATCCCCGCCGCCGCCAGGAGGTCCCGCGGGACGAGCTGGGCCTGAAGCCGTGGGTCAGCATGGCCGAGGCGCTCGGATGGACACCGTCCGAGGAGGTCGGGCTACCTCGCCGTAACGAAAACCTGAGCAACCGTCCCATCAGCGCCGAGGCAGGGATCTACCGCGAGTGCGGTCGTCGCCCGGCGTGCAAGCCCGCTCGGCTCACCACGAAGGTCAACCGCTGGCGGCGAGCGCATGGTGTCGGGGACGGTTGGGCGTGGCGCAACGGTAACCAGCCAAACGCGGCGGTTCGCCCATCTGAGGAGCCCGCGCCTACCGTCCACTTCGGGCATGCGCTTAATCAGGTCGAGTGGGTGCCCGCATGGGCCGGGAGGCGTCCCGCGACGACCGTCGCGTGCGATCGGCGGGTCCACCCGCCTGGCCATAAGCAGAACGCGAGCGATCCTCCCGGCCGTTACGAGCAGCGGGGCGGAGCGAACGCGGTCCGGGTCACTGTCTGCCAGGCGGCGATCCTGCAGGGCTTCCGGGCGGACTACCCGTGGCGGGGTACGCGAACCCGTCAGTTCGAGCAGGTCGGCAACGCCGTCCCACCGCCCCTCGCACGAAGAGTGCTCGAGCAGGCAATCCACAGCAAAGCCAAGACGACCAGCCGTGCGCTGACACGAAGGAGAGTCCGGTGATCACACGATCAAGCGAGCTGCGCGATGGCGGCGCGGAGGACCGTTTGCGGGACCGTTTGCGGGACCGTTTGCGGGACCATCTTGGTTTGGCGGGAACCGCGCGTTTGCGCTGTTCTCATGCGGGTTTTCGCGGGCGGGTGCTGTGCGACATCTCTATGTCGGCTGGTGATCTGCTGTGAATCGTCAGCCATCACAGGATGCCAGGCCGCTGGTGGCTGTCGTGGCGGGGCTCGTGATCGTGTCGCTTCTCAGTGCTGTTCGCTCGCCGTGGTGGCTCCCGGGACGGGCTGGTGCTCTGCTCGTGCGCCCGCTCGTGCTGATCCCGGTGACGTTGCTGGTGGTGGTGATGGTCGCGTGTCGTGTCGTCGCTACTCGTCGTTCGCTTGCCTCCCGGACGCGGCTCGTGGTGCTCGCCCCGGACTCGTTTGACCCGTCTGTTGATGCCGTGTTGCGGTGCGCCGCACAGCTCTCTCGGGTGCGGCGTGTGGTCGGGGGCTGGCTTGATCCGCGCGCGCGAGCGGTACGGGTGCTGCTCGACTGCGACACGGAGGGCCGGATGCGCTATTCGCTCAGCGTCCCTGAGCGGGCGCTGCCCGCGGTCCGCTCAGCGCTCGGGGTGTACGACCGAGTACAGGCGCACGTCCCCGAACCCATCGCCGAGATCCGCGAGATCGAGGAGGAGGAGGAGGCACAGGTCTCCGAGGCCGACCCCGAGAGCAAGGAACCCGGGACGAACGGGGAGGGGTCGGAGAGGCGGCTGAGCGTTGTGCGCGCGGAGTTGAGGTTGGCACGGTCCAGCAGCGAGCCGCTTGCTCATCTCCCGTTGAGTCCCGATCCGCTGCAGGGGTTCGCGCGGGTTCTCGCTGGGCTGGATCGCGAGCATGGCGAGCAGGCCGAGATCGCGGTGGATCTGCTCCCCGCGACGCCGGGGACCCGTAGACGTCTGCGCCGTCGCTTGCTCAGACAGGCCCGTCACCGTGACCGCAATGCGTTGGGTGGGAATAGTGGATTGCTCGACATCCTCGGTGATAGGCGCTCGAGCGGGCGGGCGCGCCCGGCGGAGATGGTCGAGCAGCGCGCGGCACGGGAGGAGATCGGCGCGAAGCTGTTGCAGCACGATCCCTTGTTTGGGATGCAGATCCTGGTCCGCTGCTCGAGCCCAGAGAAGGGCCGGGCGGTCAACCATCTGCAGGGGCTGCTCGGGTGCTTTGACGCGTTCGCGGGCGCCAACTCCTTTCGGGTCGTCGGTGTTCGCCTCTTGGGGTTGGCGTTCGCGGGATCGGACCTGCCCGGCCGGCGAGACTGGTTTGACCGGCGGATGAACACGGGACTGTTCAGGCCGGCACGACGGAACGGCTACGTGACCGCACGGGAGATGGCGGGGCTGCTGAAGCCACCGACCGTGCATTGCGCCGCGCCGGATGTGCTGCGGCTCGGCCCGGCGGTGTATCCCGCGCCGAAGACCCTCCCGACCTTCGACGGGCAAGCTGGTCTCGTGCCGTTGGGCCGTGTCGAGGGCGAGCATGGCGAGCGACGGATCGGCCTGCGCGTCGAGGACTCCTTCTTCACATACACCGCCGGGCGCAGTAGGTGGGGGAAGACCGAGCTCGCGATCACACAGTTCCTGCACCTCGTCCGCTCAGGGCATGGCGGGCTGTTCTTGGACCCTCACCAGGACGCGATCCAGCGGATCAAGAGCTGCCTGACCGAGCCCGAGCTCGCGGCTCGCGTGATCGAGCTTGATCTCGTCGGGTCGCGCTCCAGGGAGGGACAGCCCGGATGGAACCTGTTCGCCGCACACGATCTCGACCCGGAGGCCGCGGAGCGACGGGTCGAGGCGATCGTCGACTCGTTCGCCTCCGCCTTGCAGTGGACCGAGCGCAACAACCGCGCGCTCACCCTCACCACCCAGGCGACGGCGGCGCTGATCGAGCTCGCTGCCGTCCTGCCCAAGGATCTGCAGCCGACGATCTTTCAGGTCCCGAGCATCCTCGGCAACGAGGACTGGCTCGCGGCAGCGCTGCCGCATCTCTCCCCAGCACGCCGCCAGTTCTTCACCGAGCGCTTCCCCCGCCTCTCAGAAGAGGCGATCACGCCCGTCACGAACCTGATCGACCGGTTGCGGTCATCCACGCAGCTCGCGGCGCTTCTCGGCGCGCAGACCTCGACGTATGACATCGCCAGGGCGATGAACGAGCAGAAGATCGTCCTCGCGTGTCCCGGTGCCGGGGGAGCGAAGGACAAGCTCGTAGCCAATCTCCTGGTCTATGACCTGCTGCACGGCGCGAAGGGCCGCGCGCACATCCCTCCCGAGAAGCGCAAGCCGTTCTACGTCTTCCTGGATGAGGTGCAGACCTATGACGGTGCCGCCGGAGGGAACCTCGCGGCGCTGCTCGAGCAGACCGCGAAGTACGGGATCAGGGGAACGCTGCTCAACCAGAACCCCGAGCGCTTGACGCGCGAGACGCTGAACGCTCTGACCACCAACCGCTCGCACCTCATCACCACAGCACTGAACGCGCACGCCGCCGGGCTGATCGCGCGAGAGTGGGGCGGGGACCCGCCCGCCAGCGCGATCACGGGACTGCCACGCCGCACGTTCATCGCGCAGGTCACCCACCACGGCCAGCTCACACGCCCGTTCCTGCTGCGCAACGAATCCGTCGAGGAGCACTTCGCTAAAGCATTCAAGCCCGACGCGATCACTGACATTCAGCCCGTGATCGATGAGGCGTCAGGTAGGGCCCCCGCCGCTGAGACAGTCAAAGAACTGGACACCCTCGATGAGCGCATCAAGCAAACCCTGCAAGGCGACAAGAAGGCGAACGGCTCGGATGAGAACGCCAACCAGCCCTACCGGGCGCCAGCACCAGAGCCGCCCAGCACCGGAGGACAATCGTGAGCGTCGCCGAGCAGACGGACGAGCGGCGGCTGCCCGTCGTCGCGACGGCGATGCTCGCGGGCCTCTACCAGCACCGCTTGCTCTCCACCCTGCAGCTCCACGCGCTGTATACCCCTGAGCAGCGACTGCGCTGGACCAGGCGCGTACTCGGACGCCTCGC
Source organism: uncultured Solirubrobacterales bacterium (assembly GCA_963718935.1). Taxonomy (GTDB): domain Bacteria; phylum Actinomycetota; class Thermoleophilia; order Solirubrobacterales; family Solirubrobacteraceae; genus Palsa-744. Next base: position 2,870,869 of record OY970379.1, on the reverse strand, counting down.
AACACGAGGACTCGTGGACTGCGTCCAGGTCCCCCATACCAGCTCGCTGTGGTTCCTCACCGAGTACGGCGCCGACACCGTCGAGACCGCCGGCTCCCGTGCTGAGCCCCGCCGGCGACTGAGCACCGTCGCGCAAGCCGAAGGACCATTGCGCGCGCACACCCTCGCCGTCAACGACGTCGGGATCGCGTTCGTCAAAGCCGCGCGCGAGCGGGGCGATGAGTGCAGCCCGGAGTCCTGGCGGCACGAGATCGCACACCCCATCACCACCGCTCGTGGTCGCAGGCCCGCCGAACTGGTCGTCGCCGACGCGCTATTGACCTACCTCCAGGCCGCCAAAGACGGATCGTTCGTCCTGCACCAGCGCTTCATCGAGCTCGACCGCGGCACCGCGCGTCCCGCCGAGCTGCTCGCGAGCAAGATCACGCGCTACACACGACTGCGCCACTACACCGGCACCCCGACCCCGCCTGGTGCGCCCGTCAAGCCGCTGTGGCGCAACTACTACCGCTCCTTCCCGCACCTGCTGATCGTCCTCGCTGACCAGCCCCCCGAGCGCATGCGCCAGCGCATCCACCGAACGCTGACACTGCACCAATCCGACCCCGCCAAAGACCACGAGGGGACGATCCCCGTCTCGTTCGTGACGCTCGACGACCTCGCCAAGCAGGGGCCATTCGCGCCGATCTTTGACTCCCCCGAACACCCCGGACAGCCCGTGGACTGGCTCGGCCAAACACAAGCTGAGAAAGAAGAGGAACAATGACTCGGAAGGGATCGACCAAGACCGGACAGTCCTCGCGCGCCGCTCGTCGCTGGCAAGTCATGCACGCCGACTGCCTGCTGGCCCTTCCAAAACTCGATGCGGCCAGCGTCGACGTACTCATCACCGACCCGCCGTACGGGATCGACTTCAACGGCATGGCGTGGGACCGCGCACGCGCACTCGACCCTGCACGCCCGCCCGGGCGCCGCCGCTCGCGCGAGAACCCGAGCATCGCGTTCGGACGGTTCTGCGCCGAGTGGGCCCGCCAATGCCTGCCCGTACTGAAGCCCGGCGCTCACCTCGCAGCCTTCGCAGCACCCACCACAGCACACCTACTCGCAAGCGGTCTTGAAGAAGCCGGGTTCGAGCTGCGCGACATGCTGATGTGGCTGCACGCCCAGGGCTACCCCGCCGGCGCCAACTGCGGCATACCCACAAGCCACGCCGGATGGGGTACACGACTGAAGCCCGCTTACGAGCCGATCCTGCTCGCTCGTAAGCCCCTGGAAGGCACCCTGCGAGAGAATCTCGCCCGGCACGGCACCGGCGCGCTGCACATCGACGCCTGCCGAAATACCCCCGCCGCCGCCACCCCGACCAGCGGGGAGCGTTGTCCTGGCGAGGGACGAACACACGCCGGCAGCGCGAACCCCCAGGGACGCTGGCCCGCGCACCTGCTCCTCTCTCACAGTCTGCGCTGCACACCCGACCGTTGCCAGCAAGGCTGCCCGATCGGGATGCTCGGCGAGCCCCACCGCTTCTTCTACTGCGCCAAGCCAAACCGCCGCGAGCGCAACATCGGCTGCGAGCGCCTACCCCGGCGCACGACACAGACCTTCCAGATCGGCGCGCACAACGAGCGCAAAGCCAGAGCACGCCCGGTCCCCAACATCCATCCCACCGTCAAGCCGATCGAGCTCATGCGCTGGCTCGTGCGACTGCTCACGCCGCTGGACGGTCTCGTGCTCGACCCGTTCACAGGCAGCGGCACCACCGGTATCGCCGCGATCCTCGAGGACGCTCGATTCCTCGGGATCGAGCGAGAAGACGACTACCTACCGATCGCCCGAGCCCGGATCGGACACTGGGCACGAAACACCGAGCGGGCAGGCGCGTGATGTCCGCCCCACAATCGAACCTCGACGCTCGGGCTGTAGCGATCGAGCTCGCCGCACTGATCGGCCAGCAGACCATCGCACCGCTCCTTGACGCCGACCAAGCCGCCGTCCTGCTGAACGTCCCGGCGTCGTGGCTGCTCACACAGGCCCGCGCACAGCGCGTCCCGCACATCCGTCTCGGACGCTACGTTCGCTTCCCCCGGGACGAGCTGCTCGCCTGGACAGAGAGCCGCCAAAACGGTCCGCTGTATACCCGAGAAGAACGTTGATCGAAAGTCGGTTCGGAGCTATGGTTCATCGACCAAACATAGTGCCGGGGCGCGGGTACGACCGCCCCCGGCGTGGCTCCGAGAGTAGAGGCTCCCGGCGCGCCAGTCACGCTAGCAATCACGCCCGCGCGGCTTCCTCGCCCGACCTGTTCTCCGGCGCCTCCAACACAGGAGGAACCGAAGATGACCGAGACGACTGCTACATCTACCGTCCGCTCAGCCGAGCACGGTACGACATCCCCGCCGGTCGTGCTCCCGGCCCTCATCCAGCGCGAAAGGGGTGCGTGATGGCAGCTGCAGCCACCGCCACAGCTTCCGCTGCACGTCGGTCCTACGGTTCGGGCCGCGTGTATGTACGCACAGACAACGCCGGCCGGGAAACGTTCTATGGCGTGTGGTGGGCCAACGGCACCAGGATCAACCGCCGGCTCGGCCCCAAGCGCGCCCGTGGCGAGCGCGAGGGCTTGACCGCCGCACAAGCAGAGGCCGAGCTGCGCCGTCTGATGGCAGAGATCAAGCCCTCCACAGCACCCCAAGGCGAGCACATGACCGTAACGGAGGCCGCACGGCGGTACGTGCGGCACGCCAAGCGCCTCGGACGCAAGCCCTCGACCTGCGCCAACATTGACGGCGACACCCGCATCCATCTCACGCCGTTCTTCGCCGAGCAGGCGCTCGACACGATCCGCTACAAGGACGTGATTGACCTGATCGCTCTCCTGGAGAGCAAGGGCCTGGCGCCGAAGACGATCAGGAACGTGATCGGGTCGCTGTCGGCGATCTGCAACTTCGCGCGCGCACCGCAACGCCGCTGGATGTCCTCGAACCCCTGCGAGGGCGTCGAGCTGCCCGCCGTACCGGAGACGACCGAGGTCAGGTACCTGACCCTCGAGCAGGTCGATGCTCTCATCGCGCATCTCCCGCCAAGCCCGTTCCTGCGGCTCGATCGTGTGCTGTTCCTCACGGCTGCGCTGACCGGGCTACGTAAGGGCGAGCTCGTCGCGCTGCGCTGGCGCGACATCGATTGGCAAAGCCAACGCATTCGCGTACGCCGCAACTACACTCGCGGCGCGTTCGGCACCCCAAAGTCCCGCCGCTCAGCACGCGCCGTACCGATGGCAGACGAACTCGCCGGAGCACTCGACCGCTACTACAAGCAATCGCACTGGCAGGCCGACGACGACCTCGTGTTCGCGCACCCCACGACCGGAGGCGTGATGGCCAAGTCCAACCTCAGCCGCCGCATGACAGTTGCGCTACGAGACGCCGGACTGGACGAGACGCACCGCTTCCACGACTTGCGCCACACCTTCGGTACCCGTGCAGCCGCAGCCGGCGTCCCCATGCGCACGCTGCAGGAGTGGCTCGGCCACCGCGACTTCGCCACGACGCTCATCTACGCTGACTACGCGCCGGGAGCGCACGAGGCCGACATGATCGCCAAAGCGTTCGCTCGCGACAATGGGACCCAAGGATTGTCGCGTGCCCACCACAAGGCCACGATCACGGAGTGACGGGGCAGCGGTGCGTCGCCACCCAAAACAAAAGTAGTTCTCCGCAGAGAATCAAGAGCCCTTGACTTTTCCTAGCAGCCTTGTAATAATAGGGCGACACCAAACAAGGAGGCCACCACCCATGATCACCGCCGAGCTTTATCGCAACACTGAAGGTCACGAGACTTGGCGCATCTTCGAGGATCGTCCCGACGGGTTCCTGGTTCTCGCCGACAACGTCGCCAGCGACGATGACGCTGCATATCTGAGGCACTTCTACGAAGTCGAGCGTGACCTGGACATCGGGTGACCACGGCCGAGCGTCTAGCCGCCGTGCAGCGTCACATCGAGCGCGAGCGCGAGCGTTACGAACGGGTGATAGCGCCGCTGGAGATAGAGCGCAACGCTCTACTGCGCCAAGCATGGCTCGAACGCATCCCACAACGCGAGGTCGCTGCGCAGCTAGGCGTGTCGACCCAGCGAGTCGCACAGCTTCAACGTCGCGCCCGAGACGCGGCGTAATGCTTGTGCCCCCGGCACACCGGCGAGTCGAGGCCACGTTGGATCTCGACTCCACAGCGGAACCTGGGCGCCGCTAGCTGATCGGCGTCGGCGGCAGTGCCTCCTCGCGCTCGCGCTCGCAGACGCGTAGCACAGCGTGAATTGTGGCGAGGTAGACGTAGAAGGAGGCCCACCGTAGCCACGTCAGCCGGTCGTAGTCGCCGCGCCAAGGTTCCATTCAAGGTTCCATTCTGAGCGAACCTCACGTGATCTGAGAGCATCTGAGCCCAGTCAGGACGGTCGGATATGCCTGACATGACCTCCTGGGTCGGGTTCGAATCCGGGCGCCCCGATTTGTAGCTGGTTGGATGCAGGGGGACGCTAGTGGCCTCCTGCGAGGACAAGATTTGGCTCTAGGGCTTAGGTTCCGGCCTCTCAGAGGAGACGAGGGCTGGCTACGTGATGCGTTTGGTTTTGGAGCTAACCGCTCACGAACCGCACATGCGAAGTCTGTGTGACCGCACACGCCAGGCCCGATCAGTTCGCTTGGTTGTCATGCTTGTGCCCACGCGACGAGCTGGTGGAACCAACCGGCTGAGACGAGTAGCTTGTACTCAGGAGCGCCGCCAGCTCTGATGCTCAGTTCGCCTGGTGTGTCGTCATCGGTCAACCCGACGTCTATAGGCAAGCCGGGACCGTGGACTATCTCGCAGCGAAACCACTTGTAGAAGACTTGCTCGATTGGCCAAAGCCTGCCGCGATACTCGACCGAGAGGCGAGCCGGGAGCTGAGATTCGATGTAGCGACGAAAGCTTTGTGCCTCACTCATCGGTCTCGGGAAGTCCTCTCTGGCTCGCACGACCACTGCGACGATGGCGAGCAGGAAGGCTCCCTCGCGGCGTCCGGCTTGCCAGAGTGCGAGCGCGTCATCAATGCGGTCCTGGGCCGAGTCCATGCCCGCTAGCGTATGGCCTCTGGTGTCGTTCAGCCTCGTTGCGGCGGCTGCGAAGAAGGCCGCGATGGGCTCAGATTGCATCCCCGACTTCGATCAGTGATGTGCCCTGTGTATATCTCCTGCGCCAAACAACAGGGGGTAAACGTCGTTGGTATTGACGCTCTCCAAGCCAAGTTCTTGGCGGGCTGCCAGAACCGCATTGGCGAGCCGTGAGCGTCCGTCGGCGGTGATTGTGTTGGCATCATTCTGGAACACTCGAAATGCGGTGACCAGGACCGGCGAGGCATAGAGCGCGATTCTTGCCATTGCAGATGCATAACGCGCCTTGGCCTCAGACGAGTTGGTCTGGGTGACTTCGGCAATTGCAGCCACAACGTCGTTGAGTGCAGACACAAGCAAACGATCCGCTTCGGCTTGCTTCTCATTGCGGCGATTGAGCAATGCTCCGAGCGAAACCCCAGCAAGTGCGCTGACGCTTGCGATCACCACTGTCCCCAGGTCGCTGGTCATGCAGGGACGGTACGTTCGACTTCGGACGTCGTGACCCTTTGGATGAGCCGACTTCTTCGATCGGTCGATCTTTTATGTCGCTTCCGTCGAGGGTGTAGCGCATGAGGCGAGCGCCAATGCTCCGTCTCTGGGACGACGGGAAGACGAAAATCATCGAAATGTGAAGTGCGCCAGGAATGACGGCACCGGTCCCATCGTCTTTGCGGCACGGTTCTGCCAGGGCCATGCCCACGATGGCGTCGCCTTCGGCCGCTACATAGGGCAGCGCGTCGGGTTCTTGCAGCTTCTCGATGATCCTGGCGACGCGCTGCGGTGTTGGCGGCTTTCCCCGCGCGATGTTGGCCGCGTGCCACGCGGCCACCGCCCCAGGCAGGTCGCCCGTCCTCATGACGCGCAACTCCATGACGCGACTCTATAAGGGCCGGCTCACCGGCGATTTGCTTCCACGCGCTCGGAGTACGCCCGGTCGCCTCAGTGCGGCTCGGTGGGTGGGTTCTGCTCGACGCCCAGCGCCCGCTGCATTCACGCGACATCGTGCGACATCGCCCACAGCGTGAAGGAGGGCATGGCAGCGATTGCGGGGATGAGGGGCTAGTAGGAGGGCTTACGCGGCGGCGAGTGCTTCTGCGAGCTCGTCGGTGTTCGTCTCGATCAGGCTTGGGACGGTGATGTTGATCTTGCCGTCGCGCTCGAGGAGCCATTTGGCGTTGACGATCGTGATGCCGATGACCTGGCCGTCCTCGTCCAGCCTCACCGCATGGCCCTCGGGGGTCCCGAATGTATCCGCCGCTGCCTGTCTTTCTCCGCGGCGTAGGTAGAGCACGTCGCCGTCGTTGTCGTAGGAGACGTGATCGAACTCGTATGGGCCGACGTGGACTGTCATCGTTGCCAGCCTCCCTCGCGGGGATCGTTGGACTGGGGGAATGCCGTCACGACGCGGTCGGTGTCGCCGTTGAACTCGGTCACGACGCGAATCCAGCGCTCAGGGCCTCCTCGGCGGTAGTAGCGCTCGCGGCCTGCTCGGGCGTCCGGTTCCCGGTGATCGGGCGTCTTGACTGCGCTCATCGTCTCTTGAAGGTACTCGCTCATCTCGACATGCTGCTCGACTACATGATTCCACGCCGCCTCCTCCATCTGGATGAGACGGTCCTCGGGATTGCGGATCTCGGCGATGACGTGGCGCTCGGCGATTGCCCAAGGCTAGGCGCGGATGCGGACGAAGGACGGCAAGAGTCGGCTCGGGGCGTGCTGACAAGGCGCTACAGTGGGCTCATGGAGTCGTTCATCACCAGCACCGGGCAGGAACTGTCGGAGGAGGACACCGAGGCGCTCGCGGACGAGGCCGAACGCGGCTACGATCTGGGCAAGGCGAAGCGTAGACCGCGCCGGTCACGCCCCGCCGGTCACGAAACCGCTCACGCCCCGCCGAATCCCCAACACCAGAGCCAACCACCGCCAATCGCCCTGATTAGATTCTTGTTGGATACTGGTGGGGCTGGGGGCGTCCCGAGGCGCGGAGATTCGCTCTGGGACAGAGGATTCACGAGGCGGGACTGTGACCGCTCGCCAGCTGAGCGCGAGCGCAATTAGGCCGCTCGCTATGCAGGCATCGGCTAGTGTCCTGTCTGGTTGATTCGTTGGCAGTATCGGCTGATCGAGTCGAGGATCTGCTCGGCGGTCTTGGTCCATACGTATGGGCGTGGGTTCTCGTTCCAGGTGTCGATCCATTGGCGGATGTCGGTGTTCAGTGCACGGACGGAGCGGTGCGCACCGCGACGCAGGCCTCACCGGCGATCGTCGGGAGCGCTCGGGCGTTTCTCGTTGCGTGCTCAGTGAACGTCGCTGTATAACACCACCGATCCAGGGATTGAATGCTTCCATGAGCGCGCATGTCTGGACCGTTTCAGCAAGATGACTTCAGGACGATCGATCGTGTACGCTGCGCTGCGTTCGGCAGAGCATGTGGGCGGTGGTCGACCGGGGCGCTTGCGCCCGTGTGAGGCGTAGGGGGCGACGTTGGATCTGACTGTCATCGACGAGACGGGGACGAGGACCGAGCAGGTGAGCGTGCCGGATACGGTCGCCGCGGGACGGATCGCGGCGCGGCTCGTGCAGTTGATGGAGCTTCCCAGAATCGGGGCGGATGGCCAGTCGCTTACCTACGGCTTTCGTCACGAGAGGACAGGACGGCAGGTCGGCGAGGAGGACACGCTCGCGCAGGCGGGCGTAAACGAGCACGACGTTCTGCGTCTGGTGGCGTTCGCGCCCGCGCCGGCGCAGGCGCATGCCTCCGCGCCGAAGTCGCCGCCCAGCGAGACGCCAGACCAGCCGCCGGCGACTTCCCCGCATCTGCCGCCCGCACAGGCGCCGCCGCAGGCGCCTGATACGACTGTCCTCTCGCCGCCGCCGCCGCCGCCACCACCACGGCCGACGGTGGTCGGCGGGCGCTGGAGCCCATCGATAGCGATCGCTGTGATCGCGCTGGCGGTGGCGCTCGTGGGCGTGGCGGTGGGGATCGTGGCAAGTCGCGGCGGCAACAGCGGCGCGCGCGTGCTCGCGCATGATGTCACGGACACGGTCGCGTCCTCAGATGGTTCCGGGACGATCTCGGCTGGCTCCGGCGAACAAACGACGGGTGAAACGGGAGAAGACACCGCGACGACGAGCGCCGAAGGGTCGCTGCCGACCGTCTCAACGCAGCAGATGGAGTCCGAAATCCAGCAGATGCTGCGCAGCTGGCACGAAGACGTCGTGCAGGGCGACTACCGCGCCGCCTGGGAGCTCTTGAGTCAGCGCAAGCAGGCCCAGGACGAAAGCGAACAGGGCTATACGACGTGGGAGAAAAACCAGTCCACCCTTCGACCATATCTCAACCCGGCGGGTCTGCAGGTCTCGATTCAGAGCACCGAACCGAGCGGTGGGGTGGTGCAGGTGGACGTGACGGGAATGACCTGGGACAAGCCGGGCGCGTCGTGCGGTGAATGGTCGGGGATCACGTGGGTGAAATACGAAAACGGAGAATGGCGCTACGACCCGGGCTACTCCACGACCCCGCAACGCGAACACGAATGGAAGTCCCACTACTCCGAGTTGCTCGGCGGGAGTTGTTGAGGTGGCCGACTCGCCGCGCCAGCCGCGTCGGGATCCGGTGCTGATATGGATCGTGCTAGGGGCGAGTCTCCTGGCGGTGCTGATCGTCGGCGTGATCGTCGCTCGCCGTGGCGGCTCGGCGCGTGCCAGCCGGTCAACGGCGAGCACGCCGGCAGCGCGCTCGGCTCCACGTGGCTCTCGGGAGAGCTCCGCAAGAGCTCTTGTGACCGCAGGCGCGGGTGCGCGCCCGTCGCGCGCGAAGTTGCAAGCGGCGCTCGAGCAAGGCGTGCGCGGAGCAGATGAGCTCGGCGGGCAGGCGGCTGGCGCCGTCTGGGTCTCCGGCGACGCCAAGCCACTCTTGAGTGGGCCGGTGGACGCGCGCCGCCGTATGTGGAGCATGAGCAAGGTCGTCGTGGGCGTCGCTGCGCTGCAAGTGGTCCACGACAGGCCGGATCCGGTGCTGAGCTCAGCGCTTGCGGACGCGATCCGGCGCTCGGACAACTGCGCGATCAGGCGCGTGATCGTCGGCTTGCAGGAGAACCTGAACCGGGGCGTCGCGGGCACGGTGGCTGCGTTCGAAGGGGTCCTCGCGAACGCTGGCGCCCGCATTGAGGTTGCTCCTCAGTCAGCTGCCGCCGAAGAGGCCTGCGTGCGCTATCTGGAGCGCCACAGCGCAGGCCTGCCGGGCGGCGATCTCGGCGTTGCGCCCCAGTTCGGCACGGCCCAGTGGAGCGTGCTCGACGCGATCGCATTCACGCACACGCTGAGCGGCGGTGTGTACGGTGCCGCCGGCGCATATCTGCTCGGGTTGATGGAACGGCCGAAGGAGTCGCCGCTCGAAGAACCGCCACCGCCGTCGGCGCCGCCGCTCGACTGGGGTGCGGGAGCGGTCTTTCCGGGCTCATGGCATCCCGCTTGGAAGGCCGGATGGGGCGGCAGCCGTGAGCGTCCGGCCCGCTTTCTGGCGGGGCAGATCGTCGTGTTGCGCGTCAGCCGCACGCCGGTGGCCGTCGCGGCGGTGTTCCTCCCGAGCGTTCAGCCGGCGGTCGACAATCCGGGCATAACGACGGCGCCGCGGGCGCTCGAACGCATCTTCACGGCCGTGCGCTCCGGGCTGTGGGCAGAACACGTGGGCGGTTGAGGCGGATGCGAACCCGACGAGCGAGCCGTGGTCAGCAACGTGAAAACGAGGACGAGCGAAACGAGGATGAGAGATGAGTGAAGAAATCTCCCGGACAGACGGTGCGAGGCGCCTGGAGATCACGGAGGCTGACCTGGAGGCCGCTCCGGTGCAAGATGCCTCGACGAAGGCCGCGCCTGCGCGAGCCGCCACGTCGTCGGCGTCCTCGGCTGTTTCGCATGTGTCCGCGCCGATCCCGAACGCCCGGCCGTTCGCTCCTCGCGCGGAAGGCGGCGCGGACCAGGACTGGACGGAGGCCACGCGCCTGATGTGCACGGCGGCCTATCTGGACCCAACGTTCGCTCAGGACGTCGTCGATGAGATCGTCCACGAGCGTCACCGCGCGATCCAGGTGCCCACCGGCGTGGACATCGCGACGGTCGCGAAGCACTGCCTTGCCGCCTGCCGTCAGAAGACGGTGCGCGACGGGCTGCTAATGCTCGATCTGATCCTGGCGATCGTTCTGTTCCTGGCGAAAGGCTCCTTCCTGTGGCTGACGCTGGGATTCCTGCTCGGTTGGGCGATCGTGCTGTGGGACACGTGGAGCGCCACTTACCTCGTGGTGGTCAAACGCTTGAACCCCAGAGACTTCGCCTCACACCAGGCACCCGCGCCCACGGATCGGCAGCTGGTGCAACGGATCGAGGAGCTGGCACGCGATCAACGTGGAAATCTCACTGTCTACAGCGGCTTTATGCCGTTCTCCGGTGCAGGTTTGAACGTAGGCGGCTGGTCCTTCCTGATTGATCTCTGCAAGGGCCAGGACGACCTCTTCGGCGACCGCTCGACGCCGAGCGAGCTGAACGTGACCGAGCTCTACTCGGAGGTGGCGCGTGCGTTGGCGACGCTCGAGATGACGAACCTGGAAATCCGGGACCGCCTGTTCGTGAGCGGCTCGGACGTGCGCGAAGACCCGGAGCTCATGCCCGACCCGCTGGGGCCGCCGCGGGCATGGGTGGAGCTCGATGTGCTGAGCCAGTACATGGCCTTCCCCACACATCAGATCCGCCACTACCGGTGCATCGAGATCGTCGACTGGCGCGGAGAGCTCGTCGTCTCGTTGTTCCTGCGCTTTGCGATTAGCAACGGGCGTCTGTTCTGCGAGCTCAACAAGTTCGTGCTTGTGCCGCTCAAGGAGGAGCTCCATCGCTTGGACCACATGGGCAGTGGTATTCGGCTGCGCGACGTTCTGGGGATGGTCGGCCGCTCGGCCGCCGCAACGCCGGGCCTGTCCCTGAGGGCGCCCAAAGTGCTCTTCAGGCCCGTCAGCCGCGGCATGGAGGCCTCCAACGCGGCGCGACAGGTGGCTCGGGATCCCTTCTACGACTACGGTGCGCCGGTGACGGCCCTCGATCGGGTGCGCTCCACCCAGTACCGCCGCTACTTCCAGCGACTGGACAAGGAGATGTACGACAAGTTCCTGGAACGCACCGTTCTCGACTCAATCGTCGCGGTCCTCGAACAGCATGGCATCGACACGGCCGAGCTGGCCGAACGCAGCGCGACGATCATCAACAACGGCGTGATGGCCAAGGAAGCGAACATCAGCGGCCACAACGTGGCCGTCGGACGTGGCCCGAAGATTCTTGGCAGCATCCCGCGACCCGGCGGCAGCTCCGGGGGAGGCGCGCCGCCGCCCGTCGGAGCGAGGCCGTGATACGACCGTCTCCATCCTTCCTACAGAAAGGGCAGTCGAATGTCTGACGCCGGAAACCAGGGAGTCAGCGGACAGAACATCAACATCTCTGGGCAGAACGTCGTCGTCGGCGCCAACAGCCGGGTCGAGCAGGGTATCTCCGGCGGGCCGTTCGACGCTCCCCTCGCCGATCTGCGGCGTGCGATCGAAGCGTTCGATGGCCCCCAAGCGACGCGCCAAGTGCTGCTCGTCGCTCACGCCGAGGTCGCCGAGGAGCTGAAGGCGCCCGTGCCGGACAGGAACAAGCTGCTCGCCAAGCTCGCCTCGCTCAGGGAGCTCGCTGGTCCCGCCGCCGCTGTCGCGCAGGCCGCAGCGGCGCTCGCGCAGGTCGTCACAGCGCTCTGCTGAGGGCTCCCACGCCGCTCGCTGGCCGCCCGCGTACGAGGTCACCGGGCGTGCCGGTCTTTTGAAAGCCGCTCTAAGCTGGCCGGTCTCCGAGTGCTCCCGACAGTTGGGGGCTCGATAGGTCTTTGAGGTCAGACGGGTCCCGCCGATCGGCGGGACCCGTCTGGGCTGTGGCTCAGGCTGCCTCCTTCACCCGCAAAGTGAAGAGGAGCAGAGCCATATGACGAAGGATGACGTGCTGTTCGGCTACCGCCAGCAGTTGTTCGCGGAGGCCGCGAGGACGAACGTCTCAGCGGCATGCCGGACGTTCGGGGTGCACCGCTCCACCTACTACGCCTGGAAGCGCCAGGTCGACCGGCACGGGCTGGAGATGCTCCGCCCGAGGGAGCGCCGCCGGCCGCAGATGCCGAACGCTTTACCGAAGATGATCGAGGAGCGGATCGTGTCCTTCTCGATCGCTCACCCCGGGCTCGGCCCGCGACGGGTCGCCTCGGAGCTCGCCAGGGAGAAGTGGGGCGGGATCATCGTCTCGCCGAACGGGGTGTGGAAGGTGCTCTGTCGTCACGGGTTGAACACCCGCGCCAAGCGCCTCGGGCTGATCGCGGGCTACGCAGCTCCCTATGAGCCACCGAGAACACCAGAGCCAGAGCGCCATATCGACATCTCACGGCCCGGTGAGCTGGTCGGGATCGACTGCTTCTATGTCGGACGACTGAAGGGCACCGACGGCGCGATCTGGCAGCTCACAGCGATCGACATCGCGTCCTCCTACGCGTGGGCGGAACTCGTGATCTGCAAGCAAGGCAACCCCACCGCCCGGCAGACCAGCAAGCTCGCACAACGCGTCGCCACCGAGCTGAAGGCCGCTGGCTGGAAGCTCGAGCGCTTCCTCTCGGACAACGGCAACGAGTTCAAGGGCGACTTCACGACCACCGTCGACGCGTTGAAGGTACGCCACACCCGCATCCACGCAGGACGCCCACAGACCAACGGACACGTTGAGGCGCTGCACAAGACGATCCTCGATGAGTGCTGGAGACCAGCGTTCGCCCGCTACCTCTATCCCCGCTACACCGGGCTCAAAAGAGAGCTCGACACCTACCTGCGCTTCTACAACAACGACCGCGTGCACCACGGACGACTCACACAAGGACGCATCCCCGCCGACATCGTCTACCGTGCCCGAAAGATGGAAGCCAGATGAGCCGCACCTGTCGGCACATCCCGGAGTCTGCCCACTCTAAGCGTCCGCACCGCTCACGACCATCCGGAAACTGCCTCCCAGACCCGACCACCACCAATCGCCGCCTATGTTGGCGGCGGTTCCGCTCGGTCGGTCCGGTTTCGGGCGACATGACCGGCCTGACCCCCCCGCCGCGAAGCGCGATCCAGATCGCCATGCTATGGATTAGGGCCACCTAATTAGGGTGGCCTAACCACGGAGGTTCGATGGGTTTCACCGAGACAGTGCTGTTGGGAGCAATCGCTGGCTTCACGATCTTTATAGGCCTGCCAGTGGGTCGCATCGAACGCGTGGACGATCGTTTGCGGGTCGCGCTGGCAATGTTCTCGGTCGGGATCTTGGCGTTCATCTTCGTGGACGTCAGCAGTCACGGCCAGGAAATCGTGGACGCGGCGCTCGCCAGCTTCAAAGACAAAAAGACGAGTTTCGCGCACGTTCTCGGCTTGTACGCTCTGCTCGCGGCCGGGTTCACGGTCGGGACCGCCGGCATCTATGCCGTCGAGCGCCGCCTGCGAGCGCGGGGGCCGCTTCGCCCGCCGATCGCCGGAGGCGAAGCAGCGGCCGACACGGGCGTGGAGCGCCTCGCCGCCTACAGCCCTGACGCGGGCGAACCGAGCCGGCGCGCTCTGCAGACAGGCATGACGGTCGCCGTCGCGATCGGCCTGCACAACTTCGCCGAGGGCTTGGCCATCGGGGTGTCGGCCAAAGCGGGCGCCATCGGTTTGGCCACCGTGCTGATCATCGGCTTCGCCTTGCACAACGCCAGCGAGGGCTTCGGGATCGTGGGCCCGCTCGGCGGCACGAGGCCCTCGTGGGCATGGCTGGGTTTGGCGGGACTCATCGCGGGCGGACCGACCTTCCTGGGCACGATCGTCGGCTACCAGGTCCACTCCGAACCCCTCGAGCTGCTGTTCTATGCGCTCGCCGGCGGCGCGATCCTCTACGTGATCGGCGAGATCTGGACCGGCATGCGCCGTTATGGACACCGCGCCGTCGGCCTGTACATGCTCGCCGGCGGCTTTCTCGCCGGCGTCGCCACCGACCTGATCGTCAGTTACGGCGGCGGCTGAGCCGCTCGGGTGCCCGAGCCGAGCCGCGCGGTGGACCCCTTCAACTCCGGATCAGCCCGAGCACCTCGTCGCGGCGGCGTTCCATGTCCTGGCTGGACACCAAGGACTCCAGGCACAGCCGCAGGAGCGGCTCGGTGTTCGACTTGCGAACGTTGAAGTGCCAGTCGTCGTAGTCGACGGAGATGCCGTCGAGCTGTTCCTGTTTGGCGTCTGAATACTTGGCCGCGATCTCTTTCATCTTGGCGTCCGGGTCCGCCACTTCGGAGTTGATCTCGCCCGAAATGAAGTACTTGGATCGAAGCGGCTCCAGCATCGTCGCGAGCGACCTGCCTTCTTTGGCGAGCAGCTCGAGCATCAGGAGCGCGGGCAGGGTCCCGGAGTCGGCGCAGTAGAAGTCTCTGAAGTAGTAGTGCCCGGAGACCTCGCCGCCGAACAGGGAGCCCTCGCGCTGCATCCTGGTCTTGAAGAAGGCGTGACCGACCCGGTTCACGTAGGGCACGCCGCCGGCTGCCTTGACCGTGTCGGGAACGGCCCGCGAGGCGCGCACGTCATAGAGGACCGCTTCGCCGGGCTTCGGTGCCTTGCCGAGCAGGGACCGCGCGAGTAGCGCGGTCATGAAGTCGCCGTCCACGAACTGGCCGGTGTCGTCGATGAAGAAGCAGCGGTCGGCGTCGCCGTCCCAGGCGACGCCGAGGTCGGCGCCGCTCTCGAGCACCTTCGCGACGATCGCCTCCCGGTTCTCGGCAAGCAACGGGTTCGGCTCATGGTCGGGGAAGGTCCCGTCGGGCTGCCAGTAGGTCTCGATCAGCTCCAGGCCGAGACCCTCAAGCAGCGGTCCGACCATCGGCCCGGCCATGCCGTTGCCGCCATCGACGACGACCTTCAAGGGGCGCTCGCGGCCCGGATGCGCGCGTATGACCTCGACATCGATGAATTTGAGCGCGAAATCCTGGAACTCTGCATAGATCTCGACGTCTTTGGCCTTGCCGCCGCCGGGCGCGATCCCGAGGCCGTCCTCGACCGCGCGGCGGATGTCCTGGATGCCGGCGTCGCCGGACAGCGCGATCGCGCCGTCGCGCACGAGCTTGGCGCCGGTGTAGGCGGGCGGGTTGTGCGAGGCGGTGCACATCAGGCCGCCGTCGAGGTTCCGCGAGCCGACCAGGTAGTAGAGCATCTCGGTCCCGACCTGGCCGGCGTCGACGACGTCCGCGCCCTCCTCGAGCAGGCCGATCCGGTACCTGGCCGCCAGCTCGGGGGCCGTCAGCCGCATGTCCCGCCCGAGGCCGACCGTCAGCTCCTGGACGTCCTTGTTCCGTAGCCTCGCCAAAACCTGCGCGAACGCGCGGCCGATCGCCTCGGCCGCGTCGCCGTCGATCTCAGAGCCGTACAGGCCCCTGATGTCGTAGGCCTTGAAGATGGACGGGTCGATCTGGATCTGTGCCATTGCGTCGGGCATCCTAGCCGGACCCCGGTCAAGGCGGTCACGGGCGCCGGAGCGCGACCGTCGTGGTCGGGACGCGGGACCGGACGCCTTGCGGAAGTATTCTTAGCCTTATGTCAGGACATTCGAAGTGGGCTTCGATCAAGCACAAGAAGGCGATCGTCGACTCGCGGCGGGGCCAGCAGTTCACGAAGCTGGCCCGCGCGATCACGGTCGCCGCGCGCGACGGCGGCGGGGACCCGGACGCCAACGCGACGCTCGAGAACGCGATCCGCAAGGCCAAACTGGCCTCGATGCCGAAGGACAACATCGAAAGGGCGATCGCCAAGGGCACCGGCGCCGGCGGGGACGGCGAGGCGGCGCTGGAGACTGTCCTCTACGAGGGGTATGGACCGGGCGGGGTGGCGATCCTGGTAGAGGCCGTCACCGACAATCGCAACCGGACGGGCGCAGACGTGCGCCATGCCTTCTCCAAGCACGGCGGCAATCTGGGCGAGCCCGGCTCGGTCGCTTATTTGTTCGAGAAGAAGGGCACGATCGCGGTCGATTCCTCGAAATACGAGGAAGACGACCTGATGGTCGCGGTGGAGGCGGGCGCCGAGGACATCGCCGCCGAGGATGACGGCCTTTTGGAGATCGTGACCGGGCCTGGCGACTATGCGAGCGTGCTCGGCGCCCTGGAGCAGGCCGGGATCGCGATCGAGTCCGCCGAGCTGGCCTACCGGCCCTCCAGCGTCGTGCCGATCGACGAGGGCCAGGCCGCCAAGCTGATGCGCCTGATCGAGGCGCTCGAAGAGAGCGACGACGTCGGCGAGGTCCACGCCAACTTCGACGCCCCGGTTGAGGTCCTCGAGCGCGTTGCCGGTTAGATGAGGGGCCTACATCCATCCGGCGCACGTCCGCCGGTGGCGATCCTCTGCGGTGGGCGCGGCACCCGCCTGCAGGAGCACACCCGCGAGATCCCGAAGCCGCTCGTAGAGATCGGGGGCGAGCCGATCGTCGGCCACGTGATCGAGCTGTACGCGGCCCAGGGCTTCGAGCGGTTCGTGCTGGCGACCGGCTACAAGGGTTCCCTGATCGAGGGCTACGCGCGCGCGCGGGCATGGCCCGACGGAGTGTCGGTCGAGTGCGTCGACACCGGCGCCGACACGCCGACCGGCGGGCGCATCAAGCTCCTGGAGTCCCGGCTGTCGGGGGCCACGTTCTGCGCGACCTACGCCGACGGTCTCGCGGACCTCGACCTGTCGGCGCTACTGGCCTTCCATGCCGGTCACGGCGCGTGCGCCAGCGTCACGGTCGTGCGCCCTGAGCTGCAGTTCGGCGTGGCCGAGCTCGACGGCGACGATCGCGTGCTCGGCTTTCAGGAGAAGCCGCGCTCCGAGCACTGGATCAACGGCGGCTTCTTCTGTTTCGAGCCGCCCGTGTTCGAACTTCTGCGCGAGGATTCCGTGCTCGAGCGCGAGCCGCTGCGGGAGCTGGCCGGCGCCGGCCAGCTGCGCGCCTACAGGCATGCCGGCTTCTGGGAGTGCATGGACACCTATAAGGACGCCGTCGCCTTGAACGACCTGTGGGCCTCGGGGGGCGCGCCCTGGCGAAGGGTGCCAGCCGGGGTCGGCGGAGCCTGAGGGGATCGGGTCGGCGGAGCCTGCCAGGGCATTCTCAAAACGGGGTCGGAGCCTGAGAGGGGCATTCTTAAAACGCTGAGAGGGGCATTCTCAAAACGGGATGCCGCGCGCGCACACACGTACGCGCGCGCGCGCAGCACTGCCTTTCGAGAGCCGCCCGCGAGCAGGCGTCCGGTCGGGCGCGCAGAATCAACAGAAGTGATCGTCCTCGGCATAGACCCGGGCCTGGCCAGCACCGGCTACGGCGTGGTCGCACGGCGCGACGGGCGCCTGGTGGCGCTCGACGGCGGCGTGATCGAGACCGGGACCGGCGTGCCGATAGAGCGGCGCCTGTCTGACATTCACGAGCGGGTCGATGCACTGCTGGCCGAGCACGAGCCCGACGGCATGGCCTTGGAGGAGCTGTACTTCGGCCAGAACGTGCGGACCGCCTTCGCCGTCGGGCAGGCCAGGGGCGTGGTGATGTTCGCCGCCGGGCGCCGCGGCGTCGAGTGCGCAAGCTATACACCGCAGGCGGTCAAGGGCGCCGTGTGCGGGTCTGGGCGCGCCGAGAAGGATCAGGTGGCGCGCATGGTGGCGGCTCTGCTCGGCCTGTCCGAGCCACCGAAGCCCGACCACGCCGCCGACGCGCTGGCGGTCGCGATCTGCCACTGCAACAGGGCGCCGCTGGCGCGGGCCCTGGCGGGGGCCGGCGCATGATCGGCGTGCTCAAGGGCGAGGTGCTCGTCAGGCGCCCCGACCATGTCGTGCTGCTGTGTGGCGGCGTCGGCTACAGGGCGGCGGTCTCGGCGCAGACGCTGCACCAGGTGCCGGCCGCCGGCGGAGAGACGCTGCTGCACACACACTTGATCGTGCGCGACGACGCGCTGACGCTGTATGGGTTCCATGCAGAGCAGGAGCGCGACCTGTTCCTGATGCTGCTCTCAGTGCAGGCGGTCGGGCCCAAGGTCGCCCTGGCCGTGCTCTCGGGAGGTCCCGCGCGCGAGCTGATCGGTGCGATCGCGGCCGGCGATGCCGCCCGTTTTCAGGCGGTCCCCGGGATCGGCAAGCGCACCGCCGAGCGGATCATCGTGGAGCTGCGCGAGAAGGTCGTCGGCGTGCACGACGCCCCGCGGGAGGGACAGATCCTCGCTCGTCGCGGTGAAACAGGACCAAGGGGCCTCGCGCGCGACGGGCTCCTGGAGCTGGGCTATGGGCCCGGCGAGGTCGAGGAGCTTTTGCGCGACGCCAAGGGCGAGAGCGCCGAGGAGCTGATCGCTCACGCGCTGAAGCTGGCCAGGACCGGATGAGCGGGCGATGAGCGACTCGGCCGCCCAGCTGGAGCGAATCCAGACCCCGTACCTGGTCGCCGAGGACGAGCTCGACCGTTCGCTGCGACCGAAGCGCCTGACGGAGTTCGTCGGCCAGGAGACGTTGCGCGAGCAGCTCTCTGTCGCGATCGAGGCGGCCTCCGCGCGCGGAGACGCGCTCGACCACGTGCTGTTGGCTGGGCCGCCAGGCTTGGGCAAGACCTCGCTCGCGCAGATCGTGGCCGCCGAGCTGCAGGTCCCATTCGTGCAGACCGCCGGACCGGCGCTGGAGCGCAAGGGCGACGTCGCGGCCTTCCTGACCGCGCTGGAGCCACGCAGCGTGTTCTTCGTCGATGAGATCCACAGGCTGCCGCGGAGCCTGGAGGAGACCTTCTATCCGGCGATGGAGGACCATCGTCTACCGATCACGGTCGGGCAGGGGGCCGGCGCGCGTGTGGTGACGCTCGACCTGCCGCCGTTCACGCTCGTCGGCGCGACCACGCGCACGGGCCTGCTGACGACGCCTCTGCGCGACCGCTTCGGCATCCAGGCGAGGCTGGAGCCATATGGGACGGCCGAGCTGGCGACGATCGTCAGACGCTCTGCCGGGATCCTCGAGATCGAGCTGGACGAGGATGGGGCCGTGGCGATCGCGGCACGCAGCAGGGGCACCCCGAGGGTGGCCAACAGGCTGCTCAAGCGCGTACGCGACTATGCCGAGGTCCGTATGCAGGGCGTGGTGACGGCCGGCGCGGCGCACGCGGCGCTCGAGCTGCTCGAGGTCGACGAGCTCGGGCTGGATCGTCTGGACCGCGAGATCTTGAGGACCGTCTGCGTCAAGTTCGACGGTGGCCCGGTCGGACTCTCGACGCTGGCGGTCGCGGTCGGCGAGGAGCAGGACACCCTGGAGGACGTCTACGAGCCTTACCTGCTGATGCAGGGCTTGCTCAAGCGCACTCCGCGCGGGCGCGCGGCGACGCCCGCGGCGTTCTCTCACCTCGGCCTCGATGTCCCGAAGCCGTCCTCGACGGCTTCGGGGACGGCGATGGCCGAGACCGGCGGGGACCCGCTGTTCTAGAAACACGAGTCAGCGACACGAGTCCGCGCGCAACGCCCTAGTCTGTGGCCCATGGCCCACCCTTTCATCTGCCCGAACTGCGGGCACCGCACCTCGGAGCTCGATCGCAACATCGGCTTCACCCGTGAGCGCAAGGGCTGCGCCAAGTGCGGTTTCGCGTTCCTGTTCGAGCTGCTCGACGACTACTACCCGGCGCCCGACGCCGCCTTCTTCGTGTGCGATCGTGAGGGTCGCGTGATCGGCTGCGGCAAGAATTCGTTCGCGTTTACGGGCCTCGAGGAGGAAGAGGTCATCGGCCAGCGTGTCGAGGACGTTCTGGGCCTGCGGTTCGCAAACGGCGACGATCCCGTCGCGACCGTGCTCGAGTGGGGTGTGCGCGCTCTGGACAAGCCCGTGACGGTCAGCGGCGAACGCGACGTCGCCGCCAGCGCCCGGGCCGACATGTTCCCGGCTTATGACGACGACGGCGGGCTGTTGCTCGTGCTGACCCCGGACAAGTAGTCTCCGTGCGAGGATGAAGGGATGACCGACCGCCGCCGCAACCTGTTCGTGCTGCTGCTCGTGGCCGGCCTGTTCGCCGCCTCGGTGGTCGTGATCGCGACGATGCCGACCAAGCTGGGACTCGACCTGAAGGGCGGCGTTCAGCTGGTCTACGAAGGCAAGCCCACGGCCCAGGCGAAAGTCGACTCGGAATCGCTGGAACGCTCGATCGGCATCATGCGCAAACGCGTCGATCAGCTGGGTGTCGCCCAGCCGGAAATCCAGCGCTCGGGGGCGCGCGAAATCACGGTCTCGCTGCCGGACGTCTCAAACGCGGCGCGCGCCGAAGCCGAGGTCGGCAGGACAGCGCAGCTGTACTTCTATGACTGGGAGCCCAACGTGATCGGCCCCACCGGCAAGCCAGCCGGGCCGACGGAAACGACCGTGACGGGCGGGCCGGCTGCGGGCTCGAGCACCTACGGGCTGACCGAGTACCAGGCGGTGCTGAGGGCGGCCAAACGTCCTCCGATCCTGCGCAACTCGGACACGACCTGGTCGCCGGGATGCACCTCCGCCCAGGCGAACGGATGCGTGTACGGCGAGTGGTACCTGCTCGACACCAAGCACGAAAAGGTCTTGCGGGGCCCTGAGGAAACCGAACAGAACCTGTACGCCGACGGCTACAAGGCGCCGGCTGGATCGAAGCCGAAGGCGGTGCGCGTCAACCCGGGCACGGTGCTGGTGGAGGCCAGGCCGGTCGAAACGTCGGCCGGCAAGATCACCCAGCAGAACCCGAACAGCTACTACGTGCTCAACGACGACCCGGTCCTCAACGGGTCGAGCATCACCAACCCGCAGCAGAGCTTCGACGAAGGCGCCGGTGGCACCGGCGCTCCGAACGTCAACTTCGGTTTCACCTCCCACGGCAAGCCGATCTTCGAACATGTCACCAAGGAAATCGCCCACCGCGGCCAGGAAGCCCAGTTGCCGGGCGTGTCCAAGGAAGCGGCGATGCAGCACTTCGCGATCGCCCTGGACGGGCAGCTGATCACGGCTCCCTCGATCGACTACACCCAGTACCCCGAAGGGATCGATTCCTCGCAGGGCTCCCAGATATCTGGCGGTTTCACGATCACCTCGGCTCAGGAACTGGCCGATGAGTTGCAGTCGGGCGCGCTGCCGATCAGGCTCGAACTGATCTCGAACTCGCAGGTCTCGGCGACGCTCGGCAAAACCGCGCTGCATCAGGGTCTCATCGCCGGGCTGATCGGCCTGGCCGTGGTATGCGTGTTCCTGCTCCTGTTCTACAGGGTCTTGGGCGCGATCGCGATCGGGGGGCTGATCGTCTACGGGACCTACGTGTTCGCGCTGGTCAAGCTGATCCCGGTGACGATGACCCTGCCGGGCATCGCCGGAGCGATCCTCACGATCGGCGTGGCGGCGGACGCGAACATCGTCATCTTCGAGCGCGTCAAGGAGGAGATCAGGGGCGGCAGGTCGATCGTGTCGGGGATCGCGACCGGCTACACCCGGGGCTTCGCGGCGATCGTCGACGCGAACGTCGTCACGTTCATGACCGCCTTCATCCTGTTCGCCCTGGCGACCGCCGAAGTCAAGGGCTTCGCGTTCATGCTCGGTCTCGGAACGCTCGTGTCGCTGTTCACGGCAGTCCTGGCCACCCGGGCGGCGCTCGGCACGATGGCGCGCACGCGCATCGTCGGCCACCCGTGGGCGCTCGGAGCCAGCAAGCCGAAGCGCGAGTGGCGCATGGACTTCATGGGCAAATCGAAGTGGTTCTTCTCGCTGTCGGGCACGATCCTCTTGATCGGGGCCCTGGCGATCGGCGGCAAAGGCTTGAACTTCGGCATCGACTTTACGTCAGGGACACGCATCCTGACGGCCTTCGTCCACCCGGTCAGCCAGTCCGAAGTCAGCTCGGTGATGAGCGCCGAGGGCTATTCGAGCGCACAGGTCCAGAAGTACTCGAGCAAGGGCGTCGGCGGCAGCGGCTATCAGATCTCGGTGCAGAAACTGAAACCCGAAAAGGTCCACGAGATCAAGGCTGCGCTCGACAGCAAGTTCGGGAACGGGCCTGGCTCTCCGGGCACCAAGAACTTCTCGAGCACCTCGATCGGACCGACGTTCGGCCAGACGATCGCCAACGCGGCGATCATCGCGATCATCGCCTCGCTGCTCGTGATCTCGGCGTACATCGCGCTGCGCTTCGAGTGGAAGTATGCGGTCCCGGTCCTGATCGCCCTGATGCACGACCTGTTGATCACTTCCGGGATCTATGCCCTGACGGGTCGCGAAGTGACGTCGGCGACGGTTGCCGCGCTCTTGACGATCCTCGGATATTCGCTGTACGACACGATCATCGTGTTCGACAGGGTGCGCGAGAACGTGCCGAGGATGCCCAGAGCGGCGTTCTCGCAGATCGTGAACAGATCGATGTCCGAGGTCCTGACGAGGTCGTTGGCGACGAGCTTCTGCACGCTGTTGCCGGTGGTCTCGCTGCTCATCTTCGGCGGCGCGACGCTGCAGGACTTCGCCTTCGCGCTGATGGTCGGGATCGCTTCGGGCGCCTACTCGTCGATCTTCATCGCCTCGCCGGTCCTGACGCATTGGAAGGAGCGCGAGGGCGCCTACCGCCAGCGCCGCGCCCGGATCGTGCGCGAACTGGGCGCGGTGCCCGCGTACGCGACGGCCGTCGGCGGCGCGCCGGTCGACGTCGAGCCAGAGCGCAAGCGCAAGCGCACGCGCCGCGGCTCGCTGATCGCGCCCGAGGAGCCCGGCGAGCAGCTATCGCGCGACGAGTTCCAGGAACTGGTGCGCGACCTCGACATCGACCGGGGCGGTGGAGCCGGTGGCTCGGGCGGTGGCGCCCCGGATAGGGATGACGCTGGCGGAGGGCGCCGGAGCGCGGGCGCTCGCAACGGCGCGGGCGATGCGAGCGGCGAGCCCGCGACGGCGGTCGAGCAGCCCCCCGAGCGGGACCCGGCGGCGGACCTGACCCCGGAGGACCTGGTGCTCAAGGACGCTCCGAAGCCGCGCGAGAAGCGTCGGCGGCCACGCAATAAGCGTCACGGGAGGTCGCGCTGATGGGGTTGCTCGGCTGGGTGATGATGGGCTTGGCGATCTGGCACTTCACGATCTTCATGCCCGATCGGTTCTGGGGCGGGATCGTCGGCGCCTTCTTGGGCTCGCTGGTGGGAGCAGTCGTGATCGGCCTGGTCATCTACGGGGCGAAAGTCGGCGCGCTGGAAGTGCCAGGCCAGAAGGCGACCGACATCGCGGTCGTGCTTTACGCGGTGCCCGGTGCGCTGCTTGGGATCGCGGCCGTCTACTTCGAGGGCACCAGGCGCGAACGCTAGGACGTCGAGGACGCGGCGCGCTGCTGCGTCCTCACCGATAGACGATCAGATGCGATCGTCTATCGGCCAGCACATGTGCTGAAGCACACTACGCTCGGTGCGTCCTTACCGATCAGAGATCGGTGGGATCTCTGATCGACCAGCTTGGTCCTCGCCGCCCTAGCGAGCCGAGCAGTTGACACGAATAAGTTCCGTCTGCGTCCGGCCGTAGGTTTGGTCGGTGGGAGAGCTTCGTTTCGAGATCGGAGAGTGTGAGGCGGGCGCGGTGGCGCGGCTGCGAAGCGAGCTGGGCGTCAGCGACGCGCTCGCTCAGGTGCTGGTGCGCCGCGGACTGGCGAAGCCGGCGCACGCGCGGGCGTTCTTGGCGGCCGACGAGGAGCATCCGTATACCGCGTTCGATGGCATCGAGGAGGCGATCGCGACGGTGTCCAAGCACGTGGCTGGGGGCACGCGGATCACGGTGCACGGGGACTACGACGTGGACGGGGTGTGCTCGACGGCCGTGCTCGTGCGCTCGCTGCGGCGATTGGGCGCAGACGTCGACTGGTACCTGCCCGATCGGGCCGGCGACGGTTATGGCCTGAGCATGGACACCGTCGACCGGCTGGCCAAGCGGGGGACGAGGCTGATAGTGACCGTCGACTGCGCGATCACGGCCGTCGAGGAGGTCGACCGAGCGCGCGAGCTGGGGTTGGAGGTCGTGGTCTCCGACCATCACACGCCGCGCGCCGACGGGGTCCTGCCGGCCGCTCCGATCGTGCATCCGCGGGTGTCCGGGTATCCCTGTCCGGACCTGTGCGCGACCGCGGTCGCCTACAAGTTGGCGCAGGGTCTCGAGCGGGCCGATCCGCGCGTGCGCGACGGCGGCGCGCCGGCAAACGAGGCGGGCTTGCCGACCGGGACATGCGGGGCGGCGGCGGCCCTGAGCGAGGATCTGGACTTGGTCGCGCTCGCGACGATCGCTGACGTGGTGCCGCTGCTGGGTGAGAACAGGGCGCTCGTCAGGCGCGGGCTGCGGGCGCTGGCGGGCACGCCCAAGCCGGGCCTGCGCGCGCTGATGGCGGTCGCCAAGGTCGACCCGGCTCGCGTTAACGAGCGCACGGTCGCTTTCGGGCTGGCCCCGCGGCTGAACGCCGCCGGGCGCCTGTACAGGGCCGATGCGGCGCTCGAGCTGATACTGACCGAGGATCGGGAGCGAGCGGGACAGGTCGCTCAGGAGCTCGACCGCATCAACCACGAGCGCAGGGCGACCGAAAGGACGATCGACTACGACGCCGAGGCGCAGATCGCCGGGCTGGCCGATGCACAAGACAGGCGCGCATTGGTGCTCGCCGGCGAGGGCTGGCACGCCGGTGTGATCGGGATCGTCGCCTCGCGCCTGGCCGAGCGCCACGGCAAGCCGGTCGTGCTGATCGCGCTGGAGGGCGAGCGCGGTAAGGGTTCGGGACGCAGCGGCGGTGGGGCCTATGATCTGCTCGCGGGCCTGAACGCCTGCGCCGAGCATCTGAGTCGCTACGGCGGTCACAAGGCGGCCGCCGGCGTCGAGTTGGAGCGTGCCCGGGTGGAGGAGTTCGCGGCGGCGTTGAACGCGCACGCCACGGGGCTGCTGGGCCCAGGGCGCGACGAGCCGGTGGAGCGCGTCGACGCGGTCGTCGATGGCGCGGAGCTGGGCATGGAGCTGGCGCAGGAGCTCCATGGCCTTGCGCCCTTCGGTCAGGGCAACCCGTCGGTCTCGTTGCTGCTGGCGGACGCCACCTTCGAGGACATCAAGGGGATGGGCGAAGGCAAGCACGCGCGCTTTACGGTGCGCACGGGGATGGGGTGCCCGCCCGCCCGCGCCAGAGCGGTCGCGTTCGGACTGGGCACGCGGCTCGGGGTCGACGAAGGCGAGCCGGTAGAGGCGACGTTCGCATTGGAGGTCAACGAGTGGAACGGGGTCAGCGAGCCGCGCCTGGTGTTGCGCCACGCGCGCGCTGCCGGGGCGCCGACGGTCGCCGATCTGCGTGGCACGAGCGCACGCGAGCGCTCGTCAGGGGCTGTGTTGGTGGCTGCGGCCGGCGGGAAGCGGGAGGGCGGCGATCGGATGGGCGACCAGGGCGCTTATGAGGTTGGCTTGGCGGATGGGGCGCGCGCGCGCGTGCAGGGCGCCGCGGAGCACGAGCAGGCCGCCGTGCAGGGGGAGCAGGCCGCCGCGGATCGGGAGGCGGCCGAGCTGGTGTTGTTTTAGGTAGGGCGCTTCAATCTGGGTGGGCGGTCCCCTAACCTTTGATCATGGCGTTGCCAGCCGAACCGCAAGGCAGCACAGCGGCCGTCGAGGCCAAGCAGCCCGATCGCGTCGCGCGGCCGGCGCCGCCGCTCGACCTGAACGAGCTGGAGCGCAGGCTGCTGGCCGACCTGTTCGCGATCGTCTCCGAGCACGCCGCGGACTCGGCCGTGGAGATCGACAGGACACGCGTGCAGGACGCGTTCGTGTTCGCGTGCGAGCACCACGCCGACCAGCGACGCAAGTCGGGCGAGGACTTCATCGTGCATCCGGTCGGGGTGGCGAGGATCTGCGCCGGCATGAGGCTCGACACCGAGACGCTGTGCGCGGCGCTGCTGCACGACACGGTCGAGGACACGACCGCTTCGATCGAGGAGGTCGAGGCTAGGTTCGGCGAGGAGATCGCAAAGATCGTCGATGGCGTGACGAAGCTGACCGAGATCACCTTCCAGTCGCGTGACGAGGCCCAGGCCGAGAACTACCGCAAGATGATGGTGGCGATGGCCACCGACGTAAGGGTCATCTTGATCAAGCTGGCCGACAGGCTGCACAACATGAGGACGATCGAGGCGCTGCCCAAGCAGAAGCAGATGGAGAAGGCCAGGGAGACGCTCGAGATCTACGCGCCGCTGGCGCATAGGCTCGGAATCCACGCGATCAAGTGGGAGCTCGAGGATCTGGCGTTCGCGACGTTGCATCCGCGCAAGTACCAGGAGATCAAGGCGCTCGTGGCCCAGCAGCGCGACGAGCGCGAGCGCTACGTCGGCGAAGCCGGCGAGTACCTGTCCCAGGAGCTGACCCAGCTCGGGATCGAGGCCCAGATCGCGGGCAGGGCGAAGCACTTCTATTCGATCTACTCAAAGATGACGAAGAAGGGTCGAGAGTTCAACGAGATCTATGACCTGACCGCGATGAGGGTGATCGTCGGGTCGATGAAGGACTGCTATGGCACTGTCGGGGCGATCCATTCGCTGTGGAAGCCGTTGCCGGGCCGTTTCAAGGACTTCATCGCGATGCCCAAGTTCAACATGTATCAGTCCTTGCACACTACGGTGATCGGACCCGAGGGTCGGCCGCTGGAGATCCAGATCAGGACCCAGGAGATGCACGAGATGGCCGAGTTCGGGGTCGCTGCCCACTGGATGTACAAGCAGCGCCCAGACGGCGAGCGCCAGGGCGGCCGTGAGGTGCGCGACGGGCGCGGGGGCTCGCGCGAGGACGCCAAGCTGCAATGGCTGAGGTCGATGATCGACTGGCAGAAGGAGTTGTCGGACCCGCGCGAGTTCATGGACACGCTGAAGACCGATCTGTTCGAGGACGAGGTCTACGTGTTCACGCCCAAGGGTGAAGTGAAGTCGCTGGCGGCCGGAGCGACGCCGCTGGACTTCGCTTACGAGGTGCACACCGACGTCGGCCACCGGTGCGTGGGCGCGAGGGTGAATGGCAAGATCGTGCCGCTGCAGTGCGAGCTGAAGTCCGGCGACATCGTCGAGATCCTGACCGCCAAGCGCGAGCGCGGTCCTTCGCGCGACTGGTTGGCGATGGTCAAGACGACGAGGGCGCGCAACAAGATCAAGGCTTGGTTCAAGGCCGAGTCAAGACAGGACACCGAGCACTCCGGGCGCGAGCTGTTGCAGGAGCACCTACGCAAGCAGGGCCTGCCGGCCCAGAAGATCACTGGCTCTCCGCTGTTGGCGGACGTGATCAGAGAGATGGGCTACCGCAAGGCCGACGACTTCTATATCGCCTTGGGTGCCGCCAAGGTGTCGCCGAAGATCGTCGTCAACAAGGTGATGCAGCGCTTGAAGCAGGGCGAGGCGGCGGACGGAGAGGACAGTGAGGCCGACCTGCTGCGCTTGGGCCGCTCGCGCAGGCGTCCGACCAAGTCCTCAGGCCAGTACGGCATCAAGGTCGAGGGCGTGCCGGACGTGATGCTGAGGCTGGCCAAGTGCTGTCGGCCCGTGCCGGGCGACGAGATCGTCGGCTACATATCGCTGGGCCGGGGGATCACGATCCACCGCGGGGATTGCCCGAACGCGGTCGTGCTGATGAGGGACCCGGAGCGCTTCACGGAGGTCGCCTGGGAAGGCGATCGCAGCACCGCTTTCGTGGTCGAGATCCAGATCGACGCGTGGGACAGGCACCGCCTGCTCGAGGATCTCTCGCGGGCGTTTTCCGAGT
This sequence comes from uncultured Solirubrobacterales bacterium, assembly GCA_963718935.1. GTDB lineage: Bacteria > Actinomycetota > Thermoleophilia > Solirubrobacterales > Solirubrobacteraceae > Palsa-744. Next base: position 2,842,902 of record OY970379.1, on the reverse strand, counting down.
CGGGCGCGAACATCCTCGAAGCGAGGTGCCTGTCGATGGGCCCGATGGTCAAGAATCGGTTCGTGGTCGAGGTCGCGGACACCCACGGCCTGAAGGGCGCGATCACGAGGCTGCGCAACACCGAGTCGGTGTTCGACGCCTATCGTGTGACGCCGGGCAAAGCAAGCGCCTAGAAGAAGCGGCAAAGAGGGCGCCGCCCGCCCAACGGTCGGCTCATGCGTGAGTCGGCTGGGCGATTCCGGGCGCGCCGGCGAAGCCCAGCTCAGGCGATGACGTTGAGAGCGCCCGGCCGGATCGAGTAGTGGGCGGCGGAGACCTCGCCGAGGTAGTCGCCGTCGACCTGGAGCGGCAGGGGACGCTCGTCGGCTGAGCGCACGGTCAGCTCGGTGAAGGCGGCCAGGCCAGTGATCTGACGGTGGCCGCTGACGCGGGCGGGGCGCACGAAAGCGCGCAGGCCGATCGAGGGCATCGACAGCGGCGTGGCGCGGTGCAGCACGGCGCCGCAGAGCGAGCCCGAGTCGAGGGCCGTGCCGTCGGCGATCTCGATCGGGCGACTCTGGAAGTAGGTGAACGGCGAGCCGTTCTGGACGATCGCCGTGACCGCGTCCAGTCGATCCTCGCCCGCGAGGACCTCCATCCGGGGCGGTCGCGCAAGATAACGGCGGGCGAACGTGTGCAGGGCGACCCATGTGAAGTAGTAGGCGCCGAAGCGCGCCTTGCGGCGCGGATTGGCGTCGACGCGCTGAACGACGCTCGCGTCGACGCCGAGGCCGGATGCGAACGTGAAGCAGCGCTCGGAGGGCTCGTCTGCTTGGCCGCCTTCGGTGCGCACGACGCCAAGATCGACTCGGCGGGGACGCCAGTCGTCGGCGAGCGCAAGCAGGTGCTCGGTCGCATCGACGAGCTCGCCGGGGATGCCGAGCATCTTGCCGAAGACGTTGGCCGAGCCGCCGGGCAGGCATGTCAGCGGAGTGGGCGAGCCGAGCAATCCGTTGGCGGCCTCGTTGACGGTGCCGTCCCCGCCGAAGGCGACGACCACGTCGTAGCCCTCGTGGGCGGCCTCGCGGCAGAGCACAGTCGCATGGCCGCGCGCCTCGGTGTCGACGGCGTCGACCTCGAAACGACCCTGGAGGGCGTAGACGACGAGGTGGCGCAGCCTGTCCGATACGGTGCTCGCATAGGGGTTGACGATGATCAGCATGCGCCGCTTGGTGGCCTGGCCTTCGAGCTCGAAGTCTGCCGGGGCCGGTCCCGGCGTCTGGGCGAGGTCGCGCGGCCCGGGCTCGGCCCGGGCTTCGGCGGTCTTCGCGGCCGGGTGGGTTCGTTGGCTGGGGAAGGCGGGCATCTGAGAGCGCCGTACACCGCACATGCGCGGGCGTTACCAGCATGTAGGGTCGCCGACGAGCGTCGCTTCCAAGCCGTCGGCAGGCTTGCTAAACTTCGGCGCACATAGCAGGACACATCAAGAGGGGTGGAGGGACTGGCCCGATGAAGCCCCGGCAACCACCGCCTAACGGCGGGAAGGTGCCAATTCCAGAAGATGTGTGGCGGGCCTCGTTGCTCTTCGCCACACCGTTCGATTTTGGCGAAGGCATTCAAAGGAGTCCCGATATGGCTGTGACACATCTGCAGTGCAAGGAGTGCAAGTCGGAGTATCCGCTGGAGGCGCTGTACGTGTGCGAGCGCTGCTTCGGCCCGCTGGAGGTGGCCTATGACTACAGCGCATTGGCGGGCGGCGACACGGGTGAGCTGAAGCGCCGGATCCAGGCCGGACCCCAGAACATCTGGCGCTACGCTGACTTCTTGCCGCTCCCGGACGGGCCTCCGGGTCCATCGGGCAGGCTGGCGTCACGCGTGGGCCTTCCCGCCGGGTGCACGCCGCTGATCAGGGCCGATCGGCTGGCTGCCGAGCTGGGCCTGCGCGAGGTTTGGGTCAAGAACGACGCAGCCAACCCGACGCACTCGTTCAAGGACAGGGTCGTCTCGGTCGCCGCCGCGCGCGCGCGGGAACTCGGTTTTCAGACGATCGCGTGCGCCTCGACCGGCAACCTGGCCAACTCGGTGGCCGCCCACGGGGCGGCGCTGGGCCTTGAGTCCTACGTCTTCATCCCGGCCGACCTGGAGGAGCAGAAGGTGCTCGCGACCGGCGTCTACGGGACCAGGCTGGTGGCCGTGGAGGGCAACTACGACGACGTGAACCGGCTCTGCACCGAGCTGTGCGCCGAGCGCGATTGGGCTTTCGTGAACGTGAACCTGAGGCCTTACTACGCGGAGGGCTCGAAGACGCTGGCGTTCGAGATCGCCGAGCAGCTCGGCTTCGAGCTGCCCGACCGCATCGTCGCGCCGGTGGCCTCGGGATCGCTGTTCACGAAGATCGGCAGGGGCTTCGCCGAGTGGCGCGACGTTGGGCTGCTCGAAGGCGAGCTGCCACGGATGAACGGAGCCCAGGCCGAGGGTTGCGCGCCGGTCGCGAAAGCCTTCGCGAACGGCCAGGACGTGTGCAGGCCCGTCAAGCCGGACACGATCGCCAAGTCGCTCGCGATCGGCAACCCCGCCGACGGTCCTTACGCGCTCGAGCTTGCTCGCTGCAGCGGTGGCGGGATCGACGCCGTCAGCGACGAAGAGATCAAGCAGGGCATCTCGCTGCTGGCCAGGACGACAGGCGTGTTTACCGAGACGGCTGGCGGGGTGACCACGGCCGTGCTCGCCAAGCTCGCCGCGCGCGGCGAGATCGACCCGGACGAGCGCGTCGTGGTCACGATCACCGGCGACGGCCTGAAGACGCTCGACGCCGTGCGCGGCTCCTTCGAGACGCTCACGATCGAGCCGACCCTCGAGTCCTTCGAGGCCGGGGTCGGCGAGGCGGTTGCGGTCTGATGGCGGTCACCGTCAAGATCCCGACCCAATTGCGTGGAGCGGCCGGGGGTGAGGCCGAGGCCCAGCTCGACGGTGCGACCGTCGGCGAGGTACTGAACGGGCTCTATGCCCTTCACGGCGAGCTGCGCGAACGCCTCAGCGACGAGGACGGCTCGCTGCGGCGCTTCGTGAACGTGTATCTCGCCGGCGAAGACATTCGCTTCCTGGACGGCTTGCAGACACCCGTCGCCGACGGCGCGGAACTGACGATTCTGCCCGCGGTCGCAGGGGGTTAGGGCGTCCTAGCGGCGTGGTTTGGACTTCGCGTTCTCGCTAGCGTTGGGCTGGCTGGGCGTGGGTCGATGCTGTGGCGGGCTGATGGCTCTGCGGCGGCGTGGAGCCGCTGAAGCCGATCGTCGAGACGATCGCGGCGGCTGACATCGCGGCGATCGTGAGCGCGCGTAGGCGCTTGGGCGTGAGCCAGCCGAAGCGGTGGGTCTGGAGCCAGGTCCTGAAACCGGTCGCCGCCGCGGTGGCTCCCATCGCGCAACCTACGCACATGCGGCCAGGATAACGACCCGATGCCCGTCGACGGGCAGGCGGGATTGGGCTGGGCAGGCGCGCGTGAAGATCGCAAACTGCGGGTAATCACGGTTGGAGTTTCGACATTTCTTAACGACCGTTGAGATGTACATGAATACGTTTGGATTGACTCAGAACATGTCTACGCAAGCACCGCATCCAGTCGAGGTCGGAGCGACCGAACGGATCGACGCGATCGCCTGCCTCGACGAGCGCAGCCGTCGCCGTGCCAGCGCGCCCGGGCAGGCGGCGCCTGGGCGCTACCTGGAGGTCCAGGGCGCGGGCGCCGAGACGCTGCTCGTGCCGATCGGGCAGGAGGTCATCCACATCGGCCGCGGCCTGGCAGCGGACCTGCAACTGGACGAGGGATCGGTCTCCAGACGGCACGCGATCTTCGTGAGCCGCGGCACCGGCGCCAGGATCCTCGACGATCGCAGCGCCAACGGCACGCTCGTCAACGGCCGGCGCGTCGCCCAGACCGACCTGCGCAGCGGCGACGTGATCGTGCTCGGGCGCGTAGTCCTGCGCTATCTGGAGCTGTAGCCGGCTCGAGGTCGCGAGGTGCGCCGAGGGCGCCTCGCCGCGCGAGCGCTACGCCTGTGCGCGACATCTGAGGAGAGAGCAACGCCTGAGCTTGGACCTGCGCGCTACAGCCGAGTTCGCCGTTAGGCTTCGGCGCCGTTTTGAGTCGAATGTCTTCCGTGTCCATTCCTGGGCCTCGCGGGCCTCGCGTGCGTCTGCTGCCGGTCGGGAGGCCGGCTGGACTGCTGGCGGCCGTGATCTCGCTGGCGATGGCCTCGCATACCGCGTTTGGGCCCGCCCGGGCGAGCGCGAGCACGTCCGGGACGGCTCCGAACTGCGTCCCTTCGAAGCTGGGAGCCTCTCAGGCGCTCGCCGGTGGCGCGTTGACGGTGACGCCGGCGCCGGAATCGATGGACGCTTCGCACCTGGCCCAGATCAGCTTCCTCGGTGTCCCTGCGTCCGAGATCTCGAGCGTAAAGGTCAGCGGATCGCGCAGCGGTGCCCACACTGGGCGAATGCGGGCGTACTCGCAGGGCGACGGAGCGAGCTTCCTGCCGAGCAAGCCGTTCACGGAAGGCGAGATCGTCAAGGTCACCGCCATATTGCGTAAGGGTGCCGTAATGACACCGTTCTCCTGGCGCTTTACGGTCGCCGAGGTCGACGCCGTGAGCCGGTCTTTGGAGACGCCTCCGCCGCCAGCCCCGCCGCCGAAGCCGAGCGAACTGCAGCGCTTCGTCTCTCGCCCGGACCTGGAGCCGCCGGCGGTAACGGTCGGCGCCGAGCATGGCTCTCGCGAACTGGGCGACATCTTCTTGGCGCCCTACGCGGGACCGGGACAGTACGGGCCGATGATTCTGGACGGGGAAGGCCGGCTGGTCTGGTTCAAGCCGGTCCCGAAAGGCTCCCGGGCCGCTGACCTGAGGGTCCAGCAGTACGAAGGCAAGCCGGTCCTGACGTGGTGGCAGGATCCGCTGCTCGCGGATGGTCGGCGCGACGCGGGCATCGTCATCGCAGACAGCGCCTATCGCGACACCCAGATCGTGCGGGCCGGCAACGGCTACCAGCCGGACCTGCACGCCTTCGAAATCACGCCGCGCGGGACGGCGATCTTCACGGTGTATGACGCGATTCGCTGCAACCTGAGCGCTTACGGCGGCCCCGCCGAAGGCGCGGTCGCCGACACGCTCTTTCAGGAGATCGACCTGAGGACCGGTTTGGTGCGCTACGAATGGCACGCGCTCGATCATGTCGCCTTGGCCGATTCCTATCAGCCGGTCGGCGCTGGCGGGACGTCGGTCTCGCCTTGGGATTACTTCCACATCAATGCCGTCTCAGAACACGGTTCGAGCCTGCTGGTCGACAGTCGTAACACATGGGCCGCATACGACGTGTCGGCGAGCACCGGCCAGATCGTGTGGCGTCTGGGCGGCAAGGAATCGAGCTTTCGGATGGGGTCCGGCGCGAGCCCGGCCTGGCAGCACGACGCCCGCGAAGAGCAGGACGGCACGATCTCGTTCTTCGACAATGGCGGAACCCCCAAGGTGCACTCGCAGTCGCGCGTGATCGTGTTGGTGCTCGACAAGCAGACGATGACCGCGACGCTCGTATCGAGCTTCGTGCACTCCTCTCCGCTGTTGGCGGCCAGCCAGGGCGACTTCCAACCGTTGCCGGGCGGCGCTTGGTTCGTCGGCTGGGGCCAGGAACCGTTCTTCTCGGAATACTCGGCCTCGGGCAAGCTCCTGTTCGACGCGCATCTGCCGCCCCTCTACCAGTCCTTCACCGTCCTACGATCCTCATGGACCGGCCAGCCGACCGGGCCACCGGCGCTCGTCGTGCGCCCCGACCGATCGAAGATCGGCCAGCGCGGCGGGTTGGTGGCGTACGCGAGCTGGAACGGGGCCACGGCGGTCGCGGCCTGGCGCCTGCTCGGAGGATCGAATCCACGCACGCTGGCTCCAGTCGCAAGCGTCTCGCGCGAGGGCTTCGAGACGACGATCGCGCTCGCGGGCGCCCCGCCGCGCTACGTGGTCGCGCAAGCGCTCGGCGCGAACGGTGCGGTCCTGGGCTCCTCCGCTCCGGTCGCCGGCTGAGGGTCTGGCTTTACAGCACGAACGGGACGATCGCGCGGACCCTCGTCTTGTAGTCCGCATAAGCCTCCGGAAAGTGCGCGCTCATGATCCGTTCCTCCTGTTTGGCCTTCCACCAGAGTCCGCCACAGAGAGCCGCGAACAGGGCAAAGCCGAAGGCCTGTCCGTAGGCGATCGCCGTGCCGAGCCCCATCGCGATCAGGCCCGTATAGATCGGATGCCGCGCCAGGGCGTAAGGGCCGGACTCGATCAGCTCGTGGTCCTGCTTGAACGTGACCTCCGCGCTCCAGTTGCGTCCGAGCGTGATCCGCGCCCAGACCGTGAAGGCGGCTCCCGCGAGTACGACGCAGTCGCAGAGGATGCCCAGCGCGAGCGAGTGGGGCCAAAGCCGCGACCGCTCGGAGACGTGCAACAGTTGCCCGCCGGTGAGCAAGACGATCGCAAAGACGATCGTCACCAAGCGATAGCCGAAGAACCCGCCTCGCTCGATCGTCTGCTTGGTCGAGAAGGCCATGATCAGCCAGTAGACGAGCCAGGCGATCCAGCACGCTCCGATGAACGTCCACGTCGGGCCGGTCATCGGTAAGGCTCCCGCTTCACGTCGGCAGTATCTCGCGGGGCGCGCGATGCTTGCCGCACGCGGTGTTGTTCGCCAGGCCCATACAAATTTGCTGCAATCATGCTACACTGGGCCCGTGGCGGCTACCGCGACGCATCCGCTGATCCGTGAGGCGGTCTACTTGCATGAGATCGCGAAGCTCTCGGACGCCGACATCGCCCGCGCGACGGGCGTCGCGCGCAGCACGGCCCGGGCGTGGCTTGCGCATACGCGCTCGCCTACGGGCAATCGGGCGGAGAGGCTGATCGAGCTTTCGGCGCTGGTGGAGCGCTTGGCGCGGGTTATGGAGCCATCCTATATCGCGGTCTGGCTGCGAAAGCCGGTGCCGGCGCTGCAGGAGCACAAGCCGATAGACGTGATCGCAAGCGGCGACTACATGCAGGTCGCCGAGCTTGTTTCAGCGCTCGAAGAGGCTCCCTTCTCGTAGTGGCCGCCGCAGTCGACCGCGTGTCGGTCGCCGGCTCCTGGTGGCGGCAGGCGCCTCACGGGTCCGATCCGCTTTGGCTCGCTGCTCCTCCCTCCAACGGTCGCTGGCAACGCGGTGAGACGGTCGCGGCGCTCTATCTTGCCGACGAGGAGGCGACAGCGTGGGCGGAGTGGTACCGGGTGCTCGCGGAGATCGCGGTGCCGCCCACCCACGGAATGCCGCGCGACCTCTGGCGCTTCAAGGTCGCCGTGGATGACATCGCGGATCTCTCCACTCCGGAGAAGCTTGCCCGGCTCGACCTGCCTATCCCGTTGCCGGGACGACGGACATGGGCGCCGTTTCAAGCTGTCGGTGAGCATCTACACGCCTGCGGGTATCGAGGTGTGCTCTACCCGAGTGCCGCCCGTCCCGACCACAAGGCGCTCTGCCTGTTCCGGGACGGCATCCTGCTCCCCGGCACCGACCCCGTCCGGCCCCCTACAACCCATCGCGACCCTCCCGCACCCCCGACCGGGATGCGCACGTGAGGAGGCAACCGTCGTCCGCGCTTGGTCTCCGCCGCCCCAACCTCGCACCGTCCGATGAGCTGCTTCGCCGGCTGGGTCACGGCCCGCGCGAGCCACGCGACCGCGGATAAGAAACAAAGGCGCCATATCAGCGGCCGCCGTGAGATAGCGATCTCGCTTGCATAGGCCATTTCCCCTCCGTGTCAACGACGAAGTATGTGGATGACTTGACGCAGAGCACTGGCAGTCGAAGACTAGACGAGCGAAGAACCCGTATGTAGCCATGCAGATGTAGGGATAGGACGAAGACTGATCGATGCACGAACATGGATCGCTACCACGAGCACGTCAGGACGGTCTCCTTGAAGAGGCGGTCGGCGAGGAGCTGCTCCTCTACGATCAAAACAGTCACACCGCTCATTGTTTGAGCCCGATCGCAGCCTGTGTCTGGCGGCATTGCGACGGCGAGCGCGATGTGGCCGAACTTGCCGAGTTCGCTGGGGTAAGCGACGACCTGGTCGCCGAGGCGCTTCACGAGCTGGGTGAGAAGGATCTGCTGGACGGCGGGACCGTGCTCATGGAGAGCACGGTCCCCGGTGTATCTCGCCGGGAAGCGATCGGCCGAATCGTGGGTATCGGTGGAGCTACCGCCGGCGCGTCGCTGATCGTCTCCGCGGTCGCCGCGACGCCAGCGATGGCCAGCTCTGTGGAAGAAATTAAAAAAGAAAGTGGTGGTAAATGCAACAAACCGGCAACCTATAATTGTTGCATCTGCAAAGAAGCCGATTCCTATACAACCAAGAACAAAACTGAATGCGAAACTTTCTGTAACAAAAATTATGGAGGGTACGTAAGCTTTACTCCAGAATCTACGCCCTTTTAAGTAAAGATAGGGAGGACTGACCGATGAGCCAATACGGATCGCTACCACGAGCACGTCGAGGCGGTCTCCTTGAAGAGACTCTCGGCGAGGAGTTGCTCCTCTACGACCAAGACAGCCACACCGCTCATTGCCTGAGCCCGATCGCTGCGTGCGTCTGGCGGCATTGCGACGGTGAGCGCGAGGTGACAGAACTGGCCGAGCTCGCCGGGGCAAGCAAGAACCTGGTCGCCGAGGCGCTTCATGAACTGCGCGAGAAGGAGCTGCTTGTCGCCGAGCCACGACTCATGCAGAGCATCGTCCCCGGTGTATCTCGCCGGGAAGCGATCGTCCGGGTCGGGCGTTACGGTGCCGCCGCCGCCGCCGCGCCGCTAGTCGTCTCCGCAGTCGCCGCAACGCCAGCTATGGCCAGCTCGGGCGAAAACATCAACTGTAAGACCGAAAATCGCTGTGTTAGCGCAGATGCAGTCTGCTGTTGCTGCGAAAATGGTGAAGCGGTCACCCAGAGCACAGGCTTTACTTGCACAACGACATGCGCTGGTAGTACGCGTAAAGGTGTGTTCAAAGAAACGGCGGGAATGATGGCTGTGTAGCGGCCGCCGCGTGCGGATCGCAAGGTGGGGCGAGTGTCTCTTATCTGTGATGAACATGATTCTTGAGCGTTATTCCTAACTGGCGCGTAAATTCGCGGTCGATGCGTTCAGGGCCGAGGTCGCGGGTGCGTTCGATCAAATTGAGGGAATCGAGGTGCTTGTGCTCAAGGCCTGCTCGCCAAGTGGCTCTATCCCGGGATGTGCGTACCTACTGACTCTGATCTGATGGTGGCGCCCGAGAGCCGGGCATAACGGGCGACGACGACAACGGTCCCTAGTCGGACATCCCGTGATGGGCGGCCCCCAATTAGCCGGTGTCCGCGATCTCGCTGTGAGCGGGCGCGTGCGTCGACCTGACGCGCTTTGTCAACTCGCAGGCTGCGGTGACAACAGCGCGCTGGCGGCTTCGTCGGCGTCTCCGCGGTCTCCCTCGAGAACCAGGGCGTCGGTCGCGGCGCGCCGCACAGCTGCGAGTACCTGTTCCGGGCGCGAGCGCGCGGCGACCGAGTGCTCCAGCAGTTTGACGGCACCTTCTCCGGTGGTGCAGGGGCGGAGCGCAAATGTGACTCCGGGGCTGTAGTTCGTGAACGCGATCACAGCGATGGGCAGGGGTCGATCGCCGGCTCGTCCGCCGAGGCTCTCGACAGGCTGCTCGTCGGTCTCGCGGGTGTCGTTGATGCGCACCGACAAAGGCTTGGGGTAGGGGTGAACGAGGCCGTCGGCGTCGAGCACGGCGTACTCGTCAGACCAGTATTCCGCGCCCGCTTGCACGAGCGCGGCCACGAGGGTGGTCTTTCCGGCGAAGCTCCTGCCCGGAAGCACGATCGCGTGCTCTCCTACTCCAACAACTCCAGCGTGGACGAAAATATGGTCGGGAGCATGCAGCGCGATGTACATGCGCAGCTCGGCGTCAAGGATGCCGAGCGCCAGTCGCAGGTCAAACGGGCCCGCGATCGGCTGTTCGTCGCACACGACGCTCATAAGCGCGTCATCTGTGTCCTTGACGAGCGCGAAGCGGCCATGCTCAGGCGGGTGGCTCGCCGGACGGGCGCGCGGAGGCAGGAAATCGGAAACAGCCGCGAAGTGCTGAGAATCGGCGGTGACCGCTACGGTCACACCAAACGCCTCGACTGCCACCGTCTCTGCGCTTTCACCTGCCACACAGGGGACCATAGCTGTTGTACATTTGGATCATGAACGACGCGCTGGTGATAGTTCGGCTCTTTCTTGCCGCGGTGTTCATCGTCGCGGGGGTAGCAAAGCTCGTCGACCGCTCGGGTACGCGGCAGGCACTGGCGGATTTCGATGTGCCGGACCGCCTTGCCGATCCGCTGGTGCTGCTCTTGCCCGCGGCCGAGCTCGTGGTGGCGACGGCGCTGTTGTTTCCGACTACGGCTCGCTGGGGGGCCGTGGGCGGCCTGGTTCTCCTCGCGCTGTTCGTCGCGGGGCTCACACGAGTGCTGCGCCGCGGTGAAGCCCCGGATTGCCACTGCTTCGGCCAGTTGCACTCCGAGCCCGCAAGCTGGATGACGGTCGCCCGCAATCTCGTGCTGGCACTGCCGGCCGCATACGTGGCGCTCGCGGGCCCGGGTCCCTCGCTTACCTCATGGGCGGCCGACACCAACGCGACTGACCTCTGGCTGATCGCGACCGCCTCACTGGCAACTCTCGCGACAACGACATCTGTGCTTCTGTGGCGCGAGAACCGCCGGCTACGCTCGACCGACGGCCGAGCGGTCACCGCGCCCCGGCAAATCGGAGCGCTGGCGCCACAGTTCTCTCTGCCATCCGCGGCGGGACCCGTCGTCAGCCTTCAGGACCTCCTGGCCGATGACCGGGCCTGCCTACTCACATTCGTAAGCCCCGGATGCGGACCCTGCGCGACGCTCCTGCCTGAACTCGCGCGTTGGCATGACACCGTAACCGAACGCCTAGCCCTCACCTTGGTAGCCCCGGTGGAGGCCACGCAAGCCGAGGCGCTCGCGCGTGAGCACGCCCTGACTGACGTGCTCGTCGACGAGCAAGCAACCGTCATGCACGCATACGGAATCAACGCAACCCCCTCCGCCATCCTCCTCGCATCGGACGGCACGGTGCGCAGCGCGCCCGTCGCCGGCCGCGCTGCGATCGAATCGCTCATACGTCTTGCGCTTCAGGACGAGACGCGGCATTCACGGAATCAAGGACGGCACATGCTGATGTCAAACTGACCATTTTCCCGTGGTCTGGCGATGCACACGACAAGCTGCGAGGGCGGCCCGCGGGGTATGACCGATAGCCCAGAGCAAGCGCCAAACGTAAGAGGCGGCGAGCCCGCGCTTGCCGCGCTTAGCGAGAGTCGACCAATCGCGCATGTACTCGGGGCTCGGAAAGAGCATTCCCATCATGGTGGTGATCTTGGATCTCAGGTTGCCTGGCGCCCAGAGCAGACCGCCAATCTCCTCGACGATCGGATCGCTGTGACGGCGAAGCTCGTGCTGAAGCGAGGGCAGTACTTCGACGTCCAGGTTGTTCAAGAGCTGCTCTCCCTCTGGCAGCATCCGCAAACCGCTGGCGAATCCCGCAACGCCTTCATACATATAGGCCAGCTCGAGCGCGCGTCGCCACTGGTCTTCTGACGCGATCGCGATCGCCCGTCTCAGATCCTCGAAGGTCTTCGAAATCGGCTCCCGTGCGTGCTGTGCCGCGTGCAGCGCGACGTGCAGCAAGAGGAGCGCACGGTCGGGCACACGGACCTCGACACCGGCGATGTCTTGCCACCTGGCGCGAGCCAGCAGCGACTGCCAGATCATTTCGCTGTCACCCCTGAGGCCGGGAAGCGCACGATGCAAGTCGACGCAGAGGCCGTCACGCATGAGAGTCCTTGCATGGGTGGGCCCGAACTGTGTGCGTTCGGTCGATCGGGGATGTTTCTCGAAACCAAGCGAGTCGAGAACGATCAGAGACCGCTCCCAGGAGGCGGGACTTACCAGAAGGTCTGCGTCGCCGTAGACACGCACCTGGCCTGGGTAAAGCCACTGGCCGAGAACGGAGCCCTTGAGCAGGATCGTCGCGATACCGGCATCTTCAAGAGCATTGGCGACCTCACCCGCGAGACGCTCGGTGCGCATGGTCCGGACTATCAGCTCGAACTCTCTTACGCCATCTCGCACCGCAGGTCCTCCTTCGCTACGCGCCCGGCAAGATTCGAACTTGCGACCTCTCGCTCCGGAGGCGAGCGCTCTATCCACTGAGCTACGGGCGCTGGCGCGGTGCCGCTACCGTAGCGGACCATGGACATGTCCCTGTTCTTCGCGGGCACCGGCGGCTCGGTTCCGAGCGCCCGTCGTGGCCTGCCCGCGATCCTGATCAGGCGGGGCGGGGAGACGATCTTGATCGACTGCGGCGAGGGGACCCAGCGCCAGCTGATCAAGTCGGTCGGTCTGCTCGACCTCGACTCGGTCTGGATCACCCACTTTCATGCCGACCACTGGTTGGGACTGCCCGGGATGCTCAAGTCGTTTGGCTTGCGCGAGCGGACCCAGCCGCTCAGCGTGTACGGCCCGCGGGGCTTGACCAGCCTGATGGAGCAGACGCGCTTCATCTACGGCAGGCTGCCCTACGAGTTGAATGTCGTCGAGCTGGCCCCGGCCGAGTCGGTCCAGGGTGACGGCTACGTGGTCGCCACGATCCCGGTCAGGCACAAAGGGGAGGCCTACGGCTATGCCCTGATCGAGGATCCCCGGCCGGGCCACCTAGACCCGGACCTCGCCGTCTCGCTCGGCGTCCAGCCCGGTCCGGACTTCGGGCGCCTGCAGCGCGGCGAGAGCGTAGGCGCTGTACGCCCCGACCAGGTCCTCGGACCGGAGCGGCCCGGTCGCAAGATCGTCATCTCCGGGGACACCGCGCCTTGCGAGTCCCTGATCGTCGCCGCCCACGAAGCGGACGTGCTCGTACACGAGTCGACGTTCGTCGAGGACAATGCCGACCGGGCGCGTCTCACCTGCCACAGCACCGCCCGCCAGGCGGCTGAAGTCGCGCGCGAGGCCGATGTCCGGATGCTGGCGCTGACCCACATCTCCAGCCGCTATCCCGGAGGCGAGCTCAGTGATGAGGCGCGCCAAGTGTTCGTCCAGACTGAGGCTCCTCGCGACTACGACACGATCGAGATCCCGTTTCCCGAGCGCGGCCTACCGAAGCTGGTGCGCTGGTCTGAGCGTCGCGCCCGCGAGGCTCCTCCGCCCGAGCCGGTCCCCGCCGGCTGATACAGTCGAAGCAGCTCCTTTAACCAGGTCCCGAGAGGCCAGGAAGGAAGACCCCAAAAGTGCACGACACCGAGAAGACGGTCCTCGGCGAGGACGACCTGCGGCGGGCCCTGACCCGTATCGCCCACGAGATCGTCGAGCGCAACCCTCAAAGCGCAGACGATCCGTCCGGTCTCGCGCTCGTCGGCATCCACCGCCGCGGCGCCCACCTGGCGCGGCGCCTGCGCGACATCCTCCAGGATCTGCTCGGCCGCGAGGTCCCGCTCGGCGACCTCGACATCGGCTTCTACCGCGACGACGTCCTCCGCAGGCCCGCCGCGCCGGTCGTGCATGCCTCCCACATCGACTTCGACGTCACCGGCCTGACCGTCGTCATCGTCGACGACGTCCTCTATACCGGGCGCACCGTCAGGGCCGCGATCGAGGCCCTGTTCGACTACGGGCGCCCCGCGAAGGTCCAGCTCGCGGTGCTCGTCGATCGCGGTCACCGCGAGCTGCCGATCAGGCCCGACTACGTCGGCAAGAACCTGCCGACCTCCCGCGCCGAGCATGTCCGTGTGCGTGTTTGCGAGCTTGACAGCGTCGATGAGGTCACGATCGCCTCTGTCGTTCCCGAGAAAGCCCTCACTCCATGAATCACCTGCTCTCGATCGAGGAACTCGACCGGCCCGCGATCGAGAAGATCGTCGCCCAGGCCTTCCGTTTCGCGGAGGTCTCCGATCGGGAGATCAAGAAGGTGCCGGCTCTGCGCGGCCTGATGGTCCTGAACCTCTTCTACGAGGCCTCCACGCGCACGCGCAGCTCCTTCGAGCTGGCCGCAAAGCGCCTGTCCGCGGACGTCGTCAACTTCGCGTCCAGCGGCTCTTCCGTCGAGAAGGGCGAGTCCCTGAAGGACACAGTCCAGACGCTCAGCGCCCACAAGCCCGACGCGATCGTCCTGCGCACACCTTGGGCCGGTGCCGCCGAGCTGGTCTCGCGCTGGTGCCCTGCCGCGATCGTCAACGCCGGCGACGGCAAGCACGAGCACCCGACCCAGGCCCTGCTCGACGTCTACACCCTGCACCGGCGCCTCGGCTCGATCGACGGCGCCGAGATCTGGATCGTCGGCGACGTCGCCCACTCGCGGGTCGCCCGCTCGAACATCATCGCCTTCCAGCGCCTCGGCGCCCACGTCACCGTCGCCGGGCCGCCCACCCTGATCCCGCGCGAGATCGAGACGCTCGGCTGCGACGTCCGCTACTCCCTTGACGAGCTGGCTCGCGCCGACGTCGTCTACGCGCTGCGCATGCAACACGAGCGCCAGACCGAGGCTTTGGTGCCCTCCCTGCGCGAGTACGCAAGCCGCTATCAGATCAACGGCCGGCGCCTGTCCGCTCGCCAGCTCCTGATGCACCCCGGCCCCGTCAATCGCGGCGTCGAGCTTTCCGGCGAGGTCGTCGACTCGCCGCAGGCCCTGATCACCGCCCAGGTCGAGGCCGGCGTCGTCGTGCGCATGGCCGTCCTCTACGAGCTGCTCGCCGGTTCGGGGATGCGACCGGAGGGAGGGTCTCCCGGTCCGGCCGGCGCCCACGCTCCCCGCCCCGTACCCGAGCCCCAATTGGCGTAATGGGATTCGAGCCGCTCGTCAAAGGACCCGGAGCGCCCGCCGAGCTGCTGCTGAAAGACGTCCACGCGCTCGATCCCCGCACCGGGCTGGACGCGCGCCGTGACGTCCTCGTCCGCGACGGCCTCATCGCGGAGATCGCCGACGCCGACACGATCGCGCCAGCCGATGGCGCTGAGACCGTCGAGGGCCGCGGCCGCGCGCTGATGCCCGCCTTCTTCGATCCCCACGTACACCTGCGCACTCCCGGTCAGGAGCACAAGGAGGACATCGAGACCGGCACCCGCGCCGCCGCCGCCGGTGGTTACGGCGCGGTCATCGCGATGCCCAACACCGACCCGCCGATCGACTCCCCGCCGCTCCTGCGTTCCGTGCGCGACGCCGCCGCCCGCGATGCGCGCGTCCCCGTCGGGTTCCTGGCCGCCATCACTCGCGACCTCGCCGGCCAGGAGCTGACCGAGATGGCCACCCTGCGCTCGGAAGGCGCCATCGGCTTCACCGACGACGGCATGCCCGTCGCGAGCGCCGGCACTCTGCGCAAGGCCCTCCAATACCAGCGGCTCTGCGGCGGAATCATCGTCCTGCACGAGGAGGACCCCACGCTCTCCCGCGGCGCGTCGATGCGCGAGGGCGCCGTCAGCGCCGCGCTCGGCATCGCCGGCGTTCCGTCTGTCAGCGAGTCCACGATGGTCGCCCGCGACGCCGAACTCGCCGCCTTCGAGAACGCCCGCGTCCATTTCCAGCACCTCAGCTGCGCCGCCTCCGTGCGCGCGCTCGCCTCCGCCAAGGCCGCCGGCGTCAAGGTCAGCGGCGAGGTCACGCCGCACCACCTCCTGCTCACCGACGATTCGGTCCGAACGCTTGACACCCGCATGAAGATGAACCCGCCACTCGCGGGCGACGACGATCGGCTGGCCCTGATCGCGGGTCTCCGCGATGGCACGATCGACTGCGTCGCCACCGACCACGCACCCCACGCGCGCGAGGAGAAGGAAGTCCCCTTCGAGCAGGCACCCTTCGGGACCACCGGCCTGGAGACCGCCTTCGCCGCGCTGTACACAGGCCTCGTCCTGACCGGTGAGCTCGACCTCGGCGTCCTCGTCGAGCGAATGACCGCCGGCGCCGCCCTCTTTGACCTGCCGATCCCCACGATCGCCCTCTCCGAGCCCGCCAACCTCACCCTGATCGACCTCGACGCCGAGTATCTAGCCGGCGAGCGCGGCTGGGAGAGCCGCTCCGAGAACTGCTGCTTCGCCGGGCGCCGCCTGCGTGGTCGCGTCCTGTTGACCGTCGCCGCCGGCGTGATCGCCTACCGTGAGCGTGTCTTCTCGGTGGTGGCCGCCTGATGGGCCTGCTCGAACGCGACCGGGCGGCGCTCATCGTCGTGGACATTCAAGAGGGTTTCCGCCCCTACGCCTCTTTCGCGTCGGTCGCCGCCGCCGCCAACAAGCTGGTCCAGGCCGCCCGCATCCTCGGCCTGCCGATCCTCGTCTCTGAGCAGTACCCCAAAGGGCTCGGCCATACCGCGCCCGAGGTCGGCTTGGCCGAGCCCGCGCATGGTGGCGAGCCCCAGACCGACGCCCCGGCCGAGCGCTTGATAGAGAAGACCGTCTTCTCGGCCGCCAGAGCCGACGGCTTTGACCTTGAAGGCCGCGGCCAGGCGATTGTCTGCGGGATCGAGACCCACGTCTGCGTCAGCCAGACCGTCCACGACCTGCTCAACAAAGGCGTCGAAGTGCACGTCCCCGCCGACGCCGTCGGCTCGCGCCACGAGCTCGACTACGAGCGCGGCCTCGAGCGCCTGCAGCGCGCCGGCGCCGTCGTCTCGACGGTCGAGTCCGCTTTGTTCGAGCTGCTCGAAGGCGCTGGCGCCCCGGAGTTCAAGACGGTCCAGAAGCTGATCATCTGATGGTGGTTGCTTCTCTGTGAGTCCCGACCGATCGAAGATCGTCCGGCGCGCGCGCGCGTACGTGCTGCTCGAGGACGGCGCACGCTATGACGGCGAAGCCTGCGGCGCCGCCGGTCACGCCGTCGGCGAGATCGTCTTTACGACCGGCATGTCCGGCTATCAGGAGTCCTTCACCGACCCGTCGTTCGCGGGCCAGCTGATCGCTTACACCTATCCTCACATCGGCAACTACGGCGTCAGCGCCGAAGCGATGGAGTCAGACAGGGCCTGGGCCAGGGCCGCGATCATGCGCGAAGCGTGCGACCGCGAGGACGCGCCCGCGGCCGAGGGCGGCTGGCTGCAGTGGCTCAGCGACTGCGGCATCCCGGCGATCAGTGGGGTCGACACGCGTGCCCTCGTGATTCACATTCGCGAGCGCGGCGCCATGCGCGGGGGAGTCTTCCCGGCCGAGATGTCCGAGCGCGACGCTCACGACCTGATCGCGGCCGAGCCGCCGATGGCCGGCCAGGACCTCGCCGCCCGCGTCACGCCCGCCGACGTCAGCCACCACGGTGATGAGGCCGCCGCTGGGCCGCGAATCGCGGTGCTCGACACCGGCATCAAGCGGTCGATGGTCTCCGAGCTGCTCAGCCGTGGCGTCCGTCTCAGCCTGCACCCGTGCAACAGCTCGGCCGCCGACCTCCTGGCCGAGGACCCCGACGCCGTTTTCCTGTCGAACGGCCCCGGCGATCCGGGCGCGCTCGACTACGTCGTGCAGACCGTACGCGAACTCGTCGGCGTAAAGCCCGTCTGGGGTATCTGCCTTGGCCATCAGCTGCTCTGCCGGGCGGTCGGCCTTCAGACTTTCAAGCTCCCGTTCGGCCACCACGGCGCCAATCACCCGGTCAAGGACCTTCAGACCGGACGCATCGAGATCACCTCCCAGAACCACGGCTTCGCCGCGCTCGGCCCGGGCGGCGCTCGCACGATCGAGGGCGACGAGCCCGTACGCTGGCAGACCGACTTCGGCGAGGCCGCCCTTTCGCACGTCAACCTGTATGACCGCACCGTCGAGGGCCTCGAGCTGTTGGAGGTGCCCGGCGGGACCGTCCAGTACCACCCAGAGGCCGGGCCTGGGCCCCACGACAGCCTCTACCTGTTCGACCGTTTCCTAGAGCGCATCCGGACGGCTGCATAAGTGCCGAAGCGCAAGGACATCGACAAGATCATGATCCTCGGCTCCGGTCCGATCGTGATCGGTCAGGCCGCGGAGTTCGACTACTCCGGAGTTCAGGCCTGCAAGGTTCTGCGCGAAGAGGGCTTTCAGATCGTGCTCGTCAACTCCAACCCGGCGACGATCATGACCGACCCCGGCTTCGCCGACGCCACCTACGTCGAGCCGCTGCTACCCGGTCCGGTCGCCCAGGTGATCGCGCGCGAGCGCCCCGACGCGCTCCTGCCCACGCTGGGAGGCCAGACCGCCCTGAACCTGGCCAAGGCTTTGCACGACGACGGCACCCTTACCAAGTACGACGTCGAGCTGATCGGCGCCGACTACGACGCGATCGCCTGCGCCGAGGATCGCGAACGCTTCGCCGCGACGATGCGCGACGCGGGCCTCGAGATGCCCGCCAGCGCGATCGCCACGAACCTCGAGCAGGCCATCGACGCGCTGCCAGGGCTCGGCCTGCCCTGCATCGTGAGGCCCGCCTACACGCTCGGCGGGCGCGGTGGCGGGATCGCTCGCACCAAGGACGAGTTCGAGCGCATCGTGGCGCGCGGGATCGAGGCATCTCCGATCGGCCAGATCCTGCTCGACCAATCGGTCCTCGGCTGGGGCGAGTTCGAGCTGGAGGTGATGCGCGACAACGCCGACAACGTCGTGATCGTCTGCTCGATCGAGAACGTCGACCCGATGGGCGTCCACACCGGCGACTCTGTAACGGTCGCCCCCCAGCAGACCCTCACCGATCGCGTCTACCAGCGCCTGCGCGACCAGGCGATCGCGGTGATCCGGGCGGTCGGCGTGGAGACCGGCGGCTCGAACGTCCAGTTCGCGGTGAACCCCGAGACCGAGCAGATCTTGGTGATCGAGATGAACCCCCGCGTGTCGCGCTCTTCGGCGCTCGCCTCCAAGGCCACCGGCTTTCCGATCGCCAAGATCGCCGCGCGCCTGGCGGTCGGCTACACCCTCCAAGAGATCGACAACGACATCACCGGCGTCACCCCCGCCTGCTTCGAGCCGACGATCGACTACGTCGTCGTCAAGTGGCCACGTTTCGCTTTCGAGAAGTTCCCGGGCACCGACTCGACGTTGACCACCCACATGAAGTCCGTCGGCGAGGCGATGGCGATCGGCAGGACGTTCGGCCAGGCCTTCGCCAAGGCGCTGCGCTCGCGCGAGTTGGACAAGCCCCCGTGCCTGGGCGAAGTGTCCGACGAGGATCTGCTGGCGAGCCTTGAGATCCCCAGCCCGGACCGCTACGAGACGATCCTCGAGTTGCTGGCGCGCGGTGTCGACGTCGAGGCCGTCCACGAGCGCACCTCGATCGACATGTGGTTCCTGCGCGAGCTGCTTTCGCTCGCCCTCGACCCCGACGCGCCGTTCGCCGGGCAGCTTGCGTTCCGATCGGTCGACACCTGCGCCGCCGAGTTCCCGGCGCGCACCCCCTACTACTACTCCGGCTCAGAGCGCGGCGAGCCGGCCCACGAGGTCGTGCGCGGGGAGCGCCCGTCGGTCGTGATCCTCGGCGCCGGACCGAACCGGATCGGCCAGGGGATCGAGTTCGACTACTGCTGCGTACACGCCGCGATGACCGTACGCGAGTCGGGACGCGACGCGGTCATGATCAACTGCAACCCAGAGACCGTCTCAACCGACTACGACACCTCCGACCGGCTCTACTTCGAGCCGTTGACGCTCCAGGACGTGCTCGCCGTGGTCGAGGTCGAGCGGCCGGAGGGCGTGATCGTCCAGTTCGGTGGCCAGACTCCATTGAAGCTCGCGGCCGGCCTGGTCGAGGCGGGAGTCCCGCTGCTGGGCACGAGCGTCGACGCGATCGACCTCGCCGAGGACCGCTCCCGCTTCGGCGAGCTGCTTGCCAAGCTCGGTTACAAGGCGCCGCCTTACGCGACCGCGCGCTCGGTGGGCGAGGCCCTGGCCAGGGCCGATGACGTCGGCTATCCGTTGCTCGTGCGCCCCTCTTATGTGCTCGGCGGTCGGGCGATGGAGATCGTCTACTCGAATGCGGGGCTCGCCGACTACCTCAGCCGCGAGCCGCCGCCCGACCCGGACGACCTCGCCGATCCGAACGGCGGCGCCAGCGCCCCGAACGGCAGGACCCATCCGGTCGGTCCCGCCGGCAACCAAAGCCCGGCGATCTTCCTGGACCGCTTCCTCGAGAACGCGACGGAGGTCGACGTGGATGCCTTGTGCGACGGCAAGGACGTGTGGGTCGGCGGGATCATGCAGCACGTCGAGGAGGCCGGTGTGCACTCCGGCGACAGCGCCTGCGTGCTGCCCCCACATTCGCTCGGCGAGGAGATGCTCGAGCAGATCCGTGGCGCCACGCGCGAGCTTGCGCTTGCGATCGGCGTGGTCGGCCTGCTCAACGTGCAGTACGCCGTTTATGCCGGCGAGCTGTACGTGATCGAGGCCAACCCGCGAGCCTCGCGCACCGTGCCTTTCGTCTCCAAGGCCGTCGGCTTGCCCCTTGCCAAGCTCGCCTGCCGGATCATGCTCGGTGAGCGGATCGCCGACCTGGGCCTCCCCGGAGAGGCCGAAGGTCTCGGGCGCGGCGATCACGTCTCGGTCAAGGAGGCGGTCCTGCCGTTCGACCGTTTCGAGGGCTCCGACGCGGTGCTTGGCCCCGAGATGCGCTCGACCGGGGAGGTCATGGGCATCGCCCGCGACTTTCCGACCGCGTTCGCCAAGGCTCAGGCCGCCGCGGGCGTGCCTCTGCCCAACGAGGGCACGGCCTTCATCACGGTCACCGACTCCGACAAGGCCGGCGCCTTCGCGGTCGCCCAGACACTGCACGACGTCGGCTTTCGGATCGTCGCCACGCGCGGCACCGCCGAGGCGATCGCGCGCATGGGGGTGCCCGTGCAGCGCCTGAACAAGATCGGCGAGGGCTCGCCCCACGTGCTCGACTGGATCGAGCGCGGCGACGTGCACCTGGTGGTCAACACGCCGACGGGCTCGGGCGCGAGGACCGATGGTTGGGAGATCAGGCGCGCGGCGGTCGCCCACGGGATCCCATGCCTGACAACCCTTGCGGCCGGGGTCTCCGCCGCCCGCGCCATCGCCCGGGCTCATGCCGGCGGCGAGCCCGAGGTCTTGTGCCTGCAGGAGTTGCACCCGTGAGCGCGCCCGCGAGGGCGACGTCCATGGAAGCGACGGCAATTGCCGGGCGCCGCGGCCCACGGGGGTACTCGGTCTCGGGTCCGATTACCCGCCGCCCGTGATCTACCGCGCCCTGTTCGACCTGCTGCTGCGGCGGCTTCCCGTCGAGGGCGCGCACAACCTCGCGGTCCTGGCCATGCGCGCCGTCTTGCGCATTCCCGGCTGCCCGACCGTGCTGCGTCGACGTTTGGCGCCGCACGACCCGGCGCTGTGCGTCCGGGCGCTCGGCTTGACCTTTGCCGGACCGCTCGGGGTCGCGGCCGGCCTGGACAAGGGCGGCGACTGGTTCGACGGCCTGGGGCTGCTCGGCTTCGGGCACGTCGAGGTCGGCACCGTCACGGCCCGTCCCCAGGCGGGCAACCCGCGGCCACGCGTGTTCCGAATCCTGGGCGACCGGGCGCTCCTGAATCGGATGGGCTTCCCCAACCCGGGCGCTCAGACCGTCGCCGCACGTCTGGGCGCTCGCCGGCCTGGCGGTTTGGTCGTAGGAGCGAACATCGGCAAGAGCATGTCGGCGCCGGTCGAGTCCGCCGGGGCGGACTACCGAGCGAGCGTGCGCCAGCTGGCGCCGGTCTGCGACTACCTGGTCGTCAACGTCAGCTCGCCCAACACGCCCGGCCTGCGCGACATGCAGACGGTCGACTCGCTGCGACCGCTGCTTCTCGAGGTGCGTCGGGAGCTGACAGACGCAGGCCTCCAGACGCCGCTGCTTGTCAAGATCGCCCCCGATCTTCCCGACGAGGACGTGGACGCGATCGCGGATCTCGCGGTCGAGCTTGGGCTGGACGGGATCGTCGCCGTGAACACGACCATCGATCGAGGTGTCCTCTCGCGACCCGCCGAGGTGGCCGCGATCGAGGGCGGAGGGATCTCGGGCCCGCCGCTGCGGGGGCGGGCGGTCGCGGTCCTGCGGCGGCTATACGATCGCGTCGGCGACCGCCTGGTCCTGATCTCGGTCGGCGGAGTCTCGACGCCCGAGGACGCCTGGGAGCGGATCGCTGCCGGCGCGACGCTCGTGCAGGCCTACACCGGCTTCGTCTACGGCGGGCCGGGCTGGCCCGCGCGGGTCAACAGATACCTGGCACGCCGCGTCCACGAGGCCGGTTTTGCGTCGATCCAGGAGCTTGTCGGCCGAGCCGATCGAAGCGTCGCGATCGGCTCGCGCGACGCCTAGTCTCAAGCAGGCGGGCTGGCTGGACAGCCAAATGATGCGAAGATAAAAACCCCTGCAAACGAGCAACACCACCGTCCAGGAACCTCGACATAGGTGAACCTCAGGTCGAGGTTTAGATGAATTAATCGCGTTTCCCTTGATCGTCGTCGCGCGGCGTGTAGACTCGCCGCCCATGGCGACGGCGACCGACTTGGCTCCTCAAAAGCACACTGTGGCCCCCGAGCGGTCCCTGAACCAGCGCATGGACGCGCTTGCCCGGGCGAACCGCATTCGCACCAAGCGGGCCCAGCTCAAGCGCGATCTGAAGGCCGGTCGCCTGTCGATCCACGCGCTGCTGTTGAACCCGCCCGAGTACCTCGAGACCGCGAAGGTCTTCGACATGCTGCTGGCGGTCCCCAAGTACGGTCGCGTCAAGACCAACAAGATCCTGGCCCACTGCCGGATCTCGCCGAGCAAGACGATCGGCGGTCTCTCCGATCGCCAGCGCAGCGAGCTGATCTCGCTTTTGCGCCGCTGATCTAGAGCTCGGTGGCGACCTTCTCGCCTGCGTTCGCTTCGCTTGCACCGGTTACGGCAGGTCGTCCCGGTCACGACCGCGGCTCCAGCCGGTAGCGACATTAGGGTCAAGGCCATCGCACGCTTGTTCGTCATAACGGGCCCCTCCGGGGTCGGCAAGGGGACGCTGATCAGAGGCTTGATGGAGCGGGTGCCCCGGCTGCAGCTGTCGGTGTCGGCGACGACCCGTCCACCTCGACCGGGAGAGCGCGACGGGGTCGACTACCACTTCCTGAGCCGCGCCGAGTTCGACCGCAGGGTCGACGAAGGCGCCTTCGTCGAGCACGCCGACTACGCCGGTCGCAGCTACGGAACGCTGCGCTCCGAGCTCGAGGACCGTGTGCGGGCCGGAGTGCCGGTCGTCCTCGAGATCGAGGTCCAGGGCGCCAGGCAGGTGCGCGTCGCCCTGCCGGAGGCGATCCAGGTGTTCATCGCCCCGCCGTCGCTTGCGGCCCTGCGTACCCGTCTGGTCGGACGTGGGACCGACGACGGTGCCGAGGTCGAGCGCCGCTTGGGGGTCGCCGAGGGTGAGCTCGCCGCCCAGCCCGAGTTCGCCCACGTGGTCGTCAACGACCGCCTGGAGGACGCGCTCGCCCAGCTGACGGAGATCGTCGAGGGGGAGTTGGACTGATTCGCAAAACGCCGATCTGCGCGCGCGTACGTACGCGCGCGCAGCGCACCGACTTTCAAGAGCGCGCTCGTCGTGCGCCCTCCCGGTCTGGCCGGCCGAGCCGGGTCATGTGAGGATCGCCGGCCCGACGCCCGACTCGCGCGCGCACGCGAGTGGCCAGCCAGCCAGCAAGCCACCTACGCGTTTGGAGTGGCCGCCACTACAATCGAAGCTTCAACCCGAGAAAGGCCGAAGCCAAGTGATCTCACCCCGCATCGACAAGCTGCTCGACAACGTCGACTCCAACTACGCCAGCGTGCTCGTGGCGGCCAAGCGCGCTCGCCAGATCAACAGCTACTACCACAACCTCGGCGAGGGCACCTTCGACGAGTTCCCGCCGCCGATGGTCGAGACGGCCTCCAAGAACTACCTCACGATCGCCCTCGAGGAGGTAGCCGCCGGAAAGATCAAGTACACCTACCGCTGAGTTCGCCGCAACGCCTCGGCCGGGGCTTGCGAGGTGGGCTCGGCCACTCTAAAACCTAGGTCATGTCAAAGATCTTGCTCGGCGTCAGCGGCGGCATCGCCGCGTACAAGGCGCTCGAGCTGGTGCGCCTGGCGACGGCGGCCGGGCACTCGGTAAGGGTCGTGCAGACGCTCACGAGCAGGCGTTTCGTCGGCGCGGCGTCCTTCGAGGCGCTGACGGGCGCGCCGGTGCTGGTCAGTGAGTTCGAGCGCGACCCCTCGAGGGGGGCTTTCCCCGGGCAGCCGCTGCCCGAGCACGAGCCAATCAGCCACCTGGAGTTGGTGGACGGCGCCGAGCTGTACCTGATCGCGCCGGCCACGGCCAACACGATCGCCAAGCTGGCGAACGGTCTGGCCGACAACCTGTTGAGCAGCTGCGCCCTGGCGGCGCGCTGTCCGCTCGTGGTCGCGCCGGCGATGAACGACCGCATGTACGAGCATCCGGCGACCCAGGCCAACCTGGACACGCTGCGCGCGCGGGGAAGCCACATCGTGGAGCCCGACGTCGGGCGTCTGGCCTCCTACGGCGAGCACGGCGTCGGTCGTCTGGCCGACCCGGCCCGGATCATGCGCGCCTGCGAAGCGGCCCTCGACGGCGTGGGGCCTTGGAGCGGCCTCAAGGTGCTCGTGACCGCGGGCGGCACGCGCGAGCCGATCGACAGCGTTCGGTTCGTTGGCAACAGCTCGTCGGGGCGGATGGGTCTTGCGCTCGCCAAGGCCGCGCGGGGGCGCGGCGCCGAGGTGACGGTGATCGCCGCCAACGTCGCGTTGCCGGCGCCGGCCGGCGTCGCCTGGCGCGAGGTGCGCACGGCGGCCGAGCTGCGCGAGGCCTGCACGCTCGAGTTCCCAGCCGCTGATGTGCTCTTGATGGCGGCCGCCGTCGCCGACTTCAGGCCGGCCGCGCCCGCGGCCGGCAAGATCAAGAAGGCCGGTCGTGAGGGCCTGAGCGTCGAGCTGGAACCGACCGTCGACGTGATCTCAGAGCTGGCGACTCACAGACGCGCCGACCAGACGCTGATCGGGTTCGCCGCCGAGCACGGTGAGCGCGCGCTCGAGCAGGGCCGCGCCAAGCTCGTCGGCAAGGGTCTCGACGCTGTCGTCGTCAACGACGTTTCGCGGCCGGACATCGGCTTCGAGGTCGATGACAACGAGGTCACGATCGTGACGGCCGCCGGCGAGCGCCACGTGCCGCGCGCCGCCAAGGCCCGGGTCGCCGAGGCGATCCTCGATGCCGTCGAGCGTCTACGCGCCGAGGGGCGCGAGCGTCCGCCGCGGACGGCGGGCCTCGGTGCGAGCCGATGACGGCCGCGGGACCCCGACGGGATGATGGGCCGCCGTCCCGATGCTATCCTCGATCGAGAGAGCTTTCGAGCCGGTGTGCGAACGCCGGTGGCAGTACCGAGAGTGGGCGCAAGCCCGCTTTTTTTACGCCACGAACCGGATCGCAGGCACCGGAGCGCGAGCAGACGGCA
Organism: uncultured Solirubrobacterales bacterium; assembly: GCA_963718935.1. Lineage (GTDB taxonomy): Bacteria > Actinomycetota > Thermoleophilia > Solirubrobacterales > Solirubrobacteraceae > Palsa-744. The sequence continues at coordinate 2,817,354 of OY970379.1, read as the reverse complement.
ACGAAGCGAATGAGACGGGAAGAGGTGAGCAAACACAGATGACAGCGCTGCAAGCCGATATCGAAAAGCGCCTGGCCGACAGCGAGCCCGATGTCGAGGTTCTGCTGGCCGAGGTGGTCGGTGGCCGTCAACTGCGCGTCTTCATCGATCATCCCGAGGGTGTCACCGTTGAGGTGTGCGAGCGCGTGAGCGCGTGCTTGAACGAGCTGCGCGAGCGCTACTCGTTGGAGGTCTCCTCACCGGGCACAGAGCGCCCGCTGACCAAGCCGGCTCACTTCCGGCGCTTCATCGGACGTCGGGCCCGGGTATTGGCAGCTCCCGGACAGGCAGCTCCCGGACAGGCAGCTCCCGGACAGGCCGCTCCCGGACGGTCGGCTGATCCCGGACGGTCGGTTCGTCATCGCCGTCCGAGGGGCAACTTCACCGGCGAGCTTGTCGGCGCCTCCGATCAGGAGGTGACGCTCGCCGCCGCGGACGGGATCGTCACGATCCCGTATACCGAGATCCGTCGTTCGAATTTGGTCGAAGAGTAAGGAGTCCGTCACTCATGTCACGCGAAATACTCGAGGCGATGCATGCGCTGGCGCGCGAGAAGGGGATCGAGCCCGAGAAGCTGATGGTTGCGCTCGAGGACGCGCTCTTGTCCGCCTACAAGAAGCAGCCGGGTTCGGCCAAGTACGCGCGCGTGGAGATGGACCGCGAGACGGCCGACTTCAGGGTGATCGAACTGAAAATCCCCGAGCGTCTGGAGGCGCACCTGATCGTCGAGACGATCGACGAGGAAACGACGATCGATCCCGAGACGGGGGAGATGCGCGAACCGGAGGAACCGGAAATCGATCCGGCCAAGTTCGCCGAATACCGCGACCAGATCGATGAGCAGGACGTCACCCCCGACGACTTCGGGCGGATCGCCGCGCAGACCGCCAAGCAGGTGATCCTGCAGCGCATCAGAGAGGCCGAGCGGGACATGATGTACGAGGAGTACCGCGACCGCGTCGGCGAGCTGATCACAGGCATCGTGCAGCAATCGGACTCTCGGTACACGCTCGTGCAGCTACGCGAACGCGTCGAGGCGCTGCTCCCCAAGTCGGAGCAGGTCGACGGCGAGCGCTACGACCATTCACAACGGATCAAGGCCGTCATCAAGGAGGTCTCGCCCTCGACCAAGGGACCTTCGATCATTGTCTCCAGGCGCGATCCCGAGCTGATCAAGAAGCTGTTCGAGCTCGAGGTCCCCGAGATCGCCGACGGCCTGGTGGAAATTGCGAACGTCGCACGCGAGCCCGGTTATCGCTCGAAGATCGCGGTCGTGTCCAACACCGATGGCGTGGACCCGGTTGGCGCCTGCGTGGGCCCGCGCGGCTCGCGCGTGCGGATGGTGGTCTCGGAGCTGAGGGGCGAGAAGATCGACATCATCCCTCACAACGACGAGCCGGCCCGGTTCGTCGCCAAGGCCCTCTCGCCGGCGCGCGTGCGCGAGGTGCTGGTCGACGACGAGGCCAAGCAGGCGACCGTGATCGTTCCCGACGACCAGCTCTCGCTGGCGATCGGCCGCGAGGGCCAGAATGCCCGGCTGGCGGCGCGCCTGACAGGCTGGCGTGTGGACATCCGCTCGGAGACGGAGTTCGCCGCCGAGGAGGCCGAGCACGCTTACGAGGAGGAGGAGGTCTCGGGCCGCTGCTCGGCGATCCTCTCGAACGGCAGGCGCTGTCCGAACGCCTCGCTTCCGGGATCACGCTACTGCGGCCTGGAGAGTCATCAGGCGCTGGCGGAGATCGCCAGCGACAACATCACGGACCTGCACGCCCAGGCGGACGGGTCGACCGGAGGAGCGGACGCAGGCGCCGAGGAGGCGCGCGATGCGCTCGCGCTTGCCCACGACGCCGAGACCGACCAGGCACCCGAGGGGGATGCTGCGATCGAGGACGACTCCTTCGCCGCCGCAAACGAGCCGTCCATCTCGACCCCGGCTCCGGAGTCCGCCACCTCGGCGCCCGCTCCGATCGCCGAGGAGTCCGTCGAGGAGGCCGCCGCCGAGGAGCCGACGCCATAGCCCGCGGGGCGGCTCTTGGCACGGCGCGTCAACCGCGACGCCGATGCGTCGGCTGCGGACGCAGCGCACCCAAGCCAGAGCTGGTCAGGATTGCGCTGGTGCCCGAGCCTCACACGCGCCGGCGGCGGGCGGTGCTCGACCGCCAAGGCACGATGCCTGGTCGTGGCGCCTATCTCTGCCGCGAGGAGTCAGCGGGCGAGCCCTCGCGCGACTGCGCGGCGCTCGCGCTGCGCAAGGGGGCGCTCGCGCGAGCGCTGCGCTGTGCTGTGGCCCCGCCCGATCAACTCCTAGAATCGGTGAACCGAGATGAGTCGTAAGCGCGTGCACGAGATAGCGAAGGAGCAGGGCCTCTCCAGCAAGGAGTTGCTCGAGAAGCTGCATGCCGCCGGCGTGGAGGCGAAGACGGCTTCCTCTTCGATCGAGGAGTCGGCCGCATTGAGCGTCTTGGGCGACGGCGGCGGCGCCGCCCCGGCGGCGACGGCTACAGCGACCGCGACGCCCCCGCGATCCGCGCCCGCCGTGCCCGAGCCGGAGCCCGTGTCGGTCGAGGCGTCCAACGGTGCCGCCCGGACGCCCCCCGAGGCACCGGCGACGGCCCCCGAGCAGCCGCCGTCGCCCCAGTCATCCCAGCCCGAGCCGCCGGCGACCGCTCAGCCGAAGGCCGGGCAGGCGCCCGCTCCCGCACAGCCCGACGGCGAGCAGGGCGCGGCCGGCACTCCGGCCGAGCGGGTACGCCCGACACGCGACTCGAGAACGGGCGAGCGGGCGCCGGTGAGCGGCGCGCCGGGAGGGCGTCGGCGTGTGGTGATCGACTCGCAGGCTTCGCGTAGACAGCAGGGCGGGCCGGCCAATCAGCCACAGCGCCGTCCGCGACGCGGCCGGCGCAGGCGCGGCACCTATGACGAGACGATCGCGCCGATCGACACGGCAGCGATTCTCCAGACCGATCTCGTGCGCATCAACTCTGGCTCGACCGTCAAGGACGTGGCCGAGTACCTCGGCGCGCCGGTGCCGGAGGTGATCAAGAAGCTGATGACGCTCGGTGAGATGGCGACCCTGACGCAGACCCTTTCCGACGACGCGATCCAGGTTCTGGCCGACGAGTTCGACAAGCGGATCGAGATCGTTCACGCCGCCGACGACGTCGAGGTCGAGCCGGTCTTCGAAGACGCCGAGGAGGATCTCATCGAGCGCCCGCCGGTCGTGACGATCATGGGGCACGTCGACCACGGCAAGACCTCGCTCCTGGACGCTATCCGCGAGACCGAGGTGGCGGCCGGCGAGGCGGGGGGCATCACTCAGCACATCGGCGCCTACCAGGTCAAGCACGGCGGCAAGGAGATCACCTTCCTGGACACGCCCGGCCACGAGGCATTCACGGCGATGAGGGCGCGCGGAGCGAAGGTGACCGACCTGGCTGTGATCGTGGTCGCCGCCGACGACGGCGTCAAGCCGCAGACCGAAGAGGCGATCGACCACGCCAAGGCGGCCGACGTGCCGATCGTTGTCGCGGTCAACAAGATCGACAAGGAGGGCGCTCAGCCCGAGCGGGTGCGCACCGAGATGACCCAGCACGGCCTGCAGCCGTCGGAGTGGGGTGGGGACATCGAGTTCGTCGACGTCAGCGCCAAGACCAGGCAGGGCCTGGATTCGTTGCTCGACACGATCCAGGTCGTCACTGACCTAGAGGAGCTGCGCGCTAACAGCGACGCGCTCGCCTCGGGCACGGTGATCGAGTCAAAGCTGGACCCCGGTCGGGGGCCGGTGGTCACGGTCCTGATCGGTCGCGGCACGCTGCGTGTCGGCGACGCGCTGGTCGCGGGAGCGCACTTCGGGCGCGTGCGCGCGATGCACGACTTCACAGGCGCCAGGGTTAAGGGCGCCATGCCCGGCCAGCCCGTCGAGGTGCTCGGCTTCGACGGCGTGCCGGAGGCCGGCGAGCTCGTGCGGGTGGTCGAGAACGAGCGCCGCGCTCGCCAGCTGGCGGGCGAGCGCGCGAACCGCCTGAAGACGGAGGCGTTGGCCAGGCGCTCGGGGCGCAAGGTTTCGCTGGAGGACGTCTTCAAGCTCGCCCAGGAGGGCGCCGTCAAGGAGCTGGGGCTGGTCGTCAAGGCCGACGTAGCCGGCTCGCTGGAGGCGATCGAGGACGAGATCGCAAAGCTGCCTCAGCAGGAGGTCAACGTAAACATCATCCACCGCGGCGTCGGCGGCATCAACGAGTCCGACGTGATGCTGGCAGCGGCCTCGCGCGGCCTGATCCTGGCGTTCAACGTCAGGCCCGTCGGCGAAGCCAGACAGGTGGCCGAGCGCGAGGGCGTCGAGATCAGGTCCTACTCGGTCATCTATCGCGCGATCGAGGAGCTGCGGGCGGCCATGCAGGGGATGCTCGAGCCGACCGAGGTCGAGACGCCGCTGGGGCAGGCCGAGATCAGGCAGCTGTTCAAAGCGTCGCGCATCGGCACGATCGCGGGCTCGTACGTGACCGAGGGCAAGGTCACGCGCGGCGCGCGGGTACGGGTCGTGCGCGAGGGGACGGTCATCTACGACACGACCATCGCCAGCCTGCGCCGCTTCGAGGAGGACGTGCGCGAGGTCGCGGCCGGCTTCGAGTGCGGGATCGTGCTCACCAACTTCCAGGATCTGCGCGAGGGCGACATCCTGGAGACTTATGAGACGCGCCTGCAAGAGCGCGAGCTTTCCTAAACAGGGCGCTCTATACAGCCTCGCGGCGGCGACGGTTCGGTCGGAGGGATAGGATGAGTTCGGGACGCATGCGTCGCGTGGACGAGGCGCTCAGACAGGTGCTCGGCGACGCGATCATTGGAGAGCTGAAGGACCCTCGAATCGGATTCGTGACCGTGACAGACGTCAGGACAAGCGCAGACCTGCGCCATGCGCGTGTGTACGTGAGCGTGCTCGGCGAGGACGGCAGGCCCTCGCCGGAGGACGAGCGTGAGCAGGCGCTCGACGGTTTGCGCAGCGCCCACGGCTACCTGCAGGGCAGGATCGCGACGGAGCTGAAGCTCAAGCGCACACCGGCGCTCGAGTTCGCATACGACGGCACGACCGACCGAGCATTGCGCGTCGACGCCCTGCTGGACGAGATCGAGACCGAGGGCGCGTGAGCGCGGACAGAGAGAGCACGGAGGCGACACGCGAGCGCGTGCTCGCTCGGATTCGAGAGGACTCGCGCTTTGTGCTGGCAGCTCACGAGAGTCCAGACGGCGACGCGCTCGGCTCGCTGGTCGGGATGCAGGGCTTGCTGAGCGCGCTGGGCAAGGACTCCCAGATGTTCATCGCCGAGGACGACTTGCCGCTGCCGCTCGAGTACCGGTTCCTGAAGCTCGACGGCCTGATCGCCGAGCCGCCCGCCGACATCGCCGGACGCACGGTCGTGTTCCTGGATTGCGGCAACATCGACCGCAACTCGGCGAGCGTGTTGCAGGAGGGCAGGCATCTGCTGAACATCGACCACCATCACGACAACACCAGGTTCGGCACGCTCGACTACGTCGTCCCGCGGGCGTCGTGTACGGCCGAGATCGTTTGGGACCTGATGCATGGACTTGGCGTCGGCCCGACGCCTGAGGTGGCGCGGGCGCTGTATATCGGCCTGATCACCGACACGGGCCGGTTCATGTACGAGAACACGACTCCGCGCGCCCATGAGATGGCGGGTGAGCTGATCGCGGCCGGGGTGGACGTGCAAGACGTGTACAGGCGCCTGTACGAGGACATGCCCGAGGCCAAGCTCGCGCTGCTGGCGCGGGCGCTCGAGGGAATGCGGCGCTTCGACGCGGGCGCCCTGACCGTAGCGGCGTTGAGCGCAGCGGACTTCGAGCGGACGGGCGCGGACGACAGCTTCGCGGAGGGCATCATCGATCATCTGCGCGCCGTCCAGGGCACGAAGCTGGCGGCGCTCGTGCGTGAGCTTGGCGATGGCGGCGGCGGCGCCCATGGGCCCGGCGGCGCTGACGGGGAATCGGGCGAGGAGGGGCGCGCCCGCGCGGAGGGGGTACGGCGCAAAGTGTCGCTGCGCGCGACCGACGACGATGTCGACGTCTCCAAGATCGCGCGTGCCCAGGGCGGCGGCGGGCATCGCCGCGCCGCCGGCTTTACGACAATGCTCGAGCCGGACGCGCTGATCGAGTTTCTGCGCCGTGAGCTGGCGGCGCAGTTGCGGCCGGCGCCGGCGCTGGCGCCCGCTTCGGCGTGAACGGCATTTTGCTGATCGACAAGCCGGCCGGGATCACCTCACACGATGTGGTGGCCCTCGTCAAGCGTGGGCTCGGCGGACAGGTCAAGGTCGGCCACGCGGGCACGCTCGACCCGTTCGCGACCGGCCTGCTGGTCGTGCTGGTAGGGCGCGCGACGAAGATCCAGGCCCGGGTGATGGCGCTCACCAAGCGATACGAGACGCTTGCTCGGCTGGGTGCAATTTCGAGTACGGGCGATCCAGAGGGCGAGATCGCCGTCACCGGACGTGTCCCGCCAGACCCGCCGGCACTGCCGACCGGTCAGGTCAAACAGCGTCCGCCTCGCCATTCGGCGGTGAAGGTCGGTGGCCGGCGCGCCTATGCCCGCGCGCGGGCGGGCGAGGAGTTCGAGTTGCCCGAGCGCACCGTCGAGGTGAACCGCTTCGAGCAGACCTGGCGCGAAGGCGATCTGGCGAGATACGAGATCGAATGCTCGTCGGGCACATACGTGCGTTCGCTGATCGCGGACCTGAACGACGCCTACTGCCTCGAGCTTCGTCGCACCGCGATCGGACCGTTCTCGGTGAAGGACGCGGTGCCGCCGCCGCCAAAGGGCTCTGACTGGAGAGATCCGCCGCTGATCGAGCTGGAGCAGACTCTCGCGCTCCTGTCGGACGCTGGCCAAGACCACGAGGCCGTGCGTCCGCCAGGCCAAGACCACTAGGCTGTGCTTCCGTGAAGGTCATCTGGCTGCCCGACCTGCCGTCCGTGGAAGCGGCCCAGCGGCCCGGGCGCAGCGTGGCTGTCGGCACCTTCGACGGCGTGCACTTCGGGCATCGCGCGGTGATCGAGGGCTCGGACAGCGTGCTCACCTTCGAGCCACATCCGGTCTCGGTCGTGGCGCCGCGACACACCCCGAAGCTGTTGACGACGCTCGAGGCCAAGGCCGAGCTGATCGAGGGCTTGGGCGTCGAGGAGCTGATCGTGATCCCGTTCGACGCCGACTTCGCGGCTCGCTCGGCCGAGGTGTTCATAGCCGACGTGCTTGTCGGCGCGCTCGGCGCGGAACGGGTCGCGATCGGCGAGAACTTCAGGTTCGGACACCGCGCCCAGGGCGACCCCGAACTGCTCGCCGCGGACGGTCGCTTTCAGACGGTTGTGCGACCGCTGCTCGAAATCGACGGCGAGATCGTCTCCTCGAGCCATATCAGGGGATTGGTCGGAGCGGGCGAGGTCGATCAGGCCGCGCGCTTCTTGGGCGCTCCGTTTCAGCTGCGCGGCGAGGTCGTGCACGGCGACGAGCGCGGGCGCGAGCTCGGCTTTCCGACGGCGAACCTCGTGCCCGAGGAGGCGCTGGCCTGCCCGGGCCACGGCGTCTACGCGTGCCTGGCCAACGGCGCGACGCCCGCCGCCGTCAGCATCGGCGTGCGCCCGACGTTCGCGACCGGCCGGGGCGAGCTGATCGAGGCCCACCTACTGGACTTCGACGGCGACCTGTACGGAACGAACCTGCGTCTGGACTTCCTGGCGCGGCTGCGCGGCGAGCGGCGCTTTGACACCGCGGAGGACCTGATCGAGCAGATGCACGAGGACGTGGCCCATACCCGGGAGCTGATCGCTCGGGGCTGAGCGGGCGCGACCGGAATTCCATACCGCACCTGCTACCGTTGGCGCGCAAATGGCCGCCATAACCGCAGAGCGCAAGCGCGAGATCGCCGCCAAGTTCGGTGGCGACGAGCGCGACACCGGCAACACCAGGGTTCAGGTTGCCCTGCTGACCGAGCGCATCAACCACCTGACCGAGCACTTGCGCGAGCAGAAGAAAGACCACCACTCGCGGAGGGGCCTGTTGATGCTGGTCGGCCGGCGCAGGCGGTTTTTGGACTACATGCAACGCACCGATCTAGAGGGCTATCGCGCTCTGATCAAAGAGCTCGGCCTGCGCAAGTGAGACGAACGTGGACACTGCGCGGAGCTGTGTCCTCAGTCGCTCGCGTACTGAGTACGCCACGTTCCCTGCGTTCGTGCTCCGCTTGGTCGACGTCCGTCTCACGGGCTTTCTGAAATGGCGGTGATCGAGCCCGGCGCCGAGGTCCCGGCGTTCCGGCTGATCCGCGAAAACGGAGAGGGCTTTACCGAGGCCGACTTGCAAGGCCAGACGACGATCCTGGTCTTCTATCCGTTCGCGTTCAGCCCGGTGTGTACAGACCAGTTGCAGGTCTACGACGAGGCGCTGGCCGAGCTGACGGCCGGTGGGACGCAGATCTATGGGGTCTCGTGCGATAGCGCTTATGCGCAGCGGGCCTTCAGAGAGAAGCTCGGCGTGAGCATTCAAGGACTGTCGGACTTCGAGCCGAAGGGCGCGGCGTGCGAAGCGTTCGGGGCGCTGCACGATGGTGGCTTTGCGCAGCGCGCCCTGGTGATCGTCGGCCAAGACGGCGTCGTGGGCTGGAGCTATCAGGCGCCGACGCCGGCCGAGCTGCCGGGCCTGGATCTGCTGCGCGAAGGACTGGCCGCGGCGAAGGTCGCAGCGGCCGGCTGAGCCCGAATAGGGCGCCCGCCCGCCCGCCCGCCCGCCCGCTCGCGCCGACGGTGGCCGGTGGCGTACGTGTTCGCTAAGCTGCGCTGGTTCGGAACAAGAGATGAGAAAACGATCCGCCAGGGGCGCGCCGCGTCCCGATCCGACGGCGGAATATAGGAAGGCAGAATGAATATGAGTAGCAATGACTCCGTGACCCGGGTCTCCGTGGAGATCGCGGGCAGCGAGATCTCGTTCGAGACCGGCAGGATGGCCAAGCAGGCCTCTGGCGCAGTCGTCGTAAAGCAGGGCGACACGATGGTGCTCGCCACGGCGGTCGCAGGCTCGCTGCGCGACGTCGACTTCTTGCCGCTGACGGTCGATGTCGAGGAGCGTATGTATGCGGCCGGGAAAATCCCGGGCTCGTTCTTCAAGAGGGAGGGTCGTCCGGGGGAGAAGGGCACGCTGACAGCGCGCATGATCGACCGTCCGATCAGGCCCCTGTTCCCCAAGGATTGGCGCTATGACACGCAGCTGGTAGCGATTCCGCTGTCGATCGACCACGTTCACCCTTACGACATCCTGGCGATGAACGGAGCATCGGCGGCGTTGATGATCTCCGACATCCCGCTGCCGACACCCGTCGGCGCGGTGAGGATCGGCAAGATCGACGGCAACTTCGTCGTGAACCCATCCGAGGAGGCTCTCAACGCGGCCTCCGGCGAGGGCGAGGGCGAGGGCGATGCCGGTGGCTCTGATCTCGACCTGATCGTGGCGGGCACCGAGGAGGCCATCCTGATGGTCGAGGCGGGCGCGAACGAGATCCCCGAGGCGGAGATCCTGGATGCGCTGGACATCGCGCACGCGGCGATCAAGAAGCTGTGCGAGCTGCAACGCGATCTCGCCGGCAAAGTTGGCAAGGAGAAGAAAGTCTTCGAGGCGATCAAGGTCGACCAAGCCGTGCTCGACGCGATCCGCGCGTCCCATGGCGCGGCCCTGGACGCGGCCACGCAGGTGGAGGACAAGCTCGAGCGCCAGGACGCGACCAAGGCCGTCGAGCAGGAAATCCTCGAGCAGCACGCGCCGCTCGCCGGCGATGGTGCCTCCGAGAGCGAACTCGCGTACGCGAAGGAGCGTCGCGCGGCGGTGCAGCTGGCGTTCGACAAGCTCGAGAAGTCGATCGTCAGAGAGCGCATCGCCGTCCACAAGAAGCGCCCGGACGGACGCTCGGAGAACGAGATCAGGGACATCTCGATCGAGGTCGGCGTCACCCCGAGGACCCACGGCTCGGCCTTGTTCACGAGAGGCCAGACCCAGGCGTTGAGCGTCGTCGCGATGGGCACCCTCAAGGAGGAGATGAGGATCGACACGCTCGGTTTGGAGACCAAAAAGTATTACTGGCACCACTACAACTTCCCGCCGTTCTCGGTCGGCGAGGCGGGCAGGATGGGCGGCGTCAAGCGCAGGGACATCGGCCACGGCGCGCTCGCCGAGCGCGCGCTCGCGCCGATGGTGCCATCGATCGAGGAGTTCCCTTACTCGATAAGGGTCGTCTCGGACATCCTCGAGTCAAACGGCTCCTCCTCGATGGCGTCCGTCTGCGGCTCGTCGCTGTCGCTGATGGATGCCGGCGTGCCGATCAAGCGGCCTGTGGCGGGTATCGCGATGGGCTTGATCAAAGAGGGCGATGACTACATCGTCTTGACCGACATCGCCGGCGTCGAGGATCACCTCGGCGACATGGATTTCAAGGTCGCCGGCACCGAGCGCGGCATCACGGCGCTGCAGATGGACATCAAGATCACGGGCGTCACGTTCGAGATCTTGAGGGACGCGCTGGCGCAGGCCAAAGAGGCGAGGACGTTCATCCTCGGCAAGATGGCCGACGTGATCAAGACCCCGCGCGAGCAGCTGTCGCAGTTCGCGCCGAGGATCCAGACGATCCAGATCGACCCGTCCCAGATCGGCCTTTTGATCGGTAAGGGCGGCGAAACGATCAGGGGGCTCTCGGAGGAGTTCGAATCGCAGATCGACGTCAACGACGACGGTCAGGTGCTCGTGTACTCGGCCAACGGCGAGCTCGCCGACGCCTTGGCGGAGCGCATCAAGATGATGATGAAGGAGGTCGAGGTCGGCGACGAATTCACGGGCAAGGTCGTCAAGACGACCACGTTCGGCGCGTTCATCGAGCTTGCGAAGGGCACCGACGGGCTGCTGCACATCTCGAACGTCTCGCCGGGCGAGCGCGTCGAGGCCGTCGAGGACGTGCTCAACAGGGGCGATGAGATCAACGTGAAGGTGGTCGAGGTCGACAAAGAGCGCGGTCGCATCGGCCTGCGCCTGGCCGAGGACCCGGAGATCGCCGGCAAGACGGCCGACGAGCTGGCCGGCATGGCGGCCGTGAGCGGCGGCGGTGGCGGCGGTGGACGCCCACCGCGCGACGGGGGCCCTCGGCGCAACGGTCGCGGTGGCGGTCCCGGCGGCGGTCCCGGCGGCGGCCCCGGCGGTCCACGGCGAGAGGGCGAGCGCGGCTCGGGCAGGCCAAGGCACGGGGCGGGACGAGATCGCCACTGAGAGGCATCTCGGCGGCGCCGGCCGATCGGCCGGCGCCGCCAAAGCGCGTGGCGCGATCGCGCCACGCGTCCGGACGACGGTCGGGCGATGGCGGTGAGACGCGGGTGAGCGGGCACCAGACGAGCACTCTGCCGAGCGGGGTAAGGGTCGTGTCCGAGCGGATCGAGGGCGTGCGCTCGGTCGCCCTTGGCTTCTGGATCGGCACGGGCTCGGCGATGGAGTCCGAGGAGCAGGCAGGGCTGAGTCATCTGCTCGAGCACATGCTGTTCAGGGGCACCGACAGCTATAAGTCGCACGAGATCGACGAGCTGTTCGACGGGATGGGCGCCGAGGTCAACGCCGGCACCGACCGCGAGACGACCTCGCTGTACACGAGGGTCATGGACAGGCACCTGAAGCGCGCGTTCGAGGCGGCCGCCGAGATGGTCTTCGAGCCGCGCCTGGAATCGCTGGAGGCCGAGCGCGAGGTCGTGCTGGAGGAGATCGCCATGTACGAGGACGACCCGCAGGACCGCGTGTTCGACGTGCTCGGCGGCGCGGTCTTCGGGGAGCACCCTCTGGGTCGGGCGGTGATCGGCGACGCCGCGGTCGTGGGCGCCGTTACGCTCGAGCGATTGAAAGCTTTCCACGAGGCGCGCTATCTGCCGGGCGATGTCGTTATCGCCGCGGCCGGGTCTGTCGATCACGACACCCTGGTCGAGCTGGCTTCGGCCGCGGGCCCGGATCGCCACGACGCGGCGGGGCCGGCGGGCGCGGGTGAGAACGACGGCGGGGGTGTGCCCGGGACGTTCGTTGAGGGCCGCCCGGCGTGGAGCGAGCCGGCGTTCGAGCGCAGGGTCAAGTTCTTGGCGAAGGACACCGAGCAGTACCACTTCTGCTTGGGTGGCCCAGGCATCGGCAGGCACGACGAGCGCCGCTTCGCGCTGCGGGTATTGGAAGGCATCCTCGGGGGCACCTCCTCGTCGAGGCTCTTCCAGGAGGTGCGCGAGCGTAAGGGCCTGGCCTACTCGGTGTTCACGTTCTCGGCCCAATACGAACAGACCGGCGAGGTCGGCGTGTACGTGGGCACGCGCCCGGACAACCTCAGCGAGGCGGTCGCCACGATCGCAAACGAGTTGGAGCGCGCGATCGAGAAGCCGGCGACAGCGGCCGAGCTGGAGCGCTCGCGCGAGAACCTGAAGGGCAGGGTCGCGCTGTCGTTGGAGTCGACCTCGGCACGCATGAACCGGCTCGGGTCGTCACTGCTCGGAGGCCTGCCGATCTACTCGGTCGAGGAGATCTTCGAGCGCATCGACGCGGTCACGATCGAGGACCTGAAGGAGCTGGCCGGCGAGCTGTTCGCTCCCGACGCCCTTTCGGCCGCTGGGGTCGGCGCCGACGAAGGGGTTTTCTTGAAGGCGCTCGCGCCGCTCGGCAAGGTGGCGGCGTGAGCGGCTCGAGCACCGCCGCTTGCGTTGGTGGCGCGCGCGCGTGGGTGGACGTCCGCAAGGGTGGCGCGCGGTGATCAAGGTCGCGGTCGCGGGCGCCGCCGGCAAGATGGGCGCGACGACGTGCGCCGCGCTCGAGAGCGCCCCGGACATGGAGCTCGTCGCCAAGGCCGACCCGGTGCTGGGGGTCGGCTTGGAGCAGGCCTTGGCCGGCGCCGACGTGGTCGTCGACTTTACGAGGCCCGACACGGCCCTCGCGAACGTGCTGGCGTGTGTAGAAGCCGGCGTGCACGTGGTCGTCGGCACGACCGGCTTCGACGTGGAGGCGCTGGTGGCAGAGCTCGGATCGGCGACCCACGCGCGCGCGTGGGGGCCCGCCGCGGACATGCCCGCCGCGGACAGCCCGGCGATCGCGGACGAGCCTGCGCCCGGCGCGCGCGCGAAGGGGGCCGGCGCGGGCAGGCCCGCCGCGAACGTATTGATCGTCCCGAACTTCGCGATCGGCGCAGTCCTGATGATGCGTTTCGCGGCGATCGCGGCCGCCAGGATGGCGAAGGCCGAGATCATCGAGCTGCATCACGACCAGAAGCTCGACGCGCCCAGCGGCACAGCCAAGCTGACGGCGGAGCTGATGGCAGAGGCGACCGGCTCGCAGGCGCCGCCGATCCACTCGGTGCGTCTGCCGGGCCTGGTCGCCAACCAGGAGGTGATCCTCGGCGATGTCGGCCAGACGCTGACGATCAGGCACGACACGACCGGTAGGGATGCCTTCATGCCGGGCGTCCTTTTGGCCGTGAGGCGCGTAGGCGACCTTGAGACTTCGCCGGTGATCGGGCTCGAGTCGCTCCTTTTCTAGGGCGTCGGCAGGCTGTACTTGCGCGTCGTCGGGCTGCGCCGCAACAGCCCGAGCTCGACCAGGGTCAGGGCGTAGCGATGGGTCGTCGAGGGGCTCATGCCCAGCTCGTCGGCGATTTCGACGACACCGCGCGGCTTGCCGTCGGGGGTGAAGCACGTCAGGATCGACAGGCCTCTGAACAGCGAGCGCGACAACCTTGGGTCGATCTCGCCGATCGGCATCCTCTGCCTCAGATGCCCGCTCGGCCTGACTTCTCGGCGCGAGCTCCCTTCAGCGGCCTTGGTTCCGGCGGGTGATCCGGGCTCGGCTTCGGCGCCCGAGTTCGCGTCGGTGCGCGGGTCGGCGCTGGGCAGGGGCGCGCTGAGGGTGTCGGCGATCAAAGCCGAGATGCTCGGTCCGGCGCTGCCGGTGGCGGCCCTGACGACCTCCTCGACCTGGGCCGGATACAGCTTGATGGAGATTGGGTGCTGCTCGTCTATCCGCATTTCTCGATCTTCTCACCCGCAGACGAGCGTCGTCACCAGGTGTTTCTGGCTCGGACCGATCGGCGTCCGCCGAGTCGATCGGCCGGTGCGAACCGGCGCTCATCCGCCGGCGCCGGGTAGCCTGCAACGCCTGAGATGTCGATCGCGGTCACGCTCCCGGACGGAAACGAGCTGAAGCTCCCAGATGGCGCCACCGGCGAGGATGCCGCCTTGGCGATCGGGCCCGGTCTCGCTCGGGCGGCGCTGGCGGTCGAGGTCAGCCACCCGCCGGCGGGCGGATCGGCGCCGGGCACGGGGGAGGCGCCGGGTGCGAGCGCGGCCGCCGGCGTCGATGGCGCCGGGGAGGTCCGCGATCTGGCAAGGCCGCTGCCAGACGGCGCCCATATCGCGATTCTTACCGCCAAGAGCGGCCCGGCCGCGCTCGAGCTGATCAGACACGACGCCGCCCACGTGCTTGCGAGCGCGGTCTTGGAGCTGTATCCGGGGGTCAAGATATCGATCGGCCCGCCGATCGAACAGGGCTTCTACTACGACTTCGAGTTCCCGGATGGCAGCGCCCCGACCGAGGCCGATCTGCCCGCGATCGAAGCCCAGATGCTCACCCACATCAAGGCTGGCGAGCCCTTCGAGCGTCAGGACGTCACGCCCGGGCAGGCGCGCGAGCGCTTCGTGGCCGAACACCAGGACTACAAGGTCGAGCTGATCGACGATCTCGTGGCCGACGCGAAAGCCAAAGGCCTGAGCTTGGACACGGTCTCGCTGTATACGAACGGCCCGTTCACCGACCTCTGCCGCGGCCCGCACGCCAGGAGCACCGCGACGATCGGCGCCTTCAAGCTGCAGTCGCTGGCGGGCGCCTACTGGCGCGGAGACTCGACCAGGACGATGCTGACCCGCGTATACGGGACCGCTTTTCACAACAAGGCCGAACTGGCAGAGCACCTGGAGCGCTTGGAGCAGGCCCGGCTGCGCGACCATCGCAAACTCGGCCGCGAGCTTCAGCTGTTCACCTTCTCGGACGTCTCGCCAGGCTCGGCCTTCTGGCTGCCGGCGGGCACCAGGCTATGGAATAGGCTGGTCGCGATCTCGCGCGAGATGGCGGCGGTGCGCGGCTACACCGAGGTCAAGACGCCCCTGATCTACGACGCCGAGCTGTGGAAGACCTCGGGGCACTGGGGCAAGTACAAGCAGAACATGTTCACGCTCGACGTCGAGGGCCGGGAGATGGGCGTCAAGCCGATGAACTGCCCTGGCCATGCCCATCTGTATGCCAGCAAACGTCACTCCTATCGCGAGCTGCCCGTGCGCTACTCAGAGCCCGGCCTGCTGCACCGCAACGAGGCCTCCGGCGTCCTGCACGGCCTGCTGCGCGTCAGGCACTTCGCCCAGGACGATGCCCATATCTTCTGCGCCGAAGACCAGGTCCAAGATGAGGTGTCGGGCTGCCTGGAGCTGGCCTTTTCGACGTACGCCATGTTCGAGCTCGAGGTACGCCTCGAGCTTTCGACCAGGCCCGTGAACCCCGAAGAGCGGATCGGCGACGAGGAGATGTGGGATCGCGCCGAGAGCGCCCTGGCCAGGGCGCTCGAAGACCGTGGCCTGGCCTACGAGCTGAACCCCGGCGACGGCGCCTTCTACGGTCCCAAGATCGACATGCACATGACCGACTCCCTGGGGCGCTCCTGGCAGTTGGGAACAGTCCAGCTGGACTACTCGACGCCGAAACGCTTCGGCCTGACCTATACCGGCGCGGACAACTCGGAGCACACCCCGGTGATGATTCACAGGGCCTCGTTCGGCTCCTATGAGCGCTTCATCGGGATCATGCTCGAGCACTACGCCGGCGAGCTGCCCGTGTGGCTGGCGCCGGTCCAGGCGATCGTCCTGCCGGTCGCCGATCGTTTCAACGAGTACGGTTTGAGCGTGGCCAAGCGCCTGCGCGAGCTGGGCGCTTACGTCGAGCTCGACGAGCGCGGCGAGTCGGTCGGCCGCAAGATCAGGGACGCCGAGCTGCGCAAGATTCCGTACATGCTGGTCGTCGGCGAGCGTGAGTCCGAGCAGGAGACAGTCTCCGTGCGCGAGCGCCACGGCGGCGATCTCGGCGCGATGTCGCTCCCTGACTTTGGCGAGCGCATGCAAGCGAGCTATACTCCGCGCCCTTGACTGCCCGCAAATCTTCACGGACTCGCGCCTAGACCCGACTTGAAGCGCGTCGACCACAGCTAGTGCCGGTACCACGCAGGTTCGACCGGCGCCCGCCCGAGCGGGACCAGACCAGGATCAACGAGCGCATCCGCGTGCCCGAGGTGCGCGTGATCGACGACGAGGGCAACCAGGTCGGCGTTCTGAAGACCCCCGACGCCCTCAAGCTCGCGCAGGAACGAGAGCTCGACCTGGTCGAGGTCGCGCCCGAGGCCAGGCCGCCCGTCTGTCGGATCCTCGACTACTCGAAGTACAAGTACGAGCAGGCCCAGAAGCAGAAGCAGGCCCGCAAGCACCAGCAGCAGATCACGGTCCGCGAGATCAAGTTCAGGCCCAAGATCGCGGAGCACGACTACGACACCAAGAAGCACCACGTCGAGCGCTTCCTGCGCCACAAGGACAAGGTCAAGGTCACGATCATGTTCAGGGGCCGTGAGGTCACCCATCCGGAGCGCGGCACCGCGATCCTCGACCGCCTCGCCGAAGAGCTGTCCGAGCTCGGTGTCGTCGAGCAGCGCCCGATGCAGGAAGGCCGCAACATGACGATGATGATGGCCCCCTCCAAAGCCGTGCTCGCCGGTCGTGTCGACGTGCAGGCCCACTCGACCCCTGACGGTGCGGGACCGCCGGGCACGCCCCCCGTGGCCGCATCCGCTCAGCCGCCGCCAGCCGCCGTCGACGGCGGCTCGGCCGACGAGCCGGCCGAGGGCTCCGAGCCGGTCGCCAGGTCCGGCGGGGCCGAGGTCGTTGGCGGGTCCGACGGCGCCGAGTCCGTCGCAGGGTCGGAGCGCGTCGAGGTCGTTGGTGGATCCGACGGCGCCGAGCCGGCTGGCGGATCCGACGGCGTTGAGCCTGCCGGCAAGGCCGACACCGCCGAGCCTGCCGGCGAGTCTGACGGCGCCGTGTCATAATCAGCGCTTCGCGGGTGGCGCACGGCGACCGTAGGTCGGCGTGCGGAGCCTCTCGATCTTAGATTCCCATGCCGAAGATGAAGACTCATTCGGGCGCCAAGAAGCGCTTCAAGATCACCGCCTCGGGCAAGGTGCGGGGCAGGCACGCCTTCACGAGCCACATCCTCGAGAAGAAGTCGCCCAAAAAGAAGCGTCATCTGGGCACCCCGGTGGCGATCGCAAAGCACGACGAACCGCGTATCAAGAAGCTGCTGGGGGTCTCCAAATGACGAGGGTCAAGCGCTCTCTGCACGCGCGCAAGAAGCGGCGCGCGACGCTCGAGCTGACGAAGGGCTTCCGCGGCGAGGCGCATTCGAACTACAAGCGTGCGAAGGAGGCCTTGATGAAGGCCGACTCCTACGCGTACAGGGATCGGCGCAACCGCAAGCGCGACTTTCGCAGGCTTTGGATCACCCGCATCAACGCGGCGGCGCGGCAGAACGGGATGAGCTACTCCCAGCTGATGCACGGCCTGACCCTGGCTGGCATCGAGCTCGACCGCAAGGTCCTGGCGGACATGGCCGTTCGCGACGCAGACACGTTCCGACGTATCGCCGAGACCGCCCGCGAGGCGTCGGCGTCGGCCGCCTGAATACGCCGCCGAAACCGACTCGCTCCGGGCGCTGCACCTGAAAGGGACGGCGCCCTTTTTTTGTGGGTTTCGCCGACCTTTCTCGACACAGACGAAGACAGATCCGACAGACGAAGACAGACTGAGCAAGAGGCAGGACGAAGAGAGCACGAGCCGTGACCATCACCTCCGAGCAAAACCCGCGCCTGAAGGCGCTGCGCCGCCTGCACACCAAGCGCGGGCGCGCTCAGGCCGGCGTCTTCAGCGCGGAGGGCGAGGACCTGATCGCGGCCGCCGAGCACGCCGGGCGCCCGGCGATCGAGGGCTATCGCCTGGCCGGCACCAGCATCGGCGATGGGCACTTCGTCGACGTCGACGAGCCCGCGCTCGCCGCCGCTTCGACGCTCGGCTCGGGCACGCGTGCGATCGGTGTCTACGAGCAGCGCTGGTTGGCTGAGCCCATCGGCCCCTTGTGCGTATACCTGCACGGCCTGCGCGATCCCGGCAATGTCGGCGCCGTCCTGCGCGGGGCCCACGCCTTCGGCGCCTCGTGCGTGGCGCTCGGGCCGGACTGCGCCGATCCGCACGCGCCGAAGGCGGTAAGAGCGAGCATGGGGACGATCTTCGCGGTCGCACTCGCGCGCGCGCGCGACACAGCCGAATTGCCGGGTGTCCGGGTCGCGCTGGTGGCCGGCGCCGGCGAGCCCTTGGCCGAGGTGTCGGCACGGATCGCCGGGGAACCGCTCACGCTCCTGGTTGGCGCCGAGCGCGAAGGGTTGCCAGAGGAGGTCGTCCAAGCGTGCGAGCACGTTGCGCAGATCCCGATCCTCGGGGAGTCTCTGAACGCCGCGATGGCCGCGACCGTGGCGCTTTACGAGACGACCCGCTCTTCGTCCGGCGCCTGGCCCGCATCGACTGGCGTCCAGCGTACATCGACTAGGGTCCGGCCCACATGATCGACCGGATCGAGGCACTGCGCGCACAGGCCGAGGCGGAGATCGCCGCGGCAAGCTCGAGCGAGGAGCTGGAGCGGCTGCGTGTCCATCATCTCGGTCGCCGCGCCGAGCTGCCCCAGTTGCTGCGGGGCGTCGCCCAGCTGCCGTCCGCGGAACGGGGCTCGGTCGGCCAGGCCGCCAACCGGGCGCGCCAGGAGCTGGAGGCTCTGATCGAGCGGCGCGCGAACGAGCTGGACGCCGCCGAGTTGCAGCGCAGTCTGCGCGAGGACGCCGTCGACGTGACCCTGCCCGGCGCGCCGCCTGAGCCGATTGGTCGACTGCACGTTCTGAGCGCGACCCGCCGTGAACTGGAAGACGTCTTCTTGGGGCTCGGCTTCACGGTCATGGAAGGCCCCGAGGTCGAGACTGTCCACTACAACTTCGATGCCCTCAACCATGCGCCCACGCACCCTGCCCGGGCACGCACCGACACCTTCTATGTCGCCCGCCCAGGCGGCGAGGGAACGGGCGAGGGCGTCGGCGCGGACCCGACGAAGACGAGCGCGCGGCTCGGCGAGCCCGACGATCTCGTCCTGCGGACCCATACCTCGCCGATGCAGATCAGGGCGATGGAGGCCAAACCGCCGCCGCTATATGTGGTCATCCCCGGCCGCGTCTACAGGCCCGACTCCGACGCCACGCACACGCCCCAGTTCCACCAGATCGAGGGCCTGGCCGTCGACGAGGACATCACGATGGCCGATCTGAAGGGCACGCTGCTCGTATTCGCCCAGGAGCTGTTCGGCTCAGAGCGCGAGGTCAGGCTGAGGCCCCATTTCTTTCCCTTCACGGAGCCCTCGGTCGAGGTCGACGTCTCCTGCTTTCACTGCTCTGGCGCCGGCTTCTTGCGCGACGGTTCGCGCTGCTACCTGTGCAAGGGCGAGGGCTGGCTAGAGATCCTCGGCGCGGGTGAGGTCGACCCGAACGTCTACTCATACATAGCCACCACCGAGGCCAACGCTCCAGGCTATGACCCCGAGCGGGTCCAGGGTTTTGCCTGGGGGATGGGCGTCGAGCGGATCGCGATGCTCAAGCACGGCATCCCGGACCTGAGGCTCTACTACGAAAATGACCTGCGCTTTTTGGAGCAGTTCGGATGAGGACCGAAGGTTCGGTTAAGGCCGCCCGGAAGGCGGCCGACCCCATCAGCGGAGCCGACTGGATGGAGGCTCGAGCATGAAGGTTCCCCTCGACTGGCTGCTCGAATACTGCGATCCCGGCCTGGGCGTCGAGGCGATCGAGGAGCGTCTGACGATGACCGGCACCAAGGTCGAGGCGATCCATCGCCAGGGTGTTCCGTCGGTTGAGAACTTCGTGGTCGGCTTGGTGCTGGCCGCCGAGCAGCATCCGGACGCCGACCGTCTGAAGGTCTGCACCGTCGACGTCGGACAAGCCGAGCCGGCGACGATCGTCTGCGGAGCGCCCAACGTCGCCGCCGGCCAGGCGGTCGCGGTGGCGCGGCCCGGCGCGGTCATGCCCGGAGGGTCCAAGCTGAAGGCCGCCAAGCTGAGAGGCGTCCGCTCCGAAGGGATGATCCTCAGCGCGGCCGAGCTTCAGATCGAGGACTCCAGCGACGGGATCATGGTCCTCGACGGTGCCGACCTGGGGGCCGGCTCCACAGCCAGCGCTGGTCTGGCCTCCGAGGCCGATGTCGCCCGCCCTGTGCTGGACCCGCCGGCCACCCTGACCCCTGGAGCCGCCCTCGGCGAGGTGCTGCCGATCGCGGGCGTGACGATCGAGTTCGAGATAACGCCTAATCGGCCCGACTGCCTCGGCGTCTACGGGGTCGCGCGCGAGCTGCGCGCGGCCACCGGGGCTGCGCTGGCACCCGAGCCGTGGTCCGATGATCCCGGCTCGGAAGGGCCGGTCGCGGGCGTCGAGATCGAGGTCGACTGCCCTGACCTCTGTCCGCGGTTCACGGCCAGGGTGTTCGAGGACGTCACGATCGCGCCCTCGCCGTTGTGGCTGAAAGCGAGGCTGACGGCGGCCGGCCAGCGGCCGATCAACAACGTGGTCGACATCACCAACTACGTGATGCTGTTGACCGGCCAGCCGCTGCACGCCTTCGACCTCGACCGGGTCGCGGGGGCCAGGCTGGCCGTCCGCAGGGCCGACCCCGGCGAGCAGGTCGAGACGCTCGACGGCCAGACCAGGATTCTGGACGAGGAGATGGTCGTGATCGAGGACGCCGAGGGCCCAACTTCGATCGCCGGCCTGATGGGCGGCGCGCGCTCGGAGGTCGGACCCGACACGACCCGGGTCCTGATGGAGGTCGCGACCTGGAACGGCCCGAACATCCATCGCAGCTCGTGGGGCCTCGGACTGCGCAGCGAGGCGTCGGCACGCTTCGAGAAGGGTCTTCAGCCCGAGCAGTGCCTGCACGCCCAGGCTGTGGCAAGCCGCTTGATGATCGAGCTGTGCGGCGCGCGCCTGACGCCGGGCACGATCGACCTCGGTGGCCCCGGACCGGCCCCCGCGACGATCATGCTGCGTGAGGCTCGGGTGGGGGCGATCCTCGGCGTGGGCGTACCGCTTGCGCGTCAAGCCGAGATCATGGCCGCGCTCGACTTCGCCACGAACCCCGTCGAGGGCGGCCTGGAGGTCACCGTGCCGGCCCTGCGCAGGGATGACATAACCAGGGAGATCGACCTGATCGAGGAGGTCGCCCGGATCGACGGCCTGGAGCGGCTCCCCGCGACTCTGCCCGCGCGTAGGGGGGCCGCGGGCCGGCTTAGCCACGTGCAGCGCGTGCGCCGCGCCGCCGAGGACGCGCTGGTGGGCCGTGGTCTGTATGAGATCGTCGGCTGGAGCTTCGCCGAGTCCGCGCTGCTCGACCGTTTGCTCGTGCCCGCCGAGCATCCGCTGCGCAAGGTCGTCACGATCGAGAACCCGCTCTCCGAGGATCAGTCGATCATGAGGCCGACCCTGCTCGGCTCGCTGCTGGACGCAGCCCGCCACAATGTGGCGCGCAACCGGCCCGACATCGCGATCTTCGAGTCCGGGACGGTCTACCGCGCGGTCGAAGTCCCCGACGGCGGCGGTATTGGCGGTGAAGGCGATGAAGGCGGCGCCCTGGGCGCCGGGGGCGAGTCGCCTGCGGACGAGCACCATGCTCTAGGCGCCCTCTTGACCGGCGGCCTCGGACCGCGCTCCTGGCGCGGAGAGCGCGCATCGGCTGACTTCTTCGCCGCCAAGGCTCTTCTCGGCGGCCTGCTCGAGCGCCTGTCCGTCGACTGGACGCTACACGCGGCCCCCGAGTCGCGCTGGCCGTTCCTGCATCCAGGCCGCTGCGCCGCCGTACTCGCTTGGGCGCCGGGCGCCGGCCGGCGGGGCGCCCAGAGCGAGGACCAAGGGCCTGGCGCCGAGCCCGTCGAGCTCGGCTTTCTCGGTGAGGTCCACCCGACGGTTGCCGCTACCTGGGATCTGGAACGTACGGCGACGTTCGCGATCGACCTCGCCAAGCTCGCCGAGGTCGCGCCCGAGGTCGTCTCCTTCAGGCCTTATGGGGCCTTCCCGGCCTTGCGTTTCGACCTGGCCGTCGTCCTGCCCGCCGAGATGCCGGCCGGCGAGATCGTGGATGCCGTCCGTCGCGCTGCCGGGGAGACCCTCGAAGACGTCGAGGTCTTCGACGTCTACACCGGCGAGCAGATCGGCGCCGGCCGGCGCTCGCTCGCGCTGAGCCTGTCCTTCCGGGCGCTCGACAGGACGCTCACCGACGAGGACGTGGCTCCGGCTCGCGACCAGGTGCTGGCCGCGCTCGCCGGCCTTGGGGGTGAGCTGCGCGGTGGCTGAGCAGATTGGCGCCCCCCAAAACTTCGTTCCCGGCTCGCCGCGGGTGCTCGTTGCGGGCGCGACCGGCTTCGCCGGGGCGCTGGCCGCGCACCTGCTCTGGCGCCATCCCCGCTTCGAGCTGGCCGCGATAACCGGCCGCTCGGAGGTCGGTCGGCGCCTGGATGACCTGTATCCCCGTTATCGCGTGCCGCTTCAGATCGAAGAGCTCGACCTCGACAGCATCCTCGCCGCGGCGAGCCCTGGCTCCGGCGTGTCCGGGAGCCTCGACGCCGCCGTCGTGGCCTACCCGCACGCCGCCGCCGCGCCGACGGTCGCCGCGCTGTGCGAACGCGGCGTTCGCGTCATCGACCTCAGCGCCGACTTCAGGCTCTCCGAGCAGGCGATCTACGAACAGTGGTACGGGCCGCACCCGCGCCCCGACCTGCTCGCCGACGCTGCCTACGGCCTGACCGAGCTGCACCGGGCCGAGATCGCCGGGGCCTCGATCGTCGCCAACCCCGGCTGCTATCCGACGGCGTCGGTCCTCGGTCTGGCCCCTCTGGCGCGAGCCGGCCTGATCGCGGACGTCGTGATCGACGCCAAGCAGGGCATCTCCGGGGCCGGGCGCACGTTCGACGAGACCACGCACCTGTCGTTCGCGGGTGAGAACATCCTCCCGTACAAGGTCGCCTGCCACCGGCACACCCCCGAGATCGAGGAGCAACTGGCCCTGCTCGGCGCGGAGCTGCCCGTCCAGTTCCAAGCTCATCTGGTCCCACTCGACCAGGGCGAGCTGGCCAGCTGCTATGTGACGACCACACGGACCGTCGCGCCTTCCGAGCTTGCCGAGCTGTACGCCGACGCGTACGCGCACGAGCCATTCGTCGAGGTCATCGAGCAGGGCGGGCTCGGCACGAGGGACGTCTGCCAGACCAACTACTGCCGCATCTTCGCCGCCGCCGACCCCCACACCGGCAAGATCGTCGTGCTGTCCGCGATCGACAACCTCTGGAAGGGCACGTCCTCGCAGGCCGTCCAGAACCTGAACCTGATGTTCGGCTTCGACGAGACGGAAGGATTGCTGTGAGCCTACGATTCCTTGTGGTTGTCTGGCGGCGGTCGTCATGAGCGCCGGCAACGACGTCTGGGGCGATCGGACATCGGGCGGTCCGCCCAAGCCGTTCTTCAGGTCGCGGTGGACGCCGGCGCCAGGGCACGTGCGCGAACTGGACCCGGCGACCGCCGGGTTGCCTGGCGGCTTCAGGGCGGCGGGCGTGGCCTGCGGGATCAAGCCGTCCGGCAACATCGATCTGGGCATCCTCGTCTGCGACTCCGACTCGCCGGTCTCCGCCGCGCGCTTCACCGCGACCGCGACCCCGGCCGCGCCCGTCCTGCTCAGCCGGGAGCGCTGCAGGCTTGATCGGCTGCGGGCCGTGCTCGTGAACTCCGGATGCGCCAACGCCGAGACTGGCCAGCGCGGCCTGGACGACGCCGCCAAGACCCAGGGCGCCACGGCGATCGCGCTGAGCTTGGAGCCCGAGGAGATCCTGCTCGGCTCGACCGGCGGGATCAGCTGGTACCTGCCGGTCGATAAGGCGCTCAAAGGGATCCTCGACGCGAGCGCCAAGCTGCGCCGCGAGGGCGACAGCGACTTTCAGCAGGCGATCCAGACGACCGACGCCTTCGAGAAGCGCGCCAGCCTCGAGGTCGATCTCCCATCGGGGACCGTCCAGCTCAGCGCCCAGTGCAAGGGCGCGGGCATGATCTCGCCGAACTTCGCCACGATGCTCTGCTTCATCCAGGCCGACGCCCAACTCGAGCCCCACACCGCCGACCTCCTGCTCGGGGTCTGCGTCAAGCGCTCGTTCGACCGCTGCTCGGTCGACGGTCAGCTCTCGACCAACGACACCGCTGTCCTGATGTGCTCGGGTGCCTCCGGCGTCTTGGTCGAGCCCGAGTCCGAGGACGAGCTGCGCTTCGGCGAGGCCCTCGACGCGCTGCTGCGGACCCTCGGGATCATGATGGTCGCCGACGGTGAGGGCGCCCGCCGCATTGGCCGTGTCGTGGTCAACGGCGGGCATGCCGAGGGCGTCGAGGCGGTCGCCCGCTCGGTCGCCAACTCGCCGCTGGTCAAAACGGCCCTCCACAGCGCCGATCCCAACTGGGGGCGCCTCGTCCAGGCCGCCGGCGCGGGGCTGGCCGGGCGCGACTGGTTTCCGGTGCCACTGCCGCTCGACATCTCGATCGAGGGCATCCAGGTCTGCTCGGCCGGGACCGCGATCGCCTACGACGAGGACGCACTGGCAAAGGCCATCCAGGGCAATGAGATCGAATACGAGATCACGCTGCCTGGCGAGGGCGCCGAGACCGAGGTCTTCTTCTCGGACCTCGGCTACGAGTATGTCCGCGTCAACGCCGAGTACACGACATGACCACGTGGGGCTCAACACGATCGGAGGCGCTGTGCGCGACGTAGGAACGCTGCTGGAGGCGCTCCCTTACATCAGGGAGTTCCATGGCCACACGATCGTGATCAAGTACGGCGGCGCCGCGATGGAGGACCCGGAGCTGCGCGACCAGTTCGCGCGTGACGTCGTGCTCTTGAAGTACGTAGGAGCCAAGCCGATCGTGGTGCACGGCGGCGGCCCGGACATCACCGCCTACATGAAGCGCCTCGGCCTGCCCGTCGAGTTCGTCGGCGGCCTGAGGGTCTCCGACGAGGAGACCGTCGAGGTGGCCAAGATGGTGTTGGTCGGCAAGGTCAACACCGAGATCGTCCAGCGCATCAACCGTCACGGCCAGCCCGCGATCGGCCTCTGCGGCGACGATGGCTCGCTCTTCAAGGTCGCGCGGCGCTCGGGCCCGGGTGGCGAGGACATCGGCTTCGTCGGATCGATCGACCACGTCGATGTGGACGTCCTGAATCATGTCTCCTCCGACTACATCCCCGTGATCGCCTCGGTCGGCGCCGACCGTGACGGGCGCTCGCACAACGTGAACGCCGACGAGGCCGCCGGCGCCGTGGCCGGCGCGCTCGGCGCCTACAAGGTCATTTTCCTGACCGATGTCCCCGGCTGGCTGCGCGACCCTGGCGATCCAGGTTCCCTGATCGGGCAGGCGTCGACGGCGGATGTCGGCGCCGCTCTCGAGAACATGGAGGGCGGCATGCGCCCCAAGCTGCAAGCGTGCCTCGACGCTATCGGCGCGGGCGTCTCGGCGGCGCACATCCTCGACGGGCGGGTCGCCCATTCGCTGCTGTTGGAGCTGTTCACCGACGAAGGAATCGGCACCAAGATCGAGGCGGGGGAGGCCGGGCCATCATGACCCTCGCCGAGCTGCAGCGGCTCGAGCACGATCGCGTGATGGCCACCTACGCAAGGCTGCCCGTGCAGTTCGTGCGGGGCGAGGGGGCCTCGCTGTGGGATGACGAGGGCAACGAGTACCTGGACTTCTTGTGCGGCATCTCGGTTACGAACATCGGCCACTGTCATCCTCGGGTGTTGGCGTCGGTGCGCGAGCAGGCTGGGCGCTTGATGCACGTTTCGAACCTGTTCTATACCGAGCCCGCCATGCGCCTTGCCGAGCGCCTGTCGGAATCCTCGCTGGGAGGCAAGGTCTTCTTTTGCAACTCCGGCGCCGAGGCCAACGAGGCGGCGATCAAGCTCGCGCGCAAGGCCAGGACCGGGGGAGACGTGGTGGTCGTCTACGGGGCCTTCCACGGGCGCACCTACGGCGCCCTGTCGGCCACGCCCCAGGAGTCCAAGCAGGCCCCGTTCGCGCCTTTGGTTCCGGGGTTCAGAGCGGTCGAGCCCGAGCCGGAGGCGATTGCCAAGGCCGTCGACGAGCGCACCGCCGCGGTTCTGCTCGAGCCGATCCAGGGCGAGTCGGGCGTGCACGTGCTCTCCGAAGAGGTTCTAGCGGCGGCGCGGACGGCCTGTGACGGGCATGGCGCGGCCTTGGTCTTCGACGAAATCCAGTGCGGCATGGGCAGGACCGGGACGCTATGGGCCTACGAGCAGACCGGGGTCAAGCCCGACGCGATCACGATCGCCAAGGCGCTCGGGGGCGGCCTGCCGATCGGGGCGCTCGTGACCGGCGAGCGCCTGGCGGACGTGCTCGCGCCCGGCGACCACGGCTCGACGTTCGCCGGCGGCCCGGTCGTCTGCGCGGGGGCCTTGGCGGCGCTGGATGTCACCGACAATTCGGAGCTGCTCGCGCGCGCGCGTGCCCTAGGCGAGAGGCTGTTCGCGGGCCTCGAGCGCCTGCCGCACGTCGTCTCGGTCAGGGGGCGCGGCCTGATGCTCGCCTGCGAGCTCGACGTGCCCGCCCCAGATGTGGCCCGCCGCGTTCTGCTCGAGCAGCGGCTCGTCGTCAACGCCACCGGCCCCACCACCCTGCGCCTGCTGCCGCCGTTGATCGTCTCCGAGGCGCAGGTCGACCTCGCGCTGGAGCGTCTGGCCGCGACGCTCGGCGATGCCACGGCCGGCGAGGCGGCCGCCGTGACGGGCGCGGTGCACGAGCTGGCAGGTAGGGTTCGCCGACCGTGAGCGAGCACGAAGACCGCGACGACGCCCACTTGCAGGGCTTTCCCCCAAAAACCGCTTCCTACGAGGCCGACCCTGGCGAGGTCGGTCGCGTGCTCTTGCTCTACTCGGGCGGTCTTGACACCAGCGTGATGCTCAAGTGGATCCAGGACTCCTACGAAGCCGAGGTCGTGTGCCTGACCGTCAACCTCGGCCAGCCCGGCGAGGACTACGAGGTCATCCGCGAGAAGGCCCTAAGCCTCGGCGCCCTGGACTGCCACGTGATCGACGCCAGGCAGGAGTTCGCGAGCGACTACCTGGTCCCCGCGATCAAGGCCAATGCGCTGTATGGGGGTGGATATCCGCTTTTCACCGCGCTCGGACGCCCACTGATCGCCAAGTTGGCGGTCCAGCACGCCCTCGCCGGCAACTGCGACACGATCGCCCACGGCTGTACCGGCAAGGGCAACGACCAGGTCCGCATCGAGGCGACCATCGCGACGCTCGCCCCCAAGCTGAAGGTGATCGCGCCGGTGCGCTCCTGGCAGATGGGCCGCGAGGAGGAGATCGCTTACGCCCGCGAGCACAACATCCCGATCAAGGCCTCACAAGGAGCCGAGTCCGGACCGCCATACTCGATCGACGACAACCTGTGGGGGCGCTCCTCGGAGGGTCGCTGGATCGAGGACCTTGGCCACGCCCCCGAGGAGGACGTCTTCCAGCTCGTCACGCCGCCCGAGCGCGCCCCCGACGAGCCCGAGACGGTCGAGGTCGCCTTCGAGGCCGGCGTGCCGGTCGCCTTGAACGGCGAGCGCCTGGAGCTGGTCGAGCTGATCGAACGGGCCGCCGGGATCGGCGCCAAGCACGGCGTCGGGATCGTCGACCACATCGAGGACCGCATCGTCGGCCTGAAGGTCCGCGACATCTACGAGGCGCCCGCCGCCGCGATCCTGCTGACCGCCCACCAAGAGCTGGAGCGCTTGGTCTGCACGATCCACCAGAACCAGTTCAAGCCCGAGCTGGACCGCCAGTGGGCCTACCTCGTCTATGCCGGACTCTGGTGGGAGCCGCTGCGTTCGGACCTCGACGCCTACATGGACGCCGTCAACCAGCAGGTCACCGGCACGATCTCCTTGAAGCTCTACAAGGGCAATGTGCGCCCCGTCAAACGCTCCTCGCCGAACGCGGTCTACGACGCGGCCCTCGCCTCCTTCGCCGAGTCCGGCGGTCTCTTCTCGCAGACGGCGTCACCGGGCTTCATCGAGCTGTTCTCGTTGCAGTCGCGCCTTGCCTGGCGCCTGCGCAACAGTCGCTGACCCGAGGATTCGCGCGTGCGCGCGTGCCCGCGCGCGCACACGCACCCGGCCCCAATCGGGAGCGCTGCCGAACTGTCCGGCCGGGCCCGTAGGCTCACTGGCGAGCCCAGATGAGCACGATCGCCGAGGGAACCCCGCCACCACGTTCTTCTTCGCCGCCGCCTTCGGTGCCCGGCGGCGGTGCGCCGCGCCCGGACGAGCCCGATCTACTGGCCGAGCGCCGCGCGCGCCGCGCGAACGAGCCCGCCGAGCAGATCCTCCTGCGCCGCGCCGAGGCGGCCGAGGCGACCGTCAGGACGCTCGAAGCCCACGTCTTCAGCTTGCAGCAGCGCTTGACAGAGTCCGAAGGAGACACGATTCGTACGGCGGGGCTGGTCGAGCGCTTGGAGCGTGTCGAGGGCGCGCTGGAGACGATCCGCGAGAGTCATCGCCGGATGGCCGTGACCGTCGGTGAGCTCAGGGACGTGACGATTCGCCTGCGTGGCCTCGCCGAGCGGCCGGCGGCGCCGATCGCGCCCTCCTCGGTGGTCCCCGCGGCGCCGCAGCGCGAGGAGATGGCCGACGCCTTGGCCGCTGCCGTCGAGCGTTTGCGTGCGCGCGCGCAGCAAGCGCCTGCGCCCACGCCGGCGCCCAAGCCCCACAAGCACAGCATGTCTTTGATCGGGCGCCTGCGGTATGCCCGCAAACAGCGGCGTGAGGCTCGTTAGGCCGCCGGCTCGGCGCCTAACATCGAACTCACGGTGACCGTTCCGGCCTGCGCCCATCTGCACGTCCACTCCGAGTATTCGCTGCTCGACGGCGCCTGCAAGATCGAGGCCTTGGCGGCCAGGGCCGCCGAGTTCGGTCAGCCAGCGCTGGGACTGACCGACCACGGCGTGATGAATGGCGCGGTCGAGCTGCACAAGGCGTGCGCCAAGCACGGTGTCAAGCCGATCGTCGGCTGTGAGATCTATCTCGTCGACGACCACGCCGTCGCCGCCGGCTCCGACGGCGCCACAAAGGGCGGCGCGCCGAAGGTCCAGCGCAATCACCTGACGCTCTTGGCCGCCACCGACGAGGGCTACCGCAACCTGGTCAAGCTCTCTTCGGCGGGCTTCCTGGAAGGGCTGAACCGTGGCAAGCCGACCGTCGATCTCGCGCAGATCGAGCGCCACTCGGACGGTGTGATCGCGCTCACCGGCTGCCTGGCCTCGCGCTTCTGTCAGCGGCTGCTCGAGGATCGCCCCGAGGACGCGCGCGCGCACGCCGATGACCTGCGCGCCATCTTCGGGCCTGAGAACGTCTACTTCGAGGTCCAGAAGAACGGTCTGGCGCCCCAAGAGAAGTGCAACGAAGGGATCGTCCGGATCGCGCGGGAACTGGGCGGCAGCCTGGTCGGCACGGGCGACGTGCACTACCTGAGGCGTGAGGACTACGACCACCACACCGCGCTGCTGTGCGTGCAGACCAAGAGCACCCTGGCGGCGCCGAAGCTGACGTTCGACAACAACGAGTTCTATTTGCGCGACAACGCCGAGATGACCCAAGCCTTCGCGCAGTGGCCGGAGGCGATCGCCAGCACGCTCGAGATCGCCGAGCGCTGCTCGGTGCAGATCGAGCTCGGCAAGCAGCTGATCCCGCGCTTCCAGACCCCCGATGGGACCGGCGAGCGCGATTATCTGCGCGCGCGCGTGCTCGAAGGAGTGAAGCTGCGCTACGGCGACCCGGTCCCGGCCGAGGCGATCGAGCGCGTGGAGATGGAGCTGGGCGTGATCGACCGGATGGGTTTCAACGCCTACTTCCTGATCGTCTGGGATTTCGTCAAGTTCGCCAAGGAGAACGGCATCGCCGTGGGCCCGGGCCGCGGTTCGGCGGCCGGCTCGATCGTCGCTTACTGCTTGTCGATCACCGACGTCGACCCGCTGCGGTACGACCTCCTGTTCGAGCGCTTCCTGAACCCGGAGCGCGTGTCGATGCCGGACATCGACATCGACTTCTCGGTGCGCGGGCGCGAGCGGGTCATGAAATACGTGACCGACAAGTACGGTCGCGAGTCGGTCGCGCAGATCGTCACGTTCGGCAAGATGTTCCCGCGCGCCGCCACCCGCGACGCGGCGCGGGTGCTGGGCTTCGACTACGGCACCGGCGATCGCCTGGCGAAGCTGATCCCGGACCCGATCATGGGCAGGGCGCCCTCCTTCGAGGAATGTCTGAAAGCGGGGGAACCGTTGCGCAAGGCCTGCGATGCCGAGCCCGAGGCCAAGCGGATAGTCGAGGTGGCGCAGGGCCTTGAGGGAATCGTGCGCAACAGCTCGATCCACGCCGCCGCGGTGGTGATCGCGGACCGTCCGTTGACCGACATCGTGCCCCTGCAGCTCGCCGACGCCGGCGCGGACGAGAACGGCGAGCGCGCGTTTCGTACGGTCACGCAGTTTTCGATGAAGCCGATCGAGGACATCGGCCTGCTCAAGATGGACTTCTTGGGTCTGCGCAACCTCGATGTGATCGAGGATGCCCTGGACATCATCGAGCGCTCGACCGGCGTGCGCCCGGACATGACGAGCCTGCCCCTCGACGACCGAGCGACGTACGAGATGCTGACGCGCGGGGACTCGACCGGAGTGTTCCAGTTCGAGTCCGAAGGCATGAAAGAGGCCCTCAAGAAGGTCAAGCCCGACGAATTCGACGACCTTGTGGCGCTGAACGCGCTGTACCGGCCGGGGGCGATGGATCAGATCCCGGTATACGCGAAGGGAAAGCACAACCCCGGGGCGATCGCATACCCGGACGAGCGTTTGCGCCCGATCTTGCAGTCCTCGAAGGGGGTGATCCTCTATCAGGAGCAGGCAATGCAGATCTCCAAGGAGCTGGCCGGCTTCTCGGGGGCCAAGGCCGACGATCTGCGCAAGGCGATCGGCAAGAAGAACCGCGCGGCGATGGCGGCGCTCAAGCCGGAGTTCGTGGAGGGCTGCCGCGCGTCGGGGACGAGCCAGGCCACGATCGACTTCCTGTGGCAGACCAACGAACGCTCGGCCGACTACTCGTTCAACAAGAGCCATGCCGCCTGCTACGGACTGATCGCGTATCGCACCGCCTGGCTGAAGGCAAACCATCCGGCCGAGTACATGGCGGCGCTGATCTCTTCGGTGATGTCAACAAAGGACAAGGTCCCGTTCTTCGTGGCCCGCTGCGAGGAGATGGGAATCGAGATATTGCCTCCCGACGTGAACCTCTCAGACCACGAGTTCACGGTCGGGACACCGGGGGGGCACGCGGCCCAGGGAGCTGGGTCGGCCGGGCCGGCGGGCTTGATCGGCAACATCAGGTTCGGTCTTGACGCTGTCAAGGGCGTCGGCTATCAGGCCGTGGAGGCGATCAAACGGGCCCGCGAAGAGGGCGGAGACTTCGTCTCGCTGTGGGACTTCTGCGAGCGCGTGGACAGCAGGGCGGTCAACAAGAAGGCGATCGAGGCGCTCGTCAAGTGCGGCGCGTTCGGCTCGACGGGAGCGAGTCGCAAGGGCATGTTGTCGGTGCTCGAACAGGCCCAGGCGGCCGGCCAGAAGATCCAGCAGGACGCCCAGATCGGCCAGGGCTCGATCTTCGATCTCGCCGAAGCCGAGCAGACGCCGACGGCGGACGCCGCGCGGCCCGTCAACGCGTTCGCGCGGCCGACCCACCCGCCGATTCCAAGCGAGGAGTTCGAGCAGGCCGAGCTGCTGGCGGTCGAGAAGGAGGCGATCGGCCTGTTCGTCTCGGCGCATCCACTCAAGCCCCTGCGAGAGATCATGCGCGCGCGCACCGACTGCCCGCTGCAAGCGCTCGCCGAGCGCCGCGACAAGGACTGGGTCACGGTCGGCGGGATCGTCGTCGAGACCAAGCGCATTCGCACGCGGGCCGGCGACCCGATGATGTTCGCGACGCTCGACGATCTCGGTGGCGCCGTCGAACTGTTGGTCTTCGGCAAGGCGTTGGCCGAGCACGAGACGGCGCTCGCCGTCGACCAGGTTGTGCTCGTACGCGGGCGGGTCGACCACAAGGAAGCCGGCAAGACCTGTCTGGTCGTTCAGAGCGCCGAGGTTTTCGCGCCGTCCGAGCAGGAGATCGAAGAGGCGCGCGGCCAGGCCGAGAGCGAGGCCAAGCGGGCCGTGACCCTGGCCAAGCCAGTGTGCGCGCACGCACGGGCCGCTGACCTGCGGGCCGGCGCGATCGAGGACATCAAGCAGCTCGCCGAAGACTATGCCGGCCCCGCCGAGATCCTGCTCGACATCGAAACCTCGGCCGGCGTCCGCAGGTTGCGTCTGGGTGACGAATTCCGCGTACAAAATACGCCCAGTCTGCGGGCTGAGCTCGACAACGCGCTCGCCCCGGCCCTGCCGGATCGGGAGCAGCCGGCTGCGGCCGCCGCCGGCTGAGCGCTCGGGCCCGCCGCCGCCTGTCCGTGGACGCGCCGGCCAGCGCCTCGTTTGGCCGGCATCTCGCCGGCTGGCCTCTTGTCAGCCGCCGGCTCTCGCCAGACCCTGTTTACGCAAGGCCATCGCAAGCTCGACTTCTTGGCGCGAAGGACCGGCTCGTTCCTCGCCGGGGGTCTCGAGCACGCACGGCAGTCGCTGTAGTCCTTTGGCCGACAGGAACGCCATACAGCCCTCCTCGCCGAGCTCGCCCTCGCCGACGTTGGCGTGGCGATCGCGGTTCGAGCCCAGTGGGGTCTGGGAGTCGTTCAAGTGCAGCGACCTGACGCGCCCGCGGCCGAGCTTGCGGTTGGCGTCGCGCAGCACCGACGCCATGCCGGGGCCGGTGCGGATGTCATAGCCGGAGGCGAGTAGGTGGCAGGAGTCCAAGCACACCCCGAGCCGCTCGTCGCCGCCGGCCGCGTCGAGCAGCGCCCGCAGCTCCTCGAAGGAGCGCCCGAGCGTCCCGCCCGCGCCGGCCGTGTTCTCCAGATGAAGCTCACAGCCTTCGCTGTCGGCCAGGGCCTGCCCAATCGTCTCGCCGGCGCGCTCAATCGCCTCGCCGACGTCGCCGGTCTTGGCCGAGCCCGGATGCAGGACCACCCCGGCGGCGCCGATCGCCTGACCGACGCGCAGGGAGTGCGTCAGCGAAGCCAGCGATTTGGCGCGGATGTCGGCATCGTCGCTGGCACAGTTCAGCAAGTAGACCGCGTGGATCAGGACCGCTTCGATCGGACTGTCGGACATGGCCTGGCGGAACGCGGCGAAGTCTGCCTCGGTGTAGGCGGTCGGTTTCCACATGCGCGGCGACTGATTGAAGATCTGGATCGCCTCACAGCCGCGCTCGACCCCTCGTTCGATCGCCTTTGGCAGGCCACCCGCGGGGGATACGTGCGCGCCGATCAGCATTTCGAGGTCTCTGGGGCGACGACGGCTAGCATGCCGCGCATCCTATGAGGGTTCGACAATGAAGGTTCGCTTCGCGCCATCGCCCACGGGCGCCCTGCACATCGGCGGTGCGCGTACCGCCCTGTTCAACTGGCTGCTCGCCCGCCACAGCGGCGGCAAGCTGGTCCTGCGTATCGAGGACACCGACCGTGAGCGCTCGACACCCGAGAACGTCGCGCAGATCATCGACGCGCTCGAGTGGCTCGAGCTCGACTGGGACGAAGGGCCGATCATGCAGACAGAGCGCGCCGAGCGCCACCGCCAGGCGCTCGAGCGGCTCTTGCGAGAAGGCCACGCCTACCGCAGCAACGCGATCGCAGAGGACGTCAAGGAGTACAAGCGGCTGAACGGCGCCGACCGCGGTTTTCGCGGTGAGGCCGAGGCCGACGGCGCCGTCCGCCTGCGTGTGCCCGACGAAGGCGAGACGGTCGTGCACGACGCGGTCCGCGGCGACACGGTCTTCGCGCATGCCCATCTCGACGATCCCGTGATCGCCAGGGCCGACGGGTCGGCGCTCTACAACTTCGCCGTCGCGATCGACGACCTCGACGCCGGCATCACGCACGTGGTGCGCGGCGAGGACCACCTCTCGAACACCCCCAAGCAGCTGCTCGTCCTGGAGGCGCTAGGCGCGCCCCAACCCATCTACGCGCATTTGCCGCTGCTGCACGGGCCGGACGGCAAGAAGCTCTCGAAGCGCCATGGCGCTGCCTCGGTGCAGGAGTTGCGCGAGAGCGGCTATCTGCCCGAGGCGGTGCGCAACTATTTGGCGCTCTTGGGTTGGGGTCCCGGCGACGGGCACGAAACCGTGCTCAGCACCGCCGAGCTCGTTGAGCGCTTCGAGCTGGATCAGGTCAGTCGCAACCCGGCGCGCTTCGACGAGGCCAAGCTCAAGTGGCTCAACGGCGTCTGGATCCGAAGGCTGGCCGCCAAGGAGCTGACCGAACGCGTCGCGGGGCGCCTGCGCGAAGAAGGGCACGAGCGGGCCGCCCAGGATCCGCGACTGGACCGCGCGGTGGCGATCAGTCAGGAGAAGATCTCGACTTTGGCCGACTTCTGGCCGCTGGCCGGGCCACTGTTGGGGGAGCCCGTTGAGGACGCCAAGGCCAGGGAGCGCTGGCTGGGAGATGACGGGCGTGCGAGGCTCGGTCAGGCGCGGGCGGTCCTCGCGGAGCTCGACGAGTTCAGCGAGTTCGAGGTCGGAAGGGCTCTGGAAGCTCTGGTCGCTCGACTCGCGGTCAAGCCACGCGAGGTCTTTCAGCCGCTGCGCGTAGCGATCGCCGGAACGACCGTTTCGCCCGGAATATTCGAGAGCGTCGTGCTGCTGGGACAGCCGGAGACCCTCAGACGAATAGACCGAATGTTGGAATCTGTGCTAGAATCTGAGTCTGCACGAGCCGGCTGAGACCGCGCGGCGGCTGCGTCCGCGGAGGGCTACATGGAGCGCGACCCGGCCGGGGGAGCGGGAGATGCATGTGTCCTCTCAATAATTCCTCGAGCGGCGCCGATAGTACCTCGACAATGCCAGCGACGGCGACCAAAGGCAAACGGACTGCCCCTAGGACCACGGCTTCGCCGTCGGCGCGCAGAGGCGCCGGTCCGAACACCACTCCCGGCCGGCCGGGAGCAGGCGCGAGCGGGCGCGTCAAGGACGCAGCTGCGCCCCAAGCCGCCGCTGTCGAGGCCGGCCCCGCCGAGGCTCGAGCGCCGTCGCCAGCCC
Organism: uncultured Solirubrobacterales bacterium; assembly: GCA_963718935.1. Lineage (GTDB taxonomy): Bacteria > Actinomycetota > Thermoleophilia > Solirubrobacterales > Solirubrobacteraceae > Palsa-744. The sequence goes on along the minus strand of OY970379.1, from coordinate 2,781,819 downwards.
GCCCCCAGGCCGAAGGCCACGGCCGGCGCTTGACCAACGCGTTCGAGGCTCTGGAGGCGTTTCCGGCTCTGGCTGAGCCACGCAACCGGCTGTTGGCCGTCGTCGACGGAGAGAACGTCGCGACCGCCGACATCGTGGCCGCGATCGAGTCAGACGTAGCACTCAGCATCGCGGTACTGCGCGTCGCCAACCAGGCCCAAGGGGCGCGCGGGCGCATCGACACGGTCGTCGCCGCCGTCGAGCTGCTGGGCGAGAAGACCGTTCGGACCCTTGCCGGCAAGATGAGGACCTTCGACTTCTTCGAGCGCTCCAGCGTGTGGGAGGCCGCACCAGAGCGTTTCCGGCTGCATGCCATCTCCACCCAGCAAGCGGCCGATCGACTCGCCGCGGAGGTCGGTTATGCCCACCGCAACCGGCTGACCGTCACGAGCATGCTTCACGACGTCGGCAAGCTTGTGCTCCTGCACGCCTATCCCGGCTATCCGGCCCAGGTCCACCGTGGCGCAAAGACTCCGGAGGAACGCATTCACCAGGAGCGCCGCGAGCTGGGCGTCGACCACGCGCTTGTCGGCGGCGTCCTGATCCGCCGTTGGGGCTTGCCCGGTTCGATCGCCACCGTCGTCGAGCGCCACCACAACCCGGATGTCGACGGCGAGATCGCAATCGTGCGCCTGGCTGACATGCTGGCCCACTACGAACGTGGGGCCTCGGTCTCCCCGGTAGAGATGCTGCAGACCGCGCGTCTGCTCGGCCTGGGCCCGCAGGAGCTGCGGCGGGTCATGTACGAGCTGCCCAGCGCCGCCGATCAGCGCCAGCGCCATGTCGATCCCTCGCCGCTCTCCAGCCGCGAGCTGGGCGTACTCCAGCGCCTGGCTGAAGGCAAGGTCTATAAGCAGATCGCTCACGAGCTGACCCTTTCCACGAGCACGGTTCGCACCCACCTGCACAACATCTATGGCAAGCTCGGCGCCGTCGATCGCGCCCAGGCGGTCTTGATCGCCACCGAGCGTGGCTGGTTGTAGTGCCCTAGCATCGCCTCGGCGATGATCTCGATCACCAGCAAGTCCCCGTATGCCGTGAACGCCCTCGCCGAGCTTGGTCGCAGCGGTGGGTCTGAGCCCGTGCCGATCGGCGAGCTTGCACGGCGGCGCGAGATGCCGGTGCAGTTCTTGGAGCAACTGTTCGCGACGCTCAGACGCGCCGGGATCGTCAGCTCCCAGCGCGGAGTCAAGGGCGGCTATCGATTCGCGCGCGATCCCGCCGAGGTGAGCGTCCTCGAGATCGTCGAGCTACTCGACGGGCCAGTCGGGCGCGACGCCGAGAGCGTGTTCGCCGACGCGGCCGCCGCCGCGCGCGCGGTGCTCGCCAAGACGACGATCGCCGACGTGATCGAGCGCGAGTCGCGCGAGGCCGGCGCCAGCATGTACTACATCTAGAAAAATGCGGGTCTCGGCGCGCGCGCGCGCCGTGTGTGCCTGCGCGTACGCGCACGCGTAAGTCGGCCGAACCAAGACGTTTGAGGGCCTCTGGAGCTCCACGGTGCGTGCGTACGCGTGCGCACGCGCGTAAGTCGGCCGAACCAAGACGTTTGAGGGCCTCTGGAGCTCCACGGTGCGTGCGTACGCGTGCGCACGCGCGTAAGTCGGCCGAACCAAGACGTCTGAGGCCTCTGGAGCTCCAGCTGTGCGTGTGCGCGCGCGCGCACGAATCGGCCGAACCAAGACGTCTGAGGGCCTCGGGAGCTCAAACGGTGCGCACGCACGCGCGCGCGGCAGGCGAAGCCGAAAGCCTCGGAGGGCGCTGCCTCACCGTGCCCACTATTGTCGAGGGCGGATGTCCCGAATTCCGATCAACATTGCTGAACTGGTGGGGGACACGCCTTTGATCGCGCTGCCCCAGATGTTCGAGGGGGTCGTCCCCGAGAGCGGGACGCAGCTCTTGGCCAAGCTCGAGTCGCGCAACCCCGGCGGGTCCGTGAAGGATCGGATCGGTGTGGCGATGATCGAGGCGGCGGAGCGGGAGGGCAAGATCGAGCCGGGGCGGACCACGATTGTCGAGGCGACGTCGGGCAACACGGGCATCGCGCTGGCGCTTGTGTGCGCCGCCAAGGGCTATGAGCTGGTGCTGACGCTGCCCCAAGGCATGAGCAGGGAGCGTGAGAGTCTGCTGCGACTGTACGGAGCGAAGGTCGAGATAACCGAGTCGATGGGCGGCATGGGCGAGGCGGTCGCCGCCGCCCGTGCGATGGCCACCCAGCCCGACGTGTTCCTGCCCGACCAGTTCTCGAACCCGGCCAACCCGGATGTGCACAGGCGCACGACAGGCCCTGAGATCGAGCGGGCTCTGGACGGCGAGAGCCCGGACGTGCTCGTCGCTGGCGTCGGCACGGGCGGGACGATCACCGGCGCTGGCTCCTATCTGCGCGAACGCAACCCTGGACTGTGGATCGTGGGGGTCGAGCCGAAGGGCTCGGCGGTCCTCTCCGGCGGCCAGCCGGGCCCCCATCGGATCCAAGGCATCGGCGCGGGCTTCGTGCCCCCGGTGCTCGACCGCGAGCTCTTGGACGAGGTGATCGCGGTCTCCGACGACGACGCGATCCGCACCGCTTGGGCTTGTGCACGGCGCGCTGGCGTGCTGGCCGGCATCTCCGGTGGAGCGGCGCTGTGGGCGGCCTTGAACGTCGCGGCCAGGCCGGAGTGCTCGGGCCGGCGGATCGTGACGATCATGCCCGACTCGGGCGAGCGCTACGTTTCGCAGACGTTCTTCGCTCCCTGAGTTCGCCTGGGCGCGGGGCGTCCAGGCCCGTGAGCGCGTCGGGAGGCCGCTTGCGCCGGCGCTACGCTTGGGGCATGTTCGGAGATGGCGCCCTGGGGCGGCTCGTGGGCGAGCTAAGGCGCGACGTGGCCGCCGCGCGCGAGCGCGACCCCGCCACGCGTGGGGTCGGGGATGCCGAGCTCCTGGCGACCTGGCCGGGAATCCACGCCCTGCTGGCGTATCGCTTGGCGCATGCGCTGCACGAGGCCGGGGTACCGGTGGCGCCACGTGCGCTCGCACTGGCTGCCCGCGCGGTGACCGGCATCGAGATCCATCCGGCCGCCAGGATCGGACCGGGGCTGTTCATCGATCATGGCGCCGGCGTCGTGATCGGGGAGACGGCCGACGTCGGCGAGGATGTGACGCTCTATCAGGGGGTCACGCTCGGCGGCACCGGGTTCGCGACCGGCAAGCGCCATCCGACGGTGCAGGACAACGTCACAATCGGCTCGGGCGCGAAGCTGCTCGGACCGATCACGATCGGGCACGGCGCGAAGATCGGCGCCAACAGCGTCGTCATTACGGATGTGCCGGCGAACTGCACGGTCGTCGGCAACCCCGGCCATCCCGTCCGCATCGATGGGCGGCGCGTGGAGGGTCCCGACACGGACTGGATCCATCTGCCGGATCCGATCGCGGAGGCAATCCAGGGTCTGGCGAGCAGGATTGGCGCCCTGGAACGGGCTGTCGGCGAGCTCTCGGGCGAGCAACCCGAGGAGCAGGTCGCCGAGGTCACATCGCTGCGCACGGTGCGCGGACCGAACCCGGCTGGGGGCTAGCGCGGGCACAGGCCAACACGACCGGATGCGTCTTGGGAGTCAGCCCTTGTGGGGGCGGGCGTATCGGGCGTAGTCAGAAACGACCCTTGTCAAAGAGAGCGTTCATCGTCATATTCCGATTTGTAGGATCGTAACGAGTGGGTAACTAACGTTCTAATATCTGGTAGAGACTGAATGGCTAGTATGAAGGCACGCAACGAGGCGTCCACCGCTGAAGCCATGCCGCCTGTCAAGGCGGCGGCGTTGGCCGTGCTGCTCGAGGGTCCGACCTACGGATATGAGGTCGCCAAGCGCATAAACCGACGCATGGGGGCTTCCTGGCGGGTACAGGCCAAGCACATCTATCCCGTGCTCAAACAGCTCGAAGACGCGGGCCTCGTTTGGTCTGAAGAGCGAACGATCGACGAGCCGCCATATACGCGGCGATTCTTCTATCCGACCGAAAGGGCCATACAGGCGCGCCGGGACTGGCTGGTCGCGCCTCCGACCGCGAGCATCGTGCGCGCCGACATTCACGCGCGACTGGCGTTCTGCACCGAGGAGGAGATCCCGGAGCTGTTGCGTGCGCTGAACGAATTGCGGGTAGATCTGATCGAAGAGATGGAAGAGAACGCCGAGACCGAAACACCGCGGGTGTCGTGGTTGGGAACTGTCATGAGCCTGCATCGGTCGGCGGTCGACAAGCGGCTGAAGGCGGAAGCCGAGTGGGTCGGGGAAACCTGCCAGGTGCTCGACGAGTTTCTCGCCGAACGACGGCAATGAGCGCGCTCCTCGAGTTTCGCGAGGTCACCAAGCGCTTCCGTGACGGCCTGCGTCCGCTGGCTGTGCTGGACCGGGTCTCCTTCGAGCTCCACGAAGGCGAGATCCTCGGCGTGCTCGCCTCGCGCCGGGCCGGCAAGACGACGTTGCTGCGCCTTGCGTCCGGCCTGGACACGCCAGACGAGGGGGAGGTGCTCTGGCGCGGGCGCTCGCTCTCCAAGCTGCGCCCCGACCAGCGTGCTCACACCAGACGCCACGGCGGAATTGCGCTTGTCCGCGGCGACTCGAGGTTGGGGGACGGGAGGCTCGCGATCGAGCATGTCGCGATGCCGCTCTTCAGCGAGGGCCTGACGATTGCCCGAGCCGAGGACTGTGCCCGGCGGGCGCTGCACGACGTGGATGCGTCCGAGCTCGCCTACGTATCGGTCGCAAGGCTAGGGCTGGGCGAGCGTCTGCGCGTCGAACTGGCCCGGGCGATCGCGCGCGAACCGGGACTGCTGCTCGTCGATGAGCCGGCGGTCATAACCAAACCGGCCGAGGCCAGGGAGATGTACACGCTTCTGCACGCGCTGCCCAAGCGCATCGGCTGCTCGCTTGTGATTGCCTCTGAAGAGGTCGCAGCTCTGCGCGGGGGAAGCCGGATCCGGATCATGAGCCTCGACGGCGGCCGGCTGTATTCGGCCGACAGTCGCCGCAAGGTGATCAGTCTGAGCGAGCGACGCGGCGGCCTCGGTGTGTCGTGACGCTCCAGCTGTGTGAGGTCTCAAAGCGCTACGTGGGCGCGGGGGAGACCGTCAACGCCGTAGATCGGGTTTCGCTGAGCATCGCGCAGGGCGAGTTCGTGGCCCTGTACGGGCCGAGTGGATCAGGCAAGAGCACGCTTCTGCTGCTCGCGGCCGCGATCATGCAGCCCGACGAAGGCAGCGTCTCCTTCGAAGGCCGCGAGATCAGCAACCTGGGCGCGCGCGATAGTGCGCGCTACCGGCGCGAGCAGACCGGCGTCGTCTTCCAATCCTTTCAACTGATGCCAGGCGCCTCGGCGCTCGACAACGCCGCGCTGAAGCTGCTCGCGCTCGGGATGAGTCTCGGGGAGGCCGCTCGGATGGCTCATCCGTGGCTGGAGCGGGTGGGGCTGGGGGAACGGATGAGTCACACGCCAGCCGAACTGTCGATGGGTGAGCGTCAGCGCGTGGCGATTGCTCGCGCGCTCGCGAATAGTCCGCGCATATTGCTGGCCGACGAGCCGACCGGCAACCTTGACTCCAAGCGCAGTCGCGAGATCCTGGCGCTGCTCTCCGAGATCTGCCGCGAGCAGAACATCCCGATCATGCTGGTCACCCACGACCCCCAGGCGACGACGTTCGTCGACCGTGTCTGCACTTTGCGCGACGGACGGCTCAGCGAGGGGCTGGACCTCGAGCTGTACGCCTCGCTCGCCTGATGAGGCGCCTGAACCCACTCGTCTTCGGTGTTCGTCTGAGTGTGCTGTGCGGCCTCTATATACGGCGCCTGCGCGACCACGCGGTCACAGAGTTGCTGGCAGGCGCCGGCATCGCCGTTGGCGTAGCGCTCGTGTTTGGGGTGCTCGTCGCCAACGGCAGCATCGTCAGCTCGGTGAACGCCGATATTCACGCACTCGGCGGCTCGGCTGACCTGCAGGTGGTGGCGCGCTCGCCCAGCACGTTCAGTCATCGGATTGCGGAGCGCATCGCCGCGTTGCCGGGCGTACGCGCGTCAGCCCCGCTGCTGCGCCAGAGCGCCGTGATCGAGGGCCCCTCGCGGCGTGAGCGTGTGCAGTTCATCGGCGCCGGTGCGGGCCTGACCACGCTCGGTGGGACGGTCACCAAGGGGCTGGGCGCCGAAGGGTTGCTGCTGGTGCACGGGGTGGGCGTTCCGGAGAGCCTCGCGACCGCGATCGGGGCTGAAGCGGGGCAGGCGACGACGTTGGTGGTCGACGGTGTGGCCCATACCGTGGACGTGCGCGCCGTGCTGAGCTCCGACGCGATCGGACCGCTCGCCTCCGCGACGATCGTGGTGACGCTGCTGCCCTATGCCCAGCGGATCTCTGGGGCGAGCGGTCAGATCAGCGAGGTCCTCGTCGAGCCGGCGCCCGGCGCCTATCGTCAGGTTCAGAGCGAGCTGCGCTCCATCGCCGGTCAGACACTCGACGTCGAGCCAGCGGACCGAGAACTGGCCCTCGCCGAGACAGCCGCCAAGCCCGTAGACCAGTCGACCTCGCTGTTCGTGGCAATCGCCGCGATGGTCGGGTTCCTGCTTGCCCTCAACGCGATGCTGCTGACCGTGCCCGAGCGGCGGCGGGCGATCGCCGACATGCGGGTGCAGGGCTTTGACACCGGTCAGGTGCTCAGCATCGCTGTCTTTCAGGCGTTGGTGCTCGGTGCGTTCGCCTCTTGCGTCGGCATCTTCGCGGGCGAGCTGCTGGCGCGCACCCTGTTTCATCAGACGCCGACCTTTCTGACGACCGTGTTCCCGGTGACCGCCAGCCAAACCGTGCACCTGAGCACCGTCGTCGTGGCGTTCGGCTGTGGCCTCGCCGCGGCACTGCTCGTCTCGTTGGCGCCCGTCTTCGATCTACGGTCGGCGCGACCGGTCGATGCGGTACTGCAGGAGCACGGGGAGCCGGGCCAAGCGATCACCCGTCGCACCGCGCTGGGACTGGCCGCCCTCGGGCTGGCGCTGGTCGCGCTCGTTGGCGTCGGGGTTGCCTTCGACGCCTCGCTTGCTCTCCTCGGCGGCGTGCTGCTCGCGCTCGCCGCGGTCTGTCTGATCCCGCTTCTGTTCAGAGCCGCCTCGAGTCTTCTGCGACACGTCGCTCGCCGGCACCACGGAGGGATGCTCGCCGTGACCGCAATCGAAATGGATGCGATCGCAACGCGTTCGATCGCGCTCGCCAGCGTGGCCGCGCTGGCGGTCTTCGGATCTGTCTCCGTGGGCGGCGCCCGCCACGATTTGCTGCGTGGATTGGACGAGGCGATTGCTCAGGAGTGGGGCTCGGCGCCAGTGTGGGTGACGCCCGACGGCAATATCTTCGACGCCGATAGCTTCAGGCTGCAGCGTCCGGGGGCGCTGAAGGCGGGCGGCGGGGTCATCGGTGCTGTTCAAGTCCACCAAGGGGGCTTCGTCGATCTCGGAACCCATCGCCTCTGGATCCTCGCCGTTCCCCGCAGCGCTCGTTCGATGGTGCTTTCAAGCCAACTGCACGAAGGCGATCTCGCCGAGGCCAACGCGCGGCTGCGCGCGGGAGGATGGGCGACTGTCTCCAGCGGCTTCGCCGGGGAACACGGCCTTGGCCTGGGCTCCACGTTCATGCTTCCGACACCGTCGGGACTCGTCCCTTTCCGGGTCGCGGCGATCACGACAAACATGGGCTGGCCTTCGGGGACGATCATCCTCAACACGGTCGACTACAGCCGCTACTGGCGGACGAGCGCTCCGACCGCGCTGTCGCTGAGCCTCCTGCCCGGTGTGACGCCGATCGCGGGCAGGGAAGCCGTCAAGACGCTGCTCGCCGGCCAGTCGGGGCTGCGCGTTCAGACCTCGGCGGAACGGGTCGCCGAAGTCGAGCAAAGTGTGCATCAGGGGCTCAAGACGCTTGGCGACATCTCGACGCTGCTCCTGGTCGTGGCCGCGCTCGCGCTCGCCAGCGCCCTGTCGACGGCCATCTATCAACGACGAGCCCGCCTGGCCGCCTTGCAGGCACAGGGATTCGATCACTGGCAGTTGTGGCGCAGCTTGCTGCTGGAGAGCGCCGTCGTAATCGGAATTGGCTGCGTCGACGGAGTGGTCCTGGGGGTCTTTGCGCACGCGCTGGCGGATCGCTATCTACAGATCAGCTCCGGCTTCCCGGCGCCCTTCGGCTTCGGTGGGCTGCAGGTGGCGTTCACGTTGCTGCTACTCGTCGGAATCGCGCTGGCCGTGATTGCGCTACCGGGCTATTCGGCCTCTAGGGTGTCCCCGCGGGCTGGGTTTCAGGAGGGATAGGGACAACGGTTGTACGAGCTCTCCAGGGGTGGCAATCTATCGGGAGTGTCTCATCAGCTCGACGATCGGCATCAGTTGGGGAGCGCGTTCGTCGCGGCGGCCAGTTGCTACTGGCTGCACATAGTTCCGCTTGCGCGTAACGAGTTGCGAACGTTGCGCGCACAGGCTGCGGAGATCCCGGATCCGGTGCTGCGTCGGCTCGCGCTCGAGAGCTTTCGCCGAGACTGGGTCAGCCTCGAGGGCGCAGCGGCGTTTGCGGCGTTCGCCTCTTCGGAGTGCCGACCGGAGGTGGTGCGGCTCTTGATCGCGCTGCAAAGCATCTACCAGTACGTCGATGCCGTGATGGAGCAGCCATGCGCGGAGCCGGCCGCCAATGCCCGCCAGCTGCACAGCGCGCTCGTGTTGGCGCTCTCGCCGGACAGTCCGCAGATCGACTACTACGCCCACAGCACGCGCCGCCGGGACGGTGGCTATCTGGCCGGCTTGGTGCGGCGCGTTCGCGCGATGCTCGCCGCGTTGCCCTCCTACGAGATCGTGGCATCGCCGGTTCGCGCACACGCTCGGCGAATCGTCTTCTATCAGAGCTACGTCAACCTCGCCGGGAGCGAGAGCTATGCGGCGCTCGCCTGCTGGGGCGAGCTGCAGCAGCCGCAGGATGACGGACGGCGCTGGTGGGAGCTCGCGGCCGCGGCCGGGTCGTCGCTCACCGCACTCGCGCTGCTCTCGGCCGCCGCGGACCGGACTCTGTCTCGCGAGCGCGTCCAGGCGATCGAGTCGCTCTACTGGCCATGGCTCGGAGGGCTGCACACATTGCTCGACAGCCTGATCGACCGCGAGGAAGATGCCGCCCACGCCCAGCACAACCTGCTGGCGCACTATGCCAGCGAACAGGAAATGGCCTCGCGTCTGGAGCGCTTGACGCTCGACGCCCGCGCCCGGGCGGACTCGGTGGGAGTCGAGCACACCCTTATCCTCGCCGGCATGGTCGGCCTCTACCTGTCCGACAGCCGGGCCTGGCTGCCCGGCGCACGCTTGACCAGCGAACGGGTTCTGGGCGCAATTGGCGGCCTGTCAGCGCCCACGATGGCCATTCTGAGCACACGCCGGTTCCTGCACCGTCTTTCCGATCGCCGCTTCGCTCTGGCATCGTCGCTGGGCCTGCCAGGCGGAGGACTTGCCAGGCCCTGGTATCCGCTAGAGGAATACTCCGCCAGCGGACTTGCGAGGCCGGCGTTGCCACGTCAAGATCGGTAACGGTGACCGAGGACAGCCATGAAAGCCGGATGTCGCGCCCGCGCGAGAGGCGCCGTGTACATACGGCGTGCGGGCGCGACGCGGCTGGTCATGGGTTCCGTTAGTCCCAGTCTCGCCAGAGATGGGGCCGGGTGCTACCCCACGGCACCCGGCCCTCTAATTCTCGACCGCATGTCACGATCGTGACCGACGGGATCTCGATAACGCTTTCTCGTTCGCAGGTCAATCAGGTCTTGCTTCAGGCCAAGCGCGAGGGAGGGGTGGCGGGTGCGCTCAACGGGCTTGCCGACCATGCCCGGCTCGCCGAGGCGTACCGCTCGATCGACAAAGACGGTCCCCTGATCTCGCGCTCGCTGCTGACCGGCCTGATCGTGTTCAGCTGTTTCCCCGAAGATGGCCGCACGCTCGGCATCAACGAGCTGGCGGGCATCCTCGGGTTGGGGACGAGCACCACCTTCCGCTACGTGACCACGCTCGTCGCGGCGGGCCTGCTCGAGCGCGACCCCAAGACCAGGCGCTACCACCGCGCCTCGGTCCAGCCGAAGGGCTCCCGTGGGGAGGCCCCGGTCCTGCAACGGATCGGGTCCTCTGAGTAGCACGCGATCGCCGGCCGAGCACACGGACCGGAAGGCGAAGGGCGGGAGGGGACGCTAGCCCGCCGAGTCCGCATCTATGCTGGATCCGATGCCAGATGATGCCCAGGCCCAGCTCGTGATTCCGCGCCCTCCGGGGCAGACGCCACCCGAGGAGGAGGCAAAGGTCGACGAGCTGCTGGCGGGCCTGAACGAGCCTCAGCGCGAGGCGGTCACCCACGGCGAGGGCCCGCTCCTGATCCTCGCGGGCGCGGGCAGTGGCAAGACCAGGGTGCTGACGCACAGGATCGCGTTCCTGATCTACACCGGCCAGGCCCAGCCGAACGAGATCCTGGCGATCACTTTCACGAACAAGGCGGCAGCGGAGATGCGCTCCCGTGTGGAGGCGCTCCTGCGGCGAGGCGCCGGCGGCATGTGGCTGATGACCTTCCACGCCGCCTGCGCCCGCATCCTGCGGGCCCAAGCGGACCGCCTGGGATACACCAGGCAGTTCACGATCTACGACCAAGCCGACGCGCGGCGCCTGACCAAAAGGTGCATCGATGAGCTTGGGATCGATCCCAAGCGCTACACCCCGGCCGCCATCCATAGCCAGATCTCCGCCGCCAAGAACCGGCTGCAGTCGGCGGCTGAGTACAGGCAGACGGTCGGCGGGCCTTTCGAGGAGATGGTCGCCGAGGTGTACGAGTCCTACGAGCGCGACCTGTTGCGGATGAACGCGATGGACTTCGATGACCTCCTGTTCAGGACCGTCAACGCGTTTGAGCTGTATGCGGAGGTACGCGAGCGCTACGTGCAGGCTTTCAGGCACGTCTTGGTAGACGAGTACCAGGACACCAACCACGCCCAATACCGGCTGCTGCGGCTGCTCACCGGCGGTCAGCTTGGTCGGGCGCGGGCGGCTGGCGGCGAGGCAGGTCGATCCCGGGGGCAGGGCGGACGAGACCAAGCCAATCCGCCGGAGCGCCCGTCTTATGCGGCTCCGGTCGGCCATCGCAACCTTGCCGTCGTAGGCGACGACTCGCAGTCGATCTATGGGTTCAGAGGCGCGGACGTTCGTAACATCCTCGACTTCCAGGACGACTTTCCGGACGCAAGGGTCGTCAAGCTCGAGCAGAACTATCGCTCGACGCAGACGATCCTTTCAGCCGCCAACGCCGTAATTGCCAACAACAGGGCCGGAATCGCCAAGCGCCTGTGGAGCGAGCTTGGCGAGGGCGAGCCGATCAGGGTGCGCGAACTCGAGGATGAGCACGCCGAGGCCAGATCCGTGGTTGGCGAGATCGAGCGCTTGGTGGACGAGGGTGCGGCGCGCGCGGAGATCGCGGTGCTGTATCGCACGAACGCCATGTCGCGGGTGATCGAGGACACGCTCGTGCGCCGGGAGATCGCCTATCAGGTGATCGGTGGCACCAAGTTCTACGAGCGGGCCGAGATCAAGGACGCGATCGCGTATCTCTCGTGGCTGGTCAACCCTTTCGATGTCGTCAGCTTCACCCGGATCGCCAACTCGCCGAGACGCGGCATCGGCAGGACGTCGCTTTCGCGGATCGTCGGTCACTCAGCCACGATCGGGGTCTCGGTGTGGGAGGCCGCTGCCGGGGCCGAGCAGATCCCGGGCCTCGGCGCCGCCGCCGTCAAGTCGCTGAACCGGTTCATGGCGAGCACGAGCGAGCTGGCCGAGCTCGCCGAGCAGCGCGTGCCGATCGGCGATCTGCTCGAAGCGGTGCTCTCGCGCAGCGGCTACCTGCAGGCGCTCGAGTCGGAGGCGCTCGGCAGAGCCGAGAAGGCGATCGAGGCACAGGGGCGCCTCGAAAACCTAGACCAGCTGGTCGAGGTCGCGCGCGAGTTCGACGCGGGCGCCGGCGAGCATGAGGACACGCTCGACCTGTTCCTGCAGAAGATCGCGCTCGTCGCCGACGCGGATTCGCGCTCGGACGAGGACGGGCTCGTGACGTTGATGACCTTGCACAACGCCAAGGGTCTCGAGTACCCGATCGTGATGATCGCCGGGTGTGAGGACGGCGTCTTTCCGCACGCACGCGCCCTCGACGAAGGCGGCCTCGAGGAGGAGCGTCGCCTGTTCTACGTCGGCATCACCAGGGCCAAGCGCGAGCTCTACCTGACCTACGCCCGTCGGCGCTCGGTCTTCGGCCAGGCCACTTATGGGATGCGCAGCCGCTTCCTGGACGAGATCCCAGCCGAGCTGACCGCCGATCATCCGGGATCGGCCAGCGAGGAGGAGCTGACGATGTCTGCCGGTGCTCTTCGCGGCTCTGCCGGCGCTCCTCGCGGCGCGGCGAACGGCGCCTCTGGGGGACGCGGGCCCGCGGGCTGGGCAGCCTCTCGCGCCACCGAGGCCAGTCCCGTCAAGGCGTTCCGCATGGGTGAGGACGTCACCCACGCCGCGTTCGGCGAAGGGGTGGTCACCGGCCTGGAGCCCGGGGGCGTGATCGTGGTGAGGTTCGCCAAGGACGGTTCGGAACGCAAGCTGATGGCCGAGTACGCGCCCGTCAGCAAACGTTAAGGGCCTATCTCGGAAAGGCCTGCACGTCTGGATGCGGCCGATAGCCTTCGCGGAGCGGCGTCCTCGGCGCTCGACTTGGCACCACCAAGCCTTCGCGCCTGCGTCCTTGCTCCACTCGACTCTCGATTGCCCCAACCGCACACTCCTTCCGAGATAGGCCCTAAGGTTCCGACAGATGCCAGCCACGATCATCGACGGCAAAGCGGTCGCCGCGCGCGTGCGGGCCAAGGTCGCCGAAGACACGCGCACGTTCACCGCGCGGACAGGTCGCGCGCCGGGCCTTGCGACCGTGCTGGTCGGGGAAGACCCCGGCTCGCTCGTCTATGTCGCCGGCAAGCAGCGCGCGTGCGCGGAGGCGGGCATGACGCCCTTCGACAAGCGCCTGCCCGCGGATGCGTCCTTCGACGATGTCGCCAAGACCATCGCCGACCTGAACGGGGACCCGGCCGTCAGCGGCATCCTCATGCAGTTGCCCGTCCCCGCGCACCTGGACGGACCGACCTTGACGAACATGATCGACCCCGACAAGGATGTCGACGGCCTGACGCCCGTCAACGCCGGCCGGCTGGCGCTCGGCCTACCAGGCCTGCGCCCGTGCACGCCACTCGGGGTCTTGGAGCTGCTGGCCGACGTCGGGGCCGAGCTGGAGGGCGCCGAAGCGGTCGTCGTCGGGCGCTCGAACCTGTTCGGCAAGCCGATGGCCCAACTGCTGTTGGCCAAGAACGCGACGGTGACGACCTGCCATTCGCGCACCCGCGACCTGGCAGGCGTCTGCGCCCGTGCCGACGTCTTGATCGCGGCGGTCGGGCGCCCGCGCCTGGTCGGTCCCGAGTTCGTCAAGCCCGGCGCGATCGTGATCGACGTGGGCATGAATCGTCTGACTCCGGAGCAGGCAAATAACAAGAGCGGCCTCGTCGGCGACGTCGACTACGCGGCTGTCGCCGAGATCGCCTCGGCGATCACGCCGGTCCCCGGCGGCGTCGGACCGATGACGATCGCTTGCCTGTTGCGCAACACGCTCGACGCCGCCCGCATCCAGACGGACACGGGGGCCGGCGCCGGCGATGCCGGGGCGGGCCCAGGAGTCGAGGCCGGCGGTGCCACGGCACGGGTGGGCGCGCAATGAGTCTCAGGCGGCTGCGCTCAGGCGAGCTGCTGGCGCTGGTCGGGGCGATCCTCGTGATCGTGTCGCTGACAGAGCCCTGGTACGAGAACGCTTTCACCAAGCTTTCGGTCTGGGAAACGTTCGGGCCGGCGGTTGCGTTGCTGATCGCGGCGGCCGCCGCCGCGCTGGCGCTGGTTCTGAGCACGGTCACCGAGCGCAGCACCGCCCTGCCGGTCGCGGCGGCGGTCTGGAGCACCCTGTTCGGGATGCTCGCGGTCATCTGCGCACTGGTGCGCCTGCTGGAGCGCCCGGACCACGCCACGCGCGTGTGCGCGGGCGCCTGGATCGCTTTCGCGGGCGCGGTCCTGATTCTGGCCGGCTCGTGGCAGTCGATGCGCGACGAACGCAAGTCGCTGTATGAGCCCGCGGAACCGCCGCCGTTGCCCCCGCCACCCGCCAACGGCGCCTCGCCGTCCTGAGTCGACCCTTCTGCGCCCGGGCGGGCGGACCGAAACGGCCATGAGTCGGGGATACCCGCCTGCCGGTATCGCCCCGGCGGCGACCGGTGCCGCGCGGCGGCCCTAGAATGCCCGGCGATGATCGACCGAGAGCAGGTCCTGCACGTTGCGCGCCTTGCGCGGCTGCGACTTGACGATGAGGAGATCGAGCCGCTCGCGCGCGAGCTGTCGGCGATCCTCGACCATGTCGCGCACATCGGCGAGCTCGACCTCGACGGGGTGGCGCCGACGTCGCATGTCGTGGAGATCGAAGACGCGCTACGAGCGGACGAGCCACACGAGTGCCTGCCGCGCGAGGTCGCACTCGCCCAGGCGCCCGCCGTCAGCCCCGACGGCGAGGGTTTCGCCGTGCCGAGCCCGCAGGCATGATTCTGGACTCGCATGCCGGCGCTGGATCTGCGTCCTCACCGATCGACGATCAGATGCGATCGTCCGATCGGCCAGCACATGTGCGGAGCACATTTCGCTCCTTGCGTCCTTGCCCAGCTTGGCCTGCGAGTCCAGAATTTGCCGATCGATCGGAGATCTTATGAGCATCGTTGCTCTGACCGCCGCCGAGGCGGCACACCAGATCGCCACGGGCGCGCTGTCGGCGGACGATCTCTTCGAGGCCTACCGCGCGCGCGCGCAGGCCGACGATCTGAACTGCTTCACGTGGCTCGCCTCGGCTGGCGGTGAGACAGGGGCTGGCGCCGCGGACGACCTGCGTGACCGGCCGCTCGCGGGCGTGCCGCTCGCGGTCAAGGACCTGTTCTGCACCGCCGGCATCCCGAGCCAGTCGGGCTCGAAGATCTTGGCCGGCTACGAGCCGCCGTATACCGCCACCGCGGTCGCACGCCTGCAGAACGGCTGGCGCGCCACTGCTGGGCAAGACCAACCAGGACGAGTTCGCGATGGGCTCCTCCAACGAGAATTCGGCGTTCGGACCGGTCCTCAACCCGTGGGACCGCGAGCGTGTGCCAGGCGGCTCCTCGGGCGGCAGCGCCGCCGCTGTCGCCGCCGGCCTGGCTCCCTGGGCGCTCGGCACCGACACGGGCGGCTCGATCAGGCAGCCCGCCGCGCTGTGCGGGATCGTCGGCATGAAACCGACCTACGGCGCCGTGTCGAGGTACGGGATGATCGCGTTCGCGTCCTCACTGGACCAGGCCGGCCCGCTCACACGCGACGTCACCGATGCGGCGCTGCTGCTCAAGCATATGGTCGGCCGCGACCCGCGCGATGCCACCTCGCTGCGGCTGCCGGCAGATATCGAGCTGCCCGCGCGCGAGGATCTGCGGGGCGTGCGACTGGGCGTGCCCGCGGAGCTGACAGGGGGTTCCGGCGGGGGGGACGCGGATGGTCGGGGCGCCGGAATCGAACCGGGTGTGCTCGATGCGTTTCGAGCCGCGCTGGGCCTCGCCGCGGATCTCGGCGCGGAGATCGTCGAGACCGTCAGCCTGCCGCACGCCCCGCACGCGCTGTCCGCCTACTACGTGCTGGCGCCGGCGGAGGCGTCCTCGAACCTGGCCCGCTTCGATGGCGTGCGCTACGGCCTGCGCGCGCGCGAAGGCGCCGCTGAGAGCGACCTCTTGGAGATGTACGAGCGCACCAGGCACGATGGCTTCGGCCCCGAGGTCAAGCGCCGCATCATGCTGGGGACCTATGCCTTGTCGGCCGGCTACTACGACGCCTACTATGGCCGTGCGCAGCGGGTCAGGACCAAGATCGCCGAGGACTTCGCCGAAGCGTTCGCCAAGGTCGACTTCATCGTCACCCCGACCGCGCCGACCATCGCCTTCGAGCTGGGATCGAAGACGGACGATCCGCTGGCGATGTACATGAACGACTACTGCACCGTGCCGATGTCCTTGGCCGGAATCCCCGCGATCTCGATTCCCTGTGGGCTCTCAGACGGCTTGCCCGTCGGCCTGCAGCTCGCCGGCCCGGCTTTCAGTGAGAACGAGCTGCTCGACGCGGCCTACGCCCTGGAGAGCGCGCTCGGCTTCGACGGGAGCCCCGCGCGTGCCTGAGTTTGCCTGGCGCGGCGGTCGCCGGTGGCTCGCCGGTTGGGCGGGGTTCGAGACCCGCCAAGGGAGCAAGACGCGTGCCTGAGCTCGAACCCGTCATCGGCGTGGAGATCCACGTCCAGCTGAAGACCAGGACGAAGATGTTCTGCGGCTGTGAGCTGTCGTTCGGCGAGCCGCCGAACACGAAGACCTGCCCGGTCTGTCTGGGCCTGCCCGGCGCGCTGCCGGTGGCCAACGCCCAGGCGATCCACCTTGGCCTTGTGATCGGCTTGGCGCTCGGCTCGACGCTGGCGCCGAGGAGCGTGTTCCACCGCAAGAACTACTTTTATCCGGATCTTCCGAAGGGCTACCAGATATCCCAATACGACGAACCGCTCTGCGGTGGTGGCAGCCTGGGGGAGGTGCGCATCCATCGGGTTCACCTCGAGGAGGACGCCGCCAAGTTGACCCACGTCGGGGAGAGCGGGCGCATCCACGGATCGCACGAATCGGTCGTGGACTTCAACCGCGGCGGCACGCCCCTGGCGGAGATCGTGACCGAGCCCGACCTGCGCTCGGCGGAACAGGCCAGCGAGTGGCTCAAGCTCCTGCGCACCACGCTGCGCCAGCTCGGTGTCAGCGACGTGAACATGGAGGAGGGCTCGCTGCGTTGCGACGCGAACATCTCGCTGCGGCCGACCGGTAGCCAGGAGCTCGGCACGAAGACCGAGCTGAAGAACATGAACTCATTCAGGTTCATCGAACGCGGAATCGATGCCGAGATCGCCCGCCAGGAACGGATCCTGAACGACGGGGGCCAAGTCGAGCAGGAGACCCTTCACTACGACCCAAGCTCGGGTGCGATCACTTCGCTGCGCAGCAAGGAGGAGGCCCACGACTACCGCTACTTCCCGGAGCCCGATCTCGTGCCTGTCCGGATCGACGAGCAGATGCTCGCGCGCGCGCAAGGAGCGCTCGTCGAGCTGCCGGCGGCTCGCGCCGAGCGCTTCGAGCGTGAGCTCGGCCTCAGCGCCGACAGCGCGCGCATGCTGGCGTTTCGCGCCGAGTTCGGAAGCTTCTTCGAGGCAGCGCTGAGCGCCCAGGTCGACGTTGCCTCACAGGTGCTGGCGAATTGGGTGACAGTCGAGCTGGCCGGCCGGCTCGGTGACGGTGTCGATCCGACTGATGCTCACGTGACACCGCGGGCGATCGCCGAGCTTGCGGGCATGGTCTCGGCCAAGCAGATCAGCGTCGGCGCCGCCCGTCAGGTGCTCGACAAGCTCATCGCCCAGGGTGGCGACCCGGCCGAGATCGTTCGGGCCGAGGGTCTTCAGTCGCTCGGCGACTCCGATGAGCTGGCCGATATCGTCGCTGCCGCCCTGGCAGCCAATCCCGACGCCGCGACGCGGGTGCGCGAAGGGAACGCCAAGGCGATCGGGCCGATCGTCGGCCACGTGATGCGCGAGACCAAGGGTCGAGCCGACGGCGGCGAGGTCACGCGGCTGGTGCACGAGCGGCTCGGCGTCTGACACGCACCGAGATCGGTGTCCGGCAGGGCAGGCGGCACTCGCCACACGCTCGAGAGTCACATTTTGGACTTCGGTCCAAATACAGACCCTTTCGGGTGCGTCACCATGGCCGTGCAGTGCAACTCCTCACACAGGTCTCCTCCGGCTTCCCTCGGCCGGAAGTGAGCGGGGCGCGGCCGGACGGGGTGGCGATTCCCGTCCGGTCGCACCGTTTTCGAGCGGGTCGGTCGAGCGGGCCGCTTCATTTCGGACGCAGCTCAGGGCAGAGCCCGCGCGTGCGGCATGGCCGCCGTTCAGGCCGTGCCGGCGCCCAGGTCCTCTGCTGCCCGACCGCCCAACCGTCTACCCTTGATGGCAGATGAGCCCGTCTTCGTCGGAGTCCTCCACTGGCAACTCGATCGTCAGAACGATCGTGGCGGTGTGCGTGCTGCTGGTCGTCGGCTACTTCCTGCTGCACGTCCTGATCGGCGTCGCGGTCGCAGTCGCCGGCTTCGTGCTCGTGATTCTCGCGATCGTCGCCGTGATCTGGGCGCTACGCGTCCTTTTCTAGGTAAGGCCCAGCGATGGCCTACGTGTTCCTCGCCCTCTGCTTCGGCTTGGCCGGCGGGATCGTCGGCAAGATCAAGGGCAGCTCGTTCTGGCTGTGGTTCCTGATCTCGGGCATCGTGCCCGTGATCGGCCTGCTCACCGCGATCGCATACCGCGTCGAGCGGGACGAGCCGCGCCGTGGCTGCCCGAGCTGCGGGCGCGTGACGAAGGCATACGACGCGCTGTGCACCAGGTGCGGCGCCGAGCTCGACTGGGTGGGCGGGGATCCCAATCAGCTGATCGCACCGGAATCCTTCGGGTCTCCGGCCGCTCGATCCTGACGCCCGACCATCTTGTCTGGCGCCACGCCGGCGACGATCCGTGGTGCCCGACCGCGAGTCCCGCCTCCAGGGCCGCCTCGGCACCGGTCTGCGCGCATTCGAGCTCGAGATAAGGGAGCCCGAAGTCGGAAGCCGCGTATAACCGGACGATGAGCGCAGGCACGACCGGGGCTCCCACGAGCGAGCGGCTGATTTCGAGGCTGATCCATAGATGGGGCTTCAAGGACGAAAAGGACTTCGTCCTGCGCGTTGTGCAGCCGGCGCTCGTCGGCATGATCGACGGGACGGTCTCCTCGCTGGCCCCGATCTTCGCGGCGGCGATCGCCGCGAACTCACGGACCGCTCTGCTCGTCGGCTTCTCTACGGCGCTCGGGGCGGGGGTCAGTATGGGCTGGTCGGAGGCGCTGTCGGACACCGGCAAACAGACGGGCCGCGGCTCAGCCGTGGTGCGCGGATCGATCACGGGCGGAATGACGACCCTGGGCGGCATCTTCCATACCCTGCCTTTCCTGATCTCCGACGTGCACCGTGCGCTGCTGGTGGCCGGGTGTGTCGTCGCGGTCGAGCTGTTCGCCATCGCCTGGGTCCGGAAACGGTTCCTGCACGTCTCGATGCGCTCCTCGCTCCTGGTCGTCACGGTCGGCGGCGCGATCGCCCTGGCGATCGGCGTCGCGATCGGCAGCTCCTAGCTGTCCGCTGGCGCGGCGCCAAGCCATCGGGCCGCTGGTGATGGGCGTTAACCCGCTGTTAGACTCGCAGCATGCGCGCGGTCGACGCGATCATGGAATGTTTGAAGGCCGAGGGCGTGGACGTGGTGTTCGGGCTGCCCGGCGGCGCGAACCTGCCTACCTACGACGCGTTCGTGAACGGCGGGATCAAGCACATCCTTGTCCGGCACGAGGCTGGCGGCGGTCATGCCGCCGAGGGTTACGCCAAGGCGACGGGCAAGGTCGGCGTCGCGTTCGCGACGAGCGGTCCCGGCGCGACGAACCTGATCACGCCGATCACCGACGCGATGATGGACTCCGTCCCGTGCGTCTTCATTACCGGCCAGGTTCGGACCGAGCTGCTCGGGACCGACGGCTTCCAGGAGGCGGACACCCTGGGGATCACGATCCCGATCGTCAAGCACTCGTTCATGATCCAGGACCCTCGAGAGATCCCGAGGGCGATCCACGAGGCGTTCCACGTCGCCAGGACCGGCCGGCCGGGTCCGGTCGTGGTCGACATCCCGCAGGATCTATCGCGCGCCGAGATCGAGTACGAGCCGGTGACCGACGTCAAGCTGCCCGGCTATCAACCGACGACCGACGGCAACCAGAAGCAGATCAGGCAGGCCGCGAAGGCACTGGCCGCCGCACGCCGTCCTGTGATCTACGCCGGCGGCGGCGTCGTCAACGCCGATGCTTCCCCAGAGTTGATCGAGCTGGCTGCCTGCGACAGGTTCCCGGTGACGTGCACGCTGATGGGCCTGGGCGCGTTCCCCGCACGGCTCTCGGGCGCGGACGGCGGGCCTGGCCAGGCCAACCCGCAGTGGTTGGGGATGCTGGGCATGCACGGCACCAGGGCCGCGAACTACGCGATGGACGAGGCCGACCTGATCTGCGCCGTCGGCGCCAGGTTCGACGACAGGATCACCGGCAAGCTCTCGGAGTTCGCGCCGAAGGCGAAGTTCATCCACATCGACATCGACCCAGCCGAGATCTCGAAGAACGTGCCGGCCCACATCCCGATCGTCGGCGACGCCAAGCGCGTGCTGGCGAAGCTTGCGGTCGAGTATCGCGCGCTCAGCGCCGACACCGCGCGTTTGAGCGAGTGGTGGGAGCGCATCGAGGGCTGGAAAGCGAAGTATCCGCTCGGCTACGAAGACTCGGCCGACAACGAGATCAAGCCGCAGTACATGATCCAGGCGCTGTGGCAGGCGACCGGCGGCGAGGCGATCGTCTCGAGCGACGTCGGCCAGCATCAGATGTGGACCGCTCAGTACTACGACTTCTCGGCGCCCCGGCGTTGGATCAACTCCGGTGGTCTGGGAACCATGGGTTTCGGCCTGCCGGCCGCGATGGGCGCAGCGGTTGGCTGCCCGGACAAGCTGGTCTGCTGCGTGGCAGGCGACGGCTCGGTGCAGATGAACGCTCAAGAGCTGGCGACCTGCGCCCAGGAGAAGATCCCGATCAAGGTGTTCATCATGAACAACGGCTATCTCGGCATGGTCAGGCAGTGGCAGGAGCTGTTCTGGGACGGCAAATACAGTCACGTCGAGATGGGCGAGTTCCCGGACTTCGTCAAGCTCGCCGAGGCCTACGGCGCGACCGGGATGAGATTCGAAGACAAGACCACCCTTGTTGACGACATGAAGCGCGCGATCGAGACCGACGGTCCCGTCTTCGTGGATGTCAAGGTCACCCGCGAGGAGAACACTTATCCCATGATCCCGGCCGGCCAGCCGGCCAGAGAGATGGTCGGGTGAGCGCCGTCGTGGGCGAGCCTGGCACGAAGGCGCCGCTGAGCCTCGAAGAGCTGGAGGCCTCGGCGGGCTTGCGCACTGGCAGAAAGCACGTGCTGTCGATCCTGGTCGAGAACAAGGCGGGTGTGCTGACGCGCATCGCCGGGCTGTTCGCGCGCAGGGGCTTCAACATCGACACGCTGACGGTCGGGCCGACCGATGACGATCAGATTTCGAGGGTCACGTTGACGGTCGACGGCGCGGTGCACCCGATCGATCAGGTCACCAAGCAGCTGCACAAGCTGATCAACGTCCTGAAGATCAGGGACCTCGAGCCAGAGGACACGGTCGCGCGCGAGCTGGCCCTGTTCAAGATCTCAGCCGATGGGCCTCAGCGCGGAGAGCTGATGCAGATCACCGAGATCTTTAGGGGCAAAATCGTGGACGTCACCAAGCGCTCTGTGATCGTCGAGGTGACCGGCACGACCGAAAAGATCGAGGCCTTCGAGAGCATGGTCAGGCCGTTCGGCCTGATCGAGATGATGCGCACCGGTGAGATAGCGATCTCGAGAGGACGCACAGAGACCTGAGGGGCGTTAGGCGGTGTTGGCCGATCGATGAGCGCATCTTGGTCAGCGATCGGTCTGCGTCCTCCCTCGCTCACCGATCATCCGGGATCGGCCAGCAAAGCACACTTCGCTCGGTGCGTCCTTGACCTACTTGCCTAACGCCCCTCAGGAGGCACACTTGCGATCGACTCTTGACCGAAAAGATCGTGATCAACCACCGTTCGCACTGAGCGAGTCCGATCGTGAGCGCATGATGGCGCGCCTCGAGCTGGCGCTGCGCAGGGCAAGACGCAGCGGCGAGGCGACGCTCGCGACGAGCACGGTCAAGCTGGGAGGCGAGGTCGATCCGAGCGCCGTGGCCTGCGTATCGCGGCGGGCCGGAGAGCCGTGGTTCGCCTTCGAGCAGCCCGACAGGGGTGGCGCGGCGCTCGGCGCGCTCGGCGAGGTCGCGCGGCTGGCCGCCCGCGGGCCCGGCCGCTTCGCTGAGGTCGCCGACCGCTGGCGCGCGCTGGCCGCGGGAGCCGTGGGCGACCCTCATGACGATCCGGACCGCTCCGGTCCGGTGGCCGTCGGGGGCTTCGCGTTTGCGCCCGACGGTGGGGGAGCCCCGGAGTGGGAGGGCTTCGAGCCGGCCTCGATGGTCGTGCCCGAGGTTGCGATCAGGAGGTCTGGCCCCGCCGGTGGGAGGGATAGGACCGACGTGCGCTTGACGCTGGCGGCGCTCGTGGCCCCTGATGACACGGCCGAGGACGCGCTCGCACGGCTGGAGCGCCGTTTAGGCGAGCTGCGATCGAGCTCGCTGCCGCTGCTGGACCCGGCGCCGGCGGGACGCCACCGGGTTGCGAGCGCGATGGCGCCCGAGCACTACGAGGCCGCGGTCGAACGCGCGACCGAGCTGATCGCGAAGGGCGAGCTCCAGAAGGTGGTGCTCGCCAGGGAGGTCCAGGCGCAGGCGCCGCTCGCATACGACCCTGCGGCGATTCTTGGCGTCCTGAGGGAGGCGTTCCCGGCGTGCTTCTGTTTCTGCGTCGGGCGCGGCGACGCGACGCTCGTGGCCGCAAGCCCGGAGCTTTTGATCCGCAGGGAAGGCCACCGCGTCAGCACGCTCGCGCTCGCCGGTTCGACCAGGCGCAGCGCGGACCCCGCCGTGGACGACCATCTCGGCGAGCAGCTCCTGCGCGACGAGAGCTATCGCGAGGAGCACGCGATCGTGGCGCGCCGCATCGAGCGCACGCTGCGCGCCCATTCGGTTTGGGTCGCCGCGGCGGACGAGCCCGAGCTCGTCAAGATCGCGAACATCCAGCACCTTGCCACGCCGATCCGGGCGCAGCTGGCGGCGCCGATCGACGTGCTCGAGCTGGCTGGCCTGATGCATCCGACACCGGCGGTCGGCGGTGAGCCCCGCGAGGTCGCGACCGCTTTGATCCCTGCTCTGGAGGGCCTCGATCGCGGCTGGTATGCCGGCCCGGTCGGCTGGACCGACGCCACCGGCGACGGCGAGCTGTGTGTGGCCCTGCGCTGCGCCCTGCTGCGTGGCAACGTCGCCAGATGTTATGCCGGCAACGGGATTGTGCGTGACTCCAAGCCGCCGGCCGAGCTGGCCGAGACCGAGGTCAAGCTGCAAGCTCTCTTGCCGCTACTGGCGAGCTGACTCGCTCGCCACCGCGCCTGGCGCCTGCTCGCGCGGACGCGGGCCCAACCGCGGCAGCCACCAGTTGCGCGCGCCGAAGAGCTTCATCAGGGCGGGCACGAGCACGAGCCGGATGAGCGTCGCGTCGATCGCGATCGCCAGAGCCAGGGCCAGGCCGAACTGCTTCAGTTCGAGCACGCTCGCGGTCACGAAGCTGCCGAACACGGCGACCATGATCGCCGCGGCGGCGGAGATCGGGCGGGCCGTGTGCTCGACACCGGCGGCGACCGCCTCCTGGTTGTCGGCTGTCTTCAGCCAGGTCTCGCGCATGCGCCTGATCAGGAAGACCTCGTAGTCCATGGACAGTCCGAACAGCAGGGCGAACACGCTGAGCGGCAGGTAGACCTGGATGAAGCCGGTGCTCTGAAAGCCGAGCAGGCGCTCGGCGTGGCCGTCCTGGAAGATCCAGATCACGATCCCGACGGTGGCGCCCGTGGCGAGCAGGTTCATCGCGACCGCCTTGACGGGCAGCACGACGCTGCGGAACACGACCGTCAGGAAGAGCAGAGACAGCGCGAGGATCAAGCCCAGCACGACCGGAAATTTCGAGTCTGTGATGTCCGACAGGTCGACGATCTTGGCGGTCGCGCCACCGACCGCCACGTCAGGTCCGCCGTTCGCTTCGATCGGCGGGATCAGCGCTGAGCGGATGTGGCGCACCAGCTGTTCGGAGGCGTAAGAGTCGATCGCCGTCTTCGGCGCCACCGTCAAGAGCACGGCATCCGCGCCTTTCGTGACGGTGAGCGAGGCGATGTCGTTGTGGGCGCTGGGGGCCAGCTCGCGCGCGAGTCTGGCCGCCCGGGTGGCCGCGGACAGGTCGAGTCGCCCACTTTCGCGGGGGCCGCTGAGCACGATCTCGATCGGCGCCAAAGTGCCGGCCCCGAACGAGCGCGCGAGTACCTCCTCGCCCTTGCCAGAAGGCGTCGCGCCGAGCGAGGCGATACCGAAGTCGACACCCGTGCGAAGCCCGAGCACGGGCGTGGCCGCGAGGATCAACAGGATCGAAATGGCGCCGGCCGCGAGCACGGGCCGGCGCATGACCGTCCGCGCCCAACGCGCCCAGCCGCCTTCGCCGTAATCGCCGCTTTCGGCCAGCGAGTCCCTGGGTTGCATTCGGGCGGGCAGCGAGCCCCGGTTGATCCGCGGCCCGAGCGTTGCCAGCACGGCAGGCAGCAAGGTGAGGGCGACGATCACCGTGCACGTCACGACGGTGACCGCGCCGAGCGCGAACTCCCTGAAGATCGGAGCCCTGATCGTGACGAGCGTCGCCAGGGCGAGCGCCACGACGATGCCCGAGAACAGGACCGTGCGCCCGGAGCTGGCGAGCGCCGCGCCGACCGCATCCTGCACCTGCTCCTCCTCGAGTTCGCCCTCGCGCCCGCGCAAAGCAAGCTCCTCGCGGAAGCGACTGACGATGAACAGGGCGTAATCGATGCCGATGCCCACGCCGATCATCGTGACGATCGTCGTCAGGAAACTGTCGAATGTCAGCATGGTGGCGAGGACCGCCAGCAGGCCGAATGTCAGCAGCAGCCCGCTGCCGGCGATCGCCAACGGCACGAACGCGGCAGTCGCCGCGCCGAGCGCGAGCACGAGCACGATCAGCGCGATCGGCACGCCGATCGTCTCGGCCCGCTCGACGTCTTCGTTCTCGACGGCCGTGATGTCGTTGGCGACCGGCGCGTATCCGGTGAGCCACACGGCGACGCCGGCCCGGGCGAGCGGGTCGACGACCCTCTGCAGGGCCGCGGCGTTCGTGAGCAGCTGGCGGGGACTGCCCGCGATGCCGACAAGCGCGATCGCGGCGTGCCCGTCGGCGGAGACCTGGCCTTTGGCGCCATGCGTGTAGGGGCCGAACACGCCCGTCACGTAACGCTGGTGGCGGGTCAGGGCCAGCACGCGCGAGACCACCGCCCGATAGGCCGGCTCGCCGGCTTTGCGATCCGGGGAGCTGAACACGAGCACGTCCTGCTCGGCTCCGTGCCCTCGAAAACGTTCTTCGAGCAGCTGCTCGGCGCGTGAAGACTGGGCCCCGTCGATCCCGTAGTTGGGGGCGCCCAACGAGTGCTTCAGGCCGGGATACAGCGCCGCGCACACGATCAGGGCGAGCGCCCAGCCACCGAGTACCAGCCGGCGATGGCGAGCGACAGCCCTGCCGAAGCGATAGGCGGCCGCGGTGCTCAACGGCCGCGCCCGGACAGGCCGGCGCTCGCCAAAGCCGCTGAGACGTCGCTCCAGACGCGCTCGTGCAGATCAACGTTCTTGGCGCGGTCGGTCTTGACGTGCACGATCGTGGAGCCGGCCCTCCCCGCGAGCGCCCGCTCCAGCGTTCCGCGCAAGGCGGAGGTCTCGAGCACGGGCTCATACCGGAGGCCGTAAAGCGCTGCTACCCGTGCCGCGTCGAGGCCCGTCGGGGTGGCCACGTGGTCGGTGTAGATCTCGTTTTCGCGGGCCGTTCGCGCCCTCGAGACCGCCAGGAAGTCGAAGATGCCGCCGCCGTCGTTGTCGATCAGCACGATCGTCAACTCCAGTCCCAGCCGCTTGGCCGCAAGCAGCCCGCCGAGATCGTGCGCAAAGGCGACGTCGCCGATCAGCAAGACCACCGGCTCGTCGCTTACCGCCGCCGCGCCGAACGCGCTCGAGACGATCCCGTCGATCCCGTTGGCGCCCCGGTTGCAAAGCACGCGCGGGGGGTCGGGTCGCACGGGCCAGAACGTCTCGATCTCACGTACCGGCATCGACGAGGCCACCCACAGCGTGGCCTCTCTCGGCAGCAGGATCCCCAGCTCGAATGCCACCGCCGGCTCGCTGGTCTGATCGGTCGCGAGCGTTCTCAGGATCGCCTCGGAGGCCAGCTCGTCGGCTCCGCGCCAGCCGGCCAGCCAGTCTTCTTCGGCCGGGCCTACAGCGCCCGTCAGCGCCGCGAACGTAGCCGCGGGGTCGAGCCCGAAAGAATGAGAGAGCACCGACGCCGGGTCTTGCCACGCTCCCTCGGGGTCGAGCGCCACCTGGGGCACGTCATCCAGGCCGGCGAGCCACTCGCGCAGCGGCTTGGACACCGGCAGGTCGCCGGTGCGCAAGACGAGGTCCGGACGTTGCGCGCCGGCGAAGCGTTCGTCACGAAGCAGCGCGTCGTAGTGCGCGACCGCCGCCGGGCCGCGCCTGGCCCCCGACATCGGGTCCGCCAAGAGCGGCCAGCCGGCGCGCTCGCAGAACGCCGCCGCGGCGGCGCCCAACGCCAGGTCGCGCTCGTCGCGCCCGACCACCACGACGCCCCGCTTGGCGCCGGCTATGAGCTCGGCGAGGACCGCGTCCACCTCACCTATCCACCCTTCGGTCGCCTCGGCGGCGAGCGCGCTGCCGGTGTCCTGCATATGGTCGCCATCGGGAGCACTCGCGCGCGCGCGGGCAGCTCGCGGGGCGGGACTGGACCGTGGCGGGGCGGGACTGGACCGCAGCACGTAGGGCGCCCCGCCTGGGCGGCCCGTCTCCTCGGCGGGCAGCTCCTGGTCGGTCGTCAAAGGCTCGCGCAACGGAAAGTTCAGGTGCACCGGTCCCGGCCGGCCTTCGAGCGCCGTCCAGTAGGAGCGACAGGCGAGCGTCCTGATCCAGCGCAGCCGCTCCGGGCTGGCACAGTCGGGCACACCGACCTCGAAGAACCACTTGACCGCGGCTCCGTACAGCTTCAGCTGGTCGATCGCCTGGCCGGCGCCGTTCTCGCGTAGCTCGGGCGGGCGATCGGCGGTCAGGATCAGCAGCGGCACGCGCGCCTCGTGAGCCTCGATCGCGGCCGGCAGAAGCTCCGCCGCGGCCGTGCCCGAGGTGCAGGTCACCGCCACCGGCAGGCCCGATGCCTTGGCTGCCCCGAGCGCGAAGAACCCAGCGCAACGCTCGTCGATGTGCGAGTAGCAGCGCAGGCGCTGCTCACGGGCGAGCGTCAGGACCAGCGGTGCGCAGCGGGATCCGGGCGAGGTGCACGCGAGCCGCATACCGCAGCGCGCCAGCTCGTCGACGAACGCTCGTAGCAGGACATAGGTGTCGGTCGGGCTCGTGGTCATAGGATTGGCTTGGATGGTCGAGGATCTGGTCTTGTTGCACGGCTTCGGTGGGACCCGTCGCGCCTGGGATCCGGTCATCGGCGCGCTTGCACCCGAACGCTACAGGCCGCTGGCGCTCGACCTGCCCGGGCACGGGGCGAACGCAGACGCCGAGAGGCCGATCACGTTCGCGGCCTGCGTGCGATACGTGCTCGAGGAGAGCCCCGAGCGCTTCGCGCTCGGCGGCTACTCGCTGGGCGGGCGCATCGCCCTGTGCGTGGCCTTGGCGGCCCCGGAGCGCGTCAGCGGGCTCATACTCGTATCGAGCACCGCCGGGATCGAGGACGCCGCCGAGCGGGCCGACCGGAGCGCTCGAGACCATCAGCTGGCCGAGAAGCTCGAGCGCGAAGGCGTCGAGGACTTCCTGACCCGTTGGCGAGCCCAGCCGCTGTTCGCCGAGGATCCGCCACTCGTGGACGAGCTCGCATGCGCCGACTACAGGCGCAGCCCTCCGGACGCTCTCGCGGCCGTCCTGCGCGGGATCGGCACGGGGAAGATGGAGCCGCTTTGGGAGCGCCTGCCCGCACTGGCGATGCCCGTGACGGTGCTGGCCGGCGAGCGCGACCACAAGTTCGTAGGGCTTGGCCGGCGCATGGTGGAACTGCTGCCGGACGCCGAGCTCGTCATCGTGCCGGGCGGCCATCGGTTGCCGCTGGAGTCGCCTGAAGCGGTCGCCCGGGCCTTCTAGCGCCACGGCCCGGGCGCGCCCGGGCGCGCATTGCGGTCGGGTATCGGTCCAAACGAATTGCAGGATTCTACGGTTGCGCGTGTCCGTGCCGATAACGGACCGGAGGACAACCTGAAGAAGCTTGGGGGACATCTAGAACGTCATGCCAGACAGCGATACTCCCCAGCCCGATTCAGCGCCCGCCAACGGCGTTCCCGCGACGCCCGAACAGGCGCCTGTCGGAGCGCCCGGACTGCCGGCACATGAGCCTGAGCCGGCCCAGCCGGCCGTCGAGACGCCCGGACTGCCGGCACATGAGCCTGAGCCGGCCCAGCCGGCCGTCGAGACGCCCGGACTGCCGGGGCACGAGCCTGAGCTGGCCCAGCCGGCCGTCGAGACGCCCGGACAGCCGGCACCCGAGCCCGAGCTCACACGTGAGCCTGGTCGTGTCACGCGCACGCTACGCGCCGCCGGCCCGGTCTGGTTTGCGGCGGCCCTCGTATGTCTGGCCGCCGGGGTGCTGGCGTCCGCGTTCGGCGCCCGTGCTTTGATGCGCAGCGACGCCGCCGGCGCGCGCAACGCCTTCGCGCGGACCTCGACATCGATCGCATCGACGCTGAACATGGCGATCAAGCACGAGGAACAGCTGACGGTCAGCGCGGCCACCCTCTTCGCTGAGCACCCGAACGCAACGTCCGTCGAATTCGCGCGCTGGAAGGCCTGGGCACGCACACGTAGCCGTTATCCGGAGCTCGACGCGCTCCGCTTCTCGGGCCTCGCCAGCGTATCGCCCGCGCTGGCGCTCAGCAGGGACACGGCGGCGAGCATCTACAGCTCGGTGGCGTCCTCGAGGGGGCCCGGCCTGGCTATCGAGACGCCGGTCTACCGGGGAGCGGTGACGCCGCGCAGCGTCTTCGGGCGCCGAGCCGCTTCGGTGGGATGGCTACGCGAGGTGCTGATCCCAGGGGTCGTTCTGCGCGAGGCGCTCGTCGGTCAGCACGGCTACGCCGCACATCTGGATTACAACGGCCGTACGGGGAATCTCGTCTACTGGAGCGGCGCGCCGAGCGCCCAGGCGCAGAGCGCAAGCCGGCCGCTGCGCGGCGCCTGGAGCGTGACGAGCTACGGCCCGCCGCTGCCTGCCGGGGTTTTCGCCGATTCTGGCGCGCTGGCGTTGCTGGTCGGAGGCATTTTCGCCAGCGCGCTGCTCGCCGCGCTGCTGCTGCTGCTCGGCGGCGAGAACGCCGCGGCGTCGGCGTCCACGGGAGCGGCAACGCCGCCCGGGGCAACCCCCGGAGCGGCGCAGGCCGACTCTCGCGAGGACCTCTACGACCCGCTCACCGGACTGCCCAGCCGCGTGCTGATGCTCGACCGCGCCGAGCGCCTGATCGCGCGGACGGGTCGCCAGTCGGAGGCGATCGCGGGCGCGCTGTTCGTCGAAGTCGACTGGGTCGGCGAGGTCAGCGACAGGCTTGGAAGCGACGCCGGCGATCAGCTGCTGCGGATCGTGGCACGCCGTTTGGAGCAGGTCGTGCGCGCCGGCGACAGCGTCGGGCGGCTCGGCGGGGACGAGTTCGTGATCCTCGTCGAATCGGCTGCACGCGGGGTGCGCTTGGACTCGCTGGCGCGGCGCGCGATAGAGGCGTTGCGCGAGCCAATCGAGCTCGAGGGCTTCGGGCCGAGCTTCGTGTTGAGCACCAGCATCGGCATCGCTTTCGGCCGCTACGAGACTCCGGCAGAGCTCTTGCGGGACGCCGAGACGGCGGCCCGGGCGGCGGGCAAGGATCGCTACAAGCTGTTCAACGCCAACACGAGGGCCACGACCGACGGCCAGGAGCTGCTCGAGAGCGAACTGAACGCCGCCATGGAAGACCGCCAGCTGTTCCTGCTGTACGAGCCGATCTGCGATCTGAGCGAACGCCGGGTCACCGGCCTGCAGGGGCTGATCCGATGGCGCCATCCCGAGCGAGGCGTGCTCGAGCCCGCCGACTTCATGGCCTTGGCTCGGGAAACCGGTCTGATCGTGCCGCTCGGCCGCTGGCAGCTCGAACGGGCCTGCACCGACGCCGCGGCCTGGAACATCGTCGGAGAGGGCGCCGAGAGGGGCGGCGGGCGCGTCGGGGTGTCGGTGAGGGTCTCTTCCGAGCAGCTGAACCGGGAGGGATTCCTCACCGACGTCCGCCGCGCGCTGCAGCTGTCGGGGCTCGACCCTTCGCTGCTGACGCTCGACGTCTCGGAGGCGACCGTGATGGGCGAGTTGGTTCCGGGCGCGGAGCGATTGCATGAGCTCGATCGCCTCGGGGTGCGCGTCGCGCTCGACGGTTTCGGCAGTCGTTACGCCTCCCACGCGGATCTGGCCAAGATGCCGCTGCGCTGCCTGAAGGTCGACCGCGACTCGATCGCCGCCACGGACACCGACGACTATCGTCGCTGGCTGTTGGAGACGATCCTCGTTACCGGTCGCGATCTGGGCCTGCCGGTGATCGTTCGGGGCGTGCATACGTCCGAGCAGCTGAGCGCCCTGCGAGCTATGGGCGCGACGATCGTCCAGGGCGAGATTCTCGGCAAGCCGGCGCCGGCCGACTTCGTCGGGCGCCTGCTCGGAGCCACGTTCCTGGCGGGGGCGCCCGCGGTGGAGACGCCCAGATTGGAGGCGCCCGAGGCGGAGGCGCCCAGCGCCGGCGCGGCCGTGCCCGCTACGCCTCAGAACTCGCCGGTAGATGCGCTAGAACGGCTCGACCCCCAGCCCGGGACCCTCGGGCAGGGCGATCAGACCGTCCCTGACGGGCAGGGCGTCCTGGAGTGAGCCCTCGAACAGCCGCAGCGTGGCCAGCCCGCATGGCGGAACCGGCCCGCGCGAGGCCAGGGCGGCGGCGGCGTGCAGGGCGGCCGCGACCCCGATAGGGCCGTCGAAGGTCGAGCTGACGTAGGGCTCGGCACCCGAGGAGCGAACGAGCGTGGCGGCGGCGAGCAGGCCGGAGATGCCGCCGCAGCGGCCGATCTTCAGGCACACGGCGTCGGCGACGCCGGCACCGAGGGCGCCGGGCTCAGCCGCGGTCTCGTCGATCGCGATCCTGGTGCTCACGCGGTCGCGGATCTCGCGGACGGCGCGCAGACCGTGGGCCGGCTCCTCGACGAGCTCCAGGCCGATCGGCGCCATCGCCTCGATCGCCCGGATCGCCTCTTCGATCCCCCAAGCGCCGTTCGCGTCCAGGCGCAGCGCCACCTGAGGTCCGACGGTCGCGCGCACCGCCGACGCGCGCGCGGCATCGTCGCCGATCCCGACCTTGAGCTTGACGCACTTGAACCCTTCGCTGACGGCCTGGGAGGCCGCGTCGACGGCTCCGGCGCGGTCGCCGGAGGCGATCGTCGCATTGACCGTGACGGTCCGGGCCGGCCGGTCGCTGAGCAGCTCGGCCACCGGCATGCCGGCTCGGCGTCCGGCGCGGTCCCACAGCGCCATGTCGATCGCCGCGAGCGCCTGCGGGGTGTCGTCGGCGCGGCGACATGCCTCCAGCAGCCCCGTCCCGTCCGGCTCGCGGGCGTCGGCCAGGACCTGGCGGTAGCTTTCGAGGGCGCCGAGGACGCGGTCGAGGCTGACGCCGTCGTAGGGCTCGAGCGGCGCCGCCTCGCCGTGGCCGCTGCACCCGTCCTCACCGGTCAAGGTGACCGCCAAGAGCTCGCGCTTGCGCAGCGTGCCGTGGGCGGTCGCGAGCGGAACACGCAGGCGCACCTTCAGGCGCCGCCAGCTCAGCCGCACCTCAGATCCCGCCGCTCAAGAGGATGCCGGCCGAGAGCAGTAGGCAGAAGAGCATCTGCAGGAGTCCTGTCTTCGCCAGGGCGCCGTTCAGCGCGGGCCCGTCCACGCGCGTGCGCACAGTCTGCACGAGCCCGGCCGCGAGCGGGATCGCAAGCCAGCTGAGCAGTAGCCAGGCGGACATGCCGAGCGCCCACAGCACGGGCGCGCTGGCGAAGGCGACCACGAGCATCGCCGTGTACAGCCCGCGTGTGCGCTCGCGGCCCAGGCGGACCGCCAGCGTGCGCTTGCCGGCGCGCCGGTCGGTGTCGATGTCCCGGACGTTGTTGACGACGAGGATCGCGCTGGCGAGCAGGCCGACGGGCACCGCACAGCCGAACGCCTGCCAGGGCAGCTCCTGGACCTGCACGAAGTACGAGCCGGCGACGGCGACGACGCCGAAGAAGAGGAACACGAAGACCTCGCCGAGGCCCTCGTAGCCGTAGGGTCTCGGCCCACCGGTGTAGAGAACGCCCGCCAGGATCGAGGCGGCGCCGACCGCGATCAGCTCTGGTCCCGCGACAGCCACCAGGTAGGCGCCGCAGAGGATCGCCAGGCCGAAGGTCGCATACGTGGCGATCAGGACCTGCTTGGGGGGCACCAGGCCGCCGGCGGTCACCCTTACCGGTCCCAACCGGTCCTCGCTGTCGGCGCCCCGACGGGCGTCGGAGTAGTCGTTCGACAGGTTGGTGCCGACCTGGATGAAGACGGCCCCCAAGAGCGCCGCCAGGAACGCGAGCGGATGGAAGATGCCGGCGCCGAGGGCCAGCGAGGTGCCGACCAGGACGGGCGCGACCGCCGCCGGCAGCGTCCGGGTACGAGCGGCCATGACCCAGATGCGCACGGTGCTCGGACGCTCGTGCACGGCCAACGTCCCGGTCGTGCTCACGCGCGCTTCGGAAACTTCGAGAACTCGGGCTTGCGCTTCTCGCGGTAGGCGTTCCTGCCCTCTTGGGCCTCCTCGCTGCCGTAGAACAGGAGGTTCGCGTCGTGAGCGAGCTGCTGGATGCCGGCCAGGCCATCCTCGGCGGCGTTGAAGCTGGCCTTCAGGAGCCGTAGCGCGAACGGCGAGAGGGCGAGCATCTCCTGACACCATTGGATCGTCTCGGCCTCGAGCTCGGCGAGCGGCACGACCGTGTTGACGAGGCCCATCGACAGGGCTTCTTGGGCGGAGTACTGCCTGCACAGAAACCAGATCTCCTTGGCCTTCTTAGGTCCGACCAGGTCGGCCAGGAGTCCCGCGCCGTAGCCGCCGTCGAAGGAGCCGACCTTGGGTCCGACCTGGCCGAAGATGGCGTTCTCAGCGGCGATCGTCAGGTCGCAGACCAGGTGCAGGACGTGGCCGCCGCCGATCGCGTAGCCGGCCACCATCGCCACGACCGGCTTCGGCAATCGCCGGATCTGGATGTGCAGGTCGGTCACGTGGAAGCGGCCGGGGCGGGTCGGGTCCGGAGCGCCGGCCGCGTCCTCGGCCAGGTAGCCGGAATCGCCGCGCACGCGCTGATCCCCGCCCGAGCAGAACGCCTTCTCGCCGGCCCCCGTCAGAACGATCGCGCCGATCTCGGTGTCCTCACGGGCATCCTCAAGGGCCCTCGATATCTCGACGATCGTGAGGGGCCTGAACGCGTTGCGGACCTCTTGGCGATCGATCGTGATCTTGGCGATGCCGGCGCTCGGCCCGAGCGACTTCTCGTAGCGGATGTCCTGGTAATCGCCGGCCGGCGCCCACTCGGTGTTCGTCGTCTGATCTGTCATCTCGGGGGCGAAGGCTAGCTTGCTAGGGCAATCGCCGGGCAAGCCAGGCAAGGACGCAAGGAACGTGGCGTACTTTGTACGCGAGTGACTGAGGACGCAGCATGGCGCAGGGCGGCGTTGTCCTAGCCTGTGCGGCATGTTCGTAGAGGCTTGGCTGCGCCGCGCGGCGCGCACGAGGCCGGATGCGGTGGCGATCGAGGCGCCGGAGGGGAACCGTTCTTACGGCGAGCTGTATGCGGCCGCGCGTGCCGGCGCCGAGGCGCTGGCCGAGCGGGGCGTGGCGCGCCGCGAGCGCGTCGCGCTCGCGCTGCCTCCGGGCCTGGCGTTCGCGGAGGCCTTCCACGCCTGTTTGCTGCGCGGCGCGGTGGCGGTGCCCGTCGATCTGCGTTTGGCGGCGGCCGAGCGCGCGCGTGTGTGCGCGGGCGCGGCGCTGCTCATCGAGGAGCCGCTTACGGGCCCTTCGTCTGGGGCGCTTTCGGACATCTCTTCGGCGGAGCACGCCCGCGCGCGCGGGGTCTCAGCGGGAAGGGACAAGGACGAGGAGAGAGAGCGCGCGCGTGGGGTCTCGGCGGGAAAGGTCGAGGAGGAGGAGGAGGAGGAGGAGGAGGATCCGGGCGAGCGCCACGACCTGAATGCGGTCGCGGCCGTGATCCACACCTCGGGAACCTCTTCTGAGCCGAAGCCGGTAGAGCTGACCTACGGA
Organism: uncultured Solirubrobacterales bacterium; assembly: GCA_963718935.1. Classification (GTDB taxonomy): domain Bacteria; phylum Actinomycetota; class Thermoleophilia; order Solirubrobacterales; family Solirubrobacteraceae; genus Palsa-744. Next base: position 2,747,362 of record OY970379.1, on the reverse strand, counting down.
AACTTCTTGTGGAGCGCCTTGGGCTCGGCCGTCGCGCTGGGCCTCGATCCCGAGGAGCGGTGGCTGTGCGCGCTGCCGGTCTCGCACGTCGGAGGACTGTCGATCGTGGTGCGCTCGGCGGTTTACGCGACGACGGCGGTGGTGCACGAGCGCTTCGAGACCGACCGTGTGTTGGATGGACTGATGGCCCGGGACGTGACGTTGGTCTCGCTGGTCGCCACCACGCTCGCCAGGTTGCTGGATGCCGGTCTGGCGCGTCCGCCCGCGTTGCGTTGGGCGCTCACGGGCGGCGGCCCCGTACCCGAAGCGCTCATCGAGAGGGCCCGCGGGGCGGGAGTGCCCGTGAGCGCGACCTACGGGCTGACGGAGGCCTGTTCGCAGGTGACGACCGGCGGCCCGCCACTGTTCTGTACGCGCGTTCGCGTCGAGGAGGTTCCAGGGGGCGAGGCCGGCGCCGGGGAGATAATGGTCTCTGGGCCGACCGTGGCTCCGGCCTCACGCGGCCCCGACGGCTGGCTGCGCACGGGCGACCTCGGCAGGCTCGACGAGAATGGCCACCTGCGGGTGACCGGGCGCTTGGCGGACACGATCGTGAGCGGCGGCGAGAACGTGGCCCCGGCGGAGGTCGAGGCGGCGCTCGAATCGTGCCCGGGCGTGCTCGAGGCGGCGGTGCTCGGCCGTCAAGACCCGGACTGGGGCGAGGCGGTGGCGGCGATCGTCGTCGTGAGGCCGGACGTCGAGGTCACGGCCGAGGCGTTGCGTGCGCACTGCGCCATGAAATTGGCCCGCTACAAGGTGCCCAAGCGGATCGACTTCACGACGACGCCGCTTCCGCGCACGCGATCGGGCAAGCTGTTGCGCAGAGAACTCGCATGAGCGCATCCGATCCCAACGGCGACGGTCCCGCCCAGAACGGCCCGACTGACGCGGCCCCGGCCGCCGATGGCACGATCGGCTTCGACGCGAACGCGCACCGCGAGGCGAGCCTGCAGGGTTGGGAAGCCGCCGCCGCCGGCTGGCGCCGGAGTCAGGAGGCGATCCGCAGGCTGGGCGCACCGGTATCGGAATGGCTGATCGAGGCGATCGCGCCGCGGCCGGGTCAGCGGATCATGGAGTTGGCGGCGGGCACCGGCGAGACTGGACTGCTCGTTGCCCGGCGCGTCGGGCCCGCCGGCGGGGTGATCGTCTCCGACCAGGCCGAGGCGATGCTCGACGGCGCCCGCGTCCGGGCCGTCGAGCTGAGCGTCGAGAACGTCGAGTTCAAGGTGATCTCGGCGGAATGGATCGACATGCCGCTGGCCAGCGTCGACGGGGTGCTCTGCCGCTGGGGTTACATGCTGCTCGCCGACCCGGCCGCCGCCCTGGCCGAGACCAGGCGCGTGCTGCGTGCGGGCGGGCGCCTGGCGCTGGCGGTGTGGGACTCGGTCGCGCACAACCCATGGGCGCTGCAGCCGGCGCTCGAGCTGATCGAGCGCGGCCTGATCCCGGCGCCGGGCGCGAGCCCGGACTGGCAGCCGGGCCCCTTCGCGCTCGGCGATCCAGAGCGGGTGCGGGAGTTGATCGCGGGAGCCGGGTTCGCGGAGATCGACGTGCAGGCCCTCGACCTGCGTCAACGCTACGACTCATTCGATGCCTTCTGGGAGACGACGCTGGACCTCTCGAACTCCTTCCACGACGCTGTGCTCAGCCAGCCGGAGGCCGAGATCGCCGAGATTCGCGCCGGCGTGGCGAGACGCCTGCAGCCGTTCACAGCCGCCGACGGGACGCTGTCGATCCCGGCGCGCACGCTCGTGGCCTCCGCGAGCGCGTGATCGCCTGACAGGCCCGAAGTGGGATAGCCTGCCGGACCATGCTCTACGACGACGACGCGGACCTAGGACTCTTGGGCGGTAAAACCGTCGCGATCATCGGCTACGGCTCACAGGGCCACGCGCATGCGCTGAATCTGAAGGACTCCGGGATCGAGGTAGTGGTCGGCCTGCGCCCGGACTCCAGCTCGGTTGCCGACGCTCGCGAGCAGGGCCTCGAGGTGCTGCCGGTGGTCGAGGCCGCGAGCCGTGGCGACCTGGTCATGATCTTGCTGCCCGACGAGCTGCACGGGCAGGTCTGGGAGTCGGACATCAAGGACGGGGTCGCCGAGGGCAACATGCTGTTGTTCGGTCATGGCTTCTCGATCCACTACAAAGAGATCGAGCCGCCCGCGGGAGTCGACGTGGCGATGGTGGCGCCCAAGGGCCCCGGGCATCTGGTGCGCCGCCAGTTCACAGAAGGCAGCGGCGTGCCGGGTCTGGTGGCGGTCGCCCAGGACGCGACAGGCAACGCGCGGTCGCTGGCCTTGGCGTACGCCAAGGGGATCGGCTGCACCAGGGGCGGGGTGATCGAGACGACGTTCAAGGACGAGACGGAGACAGATTTGTTCGGCGAGCAGGCGGTCCTCTGCGGGGGCGCCTCAGAGCTCGTGCAGGCCGGCTTCCAGACGCTCGTCGAGGCCGGCTACGACCCTGAGATGGCCTATTTCGAGTGCTTGCACGAGCTGAAGCTGATCGCCGACTTGATGTACGAAAAGGGTCTGGCCGGGATGAGGTACTCGATCTCGAACACGGCCGAGTACGGCGATTACACGCGCGGCAAACGCGTCATCACCGAGGAGACCCGGCAGGCGATGCGCAAGATCCTGGCCGAGATCCAGTCCGGGGACTTCGCGCGGGAGTGGATCGCCGAGAACCGGGCCGGCCAGGAGAACTTCAAGCGGATGCGGGCTGAGCAGGCCGACTCCCAGGTGGAGCACGTCGGCGCGGAGCTGCGCTCGCACATGGACTGGATCAAGCCCTCTTTCTGAGTTCGCTACACTCGCCGGCACGTCGCGACTGGCGTTCGGGTGGGCCTAACCACCGGGAAGCGGCGTCTCAAGTTTTTACCGCCGCGCGCCTGGGCACCTCAAGATTCAGCAAACCTTCGAGGTCCGAAACGAGGAAGCCCATGACGCCGAGTTCCACGACAGACACGACGACTCAACTGGTCATCCCGGACGAGCTGAAGCCGGGCGATGGGCGCTTCGGCTGCGGGCCCTCGAAGGTCAGGCTCGAGGCGATCGCGCGCCTGGCCACCGACGGCGCCGCTGTGATGGGCACATCGCACAGGCAGAAGCCGGTCAAGGCGATTGTCGGCGAGATCAGGGCCGGACTGAGGGAGCTGTTCGGGCTGTCCGACGGCTATGAGGTCGCGCTCGGCAACGGCGGCGCCACCGCGTTCTGGGACGCCGCCGCGTTCGGCTTGGTCGAGCGGCGGGCGTTGCACCTGACGTACGGCGAGTTCTCGTCCAAGTTCGCATCCGTCACGGCCGGCGCGCCGTTCCTGGAGGACCCCGTCGTCGTTTCGGCCGACCCGGGCGATGCCCCGGAACCGGGGTCGCTGACCGCGCCCGATGAGTCGGTCGACGCCGTGACATGGGCGCACAACGAGACATCGACGGGCGTGATGGTGCCGGTGCAGCGCCCGGGCGCGACCGGGGACGCGCTCGTCCTGATCGACGCCACCTCGGGCGCCGGCGGTCTGCCGGTGGACGTAGGGCAGGCGGACGCGTATTACTTCGCTCCGCAGAAGGCGTTCGCCGCCGACGGCGGCCTGTGGATCGCGCTGCTGAGCCCGGCCGCCCAGGAGCGGATCGCGCGGCTGGCTGCCTCCGAGCGCTGGATCCCGCCGTTCCTGTCGTTGAGCACGGCATTGGAGAACTCGGTCAAGGACCAGACGTACAACACGCCTGCCGTAGCGAGCCTGTTTCTGCTCGCCGATCAGGTCCGCTGGATGCTCGACGGCGGTGGCCTCGATTGGTGCGTGTCGCGCACGGGCGAGTCCTCGGGGCACCTGTACGGGTGGGCCGAGGACAGTGACTACGCGACCCCGTTCGTGGCGGACCCGGCCAAGCGCTCGTTGGTGGTCGGCACGATCGATTTCGCCGATCGCATCGACGCGGCCGCGGTCGCCAAGACGCTCAGGGCGAACGGGATCGTGGACACGGAGCCGTACCGCAAGCTGGGTCGCAACCAGTTGCGGGTCGGCATGTTCCCGGCGGTCGAGCCGGACGACGTGAAGGCGTTGACGGCCTGTATCGACTGGATCGTGGAAAGGCTTTCGGCGTGAGCGCCCCCGCGACGGACACCGCCACCGAGCGCCCGAAGGTTTTGGTCAAGGAGAAGATCGGCGAGTCGGGAGTCGAGCTGCTGAAGACGAAGTTCGACGTCGATCTCGGGATCGACTGGGATCAGGAGACGCTGGAAGGGCGCATCGGCGAGTACGACGGGATCTTGATCAGGTCGGCCACGAAGATGACCGCCGAGCTGATCGGGAAGGCCACGAATCTGAAGGTGATCGGGCGCGCCGGGGTCGGAGTCGACAACGTCGATGTGCCGGCTGCGACCGCGCGCGGCATCGTCGTCGCGAACGCGCCGGAGTCCAACGTCGTGACCGCGGCCGAGCACACGCTGGCACTGCTGCTGGCGCTCGCGCGTAACGTGCCGCAGGCGAACAGGTCCCTCAGCGAAGGCAAATGGGATCGCTCGAAGTACTCGGGCGTCGAGCTGTACGAGAAGACACTCGGAGTCCTCGGCTTCGGCAGGATCGGCCAGCTCGTGGCCCAGCGCGCCCGGGGCTTCGGCATGCGGGTGCTCGCGTTCGACCCGTTCGTCAGCGCGGAGCGCTACCGCGAGCTGGGGGTCGAGAAGGCGCAGTCGCCTGAGGACATCTACGAGCAGGCCGACTTCATCACGATCCATCTGCCGAAGACGCCCGAGACCGAAGGTTTCATCGACGCGCGGACGCTCGCCAAGATGCGCGACGGCGTACGCATCTTGAACGTCGCCAGGGGCGGCCTGATCGACGAAATGGCCCTCAAGGAGGCGCTCGACTCCGGCAAGGTGGCGGGCGCCGCGCTCGACGTGTACCCAACAGAGCCGATGACCGACAACCCGCTGTTCGGCTACCAGAACGTCGTCGCCACGCCCCACCTGGGCGCCTCTACGGCCGAGGCGACCGACCGTGCTGGCTATCAGAGCGCCGAGCAGGTCTTGGCGGCGCTGAGCGGCGGTGTCGTTTCGACGGCCGTCAACATTCCGGCGATCGGCGCCGAGGACATGGAGGTGTTGGCGCCGTTCCTGCCGCTGGCCGAACAGCTCGGGCGCCTGGCGATGGCGCTGGCCGAGGGCAGTTCGGTCGAGCGCATCGAGGCGGCCTTCCTGGGCCGGATCGCCGAGTTCGATACGCGCCTGCTGACGCTGGCGGTGATCCAGGGCGCGCTACAGGGCCGCACCGAGGAGCAGGTAAACCTCGTCAATGCCCCGACGATGGCCCACCAGCGTGGCATCGTGGTGGAGGAGAAGGCGGTCTCCGAGGCCGAGGACTTCAACGAGCTGATCAGGGTCACCGTGCTCGCGGGCGACGAGCGCGTCGCTGTCGCCGGCACCGGCATCGGCCCGAGTCAGGTCCCGCATCTGGTGGAGGTCCAGGGCCGGCGCTTGACGATCGAGCTGGAGCCTTACGTGACCGTCTTCCGCTATCAGGACCTGCCGGGCATGATCGGCCTGGTCGGCACGATCTTCGGCCAGCACGGCATCAACATCTCCTCGGCCGCGGTCGGCCACACTCCCGACGGCCACGGCGATGGGGAGGATGGGCCCCTGGCGGCGATGGTCGTAACGACCGACGCGGCGGTGTCGGGCGCGGTCGTCGATGAGATCGTCGCCTCCGAGGGCTTCGTCAACGGCTGGTCTGTCGATTTGAGCTGATCTGTTCGACCGGCGCATGCGCCGGTCGGCGGGGCGGCACATGTGCCGCCCCGGGCAGGGCCGCATGCGGCCCTGCCGACGACCCCGCATGCGGGGTCGTCAACAACGAAAGAAATGGCCGATCGCTAGGCTCTGGCGGATGAAGGCCGTCGTGATCACCAAGCATGGGGGACCGGGGGTCCTGCAGGTACAGGAGCGTCCCGACCCCACGCCCGGCCCCGGAGAGGTCTGCATCGAGGTCGCCGCCGCCGGGATCAACTTCGCTGACGTGATGGCGAGGCTGGGCTTCTACCCCGACGCGCCCAAGCCGCCGTGCGTCGTTGGCTATGAGGTTGCGGGCACGATCCTCGAGCTGGGGGAGGGGGCTTCGAGTCCCGACCGCTCTCTCAGCATCGGCCAGCGGGTCGTCGCGGGCACCGAGTTCGGTGGCTACGCATCGCGGGTGGTGGCGCCCGCCGACGCCGTGCAGGCATTGCCCGATGGGCTCACGTTCGAGCAGGGCGCGGCGATCCCCGTCAACTACGGGACCGCCTGGATGGGGCTCATCCGTTTTGGTGGCCTGAGGACTGGCGAACGCGTGCTGATCCAGGCGGCCGCGGGCGGCGTGGGCATCGCCGCGACACAGGTCGCCAAGCGCCAGGGCGCGGAGGTGTACGGCACGGCCTCGCCAAGCAAGCACGCCCGCATCACCGAGTTGGGCGTCGATCACGCGCTCGACTACACAACCGCCGGGTGGGAGCGGGGCCTGCCGCCGTTCGACGTGATCATGGACGCGATCGGCGGAGCGAGCTTTCGCCGCAGCTACGAGCTGCTCGCCCCGGGCGGGCGTCTGATCGCGTTCGGCGCCTCGGGGGTCGTATCCGGCGAGCGACGCAACCCGATCCCGGCGCTGAAAACCGCGCTGCGCATGCCCCGCTTCAACCTGATCAAGCAGATGTCCGCTTCCAAGTCTGTGATCGGCTTGAACATGTACACACTCTCCCAGGACGAGCGCAGGCGCGCGGAGATCGGCGCGGCGCTGGGAGATTTGGTCGCGGACGGCACCGTCCAGCCCGTCGTCGCGGGGACGTTCTCGTTCGAGGAAGCCGGAGCGGCGCAGAACATGATCACCGAACGACGTAACGTCGGAAAGGTAGTTCTCGTCCCGTAGGCATTGGATCTGTTGCCAGCTCGATGCTAATCTGGGTTGCACATGTCGTTCCGCCTTTCGTCCCTCGCCCTTCTCCTGCTCCCCCTCCGGGGGGAATAGCGCGTGGCGGCCGCGTAGCCGCATACCAACGGAGAAAGAGCAGGTGAACGAAAGAGCGAAAGGAACTTAGGAACGACCATGACCGAGCACAGCGCAACACCCAAACCGTCGGGCGGCGCCGGCGCGCGGGCGGCAAGCAAGCCGAGCGCATCGTCAGCCCCCGAACGCACCGAGCAGGGAAGGGTCAAGATCTTCGACACGACCCTGCGCGACGGCGAGCAATCGCCGGGCATCTCCTTGAACAGGCAGGAGAAGCTGGAGATCGCCCATCAGCTGGCCAGACTCGGCGTCGACGTGATCGAGGCCGGCTTTCCGATCACCTCGCCCGGAGACTTCGAGGCCGTGCAGGCGATCGCCAGAGAGGTCGAAGGCCCCGTGATCTGCGGCCTGGCGCGGACCTCCAAGCAGGACATCGACGCTGCCTGGAACGCGGTCAAGGACTCCGAGCGCCCACGCATCCACACGTTCATCGCCACCAGCGACATCCATATCGAGCGCAAGCTGCAGACCACGCGCGAGGACGTCAAGGGCCAGGTGCGCGCGGCGGTCGTTCAGGCGCGAGAACTCACCGACGACGTCGAGTTCTCGCCCGAGGACGGCTCGCGCTCGGACGTTCAGTACATGGCCGAGGTGATCCAGATCGCGCTGGAGGAGGGCGCCACGACGATCAACGTGCCCGACACCGTCGGCTACACGATGCCGCGCGAGTACGCGGCCATGTTCGAAGAGCTGTACCGCCTCGTCCCAGACCTGCGCGAGGTGACCGTCTCGGTGCACTGCCACGACGACCTGGGCCTCGCGGTCGCCAACTCGCTCGCCGGCGTGGAAGCGGGCTGTCGGCAGGTCGAGTGCGCGATCAACGGCATCGGCGAGCGGGCCGGCAACGCCTCCTTGGAGGAGATCGTGATGCTGCTGCACACGCGCGAGCCGAGCCTTGGTTTGTGGAGCGGGATCGAGACGACCGAGATCGCGAGAACGAGCAGGCTGGTCTCGCGCCTGACCGGCTATCAGGTGCAGCCCAACAAGGCGATCGTGGGACGCAACGCGTTCGCGCACGAGGCCGGCATCCACCAGGACGGCGTCCTGAAGGAGCGCACGACCTACGAGATCATGGACGCCACGACCGTCGGCCTGCGCAGCAACGCCCTGGTCCTCGGCAAGCACTCGGGCCGCCACGCTCTGCGTGACGCGCTCGAAGAGATGGGCTTCCAGCTCGACGGCCAGGCATTGAACACCGCCTTCAAGCGTTTCAAGGAGCTGGCCGACCGCAAGAAGCAGGTGACCGCGATGGACCTGGAGGCTTTGATCACCGACGAGCTGCGCAGCGGTGGCGATCAGGAGATCGCCGGGTACGCGCTGGAGTGGTTCGACGTGGAGACCTCTTCGCGGCGGCCCCCGCACGCGCACGTGGGCGTGCGGCTGCCCGACGGCTCGGTCGGCGAGGGCTCGTTCACGGGCGACGGGCCGATCGACGCGGTCTTCCGGGCGATCAACGCCGCCACCTCCGTCCAGGCGAAGCTCGGCGAGTTCACGATCGGCGCCGTCACCGAGGGCCAGGACGCGCTCGGCGAGGTGTCCGTGGTCGTCGAGGTCGCGGGTGTGTCGGGCGCCGGTCAGGGCGTCTCGACCGACATCGTGGACGCGGCCGCGCGCGCGTACGTGCGCGCGCTGTCGGTCGCGCGGGCCCGGGCCGGGTCCTCCGCGGATGCGGTCGGGCTTCCCGAGCCGACTCCGTGACAGGGGCCAGGGCCCGGGCCGGGTCCTCCGTTGGATGCGGTCGGGCTCCCCGAGCCGACTCCGTGGCAGGGGTCAGGGCCCGGGCCGGGTCCTCCGTTGGATGCGGTCGGACTTCCCGAGCCGACTCCGTGGCAGGGGTCAGGGCCCGGGCCGGGTCCTCCGTTGGATGCGGTCGGGCTCCCCGAGCCGACTCCGTGGCAGGGGTCAGGGCCCGGGCCGGGTCCTCCGCGGATGCGGTCGGGCTCCCCGAGCCGACTCCGTGACAGGGGTCAGGGCCCGGGCCGGGTCCTCCGTTGGATGCGGTCGGACTTCCCGAGCCGACTCCGTGACAGGGGTCAGGGCCCGGGCCGAGTCCTCCGCGGATGCGGTCGGACTTCCGGAGCCGACTCCGTGACAGGGGCCAGAGAAAGATAAAGGGCCGTATGTGATGTTCTATTTTCGGAGTGGCGTATGACGATGGCTATACGCCACTCCGTTTTTTATATACAACATCTCCGTCTTTATCTTTCTGTACATCCATAGCTATACGAAAGTCAGGCACCGGGCACTCTTACACCGTACATGCGTCTGTGATAACGTACACTCGTATGGCGACCGTCTCAGACCCGCCCCCAGCGCTCGGCGCGCGCGTGAAGGCCCTGAGGGAGTCTGGGTCGCTGTCCCTGCGCGACCTGGCCCAGCGCAGTGGCGTCAGCGCGCCGATGCTCTCCCAGGTCGAGCGCGGCGAGACCAGCCCGACGCTGTCGGTCGCGGCGCGCATCGCCGCCGGCCTCGACTTGCGACTCTCCCAACTTCTGCGTTTGGACGAGGACGGGGCTGTGACGATCGTCAAAGCAGGCGAGCGCACACGCGGCGGCAACAGGCGCAGAGGCCACAGCTTCGAGATCCTGACCTCAGCCCAACCAGGCCAGCGCGCGGAGCTGTCACGCCACACGCTCACGCCCGGCGGCGCCACGGGCGCGGCCGACGGGGAGGGTGGGGGCCCACTCCACGAGCCGGGCAGCCGCGAGACCGCGCTCGTCGAGCGCGGCTCGGTCGTGCTCGTCTGCGACGGCCAGCGCTATGAGCTGAACGACGGCGACTGCGTCACCTTCGACTCCGACCTGCCCCACCATTTCGAGAACCCGTCGGCCGGCGAGGAGGCCACCCTCCTGGCGGTCGTCAGCGCCGGCCTGCGACGGAGTTGAAGCGCCGTGCCGAACAGTCAAGAGATCGACCAAGAGCGAGGTGAACCGCCAGCCATGCCGCAAACGATGTTCGACAAGATCTGGGAGACCCATGAGGTCGCCCACGGGCTGCTGTATATCGACCTGCACCTCGTGCACGAGGTCACGAGCCCCCAGGCCTTCGACGGGCTGCGCCTGGCCGGGCGCACCGTGCGCCAATCCGGGCGCACGCTGGCCACGGCGGACCACAACACCCCGACGGACGGCACGCCGGTTGCCGCCCGCATCAAGGACGAGCTTTCGCGCGTGCAGGTCGAAACGCTCGAGCGCAACTGCGAGCAGTTCGGCATTCCCGTCTACTCGCTGGGCTCGGACAGGCAGGGGATCGTGCACGTGATCGGCCCCGAGCTTGGGGTCACGCAGCCGGGCATGACGATCGTCTGCGGAGACTCGCACACCTCCACGCACGGAGCGTTCGGCGCGCTGGCGTTCGGCATCGGCACCAGCGAGGTCGAGCACGTGCTGGCGACGCAGTGCATGGTCCAGCACAAGCCACGCTCGATGCGCATTCTCTACGAGGGCAAGTTGGGGTTCGGCGTGACCGCCAAGGACCTGATCCTGGGTACGCTCGGCAAGCTCGGTGTCGGCGGCATGACCGGCCACGTCGTCGAGTACGCCGGGCCCGCGATCGAGGCGCTGTCGATGGAAGGCCGGATGACGGTCTGCAACATGACGATCGAGGGCGGCGGGCGCGCCGGGATGATCGCGCCCGACGAGACCACCTTCGCCTGGTTTGGAGCCGGGGCGGCCGAAGCCGGCTGGCCCGAGGGCCGGCCCGGCGCCCCGAAGGGCGAGGATCTGGACCGCGCGATCGGGTACTGGAGCGGGCTGAAGACCGACGAGGGCGCCGAGTTCGACCGCGACTTGAAGATCGACGCCAGCGCGATCTCCCCGCAGGTGACATGGGGCACGAATCCCGGGATGGTGAGGGCCGTAACCGAGACCGTGCCCGCGCCGGAGGAGTTCGACAGCCAAGCCGACCGCGAGGCGACCGAAAGAGCGCTGCAATACATGGCGTTGGAGCCGGGCACGCCGATCGAGCAGATCGGGCTCGACCGGGTGTTCATCGGCTCGTGCACGAACTCCCGGATCGGCGACCTGCGCGCGGCCGCCGAGGTGGTCGCCGGGCGCAGGGTCGCGTCCGGGGTGAGCGCGATGGTCGTGCCCGGCTCTCAGCACGTCAAGGCGCAGGCCGAGGCCGAGGGTCTCGATCGCGTCTTCACGGACGCGGGCTTCGACTGGCGCGTGGCGGGCTGCTCGATGTGTTTGGGCATGAACCCCGACATCCTGGCGCCCGGCGAGCGCTGCGCATCGACCTCGAACCGCAACTTCGAGGGTCGCCAGGGGCGCGGCGGCAGAACCCATCTCGTGTCCCCGCAGATGGCCGCCGCCGCAGCCATCGAGGGGCATTTCGTCGATATCAGGAATTGGAGCTGAAAGTGGACCCGATAAGCGTCATATCCGGAGCGGTCAGCCACCTCGACAGGGCCGACGTGGACACCGACCAGATCATGCCCAAGCAGTTCCTGAAGCGCCCAGGACGTCCGATGAGCGGCGCGATGCGGCGTCCTCAGTCGCTCATGTGCGAAGCACACTACGCTCCCTGCGTCCTTGCCTCGCTTGCTCCTCGACCGTCCTGGGAGGCTTAGTCATGCATCCAATCTCGATCATCTCGGGAGCGGTCAGTCATCTCGACCGCGCCGATGTGGACACCGACCAGATCATGCCCAAGCAGTTCCTGAAGCGGATCGAGCGGACCGGGTTCGGACAGTTTCTGTTCTACGACTGGGCCAAGGAGCCCGGCTGGGGTTTGCCGGCCAACCCGATCCTGGTGGCGGGCGAGAACTTCGGTTGCGGCTCATCGCGTGAGCACGCGCCCTGGGGACTTCAGGACTATGGCTTCCAGGCTCTGGTCGCGCCGAGCTTCGCCGATATCTTCTACTCGAACTGCACCAAGATCGGCCTGCTGCCGGTCGTGCTCGACGCCGAGGACTGTCGCGCGCTCGCGCACGCCGGCACGGGCGAGATCGACCTGTTGGAGCAGGAGGTCAGGTTCGCCGGACGCCAGGTCGCGTTCGAGATCGACCACGAGATCAGGCACCGCCTGCTGAACGGCCTCGACGACATCGCGATGACGCTCGATCAGGCCGCCGAGATCGGCGAGTTCGAGGCTGAGCACGAGGATCTGGGCTGGGCGCGCGTGCCCACCACGGCGCTGTGAGCGCTCGACCAAAACGACCCAGCGCCGCGACCGCCGGCCCGGGTGCTGGACGCCTGGCGCGCCTGTCTGCCGGCTGAGCCCACCGCCGCCTGCTAGCTTCGCCGCTCACCCATGCCACATCACATCGTTACGCTGCCCGGCGACGGGATCGGTCCGGAGATCATGGCGCCCGCGCTGCGGGTGCTGGAAGTCGTGGGCGAGTTCGACTTCGAAGAGCATCCGTTCGGAGGCGCCAGCATCGACGCGCACGGGACGGCGCTGACAGACGAGGTGTTGGAGGTCTGCCGCAAGGCCGACGCGGTGCTGCTGGCGGCTGTCGGCGGTCCGAAGTGGGACACGACCGATCCCGCGAAGCCCAGGCCCGAGCAGGGGCTGCTGGGACTGAGAAAGGGTCTCGGCCTGTACGCAAACCTGCGCCCGGTCAAGCCGCTGCCGGCGCTGTACGACGCCTCGCCGCTCAAGCGCGAGCGGATCGAGGGCACCGACCTGCTGGTCGTCAGAGAGCTGACAGGTGGGATCTACTTCGGAGAGAAGACGAGGACCGCGCAAAGCGCAAGCGACGTTTGTGAGTACACCGTCGAGGAGGTCGAACGGATCGCGCGTACCGCCTTCCAGGCCGCTCGCCGGCGCTCGAACGAGCCGCGGGTCGCGAGCGTCGACAAGGCCAACGTGCTCGAGACCTCGAGGCTCTGGCGCGAGGTCGTCGTCGGCCTGCACGACCGCGAGTTCGCAGACGTCGCGCTCGAACACGTACTGGTCGACAACGCCGCGATGCAGCTGGTGTCCTCACCGGGCTCTTTCGACGTGATCCTGACCGAGAACATGTTCGGAGACATCCTTTCCGATGAGGCGGCGATGATCACGGGCTCGATCGGCCTGTTGCCGAGCGCGTCGTTGGGGGACGCGGACCCGCGTACCCCCGGCCTGTTCGAGCCCGTGCACGGCTCCGCGCCGGACATCGCGGGCACGGCTACGGCGAACCCCTTGGCGATGTTCCTTTCGGCCGCGATGATGCTCAGGCACGGACTCGATCTGCCGGACGCGGCGACGGCGGTAGAATCGGCCGTTGAAAGGGCGCTCGACGGCGGCCTGCGCACCCCCGATCTCGGCGGGAGCGACGGGACGGCGGCGGCGACGGAGGCAGTGCTCGACAATCTTTGAACCAGGAGTGAGATGAAAGTGGACCCGACGGATCTCATATGGATGAACGGAGACTTCATCGCATGGGAGGACGCCAAGGTCCACGTCCTGACGCACGGCCTGCACTACGGCACGGGCGTGTTCGAGGGCGTGCGCTGCTACGAGACGGATTTGAACCCCAGCCACCCTCCGGCCGTCTTTCGCAACTCAGATCACGTTGAGCGCCTGTTCAAGTCGGCCGAGCTGTACTACATGCAGATTCCGTACTCCCCGGAGGAGCTGCGCGCGGCGACCCGCGAGCTGGTTGCCCGCAACGGCCTGAGCTCCTGTTACATCAGGCCGATCGTCTACCGCGGCTATGGCTCGATGGGCCTGAACCCGTTGGACGCGCCGGTCGACGTGACGATCGCGTGCTGGGAGTGGGGCACGTACCTGGGGGAGGAGGGGATGCGCAAAGGGGTGCGCGCGATGACCTCCTCGTGGCGGCGCATCAGCCCAGACTCGCTGATCCCGCACGCCAAGGCTTCGGGCCAGTACCTCAACAACGTGCTCGCGAAGGTCGAGTCGGTGAAGGCCGGCTACGAAGAGGCGATCCTGCTCGACGACCACGGGCACGTCTGTGAGGGCACCGGCGAGAACGTGTACATCGTGCGCGACGGCGAGATCGCCACGCCGGGTCAGCACAGCTCGATCCTCGACGGCATCACACGCCGCTCGATCATCCAGATCGCCGAGGATCTCGGTTACACGGTCGTCGAGCGCAACATCGCGCGCGCGGAGATGTACCTGGCGGACGAGGTCTTCCTGTCTGGCACCGCCGCCGAGCTCGTGCCGGTGCGCGAGGTGGACAACCACAAGATCGGCACCGGCGAGCCCGGCGAGATCACGCGCGTGCTGCAGGCGACCTTCGACGACGCGATCCACGGGCGCTCGGAGCGCTACCGGGAGTGGCTGGACGTCGTGCAACAAGACCCCCTGACGACCCCCTCCGGCGAGGGCGCGCGGCCCACGACCGCCGGCTAGAGCATGTCCGACATACAGCTCTACGACGCGACCCTGCGCGACGGCATGGGCGGCGGCGGCATGAGCCTGACCGCCGCGGAGAAGGTGCGCGTCGTCAGGGCCCTGGACGAGCTTGGCGTCCACATGATCGAGGCCGGCTTCCCGGCATCGAACCCGAAGGAGGCCGAGCTGTTCGGGTTGCTCGAGCGCGAGCGCCTGAGCACGGCCGAGATAGTCGCGTTCGGGATGACCCGTCGGCGCGGCGTCGACGCCGCCGACGACGAGGGCCTGCGCGTGCTCGCCGACTCCTTCGCGCCCGTCTGCACGCTTGTCGGCAAGAGTTCGATCGCGCAGGCCGAGACCGTGCTGAAGGTCTCGTCCGCCGAGAACCTGGACATGATCGGCGAGTCGATCTCACATCTGCGCGCCCACGGCAAGCGGGTCCTGTTCGACGCCGAGCACTTCTTCGACGGCCTCGTCGCCGACGCTGGCTATGCCATGGAGTGTGTGCGGGTCGCGGCGCAGGCTGGGGCCGAGCGGGTCGTTCTGTGCGACACGAACGGCGGATCGCTGCCCTTGAACGTGCACGCCGCTGTCCAAGCGGTACGCGAGCAGCTGCCCGACGTCGCGCTCGGCATCCATACCCACGACGACACCGGCTGCGGGGTCGCCAACACGCTCGTCGCGGTCCAGGCCGGCGCCACGCAGGTCCAGGGCACGATCAACGGGATCGGCGAGCGCACCGGCAATGCCAACCTCGTCACGATCGTCGCCGACCTGCAGCTAAAGCTCGGCTACGAGGCGCTCGCGCCCGAGCGCCTGACTCGACTTACCGAGACCGCTCACCTCCTCGACGAGCTGCTCAACCGCGCGCCCGACCCGGCCCAGCCGTATGTCGGCAAGCACGCATTCGCCCACAAGGCCGGGATGCACGCGGCGGGCGTGCGCGAGTCGAGCGCCATGTTCGAGCACGTCGACCCGGCGCTCGTCGGCAATCGCAGCGACGTCCTCGTATCGGAGCTGTCGGGGCGGGCCGCGATCGCCGAGAAGGCCGAGGCCGCCGGGATCGCGCTCGACGAGGAGGTGGCGCGGCGCGTCGTCGAGCGCGTCAAGGAGCTCGAGCACGCCGGCTTCCAATTCGAGGCGGCCGACGGATCGTTGGAGCTGCTCATGCGCCGCGAGGCCGATCCCGACGGGTACGAGCCACTGTTCGAGCTCGAGTCCTGGCGGGTGATCGTCGAGCAGCACGCCGACGGCCACGCCACGACCGAGGCCACGATCAAGATCTCTGTGCCGACCGCGACCGGTGGCGAGCGCTACGTCAGGACCGCCGAGGGCAACGGTCCGGTCAACGCTCTGGACAAGGCTCTGCGCGAGGCGATCGGAGAGATCCATCCGCACCTGAAGGACATCGAGCTGGTCAACTTCAAGGTCCGCATCCTCGACGAGACCAAGGGCACCGGCGCGGTCACGCGGGTCCTGATCGACGCCTCC
The DNA here is from genome assembly GCA_963718935.1 of uncultured Solirubrobacterales bacterium. Taxonomy (GTDB): domain Bacteria; phylum Actinomycetota; class Thermoleophilia; order Solirubrobacterales; family Solirubrobacteraceae; genus Palsa-744. The sequence continues at coordinate 2,731,513 of OY970379.1, read as the reverse complement.
GACGGGCACGAGGTCTGGGGGTCGATCGGCGTCTCCGAGAATCTGATCGCGGCATCCTGGGATGCGCTGGTCGATTCGCTGGAGTATGGGATGCGGGGTGGCACGCCCTCGTCAGTGCCTGCCCTTCGGACGGCCGGGCATGACGTCGATGGCGGGTCCTGAGGCCGTTGCGGGCGCCGGCCGGCCGGCCGAATGGCGTCACGCCGAGGGCTTGAACACAGCAGTCCCGGGACCGCTTGGGCATGTCCGGGCGGTGTTGCTTTGAGTCCTGGTGACGCGGCTATACCTCTTGCCAAACCCGTTATCGGTGAGGCCGAGGAGCGGGCTGTCGTCGAGGTCTTGCGGTCGGGGCAGCTGTCGCTCGGGCCCCGTGTTCGGGAGTTCGAGGGCCTGTTTGCGGCGCGCCTCGGGGCGCCTCACGCCTGCGCGGTCAGCAGCGGTACCGCCGGTCTGCATCTGGCTCTGCGGGGCGTCGGATTGACGGCCGGCGATGAGGTGATCACGAGCCCGTTCTCGTTCGTGGCCTCCGCCAACGCCGCCGTCTACGAGGGCGCGAGGCCCGTGTTCGCCGACATCGACCCCGTCACCTTGAACCTCGACCCCGATGCGGCCGCCGCGGCCGTCACCGAGCGCACGAGGGCCTTGCTCCCGGTCCACATCTTCGGCTACCCGGCCGACATGCCCTCCTTCGAGGCCCTCGCGCGCGCGCGCGGCCTGGCGATCGTGGAGGATGCGTGCGAGGCGTTGGGCGCACGCCACCGCGACGGTCCAGCCGTCGGGGGTAGAGGCAACCCGGCGGTGTTCGGCTTCTATGCCAACAAGCAGCTGACGACCGGCGAGGGTGGGATGGTCACGCTCGCCGATCCCGCCCTCAAGGCCAGGATCGACTCTGAGCGCAATCAGGGGCGCGCCCCTGACATGGGCTGGCTCGACCACGACAGGCTCGGTTTCAATTACCGGCTCTCAGACATCGCATGCGCGCTGGGGATCGCCCAGCTCGGGCGCCTGGACGAGATGCTCGCGGCGCGGGCCCGTGTGGCCGGCTGGTACCGGGAAGCGCTGGCTGACCTTGCCGAGTCGTCCTCCATCGCGACACGCGGGACGACAGCCGCCAACACAGGCGGCTTGGGCCTGCGATTGCCGTGCGAGGACTCGGACGGGGATGTGCGCGGCTGGTTCGTGTTCGTCGTGCAGGTCCCCCGCGGGGTCGATCGCGACGCGACCGTGCGCCGGCTCGCCGAACTCGGAGTCCAGAGCAAGCCATATCTGCCGGCGATCCACCTGATGAGCTACTACCGCGAGCGCTTCGGCCACCGGGCCGGCGAGTTCCCGGTGTGCGAGGACATTGCCTCACGCTCGCTGGCGTTGCCGTTCTTTCCGGAGATGACCGATGTTGAAGTGGCTCGGGTAGCGGAGGCTTTGCGGGAGGCTCTCATACGGTAGGCCCCGCCGAGATGGTAAATTTATGCCATGGTTACAACCATTGACAAGGCGGGACGGATCGTGGTCCCCAAGCAGCTGCGCGAACAGCTCAAGTTCAGACCCGGCCAGAAGCTGGAGCTGAGCGCCGTCGATGGCCGGCTCGAGGTAGAGCACCCGGCAACGCCTATCCATCTCGAGGAGCGAGAAGGTCGGCTGGTTGCGGTAGCCGACCGTCCAATGCCGGTGCTGACGCAGGAGATGGTGCGCGAAACCCTGGAACAGATTCGCCGGTGAGCGCCGGGTCGGGCGCGGCTACTCCCGACAGCAGCGTCGTCATTGCGGCGTTTTCAAGCTGGAACGAGCATCACGAAGCGGCGATCGAGGCGCTCGGCGACCTCCGGGACCTTGTTACTCATGTCGAGCTGGAGACCTATTCGGTCCTGACCCGCCTGCCCGAGCCGCTGCAGATGGAGCCGAAGCTCGTGGCGCGGTATCTGCGCGAGGACTATCCAGGCCAGCGGATGGTGCTGCCCGAGCCCGAGCGTCGCGCCATGATCACGCGCTTCGCGGATCTGTCCATCTCTGGGGGCGCCGTTTACGACGGGTTGGTCGCGGCCACCGCCGCCCACCACGGCTACCGCCTGATCAGCTGCGATCGCCGAGCGGCAGTCATCTACGATCGGCTCGGCGTCGAGGTCACCTACCTCTGACGGGGCCAAACTCGAGCCGCCGCGCAAGCTCCTCGCCCCGGGGCGCCAGCCGCCACGCGTTCGAGCCGCCCTGGCCATTGCCGTTCGGCGAGGTGTTCTCGATCAGCTCCAAACTCTCCAGACGTTGCAACAGCCTCGAAATCTGGCCCTTGTTGGTGTCGCCTGTCGCCCAGCACACGTCGTTGTTCGAGGGTTCGACTCCGGTACCGTTCAGTTGGGCGATCGCGGCGAGGGTGCACACGGTCAGCTCCGTCAACCGGACCGGCAGATCCTTCAAAGTACCGGCGTTCTCTCTTGCCGAGACCGTCATGGCGAAGTTCTCAGCGGCGCCCAGGCGCATTCCCGGCGCGACCAGCTCTTTGCGCGCGGCCTTCGCGCCCAGGTAGGGCGCCACGATCATCGCCATCAACGGTCCCCGCAGCTCACGCAACGGCCGTGGATCGCCTCTCTGAACGCGTGTATAGAGCACGCCGAATACGGCGGCGACGACGCCTTCGTCGGCGAACGGCAGAGGCTCATCGTCCTCGGGGTCCATCACCGTGACCCCGCCTTCGTGGACGATGCCCGCCAGCCGCGCCATGACACGGCCTCGCCGCTCCGTCACATGGGGCCCGCCGCGCAGCGCATCGACGATCAAGATCCTCGCCTGATCGGGCTCGCGATCGAAGAAGTCGAGCAGCGTCGCCAGACCGACCCGCATGCGATCGCGCCAGCGTCGCTCGCCCTCGAACGCCGGCTGGACCACGGCCTGGGCCTCACGCAGCGCCTTCTCGAACAACGCCATGAAGCACTCTTCACGATCGGCGAACAGGTCGTTGACGGCTCTGGTCGACATCCCCGCTCGCGCGCTCACCCGGGCAGCGGTCAACCCGTCATGGCCCTCATCGGCGAGGATCTTTCTGGCCGCATCGAGCACTCGCTCACGACGGCTTCCCCCTGACTCGGACATGGTACGTCCCGATGCTCTCGTCGCGCATTCCCATTGCCTAGTTTCGTGAAACTGGACCGAGTCAAGTGAGGCAACGCACGCGCCGCAGGCACAAGCGGGTCGACAGGCGCAAGTAGACTCGGAGCCTCGATGTCCCGCTTCCGCGAGCCCCAGCATCCCGACTTCCAGCGCCTGAATACCTCGATCGGCTTCGACCAGCGGCTGTGGCCGTACGACATCGCGCAGTCGAAGGCCCACGCGAAGATGCTCGCCGCCTCCAAGATCGTCTCCGAGGCCGATCGTGACGCGCTCTTGGCGGGCCTGGACGCGGTCGAGGCCGAGCTGGCCGAGGGTCGTTTCAAAGTCGAGCCAGACGACGAAGACATCCATATGGCGATCGAGCGGCGCCTGACCGAAATCGTGGGACCGGTCGGTGGCAAGCTCCATACCGCCCGCTCGCGCAACGACCAGGTGGTTACCGACCTCGCGATGTTTACGCGCGAGAAGGCCGACTCCGCGCGCGTCGCCGTCGAGGTCCTGATGGCGACCCTGCTCGACCGGGCGACTCAGCACCTTGACTGGCCGATGCCCGGTTACACCCATTTGCAGCGCGCCCAGCCCGTCTATCTAAGCCATCACCTGCTCGCCTACTTCTGGATGCTCGCCCGTGATCGCGCCCGTTTCGAGGCCGCCAAGCGCGCCGCCTCGCTGCTGCCGCTCGGGGCCGGCGCCTTGGCGGGCGTCAGCTTCGAGACCGACCGCCAAGCGGTCGCGCGTGAGCTTGGTTTCGACGGGGTCATCGCCAACTCGATCGATGCGGTGTCGGGAAGGGATTTCGTGTTCGACTATCTGCACGCCGCCTCGGTCTGCGCGACCCACCTTTCCCGCCTGGGCTCCGAGCTGGTGCTGTGGTCCAGCTCCGAGTTCGCCTTCCTCGAGCTGCCCGACGCCTGGAGCTCGGGCAGCTCGATCATGCCCCAAAAGAAGAACCCCGACGCCGCCGAGCTGCTGCGCGCCAAGGCTCCGCGCGTGGTCGGCCACCTGGCTGCCCTGCACGGGGTCATGCACGCCCTGCCCTTGACCTACAACAAGGACCTTCAAGAGGACAAGGAGCACCTCTTCGACGCCGTCGACACGATCGAGCTGGCGCTCGCCGCCGCGACCGGCATGGTCGCCGGCGCCCGCTTCGATCGCGACCGTCTAAGCGAGGCCGCCGCCGACGAGCTGATTGCCGCCACCGACATCGCCGATCTGCTGGTCACGCTGGGCGTGCCGTTCCGCGAGGCTCACTCGATCGTCGCCGGCCTCGTGCGCCGCGCGCTCGAAGGCGGCCGCGCGCTGTCTGAGCTGAACGCCGAGGAGCTGCGCGCCGCGAGCCCAGTCCTGGCCGAGCACTCTGGCCGCTTCCGGGAGGTGCTCACCCAGAGCTCCTGGCTGGAGTCGAAGGTCTCCGAGGGCGGGACTTCGCGCGCGCGTGTCGCCGAGCAATTGGAGCTCGCTCGCTCGGAGCTCGATGGCACGTCGTCGGCCTGAGCCCGCCCGCGCGCACGCCGCCGCGAACGCGCCCGATCGCGGCGTGACGCCCGCGACCGGCGCCTTACGCGTCCCCGCCGCCTCGTCCGCGGTCCTGCCGGTCTCCTTCTACGAGCGCCCGGTAGTCGAGGTCGCAGCCGACCTGGTCGGCTGCACGGTCTCCTTCACCGGGCCCGACGGTGCTCTCTTGGCCGGAACGATCGTCGAGACCGAGGCCTACCACGACTCCGAGCCGGCCTGCCACGCCTACGCCGGGCTCACGCCGCGCACGCAGACGCTGTTCGGGCCACCCGGCCACGCCTACGTCTATCGCTCGTACGGCATCCACGCCCTGCTCAACGCCGTCTGTGAGCCCGAAGGCGTCGGCGCCGCCGTCCTGATCAGGGCGCTGGAGCCGATCGTCGGCGTCGAGGCCATGCGCGAGCGCCGCGAGCGCTCGGCCGGGCGAGCCTTCGCCGACCACGATCTCTGCTCCGGTCCCGGCAAGCTCACCCAGGCGCTCGGCATAACGCTTCAGCAGAACAACAGCGACCTCGGCGCCGGCCCGGTCACGATCGGTCCGAAGGCGGACGACTGGGCCCACTCGACGGTGGTCGGCACGAGGATCGGGATCAACAAGGCGGTCGAGTTGCCCTGGCGGTTCTGTGTGGCCGGAAATCGCCATGTCTCGAGTCCGCGCCCTGCCGGTTGGCGCTGACGGAGCACCCTTCGGTCTGCGGGCTCGCTGGCCGCGTAGCCGCTCCCGCACCGCCGCCCCGGGGGCCGCGACCGCCCGGCCTCCCTACGGGCTGGCGCTGACCCCGCCCGTCGCTTCGGAGCTCGCCCCGCCACCGCCGGTTCCGCCACCGCCACCGGTCTTCGGCGCCGGCGCGCTTTCGGCCGGAGCCGGGGCCGCCGGGGTTGGCGGAGCCGCCGGAGCGGGGTTGGCGGGGGCCGGTGTGGCGGCATGTTCGCCCGCGGCGGTGTGTTCACCCGGGCCGGCCCGTTCGCCTGCGCCTTCCTGGGCGCCCGTGCCCGCGCCGCCGCCGGGACGCGGAGTCGAGTGCCGTTCGCCGGCGCCTTCTTCGCCCTGGGCGCCTGCCCCGGGCGATCCGGCCGAAGGAGCGGTTTCTTCGGAGCTGCTCGTGCCCGACGTAGCCGAACCCTTGCCGGCCTTGCCGCTTACGTGTTCCGCCGCCTTGGCGGCCGCTTCTTCGGCCCGGGTCTTGTCGATGTGCAGGGCCGAGATCATGAAGTCGTGCCAGATCAAGGCCGGATAGGTTCCGCCGAGGACGGGGCCGCCGTTGAAGTCGGTAAGCATCGGTTTCGCGCCTTCGGGGTAGCCGACCCAGACCGCGACCGTGTACTTGTGGTTCCAGCCGACGAACCAAGCATCGACGTAGTTGGAGGTCGTGCCGGTCTTGCCGGCGGCGAATTCGCCGAGGGCGGCCGCCTTGGCGGTGCCGTACTGAAGCACGGTCTCGAGCATTTCGGTCTCGGTGGCGGCGATTTCGGGCGATAGCACGTGCTTGGCAGTCACCGCGTTGATGTCGCGATAGGAGCCGTCGGGCAGGGGCCTGCCGGGCGAGGCGACTTCCTGGATGCCGACGGGCGCCCCGGCTTCGGCCAGCGTGCCGCTGATGCGCTGCCCGCCGTGGGCGATCGTCTCGTAGGCGTGGGCCATGTCGAGCGGTGTCACGCCGACCTTCAGGCCGCCGATCGTCATCGCCGGGTTGGTCGAGATCGGGGTAGTGATGCCCATCCGGTGGGCGAGCTCGGCGATCCGATGGGTGCCGACACGCAGGCCTACTTCGGCGAAGATCGAGTTGTCCGAGTAGGCGGTCGCGGCCGTCAAAGTGTTCGAGCCGGTGTAGGCGCCTTCGTCGTTGTGGACCACGAACTTTTCCTTGCCGCTGCTGCCCGGGACGATGAATTCCTTTTGCTTGGAGGTCCAAACCGAGTAGGGCGAGATCCCGTCCGACAGGGCCGCCGCCAGGTCGAACGCCTTGAACGAGGAGCCCGGCTGGCGCTCCCCCTCGGTCGCGATGTTGAACGGGCTCTGGTCGTAGCTGCGCCCGCCGACCATCGCCCTGACCTCGCCCGTCGAGTTTTCGATCGCCACGAGCGAGGCGGTCGGGTCGCCGGCGTAGGCCAGATAGCCTTCGACCGCCTGTTCGGCGGCGTGCTGCAGACCGAGGTCGAGCGTCGTCTTGATGTGCAAGCCGCCGTCGAGCGCCCTGGGCGCGCCGTAGCGTTCGATGGCCTGCTGCTGGACCCAGCTCGTGAAGTAGCCGGCGTCGATCCCTTCGACCGTCTCCTCCTGGGGCGCCTGGATGCTCGCCTGCGTGGGCAGGGGCTGCTGGAGGCTCTGCTCGTAGACCATCTTGGTCAGGTAGCCCTGTTCGTACATCTGCTGGAGCACCACGTCGCGCCGCCGCTTGGCCGCCTGGGGATGGTTCGCGGGGTCATAGGCCGTCGGGTTCTGGATGATCCCCGCCAGCAGCGCCGCCTCCCAGGGCCGCATCTGCTGCACGCAAAGCGGGTGTTCGGGCGTACCACAGCTGGCATGCGCCGGTTCGTGGCCGAAGAATGTCTTGGCCGCGGACTCGATCCCGTAGGCGCCGTTGCCGAAGTAGATCGTGTTGAGATAGGCGGCCAGGATCTTTTCCTTCGACCACTTGTGCGAAAGCTGGTACGCCAGCGCCGCCTCGCGCAGCTTCTCGAAGACCGTACGGTGCGACTGGGCCTGCAGCGCATTCTTGATGAACTGCTCCTCGATCGTCGAGGCCCCTTGGACCGAGCCTTTGTGCACGATGTCCTGGACGAACGCTCGCGCGATCCCGCGAATGTCCACACCACCCTCTGTCTCGAAGCGCTTGTCCTCGATCGAGATCACCGCCTCCTTGACGATCCCCGGGATCTGCTTGGGCGTCACGATCACGCGGTTCTGCTGGCTGAGCACACCGATCGGGTGGCCCAGATCGTCGTACAAGGTCGAGCTCTGCTCGTTCTTGTAGAGCGAGAATTTGGTCAGCGAAGGCAGGTCTGAGGCGATCGCGACGAACATGCCAAAAACGAACGAGATCAAGCCGAGCACCAAGACCGCGAACAGGATCGCCACGAAGCGCAGCCGCTTTAGCCTGGTCCTGCGTCGTGTGGGCTGCGCAGGGTCTGGGGCTGGTGTTATGTCGGGACGGACCTCAACGCTCATGTGCGTCTACAAACGGGATGGCGACGCGGGAACGACATCCGAGGGCGTGCACGCCTCGCTTGGCGGCCAGCCATGACGATCGCGTCTTCAAGCTCGCCATTCTCGGTCGTTGCGATCGGTCACGTGCACTAGCATTGGACGTCGATGCCCGAAGCCACTGACGCGGTCCTCAGAGAGACTACCGATGAGGCCGCCCAGCTGGCGCAGGGCTCGGTCGACAGCCTGCCCTCAGGGGCCTTGGCCGGGAAGCTGGCAGCCGCGCGTGCCGAAGGTCGCCAGCTGCGGGTCAAGCTTGGAATCGACCCGACCGCTCCGGACATCCACCTCGGCCACGCCGTCGTGCTCGGCAAGCTGCGCCAGTTCCAGGACGCCGGCCATCGCGTCGTCCTGATCGTCGGCGACTTCACCGCGAAAGTCGGCGACCCGTCGGGGCGATCCAGTTTGCGTCCGATGCTCTCGGAAGCTGAGATCGTCGCCAACGCCAAGACCTTCCAGGACCAGGCCACCTTGATCCTCGACCCCGATCCCGAGCGCCTCGAGGTTCGCCGCAACAGCGAATGGCTGGACATGTCGATGGCCGACCTCCTGGCGCTTGTGCGCACGACCACGGTCGCCCAGATGCTCGAGCGCGAGGACTTCGCCAAACGGTGGCACGCCAAGGAGCCGATCTCCGTGCTCGAGCTGCTCTATCCGCTGCTGCAAGGCTACGACTCGGTTGCGATCCGGGCGGACGTCGAGCTGGGAGGGACCGACCAGAAGTTCAACCTGTTGCTCGGGCGCGACGTCCAGCGCGCGCACGGCCTGCCCGAGCAGGCGATCCTGACGATGCCGATCCTGGCCGGCACCGAAGGGCACCGCAAGATGTCGAAGTCTTTGGGCAACCAGATCGGCGTCACCGACGAGCCGGCCGAGATGTACGGCAAGACGATGTCGATCCCGGACTCGGCGCTCTCCGAGTATTTCCGCTTGCTCTTGCGCCGCGACCCGCCGGACGAGCTGTCGCCGCGAGACGCCAAGCGCCTGCTCGCGCGCGAGCTGGTCGGATGGCTGCATTCGCCTGCCCAGGCGGCCTCGGCGCAGGAGCGGTTCGACCGGGTCACGGTCGAAGGTCTCGTTCCCGAAGAGGTCGAGTCCGCGCGCGCGCGTGTCGGGCCGGAGGGGACCGTACATCTGCCCGAGACGATCGCCGAGGTCTTCGGGATGTCGAGGTCCGAGGCCCGGCGCCTGATCGACCAGGGCGCCGTCTCGCTCGAAGGCGAGCCCCTGCGGCCAGGCGACTACGATCTCCAGCCCGACCGCGTCGACGGCCGGGTCCTGAAGGCCGGCAAGCGCCGCTTCGCCAAGCTGCGGGTCGGCTGATCGCGGCGGCACGGTCAAGCGAGGATCGCTCGCTGTAGCGGCCGGGGCGGAACATCCTCGGCCCGGGCAGGCGGGACCTCCTCCGCCGGGGCAGAGGGACCTCCTCGGCCCGGGCAGGCGGGACCTCCTCCGCCGGGGCAGAGGGACCTCCTCGGCCCGGGCAGGCGGGACCTCCTCCGCCGGGGCAGAGGGACCTCCTCGGCCCGGGCAGGCGGGACCTCCTCCGCCGGGGCAGAGGGACCTCCTCGGCCCGGGCGGCGGAACATCTGCCCGCTGAGCGGTGCCGCGCGTGCGTGCCACGCGCGCGCCTCCCACGCCGCTGGACACGGGACCGCCGGGCGCGCTATACTTGCTGGTCGGCCCACATACGCCCAAGGGCGTCGGGTCGGACCTCTGTCTTCTTGCAAGGCGATTTGAGTCCTTGAGAGAGCACTTCTGGCGGTCTTTGAAAACTCAACAGCATGCGCACCTGCGATCGAGATCGATCGCGGTGTGCGTCCAGGTTCGACCCGTCGTCGAGCCGCGCCGTCGATCTCTGATCGGCCGGCGTAGGCATCGGGCGACGGACAAAGAGTCAAATAGGAAGCAGTACCCCGTCATGGTGCGGGCCTCCTCGTGTATAAGAGGCCCACCCGCCCCCGACCCGCGCGATGAGCGTCGGCGCCGGGCGCAACTCCATGACAGCTCGACGTGAAAACGTCGGGACGGCCTTGGCCGTCCCATCTTCACGGAGAGTTTGATCCTGGCTCAGGACGAACGCTGGCGGCGTGCTTAACACATGCAAGTGGAGCGACGAACCAGGGCTTGCCCTGGGGCAGAGCCGCGAACGGGTGAGTAACACGTGGGTTACCTGCCTCGATGACCGGGACAACCCGAGGAAACTCGGGCTAATACCGGATGTGCCCGCAAGGGGAAAGGAAGCTTCGGCCTCCGCATCGAGATGGGCCCGCGGCCCATTAGCTTGTTGGTGAGGTAACGGCTCACCAAGGCTTCGATGGGTAGCTGGTCTGAGAGGACGATCAGCCACACTGGGACTGAGACACGGCCCAGACTCCTACGGGAGGCAGCAGTGGGGAATCTTGCGCAATGCGCGAAAGCGTGACGCAGCAACGCCGCGTGGGGGAAGACGGCTTTCGGGTTGTAAACCCCTTTCAGTTGGGACGAAGCCTCGGCGGTAAATAGCCGTCTGAGGTGACGGTACCTTCACAAGAAGCACCGGCTAACTACGTGCCAGCAGCCGCGGTAATACGTAGGGTGCAAGCGTTGTCCGGAATCATTGGGCGTAAAGAGCGTGTAGGCGGCCTCGTTAGTCCGCTGTGAAAGTCCAGGGCTCAACCCTGGAATGCCGGTGGATACTGCGAGGCTAGAGTCCGGAAGGGGCGAGTGGAATTCCTGGTGTAGCGGTGAAATGCGCAGATATCAGGAGGAACACCAATGGCGAAGGCAGCTCGCTGGGACGTGACTGACGCTGAGACGCGAAAGCGTGGGGAGCAAACAGGATTAGATACCCTGGTAGTCCACGCTGTAAACGATGGCAACTAGATGTGGGGGGTGTCGACTCCCCCTGTGTCGAAGCTAACGCATTAAGTTGCCCGCCTGGGGAGTACGGCCGCAAGGCTAAAACTCAAAGGAATTGACGGGGGCCCGCACAAGCAGCGGAGCATGTGGTTTAATTCGACGCGACGCGAAGAACCTTACCTGGGCTTGACATGTGAGTGACCGGCATGGAAACATGCCTTCCCTTCGGGGCACTTTCACAGGTGGTGCATGGCTGTCGTCAGCTCGTGTCGTGAGATGTTGGGTTAAGTCCCGCAACGAGCGCAACCCCCGTCGCATGTTGCCAGCATTTAGTTGGGGACTCATGCGAGACTGCCGGTGACAAACCGGAGGAAGGTGGGGATGACGTCAAGTCCTCATGCCCCTTATGTCCAGGGCTACACACGTGCTACATTGGCGCATACAGAGGGCTGCGATACCGCGAGGTGGAGCGAATCCCTTAAAGTGCGTCTCGGTTCGGATTGCAGGCTGAAATTCGCCTGCATGAAGGCGGAGTTGCTAGTAATCGCGGATCAGCATTGCCGCGGTGAATACGTTCCCGGGCCTTGTACACACCGCCCGTCACACCACGGGAGTGAGCAACACCCGAAGCCGGTGGCCTAACCCGCAAGGGGGGGAGCCGTCGAAGGTGGGGCTCGTGACTGGGGTGAAGTCGTAACAAGGTAGCCGTAGCGGAAGCTGCGGCTGGATCACCTCCTTTCTAGGGAGCACTTAGGTGCCCCGATCGCACCGGCCGCCGGGCGGCCGGCTCCTCGAGAGCCGGATTCGACCTGACGGTGATCGCGCGATCGGGCCTAGCATGTCGACCGAACCTAACCGGCGCGCCACGCATCCGACGAGCCCGCCTCTCCTACTGGCGAGGCTCTCAGGGCACGCGGCAAACAAAAGCGCCGGACATGCTGTTGAGTTTTGAGAGACCGGCTTGCTTGCCGGGGCACGACGCAGTCGCGACATCAAGACGTCGCGCCCGCACTCCTCGCGCCCAGGCCGGCGAGTGACTCTCTAACGGTCCTTGAAAACTGCACAGAAGCCACATCAGCCGCCATCGATAAGCGGCGGCTGAATAACGGGTATCACCGGGCCCTGCACGGTCAACTACGTGAGCGGCGCCTCGCGAGAGGCAAAGCAAGCGTGCGCGATCATGTTGGGCCAGATCACCGTCAAGATAGTAAGGGCACACGGTGGATGCCTTGGCACCAAGAGTCGATGAAGGGCGTGAACGGCTGCGATAAGCCACGGTTAGGCGCTGAATAGCCTTTGACCCGTGGATTCCCGAATGGGGAAACCCAGCGCTGGTAATGCGGCGTTATCCCCGGCTGAACACATAGGCCGGTGGAAGACAAGCGGGGGAAGTGAAACATCTCAGTACCCCGAGGAAAGGAAATCAACAGAGATTCCCTTAGTAGTGGCGAGCGAAAAGGGAACAGCCCAAACCTGCTGCGTGCAAGCGGCCACGCGTTGCGCAGTGGGGGTTGTAGGGCGTCTGATCCGAGCCGTGGCCGGCTCGGCGGAAGTTACAAAATCATGTGGTAGTCGAAGCGTGTGGAACCGCGCACCATAGAGGGCAATCGTCCCGTAGACGAAACTGCATGATCTTCCGCAGGCGTTCCTGAGTAAGTCCGCGCCCGTGAAACGCGGACTGAACCTGGGGGGACCACCCTCCAAGGCTAAGTACTCCTTGGTGACCGATAGCGGACTAGTACCGTGAGGGAAAGGTGAAAAGTACCCCGGAAGGGGAGTGAAATAGTACCTGAAACCGCGTGCCTACAAGCGGTGGGAGCAGGCTTGTCCTGTGACCGCGTGCTTTTTGCATAACGAGCCGGCGAGTTACTCGTCTGCGGCAAGGTTAAGCGATGAGCGGAGCCGTAGCGAAAGCGAGTCCTAATAGGGCGACACAGTCGTAGGCGGTATACCCGAAACTGAGCGAGCTACCCATGGGCAGGCTGAAGCGGGGGTAAGACCTCGTGGAGGGCCGAACCGACCTAGGTTGAAAACTGGGCGGATGACCTGTGGGTCGGAGTGAAAGGCTAATCAAGCTCAGTGATATCTGGTTCTCTCCGAAATATATTTAGGTATAGCCTCGGATAAATTACGTGGTGGCCGTAGAGCACTGTTTGGATTAGGGGCCCTACCAGGTTACCGACTTCAGGCAAACTCCGAAGACCATCACGTCTACTCCGGGAGTCAGTTGCTGGGGGATAAACTTCAGCGTCGAAAGGGAAACAGCCCAGACCGCCAGCTAAGGTCCCTAAGTACTAGCTAAGTGGGAAACGATGTTCGAGTGCATAGACAACCAGGAGGTTGGCTTAGAGGCAGCCATCCTTGAAAGAGTGCGTAACAGCTCACTGGTCAAGTGTTCGAGCGCGGACAATTCAACGGGGCTCAAGCTAGTCACCGAAGCTGCGGGTGTGAGATCGATTTCGGTCGATCTTGCGCGGTAGGAGAGCGTTCCCGTGCCGGTAAAGCGGCGGCGTAAGCCAGCCGTGGAGGCGCGGGAAGTGAGAATGCCGGCATGAGTAACGAAAGAGGGGTGAGAATCCCCTCCACCGATTGCCCAAGGATTCCTGAGTAAAGTTCGTCTGCTCAGGGTTAGTCGGGACCTAAGGCGAGGCCGAAAGGCGTAGTCGATGGCCAACAGGTTGATATTCCTGTACCACGTCGCTTCCGTTTGACCGATGGGGGGACGAGGAAGGCTAAGGGAACCCAGGCGATGGTTGTCCTGGGATAAGCATGTAGGGGCGGCCCTAGTTAAATGCGGGGCTGCATTCAACCCGAGGTGCGATGTCAGCTGGCTCTGAGCCGGCGAGTCCCCGACGCCATACCTCCAAGAAAATCCTCTAGGGAGGAAGCGCGTGCCCGTACCAAAACCGACACAGGTGGGCAAGTAGAGAATACTAAGGTGATCGAGATAACCATCGTTAAGGAACTCGGCAAAATTGCCCCGTAACTTCGGGATAAGGGGCGCCCCAGTAGGGTGAAGGGCCTTGCGCCTGGAGCCCGAGGGGGCCGCAGTGAATAGGCTGAAGCGACTGTTTACCAAAAACACAGGTCTCTGCTAAGTCGTAAGACGACGTATAGGGGCTGACGCCTGCCCGGTGCCGGAAGGTTACGTGGAGTTGTTAGGGCTTGACCCGAAGCAGCGAAGCTAAGCCCCGGTAAACGGCGGCCGTAACTATCAGTTGACCGAGGTAGTTGTAAAACTTGGCTATATGCTGGAACATCCGAGTATCCCGCACTACGTATTCTGTCCGATTTGGGCGGTATCGTGAAAATGTGTCGGGTGCGGACAATCAGCAGGAAAGGCCCAGGGTCCAGTCGGATCAGGACGATCTATCGCGCGAGCGATGTCCTGATCGGCGTCGAAGACGCTGGGAATCCTCAGAGACTATACGCCAAGCCTGTCCTCCAGATCGAGGACGGGATGAGATAGTCCGCTCTCGTGGGCGACTACGAGAGTCGGCCAGAAATGTGCCGACCGCCTGGAAAGTCCAGGTCGTAACAGCAGGAACGGTCCTAAGGTAGCGAAATTCCTTGTCGGGTAAGCACAAACACTTGCCCCACCGCCTCGCGAGAGGCGATCGAGAACCGGCTCATATCGGGGAAACCCTCCCTGCCAAAGTGGCAGCGGGCAATCCCGAGGGAAGTCCTAGTGACCCCCTAACGACTGATCCGAAAGGAGAGGCGTGTCATGCTTCGGAAAGTCCGAAAATCTATGTGACGCGCAATACGCCGGCCCTCATCGAAAGACAAGGCGCCTATGAAGTGGCAGTACCGCTGGATCCCTGGTATGTGACAGGTCTGACTGACGGCGAGGGATGCTTTTGCGTCTCTTTGGCCGTACGTGCGAAGCTACGAGTCGGTCTCGAGGTGAGACCGTCGTTTTCGCTCTCATTGAATGAGAAGGATCTGGAGCTGCTGGAAGATCTGCAAGCGTTCTTTGGTTGTGGCTGGATCCGCGAGTCCAAGAGCGATCGCACCTTCAAGTACGAGGCGCGCTCGATCGGAGATATCGCAAGTAGGATCTTGCCTCACTTCGAGCGTTACCCCTTGCGGGGAGACAAGGCGAGAAGCTGTGCAGGCTTCTCCCAGGTCTGCCGGATGATCGAACAAGGAGATCATCTGCAGCGTGATGGCATGAGAGAGATCGTTGACATCGCCTACAAGATAAATCTTGGAAAGCGACGTCACTCCAAGGCCACACTTCTAAGGGTGCTGGATGAGGTGAAGGTATAGTCTGCGCTCTCGGGTGACGAGAGATTACGTGAAGTTCCGACCTGCACGAATGGCGTAACGACTTCAGCGCTGTCTCAACGATGGGCTCGGTGAAATTGCAGTCTCGGTGAAGATGCCGAGTACCCGCGGCTAGACGGAAAGACCCCGTGAACCTTTACTACAACTTGGTATTGGGATTCGGTGCATCTCGCTCAGGATAGGTGGGAGGCTTTGAAGCGCCGGTTGCGGCCGGCGTGGAGCCAACCTTTAGATACCACCCTTGGTGTATTGGATTTCTAACAGCATTCCGTGAATCCGGGTGCTGGACAGTTCCAGGCGGGTAGTTTGACTGGGGCGGTCGCCTCCCAAAATGTAACGGAGGCGCGCAAAGGTTCCCTCAGCACGGTTGGAAATCGTGCGTAGAGCGCAAAGGTAGCAAGGGAGCTTGACTGCGAGACTGACAAGTCGAGCAGGTGCGAAAGCAGGTCTTAGTGATCCGGCGGTAGCAAGTGGAAGTGCCGTCGCTCAACGGATAAAAGGTACTCCGGGGATAACAGGCTTATCGGGCCCAAGAGTCCACATCGACGGCCCGGTTTGGCACCTCGATGTCGGCTCGTCGCATCCTGGGGGTGGAGTCGCTCCCAAGGGTTGGGCTGTTCGCCCATTAAAGCGGTACGCGAGCTGGGTTCAGAACGTCGTGAGACAGTTCGGTCCCTATCTGCCGTGGGCGTTGGAGAGTTGAGAGGATTTGTCCCTAGTACGAGAGGACCGGGATGAACGCACCTCTGGTGTATCTGTTGTCCTGCCAAGGGCATAGCAGGCTAGCTACGTGCGGATCGGATAACCGCTGAAGGCATCTAAGCGGGAAGCCGGCCTCGAGATGAGCTCTCCCATCCCCTTGAGGGAGTAAGACCCCTGGTAGACCACCAGGTTGATAGGCCGGATCTGGAAGGACGGTGACGTCTGAAGGAGACCGGTACTAATTGGTCGAGGGCTTGACGGATTTTTTTGATTCGTTCCCAATGCAGGGAGCGAAGTGATACTCGCTGTGGCGCTGTGCAGTTTTGAAGGACCGAGGAGCATCTCTTCGGTCTCTCGCCTTTTTCCGGTGGCTACTGCGAGGGGGAAACACCTCTTCCCATTCCGAACAGAGCAGTTAAGCCCCCCAGCGCCGATGGTACTTGGCTCGCAAGGGCCTGGGAGAGTAGGACGCCGCCGGTTTTTTGACAGCGCCGACTGGCGCTACGTACGGGTCGCCCGCGGGCGACCCGTACTCGTTTGTGGACGCTGCGCTCGCGCCGCCGGTGCCGCGAGCGGTGCTTTCGGGCAGAGGCAGACCTGTGGCGCCGGTGTCGGAGCGCCGGCTCGCCGGCGGTGTTCGCGCGCGCGCAGCCAAACCCGATGAGGATGGTCGCCCCGCTCACGCGGACCTCCCTGGCCGGGCTCGTTCCGGTCGACCTCCCAGTCGACGTCGTGGTCGTCCTCGAGCAAAAGGAACGAGCGGGCCAGGGAGAGCGCCTGCAGGGCGCGCCGCGTGAGCGGGGGTCGGGGGCCTGAAGGGAACATGTGTTCGTAAAGATAGGGCGGCCATCGGACGGACCGGCACGAACATATGTACGTATTGGCCGGGTCATGCCGGGATCGCGCATTCTAGAGCCAAAAAGAGGTGGAGCGAGCTGCAATGAACGTTGCGCGAGAGCCCGGTCGCGCGGTTAGAAAAGGCGGCCGGCAGGGCGATCGGAACGGCCAACGAACACTGCAACAGATGGCTGTTACGCTTGCCAAACGCCCGACAGACGGTCCGATACTCGGCCGGCGGCGGGCACCCGTCAAGTCCATGGACAAGTTCGTAATCGAAGGCGGCACCCCGCTCTCCGGCACGCTGACCCCGGCAGGGAACAAGAACGGCGCTTTGCCGATCTTGGCCGCGGCGGTTCTGACCGAGGACGAGGTCGTGATCGGCAACGTTCCGAGGATCAGGGACGTCGAGGCGATGCTGAGCATCCTCGAGGCGATCGGTGTTCGGGTGCAGTGGCGTGGCCCTAACGAGATAGCGCTGTGCGCGAAAGCTGTCCATGAGGTGGAGATCGACCCAGAGTTGGCCGAGCGGATCAGGGCCTCGTTCCTGCTCGCCGGACCGCTGCTGGCGCGGTTCCGACGGGCCGTGATGCCCCCGCCCGGCGGCGATGTGATCGGCAGGCGCCGTTTGGACCCGCATCTGGATGCTTTCCGGGCGATGGGCGCGACGGCTGACTGCGGGCGCGAAATCGTGCTCAGCGCGCCGAAGGGCCTGAGGCCGACCGATGTGTTCATGGACGAGCCGTCGGTGATGGCCACCGAGAACGCGCTGATGGCGGCCGCCTTGACCCCGGGGGCCACCGTGATCGGTAACGCGGCCTGCGAGCCGCACGTCCAGGATCTGGCGCGGATGCTCGTCACGATGGGCGCCGATATCCAGGGTATCGGCTCGAACCTGTTGACGGTCAACGGCGTCGAGCGCTTGCACGGCTGTGGCTATGAGATCGCCCCGGATCACATCGAGATCGGCAGCTTCATCGCGCTGGCCGGCGTGACCGGGGGAGAGCTGAGGATCAAGGACACGGTGCCCGGGGACCTGCGCATGATCAGGCTCGTCTTCGAAAGGCTAGGCCTACGTACAGAGCTGCACGGCAATGACGTGGTCGTGCCCGGGGACCAGAAGCTGGTCGTCCAGGCGGATGTCGGCGACTACAAGTCGAAGATCCAGGATGGCCCGTGGCCGGCGTTCCCGGCGGATCTGACCTCGATCGCAGTCGCGCTGGCGACCCAGGCCGAGGGCTCGATCTTGGTGCACGAGTGGATGTTCGAGAACAGGCTGATATTCACGGACAAGCTGATCCTGATGGGCGCCGACATCGTCATGTGCGACCCTCACCGCGCAATCGTGACCGGCCCGCGCAGGCTGCGCGGCGAGCGCGTCGAGTCGCCTGACATCAGGGCCGGCATGGCCATGCTCCTGGCGGCGCTGTGCGCGGACGGGCGCAGCGAGATCGGCAACATCAGGCAGATCGACCGCGGCTATGAGCGCATCGACGAGCGCCTGCGCGAGCTCGGAGCGCACATCGAGCGGGTCGCGACCGAGCCGGTGCCCGCGTAGGTCGCGTACACCGACGGCGATCGGCCCCGGAGCCATCGCCGCCATTCGCTTCAATGGCACTCCGATGATCCACCCGATCCCCAGCGGCACCCGCGACGTGCTGCCCTACGAGACGCACGAGCTGCGCGCGATCACCGACGCCCTGCGCGCCGTCTTCGAGCGCGCCGGCTACGGCGAGATCTCTACGCCCGCGCTCGAGTACGAGTCGGTATTCGCAAACGCGCCGCTCGCCGACACGGGGCCCGCTCACAGAGTCTTCGACGGAACCGGCGCGGCGCTGGTGCTGCGCTCGGACATGACCGTGCCCGTGGCCAGGCTCGTCGCCACCCGCTATCCGGACGTGGCCGAGCCCTTGCGGTTCTGCTATTTCGCCCACTGCTATCGCGGCGTGCGCCCGCAATGGAGCCAGCCCCGCGAGCTGCTTCAGGCCGGCATCGAGCTGATCGGCCTGGGCGCGCCGCGGGGCACGGCCGAGGCGTTGACGGTGCTGTGCGACGCCCTCGACGCGACTGGGCTGAAGGACTACAGGGTGGGTTTGGGCGACGCTTCGCTGTTCGCCACGATGATGGACCGCCTTCAGATCGACCCATCCGTCAGGAGCGGCCTCTTGGAGGCGCTGGCTGGACGCGACTTCGTGGAGCTGGAGCGGCGTCTGGCGAGCAGCGGGGCATCCGGAGTCGACGCCGAGCTGCTGCTCGGCACGCTCCAGCGCCGAGGAGGCCAGGACGTGCTCAGCGCGCCGTCGGGACCGGCGAGCGAGGCGGTCGCCGGTATGCGCCAGGTCAGCGAGCTACTGGAGGACCGTGTCGCCGAGCGTGTCATCTACGACCTCGGGCTCGTGCGCTCGATCGGCTACTACACGGGCGCGGTGTTCGAGGTCTACGACCCGACGCTCGGCGTTCCGATCGGCGGCGGTGGGCGCTACGACGACCTGCTCGCCAGCTTCGGCTCGCCCAGGCCCGCCGTCGGCTTCGCCTTGGACGTCGAACGGCTGCACATCGCGCTCGCCGGAGAGGATCGCGGATCGACGAGGTCTCCAGTCGGCCAGCCGGCACCCGGGGCGGCGCTCCCGTGAGCGACCGCTCAGCTCAGACGACGTCCGGCCGGGATGGCGCGCTCGACGGCCTGACGATCGCCGTCCCCAGGGGGGCGCTGTTCGCGGGGACGGTCGAGCTGCTGGCCGGCCTGGGCCTGGACACGGCCGAGCTGCGCAACAACGACCGCAAGCTCCTATTCGGAGACATCGGCGTGATCACGATGAGGCCGTCCGACGTGCCCACCTATGTCGAGCACGGCGCCGCGGACCTTGGCATCACGGGCAAGGACGTCCTGCTCGAGCGCTCCAGCGCGGGCGCCAGCGAGCGTGGGCGCCGCCAGATCTATGAGCTCCTGGACCTCGGCTACGGTCGTTGCGTGATGGTGTTCGCCACCGTCGACCGTCGTAACGAGCGGGGCGAGGACCCGGCGGCCGAGGCGCTGCGCCGGCTGGGAACGATGCGGGTGGCCACCAAGTACCCGAACATCGCAAACGGCTACCTCGAACAGACAGGACGCCAGGGCGAGATCGTCGAGGTCAAAGGCTCGGTCGAGCTGGCGCCTTTGACCGGACTCGCCGACGCGATCGTCGACCTGACCGCGACCGGCACAACGCTGCGCGAGAACGGTCTGATCGTGCGCGAAGAAATCGTCGAGTGCACGGCCCGGCTGATCGCCAACCCCGTCGCCTACAAGCTGAAGGCCGCCCAGATCGACGGGCTCTCGGCGCGGCTGCGGGCGGGCCTCGCCAACGGGGTCTGAGGCCGGGGACCAAAGCCGATGCGGATCGAGCGCCTGAGCATCGCCCAGACCGCCCAGCTCGGCGGCCCAGCCGCCACGGCCGAGCACGTGCGCGGGCTCGTGGCCGGCGGCGAGAGCGTCGAGCATGCGGTCCGCGAGATCGTCGAGCACGTGCGCACGGGCGGGGACGAGGCGGTGCTCGCCTGCACCCGACGCTTCGACACCGCGGGAGCACAGCCGCAGAGCCTGACGGTCGCCCAGGAGGAGCTCGACAGCGCGCTCAAGCTGCTCGATCTCGGGCTCGTGGCGAGCCTGCAGGTCGCGATCTCGAACGTCGCGCTGGTGGCCCAGGCGGGCGTCGGCGAGGACGTCGGCGTCGAGCTGCCCCAGGGCCAGCGCGTCACGCTGCGCGAGGTGCCGGTCCAGGCGGCGGCCGTCTACGTTCCCGGCGGACGGGCTCCATATCCGAGCACGGTCGTGATGGGCGTCGTCACCGCGAGGGCCGCCGGAGTGATCGATGTCGCCGTGTGTTCGCCGCCGGGACCGGACGGTGAGATCGACCCTGTGATCCTTGGTGCTTGCAGGCTGTGTGGGGTCGAGACCGTTTATCGCATGGGCGGAGCCCAGGCGATCGCCGCCCTGGCGTATGGCACCGAGTCGGTGCGCCGCGTCGACGTGGTCGTGGGCCCTGGGAACCTGTACGTGCAGGAGGCCAAGCGCCTGCTCTCGGGCGTCGTCGGGATCGACGGGTTCGCCGGTCCGAGCGACCTCCTGGTCGTGCTCGGCGCCGATACGGACGCGCGCGCGGTCGAGCTGGCCGCACTCGACATGCTCGCCCAGGCCGAGCACGGCCCCGGCAGCCTCGTAATCGGCGTCTCGCCGTCCACCGACACGCTCGACGCGCTGGCCGCGGAGCTGGAGCGCCAGCGGGCCGCGCAGCCGCGTCCGGGCGTCGAGGACGCGGTCTGCCTGCTTGCCGGCGCCGTCGACGTGAGGGCGGCGATCGGGCTGGCCAACGCGATCGCACCCGAGCACCTGCAGCTGATAGGCGCCGACGTCGAGGCTCTGGCGAGCATCGTGCGCTGCGCCGGCTGCGTGTTCGTCGGCTCCGGCGCCGGTACCGCCTTCGGCGACTACGTCGCCGGCTCCAACCACGTGCTGCCCACGGGCGGCTCTTCGCGCTTCGCCTCGACGCTCTCCTCCCGGCACTTTCGCCGTCGCATGAGCGAGGTCCGGCTGGGCCCGCCCGGCGGGGAGACGGCCAACAAGCTGGCGGCCGCCGGCGTCCCGATCGCCCAGGCCGAGGGCTTCGTCTGGCACGCCGACTCGATGCGCGCGCGCGCGGCTGGCCATGGCGCCGAGAGTCCCGTCGCGGGCGATGCGTAATCTGAGCATGAATACGATGGCCGACACGACCGAGCAACCGACGCGTAACGCCACGATCGCGCGCAAGACCGCCGAGACCGACATCAAGGTCTCACTGACCCTCGACGGCTCCGGCGCCGGCACGCGCGCCACCGGTGTCGGTTTCCTGGACCACATGCTCGACCTGCTCGCCAGGCACGGGCGCCTGGACCTGGACGTCGCGGTCGACGGGGACCTGCAGACGGGCGCGCACCACACGGCCGAGGACACAGCGATCGTGCTCGGCCAGGCGCTCGACGAGGCGCTCGCCGACAGAGCCGGGATCACGCGCTACGGCGCGATGACGACCCCGATGGACGAGGCCAGGGCCAGCTGTGCGATCGACATCTCAGGACGTCCGTTGACGGTGTTCGAAGCCGAGCTGCCCCCGGGCGCCACCGGCGGGTTCGAGCACGAGCTGACCGAGGAGTTCTTCAGGGCCTTCGCCAACTCCGCCAAGCTGACATTGCACCTGCGCGTCGAAGCCGGCTCGAACGCCCACCACATGATCGAGGCCGCGTTCAAGGCCTTCGCGCGCGCGCTGCGCCAGGCCGTCGCGATCGACCCCGCCGAGGCCGGCGCCGTGCCCAGCACCAAGGGCACGCTGACGACGTGACCGATGAAGTGGCCAGAGAATCTGGGGCGTTAGATCCAAGCGTCGCAAGGACGCAGGGAGCGAAGTGTGCTCATCAGCACATGAGCGACCGAGGACGCAGCGAGGCGCCGGATATAACGCCCCAGATCGGGTTGGTCGACTATGGGATGGGTAACAGAAGGTCGGCCGAGAAGGCGTTGGAGAACGTGGGCGCCAGCGTCCACATGACCAGCGACCAAGGCCTGCTGCGCGAGATGGACGGCCTGGTGCTGCCCGGCGTCGGCGCGTTCCCGGCGGGCATGAAAGCGATCGAGGACTTGGGCCTCGACGATCTGCTCGTGGAGCGCGCCGGAGCGGGCGTGCCACTGCTGGGCCTGTGCCTCGGTATGCAACTCTTGTTCGAGCGCTCCGAGGAGCACGGCGGAGCGAACGGGCTCGGGCTGCTGGCGGGGGCAGTGCGCAGGCTGCCGGTCGAAGGGGGCTCGGCCGAAGCGCTCAAGCTGCCGCACATTGGCTGGAGCGAGGTCAACTGGCTGCGCCAGACGCCGCTCAGCGAGGGCCTGCCGGACCCGAGCTACCTCTACCACGTCCACTCGTTTGCGCCAGAGCCCGCTGACGAGGAAACGATCCTGGCGAGCGCCGAGTACGGCCGTCCGTTCGCGGCGGTCGTCGGCTCCGGCAACGTCTATGGAACCCAGTCGCACCCCGAGAAGTCCTCGACACATGGCCTTGCCCTACTCGAGAACTTCACGAAGCTGTGTGGCCGGGCGAAGGTCGCCGCGTGAACCTGTACCCGGCGGTCGACATTCTCGGCGGCAACGCGGTACGGCTGACGAAGGGTGACTACGACACCCAGAAGGTCTATGACAGCGACCCGCTCGCGGCGGCTGAAGCGTTCGCGCAGGAAGGCGCCCGCTACCTGCACGTCGTCGACCTGGACGGCGCCAAGCGCGGCGAGCCGGTCAACCTGGGACACGTCCGAACGATCGTCGGCGAGCTGGGGCTGCCGGTACAGCTCGGCGGCGGGTTGCGCTCGGACGCCGCGATCGAGGCCGCGTTCGAAGCCGGCGTGACACGGGTGATCCTGGGCACCGCGATCTTCAGCGACCCGGAGCTGCCCGCGCGCGCGATGAAAGCGTACGGCCGGGATAAGGTCCTGGTCTCGATCGACGCGCGTGACGGCAAGGTGGCGACGCATGGATGGCTAAAGGCCAACGAGCTGTCCGCCAAAGAGGCGATCGAACGTTGGAGCGAAGGAGCTGACGGCGTGAAGCTGTTCGTGTGCACCGACATCGACCACGACGGCATGCTCGACGGCGTCGACGGAGAGCGGGCCGCCACGCTGGCCGGAGCGGTCGGCGACGGGCAGCTGATCCTCTCGGGCGGGATCGGCGAGCTGGCCCACCTCCGAGCGCTCGCCGAGCTGCGCACCGAGCGGCAACTCGACAGCCTCGACGGCGTGATCGTCGGCAAGGCCCTCTATGAGCGGCGCTTTACGGTCGCAGAGGCATTGGCCGCGCTGGACGGCTGAGGACGCCCATACACCGTTCGCCGCGTGGTCGTACGCGCGCGCGCGTGCAGGCCACTTGCGAAGATGATAAAAACCCCGAGAGCCGGACGGAACGCTTGGCGGCTGGGGACCGCTACGGTGGGCAGGTGCATCTCAAGCGCGTGATCCCCTGCCTGGACGTCGACGCCGGCCGCGTCGTGAAGGGCGTCGAATTCGTGGACATCAAAGACGCGGGCGATCCGGTCGAGCTGGCCGCGCACTACGACCGCGAAGGCGCGGACGAGCTGGTGTTCCTGGACATCACGGCAACGCACGAACGGCGCGAGACGATCGCCGAGCTGGCGCGACGGACGGCCGACGAGGTGTTCGTGCCGTTCACGATCGGCGGCGGCATCCGGTCGCTGAAGGACGCCCAGGCGGTGCTCGACGCCGGCGCCGACAAGGTCTCGATCAACAGTGCCGCGCTGGCGCGGCCGAACCTGATCGACGAGCTGGCCAACGTGTTCGGCTCACAGTGCGTCGTGCTCGCGATCGACGCCAAGCGCGCGTATAGCGATGGTGATACAGCTGCGGGAAAAAGAAATGCACCACAGGCCGCCGACACGTTCTCGGCACAACCCGACACGTTCACGGCACACTCCTGGGAGGCGTACGTCGCCGGCGGGCGCACTCCGGCCGGGCGTGACGCGGTCGAGTGGGCGCGTGAGGGGGTGGAGCGCGGGGCGGGCGAGATCCTGTTGACGAGCATGGACAGAGACGGCACCTCCGACGGCTATGACCTGGAGCTGACCGGGGCGGTCAGCGGCACAGTCGGCGTCCCTGTGATCGCCTCGGGCGGCGCGGGCGAGCTCGAACATCTGGTGCAGGCGCTGCAGGCCGGCGCCGACGCCGCACTGTGCGCCTCGATCTTCCACTACGGCAAGTTCACGGTCCCCGAGGCCAAGGCGTACCTGGCGGGCGCGGGCGTGCACGTGCGGACCCCTTGAGGCGAACGCCCGCGGACGTTAGGTTTGGTGGAGAGGTCGCGGTGAAGGAGCGTTTCGACGGACAGGCAGTGCTCGCGCGCGTGCGTGAGCTGCCCGGCGGACCCGAGCTGCTCGACCTTGCCAGCGGACGAGACGGCGTCGCGCTGGTCGGCGGTGCGGTGCGTGACCTGCTGCTCGAACGGGCTCCGCGCGAGCTGGACGTTGTCGTCGTTGGCGATGCAGTCGCGTTCGCGAGGTCCTTGGGCGGGACGCCGGTCGAGCACCCCCGCTTCGGCACCGCCGTCGTAGAAGTGGACGGCGCCAAGGTCGACGTGGCCGGCGCGCGGCGCGAGCGCTACCCGGAGCCGGGCGCCCTGCCCGAGGTCCAGGGGGCGGAGACCTTGGCGGAGGACCTGGCGCGTCGCGACTTCACCGTCAACGCGATCGCGGTCGCGCTGGGTGGGCAATCGTCGGGGCAGATGAGCTGGGCGCCGAGAGCGCCCGAGGATCTGGACGGGCGTTGGCTGCGGGTATTGCACGACGCCAGCTTCGAGGACGACCCGACGCGGCTGTTGCGGATGGCTCGATACGCGGCAAGGCTGGGCTTTCAGGTCGAGGCCCACACGGCCGAACTGGCGGTCCGGGCGCTCGCGGGCGGCGCGTTTCAGACAGTGTCGGGGGCGCGGCTCGGCGCTGAGCTGCGACTGGCCTTGGCCGAAGCGGACGTCGCGGGCACGCTCGCGGCTATGGACGACCTCGGCCTACTCGCGGCCCTGCATCCGCGCGTGCGCTTCGATCGGGCGCTTGCAGAACGCGCGCTTGGACTGCTGCCCGACGGCGGTCGACCAGATCTGCTGGCCCTCGCGACCATGGTCCTGCCATTGGCGCTGCGTGCCGACGGAGATAGCGGCGCCGAGATCGCGGGCCTGCTGGATCGCCTGGAGTTCACGGCGACCGACCGCGACAGAGTGTGCGCGGCGGCGACGGCGGTGCCGCGACTGATCGAGGAGCTGCCGGCGGCCTCAGCCAAGCCCTCGCGTCTGCGGGCGGCCGTCGCGGACGTGCCGCCCGAGGGGATCGCGCTGGCCGGCGCCGTTCACGAGCCGGCGGCGGATGCCGCGAGGCGCTGGCTGACGGAGCTGTGCCGGGTGCAACTGACGATCACCGGCGCCGATCTTCTGGCCGCCGGCGTTCCCGAGGGCCCGGAGATCGGTCGCAGGCTGGACCGGGCGCTGAGCAGGCGCCTGGACGGAGAACTGCAGGACGGCCGCGCGGCCGAGCTGGCGGCCGCGCTGGAGATGCTGCCGTGAAGCCGTCACAGCCAGGCGCAGGCGACCGCTCGAGCGCCGAGGAGTTCCTGTTCGAGCTGCCACGCGGCGGCAAAGCGCTGTTCACGAGCCGGCTGGACGGCAACATGTCGTCGGCGGGTGGTCTTGACTGCGAACACGGTGCCCACGCGCGCGCGCGTACGCGCGCGCGGCACGGTCTAAAAAGTTTGGTGCGCGGCTATCAGGTACACGGCACGACCGTGCTGAGCATCCGCGCCGCGTCCGACGTCGAGGCGTATCCGTCCGATGAGCCCGGCCGCGCGCCCGCACGGTCGCCGGTCGAGGCCGACGGCCACGCGACCTGTATGCCCGGCGTCGGCGTGATGGTCCTGGCGGCCGACTGCCTGCCGATCGCGATCGGCAGCGAGCACGGGGTCGCTGTCGTGCACGCTGGCTGGCGAGGGCTGGCGGCCGGCGTGATCGAGGAGGGCGTGCGTGCGCTCCGCGGGCTCCAAGAGGACGCCGGCAGTGCCAGCTACGGCAGTGCCAGCTACGGCAGTGCCGGCGAAGGTGCCGCCGGCCGGGGCGGCGATCAGGAGATCACGGCGATCGTCGGCCCCGGTGCCGGACCCTGTTGTTATGAGGTCGGCGAAGAGGTGCATGCCGCCTTCGGAAACGCCCATCGCGATGGTCGGCACATCGACCTGAAGGCGATCGCGCGCGAGCGGCTGACGGCGGCGGGGGTCGGCGACGTGCGGGACGTCGGTCCGTGCACGATCTGCGACGAGCGCTTCTTCTCGTACCGGCGCGAAGCATCGGCGGCGGGACGCCAGGCGGGTATCGCCTGGCTTGCCGGAGAATCCCTTGGTTGAGCAGGTCCGAGTTGACGACCCGGACAGGGTCAGAGCCAAACTGGTCGAGCTGACCGAGCGGATCGCCCAGGCGGCGGCCGTTGCCGGCCGCGACCCGGGCGAGGTCGAGCTGCTGGCGGCCACGAAGTACGTGAGTTCCGAGGACCTGCCGGCGCTGGCAGCCGCCGGCGTGCGACTGGTGGGTGAGAACAGGGCGCAGGATCTGGCGAGCAAGGTGGCGGCTCATGGCGACCTGTTCGAGTGGGACTTCATCGGCGCGTTGCAGTCCAGGAAGGTGCGCGCGATCGTGCCGCACGTGCGCCTGATCCACTCGGTCGCCAGCGAGTCGGCGCTGCGCGAGCTGGAGCGCTGCCGCGGGCCGGCGAGGCCCGGGATGCAGATCTTGATCGAGGTCAACGTCGCCGGCGAGCCAGGCAAGGCCGGCGTTCGGGCCGGCGAGCTGGACGCGTTCATCGAGCGCGCGCCGGTGCCGGTGACAGGCTTGATGTGCATGCCCCCGCTCGCCGGCGATCCAGAGGACAGCAGGCGCTGGTTCGCGAAGCTGCGCGAGCTGGCCGACGCGCGCGGGCTCGAACGCCTGTCGATGGGAACATCTCAGGACTTCGAGGTAGCGGTCCAGGAGGGCGCGACAATCGTGCGAATAGGCACGAAGCTGTATCGTTGATCCGGATGGCGCGACCTGGATCTGCACGGTGGCGTGACTTACGGCGCGAACTGGGACCGTTCCCCGCGACCCGGACGGGGACCGGACCGAGGGTTAGGATTAGCAGGGAAATCTGGCAACCGGGCGAAAGCTGATCTGAACGAACATGGCATTTCGAGATTCTTGGCATCGCGCGCTCGTGTACTTCGGCTTGGCCGAGGAGTACCACGAGGATTACGACGAGGACTTGGGAGCCCCCCCCGAATCCGACGTCGAGGAGCGCTACAGAGAGCGCCCGAACGTGCGCAGGCTGCGCAGGCGCCGCGACGAGTTCGACGACATCTTCGCCGAGGACGACCGGCCCGAAGGCGCTCAGCGGGGACGCTCCTCCTCGGCCACCGTCCTGAAGTCGGTGGGAACCAGGCGCGCCAGCGGCAACGGCGACGTGAGGGTGCATCTGGTGGTGCCGAAGTCGTTCAACGACGCCCAGCAGATAGCCGACAAGTTCAAGGACTCGATCCCGGTGATCCTGAACCTGCAGTCCTCGGAGACCGACCTATCGAAGCGCTTGATCGACTTCGCCTCGGGTCTGACGTATGCCCTCGACGGCGGGATGCAGCGGATCGCTGACAAGGTGTTCATGCTGACGCCCCGCAACGTCGAGATCTCGGCCGAGGAGCGCGCACGCTTGATCGAGAAGGGCTTCTTCAATCAATCCTGACGCGCGCCGGTAGCCTGGGCCGAACATGAACGTAGGACTGATCGGCTCAGGCAACATGGCACGGGCGCTGGCGCGGGGCTGGGGGCGTCCGGTGCTGTGCTCGGACCCGGTCGCGGAGCGCGCCGAGGCGCTGGCGGGCGAGGTCGGGGGAGAGGCGCTCAAGAGCAACCGAGAGGTCGCCGAAAGGGCCGACCTGGTGGTTCTCTGCCACAAGCCGGCCCAGCTGAAGGATGTGGCCGCCGAAGTGGCGCCACGCGCGCGCGCGGTGGCCTCGATCCTGGCCGCGACGCCGCTGAAAGCGCTGCGGGAGACGTATCCAGACAGGCCGGTCTACAGGTTGATTCCGTCGCTGCCGGTCGAGGTCAGGCAGGGTGCGGTCGTGCAGGCCAGCGACGAGGAGGACTCGGGCGGCGCCGAGATGGACGGAACGGTCAAAGAGCTGTTCGCCGAGCTGGGGACGCTCGTTGAGCTGCCGGACGGGCTGGTCGACGTGGCGATGGGCTTGATGTCGTGCGGGCCGGCGTACGTGGCGCTCGTGGCCGAGGCCCAGATCGACGCTGGCGTGCGCAGAGGCATCCCGGCCAGCCAGGGCGCCGAGCTGGTCGTGCAGACCTTGGCGGGCACGGCTGCGCTGCTGGCCAGGCGCGGGAACGACACGCAGGCTGTCAGGCGCGAGGTGACCTCGCCGGGCGGTGTGACGGCCAGGGGCCTGGACGCGCTCGAGCGCGGGGGGTTGCGGGCGGCGTTCAGCGACGCCTTGGACGCCGTGCTGGAGCAGGCCCGAACGAGCACGCGATGATCGAGGCCAGCGCGAGGACCGAGGTGGCGGGCTATCTGTCGACGGTCGTGTACGTGTACGTGCTGCTGATCATCTGCTTCATCGTCGTGCAGCTCCTGTTCGCGGCCGGCTTGAGGCCACCGTACTCGAGGGCGAGCGACGCGGTGCTCGGCTTCTTGAGGGATGTATGCGAACCGTTTTTGAGGATCTTCAGGCGTGTGCTGCCGAGCTTCGGCGGCTTCGACTTCAGTCCGATCGTGGCGATCGTCGTGCTGGAGATCGTCAACTCGGTCGTCATCCAAGGACTCATCCACGGCTGATCGCCGGCGGACGGACTGGGCGCGGGACGGTGCGCAGACTCCTTTCGAGCGCGTACGTCAGGGCGCTGCTCGTGCTGACGGCGGTGCTGGCAGTCGACCAGGCGAGCAAGCGAATCGTCAGGCATGGCATCGAAGTGGGCGAACAGGTCAAGTTCTTGCCGGGCATCCAACTGGTGCATACGCGCAACCACGGCGTCGCGTTCGGGCTGGCCGCCAAGGATCAGCTGCTGGTGACGATCGTCGTGGGTTTGGCGCTGATCGGGCTGGTCGCATATTTCGCGGCTCATTCGGGGCGTCCTTTGCTCTGGCTGCCGACCGGCCTGCTGTTGGGCGGCGCGCTCGGCAACCTGATCGACAGGCTCAGCCAGGGCTCGGTCGTCGACTTCGTGCAGTTGCCGCTGGGCTGGCCGCCGTTCAACCTGGCCGACGTGTCGATCGTGGCGGGGGTGGTCCTGCTGCTGATCGCGATCGAGTCACCGCGGACACGTTCACGATGACCGAGCAATTCGAGATCGTCTACGAAGACAGACACATGCTCGTGGTCGACAAGCCCGCGGGCCTGGTCGCCCACCCGGCCCGAGGACATCGTGAGGGCACACTCAGCCAGCTGCTCGCGCCCGTGGCGGCCGGGGGGCCGGACTCAGAGCGCGCCGGCATCGTGCACCGGCTGGACCGCGATACCTCGGGCCTGCTTCTGGTCGCCCGCTCGGAGGAGGCGCACGGACGGCTGCAGCGCGCGCTCGCGCAGCGGCGCGTCACCAGGGAGTACCTGGCGCTCGTACACGGCAGGCCGCCCGCGAAGACGGGCACGATCGAGGCTCCGATCGGCAGAGACCGGCGCGAGCGGACGCGTATGGCGGTCGACGGGGCGCATCCGCGCGAGGCCAGGACCCACTTCACGACCGAGCGCGCCCTGGGTGCGTACACGTTGCTGAGACTGTGTCTGGACACAGGGCGCACGCACCAGATCAGGGTCCACCTGCAGGCGATCGGCTATCCGGTCGTCGGCGACCCGACCTATGGCCGACGCGGCGGGACGGACGAGGAGCTTGGGCTGGAGCGCCAGTTCTTGCACGCCGCGAGGCTGTCGCTGGAACATCCGTTCACGGGCGAGCCGCTCGAGCTGGTCTCGCCGTTGCCCGCGGACCTGCGGGCGGCGCTGCGGCGCGCCGAACAGCTATCCTGACAGGCTCTTTATCGAACTTACGACCCGCGCGGAAACCATCGATCGCGGCCCTGCCCGGAGGGCGCCCAGCACGGGCATGCTCCGGGTCCGCGGCGACCGGGCGGCGGCACATTCAACAAGCGAACACAAGGGAGTACCGAGAACCGTGGCCCAGGCTGAGGTAGGAATCGCGGAGCTGCTGGAGGCCGGCGTTCACTTCGGCCACCAGACGCGCCGCTGGAACCCGAAGATGAGGCGCTTCATCCATGGCGAGCGCGCCGGCATCTACATCATCGATCTGCTCAAGACCTCCGAGCTGCTGAACGCGGCCCAGGAGTTCGCCGGCACGCTGGCCCACCGCGGCGGCACGGTCCTGTTCGTCGGCACCAAGAAGCAGGCGCGCGAGACGATCAAGGACGTCGCCGAATCCGCCGGCATGCCTTACGTCAACCATCGCTGGCTGGGCGGTCTGTTGACGAACTTCCAGACGATCAACCAGCGCATCCGGCGGTTGCACGACCTCGAACGCTACGAGGCCGAGGGCCAGCTGGCGTTGCTGCCGACCCGCGAGCGCATGGCTGCCCAGGCCGACCTCATCAAGCTGCGGGCGAACCTGGGCGGCGTCAAGAACATGCAGCGTGTGCCGAACGCGATGTTCGTGATCGACCTCAAAACCGAGACGATCGCCGTGCGTGAGGCCCAGAGGCTGCGCATACCGATCATCGGCCTGGTCGACACCAACTGCGACCCCGATGGGATCGACTTCGTGATCCCGGGCAACGACGACGCGATGCGCTCCTGCGCCTTGATCACCCAGGCGATCGGCCAGGTGGTCGCCGAAGGCCACTCCGTGTTCAGGGCCGAGGAGGAGCGAGCGCGTCAGGAAGCAGAAGAGCGCGCGAGATTGGAGGCCGAGGCCAGAGCCAAGCGCCAAGCCGAAGAACAGGCAAAGCGCGAGGCCGAGGAACAGGCCAAGCGCGAAGCCGAGGAACAGGCGGCCAGGGAGGCGGCCGAGCGCCAGGCAGCCGAGGCGGCAAAGGCTGCCGCCCAGGCCGAACAGGCTGCGGCCGCCCAGCCCGCTGCCACTGAGGCTCCCCCGGAGCCGGAGGTCTCTGCGACCGAGACCCCGACCGAGGCTGCCTCGGAGCCAGAGGCGCCGCCGGCCGAGGTCGCTCCCGAGCCGCAGACGCCGGCTGAGGCGGTCGTCGAGGCGGCTGCGAACGAGGAGGCGCAAGCGTGAGCGCGGTCGAGATCTCAGCCAAGGACGTGAAGGCCCTGCGCGACCGTACGGGCGCGGGGATGATGGATTGCAAGAAGGCGCTGTCGGAGGCGGGCGGCGATATCGAGCAGGCGATCGAGATCTTGAGGGTCAAGCAGGGCAAGAAGATCCAGGATCTCGGCGAACGCGTGGCCACCGAGGGGACCGTCCAGGCCTACATACATGCGGGCGCAAAGGTCGGCGTCCTGATCGAGGTCGACTGCAACACCGACTTCGTCGCTACCAACGACGACTTCGTGGGCTTCGCCAGGGACGTCGCGATGCAGGTCGCCGCGACCCCGACCGTCAGGTACGTCAGCCGCGAGGACGTGCCCGAGCAGGAGCGCGACGCGGAGGCGAGGGTCTACGAGCAGGAGGCCGAAGACAAGCCCGAGAACGTGCGCGAGAAGATCGTTACGGGCAAGCTCGACGCGTGGTACCAGACGATCGTGCTGCTCGAGCAGGAAATGCACAATCCGAAGTTCGAGGGCAAGACCGTGCAGCAGCTGCGCGACGAGCTGACCGCCACGACCGGCGAGAACGTCGTCATACGGCGTTTCGTCCGCTTCGCCGTAGGCCAGTAGCCCTGTCGGACCACCCGCGCGCGGGCATGTGCGGATGAGCGGATAGGCTCTGCTCGACAATGGCCGGCCCGGCGTTCGAACGCATCTTGCTGAAGCTCTCTGGCGAGGCCCTGATGGGGCGCTTGGAGTACGGCACCGATCCCGAGCGCGTGGCGGCTGTCGCGAGGCAGGTCGGCGAAGTGCGCGAGCGGGGGGTGCAGGTCGGAATCGTCGTGGGCGCCGGCAACATCTACAGGGGGATGAGGGGCGCGGCGGACGGCATGGATCGGGCGACCGCCGACTACATGGGGATGCTTGCGACGGTGCTCAACGCGCTGCCGCTGCAGGATGCTCTGGAGAAGATCGGCACCGACACGAGGGTGCTCTCGGCGCTCGGCGTCTCGGAGGTCGCCGAGCCCTATATCAGGCGGCGTGCGATGCGCCATCTGGAGAAGGGACGCGTGGTCATCTTCGCGGCGGGCACCGGCAACCCGTTCTTCACGACCGACACGGCGGCGGCGCTGCGGGCGACCGAGATCCACGCGCAGATCATCCTGATGGCCAAGAATGGCGTTCAGGGCGTCTACAGCGCCGACCCGGCGCTCGATCCGGACGCCAAGTTCATTCCTGAGATCACCCACATGGAGGCGATCGAGCGGCGACTGCGTGTGATGGACTCGACCGCGCTGGCGCTGTGCATGGACAACTCGATGCCGCTGAACGTGTTCAACATGGACGACGAAACGAGCCTCGGCCGGATAATCTCGGGCGAGCGGGTCGGCACGCTCGTGTCCACGCCGACCGCGGACTCGGATGAGCGCTAGCGTCCGATGATCGGCAAGCCGAACAGAACCGACCATACCGGCGCGAAGGTCGCGAGCGAGAGGAGACGAAGATGGCGGCAGAGATGATCGACACGCTGCTCGAGGACGCGCGCGAGCGGATGGTCAAGTCCGTGGAGTCGGCCCAGCACGAGTTCTCGTCGGTGCGCACGGGCAGGGCGAGCCCGGCCCTGCTGGACAGGGTCGTGGTCGACTACTACGGCGCGATGACGCCGCTGCACCAGCTCGCGACGATCAGCGCGCCCGAGGCGCGCCTGATCACGGTGCAGCCCTACGACAAGTCTTCGATCAAGACGATCGAGAAGGCGATCAACGAGTCCGACGTCGGCCTGAACCCGTCCAACGACGGTAACGTGATTCGGCTGGCGGTGCCCGAGTTGACCGAGGAGCGCCGCCACGAGCTGGTCAAGGTCGTACGTGGCCTGGCGGAGGAGGGCAGGGTTGCGATCCGCAACGTCAGACGCGACACGATGCAGCACCTGCGCGAGCTGAAGGGGGAAGGCGAAGCGTCCTCCGACGACGAGCACCGCGCGGAGGTCGAGCTGCAGAAGCTGACAGACGCGAGGGTCGGCGAGCTCGACGAGGTGCTGAAGGCCAAGGAAGAGGAGATCCTCGAGGTCTGATGGCCGCGGACGCGGGCCCAGAGCCGTCGACGGCCTCCTATGTGGCCATCATCACCGACGGCAACGGCCGCTGGGCGCGCGCGCGGGGGCTGCCGGTAAACGAGGGCCACGACGCCGGTGCGGACACGGTCAAGGCACGGTTGCGCGACGCCGTCGAACTGGGGGTGCGCGAGCTGACCGTGTACTCGTTCTCGACCGAGAACTGGTCGCGCCCCCCCGAGGAGGTGACGGGCCTGATGGAGATGTTCGACCGGCGTATCGCGGGGGAGACGCCCGAGCTGAACGCGGAGGGTGTGCGCATGCGCTTCATCGGCCGGCGCGAAGGGATCTCGCCGGAGCTCGTGCAGCGCATGGCATGGGCGGAAGAGCTGACCAACGCGAACAAGAGGATCACCCTGTTCGTCGCCTTCAACTACGGTGGGCGCGCCGAGATCGTCGACGCCGCGCGCGCCTATGAAGGCGGTGGCGAGGAGGAGTTCCGCAAGGGGCTGTACGCGCCCGAGATGCACGACCCAGACCTGATCATCAGGACCAGCGGCGAGCGGCGACTGTCGAACTACCTGCTGTGGCAGTCCGCTTATTCGGAGCTCGTCTTCAGGGACGAGCTATGGCCCGATTTCACGCGTGAGGCGCTCGAGGAGTCCCTCGCCGAGTATGCAGCACGCAAGCGCCGGTTCGGCGGGCGATGAGTTCGGGGCGCTCGGATCTGGGCGCACGCGTGCTGGCGGCCCTGCCGGCGATCGCGCTGGCGCTGTTCCTGGTGATCGAGGGTGGCTCGATCTTCGCCTTCGGCCTGTTCGTGCTCGGCTGCATCTGCATGCACGAGCTGTACGGCATGTATGCGCGCGCGCATCCGGTCCGCCTCGGCGGCTTCCTCGCTCTGGCGGGACTCCTGGCCGCGGCCCAGTACGGCGGGCAGTTCCAGATCCTGCTGGCGGCCGTCGCGGCGCTGCCGCTGCTGTTCGGGTTGACCTTGGCTCAACCAAGGCCGAGTGTCATGGGAATGGCGGTGACGGTGCTCGGGATCTACTGGATCGGATTCGCGCTCGCGCACGCGGTGCTGCTGCGGCGACTGCCGCACGGGGAGGGGGTCGTGATCGACGTGCTCGTCGGCACGTTCCTCGGCGACACGGGCGCCTATCTGGGCGGCAAGCTGTTCGGCAAACGCAAGCTCGCGCCGACGCTCTCGCCGGGCAAGACCGTCGAGGGCCTGGTCGCCGGGATGGTGTTCGCCGTGATCGGCGTGTGGCTGGCCTCGCGCTATCAGGATTGGATGCCGGTCTCGCACGCGCTGGTGCTCGGGCTCGGCGTAGCCTTGATCGCACCCGTCGGGGACCTGTTCGAGTCCTTCGTCAAGCGCCAGGCTCACGTCAAGGACTCGGGCGCGATCTTCGGCGCCCACGGCGGCGCGCTCGACCGCCTCGACGCGGTCCTGTTCACGGCGGTCGCCGGGTATTACATCTGGTACGCGTATGTCCACTGAGGCATAACGCCGCCTTCAAGCAGCCTGCGCCAACGCATGACGCCCTCATAGTCCGAGTGGGCGGCCAACCTGCGCAGGCTAAAAGAGCGAGCCCAGCCTGACAGCGAATACAATTGTCTGCTATCATTCGGGTGTCTTATGAGTCGCTCCGAATCACCCCACGACGACAACCCTTGGGCACTTCCGGGTTCTCAGCAGATGGCAGCCTGGACTCTGCGCCTGGCGGAGAATCCGACATTCGGCTGGCTCATGTCGGCAGACCCGCATCTGTTCGCACTGTTCTATGCGACATGTGCGGCCGCGATTCCCGCACCGGAGGCGCTCACTGGAGAGCCCGAGATCCACGGCGCCGTCTCCGAGAAGCTGCTGCCCACGCTGAAGGACCTGCAGCGCCAGTTCGGCGACGACACGAGCGGGCGATTTGCACGACTGTATCTGCACGGGATCAGCGTCTTCCCGCTTGCCGAGAAGAGCGATCACACCTACCGCCAGGCCGTGCGCGCGTGGCGGCAAGATGCGGGGATACGAGCGGCCAAGGCAATCACCTCTCAAGAGCAGAATGTAGATCGAATCGCCGCGTTGCTCGATCTCCAGGAGGTCGAGCGCAAGCTCCTGTTCTTCCATCTCAACCGCCACAGGCCGGGGTTCTCGCAGCTCTTCGATGCCCTCAGCTCAGACCATTCGACCGCCTCGATTCTCGCAGCCCTGCTCGACGTGGACGAAACCGCGATCGCCTCCGCCCTCGCCGAAAGCTCGACACTTGTGCGGTCGGGCCTATTGAGCGTGCAACAGAGACCCCTTCGAGTCGGTGAGCCGTCGGCGCATCTACAAGCGACGTTGACCGAGCCGGCAGACGACGAGGTCGAGCTGCTGAGCCGCTTTGTCGAGCCGTTGACGCCATCACCCTCAACCGGTTCGTTGGCGCGTCTGCACGATGACGACGACAAGATCCTGCGAGGAGTCCTTCGGCTCCCGGTACCCGACATTCACGGCCTGCACATCCTGGCCTACGGCCCGAGTTCGATCGACAAGCGCGACATGCTTGCGACACTTCTGCGCGAGGAGGGGATCGACGGCTACGCGCTCGTTACGAAGCGTGTGCCGTCCGGCGACCTACCGGCGTGGATCTACGTCGCCCAACATCACCTACAAGCATCTCATCCGGACGCCGTGCTGGTCGTCGACCGCGCCCACGAAGCGCT
Organism: uncultured Solirubrobacterales bacterium; assembly: GCA_963718935.1. GTDB lineage: Bacteria > Actinomycetota > Thermoleophilia > Solirubrobacterales > Solirubrobacteraceae > Palsa-744. The sequence goes on along the minus strand of OY970379.1, from coordinate 2,695,478 downwards.
TGCCTCGCGCCGCGCCAGCATGTTCAGGATCTTTGGCATCGACGACGACGCTGGCAAGGACGAGGAGGAGCGTGCCTCCGATGATGGGCTCACGGGAAGTCGTGTGCGCTGCATCTGGCTGACCGAGCGTGCCAGGTACCTGTCCGAGCGCAATCTTGGCGCTTTCCTGTTTCACTGCGAAGTGCTGCCCGGGTCGCGCTCGGATCGCCGTCAGCGTGTCGTCAGGTTGATTACCGACTTTGGGTTGTCCGAGCAGCTCGAGCGGCACCTGATCAAGTACAGCCTTCTCGGTGAGCAGCAGGTGCGCCGGGCAGTTGACCTGGCTCGCCTGCTGACAGCCATGCCACCGGACTCGTACGAGAGTTCGCAGGAGGAGCGAGAGCGAGTCATCAAGAGGGCGGTTGCACAAAGTCAGAAGGTGCTCGGCCGCGAACACATCGAGGGTCTACGTGACTCGATCACCCACTACAGCCTCGACCATCTCAACATCGCAGGAAGATTCGCACCGCGCCAGATCATCGCTGCCCTGCGCGAGCGCCCGTCGGGTTCGCTCTGCTTTTGGGGCATACCTGGCGCCGGCAAGACGCAGCTTGCCGAGTACATCGCGGTGGAGCTCGACCTGCCGATCTTGATGCGCTCGGCCTCAGATCTGCTCTCGAAGTGGCTGGGTGAAACCGAGCAGCAGATAGCCGAGATGTTCGCGGAGGCCGAGTCAGAGGGAGCCTTGCTGTTCCTGGACGAGGCGGATTCGTTCCTGCGCGATCGCACCCTGGCTCGTGCCGAGTGGTCGGTGACGCAGGTCAACGAGCTGCTCCAACGAATGGAGCGCTTCGAGGGTGTGTTCATAGCGGCTACGAACCTGATGGACTCGATCGATGCGGCCGCAATGCGCAGGTTCACGTGGAAGCTCGAGTTCAAGGCCCTGGAGCCGGAACAGGCCTGGTCCATGTTCTGTGCCGAGGTAGGGCGCGACCTGGAACCAGAGCGAGCCGAGGAGCTGAAACAGCGCCTCACGGCGATCTCCGACCTGGCCCCGGGCGACTTCGCCACGGTCAAGCGCCAAGCCAACATGCTCGGTGAAGAGTTGTCCGCCGACGCATGGCTCGAGCAGCTCGCTGCCGAGGCCAAGGCAAAGATGTTCGGCCTCAAACGCCAGCAGCTCGGTTTTGCCAGCTGATCGTCCCGGGTCGGAACGCTCGATCGCCTATGCCGGGGCAATCAGAGGCGACGCATGGCGACGGTTCTGCGAGCATCCACAACCGTGCACAAGAAGCTCCTGATCCTCGGCTCGACCGGCTCGATCGGCACCCAGGCGCTCGACGTGTGCGCGCACAGCCCCGAGCGCTTCGAGCTGGTCGGGCTCTCCGCGGAGCGCTCGTGGGAGGCGCTGGTCGCGCAGGCCGACGAGCACGGGGTGCGCCGGATCGCGCTGGCCGACGTCGACGCGGCCGCGCGCGCGGCGGAGGCGTGGACGGACGGAGAGGTCTTGGCGGGCCCAGAGGGCCTCGTCAGGCTGGTCGTCGAGTCGGGCGCAGACCTCGTCCTGAACGCGCTCGTCGGCTCAGCCGGACTGGGGCCGACGGTTGCGACGCTCGGCGAGGGGATCGACCTGGCGCTCGCCAACAAGGAGTCGCTGGTCGTCGGCGGAGAGCTGGTGACCGCGCTCAGCGAAGCGACCGGCGCGCGGATCGTGCCGGTCGACTCCGAGCACACCGCGCTTCACCAGCTGATCTCGGGCCAGCCGCCGGGTGCCGTGCAGCGCCTGACGATCACCGCCAGTGGCGGGCCTTTCCGTGGCTGCGCGCGCGAGGAGCTGGCCAATGTAACGGTCGAGCAGGCGCTGGCCCACCCGACCTGGGCGATGGGCGGCAAGATCACGATCGACTCGGCGACGATGATGAACAAGGGCCTCGAGCTGATGGAGGCCCATCATCTGTTCGGCACACCTTACGACCGGATCGACGTCGTCGTGCATCCGCAGTCGCTCGTCCACGGGCTGATCGGTCTCGCGGACGGCGCGATGCTCGCTCATATCGGCCCGCCGGACATGAGGGTGGCGATCTCTTATGCCCTGCACGGCGGCGAGAGCGTGGACCTCCCGATCGCGCCGCTCGACCTGGCCGCGGTCGGGGGGCTGACATTCGAGACGGTCGACCTCGACGTCTTCCCGTGCCTGCGCCTGGCGCGCGCGGCGGCCGAGGCGGGGGGAACGGCGCCTTGCGTTTTGAACGCCGCCAACGAGGTCGCCGTGCACGCTTTTCTGGACGGTCGGATCGCGTTCAACGCGATCGCCGAGACGATCGAAGGCACGCTCGAGTTGCTGCCGGGAGAGCCGGTCCGCGCGTTCGAGTCCCTGTATGAGGCCGATCGGCGCGCGCGCGAGGTCGCAGGCGGGATGGTCGCGGGGGTCGGTTAGAGCGCCGCGATGCTATGTGGCCGCGGCGCTACGCGTGATGTGGTCGGGTTTGGCGGATGAATCGGCGCGACCGGCAGGGAGGACGCGACGCGACGCGCGTCCCGCCTGGGGCGGGTTGTCGGGTAAAGAGATATGGCCCCGAATATCGCTGTTCCAAACGCAGGCGACCTCGTCAGGCCACCGGTTAGGCGAGCGGCCTTCGACGACCACGCCACAGGTCGGTATGATCGTGGTATGACCAAGGTCGCCAAGCTCACGATCTCACTGCCCCCAGAGCAGGTCGAGCAGGCGCGGGCGGCGGTTGCCAGGGGGGAGGCGGCCAGTGTGTCGGCTTTCATCTCCGCCGCGATGGCCGCGAGTGAGTCGATGATGAAAACCGACGAGCAGGACACGCTTGTTGACTTTGTCAGAGACCTGATCTCTGAAGATGGAGAGCCCAGTGCGGAGGCGTACGCGTGGGCGGACAAGGTCTTGGCCATGTCGGAGCCCGATTGAGGGGGCTCACTCTCGATACAGGCGCTTTGATCGCATTGGAGCGGCGCGACGAGCGAATGTTGGCGCTGCTCGCTCGGGTGCTCGTCAATCCAGACGCGGTCATCCACATCCCGGCTGGTGTACTTGCCCAAGCTTTCAGGGGCGGCTCTCGCCAGGCACGAATGGCGAGACTGGTCAAGAAAGCCCAGACGCAAGTCGTGGGACTGGACGCGCGGACAGCGCTCATCATCGGCATCCTTCTCGGGCGGCGCGGCTGCAGCGACGTGGTCGACGCGAGCGTCGTGGTGTGCGCGCGCGTCCATCGCCAAGGCGTCATCACGAGCGATCCCGACGACCTTCGTCGCCTCGATCCTGACCTCTCGTTGGAGGTGGTCTAACGCCGCCCGCAGCTCCGAGGGCGCGCCGCGCGTTGAGGGAGCGCCCATTGCGTGGCCGGACGGGCCCCTTAAGGCAGCCAAAGGCGCGCCTGCCACACTGGAGCCCATGAGCTGGGTCCTGACAATCCTCGGCATCGTGGCGTTGATCGTGCTGCACGAGTTCGGGCACTTCGTCGTGGCCAAGGCGACCGGCATGCGGGTCGAGCGCTTCTCGCTGTTCTTTCCACCCAAGCTATTCGGCGTCAAGAAGGGCGAGACCGAATACATGGTCGGCGCGATCCCCGCTGGTGGGTACGTGAAGATCACGGGGATGACACCCGAGGAGGTCGAGAATGCCGAGCCGGAGGTCGCCGCGCGCGCGTACTGCAACCAGGCGCCGTGGAAGCGGATCGTCGTGATCCTGGCCGGGCCGGCGATGAACCTGCTGATCGCGTTCTTGATCTTTTGGGGGATTCTGGTCGTCGGCGACCTGAACGGCGTCGGGACGCTCGAAAATCTGAACCCTTCGATCCAGACAAGGACCGCGACGACCTCTGTACACAGGGTCCTACGGGGCCAGCCCGCCGACGGAACGCTGAAGCAGGGCGATCAGATCGTTGCGGTTGACGGACGGGCGGTGACGGTCCTTTCGGCGCAACGGGCGATCGCGGGCCACCGTTGCGCGGGCGCGCCGACGGGCGGCTGTCGCGCGAGCACGCCCGTCAGGTTGACGGTGAAACGGGACGGCCAAACGCTGAGCCTGGCGGTCTATCCGCGTTACAACGCCGAAGCCAAGCGCATGTTGGTCGGGTTCGATTTCGGCGAAGCCCCCAAGCGCTTCGGCCCGCTGACTGCCGCCGGGGTGGCCCTGCACGAGATGTGGACCACGACCAAGAGCCTCGTCTCGGGCATCGGCCGGGCGTTCACGAGCTCGAAGCGGCGCGGCGAAGTGCACACGATCATCGGCATCAGCGAGGTCGCCGACGAAGCGGTCGCCGCCGGCGCCGGCTATGGCCTGGTCATCCTTGCGTTCATCTCGCTGGTCTTGGCGGTCGTCAACCTGTTCCCGTTCCTGCCGCTCGACGGCGGCCACGTCGTTTGGGCGCTGGGCGAGAAGCTGCGCGGGCGGCGCATCTCGGTGAACGCCATGTGGCGCTACAGCTCGGTCGGCATCGTCCTGTTCGTGTTCCTGTTCATCAATGGCCTCTCCAACGACATCAGCCGTTTGGGCGGATAGCGCGGGCGCTCACTCGGGCGCGCGCACGGAAACCCAGCTCTTGACGAGCGGCCCGAACCGCTCGGCCTGGGCCGGACCGAACAGGGCTTCCAACTCTGAGCGCCCGAGGAGCTCGATCTCCTCCCAATCGCCAGCCGCCCCCAAACGCCAGTAGGGCCTGCGCACGCGCGCGGGCAGCCAGTGCGCGAGCGGCAACAACGAGTGCGGCTCGATCGGGAAGGACCGAGCCGGGGTCTGCACGAACCAGCCCTTGCCGACCCGTCTTACCTCGGCCGCGAACGCCGCGCGGCGCGCGCGCGGAACATGCTCGATCACAGACGAGCTGTAGACCAGGTCGAACTCTGCGTCCGCGAATGGCAGGCCCTCAACGGCATCGGCCCGAACGAACGGTCCCGGATAGCCCGGGCGCTCGGCGAGATCCACACCGGTGATGTCGAGGTCGGGCTCCAAGCCGCGCAAGCCGAGGGCGCCACAGCCGACGTCCAGCACACGTGCGCGAGGGGGCAGGCGGACCGAGGCGAAGAAGTGCTCGTGACGCCGTGACCGCGCGCGGGCGGCCAGAGGAGAGGCGATCTTCGCGAAGGGGCCCCTTGCGGTGGCATACACGTCGGGCCGGGGCTCGGGCATCGTAGAATCAGGGTTATATGGCTTCCGAGCGCCAGATCAAAGTGGGCGGCGTAGCGATCGGCGGTGGCGCGCCGGTCGCGGTCCAGACGATGACCAAGACCGAGACCGCCAACCTGTCCGCGACGATGGCCCAGATAAAGACCGTCGCCGAGGCGGGCGCCGACATCGTCAGGGTCGCCGTTCCGCGCGAGCAGGACGCCGAGGCCTTGAAGACGATCGTCGAAGAGTCGCCGATCGCGGTGATCGCGGACATCCACTTCAACCACACGCTGGCCTTGAAGGCGATCGAGGCGGGCGCCCACTGCGTGCGCTTGAACCCTGGGAACATCGGGGGGCCCGAGAAGGTCGCCGAGGTGATCGCGTTGGCCAAGCAGCGCGGCACGCCGTTGCGGGTCGGCGTCAACTCGGGCTCTTTGCCGAAGCATCTGAGGCAGCTCGAGTACGAGGACCCGGTCGAGGCTCTGGTTACGGCCGCGATCGAGACCGTTCAGCTGATGGAGCGCCTGGACTTCGAGAACTTCAAGGTCTCGATGAAGTCGACGTCTGTGCCGAACACGATCGCCTCCAACAGGATGCTCGCCGAGCGGATCCCGTACCCGTTGCATTTGGGCGTCACCGAGGCCGGCACCAAGTGGTCGGGCTCGTTGAAGTCGGCCGTCGGCCTGGGCACCCTATTGGCGGACGGGATCGGCGACACGATCCGGATCTCACTGTCGACGTTCCACGCCGAGGAGGAGGTCAAAGTCGCCTGGGAGATCCTGAAGGCTTTGAAGCTGCGCGAGCGCGGGCCCGACCTGATCGCCTGCCCGACGTGCGGGCGCTTGCAGTTCGACATGGACTCGGTCGTGGTCGAGGTCGAGCGCCGTCTCGAAGCCTATGAGGACCCGATCGAGGTGTCCGTCTTGGGCTGCGCCGTCAACGGCATCGGCGAGGCCAGGCACGCCGACTTCGGGATCACCGGCGCCAAAGACATGGGCATGATCTACTCGAAGGGCGAGCCTTTGAAGAAGGTGCCGACCGACCAGCTCGTCGACGAGCTGTTCAAGGAGATCGACCGTTACTACGCGGCCGGCAAGACCGTCCAGCGCGACGAGCGAGCGGCGGAGGAGGCGCGGCGGTGGCTGGCCGAGAACGAGGACGACACCCAGATGACCCCCGAGCGCGTCGCCGCCCTCGAGGCCGCCGCGGCACAGGAGGCCGACGACGTCCTGGAGTCGATGCTCGAGCCCGCCGGGGCCGGACCGGCTCTAGACGAGAACGTCTCGCCAGTGGCCGGCCGGCGCTTCTCTCGAAACTGAGCCGATTCGCTTAGGACGCCGCGGCGAACCGCTCGGCGACCTTCGGCCAGTTGACGACGTTCCACCAGGCGTCGATGTAGTCGGGGCGGCGGTTCTGGTAGGCCAGGTAGTAGGCGTGCTCCCAGACGTCTACGCCCAGGAGCGGCGTCTTGCCGTCGGACAGGGGCGTGTCCTGGTTGGCCGAGCCGACGATCGCTAGGCCCGAGCCGTCGTGTACGAGCCAGGACCAGCCGGAGCCGAACTGGTTGACGCCCGTTTCCTTGAGCTTGGCCTGGAAGTCGGCGAACGAGCCGAAGGCGGCGTCGATCGCGCTCGCCAAATCGCCGGTCGGCGTAGCGCCGCTGGCCGATCTTTGATCGGTCGGCGACATGGACTCCCAGAAGAGGGTGTGGTTGTAGTGCCCGCCGGCGTTGTTTTTGACGGGGCCTTTCTTGTCGCCGAGGCTGTCGAGGTTTTTGAGGACCTCCTCGACCGGCTTCTCGGCCCACTCTGTGCCGGCAAGGGCGGCGTTGGCCTTGTCGACGTAAGCCTGGTGGTGCTTGTCGTGATGGAATTCCATCGTCGCCTTGTCGATGTGGGGCTCCAGCGCGTCGTAGGCGTAGGGGAGCGGCGGAACGGTATAGGCCATTGCTCTTCCTTTGGTCGTCGTCGTCGGTCTCGGTCTGTCGGTGAGGCTGTTCTATCAAAGCGTGATGGGGCCGTCGGGTAGGCGTCTCGGTCGGGTGAGCGTCTATGTATGTCCAAAACAGAGCCGTACGCGCGCGCGTACGGCTCCAACGGGAGACACATCGTCAACAAGGCAGTCTGGGCGCAGGTCCCTAACGGGAGACACGTCGTCCGCAGTCGGCCGGCACGGGCCAGGACCGAGTTCAAGCGAACCGGAGGGGTGCGCCCGCGCGCGTAGCCTATCCCGACGGAATAGTCTCTGCCGGACCGATGCCAAGGCTGTCCGCATATCTGTTGCCCACCGAGAAGCAGGCCCCGGCCGACGCGGAGGCGACTTCGCACAAGCTGATGGTCAGGGCCGGCCTGATCAGGCAGATGGGCGCCGGCATGTGGACGTGGCTGCCGGCGGGTTGGCGGGTGCACCAGAAGGTCGTCGCAATCGTGCGCGAGGAGATGGACGCGATCGGCGGTCAGGAGATGTTGATGCCGGTCCTGCAGCCGGCCGAGCCGTGGCGCAAGACCGGCAGGCTCGAGATCGAGGAGCTGTTCAAGCTGCAGGACCGCAAGGGCTCGGAGCTGGTCCTGGCGATGACCCACGAGGAGGCAGTCACCTTCCATGCCGCCCAAACGATCCGCTCGTATCGCGACCTGCCCCAGATCTTGTACCACTTCCAGGTCAAGGAGCGCGACGAGCCGAGGCCCAGAGCGGGTGTGCTGAGGACCAGGGAGTTCGTGATGAAGGACTCCTACTCGTTCGACCGCGACCAGGCTGGCATGGAGGCGAACTACGACCTGCATGTCGGAGCGTACGATCGCATCTTCGAGCGCACCGGCCTTCGCTTTCACAAGGTCGAGGGCGACGTCGGCATGATGGGCGGCGTCGGCGCCCACGAGTACATGGCCCCGTGCGCGGCCGGCGAGGATCAGATCGTGCTGACCGAGTCCGGTTACGCCGCCAACGCGGAGGTCGTTCAGGCGAAGCTCGGCAAGGAGGAGCCGCGCGACGGGGACCTCCTCGAAGGCGAGCCGATCAGACTGGAGAAGGCGATCGAGGTCGCCAACATCTTCAAGCTCGGAACCCGTTATTCCGAGCCGCTGGGAGCCAGTTTTCTGGACGAGAACGGACAGGAGCGACCCGTCTGGATGGCCTCTTACGGGATCGGCCCGGCGCGGATCGTCGCCGCCGCGGTCGAGCAGTACGCCGACGAGCACGGCATCTCATGGCCGCTTGCCTTGGCTCCGTTCACCGTGCATCTCGTCGCCTTGGGCAAGCGAGGCTCTCCCGAGCACGACGTCGCCGAGAGCGTGTACGAGGCCCTGGGAGAGGGCGGTATCGAGACGCTTTACGACGACAGGGATCTCGGCCCGGGCGAGAAGTTCGCCGACGCGGAGCTGTTGGGCTGCCCGCTGCGTTTGACGGTCGGGCGCCGGTCGCTTCAGTCGGGCGAGATCGAGGTCCAGGTCCGGCGCGGGCGCATCGAGGCTCCGGGCATCCCCTTGGCCGGCGGGCCTGATGAATTGACCCGGGCGGTAGACGAGCTGTGCCGGGGACTCCCGTAGAGCCGCCGGGAGGCGCTCACGGCAAGGCCGACGCTCGAACCGGCCAGACGTCCGCGGACGCGGGCGGGGGCGCGGGCCGCCAGCGCCTGACGGCGCGCAGGTTGCTCGGCTTCGATCGCTCGGGGCCCGCACCCGAGCAGACGCTCTCCGGGCAGCCCCTGCGCCCGTTGACGATCCCCAATGCGATCGGCTTCTGCCGGCTGGCCCTGATTCCGGTCTTCCTCGTCGTCGCGCTGTCCAGCTCCGACGGAACGAGCGCGGCCGGCGCCGCACTGTTCGCGGCGATCGCCTGGGGCGACTACATCGACGGAATGGCGGCCCGGATCACGGGGCAGTACAGCAGGCTCGGCGCCCTGATGGACCCGGTCGCCGACCGCCTGCTCGTGATCGCGGGCGTCGTCGTCTGCTGGCGCTTTACGCTGTTGCCGCGCTGGGCCCTGGCGGTTCTGGTCGCCAGGGAGCTGGCGATGCTCGCGCTCAGCCGCTACGGCCAGACCAGGGGCCTCGAGCTTCGCATCAACTGGCCCGGGCGGATCGGCGTCGGACCGATCATGGCCGGTCTGTTCTTCGCGATGACCGGCCTGAGGACGCTCGCCGAAGTCCTGCTCTATGTGGGCCTCGCGTTCGCCTTGACGGCGAGCGTGCTTTACGTGCGCTCCGGCGTCGCCCAGCTGCGCGCCGCCCCGCGCCGTCAGAGGCACGGCCCGTTGCAGCCGTAGTCTCAAGCTCAGGTTTACGGTACAGTGCTCGCATGGACACCTTCCCGGATTTGGGCTCGCTGGATGACGCCGAGCTGAAGAACCTGATCAAAGAGCTGACCGCCGAAGAGACCGAGATCTCCTACCAGCGCCGGATCTTGCACGGCAAGATCGACATCCTGCGCGCCGAGCTGGTCAACCGTCTGCGCAAGAAGCACGACGGCGGAGCGTCCCCGGTCATCACCGGCGATGACGTCCAGCAGTTGACCGATATCCTCGCCGGCCGCCAAGCGGTCGTCGAGGGGGACCACGAGTAGGCCCGGGCGGCGGCTTCGAAGAGAGGGGATCGCGATGGCGCTGCACTGCACGGAGTGCGGTTTCGTCAACGCCGAGGGGGCCAACTACTGCCAGCGCTGCGGCGCGTTGCTGCCCCGCGCGGAGAGCCCCGGGGAGCCGGTGACCGCCACCTACCGGATCGACGAGGCCGGCGAGCTCGTGCCGGTCGAGCCGCAGGACGTCACCGCGCACGGGCCGGCCCTGGTGATCCGGACCGGCGGCGGGCGCGTCGGCGAGAGCTTTCCGGTTCAGGGCGAGCGCATGAGCATCGGCCGGCGTCCGGACTGCGAGGTCTTCCTCGACGACGTGACCGTCTCGCGCGACCACGCGCTGCTCGTCGAGCGCGGCGGACAGTGGTATCTGGATGACTGTGGTTCCTTGAATGGCACCTACGTCAACCGTTCCCGGATCGAGTCTCAGCGCCTGGAGGAGGGCGACGAGGTGCAGATCGGCAAGTACAAGCTGACCTTTCACGCACGCTGATGAGCTACCAGAGCACTCGCGACAGCCGGGCCTTCGTCGCCCCTCGACCGGCCTACGGCGGACATTGAGATGGCCGCCCAGACCTCACAGCCGACGAGCGACGCGGAAGCCCTGAACGCCGAGCTCGAGCAGGCCGCCGGCGCGCCCGCCGGCCCGGGCGCCCAGCGCCAGAAGTCGATCACGATCGGCGCCGTCTGCAAGGCCCTGGCGCTCGAGTTCCCGGACATCTCGATCTCCAAGATCAGGTACCTGGAGGACCAGAAGCTGCTGACGCCGAGGCGCACCCCGGGTGGCTACCGCCTCTACACGCAGAGCGACGTCGCGCGCCTGCGCACGATCCTGAGGATGCAGCGCGACGAGTTCCTGCCTCTACGCGTGATCCGCCAAGAGCTCGCCAGCGGGCGCGGGGGAGAGTCCTCCGGCGTGGAGCCTACGGCCGCCGCGGCCGCCGGGGGCAAGGGCGCGCGTTCGTGGCGCACGAGCGTCAGCGTGCGCTGGCCGATCTCAGATCGCTCCGGCGGCGCGCTCTACTCGCTCGAAGACGTTCTCGAAGAGACGGGCGCCGACGCCAAGCTCGTGCGCGAACTGGACGAGTACGGCGTGATCAAAGGAGAGCTGCGCGGCGGTATCCGTTATTACGACGAAACCGAAAGGGAGATCATCGGAGCGGTCTCCGAGCTCGCCCGTTACGGCGTAGGCGGGCGCAACCTGAGGGTGTTCCGGTCCTCCGCGGACCGCGAGGCCACGCTCCTGCAGCAGATCCTCGCGCCAGCCCTGCGCTCGCGTAACCCCGAGCGCCGCAAGGAGGCCGTCGAAGCCCTCGAGAACCTGGCCGCTGTGGCGACGCACCTCAAGCATCTGCTCTTGGTGCGCGACCTGCGCAAGATCGTCCGCTGACGCCCGATGACTCAGGCAGCGACAGATCTGCGTGAGCTGATCCGCGAGATCGAGGACTTCCCGAGGGAAGGGATCGGCTTCAAGGACATCACGCCGCTGATGGCCGATCCGCGAGGATTGAAGCTCGCCGTGGAAGGTCTCGCCGACTATGCGAGGCCGCTTGAAGTCGATTGCGTGGTCGCCGCCGAGGCGCGCGGTTTCCTGCTCGGGCCGGCTCTGGCGCTCGAGCTCGGAGCCGGCTTCGTTCTGGCGCGTAAGCCTGGCAAGCTTCCTTACGAGACCGTCAAGGCCGAGTACCTTTTGGAGTACGGCTCTGGCGAGCTCGAGCTGCACACCGATGCGCTCGGCCCCGGCAAGCGCGTGCTCGTACACGACGACCTGCTCGCTACAGGCGGCACCGCCAAGGCGCTGTGCGAGTTGGTCGAGAGCCTCGGTGGCGAGGTCGCCGGCTGTGGCTTCTTGATCGAGCTGGCCTTCCTGGACGGGCGCGGACGCCTCGCGCCCCACGAGGCCCACTCCCTGATCTCCTACGAGGCTTAGTGGCCGTGCGACTCTCAGCACCCCCACGACCGGCGGCGGCCGCGTCGCGAATCCGCATGGCCGCGCGCTGAGGCGAGACCGGGACGCAAAGGACAGGAATGCCGACCGCGCGCCGCACCCGCACGATCGCAGCGTCGCCGCAAGAGGTCTGGCGGACGATAAGCGACCCCCACCACCTGCCCCGCTGGTGGCCTAGGGTCGGCCGTGTCGAGGACGTGACCGCCGAGGAGTTCACTGAGCTGCTGCAGACCAAGTCCGGCAAGTACGTGCGCGCCGACTTCACGGTCGCCGAAGCGGATGAGCCGGCCGGCCGGCTGCGCTGGGAGCAGCGTGTCGAGGGCAGCCCGTTCGAGCGCATCTTGGCCAGAGCCGAGACGACGATCACGCTCACCGAGGCGCCCGGCCCTGACGGTCCGAGCACGGAGGTGGCGATCGAGCTCGACCAGACGCTCAAAGGCGGGTTCCCGAGGTTCTTCACGACGATGCCCAAGCTCGGCTCGCCGATCGTCAAACGCGCCGCCGCTCGCACGCTCGACGAGGCGCTCGAAGGGCTGGATCGGATTTGCGGCCGGGCATGAGTGGAGCGACCGTCGAGCCACCTCAGATGCGATGGTGGGGCTGGGGCGAGAGCCGGCACGCGCCCGGACTCGACCGCCACACGCTCGATCTGCTGAGCCAGACCGTCGGCCTGGCCGCGACAACACGACCGCCGGTCGCGCTCGGCGCGGTCACGCTCAGACCGAGCGCCCTTTCCGAGAGCGCAGCCGACGCCCTGCGCGCGATCCTCGGCGCCGACGGTCTGCGCCTGGACCACCGCGAGCGCGTGTTGCACGCCGCCGGCAAGGGTTATCTCGATCTCGTCAGGCTGCGCGCCGGAACCCCCGCCGGTGCGCCCGACGCGGTCTTGCTGCCCGCCAACCACGAGCAGATCCGGGCGGTCCTCGAGCTGTGTGCCGAGCGTGGCCTGGCGGTCGTGCCATTCGGCGGTGGCACGAGCGTCGTCGGTGGCGTCGAGCCCCTCAGGGGCGAGCACAGCGCCGTCCTCGCCCTCGACATGCGGCGCCTCGCCGGTGTCCGGCTGGACCGCGAATCGCAGATCGCGACCGTCGGGGCGGGCCTGCGGGCCCCCGCGCTCGAGCGCGCGCTCACGCCCGCGGGCCTGACGCTCGGACACTGGCCCCAGTCCTTCGAGTACGTCACGCTCGGCGGCTGCGCCGCCACCCGCTCCGCCGGCCAAGCCTCGAGCGGTTACGGAGGGATCGCCAAGATGGTCCTGGGCGCCCGCCTAGCCGCCCCTGCCGGCGACATCGTTCTGCCAGCGATGCCTGCTACGGCGGCGGGACCGGACCTGCGCGAGCTGATCGTCGGCTCCGAGGGCGTCCTCGGAGTGATCGACGAGCTCAGCCTGCGCGTGCGCCGGGCGCCAGCGGAGCACAGGTACGTGGGCGTCATGTTCGAGGACTTCGCCTCCGGCCTGAAGGCCCTGCGGACGATGGCCCAGGAGCACTGCCTGCCCGACGTCGCACGCCTGTCGGACCCTGCCGAGACCGCCATCTCGATGGCGATGGCCGGTGGGGGCGGTGGCGGCGCCAGTGCAAGCGACGGGGAGGGCAGCGGGGGTGGTCATCGTGGTGGTGGTGGTGGTGGTGGTGGCAGGCACTTGAAGGCGAGGCTCGGCCGGGCCTACCTCAGCGCTCGCGGCTTTGGCGAGGGCGCCTCGGAGCGTTGCCTTGCGATCTTGGGCTTCGAAGGCTCAGTCGCCGACGCCAAGAGCAGGCACGCCCGCGCGCTCGCGCTCGCCCGAACCGAGGGCGGTCTTTCGCTCGGAGGCTCGCCCGGCCGGGCCTGGCTCAGAGGCCGCTTCCAGGCCCCTTACCTGCGCGACGAGCTGCTGACCCACGGCGTTTTGGTCGAGACGCTCGAGACCGCCACGCCCTGGGCGAACCTGCAACGCCTGCACGGCGCGCTGACCAGCGCGATCGCAAAGGCGCTCGCCGATCAGGGCACGCCCGGAATCGTGATGTGCCACGTCTCTCACGTCTATGAGACCGGCGCTTCGCTGTATTGCACGTTCATAGCCAAACAGCGCTCCGGCGCCGAGGCCGACCAGTGGCATGCGGTCAAGCGCGCCGCCGGCGACGCGATCGTGGCGGGCGGCGGCACCATCACCCATCATCACGCCATCGGCCGCGACCACGCGCCGTGGCTGGTCCGGGAGGTCGGCGCCGAGGGAGTCGCGGCGCTCGCCGCCCTCAAGGACGAGCTCGACCCCGCCGGCATCATGAACCCGGGCAAGCTGTTCCTTGGCCGAGTCGATCCGAGTGCAGGGCCCGGCGCGAGCGACGCCTGAGCTCGACCGCGCCGCCAGCCCTTGCGAGCGAGGCCCGGAGGTCAGTGTCCGAGGCTGAAAGCGCCCGATAGAGCTATCGGGCCGGGATGCGCCGGGTGTTCGCTGTGCTCTCTTGTCAGCAATATCTGTTTGTAGTCGCCGGCATTGGTCGGCAGCAGGGCGCCCCCTTGCAGACGCCCGTTGGAGCCGACCGTCGCCTTGCTGACGGCCTCGGCGCTGTTCGGCGAGTTGTACAGCCAGATCACGTAATGGAAGCCGTTCGAGGGCGCCAGGTGTTCGGCCGCCATGTAGAACGCCCGCTGAGACGCTTCCGCCAGGACCTCGACGATCCCGATCGCTTTGCTGGCCGGATTCGGGGCGGTCAAGGTCAGCTGGTTCGTGACGGTCGGGCTTTTCGCCGACCCCGACGCTCCCGTCGCGCCGGTCGCTCCGGTGCCCCCCGTGCCGCCGCTGCCGCCAGAGCCTCCACCGGTACTGACCAGCACGACCACGATCACGACCACCACGGCGATGCCCGCCAGCAGGGCGGCGCCGCCGCGCCTGGAGGCGGGCAGCCCGCCATCCCCGCCGCGCGGACGCGCCGGCGCGGTCTCGGCGCCCGTGCTCTCGGCCGGAACGTACGGCGTCACACCCGGGGCACCGGCAAGCCGGTCGAGAGCGGTGTGGGCGCGATCGCGCACAGCCGCCTCCGAGATCCCGAGCAGCTCGGCGACCTCGGCATAGGTCTTCCCGCGATCGACCAGCAGCGAAAGTGTCGCGCGCAGGTCTGGCGGCAGATCGTCCAATCGTGGCATCGCCGGCGTAGGCTATCGTGGCGCCGCGATGGCGACGCCGACGAGCATGCCAACGGTCCCCGAGCTGAACGAGGCCGTCACCGGCTATGACCGTTTGTACGGCCTTCGTTTCGTGTCGGTCAGCGACGAGGAGGTCAGGGCCGAGGTCGACGTGAGGCCGGAGATCAAGCAGCCGATGGGGCTCGTGCACGGCGGCCTGTACGCGTCCCTGGCGGAGTCGATGACCTCGCTCGCGACCGCCGTTGCGGCGATGAGCGAAGGCAAGGTCGCGACCGGCATGTCCAACAACACGAGCTTCCTGCGGCCGATCCTCGACGGGACCGTCCACGCCCGCGCCTCGCGTTTGCACCGCGGTCGCACGACCTGGGTCTGGGACGTCACGTTCAGCGACGACGAGGGCCGCACGTGCGCGGTCACCCGGATGACGATCGCCGTGCGCCCCTACCAAGACGGGCGTTAGCCGGAGACCCTTATCAAGACGGGCGTTAGCCGGCCGTCCCCGATACGCGAACGTTCGCCCGAGACGACCATCGTCAGACGGTGTTAGCGGCCGGCGTTTAGTGGCCGGCGCTTAGCGGCGGAGGCCGGTTTACAGACCGAGCGCGCGCAGCGGGTTCGGGATCTGGGAGGGCAGCGGCTGTTCGCCGTAGCCCGTGTTCGACAGCGCTCGCGCCAGCGGGCTGCCCGGAACTCCGGGGTCATTGATCGGCACGGCGGTCGCGGCGGCGGCTCGGGTCAGCAGCGAGTCGCGGCCGTATATGTCGACCACGACCCCGGCGGTCGGGATCGAGATCGAGGTCCCGCGCTGGCCCCGGTAACCGGTTACCCCGCGGATCCGCACGTAGGCGTGCCGCGCGCGCGCGCCTTCGCCGGGAACGAAGCCGTTGTCCGGCGAGGTGACGATCGTCAGCGCGGTCACGCAGGTGGTCTGGCCGCCTTCCAGGCAGTTGCCGTACTGGACCGTGAACGAGCCGCTCGGGTCGCGTGCCGCTTCGGTGATCTGCAGCCCCTTGAAGGAGCCGCCCAGCCAGTACACCGGGTAAGGCGTCAACAGCAGGCTCTCGAGCTCGTTGTGCGGGATCGGCTGTACCTGGAGCGTGTTGCCGCAGCCGCTCAGCCCCGCGGCGCCCAGTCCGGCCGCCAAGAGGACGGCCAGCCCTGTGAGCAGTCGCCCGACCAGCGTCGTGCCCCTTGGGCAGGTCGTGGCCCCGCGGCTGGCGGCACACGCGCGCGCGCGCGTGCTCTCACCGACAGGTCGCCGCCCACCGCTCATTTGGAGGCCGGCCGTCCATACCTGTTGGTGACCGGCATCCGCCTGTCCCTGCCGAACGCCCTGGTCGTGACCTTGATTCCGGGTGGCGCCTGCCGGCGCTTGTACTCGGCCAGGTCGACCAGCCTGATCGTGCGATCGACCTCCTGTTCGGGCAGCCCTTTGGCGAGCAGCTGCTCCCTGCCTTCGTCCAACTCGATGTAGCCGCGCAGGATCTTGTCGAGCAGCTCATATGGTGGCAGCGAGTCTTCGTCGCGCTGGCCCTCCCTGAGCTCGGCGGTCGGGGGCCTGTCGATGATCGACGCCGGGATCGGACATTTCGCCCGGCCCGCCGCGCGCGCGCGGGCGCTCTCGCCGACGGCAAGGCTCTCGGCGGCTGCCCGCCCGCGAGGCGACAGGGCGCCGGCGGCCGAGTTGCGCCACTCGCAGAGCCCATAGACGAGGGTCTTGGGCACGTCCTTGATGACCGCGAAGCCGCCGGCCAGGTCTCCGTAGAGCGTCGTATAGCCGACCGACATCTCCGACTTGTTGCCGGTCGTCAGGACCAGCCAGCCGTGCTTGTTGGACAAGGCCATCAACAGGTTGCCCCTGATCCGGGCCTGCAGGTTCTCCTCGGCGATCCCGGGCGCCAACCCGGCGAACTCGGCCTTCAGCGTGTGTGCGTAGGCGTCCATCGCCGCGCCGATCGGCAGCTCGTGGACCTTGACGCCCAGCGAACCGGCCAATCCGTGGGCATCGGCCTGGGTCGCCACCGATGAGTAGGGCGAGGGCATGATCGCGACGTTGACCCGGTCTGGCCCCAGCGCGTCGACCGCCAGGCAGGCCACGAGCGCCGAGTCGATCCCGCCCGACAGGCCCAACACGACCTTCACGAAGCCGTTCTTCTCGACGTAGTCGTAAAGGCCCAGTTCGAGCGCGGCATAGATCTCCGCCTCGATCGGCTCGAGCAAAGGCCGCACCGGCCCCGAGACCGTACCGGCCGGCTCGCCCGCGGGCGCAACCGACCCCGAGACCCGGCCCGCGATCGTGTCGATCCGGGGGAGATCGAGCTCGCAGACGATCATGTCCTCTTCAAACTGCTTGCCCCTTACGATCGTGTTGCCGGCCCTGTCGAGCACGAACGAGTGCCCATCGAACACCAGCTCGTCCTGGCCGCCAACGAGCCCGCAGAAGGCGACGTAAGCATCCGACTCGAGCGCTCTGCCCGCGAACAGCTGCTCCCGTTCGACGCCCTTGCCGGCGTGGTAAGGGGAGGCCGAGATGTTGACGATCAGGCTCGCGCCCGCCGCCGCCTCCTCGGTCGCGGGCGGACCCGGCTGCCACAGGTCCTCGCAGACCGTCACCCCGACCCTGGATCCCGCCACCTCGATCGTCTCGCCGCCGTCGCCCGGCGTGAAGTAGCGTCGCTCGTCGAATACGCCGTAGTTGGGCAGGTGCATCTTGCGGTAGACCGTTTCGATCGCTCCGTTCGCCAGGACCGCCGCCGCGTTGTAGACCCGGCCCCCCGCCAGCTCGGGGACGCCCACAATCGCCGTCACACCCGTAGCCTCGTGTGCCAGCCGCTCGAGCGCCGCCCAGGCGTCGGCCAGGAAGTGCTCCCTCAACAGCAGATCCTCCGGCGGGTAGCCCGTCAGGGCAAGCTCCCCGAACAGGACCAGCTCCGCGCCCTGCTCGCGGGCGTCGCGCAGGCCGGCGCGGATGCACGCGAGGTTGCCGGCGATGTCGCCGACCGTCACATCGATCTGAGCCAGCGCCAGCCGCAAGGTCTTGGGATCGTATCCGTGCCCGCCAACCGCGCCCGACGCTAGCCGGTCGCGGCCTTTGCCCGGCGTTTGCGCGCGGGCGCGACACCGGCCGCCTTCGACAGCGAGGCGATCGCGCGGGCGAGATCTTTGGCGATCGCCTCCAGCTCGGGGACCGCGTCATAATCGGCCAGCAGGCCGAAGCCGAGCCTGCCGTCGTAGCTCATGACCGCGATCCCGAGCGCCTGCTTGCGCGCCAACGGCACGACCGGGTAGAGCCTTCGCAGCTTGCGCCCGAGCAGGTACAGCGGGAACTGGGGCCCCGGCACGTTCGTGACGACCAGGTTGAAATAGCGCTGCCTGGCCTGCAGGCGCGCGGCCTGGCTGAGGATCGTCGGGGGCGCGAATCCAGCCAGGTTCGTCAGCACCTGGGCGCCGACCGCCTGGCCCGACTCCTTCAAATGCTCCATCGCGTCCCTGATCTGGGCCAGGCACTCGGCCGGGTTCTCGATCCCGACCGGCAGCGGCGCCCACATCGCCGCGACCTTGTTGCCCAGGGCGGGTGGGTGGGACCCCCGATCAATGTCGGCTCTGACCGACACCGGCACCATCGCCTTCAGCACGAGCCCCTCGGTGTCGTGACCCTGAGCCCTCAAATAACGTCCCAGGGCGAGGGTCACGGAGGCCAGCACGACATCGTTCAGCGTGCCGCCCAGCGAGTTCTTGATCGCCTTGAACCGGTCCAATTCGGCGTCCACCCACGTGTAGCGCCGGTGCGGCCCGATGTCCACGTTGAACGGGCTCGGCGGCGCCGGAGCGCTGATACCGGCCAGCGCGGTCGCACCGACGCTCGCAAGGCCCTCCCGCACCTGGCCGACGGCCTTACGCGGCGCCCGCAGCAGTGCCCTCGTGCCGCGACCCATCTCATTCGGCACGGTCGCGCGCTCCCGCAGCGCCTCCGCGAGCAGCTTGGCCTTGCCCGGCAGCGGCTTCGCCGTCCACGGAAGTGGCGGCCCGCCCGTGCCCGTGGGCTCGGGCGAGGTGTCGAACAGCACCGTCGTGATGTCCACCCCCGAGACGCCGTCCACCAGCGCATGGTGCGTCTTTGCGATCAGCGCGAACCGCTTGCCCGCCATCCTCTGCACCAGCCAGATCTCCCACAACGGCTTGGACCTGTCCAGCCGCTGCGAGAACAGCCTGCCCGCCAGCCGCTTCAACGCCGCCTCGTCCGCCGGCTTGGGCAGCGCCGTGTGCCTGATGTGGTACCTCGCGTTGAAGTGCGGGTCATCCGCCCAAACCGGCCTGCCCTGGTCGAAAGGCACGTACGCCAGCCTCTGCCTGTATCTGGGGACCAGGTGCAGCCTGCTCAGCACGTGTTCGGTCAGCTCCTGCGGCGTCGGCGCTTCCCCTTCGAACACCATCACCGACGCCACGTGCATATGCGCCGTCGAATGCTCCTCCAGGTGCAAGAACGCCGTGTCGAGCGCCGTCAGACGGTCCGGGTTCGCCATTGCTCTGATTGTGGCTGGTCCGGCGCCGAGCGTCAATGGAGACCGAAGCGAAGCGACTCGACCAACCCCCAAATCCCGTGTACTCACCGAGGCGTGGCGGCGCTCGTTACAGCATTCCACCCAAGTTGTGTGTGCTTAAAATCACACAACCCGCCTGAATCGCCGGGCTAGCCTCCCGTCTGAGAGCATTTCGACACTGCCGAGTCGCGTCCGTGGATGGAGGCGAGCGGGGGACCCACTGCTGGACTGACCCTGACCTGAGGCCGGTCCGGATGGGGCGAATCGGCCGCTGATGCGGCCGTAACGCCCGGCTGGCGCGCGTTTGGTTCGCGCAACGGCCGGGCGTGAGCCCGACAGCTAACTCCGTAGGCGGACAACAAGGAGGTTCTTCCTCGATGTACGTCCCTGCGACGTCAACTCCGGCTGCGCCCGCGGCGCCGCTGGCCGCGATCGAACTGGCGAGCGACGGAGTCTCGCCCGGCGCGAGCACGCTGACCGGACTGGTCGGCACGCCTACGATCACGGCGACTCACGTGTCGCTGGTCGTTCGCCACGAGCAGCTGAACGTGCTGGCCGGCCATACGAGCACGGTCGCCGGCGCGCTGAAGCCCGGCCTGGCCGACCAGACGATCAGGCTGCAGGCGCTGACGGACCATGGCTGGAGAACGCTTGCCAGCGCCGTCACGGACCGGGACGGGCGCTTTCGTGTCCGCTACATGCCGGCCCGCGACGGCAGCCAGCTCGTGAGGCTGCGCTTCGATGGCGACTCCACTGCTCGTCCCGCTCACAGGCGGCTGGGGCGCCTGAACGTTTACCGCCTGGCCGAGGCCTCCTGGTACGGCGGCGGTGGCGGGCTCGCCTGTGGCGGCGAGCTGACCAGCGCGACGATCGGAGTCGCCAACAAGACGCTGCCCTGCGGAACCCTGCTGACGCTCCGCTACGGCGATCGCTCTCTGCGGGTCCGTGTGATCGACCGCGGACCGTACGTGGAAGGCCGCGAATTCGACCTCACCGAAGCGACCAAGCGAGCGCTCGGATTCGGCGGCGTAGGGGAGGTGTGGGCGACACGCTGAGCCAACGGTCTCGCGGGCCGTCGAACGGCGACCCGACAGGCCTCCAGACCACGCTACAGACCTTCCCGAAACGGACGGCCCGCGCGCGCGTGTACGCGCGCGCGCAGCACCCCCAAAAAAGGAAGAACCACCGAGCCCCGTCCGGCGGCCCCACCTGAACGCATTCCTGCAGGTTGGGATCGGCCATGCAAAGCTTGGCATCGGCGCTGAGCGTTCGTTCAATGCACAACGATGTCCAAGCGCGCGCACGACTGGTTCGACGGGCCCGGCGAATGGGCTTGGCCCGGCACCGCCGCCGCCACCGCCGCCGCGGCCACCGTCGCCCCGGCGGGTGGGGGTGGCGGCCAGGCGGCCGAGCTGTTGCCGCCACCGTGGGTCTCTGCGCTTCCAGGCCGCTTCGAGCCCGGAGCGCACAGCGCCGGCGCGGCCGCGGGCGCGGGCGCGCGCAGAGGCACGCTTGGCCGTCGCTATGCGACCAGCCTGATCCTGGCGGCGCTGGCGGTCGCGTGCATCGCCCTGGGTCTTGACGGGCGCCCCGAAATAGAGCGCCTGCTCGGCATCGATGCCGCGGCGGGACCGTCGGCGGCGCAGGTCGCGCTCGAACGCTCGCTCGGCGAGGCTCCGCCGGCGCTGC
Organism: uncultured Solirubrobacterales bacterium; assembly: GCA_963718935.1. GTDB lineage: Bacteria > Actinomycetota > Thermoleophilia > Solirubrobacterales > Solirubrobacteraceae > Palsa-744. The sequence continues at coordinate 2,674,495 of OY970379.1, read as the reverse complement.
CGGCGATAACGCCTGTCAGCCGTGATGAAGGCGGCGGCGCGATCGATGCGGTCCAGTTCGCGTCCGGCGCCCTCGGGGGCCAAGGTTCGTTCCTGGTCTATCTGCCGGCTGGGTACGCGAGCTCGATCAGGCGCTACCCGGTCCTGTATCTGCTGCACGGCGAGAATCAGGCCGACAGCTCATTTCTGACGATCGGCCTGGAGCCGACACTCGACCGGCTGGTCGCCAAGCACGAGGTCCCGCCGCTGATCGCGGTCATGATCCAGGGCGGCCCGGGCCCCAACAACTGGTCGAACTTCGGCTCGAACCATTACGAGTCTTACGTGCTCGAAGTCCAGCGCCTGGTCGACCGGATGCTGCCGACGATCCCGACGCGTGGGGCGCGGGCGATCGCCGGCTACTCGATGGGCGGCTACGGCGCGATGCATATCGCGCTCAAGCACCCAGAACTCTTCTCGACGGTCGAGAGCTGGCTCGGCTTCTTCAACGGCTTGGAGCCGGCGCTCTCAGCCGACCACCGCGCGATCTCGAAGCTCGGCCTGCGCGCGTACGTGTACGGCGGCGCCGGGGACACGATCGCCGACCCCTCCGAGGATTTGCCGTTCGCCGCCGCGCTCAAGGCCGCCGGCGCGAACGCCTACGGCCGGGTCTTTTCCGGCGAACACGACTTCGCGACGCTCGAAGCCAACCTCGAACACATGCTCTCGTTCGCGGGCCGCAAGCTGTCCTGAGCCTCACTCGGCGGCGACCTGGAGCACGAGCTTGCCGGTGTTCTTGCTTTCGAACAGTCGCAGCAGGGCTTCCGGGAACGCGTCGATCCCGCCGGTGAAGACTTCCTCGCGCGAGACGAGCTTGCCTTCCTTAAGCCATTCGGCCATCTGGCGCACGCCCTCGGCGTAGCGATCGGCGAAGTCGAATACCAGAAAGCCGGTCATCGACGCGCGGTTGACGAGCAAGGACATGTAGTTGGACGGGCCCCTCATCGGGCCGGTCGCGTTGTACTGGGAGATCGCGCCGCAGATCACGACGCGCGCGTGCAGCGCCAGTCGCGCGAGCGCGGCGTCGAGGATCTCGCCGCCGACGTTGTCGAAGTAGATGTCGATCCCGTTCGGGCAGTGCTCGCCGAGGGCGCTCAGCACGTTCTCGGTCTTGTAGTCGATCGCCGCGTCGAAGCCGAGCTCGTCGACGACGTAGGAGCACTTCTCTGCACCGCCGGCGATCCCGACGGCCCTGGCGCCCTTCAGCTTGGCGATCTGGCCGACGAGCCCACCGACCGCGCCGGCGGCACCTGAGACGACAACGGTCTCGCCGGGCTGGGGCTTGCCGACGTCGAGCAGCCCGAAGTAGGCGGTCATGCCCGTCATCCCCAACGTGCCGAGGTGCACCGGCAGGGGCGCCACCGCGGTGTCCGCGGGCATCACCGCCGCGCCATCCAGGCACGCGTACTGCTGCGCGCCGAACAGCCCGGTCACGTGCGCGCCGACCTCGACGTCGGGATGCTCGGAGGCGATCACACGGCCGGCGCCGAGCGCGCGCATCGTCTCGCCGATCTGAACCGGAGGCACGTAGGAGCGGCCCTCGTTCATCCAGCCCCTCATGGCCGGATCGAGCGAGAGGTAGAGGATCTTCACGAGCACCTGGCCCTCGTTCGGATCGAGCGCGGGCTCGCTGACGTGCTCCCAGTCGCTGTCCTTGGGCAGGCCGACCGGCCGGGCGGCGAGCTTGAGCTGATGGTTGGTCTGGTCCACGGGTCGTCTCTCCTCTGTCGGCTCTGGCGGCGGGGACGGTCGCCCAGCCGGATCGCCGTCAACGATACGGGGCCACGACTCGGGGCACAGGGCGCTAGCGTGTGGAGCATGTCCGGGTCCTGGCCGGCGCTCGACTACAGAGAGTGGCGCGAGACGTGCGACACCCTGCACGCGCACACACAGGTGCTCGGCAAGCTGGCGGTCGCGCTCGCGCCGCCCGAGCCCCAGCTGCAACACGCGGCGCTGAGGCTGACGGCCAGGGGCTGGGAGACGGGGCCACTGCCGGCGCCCGACGGCTCCGGCGCGATCGTCGCGGCGCTCGACCTGCATAAGCACGAGGCGGTCGTCGAGCACAGCGACGGCGGCGAAAGGCGCGTCGCGCTCGGCCCGGACAGGCCGGTGGGGGCCGTCACGAAAGAGCTGCTGGCGGGCGCGCGCGAGCTGGCGGGACCGATCCAGATCGACCCGAGGCCCCAGGAGGTCAGCTGGAGCGTGCCTTTGGACGAAGACGAAGAGCATCGCCGTTACGAGGCCGACCGGGTGGCTTCCTATTTCGAAGCCGTCACACTGGTCGCCATCGCGCTGGCCGCCTTCAGGGCGCCGTATCGCGGTCGCCGCACGCCGGTCAACGCCTGGTGGGGCTCCTTCGATTTGGCCGTCAACCTGTTCTCCGGCCTGCCGGCAGAGCCGCCGTCGGAGGACTTCATCATGCGCAATGCGATGGACGTCCAGGAGTTCGCGGTCGGCTGGTGGCCGGGAGATGGGCGCTACGAACGCGCAGCCTTCTACGCGTACGCCCATCCGGCGCCGGATGGTTTCGCGAGCGCGACGCTCGAACCCGCGGCCGCGCGTTGGGAGCAGGGGCTCGGCGAGTACGTGCTCGACTGGGACGATGTCCGCGACGCGCCCGACCCGCACGCTGCCGTGCTCGATTTCGCGCGCTCGGCGTTCGCGCACACGTGCTCGATCTGCGAATGGGACCCCGACCTGCTGGCGAGCGCCGAAAGCAGGCCGCCACCGGTCGTCTGATCGCGACCGGCCGCGAGGATGGGCATCGTCTGTGCCGGCCCTGTGACGCGACCACGCCGGGCGGGGCCGGACTGGGGGTGCTCAGTGGTGGTGCAGCGGCGCGTTCAGCCAGGAGCCGAACTGCGGCAGCGAAAGCGCGAGCACGGCCAGCACCAGCCCGAGGGCCAGGGCGCTCGCGAGCGCCAGCGCGCGCCCGGAGCGGCCGGGCGGCGCCCCGTGCAGCCGGGCGTCGGCGCCGTAGTCGGCCCGCAGTCCGGACCAGAGGCCGGGCAGATGGCCGAGAACGTGCAGCGCCGTGACGGCGATCCAGGCGAAGAAGCTGAGCTTGTGGATCTGAAAGAAGGTGGAGCGCGAGGAGGGCCCGCCGAGCAACAGCGCCACGCCGCTGGCCATCACAAGCACGGTCGTGAGCACGACGACCGGGGCGATCACGCGCAGCGGAGTCGCCGGCGGCCCGACGGCGCGGTAGCGCACGTTGCCGGTGTAGTAGCGCGCGAACCGGTAGCCGGTGCTGCCGAGCTTCAGGACGATCGGGCCGAGCAGGACCATGCCGACGAACATGTGGACGGACAGCAGCGGGCCGATCCTGAGGATCGTCAAGCCGATGATCGCCAGCAGCACGATCAGCGTCGCGCCGGTGATGGTGGTCAGCAGCTCGTTGCCGGCCGTTCCGCCGGCGAGAAGGGCTCTCGGGCCGGACGGACCGGAGGATTCGGGAGACCCACTGTGTCCGCGGGACCCGGCGGGTCCGTGCGGCGCGGCAGGCGGGGCGGCAGACGCCCGGGAAAGCGTTGGCTGCACCGACCAAAGTCTGCGCGAGCCGACTAAGCGCTCGCTAACGCGAGCATGAGAAAACTCATGGGAAACCGTCGCCCGGGGCCGACGTCTCGGTGGGGGCCTATCCTCGGAGGGGTGCAGAAGATCGCGGCTGGGCGAGACGACCCGTCGGTGCGGGCGCGCGGGGCAGGCGATGGCGAGAGCCCGGCACGGGTTGACGGCAAACCCGATCAGCCGGCGCCGACACGCGCGCGCGTGCTGGTCGTCGAGGACGAGCCCGGCATCGTCGACTTCGTGAGCAGAGGACTGGAGGCCGAGGGCTTCGCGGTCACCGCCGCCACCGACGGGGTCGAGGGCGAGCGGCTGGCGTTGAGCGAAAGCTTCGACGCGGTCGTGCTCGACCTGATGCTTCCCGGGCGCCCGGGCCTGGAGGTGCTCGACTCGGTGCACAGGGCCAAGCCGAGCCTGCCGGTGATCGTGCTGACCGCGCGCGGGGAGGTCGAGGATCGCGTCACCGGGCTCGACGCCGGCGCGGTCGACTACCTGGTCAAGCCCTTCTCTCTGGTTGAGCTGGCCGCGAGGGTGCGGGCACAGCTGCGGGTGCTGACCCAGGCCAGCACGACGACGCTCAGCGGCGACGGGATCGAGCTGAACCTGTTGACGCGCAGGGTGCAGCGCGAGGGCGAGACGGTAACCCTGTCGAGTACCGAGTTCGAGCTCCTGGCCCTGCTGCTCAGGCATCGCGGCCAGGTGGTCTCGCGCGAGCAGATCCTCAGCTCGGTCTGGGGCTACCAGCACGACCCCGAGACGAACGTGGTCGACGTCTACATCGGCTATCTGCGCCGCAAGCTGGCCAGGACGGGGGACCCGGCGCCGATCTATACGGTGCGCCGGGTCGGCTACCGCCTCGGCCGCGCCGGCTGAGGGGAGCGGTGCGCTCGCCCCTGTATCGGCACGGCGGTCTCGGACTGCGCTGGCGCCTGGCGGCATGGGTCACGGCGGTCGTCCTGATCTGCCTGGGGATCGCGTTCGTGGCCGTCTACCAGGGGACGGGCACGCAGGTCAGAGGCCAGATCGACACCGAGATCGCTGGGGACGCGAAGGCCTTCGCTCGCAGTCTCAAGCTGGCGGCGCCGCACAGTGGCGCGCAGGCGGCACGGGCAGCGGAACGCTACGTGCGCGGCCAGCCGTTCAGCTCCAGCTCGACCCTGCTGTTCGCGCTCGTGCCCGGCCAGGCGCCGATCACCAACCGGCCCGAGCTGTTCGATCACGAGCCTCCGGACAACGGCGAGACGGTCGCTGAGCAAACCGCGGAGAACAGGCTCGCCCGCCGGGCGTTGATCGCCGGGTCCGGCTACTCGACGCTGCCGCTGCCCGACGTCGGCAACCTGAGACTGCTCAAGAGCGACGTCCAGCTCACCAGCCTCGTGCTGCTCCCGGTAGGCGAGCGCTACGTGAGGATCGGTGTCGGCGAGCCGCTCGCACCGGTCGCGCGCGCGCAGCGGGGCGTCGCCAAGGCGTTCATCCTCGCCGGCCTGCTCGCGCTCGCGGGCGCGCTTTTGGGGGCTTACCTGATCGGCACAAGGATCTCGCGGCCACTGCGCCGGATGGCCGCGGTCGCGGCGCGCGTGGACGCCGGTGATTTGGCGCCACGCATCCATCCGGACGAGCGCGACCGCGAGATCAGAGTCCTGGCCGACGCCTTCAACCACATGCTCGACCGCCTGACGGAGGCCTTCGCCAGCCAGCGCGCGTTCGTGGCTGACGCCTCGCACGAGTTGCGCACGCCGCTGACCGTGGTCCGCGGGCAGCTCGAGGTGCTCGCCGCCCAGGAGCACCCTTCCGAGCAGGAGGTGCGCCGGGTGGAGCGTCTGGTGCAGGCCGAGATCGCGCGGATCGGGCGCCTGGTCGATGATCTGTTGCTGCTTGCCCGGGCCGAGCAGGGCCAGTTTCTGCGGATCGAGCCAATCGACGTACGCGAGTTCGTGGAAGAGATCTGGCACGCGACGAGCCTCTTGGCCGACAGGCGCTTCGAGCTGGAGTCCGTCGCGGCGGGAACCCTGAGGGCCGATCCCGACCGGCTCGCCCAGGCGTTGCGCAACCTGCTGAGTAACGCGATCGCCCATACCGCGTCCGAGCGCGGCCTTATCGTGCTGCGCGTGGTTGCCGTGCCAGAGCAGCGCATCAGGTTCGTCGTCGAAGACGACGGCCCCGGCATCCCCGAGGACCAGCGCGAGCGCGTGTTCGACCGGTTCCATCGCACCGACTCGGCCCGCGACCGGGCATCCGGGGGAACCGGTCTGGGCCTGGCCATCGTGCAGGCGATCGCCACCGCCCACGGCGGGCGTGTCGAGGCCGGCCGAGCGAGGACCGGGGGCGCGCGCATGGAGCTCGAGCTGCCGCGTTTTGAGGCCCGCGACTCTGCTGACATACCACCACCCCGGTGGGCGAAAACTACGGATGCGGACCGACCGGTCGCCAGCGTAGGGTCCTCGACAGCAGCGGCGGCACCGGAGAAACGAGACTAGGAGGGTAGGCCCGTGAGCTTGGTAAGCGCGCTCGGCGCGATCGTCGATCTGAACAACCCGGCGCACGTGGTGCACTGGCACTTCATCCAGCTGTCGGTCTCGAACATCGTGGTGATCGGCCTGATGCTCGTCGTCTTCGCGCTGGCGATCGTGCTGCCGTTCCCGGGCGCCGCACGCAGACAGGCGGCCAGACGCGCGGCCGGCGCGCCGAGCGAGATCGGAGGCGCGCGATGAGCGTCGCGCCGGCGCCGGGCGAAGAGCGTGCGGGGGCGGGGGCCACGGCCCCTCCCAAGCGCACCTGGACCGCGCGCACGCGCGAACGGGCCGTTGAGGCGCTGCCGCCCGAGAAGCTCTTGCCGGACGGCCAACCGGCGTACGTGGCCTCCTGGATCTACGTGTTCGGGGTGGCGAGCATCGCCTCGCTGATCGCGATCGTCGGCTCCGGCATGGTCTTGACCCTGAAGGGGCCCGCCTGGTGGCACGACACGGGCGTCGGGCACTTCTTCAACTCGATCCATCTGTGGGCCGTCGAGCTGTTCTTCTTCGCGATGGTCGTTCACCTGTGGGGCAAGTACTGGATGGCCGCTTGGCGCGGCGGGCGCGCGCGGGTGTGGGTGACGGGCGCGATCACGTTCCTCGTCGCGATTCCCACCGCACTCACAGGCTACGTCTCCCAGCAGAACTTCGACGCCCAGTGGATCGCGACGCAGGCCAAGGACGGGCTGAACTCGGTGGGGGTCGGGGCGTTCTTCAACGTGACCAACTTCGGCCAGATGTACAGCTACCACATCCTGCTGTTGCCGCTGGCGGTGGTGGTCCTCGTGATCGCCCACGTGCTGCTGGTCAGACGCCACGGCGTCGTACCCCCGTTCGAGCTGGAGGAGCGTTGATGCGGGCCAAGGCCGAGACCAAGCCCTGGAAGGGCGCCTACGCGGAGTACGACCTGGTCAAGGAGCTGTGCGTCGCGCTCGGGGTGATCACGGTGCTGGCGGTCGTGTTGACCGTGCTGTTCTCATCGCCGGACGATGCGCCGAGCACGATCGCGCAGTGGTCGCGAACGCAGCCGGTCAATTTCACGGCCACGGCCGCCAAGGAGCTGAACGGCACGAGCGACACCGCCGAATACGGGCCGCCGTACAACCACAACGGGGAAGGCCAGCACGCCTCGTTCATCTACCTGCAGAAATGGTTCGGTGTCAGCCACCCGATCGAAACGGCCGAAGACTATGTGCTGAATCCGTTGAAGACGGTCCCCGGCGACCCGGCTCTGCAGCGGGCGCTGGCCGCGTATGAAGCCGCCCCCGAAAAGACGAAAAAGGCGTGGAGCGAAGCCTATGCGAAGCCGCTCGAAGAATATGAAGCGGCGGTCGAAGAAGGCAAGGCGCCGAGCGGGGATGTGTCGGCCAACGCGAGCACTGGCACGGTGACGGTCAATTCAAGCGGCGCCGGGCCGGTCCCGACGATGATGGCGGGACTGTTGAGCCTGGCCAAGAGCGGCGGCCTGGACGGCGACCTGTCGACGAGCAAACAGTTCTTCCAGACCGACTACACCAAGCCGTTGCTGTTCATGGCCGACGGCGGCCTGCTGGCCGAACGCGCCGAAGCCCAGCACCTGCTGGGAGAGCAGTGGGGAATGATGAACGAGACCGGCAGCTACCCCGGCCAGGTCTGGCTGTGGCTGTACACGCTCTGGTATCAAATCGAACCCTTCAAGGCCTCCGAAAACGCCGACATCCTGGTGATGATCGTGATGGGAGTGCTGAGCCTCCTGTTCGTGTGCATCCCGTTCCTGCCGGGCATCCGCTCGATCCCGCGCCTGATCCCGATCTACAGGCTGATCTGGCGTGAGCACTACGAGTCGCTGGAGGCGCAGGCGCCGGCGCAGACCGGGGTCCTCAGGGAGTAGCGCCAGGTGCGATTCCTGCGGTAAGGTCGGTCCCCATGCATCCGTTCCGTAAGGCAGTCGAAAAAGGCGATGTCGACGCGATTCTCGAGCTGTGCTCGCCGGACGTGGTGTTCAACAGCCCTGTCGTGTTCAAGCCCTACCAAGGACGCGAGGCGCTCGGCCTGATCCTGACCGCCGTCATGCGCGTGTTCGAGGACTTCCGCTACGAGCGGGAGATCGGCGCCGAGGGGGCTGACGATCATGCGCTCGTGTTCAGGACGCGTGTTGGGGACCGTGAGCTGCAGGGGTGCGACTTCCTGCACACCGGCCAGGACGGGCTGATCGACGAGCTGACCGTGATGGTCCGGCCGCGCACGGCGCTGCTGGCGCTCGGAGAGGCGATGAGGGATCAGGTCCTGGCGATCCAGCGCGAGCTGGGTGTGGAGGCGCTCGGTTGAACGCCTCCAGGGCCGGACAATTGCGCAGCACCATGCTTTGAAAATCCGAACGAGGAGGGTCTTATGTATGTGCGAGTCGTGAGGTTCACGGATGTTGACGCAGAGCGAATGGACGCGCTGCTGGCGCGCGTAAAGGAGTCCGACGGACCGCCGCCAGGCGTGCCGGCGGTGGCCCTGACGATGATGTTCGACGGGGAGCAGCGCACGGCGGTGGTCCTCCAGCACTTCGCGAGCGCGGAGGACATGAACAAGGGAGCTCAGGCGTTCGATGCGATGGACGCGTCCGAGACGCCGGGCGTCCGCGCCTCTGTGGACATGTGCGAGTTGAAGCTCGAGCTCGAGGCCTGACCGCGAGACGTTCATACCGACCGGAGCGCGGAAGGGGACGTTTCGGTCGATGTATTGAACGCGGCGAGCAGCTCCTCGCGCGAATGGATCCCGAGCTTGCGGTAGACGTGCCCGAGGTGGTATTCGACCGTCTTCGGGCTCACGAATATGGCGGCGGCGACCTCCCGCGTGGTTTTTCCTTCGCAGAGTAGGCGGGCGATGCGCAGCTCTCTGGGGGTCAGATCGTCGAGCGTGCTCGCGTCGCGCCGGCGCGCCGTCTCGCCGGTGGCCGCGAGCTCCGCGCCCGCCTGCTCGACCCAGGATTGCGCGCCGAGGCGCTCGAAGATCGCGATCGCCGAGCGCAGTTGCTCGCGCGCCCGTACCCGTTTGCGGGCGCGGCGCAGGCGGGCCCCGTAGGCCAGGTGGGTGCGGGCGGTCTCGAAGGCGTCCGGCGTTTGCCCGTGGAGCTTCAGTGCTTCCTCGAAGCAGGGCTCCATCTCGCCGGTGTCGGCCATGAGTCCGCGGCAGCGCGCGGCGCGCGCCAGCGCCCACGGCTGGCCCTTGGCGGCGGCCTGCGCCGTGAAGTCGACGGTGAGCGTGGCGGCCTCCTCGCCGCGGCCAAGATGCAGGAGCGCTTCGACGAGCTCGGGCGCCGGCGAGAGATCGACGTCGGCGATGCCGCTGGAGCGCAGCTCCTGTGCCTGAACCAGGTAGTGCTCGATCGCGGCGACGGGACGACCGAGGCCGAGCTCGAGATCGCCGAGCGCCTGGATCGCCCAGACGCCGGACAGGCTGAGTCCGAGCTCGTCGCACATCTTCATCGCCTCGACGGCATGTTCGCGGCAGCTGTCCTCGCGTCCCTGTCGGGCCTGCAGCCACGCGAGCCCGGCCAGCGCCGCGGCGACTTCGACGCGCTGGCCCGTCTCTCGCCCCAGCCTGATCGCTTCGTCGTAGCTCGCTTCGGCGGCCGGCCAGCGATCGGTCGTCGCCTGGTCGCGCGCGAGCAGGTGCAAGAGGTAGGGCAGCGACCCAAGGGCCGCCTGGGCGCGCACCCGCTCGGATGCCCGCTCGATCAGTCCGCGGCCCGTATCGGCCTCGCGTAGCCACAGTGGTCCGAGGGCCGCCCAGGCCAGCAGTTCGGGGTCTTCACGCAGCTCCTCGGATCCTTCGAGAATCTCGACCGCGTGGCGGGTCGAGTCGGCGCCGGCCTCGCCCTGGCCGTCCGCCACGAGCGCCATGCCTCGCGCCATGGCCGCCAGGAACTCCCCGCGGGGGGAGTTCCGCCGGCCCGCCAGCTCGACGGCGAGCTCGGCGGCTGCGATCATCGCCGGCGTATCGCCCGTGTATAGGCATCCGTGGACCGCCTGGGCGAGCATCGCGGCCGCCAGCTCCGGATCGGCGTCGGCGATCTGCGCCGCCGCGCCGGCGATCAGCGGATATCCGTCCGTGACCGGTCCACAGCGCATCGCGATCTGGCCCCGCAGGTAGTCGATTCGCGCGGCGACGGCGGGAGCGGGCAGGTGTGTCTGCGCGCGGTCGAGCAGCGCGAGCGTGCGCTGGGCGTCGCCGGCCAGCCACGAGGCGTCGGCCGCCGCGAGCAGCAACCGGTCGCGGACATCGTCGATCGAGGCCAGTCCGGCGGCGCGCTCGAACGCCGCGGCCGCGGCCGCATAAGCGCTGCGCTCGCGAGCCCGCGCGCCGGCCTGCTCGAGCTCCTCCGAGACCCGATCGTCAGGGCCGACGCTCGCCGCCGCCAGATGCCATGCCCGCCTGTCTGAGTCGCGGTCGGGGAGCGCCGCCGCCAGCGCCGCGTGCGCTTCGCGACGCTCCTGGACGGGCGCGTCGGCGTACATCGCCGTGCGCGCCAGCGGATGGGCGAACTCGACCTCGCCGGAACCGATCGTGACTAGGTCGACCTGCTCCGCCGCTGTCAGATCGCCGATATCCAGGCCGATGTTGGCGGCGGCGCGAGCGAGCACGGCGAGAGTACGCACGTCGCTGGCCGCCACCAGCACGAGCACGCGGCGCGTCGGCTCGGGCAGCCCCGCGAAGCGTGCCGAAAACGAGGTGGCGATGCTCGTCGAGATCGGGACCGGCATGGCCCCCGGCACGCCGGCGGGCTCGGTGTCCGCCGAGGCGAGCTCGCGCAGCGCCAGCGGGTTGCCGCCGGTGGCTCCATAGAGGCGCGCGACCGCGGCGTCGGCGACGCCCATGCCGGCAAGCAGCTCGGTCGCGTCCGAGCGGTCGAGGCCGGCCACCGTCAACGTGCGCAGGTCGGCTCCGTCGAGCAGCGAGGATTGTCCGTCGCGCGCGCTCAGAACGATCGCGATCGGATCGGCCAGCAGCCGTCGCGCGGCGAACAGCAGCGTCTCGGCGCTTGGACGATCGAGCCAGTGAGCGTCGTCGACGAGCAGCACGAGCGGCTCCTCCTCGGCGCTGGCCGACAGCAGGCTGAGCGTCGCCGCGCTGACGGCGAAGCGGTCTCCGGCGCGCGCCGGTCCGAGCGCCAGGGCGCCCGCGAGCGCCCGCGCCTGGAGCGCCGGGATCTGGTCGAGCGCGCCCAGCAGCGGGTGGAGCAGCTCGGAGAGGCCGGCGAACGGGATCACGGCCTCGGATTCGACGCCGCGTGCTCGCAGGACCCGCATCCCCTGCGCGCGCTCGGCCGCATAGTCCAGGAGCGCGGTCTTGCCGATTCCGGGCTCCCCGACGAGCGCCAGCGCGCCGCTGCGGCCGTCCAGGGCCTGAGCAAGCAGACGATCGAGCGCCAGTCGCTCCTCGTTGCGGCCCAGCAGAGGCATGGTCCGATTCTGACAGTGGCCGCCCGGGATGCGAACGAACCCCGGGGAGCGCGAACGAACCAAGGGGACCGCCAACGACTAGGGGGACCCCCGATGCGAAGCCCCGACTATCGAGCTACGGTCGCCGAAATCGATCTGAGGAGGACCCGAAATGGCAACCGTTGCGACACCCGCCCCAGTTGACGGCCAGAAGCTCGAACAGTTCGTGTTCAGGGCGGTGGAGGAGGTCGGCGCGACCCTGAACGCGGCCCTGGTCGTGATGGGAGACAGGCTTGGTCTCTATCGGGCGTTGGCGGGCGCCGGCGGGCTGACGCCGGTGGAGCTCGCGCGGCGTACCGAAACGAGCGAGCGCTACGTGCGCGAGTGGCTGAACGCGCAGGCCGCGGGCGGGTACGTGGACTACGACCCGGCCGGCGGCACCTACACGCTCGCGCCCGAGCAGACGGTCGCCCTGACCGACGACTCCAGTCCGGCCTTTCTGCCCGGCTTCTTTCAGATCGCGCTCGGCACGGTGATCGACTCGCCGCGGATCGTCGAGGCGGCCCGCAGCGGCGACGGCGTCGGCTGGCACGAGCACAACCACGACGTCTATGACGGCTGCGAGCGCTTCTTCAGGCCCGGCTACAACGCGAGCCTGATCCCGGCGTGGCTGCCGGCGCTCGACGGCGTGGTGGAGAAGCTGACGGCCGGGGCCAAGGTCGCGGACATCGGCTGCGGGCACGGGTCCTCCACGATCCTGATGGCGAAGGCGTTCCCGGCCTCGACGTTCGTCGGCTCGGACTACCACGAGGGCTCGATCGAGACGGCCCGCCAGCGGGCATCGGAGGCGGGCGTCTCCGATCGCGTGCGCTTCGAAACGGCCGCCGCGTCCGCCGATCACGGCGAGGGCTTCGGCCTGGTGACGATGTTCGACTGCCTGCACGACATGGGCGATCCGGTCGGCGCCGCGCGGCGGGTTCACCGGATGCTCGCGCCAGACGGAACCTGGATGATCGTCGAGCCGATGGCCGGCGACCGCGTCGAGGACAACCTGAACCCCGTCGGCCGCGCGTTCTACGGCTTCTCGACGTTCCTGTGCACTCCCGCCTCGCTCTCGCAAGAGGTCGGCCTCGCGCTGGGAGCGCAGGCCGGCGAAGCGCGGATCGGGGACGTCGTCTCGGGCGGCGGGTTCACGCGCTTCCGGCGCGCCGCCGAGACGCCCTTCAACCTCGTGTTCGAAGCTCGGCCATGAGTACTACGATCGAAGACGGCTCACTCGAAAGGCAATGACATGAACACGATCGCGGAGCCCACAGTCCTCTCCCGACCGGACGCGAGAGCGACCGGTCGCGGGGGAGAGCAGAGCCGCGCCCGCTATCCCGACGTCGAGGGCTTCGTCGAGCGCGACGGCCAGCGGCTCTTCTACGAGGTGTACGGCGAGGGCGAGGAGACCGTCTTTCTGCTGCCGACCTGGTCGGTGGTGCACTCGCGTCACTGGAAGATGCAGATCGCCTACTTCGCGCGTCACTTCCGGGTCCTGGGCATGGACGGTCTCGGCAACGGCCGCTCCGATCGCTGTCGCGATCCCAAGCGCTACTCACCCGCGGAATTCGCGCGCGACTGCCTGACCGTGATGGACCGGACCGGTACCGAGCGCGCGGTGATGGTGAGCCTCTCGACGGGCGCGCAGTATCAGCTCGAGCTGGCACAGCTCGCCCCCGAGCGGATCGCCGGCGCCGTATTCATCGGCCCGCTGTTCCCTTACACCCTTTCGAAGAACACGATCCTGATCGACCCGCTGGTGCAGACCGTCTCCCGTTCGGTTCATCCGCCCAAGCCCGTCGGGTGGACGCACATGAACCCGGTCTATTGGCGCCAGGACCACGGCAGGTTCGCCGACTGGTTCATGGCGCGCTGCCTGCCCGAGCCCCACTCGCCGAAGCCGATCGAGGACGGCGTGGGCTGGATGCTCGACACCGATCCCAAGACGCTCACCGCCACGGTGGCACATGGCCAATTCCTTCGCGGTCGGCGCACTCTGCGCAGGCTCGCGCGGGACATGCCCTGTCCCGTGCTGGTCGTCCACGGCGAGCGTGACAAGATCTCCGCGCCACGCGACGGCCGGGCGCTGGCGCGACTGAGCGGCGGCGAGCTGAACTTGGTTGCGGGCGCAGGCCATTTGCCGCATGCGCGCAAGCCCGTCGCCTTCAACCTTGCGCTGCGCGACTTCGCCGAGGACGCGTTCGGACTGGAGCGAACCACACGGGACCCCACCGTATACCGTCCCGACGGTCGTCCCCGCGCCCTCTTCGTCTCCTCGCCGATCGGGCTCGGCCACGCGCAACGTGACGTGGCGATCGCCCGCGAGCTGCGTCACATGCACCCGGACCTGCAGGTCGACTGGCTCGCGCAGGACCCGGTCACCCGCATGCTGGAGGCCGAGGGCGAGCGCATCCATCCCGCCAGCCCCCATCTTGCCAACGAGTCCAAACACTTCGAGTCGGAGTCCGCCGAGCACGACCTGCACTGCTTCCACGCCATACGTCGCATGGACGAGATCCTCGCGGCCAACTTCATGTTGTTCCACGACGTCGTGCGCGAGCAGCGCTATGACCTCTGGATCGGGGACGAGGCGTGGGAGCTGGACTACTACCTGCACGAGAACCCCCGCGAGAAGCGTGCGCCATACGTATGGCTGTCTGATTTTGTCGGTTTCCTGCCGATGGACGACGGTGACGCCAGGGAGCGATTCCTGGCCGCTGACCACAACGCTCAGAAGGTCGAGCACATCGCCGAGCACCCGGAGGTCCGCGACCGCTCGCTGTTCGTCGGCAACCCCGATGACATCGTCCCCAAGCGCCTCGGACCCGAACTACCGATGATTCGCGACTGGACCGAACGCAACTACGACTTCACCGGCTATGTAACCGGCTTCGATCCAGCGGACCTAAGCGATCGCACCAAGCTGCGCGCCGAGCTTGGTTACGGCGACGACGAGCAGGTATGCATCGTCACGGTCGGCGGGTCCGGCGTGGGAGCCGATCTCCTGCGGCGGGTCATCGCCGCGTTCCCGCAGGCCAAGGAGAGGGTGCCCGACCTGCGGATGATCGTGGTGGCCGGCCCCCGAATCGATCCGGACTCGCTCCCGTCACGAGAAGGGCTCGAGGTCGTTCCCTACGTGCACAACCTCTACCGCCACCTGGCCGCCTGCGACCTCGCGGTCGTGCAGGGCGGTCTGACCACCTCGATGGAGCTGACCGCCCAGAAGCGCCCGTTCCTGTACTTCCCGCTGCGCCATCACTTCGAGCAGAACTTCCATGTCCGCCACCGCCTCGAACGCTACGGCGCCGGCCGGGCGATGGACTACGACGACTCCCCGCCGGAGCGCATCGCGGCGGCGATCGCCCATGAGATCGGGCGCGAGGTCGACTACCGCGATGTCGAGTCCGACGGCGCCGCCCGGGCGGCCCGGCGTATCGCCGAGCTGCTGTAAGGGCCGCTCGGGATGGCCCGGGCGGGTCAGTCTCGTCGGCTGGCTTTGATCATGCGCACGCCGATGGTGTCGCCGATGGCTGTCGTGATCCAGATGATCAGCGCCGCCGGTACGTAGGTCGCGGCGCCGTGAATAGCGAGCCCGCTGACGATGGCGTTGACGATCACCAACGAGACGATCGTCGAGGCGAGCGCAAGCAGTCCGGCCAGCGCTACCGACGGCTGGCGGACCAGCACCCGCAGCGCCATGACCTGGACGACGAGATGGACGCCCCAGAAGATGAGCGTCGCCTCGACAAGCGCAGCCGCGGTCACCGAAAAATCGCTGACGATGGCGGCCGAGAGCAGCAGTCCGGCCGCGATCCCGACGAGCGAGCTGGCGAGACGGATTCCCCAACGCTTCAGCATGCCTGGTGAGCCTACACCCGTCGGTTACGGACTGGCGGCAACCAGTGTCTTGGCGGGTGCCGATACCTCGGCGATGTCCGCGTGGTTGCCGGTCCACGATGACGAGACGCCGCGACATAGCCGGCCCGCTTGCCTTCCTCTTACGCTTGCGATCGATACTGGTCGTGGTGGCTGGTCAAGTGTTGTTGGTTGACGACGATCGCGCTCTGCGCGAGGCGGTGGGGCGGGCGCTGCGACTGGAGGGCTTTGAGGTGATGCTTGCCACCGACGGTCCAGAAGCGCTTGAGATGGCCGTCCTGAGTCCGCCTGACATCGTGGTGCTGGATGTCGCGATGCCGACGATGAGCGGGCTCGAGGTGTGCCGGCGAATGCGCAAACGCGGTGCGCGGACATCCGTGCTGATGCTGACCGCCAAGGACGGGGTGAGAGATCGGGTGGCGGGCCTTGACGCGGGCGCCGATGACTATCTGGTCAAGCCGTTCTCGCTCGACGAGCTGCTGGCAAGGGTGCGCGCTGGCGTGCGGCGCGCTCAGGCCGTGTCGCCCTCTCAGCCAGACTTGCGGGAGTTGACGTTCACCGACGTACGCCTTGATCTCGGGGCGTGCATGGCCTTTCGCGGGGAGCGCAGGCTCGATTTGACGCGCACCGAGTATCTGCTGCTCGAATATTTCCTTCAGAATCCCCGCAGGGCACTCTCGCGGAGCATGATCTTCGACCGCGTGTGGGGCTATGACATGGCGGGCAGCTCGAAGGTGCTGGACGTGTACGTGTCCTATTTGCGCCGTAAGTTGGAGGCCGACGGGGAGCGACGGCTGATCCAAACGGTCCGTTCTGTCGGCTACATGCTGCGTGAGCCCTAATGAGCGGCCTCACCGTTCAACCGGGGGTTGACCGCTGAAGCCGACGGGTCGATCTACGAGTCCGCGGGTCAACCGATGAGGATGCAACGTCTATGAGCCTGCGCGGGCGCATGGTTCTGTTCACCGCGTCCGCGGTCGCGCTCGCGGTGCTGCTCAGCGCGTTCGCGTGTTACCTGGCTGTGCAGGGCAGCATGCGCGCTCGGGTCGATCACCAGTTGCAGACTCAGGCGACGCTGATCGTGGCGACGGCGTCGAGCGCAAGGGGTTATCCGATCCATCGACCTCGCCCAGGACGAGCGTCGTTTCCCGTCCGTCTGCCCCAACCGAGCCTGCGGACACAGGGAGATCTGGCGCTGCTCAGCGCGTCGGGGACCATCTATCAGAGGCCGGGAGATCGTACGCACTTCACCGTGACCGCGCATGATTTGGCGGTGGCGCGCGGACGGGCGAAGGCGTACTTTCGCGACGGTACCGCGGGTGGCACGCCCGTGCGTGTGTACGTGGCGCCGGCAGGCAAGGGCCATGCCGTCCTTGCCGTGCAGTCGCTGACTGATCTCAACAACACGCTGCACGACCTCGCCGAGACCTTGACCTTGATCGCGATCGCGGGTGTGGCGCTAGCCGGCTTGCTCGGCCTGTTTGTCGCACGCGCGGCAGCGGCCCCGGTGCACCTGCTCAGACAGGCAGCCGAGCACGTTCGCTCCACCGGCGATCTGAGCAGCCGCATCAGCGTGCCGGGAACCGACGATCTCGGCAAGCTGGGCCAGTCGTTCAATGACATGCTGGGCGCCCTGGAGGACTCCCAGCGCGCCCAACGCCAACTGGTCGCCGACGCTTCGCACGAGCTGCGAACGCCGGTGGCAAGCATCCGCACCAACCTCGAAGTGCTGGCGCGCAACCCCGATCTACCGGTCGAGGACCGCGTCCCGCTGCTCGAAGACCTGATCGGCGAGAGTGCGGAGTTGGGGACGCTCGTGGGGGACCTATTGGAGTCCGCTCGCGAAAGCGATGACGCGGAGCCTTTTGCCGCGATCTCGCTGGACGCTCTGGTCACATCCGAACTCGAGCGCGTGGGCCGGCGTCATCCCGGCGCTGTACTCGTGCCGTCGCTGGCACCCGTGGTGATTCGCGGTAGGGAGCGCCGGCTGCGTCGAGCGCTGGTCAACCTGCTCGACAACGCGATCAAGTGGAGCCCGCCTGGCGCGCCGATCGAGGTGACCGTCCACGGCACGACGCTCACGGTGCGCGATCACGGACCCGGCTTCGCGACGGACGATCTTCCGCACGTGTTCGATCGTTTCTACCGTGCACCGAGCGCGCGGACAGTGCCCGGCTCCGGGCTGGGGCTGTCGATAGTGCAAAAGGTCGCCGAGGAACACGACGCCGTCGTTGGTGCTGAAAACGCCCCTGACGGTGGCGCGATTGTCACACTTTCCTTCGCGTCGCTCGTCGCTGAAGACGCTGACGATCAAGCGCAGGTAAAGGTCCAGGAGCGATTCCAACCAGCCTCTTAGCAGGTTCTAACCAGACCCTAACCAAACAACAGCAGGCTGAGATCCGTGAGGATTATCGACGGGTTCAGGGAGCGGCCGGTGCTCAACGGGCTGTTGCTGGCGCTGTGCATTGCGGCGATCGTCGCTGCGTATACGGCGATCGGAGCCGCGTCGCAGTCGAGCGGGCAGAGCACGCGCACGACGACCGTCAGGCGCGGTGTCGTGCAGTCGACGGTGTCCGGTTCAGGGACGCTCTCGCCGGCGAGCAAAGTCGGGGTTAACTTCTCGAGCAGTGGCACGCTCGAACGGGTGTACGTAAGCGCGGGCCAGCACGTTCATGTCGGCGAGCTATTGGCTGAAATCGATCCGACCAGCGCCGAAGCGAGCCTGCATTCGGCGGAAATGAGCTTGGAGACCGAGAAGGCCGCCTACCAGTCGGACCTGGAAGGTCTCACGCCGGCGGAGCAGCGCCAGGACGACGTCAGCGCCGAACAGTCACGCGCGTCGGTGAGCTCCGCCAAGCAGTCGTTGACTCAAGCCGAACAGACGGCGCGCTCAGACGCGGCAACCTCTCGTGCCGCGGTCGCTCAGGCGCAGCAGGGCCTCATGCAGACCGAACAGTCGGTCGCGCTGGAAGCAAAAAGCCAGCAGGACCTGGTCAACCAGGCGATCGCGCAGCGCGAAGCCGACAAAAAGTCGCTGGCCGAAGCAAAGACGCAGCTCAGCGAAGCGAAGTCCGCACTGGGAACCGCCAAGGCGGACGCCGGCTCAGAAAAATCCAAACCGGGGGAATCCAGCCAGTCCGGCCAGGCGGGCGTGAGCGCCGCCGAAACGAAGGTCAGCTCCGCCGAATCCGCGGTCAAGTCCGCCGAAGCCAAGGTCGTCCAGGACGAAAATTCGGTCACCAGCGCGCGGAACAACCAGGCCGCCGCGGCACTGAAGGGTCAGCAGTCGATCGCCTCGGCACGCAACGCGGTCGCCAACGACAAGCAGAGCCAGTCATCCAGCGAACTCAAGGATCAGCAGTCGATCGCGCAGGAGCGCACCAGCGTCAAAAACGCGGAACTGTCGTTGCGGTCCACCCTCGCCTCCAACGAATCCAAAGCAGCGCCGCCGACGCACTCGACCTTGGTGAGCGCCGAAAACAGTGTCAAGAGCGCGGAACTGAGCGTCGAAAGCGCACGCCGGACCCTGGAAGAGACCAAGCTGTACGCGCCCGCCGAAGGCGTCGTTGCCTCGGTCAGCAAGTCCGTCGGCGAAGCCGTCACCGGCACTGGCAGCGACTCGGGTAGCACTGGCTCCACCGGCGAAACGGGCTCCACAGACTCCGGCGGCACCGCGAGCAACAGCTCACACGGCACCACCACCGGCAACACCGGCGCCGCAAGCAGCGCCTCGAGTCCGACGACGAGCGGCGAGACGGGCCCGACAAGCAGCACGACCGGCAGCGCCAGCGCCGGGACGGGCTCCACGGGCGCGAACGGCGGTGGTACAGGCACGGGCTCTACGAGCGGGGCTGTCGACACCAGCGGCGGCGGCACGACAGAGGACATCGCCGCTTCGACCGGTACCGGTGTGAGCGGCACGGGTGCCAGCGCTGCCGCGGGCAGCGGCGCGACAGGCAGCGGCTCGGGCGGAGAAAGCTCGGGCTCGGGCTCGGGCAGCTCGTTTATTGAACTGGTCGACGTACGCGACTATCAGCTCGTCGTCGCACTCAGCGAGTCCGAAATCCAGCACGTGCACGTAGATCAGATCGCCACCGTGACCGTCGAAGCGCTCGAAGGGCGCAAGTTCGCCGCGCACGTGACCAATGTCGCCGTGCTCTCGACGAGCAGCGCCAGCAGCACCAGCAGCAGCAGCGGGGCGGTGACCTACGACGTCACTTTCCAGCTCGATCAGACCGAAGCGGGATTGAAGCCCGGCATGAGCGCCACCGCCGAAATCGTGGTGAGCGAAGCCGAAGGCATCAACGTGCCGACAAGCGCGATCAAAGGCGGCTCGGTCACGGTGCTGCGCAACGGCAAGCAGGTCTCTCAATTCGTGACGACGGGGATGGCCGGCAACAGCTCGACTATCGTCCTCAGCGGCCTGCGGGTCGGCGAAACCGTGGTCCTGCCGACCGCCACCAGCACCGGATCCTCCAGCTCCCCGTTCGGCTCGCGTATCAGCGGCTCGAAAGGGCTCGGCGGCGGGCTCGGCGGGGGTGGATTCCCCGTCGGCGGTGGTGGCTTCCCTGGGGGAGGGCCTCCGTGATGCCATCCAGGTCCCCACACGCACGGTCGGCACACGGCATACGACCGGCGCGGGACATGCGTACGGTACGTGAGCGGCCGCTGGTCGCACGCGGGGCGTCGCGACCCAGTGCCACTCCTGGGCGGCGAGCACCGGCGATTCTCGTCGAGAAGATCTCCAAGACCTATGAGCTGGGCCAGATCAAGGTGCGTGCGCTGCGCGAGGTCTCGCTGCAGATAACGCGCGGCGACTTCGTCGCGATCATGGGCAGTTCGGGCAGCGGCAAGAGCACGCTGATGAACATCCTCGGCTGCCTCGACCTGCCCACCGGCGGTCGCTACGAGATCGACGGCACCGACGTGCGCGACATGGACGAGGACGATCTCGCCGACCTGCGCAACCGCAAGATCGGGTTCGTGTTTCAGAGCTTCAACCTCGTCGCGCGCACGAGCGCGCTCGCTAACGTCGAACTGCCGCTCGCCTACGCCGGCGTCGATCGCCACATCCGGCACGAGCGCGCGACCCAGGCACTCGCGGCGGTCGGTATGGCCAAGCGCCTGCACCACCAGCCCTCCGAGCTCTCGGGCGGTCAGCAGCAGCGCGTCGCCGTCGCCCGTGCCTTGGTGACCAACCCGACGATGATCCTCGCCGACGAGCCGACAGGCAACCTCGACTCGCATTCAACCGAGGCCGTACTACGTATCTTTGCCCACCTCAACGAGGAACGGCGCACGGTCGTGCTGATCACACACGAGCCCGACGTGGCGGAACAGGCCAAGCGCGTGATCCATCTCAGCGACGGACGGGTCATCGAGGACAGTCGCAGTGTCGGCGTGCACGAGCCGCCACCTGTACTGCACCACCAGAAGTCCGCCCACCATCCGCTCAGCGGGACTCGGGCGCTCGGTGAGGCTCAGACGCTCAGCGAGCCCCAGACACTCAACGAACCCCAGAAGCTCAACGAGGCGCGGGCATGATCGGCCGAGAGACGCTGCGCATCGCCTGGGGTGGGATCACCGCCAACAAGCTGCGCTCGGGACTGACGATCCTTGGCATGACGATCGGCGTCGCCTCGGTAATCGTGCTGATCGCCGTCGGCAACGGCTCCTCCAAGTCGGTGCAGTCGCAGATCCAAAGCCTCGGCACCAACGTGCTCGTCGTGCAGGGCGCGGGCGGGCTGCGTCGCTTCGCGGGGGCAGCTACGGCCAGCAGCATCTCGCTGACCAAGGCCGACGCCGAAGCGCTACAGAACTCAAGCCTTGCGCCCGACGTCAAGAGCGCCTCGCCCGTCGTGAACGCGTCGAGCGTCACGCTCGTCTCAGGCGGCACCAGCTTCGAACCCTCCTCATTCATCGGCACCACCCCCTCCTACTTGACGGCGCACAGCTACAAGCTCGCCGAAGGCTCCTCGTTCACTTCCGAAGATGTCGCCAAGCACCGGCGCGTGGCCGTGATCGGTCAGGAAGTCGTCAAAGAACTGTTCGGCGGCTCAGGTGCGGTCGGTCAGACGATGAAGGTCAATGGGTCCAATTACGAAGTAGTCGGTGTGCTCGCCAAAAAGGGCACGAACGGCACGACCAACGAGGACGACGTGGTGATGGCGCCGATCAGCACCGTCCAAGGCTCGCTGACCGGCGTAGGCGCGATCGACTCCATCACGGTGCAGGCGACATCCGAATCCGCGCTGGACGCCGCCGAAGGCGAGGTCAAGGAGATCGTCGAGGAACGCCACAAGATCAAGAACACCGAAGAACCGGGCTTCAGCGTGCTCAACCAGGGCTCGCTGCTGGAAACTTCGAGTTCCACCTCGAGCGTGTTCACGACCCTGCTCGGCGAGGTCGCCGCGATCTCGCTGCTCGTGGGTGGTATCGGCGTGATGAACATCATGCTCGTGTCGGTCACCGAGCGCACGCGCGAGATCGGCATCCGTAAGGCGATCGGCGCCCGTCGATCGGACATCCTCACCCAGTTCCTCACCGAGGCCGTGCTCGTGTCGCTGATCGGAGGGCTGACCGGTGTCGCGGTCGGCGTGATCGGCAGCCAGTTCGAAATCGCCGGCGTGCACCCCGAGATCGCCCTGTACTCGATCTTCCTCGCCTTCGGCGCGGCGGCCCTGTCGGGCCTGTTCTTCGGCACCTACCCCGCGGCACGGGCGGCCGCGCTCAGGCCAATCGAGGCGCTGCGCTTTGAGTGATGACCGATGACCCGCTTCCCACAGACCAAGCAGATCAGGAGTACCCGGACCAGGAGCAGCACATGACCCAGGACAGCTCAACCGATATCCCAGCCGACACCCCAATCCACACCGACACGCTCGCCTACGGCGCCGGCGCCGATGAGGCGACGGCTGACACGCAAGCCACGGAGGAGGAGCCCGAGATGGAGGAGCTGGCCGAAGAGGACTGGCTGGACGACGAGCCCGACGAGGAGATGCCGCGCCGGCCCCGTCGCAAGCTGCTCGGGGCGGGTGGAAGCCCTATCGCCCTCGCGCTGTTCGTGATCCTGCTGCTCGCCGGCGCCTTTTTCGCCGGTGTCGAGATCGAGAAGGGCCAGACCTCCTCCAGCGCGAGCGGAGGTCTTCCCTCCGGTTTCGCCGCGTTGCGCGGTCGCCTTGGAACGGGAGGGACGTCGAGCAGCGGTAGCAGCACGACGGGCAGCTCCGGCGCTGGCTTCCCGAGCGGCGGTGGTTTTCCCGGCGCCAGTGGCCTCGCGGGCGGTGGCATCGCGACCGGTGAAGTTTCTTTCGCCAACGGGAACACCCTGTATGTGACCAGCAGCGAAGGCAACACGGTCAAGGTCAGCGCGCCGCGGGGCATCAAAGTGAGCAAGACCGTCACCACAGGCGTGAACGCCATCCATCCCGGCGACACCGTGATCGTCAGGGGCACCCAGAACAAAAACGGCGGCGTCAGCGCCAGCTCGATCACCATCAACTCCTCGGGCGGGTCTGGCACCAGCGCCACCGGCGGCTCGAGCACGGGCGGCGGCGGCGGCGCGGGCAGCTCAACGCCGCAGCTCTTCGGAGCCGGTTAGCACCAGACCCGTATCCACTTTCACACACCGAGACCGACAAGGACCCCAACAAAATGCCAGCAAACACAGCAACCCATCTCGAACCCCCGGCGCGTCGCCGATTGCATTGGCTCATCGCGTTCGTCGCGATCATCGTCCTCGCCGTCACGCTCAGCGCCTGCGGCGGCTCATCCAGCTCGAGCGCCGGCACCACGAACAGCGCCAGCGCGACCAAACCAGGCGACGCGCGTTCCAGTAGCTTCGCCTCGTTGCAGGCGTGCCTGCGCAAAGAAGGCATCAACCTTCCGTCCGCGCCTTCCGGCGGTGCCGGCCAGCCGGGCGGCGGAGGACCCCCAAGCGGCGGCCCGGGCGGCTTCAAACTCCCCGAAGGCGTCTCCCGCACCAAGCTCCAGGAAGCGATCAAAAAATGCGGAGGCGCAGGCTTTCCCAACGGCGCCCGCCCCGGCCTCGACAGTGCAACCGCAAAAGCGGCGCTGACCAGGTACTCCGCGTGCATGCGCGAAAACGGCATCAACCTGCCCGCGCCGAATACCAACGGCAAAGGCCCCGTGTTCAACACCAAAGGCATTGACACCTCCAGCGAAACGTTCAAGAACGCACAAAAAAAGTGCCAAACCGATCTCAAAGGCGCCTTCGGCGGCAGTCGACCGCCCGGTGGCGGACAACCACCCGCAGGCGCTGAAGGCGGTCCACCCGCCGGTGAAGGTGCGCCGTCGGCGGGCGGGTACGGGCCACCGGCGGGTTCAGGGGCCGAAAGCGGCTGAGGTGCGCAGTGCCTGTGCGGTCTGTATCCCACGTTATGACCGCTTCCAGCATCCCAACGGCCCATACGGCCGCCGCCCCCGGCGCTAGATTCGGATGACCGTGTCTGCCGAGCCAAGCGAGCTGAGAGTCGCCCACCTCGACGCCGACGCCTTCTACGTCTCGGTCGAGCTGCGTCGGAAGCCGGAGCTGCGCGGCCAGCCGGTGATCGTCTCCGGCAGCGGGCCAAGGGCGGTCGTGACGACGGCGAGCTATGAGGCGCGCGCCTACGGAGTCGGCTCCGCGATGCCCGCCGCGCGCGCGAAGAGGCTCTGCCCGCAGGCGATCGTGCTGGCGCCGGACTTCGCCGCCTATAGAGAAGCATCGCGCAAGGTCATGGACATCGTCAGGGCCCATGTCGAGCGCGTCGAGGTCGTCGGACTCGACGAGGCGTATCTCGACCTGAGCGGGCTCTACTCGCCGCGGGCGGCGATGCGCAGGCTTCTCGCCGAGATCAAGGACCGCACGCAGCTGATCTGCTCGGTCGGGATCGGCCCGAACAAGCTCGTCGCCAAGGTCGCCTCCGACGCGGAGAAGCCGGCCGGGTTCGTGGCGCTGACGCGCGAGCAGGCCTGTGAGCGCTTCGCGGACGCGCCGCCGGGGCTGGTCCCCGGGATCGGGCCCAAGACCGCCGCGCGGCTGGCGGCGCTCGGGCTGACCACGCTCGGAGCACTCGCGGCCGCGCCGGAGCGTGTGCTGATCGAACGGTTCGGGCCGAACCTCGGCGTCGAGCTGGGCAGGAGGGCACGCTTCGAACACGACGGGATCGTCGGCGCCGCGCGCAAGGTCGTCTCGGAGTCCAGGGAGCGCACGTTCGACCATGACGTCCAGGACCCGGCCATGATGAGGGAGGCGCTCGGCACGATGGCCGACGAGCTGTGCGCCAGCCTCGCCGCGCGCGCGCGGGCGGGCCGCACGATCGGGATCAAGGTCAGGCTCGACGACTTCACGACCGTCACCAGGGCCCGCACGGTCGAGCAGCCGACGAACGACGTCGAGCAGGTGACATCCGTCGCTCTCGGCCTGCTCCACGAGTACGCCCCCGAGCGACCGGTGCGCCTGCTCGGGGTGCGCGTCGCCGGCTTGACGGCGCTCGACCGACAGCCGGAGTCGGCGCGGGGGTCCGCTTCCGAATCCGGGGCGAACGCTCCCGCTGGCCCCTCTGGCTCCTCCGCCGGCCCGCCCGCCCCGCGCGACCAGCTCGCGCTGCCCGTCTGAACACGACATGGCCGGCGCCCCAAACGAACAGGCGCCGCTGCGCGTCCTTACCGACGACGGGGTCACGCTGGCGGGCGAGCAGGCAGGGGACACCGGGGCCACGTTGACGGCCGACGGCGCGCCAATCGCTGACGGCACGCCGATCGTGCTGCTGCACGGCATCACGGCGACAAGGCGCTACGTGGTGATGGGCTCGCGCCTGCTGGAGCGCTCGGGCATGCGCGTGATCTCCTATGACGCGCGCGGCCACGGCCGGTCGAGCCCGGCGCCCGACCGGCACTCCTACGGGTACGATCGCCTGGCCGCCGACCTGTTGGCGGTGCTCGACGAGCTCGGCCTCGATCGCGCGATCCTGGCGGGCGCCTCGATGGGCGCGCACACGATCGTCAGGTTTGCGTTGGACCATCCCGAGCGGGTGGCCGCGCTCGGCCTGATCACGCCGGCCTACCTGCCGGGAGAGCCCGCCTCGGCACCGGACGCCACTGGCGCTGAGACCGCCAT
Organism: uncultured Solirubrobacterales bacterium; assembly: GCA_963718935.1. GTDB lineage: Bacteria > Actinomycetota > Thermoleophilia > Solirubrobacterales > Solirubrobacteraceae > Palsa-744. The sequence continues at coordinate 2,648,928 of OY970379.1, read as the reverse complement.
TATCGGCGCTGCCGGGAACGTGGTCGGGGAGGAGGCCAAGACGGACGCGTTCGCCGCCTGGGATGCCCTCGCCGAAGGCCTGCGTGGGGGCGGGGTCGACGGGTTCATGGCCGCCTACGACTTCGAAGCGGTCCCCGAGGTGTGGCGGGCGACCGTGGAAACCGTCGTCAGGCAGCGCCTAGCCCGGCACGAGCACCCCCAGGCGGTGGCCGACGCCCTGGAAGTGGTGCCGCGCTCGCGCCCGTTCGAGCGGGTCGAGGATCTGGCGGCGATCGCGGCTCCGACGCTCATCGTGGCCTCGCGGGACGAGGCCGACCCGGGCCATCCGTTGGCGGTCGGCGAACGCTACGCGCGGGCGATCGAAGGCGCCGAGTTGATCGTCGAGGAGCCCGGTCGTTCGCCGATCGCCTGGCAGGGCGGCCAGCTCTCCAAGGCGCTGCTCGGGCTTGCTGGGCGCTGTCCGTGATAACGTACGAACGTATGCCAGAGGTGAGAGCGTGGGACGGCAAGACGTATGACCGGATATCGGGGCCGATGCAGGCCCTGGGCGAGGCGGTGCTCGAAAGGCTGGCGCTGAACGGTGACGAGACGGTGCTCGACGCCGGCTGCGGGTCGGGCCGGCTGACCGAACAGCTGATCGAAAGGCTGCCGGCGGGGAAGGTCGTCGCGGTGGACGCGTCGGCCTCGATGGTCGCCGCCGCGCGCGCGCGGCTCGGCCCCGACGCGGACGTCAGGCAGGCCGACCTCCTGGAGCTCGACCTGGAGGAGCCGGTCGACGCGGTCTTCTCGACCGCGACCTTCCACTGGATCGCCGACCACGACGCGCTGTTCAGGCGCCTGCACGGCGTTCTGAAGCAGGGAGGCCGGCTGTGCGGGCAGTGCGGGGGAGAGGGCAACATCACGGGGCTGCGTGGCCGCGCGGCGGCGGTGATGGGCCGCGAGCCCTATGCCGGGCACTTCGCCACGTTCAAAGCGCCCTGGAACTATGCGGGCGCCGCCGAGACGGAGGCGCGGCTGAGGGCCGCCGGCTTCACGGACGCCAATTGCTGGCTACAGCCAGCGCCGACCGAGCCTGGCGACCCGCGAGACTTCTTGGCGACCATCGTGCTCGGCCCACACTTCCAGCATCTGCCGGCCCAACTCAAAGAGCCGTTCATGGACGAGGTCATGGCCGAGCTCGGCGAGCCGGTGGTCGTGGACTACGTGCGCCTGAACATCGACGCGACGGCGTAGTCCTCGCCGATCTCGGCGCCGCTGAGGAGCGCGGCGTAGCGCCCTTCGCGCGCAAGCAGCTCGTCGTGGGTGCCGCGTTCGACGATCTGGCCGGCGTCGAGCACGAGGATCTGGTCGGAGTCTTTGATCGTGGACAGGCGGTGGGCGATCGCGATCGTGGTCCTGCCCTTCGAGAGCTCGTCCAAGGCAAGCTGGACCGCGCGCTCGGTCTCGGTGTCGAGGCTCGAGGTCGCCTCGTCGAGGATCAGGACGGGCGGGTTGCGAAGGATCGTCCTGGCGATCGCCATGCGCTGCTGCTCGCCGCCGGAGAAGCGGTAGCCGCGCTCGCCGACGGGAGTGTCGTAGCCGTCGGGCAAGCCCGCGATCAACTCGTGGATCTGGGCGGCCCTGGCGGCGTCTTCGACCTGCTCGTCGGTGGCCTCCGGACACGCGAAGCGCAGGTTCTCGCGGATCGAGGCGTGGAAGAGATACGTTTCTTGGGAGACAAGGCCGACGATCGAGGCCAGCGAGCGTTGCGTGAGGTCGCGGATGTCGTGGCCGTCGATCGAGACGCAGCCGCGCTGGGCCTCATAGAGGCGGGCGACCAGATAGGCGAGCGTGGTCTTGCCCGAGCCGGTCTCGCCGACGAGCGCCGTGCTCGTGCCGGCCGGAATCTCGGCGTCGATCTCTCGCAACGTCCAAGCCGAGTCCTCCGCATAACGGAACCAGACGTCCCGCAGGCGAACGTCGCCGCGTACGTCGGTCAGCTCGCGGGCGTCGGCGCGCTCGGCGATGTCGACGGGCAGGTCGAGGTACTCGAAGATGCGCCCGAACAGGGCCAAGGAGGTCTGGACTTCGAGGCCGACCGACAGGAGCTGCTGCATCGGGAACAGCAAGCGCGTCTGCAGGGTCGTGAACGCGACGACGGTGCCGATCGAGATCACGGCGGCGCCGTGGACGCTTGTGTAGCCGGCGAACCAGTAGACGGCGGCCGGCATGATCGCGAAGCTCATCTGGACCGAGGCCATCCGCCAGCGCCCGGCCATCCGCGCGCGCACCTCCAGGTCGGCCAGCCCGGAGGACTCGTTGGTGAAGCGCTCGGTCAGCTCGCGCGAGCGGCCCATCGTCTTGCCGAGCAGGATGCCCGAGACCGACAGTGACTCCTCGACGAGGGTCGACATGTCGGCGAGACGGCCCTGCCTGACCGACTGGATGCGCCGACGCTCGTTGCCGACCCGCCTGGTCAGCCACACGAAGAAGGGAAGCAAGATCAGCGAGAAGACGGTCAGCTGCCAGCTGAGCGCGAACATCGCGACGACCGTGGCGGTGACGGTCGCGACGGTCGAGACGGTCGAGGTCGCGGTGCTCGTCACGACGTCGTCGATGCCGCCGATGTCATACGCGATCCGGGCCTGGACCTCGCCCGAGCGGGTCCTCGTGAAGAAGGCCAAGGACATGCGCTGCAAATGCTCGTAGACGGCGGCCCTGAGGTCGTGCATGACGCGCTGGCCGACTTCGTTCGAGATCCAGGTCTGGGCGACGCCGATCACGCCGTTGATGACGGCCAGGGCGATCATGCCGGCGACCATCCAGGTCAGGACCGTCAGGTTGTGGTTGATGAGGCCTTCGTCGACCGCTTCGCGCAGCAGGAACGGAGAGGCGACGCTCAATACCGAGCCGAGCACGATCAGGCCGAGCAGCAGGCCGAGGCGCAGCCTGTAAGGGACGAACAGGCGCCCTATCCGCTTCAGCGATACATGTTCTGGGCCGACCCGATCCTGGTCGAGATCGGGGGCGGGCCCGGATCGGCGCGAACGCTGAGCGCCATTGCCGCCGCCGGCTCCGCCGTGGCCCTGAGAAAACGGCTGCGCGCTCACGCAACGACTGTAGTCGCGTCGTAGGATTTACGCCGATGGATCTGTCCGAGTCCGAGCTGAGGGTGCTGGGGTGCCTGCTTGAAAAGCAGGTGACGACGCCCGGCGAGAGATTCGCGGTCGCGGCGCCCGTTGAGGGGTTCGCGGACACGGCGCCGAGCGTTCAGGCCGCGGCGGCGCCGTCCGTGGAGGATTCGGAGAGCTTGGCGAGCCTGCGGGAGCGCGTCGCGAGGCTGGAGCGTGCCGTGGCCGAGCCGCGCGCGACCGTACAGCCATGATCGCGACCTCGACGAGCACCGTAGGCATCCCGATCGCGCTGGCGGCGGGGCTGGTGTCGTTCCTGTCGCCGTGCGTGTTGCCGCTCGTGCCGGGCTACCTCTCGACGGTGGTGGGCGTCTCGCCGGCGGAGATGGGACAGACCGGGGCGCGCAGGGTGCTGGTCCCGAGTCTTTTGTTTATCGCGAGCTTCTCGTCGATCTTCATCTTGCTCGGTCTCGGCGCGACCGCGATCGGCTCGGCTTTGAACGACCACAAAGAGACGCTCGAACTGGTCGGCGGCGCGGTGATCGTGGCGATGGGGTTGGTGTTCTTGGCGACGCCGTTCGTGGATCGGCTGAACTTCGAGTGGCATTCGGAGTCGCTGCAGCGGCTGGCCGGTCGCGGCGGCCCGCTGATCGCGGGCGCGGCGTTCGCGATCGCGTGGACGCCGTGCACGAGCATCACGCTCGGCGCGATCTTGACGCAGGCCGCTGTCGCCAGCTCAGCCGCGCATGCCGCGCTGCTGCTGGCGTTCTACTCGCTTGGCCTGGCGATCCCGTTCCTGGCGATCGCTTTGGCGTTCGAGCGGGCGACGAGCGCCTTGACGGTCGTAAAGCGCCACTTCCCGGTCGTGATCGCGTTCGGCGGGGCGATCATGGTCGGACTTGGACTCTTGATCCTGACAGGCGAGTTCACGACGCTGAATTCGCAGGCGAACAGTTTGCTGCAGGGCACTGGCCTGGACGTGTCGAGCGTGTGAGCGTGCGCCCCGTCGCGCGCGCGCACACACACACACACCTGTCGCACACCACACGCGCGCACACACACCCCTGTCGCACGCGCGCGCACGCGGCACCTCAGTCGTGGTCGGTGTGCACCGAGACGTCGATCAGGTCGGGGTGCGCGGCTCTGATCTCGCTCTCGAGGAGGTCCGCGAGCGCGCGCGCGTCGGCGAGCGTGCGGTCGGGGCCGAGACAGAGCGTGATGACGGCGCGCGGGCCGTGGCTCAGATGGCGCGAGCCGAGCGAGGGGTCGGGCTCGACGTGCACGACGACGTCGCTGCCGGGCAGCTCACGGGCGATCGCGGACTCGATCGCACTGGCGATCTCGTGGCTGTGAGCGAGGTCGGCGTCGGGCTCGACGCCGGCGACGACGTCGACGAAATGCCGGCCGCCGGATTCGCGCAGGCGCAGGCGCCGCAGGGTGATGGGCTCCTCGATCGAGCCGATCGCCGCGCGCGCGGCCTGCTCGGCGGGGGCCGAGGCGGTGTCCATCAGGACGCGTACGCTGCCGCGCATCAAACGGCCGGCGGAGTAGAGCACGAGCCCGGCGACGAGCAGGGCCGCGATCGAGTCGGCCCCCGGGTAGCCGGCGCGCACGAGCAGGAGGCCGATCAGGACGGCGATCGAGCCGACCAGGTCGAGCGTGAAGTGCAGCGCGTTGGCGCCGAGCGCGGCGCTCGAGTGCTCGTGGGCGGCCTTGTGCAAGGTCCGCGAGCGTCCGGCGTCGATCGCGATCACCGCGCCGACGACCGCGAGGACGTACCAGCGGGCGTCCACTGTCGGTCCGTGCCCGGCCAGACGGTAGATCGCCTCATACGCGATCGCGATGCTCGCGACGATCAGGATCGCGCTCTCGCCGAGCGCGGAGAGGTGCTCGGCCTTGCCGTGGCCGTAAGGGTGCTCGCGGTCGGCGGGCCGGCCGGCGACGCGCACGGCGAAAAACGTGAGCAGCGCCGCGACGAGGTCGGTGGCCGAGTGGATCGCCTCGGCGATCAGGCCGAGGCTGTGGGCGAGGAGCCCGACGATCAGCTTGATCGCGACGAGCGCGGCGGCGGCCGCGACCGAGGCCAGCGCGGTGCGCTGCGCGGAAGAGCCCGAGCCGGAGTGGGAGGGAGGCGGGCTCAGGTCCTCAGCCGGCGGGCGCGCTCGCCGCGGTCTCGCGGGCCTGCATACTGGCCCGATAGCGCCGTTCCCAGGCTTCCTGGTTGCGTTTGGCGTCGAGCACGAACGGTGAGTAGCGGATGGCCGCGACGATCGCCCGGTTGATCTGGGCCCAGGGTGAGGGGAGGGGGCGCAGCACGTCGACGAACAGCACGACTCGGGTCTCGTCGGTGTCGTTCCAGACCTCGTGGTTGTAGGTGTCGTCGAAGATCATGCTCTGGCCCTCTTCCCAGTGCCTGATCTCCTCGCCGACCCTGATCCGGCAGGCCGGCGCGTCCTGGGGCACGATCAGGCCGAGGTGGTAGCGCAAGACGCCCTTGTAGGGGCCGCGGTGGTCGAGGATGTGCTTGTGGGGGGACAGGATCGAGAACATCGCGGTCTTCATCCCCGGAACCCCTCGCATCAGGGCCGCGGTCTTCGGGCACAACTCGACGCCGAGCTTGGCCTCGAAGCCGAAGCCGTAGAGGAAGAACGTCTTCCAGTGGTCGTCGTCGGTGATCTCGATCTGGTCCTTGGAGATGTCCTGGAAGTTCGGCAGGGCCTCGCGATCCTCGAGCAGGCGCGCCATCTCCTCGCGGATCGTCGTCCAGTTGGCCTCGACCTCCGCGATCCAAGGGAACAGGTCGTTCGAGAAGAATGTCTCGTCGCCGACCAAGGACCTGCGACCGATGAACCGCTCGATCGGCGCCAGGACCCGTTCGCCGACCGAGATCGTCAGCTCGACCGTCCGCTCCCAAGCGCTCTTGTCGGCCATCTCCGCTCCTGTCCCGCGCGGTCTTTCTCGAACTTCAGAGCAGCAGTCTAGGACCCCCGCCAGACGCACGCCGAGGGTCTGACGGGGGGTCCGCGACTGTCTGCTTGCTCAGGCCGCCTCTCGCAAAGCGGCCATCTCCGGCGACTCCGCGAGCTTCTTGAGGGCGCGCTGCTCGAGCTGGGACGCGCGCTCGGCGGAGAAGCCGAGGCGCTTGCCGATCGCGGTCAGGGTCTGGGGCTCCTCGCGGCCCGTGCCGAAGCGCAGCGTCAGGACGGTGCGCTCGGTTTCGGGCAGCTGGGCGATCGCCTCGTGCACGATCCGCTCGCGCTCGTTGTCCCAGGCGGTGTCCTCGGGCGCCTCTTGGTCGGCGGGCAGGAGGTCGCCAAGGGCGGTGTCGCCATCCTCGCCGACCTGCTGGTCGAGGCTGACGAGCGCCGCACGCTGGTGGCGCACCTCCTCGACCTGCTCGATCTCGAGGCCCGTCTCGGCGGCCAGCTCCTCGATCGTGGGCTCGCGCCCGAGCCTGACGGACAGCTCGCGCTCGACCCGGCCGACCTTGCGCGAACGCTGGGCTACGTGGACGGGCAGCCTGATCGTGCGGCCCGAGTTCTCGAGGCCGCGCTGGATCGCCTGCCTGATCCACAGGGTCGCATAGGTGGAGAACCGGAAGCCCTTGCGCCAGTCGAACTTCTCGGCGGCCCTGATCAGGCCGAGCATGCCCTCCTGCACGAGGTCGGCCAGGGGCAGGCCTTGGTTCTGATAGCGCCTTGCGTTGGAGGCGACCAGCCTCAGGTTCGAGTTGACCAGAAGTTCCTTGGCGTGCAGGTCGCCACGCTCGATCTTCTGCGCCAGTTCGATCTCCTGGGCGGGGGTCAGCAGGGGGTAGCGCCTGGAGTGCGCCAGGAGCTGGTCCACGGACTCGGGGATGAAGCTGTCCGGCGCGAAGAGCGCGCCGTCAGTGGTTGTCTTTGGGGTCTTGCGAGTGTTATCTGCCATGTGGGTCCTTCTAATCCGATGCCTTGAGTCGGAATTATACGCCGGGATAGTTGCGTTGTCAATCATTCCTTGTGGACGGCCGATCGTCGTGTCGTTCGACGCCATGTGGGCGGCTCCCTGCTGCCCGGAACATCGCGCCACGGCCGACGCCGGCCGGCTCGCGGCCCGTCTAGCGCCTTTGGGCCTGTCTCGTGTCGGCTTGTGAGCTTGTTCGATCGTCCTTCTTGGCTTCGGTTTGGACAAAGTTTGAGGGGCCCTGCACGCGCGCGTGCACTGCTCGCCGGCCCTTCACGGTGGCCTGCCGCGTCCATTTGGGGCCCCGGACACGGTGCCCGACAGAGCTGGAACCCATCGAACCCCGCCAAGTCTCTGTGTCAATACCCACTCTTGCCTTCCTCTTATCGTCGATTCGCCGCCCGCGCGTGCCGTCACGCGACCCCATTCCGGGGACATAGCCGGCTGAGTGGCTCCAGCCGCCGCCAGCTATGCGAACATATGTTCGTGCGTTGGTCGAACCTAACACTCGGTGCGGACGAGCAGCGCCGTCTGCCCGGCTATCGCGACGAGGCGGTCGTCAGGCGTTTCGACGCCCCCGAGGCGCTCGAGACCAGGTTCTACGAGGTCCGGGCCAAGTCCGTCCTCAATCGCGTATCCGGCGCCTCGAAGATGCCCTTCCGCTGGACGATCAACCCGTATCGGGGCTGTTCGCACGCCTGCAATTTCTGCTTCGCCCGCCCGACCCACCGCTACCTGGACTTCGACGCGGGCAGGGACTTCGAGAAGGAGATCGTCGTGAAGGTGAACGCGCCGGAGGTTCTGAGGGCCGAGTTGGCGCGACCGTCGTGGCGGGGGGAACACGTGGCGCTCGGCACGAATACCGACCCGTATCAGTGGGTGGAGGGCCGGTACAGACTGATGGTCGGCATCTGGGAGGCGCTGCGCGACGCGGCCGGAGGCGCGGGCAATCCGTGCTCGGTGCTGACCAAGTCGCCGCTGTTGTTGAGGGACCTGGCATTGATGAGGCAGATCGCCGAACGTACGAGGTTCAGCGCGTGCCTGTCGATCCCGACACTCGACGAGAAGGCTTGGCGGGCGACCGAGCCGCACACGCCCAATCCGAAGGCCCGCTTGGAGGCGGTGGCGGAGCTGAACAGGGCGGGGATCGCGACGAGTGTGTTGATCGCCCCGCTGATGCCAGGGATCAACGACGCGCCCGAGCAGGTGGAGCCGTTGCTGGAACAGGCGATCGAGGCGGGGGCGAGGAGCATCGGCGGGACGACGCTGCACCTGAGGGGGGAGGTGCGCGACGTGTTCATGGGCTGGCTGGGAGACGAGCGCCCGGAGCTGGTCGAGCGTTACGAGGAGCTGTACCGGGGTCGGGCGTATGCGCCGAGCCCAGAACGAGAGCGTTTGGCGGGAATGATCCGCGACGGGCGTCGTCGCCTGGGGGCGGGGCGCGTGCCGGCGGGACGGCCTCCGGGTGGCTTTATGGGCGTGCGGGGGACGGGGGCGGAGAACGCCGTCGAGGACGATGCGGGTCGGCAGCTGGGCCCTCGGCAGGAGACGCTGTTCTGAAGCGTAAGATAGCTCGACCTGACGGGCAGATCCCGGACGGCGTGGACGAGCGAGCGACAGAGGGAGGCAGCGGGATGAGCAGCGCGACATCGGTGCAACCGGACCGCAAAGCCGGACGCGGGAGGGCTCGTGGGACATTGACGCTCGGCCTGGCGTTGGCCCTGGTCGCGATGCTGATCGCGGGCTGCGGCGGCTCATCTAGCGGCGGCTCGACCTCGAGCGCGACGACCACGCCGTCGAGCACATCGAGCGCGTCGTCGTCGTCAAGCGAGACCGCCAACGCAAGCAACGGGCTGAGCCTGGAAGCGAACAAGGAAGGCGAACTGAAATACGACAAGAAGTCGTTGAGCGCGAACGCGGGCAAGGTATCGATCGCGTTCACGAACGCGAGCCCGCTGACGCACAACGTGACGATCGAATCCTCGTCGGGTAAGGTCGTCGGCTCCACGCCGACCTTCCAGGGCGGGTCCAAGACGCTCAGCGTGGACCTGAAACCAGGCACGTACAAGTTCTTTTGCTCGGTGCCCGGACACCGGATGGCTGGCATGGAAGGCACGCTGACGGTTCACTGAGGCCGACCGCGGGTGCGCGCGCGCGCGCGTGTGCTCCCGTAATCAGGGCCGGGTCCAGGCGGCGGCCGTGCCGCGAGAGGCGAAATGGACGATCAGGCCGACGGCGCAGACGAGCGCGAAGGCGAGCGCGATCGAGGACGCGATCGAGACGTTGAGGACGAGGAGCGCGCCAAGGACGGCGCCGAAGAGCATCGCCAGGATCGCGATCGCGCGGCGGGCGAGCTTGGAGCCGCTCCCCGTTTCGGAGGCCAAGCCGGTCAGTGTGCGCGTGAGCACGGTCGTCGTCAGGTCGGGGACGGCCAGGCGTTGGGCGGCGGCGTTCTGGACCCCCATGGCGAGAGCGAGGGTCGCGATCAGCCCATAGCGGGCGCCCTGGCCGGGAGCGCCGGGGGAGAGCAGCGCGATCGCCAAGGCCAAGGCCAGCAGCGGCGCCTGCGCGAGGTTGGCGCCCCGCAGCACCAGGCCCCGGTGCTCGGCGTGGCGCGCACCGAGCCAGCCGCCGCCGAGCGCGCCGATCAGGAAGGCCGCGAGCGCGATCAGGGAGGCGCTGGCCGAAAGCCCGCCGGCGCCGGCGAGGGCGAAACCGAGAAAGACGACGTTGCCGGTCATGTTGGCCACGAAGACGTGGCCGAGCATCAGATAGCTGGTCGCGTCGACCAGGCCGGTGACGACCGTCAGGGTGACGAGCAACGGCGTCAGGGGCCCGTGGCGATCGTTGGGCGCCGGCCAGAACACTCGCGCGGCCTGGCCGAGAACGCTCATCGAGACTGGCTGCCCATGCTGATCATGCGCCGAGCCTAGCCGGCGGCCGGGACGGGGACGGTAGGATCGGCCCGCAAGTATGGGTATCGGCGAGGTGATCGCGATCGCTCTCGCCGGGATGGCGGCGGGGACGATCAATACGATGGTGGGGAGCGGCACGCTGATCACGTTTCCGGTGCTGTTGGCGTTCGGGTATGCGCCGGTGACGGCCAACGTGACGAACACGGTCGGCCTGGTCCCGGGCTCGGCGTCCGGCGCGATCGGCTACAGGCGCGAGCTGAGCGGCCAGCGCGGGCGGGCGATCAGGCTTGGATCGATGTCGGTGCTGGGCGGCATCACCGGCGCTGTACTGCTGCTGGTGCTGCCGGCCGCGACGTTCAAGGCCGTGGTGCCGGTGTTCATCGGGCTCGCGCTGGTGCTGATCTTGGTGCAACCGAAACTGAATGCGTGGCTGGTCAAGCGCGAGATCGATCTGGATCGCCACGGCGCTTGGCTGACACCCCCGGCGGTTTACGTGACCGGCGTCTACGGCGGCTACTTCGGAGCCGCGCAGGGGATACTGCTGCTGGGCATCTTGGGGGTGACGCTGGCCCAGGACATGCAGCGCACGAACGCGCTCAAGAACGTGCTGGCGGGCCTAACGAACGGGGTCGCGGGGGTCTATTTCGTGATCGCGGCCGACGTCAAGTGGGCGCCGGCGGCGATCATCGCCGGCTCGTCGATCGTCGGCGCCCAGCTGGGAGCGCGATACGGGCGGCGCCTGCCGCCGGGAGCGCTGCGCGGGCTGATCGTGGTCGTCGGGGTGTCGGCGATCGTGCGGCTGGCGACCGGTTAAGCGGTTGCGAGCTGACGGTCGCACAACGCGAGGCGGGCGGGGCGGATCCGACCAAGTCCGACATGGGGTGAGCATGCGGTTGGCATGCTAACCTCATGCCATGAGTGCGATCCAGGTCAAGAACGTGCCGCCTGAGCTGCACGAGCGCCTGCGAAGACGCGCGCGCAGGGAGGGGAGGAGCTTGAGCGACTACATACTGAGCGTCCTCGGACGCGACCTGGAGACGCCGACGCTGCGTGAATGGCTGGAGGGTCTAAGCGAAGACGAGCCTGTAGCAGGGATCACGGGCGATGAGATCGCGGACGTGATCCGAGAGGGCCGCGCCGAACGCGACGAGCAGATCGCCGGTGCCCTCGCCGCTGGTCATTGACGCTTCAGCTCTGGTCGAGCTGCTGATTCGCTCCGAACGGGGCGGGCGTGTGGCGAGCATGCTCGGCGAGGCGGAGGTGCTTGCGCCGGACATCGTCAACGTGGAGGTCATGCAGAGCTTGCGCGGGCTGGAGAGCGGCGGCAAGCTGAGCGGTGCTCGCGCCGAGAAGGCGCTGTCAAAACTCGCTGGCAGCCCGATCAAGCGCGTCCCGACCGTCGCCTTGCTGACGGAGGCATGGTCGCTGCGCGCAAACCTGTCGGCCTACGACGCGTGTTACGTGGCGCTCGCGCGAATGCTTGGCTGTGCGTTGCTGACGGTCGACCGGCCCCTGACCCGGGCTCCCGGTCTGGGAATTTCGCTGATCGTCGTCTGAGGCTGAGGATCGGACGGTTCGATCGCGGCCCTCACGAGGATGGCTGCACTTCGACTGCATTGCTGCTAGAATGGCGCGAATGAGTGTTGCCATCACAGTCCGCGGAGTACCTGACGAGGTGCGCGACGAGCTAGCGGCGCGCGCCGCTAGGGCCGGAAAGTCGTTGCAGATGTACCTCCGCGGAATGCTGCTCGAGGCCGCCGAACGTCCGTCGGCGGGGGATGTCGTCACTCGCGCCCGTGCCCGCGTGGACGCGACCGGGGTCAAGATCGACGCCGAGGCGACCCTGGCCGCACGCGACGCCGATCGACGGTGAGCGTACGCATCGTTTGCGATGCGTCGGCGCTCGTCGCGCTGCTCCTGGACAGCGGCCCCGATGGCCAGTGGGTCACCGAAACGATTGCCGGATCCGATCTGGCGGCTCCGAATCTCGTCGAATTTGAGTCGGCAAACATCATCCGCCGCCACGAGCGCGCCGGAATCATCAGCTCCGACCAAGCGGCGCAGGCTCACATCGACCTGCTGGATCTCGCGATCGAGCTGTGGCCGTATGAACTATTGGCTGCCAGGGCGTGGGAGCTGCGCCACAACCTATCGAGCTACGACGCGAGCTATGTGGCGCTTGCCGAGTTGATCGGAGCGACGCTGGTGACGCTCGATGAGCGCATCAGAGGGGCGCCTGGACCGCGGTGCGCCATCGGGACGCCGCGTGCATCCGGTGGCTGTAGCCTCGCGCGGAACGCGTCAGCCGCCGATCCGCTCCGCGCTCGATAATCTATGTTATGTAAACCTGTTACAAAGGAACGCAACTAGGGGCGCGCCAGACGCCGACGACGAGCACGTTCGCGGCGATCGCTCTCCTGGGTTACTTCTCGGCGCGTAGGCACGCCCATCTATCGAAACACATGACAAGACTCTGAATGCTGCTAAGAAGCTTGCACGGATAGGTGTTAGCGGGACTCTCCGGATGTGCCGGCATTCCCGGTCGAGCAACCTCCGGGCGAGCAGCCGAAACGAGAGCGCGGAGGATGAGGAGAAATGCACCACAGCGAGACCGAACCGGCGATCGTCCAGCGCAGTGCCGAAAAGGCGAGCATCTGGCTGAAGGACGTCGCCACAGAGCTGGGCGACGACGACAGACAGTACGCCTACAAAGTGCTGCGAGCGGTACTGCATACGCTGCGTGACAGGCTGACGATCGAGCTGGCCGCGAAGTTGGCTGCGCAGCTGCCGACACTGATCAGAGGCATCTTCTACGAGGACTGGACTCCGGGTCGCGCGCCGATGCGAGCGCACGACGTTGACAGCTTCCTCGAGCATGTCGTCAGCGAGGGTCGCCTCGGCGGCGAGACCGAGGCATCGGTCGCTGTGACCGCGGTGATGACCGTCCTGCGCAAGCGCCTCGGCGACGAAGAGATAGAGGCGATCCTGGCCGTCGTGCCGGAGAAGCTGAGGACTCTGATCAAGGCCTGAACCTCATCTGGCGGAGTCGCCTTCGGCGGCGTCCACCAGACCGCAAGCCCGGCTAAGCACGGCATCGATCATCGGCTCGGTCAGCTTCCCGGTGAATGTGTTCTGCTGGCTCGGGTGATAGCAGCCGAGCAGCGTGTGGCGCCCTGTTCGGTGCTCAGCGCCGTGGCCGAATTTGGGCTTCGGGGCGCGGGCAGGCAGGGATGAAACGCCATGCCGCGTTCCCTTCCGAGCGCTCTCCCCGACCTCGCCCGCCCGACTCAAGCGCAGCGCCGCATCCCATGCGAACGCGCCGAGACAGACGATCGCGCTGACACGTCCGAGCAGCCCAAGCTCGCGTGCCGTCCACGGCTGACACGCATCCCGCTCGGCTGGCGTCGGCTTGTTGGCGGGCGGTGCGCAACGCACAGCCGCCGTCACCCAGGCGTCGCGCAGGCGCAGCCCATCGTCACGGTCCGTCGAAGTCGGCTGGTCGGCGAGGCCGGCCCGCCACATGGCCGCGTACAGGAACTCGCCAGAGCGGTCGCCGGTGAACATCCGGCCGGTCCGGTTCGCGCCGTGGGCCGCCGGCGCAAGGCCGAGTATGAGGATCCGCGCCTGGGGGTCTCCGAAGCCGGGGAGCGGCCTGCCCCAGTACTCCTGGTCTGAGTATGCCGCTTTGCGCTCGCGCGCGACGAGCTCGCGCCAGGCGACCAGTCGCGGGCAGCGACGACAGGCGATCACCTCACGCTCCAGGGCCCCGAGGCCTCCCCGACAGGACCCGACGTCAGACATCGTTGCCGGGCAGTAGTAGCATCGCAAGGAGTATGTCGTGGTGGTCGCTGCTGATCCTGCTCGGGTTTCTGAAGCTGACGCTTGCCGGCCTGATGCTGTGGGTCCCTTATCGTCGCGATCGCGTCCGGGACATCGCCGAAGCAGCCGGGGCCGAGGCCGGCGCCGAGGAAGGTGGCGCCTCCGAAGACGACGGCGGCAGCCGGGTGCTGCCAGCTTCGCCCCTGGATCCGCACCCCCACTCTCCGCGTCCTAGTCCGCGCCGGCGCGGGCCGCACGGCTCCGATCCCGCTCCCCCCTCCCCACCGCGCGTGCGCCGCCCGGCGGTCACCCCTCAGCGGTTGCGCTTGCGCTGACGCCGCGCCGCCTTGGCTTTGGCCCGGCGCTTGCGCATCGTCACCACCGGATCGCGGCCAGAGCGTGCCATGCCGGACACCCGACCGTCCGCAACCGGCGCGACGCGACGAGCGTCGCGCATGATCACGAAGGCGATCCCGCCGATCAGCGCCCCGGCCGCGACGAGAGCCAAGATCAGGACTGTGCTCGAGGTCGAGTTCGATGTGTTGGTCGCGCCCGATTCACCGGTCGTGCTCGTCGTGGCGGTCGTGGACGCGGTCGAGCTTTCCTGGCCGCCTTCTGTCAGTTCGCTGAAAGCGCCGCTGGAGCCACTGCCCGCGGCCGCCATCGCGGTCGGCGCGACCGCGAAGCCGGCCGTCAAGGCCAGCGCGGCGCAGAGCAACGACAGGCGCGATATGAGCCGATGGACCGTTGGGACGAGCACGCAGCGAGCATACCGTCTGAGGGGTCTCTCCAGGCGGCATTGCCGGCGACCGGCGCCCGACGATACGCGTGTCTCGACGGCGCTCGATCGCACCTCATCCGCGACCGTCCTCGCAAACCGTAGAATGACCGCGCGATGGCCCCCAAACAACGTCAGATCAGGATGGAGCAGCGCGGCGCCCTGGAGGCGATCCAGGCGCTCGAGCAGCGCTCCGACGAGGAGCTCGAGAACGAGACCAAGTACAAGTCCGCCGCGCTCGCGATCCTCGGCGCGCGCGCGTCCGAGCGCTTCGATGCCGATGAAGCGCGCAGCTACTTCCAGCGGGCGATCGCCGCGGCCCGGCCGCAGGAGCGCATGCAGTTGCGGCGCATGGCCGACGCTTCGCTGGCGCTCGCCGAACGCAGGGCCGGGGATCTGAAGGATGCCGTCGAGCGTCTCGGCCAGGCGCCGCCGAGCAGCCGCCAGCTGTTCGCGCTGCGCGCGATGGGCCTGCTCATACCTCCCAGCTCGGCCGGAATCCTCGCGCGCGTCAGGGGCATCTTGCTGATCGTGCTGCTGATCGTCGTGCTGCTGGCGCTCGGCCTGGGCATCGTCGAGCTGATCGCGCTGCCGTTCGGCGGGATCGGCGTCGCTCCCGGAGTGCTGCTCGGCCTGTTCTTGGTCGTCGCGGTGATCGCGATCGTCGCGACGATCGGCAAACGCCGGCGCGACCGCGCGCTGGCCGCTGGACGCGGCGGCGCCTGACCGCTTGGCCCCGGCGACCGAGACGCCCGACACAGCGCGCCGCGTTTCCTTCTCGGACAAGTCGCGGCGAGCAAGATCGAGTTGCGCCAAGATGTGGGTGTGGCCAAACAGACCCACCACAAGCACACCTCGCGCAAGGACTACAGACGGCTGCTCGACACCCTGGCCGAGCACGAGGCTGTGCACAGGGTGGCCACAGGTCGGGTCAAGCCGCGCATGGGCGCGGGCCGGCCGGTCGCGACGATCTCGAAGGTGCGCAAGGTCGACTCGGGCCTGTCCATCACGATCAACACCTCCGGCGCGATCGTCGACGCCTATGTCGTCACCGACAGGCCCGACGACGTGATCGAATTCATGCGCTCCCACGGCTGGACGCGCTGAGCGCCCGAAGCGCTGAGTGCCCGAAACGCCGGGTCGCCTACCGCCAAGAACGCGACGGGCGACCGCGAAGCGTGCACTGCCAATACCCTTGCGCCGTGTCTCGGACCGTCTGCCTGTTGGTCAATCCCGCCGCCGGGGGCGGCCGAGCGGGCCGTCTGGCGCCGCAAGTGCAGGAGCGCCTGCGCGAGCTCGGGCTGACGGTTAGCCGCCGCGACACGCGCGACCTCGATCATGCGCGAGCCCTCGCCCGCGAAGCCGCGACAGCCGGCGAGACCGTTGCGGTGCTCAGCGGCGACGGGATGATCGGGGCCGTCGCGGACGTCCTGCGCGAGGTTCCAGGCTCGGTGCTCGCGGTCCTGCCGGGGGGTCGCGGAAACGACCTGGCGCGGTCTCTCGGCATTCCGCTCGATCCGATCCAGGCGTGCGCGACGGTGGCCGGCGGCCTGGCGCGGACGATGGACCTCGGCGAGGTCCACGGCGCGGGTCCCCGCGATCGGTCCAGCGCGTTCGTGGGAATCGCCTCGGCGGGCTTCGACTCGGACGCCAATCGGATCGCCAACGAAGCGCCGTCCCGCCTCGGCAACCTCGTTTACGCATATGGCGCCGTGCGCGCGCTGCTGACATGGCGCCCGGCGAGGTTCACGCTCGAGCTGGACCCGCCCGGCGAGCGCCTTACCTTCACCGGCTACTCGTTCGGCGCCGCCAACTCGCGGTCCTATGGCGGCGGAATGCGCGCCGCGCCCGGCGCGCTGCTCGACGACGGGCTGCTCGAGGTCGTCGTCTTGGAGCGGATCGGCAAGCTGCGGTTCCTGACGCGACTCCTGCCCAAGGTCTTCAGCGGCAAGCACATCGACGAGCCGTGCGTAAAGGTAATGCGTGCGCGGGAGATCGTGGCCGAAGCGGATCGCCCGTTCACGATGTATGCCGACGGCGACCCGATCGGCGAGCTGCCGGTGCGCATACGGGCGCTGGCGGGAGCGATCACGGTGCTGGCGCCCGAGCAGGACGGCGACGACGGTGCGTTCACCGGAGCGCCATCCGGGGCGATCCCGCGAGCAGACGTCGAGATGGCGACGCTCGACCCTCCTCCCGATCGCCTATGAACGGCATGCTCGGGGCCAAGATCGGCCTCGCGCGGGCCGCCGGTGCGCTCTCTCGGCTGCGTGGCGGCGGCGCCACCAGCGCCCCCGGCAAGGTGCTGCTCAAGCTGGCCCCCGACGCGCTGAGCGTGCTCTCAGGGCGCCTGCCCCAGGGCAGCGTCCTGATCTCGGCGACCAACGGCAAGACCACCACTGCCACGCTCGCGGCGAGCGTGATGCGGAAGGCCGGCATCGCGCTGGTCCACAACCAGGCGGGTGCCAACATGGCCGGCGGGATCGCCTCGACGCTGCTCGCGGCGGCCGGACCGCACGGGTCGATCGCAGGCGAGCTCGGCCTGTTCGAGGTCGACGAGCTCTGGCTCGAGCGCCTGGCCGACGAGCTCAGGCCGCGCGCGATCGTCTTGAGCAACCTGTTCCGCGATCAGCTCGATCGCTATGGCGAGCTTGAGACGATCGCCGAACGCTGGGCGGCGACGGTCCAGGGCGATGCGGGCCAGAACGCGCGACTGGTCTGCAACGCCGACGATCCAATCCTTGCCGACCTCGGCGCAGAGCGCCAAGAAGTCGTCTTTTTTGGGATCCAAGACGACTCCCTCGCGCTGGAGGGCATCGCCCACGCCGCGGACGCCAAGCACTGCCGCCGCTGCGGAGCGCCTTACGAGTTCGAGGTCGTCTACCTGGGCCATCTGGGCCGCTACCACTGTCCTTCCTGCGGCGAGCGGCGTCCCACACCGACCGTGCTCGCCGAGTCGGTCGTGCTCGAAGGCGTTCGCGGCGCCCGCTTTCGCCTCGTCACACCGGCGGGCGAGGCCGAGGTCCAGCTCGGCCTGCCCGGTCTCTACAACGTCTACAACGCGCTCGCCGCCGCGGCGCTGGCGGTCGCGTTGGAGATTCCGCTCGAGCGGATCGTCGAGGGGCTGGCGGACGCGACGGCCGCGTTCGGGCGGGCCGAGACGGTCACCGTCGCGGGGCGCCAGGCCAAGATCATGCTGGTCAAGAATCCGGTCGGCGCGAACGAGGTCCTGCGCACGCTCGCCCTGGAGCCGGGCACCCACGATCTGCTTGCGATCCTGAACGACAACACAGCCGACGGCCACGACGTGTCCTGGATCTGGGACGCCGACTTCGAGCTGCTTGCCGACCGCACGCGCCTCATCACCTGCTCAGGCACACGGGCGCCCGAGCTGGCGCTGCGCCTGAAGTACGCGGGCGTCGCGCCCGATCGGATCGCGGTCGACGAGGATCTCGGCCGGGCGCTCGCCGGCGCGGCAGCCCAGCGCTCGCCCGAGGACGGCGCGGCGCCGCTGTACGTGCTGCCGACCTATACCGCGATGCTGGCGCTGCGCAAGCTGCTGGTAGCTCGCGGGGAGGCGCGCAGCTCGTGGCTCTGAGCGCGGTTACAGGCCGGACTCTGCGCGTCTGCGCGCTCTACCCGGAGCTGCTCAACATCTATGCCGATCGCGGCAACCTGCTGGTGTTGCGCCGTCGCTGCCAGTGGCGCGGGATCGAGTTTCAGCTGAGCGCGAGCGGACTGCAGGAGCCTCTGAACTCCGCCGCACACGATCTCTACTACATCGGTGGCGGCCAGGATCGCGACCAGCGCCTGTGCGCCGAGGATCTGCTGGAGCACAAGCGCGAGGCCCTGCACGCCGCGAGCGCCCGCGGCGCGGTCGTTCTCGGGATCTGTGGCGGCTACCAGCTGCTTGGCCGCTCTTATGCGATCGGCCGGGATCTGATCGAGGGCGTCGGCTTGCTCGACGTCGAGACCGCCCGCGAGCCCGGCCCACGACTGATCGGAAACGTCGCGATCGAGGTCTCGCTGCCCGGCGCGGCCGCCACGAGCAGCCACGAGCACGGTGACGCCGGCGGGCCCGGCGATCGTCATGACCATCGCGGCGGCGCGACGGCCAGAGTGCTTGCGGGTTTCGAGAATCACGGGGGGCGCACCCGTCTCGGTCTGGACGCTCAGCCGCTCGGGCGTGTGTTGCGAGGCCACGGCAACGACGGGCGCTCCGGTTTCGAGGGCGCCCGGCGAGGACTTACGATCGGCACTTACCTGCACGGCCCGCTGTTGCCAAAGAACGCCTGGTTCGCGGACTGGCTGATCGCGAAGGCCCTCGGCGTCGCGGTCGACGAGCT
Source organism: uncultured Solirubrobacterales bacterium (assembly GCA_963718935.1). Classification (GTDB taxonomy): domain Bacteria; phylum Actinomycetota; class Thermoleophilia; order Solirubrobacterales; family Solirubrobacteraceae; genus Palsa-744. The sequence continues at coordinate 2,630,018 of OY970379.1, read as the reverse complement.
GGCGCCGCTAGATGACGCCTTCGAGCGTTCAGCCCACGCGAACGCGTTGCGCGCCGCGAGAATCTGACGCGCGCCGGCGCTGGCAGGTCAGCTGGCTGTTTCGCTCTCTCGCCGATGGCCGAGGCGCGCCGAGATGCGATCGGCCGTGGAGATCAGATGCGGGCCGAGCGCGTCGGCCAGTTCCTCGATCGCTATCGCTGACGTGCTTGCCGTCAGGTCGACGGCGGCGGCGACCTCGCTGGCCTCGTTCAGCACCACGGCGGCGATCGCGACCCGTCCGGGCGCGAGCTCTTGGTCCTCGACCGCCAAGCCTTCCTCGAGCACATGATCGAGCTCTTCACGTAGCGTCGTCTTGGCCGTGATCGTGTTCGGCCCGTGCTTGGTCAGCTCGATATGTCCGAGCGCCTCCTTGCGCTCGCGCTCGGGCAGGTACGCGAGCAGGACCTTTCCGAGCGCTGTGCAGTGGGCCGGCAGCGTCGATCCCGCTTTCACGTCCGGACCAGCTGCCGCCAGCCGGCGACGCAGCCCGTTTACACGATCCACGCACACGACCTCATCCCCGTCGAGCACGGCGATGCTGGTCGTGAAGCCGGTCCGCTGCGATAGCTCTGTCAGATCCGCGTGGGCGTGCTCGCGCAGCTCGGTTGCGTTCAGCGCGGCCATGCCGAGGCCCGTGACGGCCAGGCCCAGCCGGTACTTGCGTCGGGCGCCCTGTTCCAAGTAGCCGAGCGCTACGAGCGTCGTCACGTAACGGTGTGTGGTCGAGCGGCTCATGCCGAGCCGGTCGGCGATATCCGCGATGCCGAGCACGGGTTGCTCGGGTGTAAAGCTCTCGAGGATCGCCAGGCCACGCTCCAAGGACTGCGAGTATCTCGGTTCGGAGAGATCGGGGATCCTCCATGTATCTGGATACCGGGAGCCAGACCGAATCGGCATCGTCACATCCCCCATGTCGGCGCGGATCTGCTCTTGGCTTCCGCGCTGTCGCGATTTACGTAGATGGCGACCGTGCCGCCGCTGATCGTGGGCCGGACGCCATGCAAGCGCGCCCGACCCACTTCTCTGGTAGATACAGGGGCAGACACGAGGCGCACCGCGCACGCAACACCGATCCCCCTCTCCATGATGGATCGTGCCTCGCGGGTGTCGCCTTGATCTGCCACCGCCAGGCATGTTGACGTCTTGATACCGCTCTGTATAGCGACACGTCGCTATCTATTCGGACTATGAGCCATATTCGGCGCCCACTATGAGCTATGTTCGACGCCTAATAGCCATGCCTGCGTCGTCGGCTCTGCCTGCGCCGACGGACGGTCGGCTTGATAGAAGGGCCGGCGGCGATGGCGAGCCGCGGTGCGCTTGCGCGGACAGAGCACGACCCGCGAGCCACGGTGTGGCGTGACGATCGCGCTCCTGCACCGAGGTCTGATTCCCGACCGACGACCCAAGGAAGCCAGAGCCGATCAAGGTGTCGTCTGGAAGCGGCCGACCACCACCCAGACCGCGGCTCGCTCTTAAGACAGACACAGGCCCTGTTCGTGGGGCGATTCAAGCCAGCCCCACGATTGCTCCCGACACGAAATGCCCGACCAAGGCCTACCCGCGTGTGAGCGAAGCATCACCACACTGCCTGACGCTGCTAACAGACGCCGTGCACGGCCTGTATCAGCAGTGGGAAACATGGGTGCACGAATAGCTAGCCGTCTGCTGTCATGGAGGGCACGGGAAGTTCCTAGCAGCCTAGTCCTAGCTTGCAATAGTATCGAACAGTTCCGTCAAAGTGTAGATTCGTATACGGTTGCGAGCACGCATGAACCCGAACAATCCGCCTGACAGCATCACCGTTCTCGGCGTCGTGATCGCACAGCTCGAAGCGACGTTCAAGGAACTCGGTAAGGGCCGCTGGTGCTTCAAGCGATTGAGCGCGCACCTGTACGCATCTCCCTATTGGGTTTTACACGACTGGTCAGCGTGCTTGAACCGTTGTCGGGAGATCGCCTATCGGCTCAAAAACATCAAGGAGGAAACTGAAGCGGTCGGCGTCGGCTTCTATGCGTGAGTCGGAGCCTACGGTCAGATCGTGATGCCCACGCTCTGGCTGCGGTCATGGGGGGTTAAGATCGTCACCGACACGCGGGACACGGTGACACGTTCGTCAGCATTGGCGTGGTCTCTCCGATGACACTCGCGATCGTTGTGATTCTCGGATATTTCGCGGCCAGTGTCAGGGCGACGACTGTCCGCCCGGCGTAGCTCGACTGCATTCCGGGCACCCGCCTTCCCGCGCCAGCTCCAGGCACTAGCGGCCGCGAGTTCCCGTGAGCTGCTGTGGGGCCTAGCGGCTGTCGCCAGCGAGGTAGCACGGTGGCGCGAACTCGCCGCTGCGATCCCTGATCCCGCACTGCGAGCCGACGCGCTCCTGGCGATCGACCGCAAGCGCGCGAACATCGACGGAGCCGCCCTGTTCTGGACGCTGCCACGCCGTAGAAACCGGAACCTCCTGCGGCTGCTCGTCGCGTACGAGGTGATGGCCGACTATCTCGACTGCACCAGCGAGCGCGGCGCGTATATCGGGATTGAAAATGGCCTGTGCCTGCATGGCGCCTTGCGTGATGCACTGGATCGGCGCAGACCAGTGCGCGACTACTACGCGCATCACCCGTGGAAACGTGACGGCGGGTACCTCCAAGCGCTGGTGGTCACGTGTCAGCAGACAAGCGCACTGCTGCCGTCCTTCGGTGTGGTTCAGCGATTCGTCGACCGCGCCGCAAGCCTGACTGAGGTATTGGCCCTCAACCACGAGCCCAACCCTGCCCTACGTAATTTTCTGCTCTCTACCTGGGCGGAAAAGCAGTTTGGAGAGGCGCTCGACCTTGCCTGGTTTGAGTGGTGCGGTGGCGCCAGCGCATGGCTGACCGTCTTCGCCCTACTTGCGCTCGCCTCCGAAGACGATTGTCGAGCCGTCGATGCCAAGGCTGTTTATGACGCTTATCTGCCTTGGGTGTCGCTAGCCGGCACGATGCTCGACAGCTATGTCGATCTGTCAGAGGACTCAACAGAAGGCGCACATAGCTATATAGCGCACTACTCAGGCCAGGAAACGGCGACTGACCGCATCGTCGCGATCCTGCAGCGCTCGCTACGAGAGCTAGTAAAGGTACCTAGTTCAAATCGTCACGCCCTGATCGTCAGCTGCATGGTCGCGATGTACCTGTCAAAGGACAGCGCCCGCACTCCGACGTCCCAAGCTGACAACAACAGGATCGCGCGCACAAGCGGCGTGCTTGGCCGTGTGCTTGTCGGCGTTCTCCGAACATGGCGCATTCTCTACAAACAACAATCCGCATAGGAGGGTCATCAATGACGCCCAGCTTTAAATGCTCTCGCTTCGCCGATCGCGCATTGCCATTGCCGGCAACATCAAAGCTCCCTTCACTTATCCAGACGTTCCTTTTTTGGCGATGGCCACATCGGTACTTGGAAATGCGTCGCAACTGGCATGGCAGTCGCTTTACCATGAAGCCTGTCGGTCTTCCGCCGAGCATATTCCTCTCCGAGGAAGACGACATCAAGACAATCCTCACAGCACCGGCCGACATTCTCCATCCAGGCGTCGGCGCGTCGGTAATCTCACCGCTGGTTGGAGAGACGTCGTTTATAATTCTAGATGAAGACGAGCATCTCATAGGACGTAAGGCCATCATGCCAGCATTTCATAGGAAAGCGCTGCACGAGCACACTGCAGCCGTTGTGCGGGTCGTCGAACGCGAGACGGCAACATGGCCCACAGACGAGCCATTTGCGAGTCACCCCTATCTTCGCGTCCTAGCCCTCAGGGTCATTCTTTCCACCATGTTCGACATGGACGACCCTCGCGTATCCGAACTCCATAGTCACCTGCTTGTCCTGTTGTCCGTTACCGACAGTCTTGTGTTGCAGGAGCCGCAATTGCGGCGTGCACCCGGGTGGCGACGAATCTGGAGGCGGTTCTCTAACGAGAGAGTAGTGGTTGACAAGATCATCAACAGCCTCATCCGCAAGGAGACCGCCGTAAGACCTGGCGCTCTGTCGCTACTGCTTGGGGCCAGCAACCCCGACTCCACCCCCTTTACAAGACAGCAGATTCGAGACGGAGTTATGTCGCTTTTGCTTGCGGGCCATGAGACGACCGCATCTCAACTTGCGTGGACCTTCCAGCTGATAGCCCACGACAAGAGAGTCAGGAGAGAGTTGCTCAGCGAGAGCGACCGAGGGGATGACGCTTATCTGAAGGCAACGCTTCAGGAGGCCATGCGGCATCGACCAGTGTTCTTGTGCACGATTCCACGTGTTCTTCAACAAGACTTCGAGGTCGGTGGTACGACGTTCCGACCACCGGCCCACTTCCTGGGCTGCATTCACCTCCTCCACCACGATCCCTGCCTGTACAACGATCCACAATCGTTTATTCCCGAGCGATTCCTCGACAAGCCGCCGAGACCTCACGCGTGGCTTCCCTGGGGTGGCGGCCGCAAGCGCTGTCCCGGGAGTCATCTGGCGCTGTTCGAGATGCAGACTGTCCTCCGCACAGTGCTGGCAAGATGGGAGATCCTGCCCGTTGGACGGGCGGTAGAGACGGCTAGGTGGCGCAGCGTCATCGTGACACCAGCGAGAGGATCACGCATACTGCTCAGGGCGAGACGGCGCACGAACAGGCCGGCGAGCTATCAACCCGGCTCAAATGAGCCTAATGAACTCGCCTCAGCGGACACCGCATGGACGAACTAGACATTAGGCCATGGATAGGGGTCGATGCCAGCGGCCCGGTATCCCGGTATGGCGACGCAAGCCCCAGCTGCAACTGTGACCACAAGAAATGCGGCGATCACGATCGCCATGTTTGACGAGAGAACCACGGGAAATCCCGTTACTTCTCTGAGCGCCTGGCTGAGCAAATACTGTCCAAACATACCCAGTGCCGCTCCCAGGAAGCAGCCTACACCTATCAACAGGCCGCTCTCCCAGAGCAACGACATCCAGAGGACTCTTTGCTCATACCCCTGCACCTTCATACGAGCGAACTGACGGCGTCGCTGCCAGATCATCGCACCCATCACAGTCGCCGTTGCCAATATGCCTGCCACGAGCACGAGCAGCGCGATCTCTGTAAGGCGAATCAACCCCTGACTGCCGGCGGTCCTCTGCTTCTGTTCACGTTGCCCTGATGTTTCGACCGCAAGGCCCGACCCCGAGCCGAGGGCAGCAACGATTGTTCTCTGAACTTGGCTGGGGCTGACCCCGTGGGCGAGCGCCACCGTGTAAGCGCTCGGGTCACTGCTTTGCCAGGCGCTGGTGTAGTCTCGTTCGTTGAGTACGATCGCGCCCGGCGGCCAGCCGAGATTAGTGATCAGGGCTGCGACTTTAAGCACGGTTTCTTTGGAAGACGGAAGTGTGAATGCTTGTCCGATCTTTAGATTATGCTGAACGGCAAGAGTCTTCGATATTGCGACCCAGCCGCCCGTGTGCACTCTCGTATTCGCCATCGTCAAGTCTCCGGCAACGAGCTGGCTCGGCGGTATCGGCGAGGAGACTGAAATAGGCGGAGCAAATACCCAGACGCGCCTGCCACCGTAGTCAAGAAAGCCTGCGCGGTACTCTCCGATAGACCCTACGCCTGGTAGCCGTTCGAGCGTCTTGACCGGTACGCCTGAGAACGGAGCCGTCAAAAGCAGGTCTTGTTCTTCTCGGGGAGCGATCCACAGCTCACTGATGTTGTTGGTGTCACGAGCGACTTGGTCGAGGCCATTCTGCAAGTTTGCTCTTGATCCCAGAATGGTTATGCTGCCGAACACCGCAACGGCAGCAGTGGCACCAATCGCTATCGATCTGCTGCGAGTTGCCGGGGATCGCAGCTGGACGATGGCGAGTGCAGTCGCGCCATTGCCGCGCGCATGTTGCAAACGCGCAAAGCCGACGATCGCCGCTTCCAAGGCGGGTGGCAGCAGCAAAATCATTGCGCCGATAAGAAAGGCGACCCCTACGGCACCGATAAGAAAAATAACCCCCACGGATGCAAGCCGCGGCGCCACGAGCAGGATTGTCGCCGTGCCCGCCAAGCAGGCGAACACTCCTAGCCATAGCCTTCGCGTCGGCGATCTGTGCGCACGCGGCTTATCGATCATCGCTTGATGACTCTCATGTCGCCAAAGCTCGGATAGCGGCAAAAGGACACCCACACACGCCGCCGCCGCGCTGGCAACGACTGCGATCACGACACTCTGCAACGTCACGATCCGCTGGGCACCAATCGGAAAGGCGAAGGACAGGAAACCGGGGGGCGAGCTGAAGGCCAGGATCGAGAGCACGTTTCCGAGTGCGAGACCTAGTACAGCGGCGACGGTGGCAAGTACGAGGGCGTCGAAGAGAAGCGTCTTGACTGTCTCCCAACGAGTCGCCCCTCCACGCCGCAATTCGGAGACTAGCCCGCGACGCAGGTCGACCGTCAGCAGCATCGAGCAGTACGCAAACATGAACCCGACCAGCGCACAGATCGCGGCGAATGTCTGGGTCGACTGGTTGACCGGCGCGGCGGCCTGGCGGAATAGTGTCGCGTCGTAGTCGGCGGGCTCGACGTTGAGGTGGCCCGCGGCCAGCCGCAGAAGCTCGGCGTGGACCTCGTTCTGATCCCCCGGCGTCGCCTGCACGAGCAGCCGCGTGATTCGGCCCTGCATACCGGTCAGACGCTGGGCGTAGGCCAGCGGCGCGAGCGCGATCGGGTTGTTGGCAAGGGCACCGATGCTGCGGGTCGTCAATTCCAAGCCGACGAGCGCTCTGACGAGCTTGGCTCCGACCTGCAGTTTGACGACTTCCAAGGGCCCAACACCGATCTGTTTGGCGATCGGCGCCGGTAGCGCGATGACTCGGGTGTGGATCAGCTGCGAGGTCGAGAAGTGCCGCAGAAGCGCGCCGGCGAAGTGCACGTAGCGGGGGTCGGTGGCGACGAGGTCGACCGACTCGCTGCCGCGCCGGCCGCTGACGCTCGCCGGAGTCTCCAAGACCGGCACCACGGCGTGTACGCCCGGCATGCGTTGTACCTGGCCTACCAAAGCTTCGTCGAACCCGCTCGGACCCCGCGCCTTGAGCTGATAGGTGGCCTGACCGACGACGCCCTTCGTGAGTTCGGTGACCGACTGATTGAGGCTTGTGCTGGCCACCTGCGAGGCGAACAGGAGGGCGACGCCGACGGCGATCCCGAGTACCGCGAACAGCTCCTGGACGAGCACCACCCGGGCTTTCAGGCGCACCAGGTACAGGTGCGCGATGTTCGAAGTTCGCATCGTCAGGTGACGGCTTGGGGCATCTGGGTCGGTATCGCTAGGTCGCGGCTTGAGGCGTCTGGGTCGCGGCGAAGAGCAGGTCGGGCTCGTACTCGACGATGCGCCCGTCAAGCAGGGCGCGGACGCGATCCGCGACCAAGGTGGCCATGGGATCGTGCGTGACGAGCAGGACCGCGGCGCCCTGCTCACGGCAGACCTCGGCCAGCAGCTCGAGCACTTCGCGGCTGCGCTGCGTGTCGAGGCTGCCGGTCGGCTCGTCGGCGAGGACGAGCTTCGGCTCGGTCGAAAGGGCGCGCGCGATCATCACGCGCTGGCGCTCGCCCATAGAGAGCTGATCGGCGCGGTGGTTGAGGCGCTCCCCCAGTCCGAGCCGTACGAGCAGCGGTTCGACCCGCTGCTCGGCGTCGCGGGCGTTTTCGAGCAGCCACAGCTTCATCGCTGCGTTCTGAAGCGCGCTGCCGCCCGGCAGTAGGTCGGAGGTCTGGTCGATGAAGCCGAGGTCTCGCAGTCGATAGTGCGAGCGCTCGACATCCGAGAGCGAAGATATGTCGCGTCCGTCGAGGAGCACCGCGCCGCTGTCGGGGCTGCTCAACCCGGCGATCAGGGTCAGCAGGGTGGTCTTGCCAGAGCCGCTCGGCCCATACAGCGCCACCAGCTCGCCGGCGGCGACCGAAAGCGAGACGCCGTCCACGGCGCGTACGGGCTCGGTGTCACCTACGTGATAGTGCTTGACGAGGTCGCGCAGCTCGAGCATCGTGCGCGTCAAGAGGATGCCTGGCGCGGAGGCTTGGCCTCGTGCGAGCGCTCACCCGGAAAGGCGATCACGTTGCCGGGCTTCGCCGGCGGGCTCGGCGCGGGCGCGACCAGGACGCCATCGGCCAGCGAGGCGACACGATCGCTGCCGCTCGTCAGCCCGGCGTCGTCGGAGCAGCTGAGCACGGCCATGTCTCGTTCGTTGGCCAGCTCTCGCAGCCGGCCCGCCAGCTCGTCGCGCTCGCCGAGCCCCAGCGTGGCGGCCAGGTCATCGACGAGCAGGAGCTTCGGCTCGCGCGCAACGGCGCCGGCGAGCGCGACCAGGGCACGCTCCCAGTCGGCGAGGTCGCTCCAGTGCGTGCGCGCGCACTCATCGACACCGACGTCGGCAAGCGCGCGCCGGGCGCGCTGGTAGGCGCCGCGCCTGCCATACACGGAAAGCAAAGGCAGGGCGACGCCCGTCAGCACCGGAATGTCTAGCTGTGGCGGGGTGCGCCCGACGAGCGCGATCTCGTCGCGCAGGAGCCGCGAACGCGCTCGGTCGGAGAGCTCCCAGACATCACGCTCGGCGAACAGCACGCGGCCACGGTCGGGGCGCTGCATACCGGCGGCGACGCGCAACAGCGAGGTCTTGCCCTGGGCGCGCTGGGCCAGCACGGCAAGGACTTCGCCGGCGTAGAGATCGAGCGAGACGTCGGTCAAGACCTGCACTCGGTGGCGACGACCGCGCGGGTAGCTGAGCCACGTGGCCGTGAGCGACAGCAGCGGAGGGTTCAGCGCTTGTGGACCCACCCGGACTCCGCCTTGACCTCGGTCTGCCGGTGCGATTGCTCTTTCTCGAGGTAGAGCCGCATGTCCTGAAGCCACTTGATTCGAGAGTCCCACCAGCTGACCTCGCCAGCACTGACGATCACCTGCATCTTGCGCTCCCAGTCGTTGATGGCCGGCAGCTGACGTTCTTCGCGGGTGCGGACGTTGAGCTCCTGCAGTTGCAGCATGCTCGAGACTTCAGCTTCGCGCACGATCTCGATCAGCCGCGAGAAGTCCTCCGACCCCCAGAGAGCGATTTTCGCGTGCAGCTCCTCGCGTACCGGCGGAGTCTGGGTCGAGGATCGCAGCCAGCGGCGGAAGTGCTCGACGCCCGCGGGCGTGGCCTCGTAGAAGGTCTTGCGGCGCCCATCGACAGCGCGTAGGGTTTCGCCGGCAACGGCTTGGTCCTGCTCGACGGTGCGGACGAGGTCGCGCTCGAGCAACCGTTTTACGGCGCCGGCGGCCGAGCCGCGGCTGAACTGGGCGGAGCCGAGACGTTCGGCGATGCGCTTGTCGAGCTGATAGCAGGCGTCCGGACGTTCGATCAGGAGGCCGAGCACGATCTCGCTCGCCGACATCTCCGATTGTTGAACCGTACTGGCCATGACGTGAATCGTATTGGATTCGCGGTTTGCTTGAGACAATCGATTTCGATCAACCGATCACGGACCGCGCTAGCCGGTACCCGGAAAGTCGATCACCTCGCCGCCGCCGTCGCGATCCGCCCGAGGCGAGGCGGGCGCCATCAGCAGCGTCCCGCCCGCCAGTGCGGCCACGCGATCAGACCAGCCGGTCGCGCGCGCGTCGCCCGCGCTCATCAGCACGGCGATCTCTCGGCTTGCGGCCAGACCGTGGATCAGCTCGGCGATCTGAGCCGTGTCGGTCAGCCCGAGCGTTGCCGTCAGGTCGTCGACCAAGAGCAGCCTGGGCTTGCGCGCGAGGGCGTGCGCGAGTGCGACTCGGGCCCGCTCGCCGCTGTCGAGATCGTCCCATCCGCGATCGCTGCACTCGCTGGCATGAACGTCCCGCAGGGCGCGCTCGGCCCGCAGACGCGCCTCGTGGGCTCCATGCCTCGTGCCGAGCGGCAGAGCAACGCTCTCGGCGACCGGCAGGTCCATGTCGGGCCTGGTCGATTTGACAAGCGCGATCTGACGACGCCAAGGGTTTGCGTGGCCGCGGCGGGCGATCCGACGACGCCTGAACTCGCGCGGCCACATGTCTTGGTCGGCGAACGAAACGGTCCCCCTGTTGGGGCGCTCCATGCCTGCCGCGACGCGCAACAGCGAGGTCTTGCCCTGGGCACGCTGGGCCAAGACCGCCACCACTTCGCCGGGCTGGACGTCGAGCGAGACGTCGCTCAGAACCTTCACGGCATGCCGAGGACCGCGCGAATAGCTCAACCAAACACCCCGCAACGACAACAGCCCCTCCATCTACCCGAAACAGTACTCCGATTCGCGGCGAGCAGTGCGGCGAACGGCGATGTCCGGCCGAGCTGGGCCGAGCTGGGCGATGTGGTGGCGCGCCGCGGCCCCCAGGGCAGCGCGCCGCGGCCTTCAGGCTAGCTCGGGGCGATTGCGAACCGCGAGAAACGGGCAGCCAAGCGGGCCGGCACGAGCGCGCTGACCCTGACCCCCTCGGGCGTGTTCTGACGGGCGATGTCGCCGGCGAGTTCGTGCAGCTCGGCGAGGCTGCCGCCGGCGGCGTACGGGACCAGGAGCTCGATCGAGCGCAGCGTGTGGGCCAGCTCGCGCTCGATCCTATGGCCAAGCTCCTTCAGGCCATAACCGGTCTCGCCACTGACGAGGACCGCATCGGGATGGTCGGTGCGCAGATCCTCGAGCTGTTGGTTGCTCAGCAGGTCGGCCTTGTTCAGAACCGTGACCAAGGGCGCATCGTCGGCGCCGATCTCGGCGAGGGTCTCCGATACCGAGCGCCGCATCGCCTCGCGCTCGGGCGCGGGCGCGCTGGCGTCGATGACGTGGGCCAGGAGATCGGCGCGCCGGGTCTCCTCGAGCGTCGCCCCGAAGGCGTCGATCAGCTGGTGGGGCAGCTTCTTTATGAAACCGACCGTGTCCGTCAGGAGATATCGCCTGCCACCGGATCGCCATGTCCGCACAGTTGGGTCGAGCGTGTGGAACAGGCGGTCGCGGACCCCGACCTCGGATCCGGTCAGCGTGTTCAGCAGGGTCGACTTGCCGGCGTTGGTGTATCCGACAAGAGCCACCGTCGGCAGGGCCGCGCGCTCGCGCTCGGCGCGCATCACCGCGCGGGTGCCCTTGACGTGCTCGAGGCGCCTACGCAGGGCGGAGATGCGGTCGCGAGCGAGGCGCCTGTCGGTCTCGATCTGGCTCTCGCCGGGGCCCCTCGTGCCGATCCCGCCGCCGAGACGCTCGAGGTGGCTCCACAAGCCTCTCATGCGAGCGAGGTTGTATTCCAGTTGCGCCAGCTCGACCTGCAGCTTGCCCTCGGCGCTTGCGGCGTGGTCGGCGAAGATGTCGAGGATGATCGCGGTCCTGTCGACGACGGGCAGGCCGAGCGCCTGTTCGAGGTTTCGCTCCTGTCTTGGGCTCAGCTCGTCGTCGCAGGCGATGACGTTGGCGTCGGCCGCCTGGGCCGCGTCCTTGGCCTCTTCGACCTTGCCGGGACCGAGGTAGGTGTTCGGGTGGGGCTGCTCGCGGCGCTGTACCAGCTCGCCGACGACGGCGACCCCGGCGGTTCGCAGGAGCTCGCCGAGCTCCCGCAGATCATCGCCCTCGGGCAGGGCCGCTATGCATAGCGCTCGCTGTCTTGCGCGCTGGGTCTGCTCCATCTGCTCCTTTGATTCTAGGCCGGCTGGGCCAGCGTTCCAAGCCGCTTGACCGCCTCCAGCAGACGATCGTCAGGGGTTGTCAGCGAGATCCGGAACCAGCCCTCGCCCGCCGGCCCGTAGATGGCGCCCGGCGAGAGCACGACTCCGGTGCGGTCGAGCACGTGGGCGCAGTACTGCTCGGAGCTGCCGGACCCGGCCGGCACGGGCGCCCACACGTAGATCGTGCTGTGCGGAACCTCGACGTCGACGCCGATCTCGCGCAGGGCGTCGCAGACCAGGTCGCGGCGTTTACGGTAGAGCGCGCTCATCGAGGCGACCTCGGCGTCGGCGTCGGGCGAGAGAGCGGCCACGGCCGCGAGCTGCACGGCGTCGAACATGCCCGAGTCGATGTTCGTCTTCAGGCGCCAGTAGGTCTCGATCGCCTCGGCGTTTCCGACGACGGCGCCGCAACGCCATCCGGTCATGTTGTAGCCCTTGGACAGCGAGAAGACCTCGATGCCGACGTCCTTGGCGCCAGGGGTCTTCAGGAACGAAGGAGCCCGGTAGGAGCCGTAGGAGATCTCCGAATAGGAGTTGTCGTGGACGATGAGGATCTCGTAGGCCTTGGCGAACTCGACGACCCGCTCGAAGAACCCAGCCGGGACCACCGCGCCGGTCGGGTTGTTGGGATAGTTGAGGAACATGAGCTTGGCCTTGCGGGCGACCTGCTCCTCGATCGCGCCGAGATCGGGCACGAACCCGAGCTCGGGCCTCAGGGCGATCAGGACCGGCTCGGCGCCGGCCAGCCACGGACCGCCGGTGTAGACCGGATAGCCGGGGTCGGCCGCCAGGGCATAGTCGCCGGGGTCCAGGAAGGCGAGGCTGAGGTTGAAGATCGCCTCCTTGGCGCCCAGTGCCGGGACGATCTCGCGGTCGGGGTCGAGGTCGACGTCGAAACGCCGCTCATAGAAGTCGCTTACGGCCGTCCTGAACTCCTGGCGCCCTCGGTTGCTCGGGTATTTGTGGGTGCCGGGCTCGGTGACGGCCTCTTGCATCGCCTCCACGACCAGGGCCGGCGTCGGCCGGTCGGGATCGCCGATCCCGAGGCTGATCACGTCGACGCCTTCCTGGCGCTTGGTTTCGATCTTGCGCTCCAGTTCGGCGAACGCGTAGGGCGGTATCCGGTCCAAACGCTTACTAGGTCTCATCTAGCTCCTTCAACTCGTCGATCAAGTCTTCGCTCAGCCGGCCCTCGTATACCGGTCTGGCCCAGCCCGTCAGATGTACGGTCAGATCGCTCGCGACCTCCACCTCCAGCTCGCCGCCGTCAAGCACGACGGTCACGCTGGCGGGCAGTTCGGGGCGGCCATCTTCGAGCGCGAAAGCGACCGCGGCGCCTGTGGCGCCGGTGCCCGAGGACAGCGTCTCGCCGACGCCGCGCTCGAATATACGAGCCCTGATCGTTGCCGCATCGCCGGAAGGGGCGCGCTCCAATGCCGTGAACCAGGACACGTTGGTCCTGTTCGGGAAGATCGGGCTCGCTTCGATCTCAGGGCCGATCTCGGCCAGGTCCAGGCGCTCGAGCTCGGCCAAAGAGTCGACGTGGATCGCACATTGGGGGTTGCCGATCGAGACGTGCCGTAGCGGCCAGGTTCGACCGGCGGCCCGGACCTCCGCGAGGCCGTCTTCGGGACCGTCCGGGAAGTCCTTGGAGTGAAGGCTGGCGCGGCCCATGTCGACCCGGCAGGTGTCCGGACCGGTGATCGTCGGCCTGATCTCGCCGGCCGGCGTGCCGATCGCGAACTCGTCGCGGTCGGTGAAGCCGCGCCGTCGCAGGTACATGATCGCCTCGCGCGCCCCGTTGCCCGACAGCTCGGCCTCCGAGCCGTCCGGGTTGAAGATCCTCAGGTCGGCCACATGGTCGGGGTCTGAGGCCGGCGAGAGCAGGAGCACGCCGTCGGCGCCGAGGCCGAAATGACCGTCGCAGAGCCGGCGTATGCGCGCGGGGGTCGGCTCGAACGGGAGCTCGTCGAGCTCGACGATCACATAGTCGTTGCCCAAGGCCTGCCACTTCTCGAAGCGCATGCGGCGTGGGAGTGTAGAGGGCTCACGGCCCGCCGCGGGGGGTGGCCGGGAGGGGGGCCTGCCCCGCTCCCGTTGAAGGCCTGCCACTTCTCGAAGCGCACGGCGGCTGAGTCTATGACGTGGGCGGCTCGTCCCCGAGCGCGGCGACTATCTCCGCCGCGACCTCAGCCGAGTCGCGGCCGGTCACGTCGATCGACGACACCCCGGCGAGCTTGCGCATCCATGTCAGCTGGCGCTTGGCGTAGTTGCGGGTGCGCTTCTTCATGGCCTCTGGGTCTCCAGCCAGCAGCTCCTCGAATCCCAAAGCCTTGCGCGCGGTGACCGACGCGCCCGCTTGCGCCGCGCGCAGGACCTCCTCGCCGGCGCCCGCGTCGACCATCGCCTGCGTGCGCTCGTCGATCTGCGCGTACAGAGCTTCGCGCTCCATCGTCAGCCCCACGAGCAGGGTCGGCCTGCGCATCTCTTCGCTCCATAGCTGCGACTTCTCGGAGTCGGCGCTATGGCCGCCCTCCTGGACCTCCAGGGCGCGGATCACGCGCCGCCAGTCGTTCGGATTCAAGCCCTGGGCTAGGGCAGGCGCTTGTTCGGCGAGGATCGCGTGCAGGGCGGGTGCGCCCTGGCGCTCCAGCTCGGCGAGCCAGCGCTCGCGAACGCCGGTTGCGGGCGGCGGCTTGAAGTCGAGTTCGGTCAAGGCCGCGCGCAGATACAGCCCTGTCCCCCCCACGACGATCGGCCGGCGGCCGGCGGCCAAGAGGCTGTCGATCTCGGCGTGGGCTCGCTTGGCGTAGCGACCGGCGCTGTAGGTCTCGGTGAGCGCCACGAACGAGACCAGGCGATGCTCCAGCTCGGCCTGCTCGGCCGGGCTGGCCACGCCGGTCAGTGTCTCGAGGTCCGCATAGACCTGGAGGGCGTCGGCCGAGACCGCCACCGGATCCTCTCCGCGCGCGCGCAGCGCCTGGGCCAGCGCGAGCGCGACGGCGGTCTTGCCGACTCCGGTCGGTCCGAACAGCGCGACGATCCGCATTCGCATAGGCTCTCAGGTGCGTGCAGATCTCGGGCTCCAAGATCCTTCTGACGGGCGCGACCGGCGGTCTCGGGCAGGCGATCGCGCGGGCCTTGCACGGACGCGGAGGCGAGCTGGTCCTGACGGCCAGGCGCGTCGAGATCCTGGGTCCGCTCGCCGCCGAGCTGGGGGGCGCAAGGACTCTGGCGGTCGATCTCAGCGACCCAGCGGCTGTCGATCGGCTGATCGCCGACGCCGGGGAGGTGGACATCCTCGTCGCCAACGCGGGCCTGCCGGGGACCGGTCGCCTGGAGTCGTTCACCATGGCCGAGATCGACCGCATTCTGGATGTCAACCTGCGGGCGCCGATCGCGCTCGCCAGCGCGCTCCTGCCCGGCATGCTCGAGCGGGGCCATGGGCACCTGTCGTTCATGGGCTCGCTCAACAGCAAGGCCGCCACGCCCCAGACCGCGATCTACAACGCGACCAAGTTCGGCCTGCGCGGGTTCGCATTGGGTCTGCGCGCCGATCTGCACGGAAGCGGCGTCGAGGTATCGTCGGTGTTTCCGGGCTTCATCCGCGAAGCGGGCATGTTCGCCGACTCGGGCGCCAAGCTGCCGCCGGGAGTCGGCACCCGCTCACCGGATGATGTCGCCAGGGCCGTCGTAAGCGCGATCGAGCGAAACCGGGCCGAGGTCGACGTGGCGCCTCTTTCGCTGCGCCTTGGCTCGGCCATCGCCGGCCTCGCGCCGGAGTTGTCCGCTAACTTCAGCCGGCGCATGGGGGCCGACAAGATCGCCTCGGACGTGGCGGCCGGCACCGCCCCTAAGCGCTGAGACGGCCAGGCGCGTCCTACCAGTAGTAGGGGCTCAGCTGCTTGCCCGCACCAGCAGGCGCTCCGATCCTGAGAGCGTCTGGCTGGTGGCGGCTTCGATCTCGACAGCGGCCAGCTCGCCGGGCGCCGCCAGTCCGGTGAAGTTGACGACCTTGTTGTGCCTGGTCCTGCCGCGCAGGCGCTCCGGGTCGGTGCGGGACTGGCCTTCGACGAGCACCTCTACGGTGCGTCCCACGAACCGCTGCGCCCGCTCGTGCGCGCCCCGCTTGACGACCTCGACGAGTCGTTCCATGCGCGCCACCTTGACGGGGTGCGGCACGACCCCGTCAGCGATGCCGGCGGCCTCGGTGCCGCGTCGCGGCGAGAAGATGAACGTGAACGCGCCGTCATAGCCGACCCGCTCCACCAGATCGAGCGTCTGCTCGAAGTCCTCCTCGCTCTCCCCCGGGAAGCCGACGATGATGTCGGTCGTGATCGACGCGTCGGGCACGTGCTCTCTGATCAGCGCCACCCTGTCCAGGTAGCGTTCGCGATCGTAGGTCCGCCGCATCGCCTTCAAGATCCGGCTCGAACCGGACTGCACCGGCAGATGGATGTGCTCGCACACGCTCTTCAGCTCGGCGTGGGCCCTGATCACGTCCTCGCGCATGTCCTTCGGGTGCGGGCTCGTATATCTGACGCGCTCGATCCCCTCGATCGCGTCGATCTCCGCGAGGAGTCCCGCGAACGTCGCGGACGGATGCCCGCCGGCCTTCAGGTCGCGCCCGTAAGAGTTCACGTTCTGCCCGAGCAGGGTCACCTCGATGACGCCCTCCGCGGCCATCGCCTTGGCTTCCGCCACGAGCTCTGCCTGTGGTCTTGAGACCTCCCGGCCACGTGTCGACGGAACGATGCAGTACGAGCACTTGCAGTTGCAGCCGACGCTGATCTGCAGCCAGCCTTGGAACGGACGCTCGCGATGCGCCGGCAGGTGCCCCGTGAAACCTTCGAACTCGAAGTATCCCTGTGCGCTCAGCGAATCGCTGGTCAAGAACTCCGCCAGCTTCTGCACCTGCCCGGGCCCGAAGGCAACGTCCACGAACGGAAACCTTTCGAAGACCTCCTCCTTGACCGACTGCGCCCAGCAGCCCCCCACCCCGACCACGCGCTCGGGCCGTTCCCTCTTCAACCGCTTGGCCTCGCCCAGATGGGCGATGAACCGGCTGTCGGCGGTCTCCCTGATCGAGCACGTGTTGAACAGGATCAAATCCGCCTGCGCCCGCTCTCCCGCCTCGCTGTAGCCAATCGACTCGAGCATCCCCTTCATCCGCTCCGAGTCATGCTCGTTCATCTGGCAGCCGAACGTCGTCAGGTGGTAGCGCTTCATGAGGCACATCTTGCCTCATCGAAGCCTCTCCTACCAGATCGTGTTGCGCGAATCGAATGTCCGCAGAGACTTGTCTCGGGTGACGAGTCGAACGCCGGCGGCGCGTGCCGTCGAGTAGATGATCCTGTCGGCCGGGTCGCCCACGAAACCCTCGCGGCCGAGCAGGGCGGCATTCACGGCCACGGTGCTCGTGAGCTGCAGCGGCTGCGAGCGCTCGTTGGCGAGCGCCTGCTCGATCCATGTTCCTATCGGGCGGTCGAGCTCGATTCGGCCCGCCTCCGAGAGCATCGCCATCTCCCAACAGCTGATCGTCGCGACGCCGTAACGCTCTGTTCCGTCGATCGCCTCGCGCGCCGGTGCGCTCAATTTCTCGGGCGCGCTAACCAACCACAGCCATACGTGCGTGTCGAGAACGATCACCGCGCATCTGCGTCCCAATGCACCGGTATCGGGGCGATCAACTCCTCGTCAGGCACGTTGAAAGTCACGCTCCCACGCAGCGACGCGGGAGCGTGTACAGGACTGACGCGAGCAACCGCGCGACCGTGCTTGGTCACGACCAGCGACTCTCCGGTGTCAGCCACCTCATCGAGCAGCGCCAAGCATTGCGCCTTGAAGTGCGTCGCAGTCATCGTCTTGTCCATATGACCATAGTACCATGGTCATATCTATTGGGGAGCCTCAGGCCACGGCCGCGATCGGCTTCTTCGACTCTGATTCGACGGCCGTTGGAGCCGGCGCAGGCGCGTCGGATGCCCGGTCGCGATCGATCGGGATCGCCTGGTCGGCTCCGATGCCGAGCGCCGCGTAGATCTTTCCTTCGATCTCCTTGGCCACCGCCGGATTCCCGTCCAGGTGGGCCTTGGCGGCTGAGCGGCCCTGGCCGAGACGTTCCTCGCCGTAGGAGAAGAAAGAGCCCGACTTGGCCACGATGTTGTGCTCCAGGCCGATGTCCAGCAGGCAGCCGGACGTCGATATGCCTTTGCCGAACTCGATGTCGAACTCGGCCTGCCTGAACGGCGCCGCGACCTTGTTCTTGACGACCTTCACCCTCACGCGGTTGCCCACCGCCTCGGTGCCGTCCTTGAGCGTCTCGATGCGCCTGATGTCCAGACGCTGGGAGGCATAGAACTTCAGCGCCCGCCCGCCCGGCTGGGTCTCGGGCGAGCCGAACATGACGCCGACCTTTTCTCTGATCTGGTTGGTCAGGATGCACAGCGTCTGCGTGCGGTTCAGGTTGCCCGCCAGCTTTCTCATCGCCTTGGACATCATCCGCGCCTGCTCGCCCACGCTCGTGTCGTCCATCTGGCCCTCGAGCTCCTTGCGCGGCGTCAGCGCGGCGACCGAGTCGATCGCGACCACGTCGACCGCGCCCGAGCGCACCAACATGTCCGCGATCTCCAAGCCCTGCTCGCCATAGTCGGGCTGGGAGACGAGCAGCTCGTCGATGTCCACGCCGATCTCCTTCGCGTACAGCGGGTCCATCGCGTGCTCGGCATCGATGAACGCGCACACCCCGCCGAGTTTCTGGGCTTCCGCGAGCACGTGGTAGATCAGCGTCGTCTTGCCGGAGGACTCCGGACCGTAGACCTCGACGATCCTGCCTCTCGGCACGCCGCCGATGCCGAGCGCCAGATCGAGCGACAGCGCGCCGGTCGGGATCGCGTCGACCCGCACCTGCGCTCCCTCGTCGCCCATCCTCATGACCGTGCCCTTGCCGTACTCACGCTCGATCTGCGTGAGCGCGCCCTTCAGGGCTGCGTCGCGTGCCTTGGCGGCCTTCTCCTCTTCGTTCACGGGCATGGTCGGCTCCTTCGTCGGGATGGACGAAACAAGCTAGAGGTCGCTCCGGACGGAACGTCTGTTCGTATGCCCACGGTCCGGTCCGGTGTGTCCTCAGCGGCCTTTTGTCCATCTATCGACATTCGTGCTCGCGTCCGCGGCGCCGGCCGCCGATCGAAGGGCCAAGAACACAAACGTACTCCCGATCTTTTCAGCCTCTCAGGAGCAACCACGATGACCCGACAGTCCGTTCCCTCCCGCCTGCGTGCCCGCCCACGACCGCTCACCGCCGTCGTGCTCGCGCTGGCCGCAACCGCCCTCGCGCTCACGTTCAGCGTGCCACAGCAGGCCGGCGCGCGAACCGCCGGCGCCGCCTGCGTCACGACCTCGACCCGCGCCGGCCGCGACTCGCGTCCCTGCGCCCCGGACAAGACCAAGCGACACCGCAAGAGCAAGCGCTCCCACAGCCACCACTCGAAGCGCCACGGCAAGCACGGCGCGAACGCAGGCCCGGGCGCCGGCTCCGAGCCGGATCAGCCGGCGGCGGTCCAGGCCAGCTGCTCGGACGGCACCAACGCGACCGCTTCCGGCGACGGATCCTTCATCTGCGCCAGCGGCTCAGAACCAGGCTGCCCCGAAGGTTTCGCCCCCATCGTCGCCGACGGCGGCTCGACCTTGCTTTGCGAATCGGAAGCCGGCTCTGGCGAAGAAGCCGAGGAAGAAGTCGAAGAAGAAAGCGAATAGGCGTTCCGCGCGCGACGGGTGACGGTCGGGTCGCTGGGGCTGCCTACGCGCGCGCGTAGGCAGCCCCAAGAAATGAAGGACCGTCCCGACGCAGCCCGTCCGTCTCGCCCGCACACAGCCCGCCCCCACGCGCCTCGAACGCCCCCGCGCGGGCGCGCGCACGGTCCCTCCCGCGACGAGCCCTACGACGGGACCAGCGTGCGCTCGGCCAAAGCCTCGTAGCTCGCGCCCGCCGGCGACAGCCACGACCGGTACAGAATCACCGCGCCCGGCGAAAACGACAGCGCTGGCGTCGGCGGCAACTCGCGCCCGAGCCCGGGACCATGCCGGCGATCCTCGCGCAGACGCGCGAGCGTCACGTGCGCGCGAAACCGCCGCCGCTCCTCGCGATAGCCGCAAGCCCGCGCCAGCGCGCCACACAGCGCGCCCTGCAGCATCGCCAGGCTTTCGCCGGGATCGACGCCGTCCTCGTCGCGCACCTCCACGGCCAGCGCCCGCGGGCGGCGCGGCGGCAGCCACAGCGGCGCGCCGATCTCGAGCCGCCCGACGACCCTCGCGCACTCGGCCAAGGCCCCGACGATCGCCTCGATCTCCCCAACCGGGCGCTCGCCCAAGAAGCACAACGTCACGTGCAGCAGCTCGGCGTCCAGCACCCGCACCGGCCCAGCCGAGCCCTTGCGCAGCCCCAGGCTCCGCACGGCGACCTTCGCCCAGGCCACGAGCTGCTCGCAGACCTCCACCGGCGGATCGACCGCCACGAACAGGCGCGCCGTTGCCTGCGCACGGGCCATCTCGTCCTACCCGCTCAGCCGTCGCTTTCGCCGACCGACCGCAGACCGGCCAACAGGCGCCGGATCAGATGCAGCGCCACCGTCGTCGCCCGGTCGCGCACGTCCGCACGACCGCCGGGCAGGTTCACCGATCGCGTCAGCTCGGCACCATCCGGACCGGCAACGCTCAGCCAGACCAACCCGACCGGCTTCTCCTCGCTGCCGCCGCCCGGACCGGCCACGCCCGTGACCCCCACGCCGACCTCCGCGTCCATGCGCGTCCTTATCCCCCCGGCGAGCGCCTTGGCGACCTCCTCGGAGACCGCTCCGTACTTCGCTATCAGTCGTTCATCCACACCAACCTGATTCACCTTGGCCTCGTTCGCGTAAGCGACAACCCCGCCCTTCACGTGCTCCGACGCCCCCGCCGGACCCGTCAGGCGCGCCATGAGCTCACCGCCCGTGCAGGACTCGGCCACCGCGATCGTCCACTTCGCGCCCGCCCCATCGCCCCGCAGCAACGCCGCGACCTGCTGATCGACCGTGCTCCCGTCGTCCGAGAACAGCGTGTCGGCGTGGCGCTCGGCCAACACCCCCGCAAACGCCTCGTATACCGCCGCCGCGCCCGGATCGAAGCGCGTCACGACCTCGATCTCGCCGCGTTTCAGGCACGTCGTCACCTCCAGGCGGTCCAATTCGACCCCCTGCCGTCGCGCCTCGCGCAGGGTCTCGGCGATCTCGGACTCCGGGATTCCGAACAGGCGCAAAGTGCGCTGCTCGAATAGGCCCGCGCCCGCGATCGCCGCGCGCAGCGCCTCGGTCTTCAACGCCGTGGCCCACATCGGCTGCAGCTCGCGCGGCGGGCCCGGCAGCACGACCACCGTCGGGCCGGGCCCCCGCCGGCCCGACCCCCGCGCAGTCTCCGCCTCACTCGCCTCGGCCGTCTCGGCCACGGCCTTCCCCGCCTCCGTCCCCGCGGTTGCCCGCCCTGAAACCACGAACCCCGGCGCGGTGCCGACCGGCTCAAGCACGGTCGCGCCGCGCGGCACGAGCGCCTGCTTGCGGGTGCCCTCCGCCAGCGCCTCGCGGTCCAGGTTCGGCCAGCGCTCGAGCAACGGCGCCACGATCTCGCCGATGCGCCGCTCGAGCGCCACGTCCAACTCCAGCTCCAGCCCGTAGAAGCGGGCCACGACCTCAGCCGTCAGGTCGTCGGCGGTCGGTCCCAGACCGCCGCTCGTCAGCACCAGGTCGATTTCCTCGCCCGCCATGAACCGCAGCGCGTCCTCCATGTCCTCGGGCCTGTCCCCCACGATCGTGACGTACGCCAGATCGACTCCCAATTCGGCCAGCCTGTCGGCCAGCCACGGCCCGTTGCGATCGCGCACGCGCCCGGAGAGCACCTCCGTGCCCGTGACGAGGATGCCGGCCCGGACGCTCATCGGTCCGTGGACACTCGACCGGTCCGCGCGCTCGCGATATCTGGCGGGCTCATGTACACGTGGGCTGCTGTCCCGGCGCCAACGTGCGGCGGCCCGCCTTCGTGATCGTGTAGCCGATCGCCTGGCTGCTTGCCGGAATCGCCCTTGGGATGCCATCGATCGTGAGGGCCACCGAATTGTTGCCCAACGTCAGCTCGAAGCGCTTCGCCGTGAACGTCGGCGTGCTCTCACCCGCTTCGAGCGTCCGTCCCGCTATCAGCTTATGACCCGATTCGCCGATCAGGCACACGTAGACCGTGCCGGTGGCCCGCAGCGTCAGCGAGACGTCACCCGTGGGACGGCCCCCCGCGCCCGTTCGCGTGCCCGTGCCCCCCCGCGCGCGCGCCCCTCCGGAGCGGCTGTGCGTGCCCTTGGCCGTCGTGACGGCGCTGGTGCTCTTGGTGGTGTTGGAGCCGCCGCCGCCTCCAGAAACAAGACCGACGATCAGCAGCACGATCACGATTCCGACGATGCCGATGAGCACCATGTAGCCACGCGAGGGCCGCCCGCCCCCACCCTGGGAGTGCGGCGTTCGCTGGGCCTTGCGCGGACTCGAGACGATCGGCTCGGGGGGCTCGCTCGGGTGCTCGTATTGCAGCCGGTACTCCTCGACCATGGCCTTGCCGTCCAGGCCCAGCGTGTCGGCGTAAGTACGCAGGAAGCTCTTCACGAACGTCGGCCCAGGCAGGAGATCCCACTCCTCGTTCTCCAGCGCGCGCAGGTACTTGGCCCGGATCTTCGTGGTCGCCTCGATCTCGGACACGTCGATGCGGGCCCGCATCCGCGCCTCGCGCAGCGTTGCACCGATTTCGGGCATGTCCGCGTGAAGGCTAGTGACTGACGGGCGTCACGACGTCATCGGCATTGTTTTCCGCGCCCGAGTCGAGCGCGGCCAGGACCCGCGGCAGCTCCCCCTCGCCGACCAGGACCTGCCGCGGCTTGGAGCCTTCGTAGCCAGAGATCACGCCCCTGCGCTCGAGCATGTCGATCAGGCGGCCAGCCCTCGTATAGCCCAGGCGGAGCCTGCGCTGGAGCATCGAGGTCGACGCGGTGCCCATTTCGGCGACCAGCACGATCGCGTCCTTCAAGAGCGGATCCTCGTCGGGATCGAACTCGTCCGGGCCGCCGTCGGAGCCCGAGTCGCTGGACTCGACCTGCTCCAGCAGCTCCTCTCTCAGTTCTGGCTCGCCCTGACGGCGCCACATGTCGGTCAGCCTCGCGATCTGGGCCTCGTCCACGTAGGCGCCCTGGATGCGCTGCAAGCGCGAAGAGCCGACCGGGCTGAACAGCATGTCGCCCTGCCCCAGCAACGACTCGGCGCCGTTCTGGTCGAGGATCACCCTCGAGTCGGTCTGCGAGGAGACGGCGAAAGCGATCCTCGAAGGCACGTTCGCCTTGATCATCCCGGTGATCACGTCCACCCTCGGGCTCTGGGTCGCCAGCACCAGGTGGATGCCGACCGCCCTCGCCTTCTGGGCTAGCCTGATGATCGAGTCCTCGACGTCGGCCGGGGCGACCATCATCAGGTCGGCGAGCTCGTCGATCACGCACAGGATGTAGGGCAACGGCGCTTCGCCCCTCTTCTCACGGGCCCGGTTGAGCTCGACCAGGCTGCGGGTCTTCGCCAAGGACATCGTGCCGTAGCGCTGCTCCATCTCCCTGACCAGGTTCTGCAGCGCGTTCGCCGCCATGCGCGGGCTCGTGATCACCGGCGTCAACAGGTGCGGGATCGACTCGTAATGGTTGAGCTCGACCTGCTTGGGGTCGACCAGCACCAGCCTGAGCTCGTGCGGGCTGGCGCGCAGCAGTACGCTCGCCAGCATCGCGTTGATCGCGCCCGACTTGCCGGCCCCGGTCGTGCCCGCAACCAGCAGGTGCGGCATCTTGGCGAGGTCCGCGCCGATCGCCTTGCCGGCGACGTCCTTGCCGAGCCAAACCGTCAGCGGTGACCAGTCGGCGGGCGGGGCCTGGAAAACATCGCCGAGCCTTACGATCCGCCGCCTCGCGTTGGGCACCTCCACGCCGACCGCCTGCTTGCCTGGGATCGGCGCCAGGATCCTGATGTCGGTCGCCGCCAGGGCATATGCGAGGTCGTCCTTGAGCTGGGCGACCTTGGCGACCTTCGTGCCGGGCGCGAGGCGCAGCTCATATCTGGTGATGTGCGGGCCGGCGACCGTGCCGATCACCTTCGCCTCCACCCCGAAATGCCCGAGCGCCTCGACCAGACTCGCGGCGGTGCGCTCCTGTCCGGCCGTGTCGGGCTTGGCCTGCTCCCCCGTGGAGCGTGTCAACAGGCGCTCGGCGTCGGGCAGCTCCCAGACGAAGTCGGGGTCCTCGGTGACGCTGTCCCGGTAGCGACCCTGGGGGGTCAGGTTCTCCTCGCCCGCTGCCGATTCCCGGCCGGAATGATGTTCGTCAGGCGAGTCGGGATCCTCGTTGGAAGCGACTCCAGGCTCCGATCCCTGCCAATCGCTGTCCGGATCGCCTTCGCGCTCACCCTCTGGCGAGGTCTCGAGCGAAGGCGCCTCCAGCGCGGGCGCCTCGACGTGGGTGGCCCTCACGATCAGCTCTTGGGGCTCCGGGTCCGGCGGGATCAACGACGAGAACTCGCTGCCGGTGGCGGGCGGGTCCGTGCCCGGATCGAAGCCTTCTGCCACGTCGTCGTTCGCGGCACCTTCGCCGGCCGTCGCGTGCCGCCTGCGCGCGGAGGCCGCGCGTACATGCGTGAACGCGAACTTCGTCCACGCGACGGCGTGAGCCGCGGCCGCGCGGATCGCGCCGGCGGGTGAGGAGCCGGTGACCAGGGTGACGCCAAAGAACAGCAAGACGACGACGAGCAGATCGACGCCGACCGTCTGCACGGAGCGGTGGGCTCCCTGATAGAGGGCCTCGCCGACGACGCCGCCGTGGGCCTGCACGAAGACGCTCGACCAGGACGATTCGCCGGTATTCGGGGAGGCGCCCTGGGTGACGCCGAGCGTTCCGGCGGCCATCGCCGTCGTGATCGCGGCGCCGAGACAGGTCAGGCCGGCCCGCAACGGGCGCAGCTGGGGCCATTCAGGCCCGGCCAGGAGCAGGCCGCCGGCGAGGACGAGCAGGAGCGGCACGAACACCTTCGCTTCGCCGACGAGCAAGCCGATCGCTTCCGTGAGGGCCTGGCCGGCGCGTCCCCCGTTCCAGCCGCCGTAAAGGATGAAACCAAGGAAGACGCCGAGCGCGATCGTCGCGAAGCCGAGCATGTCGCGCTGGCGCTGGTCGAGCTCTGGCTTGCGCGGCGGCCAGGCCGCGGCGAGCAGCCCGGCGGGCGAGAGTGCGGCTCTTCTCGAACGGCGGCGGTGCGCGCGCGTACGCGCGCGCGCAGGGGTCCCCCGTTTTTGTCCAGTCTTTCTCGGCGCGCCGGCACGGCGCCTGGTCGTGCTCATCTGGCGCTCCTTCGACACCGACCCCTCCCGATCCTTCAGCTGCCGCCTCTCCGCACGCGATCGTCCACCGCGCCCCTTACCATCGCTTTAGCGCCGACCGCTTACATAAAGAACCTGCTCATGAACGACTTCTCACGCGCACCCAGAGTCTTGGTCGTCGAGGACGACGAAGACATCGCCCAGGCCCTGCAGCGCTCACTGCGGATGGAGGGCTACGAGGTCAGGGCGGCGCTCGACGGCCCGGCCGCGCTCGAGCACGGCAAGGCGTTCGCGCCAGACCTCGTGATCCTGGACCTCGGCCTGCCCGGGATCGACGGCCTGGAGGTCGCCAAGCACCTGCGCGCCGACGACGACGTGCCGATCCTGATCCTGACGGCACGCGACGCCCTGGAGTCGCGCGTCGAGGGCCTGGACGCCGGCGCCGACGACTACCTGGTCAAGCCGTTCGAGCGCCAGGAGCTCTTGGCGCGGATGCGGGCCCTGTTGCGCCGCCGCCCACCGCGCGGGTCGGCGCCGCTGCGCGTATCCGACCTGTCGCTGAACGTCGACACCCACGAGGTCGTCCGGGGCGAGCGCCCGATCGAGTTGACCCAGCGCGAGTTCGAGCTCCTGGAGTACATGATGCGCAACGAGCGCATCGTCGTCTCCAGGCAGCGCCTCCTGGACGAGGTCTGGGGATACGATCCCTTCTCGACGACGAACACGATCGAGGTGTTCGTCTCGAACCTACGGCGCAAGCTCGAGGCCGAGGGCGAGCCTCGGCTCTTGCACACCATCAGAGGGGCCGGCTACGTCCTCAGGGCCTGAGCCGCAGTCCGCCGGGCCCGATCCGCTGGCCGACGAGCCCAAGCCGCCGCCCTCCGGACCCGACCCTCCGACCAACAAGCCCGAGCCGCCGGGCCGGACCCCGCTGCGAGCTCCGAGGCGTTTCGCGGCGCGGGCGAACGCCGCGTTCGATCGGCTGCCGATCAGGACCCGCCTGGCCGGGGTCTCGGCGCTCCTGACGTTCACGATCCTGTGCGGCTTCGCGATCGCGATCGGCTCGCTGACCGTGAGGCGGATCAGGTCCGATTTCAGGCACCAGGTCGAAACGACCGCCGCGCAACTGCCTACCCAGCTGAACATCAAGGTCGATCCGAGCACCTTCAGGATCGAACGGATCGAACCGCCGCTCGAGGACCTGGTCTCGCCCCAGCAGGAGGCCGCGATCAGGGTACTGACGCTGGGCGGGGCGACGGTCGAACAGGCGCCGTCGCACGCGCCCAGCCTGGGCGCGCCAACCCCGGCGCCGCATACCTCCTCCGGCTACTACGTGGTCAGCAAGCCGGCGGTCATCAGGATCGCGAGCACCGGCGAACCGATCGGCAGGGTCGTGATCCAGTACGGGCGCTCCCTGTCGGACACCGAAAACACCGTCGCCCGCGTCGAGCTGTTCCTGCTGCTCGGGGTGTTCGCCGGGGCGGCCCTGGCCTTGCTCGCGGGCGTGGCGATCGCCAGGCGCGCAATGGCTCCGATCGCGCAGCTGACCGGCGCCGCCGAGGAGATCGCCCGCACAAGGGACCCGTCGCGCCACGTGCCCCAGCCGGCGGCCGACGACGAGGTGGCGGAGCTGGCCCGGACGCTGGAGGGCATGTTGCGCGAGCTGGACGCCGCGCGCGGCGAGACCGAGGAGATGCTCTCCAGGCAACGCCGCTTCGTGGCCGACGCCTCCCATGAGCTGCGCACGCCCCTGACGAGCGTCCTGGCGAACCTCGAGCTGCTGGCCGATGGACTGGACGGCGAACAGGGCGAGGCGGCGCGCTCGGCGTTGCGCTCCTCGCAGCGGATGCGCCGGCTCGTGGCCGACCTGTTGCTGCTGGCCAGGACCGACGTCGGGCGGGTCGTCGCGCACGAGCCGTGCGCCCTGGAGCAGATCGTGGTCGAGGCGGCCGGCGAGCTGGGGCCGGTCAGCGACGCCCACGACATCGAGCTCGACGTACAGCCGGTCACCGTTCAGGGCGCCCGCGACGAGCTGCACCGCCTCACGATCAACCTGATCGAGAACGCTCTGCGCCACACACCCCCGGGCAGCGCGATCCGGGTCTCGACGCGCCTGGTCGGCGTCGATGGGTCGGCCGGCGCGGGCGTGCCGGAGGGCACCCGCGAGACGGACGGTGCCGCGCGCGCGCGACTCATCGTCGAGGACAACGGCCCGGGTGTGCCACCCGATCTGGCGCCGAACCTGTTCGAGCGCTTCGTCAGAGGCGCCGGCGACCGCGGCGGCTCCTTCGGCCTCGGCCTGGCGATCGTCAGAGCGGTCGCGGAGACCCACGGCGGCGAGGTCCGCCTGGAGAACGTGTCCCCTCACGGCGCACGCTTCGTGGTGGAGCTGCCGGCGGCGACGATCTCCTCCTTCACCTCACTCGGCGAGACCTCTGCATCGAATCAGCTGTCTAGGGCGCCGCTGGGCAAGCGAGACCAGGACGCAGGGAGCGAAATGTGCTCTGCACATGAGTGACCGAGGACACCGTATCGCCGCCGCGCAGCGGCGTCCTAGACCTCGACAACGACCGGCAGCACCATTGGCCGCCGCTTGAGCCGGTCGTAGACCAGTTTGGCGAGGTCGTCGTGCAGCACCTGTTGGAGCAGGTCGACCTCCCTGATCTCCTCGCCGGCGGCCCTCGAAAGCGTGCTTTCGACGGTCTCCCTGATCTCTCCCATCAGGCCGTCTGCCTGATCCATGAACGGCACGCCCCTGAAGATCACTTCCGGATCGGCGACCGAGCGCCCGTCCTGCTCGGCGAGCGTGACCACGACGATGAAGATGCCGTCGGCTGAGAGCATCCGCCGGTCGCGCAGGGCCACGTCGGCGACGTCGCCGATGTCGACGCCGTCGACGAAGATCATCCCCGACTGCTCGCGCGAGCCGAACCTGGCCCCCTTCGCGTCGAGGTCCAAGGGCAGTCCGTTCTCTCCCTGGAAGATGTCCTGCGGCGGGACGCCGACCGCTTCCGCCAGCTGGGCGTGCAAACGCAGGCGCTTGAAGTCGCCATGGAAGGGCATCACGTAGCGGGGCTTGACGAGGTTCAGCATCAGCTTGACCTCCTCGGCGTAGCCGTGCCCGGAGGCATGCACGGGCGCGTCGGCGGTCGTGATCACGTCACAGCCGATGTGGTAAAGCCGGTCGATCGTCTCGTTGACGGCGCGCTCGTTGCCGGGGACCGGCGTCGCCGAGAAGACGACCGTGTCGCCGGCCCGCAACTGCACCTGGGGATGATCGCGGTAAGCCATCCGGCGCAGCGCCGACAGCGGCTCGCCCTGAGAGCCGGTCGAGACGATCACGACCCGCTCGTCCGGGAAGTCGTTGATCTCGCGGGCTCCGACCAGCATCCCGTCGGGCACGTCGATGTGCCCGAGCTGACGGCCGATCGCCACGTTCTTGCGCATCGAGCGCCCCACCAAAGCGACCTTCCGGTCCAGGGCCTCGGCGGCGTCCACGACCTGCTGGACCCTGTGGATGTTCGAGGCGAAGCTCGTGACCACGATCCGGCCCTCGCAGCGCGCGAACGCCTCCTCCAGATGGGGACCCACGCCCGACTCCGACGGTGAGAAGCCTTGGCGATCGACGTTCGTGGAATCACCGCAAAGCAACAAGACGCCTTCCCTGCCCAGTTCCGCCAGCCTCGAGACATCGGCCGGCGGGCCGTCGACGGGGGTCTGGTCGAACTTGTAATCGCCGGTGATCAGGATCGTGCCGAGGTCGGTGCCGAGCGCGATCGCCGAGGAGTCTGGGATCGAGTGCGTCATGTGGATCAGCTCCAGCTCGAAGGGACCCAGCTCGAGCGCCTCGCCGGGACCGACCTCGTTCAGCTCGACGTCCTTTAGCTTGTGCTCCTCGAGCTTCGATTTCGCCATCGCCAGCGTCAGCGGGCCGCCATATACGGGCGGCAGGGCGCCCTCGACGCCCAGCTCGCGCAAGACCCACGGCAGCGCGCCGAGATGGTCCTCGTGGCCGTGGGTCACGACGATCGCCTCGATCTCGCGGGCCCTCGACCTCAGGTATGAGAAATCCGGCAGCACCAGGTCGATCCCGACCATCTCCGGCGTCGGAAAGCGCAGCCCGACATCGACGACGACGATCCTGCCGTCGTGCTCGACGACCGTCATGTTCTTGCCTATCTCCCCCAGGCCGCCCAGGGGGAGAACCCGCAGTGTGGCGCTCACGCGGCTCTCGGCGCCGCGTTGGCGCGGTGGTGGCGGTCTCGGGCGCAGTCGCGGTGCGGACGGGCGTTGCGAGCCCTCACGAGACGGTGACTCCGGCTGGCGTGGCGGCGCCGTCGAGCAGGCCGTGGCGCACGAGCATCGCCCGCACCGCCTCCGCCTCCTCCGGCGTTGCGTCGACGATCGGCAGGCGCGTCGTCCCGCCGCGCAACCCCAGCAGGTTCAGGGCCGCCTTCGTGCAGGTCGGGCTCGAGGTCATGAACAAGGTCTCGTAGACGTCGCGCAGCGAGGCGTCTATCTCGGCGCGATGCTCTGGCTCCTCGACCATCCGCTTCATCTCGGGCCCGACGACGTGGCTCGACACGCAGACCCCGCCGGTGCCGCCGAGGTCGAGCACCCGGGCAAGCGAGCCGTCGTCGCCGGCATACAGCTCGAGCCCGTCGATCGGTTTCAGCTCGTCCGGGTTGGCCTGCTTGACCGCGTCTATGTGCTCGATCTGGGCCAGTTCCGCCAGCAGCTCGGGACCGATGTTCGTGCCGGTTCTGCTCGGGATGTTGTAAAGCATGATCGGACGGTCGGTCGCCGCCGCGACCGCTTCGTAATGCTTTGTCAGCCCCAGCGGGCTCGGCCGGTTGTAGTAGGGCGTCACCGAGAGCAGCGCATCGGCGCCGAGCTCCGTCGCCCGTTCTGTCAAGAAGACCGCGTGGCGCGTGTCGTTGGTGCCGGTGCCCGCGACGATGCTCTTTCCGGAGGGACGCTCGGCGATCGCGAGCTCGATCAACCCGAGCTGCTCGTCGTCGGTCAACGTCGCGGCCTCGCCGGTCGTCGCGGCCACCACGAAACCGTCCGAGCCGTGGTCGGCCAGATACCCCATCAAGCCGACGAACGCCTCCTCGTCGATCGCACCCTCCGCGTCGAACGGGGTCACGATCGCGGTCAGAATCGTTCCGAGTCCGAGGCCGGGCATGGGCTCAGTATCTCATGAACATGGAGCATTCCCGATACCCGCCGGGCTGGCCTGAAGCCGGGGTGCTCTACCCCGGGCGGCGGGCCCTGACCTGGTAGACCGCGTTCAGGCCGGCGTCGAAGCTGTACTTGGCGCCGCGCAAATAGAGTCGCCAGACGCGGGTGCGCTCAGGGCCGACCAGGCGCTCGGCCTCCTCGAGATGCTCGTCGAAGCGTTTGGCCCACTCGGTCAACGTCTTCGAGTAGTCCTCCCTGAAGCCCTCCACTTGATCGGTCTGGAAGCTGGCCCGCTCGAACGCGAGCTGGACCCTGGAAAGCGGCAGCAGCTCGCCGTCGGGGAAGACGTAACGCATCGTGAACTCGCTGCCGTGGGTGTCCTCGTCGCCGTCGATCGCCGCGATCGCGTGGTTCAGGAGCACGCCGCCGAGACGCAGGAGACGGTGCAGCGACTTCGCGTAGTCGTCGATCTGGGCCGCCCCGACGTGCTCGGACATGCCGATCGAGGAGATCGCCTCGAACGGCCCAGCCTTCACGTCGCGGTAGTCGCAGACCATGATCCGCACACGATCGGCCAGCCCCGCGTCGGCCACGCGCACGCGCGCCAACTCGGCCTGCGCCGGCGACAATGTCAGGCCGGTGACCTCGACGCCGTGCTCGCGGGCGGCGTAGATGGCGAACGCGCCCCAGCCGCAGCCGACGTCGAGGACAGACATGCCCGGCTCTAGACCGAGCTTTGTGGCGACCAGCTCGAGCTTGGTCCGCTGGGCCTCCTCCAGGGTCTTGGCGCCGCGTGAGTAGACCGCGCAGCTGTAGACCATCGCCTCGTCCAGGAACAGGCCGAAGAACTCGTTGCCGGCGTCGTAGTGGTATCTCACGGCGGCCTCGTCGCGCGCGCGCGTGTGACGCCGGCCATGTAGGTCGACCTCGAGCTTCGGCCTGCGCGCCAGACCGCCCGGCAGCGCCGCCAAGACCAGGCCCACCGCGATACGTGCTCTGTCGGAGCGGGCCAGCGACGGCGGCCGCCACTCCCCCACGACCTTTGCCGCGGCGTCGATGTCGTCGACGTCGAGCGATCCGTCCACATAGGCCCTGCCGAGCCCCAGCGCGCTCGGCCTGCGTAGTAGATGGGCCAGCGCCGTCGGGCTCCTCACCCGGAAGGTAGGCGCTCGCGTCGGAGCCGATCCCTTGCCGGCCCCCTCGACCCGCCCCGACCCACCGAAGCCACTCGCGGGAATGGTCGTGCCGTCCCAGAAGCGCACGCCGAACGGGCGGCCGGGGATCGTCCGGCGCAGCGCCCGGCCAAGCGGGTCGCACGTTCGCGAGAACGACATCTTCGAATCCAGGTTAGCTGCATCTGCCACTTCCTACAGCGAACGCCACTGCTTTCAGCTCATTCGCGAGCTGCGCATCGGCGGCAGCCCACCGCTGCGACCAATGCGACGGCCGCGGCAGGCTGAGGCGATGCAGCTATCGCAATTCGATCACAAGCGGAATGCCTGTGCTGAACCAGTGGCGATGCAGACGCTGGACCTTGGCGCTGGTCGGCCATCCGCTCGTGTGAAAGTCGCACTCGACGTAATCGAACGTGTGCACCGTCTCGCAGTACGCCTGCCTCGCCCGCTCCTTCTCAGGTCCCTCCTCGATCTCCCGTGCGCTGCCGCCGAACGTTCCGCCACGTATTCGCAGGCGCACGTTCGGGTCGGCACGGATGTTCCACAGCCAGGCCGCGACGGCCTTGGGACCAGCCTGTCCGGTGAGCGCCGGTCCAAGCATCACGAGGTAGGCCTCATCGCCTCGCCGGACGACACGAACGCACTTGCGGCGCGTCTTGCCGGTCCGCCGTCCGGTTGTCGTGAGCACGCCGAACCCGCGTGGCGGCCGGACCGTGAAGAACGGGAGCATCATGGCACTGAGAGCTCGCCCTCCTCCGGCCGACTTGGTGAACGGGTTGCGCTTGCGCTCCCGCGACTCCGGTTGCTCTCGCGGCATCGCCCTGCTCGTCTGCATTGGGCCGCCTCCAGTCTGGGTCGTACGGTCTGTCCTGGACGGACGGTCTGTCTTGTACCATAGATGCGACGCCAATGCAAGAGATCCAGCTCACACCGACCTCCTACATAGTGTTGGGACTGCTCGCCCAGGCCGGCGAGGCCACCCCGTACGAGCTCAAGCAGCTGGTCGACGCGTCCGTCGGGCACTTCTGGTCGCTTCCGCGCTCACAGCTCTACGCCGAGCCCGCCAGGCTGGCCCGAGCCGGTCATCTGACCGAAAACCAGGAGCCTGGCGGCAGGCGTCGCAAGCGCTACGCGCTGACCGAGCAGGGCCGCGAAGCGCTTCAGCGGTGGACCGGCGCGCCGACCCATCAGCTCACAGAGCTCCGAGACCTTGCGTTCCTCAAGCTCTACTTCGGCGCTGATCCCGCCATCATGGCCGAGGCTCAGCTCGCCGCGCTGCGACCGCTACTGAAGACCTACCAAGCGATGCACGCCAATTCGGGCGAGACCTCACCGACCGGCCCACGCCAGACGCTACAGGCCGGCATCGACCACGTCAGGGCCTCCATCCGCGCCTGGGAGCGCATCGCGCGCGAACAGGACGCGACAGGCTCATAACGTTCCTGGTAAGGCCGTCGCTGCGTCGACCTCTGAGCGCTCGATCGATATCAGCGGCCTTACCACCAAAACGGGCGTTGGGTGACGGGCCGTCACGCACACTCGGCGACGAGCGTCGAGTCGACCAAGCCGCAGATACCTTCGCCCCGTGGCCAACATCAACGATCCCGCCTTCGACGAGCCACGCGAGCACCCTGGGTTTCGCTGCCGACGCGCCCGCGTAAGCCGTCAACGACAAGCGGCGGACCGGTCGTCGTGATAAGCGCCGAGGTCATAGAGCCCGTCCGGACCCCATGAATCGGTCTGGACCTCGACCGTCAACCCACACTCGGATGCCAACGTCGCGAAAAGATTTCGTGACATCGGGGACCTCCATCCATGGCGACTTGGCAAAGCGCCGAGGTTACGTCCGTCGGCGTGGTGGATGACCGCCACGCCTCCTGGGGTCAACACCCGCGCGACCTCAGCTAGATATGCCGCTTGATCCACTGGCGCAACGTGGACAAAGACGTCGAATGACCAGATTGCCTCGATCGACGAGTCGTGGATGCCCGGTAGATCATTGCCTGATGACAGCACGTATTCGACATTGTCGGCCGCGGCGAACCGCTCGCCACACATCGCCAACGCCCGCTCCGTGACGTCCACGAGTATCAGTCTTCGAGCCCGCGGCCGCAAGACCGCGGACCACCGGCCGGCTCCCGGGCCGATCTCAAGAACGACTTGATCCTCCGGGATCCACACATTCAGCACGTAGTCGATCAGCGCCTGCTTCCATGCGGCGGACGCGTTCCATTCCTCGCCCATCTCCAAGCGCTGGCGCTCATAGGTCAATGATCCCCCATCTGGGTGGTCAGTGCACCGAGGTGCCGTGACACCCCCGAGGAGCTCAGGAGGATGGCGGCGCCTCGATCAAGACCTCGCCGAAGGGCGTGGGTCCAGTAGGCCAGGTGCCGGGGAGGCCGAGTCCGGGGGCGCCGACGGCGAACAGTGGACGGCTGTTTTCGTCGAAGCCATTGAGTGCGGCCACGCTCACGCCGAGCTCGTTGCCCAGTGGGCCGGGTGTTCCGGAATTGGCTGTGGGGAGCGGGCCGGTGAGCTGGTAGCCGGCGCTGGTGGCGAGGTTCGCCAGCGATAGCGGACCGTCGTACTGCGCGCCGTAGATGACGCTGACGGTGCCCTGAAGGAAGTCGCCGCCGCTGCTCATGGGCCAGGTCTCGCTGGAGACCGCGAAGTCAGCTCGTTCGTCCTCGTTGAGGTCACCGAGGCCGGTGAAGCCCCACAACTGCAGGTCGCTCCCGGGCGGTGCCGGTCCGGTCAGGATGCGAAAGCCGCGCGTGCCGAGGCGGTTGAGGCTCACGGCCGCAGTCGAGCGAGATCCGTAAACGACATCGACCTCCGCTCCAACGGCGGACCCGATGGCGTTGCGCACGGCGAGCATGTCGGCACGGTGGTCTCCGTTGACATCGCCGACGCCCGCGAACGAGAACCCGTAGCCGTGCAGTCCCATGATCGCGAATCCGCTCGCACCGGCGCGACCGGGCGAGATCGTTCCTTGGTAGTGCCGACCAAATAGGACGAAATCCTCGTAATGGCTGGGATCGCCCGCGGCCAGCATCAGGTCGCCGCGCCCATCGCCGTTGACGTCTCCCACCGCCGCGAGTGCCGAGCCACCGCTCTGAGTGTCGATGCGAAAGCCGCGCGTACCGAGGTCCTGCAGGTCGACATCGCTCGGGTGGCGGCCGCCATAGATGACGTACACGCCTTCGCGGTAGTTCAGTCCGGAGGCCGTGTCCTGCATGCCCCTGACCGCGATCGCACTGAAGCCGTCGCCGGCGAAGTCGCCGAGGCCCGCGAGCGTGCCCGCCCCTGTCCCGGACCCTCCTGGTATGCCTTTGATCTCGAAGCCCTGCGAGCGCTTGAGGTGCGCGAGATCGACGGTGCCTTCGCTCGCCTTGCCGTAGATGACGAACGCCACCGCCGGCGCCCGGTAGCCGCAGGGACCACTCATCGGGGTTCGGCAGGTGACACCGTGGCGCGGCGCGCTCAGCAAGATGTCACCGCGACCGTCACCGTCGACGTCCCCGGCAGAGGCGACCGCCAACCCGGCGTCGTAGTAGGGACCGCCGACGATCCGAAAGCCGTGCAGGCCGGGATCGTCGATCGCCACGGTGCCGGTTCGTGGCGTATCGAACACCACATACACGACACCCGCACGCGGGCGTCCCGGCAGCGACTCATAGGGCGAGGAGATCGCAAGCGCCGGATGACGATCGCCGGTCAGGTTCGGGACCGAGGCGATCGAGCCTCCGATCGCACCGCTGCCCGGGGTTCCCTGGATGACGAGCCTCGCTTGGCCGACCGCTTCGACGGAGGTCGTCTGCGCAGCCGCCGTGCGTGGAGCAGCCGTTATGAGCGGTAGCAGCGTCAGCAGTATCGGTACCGCCGATCGTGATTTCCTGACCATGCCGTCACCCTTGCAACACGCGGACTGGTCCGCGTCCGCTGTTACGCGCGCAAAGGCTTCGGGTTATCCGCGGCCGGCAGGCGCTCACGCTCTCTTTGAGCCGGAGCTCAACTCCGTGATCTCGATGTGGTGGCTCAGCTGCTCGATCTGCGCACGGGCCCCTGTGCCAAGCCCGTGACGGGTGGCGTTCAGACAGCCGGCCGCCGTCGCCAAGCGCAGCGCAGCGTCCAGCTCCTGGCCGCCCGCGAGACTGGCGCCGAGCGCAGCGAACATCGAGTCGCCGGTGCCACGTGGCTCGAGGGTCTCGACGCGGGGACCGGTGAGTTCCAGATAGCGTCCGTTGGGGCCATCGAGCACCAGCGCCGGCTGCTCGGCGCGCGAGAGGAGCACCGTCTCGGCGCCAGCCACGTGCAGTTCGTCGAGTGTCCTTGTCAGGTCTTTCGTGGCGAAGCTGCTGGCGGGTGACTCGGCGAGCATCTCCTCCTCGCTGATCTTCAGCACGTCCAAGCCTCCTGCCAGCGCGGCCTTCAGCGCCGGGCCAGCGAGATCGGCGATGACCCTTACTCCGTTGCTACGCAGATCGCCCGCCAGCCGGCGGTAGATCTCGTTGTCAAGGACGGTGGGCGGATCCACACCAGTCAGCAGCGCGATACCCGCATCCAGCGCCGCGCTGAGCGTCAGCCCGTACAGCTCGTCGGTCTCGTGGCGGGAGAGGCGCTTGGATTCTGTGCGTGCGATCTGCTCCCGCGCGCCGTCTCGACGGGTGTGGATGTAGACGCCGTTGGACACGGCGCACTCCACGCTCGAGAGTTCGACGTTCTCTCTCGCGATCAGTCCGCGCAAGACAGCCCCCGACTCGCCGCCAAGGGCACAGCACAGACAGACCTCGGCGCCGAGCAGCGCCGTCATGCGGGCCACCCAGAAGCCCTGTCCGCCAGCGTGCAGATGAATCTCCTGCCCGGCGGTGCCCGCCGCCTCGACGGTGATCGTCAACAGCGGCGAGGGCGCGAATACCACAAGCGACGGGCTGCTCATCAGGGGGCGGGCAGCAGCTCGAGCAGGCTGTGCTTCAAGCCAGGCGCGGAGGCGATCGTAAAGCGGGAGTCGACGCTGTGCTCGGACCCGTCCCAATCGTATGTCAATCCTCCCGCCTCGCGTGCGAGCAAGACCCCTGCGCTGACGTCCCAGGCGCGGTTTGAAAGCATCATCGACCCGGCGAGGCGCCCCGCCGCCACCCAGGCCAGATCGAGGGCTGCCGACCCGTGTGTTCGCACTCCCAGCGCGCGCGGCGCGAGGCGGGCAAGGAGAGCGATATGGATCGGATTCTCGAGCGCCCGGTCGTCCGCGACCGCGAAGTCGGTGACCCCGACCACCGCATCGGCGAGCCTGTGGGCATCCGGCATGTGCAGCCGTGTGCCGTTGAGATATGCGCCTGCATCCGCACGCGCTACGTAGCGCTCGCCCAGTAGGGGAAGATCGACGATCCCGAAGATCGGCTGGCCCTCGCTCAGCAGCGCCAGGGAGATGGCGCACAGCGGACTGCCCTTGATGAAGTTGGTCGTGCCGTCGACCGGGTCGAGCACCCACAGCAGCGGGGCGTGTGGGTGACCTCCCCGCTCCTCGCCGAGAAACGGAATGTCTAGCGACGCGAGTGCAAGCGCATCCCTGATGGAGTCCTCGATCTGAAAATCGACGCGACTCGCGTAGTCGCGGTCGCCCTTGGCGATTAGCCCACCGACATGCGAGCGACTCTGGATCAGCAACCGAGCGGCGCTGTCGACCGCACCACCGGCGATCAGCAGCAGCTCGTTGGCATCGCTCTGAGCTAGGCCTGTGGATGGGTCGAGGGCGACGGCGCTTGACCTCGCCGGCGGACAGTGTGCGCGAGCGTGGATCACAAGCGCCCGATCACAACGCGCTCGGGTAGGTCTCTGGGGGCTCGCCGAGCTGCCAGGTGGAGGTGCGCTCGAGCGGCTCGACGGCGCGTGTGGTGTCGACGTGCACGAGTGCGTCGTACTGCCGGGCGGCGCTCGCGGCGAACCAGTGGCTCTGGCGCTCGGTCTGGGGGTGGTAGATCACGCCGATCGCGCGCTCCAGGCGCGGCCCTGAAAGCGCGCGGCCACTGTGGCCCGCGGCCAGCGGGCACAGCGGGAAGGCCGGCATTAGCGCGTCCTGCGCGTCGGGATCGGTCCGAGCACCCGACACGAAGCGGTGCACGCGGTAGGCGTCGGGCCAGTCTCCCTCGATCGCGACCGCGGTGAAGCCACGCTCTGAGATCAGGCGCTTGGTGATGCGAATGCGCTCGCGATAAAATTCGTGAGTCCCGTGACTTGCCTCGCCGAGCAGCACGATCCGCGCATCGCCGGCCAGTGCGAACAGAGCGTCGTAATCGTGGTGATCGCCGGTGAGCGGATGCGCCTCACGCCGAAGCGCGGCGAGCACCTCACGCTCACCGAGCGGAAGTGCCGACGAAGTGATCGCCACAGACATGCCTATCCGTCCTCCCGCAGCTCCGGAGGCTGGTGCCAGGCGACGAGCCGATATGCCCGCATCGTGTCCATCGCGGTGCTCCTCCTGTCCTGTCGCGGTCTGTGCCAGACGCTAGGAGACTGGCGTCCTGTCCGCGTCCGTGTAACACCGCAATCCGGCTACGCCCTCCGTACCCACGCGCGGAGTCCGGACCTCGATGTCGGTGTCAACGATTTGCGGCGCGTGTCTCGGCCGGGCGCGACGCTGTGAGATAACGGTCGAGCCAATCGATCGCCAGACGACTCACCTGCTCGAGCGCGCCGGGCTCTTCGAAGAGGTGGGTCGCACCGGGGACGATCGCGACCTCGCTCGGGCAGCGAAGCTGGTGCTGGGCCTCGCGGTTGAGTTCAAGCACCTGCCGGTCGGCTCCGCCGACGATCAGCAGCGTCGGCGCTCGCACTGCGCTCAGGCGCTGGGCGAGGTCGGGACGCCCGCCGCGCGAAACGACGGCGCTCACCTGGCCGTCCAGCTCACCAGCGGCCGTCAACGCTGCCGCCGCCCCCGTGCTCGCGCCGAAGTAGGCGAGCGGCAGGCTCCCGACATCGTCGCGCTCCCCAAGCCAGGCACTCGCCGCGATGAGCCGGTCGGCGAGCAGCGGGATGTCGAAGACGTTGCCACGATCGAGCTCCTCGCTCGGGGTGAGCAGGTCGAACAGCAGCGTCGCGTAACCGGCTTCGTTCAAGGCGCTCGCGACGGAGCGGTTGCGCGGGCTGAGGCGGCTCGAGCCGCTGCCGTGAGCGAACGCGACGACCCCTTGCGCTCGTGGTGGAACGGTGAGGTCTCCGCTCAACGCCAGATGCGGGGTCAGGGAGATGGCGACCGTCCGCGGTGCGACCGGATCGCCGTATTGGGCAAGCAACGCCGCGACTTCATCGTCTGTCGTTGGCCGGAAGTCCTTATACCAGTAGCCGACGGCCCAGAGATCAGCGGGTTCCTCCACGCACACCACCTCATCGGCGTGCCGGCGAAGCTCTTGGGCGGATTCGGGCGCGGCGACCGGTACGGCCAGGATCACGCGACTCGCGCCGCGCTCACGCAGCGACCGTACGGCTGCCAGCGCGGAGCGACCGGTGGCAAGGCCATCGTCGACGAGGATCGCCGTGCGCCCGCCGAGCTGGGCAGGCCCCCGCGCGCCCCGGTAGCGCAGGCGCCGTTCGGCGAGCTCGCCCTCGACCCGCGCGATCAGAGCCCCCAGCTCAACGTCGGAAAGGCCAAGCGCTCGCACTGTCCGTTCACTGAGCACGTGAATGCCGCCCTCGGCGAGCGCCCCGATCGCGAACTCGGGATTCTGCGGTGCGCCGATCTTACGCACGATCACAACGTCGAGCGGCGCACCGAGTATCCGCGCGACCTCGGCCGCGACCGGCACGCCACCGCGCGGAATACCCACGACCACCGGCCGCTCATCGCGAAATGACTCAAGCAGCGCGGCCAGCCGCCGCCCTGCATCGCGGCGGTCCTGGAAGCGGACCGCGCTGGGCACGAACACCGGAGGATCCACGAGGGACGTGATGGCACCCGTCCGGTGTTCGCCCGGCCGCTCGATCGTCATGAACACCCCACCTCCTCCTTCGGAGTCCCGCGGCCCGAGCCCGCCAGGACCGCGGTCACGCCGGCCGTCCCCATGTGGGACTCTCGGCAAGCTGGTGTGGCAGCTTGGTGTCGTAAGCGGTGGTCATCCTGGTAGCGCCGATGCGTCGCTGGATCAGTGCATCGCCGACGGTTGCGGATTGGGGGCTTGCCCGGGACAAGCACGCGTGTTGTGTGCTCGCCGGCGCGTGGAGGAGTCGCCATACAGCGCACCCATGACCTCCGCCTCCACCGTGATCTCGTCGCGCGGCTGTACCGTCCCCTGCGTACGGGCGCGGTGCCGGCCCATGAGAAGCAGACTTACCGTTATCGCCTTCACAGCAGCCAAATCTAGACAAGCCTCGTCATACGGGCATCAGGCATCTGCCGCGCAGCGCTGGTGCAAACTACGGAAAGCACCCTAATCGGCAGTGCGCCCCTGCGGGTCGACGCGTCGCTCCAGAGCCGCCGCAGTTACACCGGTATTGCGCCTGCTGGTGAACCGTTGGGCGTGTGGGTTGCGGTTGCCCCCTCGGGCGGCGGCGATGGCGTGGCCACGTCCCGGTGGTCGGCAACGGCTTGGATCAGCGGTCCGATCAGATCGATCGGCAGAGGAAATACGATCGTGGAGTTCTGCTCGCTGCCGATCTCGAGCAGTGTCTGCAGGTAGCGCAACTGGATCGTGACGGGGTTGCGGCTGATCACGTCGGCGGCCTCGCCGAGCTTGGCGGCGGCCTGGGCCTCACCCTCGGCGTTGATGATCTTCGCGCGACGCTCACGCTCAGCCTCGGCCTGACGCGCGATCGCGTGCTGCATGTCCGGCGGGATCTCGACATCCTTGATCTCCACGGCCGTCACCTTGATACCCCACGGCTCGGTCTGGTCGTCGATGATTTTCTGTAGATCTTCGTTGAGGCGCTCGCGCTCGGCGAGCAGCGTGTCGAGCTCAGCCTTGCCGAGCACCGAGCGCAGTGTGGTCTGGGCGATCTGGGAGGTCGCCGCGAGGACGTCTTCGACCTCGACGACCGAGCGGTTGGGATCGACGACGTGGAAGTAGGTGACGGCGGTCACGCGAGCTGGCACGTTGTCGCGGGTGATCACCTCCTGCGGCGGGATCTGCTGCGTGACGGTGCGCAGGCTGACACGCACCATCCGATCGATGAACGGAATCAGCAACACCACGCCCGGTCCTTGCTGGTCGAGCAGACGCCCGAGGCGGAATACGACGCCCCGCTCGTACTCGCGCAGGATGCGCACCGAGGCCGCGGCGAGGATCAAACCAAGCAGCAGCAATACGACCAAGATGACTATGAGGATCGTGACGATCATGAACTCAGCTCCCATTCCTCGGCCTTGCGCACGCACAAGGTCAGACCATTGACACGTTCGACGACGACGCGTTCGCCGTCGTGCAGTTCGGCTTCTTGGTGGACCGAACTCGGCTCGGCGCGCCACAGCGACCCGTCGAGGAAAACCTGTGCCTCAGAACCGTCGCCACAGCGGACGATGCCGACGTGACCGACGAGCGCCTCCCTGCCGGTGCGCGGGCGCATTCCCAGCGGGCGCAGAACGCGGCGTCTGAGCAGCAGCAGCAACGACATCGACGCCGCCGCCACGCACAGCGCGACGATCAGCACGGCCACCGCGCCCGCGCCGGCCGCGAGTGCCAGCAACACCACGCCGCCGATGGCGGCCACGCTGGCACAAGCCCCGATCAGCCCGCCGGTCGACAGATGCGCCTCAGCCAGCAGCAACACCACGGCCATGACGATCAGGGTCAGGCCAAGAGCGGCCATGGCCTCAGGGCGGGGTCGGTACGGCGCATTGCCAAGTGAACGTACCGCCCGTGAAGCCAACTGCCATCGGTCGATTCCCGGCCAGCCACCGTGGGTAACTACGTCCGCGTAGTTCTCCGCAGTGTGAGCAGGGTGAGTTCCCGATGCTGGCAGGCGTGTGTTGCTCGAAGATCGCGGCTCATGATGGCCTCGCCTGGACTCCGGCCCGCTCACCGCGAGTCCGCTCACCGCGAGTGGTGGATGGCGCACGTGAGATGACCGTCGGCGCCAACACTCCCGTGTCGGGCGAGATCGAGGTGGAGGAGGCCGCGGAACTGCTGTTGCGCGACCTGCGCAGCTCGCCCGCGGGACTGAGTACGAGCGAGGCCGAGCGCCGGCTGGCGCAGTACGGGCCCAACGAGCTGCGCCGCCGAGGCGGGCGTCGCTGGCCGGGAGAGCTGGTACGCCAGCTGACGCATCCGCTGGCGCTGCTGTTGTGGCTGGCGGCGGGTCTGTCTTTCGCTGTAGGCAACGATACGGTCGGCATAGCGGTACTGCTCGTGATCGTCCTGAACGCGGCGTTTGCGTTCGCGCAGGAGATGCAAGCCGAGCGAGCGGTGGAGGCACTCGCTCGCTACATGCCCCAGCACGTCAGGGTGTTGCGCGACCGCGCCCCCGTGACGATCGAGGCCGTGGGGCTCGTGCCGGGCGATGTCGTGCTGCTGGAGGAAGGGGATCGCATCGCCGCGGACATGCGCCTGCTGAGCGGCGCCGTCGAGGTCGATCTGTCGACGCTGACGGGCGAGTCGGTGTCGGTGCTGCGCGCGGGCG
This sequence comes from uncultured Solirubrobacterales bacterium, assembly GCA_963718935.1. Taxonomy (GTDB): domain Bacteria; phylum Actinomycetota; class Thermoleophilia; order Solirubrobacterales; family Solirubrobacteraceae; genus Palsa-744. The sequence continues at coordinate 2,587,917 of OY970379.1, read as the reverse complement.
ATCTGATCGACCATGACGTGCCCCGCCTGAACGCCAGGGATCTGGTGTTCAGCGGCACCACCTGTCTTGAGGGCGAGGCCCAGGGTGTGGTGTTCGCGACCGGCATGCACACCGAGCTGGGTCGCATCGCCTCGCTGTCGGAGCGCGTCAAGGAAGAGCCCAGCCCGCTGGAGCGCCAGGTGCGCCGGGTGGCGTGGCTGATCGCCGCGGTCGCGGTCGGCATGGCGGTGGCGTTCATCCCGCTGGCGATCTTCGGTGCGGGACTGTCGCTCAAGGACAGCGTCGTGTTCGCTGTGGGGCTGCTCGCCGGCAATGTGCCCGAGGGTCTGCTGCCCGTCATCACCCTTGCACTGGCGGTCGCCGTGCGCGCGCTCGCGCGCCGCGGCGCGCTGGTCAAGCGGCTGAGCGCGGTGGAGACGCTCGGCTCTACCGATGTGATCTGTACCGACAAGACGGGCACGCTGACGGAGAACCGCATGCGTCCCACGGCCGTGTGGACGTCGAGCACGGAGGTGACGCTCACAGGCCAGGACGGTGAACTCTCGGCGCGGGGCTCGCACGACGTCGCCCTGCGCGCGCTGGCAGACACGGCAGCCACGTGCAACAACGCCCGGCTTGCCGACGGCGAGAGCGGCACGGGAGACCCGACAGAGGTGGCCGTGTTGAGCGCGGCGCGAGCGCTCGGCGCCGACGTCGATCCCGAGCGGCGCGAGCGCGGGCGCGGGCATCTGTACAACTTCGATCCCGAGCTCAAGCTGATGTCAACGCTCGACGCCGGCGGCGATCCCAGCGCCCGGTGGCTGCACACCAAAGGCGCCCCGGAGGCCGTGCTGGCGCACTGCACCGACGCTCTGTCAGCCGCCGGTGAGCTGCGCACCCTGGGACGTGATGAGCACGAGCGCGTGATGAAACAGGTAGAGAGCTACGCCCGCGATGGTCTGCGCGTGCTGGCGCTTGCGCGCAGAGCCATGCCCGCCACGGTAGGCGTGGCCCCGGCCCGTGCGGACGCCGAGCGCGAGCTGTGCTTCCTGGGACTGATAACGATGCTCGACCCGCCCCGCGCCGAGGTGATCGAGGCAGTGGCGCGCTGTCACAGCGCGGGCATCCGCATTACCGTAATCACCGGAGACCATCCCCTCACGGCCGCCGCAATCGCGGGCCAGGTGGGAATCGGGGGCGATCAACCGCGGGCGATCGACGCAAGCCACATCGACCACACCCACGAGCGCGAGCTGCGCGAGCTGCTGGCTGGTCCCGGCGAGCTCGTGTTCGCCCGGGCCTCGCCGGAGACCAAGCTGCAGATAGCCGAGGCGCTGCGCGGGGCCGGTCACGTGGTCGCGATGACTGGTGACGGCGTCAACGACGCCCCCGCTCTGCGCGTCGCTGACATCGGCGTGGCGATGGGCCGCTCAGGGACAGACGTCGCGCGTGAGGCCTCGACGATGGTGCTAACCGACGACAACTTCGCCACGATCGTCGTGGCGATCGAAGCGGGCCGTCAGGTGTATGACAATGTGCGCAAGTTCATCCAGTACATCTTCGCCCACGCCACGCCCGAGGTCGCGCCGTTTCTCGTGTTCGCGCTCGCCGGCGGGGCCATCCCGCTCCCCCTGACCGTGCTGCAGCTGCTGGCGTTCGACATCGGCTCAGAGACGCTGCCATCGCTCGCGCTGGGGCGCGATCCGATCGAACCGGGGATCATGGACCGTCCCCCACGCCCGCGGTCGGAGGGCGTCATCCAGGCACCGATGCTCGTGCGCGCATGGCTGTTCTTGGGCGTGATGGTCGCCGGGCTGTCGCTGGCGGGCTTCTTCTATGTCCTGACCGAAGCCGGGTGGCACAGCGGCGATCCGACCGGTGCCGGACATCCACTGCACCATGCTTACCTGCAGGCGACCACGATGACGTTCCTGGGCATGATCTTCGGCCAGATCGGCACCGCCTTCGCGGTGCGCACCCGGCGGGCCTCGCTGCGATCGGTAGGCGTCTTCAGCAACCGCTACCTGCTCGGCGCGATCGTGGCCGAGCTCGCGCTCGCCGCCGTATTCGTGTACGCACCGCCACTTCAGTCGCTGCTAGGTACAGCCGCGCTGCCCGCCCACGACCTGGCGTTCCTGCTCCCATACCCGTTCATCGTGTGGGGTGCGGACGAGCTGCGGCGCTGGGTTCTGCGACACAACGACGCATCGGGGCCCAGAGGTACCGCCCGCCTGAGCGTGCGAACACACGGTGAGTCCGCGGCGGCGAGTTCACTCCGACGACGTCAGTCTCGTGCGGAGTCGCTGCGCTCGCGCTGTGCTCGCAGCCGGCGCACCTCTTCCAGCAGCCCACGGTTTTCGACGCGCAGGGCGGCCGCCTGACGGCGGGAACTCGCCAGCTCCTGGGCGAACATCGGCAGGATGCCGCGAAGGTGCTGCAAGCGGTCGAGCAGGCGATCGCGATCGGTGGCGCCGGCCGCGCGGCGTCGGCCATCTGAGCCGGCCTGGCCGTACGGCCATGACGCCGTGCCCTTTGCGTTCGCCGTCTTGGCGGCCATCGCCATCGCCTCCATCGCTGTCGATCCTCGGAGTTCGTTTCGTTGCATCGGAGGTCCATATTCCCGTTCGAGGTCGGACCCGTCTTCCGCATCCTTCCCCGAAACCACTCAGTGATCTGTACGGAGATACAGCGCGCTCCCAACCGTCGCCGTCCCCGAGGACGGTCGGTCGAGGCGGACCGGGGACCTCAAGTCTCGAACTCGAGCGCCCGAACGCGACTTACTACGTAGCCCGTCGAGGAGAAGCTGCTGATGATCCAGCCAACCGCGCGCAATAGGTTGCAAGCATGCCCAAGACTCAGACAGGGTGCACTGCGCCAGCGCACGACGCGCCCTACTCCTCGCACGACGCGCCCTACTCCTCGCACGACGCGTCCTACTCCTACTCGGTGCTGGTCGTACCACCGAAGTGGCCCGCTGCTCGACGAGGAGACCCATGATGTTCAAGAACGTGCTTGTAGGGGTCGACGGCAGACCCAATGGTCGTGACGCCATCGCGCTGGCCCATATTCTCACCGACCCCGCTGGCGGAAAGTTGACGCTCGCCTACGTGCACCGCGGCGACGTGGCCGAGGAGCGCGAGGACTCCCACAGGCTGCTCGAAGACGAGCGCACCGCCACCGGGGTCGACGCAGAGCTGCTCAGTGTCGTCGCGGCAAATCCCGGCCACGGCCTGCACCAGCAGGCCGAGGAGCTGGGCGCCGATCTGCTCGTGGTCGGCTCCTGCGCTCATGGCGCCTTCGGGCGCGCGATGCTTGGCGACGATACACGTGCGGCACTCAACGGCGCGCCCTGCGCGGTCGCGATCGCGGCTCGCGGCTATGGCCAGCACCCCACCCCAATCGCCAAGGTCGGCGTGGCGTACAACGGCTCACCCGAGAGCAGAGCGGCGCTTGCGGTGGCCGAGGAGCTGGCCACGCCCATCAGGGCGACGGTTCATGCGCTCGAAGTCGTGGCGATCCCGACTGTGGCCTACACCGGGATCCTGCCTCCCGAGATCGGCGAGAGCATCGACGTGATGCTCAAGGAGGCCAATGACCGTCTGAAGGAGCTGCCCGGCGTAGAGGGTCATGCTGTGTATGGCCTCGCCGGCGAGGAGCTCGCCACGTTCGGCGACCAGCTCGACCTCCTCGTCGTCGGATCGCGCAGCTATGGCCCGGTGCGGCGTCTGGTACTGGGCAGCACCTCCGCCTACCTGCAACGCCACGCACGCTGCTCACTGCTCGCACTACCCCGCGTCGCCACCAGCCAAGCTCAGGACCCCACAGCTCTCAGCGACTTGGAGACCGAGGCGCCGGCGGGCATATCCGCCTGAGCACAGCGAATTGCTACCAAGGCAAGCACAGCCCGTCCTGTTCAATAGAAGGCCTGTTCTGCCAAGAACGCGGCACGGTGGGGTCAGCTGGCTTGCGCTGCCTACGATCAGGTCGTGCGGACTAGCGACGTAGCTCTGCCTGTAGCCGGGTTGCGAGGCGGACGGAGGCCTCGATCTCGACTTGGCGGATCGAGACGCTCTCGACGCTGACCCCAAATGGAACACCGACGCGCCGGCAGAATGCGATCAGCTCGACGGCCGTAGCGACGGCTTGATCGTAGGACGCGTCGAGGGTGTCGTCCGCGTGGCGTAGGACGAGGCGTGCCCGTGCGTTCGGGGCGCGACGCTGACGGGCACACGGCCCGTGAGCCGGTCGATCACGCCGCGGCGCAGCGGGACGAGCAGCAGCTCTGTGTCCTCGCCGACAAGGACGGTCGCCTGCCCTTCGATCAGATTGCGCCAGAGAACGTCGTCCGTCCAGTCCTCGTCGCTGGGAACGAACGCGACATCCGCCGGGTAGCTGAGATCGTCGTCGCTGCACGCCGCCGCCATGAACAGCTCATCTGTCTTGTCGGTGATCTCGCTCATTGCAGATGATCCCAGCCGTGAACGGTATCGCGCCACTCGCGCAGCAGCTTGGGTTCGGCGGCGTACATCGCGTCGTCGCCAGCGACCATCCCGCATACGGGGAGCACAACCGCGTGCTCGACGGGGTGCGCGATCGAACGTTCCACCAAGAGCTGCACATCGGACGCCAAGAAGCCAGCAGCTCAGCGTCGCGAGAGTAGGATTAAGAGCGTGACGACGCGCGTCCAAGCGGCTGAGAACGCTCTCGCCTCCGTGCGTGCCGAGGGTCTTGATCCGGGTGTCGCCGAGGCGCTACTCGGTCGCTGGGCGCGCGGGGAGCTGAGCGATGCGCAACTGGACGACGCGGCGCATCAGATCAGCACCGGCGAGCCGCTTTCTGAGCTGGGCACCGAGGCGCTTGCGCTGTCGCCGGGATCGTCTATCATGACAGCACGAGGTCGGCCCGCTTAGACGGCTCCGGTTTCGACCACGCCCCGGGGTAACACCCGGGGCAGCTTGTTTCTGTGGGCAGTATCCGCGGCTCAGCGTCGGCGGCGGTAGTTGCTCCGCGCGCGAGCGTCCTCGTCAGCGAAGTGTCGTAGGCCATATCCGTCGCCCTGCGGCGCAAACACGTCCCTCAGGGCCAACCGGTACCAGTGGCGCATGTGAGGCTTGGAATGGCTCTGGCCGGGCGTGGCGGCCTGCCAGGCGGCGAAGGCCGTCAGGTCCGCGAGCTGCACGAGACGATCCTCATGCGAGGCCGACATCCGCACAGTCCAATCCGTCGCGGCGCCCGCGCTGATCGTGTCGATGGCCTGCCGGTAGTGACGCTCCTGCCCGGCTCGGTCGATCACGATGCTCGATACAGGCTCCGGGTCTTCGAGCACCCATTCCAGAAGGCGTTCCAGCAGCAGCCGATACCGTCGCCCTCCGCGCGCCGCCGATCCCTTCCAATGCCAGAGCACCGAGTACACCTGTGCGCCGGCAAGACCTGCGAGGTGATGGAGGACGTGCTGATAGACGAACTCGCGCTCGTGCGTGCGGAACGGCGCCGCGTCGCCGAGGGCGTCGATCTCGCTGGGCAGGAGCGGGCGCGCAAGCCGGTTCGCCTTCAGCTCTGGCTCCCGGGCGAACCCCGGCAGCAGCGCGGCCATCTGACCCACGAGCCGATCCGTGCTCGCTTCTGCGAGCGCAACCGTCGATTCGGGCAAGCTCAGCGCGCACAACAGGAGCGTGCGCTCGGAGTCGCCGGACTCGTCGATGAACAAGTGGCGCGGATCGCGGACGACGATCATCTGCGGGTGATGGCTTGAGCGACCGCCGCACGAGCGGCGCAGCGCCCGATCACGCCGCCTGGCCCGCGAGGCGCTGACCGGCATCCTCCGCCCCGAACGCGGCCGCGACGAACGCCGACTCGTGCCCGCTCGGCGAGTAGTCCGCGTAGCGCTGGGTCGTCTCGATGTCCCGATGCCCCATCCACTCCTGCAAGGTCCGCATGGGAACGCCGGTGCCAGCCATCGCCGTACCGAACGTGTGGCGCAGATCGTGGAAGCGATGCGACTGCGCAAGCTGCGCGGCCTTGAGCGCCCGGCGGAAGCGCCGTAGGATCGCTGCCTTGTCGAGCGGCCCCGCCGTGTGAGGATCGGCGAACACGAGAGCATCGCCAATGCTCTCCCCCACCCCACGACTGAGGCGGTCAAGCTCTCCCGCGACCTCATCGGCCATCGGAACACTGCGCGTCGAACGACGGGACTTCGGAGTGCCGAACTCGCCTAGCACGTAGTTCTGGCGAACCCTGATCCGGCCGGCCGTCCAGTCCACGTCGCGCCACCGAAGCGCCACCAGCTCACCCTGCCGCAGGCCGGTCATCGCAGCCGTGAGATACATCGCACGGTCGATCTCGCGGTAAGGCCCATCGACAGCGGCGCCAGCCAGCGCACGCACCTCAAGCGGCTCAAGGAACCTGATCTCGGCACTCTCGGGCTTGCCGGGCAGCTCGACATGCCGGGCGACGTTCACGAGCAGCCACCCCTTGCGCTCGGCGAAACCGAGCAGCGCCGAGAGGTAGCCGATGTAGTTGCGGACCGACTTTGCGCCGACAGGACGCCCATAGCGACGGTCCCCCCTCGCCTTCGGTCCGGGCCTCTCGCCTTTCTCCATCATCGTCATCAAATCCTGAACGTCCTGGGCCGTTATCCGGCGCAGATCGCGCTCCGCGAAGAACGGCTCAAGCCAAACGCGCAGGATCGACTCCACAGCCGTCGTCGTCGCCTTCTTACGGCTCTGACGCTCCAGGTTCGCGAGGTAACGGCGTCCCAGCTCGGCCATCGTCAGCGCGTGGCTGGCGGTTATCCGGGCGGGCTTCGTCTCCGCGATCAGCCGACGCAGCTCTGCCTCGGCCTGGCTGCGTGTCAGGCCATCCCGCGAGCCCTCGAGGCGCATCGGGCCGACACGACGCTTGACCTGCCGGCCACCGTCCGCGCGCCAATGCGCATACCAGACGCCCCCACGCGCGTAGAGCGAGCCAGCTCCGTAGGGGCGTCGGGTGGTCTTCCTCGCTGTCGCCATCACTCATCGTCTCCTTGATCGCGCGCCACCATCGGCCGCCCAAGGTAGCGGGCGCTGCGGCTGCTTCAACGCGATAGTCGTCTCGTTAGTCAGGACGCCTCCCGTGCTCTGCCCGACGATCGACGAGCAACGAGCGCGCTGTGCGCGACGCTGTACCTCGCGCACGCCACGGCCCCCGCATGCGCGCTCGCCACCACTCCTCCAGCTCCTCCGCGCTGAACCGCACATAGCGTCCAAGCCGCACATGCGGGATCCGGTTCGCGCGTGCCTCAGCTCGCCAGAGATTCGTGTTGCGCCGGCCGCTGCGACGCTGGCGACAGCGAGCACGCTCCTCGTCGCCCAGCAATACGTCACCGGGCATCGTGTGGTCGTCGATGTCCGGTCGATCGTCGGTGGGCTCACTCCACTGCCAGAGGCAGTAGGTGGCTGAGCCGAGACGCCATGCTGCCGTTCGCAGCCGCGTCGCCATCTCGAACCAGCCATCAGATGAACTGCTTCCGTCGAGCAGCGCCGTCGCCTCCGCGAGCGGGACTGTCAGTTTCTTTGTGTAAATGGCTTTGTTGGTGTTTGTCCTCTCGGGCTACTGTGTGGCGGTGAGTCTGTCGCCGTAGTGGATGGTCAGAATGTTTAGCGCGTGCTTCCAGTTGCTGATCTGGCCGGTCAGGTTCTCACGGTTCTTCCGGCGGGCCGTCGCGACGAGGTAGAGCACCTTTATCGCGGCTTGCTCGTTGGGGAAATGGCCCCTGTGGCGGACAGCTCGACGGAATCTAGCGTTCAGCGACTCGATCGCGTTGGTCGTGTAGACGATCCTGCGGAGCTCGACGGGGAACTCGAGGAACGGCACGAACTCCTCCCAGGCGTTCTCCCAGGATGCGATCATCGCTGGGTAGAGCGCGGCCTCCAATCATCAGCGAACTCGCCGAAACGCGCCTCAGCTGCCTCGACGGTCGGGGCGGTGTAGATCTCGCGCAAGCTCTTAGCGATCTTCGCCCAGTACTTCTTTGAGGCGTAGCGCAGACTGTTGCGCACCAGGTGCACGACACACGTCTGGACCGTCGCGTGCGGCCATGTCACCCGGATCGCGTCCGGGAGGCCCCTCAGCCCGTCACAGCAGACGATCAGGGCGTCTGAGACCCCGCGGTTGCGAAGCTCGGTGAGCATGCTCATCCATTGCTTTGCTCCCTCGCCGCCGGAGGGGCCGAGCCATAGGCCGAGGACGTCGCGTTCGCCGTCGAGGTTCACGCCGATCGCGACATATACGGGCCGGTTGGCGACCTGACTGTCACGGACCTTCACGACGATCGCATCGATCAACAGGACCGGGTAGACGCGGTCCAGTGGTCGGCTCTGCCACGCGACCATGTCCGGCAGCACCTGGTCGGTGATCTTTTGAGATCGTCTCGCGCGAGACCTCGGTGTCGTAGATCTCAGCGAGATGGGCCTGGACCTCGCCCGTGGTCAGTCCCTTCGCATAAAGGCTGATCACGTTCGCACCCAACCCCTCAAGGCGCCGCACGTGCTTGGGCACCGTGACCGGCTCAAACGTGCCCTGACGATCCCTGGGCATCCGCAGCTCGACCGGTCCGACATCGGTCCTCACCGTCTTCGGATAGGCGCGCCGTTACGGCTGTTCCCCGAACCACGCCCGATCGACTCGTAGGGCTCGTAGCCGAGATGATCGGCCATCTCGACATCCAACCCGGTCTGCAAGACCTCGCGGACCATCGAGGTCAGCAGGCCGTCCTCGCCAGTCAGCGCGACACCCTCAGTTCGAGCACGGTCGACGAGAGCCTCCGCCCACGCCCGCATCCCATCGCTCTCAACCAGCGGCGGCGCTGCCGCCGTCCCGTCATCGCCCTCGTCAACAGACGCAGCAGTCGTTGCATTGCTCATCGGCACGATCCTCCCTCACGGCCCGCCCACTGCGGACCCTTAGATCACGCCAAATACACAAAGTTCCGGACAGACCCCTGTCCGGGCTTGGTGGTGGGTGCCGCCGGCCGTGTGACCCTGTGAGTGTCAGCGAGCGGCGAGTGAGCAGGCCGACAGAGCTGCAAGCGTCATCGCACGGTGGGCAGACCAGCCGCTGGTAGGCGTCCTGGCGTTCCTACGGCAAGGATGATCGGCGCTAGGTGACGTGCCCGGGGACGTTCAGAACGCCGGGTAGGTAGGTCCGGGCCTACCGAGAGGCTGTGGGTGTCAAAGCTCACCACCTCAAGGAGGCCCGGGATGTCGCACCATAGAGCCCGTATGACCCCGCGTGGGCGGGAGATGGTCGTTCGTCGTGTCGTTGATGATGGGATGTCCTTCGCTCAGGCTGGGGCGTGGGGGAACGTGTCGAAGTCCACGGTGTGGGAGTGGGTGCGCCGCTGGCGGGCGGCGAGTGCCGACGAGCGGGAGTCGCTGGTGTGCCTGACGGAGCGTTCCAGTCGTCCTCACCGGTCTCCCTCTCGATGTCCTGCCGAGGAGGAGCAGCGGATCTGTGAGTTGCGCCAGCGGACGGGCTGGAGTCCCAGGACGATCGCGATGCTGATTGGGCGCCCTCACTCGACCGTGCACCAGGTGCTGCGGCGTGGGGGCTGCTCACGGCGGGAGCCCTCCGAGCGCGCGGCGGTCGTCCGTTACGAGTGGCCGTGCCCCGGGAACCTGCTGCATATGGACGTCAAGAAGTTCGGGAAGTTCACTGAGCCTGGGCACGCGCTGACAGGGGATCGCGCCCGGCGCTCCCGGAGGGTCGGGTGGGAGTACGTGCACTCGATCGTCGATGACTGCAGCCGCTTGGCGTACTCGGAGATCCACGACGACGAGAAAGCCCCGACCGTGACCGCGTTCACCCGCCGCGCACTGGACTGGTTCCTGGAGCATGGGATCGTCACCGAGCGGCTGATGACCGACAACGCGTTCACCTACATTCACAACAAGACGCTGCGCGAACTGTTCTACCGCCGCGCGATCCGTCATCTGCGCACCCGGCCGTACACGCCCCGCACCAACGGGAAGGTCGAGCGCTACCAGCAGACCCTGCAACGCGAGTGGGCCTACGCCCTGCAATACGCCTCAAGCGACGCTCGCCGCGCAGCGCTGCCACACTGGATCCGCCACTACAACGAGCAGCGCACCCACAGCGCCCTCGGCAACCGTCCACCCATCCACCGCGTTCGGGACGTCACCGGGCACAACAGCTAGGCGGCGGCGTGCTCGAGCGCAGTGCTGGCAAGAATGGCCTCGCCACACGGGCGACCGGTCTTGGTCACCGGGATGGCAGCCACCTCATCGGCTGCCTCGGGCTCCTCAGCGACCAGGTCACGTAGTGCCTTCAGCGCAGCTTCCTGCGAATCGCACCAGGCGATCAGATTTCCCGCTGAGCTGAAGATTCCGTAGGTCATCGTCTTGCCAGTGTACCTCGGCCGGGTGTCGATGTCACACGCTTCCAACATCGGCGACGCAGCGTAGGACTTGATCGGGGGCCGCCCACAACGAACGATGCTCGGAGGCATCCGGGGGTCGATCGACACAGACTCCGAGCCCCGGTACGAGTTCCAGACGTACGATGTGGTCACCGTTCTTCGGCCAGGCTTGTGCGTTGGCGCGCGCCGCGTCCTCAGATGTCCAGGTCGAGATCGCGAAGTGAAGGACGCCATATACGCGCTCGATCTTGCGGGGCCTCTGCTGGAGCTCGTAGTTGGAGGTCAAGCTGCGCAGGAGCGCCTCGCGGTCATGTGGACTCGTGGCGAAGGTCACCCGGAACACCATCCGGGGCTCCAGCAGGGGCTCAACGACGAGCTCGGAGGGGACGTTTGGAGGGAGGCTGATAAGGGTCGGCGGCATGACAAACGGCCGTGGCGGCTGGTACGTGCCGCCCGGCGACGTGATGCTATGTGCCCCAGCGGTCAAATGCTCATCTTGGGCTGTTGCACACGGCTATGTCGCGAGGTTGTCCCGTTCGCCGTAGAAGTTCGTGGTGGCGGCCGGGTGATGGTTACACGGTGATGGCGGTGAGTGCGGTCTCCTCCTTGGTTGTGGTGTGAGCGGGCGCGCGCCGGGTGGCGAGGTCGCGTTCTACGGCGAGAGCGAGCTTCGCGAGGTCTGCGTAGCCGGCGATCCGGCGGAATTGGGTCTCGGCCTGGAGCATCCCGGCGGCGGTCCAGCGCAGGCACATGTCTCCGGATTGCCAGCGCTTGACGTTGCGTGAGGTGCGGCGGATAATCTCGATCATCGACTCGATCGGGTTCGTGGAGAGCAGCGTCTTCTTCAGGCGCCCACGTATTCCCAGGCGGGTGAGGGTTAGTGTCTCTTCCAGGCCCTCGGCGAGTGAGCTCGCTGCGCCGGGATGGGAGTGTTCGAGCTCTGAGGCGAGGGTCCGCAGACCGTCCAGCGCGAGCGCGTGATTATCGCTCTCCCACGCGCGTCGCAACCGGGCCTTCACGACGGGACGGTCGCGCTCGGGGAGGTGTTCCAGGACGTTGCGTTCCTTGTGACGAATACAGCGCTGCACCGGGACGGGACCAAAGATCGCATCGACGGCCGCCCGCAGCGCCTTTGAGCCGTCCAGGACGACGAGGACGCCCTGCTCGACGTCAAGGCCACGGTCGACGAGATCGGCGAGGAGGTGAGCGGTGACGGTCTTGTTCTCCGTGGAGCCGTCCCATAATCCCAGCGGGATCTTGACTCCCTCGGTGCTGACGCCGAGAGCGACGATCGCGCAGCGGCCCTTCAGCTCGATCCCGTCGATCATCAAAGCCGCGAGACGCACGTCCTGCAGGTCGCGGGGCATCCGAGCGCAAGGGAGATGAAGGCATGATGATCGTGAGGTCTTGGCTGGGGAAAATTAGCCCTGTTCAGGTCGGGCTTAGCTGTCGTCCGGGCGAGAGAACATTTCGCCCGCTGACATGACTGAGCGTTACCCGAGAATCTCGATCACGTCCGCCGCTTGCTGTGACACGCAGCCTTGCCTGGACACCTGCAGAACTCTGGAACGTTCGCCATATGTTCGCCAGGCTCAGACGAACAGTAGCGACTGGATCTGCTTACCAGGTCGAAAGACCAGCAACCGCAGGCTTTTCCTTCCGATGGGCGATGCGGGGCTCGAACCTGCGACCTCCGCCTTGTCGAGGCGGCGCTCTCCCAGCTGAGCTAATCGCCCTGGGACTCGGGCTCAAGCCTATCAACGGCGGCGCGAGGACTCGGCGTGCGTGCGTGCCGCACGCGCACACGCGCGCGGGGCCGGTCCGGCGAAAGAGCCACGCCCGGGACACCCGTCGAAGGGCGCCCCGGGCGCGGCTACGCCTGATGGAGGTCAGGGCACGATCACGATGCGGCCCGGTTCGCCGGAGAGGCCGCCTGAAGATTCGCTTTCGGAAGCGCCACCGCCACCAGCAGCGGGGCCGCCGCCGGGCACGATGACTTCAGAGCCGCCGGAGCCTTCGCCGGGCAGCCCTTCGGGCGAGCCTTCGACAGACCCTGGTTCTTCGGTGGCGCCGGCCCCGGCCTGACGTTCGACGGCGCGCGCGCCCGAAGCGGCGCTGGAGGCTGAAGAGACGCCTTCGCCGGCCTCGATCTTCTTGACGACCGAAGCGACAGTGTTCGAGGAGATCGCGAAGCCCACGCCTGTGGACCCTGGCTGGGAGCCTTCAGCGCGGGCCGCATCAGAGGCGATCTGGGAGTTGACGCCGATCACGAAGCCTTGGTCGTTCAAAAGAGGTCCACCGGAGTTGCCCGGGTTCAGGGCGGCGTCGGTCTGGATCGCGCCTTCGATGGCCGATCCGTCGGGCGCGGAGATCGTGCGCCCGAGAGCGGAGACGATGCCCCTGGTGAGCGTCTCGTCGAGACCGTAAGGGTTGCCGATCGCATAGACAGGGTCGCCGATCTGGACCGGCTTCGAGGAGACAAGGCTCAGCGGATGCAGGTTCAGGCCGGCCGGATCGACCTTGATCAGGGCCAGGTCCTGGTTGGCTTCTTCGCCGACGACGCTCGCCGGCCTGGTCGTCTTCGGCGAGGTCCCCGGACCGGCCACGATCGATGAGGCCCCGGCGACGACGTGGTCGTTGGTCAGGACCAAGCCTTTGTCGTTGAGGACTATGCCCGTCCCAAGGTCTTCGCCCTCAGCGGTCACGGCCCTGATCGCCACGACGCCCCCCGAGTCGCGCTGATAGATCTGCGTCGCCGACAGCCCGGTCGAAGAGACCTCCCTGCGCGAGCCGCTCGCCGTCGCGGCGGCGGCCGAGGCTCCGGCGCCCGGGACAGCGCTGGACCTGGAGCGCGATCGGGTCGAGCCCAGGGACGCCCCGAAGGCGATCACGGCGATGAGCACGGCAAGGCCGCCCAGGAACGCGGCGAGCATGACGGGAACAGCTTTGCCTTTCATCGGATCACCTCTCGGTCGGTTCTGTAATCGAGATGATCGGAGACCCCCTTGAACGGGGCCTGACAATCGGCGAAAGCCTTGCTAAGGCTCAGCCAAAAAGTCGTTAACGGCTCGCGAACGGCTTGATAAGGCTCCGCACGCGAATGCCGTCGCCGACCTCGGCGGGCGGCCTATGAGCCTCTGGCGTGGCGTACGCGCGCGCGCGCGCGTGGCCCTTGCTTCAGGCCGATACGATGGGGGGTCCCTGGCGACGTGGCGGAGTGGCTACGCAGCGGCCTGCAAAGCCGTCTACACCGGTTCGATTCCGGTCGTCGCCTCTGTGAGAACAGCCTCCAAATCGGCGGGTTTTCGGTTCGAGGCGCCTGAGCCGAGGACGCTCGAGAAGGTCAAGGCTCCCCATAGGCTCCCCTTAATCGGAGTCAGAACCGCACAAAAAGAGGGGCGAAGCCGTGCGGCCCGCCCCTCTTTCCCGCCCTCCCTGGCGCCGTCAGGCGGCCTGGCGGAGCGGGACCACGTTGGTCTCCTCGTCGCTATCCGCGCCTCCCCAAAGCGCGGTCAGCTTCGCCGCCGCGTCGGGATCGGGGGCGTAGTGCAGGTAGCGTTCGGTGGTGGTGATGTGGCGGTGGCCCATCATCCGCTGGACTTCGTGGATCTTGAAGGCGCGGATCGCCTGGGTCCCGAACGTGTGCCGCAGGTCGTGCAAACGCAGCCTGGGCAGACCGGCCCGTTCCGCGGCGCTCAAGAACCGGCGGTAGAGACCCGTGCCGCAGATCGGCTCGCCGGGTTTGGCGTCGTGCTCGAAGACCAGCATGCTCCCGGTCTTCCCCTCGCAGAACGGCGCGAGCACCGAACGGACGTTGGCCGTCATCGGGACCGACCGCACTCGCCGGCCCTTGTTGCCCGCGTGCCCGCCGTTCGTCGTGAAGCCGTCCTCGAAGCGCAGCACGCCGACCTTGAAGTCGACGTTGCCGACCTTCAGACCGCGGATCTCGCTCAACCTGGGGCCGGCCTCGGTCGCGACTGTGTAGATGGCCTCATCGGTCGTGGAGTACGCCTCGGCGATGAGCTTGCGCACCTGCGCTGGCGTGTAGAAGCGCAGCTTGCCCTCGCTCTCGACCTTCTGGCCCATCCAGGCCCACGCGAGAGCTGGGCTGCTCAGGTGTGTCCCGAAGATGCCGCGCACGACGCGCCGGTAGTGGTTCACAGTGTCCGCGCTGCGTCTGGCCTTCGCGAGCTCCTGGCGGACAGTCAGCAGGTCATCGTCGGTGAACGTGTCAAGCATCCGGTCGGCCCACGTCAGCTCGCCCCGCCACGGACGCGCTGCCAGGCGCTCGCCGATCTTCTTGTACTCGTGCATCGTGGAGCCGCGCAGCCCCTTCTCCTGGGTGCAGTAGCGCACGAACGAATCCAGCGCCGCGCGAAACGAACGTCGAGCATCGGGCGTGTCCGTGGAGTGTTCCGCGGCGAACGCCTGCGCCTTCAACAGGGCGTCGCCTTCCGTCAGGTACCCGGCCGGCGTCCGGCCCTTCTTTGTCCAGGCGAGACCGAGCACCTCCTTGGAGTCCTTGCCCGACGGAAGGCGATAGCGCATGACCCAAACGGGGGCCGATCGCGGCTTGCCCTTGTACGTCGCCGACAGGGCGACGCTGACCTGTGCGTGCTTATGAGCTTGCATCGGGACCTCATTTCCTGATGCCGGGGTCGAGGGCGTCTCACCGCCGCTCGGCCGTCGTTCCAGAGTGTCCTCGGGGTTAGCGCCCCGGGGACACTCCCTATCTGTACGCGGCATCTTATGGGAGCCGTCGGCGCGGTCATGAGCCGCGCCGCTGATTCTCTAGCCACGCTTCGATATCAAGCCAGCGGAAGCGCCGATAGCGGCCAACGCAGACGTGCGGTATGCGATCCGCCCGCGCAGCCTTGTTGACCCACGACGGATGGACGCCGAGCCGGGAGGCAACCTCGTCTGCCGTGAGCAGCCTGGCTACATCTGTCAACCGCCCCCCAGGGGCTTCGCGCTCAGTCGTCCTGTCCATCACCTATCTGTCGAACGAATTGGCGTCTTGCCCCCCACCGATCTCTCGATCCTCAGAGCCCGTCAGATGACGCGCTCGACCGCAGGCGCAACGAATCTCAAGCCCCGGGCGGAGATCCATAAGGTGGCTGCTCACTCCGTGGGTGGTGGCTCCTCGCCCTCGTGGTAGTCAACGGTGTCGCTGAGACGGAACATCGCCCGCAGACCCGCACCGGGCAGTAGCCGCTCGAACGCGCCGAGCTTGTTCGAGTCGGGATAGAGCACGATGTCCGGCTCGCCGTTGGTGCTGAACGCCAGGAAGCGCACGGTGCCCTCGGTGCGGTTGACGAGCTGGTGTCCGCCCTGCTCGCCGCGCAGGAACGGCACAACCTCGCCCTCCCGCAGATCCCGCCACCACTCGGGCGTCCGCAGGCTCGGCTGGCCGTCGAGCACGAGCACGAGCTCCTCTTCGGCGAGGTGGTAGTGGTACGGGTAGGCAGCTTCGCCGGGCGGCAGCTCCCACAGGCTCAACCCCAGCCGTTCACTGCCGGCCTGACGGCTGAGGCGGGCGCGCTGAGCGCGGAATCCTGGGTGCTCGCGTGGCTCGTCGAAGATCGGCTCGTTGATGTTGGTCATAGGGTGGAGGGTATCTGTGACTTGCTCGTCCGGCTTGCTGGCCATACGGCAGCGCAGATGCGTGGCGCGAGCCGCGAGCCCTTCCTACAGCGTCCGCTCGTAAACTCGGTAGCGGCGCTTGATCTCGCCGCCCATGCCTTCCATCGCGCGGTTCATCGGCGTGTTGGTCTCCAGGATCCAGCCCATCTCGCCGCCCTTCTGGGGGGTGTGTTCGGCCGCGTCGAAGTGCATCTCATAGAAGCGCGCCGCGACGCCCGTGTGCTGATAGGAGGGCTTGACCCCCAGTGCGAACACGCGCACCGCCTCGATCTTGGATTTCTCCCGCAGCGCCGTGATCCAGCCGAACGGCAGCAGGCGCCCGTTGAGCTTCGCCAGGACCTGGTTGAAGTCGGGCAGCGTCAGTGCGGCACCGACGATCTCGCCGGTGTCCTTGTGTTCGGCGACCATCGCCCAGTTCTCATCCAGCACCGGTTTGAGGTCTTTGGCGTAGTGGCGTACCTCCTCCTCGTTCAGCGGCACGAAGCCCCAGTTGCGCTCCCATGAGGAGTTGTAGACCTCCAGGAATCTCGTCACCTCCTGCTGCAGGTCGCGCTTGCGGAAGTTGCGGCAGACGATCCCGTGCTCGGACTCGAGCTTGTGGGCGGTCTCCCAGATCGCCGGGTGGACTTTGTCGCGACCGGTGACGTGCAGGCTCCACATGTACAGGTCCATCGCCTTGTCCATGCCCACGTCCTGCTCGAACAGGCGCTGGTAGTAGGGGTGATGCCAGGGGCAGAGGATGATCGGCGGATACTCGTGGCCGGCGATCAGGACGCCGATCTCGTCGTTGGTCGTGAAGTCCATCGGACCGACCATCCGATCCCGTCCACGCTCGCGCAGCCAGCCCGCGGCGGTGTCCAGCAGCGCACGTGCCGCCTCGGGGTCGTCCTCGCACTCGAACCACCCGAACAGACCCCACGAGTTGTCCTGGTTGCGATGGTCGCGCCAGTCGGCACCCGCCGGCGAGTAAACGAGCACGTAGTCATGCACCGCACCGATGGCCGCCCGGTTCTCACGCGAATACCGCTTCTGCCAGATCACAGTTGCGACGAAAGCCTGTGGTCCGAAGACCTCATCCATGACACACCGCAGACGATGCTGCTCCGAGTCGTCGCAATGCACCCACACCGACCCATTCGGTGCCAAAAGCTTCCTGATCTGCACCAGCCTGTCGCGCATCATCGTGAGCCAGACGGAGTGCTCCAGGTTGTCGTCATAGTGGAGGAACGACTGCTGGGTGTTGAACGGCGGGTCGAGATACGCAAGTCGCACCTTTCCGACGAACTCGTCAGCGAACTCGGGCAGCTCGCCGAGGCTCGTCAGCGCGTTGAGGGCATCGCCACGGATGAGCAGGTTGTCCTTGGCCCGCTCGGCTCGCGACTGCGTCTCGCCGACAGTGCCGGCCTCATCGAGGAGTCGGACCTCGGCGACCCTGTAGTCGGACGGCGGCACCCACTGGTAGGCGCCATCCTCCTCGGCCAACAGCCGCAGGTGCTTGTTGGTCCAGGAGAGCTCGAGGGTTCCGCTGTAGCGGGCTGGAGGGTCGGGCATCTGACGAAGCGTAGTCACGGACTGCGACGGTACTCTCTGGCGGGGCTGATGATCGCCGAGGCGGTTGTAGAGCAGGGGCGATGCTCGCTGGTACGTTCCGTCGGTGAGCTGTTGCTCAGACGAGATCAGGGCGCTAGGCCCATCGCCTGGCAGCTAGCTGGAACGTCGCCTTGCGCGACCCGCACGAGGAGGCGGTGCTTCGTCCTGGTCAGCGACACGTACAGGACGTGTTTGCTCTCCGTATCCGAGTCGTTGAAGATCGTCGCGCTCACGTACGGCAAGATCACCATGTCGAACTCCTTGCCCTTTGCCTCGTGGCAGGTCAGGAGGTAGAGCCCTCGCGGTTCGCGGGCCTCGGCCGTGAACCGGAGTTGCGCAAGCCGGTTGAGGATTGCCTCACGGGCGGCGATGTCGTCGAGGCCGTTGCGCATTCGAAGCGTCGTGCGCACCACGTGGGCGGCATCGCCAGCGACCAGTTTGGCGTCCTCGTGAGCTGTGGCGAGTCGGGAGACGACGCGTGCTGCGGCGCACGCGCCGGCCAGGTCGGTCCAAAGTGGCAGCGTGGCGTTGAGGGCTATCGCCAGGTTTCTTCGGCGTGAGGTTGTCCCGTTCGCCGTAGAAGTTCGTGGTGGCGGCCGGGTGATGGTTACACGGTGATGGCGGTGAGTGCGGTCTCCTCCTTGGTTGTGGTGTGAGCGGGCGCGCGCCGGGTGGCGAGGTCGCGTTCTACGGCGAGAGCGAGCTTCGCGAGGTCTGCGTAGCCGGCGATCCGGCGGAATTGGGTCTCGGCCTGGAGCATCCCGGCGGCGGTCCAGCGCAGGCACATGTCTCCGGATTGCCAGCGCTTGACGTTGCGTGAGGTGCGGCGGATAATCTCGATCATCGACTCGATCGGGTTCGTGGAGAGCAGCGTCTTCTTCAGGCGCCCACGTATTCCCAGGCGGGTGAGGGTTAGTGTCTCTTCCAGGCCCTCGGCGAGTGAGCTCGCTGCGCCGGGATGGGAGTGTTCGAGCTCTGAGGCGAGGGTCCGCAGACCGTCCAGCGCGAGCGCGTGATTATCGCTCTCCCACGCGCGTCGCAACCGGGCCTTCACGACGGGACGGTCGCGCTCGGGGAGGTGTTCCAGGACGTTGCGTTCCTTGTGACGAATACAGCGCTGCACCGGAACGGGACCAAAGATCGCATCGACGGCCGCCCGCAGCGCCTTTGAGCCGTCCAGGACGACGAGGAC
This sequence comes from uncultured Solirubrobacterales bacterium, assembly GCA_963718935.1. Lineage (GTDB taxonomy): Bacteria > Actinomycetota > Thermoleophilia > Solirubrobacterales > Solirubrobacteraceae > Palsa-744. The sequence continues at coordinate 2,569,099 of OY970379.1, read as the reverse complement.
GCCCTGCTCGACGTCAAGGCCACGGTCGACGAGATCGGCGAGGAGGTGAGCGGTGACGGTCTTGTTCTCCGTGGAGCCGTCCCATAATCCCAGCGGGATCTTGACTCCCTCGGTGCTGACGCCGAGAGCGACGATCGCGCAGCGGCCCTTCAGCTCGATCCCGTCGATCATCAAAGCCGCGAGACGCACGTCCTGCAGGTCGCGGCTCATCAGGGCGTCCAGGTGCTCACGCGTGCGTCCCACGAACTCGCGGCTGACCGCTGACTTCGACGCTGATCGCTCGCTCACGATCACTTCCTCACCGACGGGCTCACGGGTACGCGAGAACCGGCGAGTGCTGACACCAGAGAGCATCTGCTCCAGCACGACACGGGTCAGAGGGTCACGATCAGCGAAATACGCGTACGTCGCCAACGGCACCTCGTGCTCGTCATCGACCGTTCGAGCGCGTGGGCGCTTCACGACGACCCGCCGGCCACCAAGGGTCACCTCGCCGTCCTCGTGGCCGTGACGCACCGCGGTGCGTCCAGCGTTCTTGGCGTGCTTTGGTCCAACGACCTCATCCAGCTCGGCCTCCATCATCTCGCTCAGCACGCCCAGCCCGACACCAACACTGAGCGCCAGCAATCCCTCCTTCGCCGCGCCGGCCAGCTCACCCAGCGCGTCCTGCACACCCGGTGGCAAAGCCCTCTCCGAGCGTGCGTCCTGCTTCTGCTCTACGGTCTTCATGGCGGTTCCTCTCGTCTCGATGGACTGATTTGCACTCGCCACGGTCCCAACAGGACCGGACGAGGCGGGGGAACCGCCACCTACGAACTTCTACACGCTACGGGACAACCTCTCGATTGACACGGATGCCCTGCACATCGATGCGCTCGAGGAGTGCTCGTAGGTCCTCGTTGCGTGGCGCGACGCGGAGCGCGACCTTCATTAGCTGCTCCATCTTAAGCTGATCGCTCGTGGCTATCGGGTAGATGTCGATCCACTCTCGAACCCACTCAGCGGTATCCCGCGCGGTACGAATCCGCTTGCAGAAGAAGTGCTGGGAGAGATGCCGCTCGACGCGGTCCAGGTGCGAGTGCTTGCGGTGCAGGACCGCGATGCTGCGAATCTCGGGGTCTTTGAACGCGTCCGAGATCGCAGCATCGAGTTGCCAAAGGTCACGTGACGCAATGTCGTAGGGCTCGCCGCGGACCCTTCGTGTGGGGTCGTATCCGACGACGGTCACCTCGTCTGGAGGTAAAGGGCACGCCCGCCCGTTGGCGAGCAGGATGTCGCGCACGCCCTCCATCCAGGCGCGAAGAGCTGGCCGGTGTCGGTAGCGGTGGAGGGTTTTCAGGGTGTGGCAGGAGACTCCACGTGCGCGGAACTCGTCGACGCGTTTGGGCGATGCGTCGCGCCAGCTATAGATCATCTGTAGCGGGTCGGCGAACGCGTACATCCGCCCTGTGCTGCCCGCTACACGCTCGATGATCTTTGCCTGCATCGCGGAGGAGTCCTGGTACTCGTCGAGGACAATGACGGGATACTTGTGCCGCCAGAGGTGCCGGAGTGTGGCTGACTCGTTGACCAGCCGCCACATGTAGAAGGCGAGGTCGTCGTAGTGCAGGTGACCCTGTCGATGTATCTGCAAGAGCTCCTCGCCCACCGCGGCGGCGTCCGGCAGCGGCGGTGCGAGACGGTCAGGCCGGCAGCCGTCGACAGCGTGCTCCATGACGAGGCCGTAGTCGCTCACAAGGTTCTCGTCGATCGCAACCCCGCCCCTGGTCATCGCGCCCACGACGTTGTCGTAGTGCTGCTGACGCGTGGTGAGCTCGATCTCGAGGGGCAACCCGAGGGAGCTTCTGAATTGGCGGACCTTGGTCCAGAACCACGCGTGGTAGTTGGTGATCTCCATTCGCGCGCGCTGCTCCGGCGACAGGAGGTCTTTGGCGTACGCCTCGAGCTGTGCGCGCGCTTCGAGGCTGAACGTGAGGATGAGGACGCGCTGGGTGGGGCCTACGACGTCGTTGTCGATGTCGCGTGCGGCGAGGAGGATCGCACTGACGGTCTTTCCGGAGCCAGGCGGGGCTGTGATGAGGAGGTGCTGCGCCCAGTCGGCGAGGGTCGCCTGCTGGTCTGGATCTTCAGAGAGCATGCTCCCCCGATCGCGGCTACATCACCGCCAACAAAGCCGTGGAGCAGCTCCATCGCTTTGACGATCGTGGGTGGGGTTGACGGGAGCGCCTCGCATATGAGCCGGTGGTCGCGGGAGCTCTTAAAGGACGGGGTCTTCGCGCGCAGCAGGGCTGCAACCGCCACTCGCTGGTGGGTCGCGTCAAGGGGGTCGATGAGCCCGGGGATGTCGGGTGCACCGACGAGGTGGTCGTAGTCGCCGACCGCACGTCGCACGTGCTCGGCGAGCACGGCCTGATGCTCGTTCCAGGGAGCGAGCTCGGCGCGGAGCTCCTCCATCGCCGCCGTCAGCACTTTGAGGTCGGACTCAGCAGCGATCACCCCCTCGAGATCCGTGTGGGTGCTCCAATGCACAAGCATTCCGGCGCCGGCGGGGATGATCCCGTCGCGTTGCTGGGTCTTGTCGGGGTCGCAGTCGCAGATGACGGCTACGGGGATATCGAGAGACGAGAAGAACCGCACGAATGGCGTGATCTTGTCGACGCTCTCGCATTCGATGATCTCGATCCGGCGCTCGTCGAGACCTGCGCCAGGGAACTGCTTCGCCCACAACGCCGGGAGCGCTCCGAGCTCGGTCGGGCCCTCGACCAGCAGCACGGCGTTGGCGTACAGGCCGTCGATCATGGCGCCGCGCGCGTGCCGCTCGTAGAACTTGTGCTCGGCGGGCTGGACGTCTCGGAGTGGACGGACCTGGGGACCGTCGTGGAAGTCGCGCACGAGGCTGACGTCCTTCAAGGGGACGGTGGAGGCGATCGCTGGCGAGTGTGTCGAGATGATGGTCTGGGCGGCCCCGCTCTCCGGCGAGAAAAGCAGCGCGCGAGAGATCAGGCGCTGGTTGATCGGCTCAAGGTTCTGCTCGGGCTCCTCGATGCCAAGGATCAGGTTGCTTTGCCGGACCCGGGCGTGCTGGAGTACCGCGGCCAAGAGCAGCGCGCGGAGCACGCCGCGTCCATGCGATCGGAGCGGCAGATGGTGGCCCGAGCGAGCGCCTCGTGCGACGAGCTGCAGACTTTGAAGGACACGCCGATCGCTCATGTCGAGAACGGCGAAGTCGAGAGCATCCTCGCCATCGACCAGGCCGAGATCCCGCACGGTCTGCTCGAGTCGCTCGCGCGTCGAAGCCACGTGCTCGTGGCCCATCAGGTCGCCACGGGCATTCTCGATCCCCTGACGGATCGTGTTGAGCTCGGCCGTTAGATCGACCTGCTCGAAGAGCTTGGCGAAGATGGAGTTGGAGTAGAACGCCAGCTCTTTGAACGGATCAAGGTCAGCCGGTGCGAAGTACCAGCCGATCCGGAGCTTGTGCTCCTGAGATACACGGGGCTGACCCGAGTCCGGGCGCGCAAAGAACGAGGCTGCTGGCTCATCGATTTCGGCCTTGAATTCGATGCGCAGCACCAGCTCACCGTCGTCGAACTCCTCGTCCGGAGAATCAGCCGGCCCGAACTCTTGGTGATCTTCGTCTCCGTCCGGCGCCGGGCGTTGGCCCTCGAGAAACGGCTCGAAGACGTCCCGATCCTCCTCGTCAAGACCGGCGAGGATGATCGTGAACTCGACCGGCTTGCTCGTGTCCAGGTTGAAGAAGTCGTGCGGCTCCATGAGATCCCGGTAGGCGTTCCGGTGCGGGTTCAGCGCGATATCGACGGCGCGGAGCAACGAGCTTTTCCCGCTGTTGTTGGGCCCTACCAGGACGTCGTGTTCGCCTGGAAGCCACGTGACTGGACCGTGCCATCCGCGGAAGTTCTCGATCGTGACCTGCTTGATGCGCATGCCTTCAATCATCCTCGTTGGCCCGGCGCCCTGGTGATGGCCATTTGGCTTTGGGGCCCCCTCGTACTTCTCATGCGCAGGCGGCCGGGTGAGCCGTCGCGGGCTATCGGTTCAGAGGCCACGCTCTATACAGTGCTCACACACCGGTAAGCGGGGGCGTTCGATGAGGGCGTGGCGCCCATCGGCCGAAGGTCAACGGGATGGAATCCGTAGGCAGGCAACCTCCGGGGTATAGAGCCGGCTCGTCGTTCAAGACGCATGGCTCTACGCTGCGCTCATCAACGCGCTCGTTGCATCCGACTCCTCTCTGCTCGACCTGGTCGAAGCAGTGCGGGCGCTGCCTTATGGCCGTCCAAGTGATCGCACCGTGGAGGGGATGCTGCGCGAGCGTCGCGGCACCTGCTCCACCAAGCACCTGTTTCTCGCCCGGACGTTGGCCGAGCGCTTCCCTGAAACCGAACCGTTGATCGTCCATCGCGTCTACCAGTTGGATCGCACTCGCGCCGCCGAGCTTTTCGGCACTGCCGTTGCGGAGGTGGTTCCCAAGGATGGGCTCGTCGACGTCCACCGCTACCTAACGATCGTCGTCGAGGGGCAGCGCATCACTATGGATGCGACGTTCCCCGGGCCACCGTGGGACGGCCGCTCATCGCTACCGCTCGCCTGCGGTCCCGGGCGCGACTACCCAGCCGGTGAAGATCCCGGCGCCGAGAAGCGCGCGCTCGAGCAGCAGCATTGCGACCCGGAGGTTCGTGAGCCGTTCATCGCGGCGCTGGCGTCCGTAGAGCGGCCGCAGCGGTAGCCACGCCTGCTGCCGAGAACACAAGGCCCCCGGACAAGTCGGCGTCCATCCGTCCTCGACCGCCGGCCTCGATCACCGCAGAGAGCATGTCAAACACGTCGATAGCGATGGCGGCCACCGCGGCCGGCTGCTCGAGTCGCCGCCAGCGCCGGCTGGCAAGGCCCATCGCCGCTACGGCTATCTGATGCGCGCCGAACCCGCGAACGAACAGTCGAGCCTCCGGGTGCTCGGCGGTATTCGCCGCGAGCTTCAGCTCGGCCATCTTCGACGGAACGAACAGCGCCCCCAGCCCGTAGCTCGCACGGAACAGGCTGTTGACGAGCATCAGGCTGCGTTTCGACACGTTCGCCGGAGCCTAACCGGTCCCGTTTGAAGTGGCGCACCCTGTTCGACAGGCGTGCGTGCCGAGGATCACATGGGGCGTCGCTGAGAGACTCGTGGATTCCACGTTCGTTCGATCTGTCGCATGAGCGCCGGGTAGACAACCCAATACCGGAACGGCTCGATGAGCGCCATGTATCCCCTCCCGAACACACCGCGTGGCTTGACGTAGACGGCCATCTGTCCCTGGTAGCGGCCGTCGCCCTGATCGACCCAGGCCAGGTGCATCACGCCATGTACGGTCTTGTTCGAGAGCTCTCGTCTGTGAACCTCTATCCATACGACGCCGGGCCTTGATCACTGAGCCTTGAGGGCGTGGCCAAGCAGGGCGATGCCTACTCGGCGATGGAGGAGGGAGACCGGCGGCCAAATGCGGGCGGCCATTGGGTGGTCGTAGCGGATGAGCGTCGCGACGGATATCCGGTCTTCATCGACCTTGAGGATCAGGTGTGGTGTCATCAACCATGACCCCGTCTCCATGCGGATGTAGTCGTCACCGCTGGCACCGATCTTCCAGCCGATCACGCGATCCGGCGAACGCCGAAGTTTGACCCGCAAGCCGAGTACAAACCGCTGCCCAACGAAGACCAGCAGCCGCAGCGCTGGTGGTGCCCCTTCAAGGCTGAGGCGAGCCCACTCCTCCGCCGTCTTGTTCTGGGCCTCCGTCGTCGCTGCCGTGAAGAAGTCGGTGTAGCTCGGATCGACCAAGGTGTCCAGCGCGCGGATCTCCTGCGGGACGCTGCGCTGCCAGTGAACCGTCGCGGCCCCTTTAGGTCTGGCTCCAGACGCGGAGCGCGAGCTCGAATGTGGAGGCGGGGCGGAAGGCATTGATCGCCACGATGCTATCATACATACGTGCATGTAGGCAAGGCATCGTCCGTTGGCGGCTCGACGGCGCACGCTCCGGCGCAGTGCACGCAGGCGCAGCGCCGCGCACGCTCGCGCAGCGCGCTGCTCCAGTCCGCCGCCAGGGGACTGTCGCGCTACGGCTATGGCAACCTCGTGCTCGAGGACGTTGCGCGCGAGGCGGGCTACACGCGCGGCGCCATCTACCACCAGTTCAAAGGCAAGGAGGACCTCGCGCTCGCGGTGATCGAGTGGGTATACGAGAGCTGGATGCGCGAGGTGGGCGAGGTTGCTGCGCAACAAGCCGAGCCCGTCGAGGAGCTGCTGACTCTCGCTCGTGGGCACGCTGTCTTCTGCCGGCGTGACATCGCGCGTGTCGTGATGGCGCTGAGGATCGAGTTCAGCAATCAGGACCATCCGGTGGGACAGGCGATCGAACAAATCACAGAAACACTCGTCAAGCGCTGTGTCCGCCTGATCAACGCGGGACGCAGAGACCGGACAATCCCGGCCGGTCCGCCATCCAAGACGGTCGCCCTGGCGTTGATGGGCGCGCTCGAGGGCACCGTGATCGAGCTCTCAGGACTTGCACCGCACGACGAGGCACTGGCAGCCCGCGCGGTCGCAGGCGTACTCGGGCTGGACTGCGTACCGGCCGCAGCCCGAGAAGCGGTAGTCAGCGGCGGACATCTGTAAAGACCTGCGCTCGACTCCTGTCATTTCTGCTCGGTGGTAGCTCCCCGAGCGGGCCGCGCGGCGAAGCAGACAGCACGACGACAGCCGAGATGTCGCCGCTTATTCCCGCGTAGCCAGACACGCGCGTAAGGCATCAGTTACGTAACAAGTCTGTTACGCTAGGCGGGTGTCGGACGGCCTCTGCTCGCTGCGTCTCACCCGCCGCTACGCGGCTGCACCGGAGGAGGTGTGGGATGCGTTGAGCGATCCAGAGTCGCTGGCTCGCTGGCTGGCGGCGCCGCGCATGATAGAGCTGCGCCGGGATGGGCGCTTCGAACTCGAGTCCGTCGGCGGTGGGCGTGTCGAGTGTCGAGTGCGCGAGATCGAGCCCGGCCGGATGCTGGAGCTGGATTGGCGCTACGGCGACGAGGAGCCGTCGATCGTGCGCTTCGAGCTGTCCGAAGACGGCGAGGAGACAGTGCTGGTGCTGGAGCACAGCCGGATCGACGAGCCGCTGGGGATGGTCTACATCGCTCGCTGGACCGGCGCGGTCGAACGTCTCGGTGCGAGGGTCGCGCGATGAGGGCGCTGGCGGCGCTCGCCGATCCCACGCGGCAGCGGATCGTGGAACTGCTCGCCGAAGGGGAGCGCAGCGCAGGGGAGATCGCGGCGGAGTTCTCGACGAGCCGGCCGGGTGTCTCGCGTCATCTGCGGGTCCTGCGCGAGCACGGCCTCGTTCGCGCGCGGGGGGAGGGCCAGCGGCGGGTGTACTCGCTGGACCCTGCGCCGCTCGCCGAGCTGGAACAGTGGCTTGCACGCTACCGCTCGTTCTGGAGCAACCGCCTCGACGCGCTGGACACCGAGATCCACAGGCGTAAGAGAAGCGCGACCAAACGCCGATCACGAGCCTCGCGGGGGTGAGCGACATACAGCAACAGATCACGCCGTACCTGTTCTACGAGGACGTCGAGGCGACGCTCGAGTTCCTCGCACGCGCGTTCGGCTTTCAGGAGACGTTGCGCTACCAGGGCGCCCAGGGGTATGTCAGCCACGCCGAAATGCGCCTCGGGGACGGGACGATCATGCTCGGGGACCCTGGGGAGCAGTACCGCAACCCCTGCCGCAGCGGCACGCTCAGCGGTACGGTCCACGTCACCGTTCGGGATGTTCTGGCGACGTATGAGCGGGCGCTGACAGCGGGGACGCAGATCGTCGAGCCGCCAACGGATCAGCCCTACGGTGGCCGTCGCTTCGGCGCGCGCGACCCCGAGGGGCACGAGTGGTGGTTCTCCCAGCCGACCCCGAGTCTCGTGTCCGAGGATTGGGCCGCCGCCGAGTGAGCAAGATCGTTGATCGCCTGGTCGACGTCACGGCCAGGCGTCCGTCGGGCAGGTTGGGCCGGCGGCTCTATCGCGACCCGCGCGCGCACTTCGCCAGCTTCGACGCCACCCTCGCCGCACTTGCCCTGGCGCCCTCAGACCGGCTGCTGGAGGTGGCCTGCGGCGGCGGGACGTTCCTGGAGCGCGCGCTGGCCAGCGGTTGTGAGGCCAAGGCCGTCGACTACAGCCCAGACATGGTGGCGCTGGCCCGCGAGCGCAATGCCGCAGCCTGCCGCGAAGGGTGTCTCGAAGTGCTCGAGGCAAGCGCCGAGCAGCTGCCGTTCGCCGAGGCGTCCTTCACGTGCGCGGCGATGACCAATGCCTTCTTCTTCCTCGACGACCAGTCTCGTGCGTTGGCCGAGCTCTGTCGAATCCTCGAGCCTCACGGACGCCTGGCGATCTTCACAGCCGCACCAGACCCACCACCCTGGATGGCGCCTCCCCCGTTCGCCCATCGGATGCGGTTCTACACCGACCAGGATCTGAACGCGATGGCGAGAACGGCTGGCTTCATCGACATCAAGATCGCCCGCGAAGACGACGGCTACTCCCAGCTCCTCACCGCACTCCGTCCCTCACCGGCCTCAGAAGCTCGTCGCTGTAGCTGAACGCCACGATCCGGTCGGGGGTGATGGCGAGCGCGTCCGGCAGTTTCGCGTGCGCGGCGATGCTCAGCGCTCAGATCCGATGCTGAATCTGCCACCGCCTCGATCTCGATGAAGCTGCCAAGGCCACGAACCTCATCGAGGTGGATGCGAACACCGTGCCAGAGCAACAGCCGCCGGGACTTCTCCACGACGACCAACACACCGAGCGCATCACTGAGGGCGTCCTTCAGCCGTACGCAGATCGAAGCGGGCGCGTGACACGCGTCGCCTATGCTTACAGCCATGCCTGAACCTGCAAGCGAGGAACAGGTCAACCAGCCGGGGCGCAGTTCTACCCCCACGCTGGTGGTCGAGCGGTTCTTGGAGCTGCTTCGCTCTGGAGACATCGATGGGGCGGTGGAGCTCTTGGCCGTGGACGTGGAGTACAAGAACGTAGGGCTGCCCACGGTACGCGGACGTGAGCGCACTCGCCGGCTCTTTCAGGCCACGCTTGGCCGAGCTGGCGCTGGATTCGAGGTCTACGTGCATGCCATCTCAGCGGACGGAGGAACCGTTCTGACCGAGCGCACCGATGTCCTCGAGTTCGGCCGGCTGCGCATCCAGTTCTGGGTATGTGGGCGCTTCGATGTCCACGACGGTCAGATTGTGCTCTGGCGCGACTACTTCGACCAAATGAACTTCTGGGTAGCAACCGCCCGCGGCTTGCTCGGCACGGTTTTTCCCGCGGTGCGCGCGAAGCCACCCTCAACGGCCTGAGCCGGCAACGAAGTAGGCACCGGGCATCATCATGTGCCTGATGAGCGACCTCCGGGAGGACATCCTGATCGTTCTCTATGACGACGACTGCGGGTTCTGCGAAGTGATGCTGGCGATGCTGTTGACGTGGGATCGGGCGAGCCGCGTGCGCCCCGTACCGGTCCAGAGCACACCCGGAGGGGCGCTTCTCATCGACGTGGAGCGTGAAGATCGTCTGAAGTCGTGGCACCTCATCGACGCTTCAGGCATGCTTCATTCAGGTGGCGCAGGCATCCCTGTCATCGTCGCTGCCATGCCCCGGGGAACCCGGATCGCCAGTGTCCTTTCGCGGTTCCCGAGGACAACTTCGCGGACCTACGACTGGGTAGCGAGCCACCGCGTGCTCCTCGGCCGAGGACTGGGGGTGCGACCGCGTGCCTGGGCCGCGCGAGTCATTGCTGAGCGTGAGCGCTCGGATCAGATGAGCACCTCATGAACGCTCGACCACGCGCAAACACTCACACGAGCAGCCGACCACGCCGACGCGTACCTGACGAGCCGGCCGGCGAGCCAAACGGGCTGCGGAGCTGGCGCGCGGTGCCACGTACATCGGCGGATCACGCCAGCTCTGGACCTCGGCTTGATCGAGAAGGCTCCGTGCGCATCTCGATCATCCCGTGGTGCTTCCAGGCTCGCGGGAGCATCTCCTGCGTCTCGCGCAGCTCGGGCGGGAGTGCTGGGAGCAGCCACATCTGACGGCTGCCCTCCCGCGGCTTGGGTGGCGCCGGCCGGCGCCCCGCGGGCAAGCGCAGCCATTGCTCGCGGTCCCTCAGATCGGCGGTGAGGTTGCCGAACGCGTCGCTCTCGCAGAAGAGGATGCGGTTGCGGCCCTCAAAGGAGACCTCGTCGTCGCGGCACTGGTACCCGGTGAGGATCTCATCCGCGCCCATCATCATCGTCCTGGCCTTACCCGGCGGACACACGAACAAGACGACTACCTCGGCGGTGTAGCGTTCGTGGATCTCCGAATGCTGCAGGCAGTGAACTGGGTTCTTCTGCACCAGGTGACGCCCGACGTTCAGGAACATGTCAAGGCCGCGCAGCTTCTCAATGTTGTTCGAGACGCGGCCGGTGCGATCGAACTCGACCAGGACGTCGACGACAAGATGATGCCCGTAGTCCTCGGGATACACCCGGCGCTCCTCCCACGGCGGCGGCTGGACCATCGTCATCCATCGCTGCTCGTCCTCATCCACGAGGACGATCGAAAGCGCCGCGTCGGGCTTGACCACCTGCAGCCGCGCCTGGGCCTCGTAGCCCCACACCCACGTCCGCTCGCGCCGGCGCTCGAACCCGCGTTCGAACACGAGGTCCGCAGCGTCAGAGACCGTGACCGAGGATCGCTCGCCGTAATCGTCGGGCTCGCCGAGCGGCGGAAGGAAAACGTGCTCCGCGCGCCACTCCGTCACGATGTGCGCACCCCTGGCCTGGGCGGCGAGCGTCGCGTCCACAGCACGCCGGTAGGAGATCAGGAAGTCGACCGCCTCGAGGTCATGGCGCACACGCCCGGGCATCGCAGAACCCCACGGGCGCTCCGCCCACGCCCACCGGTTGAACTTCGCCTCCGGCCCGAGCAGCCACGGTTCAGGGCCGTACTCATCACTGCTGATGACCGGAGAGGGTCCGGATCTGAGCCGATCGAAGCCCTTGCTGGTCACAGACCACAGGTAGGGTTCGCTACCGGCGCGCCTGCCGCCACGATGGCGCTCCACCAGCCCCATCTCGCGCAGCCTGTTCAACCGCTCGCGCGCCTTACACGCCTGCTGGCCGGGAAACAGCTCGACAGCGACCTGCAGCGTGCTCATCACCCGCGCAACATGCAGCCCCCACAAGATCGCCTGGTCACGCCACACAAGACCCTCCCGACGTAGTTCGCCCGGACGACCCTTGAAGATCTCCTCGAGATCTGTCCCCAGGAGATTAATCACGAACAAGCTCGCTTCCACAGAGAAGACCACAGCAAGCGCCATCTCAGATTGAGAAGGGGATATATAAGAATGTCCCCGTCCGCCGCGTATCGCGCAACAGCGCGGTTTTGCAGGGACTTCGGCCCCTCCGCCAATGCCAAGGTACGAGACTCCAAGGTCCGGGCAAGCACCCCCCAAATCGACCGAGGGTCCGCCCAGCGCCCATACCCTGGAGCCGAGGGTACGGGGTTCGCGACCGGACCCTCGGGGATCGCGCAACCGAACTGGGTGATTGGCTGGAGTGCCATCACCAGGTATGTCGTTGGAACGGCCGGCGTTCCCCCCTACGCGTTTCCCTGAGCCCGGAGACGGGCGTATCCGCCCGTGTCTCAGCGAAGCGGCTGAACGCCCCGCGCTCGACCCGCTCGCTGAACGACGAGGTGTTCCTCATCGACGACGCGGTCGGGGTCATCGTCGACGACGATCTCGGCGAGCAGGTACGGCGAGCGGTAGGAGCCGATCAGGCTCCGTGCCCACTCTTCCGGGTCATCCTCCCAACGAATCGCCTCGCCCGTTGAGACGCTGAGCACCACACGCTCAAGATCGACGACCTGTGGCTCACGACCCCTGATCTGAGGCTGTGAGCGCCCGCGCTGTGTGAGCGTGGCGACGCACTCGGATCGGCCGATCTCGCTGCCCGGACGCCAGAACTCAACGTGAACCATCTCCGCCTCTCAGTCGATCACCGTAGGTCAAACAGCTGCGAGCGCGGGGGCCAGATCCTCGGCGGTCGTCTGCACCGTCTCGGGAATCGTGACCGCGAGATGTCCGTCGCGCTCCAGAATGCGGCGGGGACCCATCATCGTCAGCCCGACAATATGGCTGGTGCCCGGCTCATAGCGAACGACGTGACCCTCCGGGGTCTCCTCTCCCTCGCCATCCCGAGGCTCCCCCACATGCAGGTAGAGCACATCGTTCTCGGCATCGTAGTCGGCGCGCTCGAAGCTCATCGGGCCGATCGTGATGTTCACGCGCTCCATGACTTTGGGTCCTTTCGGTTCGCAAACGCCGACACGATCCGTGCGGGCGTCTGCTCATAGCTTACGACTACCAGCAGCCCGGATCGGTTGTCTCGATGGCTGTTGATTCGTCCTCCACAACCAGACAGGATGCTCGCCGCCGCGGATGGCTGCGCACGCGCCAGGAGCCGAGCGTCTGATGCTCCACCAAAACGCTGTCGAGCAGCCGGCGGTGGTCCTGACGCAGGCGCTCCTCGCTCTCTTGGAGACTCCTGGGCTACGCTGCGCGCGCGAGGCCGTCGGGGACGATCGGCCAGGCTCCCTCGACGCGCTCATTGCGCCCTTGTCCCCGGAAGTATTGCTCCAGCGACGCGGCCTGTTCGGCCGCCCAGGAAACCTGTGCACGGTGCAAGACGCGGAGGTCCATGTCACGCAGCTCGGCAACGGTCGCTCCGAGCCTGTACGCGACCCTCGCGGCGGCGATCGCATCGGCGTTGGCTGCGTGAGCGTCATCGAGCGTAACGCGGTAATGCTCACAGACCGCACCCAAGGTGCGCTTCCCGCGCCGGAAACGGTCGAACTGTTTGTCGAGTATGCGCGGATCGACGACGAGCATCCCATTCGGCCCACCGACCCGGTCGAGCAGCGGTCGAAGTCCGTGGCGATGAGTCTCGCGATCCAGGACGGTCAGGTCGAAGCGTGCATTGAACGCGACGATCGGCACGCCGTTCCGCAACTGCTCGGCCAGCGCGGCCACGATCTCATCGATTGCCTCACCCGAGATGCGCCCCTCGGCTTGTGCCCGCTCGGTCGTGATGCCATGCACGGATGTCGCATCAGCCGGTATGTCGATGCCGGGATCCACCAGCCAAGATCGATGCACGGCCGGCTGACCGCCGCCAACGACGCTGACGGCTGCCGTCACGATGCGATCGTGCTCAGGGTCGACGCCGGTGGTCTCGATGTCGAACGCCGCAAAACATCCCGTATGCCAGTTCATGCAAAAAGAGTAAGGACATGCCCGGACGAGTTTCTCCACGCGATAGCGCGAGATTGTCACACTCGGCCACGCGGAAGGCGATGTCGGCAGGCGAACGCCCTATCGACGTAGCCGGCGAGATGAGAGAAGCGCCACGCGCGAGTAGTTCGGATCGACGGCAGACGGCTTGGGGCCATTTGCGATCCCCAGAATGCAAGCACGCCGACCGTTCGATCTGACGCAAATGGATTCTCGCCGACCGCGCCGGCGTCCAGCCTTATGCGATCGGGCCGTCCGCTCGACTTATGCCATCTTGGCGGGTGACGTTGATGTGGAGGTCGCAGTACTCGGAGATGTCCTCTGTGTGGGAGATCACGAAGATCTGCTGGAACTCGCTGCGGGCGAGCTCTGCGAGCTGCCCGATCAGCAGCCGTCGACGCTCGGGGTCCTGGCTGCCGAAGACCTCGTCGAGAATCACGAATCGAGTCTCGACGCCACGCTGATGAGCGAGCGTACGCGAGAGCGCCAGCCGTAGGCACAGCGATGAGAGATCCTGCTCACCGCCCGAGAATCGCTTGAGCGGATACATCTGCCCGGCGTCTGCGATCTCGAGCAAGTAGGACTCCGTCAGGCGGATGATCGGGTAGATGCCGCCGGTCACCTGCTTGATCAGGTTTGACGCGTCCTTTTCGAGGGTGGGCCGCGCCTGGCGTGAGTGGTGCTCACGGTAGTCCGACAGCGCCGTTGCGACCGCAGCACGAAGTTCCAGCTCCACTCCCTCTCGTTCGACGCGCTTGTTCATCTTCTGTCCCTCGATGAGTCGAACGCGAGCGGCCGCCACCGACTGGGACTCAAGCAACGTCTTCTGTTTGGCGCCGTCCAGATCAGCCCGAGCCTGCTTGAGCTCCTCAGTCCGCTGATCACGCTCGGCGACCGCCCGCTCCTGGGCACCCTCTCCTACGTCTACCTCGGCCACCCGGGCGTGCAGCTGCTGCGAGGCAGCCGTGAGCCCGTCCACCAGCGGTTGCTGCGTCGCGATGCGACCTTCGACCAGCTGAAGCGTGTCCACGCTCTCGCGCAGGACGGCGCAGCGGCGGATCGCCTCCTGCGTGCGCGTCAGGTCAGCTTGCAGTCCTGCGTGCGCCGCGGCGTCATAGCCGTTGCCGGCACTGTGGCGCAGCTGCTCGGCGTAGGTGGCGACCTGATCCTCCGCACGGGTCTTGCGCTCGTGCAACTCAGCACGCCGCAGTGCGACCTCGGCGGCGCGCGCAGCCGCCGTCTTCAGGTCAGGGATGCTGGCCGCAAGCTGTCGGTAGGCGCTGTCCTGCTGATGCTCGCCCGTCGCCGCCTTCTGAGACGTAGCTGTGGCCGCCGTGACCATGTCGGCCAGACTCTCTATGTCTCCGCTCTCTCCAAGCGCTTGCCGCTGGGCACGTAGCTCTACGACCCGCGCCGCGGCAGCTTTGTTGCGTTTGTCGTCCTTGTCCAAGCTGCTGATGGCAGCTGCGAGCGTTTTGAGTTCTCCCCCATGGGCCGCGATCTTCTGCTCGTAGTCGGCAAGGAGGTCACCAAGCGTGCCTACGAGTGGCTGGTGGCAGGTCGGACACTCCGCGGTCTCCGTATCGCCCGCACCGAGGAGCGCGTCGCGGTGCTTGCTGTCGTGGGCGAGATGTGCCTCCACTTCGGCCTTCTGGCCACGCAGCTCTTGGCGGCGCTCCCGCGCCGCCGCGAGCTGCGCCTCCGCGTCGGCGAGCGTGAGCAGCTCGGCATCGATGTCGGCCGCGGCCTTCGCCCGTTTGTGAGCCTCCTGCGCCGAGCGCAGCTCCTCATCTGCCTGCTGGCGGACAACTGACGCTGCGCGCAGCTTCTCCCCGACCTCGTTGAGCTGCTGCTGGGCCGCTGCGAGCTTCGCCGCTGGGTTCTCGCCGTCAGCGACCTCACCGAGGTCGCTCAGCGCGTCGGTGGCCTTGGCGAGATCTTCAAGCGCACTGCTCTGCTGGACACGCAGCGAACCGATCTGCTCGTGGTTGCGTCTGCGTAGCTCCATCTCCCGCTCGCGAGCGGTCAACTCCTGCGCCTGAGCTGCGACGGGCTCCAGCTCAACGAGCTCGCCACGTGCGGTCCGCGCCGCATCCAAGCGCTGGCGCAGCCCGTCGAGAATCATCTGCTCGCGAGCGAGCTCGCCCGCAGCCTGCTCGGCAGCGAGCCGGCGCGCACCGTGCTCGGCGATCTGCGCGGTCAGCAGGTCGATACGGCTCGTTGCGTCCTTGAGCTGCGTCTCAAGGTGAGCTACCTGAGCTTCCAGCTGGCTGATCGCGGGCGCCGACTCCTGGGCTTCACGCTCGCACTGGTCAACGTCAGCTCGCAGAACCTCGACCTCGGGGGCGTCATCGCGCAACGAGGTGACGAGCACGTTCTGTTCCCGTGCGTCGCGGGCAGCGATGTCGGCCGCCCGACGCAGATGCTCGATCCCAAGCAACCGCTCCAGCTGGTCGCGCCGCTCGCTCAGGCTCTTCGATGAGGAGAGCGCCTGAACCTCCTTCTGGCGAGCATAGAACGTCCCAGAAAACATGTCCTGTGTCAGGCCGAGTTGCACCGCCACCTCACTTGACGTGCCGGCGAGCCCTCGTGCAAGCTCCTGGTCGCTTGCGACGTCGGTCAGCCACGCATCCTTGCCGTCGATGCGTATGACGCGGAGCGTACGCCCGGCGATCTCAAACTCCAGCTCGACGCGGCATTCTCCGCCGTCGGCGCCTTGGCGCAGGACCCGCTGAGCGCCTGGGCCGGTCTTGCTGCCGAATAGCGCCCACTCGAGGGCCGCAAAGATCGAGCTCTTGCCTGCACCGTTGGGCCCTGTGATCGAGAACAGGCCCGACGCGTTTAGGTCCAGGTCGAACTCGGCGAAGGAGCGAAAGTTCGTCGCCTTTACGTAGTTGAGCTTCACGCGCCGATCTCCTCGGCCGCCCTTGTCAGGCACGCCTCAGCGCGTGCGATGAACTCAGACGCCTCGACACCCTTTGGCACACGGTGGGAGAGGAAGTCCCGCAGATCCTGTGGCGCCGCCGGGTTAGCCCCCGTTGACGCCGCGTCGATGAAGGTCGGGTCGAGCTCGAAATGCAGGCAGTCCTCAAACGCAGCACTGACCTGACGGCGGTCGATCCCGCCGTAGGCCTCGACCATGACCGAGCGGATCGGCAACTTGACGATCGCCCCCTCCAGGTCGTCGCGTCGGGCAGCAGCCACAATCGCCGTCGTAAGGTTCTCGCTCTGCGACGCATCAACAGCAGGCAGGCAAAGGTGTCTACGGCAGGCGATCTGGTGCTTTGTCATGAAGCCGTCTTCGAGCGGGTCCACTGCCAGATCGATCTCGAGGATCCCCTTGGAGGCGTCATCGGCCCACGTCAGCTGCTCCAGGGATCCTGCGTAGGCGGCGTTCTGGCGTACTCTGTCGAACTTGTGTAGATGGCCGAGCGCGACGTAGTTGAAGTCGGCGACGGCTTCCAGTGTCTCCCCTGCGAGCTCGACCGACCCCGCCTCCGACGCGCCGACATGTCCGAGCCCATCCAGGCCGACATGCGCAACGAGGACGTTGAAGCGGCTCTTCGCGGCCGGCTCGGCTTGGGTGATCCAGGCGCTCATCTGCTCACGGTCGTTGCAATGCGGGATCACAGTGACCGCCAGCCCGCCGATCTCGATGACCCGCGGTTCATGGTGCACCGCGTGGACGCCTCCGAAACGCTCCAACAGCGCAAACACGTGATCGGCCGACGCCGCCCGCGGCGTTGAGTGGTTACCCGAGGCGATGACGATCTCGATGCCGGCGTCGCGCAACCGTGCGATCTGGTCGAGTCCCACGCCAAGCGCGGCGGCTGACGGGTGGTAGCCGTCGAACATGTCGCCGGCATGGATCACAGCTGCGGGCCGTAGCTCGAGGATCTTCTCCACAGCCGCGGCGAACGTGTCATACACGTCCTGCTCACGGACGTTGCGCCCGCGCTCGTTTGTGTAGTGCAGCTGGCGGGCCCCGAGGTGGGTATCTGAGAGGTGGACGATCTTCATGCCATGTACTTCGGGAGTAGCCCGAGCAGCCGCAGGCGGAGTCGAATCGCCGGGACAGATACTTCGAAGCGTTCGGCGAGCGCAGACAGGTTGAAGCCGGCTGCCCGCGCACGCGCGCTCACAAGTACCTCGGGCATCAGCAGCTCACGCGCAAACTCATTCGCCTCTCGCTCGCGCTGGTGTAGCCCAGGAGCCTGGGGGCCGCCTGCACTGCTCGACAGTTCGACGATGTCCCTCTGGCGGTCGACAAAGATCCGCTCCGAGCTCGTGACATGCATGCGAAAGTGCCCGATCTCGTGCGCGATCGTGAACCGCTTTCGGCGCGGGCTGCGTTGAGCCTCGCTGCGGTCAATCCAGATGATCATCTCTTGGGGGTCGAGCATTCCAGATAGATGGCCTTGATCGGCGGGGGCGTTTGGCAGTGTGCGGATGTCGTCGTGTTCATCGATATACAGGCCGAGGAGTGAGCGCGCGATGCGTTCCACGGGTACGGGCGGGGCATCTGAGGCGTCATAGTTCTCCTCGAACTCGCGCAGCAGGGCTTGGGCCGATGTGGCCGGATCAGGCGTCGGGGCCTCCATAAAAGAGGCGTTCAACGCGCTCGACCTCAGGGTTGGGCAACAGGTCGCCTGCGCGTCCCGTCGACGCAGAGTGGTGAGCGCCTCCACTGCTGCGTCCCATCGTCGGTGCGACACTCAGGGGGGGTGCCGTGCCGGTCGGCTGCGCACCGGCCAGAAGGTCGCGAACGTCGATCTCGAAGATCCCGGCAAGCGACTCCAGTAGACGCGAGGCAAGCTTGTTGCCGAGCAGCTTACCGGTCTCCAGCTGGTGATAGTTGCGCTCGAGGGCCTTGCGACCGGCGGCGCCACTTACTTCGAAGTCAGCGGCCAGTTGCTCGACGATCTCATCGGGCTCGATGCCGCGTGCGTCACGCATCGTCTTGAGTGCGCTGGGCAATATCCCGGACGGTCCGGGGGTACCGAGGATCTCCTCGATGATGGCCAACGCACGTGCATAGCCCGTGCTCTCCTCGGCGCTCGGTGTCGGCGCGGGACCCCGGGCGAGAAGCACCTCGGCGAGCATGCGGGCTAGCTCGTCCTGTTCGTGCAGGGGAACGAGACGTAGGTAGGAATCGATCGGCTTGGCCGCGCCAGCGTGCATATCATCGACGGCCAGCCAAAATGCTTGGTCGAATGCCTCGTTGGCGGCTTTCATGAGCTCCTCCAGTCGTTCGGGCTGATGCGACCGCGCTTGACCGCCTCACCGAGCTCGTCGGCAAGACGCAACTCGGGCCGTCGCGAAGCAAGCCGCGGTGGGGCTGGTGACCGCGCCTCCTGAGCCTCCACGCACGCCGTGGCAATCTCGACGGCAACGGCGGTGACGGCGGGCTGGTGGTCGGGCCGCGCGAGGCGCAGCAGCACGCGCGCCGACGCGTCCTCGATCGCCTTCTGGATCTGAGTAGCGGTGAGGCCGCGATCGCTCCCCCGCCTGCGGCACACCCTCTCGATCACTGGTACAGCACGCAGGATCAGCGCGCGGATCACGAGTTCCAGGCGCTCATCGCGATCGGCGATCATCTCGACGCGGACGATCTCGAGTTCGGCGTCGTCCAGGTGCCTAAACGCCTGCTCGTCGTGACTGTCAAAGCGTGCCATGTCGACTACGCCGTGCTCTCGCCGCGATTTCTTACATCGTCTTGCTGCGGGCTCGCTCGGAGCTTCTTCAGCGACCGGTGCAGCGCGGTATCCACGGCGCCCCGAGACATGCCGTGCCTCGAGGCGATCTCCTCAGGCGTCATATCGAGGAAGATCCGCTCGATCACCAGCTCCCGCTCGCGTTCAGACAGACCATTCAGATACGGACCGAACGTGTTGGCTTGATCGGCGACCGAGGGGGTGCCCGCGCTGGCGCCGAGATCATCCGGCATCTCCTGCGGGTCCATCGCAAACGCCTCTTCGCCGTATTTTCTTCGCCAATAGTCTTTGATTGCCCAGCCCAGATTTTTGGCGGCGACCACATGGAATGGCTGTGCGAACTCAAGCTTATTCTCGAGCGCCTTCACTAGGCGGCGGATGAGTTCCTGTGCGATCTCTTCGGCATCGCTGTGACGGTTGGGGACGCCTTTGATCTTTCCATAGGCGATCGAACGGCCCCATCCCCAATACGGGTCCAGCAGCCGAGCGAGTGCGTCCTGTTGGGCAGCGAGGGTTCCACTCGCGCGCGCGTCGCGCAGCGCCTTGAGGTTGCGCTCGTCACGTTCTTCATCTGAGGATGCGGGGTCGCTCACAATTGCCCTTCGATCAGGCGCGCTCAATGACGACATCGGGTGACTAGGTCGTGGGCGCGTCCTTCGTTCTTACAGGTCCGACCGGACTTCATGCCCGACGCCATCCCACGGGCGACATCTACGCCAGCCGCCGCCCGCAGGATGGCTTCAAACCTTGATCTAGCGTTTGCCGCGGCGAGGGGCGCGCTGCGAGAGCGCCGACGCCGCGACGCGCTTCGCCGGCTTGGAGTATCTGCCGCGCATCACCTTGGAGGCGGTGCGCGCGACGCGCGCCGAGGTCTTTCGAGAACGAGCCATGGATGAAACCCCTTTCTTCGGTCGAACCGGATGTCGACCTTCAGAAGCCAAGCCGGAGATCACGCCCAGGATCTGACGACGCCAACCTCACCGCCTTAGACGAAGGAGCCCGACATGATGTCGGGCTGATACACTAAAGGCCACATGGCGACGGCACCGGGCTTTCTCACCAACCACGAGCTGGACCTCTTCCTCGGGGGCGGCACTGCTGGACAGCGGCAGCGACTGCGTCTGCGCAAGGACAAGCTCCTGCCCGAGCCTGCCGAGCTTGGGCGTGTCCGGCATTTTAATATCGCTCTCTTCCCGAGGTTCGTCCTGGCCGGTCTCGTGCGTGACCTCGCGTCCATCTCTCAGGCAAGCGAGACGATGGGGGTCCTCACGGCGAAGGTGCTGCGCTGCACCGCCTTCGAGGAGGTCAGCGTGGCCGTGCGCGAGTCCGCTCGGTCGCTTGGCGCCTGGAGCTTTGATGCTCTCATCCAGGGTGTGCTTGAGCGCGCCGAGGATGCCGTGCGCGAGTGGGACGAGGTTGTTCAGAACGCCGAGGTCGAGCTAGCCGAGCGGCTGAGCATCTCCTTCTCGACGGAGCTTGGCGTCATCGAGCGGGTGGCAAACGACGTCTGCGTCGTCTCTCTCGATGGGGGTGGAGCCGAGCGAGTCCCCTCCATTCGCGTCGCGGCGGTGGCCGAGATTGGGCGTGCGGTAGCGCTGGAGCGTGTCAATGTCTTGGCGAAGGAGCTCGGATACGTCATGCCGGTCGAGAACACGCCCGACGATGAAGACCGCGCAATAGCGAACTGGTTCGAGAGCATGGCCGCGCCGGCGGTCACGGCCATGGCCGTCGAGCCCGATGTCAGCCACCACGAGCCGCTTCCGTACCGACGCTCCGCGCCGCGCCGCGCTCGCTGGCATGGGTCGAGCACGATGACGCGCCTCCCAGCGGGGTAGCTTCGTGTTCGAGTCGCTCGGGGAGGGCCCGTACTACGCGGACCCTCAGGCAGACGTGGCCTTCGGGGACATCTTCGAGGCTCCGTTCCTACATGACATCTTCGCCCGAGTGGACACCACGCTGATGGGCGGTGGGCCACTTCCGGCCAGCCTCGCTCCGAAGGTCGGAGGCTGGATGAACACCCAGCTCCAACAGGGAACTATCGACCTTTACAGCCCGTCCTTCACGCCGAGGGAGGACGACCGGTTCGTCCTTGCGCACGGCTCCTTTCGCCACGGAGTCGAGAACCTTCGTGCCGTTCTCATCAGCGATAGCTGCCTGACGTCGACCGCGCTGGCACAAGGACGCCAGAAGCGCAGCGTCGGAGGGAGGCTGCTGTTCGCGCCGCTGAGCGTCGTCGACGAGGAGCAATGGGAGAAGCTCGTCGAGATCGAGGACTTCGAGCGCTTCCCGCTACCACCGGATGGCCGGCTGACCGCAGGGAGTGTTGCAGAGCTTCGCAACTGCTTCATGGTCGATGCGCGCGACATCAAGAAGCACGCCAGTGCCCGCATCGCCACCCTCGGCCCTGAGCTCGCTGAGGAGTTGGAGGCCCACTGGAACGCCTACGCGACCCGGCGCGGACCGCGCGCGTACTCTCGCAACACGTTCAAGCTCGCTTCGCTCTTGTCGGGCGGCGGCCAGCCCGGCAAGGACGAGGAGCGCGTAGCGGACGCCATCGCCGACGCCCTCGATTGCGCGTGGGCTCTGGAGGGCTCCGATCTCGAAGATGTCTCTGAGGCCGAGGAGTCGGTGCGTCTCGCCCGCGGCGACGCGGCCATGCTCACACCGCCGCTCGCCGAGCGCCTCGTTGACCGCCTGCGTGATCTCGCAGAGCTGGCAAAGACGGCCGCCGACGGGCTTGCGCCCTACGGCAAGCCCTGAAGGTCACCTCCTGAGAAGGCTGCTGCGTGTGTCGCGGCTATGCACGCAAGTCGAGTGTGCTCTGCCGGCCTTGAAGGGGTGGCCGCTCCAGCGCTGGTAGGCCAAGATGGAGTGGTGCCACCAGATCGCGATCGAAGCGGGAGCGCATTGCCCGCCACCCCGGACCAGGCTCCCCAAAGGCTCCCCATTCGAGCGTTTTCTGAGGGCATCTGAGAGCACCGTAGGTCCACGAAAACCGCTTAGGTAAGCGGAGAACAGGACTTCCGGGAGCACTGCAAAGCCGTCTACACCGGTTCGATTCCGGTCGTCGCCTTGGAAAGGCCCTGCAAAGCGGCAGTCTCGGGTTCGTTGACCGGTGCGCTCGCTTTGGCCGCGAGCAACTGCGCGAGCGCGCCAATCAGCTTTGCGGGTTGAACTTCAACCGTTGACGGTTCGTGCCGATATTGGTCGGGTGGTTTCAGTGGTTCGAGCGGTCGCCAACGAGCGTCAGGTGCTCGGTCGCATGATCAACGCGCATCTGGTCCGGCACCAGCGTTCTGAGGGCCGGCGCGGGCGGGGCGATCGTAGACAGGCGCTTTTCCTCCACGGGATGCGAGTTGGAGGAAACTGGCGAGTTGTCTGAGCGGTCCCCCGTGGCTACCAGGTGGCGCGCGGCGAGCTGGGGCGTTCTCGTCGTCGTTCTGGCGATCACTGTCGCGGTCCCGTCGACTGCCAGTGCGAGGACAGGAACGCATCGTGCTCTATGGCACGCCAGGGCTCACATAGCGGTGGTCGGCGGGCAGACCGCGAAACCCGGCACGTTCCCGTGGATGGCTTACGTCCTCGACGCTCGTGGTAATGATGCAGGGCAGTGCTCCGGGACGGTAGTGGCGCCGAACCTGGTTTTGACGGCAGGGCATTGCGCCGAGGACATGCAGACCGGGATCCTCAACGAAGCCTCGGGCTACCAGGTCGTGACCGGCAATGTGGACTGGGACTCACCGGAAACGGAAAAGCAGGTGTCGGGCGTCACCAGAGTGATCGTCTGCTCCTGTTTTGACCGTCGCACCGATGTTGGCGATGTCGCGCTGCTGCAGCTATCCACCCCTATCAGTGCGCCGGCGGTCACGCTCGCATCGAGCCCGCGTGGCGGTACGAAGGCGCTCCTGGCCGGATGGGGTCGGACATATTACAACCGGGAGGCTCTGGGCGAACGCTTGCAGTGGGCACCGACGGTAGTGCAGCATCCGGAACGATGCGAACAAGAAGCGCCTCCGTTCAGTCCGGCGAGTCAGATCTGCGTGATGGATAGCCCCAGCCGTCAAACGGGTCCGTGCGAGGGGGACAGCGGCGGCCCGTTGCTCCTCCCGGACCCGTCGGCGGTTGGGGGCATGGTCCAGATCGGTGTCGCCGATCATGTGTATGGCGAATGCGCCACCACCAGCCCGTCAGTGTTTACGCGCATCGACGCGATCTCCGCGTGGGTAAGAGGCTGGACGCGGGCACTCGCAAGCGCCCCGCCCGTCTCGACATTCCTGCCGGCCGACACCGTCGCCGCGCCCACGCTCCCCGGCATCGCCAGCAGCCGGTCGCTCACC
The DNA here is from genome assembly GCA_963718935.1 of uncultured Solirubrobacterales bacterium. Taxonomy (GTDB): domain Bacteria; phylum Actinomycetota; class Thermoleophilia; order Solirubrobacterales; family Solirubrobacteraceae; genus Palsa-744. Next base: position 2,545,673 of record OY970379.1, on the reverse strand, counting down.
CTGGCAAGAAATGGCATCTCACTCGTGCTCAGCTGCGACGACGAAGGGGGAGTCTGCACGGGCGGCGTCAAGGCGACGATCAGGGTGCGAGAAAAGCTGGTCGTGCGACGCGGCGACACACGGAGCGTGTTGTACGACCGCACCCGCACAGTGCGGCTCACCTCCGTCGGCTTCGCGATCGCACCTGGCTATAGCACCGACGTCCGCGCGGCCCTCTCCCCGCAGAACCGGGCACTGCTGTCGCGCCTCGGCAACGTGCCGCTCGACGTGACGCTTACGGGCCGAGGCTTCAGTTCCCGCATCGTGACGCTGGAGCCCGCCCGGCGATCCACATAAGCGCGCCCCAAACCAGTACGACTCGAGCACACACGAGTGCTCGTTCCGAGAGCAGCACAACAGTTCGCTTTGCGAGCTGCGCGACCCGAATACCCAATTCCGCCCCAAGACGACGATCGGCATCTGGCATCCGCCTCTCAGGGCAAGCAGGCGCCTCCCCGCGGCACCACTCCGCTTATGCAAAGGACGAACAACGTGCGGTTGACCCACTTGCCGCCACCGAGGCTCTTCGATGATGCCCCCGAGATAATCCTACCCACATCACTTGCTTGTGGGTATAATGACCTCTATGAAGACGGCCGTCCCACGCGAGCTGCTCGACGATACGTTCAGCTATCGCGAGGCCAGAGAGGCGGGCCTGAGCGATACCCGCATCTACGGACTACGAGATGCCGGAACGATCCTGGCGTTGGGCGGTGGCGTCTATCGGTGGGCCGACGCGCCACCTGCCGACCTCGACCTGATCGAGATCGCCGAGCGCGTCCCTCATGCGATGCTCTGCTTGGAGACGGCGCTCGCACGCCATGAGCTGATCGACGAGATCCCAGTCGCCATCGACGTCGCGATCCCACGTGGGATGACACGACCAGCCCTAAGAGCACCGTGCCGCCTGCACCAGTTCGACCCCCGGACGTTCGACCTTGGGCGGGAAACGTTGGAGATCGGCGCGCGCACTCCGCTGGGCATCTACTCCGCCGAACGCTCCCTCATCGACATCGTCCGGACCCGCCATCTCCAAGGCAGCGACATCGCATGGGAAGCACTGCGAAGATGGCTGCGCCAACCCGGAAGCAGCCCCGCGCAACTCATCGAGATCGCAAAGCAATTCGCAGGCGCAGAGCCCGCAATCCGCAGGGCGCTTGAGGTCTTGCTATGAGCGCCCCGACTCGTGCCAGCACAGCAGGGCGCGCGTACCTCGACCTGCGTAAGCTCGCGCGTGAGAGCCGCCGCCCCGTCGAGGAGCTGCTGCAGCTCTACGTCCTCGAGGCATTCCTCGCACGGCTGACGAGTTCGAAATTCGCCGAGCAGCTCGTACTGAAGGGCGGAGTCCTGCTGGCCGTCTTCGACGAGCGCCGACCAACACGCGACATCGACCTACAAGCCCAAGCAGTCGAGAACGACGCTCAGACGATGCTCGCCACGACGTGCGAGATAGCCGCGATTAGGCTCGACGACGGTGTCATTTTCGACGTCGAGACCGCGACCGCGGAACCCATACGAGACGAGGAGATCTACAGCGGCGTTCGAGTGACGATGCAAGCACAACTGGCGACAGCACGCCACCACTTCCACGTCGACACGAACGTCGGCGACCCGATCAGCCCCGCCCCGAAGGAGGTGCGCCTGCCACGGCTGCTCGGCGGAGAGATCTTTCTGCGCGGCTACCCCCTGACGATGGTGCACGCGGAGAAGATCGTGACCGCGATCGCGAGGGGCACAGTCAACACGAGATGGCGCGACTTCGCCGATATCTACATGCTCGCCCAACATCACGCCATCGCCGGAACGGAGCTCGTCCGATCCGCCCGCATCGTCGCTGAGCACCGTCAGGTGCAACTCGTCCCGCTCGCGCAGACCCTCGTCGACTACGGGCAGATCGGCCAGCAGAAATGGACGGCATGGCGCCGCCGCCAGCGGCTGGAGGACCGACTGCCGGAGCCCTTCGGTGACGTCATCGCCGCCGTCATCGACTTTGCCGACCCCGCGATCACCGGCTCCGCCAGCAGCCGTTCATGGGACCCGGCAACCCAGAAGTGGCGGTGACCGCAGCGTGGGGCGGCCGTCTCGAACTCTCCCAGCACGAACGCTTTTTGAGAGCACGCGAGAGCACCTGAGCCCCCCGAAAACCGCTTAGGTAAGCCAAGAGCAGCCTTTTCCAACGCACCGCAAAGCCGTCTACACCGGTTCGATTCCGGTCGTCGCCTTGAGACTACGATCGACTACGCACGCGTCACCGCCCCCACCCCTCCGGCCCCCGCGGTCGCACGACCGCTTTCGAACGCGTCGCGGCAGTGCTCCGAGCAGAAGTAGAAGGTCTCGCCATCGAAATCGACGCTGATGGCTTTCGCCCGGTCGACCTGCATGCCGCAGACCGGGTCGGTGGCGCCTCTGCGTCTGGTCAGCACGAAGAACGTGGCGAAGATGGCGACGCCGAGGATGTTCGTGAACAGCTTGTAGTCGACTTCGATCGGGCTGAAGATGTCAGCACGCGTCGGCCTGGTTCCGGGAATGAGCCCGGCGACGCTGAACAGGCCGTCGACGATCAGGGCGGCGCTGACCATCGTCACGAACATGAGCGCGACGATCCGGACGGTGAAGGCTTTGCCGTAGTACTTGCGGTAGACGAGCACGATCGGCACCACGATCAGGTCGGCGAAGATGAAAGCGATCACGCCGGCGAAGCCGATGCCGCCGGACCAGAGCACAGCGGCCAGCGGCACGTTGCCGACCGAGCAGACGAAGCTGAGGACGGCGATGATCGGTCCGACGATCGCGTTCTCGACCAGCTTTACCCCGGCCGGGGCGCCGTTCAGGAACAGCGCGTCAAAGAAGCTGTCCGGGAGCTGGCCGACGAAGCCGGCGAGCAGAAAGCCGATCGCGATCTCCTTCCAGAGCATCGACCAGTCGTTTTGGAAGTTGTGCGCGACATCCGACCATGCGCTGGCGCTCGTCAGGCGTCGGCGGACCGTCATCCGCTCGCCGGCGCTTTGGTGCTGATGCCCCTGCTCGGCCGCCTGGGCGTTCGCCCTGGCCTGCTCCTCCAACCGTCTTGACACGAACAGGCGCAACAGCAAGGTCATGATCGCGATCAGCACGAGGCCGCCGACGAAGTCGGCGAGCGTGAACTGCCAGCCGATCAGGACCCAGATCACGATCCCGAGCTCGACCACCAGGTTGGTCGAGCTGAACTGGAAAGCGAGCGCCGAGGCCGCGCTCGCCCCCTTCTGGAAGAGGCTCTTGGCGATCGCGATCGCGGCGTAGCTGCACGACGACGAGGCGGCCCCGAGGCCGGTCGCGATCGCAACCGGCCGAAAGCCAGAGCCACCGAGGGCGTTCTGGATGCGCTGCTGGGGAACCCATGCCTGCACGATCGCCGAGATCGCGAACCCTAGGACCAGAGCCCACCAGACGGTCCAGGCCATCAAGAACGCGTTCTTGAAGCCATCGCCGATGATCGTCAGTACGTCCATCCCCACAGGATGATGGCCGCGATCGGCTGCTCGATGCGTCGCGGATGCGAACGACGCCCGGTACGGTGGCCGCCCACCAGCCTATTTCCGGCTGGCGAGCGGCGCGCTAGCAGTGGCCTGGCCCCCTAGCCTTCATCCGCCTGGCCTGTATCCATGAACTACTGGGTCCGGGTCACGGGGCATATCCGCCTTCGCCTGACCCCGACCCTTCAGAGGGCGACGATCCGGAGGCCCCGGACGTGCCGCCGGACCCCGACTGAGCGCCGCTCGCACCGACCTTCACGACGCTCCAGGTCCCGACGTCCTTGATCCCCTGGCCGCCCGTTTCGCCGGCTTCGCGGTCCTGCGCGAACGTGTAAAGAGGCTCGCCCTTATAGGTCACCTGCACGGTCCCTTCGGGGCGCTTCACGGTCCCGAGCGAGCCGACCGATCCAGTCGGGGCCGCGCCCGCGGAAACGGTCAGTGGATGCCAGACCCCGAGGCAGCCCGAGCTGGATGTGCAGATGAACTTACCGTTTCGCTCGGCGCTCAGAACGTAAAGCGTCATGCCCTGGCCGTTGACCAGGATCGTGCCGAACGTCGGGCTGGCGGCGGCCTTCACGACCACGGCGCTCGTACCCGCGCCAGTCGTGGCGGCAGGCTGCGTGGCCGACGCCGCCGAGTTGCTCGTGCCTGAGCTGTAGCTGCTACCGCCGCAAGCGGCGAGCGCCAGCGACACAGCGGCCGATGCGATCACTACCAGTCCTTTCAATGGTGGCCTCATGTCGTTCCTTTCTCTCTTTTCTCGAATCCTCGAGCCGTGTGTCGGTCCGCGGGCGGCGTGTTACGGGCTGACCGCATGCCAGACCCCGCCAAAGCTGTGGATGCCCTGGCCGTTGGCCTGGCCGGCCGCGGCGTCCCCCGAATACCGGTACAGCGGCAGTCCGCCGAGCGTGACCTGCCACTTGCCTCTTCCGCGCGCCAGCAAACCCAGGTGTCCGTGCACGCCCGGACCGGCGGTCAGCCTGGCCCCGCTCGAGCTCACCGTCAGCGGCGGCCAAACCCCGAAGCATTCTGAGCTCTTGCACAGCAGGTGCCCGGCGGTCTCGGGGCTGAGCGCGTACAGCGTGCGGCCGTGAGCTTCGATCAGCACACGCTTGTGCAGGCGCCCGTTCGAGGCCGAGCCCACCGTAAACGTGGAGCCGGCCAGCGCGATCGCCGCCATCGAGACGACCAGCGCGATCGCCGCCGCCGCGACTCCCGCGCCAAGCCAGATCCGCTCGCGCGATTTGACCGATATCGAAGTCCTGGTTTCACCTGAGCCCATCGTCGTCTTCCTTTCGCTTTGGTTCTTCACTCAAAGACGCCGCCCCGCTCCAAACCTTCCGCCTGGCGCTACAGTCATCGTCATGGACGTCCCATGCGTGTGCGCACCGGGTACATCCTGATGCCGGCGCTCGACCCGCGATCGCTGCCTGGACACACCGACCGGCTCTATCGCGCCGCCTTGGCGTTGTGCGGCTCACGCCAGGACGCCGAGGATCTCGTGCAGGAGACGTTCGCCAAGGTTCTCGCCCGCCGGCGTGTCCTGCGCGACTCGGACGAGGCGGCCTATCTGATGCGCACCCTGCGCAACACCTTTCTGACGGGCCGGCGCACCGCCTCGCGCCGCCCGCGGCTGGCTTCGATCTCGATCGAGGACTTGCAACCGGTCGATCCCCGTCGTGACGAGCGCCCCGAGGAGGCGCTCCAAATCCGCGAGGTCCTCGCCACGATCGCGACCCTCTCCGAGGACCAGCGCCTGGCGCTGGTCGCGGTCGAGCTGATGGGGCTCTCTCACCGCGAGGCAGCCAAGGCGTTGGGCACGAGAGAGGCGACGATCGCGACCCGTATCTTCAGGGCCCGCGAGCGCCTCGCCCGCGACCTCGCCGACGAGACGCCCGCCTCCACTGAGTCCCCGGCGGCGCCTCTACGCGCGCGCGTGCCGCCAGCACGGGACAACACCAGGGAAGGGCAGGCCCCCGTGCGGAGTCTTCTTCAGAGAGGCCCCACATGAACGACGAGCCGAACAGGAGCGCAAACGAGAGCGGCTTTACAGCCGACCGCAGCGACGCACAGAATCCGGGGACCCCGGGAACTCGCGCGCTGCTCGGCCCGTTGTATGACGTGAAGGCGCCCGAGACGCTGCACCGGGCGGTGGCCGCGCTCGCCTCCGAGGGCGCGCGCGCAGGCTCAGACCGGACCGCCGGGCGCATCCCCGGAGTGACCCGTCCGCGTGGCCGCACGGCCGGCGATGGCCTCGCTCGGGGGCGCCACTCGCGCGCGCGCGCCCCCCGCCGACTGCTGGTCGCGGGTGCGCTTACGGTCGTGGCGGTCGTGGCCGTCGCGGCGCTGGCGATCGGGCTCGGCGCGCGCACGAGCACCAGCGGGCCGACCGTTCTACAGGCCGCCCGCCTCGGCTTGGCCCCGGCTACGCTCCCAGCCCCCGCAGCCAGCGCCAACGACGCCGCCGTGCTCGACCGCTCGGCCGCCGGCATCGACTTCCCCAACTGGCGCCCCGGCCTCGGCTGGCGGGCCACCGGAGCGCGCAGCGATCGCCTCGGGGGCCGCACGGTCGCGACCGTCTTCTATGAGCCGACCGGCGCGGCCGTCCAGGCGCGCACGCGTTCGGAGCCAGGTTATGGCCGTGTCGGCTACGCGATCGTTGAAGGCCGCGCGCTGCCTCTGCCGGCCGGCGCTGCCCGGGTAAGCCACGGCATCGCGTTTCATGTTCTGAACACCGAAGGGACCACGATCGTGACCTGGCGGCGCGCCGGGCATACGTGCATCCTGGCGGCCCACGACGTGCCGAGCGCCACGCTCATGAAACTGGCCGTCTGGGAGTAGGCCGACCGGGCCTGACCGGATCGCCAAGAGCGGCCGGCGGCGGTGTTCGTGTGGCCTGTCCACGCCGCCCCGCGCGCGCGGCGTGGACAGGCCGCCCGCGCGGATGGGCGGGCGGGCGGGCGGGGCCACATACGAGGAAATCAGCGTCCGGCAAGCAAGGGCACGTCGTGGGCGAGTTCGCCGGGGGTGAAGTTCGAGGCGTAGGCGGTCGTGCGCCGGCCCGAGGCGGAGATGCCGTAGACGATGCCTGTGTGCTCGACGTACTCCGGTTGGGCGGCGTCGCGTTCGGAGCCCACCCCCCATGCCTTCCAGACGGTGGCCAGTTCGTGGGCCGAGCCGATCAGGTACTGCATGCGCCCGGTCATCCGGTGGCGCTTCAGGAACGCGGCGACCGAGGCGGGCGTGTCGCCGCGGGGGTCGACCGACACCACGATGATCTGGACGCGCCGGGACTTGGCGGGCCCGAGCAGTTCCAGCGTGGCATGCAGGCTGGCGGTGATCAGCGGGCAGACATCCGGACAGTGGGTGTAGAGGAAGGAGACGAGCACGGCCTTGCCTCGGTAGGAATCGAGGTCGACGGGCTGGCCGAGATAGTTGCGCAACGCGATCGGCGGAGCGGGTGTGGCCGGAGAGAAGACGAGGCCGGCACGAAACCCGTCACGACTGGTCGAGGCTCCGGCGCCTTGAAGGCGCGAGCTGGGGCCGAGTGTGAGCAACGCGATGCCGCCGGCGATCGCCAGCAGCACTGCGATGGCGAGCAGGACGCGGTATCGCGGGCCGCCTGAGCGCATCGCCGAGCAACTTAGCAGCGCCCGGCGATGCGCGCGAGCGCTTAGAGACCCGCGGGGTGGCGCTCGACGAAGCCCCCGCCATCCTCGCCGGCCGAGCTCGACCAGCGCGTGCCGCCTTCGGCCAGGGCGACCGTGTCGAAGCGACGCCCGTCGATCGTCATGTAGGCGTGTTCGGCGTTGGCGTAGATCGTGATGTACTTGCCGGGACCCGGTTCGCCGTAGGACTCGAGCGCGGTCGAGTCCTCGGGCGAGCTGAGCAGACCGCCGCCGTGCAGGGCGTAGGAGACAGAGCCCGAGCAGTCATAGCCCTCTGACTGGAACGAGCCGTGCCCGCCGCCGTAAACGTAGGGTCGCGTGGCGATTTCGTCGGCCGCTGCGATCACCCGGCCGATGACGCCTTCGCCCCCGCCCGCGCTGCTCGATTCGCCGCCGCCACCGGCGCCTCCGGCACTGCTGTTGCTGCCGCCGGCCTCTTCCCGGGCCCCCGCAACTGCGGAGGGCGACGGTTTGAGCGTCCGCTCGCCGTTGATGCCGATCAGTTCCCACGTCGCCGGTCCGACGACGCCGTCGACGTTCAGCCCGTGGCGCGCCTGCAAGCGCCTGATAGCGGCCTCGGTTTCAGGACCGAATTCGCCGTCCGGGGTCAGGTGCAGGGCGGCCTGAAGCCGCGACACGGCATTCCCCGAAGCGGGCGTGCCCGCTGTTTCGCTCGCGTCCGCCCCGGTCCCGCCCGGGCCGCTCTGGGCTCCGGTCGCGCTCGCGGACGGCTTCCGGACGAGCGCCGAGGGCGGCGGCTTCAGCGTCTGCTCGCCGCCGCTGACCCCGATCACGTTCCACGTCGCCGGTCCGACGACGCCATCGGCGGTCAGTCCGTGCCGCGCCTGCAAGCGCCTGATCGCGGCCTCGGTTTCAGGACCGAAGTCGCCGTCGGGGGTCACGTGCAGGGCCGCCTGCAGACGCGACACCGCGTCCCATTTGGCCGATTCAGAGGCCGCGCTCGCGCCGGCGCCCGTTTCGCCGGCGCCCGTTTCAGAGCCAGAGCCCGCTTCGGCACTCGCGCCAGCTTCAGCGCCTGGTTCGGTGCCGCCGCTTGCGCCGGCGCCCGCTTCACCGGGATTTGCGACAGCGCCCGCTTCGCCGGGGGTTTCGTCAGCCCCCGCTTCCACGCCACCGGTCGCGCCCGGGCCGCTCTGAGCGTTTTCGGAGCCAGTAGCCGCGCCGGCGGCGACGGGCGTGTAGGTCGCGAGCTCTCGGGCCGCCTGTGCCGCCGCCGTGCTGCTGCCCGCGGCGGGCGCTTCGCCGGGCGCCGCCTGGTTGAAGCTGGCGAACGTGGCCGCGGCGGCGGTCTGGCCGCGCAGCGCGGCGCTCGTCGAGGGGCCGACGACGCCGTCCGCGGACAGGCCCTTGCCTTCCTGGAACTCTTCGACGGCCGTCTCCGTTTCCGGACCGAAGACGCCGTCGACCTTGATCGTGCCGAGCGCCTTCTGCAGCAGTTCGACCTGTCTGCCTTCGCTGCCTTCCATCAAGAGAATGCTGTGTTCGGTCGTCGTGGGCGGACCGGCCGCCGCCCCGACGGGCGCGTTGCCTTCGGCCATGCTCGCGCTGGGGCCGGCCGCCAATGCGATCAGCGTGCCGAGGGAGACTCGTTTGGCCATCGTCCCGGCGGGCACGAACCGCAGCTCCTGGGCCCGTCTGCGCGCGCGCGAGCGCCCCAGCGAGAGCTGCCAGGTCTCGGCTTCGGTCAGGTCGCGGATGCCGGGCTTGCGCGCGCCCGCGCTGAGCAGCGCCGAAAGCGTCGGCGGAGTCTGGAATCCGGCGGCGCGGCGACGACGCCCACGGCGACCGCGTTCGCGGCGCGCCCGCGAACGGGCGTACGAGGACTCCCACACCTCTGAAACTGCAAGGTCACGGGACACGGATTCTCCCGGCATGCGCCCATACGTCCTTTCGACTCGGTTTTGGCGCCTACGGGGTTAGCTGTCGGGCTCGCGCACAATGCGCTACGCCACACACTGGTGGCGATTCGCCCCCGCGATCGGTATGTCCCGGTCGCATTTGGGTCCCCCGCTCCCGGGCCTCGTGAGGCCAGGAATTCGGCACGAACGGGCGGCAAGCTAACAGATCTGGCTGCAATCTGCATCACATGAGGAGGTCTGCAACGTTTTTTGCCGACGGACCGCGCCTGAGCGAGCGGTCCGAAAGGGCCTCCGGACCTATATCACCGCGTTCGCAACGTTCTGGGCACAACACCCAGGCGCCGGCGGGCGACCAGGGTGACCGTCGGACCGCCAAAAACAGGACCGGCCCTTAAGGGCCGGTCCTTCAGACCGTGGACAGCCGGGCTGAGAATACCGTCCCGGTAGCCGCCTAGCTTGGCCTCTTCGAAAGATCGAAGGAGGCGAAGACGATGCTGGCACGCACCAAGACATTCACGATCGACGGCCTTCACGCAAGGCAGGTGGCGGTCGAGGTCGACATCAGGGCCGGCCTGCCCGGCTTCGCGATCGTGGGCCTGGCCGGACCGTCGGTACGCGAGGCGCGCGAGCGGGTCCAGGCCGCGATCCTGAACTCTGGCTACGAGTTTCCGGCCCGCCGGATCACGGTGAACCTTGCCCCCGCCGACGTGCCGAAGGTCGGACCGGGCATCGACCTGGCGCTCGCGTGCGGGGTGCTGGCGGCGAGCGGACAGCTGGGCGAGGCACGGCTCGAAGACCACGCGCTGTTCGGCGAGCTTGCGCTCGACGGTGGCCTGAGGGGCGCTCACGGCACGCTGGCCGTCGCCCAGGCATGCATGGAGGCGGGCATCCCGACGCTCGTGCCGGCCGCCTGCAGGGCGCGGGAGGCGATGCTCGTGGACGGGCTGAACGTGGCTCCCGCGGTCACGTTGCAAAGCGCGGTGCGAGTTCTGAGCGGCGGCGAGCCGGACCGGCCACCAAGGACAGAGTCCGCCGACCCTGCACAGGCAGTCGCCGGACTGCCGGATCTGTGCGAGGTACGCGGACAGACGCACGCGGTGCGCGCGCTGATCGTCGCCGCCGCCGGCGGGCACAACTGCCTGCTGAGCGGCTCGCCGGGAACCGGCAAGACGATGCTCGCCCAGCGGGTGCCTTCGATCCTGCCCGAGCTGAGCCGCCACGAGGCGATCGAGGTGACGCGCATCCGCAGCATCGTCGGCGAGTCCGAGGGGGAACTGGCACACGATCGCCCGTTTCGAGCCCCCCACCATTCAATAACCACGGCCGGTCTGGTCGGGGGCGCGCGTAAGGGCTGGGTCGGGGAGATCGTGCTCGCCCATCGCGGCGTCCTGTTCCTGGACGAGCTTTCGGAGTTCTCCAAACAGACCCTCGAGGCGCTGCGCCAGCCGCTGGAGGACGGTCGCGTGGCGATCGCGAGAGCCGGCCATTCGGCGGTATATCCGGCGCGGTTCATGCTCGTTGCGGCGACCAATCCCTGTCCGTGCGGCTACGCCGGCGAACAGGACCGTTGCCGGTGCGGCGAACGGGAGATGGCGCGCCACCGGAGCAAGTTGAGCGGCCCGCTGCTGGACCGCATCGATCTGCAGGCCAAGCTCGAGAACACCGGCGCCGAGGGTCTGGCTGCCGAGCCGTGGACCAGCTCGGCGAAGGCAAGGGAGCGCGTGCGGCTCGCCCGCGAACGCCAGGCGCATCGCCAGCGCGGCGAGTGCGGTGAGCATGCGGCGCTGAACGCGCACCTGGACGCGCGGCGGTTGGAGCGCTGCGCGCGCCTGGACGAGGACGGTCGCGAGCTGCTCGAGGCGGCCCACGCGCGGGGCACGCTCAGCGCTCGCGGTCAGCACCGCACGCTGCGAGTGGCCCGCACGATCGCCGATCTGAACGGCAGCAACCGGGTGCGCAAGCGCGACGTCGGGGTCGCGCTGTCGCTGCGCCCCGAGACCGACCTGCGCGGCGGGAGGGCGGCCTGATGGCCAGCCGGGCAGCGTGTCCTGCCTGCGCCCGGCGCGGCTGGCTGCTGGGCGTGCTGAGCGTGCGACTGGACTTTCGCAGCCGCGACGAAACCCGGTTGCTGGAGCTGCTGGAGTTGGAGGACGACGACCTGATCGACGCGATCGCGGGACGACGGAGACGCGAAATCAGACAGGCGTGGAAGCGGTTCGGGCGCGAAAGCGCCGCCGGGGTGCGGCACGGCCCGACACCGAGCACCGATGGCGTGCAGACGGGGACCAACGCGACGCATACGGGCACGGGCAGGCAGCGGATCGAGACCGTGTGCCAGCACAGCCCCGGCTACCCGAAGGCGCTGCGCCGCGTCGTGGGGGCCCCACAGATGTTGTACGTGCGCGGCGGGGCCGGCCGGCTGGCGAGCCTGACGGCACGACCGGCCGTCGCGATCGTGGGCGCAGCGAAGCCGACCGACTACGGCATGGAGATGGCGCGCAGCCTCGCTCGGAGCCTCAGCGCAAGCGGCGTGACGATCATCGGCACCATCGCCGGCGGGATCGCGGCGGCGGGGCTCGCGGGTGCCCAGGAGGGCGGCGGACACGCGTTGGCGGTCGTGACGGGCGGTTTGGACGCCGGCGTGCCGGCGAGCAGGCGCGGCGTCTACGAGCAGCTGATCGGCCACGGCTGCGCGATCTCCGAGCTGGCGTGCGAGCAGTCCAAAAACCGCTGGGCCGTGGTCGCGGCCAGGCGCTCGGTGGCAGGCTTGGCCCAGCTGACGATCGTGGTGGAGGCCGGCGAGAATCCGGCCGACACGAGGACCGCCCAGATCGCGAAGGAGCTAAGCCGGACCGTGGCGGCGATGCCCGGGCGGGTGAGTTCGCCGGCGAGCGCCGGCACCAACCTGATGCTGCGCGAGGGCGCTCCGCTCGTGCGCGACGGGGCGGACGCGCTCGAGCTGCTGTCGGGGCTCGGCACGCAGGCGCGCGGCGGCTGGAGGCCAGAGACCGACGGCGGGTTCCGGACAGGGACCGACGGCTTCAGACCGGGGGCCGACGGCTCGGGGTCGGGCGGTGCTCAGCTGGGCGAGGCCGCCCCGAGGGCTCACGATCTGGAGCCGAGACTGAGGGCCGTCTTCGAACGGGTGGGCGCCGGCTGGGACACGCCCGGCAGGCTGACCGGGCCGGGCGAGGATGCGGGCGAGATCATGCTGGCGCTCGCCGAGCTCGAGGTGATGGGCCTGCTGGGACGAGGCGACGGCGGCCGGTACGTGCCGCGCGAGAGCCTCGCCACGCGGAGAGGCGCCGCGCGGCGCGAGGCTTTGCCCCGTAGGTGAGCAACAGCCCACAAAGAGCGACCGGGGGCTGAGCTATCGTTTCGAGGCGCTGGCGTATCTGGCCGGAGAGCGATGAGGCCCGCTCCATAACCGCGGCGAGTCCGCTGATGGCTTCTACCGAACAACGACGAGCTCCGTACGGAAGGACTCACTTCGGTGGACACGATCGCCTCACGGCAAGAGCCCGAGCCCGAGCAGCCCACGGACGGGATCGAGGATCTCGCCGAATTGCCGCCCAGATTCAGGGCCGGACATCCAAGGATCGGCTGGCTGGAGCTGCTCGCCGTGGGCGGCGGCGGCGCGCTCGGCGCGCTCGCGAGGGTCGCCGCGGACCAGGCCTGGCCCAGCGCGCCTGGGGCTTGGCCATGGGCGATCTTGACGGTGAACATAGCCGGCGCTTTCATCCTCGGCTGCCTGATGACCGGGCTTCGCCACGGCCCGATCTCGATCCCTATGTACAGGCTTCTGGGGACCGGCTTCTGTGGCGCGCTGACGACCTTCTCGACGATGCAACTCCAGCTGCTGCAGATGCTCGAAGGCGACCGCTACGGCCTGGCGGCCGGCTACCTGGCGGTCAGCCTGGCCGGGGGTTACGCCGCGGTCTCGCTCGCCGCCAAGGTGACGGGCCGAGCCGCACTGGCCGCCGCGACCGCGGCCGGCGAGGCCCAGGCGTGAGCGTGGCGCTGTGGTTCGCGGTCGCCGCGCTCGGCGCGGTCGGCGCGCTGGCCAGGCTCCTGGTCGAGGATCTCGTCAGCTCGAAGCTCCCGTTCGCGTGGCCGGCGGGCACGCTGGTCGTGAACCTGAGCGGAACGTTCGCGCTCGGCCTGATCGCGGGAATCGTTCTGACCGGCAACGCGCTGGTGCTGGCCGGCGGCGCCACGATCGGCGCCTACACGACATTCTCGACCTGGATGCTCGAGACCCATGGCCTCGCCGAAGACGCCCGCCGGCGCGCCGCCGGCGCGAACGTGCTCGTCAGCGTGCTCCTGGGGTTCGCGGCGGTCGCGCTCGGACGGCTGCTGGGCGGCGCGCTCTGAGAACTGGGCGACGACCACTAGGCGCTCGGCTGGACGATCCAGGCCGGTATAGTGGCAGCGACGCGCGGATGTAGCTCAGCTGGCTAGAGCGTCGCCTTGCCATGGCGAAGGTCGAGGGTTCGAATCCCTTCATCCGCTTCGAGCGAACGCCCTGCAAATCGCGGGGCTTTCTGCTTTTCTGGGTCGGGTTCAAGGGGCCACGACGGAGTATGTGGGTAGCTCGTCGTCGGCTTCGTGTTCTTCCCCCACGCTGCGAATGCGGCCTTCGTGTGGGTTGTGCATGTCGAAGCCGCGCACATCAAGTTGAGCCTTCAACACGCTCTCGAAAGCATGTGGCATCACACTTGCCACGCGCAGGCGGTTGGCTGCCGTCGTCAGGTCGGGCGTAGTCGAGCCGAGGTCGACGACCCTAGCTAGCCCGTAGCCAGCCGTCTTCTTCGGCGCGAGCAAAGAGGTTCGCTGGCCGCACTTGGAGCGCTTTGGCGATCCTGATGATGTTCGTGAGAGAGACGTTCGCTCGCCGCGCTCGACTGCGCGAGCCATCCGAAGCTATAAACCCGCGCTCGCGGTTCAGGGTTTGCTGGCGAGCAGCGCCACGACAGATGACTGACCTTCGAGCCATGTCGCGGCATCAGCGTCAATCCATCCAGAGATGCGGATCATCTCGTCGTAGCGCTCACGAACCGGCTGGTTCAGAAGGCAGTCATGATGCGCCACCCGGTTGCGGAACGCTTGAAGGGAGCGCATCGACTTGGTCAGGTTCTTCCGCATGATCGCGCCATTCGGGAACGCAAGACGAAGCCGGTGGCGCCAAAGCTCCTCGTAGGCCTTGCTGAAGAGACCGGCCCAGAACCCGAACGAAACACCCGCTACGACTCGACTGCGGGTGATCTCCTTGCCTTTTTCGAGCCGTTCCACGGCGACGATCACCTCCTTGACACCGTTCGGCTGAAGAACGTTGAAGTCCATGAGCCACGTATCGCGGATTGGTGTCTGAGGCTGGCCCATCCCAAGCTGTCGATCCACCGCATTGCGAAGCAGAACCTCGAAGCCATTGATCGTCGCGAAGCAGGCAGCGGACAGGCGCAGATGCCACTCGTAGATCGCTACTGCACGCCGATGGTCGCCTTCGGTCGCATCGAGGAAGGGCTGAAATCGCTGATCGGAAAGCCACTCGGCTGCTTGCTTCTCGTCCACGACCGGCTAAGCTACATGAGACGCCCCGGTACCGCCTAGGACCCTTCGTGGGTTATGCGGCCGGGGCTTTGTCGTTTCTCACACACCTCAGCCGGCTTGGACGATGTGCTCGCTGTCCTGCGACAGGCCGCATCCTTCCGAGAGTGGAACGCCCTCGGCCTCGATCCATCTGCTGACGGACCCGAAGCTTCTGAAGTCGTGCGCGCTGCGCGACCCGTCGTTCAAGGTGCTAACAACTCATCAGCGCCGTAGTAGTTTGTGCGCTTCCACTCCTGGGGGCACGCAATGAACCATCTGGCAGTGATCCTCGTTATGGCAGACAGCGACTCTCCGCGTTGAGTTGCCCGATGCCCCTGCTCTCCTCGTCCTGAGCACAAGCGAGCTGTGCGGCCGCGGGGACGCTTGCCCGATTCTCCTGCCCCTCGGTGACGATACCCCCGGTCGTCAGTTGGGTTTGTGCGCCAGGAAAAGGTAGCGATTGAGACTGAGGAAGTAGTTGGGGCCGAGTTCGGTTAGGTCTTGTGCCCATGCCGTGGCTTCGGCCTCGCTCACGCCGTTGCGATCGGGTACGAACTTGGCGATCAGCTCAAGCATTCCGGCGCTATAGGTGTTGGGGTCATATCCGGCGTTGAACAACGGCACGATTTGGCGGTCGGCGACTTCAAGTCCAGCATCGCGCAGCAGCCGTGTGAGCGTACGCGGCAGATGAGGGTGAACGAGGTGCTCCTCCCACGCGGCGAGCACCCGGTCCATGCGCTCGTTGTTACTCGAAGCCCATACGATCGAGTCCCAGTCGGTGTCAAGCACGAGCGCCCGGCCTCCCGGCCGCAGCACCCGCCCTAGCTCCAGCAGCGCGGCGGGAACATCATCGACGTACTCGTAGACCTGTGTGCAGACCGCGACGTCGAAGCTCGCGTCCGCATAAGGGAGCGTGTGCGCGCCAGCTTCTTGGTACTCGATCGGGCCGCTGCCAGCTGGTGGTCTGCGCGCTTTGGCGAGGGCAAGCATGTTCTCGCTGACGTCCACCCCGCAGATCCGCCCGCTCCTCCCGACAGCAACGGCCATTTCGCACGCTAGTAGACCAGGACCCGAGCCGATGTCGATCACGCGCTCGCCGGGCTGGAGCGCAAGTGACCGCAGGATCGTTTGGCGCTGTTCGACGACATCGGGCGTGGTGTAGATCCTCTCTACGCGCCGGGAAGCGTCCTCGTCGAACTGCAGGGTGGCGCTCATAGTTCGCCTTCGGTTGGTGAATGGCTCACTCTTAGGGAACGCCAGGGTACACCTGATGTTCGATACGGTGTCGTGGCGATCATGGCAGCGACCGACACGACATCACCAAGGCTCGTCACAGGAGTCGATTTCGTGGCCGTCTCGACGAAAGACCTCGACCGCGCGATCGCGTTCTACGGTCAGACTCTCGGCCTGCCGATGTCGGTGCATCTCGACGAGCGCAACTACGCCGAGTTCGAGACCGGCAACCTGACCTTGAGCGTGATCGACGCCGAGAAGATGGGCATGACCCATCAGGTCAGGGGCCACGAGATCGCTCTGCACGTGGACGACGTTCAAGCCGCCCGCCAGACGCTCGAAGCCAAGGGTGTCCAGTTCAGGGGCGAGACCTTGGACACGGGGGTCTGTCACATGGCTCTATTCAACGACCCAGACGGCAACCCCCTGATGCTGCACCACCGCTACGCCCCCCGCAAAGCCCAGACCTGAGGCGGTCGAGCTCCGCCTGCGCTACGAGCGCCCATGGCTCGAGCACGAGCAGCTGTACGTCGACCTGTTCGCCGACCGAGCCGTCGCGGCGACGCTGTGGCCGGGCAAGCTCGGCGGCCCGCGCACGCCTGCTCAGGCGCTCGAGCTGCTGCAAGCCGATATCGAGCGCTGGCGCCAGGACAGGTTCGGACCGTGGGTCTGCTACGAGCGCGCGAGCGGCGTGTTCGTGGCCCGCGGCGGGCTGCGCCGGACGACTGTCGACGACAGCCCTCGGGTCGAGGTGCTCTACGCGGTGCGCTCGGACGCCTGGGGTCGTGGTTATGCCTCGGAGATCGCGGCCGTAGCGGTCGCGCACGCACGCGCGCTGGGACTGACGGAGGTGTTGGGCTTCACGCTGACGACGAATTCGGCGTCGAGGCGGGTCCTGGAGAAGGTCGGCATGCGCTTCGATCGCGAGACCTTTGAGCACGCCGGCCTGCCCCATCTACTTGGGCGATTGCTCCCAAATAGTTGAGCCCATCAAACGAACATGTCGCTAGAAGGTCTGCCGTGAGGACTGTCCGGCCACAGCGGAGACCATGGCTGACGAAGCCGGCATCGTCAGCCTCTCAGTACGCAAGGTCGAGCGCCGCGTTCGGCGTCGAACGGTCGGCCTCCTCAGGGCGCGCCTTCTCCGCCGCGCGCGCCACGGCCACGGCCTCGCCCCGTAGAGCCGACTTGACGCCATACAGGTAACCGTCGGCCCTCACCATCGCCCGCTCGAGCGTCTCGCCCGGCAACCACTCGCTGACGCCGACCGACCAGCCGACGAGGTCCTCCTCGCCGCGCAGCCGCTCGAGCACGGCGTCCGCGCCGGCCGGCGTCGTGGCGGGCAGCAGCAACGCAAACTCATCGCCGCCGTGCCTGGCCACGATGTCCCCCGGGCGCACCCTCGCTCGCCAGGCGAGACCAAGGCCGGCCAGAAGCCGGTCGCCGGCGGCATGGCCCTCGCGGTCGTTGATCTGCTTGAAACCGTCGAGATCGAGCACGGCCAGGGTCAGCGGGCTGCCCGTGCGGTCGGCCAGCGCGCGCTCGCGCAGCGCGGCCGCCTGGAAGCCCGCCCTGTTGAGCAGGCCGGTCAGCTGGTCGGTGCCGGCCTCGCGGCGCAGGTTCTCGCTGAGGCGCCCCAGCAGCAGGCAGATCGACCAGATGGTGACGGTCACGATGAACCAGTAGACCGCGACATCGTGCAAGGACCCGAGCCCCAGTGCAACGCCGAATCCGACCGAGATCACGGCCGCCTGTGCCATCGCCGCGCGTTTGGGAAAGAAGTGAGCCGCATAGATCGCGATCCACGGGTACGCGAACGCCGCGATCATCATTCCGCCCGGTGTCGCCGCATGGGCGATCACCCAGCTTGTCGCCAGCGCCCCGAACGCCGTCAGCAGCTCGAAGCCGAGCAGCGAAATACGGTCTCCGAACAGCCAGACCGCGCCCGCGGCGAGGAGCCCGAGCAGGCCGACCCTCGAGATCAGACCGACCGGCTCGGCGGCGTTGATCGGGAAGATCAACGCCGCCAGGCAGATCGAAGCCTTGAACGTGTAGAGCGCGGCGAGCGCGGCCGCCATCGGGGGTCTGCGCGCACCCGGGCGACCGGCGATCGATCGTAGGGACCCTTCGCCCAGCGAGCACAGATGAAGGCGCCGCCGTCGATTCTCAGACGGCGGCGGCGAGCTGTCGGTTCTATCGGCCACCTACCTGGCTTTTCGGTCCGCCTCCCGCCGGGCTTGAGCCGGACCGAGCGCTGACAACAAACCTTCACGCCTGCGCCTCACTGTCACGCCCCTGCATCGCCCCCACTCTCCCTGCGCCAATGCGCTCTCCGGGAGGGCACGACGCTAACCACGAAGGACGATACGCTGAGAGCGAGATGCTGTTCGCGCGCAGGCAACCGACGATGGTCGACCCGGCCTCAGCGCTCCCTGGCCGGGAGGAGCCGATCAAGGTTCCGGACCGTCACGCGGTTCTGACCCAGCCCTCCGGGCTGGGTGCCCCCCCACTGCAAGGACCATTCCCGGCGGGCGTCGAGACGGCCGTCTTCGGAATGGGTTGCTTCTGGGGCGCCGAGCGCATCTACTGGCAGGCCCCCGGCGTGTACACCACGGCCGTCGGCTACGCCGGCGGTTACACGCCGAACCCGACCTACGAGGAGGTCTGCTCGGGCAAGACCGGCCACGCCGAGGTCGTGCTCGTCGCGTTCGACACCTCCAAGACCAGCTTCGACGAGATGTTGAAGCTCTTCTGGGAGGGCCACGATCCGACCCAAGGCATGCGCCAAGGCAACGACCTCGGCAGCCAGTACCGCTCCGCGATCTACTATCTCAGCGAGGCTCAGCAGGCCGCCGCCGAGTCCTCGCGCGAGGCCTACCAGCGCATGCTTGCCGCGGCCGGTCACGGCCAGATCACGACCGAGATCGCGCCCGCCGACCCCGCCAACCCGATCTACTACGCCGAGCCCTACCACCAGCAATACCTGGCCAAGAACCTGGGCGGCTACTGCGGCCTCGGCGGCACCGGCGTGGCCTGCCCGGTCGGGCTGACGAAGGCCTGAACGACCGCGGCCCCGCCGTGGCGGGGCCGCAAGCCGCTTTCGTGATGTCCCGGATCGCGACCCGCCCGCAGCCCGTGTGGGGTCTGGCTGCGAGGGGTTCGCGACCCGGGCTTGCGTGCCCGCCTACGTAGCGCTTCCGAGCGCGGGCTCGCTGCCGGACGGCTGCCAGGCCGGCGGGTGGGGACCGCCGAGCGTGGGTACGTCCGAGGGGTAGACCTCGTTGCCGTGGATCGCGTGATCGCCGATCTCGAGCTCCTCGTCGGAGAGCCTCAACGGGATGAAGATGCCTACGAGCTTCAGCAGGATGAACGTCGCGATGCCGCTGAAGACGATCACCCACGCGGCCGTCTCGGCCTGCCAGCGCAGCAGTTTCCAGCTGCCGCCGTTGAAGACGCTTTCGAATCCGGGCAGATTTTCGGCGCCTCCGATTCCGATGTACTCGACGAGCTTGGGGTCCGCGAACAGACCCACCATCAGACCGCCGCACAGGCCCGCGATACCGTGGGTATAGATCACCCCGAGCGTGTCGTCGACGTGTCTGAAGACGGGCGCTCGACTGAGGAACCGGATCGACATCCACACGATCGTCGAAGCGATCACGCCGACCGCTATCGCGCCGAAGCCGTTCACGAAACCAGCCGACGGGGTGATCGCAACGAGTCCCGTGATCATGCCGTTGACCGAGCCGATCAGCGACGGCTTGTCACGGAAGATGTAGTCCCAGGCGATCCACACGAGCATCGCTACGGCCGTGCACAGGTTCGTGTTGACGACGGCCGCCGACGCGTTGGCGCCCGCGTAGTAGGAATCGCCGCCGTTGAAGCCGTTCCAGCCGAGCCACAGCAGACCCGCACCGCAAGCGACCATCAGCAGGTTGTTCGGCGCGTCGATCTCACGGTCTCGCTGTAGTCGCGGCCCGATCACGGCTGCCGCCACGAAGCCCGATATGCCCGCGGCCAGGTGGATTACGTAGCCGCCTGAGTAGTCCAGCGCGCCGTGCGCCGCGAAATAGCCGCCGCCCCAGATCAGGAACGCGTTGACCGTGTATACGAACGTGATCCACAGCAAGACGAACGGAATCCACGCCTTGAAGCTGATCCTGCCGAGCACCGAGCCGAGCATCAGGATCGGCGTGATCGCGGCGAACACGAACTGGAAGTAGACGAGCGAGGCCTCCGGGAAGTGGAACGGCGGTCCCGTCGTGATCGACGGGATGATCGCCTGGCCCTCCTCGGCGCCGGTCGACAGGACCGTGCCCGACTTCCCCCAGAACGTGTCCAAGAAGCTTTTGCCGCTTCCGATCGGGGTGCCGAAGCCCATCTTGAACGCCCACAGGCACCAGGCGACGAGCACCAGGCAGAACGCCACGAACGTGAGCATCATGCTGTTGACCGACCAGCGCTTCTGCATGACCCCGCCGTAGAGCACGGCCAGGCCGGGGAGGCTCATCAGGCCGACGAACGTCGCGGCCGTCATCTGCCACGCGTTGTCGCCGGCGTTGAGCCAGCTCGGGTACGCGAGCCATTCTGCTGTCGCAAGGACGGACATACGCCTCCATTTCTCCTATCGGGTGCCGCCGCGCCCCCGACCCGCCCGAGCGGGTGGATGACGCGACAGTTGCGGTCGGCTTATGTAAACGCCTGCCTTGGACGCCCGGTAGGGACACATTGGCCAACAGTTGGCCGAAGGCTTTCGACATTTGTCGAGACGGGCCGCGCGGCCCAAGGATCGCGCGCGATAGGACTCAGCCGAACGGGAAGCCGGCGCGCCGGCAGGACGCGCGCAGTTCGGCCGCCGAGCTCTTGAAGGCCTGTGGCGAGGCGCACAACGCGCGCGCACGCGCGCCGCAGGCGTGCTCGACGGCGCCGCCGAGCGTGGAAGCGAACACCACTTCGACGCAATCCTTGCGCCGCGGCGACGAGTTATTCGTCAGGGCGATGGCACCAAGGCCGATGACCGCCAGCACCACGCATGCAAGCAGCGTGCCGACCGCGATCCGCTCGCGCCTGCCCCAGCGCAGCGGCTCGGACAGCCGTTTTGACTGGTCCATCATGATCATCAGCGACCTGAGCCTACTGCGAGTCGTCAGACGGTTTGAAGGCGAGCGCGGCCGAGTTGATGCAGTAGCGCTGGCCGTTCGGCCCGGGACCGTCGTCGAAGACATGGCCGAGATGGCCGCCGCAGGTCTTGCACAGGACCTCGGTGCGTTTCATGAACAGCGAGTTGTCGGGCTTGAGCTCAACAGCCTCGGCGACGGCCGGCTCGGTGAAGCTGGGCCAGCCGCTGTGAGAATCGAACTTGGTGTCCGATGCGAACAGCTCGGCGCCGCAGCCAGCGCACATGTAGGCGCCAGAGTCCTTGTTGTAGACCAAGTCGCCTGTGAACGGCGCCTCGGTTCCGGCCTTGCGCAGAACCTCGTACTGCTCGCGGGTCAGCTCTTCGCGCCACTGCTCGTCCGACTTGACGACTTCTGGCTCGTTCATGACTCCGTTCTAGCACGCACATTCAATTTGTTGTTCCGTCGGCGCATGCGCCGACGGCGGGACCGCACATGTGCGGTCCCGTGACCGGCCCGCATGCGGGCCGGTCGGCCAGGCCGCATGCGGCCTGGCCCCTTAATCAGCTTTTTCAAGTCATGCGGCCTCGACTCCATCCTGTAGATCATGCGGCCTGGCCCATCCTGCAAGTCATGCGATCTCGGCCCACCTTGCTAGAGTGATGCTTACGTTTACGTCAACTTCCTCATTTCGGTCTCGCCCCAAGCTCGGGCGCATCGGCGTCAGCGGAGAGCACTCCAGCTACAGATGGTGGGCGCTGTCGTGCACGAGCCTCGGCATGCTCTTGGCGGCGACCAACTCAGGGACTTTGATCATCGCGCTGCCGGACCTCGAGCGCTCGCTGCACGCGAGCCTGTTGGCGCTCGTGTGGGTGATCCTGGCCTATCTGATCGCCGCCACCGTGCTCGTCCTGATGGCCGGCCGCCTCAGCGACCTGTTCGGCAGGAAGAGGGCCTACATTGGTGGGTTCCTGGTGTTCGCCGCGGCCTCGCTGGGCGCCGGTTTCGCGCCCAACGCGACGGTGCTGATCCTCTGGAGGGTGCTGCAGGGCACCGGTTCGGCCTTTCTGTTCGCCAACGCCGCGGCGCTCGTGACCGACGCGTTCCCAAAGCGCGAACTGGGCCTGGCGATGGGCGCGAACACGATGGTCGCGGCGATCGGCCTGGTCCTGGGACCGGTCCTGGGTGGGGCGCTCGTGGCGATCTCCTGGCACTGGGTCTTCTGGTTCAACGTGCCGCTCGCGCTTGCGGGAGCGGCCTGGGGCGCGCTCGTGCTGCGCGAGCTGGCCCAGCGCGAGCACGTGCCGAGCTATGACGTGCTCGGGACTGCCACGTTCGTGCTCGGCCTGACCGGCCTCGTGCTGGGCGTCTCCAAGGGCGGGCTCAGCGGCTGGGACGAGCCGGTCGTGATCGCGAGCCTAACCGCCGCCGCGGTGCTGCTGCCGGCGTGGGTTGCGATCGAGCGGCGCTCGAAGGCGCCGATGCTGGATCTGAGCCTGTTCGAAAACCGGCTGTTCGCGGCGGCGACCGCTGCGGCCTTCATCAACGGCCTGGCCAGGTTCGCCCTGATGTTCATCTTCGTGTTCTATTTCCAGGGCGCGCAGTCAAATTCCCCGATCGAAGCCGGCATCAAGCTGATCCCCCTGGCGCTGGGCATGCTGATCGCCTCGCCGCTGGCCGGCGCCTATGCCGACAGGCACGGCTCGCGTGGCCTGGCCGCGCTCGGGATGCTCGCGAGCGCCGTCGGCCTTGCCGGCATGACGACGCTCGGCGTGCATACCCCTTACGCCCAGAGCGCCCTGTGGCTGACGGTCGTAGGTGTCGGCTCGGGCATGTTCAACAGCCCGAACACGGCCGCGATGATGGGCGCCGTGCCCGCTCAGCGACGCGGGATCGCGGCCGGTGCCCGGACGCTCGTGCAGAACACCGGCGCGGTCCTGTCGATCGCGTTCGTGCTGGCGATCGTCACCTCTTCAGTCCCCAAAGCGACCCTGTTCGCCGTCTTCTCGGGCCTCGCCCACGGCCTCTCAGAGCAGAGACTGGCCCCGTTCATCCACAACATGCACGTCGCCTTGTGGGTCTTGGCGGGAACCTCGCTGATCGGCGCCTTCGTGTGCATGCTCCGCCCAAGCCACGCCCAGGCGCCGGCTGGCGCCAGACCCGAGCCGGCGACCCAGAGGGCCGCGTGAGCGAGCCGATCCAGAGCCTGCGGATCGGCGACGTCGCCAAGCTGGTCGGCACGACACCCCGAACGATCCGCTACTACGAGGAGATCGGTCTCTTGCCGCCCGCGCCCGCACGGCCGGCCGGCGGTCACCGCACCTACAGCGAGGCCGAGGTCGAGCGGCTGCGCGAAGTGATGCGCCTCAAAGACCTGTTGGGAGTGACGTTGGAGGAGCTCAAGACGCTGCTCGCCGCCGAGGAGGCGCGAGCGCTCGTGCGGGCGAAGCTGCGCCGCGAGGACGTTGCCCCCGCGCGCCGGCGCGAGCTGTTGAACGAGGCGCTCGGCCACATCGACCGCCAGCTGGAGCTGGTCGACCGCCGGGTGCGGGAGCTGGCCAAGCTGAAGGGCGAGCTGGGCGAGACGCGCAAGCGCGTGCGCCGGCGCATCCGCGAGCTGGAAGCCGAGGCCGAGGCTTCCTTCCCGGACGACCCGCTGCCCAAGGACCTCAGCAATGCCTGACGCCGACCACAGGCCCTCCTACCGGGCCGAGCCCGCTGCGCTGCTATGGGAGCGGGTCGTGCCGTTCTTCGCCAAGCACCTCACGACGGTTTGAGCTTGCGACCGGCTCATACCCATCGCATCTCAGGACCGGCAGGCGCGGATAGCGCGGATAAGCCGGATCGGTGCGCGAGCGGGCGCACAACGAGAAGACAGACCCGCGCGTGTTCGGGACCTGGACCTGGTGCTCGCAACCGTTGCACAGGCCCGCGTTCGGGATCGAGCTCGGCCGGGGCCTTCGCGACGGGGCCATGGCGTGAGCCTAACGTCCGTGCATGCAGCGCTCCGGCCCTCTTGCCATAATAGTTGACTGAACAACTATGGCTACCTTCTACCGCCTGCTCGGATTCCTGCGCCCTTACAAGCGCGGCCTGACCATCTCGTGGCTGCTGGCCAGCTTCGCGATGGTGATGACCGTGCTCTTGCCGGCGCTGACGGGCAAGGCCGTACAGATCATCGGCGCGAGCAGCCATCATCTCGCTTCCACGACGCGCGCCGGCGAGCGTCACGAACTGACCTTGATTGCGATCGCGATCGCGCTCGCGGTGCTCGTGCGCTGGGCGCTGACCTACTGGCGCAGGATGGTCGCCGGCCGGGTCTCGCTGGCGGTCGAATACGACTTGAGAGACCGGCTCTACGGCCATTTGCAAAGCCTGGAGCTGTCCTTCTTCGACCATCAGCAGACGGGACAGCTGATGTCGCGGGCGACCGTCGATCTGCAGGCCGTGCGCTTCTTCTTGGGCTACGGCTTGGTGTTCATCTTGCAGTCGATCCTGACGATCGTGCTGGCCGGGATCGTGATGGTCGCGATCGAACCGAAGCTCGGCCTGATCGCGCTGGCCCCGGTCCCGTTCGTGATCTTGATCTCCTACCGCTACGGCCGGCGTGCGCGCCCAGCCATCCAGGAGACCCAGCAGCGGATCGCCGAGCTGACCGCTGACGCCGAGGAGAACATCTCGGGCGTGAGGGTCGTCAAGTCCTTCGCGCGCGAGCCTCGGCAGCTGCGGCGTTTCGAGAACAGCGTCGGGCGCGTGTTCGGCCAGGCGATGGTCGCGACCCGTCTGGAAGCGAGATACAACCCGATGATCGGCTTCCTGCCGCAGCTCGGCCTGGCGGCCGTGCTCTTGATCGGCGGCCAGGCGGTGATCCACTCGCACCTGACGCTCGGCCAGTTCACCGCGTTCTACCTGTACCTGAACATGCTGATCGCGCCGATGCGCTCGCTTGGAGTGATGCTGAACCTGGCCCAGCGCGCGACCGCCTCGGGCGCGAGGCTGTTCCAGGTCCTCGACCGCTCGCCCCGCATGAGCGAGGCCCCAAACGCTGATCCTTTGCCGGCCGGCAACGGGCACGTCCAGCTGCGCGATGTCACACTGCGCTACGAAGGCGCCGACGAGTTCGGCGCGGCCTACTCCGCCGGGCGGGACGCGGCGAGCGACGTGTCGCGCGACGGCGCCCGCGATTCGAAGCCCGAGGACCCGGCCAGCGCGGGTGCGGCCGCCGCGCACAACGGCTCGACCGGCACGCCCAACGCGAACGGCTCGGGCACCGCGCGCGCCGGCAGAGCGGTTTTGAGCGACATCGACCTCGACGTGCCGGCCGGCCTCACGGTTGCGCTGGTGGGCGCCACGGGTTCGGGCAAGACGAGCCTGGTGTCGCTGATCTCGCGGCTGTATGACGCGAGCTCGGGCCAGGTCCTGTTGGACGGCGCCGACGTGCGCGAGGTCAGCCTGCGCTCGTTGCGCCAGCAGGTGGCGGTCGTCAGCGACGACCCGTTCCTGTTCTCGGCGACCGTCGCCGAAAACATCGCCTACGCCAAGCCGCAAGCCGAGCGCACCCAGATCGAAGACGCCGCCAAGCGCGCCCAGGCCCACGAGTTCGTGGAGAAGCTGCCCGACGGCTACGACACGCTGGTGGGCGAGCGCGGCCTGACCCTGTCGGGCGGCCAGCGCCAGCGCCTGGCGATCGCCAGGGCGCTGCTCGCGGACCCGAGGGTCCTGATCCTCGACGACGCGACTTCCTCGGTCGACGCATCGACCGAGCGCTCGATCAAGCTCGCGCTGTCCGAGGCGATGCGCGGGCGCACGACCTTCGTGATCGCCCACCGCCTTTCGACGATCGCCTTGGCGGATGAGATCGTGGTGCTCGACCATGGCCGGATCGTGGCCAAGGGCGACCATGAGCACCTGCTGGACGCGTCCGAGCTGTACCGCGAAATCGTCGAAAAGGGCCTTCCGGAGCACGTGTTCATGACGACCGAGACACGTGAGCGCCGCGCGCGGGAGGCGAGCGGCATATGAGCGCGTTCGGTGGCTCCGGGGGCGGGCGCGGTGGCGCCGGAAGAGCGCCGAACGCAGTCGGCGCGATGCGTGCGCTCGGCCCTGGCATGGGCCGGGGCATGTCGCAGTGGACCGGCGAGCGCGCCAGCAGAGCGAGCCGCGGGCGCAACCTGCGCGGCCTCTTGGCGCTGCTGAAGCCCTACCGGCTGCGCGTCGCGGCGATGATGTTCGCGCTCGTGCTCGGCACCGCGGCCTCGCTGGCGCCGCCACTGCTGGCGAAGGTCGCGATCGACGAAGGCATCGGCCGCCACGACTCGACAACGCTCGTGCTGGTCGTGATCGCGTTCCTGATCTCGGCGGTGCTCGTGTGGGCTATGACCTACGCCCAGACCTATCTCGTCGGCTGGGTCGGCCAGCGCGTCCTCGCCGATCTGAGGATCAGGATCTTCAAGCACCTGCAATCCCAGCCGATCGGCTTCTACGAGAGCCGGCCGGCGGGAGTCCTGATCTCGCGCATCACCAACGACGTCGAGGCGCTCGAAAATCTCGTCACCGACTCGGTCGTGACCCTGTTCCAGGCCGGCCTGACGTTGATCGGGGCGGTCGCCGTCCTGCTCTATCTGGACCCACAGCTCGCGCTGTTGACGTTCTGCATCGTGCCCTTCATCGCCGCCGGCTCGATCTGGTTCAGGCTGGTCTCGGCCGGAGCGTTCAGGCGTACGCGAGAGACGATCGGCGCGATCACGGCCTACCTGCAGGAGACCTTGTCGGGCATCAGGGTCGTGCGCAGCTTCGGCCAGGAGCCCCGCCACGAGGCCCAGTTCGCGGAGCTGAACGCCGAGAACTGCGACGCCAACATGGTCACGGTCAGACTGAACGCCAAGTACTTCCCGGCCGTCGAAATGCTGTCCGGGATCGCGCTCGCGGTGATCGTGCTCTTCGGTGGCTATCAGGCCCTCGACGGCCATATCACCGCGGGCACCGTGGTCGCCTTCGTCGGGACCTTGGCATACCTGTTCGAACCGATTCAGCAGCTCTCGCAGCTGTACACGACCTACCAGTCCGGGATGGCCGCCCTCGAGAAGATCTTCCAGCTCCTGGATGTGGCTCCGACATTGAGCGACCGCGAAGGCGCGACCCCGCTGGAGCGCATCCGCGGCGAAGTCAGGTTCGAGGACGTCACCTTCGCCTACAACCCGCGCAAGCGCGCCAAGCGTCAGGCCGTCCCACGCGCAGAGTCTGCCGACGGGGCTTCGGCGAGCGCCGACGCCCAGGTTTCAAACGGAACACCAGAGAGCGCATCAGACGGCTTGCTCGAGGAAGTAAGGGCTTTGGAGCGCATCGACCTGACGATCCCGCCGGGCCAGACCATCGCTCTGGTCGGCGCTACGGGAGCGGGCAAGTCGACGATGGCCAAGCTGCTGGCGCGCTTCTATGACCCGACCGAAGGCAAGATCCTGATCGACGGTCACGACCTGCGCGAGGTCTCGGCCGCCTCGCTGCGCTCACAGATGGGGATCGTCCCCCAGGAGGCGTTCCTGTTCAGCGGCACCATCGCCGAGAACATCGCGTTCGGCAGACCCGACGCGACGCCCGAACAGGTCCACGAAGCCGCGGCGGCCGTCGGAGCCGAGCGGTTCATCTCAGAGCTCACCGACGGCTACGACACGGAGGTCGGCGAGCGCGGCGCCCAGCTGTCTTCGGGCCAGCGCCAACTGATCGCCTTCGCCAGGGCCCTGATCGCGGACCCCAGGATCCTGGTCCTCGACGAGGCGACCTCAAACGTGGACCTGCACACCGAGACCCGGATCGAGACCGGCCTGCGCAGGCTGCTGGCCGGGCGGACCGCGATCGTGATCGCCCACCGCCTGTCCACGATCAGGCAGGCCAGCAGGATCGTCGTGCTCGAGCACGGCCGTATCGTCGAGCAGGGCACCCACGACGAGCTCGTCGCCGCCGGCGGGCGCTACCACCGGCTGTATCGCGACTGGGCCACGCAGGCCGCGGCGTAGACCGGAACGATCGTCGGTCAGCACGGGGGCGCGTGCGCGAAGAAGTACTCCGGGACAGGGACTCGAACTGTGGGCAGCGGATCGCGCAATCCCTGTGTCAGAGCCAAATATGGCTCCAGTGCAGGCGAAACGTCCGATCGCTCATCCGGCCGAGTCCGGCTGAATCCGCCCGAATCAGTACACGACTGGCCCAAGATTGGCCCGAGCTTTCACCCCACGAGCCTGAGCGCCGGACGCTTCCCGTCGCCTGCCAGATAGGCGTTCGCGGCAGCCGCCGCCTCGTCCAGGCCGCCGGGCATCAGGTGGCCGTAGGTGTCGAACGTCATGGCGATCGTCGCGTGGCCCATGATGACGCTCAGCGCCTTCGCGTTCACGCCCGCGGCGATCAGCAGCGACGCGCAGGTGTGCCGCGCCTCATGCAGCGTGATCGGCTGCTGTGCGTCGTCTCGCACCTTGGCGAGGATCGTCCTCGGACCATCCGCTTCCTCGTTTGGGACTTCCTGCCAGCCCCACGCCACGAGCGCGTTCCGCCGGATGGTTTCCGGGTTGAAGGGCTCGGCGGCGGTCCTGCCGAACACCAGCGCGTCGCTAGCTGACGTGCCCGGGGACGTTCAGAACGCCGGGTAGGTAGGTCCGGGCCTACCGAGAGGCTGTGGGTGTCAAAGCTCACCACCTCAAGGAGGCCCGGGATGTCGCACCATAGAGCCCGTATGACCCCGCGTGGGCGGGAGATGGTCGTTCGTCGTGTCGTTGATGATGGGATGTCCTTCGCTCAGGCTGGGGCGTGGGGGAACGTGTCGAAGTCCACGGTGTGGGAGTGGGTGCGCCGCTGGCGGGCGGCGAGTGCCGACGAGCGGGAGTCGCTGGTGTGCCTGACGGAGCGTTCCAGTCGTCCTCACCGGTCTCCCTCTCGATGTCCTGCCGAGGAGGAGCAGCGGATCTGTGAGTTGCGCCAGCGGACGGGCTGGAGTCCCAGGACGATCGCGATGCTGATTGGGCGCCCTCACTCGACCGTGCACCAGGTGCTGCGGCGTGGGGGCTGCTCACGGCGGGAGCCCTCCGAGCGCGCGGCGGTCGTCCGTTACGAGTGGCCGTGCCCCGGGAACCTGCTGCATATGGACGTCAAGAAGTTCGGGAAGTTCACTGAGCCTGGGCACGCGCTGACAGGGGATCGCACCCGGCGCTCCCGCACGGAACCCGGTACCGCCTAAGTTGGCCGGTCTCCGAGTGCTCCCGACAGTTGGGGGCTCGATAGGTCTTTGAGGTCAGACGGGTCCCGCCGATCGGCGGGACCCGTCTGGGCTGTGGCTCAGGCTGCCTCCTTCACCCGCAAAGTGAAGAGGAGCAGAGCCATATGACGAAGGATGACGTGCTGTTCGGCTACCGCCAGCAGTTGTTCGCGGAGGCCGCGAGGACGAACGTCTCAGCGGCATGCCGGACGTTCGGGGTGCACCGCTCCACCTACTACGCCTGGAAGCGCCAGGTCGACCGGCACGGGCTGGAGATGCTCCGCCCGAGGGAGCGCCGCCGGCCGCAGATGCCGAACGCTTTACCGAAGATGATCGAGGAGCGGATCGTGTCCTTCTCGATCGCTCACCCCGGGCTCGGCCCGCGACGGGTCGCCTCGGAGCTCGCCAGGGAGAAGTGGGGCGGGATCATCGTCTCGCCGAACGGGGTGTGGAAGGTGCTCTGTCGTCACGGGTTGAACACCCGCGCCAAGCGCCTCGGGCTGATCGCGGGCTACGCAGCTCCCTATGAGCCACCGAGAACACCAGAGCCAGAGCGCCATATCGACATCTCACGGCCCGGTGAGCTGGTCGGGATCGACTGCTTCTATGTCGGACGACTGAAGGGCACCGACGGCGCGATCTGGCAGCTCACAGCGATCGACATCGCGTCCTCCTACGCGTGGGCGGAACTCGTGATCTGCAAGCAAGGCAACCCCACCGCCCGGCAGACCAGCAACCTCGCACAACGCGTCGCCACCGAGCTGAAGGCCGCTGGCTGGAAGCTCGAGCGCTTCCTCTCGGACAACGGCAACGAGTTCAAGGGCGACTTCACGACCACCGTCGACGCGTTGAAGGTACGCCACACCCGCATCCACGCAGGACGCCCACAGACCAACGGACACGTTGAGGCGCTGCACAAGACGATCCTCGATGAGTGCTGGAGACCAGCGTTCGCCCGCTACCTCTATCCCCGCTACACCGGGCTCAAAAGAGAGCTCGACACCTACCTGCGCTTCTACAACAACGACCGCGTGCACCACGGACGACTCACACAAGGACGCATCCCCGCCGACATCGTCTACCGTGCCCGAAAGATGGAAGCCAGATGAGCCGCACCTGTCGGCACATCCCGGAGTCTGCCCAGCCTAAGTGGTCTGGCTCGCAAGTTCGCGCGGGAGTGTCTGATTAACGGTGGATCTGGCTTGGTCGGTTAGTTGATTCTTCCTTGGAAGGTTATTGCGAATGCGTTGAGGGCGGGCTTCCATCGGCTGGCCCAGCGGGCTCTGCCTCGTCCTGTCGGGTCGAGTGACCTGGTGACGAGGTAGAGGCACTTCAGGGCGGCCGTGTCGTTGGGGAAGTGCCCTCGGGCGCGGACGGCGCGTCGGTAGCGGGCGTTGATCGACTCGATCGCGTTCGTTGAGCAGATCACGCGGCGGATCTCGACGTCGTAGTCCAAGAACGGTATGAACTCGCTCCAGGCGTTCTCCCAGAGCTTGCTGATCGCTGGATACTGTCCGCCCCACTTGGTGTCGAACTCCATGAAGCGCTCCCTGGCCGCAGTCTCTGAAGGCGCCGTATAGACCGGCCTGAGGTCTCGGCTCATCTCCTGCCAGTATCCGCGGGACGCGAACCGGAACGTGTTGCGGATCAGATGGATCACACAGGCTTGGACGGTCGCGAGCTCCCAGGTCGTCGTGATCGCCTCCGGTAGACCCTTCAGGCCGTCGCAGACAGCGATACAGACGTCCTTGACGCCACGATTCTTGATCTCGGTGAACACGCTTAGCCAGAACTTCGCGCCCTCGCCGCCATCTCCGGCCCAGAGCCCGAGGATGTCGCGCTCCCCGTTCACGGTCACGCCGATCACGACATAGACCGGCTTGTTCATCACCTGCCCGTCACGAACCTTGACCACGAGCGCGTCGATGAAGATCACCGGGTAGACCTCATCCAGCGGCCTAGCCAGCCACTCGGTCATCTCCGCGGTGACCTTCTCGGTGATCCGGCTGACCGTGTCCTTGGAGACCCGGGCGCCATAGACCTCTTGGAAGTGCGCAGCGATCTCCCCTGTCGTCAACCCGCGGGCGGTGAGCGACAGCACGATCTCATCGACGCCCGTCAGCCGGCGCTGGCGCTTCTTGACGATCTGTGGATCGAACGTGGACTCGGTGTCCCTCGGTACCTCGATCTCGACCGGGCCGATCTCGGTTAGCACCGTCTTGGCGCGTGTCCCGTTGCGCGAGTTCCCGCTGTTGCGCCCATCAGGGTCATGCTTCTCATAGCCCAGGTGCTCGCTCATCTCCGCGTCAAGCGCGGTCTCGAGCACGTTCTTGGTCAGCTGGTTCAAAAGCCCCTCAGGACCGACCAGCTCGATGTTCTGCTCCTCGGCCTGCGCCAGGAGCTGCTCAGCAAGCTGCTTCTGATCAACGATACCTGTAGTCATAGACCCGATCATCTCCCCCTGATCGGTCGACTCCACTATCTCCGTCATGGTCATCCCTTTCGGTCAGACCAAGCACTTCCACCGTTAATCAGACAGTCCCGTTCGCGCACGTATCTGGCGTGCCGGACGCGCTCGCTCTTTCGTCGAGGATCGGGCCTGGCGAGCGACGGGGTGAGCGCTTCCGCAACGCCCGGTGGGAGCGAGCGTGAACCGATCGTTAGTCGGCGCACTCGGAAGTCCGCAAAGCGGGCCCGCGATTGATCATGGGGCTGAGTCGTGTTGACTCACAAGCCTCTTGAGCTCGGCGCATTTGACCGCGAACTGCTCGATCAGTCCCTCGATCTCCTCGCGGACGTGGGCAATCTCCGGTGAGTCCTCCGCTGACTTTCGCGGATGTTGATCGAGCCACGCGCGGATGCGCCCCTCCCGCTCTGCGAATAAGGCGTCGTCGGGCGTCTTTCTCCGCAAGAACCCGTGCCACGACTCCTCGCGCTTCTCGTCGCCGTTACAGCTTCCGCAGGCGAGGACCAGATTGCCGAGATCGTTTCCGCCATCAGGGTTCGCGTGATCGACGTGACCCTCGCGCCGGTCGCGGCTCAGCCCTTTCCCGCAGTACGCACACTGAGCGTCGAAGTGCTCCCATAGAGCATTGACGTCGCGGGGTCCTGGGTCGAGGATCTCCTCGACGGTCCTGCGCATCCGATTCTTCGCCTGTGGCACCGTGTACTTCCGCCTCTGCCGTTGTGGCGTCACTAGCAATCCCTGCGGGTTCGGGCGAGAGTCTCGCCGCATGCCGGCACGCGCTTCGAGTATCCGCTCTCGAAGGCGGAGAGCGTCCGCGCTGCCCGGCGGCCCGGCATACCCGGACTGCCAGGAGACGACCACCCACTGGCCGGATGGCAGCGCGAACGCGACGGCCGCGCGCGAGGCGACCGAGCTGCCGAGGTCGACACCGTCACGTCCCCAGCGCCCGACCTCCGGCAGGCCCAGGGCATCGCACACCCCCAGCCACGGCTTGCCGAACGCGAAGACGAGCTCGACCGAGATGTCGGCCAGCGGCTGCCAGACGAAGGTCTCGATGATGTCAGCGGGCGGCACGATCGACGCCGTCACCCGCTTGGAGTGCCAGGGGTAGAGCTCGAGCGTGAGTAGCTGGTCTGCGGCGAACTCGTCGTCCTGAAGCCACTCGCGCGCGAAGCGCAGCCGGCTCGAGGCATAACGGTTGCTTCGATTGACCCGCAACCACTCCTCGCCGAGGTAGGGGGAGGTGGCAGCCCACGCCGAGTACGAGCCGCGTTCGCGGATCTCACGGGCGAAGATGCCACTGCGTGCCTGGAAGTCGGGGCATGCCTGGCCCGGGTTCAAGCCCAGGGTCACCATGCGCGGCGTTCCGCGCAGATCGCCAACGTAGGGCTCGGCGAACGCCTCACGAGTGACCTTCCCCTCTCCACGTCCCTTATAGCTCGCGTACCAGCGTGGGAGTGGGTCGGGCTGCGGATCTTCACCGGCCAGCCAAGCGGCGGTCAGCTCGTCCCAGAAATCAGCGACGCGGCCCTGGGCGCTCGCCATCCGAAGCCGCCTACCGCCACCACGACTCGCGCATGGCGTCAGCATAGTCATCGCGCCGTCCGTACGAGACTGATGGCTCCCTACCGGGTTGGGCACAAAGCAAGGGTCCTCGCGGCGCTCTGGCTCGCCGTCGAGCGATCTAGCACGCCGCCGTTACATCACCGTCTCCGACGATGTAGACGTCCCATGGCCTGCACCGTTGTCCTGTCATTTACCACTCACCCATACGAGGCCTCCCAACGTCTGGCACTCGAAGCTACCGTTGGGCCCGCGTATAGGCTCACCTTCTTCGTTGAAAAGCACTAGCTTGTCGCCGGGACCTTGTTCAGCGCAGTTGTTCTCGGCGATTTCGAGTTCTTCTCTGTCCTTCGCCTCAGCTTTCTGCCGATGCTGTTCCGCTTCGTACTGTTCTTTCTCCCGCGCTTCGTGCCACGTACGTGCACATTCGGCCATATTCTCTGTCAAACCGAGATCCACAACCACTCGTGTTGGAACATCTTCGCACGGACCTTCTCCTTCACCATAGACCA
This sequence comes from uncultured Solirubrobacterales bacterium, assembly GCA_963718935.1. GTDB lineage: Bacteria > Actinomycetota > Thermoleophilia > Solirubrobacterales > Solirubrobacteraceae > Palsa-744. The sequence continues at coordinate 2,511,851 of OY970379.1, read as the reverse complement.
ACTTGACGCTCCAGATGCCGGGACGATCCTGGCCGTTATGGTGGAAGATCACCGTGTCACCACAGTGCCCGCCGAGCCACGCCGATGCCCAGCCGCTTTCGACGGTCGAAACCCGTTGCTTTGTCGATCGGCATTTAGCGTAAGGGTGCCAGTACTGCCGCACCGCCCGTGCCATTGACGATCGTTCGTGCGCCGTAGCGGGACGGGCGCCTAGCGCCGTTGCCGTAACTCCGGCAAAAGCCGCAACCGTCGCCGCTGTCAGGATGGTGCGCTTCAGGCACGCATTGTACCGCCACCATGGTGCATCACAGGCGGCCACTGCGGCCGCGTACCACACCCACCTGCAGAGCGATGGTCTTTGGTTTCTGGCGATCGGTGCGCCGTCGAGAACAGACACATCCATTCCGTCATCTCCTCTGACAGGGCGCGGATTATGCTGCGTGAACCACAACCGGCGGGGCGCTGTCCGCCTCGGCCGTCGGGATCAAGTGGTACTGCACGACGAAGCCGAGGCTCTCCGCGTAGCGATCGACGGTCGAGATCTTCGCATCGGCCGCTGTGCTCTCAAGGCGCGCGACAAAGGACTGCGAAGTCTGCATCGCCGCAGCGATCACGGTCTGCGAGCGCTTCTGCTCCTCGCGCTGCCCGGCCAGGGCGCGCAGCAGCTCACGCCGCCGGCGAGCGGCGTCCAGCAGCCGCGGAAACTCGGGGTTTCGCGCGGCGCGCTTGTCAATCATCTTGTCTAGGAAGTCGCGCTCAGGCATTGCCTTGTCCTACTCTCTGAAATTGGCATCGATACCTACAGCGGTATCTCTTTTGAGAGATAAGAGTAGCACCTCTCACTGATGCAGCGGGCGTCTGCCGCGCGCAACGCGCTTCTGATCCCCACGCCGTCGCCAATCCGCAAGACGTCTCTTCGCCAGCTCGATAGTGGCCGTGGGCGTCTTCTGCGTCTTCTTGTTGAACCCGTCCAGCGCCAGCAGGACCTGTCCGCGGCTGCCTTCCTCCGCAAGAAGGATGCGGTAGATGACCCGATCACCGTCCACCCTGACCTCCCAGATGTCGCCGTCGAGGTGGCGGGCAGCAGGCAGGCCCCGATCGCGAACCTCCTCCATGCCCGCAAGCACAGCCGCCGCATCGGAATCGGAGAGCTTGTCGATGAACCCTTCGACCGGACTACGACCCGATGGGGTCTTGTAGTCGCGCCAGCGCCGCCGAATCGGAGGCGGCCCACCGGCAGCAGAGTCGGTCTTCTCCCTGGAACGCTTCGCTGGAGTCATCGAACGAGCTTATGCAGCGCCTCGGACCGAGCACTCTTGGTCAGCAGGAATGGCCCAAATCCTGGCCCGAGGAGGGTTGAAAAACGCAAAACGCCCCGTGTTCACGGGGCGCAAGCGTACTCCGGGACAGGGACTCGAACCCCAATCTCCCGGACCAGAACCGGGCGTCACTGCCAATTGGACTATCCCGGACCGTGACTAAGCGAAGGATAGCCGACCTCCGGCAGCGTCGCCCGCCGTCCGATCTAAGTGCGAACATATGTTCGTATGACTCGGGCGAAGGTCCTATCGATGCTCTCTTCAGGCATGTCTCAGGCCGAGATCGCGCGCTCGCTGGGATTGACAAAGAGCACGGTTGCCTACCACGCTCGACGAGTCCGCGAACCCGACGAGCGCTTTCGACGACGTTATGACTGGACGGTAGTGCAGGCCTACTACGACGCGGGACATAGTGTGAGCGACTGCGTCACGCGTTTTGGCTTTTCCAGGGGAACATGGCATGCCGCCAAGAATCGTGGCGATCTGGCCACTCGCCCCCATGCTATGCCGATTAGTGCCTTGTTGGCGGGACGCCGCAGTCGTTCGCATCTCAAGAAACGTCTCGTCAAGGCCGGCTTGCTCGCGGAGCAGTGCGCACGTTGCGAACTGACCGATTGGCTCGACGCGCCCCTCTCGTTGGAGCTTCACCACATAAACGGCGAAGGCCAAGACAATAGGCTTGAGAACCTGGTTCTGCTCTGCCCGAATTGCCATAGCCAAACCGATAGCTGGGGCGGGCGCAATCGGGGACGCGAAACGCGCCCTACGCCTGCGCCGAAGCGGCCTCGGGCGCGAAGAACGAGGTGATCGCCTGCTCGAGGCCGGGGTCGAGCACGAGCAGGACCTCGTCGCCGTCCTCGATGACGGTGTCGGCCTTGGGCACGAAGCCGGAGCCGTCGCGCAGGACGGAGATGATCAAACTGCCCTCGGGCAGGTCGATGTCGGCGACACGCTGACCCACGACGGGCGCCTTGGGACTGACCTCGAGCTCGATGATCTCCAGGCGCTCCTCTTCGAGGGCGAGCAGGTGCACCAGGCCGTAGCGGGGCACCTCGTGCTCGATCAGCCTGAGGATCAGGTCGGTCGCGGAGACCGCAGGCTGGATCCCGAGCAGCCTGAAGTGGTCGTGGTTGCGGGGGTTGTTGACCCGGGCGATGATGCGCTCGCAGAGATACTTCTCTTTGGCGACCTGGCAGACGAGCATGTTGTCCTCGTCGTCGCCGGTCACCGCGATCACGAGATCGGCGCGCTGGATGCCGGCGCGCTCCAGGACCCACAGCTCGGTCGCGTCACCGTACTGGGCGGCGTGCTCGAACTCCTCCTCGATCGCCAGATAGCAGGCGCGCGAGGACTCGATCAGCGTGACTTCGTGATCCCTGTCGATCAGCTCGCGGGCCAGGTTGCGCCCGACCTTGCCGGCTCCGACGATGATCGCGTACATGCTTTGGCTCCTCCGCGGGCCCGCTCAGGCCGGCTCGGGCTCGGGTTGCAGTGCGCGCTCGAACATCTCGATCGCGTGCTTGGTCGGCGAGATCGTGTCAAGACCTTGTTCGCCGTACCAGTTCGCGCGCGCGGGGTCCATCACGCGCACGATCACCTTCTCGACGCCGAACCTGCGCTGGGCGATCTGGGCGATGATCAGGTTCGTGTTGTCGCCGTCGGTCGAGGCGATGAACACGTCCGCGCGCTCGATGCCGGCGGCGATCAGGGCGTCCGTCTCCAGGGCGGTGCCGACCGTGAACTGGCCTTCGGCGTCCTCCCAACTGCGGCTCTGGCCGGCGTCGAGGCGCTCGTGGGAGAGCGGGTCCTCGTCGAGCACCGACACCTCGTGGCCGGCCGCCAGGGCCCACTTGGCGACCGCCGACCCGACCCGGCCGGCGCCGACGATCAGAACGAACACGGGGTCGTCTCCTTCCGACCGCCGCGAGATGTCGTCTCTGAAGGTCTCATCGGTCGCACATTAGACGATGCGCGAGCGGTCTCAGCGACTGCCCGTAATGACCTGCTCGGCGGGCGTGGGCAGCGTTTCGTCGCCGGCGGCGGGGGCGGTCAGGATCACGCGACAGGTGGCCTTGGCGACGACGTACTTGGTGATGTCGCCGACGAAGTCCTCGAGCGGCCCGCCGCGGCCGCCCAGGCGCGCGCCACCGCGGATGCGCGAGGGCTCCTCGGAGGCGAGCACGATCGCCTCGACGCCCCTGCGCCGGGCCTCCTCGACGATCGCGTAACCGGCGCGCCTGGTCCTGACGGTGGCGGTGGCGACGTGCACGCCGGCGTACTCCTCCCCCACCGCCCTGGCCCTGGCGAGCGCCTGCCTGGCGTGCGCGACCTGGGCCTCTGGCAGGCGCGCCTCCAACGGCAGGGACATCGGGATCACGAACATCCAGATGGCCTCGATCGTGGCCTCGTCGATCGCGGCCTCGTCGGTCTGTTCGCCGGCGACCAGCAGGGCCGCGGTCTGCACGATGTCATCGTCCAGGCGCGTGCCCAGCAGGGGCACCAGGATCGAGCCATAGTCGCGTTCGGGCGCCGGCTCCGCGCGCGTGAGCATCGCAGGGGCGACGGTCACCCGGCGCAGCAGCGAGGCGTCGTCGGCTTTGCGATAGATCACGTACAGCGCGATCCCGGCCGCCATCCAAGCAAGGCCGACGTAGCGGGCAGCTTCGTGCACGGCGAACACGCTCCCGAGGCCGACCGCCGAGAAGAGCGCGCCGAGAAGAGCCGGCAATGGCAGCTCGCCGCCTCTGACCCTGACCGTCAGCGGGATCCTGTAGGGGCGGTCGCGCTCGGGCTCTGAGTAACGCAGCTTGCAGATCGAGACGTGCGCGACCGTGAACGCCAGCATCGCCCCGAACGCGTACAGGCCGACCAGGAAGTCGAGGTTCTCGGAGGCGGCCAGGCCGGCGGCGATCAGGCCGGCGAGCACGATCAGGACATAGGGAGTCGAGCGCGTCGGGTGCAGGCGCCCGAGGCCGCTCGGGATCTGACGGTTCGTCGACAGCGAGTAGGCCAGGCGTGAGAGGCCCAACATCGCCGAGTTGGCGGCCGCGATCAGCGTCAGCGTGGCGAGGGCCGCGACGATGTAGCGCAGGCTTTCGGCCAGCCAGGCCGGTTTCATCTGGGTCACGATCCCGACGACCGGGTCGTTCAAATAGCGGGTGGCCAGCTCGGTGCTGGTGCCGTGCACGGGCAGCGCGGTCACCGCCACGACAGCGATGCCGACATACCCGACCACGACGGTCGCGGCGCCGCTCGCGACCATCCGCTTCAGTCCGGCCCTGCCGATCCGTACCTCGCCGGCCACACCGGCCGCCGACTCGAGGCTTGTGAACGCGATCGCGGCGACCGTCAGGGCGAACACGAAGCTCGACCAGGTGGGCGCGCTGCCGAGGTGGATCGGGTCGAGCAAGGTCTGTGGATCGAAGAACAGGGCCAGGCCGAGCACGACGATCAAAAGCTGCAGCGCCAGGTCGGCGATCACGAGCATCCCGACGCGCCGCGCGCGACGGCTGCCGAAGCCGCGGATGTTGGCGAGCACGACCCCCGCGATGAAAGCCAGCGACAGCAGCAGCGCCTCGTCGCTCTCGCCGAGCGGACGCCAGAACACCTTGAGGTACTGCGTCGCCGAATAGGTCGTGACGGCGATCAGGATGATGTAGTCCAAAAGGACCGCCCAGCCGGCGATGAAGCTGACCAGCTCGTTGAAGGCGTATCTCGCGAACACGGTCGAGCCCCCGCGATCCTGGTGCAACGACGCGCCCTCGGCGTACGTCAGGGCCGCGAGCACGAAGAACAGCGCGGCCAGCAGGAACACGAGCGGGGTCAGTCCGAGCGCATGGCCGGCGATGACGCCGAGCGAGAAGTAGATCGCGCTCGCAAGCGACGTATAGACGATCGCGAACAGTCTGGGCGAGCCGATCGAGCGCCTGACGATCACCCTCGATCTGGACGCTGGCCGATCCTGGATTGCGCTGGATCCCCGATCGGTGGCCGCCTCACTCCCAGGCTCCTGCTCTGGCCCCCGCGCCGCAACCTCGGGAACCTGGCTGTCCGCCGCTCGGCCCTCGTCGTCGGGCCCGCTCACGTCTGGCTGCCTTTGCGCTTCAGGATGTACAGCCGCCCGGCGCCCGCCGCGATGAACAGCAGACCCAGCAGCAGCCTCGGCGAAAAGACGCTCCCGCCCTGGCCGATCGCCTGCGCGAGCAACGCCACGCCGATCACGGCCATCAGCAGCGACAGGACCAGCGTGCTCGCGCGGTGAATGCCTCGACCTGTCATCTCTTCGCTGAGCTTAGGGCCCGCGCAAGAAATAGATGGTGGATTGAGGGTGCCGGGCCGTGGATGGCAGACGCCGCACACGAGCGCAGGGGTACTGGTGGTACGTCGAGCATCGTGGGTGGTGTCTGACGCCGCGGAACGGTGGCCTCAACTCCGGCAGATATTCTTGCACGGGGCCCCTTGGGCTCTTGCGAGGATCAGACGGGTCGAGACGAATCAGGCAATCAGCGGGATGATCAGGATCGCGACGATGTTGGCGACCTTGATCATCGGGTTGATCGCCGGGCCGGCGGTGTCCTTGAACGGGTCGCCGACCGTGTCACCGGTCACCGACGCGGCATGGGCCTCAGAGCCCTTGCCGCCGAAGGCACCGTCCTCGATCAGCTTCTTGGCGTTGTCCCAGGCGCCGCCGCCGGCGGTCATCAGCACGGCGAAGAAGTAGCCGACGACGATCACGCCGATCAAGAGACCGCCGAGCGCCTGCTGGTCGATCAGGCCGACGACCAGCGTCAGCAGGATCGGCAACAGCGATGGCAGGATCATCTCGCGCTGTGCGGTCTTCGTGACGATGTCCACGCACCTGGCGTAGTCGGGCTCTTCGCTGTAGTCCATGATCCCCGGGTGCTCTTTGAACTGGCGCCTGACCTCCTCGACGACCGCGCCACCGGCACGGCCGACCGCCTCGATCGACAGGGAGGCGAACAGACAGACCATCAGCCCTCCTAGCAGCAGCCCGATCAGTACCGGCGGTTCGTTGATGCCGAACGCGATCAGGTGCCTCGCCTTGAACTCGAGTTCTTTCTCGAAGCCAGCGAACAGCACGATGGCGGCGAGCACCGCCGAGCCGATCGCGTAGCCCTTGGTTACCGCCTTGGTCGTGTTGCCGACCGCGTCCAGACGGTCGGTCACCTTGCGCACCTCCTCGGGAAGATCGGCCATCTCGGCGATCCCGCCGGCGTTGTCGGTGATCGGACCGAACGCATCGAGCGCGACGATCAGGCCAGTCAGCGACAGCAGCCCGACGGCCGCCACGCCGATGCCGTAGATCCCGGTGATGCCGCCGCCAGCGAGCTTCCAGGAGCCGAGGATGCCGAGCACGATCACGATCGCCGGCAGCGCCGTCGCCTGCAGTCCCGAGGCGAAGCCCTGGATGATGTTCGTGGCGTGCCCGGTGATCGACGCCTTCGCGGTCTTCTGCACCGGCGAGAACCTGGTCGAGGTGTAATATTCCGTCAATCCGAACAGCAGCGCCGTGACGACGATCCCGATCAGCGAGCACAGGTACAGGTGCCCCCAGCTCGGAGCGTTGACCGCGTTGCCGACGACTCTGAATGTGATGTCGCGCATCAGCCAATACGTGATCGGCGCGAACGCCGCCGCGGCGATCACGCCAGAGACGATCAGGCCCTGCAGCAGCGCGCGCTCGACGTTGCCGGTTTTCGTACGCACCGCGAACGTGCCGATGATCGAGGCGATGATCGCAACGCCGCCGATCACCAGCGGATACAGCACGACGCGCGTGGACTCGTGGAAGGTCAAGACCCCGAGCAGCATCACGGCGATCGCCGTGACCGCGTACGTCTCGAACAGGTCGGCCGCCATGCCGGCGCAGTCGCCGACGTTGTCGCCGACGTTGTCGGCGATCGTCGCCGGGTTGCGCGGATCGTCCTCGGGAATGCCCGCCTCGACCTTGCCGACGAGATCGGCGCCGACGTCGGCCGCCTTCGTGAAGATGCCGCCGCCGAGCCTCGCGAACACGGAGATCAAGGAGCCGCCGAAGCCGAGCCCGATCAGTGCATCCACCGCGGTCTTAGGGCTGTCGTTGAAGAGCGAGGTCAGCGCGCCGTAGTAGCCGGCGACGCCGATCAGTGCCAGCCCGACCACGAGCAGGCCGGTGATCGCGCCACCGCGGAAGGCGACCCCCAGCGCCGGCGAGACGCCACCGCGAGCGGCCTCGGCGACGCGCGCGTTGGAGCGCACCGACACGTTCATGCCGATGTAGCCGGTCGAGCCGGACAGGATGCCGCCGATGGCAAAGCCGCACGCAACCGCGATGTTCTGGATGAAGATCAGGGCGACAAACAGCACGACGCCCGCGATCGCGATCGTCGTGTACTGGCGGTTCAGGTAGGCGCGCGCGCCCTGCTGGACGGCCAGCGAGATGCTCTGCATCTTCTCGTTGCCGGGTGAAAGCGCCAGCAGGGACCGGGTGGTCACCAGGCCGTACACGACGGCGCAGGCGGCGCAAACAAGGGCGACGACGACCCCATGGTTCGTCAGAAAGCTGCTCAACAGAAAGTCCTCCGCGGTCTGATTGACGTGCCGCGCGAGGATCTTCGCGGGCACATTTCTGGCCGTCCATGGCGCCCCTCTCCCGAGATAAGCGCTACGAACGGCCTAAACGCGCGGGGAGTCTATCGTGCGGCCGGTCGGAACGCGTCTCGGTGCCGGGTCGCTCGGCAGGCGCGTGGGGCAGCCATACGGTGCAGGCCGCTCAGCGGCCTGGAACCCACAGCCTGCCGCTGGACTCGGCAGGCCCCGGCCCGGGCGGCGTCGACTGCGCTGCCTTCCCCTCGGCGCCCGGGCCCGCGTCCGCGGCCCCCGGCCCCGGAGCCTGCCCCGCGTCTGGACCGGGCGCAGCGTCGACGCCGGGCTGCGCAGGCGCGGGCTGGGCGCCAGCCTCGCGGGCATAGGCCATCTGCAGCTGCGAGAGCGCGTCGCGCAGCGGCCTCAGCTCCTCAGGACTCCTGCGTTCGAGGATCGGCAGCAGCGCGCGCGTGCCGTCGATCGCGTCACGTACCTGCTCGAGGTCACGCACCCCCTCGCTTGGCTGTGTCCCTTGCCCGGGAGCGGCCAGCCCGAGTCGGTAGCCGCCGATGTTCAGCAGAGACACCGTCGCCTGCAGCAGCATGTCGGCGCTGGTCATGCGCTGCATCTCGGCTTCGTATGCGGCACGAAGCTCCTGCTCGCTCGACTGACCCTCCGGTCCGCTCTGAAAGTCTTCCGTTTGGCCCGACTCGCGCGCGCGCGTGCCGGCCGGATCGCTGCTCACACCGTCACCTCCTGCGTATAGGTCTCTCGTGTCTGGGCGACAGTCGCCGCGAACACCTCCTCGCGCGTGGCGCCGGCCTCGATCATGCGGCGCTGACGCTGGGCTCCGTTCTGATCGGAGAAGGTCGGCTCGATGCCCAGCTCGCCCCGCACGGGCTCCGTCCAGGCGAGCAGCCGCTCGATCGCCTCGCGCGCGGGGTACTCCTCGGCGCGCTCGAAATCGATCAGCCGCCCGTCCAAGCCGTGCCTGATCGCGCGCCACACGTTCTCCTCGATCAGCCTTGGCGGCAGATCCTCGAAGGGCACCCCATCGTCGACGTCCCTGACCGCCTGGGCGATGCTGGCGACCAGCAGGGCGGCCAGCGCCTCGGACTCCTGGGCGCTGGTCTGGGCGTCGCAGATGCGGACCTCGACGGTGCCGAACTTGAAATGGGGCCTGACCGACCACCACACCTGGGTGAACTCGACGATCGATTTCGTGTCGCACAGCAGCTCGATGTAGTCGCGGTAGGCCTGCCAGCTTCCGAAGGCGTCGGGCACCCCGCAGCGGGGGAAGCTCTTGGTGAAGCTCTGGGTCCGCGCCGAATGCAGCCCTGAGTCGCGTCCGTCCAGATAGGGCGAGTTGGCGGAGATCGCCAAGAGCAGCGGCAGGACCGGGCGCAGACGGTCGCAGGCGCGCACGGCGCGGTCGATATCGCGTACGCCGAGGTGCACGTGCAGGCTGAATGTGTTGTTGCGCCAGGCAACGTATTTCAAGCCGTCCTCGACCCGTCGGTAATGCTCGGTGTCGATGATCCGCTGCTCGCGGTAGTCGGCCCACGGGTGGGTCCCGGTGGCTCCGAGGGCGACGCCGTTCGCGCTGGCGAGCGCGAACAGATGCCGCCGGTGCTCGCGCTGGCGCTCGAGCGCGTGGTGCAGGTCCCCGCCGACACCCGAAATGATCTCGATCTCCGAGGCGATCAGCTCACCGGTGATGTGCTCGTGCAGGAGCGGGTCGGCTTCGGCCTTCGTCGCGAGCTGCTCGAAGCGCGGAACCATGTCGAGCGTCCCGGGATCGAGGATCGCGAACTCCTCCTCCACCCCGACCGTGCCGTCGGGCGCCTCGGCGAACTCCTCCTCCACTCTGTCCAGGTCCAGGCTCTGGGTCATGGTCAAGGAATCGTTCTGTCGGTCTGCGTTGGGGCCTTGCGGTCTCTGCGACGATCGGACGCCTGCGCTCTCGAGCCTAGAAGCTCGGGCGCTCGGCCCAAGAGCCTAGAAGCTCGGGCGCTCGGCCCAAGAGCCTAGAAGCTCGGGGCGCTCGGCCCCAGAGCCTAGACATTTCGGGAGGCTCCGATCAGGTCAGATAGAAGTACAGCGCGTACAGCAGGTCGACCGCCGGGCTCGAGGTGTGGACGGTCACCTCCGGCGGCACCGCCAGCAGCGACTCCGAGTAGTTGAAGATGATCTTGACCCCTGCCCGCACCAGCTCGTCGGCGAGCTGCTGGGCGGCTTCGGTGGGCACCGCCAGGACGCCGACGACGATGTCCTCCTCCTCGACGAGAAGGCCCAGCTCGTCGGTGTGGCGGACGACCTGGTTGCCGACGGTCGTGCCGACCTTCGCCGGGTCGACGTCGAAGATCGCCACGACGCGAAAGCCGTGGTCCGCGAAGATGTCAGAGGAGGCGATCGCCTGGCCAAGATGGCCAGCGCCGAGCAGCGCGATGTTGTGCTGTCCGGCCGTCCGCAGGATCTTGCGGATCTGCGAGACCAGCGCCTCGACGTTGTAGCCGACCCCACGCTTGCCGAACTTGCCGAAGCCCGACAGATCGCGCCGGATCTGGGTCGAGTTGACGTGGGTGTAGTCCGACAGTTCCTGGGAGGAGATCGTCTCCTTACCCATCTTCTTGGCCTGGGTCAGCACCTGTAGATAGCGCGACAGCCTGGCGGCCACGCCAAGCGACAGGCGCTCGGCGACGACCGCGCCATTGCTCTCCGCGCCCTGCGCGCCACCGGCCGTTGACTCGCTGTAGCTCATCGCCATGACCTCATCGCCGTGACTCTAGTAGACGTTCGCGCAGGTGCTGCTCCTCGACGACGTACTCGCAGACCTCCTCGCCGTCGAGCGTCACGACCGGGATTCGCTCGAAGTACAGCCTGTGCAGGGACTCTTGGCAGGTGATGTCGCGCTCCGCGAGCTCGAAGGAGAGCTCGTCCCGCAGCTTGCGCAGCATGACCGTCGCCTCCTCGCAAAGATGGCAGCCGGGCGCCGTATAGACCGTGACAACGCTCATCCGGGACGCTCCCCGGTGGCGTAGGCGTCGAGGCTCAGGTAGTCGGGGTAGTACAGGCGCTCGCCGTGACGGGCCGCCGCGGCGATCATCGCCGCGTTGTCGGTGCACAGCGCCCGTTCCGGCACGTGCACCTCACCAGCCCCGGCCTCCTCCCGTACGCGCCTGCGCAGCTCGCCGTTGGCGGCCACCCCCCCGCCGATCGCCAGACGATCGAGGCCGGTCAGCTCGAGCGCCTGGCGCGCCCTCGCGATCAGCCGCTCCACGATCGCCGCCTGATAGGAGGCCGCGAGGTCGCTCGCGCGCGCGCGGGCCTCCTCGTCGGACATCTCGCGCAGCCGATAGAGCAGCGCCGTCTTCAGGCCCGCGAACGAGAAGTCGAGGCCCGCCTCGAACACCTGCCTGCCAGTCCCCTTGCCGCCGCGCGCGCGATCCGCGCTCGAGCCCGGGAACGTGAACGCATGGGGATCGCCGCCCTGGGCGAGCCGTTCGAGCGCGGCGCCCCCCGGATAGCCGAGGCCGAGCATCCGGGCGCCCTTGTCGAAGGCCTCGCCGGCGGCGTCGTCGAGCGTGCGCCCGAGCGTGCGGTAGCCCTCGCGCTCGGTCACCTCGGCCAAGAGCGTGTGCCCGCCGCTTGCGATCAGACACACGAACGGGGGCTCGAATCCGTCGGGCTCCTCCGCGGGAGGGATGAAGTTGGCGGCGACGTGGCCCTGCAGGTGATCGACCGGCGCGAACGGCAGCTCACGCGCGGCGGCGATCCCCTTGGCGCTCGACAGCCCCACGAGCAGGGCACCGATCAGCCCCGGCCCTTGGGTGGCCGCCACCAGCGCGATCTCCTCCAGCGCGGTCCCCGCCTCACCGAGGGCCTGCTCCACGACCAGGCTCAGGATCTCGAGATGGTGGCGTGCCGCGATCTCGGGCACCACCCCGCCGTAGCGGTCGTGTATGCCCTGGGAAGAGATCACGTTGCTGAGCATCCGCCCGCGCGTGTCGAGCACGGCGGCGCACGTGTCGTCGCAGCTTGTCTCGATCGCCAAGATCGAGCCGCCGGAGCTGGTCGCCGGCACGGTTCGAGAATCGCCGCCGGCGACAGCGGTCGCCGGGCCCGAGCGTTGCTCGGCGGCCGGGCTCATACCGGGCCGGGGTTCGGCACGTCGTCGAGCTGGCCGATCCCCGATCGGTCCGCCAGTGTCGAGGGCGTCCTCCACATCACGAGCGCGTCCTCGCCGTTGTCCTGGTAGTAGCGCCTGCGCATGCCGGCGGCGCGGAAGCCCTCTCGTTCGTAGAGCCTGATCGCCGGCCGATTCGAGCGACGGACCTCCAGCGTGTAGCGAGCCTCGGGGTCTCCGACCTGCTCATACAGCTCGGCCAGCAGCGCCGAGGCCACACCGCGGCCCTGCCACTCGTTGGCGACCGCGACGTTCATCACGTGCCATACCGTCTCGTAGCGCGAGCAGATCAAATATCCGACCAGCCGCCTGCCGTCCTCGCCCGTCTGGATCGCGGCCAAGCAGATCCCTGAGCGCTTGGACAGCTCGAGCACGAACATGGCCAGCGACCAAGGTGTCGGAAACACGCGCCGCTCGATCGCTATCACCTGCGGCAGGTCCGGATAGACCAGGCGCCTTATCTCGACCTCGTCGGCCCTTCCGACGCCGTGCTCCGCCACCCAACGGGCGCTCATCGTCCGCCCTCTCTCGCGGCGCCCGCGGGCGCCCCGGGCGCGGGAGCCCCAGCGAAGGCGGCATCCGCGACGGGCACGGCGACCCGTTCCAGCGCGACCTCCGCGTCGGGGCGACGCCGGTAGTCCGGCAGGACCGCCTCCAGAGCCTGCGCCTCGCTTGCGGCGCCCAGCTCGCAGACCGCGGCGCCCGCGATCGTGTGCAGCCTGGAGCCGGCGTCGGGCACCTCTATGCCCGCACCCTCCAGGTAGGTCCGATAGCGGACGGCCCCGTCGCCGACCGCGAGCCACGGCCCGGCCGCGACCGCCGTCAGGTCCTTCAACGCGCCAGGGGCCACGGCGCCCGCCGGCGTCGATTCCTGGCCGGCGAGGTAAGCCGCCGCGAACACCTCGCCGCGGCGGGCGTCGATCACCGCCAAGACGGCCTCCGCGTGCTCGCCGGCCGGCCGAGCCAAGGCTCGCAGGCTGGAGACGCCCACGACACCGGACCCCAGCGATTGCGCGAGGCCCCGCGCGGTCGCGATCCCGACGCGCAGACCGGTGAAGCGGCCCGGTCCGACGCCGACCGCGATGCGCTCCAGCTCGCTCCAACCGACCGCCGCCTCCTCGAGCAGTTGCCGCGCGAGCCCCAAGAGCCTGGTGGCATGGCCCGGGCGCTCTCCTTCGGCCGGGTCGTCGCTGGCCTGCAGCATCGTCCCGTCGCCGAGGCGCAGCCCGACCGCGGTGGCCTGGGTCGCCGTGTCGAAGCCGAGCACGATCATCAGGCGATCGCCCGCCTGGGCTCGGGCACGCCGAACCCGGGACCCGCTGGCTCGGGCACGCCGAACCCGGGACCCGCTGGCTCGGGCACGCCGAACCCGGGACCCGCTGGCTCGGGCGCGTCGGACTCGGGACCGGGCAGCTCGGGCACGCCTGTCGGCATCCATTCGATCTCGATCCGCCTTGCGTCGTTGCCTTCATGTCCGAGGGTAACCCGCAGGCGAACCCCCTCCAGGATCTCGCCCGCGTCCTTGGGCCACTCCACGAACGCGATCCGGTCGGGACCGAGATAGTCGTCCAGCAGTTCCGGGTCCTCGGCGTCCAATCCGTCCAGTCGGTAAAGATCGAGATGCGACACGGTCGCGTTCGCTCCCCGGTAGCGATGTCCGATGCTGAATGTCGGGCTCGTGACGGGGTCGGTGACCCCCAAGGCCCGCGCGGAGCCGCGCACGAGCGTTGTCTTGCCGGCGCCCAGCTCGCCCACGACCAGCACCACGTCGCCCGGCTTCAGCTCGCCGGCCAGGTCGGCCCCAAGGGCTTCTGTGTCGCGGGCATTTGCGGTCTCAACGATGCGTACGGCCACGACGAGACTTTAGAGGCTGCCCGGCTTCGAGCCGCGTGCGCGCAGCCCCGACCAACCCGCCACCCGATTTCGAGCCGTCCGGCCTTGGCTGCAGGCCATCCGTTGCCTGGTCGGAACGCTTAAAGCGATCGACCCGCGGAAGAGGGGATTCGCGGGCCGATCGTCACTGCTAGGGAGGATGGAGACAGGCCCTGTATCGGCAGCCGCCGCAAACGGCTTTAGGACTCTGGACACTTTTTTTTCGATGTCTTGCCCAACTTCCCTGCGCGCCCCGATCGGCCGCCTTCGAGATCGTGCTCTCAGAAGAGGTCGAGCTGGTCGGGCTCGGCCGGCTCCGGGGAGCCCGCCTGGACGCCGGCGCCGCTCATATCTGCCTCCGCCGCCATCTCGGGCACCTCCAGTTCTGGCTCCGGTAGCCACGGCGGCTGCTCGGGCGGCCCCTGCGCGAGCAGGCTGGGCAGGCGCTTGAAGTCCTCGCGCAGCGTCTCGAGCATCCGCGGGGTGTACAGGGCCGCCGCCGGATGGAAGATCGGATACAGCCGGACCGCGCGCCTGCCGAGCGTCATGACCTCGGCCTGGCCGTGCAGCCTGGTGATGCCGGTCGGATCGTCGCGCAAGAGCTTGGTCGAGAAGTTGCCGAGGGTGCAGATCACCGTCGGCTGGATCAGCTCGACCTGGCGGTACAGGTAGCCCTTGCAGTTGGCGATCTCGACGGGGAGCGGGTCGCGGTTGGCGGGGGGCCTGCAGTTGTGGACGACGCCGCCAGCGGTCACGAAGTTGTGGGTCTCCTCAACGTCTATGCAGAAAAACGTTGTGTCGTGTCGAGCCTCTTCAGTGACGTCTTCGACCTCGACCTCGTCATAGAGGACCTGGGGAGGCCCTGACACCAGACGCGAAGGGTCGAACGACACTCTCGCCTCAACCTCCGGGTGGAGCTTGTAGCGCATCGACGGCGGAACATAGGGAGCGATCAACTCACTCAGCCACTCGGTCGCCTCGACGTTGAAATACAGCCTTCGGCGCGAGGCCTTAGCCACGAGACCAAGGCGCCCCAAGCCCGCGATCAATACCTGAAGATCCGCCTCAGAAAAGGAGTTTGTCGCAATCTCGGCAAGAGGGCGCCTACCTCCTCCGCGTATGCGCGTGTAGCCGTCGTCCATGAACCAGAACGCCAGCATCCGCGGATTGAGATCCTCAGCAAGCCATCGGGGCACGACCTTGCTCGAGTCGTAGAAGTCCTTACGCAGCACTCTCAACGCACGGTGAGCTCGAGTTCGCACATGCACGACTGGATAGACCTTCGCTCCCCCGGCCACGGCCGCGACCTCGCGCTCTGAGACATTTATATGCAGTTCAGCGAGAAGGGCAGCCTTCAGGCGTGCGTACTCGCCCTGCTTTTGGGAGTGCGAAAACGTGAGACTTGACGAGGCCTGCTGCAAGCAGCCGTCACCCAACATCGTCCCACACAAGACATCCCGCGCGAGTGCGCTCAGGCCCTGACCCGTCGCGATCCGATCTCCTGACCGCAGCTCTTCTACATGCACGTAGCCACGCTCGGTGAGAACGGGATGATCTCCGGTCAACTGAATGCCCACCCGGCCGGCGCCAGCTTTCTTACATGACCTGTAGGTCAGCCGATACACGGAGCGGCCAGCAAGCGGTGTGGCATGCCAGCCGACGACGCGCCGGCGCACCAGCGCGCCTCGCTCATCGACACACATCACCTCCCCGTCATAGCGCGAGCGCACCAGTCTTCCTATTCGCTCCCAAGAGCCATCGCCCAGCTGGACAAGCGCGTTGTACCTCAAGCACTTGAGCACGTTCGCAATGAACACCTCCTTGCGCGCCAGGCCGATCTCCCCGAGCAGCGTCTCCAGGAGCTTTCCGGCGCGCCCGACGAACGGGACGCCCTGCTCGTCCTCGCTGGCGCCGGGGGCCTCGCCGACGAACATCAACTCGGCGTCGGCGTTGCCGGCGCCGAACACGACCTTCTTGCGCGTCGCCGCCAGCTCGGCGCAGCGCACGCAGGCCTGCGTCTGGGCGTAAACCTCCTTCAAGGCCTCGCGTCGTTCGCGAGCCGACAAGTCGTTGCTTGGTTCCGGCGGCACGGGCTGATCGTACGCGTTGCCGCGCTCGATACGCGTCGCGGAGCGCTATGATTTGGGTGTCGCGACCGGTATCCCGTAGGGAACTGGACCGAGCCTGAGATGACCGAGAACGCTTACCTTCGTTCACGCCCATGAGGACGCTGCGCTCAGTGGGCGATCTGCGTGTGGCGCTGGCGCCGCGGCGCCGCGCGGGCGCGACGATCGGGCTGGTGCCCACGATGGGCGCCCTGCACGAGGGCCACCTGTCGCTGATCAGGCTCGCGCGAGCACAGTGCGACGTGGTCGTGGTCTCGCTGTTCGTGAACCCTTCCCAGTTCGACGAGCGCGCCGACCTGGACCGTTACCCACGCAGCGAGGCCAGGGACGCTGGGCTCGCAGCCGAGGCCGGAGCGGACCTGCTGTTCGCGCCCACGGTCGAGGAGGTCTACCCGAACGGGTTCGCGACGGCGGTGGAAGTCTTTGGCGTGACCGACCGCTTCGAGGGCGAGATCCGCGGCCAGGCCCACTTCCGGGGGGTCAGCACGGTAGTGGCCAAGCTGCTGTCGATGGCCCAGCCCGATGTGGCCTACTTCGGTCAGAAGGACGCCCAGCAGCTCGTCGTCATAAGGCGCTTGGTCGCCGACCTGAACCTGCCGGTCAGGATCGAGGCCGGCCCGACCGTGCGCGAGGCCGACGGCCTGGCGCTGTCGAGCCGCAACGTGCTGCTCGATCCGGCCGCCCGCGCGCGCGGGCGTGCATTGCCGGAGGCACTCCAAGCCGCCTCTTCACTGAGCGCCGAGGGCGAGCGCTCAGCCAGCGCGCTGACCGACGCGGCGAGCGCCGCGATGGCCCCTTTCGGGGTCGAGCCCGAGTACGTCGCGCTCGTCGATCCAGACACGTTTGCGCCCGTTCAGGAATTGGATCGCCCGGCGCTGCTCGTGCTCGCCGCGCGCGTGGGCCCCATCAGGCTTATCGACAACGTGGTACTCGAGCCGAGCGCCGTACCCCGGCAGGCCAGACCGTCGGACCAGACAGAACCAGCGGACACAGCGGACCCGCGTTTCGATTCGACGGACTCAGGCTCCATCTCAAACAACGGAAAGGCGATGACCGCATGCAGCGGGTGATGCTGAAGTCGAAGATCCATAGGGCGACCGTCACCGATTGCGACCTGCATTACGTCGGCTCGATCACGATCGACCCGGAGCTGTTGGAGGCCGCGGACATGCTCGAGTACGAGCAGGTCCACGTTGTCGACATCGACAACGGCGCTCGCTTCGAGACCTACACGATCCCCGGTGTCAGGGGTTCGGGCGATATGAAGGTCAACGGCGCCGCGGCCAGGCTCGTGCACAGGGGCGACACGATCATCGTGATCTCTTACGGGCAGTACGACGAAGCCGAGCTGGCGCGCTACGAGCCGCGTGTCGTGCATGTGCAGGCGCAGACCAACCGCATCATCAACATCGATGACGAGGTGGCGACCCTGCTGGCCTGAGGCCCAGAGCCAGCGAGCGTCAACCTACGTCAGAGAGGAACCGAACAGACCATGTCCAGCCACGCATCGACCGTCCAAGCCCCTAGCGACCCTGGCCGCCTGCCGATGACGTTGCCACTGCTGGCGGAGAAGAAGCGCCTGGCCGAACCGATCGTGATGGTCACGGCCTACGACTACCCGAGCGCCCGCGCCGCCGAGGCCGCCGGTGTCGACCTGGTGCTCGTCGGCGACTCGGCCGCCACGACCGTGCTCGGCTACAGCTCGACGACGCCCGTCGACCTCGAGGACATGCTCGTGCTCGCGAGGGCGGCAAGGCGCGGCCTTAAGACGCCGCTCTTGATCGGCGATTTGCCGTTCGGGTCTTACGAGATCTCCGACGAGCAGGCGATTGGCACGGCGATGAAGATGGTCAAGGAGGCGGGCTGTGAGGCGGTCAAGCTCGAGGGTGGCGGACCTTGCTCGGTATCGAGGGCGCGAGCGATCGTCGCCGCCGGCATTCCCGTGATGGGCCACGTCGGCCTGACGCCTCAGACCGCGACAGCACTGGGGGGCTGGAAGGCCCAGGGCCGCACCGCGGCGGCGGCCGCCCAGATCGGAGAGCAGGCGCTGGCGCTGCAGAACGCCGGCTGTTTCGCTTTGGTGTTCGAGGCGATCCCGGCCGCTGTCACGGCCGAGCTGATGCCGCGGATCGAGATCCCCGTGATCGGCATCGGCGCGGGTCCAGACACCGACGGCCAGGTGCTCGTGTTCCACGACCTGCTCGGCATCAGGGACGGCCTGGGCGCGCGGTTCGTGAAGCGCTACGCCAACCTCCAGCGCGAAATGGACGCCGGCGTGACCGCCTATGCACAGGATGTAAGGGCGCGACGTTACCCCGGACCCGAGCACACCTACTCGATCGACCCGGCTGAGCTGGCGGAGTTGCGCGCGAGCCTCGCATAGTCGATCCGCTTGATCGCCTTGGCGGGCGCTCCGGCGGCGATCGTGTGGGGCTCGATGTCTTTGGTGACGACGCTGTTGGCCCCGATCACGCAGCGCTCGCCGATCGTTACGCCGCTGGTGACGACGACGTTGGCGCCGAGCCAGCAGTTCTCGCCGATCTTGGTCGGGCCCTTGCTCTCGAAACCCTGCCACGGCACGGGCTTTCCGGGATCGTCGTAGCGGTGGCTCGAGTCGCTGACGAAACAGCCGTTGGCGAGCATGCAGTTCGAGCCGATCTCGACCAGGTCTTGGGCGGCGACCATGACGCTCTGGTTCAGGAAAGTGCCGGCGCCGACACGTATGCGCGCGGCGCCGGGCGCCGTGATCCAGACGTTCGGCTCAAGCAGCACGCCCGGCCCGATCTCCAAGCGCCCATCCCGTAGCGCCTCCAGCACGTTGCCGTGGACCGGCCAGCGTACGAAGGCTTCGCGTTTGAGCATCTGCCAGTGGATCTGGGCTCGGTTCCAGGGCAGAGAGTTGCGCTCATACCAGCGCCACTTCTGGACCCAGAGCCTGGCTTGATCGGCAACTGTCCGGGCATCACTGGCGGAGACGGCGAGCGACGGGGCGGCTGGCGCGGCCGGGTGCTCGGGCATCGCGCTAAGCGGCGACCTTCGCGCGCCGCCGCTTGCGTTGGGCGCCCTTCGCGGCCGGCGCGAGGGCGGGCGTATCCGGCAGCAGCTCGGCCAGGAACTGGCCGGTGTGGGAGGCCGGCTCGGCGGCGACCTCCTCGGGCGTGCCGGCCGCGATCACCATGCCGCCCTCCTCGCCGCCCTCTGGGCCCATGTCGATCAGGCGGTCGGCGCACTTGATGACGTCGAGGTTGTGCTCGATCACGATCACGCTGTTGCCGGCCGCGACGAGCCTGGAGAGGACGTCGAGCAGGCGCTGGACGTCGGCGAAGTGAAGACCGGTGGTGGGCTCGTCGAGGATGTAAAGGGTCTTGCCGGTCGCGATCTTGGACAGCTCGGTCGCGAGCTTGACGCGCTGGGCCTCCCCACCGGAGAGCGTGGTCGCGGGCTGGCCGAGCCTGACGTAGCCGAGCCCGACCGCGTTCAGGGTCTCCAGGCGCCGCCTGATCTTGGGGATGTGCTCGAAGAAGTGGAGGGCCTGCTCGATCGGCATGTCCAAGACGTCGGCGATGGACTTGCCCTTGAACTTGACCTCCAGGGTCTCGCGGTTGTAGCGCTTGCCGTGGCACTGCTCGCAGGGCACGTAGACGTCGGGCAAGAAGTGCATCTCGATCTTGATCTGGCCGTCGCCCTTGCAGACCTCGCAGCGCCCGCCCTTGACGTTGAACGAGAAGCGGCCGGGCTTGTAGCCGCGGGCGCGGGCCTCTTGGGTCTTGGAGAACATGTCCCGGATCACGTCGAACAGACCGGTGTAGGTCGCCGGATTCGATCTCGGCGTGCGCCCGATCGGGGACTGGTCGACGGCGATCACCTTGTCGAGCTGGTCGAGACCTCTGATCGTGCGGTGCGCGCCCGCCCGCGCGCGCGCGCGGTTCAGGCGATTGGAGGCGGCCTTGTAGAGGACCTCGTTGACAAGAGTCGACTTGCCCGAGCCCGATACGCCCGTGACACAGGCCAGGACACGGAGCGGAATGTGAACGTCGATGTCGCGCAGGTTGTTCTGTGTGGCGCCGGCGATTTCGACGTAACCGCTCGGGGCGCGCCGCTTCGCGGGCACGTCGACGCTCAAAGCCCCGGCCAGATACTGGCCGGTCAGCGACTGTTTGACGCGCTGGACCTGGGCGGCGGTGCCCTGGGCGACGATCTGGCCGCCGTGCTCGCCGGCGCCGGGGCCAAGGTCGACGAGATGGTCGGCGCAGCGCATCGTCTGCTCGTCGTGCTCGACCACGATCACGGTGTTGCCGAGGTCGCGCAGACGTTCGAGCGTGGCGATCAGCTTGGAGTTGTCGCGCTGGTGCAGGCCGATCGAGGGCTCGTCGAGGATGTACAGGACGCCGACCAGGGAGCTGCCGATCTGGGTGGCGAGCCTGATCCGCTGGGCCTCCCCGCCCGAGAGCGTCGCGGCGGCGCGATCCATCGAGAGGTAGCCGATGCCGACGTTCTCGAGGAATCGCAGACGCTCGGAGATCTCACGAAGGATCAGCCTGGCGACATGCCTGTCGGTCTCGGACAGCTCGACGTCCGCCAGCCACCGCAGCGCCCGCCGGGCCGAGAGCGCGGTGAAGTCCTCGATCCGGGTACCGCCGACGAGGACGGCCCTGGACTCGGCGCGCAGGCGCGCACCGCCGCACTCGGGACAGGTCCGCAAGGACATGTACTGCTCGATTTTCTCCTTGGTCCCTTCGGACTCGGTCTCGCGGTAGCGGCGCTGCAGGTTCGAGACGATCCCCTCGAAACGGGTCGCGTAAGAGCGCCGCCGGCCGTAACGGTTGCGGTAAGAGATCTGCAGCCGCTCGCCGTCCGTGCCGTGCAAGAACAGGTCCCGCTGCTCCTGGCCCAGATCGGTCCAGGGCGCGTCCAGATCGACGCCGTAACGCTCGGAGATCGCCTCGGCGACCTGGGCGTAGTAGTTGGACACGCTGTTCGCCCACGGCGCGATCGCTCCCTCGGCGAGAGACAGCGTCGGGTCGGGAACGAGCAGGTCCGGGTCGATTTCGAGCTGCGCGCCGAGACCGGTGCAGCGCTCGCAGGCGCCGTGAGGCGAGTTGAACGAGAAGATCCTGGGCTCCAGCTCGACCAGCGAAGGCCCGTGCTCGGGACAGGCGAAGCGCTCGGAGAATGTGAAGAGAGTCCCGGGCTTGGGCACCTCGCCGGGGACTATCTGGGTCGCGGCCGCGCGTACCCCCTTGGCGCCGGTCGCGCGCGCGCGGCGCCCCTCGCCGGGGTCATCCGTTTCGGACTGCTCGCCCGAGTCCGGCTGTCCCGAGGCGCCGACGATCTCGATCTCGACGAGCCCTTCGGCGAGACCAACCGCGGTCTCGATCGAGTCGGCCAAACGCTTGCGCACGTCGTGCCTCATCGCCAGGCGATCGACGACGACCGAGATGTCGTGCTTGTAGCGCTTGTCGAGGACGATCGATTCCTCGAGCATCCTGATCCGATCGTCGATCTTGACGCGCTGGTAGCCGTCGGTGCGCAGCTCCTCCAGAAGCTTGCCGTACTCGCCCTTGCGGCCCCGCACGAGCGGAGCCATCACCATGAAGCGGGTGCCCTCCCCCAGCTCCATCGCCTGGTCGATGATCTGCTCGGCCGACTGGCCGACGATCGGCCGTCCGCAGATAGGGCAGTGCGGCTTGCCGACGCGCGACCAGAGCAGCCTCAGATAGTCGTAGATCTCGGTGACCGTGCCGACGGTCGACCGCGGGTTGCGGGAGGTCGTCTTCTGGTCGATCGAGATCGCCGGCGAGAGCCCCTCGATCGAGTCGACGTCCGGCTTGTCCATCTGGCCCAGGAACTGCCTGGCGTAGGCCGACAGAGACTCGACGTAGCGGCGCTGGCCCTCCGCGTAGATCGTGTCGAACGCCAGGCTCGACTTGCCCGAGCCCGACAGCCCCGTGATCACGACCAGAGCGTCGCGCGGGAGCTCCAGCGAGATGTCTTTGAGGTTGTGCTCCCTGGCGCCGCTTACGACGATCTGGTTGCTGGAGGCCATGCTCGCCGCATTGTAGTCGGGCGAACAGACGTTCGCCTTTGGTTAGATAAGGCCACCTATAGGTGTATAATGGTGTCGTGAGCCGCACCCAGGTATATCTCGGTGAGCAGGAGTTGGCGCTCCTCGACCAGGCCGCCCAGGCGACCGGGGCGTCTCGATCCGCCTTGATTCGACGTGCTGTCCGAGAGTCGTTCGGTACGACCCCCAAGGCAGAGAGGCTGCGTGCCCTGCGAGCGAGCGCCGGCTCGTGGAAAGGCCGGGACCTGACAGGCGCCGAGTACGTGGACGAGCTTCGCGGCGACTTCAATGATCGTCTGCACCGACTCGGCTTGCGGTGAAGGTCATTGACACGACGGTCGCCGTCGACCATCTGCGCGGTACGGAGGCAGCCGTCGGACTGATGACCAGACTCACAGACGAAGATGAGACGCTCGCGGCGAGCGAGCTGGTGCGTTTCGAGCTGCTTGCCGGCGTGCGCCCGAGCGAGATCGATGCCCTGGAGCAGTTCTTTTCGTCTCTCTTCTGGCTTGCGGTCGACGAGGGCATCGCTCGCACCGCAGGCTCGCTCGCACGTACGTATCGCAAGGCGCACACGGGCATCGACGACGCGGACTATCTGATCGCCGCTACAAGCATCGTCTGTGAGGCGGACCTTCTGACAACCAACGTCCGCCACTTCCCGATGTTCCCCGACCTCGAGCCCCCGTACTGACCCTAAGAGCCTAACCCTCGATGGCGGCGTACACCTCGTCCAGCAACTTCGCCCGGTCCTCGACCTCGTAATTATCGGCTATATAGCGGTCGGTCTCCTCCCTGGAGTCGCCGTTCAAAGCCATGTTCAGGGCCACCAGCCTGGCGCCCTCCGAGTCGCCGTTCGCGCCCGCCGGCTGGTCGGTCAGGCGATCCCGGCCGAAGGGCGCCGGGAGCGGCGGGGTCTGCTCGGCCGGCGGCTCCGAGGGCCCCGACGAAACCAGCATCTGGACCTGAGCCTCGCCGGCGATGCCGGCCGCGGAGGTGCTCGTAGCAGATGAAGACGCCGCGACCGGCGGCGTTGGCACATCGCCTGGCGTGGGCGGCACGTGCGGCTCGGGGCGCTCCGCGGCGATGGCCGACACGGTGTCCGTCGTGGCGATCCGGCCAGCGGCCGCGTCATAAAGCTCGCCCATGTTCGTCTCCACGGTCGCCAAATCGCCAGCCAAACGGGTCGCCCCGGCCCTCAAGCTGTCCACCAAAGCACCCGTCTCGCCGTCCAACGACTCGACGCGCGCCAGCAGGGCAGCGGTCGCGCGGCCGACGGCCGCCACATGGATCTGGGCCTTGGCGATCGCGTCGGCCCTGGTCTTCTCGGCATCTGCCTTGGCCTCGGCCCTCGTCTGCTCGGCGTTTGCCTTGGCTTCGCTCTCGATCTCGGCGGCCGCGACCTCGGCCGCGGCCACGATCGCCTGGACCTGGCTGCCGGCGGTGGCGGCCAGCGTGTCCGGGCCCCTGTCGGCAATCGACTGCCGCAGTTCCTCGACCGCGCTCGCCAAGGCCCGCAGATGGCCGTCGACGGCGGCCGGATCGTACCCGCGCCGGCCGATCGGGAAGTCCCGCCGTTCGATGCTCTGCCTGTCCAGATCCAACTCGCCAGCAAGCCTAGCGGACGCCCCGGGCGGGTCCGCCGGCAGCGACGGGGTCATGTCTCGGCGGAACGCCCCGGGCGGGTCCGCCGGCAGCGACAGAGGTCGTGTCTCGGCGGAACGCCCCGGGCGGGTCCGCCGGCAGCGACAGAGGTCGTGTCTCGGCGAGGTGCTGCGCGCGTACGCACGCGCGCGCGCAGCACCCTCATTGAGGCCGTACCCGCTCCCAGCCGGCCCGCGACCTACGCGACCTCCCCGGCGGGCTCGACCGCCGCCTCGCCGGCTTCGTTGGCCTGGATCTCGCGCAAATCGCGCCGTAGCTCCCTCAGCTCGTCGCGGATCTGGGCGGCGTACTCGAACCTGAGGTCCTCGGCGGCGGCGGTCATCTCCTCTTCGAGCTCGACGACCATCCGCTCGAGCTCGTGGGTGCCCATCTCGCTCGCTTTGGCTTTGCGCTCGGCGGCGCGCCTGCTGGTCTTGCCCGGGATCTTCGAGTCGGACTGCAAGAACTCGGCGATGTCGGAGATGCCCTTGACGATCGTGGCCGCCGTGATCCCGTGGGTCTCGTTGTAAGCGACTTGGATCTCGCGCCTGCGCTCGGTCTCCTCGATCGCGGCCTTCATCGCCTTGGTCTCCCTGTCGGCATACATCAAGACCGTCCCATCGACGTTGCGGGCAGCTCTGCCGATCGTCTGGATCAGCGAAGTCTCGCCGCGCAAAAAGCCCTCCTTGTCGGCGTCCAAGATCGCGACGAGCGAGACCTCGGGCAGGTCCAGGCCCTCGCGCAGCAGGTTCACGCCGACGAGCACGTCGTACTCGCCCAGCCTGAGGTCCCTGATGATCTGGATCCGCTCCAGCGTGTCGATCTCCGAATGCAGATACCTGGTCTTGAAGCCCATCTCCAGGAGGTACTGGGACAGATCCTCTGACATCTTCTTGGTCAAGGTCGTGACCAGCACGCGCTCGTCGCGATCGACCCGTTTGCGGACCTCGTTCATAAGATCGTCGATCTGATTCTTGGTCTCCCTGACCTCGACGGCCGGGTCGACGATCCCGGTCGGCCTGACGATCTGCTCGATGACCTTCGTCGAGCGTCTGCGCTCGTACTCGCCGGGCGTGGCCGACACGAACAGCAACTGGGGCGTGATCCGCAGGAACTCTTCGAAGGTCTGCGGCCTGTTGTCCAGGGCGCTCGGCAGCCTGAAGCCATAGTCCACGAGCGTCTGCTTGCGCGAGCGATCGCCCTCGAACATCCCGCCGATCTGGGGCACGGTCTGATGGGACTCGTCGATGAAGCAGACGAAGTCCTTCGGGAAGTAGTCGATCAAACAGTACGGCCGATCGCCGGGTTCGCGCCCGTCGAGGATCCTCGAGTAGTTCTCGATCCCCGAGCAGAAGCCAAGCTCTCTGAGCATCTCCATGTCGTACTGCGTGCGCTGCCTCAAGCGATGGGACTCGAGCATCTTGCCCGCGCCCTCCAGCTCCTTGCAGCGCCCGTTCAGCTCGGCGCCGATCGCCGCCACCGCCGCTTCGATCGTGCCCTCCCTGACGTTGTAATGCGTCGCCGGCCAGATCGCGACGTGCTCGAGATCGTCCTCGATCAGCTCGCCCGTCAACGGGTCGAAGTGCTGCAGGCGCTCGACTTCGTCGCCGAACATGCTGGCCCTGTATGCGGTCTCGGCATACGCCGGGAAGATCTCGAGCGTCTCCCCTCTGACCCTGAAGGTGCCGCGCGCCAGGACGGTGTCGTTGCGGGTGTACTGGATCGAGACCAGCTTCCTCAAGAGCCGATCCCTGTCGATCGTCTCGCCGCGCTTCAGGATCTGCATGTTCATCTCGTAGACCTCCGGCGATCCGAGGCCGTAGATGCAGGAGACCGAGGCCACCACGATCACGTCCCTGCGCGCGAAAACCGCCGCCGTCGCCGCGTGCCTGAGCCGGTCGACCTCCTGGTTGATGGCAGAGTCCTTCTCGATGTACAGATCCCGGCTCGGAACGTAAGCCTCGGGCTGGTAGTAGTCGTAGTAGCTCACGAAGTACTCGACCGCGTTCTCCGGGAAGAACGTCCTGAACTCGTTGCAAAGCTGCGCCGCCAAGGTCTTGTTGTGGGCGATCACCAAAGTCGGCCGCTGCACCGCCTCGATCGCGCCGGCCATCGTCATCGTCTTGCCCGTGCCCGTCGCCCCCAACAGCGTCTGGTAGCGCTCACCCGCCAGGATGCCCTCGGCGACCGCCTCGATCGCCTGCGGCTGATCGGCCGCGGGCGTGAACGCGGCGTCGAGCTTGAAGTCGGGCATCGCTTTTACGTTAGCGGCGGCCGGCCCAGGCAGGCCCTACAATCGTGCGCAATGGCCGTTGACGTCGTATTGCCTGCCGCCCAAGCCCATCGCTTCTCGCTGGACGAATACCACCAGCTGGTCGAGTCGGGCGGCTTCGACGAGGCATCGCGCGTGGAGCTGATCGAGGGGGTCATTGTCGATATGAGCCCGAAGACGGCGGAGCACGAGAACGCGATCACCTGGCTGACGCGCTGGCTGATCTCAGCGGTCGATCCGGGACGGTTCGAGGTTGGCGTGCAGAGAGCGCTCACGCTCGACGGCTCCGAGCCCGAGCCGGACCTCGTTGTGATCCCGATCGACGCGCCCCGGCCCTACCATCCGGCGACGGCCGCACTCGTGATCGAGGTGGTGATGTCCTCCCAGGACCGCGACCTGCGCCAAAAGCCCGTCCTCTACGCCGAGGCCGGCATAACCGAGTACTGGGTCGTGGACCTCGACGCGAGCGTCGTCGTCACGCACCGCGACCCCACCGAGACGGGCTACGAGACGATCGCCAGGGTTCCCGCTGACGGTGCCGTCGAGGCGACGGCCCTCGCGCTTCCCCGGCTGGAGGTCGCGGAGCTGCTTGCGGCGTCTCGCCGGCGGTGAGCCCGATCCTCAGCCGGTCCGGCCTCAGCCGAGCCCCAGCTGCGGCCCATACAGCGTCCTGTATTCCTTCTGGGCGGCCATCACCTTCTGGACGTACGCCTGCGTCTGGGCGAACGGGATTTCGCTTACGGTCAAAGACCGGCCTTGCGCGCGGGCCTTGGCGACCCATTCGTCGACGTTCGTGACGCCCGCGTTGTAAGCGGCGATCGCCAGCATCTCGTTGTTTTGGTAGTGGTCGAGCAGGTAGCGCAGGTAGTAGCTGCCGTAGGCGACGTTCACCGCGGGTGTGCCGAGATCCTTGGTCGTGAACCTGTAACCGCCCGACAGCTTCGCCAGGTACGCGGCCGTGGCGGGCTCGATCTGCATCAAACCCTCCGCCCCGGTGCTGGACGTGCGCGGGTCGAATTTCGTCTCGGCATAGATAACGGCGGCGATCAGGGCCGGGTCGAGATGCTTGGCGGCGGCCTGTTCGCGGATGATCTGTTCGTTGTCCAACGGCAGCGCCAGCCTGCGCACCGTGTGCTCGAGTCCAGACCCGAACAAGACCGCCAGGGCGAGGATCCCTCCGGCGACGATCAGCGTCGCCAGCGAGCGCCGTCGACGCCCCGGCTGCCCGCCCCTCCCCCTGGCCGACCGCGCGCGCGCGCGGCGCGGTCTCGCCCGATACGTGCTTCGCCCCGCCGCTCCGGTCGCCCGAATCGCCCGCGCGCCGGCAACGGCGGACATGCTCGACAGGGATCGGCCAGCGTTCATCGTCCTAGCTTCTCAAGCACGCCCGACAGCTGCTCCGCCAACTCGGCTTCGCTGCTGTCGTTGCGCACCACATAGGTGGCCCGCTTGGCCTTCTCCTCCTGGGAGAGCTGCCTCGCGGCGCGCTCCGATTCGAGCGCGTGGCCCCTGCCGGAGGCCCGCTCGGAGCGGGTCGCCTCCTCGGCGATCACGGCGATCGTCGCGTCGAAGGCGCCTTCCATGCCGGCCTCGAACAGCAGCGGCACCTCGACCACCGCCGCCCGCGGGGCCGGTCGCCGCGCGCGCGCGGCCGCCAGCCACTGCGCCATCCGCTCGCCGACCATCGGCCACAGGACGCCCTCCAGCCATTCGCGCTCGGGCGCGCTCGCGAACGCGCGGGCGGCAACCCGCGCGCGGTCGACCACCCCGCCCGGCGCCACGTCGGGCCCCCAGCGCTCCACGACCACATCGCGCAGGCGCTCGTCTCCGTAGAGCTCGTGCACGACCGTGTCGGTCGAGAGCGTCGCCGCGCCAAGACGCTCGAGCGCTTCGAGCGCCGTCGACTTGCCGGCCCCCATGCCGCCGGTCAGGCCGAGCAACGGCACCTCCTGCGCTCCCATCCGCCGAGCCCGTCTCCTCGACCGGCGCTTCGGCGTCGCCCGTCAGTCCTGTGCCGGCTCGCCGGTGCTCGCCAGCTCGACGTTCGCCTCGGCGTCGTCCGCTCCCGCGGATGCCTCAACCGTCTCGGACGAGGTCTCCGCGGCGGGCGCCTGCTCGCCTGCGGAGGGCCCCTGTGCCACGGGCTCCTCGCCACCGGCTGCCTGCGCACCCTCGGCCTGAGTCTCTGCCGTCACCTCGGCGGTCTGTGCCTCCTCGACCGCGGGAGCCTCCGCGGCCGGAGTCTCGACCGGCATCTCGGCGGCGGTCTCCTCTTCGCTGGCGGGCGCATCCACGACCGCGGTCTCGGCGACGAGCTCCTCGGACGTTTCGCCGGCCGCCGTCTCGACCGTCGGGGCCACGGTGTCGTCGGCAATCGCGACAGACCCCTCGCCGGCCGGCCCCTCAGCCACATCCGCCTCGGCGGTCGCGTCGGCCTCGCCCTGGGCTTGCTCGCCCTCCGCCTTGCCAGCCGGCGCGTCCGGCCGGGAGACCGGCAGGATCTGATCCTCGACGCGCTTGGCCGACAGCGACAGCCGCCGGCGCTCGGAATCGATCTCGAGGATCTTGACCCGGATCTCATCGCCAGGATGAACGATCTCGCGCGGACTTTCGACGTGATGACCGGCAAGCTCAGAGATGTGGACGAGCCCCTCGACGCCGTCCAGGATCTCGACGAACGCTCCGAACGTGACGACCTTCGTGACCTTGCCGGTCAGCTCGTCGCCGATGCTGTATGTGTCGACGATCCGCTGCCACGGGTCCTCCTGGGTCTGCTTGAGACCCAGCGAGATGCGCTGGCGATCGCGGTCGATGTCGAGCACCTTCACCTGGACCGTGTCGCCGATGTTGAGGATCTCGCTCGGATGGTTGACATGCGACCACGAAAGCTCGGAGATGTGAATCAGGCCGTCGATGCCATCGAGGTCCACGAAAGCGCCGAAATCGACGATGTTCGAGATCTGGCCCTCCACGACCAGGCCCGGCTGCAGGCGATCGAGGATCTGCTGGCGGACCTCCTTGCGCTCCTCCTCGAGTACAGCCCTGCGCGAGAGCACCACGTTGTTGCGCGAGCGATTCAGCTCGATCACCTTCGTCTCGATCTTCGTGCCCATGTATTCGTCGAGATTCGGAACACGCCTGATGTCCACGAGCGAGGCGGGCAAGAAGCCGCGCACACCCAGGTCGATGATCAGGCCGCCCTTGACGACCTCGATCACGGTGCCCTCGACCGGCTCGCCGGACTCGGCGGCCGCTTCGATACGCCGCCACGCTTTCTCGAAGCGAGCCCTCTTCTTGGACATGATCAGACGCCCGTCCTGATCCTCCTTGGTCAGGACGATCGCGTCGACCTCCTCGCCGAGGTGGACCTCGTCTTTGGGGTCGACCGCCTTGCGGATCGAAAGCTCGTTGGCGGGAATTACGCCCTCGGACTTGTAGCCGATGTCGACCAGAACCTCGTCCTTGTCGATCCTGACGACGTTGCCGGTGACGACCTCGCCCTCCTCGATCTCGCGGAACGTTGCGTCGTAGTTGGGGACCACCCGCCCGTCGACTTCGAGCAGCAGCCCGTTCGACCCCGCGACGACCTGAGCGGCCGGGGGATTCTCGGTCAAGGTTTGCACGCGCCGAAGCGTAGCGCAGAGACCGAGCGGGGCTCGCCCGGCCAGCCATGACCACCCGACCACCTCGGCCCGAGACACGTGGCCTGGACGCTCCACGCCCATCGAAACCGCCAAGCCGATCGGAGACTTACGGGGCTATAACCTTTGAGCGGATGCCGACACGAGCGACCAAGCGGGGAGCCGAACGCACCCCTTTGGGTACACACGATTGCGAGGTCCTGATCTGCGGCGCCTCCTTCGCCGGCCTGGCGGTCGCGCGCGAGCTGGCAGGATCCGGGATGAAGATCCTGTTGATCGACCGCTACGAGCTCGGCGAGCGTCAGACCTCTGCTTGCGCGATGCCGACGGCCTGGATCGAAGCGCTCGATCTGCTCGGGTCGCTGCGCCAGACCTTCGACACGTTGCTCGTGCACACCAAGGCGCGCACCTCCCGCTGGCCGCTGCCCTGGTCGTTCTCGACGTTCGACTACCGCGCGCTCTGCGCCCTGCTGTTCGAACAAGCGGACGCCACACGGACGGAGTTCGAGACCGCCACAGTCACCGGTCGCGCCGGCCTGACAGTCCACACCGACCGCGGGGATCTGAGAGCCCCGTTCGTGATCGACGCGCTCGGCTGGCGACGAGTCCTGTCGAACGCGACGACGATCCAGCCCCCGGACGCGCGCCTGTCGCGCGGCCTGGAGGTCCACCCGACCGGCCAGGGCGACGATCTCGAGGTGTGGATCGACCACCGTCATGTGCGCTCCGGCTATGCCTGGAGCTTTCCCGCTCGCGAGGAGGTCAGGATCGGCGCCGGCTCGTTCTGGCCCGAGCGCCACGTGCGCGATCCGACCGTGAAGCTTGCCGGCAAGCTCGGTTACGAGCCGGACGGATACCAGGGCAACTGGATCCCGCACCAGCTGCGTCCCGCGGCCGAGGACGGTGTGTTCTTCGTGGGCGACTCGGCCGGTCACTGTCTCCCACTGACCGCCGAGGGCATCAGGACGGCGCTCTACTTCGGCTTGGCCTGTGCGCGCGAGCTGCGCGCCGCGCATGCTTCGGGCGCGGGCGATCGTGGCGGCGACGCGCTCGCCGAGGCGCGCGTACGTGCGCTCGCCCGTTACGGCGCCTTCTCGGATGGTCACGCCCGCAAATACGAATGGCTGTTGAAAGTGCAGCGCGCGGTCGGTCAGCTGACGCCGACACGCGTGCCCACGTGGCTCTCGCACTCGCTGGAGTCGCGCCGTATCGCGCACTGGTCGTTCACGCACTACCTGGACATCGCACCGCCGTCGTTCGCCGCCGGCGGCCCGCCCCGCGAGCGGCCCCCCGGGCAGCTCAGCCGTTCAGGCCTGGCCGGCACGGTGGCGGCGAGCACCTGAACGCGTCGGCCTGACCGACCGGCGCCGTGGCAACGAGCGCCTGAACCTGTCGCGCTACGCGACCCGGCGCAAAGCGGGCCGGCTCGTGCGGGCTGCTTGCAGGGCAAGGCGCCCGGCTTCCAGGCCGCTCGACCAGCAGACCTCGCCGAGCATCCCATCCGCGGCGACCATGTCGCCGGCCAGGAACACTCCGTCGCCGCGATCTATAGCTGGGCGATCGCGCCAGCTCTCGCCGGGCATGTCCAGGGCGCCCGAGCGCCCGTCCATCACCTGGCGCCGGCGCCAGGTCTCGCGCTCGCGCCAATCCTCGAGGCCGACGTCGAGCAGCCCCTCCAGCCGCAGCGCGGCCTGGTCCGCGGACTCGTGCGGGCGGATCGGCATCTGCGCCTGGATCAGCTCCTCGCCGCCGGGCGCGATCGAGGGGTTGGTGGTGGAGTAGCGCCCGATCCAGCCGGCCTCGTCCATGTCCGAGACGACCGCCGGATCGCCGCGACGTTGGCGTACGCCGAGATCGATACACACCGTCCGGCCGCTGCGCCAGCGCAGGCCCTGCTCGCCGAGTAGCTCCGCGGCCTGCTCCAGCTCGGTTGCGACGATCACCGGCGGCTCGGGCAGCTCCTGGGCACGGCTGCCGGTCTGCACGTTGACACCCAGCTCGCGGACGCGACGTTCGAGCGAGGCGACCAAAGTGCTCCAGCCACCCACCGGATAGCGCACGATCGAAGGCGCGGTCAGCAGCAGCCTCACCGCCCGTGACCACACGAACGCCGCCGACAGCTCGCCCGGGTCGTGGTGGAAGGTGAAGACGCCGCACGCCGCGGACAGCAGGTCTGCCGTGCGCTCGTCGCTGTGGTTGCTAGCCCAGGTCCTGAAGTCGACGTCGGCCGGGGCCTTACGCCCGCGTAGGCGCAGCACCGCCGGCAGCGACCCGAGCGGCGGGGTGCGGCGCAGCTCGCCGTCGATGCGCAGGCGCGCGCCTGTGAGCCTGGGACTGACGTTGGCCGGCAGGATCTGGCGCTCTTTCATCCAAGCCCAGAAGCCGCCGTCCTTGTACATGGCGTGCGGGCCGAGATTTGCTTTGTAGGGGCCGTCGGTGCTGCGCGCGCGGCCGCCCAGCTCGCTGTGGGCCTCCAGCAGGTTGACCTGGGCGCCTTCCTCGGCACAGGTTATGGCCGCGACGAGACCGGCCAGACCCGCTCCGACGATCGTGATCGGAGCCGTGGCGGTCGCGCCGCTTGCCGTCGTGAAGTGTGGCTTGCTCATCGTGTGCCTCCGTTCGGAAGCCGGCCCGTGGTCGGGCGAGCCGGGCGAGGATGCGGGATTGCGCAGTGCACGCTACGCCAATACTGGCCTCCTTTACAGTTCCAGTCATGGCTCTCCAGAGAAGTCCAGTTCCGGTGGAAGGAGCAACGGCCGACCGCGGCGGACCGAGCCTGCTCTTGGAGCTGGACCGTGGCAGTGAGCTGGCGCTGCACGAGCAGATCGAGCGTGCTCTGCGCTTGCGGATCCGGTCGGGGGCGTTGCCGAGCGACACGAAGCTGCCGTCGACCAGGACGCTCGCCCAGGAGCTGGGGGTCTCGCGCGGCGTGGTGACCGAGGCCTACGGCCAGCTGGCTGCTGAGGGTTACCTGGCCACACGCCAGGGCGCGCCCGTGCGCGTGGCGGGCACCGTCCGCGGCGCTCCCGCGCGAGCCCCCGCGCGTTCGCTGGTGCCGAGCTGCGCTTATGACTTCAATCCCGGCCTGCCCGACCTCGGCCGGTTCCCGCGCGAGCAGTGGCTGCGCTCTTTGCGGGCGGCGCTGCGCGATTCGCCGCACGCGGCGGTCGGCTACGGCGACCCCCGCGGCACTCCGCTGCTGAGGGAAGCGCTCGCCGAATACCTGGCGCGCGTCAGGGGCGCCGACGCCGACCCCGAGCACACGCTCGTGTGTACCGGCTTCAGGCAGGGATTCGCGCTTCTCTGTCGCATCCTGAAGGCCCGTGGAGTCGAGCGCATCGCGCTCGAGGATCCGGGCTGGCACGTGCACCGCCTGATCGTCGAAGCCGCCGGCATGGAGGTCGCACCAGTGCCCGTCGACGAGCAGGGACTGCGCGTGGCCGAGCTCGCCCGCAGCGGCGCCGCCGCGGTCCTCGTGACCTCTGCCCACCAGTTTCCGACGGGAACGGTGCTCAGCCCGGCCAGGCGCGCGGCGCTGATCGAGTGGGCCGAGGAGGAGCGTTTGATCGTCGAGGACGACTACGACGCCGAGTACCGCTACGACCGCGTCGCCGTCGGTGCATTGCAGGGCCTGGCTCCCGAGCAGGTCGCCTATGTCGGATCGGCCTCCAAGCGCATGGCCCCGGGGATGCGCCTCGGCTGGGTCCTGATGCCGTCGTGGCTGACCTGGGAGCTGACGAGCGCCAAGGCGATCGAGGACGCCGGCTCGGAGACGATCGGGCAGCTCGCGTTCGGCGACTTCATCGTAAGGGGCGAGCTGGACCGCCATGTGCGGCGCATGCGCCTCGGCTACGCGCACCGCCGGCGCGTGCTCTTGGATGCGCTGGCACGCTGGCTGCCGGACGCGAGCCCCAGCGAGGCCGGCGGCGCGGCGGGCCTGTTCGAGCTGGTGATGCTTCCGGAGCAGACCGACGAGCATGCGCTCGTGAGGGGGGCCGCCGCGCGCGGCGTCGGCGTCGAGGGCTTGGCGCTGCACCGCTTCCTGGCGGGCGGCGCCCCTGGCGTCCTGCTCGGCTACGGCAACCTGTCGGAGCCGGCGATCGAGCAGGGGGTCAAGCTGCTGGGCGAGGCTTTACGAGAGCTGCGAGGCGCGTGACCGCGACCTACAGCGACCCGGGCGGCGCAAGCCACTCGCTGTGGAAGCTCAGGCTCGTGCTGCGGGCGAGGATGTCGTAGTCGCCGTCGTAGTGCAGCACGCCGGCGTCGGCTCGATCGGCGCACGCGGCGATGAGGATGTCGATCGGCGCGAGGCGGTGGTGGCCGATCTCGGCGAGTTCCCGCTGCGCCTGCTGAGCCATACGCTCGACCTCCCGGTCGATCGCGATCCGAGGCAGCTCGCCAAACTTCGTCATCATCGATCGATACTTGGCCGCCGACTGCGCGGAGTAGCCGGCCTCCAGCAGGAACGGAAGGCAGACGGCAAGTTCGTCCCGGTCCATCCAGTCGCCGATCACATCCGCGCGATCTTCCGGCACGCTGCCCTGGAGCAGGCGCGTCCACGCCGAGTTGTCGAGCAGCAGCACGCTACTCGTCGTAGCTGGCGATCAGCCCGAGGTGCTTGACCTCTTCGGCCGCCGCGACGTCCACCATGCCGGGATTGCCATTGCGAATCCATTCGGCGAGCTCTTTGCGAGCCTGACGAGCTGTCTCGCTGTCCCCCCCATCCGGCAGCCGGCGCGCCTTTGCGCGGGCGCCTAGGATCACCAGCTCGGCGAAGTCGATTCGATCATCGCCGTTCAGCTTCGCTCGCAACTCCTCGAGCGCCTCGTGCACGGGCGGAGTCTCGGTGATCGTATGACGTGGCCTGGTCGTCGGCATGACACGAGTGTAGCACGGTGCTGCACCGCCGATGGTCAGGCGGCAGCCGCAACCGCCTGAGCTCAGCGCCACACGACCCACATCGCCACGACCGGCCGCGAGCCCGAGGCGGCGCAACGCAAACTACTTGGCCGCCAGCCAGTTCTCGCCGACGCCGATGTCGACCGCCATCGCCGGCTCGTGTTCCCAGACGCCGCACATCTCGCGCTCGATCAGCTTCCTGGCGGCATCGGCCTCGCCAGGCGGGCCCTCGAACAGGAGCTCGTCGTGGATCGTCAGGATCAGGCGCGTATCCAGGCGCTCGGCGACGAGAGCGGCGTGGCAGCGGACCATCGCCAGCTTGATGATGTCGGCGGCGGTCCCCTGGATGATCGTGTTTACGGCCAAGCGCTCGCCGAGGGTGCGCACCTGGTAGTTGCGGGCCCGCAGCTCTGGGATCTGACGGCGCCGGCCCCATAGCGTCGTGACGTGGCCCTCCTGCTTGGCTCGCTCGATCGTGTCGGTAATGAACTGGGCAACCTGAGGGAAGCGTTCCAGGTAGGCGTCGATGAACTCCTTGGCCTCCTCCCTGGGTATGTTCAGCCTGTCGGCGAGCCCGAAGTCAGAGAGGCCGTAGACGATCCCGTAGTTGATCATCTTCGACTTCGACCTCATCCCCGGGTCGATTTTTTCGGGCACGACGCCGAAGACCTGGGAGGCCGTCGCGGTGTGGACGTCTTCGCCGCGCTCGAAGATCTTCTTCAGCGCTTCGTCGCCGGCGGCGTGGGCGAGCACGCGCAGCTCGATCTGGGAGTAGTCGGCCGAGATCAGGACGTTGGGAGGCGCTGCCTCGAAGCAGCCTCTGATCTCGCGCCCCAGCTCGGTCCTGACGGGCACGTTCTGCATGTTCGGGTTCGTGCTCGACAGGCGGCCCGTCTGGGCGACGGCCTGAAGGAACGTGGTGTGGATGCGCGACTGATGGTCGGTCTGCTCGGGCAGCACGTCCAGGTATGTCTTGATCAGGGTCGAAAGCTCGCGCCAGCGCTCGATCCGACCCACGATCGGATGCTCGGAGCGAATCGCTTGCAGGACGCGCGCGTCGGTCGAGTAGCCGGTCTTGCCGCGGCGCTTGCGCGAGAGGCCGAGCTTCTCGAACAGCACCTCCCCCAGCTGTTGCGGCGAGGAGATCAAGAACTCGGTGCCGGCCAGGGCGAAGATTTCTCCTTCGAGCTCCTCGATCTCCTCGCGTACCCGCCCGGTGATCTCGGCCAGGCGCTCGACATTCAGGCGTACGCCGGCCAGCTCCATAGCGCGCAGGACCGGCACGAGCGGCAGCTCTATCTCGGCCATGATCTTGCCGAGTCCGCGCTCCGCGATCTGCCCGCGCTGCCAGGTCGCCAAGGCGCCGAGCATGACCGCGTCGGCGCCGAGACCATCCTCGCCGGTCTCGCAGCTGAAACCGCGCTCTTCGCAGAGCTCGGCGAACGGGTACCCGCGCCGGGCCGGCTCCAACAGATAGGCGCCCAGCAACGTGTCGTGCGCGAGCTCGTCGGGCACGAGCCCCAGCGCTTTTGCGTCGTGCACGACCACGGGCCTGCCTCGGCAGGCGCGTACGACCTCCTCGGGACCGTCGCAGTCGCCGACCAGCACCTCCACGGCCTCGACGGCCTGGCTGGACTCGCCGGATTCCGGCGGGGCGGGCGCGAGCGCGAAGCGCCAAGGCGCTCCCTGCGCAAACAGGGCACCCTCCGGCGGCTCGACCTCGCGTACGACCAGGCTCAGGGCCTCGCCCTCGCCGAATCTTGCAATGTCGGAGACCGCGCCCGAACGCACGCGCGCGCGCAGCCTCAGCTCGCCCGTGGGTTCGTCGTGCTCGCCACCGGAGTCCGCTGCCAGCTCCTGCTCGCCGAGCGCCTCCTCCAGACGGCGCAGCGGGTCGCGCAGCTCGTACAGCCTGAAGAACTCGCGCAGACGGGAGCGGTCTACAGGCTCCGCGAGCACCGCGTCCAGGTCGACATCGACGTCGAGATCGCGCTTGACGGTCGCCAGCAGCTTCGAGGTGCGCGCATCTTCGGCGTGCTCGATCAGGTTCTGTTTGCGCTTTGCTCCGCCGATCTCCTCGATGTGTCCGAGCACCCCCTCCAGAGAGCCGTGGGCTCGGAGCAAATCGGAGGCGGTCTTGTCGCCGATCCCGGGAACGCCGGGAATGTTGTCGGAGGTGTCGCCCTTCAGACCGTAGAAGTCGGGGATCAGCTCGGGCGCGATGCCGTAGCGATCGATTACCGCCTGGCGATCATAGGTCTTGGTCTCGGTGATCCCGCGCGAGGTCGCCATCACCTGGACCAGGCCATCGGCGTCGATCAGCTGAAAGACGTCACGATCCCCGGTGACGATCGTGACCGGCTGTCCGGCTGCGCGGGCGCTCTCGGCCAGCGATGCGATCACGTCGTCGGCCTCGTAACCTTCCAGCGAGACGTTCAGGTAGCCGAACGCCTGCACCAACGGTTCCATCGCCGGCCACTGCAGCTTGAGCAGGTCCGGCCGTGAGCGCCGCGTCGCCTTGTAGTCGGGGTAGACCTCGGTGCGCCCCGAGGTGCCGGCGTCCCAGGCGACGATCGTCGGACAGACGCCGTACTCGGTGACGATCTTGACGAGCATCGACGCGAACCCGAAGATCGCGTTGGTCGGCTCTCCGGTCGAGGTCGCGATCGACTCGGGCAGAGCGAAGAACGCGCGGTAGACCAGGCTCGGACCGTCGATCAAGAAGAGTCGCCGCTCCGGTCGTTGCGCCATCGCCGGGACTCTACCCGCGGCTACCATCTCCGCAGGTCCGCTTGGCCTGCGCGCGGGAGTGCCCGCTCACGAGGCGCCCTGAGCGCATAACATGCCGGGCCGCCATGTCGAGCATCACTCCGAGCGCCCAATACAGATTGAACGTGCGCGTCGAGATCGACGACAGCCCGGGCCTGCTGGGCACGGTGACCGCCGCGATCGGCGAGGCGGGAGGGCTCGTGGCGGCTGTCGACCCGGTCGAGATCGAGGCCGGACACAGCCTGCGCGACATAGTCGTCGACGCCGCCAGCCCCGAGCACTGGGTCACGATCCTCGGCGCGATGAAGGCGATTGACGGGGTCCGGGTGATCGATTGCGTCGACCGCACCCTGCAACTGCACATCGGCGGCAAGATCGAACAGCACAACAAGCATCCTCTGAAGACCAGAGACGACCTGTCGATGGCCTACACACCAGGCGTCGCCAGGGTCTGCCTGGCGATCGCGGAAGACGAGGATCGAGCTTTCCAGTACACGATCAAGCGCAACACGGTCGCGGTCGTCTCCGACGGCACCGCCGTGCTCGGACTCGGCGACATCGGTCCGCGCGCGGCGATGCCGGTGATGGAGGGCAAGTGCTGCCTTTTCAAGGAGTTCGCCGGCGTCGACGCGTTTCCGATCTGCTTGGACACGACCGACCCCGAGGAGATCGTGCAGACCGTCAAGCGGATCGCCCCCGCCTTCGGCGGGATCAACCTGGAGGACATCTCCGCGCCGCGCTGTTTCGAGATCGAGGACAGACTGAAGGCCGAGCTCGACATCCCGATCTTCCACGACGACCAGCACGGCACCGCCGTCGTCGTGATGGCGGCCCTCTTGAACGCCTTGAAGCTGACCGGCAAGCGGATGGGCGAGCTGAAGGTCCTGATCATCGGCCTGGGCGCGGCCGGGATCGCTGTCACGAAGATCCTGCTCGAGGCCGGTGCCCACCAGATAATCGGCGCTGACTCGCGCGGCGCCCTGCACATCGAGCGCGCCGACTACCTGGACGGCACGATGAACGCCCAGAAGCGCTGGTTCGCCCAAGCGACCAACCCCGACCATCGCGACGGCGCGCCGGCCGAGGTGATCGACGGCTGCGACCTCGTGATCGGGCTCTCCGGAGCGCGCGTCCTGCCAGCCGAGGCCCTGGCGAAGATGAACAAGGACGCCATGGTCTTCGCGATGGCGAACCCCAACCCGGAGGTCGTGCCCGAGGAGGCTGCGCCGTACGTGCGGATCATGGCGACTGGGCGCTCGGACTACCCGAACCAGATCAACAACGTGCTCGCCTTCCCTGGGATATTCAGGGGCGCGCTGGACGTGCGGGCGGGCGCCATCACCGACGCGATGAAGATGGCCGCCGCCCATGCGATCGCCGAGATCGTGGCCGACGGCGAGCTGCGCGAGGACTACATCATCCCGTCTGTCTTCAACCGGGATGTCGCCCCGGCGGTCTCGGCCGCGGTCGCCGAGGAGGCGCGGTCCAGCGGGATCGCGGCGGTCGCCGGCAACGAGGTCGGCTTCGCCCACAGCGAAACGCCGACCGGCATCCATCCGCTCGCGCCGGGGGCCGAAGGGTGACTTTCAGCGAGAACGTTCGGCACCCGCGGCACCGCACGCCCGGGTAAGGTCGCTTCGCGCATACCACGCCCGGGTAAAGGTAGCTTCGCGCATACTTGCGCGAAGATCTGGGTCCCAACCGCCCCGGCGAGCCCCGATCCGGGTCGGAACCTAGTATGGGTCCATGCAGGTGACGGTCACCGGGGCGAGCGGGCTGATAGGCCGCGCGCTGGTATCTGCGCTGATCGCGCGCGGCGATCGGGTGACGGTGCTCTCGCGCGATCCTGGACATGCGCGCGCGAAGCTGCCGGTCGAGGCCATGGCCGAGCGCTGGGAACCGCTCTCAGAGTCAGCTCCCGCCTTCGCCCTGGACGGACGCCACGCGGTCGTGCATCTGGCTGGCGCGCCTGTCGCCCAGCGTTGGAGCGAGACGGCCAAGCAGGCGATCCGCGAGAGTCGCGTGACGGGGACGGCCAACCTCGTGGCCGGGCTGCGCGCTCTGGAGCCCTCGGCGCGCCCGAGCGTCCTTGTCAGCTCGTCGGCGATCGGCTACTACGGCCCGCATGGTGTCGAGCCGCTCGACGAGGATGCCCCGGCCGGCGAGGATTTCCTGGCGCAGGTATGCGAGCGCTGGGAGACCGAGGCACGAGCCGCCGACGAGCTCGGGCTGCGCACCGTTCAGTTGCGCACCGGGGTCGTGCTCGACCGCGAAGGCGGGGCGCTCGCCAAGATGCTGCCTCCATTCAGACTCGGTATCGGCGGCCCGGTCGCCGGCGGGCGCCAGTATGTGGCGTGGGTCCACCGCGACGATCTGGTCGAGATGATGCTCGCGGCGCTCACGGACGGGCGCTGGTCGGGACCGTTCAACGCGACAGCGCCCGAGCCGGTCACCAACAGAGAGTTCTCTCATGCCCTGGGCGCGGCCCTGCGCCGTCCGGCGATCCTGCCCGTTCCAGGGCTCGCCCTGCGGATGTTGTACGGCGAGATGGCCCAGATCGTGACGAGCGGGGCGCGCGCGGTGCCCGCCAAGGCGCTCGTGCTCGGCTACCGGTTCGCGCACCCAGAGCTGCGCGAGGCGCTTGTCGCGGCGCTGAGCTGAGCTGAGCTGAGGCCAAAGGCCCGCTCCGCGGAGCCTTCTCCTCCGAGCGCCCGTGAGGGCGGCTCGCCCGAGGTCCGCCCGCTCAGCCGCCGCCGACCTCGCGCCAGAACACGGGCCGGCCACCAGAGACGCGATCCACCGCGTAGCTCGACAGCGTGGTTTCGCCGTCCGGTTCGATCGCGTAGCGGCCGATCGCCGACTCGCGGGGCCCGGCCGCGAAGAGCGCGTCGATCACGGCCTGGCGATCGTTGCCGCGGGCGCCCGCGGCGCGGATCGCTTCGAGCGCCGCGCTCATCGCCGCGTACCCGAACAGGGCGTAGGCTTCAGGCTGTTCGCCGAAACGCTTGCGATAGGCGGCCAGCACCCGCTGCGCCGACGCCGGGTAGTGGCTGACGGGCAGAATCGGGTCTGTGATCAGCGTCCGCGCCGCGGCCGCGCCGATCCCGGAAGTGAACTTGGGGTCCAGCAGCGCGCTCGAGCCCAGCAGCCACAGCTTCGGATCGGCGGCGTTGAGCTGCTTCCACAGGGCGACCGCGCCTTCGTCGGATACACCGGCGAAGAACACCGCTTCCGCGCCGCTTTCGGCGATCTTGTTGACCTCTTCGGTGAATTCGCTCGTCGCGGTCGTATCGAGGCTGTCGT
This sequence comes from uncultured Solirubrobacterales bacterium, assembly GCA_963718935.1. Lineage (GTDB taxonomy): Bacteria > Actinomycetota > Thermoleophilia > Solirubrobacterales > Solirubrobacteraceae > Palsa-744. Next base: position 2,471,171 of record OY970379.1, on the reverse strand, counting down.
GCCCGGCAAGCGTCAGGCCGGCCTCTTCGGCGTCGGTGGCGACCATTTCCGCGAGCGGAGCCTCGAACGGGTTCTGGTCGTCGAGCACGTACAGCTTTTTGACGCCGAGATCTTTCAGCAGACGGACCTGGGCCTGAGCCTGCTTCGGGTCGCCCGGTTGCAGGCGCGCGAAGTTGCGTTTGCCGGTCAGATAGAAGCGCGCCGGCTCGTCCTGGCCGGCGTCGAGCGAAGAGGTGAGGCCCACGTATGGGCTGGCGGGGCTCAACTGCAGGATGCCGGCGGCGTTGATCAGCGGCAGCGAGATCGCGGTCGCCGCCGAGTCGTAGTCGCCCAGATAGGCGATCGTCGTCGGGTCGTCGGCGGCTGTCTTGGCGTCGGCGGCGGTCACACCCCGGTCCCATTGGCCGCTCGTCGGGTTGGAGTCGTCCTGGGAGGCATAGCTGACGGTGAACGGCCCCACGCGCCCGCCCGCGTCGTGCAGCGCGAGCTTCTCGCCGTCGACGATCTGCCGGGAGATGCCAGCCGATGGGCCCTGCAAGGGCAGGCTCGAATAGACCGTCAGCTGGTTGCTCAGCGTCGCGGCCGCGCCGGGGACTCCACCGCAACCAGACGCGGCCAGCGCCAGCCCCGCGGTGGCGGCCAGCGCGGAGAAGGCGCCCGCCGCTTGCCAGAACCGCCCGGCGCGCACCGGCGCTCTCAGCTGCGGCGTCCGGGCAGGTAGCCGGTGAGGATCTTGACGGTCGCGCCGATCACGATGATCAGGGTCGCGAGCATGAACGCGTCAAAGCCCTTGGCGCCAAGTGCCCAGAGCACGATCCAGACAACCAGGCCGGCGGTTACGGTGAGGACCAGTCCCATGGCGCGCAATCCTATCGGAGGAGCCAGCCAGACGAGGCGGTCAGAGAGCCAGCGAGCCCGCGAGCTCGGCCACGACGGCCCCGACCGCCGCCGCCGGATGTTCGGGCTCCTCGCCGGCGGCGCGCACCAGGCGCGTGCCTACGATCACCCCGTCCGCGCCCGCGTCGGCCGCCATTCTGGCCTGCTCGCCAGTGCCGATGCCGAACCCGAGCGCCACCGGAACCTCGGTGCTCGCCTTCGCCGGGCCCACGATCTCCGCGTAGCGCTCGGCCAGCGTATCCCCCGCGCGCTCGCCGGTCGTCCCGACAACCGAGACCGCATAGAGGAAACCCTTCGCCTTGGCGCCGATCGCCGCCATTCGCTCCGGCGTCGTCGTCGGCGCGATCAAAGGCACGAGCGCGAGGCCGTACCCCGAGCACGCGGTCGCGATCTCCGCGGACTCCTCGAACGGCAGATCCGGAACGATCAGCCCGCAGGCCCCCGTCTGGGCCAGCCTCGCCACGAACGCCCGGGCGCCGGGGGCGAGCACCATGTTGACGTAGCACATCAACACGACCGGGACCTCGCGCGCGAGGCTCCTTGCCACCTCGAGCACACCGGCCACATTCGCGCCGGCGGCGAGCGCCTCGGTGCCGGCGGCGTGGATCACGGGGCCGTCCGCCAAGGGGTCCGAGTAGGGCATTCCCAGCTCGATCAGGTCCGCGCCCGCCTGGATGCAGGCTCGGCCGATCTCGAGCGATCGCTCGAGCGTCGGGTAGCCGCCCATCAGGTAAGGCATCAGCGCGGCCCGCTTGCCAGAGCCCGCGAACGCCTCGGCGATCCGCTGCGTACCGGCCTGAAGCTGCGTGCTCATGCCGCGCGGTCCCGTCCACCGTCGTGCGCGCCGGTCGAGGTTCCAGCCGCCGCGGCTCCGGCCTGCCCGCCAGTCGAGGTTCCAGCCGCCGCGGCTCCGGTCCGCACGCCGGTCGCCAAGACCTCGGCGAGGTCCTTGTCGCCACGGCCGGACAGGCATACGAGGTCAAGCTCGCCATCGCTTTGGGCAAGCGTCCACGCCAGCGCGTGCGCGCTCTCCAAGGCCGGGATGATCCCCTCAAGGCGCGTCAGCGTCCTGAACGCCGCCAGCGCGTCGGCGTCGGTGACGGCCACGTAGCGCGCCCGACCGCTGTCGCGCAGCTGCGCGTGCTGAGGCCCCGCTCCGGGATAGTCAAGGCCGGCCGAGATCGAGTGTGCCGAAAGGATCTGGCCCTCCTCGTCCTGCATGATCGCCGACAGCGAGCCGTGCAGCACGCCGGCACGGCCGCCAACGGTCAAGGGAGCGCCGTGGCGAGGCGTGTCGATTCCTTCTCCGCCGGCCTCGACGCCGACGAGCGCCACCTTGGCGTCCTCGAGGAACGCCGTGAACGTGCCGATCGAGTTCGAGCCGCCGCCCACGCACGCGATCACGCGCCCTGGCAGCCGGCCCTCGCGCTCGAGGATCTGGGCTCGGGCCTCGTCGCCGATCGTCCGCTGCAGATCTCTGACGAGCGCCGGGTAGGGCGCCGGGCCGACGGCCGAGCCGATCACGTAGTGGGTGTCGCCGACGTTCTCGACCCAGTCCCTGATCGCCGCCGAGGTCGCCTCCTTGAGTGTCCTGGCGCCGGCGTCGACCGGTACGACACGCGCCCCGAGCAGCTCCATGCGCTGCACGTTCGGTCGCTGGCGTCTGGTGTCCTCGACGCCCATGTACACGACGCACTCCAAGTCGAGCAGCGCGCATACGGTCGCCGTCGCCACACCGTGCTGGCCCGCGCCGGTCTCGGCGATGATCCTGCGCTTGCCCATACGCTTGGCCAGGAGCGCCTGGCCGAGCGCGTTGTTGAGCTTGTGCGAGCCGGTGTGGTTCAGGTCCTCGCGCTTCAGGTAGACGGTCCGCCCCAGGCGCTCCGACAGCCGCCGCGCCCGATACAAGGGCGTCGGGCGACCGGCGTATTCACAGAGCAGCCGTTCGAGCTCGCCGCGATAGGTCGGGTCCGAGCGCGCCGCGAACCATTCGCGCTCGAGCTCTTCGAGGGCCGGCATCAAGGTCTCGGGCACATATTGGCCGCCGTAAGGACCGAAGCGATGCTCGACGAGGGTTCCCGGCGCGCCGGCACCTGCCACGCCATTGCCCGTCATGCCGTTGCTGGTCGCGCCGGCGCCGGCCGTCCTGTCGGGGCTCGTCATGCCGTGATGGCCGTGGCGTCGGATTCGGCGGGCTCGCCCGAGGATTCGACGGCCTTGAAGAAGGCCCGCAGCTTGGCCTCGTCCTTGTGTCCTGGCGCGCGCTCGGTGCCGCTGGCGCTGTCGACCGCGAAAGGCCTGACCCTGGCGACCGCCTCACCGACGTTCTCGGCGCCGAGACCACCGCTGAGGATCAGCGGCGTGCCCGAGCTCCTGCCCGCCAAGAGCTCCCAGTCGAAGGTCTCGCCCGTACCTCCGCGCAGGTGCTTGGCTTCGCGTGAGCGCGCCTTGGCGTCGGCGAGATGAAAGTCGACGTGATAGCGCCCCAATTGGCGCACGTCACCCGCGCCCGCGATCTGGATCGCCTTGATCGCCTTCGTGCCCGTGCGCCTGGCGGCCTCGACGCAGAACGTAGGGCCCTCGTCGCCGTGCAATTGAATCAGGCTCAGCCCGAGGCCCTGCGCATGGTGCTCGATCTCCTCGAACGTGGCGTTTACGAACACGCCGCACAGCTCGACGTCGCGGCGGTCGAGGGCCGCGGCTATGCGCTGGGCCTGCTCGACCGAGCAGCGCCGCGGGCTGGGCTCATAGAAGACCATGCCGACCGCCCACGCCCCCAACTCGGCCGCCAGTTCGGCATCGGCGACATCGGTGACACCACAGATCTTGACGCGCGTCTCAGACATGCTCCAACGGTAGCGTGCGACCCGCCGAACAGGCGATTCGGCGGTCCGGGCGAGCGGATCTAGCCTTCGGGCGTGGTCGCGTTCGGCACCGAGTTCGGACGGCTGCCGAGCGTGGCCGTGACCGTCTTGTGTTCCCAGCCGCCTTTGCCGTTGGGGCGCAGCAGGCCGATCGAGATCGTCTGGCCCGGTTTCTTGGTTTCGATGTCGCTGGCCAGTTCTTCGGAGCTCTTGACCGCCTTGCCGTCGATCGAAACGATGATGTCGCCGCCGACCGCGATCTGGCCGTTTTCGGTGGTCGCCGTGCCACCTTTGATGCCGGCCTTCTCGGCGGCTGTGCCCTTCTGCACGCTCTGCACGAGCACGCCGCTCCTGACCGGCAGGTTCAAGGCCGACAGCGAACCGTCGATCGTCAGCGAGACCAAGCCCAGGTAGGCGCCGCGCACGGTGCCGCCTTTCTCCAACTGCGAGAGCTCGGACTTGGCCAGGTCGATCGGCACGGCGAAGCCGATGCCAACGCTGCCACCACTCGAGCCGCCCGTCTCGATCTGCGAGTTGATGCCGATCACTTCGCCCTTGGCGTTGAGCAGCGGACCGCCCGAGTTACCCGGATTGATCGGGGCGTCGGTCTGAAGCACGTTGTCGATCGTGAAGCCGTTAGGCGCGGTGATCGTGCGCTGCAACGCCGAGATCACTCCCGTCGTGAGCGTCCGTTCGAGGTCGAACGGGTTGCCGATCGCCAGGACCGGATCGCCGACCTGCACGATGCTGGAGTTGCCCAGCGTAAGCGGGTGCAGTGTCAGCCCGTCGGTCGAGATCCTCAGGATCGCCAAATCGTGGGAAGGGTCCTTGCCGATCACCTTCGCTTCGACGTTCTTGCCCTTTTCGAAGCTGACCTGCACCTTGACCGCGTTCTCGACGACGTGATAGTTGGTCAAGATCGTGCCGTTGTTGTCGATCACGATGCCCGAGCCGGTCGCCACGCCCTGGCGCTGGGTTTCGCCGCCGCCGAAGAGGTTGAACGGAGAGGATTCGCCCTGCTCGACGACCGTCGAGGTCACGAACGCCACACCGGGAGCGTCGCGCACGTAGATGTCGTGCGGCGTCAGGCCGCTGCTCGTGTGCGACGCGTTCGACGGCGCGATCGGAGCGGCGGCCGCCTGGACCGTCGTGATCGTTTTGGTCGAGGAACCGAGATCGCCCGCGGCGGCGATCGCGATGGCGACGACGGCACCGCCCACCAGGGCGGCTACGAACGGGACTGCGAATGACTTTGTTGAGCGATTCATCTCGTGTCCAAACCTGTGCTTTGGCGGTCGGTTTCGATCTCGGCGACTATCAAGAGAACAGCATGGCGATGGGCCATGAAGAACATCTAAAGCGAAGCATCTGTCTTGCTAAAACCTGTTGCGCGTACCCAGGACACCCCTTTGGATGCCCCGGACCCTGACGGGCGGCGCTCCCGCTACCAGCTCATGCTCGGCGGGCGACGGCTTGGGCAGAATAGGCGCTGAAGGCCCGCAGCGCCTGCTCGGGATCGTCGGCGCGCATCAGCGACTCGCCGACCAGCACCGCCGCTGCCCCGGCCTCCCGCAGGCGCACCAGCTGCTCGGGCGACGCGATGCCCGACTCCGATACGACCGGCACCCCCGCCGGCACTTCTCCCAGCAGCGCGAACGTACGCTCCAAGTCGACGCTGAAGTCGCGCAGGTCTCGATTGTTGATCCCGATCAGCTCAGCATCCGCGGCGAGCGCTACATCGAGCTCCGCTGCGTCATGTACCTCGACAAGCACGTCGAGGCCCAGCGCGCGCGCTTGCGCCCCGAGCGCCTCCAGCTCCGCCGGGTCGAGCGCGGCGACGATCAAGAGGACCGCGGCCGCCCCGGCCAGCCTGGCCTCATACAGCTGATAGGGGTCGACTACGAAGTCCTTGCGCAGCAGCGGCAGACCGCACGCTTCGCGCGCCGCGCCCAGGTCGCGCAGCGAACCTTCGAAGTTCGGGCCCTCGGTTAGCACCGATATCGCGCTCGCGCCGCCGCGCTCATACGCGCGCGCGATCTCCGCCACGTCCGCTCGCTCACGCAGCGAGCCGGCCGACGGTGAGCGCCGCTTGAACTCGGCGATGATCGCGATCTCTTGCCCGCCGGCGAGCGCGGCCCGAAAGCCGCGCTCAGGTTGCGGGGCCGCGAGCGCCTGGTCGCGCAGCTCTGCTTCAGGCAGTTCCGCCTTACGCCGCTCCAGCTCTGAGCGCGTGCTCGTCAGGATTCCCGCCAGAACGCTTGGAGGCGCACTCATCGCGCGCCCGCCTCGGCACCGTCGGGAGCGTGCCTGGCGCTCGCCGCCACGAACCGCGCCAGCGCATCCGTCGCCCGCCCATCCGCGATCGCCTCGCGGGCGGCCACCACACCCTCGGCGATCGAGTCGGCACCGCCGGCCGCATAGATGGCGGCGCCGGCGTTGATTACGGCCAGCTCGCCCGCCGGCCCCCCTTCGCCGCCCAAAATCGCTTCAGTCACCCGCGCGTTCTCCTCCGGACTGCCCCCCGCCAAGACTTCGCCGTCGCCCGACACCGCGTCGAGCGCTTGGACACCGACCTCGGCCGGTGTCAGCGTGTAACGCGTGAAGGTCTCGCCAGCCCCGCGGTTGACCTCAATAATTTTGGTTGCCGCGCCGATCGAAATCTCATCGAGGCCGTCCTCGCCGCAGACGACCAGCGCCCTCCTCGCGCCCAGGCGTGCCAGCGCCCCCGCGACCGTCTCCTGGAACGCCGGGTCCGACACGCCGATCAGCTGGCGCGGCGCGCCAGCCGGATTGGTCAGCGGACCCAAGAAGTTGAAAACCGTCCGCACCGCCAGCTCGCGCCGGACCGGTACGACATAGCGCGTGGCCTGGTGGTGGGCCGGAGCGAACATGAAGCCGAACCCAGCCTCCTCGATACAGGCGGCCACGCCCTCGGGGGCCAGGTCGATGCGCGCGCCAAGCGCCTCCAGCACGTCGGCCGAACCAGACCGGCTCGTCGCCGAGCGATTGCCGTGCTTGGCCACCCCACAGCCGGCGCCCGCCGCGATCAGCGCTGCGGTGGTGGACACGTTGAACGTGCTGCCTCCGCCCCCGGTGCCGGCCGTGTCGAGCAGGTCCTCGCGCGCGAGGAGCACGGGCGTCGCGAGCGCGCGCATCGTGCGCGCCAAGCCCGTCAGCTCCTCGACGGTCTCACCCTTGGTTCGCAGCGCGATCAAGAATCCCGCTATCTGCGTCTCGGAGACCTCGCCGTGCATGATCTCGTCGAGCACTTCGGCGGTCTCGTCCGCGCTCAGGTCCCGCCTCTGCGCGAGCGCGTCGATCGCGCGTGTCAAGGTCGCGTTCGGCATCGACCTTCAGCCGGCCTCGGCGGCGACGGGCCTGGCCTCGGCCTGGAAGCTTCTTGGCGATCCAGTCGCGCTCGGTCGATCGCCGTTGCCCGTGCCTCTGTACAAGAAGTTCGCCAGCAGCTCGCGGCCCTGTTCGGTCAGGACCGACTCCGGGTGAAACTGGACGCCCTCCGCCGGCAGATCGCGGTGGCGCAGCGCCATCAACACCCCTCCCCCGCTCGCGGACTGCTCCAGGCAGTCCGGCAACCGCGGATCGACGACCAGCGAGTGGTAACGCCCGACCGTCAGCGGCTTGGCCAGGTCCTCGAAGATCGTCCGACCGTCGTGCTCGATCTTCGTCGCCTTGCCGTGCACCGGCGGGTTCAAGACGACGCGGCCCCCGAACGCCTGTGCCAGCGCCTGATGACCGAGACAGACGCCCAACGTCGGCACGCCCGCCTCCGGGAAACGCCTGGCCACCTTCAGCGAGATGCCGGCCTCGTCGGGCGTGCACGGGCCGGGCGAGATCACGCAGCGCTCGTACCCCCCGTTCAGCAGCTCCTCGACCGTCGCGCGGTCGTTGCGGACCGTGTTCACCTCGGCGCCCAGCTCGCCCAGATACTGGACCAGGTTGTACGTAAAGGAGTCGTAGTTGTCGATTACCAATACCTTCATCGTCTTACGGCCACTCCGGCTGCTCGACGGCCAGCTCGATCGCCTCCAGGACCGCCTTCGCCTTGGCCTGGGACTCGGCCAGCTCGTATGCGGGCTTGGCGTCGGCGACGGTCCCGCCCCCCGCCTGCACGTGCGCGTATCCGTCCTTGACGACGACCGTCCTGATGTGGATGCAGGTGTCCATCTCGCCCCCGTACGACAGGTAGCCGATCGCGCCGCCATAGCCCCCCCTCTTGATCGGCTCGAGCTCGTCGATGATCTGCATCGCCCTTACCTTCGGCGCCCCCGAAAGCGTCCCCGCCGGCAGGACCGAACGCAGCGCGTCCATCGCGCTGACGCCCTCCCGCAACAGGCCTGTCACCGAAGAGACGATGTGCATCACGTGGGAGTAGGTCTCGACAGCCATGAACGTCTCGACCTCGACCGTCCCCGGCTCGCACACGCGGCCCAGGTCGTTGCGCCCGAGATCGACGAGCATCACGTGCTCGGCCCGCTCCTTCTCGTCCTCCAAGAGCTCGGCCGCGATCCGCTCGTCCTCGGCGACGTTCGCCCCGCGCGGACGCGTGCCCGCGATCGGCCTCGTACTGACCCGCATCCGCCCGTCCTCGCGTCCGGCCGAGCCGACCGTCAAGAGCGGCTCCGGGCTCGCGCCGGCGACTTGGAAATCGCCGAAGTCCAAGTAGTACATGTACGGGCTCGGATTCACGGCCCTCAGACCTCTGTAGATCGAGAACGCGTTCACCGGCGTCGGCGCCGACCAGCGTTGTGAGGGCACGACCTGGAAAACGTCGCCGGCATAGATGTACTTCACGATCCGCTCGACCATGCCTTCGAACTCGGACTCCTCCATGTTCGACTTGAACTCCGGCATCGACCTGTTTCGCTGGCCGCCGGCCGACGGCGGCACCGGGCCCGCCAGTGCGCAACGGATCTCTTCGATCGTCGACCTCGCTCGCGCCAGCCCGTCCCCTGGGCTCGGATCGCGCTCCTCCTCGGCATTGACCAGGATCGTGATCGTGTGCTTGAGATGGTCGAACACAACCAGCGCATCGGTCAGCATCAGCGCCATATCCGGCAGCCCGATCGTGTCCTTCGCCGGCTCTCCGAGCGGCTCGACGGTGCGCACCAGGTCATACCCGAAGAAGCCGACCGCGCCGCCCGTGAACGGGGGCCTGTCGCTCGTCGGAGCCTTCGATCGGTGCCCGTCCGCGCTCGCCCGCGCGCCCCTGGGCACGCTCCGTTCCTCGCTGGTCGCCTCGCCGATGGCCGTGTCGGTCAGCGGCGCCTGCCGGTAGCGGGAGACGTGCTCGGCCGCCAGCGCATACGGGTCGCCGCCGTCGGCCAGCGACCACCGCAAGACGTCTCTTGGCTTGATGCCGATGAACGACCAGCGCCCTACGCGCTGGCCCTGGTCGGCCGACTCCAACAGGAAGCTCGGCTCATCCGGCGCCAGCGCCCTCAACTTCAGGAACGCCGACACCGGCGTCTCGCAGTCGGCGATGAACGTTTCGCGGACCGGGACCAGGTTGTGGTGCGCCGTTCGGTCAGCGACTACGGCCATCGAGCACCCGCTCAACATCGGCGAGCACGCGCCCGCGCCCATAGATCAAGACAAGTAGGTGATACAGCAGGTCGGCCGCCTCTTCGTCGACGCGCTCGTCGGACTCCTCGCGCGCCGCGCGCGCCACCTCCTCGGCCTCCTCGCGCACCTTCGCGCCCGCCAGCTCCCGGTCGTCGAGCAGCCTAACCGTGTACGAGCCTCCCGGCCGATCGCTCGCGCGCGCCACGATCGTGCGCTCCAGCCCCGGCAACACCTCATACGGCGAGACCGGATCCAGCTGGCCCCTGTGAAAGCAGGTGCGCTCGCCCGTGTGGCATGCAGGGCCGGCCGGCGCCACCAGCGCGAGCAGCGTGTCGCCGTCGCAGTCCAGGCGCAACGCCTTGACCAGCTGCACGTTGCCGCTCGTTTCGCCCTTGTGCCACAACTGCTTGCGCGAGCGGCTGTACAGGTGCAGCTCGCCCGTCGCCCTGGTCCGCGCCAGCGCTTCGGCGTTCATGTAGGCCAGCGTCAGGACCTCGCCCGTGTCGTGGTCCTGCACCACGCAGGGCACCAGTCCGTGCTCGTCGTAGACGATCTCGGCGTCGACCTCTTCCGGCGTCTGTCTTGTTGGCGAGGCGCTCACTTGTGGGATTGTAGGTCCCATGACACGACGCTCACCGACAGCACTCTCGGTATTCGACCGCAAGCTGGTCGTGGTCACCGGCAAGGGCGGTGTCGGCAAGAGCACGATCGCCGCCGCCCTCGGTCTCTCGGCCGCCGCCCGAGGCCTGCGCACGATCGTGGTCGAGCTCGGCGACCAGAGCCACCTGCCGGCTTTGCTCGACCGCGCGCGGACCCTACCTGGTCAGGTACAGGCCCGGCCTGGCGAGGAGATCGAGTTGGCTGAGAACCTGTCTGGCGTCACGATCGACCAGGACCGCGCCATGCTCGAGTGGCTACAGGCGCTCGGCGGGCGCGTGCCCGGTCGCGTGCTGGCGGGCAGCTCCTCTTTCCAGTACTTCGCCGCCGCCGCCCCAGGCGCGCGCGAGCTGGTGAGCCTGGTCAAGGTATGGGAGCTCACCTCCGCCAAGCGCTGGCGCAAGCGCTCCCGGCAGTACGACCTGGTCGTGCTCGACGCCCCCGCCACCGGCCATGCCCTTGGCCTCCTGCAGGCCCCCCAAACGTTCGGCGCGATCGCCAGGGTCGGCCCGATCTTCGGCCAGGCCGAGCACGTCCGCAAGCTGTTGCAAGACGACACCACGACCGCCTATGTCGCGGTCGCTCTTGCGACCGAGATGGCGACCGGCGAGACGATCGACCTGCGCGACAGCCTTCGCTCTCAGCTCGGCGTCGAGCTGAGCTGCGCCATCGTCAACTCTGTCCTGCCTGCCCGCCGCTTCAGCGCAGCCGAGATCGACCGGCTCGGTCGCGTTGCTTCAGACGGGGCGGCAGACCGTGACGAGGCGACGCGGCGCGCAGCCGTGGTTGCCGCAACGGGCGTCCACGCACGCGCGCGCGCCCAGCAAAAACAGATAGCTCGGCTCCGCCGCCAGGGTCTGCCGGTCCTTACCGTTCCGTTTGTGTTCGCCCCCGAGCTTGGGCCTGACGACGTGCTGCGCATCGGGCGCCACCTGACCGGCGGAGGGCGCGCCCGGGAAGGCGACTAGGCTGAGGCGATCCGATAGCGGCGCGTCGCCGGATCGCGTTCGATCAGACCGACGGCCAGCAGCGTTGTGACGTAGCGGTGCGTAGTACTGGTATTCATGTCCAGCATCCGTGCCAGCTCGGCGATACCCAGATAGCCGCCGTCGACCGGAAAGCACGAGAGCACCAAAAGGCCCGCCAGCAGCGAGCGTGAGAGCCTGCGATCGTCCATCTGCTCGGGATACGCGTCGGAGTCGACCGACAGCGTCCATTCGGGCGAGCGCAGGGCAGTCAGCAAGATCGACATCGTTCCGCCCGAGCCAGCGCCGCGCACGACCTGGTCGACCTGCGATTTGGACAGCTCGATCGTGATCTTCTCCTCGCCCGCCGTCCCGCTCCGCTCCTCCTGGGAGGCCAGGCTCCCGTTCGCGGGCGCGAGGCCCTGCCGGCTCTTGGCAGGCCGCCCTGCGCCGGCTCGCCCACCGGCACCGGCGCGCCTGCCACGTAGTTGAGTTGTGCCGTCTGCCTGCATCGCGTTCATGAGCATGTCGAAAAGGGCTGACCCTGCCAAGACCTCACTGAATATTCAGTTCTGAATAGTCTGGACACCGTGGTCTCAGCACGCTCGCAGTCGGCGCCTCTGGCGCGAGGGCTGTGGCTCGGCGGCGCGCAGGCGCTCGAGCTGCACACGAGCGGCTTGCAGCCATTCGATGCGTGCGCTCCAGAACGAGACCTCGGCCTCGTCGGCGAGCCCCCGCATCAGACGCGACCACTCGTCGGGCGTACCCGCCCGACGCTCGGCGCTCAACCGTCGCAGATCCTGAAGGCGCCCAAGACAGGCAAGCTCCTGGCCATAGACCATGTCGATCAGGCGGGGCACGTCGCTGGGACGGCAAAGCGCGATCTTCATCTGCAGGTCGTCGCGCAGCGGCGGCGTCGGCGTCGAAGCGAACATCCAGCATTCGAAGTGCTCGACACCGCTGGGCGTGGCCTCGTAGATGGTGCGCGGCGCCGCCCGCTTGGCGGAGCCAGAGCCGAGCTGACCGGCGCTGCGCACGAGGTCGTCGCGCATCAAATGGTCGAGCGCCGAGTAAACCCCGGAGGGCGCAAAACCCGACGCCCCGAACCGGTCCTCCAGGCGTTGCGCCAGCTGGTAGCCGTAGTCGGGACGCTCGATCACGAGGCCCAAGACCGCGTGCTTAGCAGACATTGATCAGCTTCCTCATACTCGCCAGAAAATCATCGTTAGGAATACCCAGAAGGTACTCGATCCCGAGGCGCATTGCATCTCATCGATGGAATCAGTCAGACCAACCGACCACAACCTCAGGTGATGCCAAGGCGATCCAACAACCCTTCGTCCGTGCGCCAGTCCTTACGTACGCGCACCGAAAGCTCGAGGTGCACCCGGCCATCCAGCTCGCGTTCGAGCTCGGCGCGGGCCGCGGTTCCAATCGCCTTGATCATGCGACCCCGAGCGCCGACCACGATTCCCCGCTGCGAAGCGCTCTCGACCCAGATCAGAGCCCGCACGCGGACGAGACCCTCACGTCCGCGTTCGATCTCATCGATGACCACCTCGACGGCGTGGGGCACCTCCTGGCGCGTACGCCTGATCGCCGCCTCGCGGACCAACTCGGCCAGCAGCACCGTCAACGGCTGATCCGAGCGCTCGTCGGCCTCGAACAGGAACGGACCATCTGGCATCAGGCCGTGCAGATGATCGACGAGCGCGGCCATCCCCGTGCCAGCGCGCGCAGACACCGGAAAGACCTCGCAATCGAGCCCGAGCTCGTCCGTCTGCGCCAAGACCGCGACTGTGCCAGAGCGATCCAGCCGATCCACCTTGTTGACCGCAATCGCCACCGGCAACCCCGATCGGGCGAGCTCGCCGGCGATGAAACGATCGCCCGGTCCTATCCCCTGGTCGCCCGCGAGGACCAAGAGAGCCGCGTCAGATCCCTCGAGCTCGCGCTGCACGCGCCCCGCCATCCGCTCGGTCAGCGTGTCGCGAGGGCGCTGAACTCCGGGCAGATCCACGAGCACGACCTGGCTGTCATCGCCGCGACTGTGGACTCCGCGAATAGCGCGCCGCGTCGTCTGCGGACGATCGGACACGATCGCGACCTTCTCCCCCACGACCGCGTTGACGAGCGTCGACTTGCCCACGTTCGGCCTACCCGCCAGCGCGACGAAACCGCTGCGCGTCACCCGGTCAGCGCCTCCCGCAGGAGGCGCGCCTGTAGCGCGAGCATCTCGCCGTCGTCCGTCTCGTGATCCATGCCCAGCAGATGGAGCGCCCCGTGGACGATCGCCTCGCGCAGGTCCTTGGTGTGCTCGGGGCAGATCACCACATCGCCAAGCTCGCGCTGCGTGTCGTCTCCCGCGCCGGCGCCGTCGATCGGAAACGAGAGCACGTCCGTCGGCCCCGCTCGGCCCCGATGTTCGGCGTTCAGACTGGCGATGCGCCCAGAGTCCACATACTCGACCGCCAGGTGGCCCTCGTACACGTCGACAGACGCCGCGGCCAGCCTACACAGGCGCACCGTCTCCACGACCGACGGCGCACCGGCAGCACGCCCGAAGACCTCGACGTCGAGCAAGGACCGGGCCTCAGGCGCTGCGACGTTCGGCGGGATGTCGGAGGACCTTCGACCGGCCGGGAACCACCCGCTGGGTATGTGCGTCATAAGCCTCGACGATCTGCTGGACGAGCCTGTGTCGGACCACGTCCTCACCCCCGAAACGCACGAACTCGACACCTTCGACCGAGCCCAGCACATCGCCGACGGCGATCAATCCAGATTGCTGCTCCCTCGGCAGATCGACCTGGGTGACATCGCCGGTTACGACCATACGCGAACCGAAGCCGAGCCTGGTCAAGAACATCTTCATCTGCTCGGGAGTCGTGTTCTGGGCCTCGTCGAGGATCACGAACGAGTCGTTGAGCGTCCGGCCCCGCATGAACGCCAACGGCGCGATCTCGATCACGCCCCGCTCCAGGTGCTGGGTCACCTTCTCGGGGTCGAGCATGTCGTGCAAGGCGTCGAACAGAGGCCTCAGATACGGGTCGACCTTGGCCATCATGTCGCCCGGCAGGAACCCGAGCCGCTCGCCCGCCTCAACGGCCGGCCTGGTCAAGATGATGCGGTTGACCTCATGGCGCGAGAGCGCAGCCGCGGCCATCGCCACCGCCAAGAACGTCTTACCGGTCCCCGCCGGGCCGATCCCGAATGTGATCGTGTGCTTGCGGATCGAGTCCACGTAGCGCTTCTGATTGACGGTCTTGGGTGCGACCTGCCTTCCGCGATGACTCCACACGACGTCCTCCAGGACCTGCGCCGGAGACTCGTGCGCGTCGAGCGCGCCCGTCACCGCGGCGATCGTGCCCGGACCGATCTGATGGCCCCTGGCGATCAGCTCGGACAGCTCGCGCACCAGCTCTTCACCAGACCTGGTGTCCCCCTCCTCACCGTCGAAGGTGATCAGGTTCCCCCTCAAGAAGACCTTGCAGCGTAGATGCTCCTCCAGAGCGCGCAACACCGCGTCCTGACTGCCCGCCAGCTCCGTGGCGACATCGTTGGGTAGCTCGATCTGGGTCCTCATCCGCCGCTGCGCGCCCCGCGCGTCGCGCGATCGCGCTCGATCCCGATCATCCCCCGAGCGCCGCCTTGACCAGACTCGACACGCGCCCGCCGTCCGCACGCCCTTCGACCGCCGCCATCGCCGTGCCCATCGCCCGGCCCATGTCCTTGACGGTCTGCGCTCCGCTCTCACGCACCGCCCGTTCGACTATCTCGCGCAACTCCTCTTCGGAGAGCTCCGCCGGCAGGTAGCCTCCGATCAGCCGCGCTTCGGCCTCCTCGCCGTCGGCCAGATCCTCACGACCCGCCTCTCGATATGCCTTCGCCGCCTCCAGCCTGCGCTTGCGCTCGCGCCGCAGCACCGCAAGCTCGTCATCCGAACCTTCCTTTGCAGCCTTCTGCAACTCGGAAAGAACCAGCCGCAGCGCGCCGACCCGCTCGCGTTCACCAGCGCGCATCGCGTCCTTGAGATCCTCTTTGACGGTCTCGTGAATCGCCATACCTTCCCAGGATACGCAGTCATGGTGAAGGTGACGTGTCGATCCGGGAACGGCGAGCTCGCCGTTCCCGCCGCCTCGAGCACGAACCGGCTCGACTGGAGGGCGCTTGCGAGCCCAAGCGATTAGGGTGGCGTCCGTGGACGAAGCTTTGTATGCCAACGCGCTGGCCCCGTTCCTGGCAGAAACGCAACGCCTGCGCCCGCCCGAAACGGAAGTGATCGACGCGCACACCCACCTCGGCCTGGACGAGGACGGACGCTCGCTCGACCTCGAGCAGTTGCTCTCCCAGCTCGATGCCGCGGATGCGCGCCGCGCGTGCGTGTTTCCACTGCACGACCCCGAGCGCAGGCCCGCCTACCGCGTTCCCAACGACCGCGTCCTGCGTTGGGCCGAAGAATCCGAAGGCCGGCTCACCCCGTTCTGCCGCCTGGACCCCGCCGAGGACCCGATCGACGAGGGCGAACGCGCGCTGGCGGCCGGGGCGCGCGGCATCAAGCTGCATCCCAGGGCTCAGGACTTCGTGTTCGACGGACCCGAGATGCGCGCCATCTTCGCACTGGCTGACAGCGCCGGCGTACCGATCCTGATCCACGCCGGCCGGGGACTGCCGCCGCTCGCCGACGGCCTCGCAGACCTTGCGCTGAGCCATCCCGGCGTCGTCTTGATCCTCGCCCACGGGGCCATTTGCGACCAAGGCATACTGACCTCGCGCCTGGCGGACCACCCCGGCGTGCTGTACGACATCTCGTGCTTCTTCCCGCTCGACGTAGTCGAGCTGTTCGCACGCGTGCCCGCCGAGCGAATCGTGTTCGCTTCCGACCCGCCCTACGGCCTACCCGCGACAACGCTCTACCTGGCGCTGCGAGTCGCGGCGCAGGCAGGATTGACCGAGCAGGCTACCCGGGGTTTGCTGGGCGCCACGATGGCCGACCTCATCGATGGCCGTGGGCTGCCCGCGGCGGGCGCCCCGGTGCGTGGCGAGTCCATCGTTCTCGCCGGCCGCTTGGCACGCGTCTACAACTACGCGAGCCTCACCGGTCCAGCCCTGTTCGCAGGCGTACCGCAGCAGGCCGTGGCAATGCTCGAAATGGCGCTCGCCGCCTGCCGTGACCCGGACCCCGGCGATGTAGGCGATGCGCTCGAGACGATCGGATCGGCGTTGAGCGCCGCCCGCACGCTGCTCGGGAGCCCGAATGGAGTCCGAGCCGCGATCGATCTCGTCTACCGCGCGACCGTCCGCGCGGCAACCGAGATCCACGACCCGGCCTGACACGCCTGTTCTCCCGCGCGTGTCGCGCGTGTCGCGCGCGCCTCGATGACCGGCGCCTGCCCGCCTCCTATTCGCGGGAACCGTCCGCTTGCAGCCACACGGCCGCCCAATCCCCGCTCCGACGTCGCTCGCGTTCGCGCATGCCCCACCGCTCGCCGTATGCGTCCACGATCTCGTCGACCTCACTTCCGAGCAGCCCGCCGGCCAGCAGGTGCGCGGGCGCGGCTGGGAGCGCAACGGCCAGCTCGAGCAGCAAAGGTCGTAGCAGGTTCGCCAGCAGCACCGTCGGGCGCTCCGAATCCTGGATTGGGCCAGGCAGAGGGTCGCTGCGCAAATCGACGCGCACGACCTCGATGCGCACCCCGTTGGCCTCGGCGTTCTGTAAAGCCGCGCGCACGCTCTCGCGATCGTGATCGAAGCCGAGCACCGGCGAGTAGCCGAGCTTCGCCGCGGCAATCGCCAACACGCCTGAGCCCGTTCCAACGTCGAGCACCGGGGCGCCGCGCGCGGACTCGCTGGCGGCGAGCGCCAAGAGCAACTCCAAGCACAGTCTGGTACTGGCGTGACCACCTGTTCCGAATGCCTGGCCAGGGTCGATCACGACCTCCAAGGCCACGCCTTCATCCGCACGCGTGTCCTCCCACGGAGGACGCACCCATAGATCTGGAACCGACCGCGGCTTGGGCGATTGCACCAGTACCGGCCTGTGGTGACGCTTCCAACGCTCAGCCCAATCGTCGGCGACCTCGCTGCTCGAGATCTCGAGCAGCGCGGAGCCCACCATGGCATGCAGGTCTCCGATCTCTGGCAGCTCTCCAGGGGAACCGTAAACCGCGTATTCGACGCGCGCGCCACCTTCCAACTCGACCTCTTCCACGCCGCTCGGGGCAAGCTCCAGGAGCTCGGCGAGCACGATCTCGGCGTCGTCGGCGGCGAGACGCACCGCCAAGCGGATCATGGTCCCTGGTGGCGGAGGGTCCGGCGCAGCTTGGCGAACATCGATTCCTCCGAACGCAGGTTCTCCGGGGTCAGCGTCTGTTGCAGTCGCCCGATCAACTCGCGCTGCTCATCGGACAGGCGCCTGGGAATCACAACGTTGACGACCACCTTCAAATCGCCTCTGCGTCCACCCTGAAGCGTTGGCATTCCCTGCCCTCGCACGGTGACGATCTCCCCGGGCTGTGTTCCGGCACGGAGCTCGACCGGAGTCGTCGCCGACAGCGTCGGCGCCTGCAGCGTTCCTCCCAACGCGGCGAGCGGGGCCGGCACGTCGAGCGCGGTTATCAGGTCGGCCCCTTCGCGCACGAATCGCTCGTCTTCGCGCACTTTCACAAGCACATACAGGTCGCCCGGCGGGGCGCCCGCATCGCCGGCGTGCCCCTGGCCTGAGATCCTGATGCGCTGCCCGTCGGCGATGCCGGCCGGCACGTCGACCGGCACGGTCCGGCGCCCGGCCCGCCGCCCACGCCCGCGACACTCAGGACACGGTTGCTTGGCGAGACGCCCGTCCCCATGGCAGGTATCGCAGACGACGGTTCGAACCATCTGCCCGAGCGGCGTCCGCGTGACAGCCTGCAGCTGCCCGTTACCGCCACAGCGCTCGCACGCCTCGATCGGAGTGCCGGGCTCGGCGCCGTTGCCATGGCAGCGCTCGCAGCGCTCTACCACCTCCAAGGAGACCTCCACACGCGCTCCCTCGGCCGCTTCGATCAGATCCAGGTCGACCGACGCCGCCACGTCGGCGCCCGGGCTTGGGCCCCCACGCCCGCCGCGCGCGCCAAATGGACCAGCGCCGCCGAAGAACGCCTCGAACAGATCCCCGATCGAGCCGAACCCCTCGAAGTCCGGCGCGTACCCGCCCGAGCGCAGACCTTCGTGCCCGTAGCGATCGTAGGTCGCGCGGCGCTGGGAATCGGAGAGGATCTCGTACGCCTCCGCGGCCTCCTTGAACTTCTCCTCCGCCCTCGGATCGTGCGCGTTGACGTCCGGGTGCAGCTCCCGCGCGAGCGCACGGAACGCCTTCTTGATCTGTTGCTCGGAGGCATCGCGCTCGACACCGAGCACCTCATACGGATCGCGTGGACTCGAGGTTCGGCTCGCCACCGCTCAGAGCCCTCCCTCAGCCTTCGGCATACGCGTCCTCGACGAACCGCGACAGCTCGTGCGCCGCCTCGCGCACGGTCACGATCGCCTCGGCATAGTCCATCCGCACCGGCCCGATCACCGAGACGGCGCCCAGCTTGCGGGTGGCCACACCGTAGCCGGTCGCCACCAGGCCGAGCGAGCGCATCGCGGGGATCTCGTTCTCATGGCCGATGCGCACGTACACACCCTGCTCGCCAAGCGCCGTGCGCAGCACCCGCAGCAGCGCAACCCTCCGCTCGAGCATGCTCATCAGCTCGTTGATCTGCTTGCCGTCCTCGATCGCGCCGGCGGCGAACAGGCGCGCCGTCCCGCCGACATACAGCGCCTCCTCGCTCTCCGGGTCGATCGCGCCGAACGCCGGGGCCAGCCGCCGCATGAACGCGAGCTCCGTCGCCGAGAGCGCCGGATCGATCAAGCGCTGCTGGAGCATGCGCGCGCCCAATCCAGTGCCGAGGAGCCGCTCGTTCAAGTACTCCTCGGCCCAGGCCACGAGTCCCGGATCGACGGCGCGCTCGAAGGCGATCGTCGTCTTGGAGACGCCTCCCGTGGAGGTGATGATCACGACCACGACGACCTGCGGTTGCAACGCCAGCACCTCGACGCGCCGGATGCTAGCCGTGTCGAGCGCCGGCGCCGAGACGACGGCAAGGAGGTTGGTGACCTGAGAGAGCGTCTCCGTCGTGGCGCGCACGGCCTCCTCGACCTCTCGCCTCGTCAGCGAAAGCTCTAGGCGCGGCTTTCCCCGTCCGCCGGTGGGCAGGCCGTGCCCAGAGGCAAGCATCCGATCCACCACGTACCGCTGGCCCGCGTCGGTCGGCACTCTGCCCGCCGAGACATGCGGATGAGCCAGCAGGCCGTGCTCCTCGAGCAGCGCCAACTCGGCCCTCACCGTCGAGCCGCGACAGTCGAGCACGGGATCGGCTGCGATCGCTTTGGACGCGACCGGCTGGCCGGTACGCCGGTAGCCCTCGACCACCTTGCGCAGAATCGTCTCTTGGCGGGCGGTCAGCGTCAGCATCCAACCGATTCTAGGTCGCGCGGGTCCGAAAGCCACGGCCACGGCCCCATCGGCGCGCGCAGACGGCCATACCGCCGCTTTGGCCGTCGGTCCGGCAGGCGACCGCGCCGCCTATCGCTGGTCCACGGCAGGCACGGCCGTCAGACCTCCAGCTCGGCCTCGGCGTTGCGCACGATCTGCTTGCCAGCCTGCTCGGCGACGGTGTCCACGATCACTCGCCCATCGCGTCGCTCCCGCACGGTTCCCGTAATGACGACCTCCTGCTCGGGGACGCCCATACCGCGGAACTGCACCGCCAAACGCTTGAGATGTTCAGGCCCACCGGCGGCCTCGGTCTGCGCGCGCGCGACCTGGGCCATGGTCCACAGACCGTGCAATATCCGCCCCGGCAAACCCACCGCGCGCGCAAACTCCTCGTCGATGTGGATCGGGTTGAAGTCGCCCGACGCCCCGGCGTAGCGGGCGGTCAGGTACTTGTCGGGCGTGACCTTCACCGCGGGGATCTCTTCTCCGACCTCCAGCTTGCTCATGGCCTCACACTCCTCTGACTATGTTCGTCCAGGTCCCGCGACACACCTCTTCGCCGCGCTGGTTTGTCGATATGGACTCGAAAACGTAATAGCCGCGTCCGTCGCTTTCGTGGATGTCCTTGACGCTTGCCGTCGTCGTGATCTCATCGCCCGCCACCACCGGCGGCCCCCACACGAACTCCTGCCCGCCATGCACCATCAAGGCGAAGTTCAATTCGATCTCCGGATCGAAGATCGGCGGCCCCACCGACGGGGCGCTGTAGACGACGGCGAACATCGGCGGCGCCACGAGATCGGCATAGCCGGCGTCGCGAGCCGCCTGGACGTCCAGATGCAGAGGGTCGGTCTCCCCAACGGCGCGGGCGTACTCCCTGATCTTCTCCCTGCCGACCGCATAGGTCGTGGGCTCGTACTGCTTGCCGATCGCTTTGGTGTTCACTGGCACCTGGTTGGCTCCTTCATGCGGACTGTCGATCACTCACGGGTCGCCATCGCGACCGCGGCGCGCCAGTTTACGCGGGAACGCCGGTCTGGGCGGCCCCGCCATACGACCTGGGCGACCCAGGGCGACCCCTCCACACGAGCAGAGCGGCCCCGAGATCGCACGCGAGGCCGCCCGGTAGCCAGTGGCTCACGTCGCCGTGGCTGGCAGGGCATCCAGCCCCACCACGACGATCCGTCCGTGCGCAGCCGATTGCTCGATCGCTCGGACCAACGCGCGCTGCACCTCGGGCGGCGCCAGATAGAGGACGCCTGCGACGCACCGGCACCTAGCCCAGGCCAGGCAGATCTCGGCCAGGCGCCGCCGGGCCTTGATCGTCAGCTCGACCTCGACCGCGACCGGCCGCCGATCCGCGGCGGCCCGCCCAACCGCGCCGCCACCGGGCCCGTGGGCCTCGCCGGCGCACGCCTCAGGCCAGAGCACGAGATCGGGACGATGCAATAGCGGCTCGCCGCGCGGGCCCGTCCCAAGACGCGCGCTGGCCAAGGGCGCACCGCGCTCGCGCTCGTCGCGGCGCAGCTCCCGCTCGCCTGCGACGAGATGATCGGGATAGCGACGCTCGAGGACAGCCGCCACACGGGCGCACTCGATCAGATGCTGGGCGCCGGCGGCACTCACCCGGCAGGGGCCCAGCCCACACAGCCCCGCGATTCGTAGGCCAGTCCGCGTTGCCGTGTATAGCGCCGGCTGCCCGGCCAGCGGACGCGTGCGCACGAGCCATCCCGCCGTCTCCAGCGCCCCCAGACGACGGCGCGCCGCAGCCAGGCTGGCGTCTTCGTGGATTGCCAGCGCGTCAGCAGTAACCGCCCCGAGCCGGGCCGTCCACCGCACGATCGCGGCTCGCTCGGGTGAAGGTGTCAAATCTCTTCCAACCACTGTCGATCCTCCTGTTCGATGTCTTGTGTCGTGTCGGTGCATGCAGCGACACGCGCACCACGCGGGTGCCGCTGCATGTGCTCCTCGATGCGGTCGAGACCAGGAAGCTGGCGCGCACCGCGCGCCAGCTTCCGACTGCTAATGGCCCGGATGCGGGGAATGGATCCGCGCGATGCTGGCGCGCCCGCCGCCTGCCAGGTCGATCACGGCGGCCCGACCCTGTCCTAGGCTCGTGATCTGCTGCGCTCGCAGCGCATGCTCGAACATCCGCGTGCGCGTCAGCCCTCCGTCGCCATGGCGGGAGGTCTTCCAGACCCCGATGGTCTCGGTCATGCTCGCGATCAGCTCAGCCGACGCGGGCACCGCCTGACGATGTGAGATCAGGGTCGACAGGTTGCCCACGATCTGATCGCGGACCCGCTCTGAGCCGGGCAGACGCAGGTCTGCGAACTCCTGGGTACCGAGAACCAGGCTGATGCCGGCGCCGCCGGCGCGCGCGAACAGACCGACGACCCGCTCGGGGGCGATCGCCGCGAACTCGTCGATCGCAACCAAAGTCGGAGCCCTGCGCTCTTGCAGCACAGCCACCGCGGCTTGCAGATCCTGCACGATCGCGGCCCCCAGCATCTGGGCGAGCAGCGGCCGACGATCCGATTCGAGGCTGAAATAGACGACCGAACGAGCGCGCATGGCCTCCAGCAGGTCGATGCGATCGGTCCCCGCCGCATCCGGATCGAGCAGACTCCCGACATCCGACTCCACGAGAATCGCCAGCCGGTCACGTACACCGGTCAGCTCGGAACGCTGCCTGGCCGTCAGCGAGTCCAGATACCTGTGCGCCCGCACGGCTTCGCTTTCGGGCAGGCCTCGAGCCAGCATCTCGAGCTCAGACGGGTCGAGATGCTCAACCAACGCTCTCAGGCTGACCTCCCGGCCGGCTCGGCGCAGCACTCGGACCTCGTGGCCGAGATAGCGCTGAGCCTGGCGCAGATAGTGAGGCTCTGTGAACCGCTCTCCCGCCAGCGCCTTGTCGGCGATCTCGGTCTCGCTGCCGCGCGCGTAAGGGTTGTAGATCGAAGGGCCCGAAGGGGTCCACTCCAGGAAAGGGCGGCCGGCCGACGCCGCCGCCTCACGCAACGCCCGACGCAGGTCGCCATCGCCCTTTGGGTCGATCGCGATCGCGCCCATGCCGCGCCCGATCGCGCTCACCAGGATCCGCGTCATCGTGACCGTCTTGCCGGAACGGGTCGCCCCGAGCACGAGCGCGTGCGTGCCGCCGGCAACTCCGCCCAACGGGATCGTCACGGCACGGCGCCCATCGTCGTATCCGAGCAGCAGACGCCCCGATGCGGATAGCGTCTCCCGATCGCGCTCCTGGCCTAGCTGCCGGACCCCGTCCGTAAGCCGGCGCAGCGCGTCCAACGGCCCTGAACGCCCGGCGGCGAACGCAGCCAGGTCCGCGCCGGCGTCTATGTCTTCGCGATGCCAGCGCCGGCCACGCGCCGCCGCCACGAACGCGGCCGTGCCGAGCGTCCAGACAAGACTCCCGCCGAGAATCGAGCGCCCGACCAAGACCGCGCCCAGCGTGACCCCGGCCCAACTCCAGCGCAGATGGCGTGCGCGCATGGCGCGCGCGGCAAACAGCCCAAGCGCAATCCCGAGCGCTAGATGGATCGTTGTGGAGGTAAGCCAATGCATGAGCTCCTCCGCCGGCGCCAGAGGATTCGACGCCGGTTCGTATGTGTCTTGCGATGACGGCATGTTCAGCCGCCTCCTTTCGGTTGACAGCGACCGGCACACGCCGGTCGTTCGGTTGACGACCGGCGGCGGCCTTTGCGGCGCGCCGTCGGCGAGACTCGTCCGACTGCGCGGCCACGCGATACGAAACGCGTGGCCGATATGGCCGTCGAACGCAAGAACGGCGAGCCGTCGGCTCGCCGTCAAGATCGTGACTATCGTTCGAGCCTCAGCTCACGGCTCGGCCCGACGGTCAGCGCAGCCTGTAGCCGACTCCCCGCACGTTGATCACCCAACGCCCGCCGTGGCGCTCGAGCTTGCGCCTCAGCCGGCTCGCATGGCTGTCCAGAGTGCGTGTCGAACCGTCGGAGCGATACCCCCAGACCGCGCTCAGCAGCTCATGCTTGGTGAACACACGTTCCGGGTCGGATGCCAGGTGCGCGAGCAACTCGAACTCGAGGCGCCGCAACGCGACCGACGTTCCCTGGACGCTGACGGTGTGACCGCGCAGGTCGATTCGCAGCGGCCCGATCGTTCGCACCCGAACTGGCCCGGTCGGCTGCTCGATCCGGCGCAACAGGGCCCTCATACGGGCTCGCAGCTCCAGATAGCGTCCGGGGCCGGCCAGAAAGTCATCCGCGCCCGCTTCGAATGCCCGCAGCACATCCGTCTCGGAGACGCTTCTGCCGAGCACGATCACCGGCGTCTCGCAGATCGCGGACGCCCGCTCTCCCGTGGCCTGCCTGATCTGCGCGAGCAGCTCCAACGCTCCGTTTGGCGAGCCAAGATCGCCGATTACGGTCAGCCGCGGAGCGCATCCCCACGCGAGCATTCGCGCGTGCTCGGCACTACACGCGCTCTGCGCCTGATAGCCGTCGAGTCCGAGTTGCTCGACGAGCGCGCCCGCCAGCTCGGCGTTGGCATCCACGACCAGAACCGGGCCCCTGTCGCGAGGACACATGGGCGTCGTCGAACGCGAGCCACCCGTGCCAGCCCCCTGGCTTGGGTCGCCGCCCGAGCTGGCCAGTGTTGAGCGATCGCTCATCAGAGTTCGACCTCGTGCGGGCCAATGCCAAGCCCGTCACGCGCGATCAGGGCCAGGACTTCACTGTGTATCCAAGGAGTAGGCCGCGAACCGCCGCCCTCGGGCGCCGCCCCGATCCGCCGGGCCAGCCAGCTGGTCTCGCCGCTGCTGTTGCCGTGACCATCACGCTTGACCCTGTCGCAACGCAACGCTATCTCACCCATGCTGATCCCCCGCTCGACCGCCGCTTGCACAGCTTCGCGCAGCCCACGATTCAGGACCACCGGGCTTTCTCGCAAGCGGTCCAGCTCCTGGCGCAAAGCGGTTCCCGAGACTTTCGGATCGTTCCGGTGGACAGCCAGTGCGGCGAGCGAGCGCTCGAAAACGGGCCCATAGCTTTCGATCGCCGCGACCACGTGCCGTAGTGAGACGGGACGCGTTGGAGCGTCCGGATTCGCGCGCGAGCGCATCTGCCAGCGCAGCTCGCCAACCATACGATCGACCGGTACAGGCTCGAGGCTGTAGACCGACTCCTCCTCGCCACCCTCGGCGCACGCGGTCAGCGGACTCGCATATGAGCTTCCCGGGCTCGACGGCTCGACGCCCTCTGGCGCTTGCGCCGGCAGATCGATCAGATCCTCAGGCTGCACCTGCCGGCAGCGACCTCGATTGCGATCGTCCAAATACAAAGCGCATACCAGTGCCGCGTTCGACGAGGGCTCGTCCCGGGAAAGGCAGGCGACCAGGCGACGATCGCCGAGCGTCAGCTCTTCGCGATCGATAACGAGCACCTGGCCGTCGCCTCGCTCGACAGCGATCACCTCACGGCTGCGTCCGGTCGGGTCAAAGTAGGCGCCAAGGCTCTCAACTCCGGACGCCAATCGCCCACGGCGTCCGGACCTCGATCTCACTGGGGCGTCCGGGAGCGACATAGATTCGCGCTCGGACACGACCCTCGAGAAGCGGTCTGGACGAGACGCGGCAGAACCGCGAACCGCGGCGGATCCGCGGCGATTGGTCGGTGCAGGAGCGGTGACGAGCGAAGTCATGGTTTTTCTCTCCCTGCCTTCTTGGGGCGGCCGTGTGGGGGCTGAGACCCTCTCTTAGAGGGGTCCGGGCAGCCGATCAAGGGAGACCAACCGGTCGTGCTCGTGGCTGGCTCAGTCCGAGACCCCCTAAGGGGGTCTCGGCATCGAGCTTCCGTCGCGACGACCAGCCAGAACTTGGCGCGATCGCGACGCTCCTGTAGCGCGCATATTCCGCCCTGAAGTGCACATTCAGGGGTGTGAGGCGGACTTGATTCGCGGGTCGGACCGGCGGTTTATTGGGCGCGCGGCGGCCTTATGACGAGGTCGAAAGAGAAAGAGAAGGGCGGGAATCCTAGAGGTGCGTCGTTCGGGTCGCCGCGATCTCACGCCAAGACTCGGCCTGAGTTCGATCGGACCGACGTAAGCGCCTCCGATTTGGCTCTAGATCGGGCGATAGCATGCTTAAAGGTCGCAGTCGGGCTCCGCGCGAAAGCCCAGGCGACTGCATGGCCTACGCCGGGTGAGTGCGCCCGACTGCACTGCGGAACAGGGCGATTGCAGACGAGGACCCGGTAAATGCACGGGCGTCCGCGCGCCTGCCGGATGACGCCGCGAGCCGGAAGACTCATGCCATGTTCTGGAGCACGTTCATCTGGACGGGCAGATCTCGTCGCTCCGCGATCGCGCCAGCCAGATTGGGATCTCCGCTCGCGACCGATACGCGCACGTGAGGAGGCAGCCGCGGCACACCGTAAGCAAGCAGCGAACCTGCATAGACGTCGCGCTCGGCAACGAACAGGACTGCCTCGCGCCCCGGATACTCCCAATCGGCCGGATACTCGCCGGCGTAAGCCCGGCACGCTCCGAGCACAGCGTCGGCGCGTCGCGCGCACTCCCGAGCGCGAGCTCGATCTCGACATACGAATACGGCGAGCGGAATCGCTCGATCGCGCTCGCCGTATCTGCGGGTGTGCACCGCCCAACCCGCCAGCAGATGGTCATAGCGCTCGAGCTTGCCGCAGACCGGTCCTGGAGCCAGGCGATCGTCGAACTCAACCAGGAGATCCAGCGCCGCGGCCTTACTTCGCAAGGGAGCCGCCAGCAGCGGGCCGGGCAACTCGACCGTGGCATCGGGGCGCACAGCCTCGAAGCACTCGACGGGCGTGCGTTCGCCGTTCGCGTTGCTGTGCAAGAAGTCGTGTGGGACGCGACCGCCTGGCAGCGTCAGGTCCGCTGGCCCCACCGCTCTACGCCCGCCGACAGTAGAGCGCAGCGGCGGCGAGAGCGCCGATCCGCTGGCTCCGCGCAAGCGCAACGGTCGGCCGCCAAGCGCGCACTCCAGGCCCAGCGCCCAGCCGGCCACGTGCGCCTGGTGGCGCACCTGGCGTAGCAGACGCTCCCCGGTGGCCCGACCGCGTGAGATGCCCAGAGGGGACGACCCTTCCTCCTCGAGCTCGCCAACGAACGCGGGCAGACGATCGTGCGCCTTTAGCAGCTGAGCGCCAGCGGGCGTGATCGCGCAGCACATCGGAACGCCGCCACCATCGCGGCGATGGAATTGCAGGCGCTCCAGCATCCCGGCGTCGGACAATCGCTTCAGGCGGCGTTGCGTCGTGGTCATCGCCCGACCCTGATTGAAGCGGCGATGGATCTGGCTGCTCAGCACGTAACCCATGTTCGCGACGAGCGCGAGGATCTCCAGGTCAAGCGGGCCCGGATCGAGTGCGCCAGACTCCTGCGCCTGGCTGATCCGGCGTGCGCTGTGCGCGCGGTCGAGATCGACGAGCTCACGATATCCCGCCCCGGCAGGGGCCGCGGGTGCAGCTCCGGCAGAGGTCGCGGGTGCGATCGGACCGACCTCTCCGCCCGGTGTCGAGCCTGCGGGCACGTGCAGACCGGGTCCGCTCGCACCGGTCGATCCCTCGGCGCCGCCTGCGCGCGCGTCAGGCGGCGCCGAGCCACCGTCCTTGCGGTCCCAGTGGGGCTGGCGCAGATCGGAGAGGTACCGTCCACCTCGCTCAGCTTGGCGCGCAGCGTGGAAAGCCAACCGCTCGGAGGAGACCCGCAACGGGATCGTTTCGGCTACGAACGGCGACTGGCGCCCCTCAGGTGTGCTCCAGCTGACGATCGCGCGATGACGTGGCAGGTGCAGGCGAGCGTCGGGACGCCCGAGCGCTGAGAGTCGCTCGGTGCCCGGACGCACCGTGTCGGAGAACTCGGCCATCGTCAGACCGACCGCCGAGCGCGCGTCGCGTACCGAACCGGTTGCGAAGTAGACCCGGTGAGCGAACAGTGCGTCGAGCTGTTCGCGCAGCTCGCGGTCGACCCACTGCGACTCCGTTTGCCAGCAAGCGACGGTCTCCAGACCGGCGGAGCGCTTCAGTGCCATCGTCTCGGCAAAGCCACGGTTGAGGACGAGCGGAGCCTCGTCGACCTTGAGCGCGACCGCCACACGCTCCTTCGCGGGCACGAGATCCTGCTGTCGCGCCAAAGCCGCATCCAGCATCCCGACGAGCAACTGCATCAAGACGGCGGTGTTCCCGGCGCCCATGGCACCAAGCGCGCCCTTGACGACGAGCACCTCGCAGCCGGCGATGATCCGGTCGAAGTCGACTCTCAGCGAATCGTTGAGCAGGACCCGCTTGATCGATGGCGAGTTCAATAGTCGGGCCAGCTTGTTGACAGGAGCGTCGAGCTTGGCTGTCGTGGTGCTGCGCGAGTCCGCCAGTTGCGCGCTCAGCTCGGCGGTGAAGAACTCGGAGATCTCCTTCAGCTCGGGCAGCGCGCGTACACGCGTACCCACTCTGGCCCTATAGGCGTAGCCCTCCTCGCCGACCGACAGCAGCCGCGCGGCGTCCCAAAGCGTGCTCGAGCGGTCGAAGGCGAGGACCGCGATGATCGCGTTGCGCAGATACCGGTCGGAGGAGGCGCGAATGTCCGAGTCGGACGGAATACTTTTGCACGTCAGAGGCCCTTATTTTCCGGGGTTTTTGACCACTTGAAGACCGTCGCCCATCTCAGTATGTGGTGCGCGCCAGACGAGCCCCTGGCAGGCGAACAGCAGGTCATAGATGTGCCCCGCCTTCTGGAGATGTCGACCATCTCAGCGACGCTAGACTTCGTGTGGCATGACAGCGCGAGAGAAGGTACACATGCTGGTTGACGAACTGCCTGAGGCCGAGCTTGGATCGGTTGCCGAGATCCTCGCCTCCAGAGGCAAGGGGTCGTGGGAAAGCCAGTGGGGCGAGCCCGAAATCGTCGGACTGCCCGAGAGTTTGAAGACATTCGACGATGGCACACCGCAGCCAGACTGGATGGCAACGCTCGATGAGATTCGCCGCGAGCGTTGATGCTCGTAATCGACGCGAACATCGCGGTCCACGCGTGCGGCCGCGCTGACGGCTTTCAGGCGATCGGGGTGGGTAACGGCGAACGGCTGGCTGCTCCCCCGTTGCTGTGGTCGGAGGCTCGTGCGACCTTGTGCATGAAGCACTGGACAGGTGAGATCAGTAACGAGAGAGCCACAACCATGCTTGACCGCCTCGAAGCAGCCCCTGTTGAGCGGCGCGATCCCCCCAAGCTCGGGCGCCGAGCATGGGAGATCGCCAAGCAACTGGGATGGGCGCGCACATACGATGCCGAGTTTGTAGCGCTTGCCGATATGCTCGGGTGCCGGCTCTTGACAGTCGACGGTCGACTCAGGCGCGGTGCTGATCGCCTCGGCTTCGTGATCACGCCCGACGAGCTGAAACCCGCCGCCGACGCATAGGCCAGCGCGAGACTTGCGCCCACCTCGCTGCGGCTCGGGTCCAGCCAACTTCAGGAACGCTGAGCATTACCGATCGCCCCAATCACTAGAAACGTGACACGCCGCAGTAAAGCGATGAAGGTCGCCGATGAGCCGGTGTCAAGGACGGCCCGCAGGGCCGTCCGGAGCCCGAAGGGCTTGACGCCGGCGCACCTGAGCCCTGTGCAGCCCCACAATTGCAGTTGTTGGGCAGTCCTCTGCCCAACACTACTGCTGCCTTTTGCGTTTGCACTCAAACAGGCGACGAAAGCAGAACAGAAGGGATCACGGTGCTTTGCAACATGCTGAGGAGTGGCGGCGCAGGCCAGCGGTATGTGACCTTCTCGCCCCCGACGACCACGAGATCCCGCAGCGATCGACAGGCGTTTGCGCTTGTCGATCGTTGCCCGGCCTCCCGACTTCGTCCTCGTCGCCTCGATGAGCCCCCACCCCATCCGGATGACTATTTCGATTCCGCTTCGCCCAGCCGGCCGCCTGGCCGCCTGCCGGGGCCGGACAGCTGGCTTGGTCTCCGCCTGCCCCACAATCTCCGATAGGGATGTGACCCTCGGTCACATCCCTATTCGTACCTGCTTTTCCGCACCCCCCAGACCGTGCTCGTCCCACTGAGCGCCGTTGTCGGTTCTCGACCGTCGTGGCCGCCCTGGATATGCCGCATACCGCGCGTACGAACCCGTAGCTCCGTTCATCCACTTGCCGCCTTTGACAGGGCCGCGACGGTCGAGAACCGACCCTGCCACTACGCATTGCACTCCCGGTCTTTCGGTGCGGATTTCTAATCCGCACCGCTATCCGTGGAGGAATCCGCACCGCGGATTCCTCCACGATGCCCTGGCCGGTGAGGACGTCCGTCGGGTCGTCCTCACCGGCCAGGCACGCAGACAATCATGGCGCCTAGACACAAGCGCGCTCGCTCCGGTCAGCAAGCAACAACGGACTCGTGCTGTCTCTCTCCGCGCACCCCGTCGGGATAGAGGATAGTGGCGAATGTCATTCCGACTTCCCGGCAAATGCCGCGGTCCGCAATGGACGCGGCGATTTGCACGTTTGCGCTCATCGTGCGCGAACGGCATCCGGGTGTGATTGCTCTGCCTCTATGCGAAGTAGGGACGAACGGGTCCGTTGGCACGCCCGCGCCGGGGCAGGTCTTCCGGCCCTTCACCGCGCCACAGGATCGTGACCTGCTCATGGATCGGAACACGGGCATCGACACGTCTGACGATCACTGCGTCGATCGAGCTGCCGATGATGCGCTTGCGATCCTCGAGGGGTAGCTCGTCATAGCGATCGATCACGTCGGCGTTCGGAGTGATCGCGCTTACGCGCTGCAGCTGCCCCTGAGCCTTGCTGACAGCACTCGCGCGGGCTTCAAGCGCGGCGTGGTAGCCGTCGCCGAGCACCCTGCGCACGGTCCTGTCCGCAGCGAAGGCAGCCATCTCCTCCTGGGCCTCTGAGAGCGCTTGCGCGGCCTTCTGCAGGGCATCTGAATCTTGCTTGACCACGATGGCCTGCGTGGTCATCTGTTCGCGCCAGATGCCCTCCACGTGCTCGTTGAGCTTTTGCATGTTCATGAATGCCGGCTCGGGGCAGACGCCAGCGGTGTGGACCTTGCGGCATCGGTAGCTGGGGCGGTAGGCCGGCCACTTGGTCGCGCTCGGCTGGTTAGGAGCCAGCACGTAGCGGCAGGCGGCGCAGCGCGCGATCCCGCCGAGCAGGTTCGGCTTGTTGCTGCGAGGCATCGCGCGGACCGGAGCGAGGTTGGCGGCCTGCCACTCGGCGAGGCTCACGATCGGCTCGTGCGCGTTGGGGTTGACGTTCTGCCCGCGCCTTGCCTCCCCAAGGTAGACGCGGTTTTTGATCACCCTGTCGACCATTGGCCGCGTCCAGCGCCCGCCTTCCTTACGCGGCGCAACTCGATCCAGGTGGCGCGCGATCTCCGTTCGGCCCCGCTGCGCCGCACGCATCTGGAACGCTTCGCGGATCGCTGACGCCTCTGGGCCTGGCATCAGGCGCTTGTCTGGCCCCTTCTCATAGCCGACGACCGTGAACTTGGCGATATGTATCCCCCGTGCGATCGCTCTTGAGGTCGCTATCTCCCACGACTCGCTTATGCGATCGCGCTCAAGCTCCGCGAACACGAGCAGAATCCGCAGGAACGCCTTGCCCACTGGCGTCGACAGGTCGATGTTGTCAGCCACGCTGACGAGCACCGCACCATGGCGCTCAAGCTCTTCGATCGTGCCCAGCGCCCCCACGAGCGTGCGCGCGAAGCGATCGAGCTTGGCGACGATCACCCCGTCGCTCTGGCCACTTTTGATCCGCCGCATGATCTGTTCGAAGACCGGGCGCTTCATCGTGCCCCCGCTCACGTCCAGCTCTGAGTCATGCCAGAACAGGCTGTGCCCATGAGCCTTGGCCCACCCGTCTATGCGCTCGCGCTGCACCTCCGGAGAGATGAAGCTCTCCCCCGTCCTGCCGGCAACCTTGGAGACGCGGATGTAGGCGTCAAGATGCAGAGATTCCGCTCTAGGACTGGCTTTTCTCGGGGGCAGGCGGCTGCTCATCGCACGTGCAATATGTCGCCGTCATCGGTGAAGAGCTGTTTGAGCGCACCGACGACGTAGTCCGCGATCACGTCCCCAGGAGCTTCGACGGCCAGCGGATCGAAGCCGCAGCTCGGATGAGCCAGGTCGAGCAGCGTGCACGTCCGCCCTTCGGGCACCATGCTCACAGCGGCCTCGGCGGCGTCTCCCTTGGGATCGAGCACGATTACCGCGCAGCGCTCGCGATGCAGATCCTCGGCGACCGTCGCCACGAGGAAACTCGACTTGCCCTGCTCGACCGTTCCAGGGACGGCCGTGTTCTGGCGCCTCATCTCCGGATGGATGCAGACCGGCCCGATCGCGTCGCGCAGCGTTCCCGGTCCATCGGTTGGACGCATGATCGCCGGGGGCGCGGGAGCGACCGGTAGGACGCCGCGCTGCAACGGGACGGCCGCATAGTCGCTTGACGGCAGGTGCCAGATCGCGGCGAGCTCGGTCGAGGCGAACACGCCCGTGTGCCATGAGGGCAGCGGGTTGCCCTCGCCGCGCAGAACGCGACGGTCGTAGAGTCCGAAGACGCCTTGGCGCAGCGTGGTTCCACGCTCGACGAGCCGATTCTCGGCCTCTCCCGCCCGCAGCTCCGATGAGATTAGCTCGCAGCGATCGCGATCGGCGGCGACTATGCGCAGGTCGGCGAAGAACAGGGGTCTGTGCTGGACCTCCAGGCCGCCTCGCAGCTCCACGTCCTCAACCATGGAGCGGTCACGCACCCGCAAGTGATCTTTGCGCCGCTCGGAAAGCAGATCCTCGTGGCGACGATACAGACGCTTCGCGCGCTGCTCGAACAAGACGGGCGCGGGCGTCAACGCGAGCTGCACATACGCGTCGCAGCCGCAGGCGCCGAGCGTCGTCAGGAGCCGATTCATCGCCGGTTCGCGCTGGTGCTCGAAACGGTCGATCATCTTGGCGCGCTTGATGAACTCGGAGTGCTTCTTGACCCGCAACAGCACAGGCGGCGGCCCCGGCACATGAGCTTCGGGCAAAAGCCTGCTGTTGGGATATGCCGTTCGCAGCGCGCCCTGGACGGCCTCCGTCGAACCCGCGGGGCAGCACACCGCCAACCACGCCGAAGCACGCGAGCAGTGAGCCTCGAGTGCCAGTGACGGCTGACCTGTGAGCAGCCGTCGCCACCAGCGGCGCTGCAGGCGGCGATGGAGCGTTTCGAACATTCCCACCACGGCCTCGGCGCTGGGAACGTCGGTGCGGTAGCCCTCGACGCGCAGGCGCACATATCGTCGCCGTGAGCGTGCCCGCATGCGCACACATCCGAGCGGGACGACAAGCGGCACGAGCGTACACAGAAGCGATCGAGCGACAGGCACGCTTCCGAGCGGCGCCCAGCGCCAAGCGCTCAGAAGGGCGAGATGGATCGCATCGAGCAGGCCCGTTGGCGTCGGCGTTCCCAGTCCCACATGCTTGCCGCCACGCAGCGCAGCGCCGAGCCCCCCGTCGAGCAGCCTCACAATCATGGCAACAGCGACCGCGAAGGCGATCAGACCGAGTATTCGCCACAGCAGGAAGCGGAGCACGTCATCCACTTGCTCCGACTCCCGCCCCATAACGGGACGCGAGCCACGCACAGAGACCGAGCTGGACACGTTCGGCGTCGGCTGTGAGGCCTCGAATGGCGGTCCATATCGACAGGCGCCGCTCAAGCCAGGGCCTGGCATGATCGATGCAAGACTGCGATGAATGTGCAGGTGTTGCCGAACCGGAGGCCCGGCGCCGAGCGAAGACGCGCCCGTCGGCTCTCGCTCGTCACGGCCGCGGCACTGGCGGCTGGCGCCGCCCTGGCGCCCCTCTCCTGCGTCCCGTCGACGACCGTCAGCCAGGCGAGCGCGGCGACGATGACGTTCGGCAGCCCGCTGGCGGTCCCCGCAACGGAGGACACGGCTGTCAACTTGAGCTACGAAGGTACCAATGTTCAGCTGCCCGGCTCGATCTTTCACATCCCGCACGACGGCGCCGATACCGCGCTATGGAACACGCAGCTGGGCGCGGGCAGCCCGATCGCACCCGCCAGCGGCCAGGTCGTCAGCCTGAGCCTCGAGGGTTGCGCAAAGTCGAACGGGCCGGCCCCGCTCACCCAGATTCACTTCCAGACGCTCAGCCCGCAGCCGGGCGGCGGCACGAAAGTCGAACTGACCAGTCAGTCTTTCGAAATCCCGACGTGCGGTGCGCACGGCGCTTCGGGCACGACGGTCAGCACCTATCAGCCGATGAACCTTTGCGTCTCGCAGGGTGACTATGTCGACTTCAACGACGAGGGTGGCTTCGTCGGCGCCCAGAACGGTCCGCCGCCATATCCGGCCGGCGTTCCCTACATGGTGATCGGCTCGGTCAGCGGATCGACGCTCGACTCGTTCATAGCCAACAACGGCGTCGGCAACGGCGCCGACTTTTTGGCGAGCGAAGTTGGGTCCAGCCACGGCTTCGCCGCCGGCAACGGCCAGGAGCTGATGCTCCAGGCCACGCTGGCGACCGGCCCCGACGCGACGCCGATCTGCCCCGGGGGGACCAAGGGCGTTCGCCCGGTCAAGCACCACGCGTTCCCGACACTCACGATCCCGACGCCACAGCTGGACGGGATGAACGCGCACGGAACTGTCCGGGTTGCGATCTACTGTCACTCCGCGACCACCTGCGAGGGCACAATCACGCTGGACTCGAGGTCGCGTGATCGCGCGCATGGAGCGTGGCTGGGAGCGAGCACCTTCGCCATCCCCGCCCACAGGACGGGCAAAGCGGGGGTCCATCTGAGCGCGCTCGCCCGGCGCCTGGTGCGCAACTCCGACAATGGCGGCCTGGGCGTCGAGGCGACCCTCGAAAGCGCGCCGACCGCTGGGCCCGGGACGTTCAAGGCGGCGATCGCGGTACGCGGCGCCTGGCGCTGAGAGCGCCTAAACAGGCGCTCTGAAGATCAGCGGGGGCGCGCCGCGCGCTCGACCTCCGCTCCACGTTCGGTCAGATACCAGGCGTTCGCCGCTCCCCGCAGCTGTCCTCCGCCTCGGTTCTCGACCAGCTCGAGTCGCTGCAGTCGTGTCAGCAACTTCGAGATCTGGCCCTGATCGGTGATGTCGGAGCCCTCGGCGATCTCACGATTGCTGGCTCCCGGGTGGGTGCCGATCACAACCAGCACGCGGACCGTGCGGTAGGTGAGACGCATCTGTAGCCCCTCCAGCGGGTCGCGACTGTTGGCGCGCGCCGCCGAGTGCGCACGCCGGCGCGCACGCGGCGAGGGCCGTGACAGTTCTTTGCCGGCCGCGCGCGCGCCCAGGTACGGCAGCACGATCATGCTCATCAGTGGTCCGAGCAGGCCGACGAGCGATCCGGAGCGCTGTTCGAGCAGGCGCGTGTGAATCACCGCGAACACCGCGCCGACGACCCCTTCCGCGGTCACCTGTGGCGGTTCGCGCGTACCGGCGCCACCGACGGATCGACCGCGATCTATTACCGCGGCCAGTTCGTCCAGGACATGCGCGCGTACCTCGAGCACCCGCGGACCGGCCCCCAGCGCCTCGAGCACGCAAAGCCTGGCCAGGCCCGGCTCCTCGTCCATCAGCCGCAGCATCCGGGTGAGCCCAGCGCGAACACCCTCTCGCCAGCTCGTCTCCTGATCATAAGCTTCGATAATGGGTGCGCGCCCCTGCGCAACGACTTGTTCGAAGGCCGCCAAGAAGCAGTCTTCGCGGTCGACGAACACGTCGTAGAAGGTCTTGCGAGAGACCTTCGCACGGCTGATCACCTGGGCGACCGTCATCCGCGCGTATCCGACTTCTTCGACCGCTTGCGCAGCGGCCGTGAGCATCCTCGAGCGCTGAATCTCTGTCACCTGACCTCGCGGCAGCGCGCTGGGGCCTGGGCGCAACCGCGAACCGGGTGTCTTCGTTTTGTCAGTTGAAGCCATCTTTTTTTCGCCTGCCTGATCGTCCTGTTCGAGTCTGAGCTTGTTGTCCCCGCCGAAGCCACGGCGCTCCGCAAGGGGACCTGATGGTCGGACGGACCGACAGAGTCCGTCCATCCAACACAGAGGTTCATAGGTGAAAGCCACAAAGTCGAGACGCGTCTCCTACTTTTTGTACCGCCTGTTCGGACCGTCCCTCGGGCGGGCATTTATGTCTGTAGATGCCAAATGCCAGCTCGATTCGGAAAACCCGAGGCGCCCGCCGAGCCCTCGACGCTTCCCCTACGATGGCTCTGTGCTCGATTCGAGCGGCGCCGCCGCCGACCTCGCGACCGTCGAGGCGCTCGCCCGCGTACAGCGCGCCGCGCGGCGGCGCGGCTCCCGCATCTGTCTGGGCCGACGCCTCACCCGAGTTGGTCGCGCTCCGCGGGCCGAGCAGGACGCTGCCGCCTGCGAGCGCGGCCGATGAGTCTGTCCGGGCGGCCAGTCATAGACCCAAGCCGCACAACCAGGACCGCATAACCCAAACAACCAGGAGGCAAGAAGATGGCCGACGCAAGCACCGCCACCAGGATCACCCAGATCGCCACCGTGATCGTCCCAGTCAGCGACCAAGACAAAGCGCTCGAGTTCTACTGCGACAAGCTCGGCTTCGAGAAGCGCGCCGACATCCCGTTTGGCAGGGGCGACCGTTGGGTCGAAGTCGCGCCCGCGGACACAGCCACCACGCTCGCGCTGATGCCTCCGCGCGAAGGCGAACAGGTCGGGATCCAGACCCGCGTGTCGTTCAGCACCAGCGACATCGATGCCGACCATGCCGACCTGCGTGCGCGCGGCGTGGACGTCGACCCTGAGGTCATGCGGATGGGCGACCCGGTGCCGCCCATGTTCTTCTTCCGCGACCAGGACGCCAACAGCTTCTTCATCGTACAGACCAGCTGACGCCGGACAGGCGGGCGGCCAGACCGACGCGCACGACCGCCCGCCTCGACCCTCATCAGATCACGGCGTTGCGCCCGTGCGTGAGTACCGCCAACGGGATTCGAACCCGTGTTACCGCCGTGAGAGGGCGGCGTCCTAGTCCCCTAGACGATGGCGGCTCGTGGGGCTGAGCGTCGAGGCTAGCAAAGGGAGGCAAGCGAACACGGCGAACTTGGACGACGACACGACTGAGAGCGCTCGGCTTTGAAACGAGCGCCCCTTGAGACTCTCCTCGCGGCCCGGCCCCGGCGCGAACCTCGCCCGCGCATGCGATATCGTCGCCTGGCCCAAGGCAAGCGGATGTGGCGGAATTGGCAGACGCGCACGGTTCAGGTCCGTGTGGAGGAGACTCCGTGGAGGTTCGAGTCCTCTCATCCGCATCGCACGATTTTCACGTGTGCATCCCGCGCGGGGGTGGCGGGACCGCGACTACGGTGCTGGCCGTCAAGGGCTCACAGCCGGCGGGTGGCCACGAAGCCGCAAATATGCATGCCACGAGCGCTTGTGGCCGCGCCGCGCTCGGAACGAGGAGGCCGGCCCAGCCCTCTTCCCAAAGCTGCTCGCCGACGCGCTGGAATTCGGGCCATGTGCGTCGGTCCGGCGTTGGTTGGGGCAGCGCGACGCCGAACAGTCGCTCGGGATCGCTGAGATCGGCCAAGCGCAGATCCAGATGCCATTCGTGATGGTCGTATGGAATGTGATCCTGCGGAGCAAGCCCCAGCTCCGCCAGCGAGCGATACCACTCCGCCGTGACCGTCTCGATCGAATCCGCCAGGTACAGACCGGGAACTACCTCACCGCGCTGCCAGCGGCCGTCGGCCGGAACGCTCGCTCGCCCGAGCAGA
This sequence comes from uncultured Solirubrobacterales bacterium, assembly GCA_963718935.1. Classification (GTDB taxonomy): domain Bacteria; phylum Actinomycetota; class Thermoleophilia; order Solirubrobacterales; family Solirubrobacteraceae; genus Palsa-744. The sequence continues at coordinate 2,433,870 of OY970379.1, read as the reverse complement.
TCCGCACGGTGCGGCACGTGCCTGACCCATACGCCCTCGACGGCACGCGCGGCGACTTGCAGGGCCACCGTCAGGAGACGCCCGGGTACTCGATCTCTGAGATCAGCCTCGCCACGCGCCGGTATTCCCCGCGGGCGATCAGCTCTATCGGCTTCTCGTCATCCAAAGCGAGCACCGGCCGCTGCAACCACAGCGAGATGGACTCCGCCCTCAGCACGCGCGCAAGACGCCTGACCATCTCCGAAAGCTCTATCAGCCGCTGCGCCCGCACCCCCGTCGGCTCACTGCGACCCGCAAGCCATCCCCGAACGGTGCTCGGCTTGGCACCGGTCGCCGACGCGATCACCCGATCCGACAGGCCGGCCAAATCATGGACTTCTCGCGCCTCTTCAAGCAACGGACTCATAGCGAGAGCATAGCGCATAATCGCAATTACGTCGTAAGACCGTCGCCATTACCACCGCCCCCGTCAGATCAGCGTGGCGACACGGCCGCGCTCCGCGTCTACACGCCCTCGAAGTCAGGCAGCCGCTGAACGAGATCGAGCGCCGGCGCGAACAGGTCCCCGTCGCGCGCTATCCGGGCCAGCAGTTGTTTGGGCTCGGAGCTGAGCTCCAAGCCTCCTCCACGGCGGCTGCGCGCGGCACGCTCGACCTCTGACCAGTGCAAGGGTGTCGAGATCGTGGGACGTACGCGCGCGCGCAGCGAGTACACCGAGACGGTCGTCTTGTGCTCGTCGTTCTGGCTCCAGTCGATCAGGACCTTGCCGGCGCGCAGACGTTTGTTCATGCGCGAGAGCGCGAGCTTTGGATGTTCGCGTTCGATCAGCTCGGCGACGGTATGCGCGAACGGCTTGGTCTGGGCGTATGTGACGGGCGTGTTCAGGGGTACGTATACCTGTAGACCCTTCACTCCCGAGGTCTTGACGAGGGCGCTCAACGAGACGGCGTCGAACAGCTCGCGCAAGAGCAGCGCGACCTGGCAGCACTCGCGCGGGCCGGCTGGCGGCCCGGGATCGAGGTCGAAGACCATCATCGTCGGGGCCTGTGGCGCGCGCGCGACAGAGAGACTCGGGTGCAGCTCGATCGCCGCCAGGTTCGCGACCCACAGCAGGGTCGGTAGGTCTTCGACGACGCAATAGTCGATCGTGTCCCGCTCACGTTTGCTGTAGATCGCCGTGGTCTGGACCCACTCGGGTCGATGCGACGGGCAGCGCTTCTCGTAGAAGAACTTCCCGGCCACGCCATCTGGATAGCGCTTGAGCGTCAATGCCCGGCCCGCGAGGTGGGGCAGCAGAACCGGTGAGACCGCCGCGTAGTAGTCGAAGATTTGGCCCTTCGTGAAGTGGGCCTCCGGATAGAGCACCTTGTCGCGATTTGACAGCCTCAAGGTGCGTCCGCCAGCCGCGATCTCGGTGTGGCTGGCGCTCTCGCGCAGCACCTCGTACGCCTCCGTGGCGGTGCTCTGGACCGCTCGCGAGCTCGCGAGCGGGCGCGTCGTAACGTCACGAGACCTCCGCCCATCGGCCTTCCCGCCACCTGGCTCCCGCACACTCGACTTACCGGCGCCCGACGCCTCGCGCTCGTTTACGCCGGAATCGCGAACAACCGCGGATGGCTGCTGCTGTGAAAGCTCTAGTACGACCTCGGACGCGGACTTGTCCGGGCGCAGACCGAGATAGACGGAGTGGCGCAGGATGAAGTCGTCGGTCCAGCGCGAGTACCGGATCTCGGCGACCAGATCGGGCTCGACGAAGCGGGCCTGGCTTGGGGGCTGCACACCGCGTCTAGAAAATGGACTGCTCGCGCGCGCGCGAGCAGCGAGTTTGGAGGTCAGACTGGCGAGCTCGGCGTCATCGAAGCCGGTGCCGACGCGCCCGGCGTAGCGCAGCGCGCGCCCGTTGTCGCCCGAATCGTGGCCATCGCCACCGCTGCGACTGCCAACACCATCGCCCTTACCACCGCCGCGGGTAGCGCCACCGGCATCTTCCCAGTAGCCGACGAGCAGCGACCCGAGCACGCCCTCTCGCCGACCCTTGCCGGACAGCCAACCACCGATGACGAACTCTTGGCGGTTGACGTTCTTGATCTTCAGCCACTCGCGCGTTCGCTCGCCGGGCCGGTAGGGGGCGTCCAAGCGCTTGGCCAGAACTCCCTCCAGCCCATGCTTGGCGGTAGCCGCCAGGAATGCGCGACCGTCGCCCTGTTGGCAGTTCGGCGTCTGCCATGACGGTCCGTTCAGCTGGAGGGCCTCAAGCAAACGGCGGCGCTCACTGTAGGGCAGGCTCATCGTGACCTGGCCGTCGAGATAGAGCAGGTCGAAGATCACGTATGTCGCGGGAATTTCGGCGGCGAGCCGGCGGATCGCGCTCGGCGAGCTGACGTTCAGACGGCGCTGCAGGCGCGCGAAGCTGGGCTGGCCGTGCTCGTCGAAGGCGACGATCTCCCCGTCGAGGACCGTTTCGCGCGAGCCGAGCTGGCCGCCCAGCGAACGCAGCTCGGGATAGCGCTCGCCGATGTCGTTGCCTTTGCGGCTCTCGATCCGCAGTCGGCCCGACCGCGAGTAGGCGAGCGCGCGTACGCCGTCCCACTTGACCTCGAACGCCCAGCCCTCGTCGCGGTGCGGCAGCTCGCCCGGCGCGGCGAGCATCGGCGCGAGGTGCTCTGGCATCGGCTCACGCGCTCGCCTGGCCATCGGCCGCCGGGCCTACCGTGCGATGCCCTCGACGAGCATGTGCACACCGGAGTGACGGACCCGGCCGGGCGCCAGGCCGGCGTCACGCATCAGCCCGTGGACCTCTGCTGGAGTGCGCTCGCGTCCGCCCTCACACTCGACGAGCATGTGCAGGTCGACCATCGCGGTGATGGGGCTGGGCCAGTCGGGATCGCGACGCTGGTCGATCGCGACGACCTTCGAGCCGGCCGGCATACAAGCGCGCAGGCGGCTCAGGATCCCGTGACACGCTTCGTCACTCCAGTCGTGGAGAATCCACTTCAGCACGTAGACGTCGGCGCGCGCGTCGAGCTCGCCGAACAGGTCTCCGGGCCGTTGGTCCACGCGCTGGGAGAGCCCTCGGGCGCGTAGGAACCGGTCGGCCTCGACGAGCACCTCGGGAGCGTCGATGAGGACGCCGCGCGCGCCGGGGCGGCGATCGAGGATCGTCGCCAGCAGCGCGCCGACTCCCCCGGCGACGTCGCAGATCACGCCGCGGCGTGGCCATGGGTAGACGCGTGCGAGGGCGAGGGCGTCGATCGCGGTCAGCTCAAGCATCGCGCGTGCGAAGCGCGCCTCCTCGGAGGGGTGCTTGGCGAAGTGCTCCCAGACCGAGCCCCCGAAAGCGCGCCGGTGCCCGGAGGGCTCGGCTCCGTCTCGCAGCTGGGACTCGAGTTCGGCGTAGGCGGACGCGTTGGCGGGCGCGGCGACGTAGGCTGTCCACGAGGCGATCGTCTGCGGATGCGTGCTGGCGAGCGGCCCTCCCAATCGCGAGAGGCTGGCGCGGCCATCGCGACCAAGGCGCACGAGCCGCGAGGCCACCGCGGCATTTAGCACGCGCCGTGTGACCTCTGGGTCGAGCCCGAGGTGGGCGGCAAGCTCGACCGGTAGGCGCGGTTGCTCGGCGAGTGCGTCGGCGAGCCCCGAGGTGACGAGCGCGCCAGCGAGCTTCGTGCGTTGGATGCCGGCGGTCAGATCCCAGAGCGCGCCCTCGGCCGGGAGCAATAGGTCCGCGAGGTCTAGCAGGCGCGCGCGCAGGCCGAGCCCGACGCGGACGAGGCTCGGTGGGATCGGAAACTGGGGCGCCGACACGGACGGCTAGCTCTTGGCCTTGGTTCGAGCGACTCGGGCCGCGGGGCGAGCGGCCAACGTTTCCGCTCGCGCGAAGAGCTCGACCGGACTGACACCGAGCGCCGCGGACAGCCTGAAGATGTTGGCCAGACTGGGGTTGCGGACACCGCGCTCGATGCCGCTCACGTAAGTGCGGTCGAGCCCGCACTCGAGCGCAAGACCTTCCTGGGAAAGGCGGCGCTCATACCTGATGTCGCGTACAGCGTGGCCGAACGCCGCGTGCGCCGGAGACCTGATCGTCACTCCCATAGCTTTCCGCCGCGAGGACTATTAGTCTATGGACTATCAGTCACTATTCGCTCGAACAAGAAGCCCCGGCGCGGCTGCCACCGCCCGGGGCAGGCACGGAAGGAGGCTCCATGCAGGATCAAACCAATCAGATTCTCGACGGCGATGAGGCCAGGAGGCTGGAAAGGGCGATCGTCTTGAGGATCGTCGGAGCGGAGCACGACCGTCGCTGCTCGCGCGAGGGTCTGGCCGCCGAGCTGAGCGATGTCGAGCCGGACGCGCTCGCGGAGGCATTGGCGCAGCTCGACAGGGAGGGCGTAATCGCGCTCGAGGCCCGGGCCGTGCGGGCTTCCCGGGCGACCGTGCGACTGGACGAGCTGGAGTTGATCGCGTTGTGAAGGCCGGCGCATCCGGTCCCGGCCTACGAGCTCGGCTCGAGCCGACGGCGCGGCCGGGCCAGGCACTCTCAGCCGGGCAGGACGATCGAACCGGGAGGAGGACGTCCGGCGATCGCGGCGTTTTCGCAGTCGCGGACGCAGCGGCGATAGACGGTGCGGAAGCCGAGCAGCTCGGGGACGGTGACGAAGCGGTAGCCACGGGCGCGCAGCGCGCGGATGATGTAAGGGTAGGCGGCGAGGGTCTGTCCGCGCGGACCGCCGCCGTCGTGGGAGAGAATGATCGAACCGGGCCGGACCTCAGACAGGACGCGTTGCTGGATCGCCGCCACGCCCGGCTGGGTGTAGTCGGAGGGATCGACTTCCCAGAGGATCGTTGCCAGGCCGAGCGAGGCGGCCGTCTGCACGACCGAGCTGTCGTAGTCGCCGTAGGGCGGGCGAAACACGCAGGGGGTGTAGCCGGACAGACCGCGGATCGCCTGCAAAGTCTGCTGCAGCTGGCCGCGCGCGCCGCCGGCTGTAACGAGGTCGGCGTGGGTGTAGGTGTGATCGCCGAGCGTGTCGCCGTCGCGCAACTCTTCTTGCAAGGTGGAGCGGTAGCCCGAGGTGACCTGCTCGCCGATCATGAAGAACGTGGCGACGGCTTGGTTGGCGTGGAGCGTACGTACGAAGCTGGGCGTCAGGGTGGAGGGACCGTCGTCGAAGCTGAGCGCGACCTCTTTGCGGCGCGGGCCGTGCCTATACGCGACGGCGGACCCGCGGCGTACGCAGCCGACGGGGCGGTAGCGCAGGGGCGGCGAATATTGGTGCTTGGCGGGGGTCCGGCCAGCACTCGGACCGGTCGGCCCAGTCGAGCCCGCCGGTCCGGACTTGCCGGTCGCGGAAGGCAGAGAGGCGAGGATGAAGACCAGCGCCGCGGCAACGATGACCGCGGCGAGGGTCGCTCGCATCAGGACGGAACGGCCGATACCGAGACGCGCCCCTGCAGGGTCTCGTCAGCCAGCATCGTGCGCAGCGTGCGCTTGTCGAACTTGCCGACGCTTGTTTTGGGAAGCTCCGAGACGAAGGCGTACTGCTCGGGGATCCACCATTTCGCGACACGCCCGGCCAGGTGCTCGCGCAGGGCGTGAGCGTCGAGGATCGAGCCTTCGGACAGGACTACGCAGCAGAGGGGACGCTCGGCCCAACGCTCGTCGGGGACCGCGATGACGGCGGCTTCGATCACATCGGGGTGCGCCATCACCTCGTTCTCAAGCTCGACCGAGGAGATCCACTCACCGCCGGACTTGATGACGTCCTTGGAGCGATCGGTGATACGTACGCAGGCTTGGTCGTCGATCGCGGCGATGTCTCCGGTGCGCAACCAGCCCGAGTCGAACTTCGCGTCGCCCGACGGGTCGTTGTAGTAGCGGGACGCGATCCAGGGGCCTCGCACCTCTATCTCCCCTGTGGAGGAGCCGTCCCAGGGAACCTCTTTGCCGTCGTCGCCGACCAGGCGCAGCTCGGTCCAGGGGATCGGCTTTCCTTGCAGCGCGCGTTCGTCCCAGTAGCGCTCGTCGTGACCACGCTCGTCCGATGGGTTCGAGAAGGTGACGACGGGGCTGGTCTCGGTCATGCCCCAGCCTTGGCAGATGCGTACACCGTGGCGCTCCTGGAAGTCTTTCATCAGCTGGCGCGGCACGGCGGAGCCGCCGCAGACGGCGTTGGTCAGCGAGGAGAGGTCCACATCGTGGGTGTCGGCATAGCGCAACAGGTCGGCGAAGATCGTCGGCACGCAGCCGACCACGGTCGGGCGCTCGGACTCGATCGCCCGTGCCAGGGGCTCGGCCTGCAGAAAACGGTCGGGCATCAGGAGGTCGGCCCCGCACAGGGCGGCCGCGTAGGGGATGCCCCAGGCGTTGACGTGGAACATCGGCACCACGACCAGGGCACGCTCGCGCTGAGAGAGGCCGAGATTGTCGGCCATCAGCATGCCGGTGGCGTGCAGGCAGATCGAGCGGTGCGAGTAGAGCACGCCCTTGGGATTCCCGGTCGTGCCGCTCGTGTAGCAGAGCGAGGCCGCCTGACGCTCGTCGAGCTCCGGGTAGTCGAAGGCGCCCGGCCCCGCCTCCGCGAGCAACTCCTCGTAGCGCAAGACGTTTGGCAGGGAGCCGCTATCGCCGTCGCCCAACAAAATGAAGTGCTCGACGCTGGTCAACTGTGACGCCAGCGGCCCGAGGATCGGCACGAGCGAGTCGTCGAGGAAGATCAGCTTGTCCTGGGCGTGATCGACGATGTAGGCGATCTGCTCTGCGAACAGGCGCACGTTCAGTGTGTGCAGAACCGCGCCCGAGCAGGGGATCGCGAAGTAGAGCTCGAAGTGGCGTTGGTTGTTCCAGGCGAACGTCGCGACGCGGTCCCCGGGCTCGACTCCCAGACGGCGCAGGACGCGTGCGAGGCGATCGACGCGCTCGCAGACCTCGCCGTAGCTCGTGCGAGCGATCGTCCCGTCGGGCGTGAGCGTCGCGATCTGGGCCTGGGGATGGCAGTCGCGCATGCGCCGGTGGGGGTGGGCAAGCGTCAGCGGAAAGTCGTCCTGCATCAGACCCGGCAACATCTGTGTGTCCTTCTCTAGCTCGTTCTTTTCCCGAGAGGCGCCAAGCGTCCGAGACCATCGTAGACCTCGAGCGTGCGAACGGCGATGTCATCCCAATCGAAGCGAAGCACGTGCTCGGAGGCCTCGGTGACCAGGCGGTCGCGCAGAACGGTGTCGACGAGCAGCCGCTCGATCATCACGCCGAGGTGCTCGGCATCGCCCCCGTTGAAGCGCAGGCCGACTCGCTCCCCGGCCGGCACGACCTCGCGCAGACCGCCGGTGTCGGCAACGATGCAGGGGCAGCCGCAGGCCATCGCCTCCAGGGCGACGATGCCGAAGGGCTCATAGATCGAAGGCACGACACAGAGGTCGGCGATGCGATAGAGCGAGTGCAGCGCGTCGTCGCCGATCCAGCCGAGAAAGACGCCGTGCTCGGAGAGCCCGAGACGCTTCGCCTGGGCGCGCAACTCGGACTCGTGGGTGCCGGAACCGGCCACGATGAAGCGGACCGCACCACCGCCGAGCTCGCCGACGCGCTCGATCACGCCAGGAAGAGCGTCGAGTGCGAGCTGGAAGCCCTTCTCGTAGACGAGGCGTCCGATCAGCAGCACGAGCCGCTCCTCGGGCCCGGCGAACTCGGCACGCAGCCGCTCGAGATCGCCGACGGGTTGCAGGTCGCGGGGATCGACGCCGTTGGGGATCACCGCGACGCGGCCCTCGTCGATGTCGAAGATGTCGGCGACGTGACCGCGCATGTAATAGGAGCAGACGATCACGGCGTCGGCGCGATGCGCCATGAAGCGCTCGACGGCGTGGATGTGCGACTGCGGCGGGTCCTGGACCCAGCCCTGGTGGCGACCATGCTCGGTCGCGTGGATCGTGGTGGCATAGGGGACTCGCAGGCGCTCGGACAGGGCGGAGGCGGCGTTCGCGACCAGCCAGTCGTGACCGTGGATCAAGTCGTACTCGTTCTCGCCCGCCAGCAGGAGCCCGGCGGCCAGCATGTCGTCGTTCATCTGCTCGACCCAGCCCACGAAGCGGTCGAGATCGCGGGGCCAGCCGGGCTCGGGAACGCGGTAGACCGTGACGCCGGCTCTCATTTCGACTGAGATTCGGTCGTGGATGGGGCCTATCTGGGCGTTGTCGACGGCCCGATCGGTGTCGGCGGCCGGATCCGTGTCGGCGGCCGGACCTGGATCTCCGGCGGGCGCCCGGGTGAGCACATCGACCTGGACGCCGAGACGGACGAGCGCCTCGGCCAGCTTGCAGACGTGACGCGCGAGTCCGCCCTCGATCACGGGCGGGTACTCCCAGCTGAGCAAGAGCACACGGTCGCTCATCTCAGGGACCCTATCTCCTGAGCAGGGACGACTCGGTGCGATGCCGGCGTCGCATGACGATCGTCGGATCGGCCGCGGACACGGCCAGGGAGGGCACCACGCCGATGACGGCACGAGCGGGTGGCGGCTCAGCGCTGCGATAAGGTTGGGACGTGCCAGACCGTGAGCGTGCGCGAGCAGAGCAGTTGCACGTCGAGGTGCGTCGCACCGGCGACCTGGCGATAGTCGGACTGCGGGGTGAGCTCGACCTCGCCAGCGCGCCTCTGCTGGAGAGCGAGATCGAGAGCGCGGCGCGCGACAGCGCGAAGTTGGTGCTCGACCTGGACGCGCTGGAGTTCATCGACTCGACCGGCCTGCGACTGATCCTCGTGGCGCACGAGCGGGCTGTCGAGGACGGCCGTGGCTTCGCCGTGACGAAGGGCTCCGCCCAGGTGCGGCGGCTCTTGGAGATCACCGGAGTCGACGAGCACCTTCAGATCGTCGACTCTCCCGAAGAACTGCTCGTATAAGAAAAGTCTCGAAGAGCGGCGGCGCACGCCGGCATCCGGGCGAACGTGGGCGAGAAGGAGCAAGAGCTTGAGCAGGACGACACCTGAGCAGAGCACCGAGGCCGGCCTACTCGAGCGCGCGGCCGAGGCGGGTATTTATCGCCTCGCCATCCCGACTCCGTTCCAGGTGGGGCGCGTGAACGCCTATCTGATCGAGGACGAGCCTCTGACCCTGATCGACTCCGGCCCTAACTCGGCCCAGTCGCTGGACGAGCTCGAGCGGGCGCTGGCCGGCAGAGGCCGCCGGATCGAGGACATAGGGCTGCTGGTGATCACCCATCAGCACATCGACCACTTCGGGCTGGCCGCGATCCTGGCTCGCCGCTCGGAAGCGGAGGTAGCGGCGCTCGACGCGCTGGCCCCCTACCTGGGCGACTACCGGGGTCAGGCCGAGCTGGACGACAAGTTTGCCGAGGAGGTCATGCTGCGCCACGGCATCCCGGCCGATGTCGTGACCGCCCTGCGGGCGGTCTCGGGTAGCTTCAGGGCGTGGGGCTCGGCCGTCGAGGTAACGAGGTCGCTGCGCGACGGCGAGGAGCTCGTGCTGAGAGACCGGACGCTGAAGGTGCTGCACCGGCCAGGGCACAGCCCGTCGGACACCGTTTTCGTGGACGAATCCAAGAAGATCATGCTGGCGGCCGACCACCTGATCAAGCACATATCTTCGAACCCGCTGCTCGCCAGGCCGTTGGGGGCGGGGATCGACTTCGACGGGCCGAGGCCGAAAGCGCTCGTCCAGTACATCGCCTCACTGAAGCTGACCCGGGAGATGGAGCTATCGGTGGTGCTGTCCGGCCACGGCGATCCGATCTCGGACCACGCGGGCCTGATCGACGAACGATTCCGCCTGCACGAGCGTCGTGCGGAGAAGATCAGAGGCCTGATCGTCGAGCGGCCGCGCAGCGCGCACGAGATCGCGACCGAGCTGTGGGGCAACGTGGCCGTGACGCAGGCGTTCCTGACGATCTCAGAGGTTCTGGGACACGTCGATCTGCTACTGGAGGAGGGCCGCGTGGTCGAGATCTCGGACGCCGGGGACGGCGTCGCTCGCTTTCAGGCCGTCTGAGCGCTGCGGCGAGCGGCGGCGATATCGCCGAGGAACAGGCGGTGCAGCCGATCGTCGCCGGTCAGCTCGGCATGGAAGGCGACCGCCAGCATGCGACCCTGGCGTGCCGCCACGGGATGACCGTCGACCTCGGCCAGGATCTTCACGCCGGGACCGTACTCGGCGATCCAGGGAGCCCGGATGAAGACGGCGCGCAACGGGCCGGCCCCGTCGAGATCGCCGTCGGGTTCTCCGAGCCCGTGAACCTCGAGGTCGGCCTCGAAGCTCTGGAGCTGGCGTCCGAACGCGTTGCGCTTGGCCAGGATGTCCATCAGATCGAGGTGTTCGCGGTCCAGCATGATCAGGCCCGCGCACGAGCCGAGCACCGGCGTGCCGCCGATCGACGATCGATGTGATCCTCGATCGCCCAGCACGAGCGAGCGCAGCGGCTCGGCCAGGCCCTCTCGCTCGATCCCGAGCGTCATGGTCGTGGACTCGCCGCCCGGGATGACCAGGCCGTCCAGTCCGGCGAGGTCGGCGACGGTGCGGATCTCGTGCACTTCGGCCCCGAGATCGCGCAGAACGCGCTCGTGGGCTTCGAAACCGCCCTGCAGGGCGAGCACGCCTACGCGGGGCACGCGTGCTACCAGCCGCGGCCGGCGAGCAGCTCGTCACCTTCCAGCTTCGAGCTCTCGAGGCTCGCCATCGCCGGCCCCAGCCCACGCGAGGCCGAAGCCACCCGGACGGCGTCCTGCCAGTGCGTTGTCGCCTCGACGATCGCGCGCGCGCGGGCGGGCGGATCCTCGGACTTGAAGATGCCTGACCCCACGAACACACCCTCCGCTCCGAGCGCCATCATCAGGGCGGCGTCGGCGGGCGTGGCGATGCCGCCGGCGCAGAACAGGACAACCGGCAGGCGTCCGTCGGCCGCGACGAGGCGCACGAGTTCCACGGGCGCACCGAGTTCCTTGGCAGCGGTCGCCAGCTCGGACGGATCGAGCGTCGTCAGGCGCCTGATCTGACCGGTGATCGCGCGCATGTGGCGGACGGCCTCGACGATGTCGCCGGTGCCGGCCTCGCCCTTGGACCGGATCATCGCCGCGCCCTCGCCGATCCGGCGCAGCGCCTCGCCGAGGTTGGTGGCGCCGCACACGAACGGCACTTTGAACTGGTGCTTGTCGATGTGGTTGGACTCGTCCGCGGGCGTCAGGACCTCGGACTCGTCGACATAGTCGACCTCCAACGCCTCCAGGACCCTGGCCTCGATGAAATGCCCGATCCGAGCCTTTGCCATCACCGGGATCGAGACGGCCTCCTGAATGCCGGCGATCATCTCTGGGTCTGACATCCTGGCGACGCCGCCGTCGCGCCTGATGTCGGCGGGGACGCGCTCGAGCGCCATCACCGCGGCGGCACCCGCCTCCTGCGCGATCGTGGCCTGCGCGGGCGTGACCACGTCCATGATGACGCCGCCCTTCAGCATCTCCGCCAGGCCGGTCTTGACCCTGAATGTCGCCTCGTCGTGCATGAAGCGCAGTCTAGCTTGCGCCAGAGGGCGCCTACTTCAAACGGAACGCCTTGATGCGGTCGTCATAGGAGGCGGTGTCGCGCGAATAGACGCCGTAGGCGAGGGCCTGAATGATGCTCAAGAGGGCCGTGTGCGAGCGCACGTAGGCGGGCGAATTCGAGGAGTAGTAGAGCTTGATCTGGCCGAGCTTGGCGACCTCCGAGAGCGTGGCGTCGGTTATCGCGGCCGTTCTGGCCTTGCGATGGCGCGCGAGCTTCATCGCCCTGATGACAAGTGGATGGGGACGCCCGGCGGACAGGCCGATCACGAGCGTGCCCTGGTCGATCCGGCCCAGCCTCGAGAGCGCCTCCTGGGAGGGGCTTGCGACGACATCTACGCGTAGGTCCAAGAGCATCAGGAGGTGGCGCAGGTAGCTTGCGAAGAACGCCATCTGGTCGGTCCCGGCTACGAGCACTTTTTCGGCGTCGACGATCGCCTCGATGAGCGCATCGACCGAGCTGCGCGAGACCTTGCGGGCGGTCTCCTCCACGTTCAGATAGTCGGCGGTCAGCGAAGACTCGAACTCGTTTTGGTCGAGCGAAAACAGGGGCGTCGAGCCGGCCGCCGCCTCGCTCGCGGAGCTCGCGGCGGGCCCTTTGGCGTGCACGCGCCGGTATTCCTCACGTGCCGCGGCCTGCAGCTCGGGAAAGCCCTCGAAGCCGAGCGCCTGCGAGAAGCGGACGACCGTGGAAGAAGATGTGTTGGCGCGGCGCGCCAGCTCCTCGGCGGTCTGGAACGCGGCCTCGTCGAGGTGATCGACTATGTACTGGGCGACGTCCTTCTGCGAGCGCGAGCATTCCTCGAAGCGCGCCTGAATGTACTTGGAGAGGCTCTGGTGCTCGCTCGTGCCGTTGACAGGGGGCGTCGGAGCGGTGGGAGTGGCCGTACGCTTCATCGGCGGTCTGTTTCGACACGGGCGGCCCGCACTCCTGCTCGGAATACCCGCTCCGCTCGGAATCGATCCGCGAGCGCGACGTTTGCGAGGGTCACCTACCCGTACGCGCGCGGGCCAGATCGACGAAGAAGTCCAGCGAGCGCGGGTCGGACAGCGAGTCGACGCTAGCCGCCTGGTCCTTGGAGACGCCCATCAGGATGCGCTTGACCGGCACCTCGAGGACCTTGCCGGAGAGTGTGCGCGGCACCGACTGGATCTGCACGATCTCGTTGGGCACGTGTCTTGGCGAGCAGTCCTCGCGGATGCGCTTGGCGATCGTGGCGCGCAGTTCCTCGTCGAGCGCGGCGCCCGGTCCGAGCACGACGAACAGGATCATCCAGAGCTCACCGTCCTGGCGCGGCACGTCCACGACCAGCGCGTCCTCTACCTCCGGAACCGCGCCGGCGGCACGGTAGATCTCACTCGTGCCCATCCGGACCCCTTGGCGGTTGATCGTCGAGTCTGAGCGACCGTAGATGACGGCGCCCCCGCGCGGCGTGATCCTGATCCAGTCGCCGTGGCGCCAGACGCCCGGATACATCGAGAAGTAGCTGTCCCGGTAGCGCGCGCCGCCGCCTCCGTCGCGCGTGGGTGGATCCTCGCCCCAAAAGTAGAGCGGCATCGAGGGCAGCGGCTTGGTGAGCACCAGCTCGCCGACCTCGTCGACGACGCTGTTGCCGTCCTCGTCGAACGCCTCCACGGCGCAGCCGAGCGAGCGCGCCTGCAGCTCTCCCTCGTAGACAGGCAGCAAAGGACAGCCGCCAACGAAGGCCGTGCAGACGTCGGTGCCGCCGCTGGTCGAGAACAGCCACACGTCGGATCCGACCTTGTCGTGGACCCAGCGAAAGCTCTCGGGCGCGAGCGGCGAACCGGTCGAGCCGATCGCGCGCAGCGACGAGAGGTCGAATTCGTGAGCGGGCTCGATGCCGGCGCGCTCGCAGGCGGCGAGGTAGCCGGCCGAGACTCCCATGCAGCTCATCCCGGTGCGCTCGGCGAGCCGCCACAGCGCCCCCATGTCGGGGTGGCCGGGGCTGCCGTCGTAGAGCACGATCGCGGCGTCGCCGAGAAGGCAGCCGACGAGGAAGTTCCACATCATCCAGCCGGTCGTCGTGAACCAGAACATGCGATCGCCGTGGCGCAGGTCAAGGTGCATCAGAGTCTTGAGCTGCTCGACGAGGATCCCGCCGTGGCTCTGCACGATCGCCTTGGGCAGGCCGGTCGTGCCCGAGGAATAGAGCACCCAGAGCGGATGGTCGAAGGGGACCTGCTCGAAGCGCCGCGCGCCCTCGGCGCTCCCCGCCGCCGGTTGGCGCCCGGCGTCCGCCCCCAGACCGACCAGCTCGCGCCAGCTGACCCCTCCCGGCAGGCCTTCCGGCCGCGCTTCCGGGCGGAGGTATGGCAGCAGGACCGTGTGGCGCACGCTAGGCAGCTCGGCGAGGATCGCCCTCAGCTGCTCGGTACGGTCGTGGTCGCGGCCCCCATGGCGATAGCCGTCGACGGCGAGCAGCACGACGGGCTCGATCTGGGCGAAGCGGTCGATCACGCTGCGGGCGCCGAACTCGGGGGCGGCCGAGGACCAGATCGCACCCAGGCTCGCGACAGCCAGCAGCGCGACGATCGTCTCGGGAATGTTGGGCATGTAGGCGACCACGCGGTCGCCGCGCCCGACGCCCAAAGCACGCAGCCCGGCGGCGACCTCCGCTACCCGCGTGTCGAGTTCGCGCCAGGTCAAGGAGCCGGGCTCGCGAAGCTCTGAGGAGTGCAGGATCGCGACCTCCTCCGCGCGATCCCCCACCGCGCCGGTCTCACCGCCGGCCGTGGGGCCCGTTCCAGCGAGGCCGCGGGCGCGCACGAACATGTTCTCGGCATAGTTCAGCTCGGCACCCTCAAACCAGCGTGCGCCCGGCATCGCCGGCGAGTCGAGCACGCGCTCGTAGCCGTGCGAGGCGTGTACGCCGAAGAAGTCCCAGATCGCGGCCCAGAACGCCTCGGTCTCGGTGACCGACCAGCGCCACAGCTCGTCGTGGTCGGCGAATGCGCGCCCGGCTCGCTCGCCGGCAAAGCGCATGAAGCTCGTCATCTGGGTGCTTTCGAGCAATGCTTGCGACGGGCTCCACAGCGGCGTGTCAGCCCCCCGCACGACCGAGCCGCCCCGCGACTGCTCGCCCGGCGATGGGACACCCGACGTGGTCCGCTCCTGTGCGCTCCCCCGAGATCCTGCCGACGGCCCCGTCCCGAACCCCTCCATGGGAGCCATTATGCTCGCTCACCGTGAATCTGTCGCCCAGCGTGCGCTCGCAATTCCCGGTGTTCGGCAACGGCCTTGCCTACCTGAACGCGGGGACCGACGGTCCCATCTCGGCAGCGGCGGCACGCGCTGGCGCACGGGAGCTCGAGCGCGAGGCGCGCGAGGGCCGGGCGGGCGCGCATTTCGAGCGTCGCCGCGAGCTGGGCGCCCGCCTGCGGGAGCTGTATGCGAGCGTCCTGGGCTGCGAGCCGGGCGAGCTGTCGCTGACGAGCTGCACGAGCGAGGGTTTGGCGCAGGTGATCGGAGGCCTCGATTTGGCGTCTGGCGACGAGATCCTGACCAGCGACGAGGAGCATCCGGGGCTGCTGGGAGCGCTCGCGGCGGCGCGCGAGCTGCGCGGCGTCAGGGTGCGCATGGTCGCGCTGGCAGAGATCGCCGACGCGATCGATCCGCGCCGGACGCGCCTGATCGCCTGCTCGCACGTCGGTTGGATGAGCGGACGGCTCGCGCCAGCCGAGCTGGCCGAAGTGGACGTGCCGGTCTTGCTCGACGGCGCTCAGGGCGCAGGCGCGATCCCGGTCGACGTGAAGGCGCTTGGCTGTGACGCTTACGCCGGGGCCGGCCAGAAGTGGCTGTGCGGCCCCGATGGCACCGGCATGCTGTACGTCGGAGCAGAGCTTCGTTCGCGGCTTCGCGTCGAGCGTCGCGGATACGCCAATCTCGCGGCGCCCGACGACGGTCTCGACGCGGGTGTGCACGCCGACGGGCGCGGACTGGACACGATGTCTTTGAGCGCCGAGACGCTCGCCTGCGCGGTGACCGGCGTAGAGGTGCTGCAGGCGGCGGGCTGGCCGGCGGTGCACGCTCATGCGTGCGAGCTGGCCGGCCGCCTGGCAGGGCTGCTCGCCGAGCAAGGGCGCGCGGTGGCGCCTCGAGACGAGACCACGCTGGTCTCTTTTCAGAGCCCAGATCCGGAGGCCGAGCGCGAGCGACTGTTCGAGGCAGGGGTGATCGTGCGTAACATCCCGGGCGCGCCGTGGCTGCGAGCGTCCGTTGGGGGATGGAACGACGAGGACGATCTCGAGCGGCTGTTGGCGGCGCTCCGCGGATGAGCTCAGCCGAGCAGACAACCACCCTGCCGGGCACGCCCCCTCTCGGCACGGACCCGGTCGCCGGCGACGCGACGCGGCGAGGCGTGCGTGGCCGCGTCGGCATCCGGCACCTGGCCCTGGCGGCCGTCCTTGCGCTGTCGGCGGTACTGAACGTCAACAGGCTGGCCCAGAACGAATACGGAAATACGTTCTACGCGGGGGCGGTCAAGTCGATGCTTGTGTCGTGGCACAACTTCTTCTTCGTCTCGTACGACCCTGGCGGACTGATCACGGTCGACAAGCCGCCGCTCGCCCTATGGATCCAGGGACTGAGCGCCGAGATCTTCGGTTTTCATCCACTCAGCCTGCTCTTGCCTCAGGCGATCATGGGTGTGTTGACGGTCGCCGCGATCTACTGGGTCGTGACCCCCAGGTTCGGCCCTACCGCCGGTGTCCTGAGCGCGCTGGCGCTGGCGGTGTACCCGTCGTTCGTGGCGATCTCGCGCGAGAACGGTGTCGACTCTGTCCTGATCTTGCTGATGACCCTCGCCTGCGGGGTGGGGCTGCGCGCAATCGAATCGGGACGGCTGCGCACACTGCTCGGCTGCGCGGTCCTGATCGGCCTGGCGTTCAACGCCAAGACCCTCGCCGCCTACCTCGTCATACCGGGCCTGGCGCTCGGCTACCTGGCCTGCGCGCCCGGACCGGTCGTGCACCGACTGGGGAAGCTCCTCGCGGCGGGCGCGGTGCTGGTCGCGGTCTCCGCCTCGTGGTCTCTGGCGATCGAACTGACGCCCGCCTCCCAGCGACCGTTCGTGGGCGGATCGACGAACAACACCGAGCACAACTTGACCTTCGATTACAACGGCCTCGGCCGCGTCGAAGGCCAGGTCGGCGGCCCGGGCCAGATCCCGACCGTCGCCAAGTACGGCTCTCTGGCCCACATCGAACGCGAAGCCTTGCGCACTCAGGCCTACCGCGCAGCGGTGGCGCGGGCACACGCTCGGGGCGAAGCGCTGCCCAAGCCGCCGTCGCGGTTCGTGTACGTGCCGCGGCACGGGCATGCGCATAAGCCCCTGCCCAAGTACCTACCCGACGGCCGCGCCCGCCAGCCGATCTCTTTCGGCGGCGCGACCGGGCCGCTGCGCCTGCTCAAAGTCGAGCTCGGCGGTCAGGCCGGCTGGATGCTGCCTTTCGCGCTGTTCGGCCTGATCGCGCTCGTGCTGTGGGCGCTGCACGATGGCTCGAGGCGGCAGAGCCGGGCGGCAGGCACAGGGAACGTCGCGGCGCCGAGCGCCCGGGAGGACACGATCGAGACGGCGGCTGCCCTTGCCTCCACACACCCGGTCGTCCCGACGGCAGGGCTGGCGCCCTTTGATCGCATCCGCCTGGCGGGCGTGATCGTGCTCGGCGGCTGGTTTCTGGTCGAGGCGACCGTGCTCAGCTTCGGCCAGGGGATCGTTCACCCGTACTACGTGTCGGCCCTCGGTCCCGGCGCCGCGGCGATGATCGGTGGCGGGGCGGTAGCGTTCCTGGCGCCGGGGCGGCTACGCTGGTTGCGCATGGCGCTCCTGCCGGCGGCGGTCGCCACGACGGTCGTCGCCCAGTTGCAATTGTTGAGCGACGACCACTATATGCATTGGTTTCGTCCAGCTTTGATCGTCGGCTGCGCGGTCGGCGTGATAGCGGCGCTGGCGCTGCGACGCGTCGCCAAGCCTGCGTTGGCGCTGACGATGTGCCTGCTGTTGATCGCCCCTGGCGCCTATGCGGCGAGCACCTGGGAATTCCCGGTCGAGGGCACGTTCCCGGCCGCCGGACCTCGCGCCGCCGGCTCGGTCGGCCAGCTCGGCATCGACCCGCCGGGCCTTCAGGTGAGCAAGGCGCTCGCCGTCTATGTCACGGCCCATCGACCGGGCACACGTTGGGACGTGC
The DNA here is from genome assembly GCA_963718935.1 of uncultured Solirubrobacterales bacterium. Lineage (GTDB taxonomy): Bacteria > Actinomycetota > Thermoleophilia > Solirubrobacterales > Solirubrobacteraceae > Palsa-744. The sequence continues at coordinate 2,416,124 of OY970379.1, read as the reverse complement.
TGACCGAGGCCTCGGATACCGCCGCGCCGATGATCCTCCTGGGCTATGGCGCTGGAGCGATGGGCGGCTACAGCGGGAACGATCCCGCCCTCGACGGTCCCAGCCTCGCGCGCTTGGTAGAACGCGGGGAAGCCAGATACGTGGTGCTGGGCGGCGCCTACTCCGAGCGCGGCGGCAACGCCGCAACGAGCGCCGTGATCAAGGCCTGCACGGTCGTCCCAGCCGCGGCATGGCAGCCACGGCCGGTCAACCCGAACGCACTCCTGTTGTTCGACTGCGCCGGCCGGGAGCGCGCGCTAAGAGCCGCCTGAGCCTGGCTCGGCGCCGCACCCGCTTGACCTCAGACCGCCACGAGCAGGGGTTGACCGAACGCTTTAGCGAACAACTCGCTCTCGCGACGAGCCGCCCACCGTGGAACCGCCGTCTCACCGTCGGAGATCAGACGCAACTCGATTCCATGCCCGGCACCGCCCGCGCCGTTGCCGGGAGCCACGGCGAAACGCGTCCCGCGTACCAGCTGATCTCGCGAACGCTCGAGATCCTCGGCCAAGCGCAGCAGGACCGCGCAGCGGTCCAGACGCTCGGCGTCCCCGGCGCCGAACAGCGCCGCCATCGGGCCGGGGTCGGGCATACCCTTGCGGTGGTAGCGAGCGGCCTGGGCGACGATCGCCACCTCGACGGGCGAGTAGCCGGGCAGGCCACCGTTGAGGATCAAATAGCGGGAGTGCTTGTGGTGGTCGTCGTAGTCGACGGACATGCCGATGTCGTGCAGCATGCATGCCGCCCAAAGCAGTTCGCGCTCGTCGCGATCGCCGGGATGCAGGCCGAGGCGCGCGAGCTCGTCGAACATCCCCAAGGCCAGGTTCGCAACATGATCGGTGTGGGCTGCGTCGGACCGGTATTGGGCGGCAAGGTTCAGGACGCTCGTGCGACGCAGCTCGGCGAACAGCGGCGGATCTCTGTCCAACGAACCGATAGAACCGGCCGAACCGGTAGACACTGGCTGCGCCAGCGTCCCCGAACCGGCCAGCAGACGCTCGAAGAAGACGCCCTCGCGCAGCCCCGCCTCGGTGACTTCGAGCTGCTCGAAGCCGCCGGCTAGCAGCGCTCCCTGGATCACAATCGCGCCAGCCAGGACCAGGTCGGCGCGAGCGGGCTTGATGCCTGGCACCGAGCTGCGTTGGGAGGCGGGCAATGCGGCGAGCCGTTGCACGAGCTCGTCGACGACCTCGCCAGGGACGACGGCGGCCTGCACACTTCCCGACGGCAGCCCCGTCGCGCGCTGGGCCGCGACCGCGAGGTTGCGCACGGTTCCGCCCATCCCGACCAGGCGGGGCCCCGCATCGGCGAGCCAGTCGGCGCCGGCCAGCTCGCGGGCGACGTGGTCGCGCAGCTCCTCGATCTGACGGCGCTTCGCAGGGCCGTTCGCGGGCAGGAACCGCTCGGTCATGCGCACCGCCCCGAGCTGCCAGGAACCCAGCTCACACGCGAGCCGGTCGCGGACCTGCACGAGCTGCAGGGAGCCGCCCCCGAGATCGAGCACGCAGCCGTCGGAGAGCGTCGTCGAGTTGACCGCCGCCAGGTACGCGTAGCGGGCCTCCTGCTCGCGACTGAGCACACGGATCGGCAGGCGCGTCTGCTCGCGGGCGAGCGCCAGGAAGCCCTTGGCGTTCGCCGCGTCGCGGATCGCGCTCGTGGCGACCCCGTCCACTGCGCCCTCCCCCAGGCCGGCCGCCCGGCAGAAGTGATCGAACACGTCGAGCGTCGCCAGCGCCCTGCGCATCGGCTCCTCTCCCAGCCGACCTGTCGCCGCCAGACCCTCGCCGATGCGCACCGGCTCATAGATCTCGTCGGTGCGACGCCACCATCCGCCGTCGGCCCTGAACACGACCAGGCGAAACGAGTTCGACCCGAGGTCGATAACGGCCAGGCGCTCTGAGATGTCACGCGGGTCACCCATACCGCCCAGCGTAATCGCCAGGCCGGAGGGGTCGGGCCACGGATCAGCCGAAGCGCTCTGACAGGCCGAGTTCGTCGCGTGCGACCTGCATCCGCGAGGACAGCTGGGCCTCTGTTTCGGCGTCCCGGACGAGGTTCGACAGTGGCGTGTCCAGACCTCGCGCCAGGTTGGCGAGCTTGGTCCAGGTCGGGTTCCGTATGCCGCGCTCTATGCCAGAAAGATAGGTCGGGTGTATGTCTGCGGCATGAGCCAGGTCTTCGATGGTCATATGCTGCTTGCGACGCAGGCGTCGGATTGCCCGACCGAGCTCTTTGTTCGTGGGCAGTATGATCGCCACGCGGGCATAGTCACCTGTCGAACCAACCATCACAGAGTGGTTAGTATGCGAAGTGACCCATACGGAAATGCGACACTATCGTGTCAATTATGTAACAACTGTTCTTGGCGTAAAGCCATCTAAGAACCGGCTATCTGCCGCCCATGGCGGGCTTCCTCGATACCCGTAGCACCGCGCGTAGGCGACGTTTGGCGATCGCGTTGGGATCGACGCTAGACAGAAGCGCCGAGCCAGATACCGAGCCGAATCGGGCAGGAAGAAAGAAAAGACGCCGAGCTACTGGGCAATGGTCGGTAGTGCGCCTGCACCCCTACCTCGAGGAACTCGGTGAAAGCACCCGAGATCGCCTCTCGGCGATCTCGGGGCTTTCGGCAACCGTTAGATCAGTTCCTCACCGAACCATTCTTCTTCTTCGTCCTCAGCGGAGACTATGAAGCGCCTGGTCAGCTTCTTTTCGCATACCCCCTTAACTGGGTTGCTCAGAGCCTTGTTCAGCTTACCGGAGGTTTCACCGCCCGCGGCAGTTTCCCCTGGTTCTGTTTCAGATGGCTTGAACTTCGAAAATACATAGACACAGGGGCCCGGTTGACTCATTTCGACACTGGCTTTTATCTTGACCTTCCCGTTGCTCTCCCACGTCTCTTCTTCGAGCATGCCCGTCTCGCTCCATTCCGTCGAGCATGATCTAGATTTGTTCGTAGAAAAGCTGACGATGACCTTCTTCGAAGGATTCGTCCCGAGAGTGCCTTCCGTCTTATCGGTGCAGGCTTTCCCGTCTTCAATTATCACGAGGACCCCTACAGCCGCCGCTCCGCTCGGAGCCGGACTTCCTTCTTCTGTCAACTGAAGCAGCGACGAGGCCGAAGCGCTCGCCGGAATAGCGATGAGCAGCAGCGCGGCGACGGCCAGAACGGCAGCGCCGATCGATTTACGTCCCTTCATCATCTCTCCCTTCATCCATGTTTATCTGTGATGCTCTACAGACCATAGTCTGCGCGTACCTGCATGATTTCCTTCGTACCTCGCACTGGTATCCCCTGCCGAAAATCAGCCGGACACCCCTACCTGAGCGTGCCTCGATCGTGTTCGGATCGGCCATGCTCACGCAAGCCTTGCGGTGACTCGATCCCGTCTCGCCGTTTGCCCTGAGATCGCGATGCGCCCAACAGGGAGAAGACTGGGGACGATCGGCCGACGGGCGTAGCCCGGGCGTCTCCCACACGACGCCTGGTCGAACAGACCCCTTCACGGTGCAAAATCCCACTGCCGCTCCCCTCCCGGTACCCCTCATCGGCGCTCCCTGCCTAGCACTGCCGGCCGGCCATCGGGCCGGTCAACGACACTTACCTACTCCCCTGCCAACCATGAAAGGTATGGCTCAAACAAATATACAGGATGATCGAAAAGAATGCAACCCTTGGACCGTTCGACTGGAAGCCACCCGTTCGGCTGGACAGTACAGAACGATGTGTCTAACAATTGCCAAACGGAGGGTGGCGCCAAACGGCTGGTGGCGGTTATCGCCTTTCGGCGAAGACGACGGCGCAGAGCTCCTTTTCCCAGACAGGCTCCGCGTGGAATCCGGCCTGGCTCAGCCACGCGAGCTGGTCGGCGAGAAGGTCTGGTTCGTCGTAGTCGACGTAGTGGCCGCTCGCTCGAGACCGCGCTCGCCCGACGATCTTCCCGACGGTCCTGGCAACGCCATCCTCGGTCAGCGACTGGCACAGGCGCTCCGCTACCGACGGCCGATGGCGTGGCGCGTCGGGGTCGCAGACGGCGTCGGCGAGCACGAATCGGCCCCGCGGACCAAGCACGTCGTAAATCCTCTTGAACAGGTCCGACTTGCCCGCACCCGTTGAGGTGGTGGACAGCAAGCACCGAAACCCTCCAGCCACATGCTTCCGCCGGCCGAACAGCCAGGCATAGTGGGCCCGGCAGGACTCGAACCTGCGACCTACCGATTATGAGTCGGCAGCTCTAACCAGCTGAGCTACGGGCCCTCCGCCCCAGCCTGGCCCGCCGCAAGCGAGCCGAGCCGAGACCGAACAGACGCTACCAGCAGCGGTGCGCCCGGTCCTGCCGGCCGCGCGCGCATCCGACCCCGATCGCATACGTTTGGTCGAGCGGGCGCAGCCGGCCTTGGGAGCGCTCCATGTGGGATGCTCCGGCGGCCGCTTCCAGCGAGGGGCAGGGCCGACCGTCAAAACGAGGTCGACCTGGACCGATAGACCGAGCAAGAGAGACAGCGAGAGCGAGGAGTTGAGAATGGCCGACCGTGCGGCGATCGTGACGGGAGCATCGAGCGGGATCGGGCTTGCGATCGCGAAAATGCTCGGAGAAGAAGGCTATGCGATGACGCTGGCCGCAAGACGCCCGGAGAAGTTGCAGGGCGCGGCGGACGGCCTCGAGGCCGAGGGCCATGAGCTGCAGGCGATCGCGGCGAACGTCTCTGATGAGGACGACATCAAACGGGTCGTAGACGTACACCGCGAGCGCTACGGCAGGCTCGACGTGCTGGTCAACAACGCGGGCGTCGGCATCGGCGCACAGGTCGGGGAGATCGATACCAAGCGGCTGGACATGCAGCTGGACATCAACCTCAGGTCGATCGTCCTGTTCTACCGGGAAGCCTTGGCGATGCTCGAAGAGGCCGCCGCCGAGCACAGGAGCGCGCTGGTCGTGAACACCTCCTCGATCAGCGGCAAGCGGGGCGAGGCATGGCTGTCGGTTTACTCCGCCACCAAGCACGGCGTGGTCGGTTGGACCGAAGCGATGAACAAGGAGCTGGGCGCGAAGGGGATCAAGTCGACGGCGCTGTGCCCGGCGTTCGTGGACACGCCGATGACCGATTTCGTCAAGGGCCACGTCAAGGCCGAGGAGATGATCAGGCCGCAGGACATCGCCGAGGCGGTCAGGTATCTGCTGAAGGTCTCGCCCGCGTGTGTGGTCCCCGAGATGATGTTCGTCAGACCGGGCGACTCCCTGTAGGGTGCAGGCGATGAAGCTCGGAGTGCACATCGGCTACTGGGGCCTCGGCCTGAGCAGCGAGGACCAGCTGAACATAGTCCAGGAGGCCGAGCGGCTCGGCTACGACTCGGTCTGGACTGCCGAGGCGTATGGCTCGGACGCCGCGACCGTGCTCGGCTGGCTGGCCGGACAGACCTCGAAGATCAAGCTCGGCTCGGGCATCTTTCAGATGCCGGGCCGCTCGGCCGCGATGACCGCGATGACCGCCGCGACGATCGACCAGCTCTCGGGCGGGCGCATGATCCTCGGGATCGGCTCCTCAGGACCGCAGGTGGCGGAGGGTTGGCACGGACAGCGCTTTGGCAGGCAGCTGCAGCGCACGCGCGAGTACGTGGCGGTCGTGAGGATGGCCTTGGCGCGCGAACGCGTGCAGTACAAGGGCGAGACCCTGGAGCTGCCATTGCCGGACGGGCCGGGCAAGGCCCTGAAGCTGACGATCGGCACCGTGCAGGAGCGAATCCCGATCTATCTGGCGGCGATCGGCCCGAAGAACACGGCCCTGGCGGGCGAGATCGCGGACGGCTGGATTCCGACCCTGTTCTCGCCGGAGCACGTCTCCGAGCTGAGGCCGCTGTTGGAGGAGGGCGCCGCGCGCTCGGGCAAATCGCTGGATGGCTTCGACATTGCGCCTACCGTCAACGTTTTCGTGACCGACGACCTGAACGCGGCCCGCGATGCCATGCGACCGTTTATCGCGCTCTACGTCGGCGGGATGGGCTCGCGGAAGCAGAACTTCTACAACCAGCTGGTCTGCCGGTACGGCTATGAGGCACAGGCGGCCAAGATCCAGGACCTCTATCTGGAAGGCAAGCGCGAGGAGGCGATGGCGGCGATCCCCGAGGCTCTGATCGACCAGGTATCGCTGTGCGGGCCGCCCGAGGTGGTCAGAGAACGACTGGACGTATATCGACAGTCAGGCGTCGGCACCCTCGGGATCACCCCGATCGCCTTCACGGCGCCCGACCGTCTCGAGCAGCTGAGGCTCGTAGCCGAGCTGGCTTCCTGAGCGCGCCGATGCGCATCCTGCTGGGCGCGTTCGGCGACCCGGGCCACGCCTTCCCGATGATCGCGCTCGGCAAGGGCCTGCGCGCGCGGGGTCACGAGGTGACGCTGCAGACCTGGCGGCGCTGGCAGGAGCACGTCGAAGCCGAGGGCATGGCGTTCGTGGCGGCCCCCGAGTACGACGTGTTTCCGACCGGGGGCCCGAACGGCGAGCCGCTCGACTTCTACGAGGCGGTCGTGCACGCCACCAAAGACACCGAGCCGCTCGTGAAAGAACTGCGGCCGGATGTTGTCGTGGCTGACATCCTCACGCTCGCCCCTGCGCTCGCGGCGGAGCTGGCGAAAGTCCCGAAGGCGACCCTGATCCCGCACGTTCACCCCGAGAACGAGTCGACGGCGCCCATCTACTCGCTGGGTGCGAGGCTGCCGCGCACAAAGGCCGGCCGCGAGCTGTGGCGTTTTGCTCAGGGCCCGGTCCAGCGCGGTGTCGAGCGGGGCAGGATCGAGCTGAACGAAGCCAGAGCCCGCCTCGGCCTGCCGGAGCTCGACTACGGCCATGGCGGCACCAGCAGAGAATTGGCGCTGGTGGCGACGTTCCCACAGCTCGAGTACCCGCGCGCCTGGCCACCCTGGGCGCATGTCGTCGGCCCGCTGATGTGGGAGCCGCCTTACGGCGAGGTCGAGTTGCCCGGGGAACGCGCCAGTGGCGAGCCCGGCGGCGATGGCTCCAGCGCCGGCCCTGGCGGCGGCTCCCGTCGGGACCCGCTCGTGCTGATCGCGCCGTCGACCGCCCAGGACCCAGATCACGAGCTGCTGAAAGCCGCGCTGAAGGGCCTCGCTGACGCGCCTGTAAGGGTCCTGGCGACCTGGAACCGGCGTCTGCCTCCACAGCCGCTGCCTGTTCCTCAGAACGCCAAGGTCGTCGAGTGGGTGGCTTATTCCAAGACGATGCCGAAATGCGACGCGGTCGTCTGCCATGCCGGCCACGGCACGCTCGTCAGGGCCTTGGCCAGCGGCTGCGCCGTGGTGGCGTGCCCGCATACGGGCGACATGAACGAGAACGCTGCCCGCCTGGACTGGGCCGGCGCGGGCGTCAGGCTGCCGCGACGGTTCGTCTCCCCCAGGCCCCTGCGCCTGGCCGTAGAACGGGCACTCGGCGAGCCATCCATCCGGGCGCGAGCCCAAGAGCTGAGCGCCTGGGCCGATCGCCACGACTCGGCCGACATGGCCGCCGGGCTCGTGGAGCGACTCGCGGCCAGCCGCCGCGCCGAGCGCGTCGGCGCGGCGTCCTAGAGCTCCTACGAAGGTTCGTATTTCTTGAGGATCTTATTCTTTTCGCTGTCCGATTTGTCGGGCCTGATGGTGATCTGCCATTTGGTATGACGAGGCACTTCATGGAACGTCGTGGTTTTGCTCGATTCTGCAGCCAGGACCGCTTCGTGACAGGTGCTGTTTTCTTCGGAACATAGGCGCACTTTGTACGCGACTCCACTTTCAGGCGTGAAGTTGAAGGTCCAAGTCACCTTGACCGAGTCGTAGAGTTCTGATTCAGCCGTGTTTTCCGTGGTGATCGTCGGGGATGGTGCGGTGCCTTCTTCCACCATGATCGCCGCCCGCTGTTCGCTTCCGAACACCCGCAGAGCGTGTTCGATCGTGTTGCCTTCCGCCCCTTTGACGAGGGTGGGTGAGGCGACGGTCGGCGTTACTGCTTCTGAGGTCTTGTTGATCCCCAGCTGACCCCACGTATTCAGACCCCAAGCGTAGACCTTGCCTTCTTTGATGACATAGCTGGCTGCCTTGCCGGCGCCCACAGCGATCGTGGTGCCTAGACTGGCGAGGTGCACGGGTTTGTTGAAGCATTTGGTTTTGCTGGCGCATTCGATCAATTCGCTGGTGTTTTCAGTGATGCCCAGAAGATCGTTGATTCCGGTTTCGCCATTGTTACCCCAACCGTAGACCTGGCCGCCAAGGCGAGCCAACACATGATGAGATCCGGGTTCTACCTGCTGCAGTTCGCCTGCGGGCAGTGTTACGTGTGCCGGCAACGGATTGTACTTCTTGATTTCGGCGCTCCTGCCCAACTCTCCCGTCTCATTGGTGCCCCACGCCCAAAGCTGAGTATGTTCAGACGTTTGACCCGTAGCGGCGTAAGCCGATTGTTCGCCGGCCTGGACGGACACGATCCCTTTCAAGTGTTCGCCGATCGTCGCGATGTAAACGGGTGTCGTAACACACGGAGTCTCCGACGTTTTTTGCGTTTCGGCACGGCAGAGGCAGGCCTTGGTGCCACCTTCGGTGCAGACGCCTTCGCCGCTTTCCTGCTTGACATTATGAGCGCCCGCCTGACCAAAGGTGTCTTCACCCCACGCAAGCACTTCGCCCGAACTCGTGACGGCGTAGTCGGTTGTGCCGCCAGTCGCGATAGCAACGATGTTCGAGAGACCTTTTACTTCTTCGGGCGTCGGCCTCGTTTTCGATACTTCGTTTTCGTTTTTCTGTTTTTCGGTCGGGTAACCGTTGCCCGACTCACCTACCTGCGTGATACCCCACGTATACACATGTCCTTCTTTTAGGGCCATCGCATGATCGCCAGCAGCCGCGACTTCTTCGACGCCGGAGGAGAGCGCTTCAATCGGCTCAGCGAGTTCCTGCGGTTCGCTTTCGTGTTCCGAACCGTTGCCAAGCTGTCCCTTGTTGTTTTCTCCCCAGCTCACAGCCCATTGGCGAGTCCCGCTAGTTACCACCGCCACACCGAAATTGAAACCAACCGACACATGCAAAACGTGAGTCATCCCAGGCATCGCGTCCGCAGCGACCTCGTCACCAGACTGAAAGCCGAGGCCCAACTCAGCTTCGCCGTTGTGGCCCATCCCGAGCACCTGATCGCCAGGAATTTCTTCAGCCGACGCCACCGAGACGCTACCGACCGTACCGATCAGCAATGCGATCAGCCCGGCAATCCAGAAGCGATGCATGAAAACCGACAATGAGCGAGACTCTTTGCAAACCATCCCACGACACGACAAATCATGCGCACACATATCTCATCCCGTTTGTTGTGTTGGTCATGACGGTTCTATCAGTTGGGCATACCCACGTCAAGTGGCGCTAGGCGCCAACATCGCTGTAAGCCACGAGACCCCTACAGGTGCGAGCCCCGGAGGAAGGAATCGAGCCCGATGTGGTGCTTGCTCGGATCGACGAACTCAGGGCCAAAAGACAGCCGCGCAAGCGTCTCAACCAAGCTCGGGCAAGTCCGGAACGCCAGGACCCAGTAGCGACGCTCGATCAGGTGCTCGACCTCTCCGAGCGTCTACGCAACGCCGACGACGCGGTGCGCGTAAAGCGCAGCAAGCGCTCCTCGCTCACCCGGCTTCGAGGCCTTGCTTGACCTCCGCGTAGGAGATGGTTCATCCGACGGCGATGTCGGCATCGCTGGCGGCGAGCGCCGCTAGCTCCTCGGCGCTCAGCGGCTCGTCATCCTCGGGGCGAGAGTCAAGCCAATCGCCGAAGCTCTGGCCACGCGAGGCGATGAACTCGAGGGTCACCTCGGCAGTCCTCGACTCGCGCGCGCAACTTCTCTTCGCCCGTCATACGGCAAATGTTCGACGCCTTTGACCGCGCGTCCTCCACGACGAGGCGAACGACCGGCTCCCTGGTCAGCGCCACGCTGACCGAAACCGTCGCCACTATGCTCCGCATCAGCCTTTGAGCCGTTGTGCGGAAAAAGCTCCGGGGGTCCAGCTCGCACCACCGCACAACCGTCATACATGACTATCCCTTGAGCAGGATCTAGCTCTACTCACGACGCGAACCTCTCGGCCTGCGGTGATGAGCCGTGTAGGCCGAAGCGGTCCCAATACGCCGGGCACGCTTGGAACCGGGTCAATGCTCGCCGAACACAGCGAAGATGACGGCGAGCGCGTACAAGGGGTGTCGGTAGCTCTCATTGGTTGGCAACAGGCCGATCAAGCTCGTCGAGAAAGCCGCGAAAGCAGCCGCGAGCACTGCTCGACTCTGCCATTGGCGAGGATCTGAACTCCTGCCGCGCAGACCAATCGACGCTCACGAGGCCATCGTGACCGACGAGTTGTTCGCCGCTGCACAGGGACGCCTGCTTCGCGAATCTCAGTCCTCACGCGGCCAGTCGTCGGGGCGCCCGCGAGGCCACCCTTCTGCAGGCTGACCTTGGGTGGCATCTACCCTGCTTCGAGGGCTCGGTAACCTCCCCTCCGAAGACCGATGCCGAGGACCGAGGGGTTTGATCGTGGCTGAGTTGGTGTTGGAGCTTGTTGGGGTGTGGAAGGGGTTTGATCGGGGGTCTCAGCGGATTTCGGTGTTGGAAGAGGTGTCGTTGGGCGTTGCTGGCGGGGAGGTCGTGGCGGTGATGGGTACGCGCGATCAGGGCAAGACGACGCTTCTGCGGATCGCGGCTGGCGTGGAGCAGCCTGATCGTGGTTCGGCTCGCGCTGGTGGTCGAGAGCTGAAGGGTCTGAAAGATCGGGAGCTGGCCGGGGTGCTGCGGACTGAGATCGGGTGGGCGAGTCGGGAGGGGCCGGGTATCCGGGCGCGGATGCGGGATTACGTCGGTCTTCGGTTGGCAGCCGGGTGGCGGTGGCGCAGGCGCGAGCGGAAGCTGCGGATCGCGGAGACGCTTGACCGGTTCGGCGTCGCCGAGTGTGCTGATCTGCGTTGGAAGGAGCTTTCGGACTGGCAGCGTGTTCGTGTCGAGTTGGCGCAGGCGGTCGTCTCGCGTCCTCGGTTGTTGCTGATCGATGATCTGTTCTGCGGGCTCGGTCTGGGCAAGACCCAGGAAGCGAACCAGCTGGTGCGCGAACTTGCTGACGAGAACGGGTGCGGGGTGCTGATGGCGGTCTCCGATCACACGAGCATTGCGCCGGCCGACCGCGTGTGGCACCTGGACAGGCGAAAGCTCGTGCTCATGGCCGACCACACCAACCCCAAGATCACACCAATACCCCTGACGGCACGAGCGAGACGCCCGCGCCATTGACGGATATGGCCGTGGCCCGCGCGGGGCCTAGATCCGTGACAAGTCGGAAACAGGACTTGTCGGGACGGCTGACCGGCTGCTTTGATGAACGGATGCGCTGGGCCTCCTGGATTAGAGTGCGGTCCTGGCAATAGTCTCAACAGTTCCATCAAGGTGTAGATTGGTATACGGTTGCCAGCGTCATGTCGCGTGTGAACTCGGATGAGCTGCCTGGCAGCATGGTCGTTCTCGGACTCTTGATCGAGAAACCGGGAGCGAGCGTCAAGGAGATCGGCCAGGAAGTTCGACAGCGCTTCAAGCACGCGCGCTTTGCGGATACGACGGCGCACAGCGCGCTGCCGAGACTCGCTGAACGTCGCGGCGGTAAGGTGCCCTGCGCCGACCTCATCTTCAAGGCATCGGGAAGGGCTCGGTCGCAGGATTGCTACGAGCCGAACGAGCACGGCGAGAAGGTCTTTCGCGCGTGGATGTACGACGAAATCCTCGGCGACGAGGGCGGGACGATCGGAAAGCCGTCGCTGCGCGAGGCGATGTTGGGCCGGATAGAGCTCGCCCAGCTCAAGGATCTACCGCGCCTGATCGAGATGGCGCATCTCGAAGTGAAAGTGAGCACCGACCTATTCGCGTACGCCACTATGCGGTTGCGTGACCACCTAGGGACCCGGACCGACCCGCTGGACTTCCTGCGCAAGGTCAGGGAGGTCCTGCTGTATGTGGACGGTCCGCACTGGTCTTCACGTGCGGAGCGCTATCGGGTGATCGCCCATCGGCTTGAAGACATCAAGGAGGAAGCCGAAGCGGCCGGGGTCAAGTTCTATGGCTGAGTTGGTGTTGGAGCTTGTTGGGGTGTGGAAGGGGTTTGATCGGGGGTCTCAGCGGATTTCGGTGTTGGAAGAGGTGTCGTTGGGCGTTGCTGGCGGGGAGGTCGTGGCGGTGATGGGTACGCGCGATCAGGGCAAGACGACGCTTCTGCGGATCGCGGCTGGCGTGGAGCAGCCTGATCGTGGTTCGGCTCGCGCTGGTGGTCGAGAGCTGAAGGGTCTGAAAGATCGGGAGCTGGCCGGGGTGCTGCGGACTGAGATCGGGTGGGCGAGTCGGGAGGGGCCGGGTATCCGGGCGCGGATGCGGGATTACGTCGGTCTTCGGTTGGCAGCCGGGTGGCGGTGGCGCAGGCGCGAGCGGAAGCTGCGGATCGCGGAGACGCTTGACCGGTTCGGCGTCGCCGAGTGTGCTGATCTGCGTTGGAAGGAGCTTTCGGACTGGCAGCGTGTTCGTGTCGAGTTGGCGCAGGCGGTCGTCTCGCGTCCTCGGTTGTTGCTGATCGATGATCTGTTCTGCGGGCTCGGTCTGGGCAAGACCCAGGAAGCGAACCAGCTGGTGCGCGAACTTGCTGACGAGAACGGGTGCGGGGTGCTGATGGCGGTCTCCGATCACACGAGCATTGCGCCGGCCGACCGCGTGTGGCACCTGGACAGGCGAAAGCTCGTGCTCATGGCCGACCACACCAACCCCAAGATCACACCAATACCCCTGACGGCACGACGGGCGACGCACGCGGCCTAGCGGGGGTCAGCGCGATGCTTGAGACGCGCGGGCTCATCAAGCACTATCGGGTTGGGGATGGTGAGCCGATCCGGGCGGTGGACGGTGTCTCGCTGTCGATCGCGCCCGGTGAGTTCGTTGCGCTCTATGGTCCGAGTGGCTCCGGCAAGTCGACGCTACTCGATCTGATCGCGGGCTTTCAGCCGCCGGATAGCGGGACAGTGAGGGTCGATGGTCGCGACATCGCGGGCCTGAGCGAACGCGAGCACGCCGAAGTCCTGTTGCGTGTGCTTGGGATCGTCGGCGGTCCGAACGATCTGCTGCGAGGCGCCAGTGCGGTGGAGAACGCGGCGCTGAAGCTGCTGCGTAGGGACGCCAGACGCGCGACGACACTTGTGCGTCCTCTGCTTGACGAGCTCGGGCTCACCGAGAGGATGCACCATCCCGCCGGCAAGCTCTCGATGGGCGAGCGTCAACGGGTGCTGATCGCCCAGGCGCTCGCGCTCGACCCCAAGCTCGTGCTGGCCGATGAGCCTACAGCGCATCTCGACACGCCGCGCAGTCGTGAAGTGTTGGGCCTACTGCGAAACATCTGTCGTAGGCGGGGGGCAGCGGTTCTGCTTGCGACGCACGATCCCCAAGCGGTTGGTTTCGCCGACCGCGCGCACGAACTACGCGACGGGCGCCTGCGGGACTATGAGCCCGACGAGCAGTACCCCAGGCCCGGAGCATTGGCAGGCAGCGCATGATGACCCTCGGCGAGATTCTGTTCATATACCGCGCTCGTATGCGGGAACGCTCGCTGCTCTTGCAGGAGGCGCTTGCTGTCCTCGGAATAGCTATCGGGGTTGCCCTGCTGTATGCAAGCCAGGTTGCCTCCACGAGTCTCGACGGCTCCGTTCGAGCGCTTGCCAGCCAGGCGTTCGGCTCGACCCAGTTTCAGCTCGACTCACGCAGCACGGAAGGTGTCAATGCGCGACTTGCTGAGACGGTGGAACGATTGCCTGGTGTGGAGACGGTGTTGCCGTTGCTTGATCGGCAGGCGACCATCACCGGGCCACGCGGCTCGTCCTCGGTCGATCTCCTGGGTGCCGATCCTCGGTTCGCCCACTCCGGAGGCGAGCTGATGAGACGTTTTACCGCCAAGCAGCTAGAACACCAGCGGGCGCTTGCGATACCCGCTCCGCTTGCGGCGCAGCTGGGCATTGGGCCACTGCAGGTCGTCGGACTTCAGGTCGGTGCGCGTGTTACCAGAGTCCTAGTGGGCACGACACTCGGGGAATCAGAAATAGGCGGACTCATTAACAGTCAGATCGCGCTCGTGCCGATCTCTTATGCTCAGACTCTCGCAGGCATGCCCGACCGGATCAGCCGAGTCTTTGTCAGGGTGCGTCCCGGGCACGAGGCACAGGTACGCGAGAGTCTGGCAATGCTCGCATCCAGAGAACATCTGAATCTCGCGCCCGCCGACTTCGACGCTCAACTTTTCAGCGTCGCTTCGGACCCAGCGCAGAAAGGAGAGGGTCTGTTCTCGGCCATCTCCGCGTTCGTCGGGTTTCTCTTCGCCTTCAACGCGATGTTGCTCACGGTACCGGAGCGCAGAAAGCTCATCGAGGACATCCGCCGTCGCGGCGCGACACGGATCATGACCGCTCAGCTACTCAGCTTTGACGCGCTCGTTATCGGAGTGCTCGCTTGCACTCTGGGCCTTGTGCTAGGCGAGATCCTGTCTGTTTCGGTCTTCCGCTCGCAGCCTGGATATCTCGCGTTTGCGTTCCCGGTCTTTGCCCAGCGAATCGTGACGTGGCAGACGATCACCTTTTCGGTCGGTGCCGGACTGGTTGCGGCTTTCGTGGGGGTGTTGGCTCCCATGCGGACGATACTCGCCCGGCCTCTGCGGTCCTCTATCGCGGTAGAGCGCGTTCCGCGATGGTGGACGCCGCTGCAGATCGCACTAGGGGTTGTCGGTCTCGCGATCACGACCCTGATCCTGGCGCTACGCCCTCAAGCAGCTGTAGTCGGAAACTTCACCTTGATTGTCGCGCTGGTGTGCTTGTTGCCGTTGCTCTACCAGGGGATCGTCGCTGCGCTTGGTCTAATCGCGCGGCCGTTCGGTGCACCATCCACGCGACTAGCATTGATCGAGTTGAACGACCCACTCACGAGGGTACGTTCGCTCGCTGTCGCCGCGACCGGCGCAATCGCTGTGTTCGGGAGCGTGGCCATTCAAGGTGCTCAGCACAACCTTCAGGCGGGGATGGACCAGGCAACAGTGGAATGGAACGGCGTCACGGACCTCTGGATATCCCCTGCCGGTACCGCGAATACGCTGGGCACCACTCCATTCCCTAGCTCGATCGCCCATAGGCTTACGCGTCTTGCTGGTGCGCAAGCGGTGAGCATCTACCGTGGGGGATTCCTTACTCTCGGCGACCGACGATTGTGGGTCATCGCACCTCCAGGAACCTCGACGCAACTGATGCCGCCTGGACAGCTGATCTCGGGCAACCCCGCCGTCGTCAACGCACGGCTTCGCGGAGGCGGTTGGGCGGTAATCTCCGAAGCTATAGCCAACGAATTGCACCTCCGTGTTGGGAGCACCTTCACGCTGCCGTCTGCTGCTCCGATTCGTTTTCGTGTGGCTGGCCTGAGCACGAATGGCGGATGGCCTCCCGGGGCGGTCATAATCGATGCCGAGGACTACGCGCGCGCGTGGGAATCTTCGGGTGCAAGCGCCCTTCTGGTCTCGCTCCGTCCAGGTGTCTCTCCAGCGCAGGGTCGCCTTGAAGCTCAGCGAGCCCTAGGCCCACTCTCTGGTCTACTCGTCCAAACTGCCGCCGAACGAGAGAGGCAGTGGGAGAAGGGCAGCCGCCAAGGACTCGCGCGCCTCACCCAGATCGCTAGGCTCGTACTGATTGCGGCGATCCTAGCAATGGCCGGAGTGATGGGCTCGATGATCCTCCAGAGACGCGAGCAGCTTGCGCACATCAAGCGCCAGGGATTCACGCGCGGACTCCTCTGGCGAGCGGTCCTGATCCAGAGCGCGATCCTGCTAGGAGCGGGTTGCTTGATAGGCGCCGTATTCGGGGTATATGGACAGCTTGTCATCTCCCACGCGCTGGCTACCGTCACGGGGTTTCCCGTCGTCATCGGTGCCGGGACCGCGATCGCGCTCGGCAGCTTCGGCGTGGTTTCGCTGGCAGCGCTCGCAATCGTTGCGGTACTTGGATATTTCGCAATTCGCGTCCGTCCAAGCTCCATCGGTGCTGCATAGCTTGGTCTCCGGCCAAGCGCCCCTATCCGCACGACAGCTCCACGCCCTTACCCTAGCTGCCAGTCGTGAGCTGATTTGGGGGCTCCGAGCGGTCGCCAGCGAGGTGGCGAAGTGGCGCCAGCTCGCCGTCGCGATTCCCGGCGAATCCCTCCGACGGGATGCTCTGCATGCCCTCGACCACAAGCGTGCCAGCATCGATGGGGGCGCCTTGTTCTGGACGCTGCCGCAGCGTCGCAATAAGAGTCTTTTGCGCCTACTCGTCGCATACGAGATCATCGCAGACTATCTCGACTGCGTCAGCGAGCGCAGCGCTTCCGCCGGGATCGATAACGGTTTATGTCTGCATCGCGCGCTGTGCGACGCCCTGGCTCCTGGTGCCCCTATTGCCGACTACTACCGATGCAACCCGTCGAAAGACGACGGAGGCTACCTAGATCTACTTGTCATCACCTGCCAGCAGATGTGCGTGGCCCTGCCCTCGTTTGACGTAGTACGCCCCTTTGTCAATCGGGCGGTCAACTTGACGGAGGTCTTGGCCATGAACCACGAGCCCACTCAGACCTCTCGTGACGCGGCGCTTCACGTATGGAGCGAACGGCAATTCCCAGAACGGCCCGAGCTTGCTTGGTTTGAGTGGTGTGCAAGCGCCAGTGCATGGTTGACCATCTTTGCGCTGCTCGCGCTCGCGGCTAATCCGGAATGCGCAATGACGGAAGCTGAAAGAGTTTTCAATGCGTACATGCCCTGGATATCTCTGGTAGGCACGATGTTGGACAGCTACGTTGATATCCCTGAAGATAATGCGGTAGACGCGCACAGCTACATCGCACATTATCCAGACCAGCGAATCGCGACCACCCGTGTTACCGATGTGCTTTGCCGATCACTGCGAGAGATCTCCGGCCTGCGTGACGGACACCGCCACCTAGTGATCTTTGGCTGCATGGTCGCCATGTTTTTGTCCAAGGACAGTGCACGTACCTCAATAACGCGCGGCAACACCAGAGAGATCGCCCGTGCCGGAGGGGCCCTCACCCAGATGCTGGTGCCTATCCTACGGACGTGGCGCACGGCCTACGGTAAGCGAGCTGAGTAGGAGCAAAGGTGCGCAAGACCTCCTCCCGCCAGCCAGCCGACATCGTGTCGAACGCTTCGCCACCCACATTGCCGCTACCCACCCTCGTGCATACCCTACTGGTCTGGCGATGGCCCCACCGCTATCTGGAGTGGCACTGGCGCAGATACGGAAGCCATTTCACCATACGCACCGTCGGGCTCCCGCCACTTGTGTTCTTCTCGGACCAGGCGGATATCAAGGCGATCGTCACCGCACCATCCGACATTCTTCACCCGGGCGCAGGAGCTGCCGTAATCACTCCACTGATCGGCGAGCAGTCTTTTATGCTGCAAGAGAACGCTGAGCACATAGCCGGCCGCAAGGCAATCATGCCAGCGTTCTACCACCAAACGGTTGCCCGACACGCCAACATGGTCCGCGAGATCGCTGAACGCGAGATCGCATCATGGCCCTCTGATAAGCCCTTCGCCATTCATCCCCATCTCCGCGCTCTGACATTGCGGGTTATCCTTATCACGATCTTTGGGCGTGACGCGACCCTCCTGCCAGAGCTTCACAGCAAACTGCTCGCGATGCTGTCAGTAACCGACAGTCTCGCACTACAAGAGCCCCTGGTGCGGCGTCTCCCTGGCTGGCGTGGAATGTGGAGACGGTTCTGCGCCGAACGCGCAGAAGTTCACGAGCTGATTCGCGAATTGATCAACGACAACCCAGGCCACAAAGACCCGAGCAACGTCTTGTCGCTCCTGCTGAAAGCAACTAGCCACGACTCCGTTCCATTTACTCCACAGCAGGTACACGACGGCATCATGTCACTTGTGCTCGCCGGGCACGAGACCACGGCGTCCCAGCTCGCCTGGGCGTTCCAACTGATAGCGCATGATCAGAGAGTTCTCCGTGAGCTGCTCTATGCGACAGACCGCGACGAAGATACCTACCTACGAGCAGCCATACAAGAGGTCATGCGTCACCGCCCTGTCTTTGTGTTCACGATCCCGAGGATCGTCCATCGAGCCTTCGAGCTCGCCGGCACGACATTCTTACCGCCAGTCCACCTCATGGGCTGCATCCACCTGATGCACCACGATCCGCGGCTCTACCGCGATCCGCAGTCCTTTAGTCCTGAGCGCTTTCTCGATCAGGGACCAACGCCCCACGTCTGGTTGCCGTGGGGAGGCGGCCGTAAGCGCTGTCCCGGCCACCACCTGGCACTTCTTGAGATGCAAACCGTCATACGAATCGTCCTGGAACGATGGGAGATCCAACCAGTCGCACGAACGGTCGAGACAGCTCGGTGGCGCAGCGTTATCGTGACGCCAGGACGCGGATCACGCATACTCCTCAAGACGAGACGGCGCCGGCTTCAGTTAGCTGTTTCAATGACTCCGCAAAAGAGACGCGAGAGCGGCCCCAAGGGAGAGGGGGGTCGGTGCGCGACCAGGTTGGCATCTAATTAATCAATGTTTATTGTAACATAATAGGCCGCGACCCGCGGAGCCTCATTCGACCGTGTAGAACACAGCGGATGGGACCGAGGGACCGCATTCAGCCAGCCGTTGCCCGGCAGGACGCCGAGTGGCAGGCAGTCCATAGGCGGCGGCGCTTCAAGACGGAGCGTTGTGGAGAGGGGCGGGTTCTGAGAACAGCTCGCCCCTCATGCTGGTGCTGGGTGCGGGGCTCGGGCGGGTCGAATGTCTCGGTGATGCCTTTGCCTAGGGGCGTTCGACCCGCCCGGCCGCTGTCAACACGGGGACTGGAGAGGCAACGGACGGACATTGGCGGCGACAGGCCTCTGGTCGCGGTGGTCACGTTGCCTTGAGGGCGTCCGTAGTCGCCAGGACGTCCGTACGCGAAAAAGTGCGCCACGATCTGCGGACGCTCAGCGCGAATACGGGCTTTCCCACGGGGCTCGCCGTGTTGGACGGAGTCGACGTGTCCTATGTCCTGTGCGTCAGGCACACGGAACCGCGCGGTGGCGAACCCGATGTCGAGCCTGGGTGCAAACCGGGCTGGAGAGTTCCGGCGTACTGCACTGCCGCGGGCAAGCTACTCCTCGCCCACCAGTCTGAGCAATCCGTGGAGCCGGTCATCGCCGATGCCAACCTGGCGCCGAGGGGGCCACGGACCACAACGAGCAACGCCAAGCTGCTCAAAGAGCTGCAGCGCGTACGCGACCAGGGCTACGCCGTCGATAACCAGGAGCGCGCCAGCGGGCTGGTGGCAGTCGCGGCGCCCGTGCGTGACGCGAAGGGAACGGTGGTTGCCGCCGTGGACATCTCGGCGAGCGTAACCAGGAAAACGGCCCGGGAGCTTGTCGACGTGTTCGAGCCCTACCTGGTCCTGGTCGCCGACCGGGTCTCCGCGCGCCTCGGTTACGACGCCGGTTTGATCGAGGACGTCGGCGACCCCGAGCTGCTGCCCGAGCCGTGGGTCGCTCCGACAAAGGCCGATCTTGGGAAGGCCATCCGTGAGTTGCGTCGGGCGCACCGAAAGTCGATGCTTGATCTCGCGCTTGACGCCGGACTGCACCCCACGACGCTTTCGCCGATCGAGCGCGAAAAACGCGCTCCCGAGTGGGGCACGCTGTGCGCGCTCGCCGACGCCCTGAATATCACCGTGGCAGACGTCGTTTGCCACGCCGAACAGATCGCCAGAGTACGACACCGCTTAGCGGAATCGCTCTAGCGTGAGCCGCTCTGATGACTCCACCTACCGGGACCCCGTCACACCTATAAGTAGATTGGAACCAGGAATAACGGTATGACAATTATCCGACCCACCAACGGCGAGCTGGGTACCGCCGTCCGCCTACTGCGCCGCAAACATAGAATGACTATCGAGGATTTGGCACAGGCCGCCGATTTTCATTCGACATACCTATCTGGTGTTGAGCGAGGCATACGTAACCCTAGCTGGGGGAAGCTGGTAGATTTGGCCTACGCCCTGGAGACACCGCTGTCCAGCCTTGTCCGTGACGCTGAAACTCAAGCGCAGCTGACCAAAAGGATGCAGGAGGTTCACAATGAACTTGGCCTAAATGATTCGAGAAAGGGATGACGGCGAGCGGGCACGAAAGGGAGCCGCCCCTTTATAGAAGGTTCGTGGCCAACTCGGCCTTGACAGGTTCAAGAATGAATAGGCCTAGGCGAACGACCCACCTGTCCCAAGCAGTCGCCCTTGCTCCGTGAGTCGCAGTTCAGTGATAGCGCCGCTCGGCTGCGCGCCAAAAGCAGGCGGGCAGTTCCCGACCGTGGCTCAGGCGCCCTGGTAAACCTGGTACTGCTTGAAGAGTGCCCTTGTCTCATCCGGAGCCTTGTCAACGACCTCGACTCCCAGGACGGTGAGCTGTCCAGGCTCCAGCTCCGTGCGACCCTCGTCGATCACAGGGAAGGTGCGAAGGCCGTGCTCCTTTAGGCGACGAGCGATGCCCTCCAGCCTAGCGGTGTCCCTGATCGACGAACTCAAGGCCGAGAAGGCGACCGCACAAGCGTCCCTGCCGAAGCTCGGATTGGCGCCCGAACGCCAAGACCCGGCAGCGGTGCTCGATCAGGTGCCTGACCTCTCCGAGCGGCTACACGACGTCGACGACGCCACCAAACGCGCCCTGTTCGACGCCTTCGACCTGCGCATCGTCTACGACAAGGCGAGCGACCCGCTCCCGGATCAGCGCCACGCTGACCGAAACCGTCGCCACCATGCTCCGCATCAGCCTTTGAGCCGTTGTGCGGAAAAGCTCCGGGGGTGGGACTCGAACCCACAACCCTTCGGTTAACAGCCGAATGCTCTGCCGATTGAGCTACCCCGGACCGAACCGGCAACTCTAGCGATCATCGGGCCCGTTCAGCCGGTCTGCTCAAGGGCCCGCTCGTAGGCGTGGTCGAACTCGCGCTTGAGCTCGGCGCGCCGGCGCGCCAGTTCGGCCACCTCGCCAGACTCCTGGCCGCGCGCGCGCGCGATCTCGCGGTCGATGCGGGCCAGCTCCAATTGCATGCGCTGGGACTCGAGCATCGCCGGGGCCCGGGTCTCGCGACCGGCCTCGACAACGATCTCCGCGACGAGCGCCGCCAGGTCGGGATCGTCCTCGGGCAGGCCGGCGCCAGGGTCGGCAAGGTGCTCGCGCAGATGCTCGACCGCCCTCTGCATGGTCGTGTTCGAGAACAGGGCCGCGGGATCGATCTCCTGGAGCGCGTTGGCGCCGGCGTCGGGATCGGCGATGCAGAGGGCCAGGAATGCCCGTTCAGTGCCCTCGCCGCGCGCCCCCAGGGACCTCGCCGACGCCGGCGGGACAGCGCCCTCGCCGCCCCGCGCCCTCCGTCCAATGCCGGACCCAGAGCGCGACTCCGCTGGAAGAGCCCTCCCTGGGGCGCGCCCGGCGAGCGTGCGCTCGGCCAAGCTCTCGGGCAAGCCCAAACGCTCGGAAACGGCCTGGGTCAGCTCCATCCGCAGAGCGCTGGCAGGAATCGTCGCGAACACCGGCCGCAGCTCTTCCAGGGTCCGGTCGCGCCCCTCGGCGCTCGCGTCATCGCCGGAGTCGAGGATTCGCTGCACGCGGAAGCGAACGAATGGGACGGACCGCTCGATCGCGCTTTCGATCGCGCTGCCGCCCTCGCGTTGCACGAGCTCTGCCGGGTCGGCGCCGGCTGGCAGCGGCACGACACGCAGCTCGAGCTTGCGTTTGGCCGCCAGGCCCGCGGCGCGCAGCATCGCCTGCTGGCCGGCGCTGTCGGCGTCCAGGGCCATCAGCACAGTGGGCGCCATCCGGGCCAGCTCGCCCACCTGGTCGTCGGTCAGGGCTGTGCCCATCAGGCCGACCGTGTTGCGGATGCCGGCCTGGTGCAGAGCGATCACGTCGGTATAGCCCTCGCACAGAATCGTGCTGCCCGCCCGGGCCGCGTGGGCGCGCGCCAGATCGGCCCCGTAGAGGTGCTCGCCCTTGTGGTAGATGGCGTTGTCGTTGGTGTTCAAATACTTGGGGCGCCGCTCTTCGCGCCGGTCGATAGTTCGGCCGCCCACGGAGCCCCCGTCGCCGTCGCGCCCAACCGGCGAGCGACCGGGGTCCGTCTCGAGGATGCGCGCCCCGAACCCGAGCACGCGCCCGCGCGTGTCGGCCAAAGGGAACATGATCCGGGCTCGGAACCGGTCATAGACACGGCCCGCCTCCCGCGAGCGCTGAACGAGGCCGACCGCGTACAGCTCCGCCTCGGAGAACCCGTTGCGCAAAGAGCCCGTCAGGACTCGATCCCAGGCGCTCGGGGCGAAGCCGACCCGGAACTCTTTCAGGATCTGCTCGCCAAGGCCCCGCTCTTCGAGCAGGTACGCGCGGGCGCGGGCGGCCTCCTCAGACTCCCATAGACAGCGCTCGTAGTAGGCGCTCGTGCGTGCCAGCAGCTCGAGCAGACGTTCGCGCCCGCGCCGTCGCTCGGCCTCCTTGGGATCCTCCTGCTCGCGCTCCAGCTCGATCCCGCAGCGATCAGCCAGCAGCTCCAAGGCGCCTTTGAAGTCGACCGACTCGGTCTCCTGCACGAACGTGAACACGTCCCCGGCGGCCTGGCAGCCGAAGCAGTAGTACAGCTTCTGCGCAGGGTCGATCCCGAACGAAGGGGTGCGCTCCTCGTGAAACGGGCACAGCCCCTCGTAACTGTTCTGGCCGGCCCGCCGCAGGTCGGTGCGCGCGGAGACCAGCTCGACGAAGTCGACCGCGTCGCGCACCCTGTCCCTGGACTCTCGCGTGTAAAGGGCCATCCGCGGGCAACGCTAGCGCGCAAGCGCGTCCGGCACCCGCGGGGCGTCCCGCATGCCCGCGCCGGCGGACCTAGCGCGCGAACGCCTGAGGCACCCTGAGCGCGGTGTACTCCCTGATGCAGTACCTGTCGGTCATGCCCGCCAGGTAGTCGGTAACGCGTTGCGCGAGCCCTTCCTCGCCAGCGTGCGCCTCGCCGGCGCGCGGCTCGCCCAGCAGCTCGGGATGCTCGACGTAATGCTCGAACAGCGCACTGACGACGCCTTCGATGCGCTCGTGCTCGGCCCGGACCGCCGGCCCGAGGTAGACCCTGTCGAACATGAACTCTCTCAGCTCGGCCATCGCCGGCCCGGTCTCGGACCCCTGCACGATGTCTCCGGCGATCGCCGAGCGCTCGACCATGTCGTGGACCAGAGCGTCGATCCTGGCCGAGCCGCTGTCCCCGAGCACCGCGATCGGCTCGGCCGGCAGGTCCCGTTCGCGCAGGAGCCCAGCCCTCAGAGCGTCGTCGATGTCGTGGTTGATGTAGGCGACCCTGTCGATCAGCCTCACGATCCGGCCCTCCAGCGTGCTCGGCAACTCGGCGCGCCCGGAGTGCCTGGCGATCCCTTCACGGACCTGTTCGGTCAGGTTCAGCCCACCGTGCCCCGGGCCGAGACCCCTGGGCGCCGGTTCGAGCACGTCCACGACCCGCAGCGAGTGCTCGTAGTGGCGAAAGCCGCCGCCGAAGCGCTCGCGCAAGCAGCGGTCGAGCACCTCCTCGCCGATATGCCCGAACGGCGGATGACCGAGGTCGTGCCCCAGCCCGATCGCCTCGGTCAGGTCCTCGTTGAGGCCCAGCGCCCTGGCGACCGTCCGCGAGATCGAAGTCACCTCCAGGGTATGTGTCAAGCGTGTCCGGTAGTGGTCGCCCTCGGGGGCCACGAATACCTGGGTCTTGTGGGTCAGCCTCCTGAACGCCTTGCTGTGCACGATCCGGTCGCGGTCGCGCTGGTATGGGGTCCTCAGCGCACAGTCTGGCTCTGGGCGGACCCGTTTGGCCGGGTAGGAACGCGCGGCCAGCGGCGAAAGCCCGTTCCGCTCCTGTGCCACGATGCGATCCGCGAATCGCGCGGCGACCGAGTCGGGACTGGCGGCTAGGCCCATGCCCTCGATTGTGCCAGCGACGGCGGAGACCACCTCACGCCGACTGAACGGCGAAGCCCGAAGCCGGCATCAGGCGCACGTGAGCGTGGTGCTCGAGCGTCTCCGCGATCGCCCGTTCGACCTGGCCGAGCGCCTGCTCTGGCGCCTGGGTGGCCTCGGCCAGGGGCCTGCCGAGCGCGTCGATCATGAAGCGGTATGCATCCCGATCCAACGGGAAAGAGGCCGCCTCGCAGGCTCCGCAGACGATGCCGCCGGCGGCGGGCGAGAAGCCCGAGAGATGCTCGCGCTCGCCACAGCCCGCGCACGCTCCGAGCTGTGGCGCCAAGCCCGCGGCGAGCATCAGCTTCAGACGGAACGCCAGGGCGCCCGAGCGTCCACCGCCCGCGCCGGCGTCGAGCAGGGCCAGGCGGCGACACAGCAGGTTGAACACGTTCGGGTGGGGCTCCTCGGTCTCGAACAGGCGCCCGACGGCGTCGCACGCGCGCGCGGCCGCGTCCAGGGCGCCCGCGTCGCCGCGCAGGCGCGCATACGCGTCGACCGTCTGGGCTCCCGTCACGGTCAACAGCTCGCCTCTGCCTTCGTGCAGGTCGAGCTGCAGCCTGAAGAACGGCTCCAGACGCCCGCCGAAGCGGCTGCGGGCCCTGCGCACGCCCTTGGCGATCGCGCCGACCCGGCCGCGCCTTGGCGTGTACAGGTGCAGGATGCGATCTGCCTCGCCGTAGCGCAGCGAGCGCAGCACGATCGCCTCGGTCTTGACCGGTCCCGCCATCCTCACCGAGTCTAGGCCCGGCCCCGGCAGAGATTCGGTCCGGCCCCGGCAGAGATTCGGTCCGGCCCCGGCAGAGATTCGGCAGACCAGGCATGTTAGGTGTCTCTTCTTGAAGACCTGGATTGTGCGGCGGCACTTCGGACATCAATCGCTATACTTTGTGAAGTAATGAGCCGGGTAACCGTTTACAGCACCGAGCCGTGCTCCTTCTGTAACCGCGTCAAGGCGATGCTGAAGGCCCAGGGGATCGAGTTCGTCGAGGTCAACCTGTCGAAGGACCCCGAGGGACGCGTTGCCTTGGCGAGCAAGACCGGGATGATGACCTTCCCGCAGGTGCTCGTCGGAGACCGGGTGATCGGCGGCTTCGCGGAGCTGCAGGCCGCCGCCGAGAGCGGCCACCTGGACGAGCTCATGGCCGTCTGAGCCTTGGCGGCGAGGTCCCTGCTTGGGCGCTACCGCCACGACGACCGCGCGCGCCTGAGCCTTGGTCGCGGCTGGCAGGTCTCGCAGACGTAGGTCCCGCGACCGGCGACCTTGAGCTTGACGATCGTAGAGCCACACTCCGGGCACGGCTCGCCGGCGCGGCGATGCACCGAGAAGCTGTCCTGGAAGGACCCTTTCACGCCGTCCACGTCCCTGTAGTCGCTGATCGAGGCTCCCTTGGCGTCGATGCCGGCGCCGAGCGCGTCGAGGACCGCGCCGCGCAGGCGGCCGTACTGCTCGCGCGAGAGCTTGCCGGCTGGGCGCAACGGATGAACGCCGGCTTTGTGAAGGGCCTCGTCGGCGTAGATGTTGCCGACCCCGGCGATCTTTCGCTGGTCGAGCAGGAACGCCTTGATCGGCGCCGCGCGCCCGCGCGCGAGCGCGCGCAGGCGCTCCACGGTGAACTCGTCGTCGAAGGGCTCCAAGCCGAGCCTCGCGTCGATGAACGACGCCAACGCCTCGCCTCCCAACAGCAGCTCCCCAGTGCCGAAGCGCCGCGGGTCGGCAATCGCCAACAGCAATTTCGGGCGCAGCCGCACGCGCACGCGCGTATGCGCAGGCTCGGGCCGAGGATCGACCAAGACCGAGCCGGTCATACGCAGATGCTGGGCCAAGTAGATGTCGCCCGAGAAGCTCCACACGAGGTACTTGCCGCGCCTGCCCAGGCGCTCGACGCGGCGACCCTCGAGCGCCGAGGACAGTTCCCCGGGAGCGAGCGGCCGCGACCAGCGCGGGTCGAGTATCTCGAGGCGCTCGAGCTTGCGACCCTCGACGATCGGGGCCAGCTGGCGCTTGATCGTCTCGACCTCTGGCAGCTCTGGCATCGCCGCTCAGCCTACGAAAAAAGCCTGTCCCAGCCCAAGCACGAACTCAGAGCCGGCGATCGCGGGAGCCGCGCTCACTCCCGGCCCGCCAAGCCTCACATGAACGAGCTGCCCGGCAGACCCTCAGCGTCCCGACTCGCCAGCCACCGCAACACCGTCGCGCCCACGTCCGCCAACGGCCCGTCGTGCCGCCCACCGCCACAGCGCTCGCCGGCCGCCCTGCGGAGCGCCATCTCGCCCGTCATGGCCAGCAGCGGCGCGTACTCACGGGTGTGGTCGGTGCCGGGATGAGCCGGATCGACGCCGTGGTCTGCCGTCACGATCAACAGGTCCCGCTCGCGCAACCGCCCCAGCCACCGGCCGAGTTCGGCGTCGATCGCGCGCAGGGCGCCGTGAAAGCCAGCGCTGTCGTGACGGTGGCCATAGACCTGATCGGTCTCGATCAGGTTCACGAACACCAAGCCCTCCTCCAGCTCCGCGAGCAGCTGGCCCGCGCTGGCCAGCGCCCGCGCGTTGGTGGCGCCCGGATGGGAGTACTCGACCCCGACGCCCGCGAACAGGTCTGAGATCTTGCCGACCCCGTGCACCTCCACGCCCGCGTCCGCCAGCTCCTCCAGATAGCTGCGCGACGGGGGCGCCAAGGCGAAGTCACGGCGCCCTTCGGTGCGCTCGAACGCGCCGGGCGAGCCGCTGAACGGCCGCGCGATCACACGGCCGACGGCATCGTCGCCCCTCATCGCGGCGCGCGCGGCTTCGCATGCCCGGTATAGCTCTCGTGGCGCCACCAGATCGACGTGGCCGGCGAGCTGCAGGACCGAATCCTGGGAGGTATACGCGATCAGGGCGCCCGTCCTCATGTGTTCGGCGCCATAGTCCTCGATCGCGGCGATACCGTTGTAAGGCCGGTTGCAGATGACCTGCCGGCCGATCGCCTCCCTCAGTCGCGCGATCGTGGCGGCCTGGAAGCCATCTGGATAGGTCGGCAAGGGTCTCTCCAAGACGATCCCCATCAGCTCCCAGTGGCCCGCCGTCGAGTCCTTGCCGGGCCCGAGCCCATGCAAACGTCCGTGCACGACCGGATCGGTCGCCGGCGCGACGCCCTCGAGCGCCAGGATCGACCCGAGACCGAGCGATTCGAGGGTCGGCAGCGCCAGCCCTCCGACCGCCTCGGCGACGTGACCCAACGTGTTGGCGCCCTCATCGCCGTAGCGGGCCGCGTCCGGCAGCGCGCCTACGCCGCAGGCGTCGATCACCAGCACGAACGCGCGCCTGCCCGCCGGTGTCCTGCGACCTGGCTCCATCCCGGCAGTCTCGCTCCTGGCGCCCACCCGTGCCTTGCCGCCCGCCCCTGCCGGCTCGTGGGCGTCGAACCTCCGCTAGCGCCGCCTCGCTCGAGGATGGGCCTCGAAGTAGACGTGCTTCAAGCGCTCGGCCGACAGGTGGGTATAGACCTGGGTCGTGGCCAGGTCCGCGTGTCCCAGCATCGCCTGCAGCGACCTCAGGTCACAGCCGCCCGCCAGCAGGTGCGTAGCGAACGTGTGCCTCAAGGTATGCGGTGTCATCCTGCCCGCCAGTCCCGCGCTCCCGGCGTGACCCTTAACGATCTTGTAGAGCCCCTGCCTGGTCAGACGCCCGCCTCTGCTGTTGACGAACAGGCTCGACTGTACCCGCACGCCCACAAGCTTCGGTCGACCGCGCCCCAGATAACAGTCGAGCGCCTTGGACGCGCTGGAGCCGACCGGAACGACCCGCTCCTTGGCGCCCTTGCCCCGCGCGCGCAAGAACCCCTCTTGCAAATCGATGTCCGCCACCTCCATGCCCGTCACCTCCGAGGCCCGCAGGCCGCACGCATACATCAGCTCGAGTAGCGCCCTGTCGCGCAGCGCCAGCGGCTCGGTGCCCTTCGGCTGACCCAACAGCTCGGTCACCTCGCCCCTCGTGAGCGCCCCCGGCAGGCGCTGAGTCCTTCGCGGCCCCTTCAGCTGGGCCGCCGGATCGTGGGCGACGACGCCCTCGCGGCGCAGATACTTGTAAAAGGAGCGCAGGCACGCCGCCTTGCGTCGTAGCGTCGCCGCCGAGACGTTCGGCCCGGGCTCGGGGGCGGCCAGCTCCGACAGGAACTCGGCAAGGTCGCTGTGCTCGGCCTTCAGCGCATCCGTGCCACGGGCAGTCAGAAACTGCTCGAATTGCAACAGGTCCGTCCTGTAGGCGGCCAGGGTGTTGTTCGAGCAGCCCCGCTCGAGCTCCAGGTATGCCAGGAACTCGAGCGCCGGTGAGGTAACTTGGACGACGGATCCCTCGAAGCTCACACCTGGAGCTTCGCGTCCATCTCCTGTGCTCCTGCCTGGCCGGTCTGCGCTCGGGCCTCCGGTCCGGGCTCGACCCCGTGCTCTGCGCCGGGCTCTGCCCCGGGCTCTGCGCCGGCCTCGACTCCCGACCGGTCCGCCGAAGCCCGCCCTTCCTCGAACACCAGCCCGCCAAGGGCCACGCCACCGGCGAGAGCCGCGCCGAAGAACAGCGGATCCTCGATCAGCCCGCGGCCCATCGTCTGTGCCGGCAATCCCGAGTCGGCATAGGCGGGCAGGTCGACCACCGCGCGACGCCAGTCGTGCCTGTTGATGCGCGCCGGCCGGTCGAAGATCGACTGATCGTCGATCGACCGTTCGCCGTCCGCCTCGACCCCGTGCCCGCTCGACCGCGAAGCGCCGAAGACCGCGCCCAGGCCCGCACGCAGGTCGGCGCCCACGGGCGATCGCATCCCTGCCGGCAAAGCCACCGTCACCGGGGCCAGCAGCAGGTCGAGGACCGTCAGGGTGTGGTGTGAGATGCCCCGGTGACGCGCCCTCAAATCGCCCGAGGACATGCGCGCCACGAGCAGCGTCTCGCTCCCGAGCGCGAGCGCGGTATGGGCACTGTCGAGCGCCTGAAGGCCCCCGTGGCCCAACGGCGAGCTCGAACCGACGATGCCGGGCCCCGGACCGCACACGGCCGCATCCCAACCGAGGACCCCCAGGCCGTGATGCAGCGCGCCCGCGGTCGTGACCGCCTCGCCCTCGCCTCCGAACGCGGCGCCCGCGGTCAGATGACCCGCAAGCAAGCCCCTTTCGCGCAGCTTTCGCACGACCCGCGAGTGCCCGCCCGGCAGAGCCCCTCCCCCGGTCTGCACGTAGCCGAGTTCCGCGCCCGGAAACGCTTCGGCGAACGCCCAGGCGACGGGCGCCAGCTGGCCGTGCAACGCAAGCACGGCAACGGGACCGCGCAGTGGCAGCTCCAGGACGCGCTCATCCTCCACCGGGCTGACAACGTGCTGGAGCGAGGTGTAGTTGAGCTTCATCACCCGGTCGTTGTCGCTCGAATCCGCGGGGCTCGGTTGGGCGGCGCCCAGATCTCCGGCCAGGCCCCTGGTCAGGTTGACGTGCACGATGTCGTAACCCCCCGAGCCGAGGCCAAGGTCGAGCGCCTGAGTGTTGACGATCACCTCGTCTCGTGCCTGGGCGGCGCCGACCAGCGCGATATCGGCGATCGCTCGGCGCGCATGTCCGCCGAGCTCGATCGTGAGCTCCTGCTCGGGACCGTCGGGAGGCCCGGCGTGCATGACGATGGCGCGGCGCAGCTTCAGCATCGTGAATGTTCCAAGCTATCGCGCTTAGCGTTCGCCGGCGCCGGCGCCGGCCTCTTGCGGCGCCACCGACTCGATGCTTACGTCCACGTCACACTCGAGCTCGGGTATGTTCGCAAGCTCGTGCGCCCTGCCGACCATCTCCGCGGCGATCCGGTCGGCGCGCTCGGGGTCGACGGCGTGGAACACCGCGCAAACCCGCAGCGTCGAGCACTCCTCCTCGGCGCCGACTTTCACGAGCGGACCGCCGCCGCGTCCCTCTCCTCACCGGCGCCCGCCCCCCCGCGCGCGCGCGCCGCGGCGACGAACTCCCTGAACAGAGGCGCCGGGCGCTGTGGCCTGGACTTGAACTCGGGATGGAACTGCGAGGCCACGAAGAACGGATGGTCAGCCAGCTCGATCGCCTCGACCAGACGATCGTCGGGGGAGGTCCCCGATATGACGAGCCCGGCGCCCTCGTCGAGGCCATTCGGTTTGGTGAGACGCTTTCGCAGCAGGTTGTTGACCTCGTAGCGATGCCTGTGACGCTCATAGACGACCGCCTCGCCATAGATCTCGCGCGCGCGGGTGCCGTCGTGCAGCTTGATCGGGTCCGCCCCCAGCCGCATCGTGCCGCCGAGATCGGCGACCTCCTTCTGCTCGGGCAGCAGGTCGATCACCGGGTAGGGCGTCTCGAGGTCGAACTCGGTCGAGTTGGCGCCCTCCATGCCGGCCACGTTGCGCGCGAACTCGGCCACGGCGACCTGCATTCCCAGGCAGATCCCCAGATAGGGGATGCGCTCTTCGCGTGCGATCTGGGCGGCCGCGATCTTGCCCTCGATCCCGCGTCCACCGAAGCCGCCGGGGATCAGGATGCCGTCGGAATCCTCGAGCTGCGCGGCCGCGCCCGAGCCGGGATCCTCCAAACGCTCGGAGTCGACCCACTCGATCCGAACCTTGCAGCCGTGCAGCGCGCCCGCGTGGCGCAGCGCCTCCGAGACCGACAGGTAAGCGTCCGCGAGCTGCACGTACTTGCCGACGATCGCGATCGTGACCTCCCGCTCGGCCCGCTCGGCCCGTTCGATCGGCTCGCGCCAATCCGAGAGCTGGGGCGGCGGGGCCTCGACCGCGAAGTGCTCGAGGATGCAGTCGTCGACGCCCTGCTCTGAGAAGGCCAGCGGCACCTTGTAGATGTCGTCGACGTCCCTGGCCGACACGACGGCGTCGAGGGGCAGGCTCGCAAACAGCGCGATCTTGCGCCTGATCTCGTCCGAGAGGGCGGCCTCGGACCTGCACATCAGCATGTCCGGCGCGATACCTATGCGCCGCAGCTCGTTGACCGAGTGCTGGGTCGGCTTGGTCTTCAGCTCGCCGGCGTGCCCGATGAAGGGCACGAGCGTCAGATGGATGAACATGCACCGTCGCCGCCCGACATCCACCGGGAACTGCCTGATCGCCTCCAGGAACGGCAGCGACTCGATGTCCCCGACCGTGCCGCCGATCTCGGTGATCACGAAGTCGACATCGCTGGACTCCGCGATCAAAGCGATCCGCTGCTTGATCTCATCCGTTATGTGCGGCACCACCTGCACGGTCCCGCCGAGATAGTCGCCCCTGCGCTCGCGCCTGATCACGGTGTCATAGACGCCGCCCGCGGTCACGTTCGACGCCCTGCTCGTGTTGGCGTCGGTAAAGCGCTCGTAATGACCCAGATCCAGGTCGGTCTCGGCGCCGTCCTCGGTCACGAACACCTCGCCGTGCTGGTACGGCGACATCGTGCCGGGGTCGACGTTGATGTACGGGTCGAGCTTCTGCATCGCCACGCTCAGCCCCCTGGCCACCAACATGCGGCCGATCGAGGCCGCCGCGATCCCCTTGCCCAGCGAGGACACGACGCCTCCGGTAACGAAGATGAACCGGGTCTTGGACGGGATGTCAGCGTGGCGGTCGGTGCTGTGCAAGGTCATTCGTGGTGGTTCATGCTGGCCTGCCCAAGGAGTCTAGCCTCCGCAGCAGCGGCACCTTTTCGACGAGGTCAGAGATCGAGCCAAGCTCGCCGTAGAGGTTCAGCGCGACCAGCAAGCCGAGCGCGATCAGCTGGCCTGTCTGTCCGAAGCTCAGCACGATCCACAGCCCCGCCAACGCGCCGAGCAGGTTCGAGCCGGTGTCGCCAAGCAGCGCCCGCTCGCGCAGGTCGAACCAGCCCGCCGCGAGCGCCGGCCCGACGAACAGGCCGAGCACCCAAAGCGTCTTCGTGTCGCCCGTGCCGATCGTGACGCCCGCGCCGAGCACGACGAGCGCCTTGACGGCGCGGCCGGGTCTGAGGTCGAGCAGGTTCAGGGCGTTCGTCGCCAGTACTAGCACCGCCACAGCCAGCAGCCAGCGCCCAACGGTAAGGCCGAGCGAACCCATGGCCAGCAATGCCAGTCCGAGGGAGCCACCGGCCTTCAGCGCACCGGTAGACAGCTCACCGTCGAGCGTTGCGCGCGCGTGGCCGCGCCATCCACGCGGAGAGCTCACGCCCGGACGATCGCCGAACACATCGTCGATCAGGCCTAGACAGGCGACGCCGAGCACGTACACCGCGACGGGGACCCCAACCTCGGAGTAGAGGATCGCCGTGTGGCCGATCCGTTCGATCAAGAGGACCGGCACGAGCGCGAGCGTCGCGGCTACGACGATCAGGACGCCGAACGGCCACGGCAGCGCGCGCGCGCGATAGTTCGGCCGCGTATGCCCGCCGTCGCGCAGGACGCGCAACGCGGGCTGCGCGAGAACGGCGGCGATGACAAAGGCGATTGCGAACGGCAGAGCGCGCATCCAGGTGAAGCTACGGGACAGCGCTCGGCAGCAGCGAGTCGGCGGTCGGCTTGACCCCGTAGGCGCCGTGGGCTCCGCCAAGCGCATAGATCAATGCGGCCTGGCCCGCGCGCGCGTCGAGGTCGTCGACCGAAGACAGGTTCTTGCTCTCATACCAAGGCACCTGCGAAGGTTCGGTCTTCGTCAGCTCGACGCCGACGGTCGGCACGCCGACCGCGGCGATCCCATTCAGCAGGCCGGTCGCGAACGCGGCGCTGGCTTCGCTCTGTTCGGCGTTCATGCCGTCCGGTTCGGCCCTCATCACGACGAGCCCGTCCAGGCGCGAGAGCTGGCCGTCGAACGCGCTCAGCAGGCTCTTGCGCACCCTGCTGAGCAGCTCCTTCGCGATGAGCGGACCGCCGCTGACCAGCTGGCGGCCGGCCAGTTCGCCGAAGCGCTCGACGAGCGCCGGCTGCCCGGCCAGCGCGGCGTAACGGGTCCCGGCCGCTTCCCGCTCGACGCCCTTCAGGTCGAGCGGCTCGCGCACCGCCGCGACCGCCGTCAGGCTCCCGCCGGCCTGGGCGAGCGCGACCCTAACGAGACCATCCACTTCGTTGGAGGAGCTTCCGAGGAACACCAGGCCGACGTCGTGTCCTTTGAGCAGGCCGTGGACCGCCAGCGGGTACAGTCCGTTGGAGAGCGCTTCCTGCTCGGCCAGCTGGTCCTGCAACTGGCCGACCTGCCTGTGGGCGCCGTCGACTTCGGAGTCGAGGTTGCCGACGATCCCGCTCTTGGCCGACGACACCAGGTTGGAGTCGCCGATCGCCACGCCGATCAGGACGCCGACCGCGAGCGCCAGCAGGACGGCCGCGAGCGACAGGGCGTGGTAGCGGTAGTCGAACATCGTCTGAACTGTTGCATGGCGTCGCGGGTCGGTGCAGCAGGCAGCTCGGGCGTGGGGTTAAGAAAACCTACCGCACCCTTTTGTCACCTTTCCTAAAGTAACAAGTCTTCACAATTGGAGGGGTAGAAAACCTTAAGGCTCGATCTCGTCAAGCTCGCTCCTCGATCTAACCGAGGTCGAGCAGCAGTTCAAGCTTCAGCCACAGAAGTTCCGCGACGTCGCGCAGCGCCGGGGTCAGCGCGATCACCGCGATCAGCGCGATCAGGCCGGCCGCGATCACGACCAACAGCGGGGTGAGGCCCGGCCGCGGGTGATACAGGCGACCGACGCCCTTGGCGTCCACGAGGATCTCGCCGATGCGCAGCCTCGTCAGGAACGTCGAAGACATGCCCTCGCGGTCGCGGTCCAGAAACTCGACCAAGTTGAACTGCGAGCCGACGGACACGATCAGGCGGGCGCCCTTCTCAGCGGCGATCAGCATCGCAACGTCCTGGCTCGTGCCCGGCGCCGGGACCAGCTCGAACGGCAAGCCCAGCCGCTCCACCCGCCCGCGCCCGGGCGCGCGTCCGTCGGGATAGGAGTGCACGACCAGCTCCGCGCCGCAGCGCAGCGCCGCCTCGCCGGCGGAGTCCATGTCCCCGACGATCATGTCCGGACGCAGTCCGGCCTCGATAACCGCCTCGGCCGCGCCATCGACCGCGACGATCAGCGGGCGCATGTCCCTGATGAACGGTTTCAGCGCCCGCAGGTCGCGCTGGTAGTCCACGCCCCGCACGACGACGAGGGCCGAGCGGTCGCGGAAGTCGGTCCGAAAGCGCGGCATCTCGATCCGTCCGGCCAGCAGCTCGCGCTCCTCGCGCATGTGCTCGATCGTGTTGTTCGCGAACCGCTCGAGCGCCTCCCCCACCTCGCGTCGGCGCGCCTCGGTCTCGACCCGCACCGTCGCCAGGTCCAGCACCTCTCCCACGACCAGCACCCGCTCGCCGCACAGCACCCGGCCGTCGCTGACGGTGATCGACTCGCCGCCGGACAGCTCTCGAAAGAGCGAGTCGTCGGGCATGTCCACGAGATGGATGCCCGCCTCGACCAGGATCTGGGGACCCATGTTCGGGTAGGTCCCGCTGCTCGAAGCCCCGCAGTTGAGCACGGCGGCGGCGCCCGCCGCGACCAGCTCCTCGGCCGAGACCCTGTCGATATCGCGATGGTCGATCACCGCGACATCGCCCCGCGCAAGGTGCTTGACCAGCAGCTTCGTGCGCCGACCCAGCCGCGCCGGCCCGGTGACCTTCCGCCACGGCGCGAGATCCGAGAGCTGCCACGCCGGCGCAGCGGCGCCCTGTGCGGCGGCGCCTTGGGGCCGAGGCTCGGTGCCTGACGGCTGCTCGGTGGCGGCCATTACAGCCTCTGAGGGTAAAGGCTTACGCGGCCGCAGGCTTACGCGGCCGGGGGCTTGGGCGGCCGAGGGCTTGGGCGGCCGCGCGAGCTACGCGGCCTTGCGCAGATCCCTGGCGTGACGGCGAGCGGCCGTGTCGCCCTCGGCGGCGCCGAGCATGCGCACCAGCTCCGAGACGACCTCGCGCTCGCCCAGCTGCACGACCTCGGCCAGGGTCGGGTCGGCCGAGGTGTCCTTGACGATCGCGAAGTGCCTGGCCCCCAGCGAGGCTACCTGGGGCAGGTGGGTGATGCAGATGACCTGCCTGCTCTGGCCCAATGCCCGCAGCCGCTCGCCGACCGCGCGGGCGGTATGGCCGCCGATGCCGGCGTCGATCTCGTCGAACACGAGCGTCGCCGCGTCGGCCTCCCTCGCTCCGTCCGTGGCCAGGGCGCCGGACGCGGCGATCACCGCGAGCATCGCCCGCGAGAGCTCCCCGCCAGAGGCGATCTCTCGCAGCGGCCCGCCCGGAACGCCGCGGTTGGCGGCCAGCAGCATCTCGACCGCGTCGCCGCCGCTCGGGCCGGGCGGCTGCTCGGAAAGGGAAACGTCGAACCCGGCTTCTCCCATCGCGAGCGCCGCCAGCTGCTCACGCACGGCGCCCGCGAGCCGCGGAGCGGCCTCTTCGCGAGCGCGCCGCAGGGCGATCGCTTGCCGTTCGCGCTGCTCATGGGCGCGAGCGAGGCGCTGCTCGGCGTCTGCGAGCGCCACCTCCGCCCGGTCGAGCTCCAGGCGGCGGGCGCGAGCGCTCTCGGCGTACGCCAGCACCTCGGCGATCGAGCCACCGTGCTTGCGAATCAGCCGCTCGTTCGCGGCCAGTCGCTTTTCGACCTCTTCCAGCGACCACTCCTCACCGGCGACACGCTCGCCGTAATCGCGCAGCTCGGTGGCCAGGTCCTGGGACTCGAGGAGCACCGCCCGCAAACGTCCGGCAAGCGTGTCGAGGCCCCGGTCGATGCCCGCGAGCGCGTCGAGGCGGGCGCCGGCGCCGGCCAGCAGCGCGATGGCGCCGGGCTCCTCGGCGGCTTCCGGCTCGAGGCTCTCGGCGGCGAACCCGACGGCCGAGCACAGCGCGTCAGAGCGACGCAGCCGCTCGCGCGCCGCCAGCAGGCGCTCGTGCTCGGCCTCGTCCGGCGCGGCCTCCTCGATCTCGGCAAGCTCGTGCTCGAGCAGGTCGATCTCACGCTCGCGCGCGCTCGCCAGCTCACCGAGCTCGTGCAAACTGGCTTGCAGGACGACGCTCTCACGGTGCGCTCGCGCACACGCGGCCAGGCGCTCGGCCTGCTCGGGCCCGCACACAGAGTCGAGGATCTGAAGCTGCGCGCCGGCCAGCGTCAGCTTGCGATGCTCGTGCTGACCGTAGAAGCTGAGCAGTCTGCCGCCGAGCTCGCGCAGCTCTGCGACCGTCGCCGTGCGTCCGTTCACATAGGCGCGCGTACGCCGCCCGTCGGCGTCGATTCGGCGCGCCAGCACGACCTCCTCGGCATCGGCCGCCAGGCGCTCGCCGAGCTCGTCGCGCAACGCCGGCGAGATCTCGAATACCCCCTCGACATAGGCCTCGCTCGCGCCGGGCCGCACTATCGAGGCCGGCGCGCCGGTCTTCGCGCGCCCGCCGAGCAGCAGATCGAGCGCGTGCGCAAGCACCGTCTTGCCGGCGCCCGTCTCCCCCGTGAGCACGTTCAGGCCCGGCGCGAACCGCAGCTGGGCGCGCTCGATCAAGAGCAGGTTCTCGACGTTCAGCTCGCACAACATTTAGGGCCATGTGTACCAGCGAACGGGGACGGATCGTGCATAATCGTAGATGGCGGCGGGACGGATCCCGCGCATACACTCCTCCGCCGAGCACAGGCATGGCTGCCAGCGAACCACAGCGACCAACCGTCAACCCATCCTCCGAGGGCGCCTCCGGGGACGCGATCGGCTGGCACTCTCAGATCGAGTGCCTGTCCGCGCCGGCGCTGGCCGAACGCCTCGCCGAGGAGATCAACAGGGCCGGACGTCACGGCACGCCGCTGAGCTGCCTGCTCGTCTCGATCGAGAATCTCCCGGAGCTGACCGCACACCACGGGCGCGACCTGTCCGAGCAGGCGCTCGCATATGCCGGGCCGGCGCTGATGCGCGAGCTACGGCGCTTCGACCGGGTCGGACGCCCGAGCGAGAGCGAGCTGCTGGTGGTGCTCCCCGGTGCGGACGGCCCGCGCGGGGAGATCGTCGCCAGACGCGTGATCGACAGACTGCGCGCGATCAAGATCGAAAGCGAAGGCGTACGTCGATCGCTGCGCGTCTCGGTCGGTCTGGCTGCCTGGCGCAAGGACCTCAGCGCCGAGCAGCTGCTCGCGCAGACGCGCGCGGCAGCGCGCCACGAGCGCGACGAGTTCGCCGGCAGCGTGGCGTAGGCGAGACGACGCGCCGACGCCGAGACGCATGCGGCATGCGCGCGGTACCCAGGCCAGGTAGGGCGAGGCCTCGAGGACATATCGCAAAAGGGCGGGACGCGCGCGCGTAGAGGGCGCCGACCGATAGTCCATAATCTCGCGCCGTGCTCACCGGTTCGGAGCTGTGGCTGCTGCGTCTGATGGCCGATCGTGGCCTGGCGCTGCTGGACGCCAGCTCGCTGCTGATGGTGATCGAGGAGCGCGGCGAGCTACGCGTGGCGGCAGCTAGCGGTGAAAGCGCGCCGCGCCTGCGGATCGTGCCCGTCGAAGGCAGCGCTCTGGGCGCCCTCTACCTGGCGGGCAAGCCGGTGGCGCTCGACCGCCCGCGAGGCAAAGATGCGGCGCTCCTGCACGAACTCGGCGTCGAGGCGCGTGCCGTACTGGTGGAGCCGCTGAGCATGGAGGGCCAGGGCGGCGGCCTGGTGATCGCGCTGCGCAAAGACGGCGGCTTCAGAGGTCCCGACAGGGAAGCGCTCAACGCGTTCGCCACGAGTGTCGCCCAGCGCCTGCAGGCCGAGCGCTCGGTCGAGATCGAACGCCTGCGCTACGGGATGCAGGCGCGCGAGCGCGAGCGCACACGCTGGGCCAGGGAGATCCACGACGAGACGGTCCAGGGCCTCGGCGCGCTGCGCCTGAAGCTGGCCAACGCACGCGACATCGACGAGCGGGAAGCGCTCAGCGCCGCGGTCGATGCGGTCCTGGAGGGCTTGGGCGAGGAGATCGACGGGCTGCGCCACCTGATCACCGAGCTCCGGCCCGCGGCCCTGGACGACCTCGGCCTCGCGGCGGCGCTGCAGGCCCTCGCTCGGCGCGCACAGGCGATCGACGGGCTCGACGTCCAGACAGAGATCGACCTCGGTCCCGAGCACAGCGAGGACGAGCGCCTGGACCCGGAGCTCGAGAGCACGATCTACAGGGTCGTGCAGGAGGCGCTCACGAACGTCAGCCGCCACGCCCAGGCCAGCAAAGCGCTCGTCAGCGTGACCGAGCGAAACGGCGTGATCAGGGCCTCCGTCACCGACGACGGCAAGGGCCTGCCAGAAGCCGACCGGCTCGGCCCGCGCGGCGACGGCCTGGAGGGCGGTTTCGGCATGTCGGGGATGCGCGAGCGTGCCGAGCTCGTCGGCGGCGAGCTCGAGCTCGTCCCGGCGCCCGAGAAAGGCACTGTCATGCGCCTGACGGTGCCCTTGGCGGGACGACCGGCGGCAATCTCAGACAGAGCGACCTGACCGGCCAGGCGAAGCGCGACCGCGTCTTCCCGGGCGACGCGGAGCGTCAGGCGGCCTCCGAAAGGACCGCCTGCTCGGCCTGCTCGCCCGCGGCGGGGACATCGGCGGCCATGTGGGCGTGCATCGCGGCGGGGTCGACCGGCCGGATGACGAGTGCGACGACCGCGAACGCGAGGACCATCAGCCCGGCGCCGATCAGGAAAGCGAGGTGGTAGCCACCGGTGAGCGCCGCGTCGGTCGAGCTTCCGGTCGCGAGCAGGTGCTCGGTGCGGGTCGCCGACAGCGTCGCCAGCACCGCCAGGCCGAGCGCGCCGCCGACCTGGGCCGAGGTGTTGACCAGCCCGGAGGCTAGACCGGCGTCCTGGGGGGTGGCCCCGGACATCGCCAGGGTCATCAACGCCGGGAACGAGCCGCCGATCCCCAGCGCGAGCAGGAGCATCACGGGCAGCACGTCGGTCACGTAGTTGCCGTGGACGGGCGCGCGCGCGAACAGGAGCAGCCCGGCGCAGATCAAGGCGATGCCCGGGAACAGCAATGTCCGGGCGCCGAAGCGCATGATCAAACGCTCCGAGAAGCGCAGCGAGAGGACGCCCATGATGAGCGTGGCGGGCAGGAACGCAAGGCCGATCTGCAGGGCGTCGTAGCCGAGCACGCGCTGCATGTAGAGGGCGCCGAGGAAGAACAGGCCGAACATGCCGGCAACCATCAGGGCCTGAACCGTGTTCGCGCCCGAGACGTTGCGCGAGCGGAACATGCGCAACGGCATCAGCGGGTTGCGGGCGCGCGCTTGGCGCACGACGAAAGCCACGAGCAGAGCCAGCGACAGCGCTCCCAGCTCGAGCGTCTCCGCGGCTCCCCAGCCGCGCTCGGCGGCGGGCTTGACGATCGTGTAGACGCTCAGCATCAGGGCGCTCGTGATCAGGACCGCGCCCGGGACGTCGGCTCCCGCGCCGAAGCCGATCCCTTGATCGTTCTCGAGCAGGCGCAGCGCTATAACGCCGGTGATAATGCCGATCGGCACGTTGACGAAGAAGATCCAGTGCCAGTCGAGCGCCTGGGTCAGCACACCGCCGGCCAGCAGCCCGACCGAGCCTCCGGCCGAGGCCACGAAGCCGTAGACCCCGATCGCCCTGGCCTGCTCGCCCGGCTTCGGGAACATGGTGACGATCATGCCCAGGATCACAGCCGAGGTCATCGCGCCGCCGACGCCCTGCACGAAGCGCGCCGCCACCAGCATCTCCTGACTCTGGGCCAGGCCGCACGTCAAGGAGGCGCAGGTGAACACGGTCAGACCCGCCATGAACATTCGGCGACGTCCGACCAGATCGCCAAGGCGTCCAGCCAGCAGGAGCAGGCCGCCGAAGGCGATCAGGTAGGCGTTTATGACCCATGCGAGGCTGGACTGCGAGAAGCGCAGGTCGTTCTGGATCGTCGGCAGCGCGACGTTCACGACGGTCGCGTCGAGCACGATCATCAGCATGCCCGTGCACAGCACGTACAGGGCGATCCAGCGACTGCGGTCGGTCATCGAACGAGTGTATGAAGCCCAGGCGAGGTCTCTGTAAGGACTACTCGACGAGGCCGAGCTTGCGCGCGTAGGCGGTGATCTCCGAGCGCGAAGAGAAGCCGAGCTTCTCGATCGCCCGGGCCCTGTAGGTCTTGACGGTGCGCTCGGCGACGTGCAACTGCTCGGCGATCTGCGGGTTGGTGTACCCGTTGGCGATCAGGCGCACGACCTCGCGCTCGCGCTCG
The DNA here is from genome assembly GCA_963718935.1 of uncultured Solirubrobacterales bacterium. Taxonomy (GTDB): domain Bacteria; phylum Actinomycetota; class Thermoleophilia; order Solirubrobacterales; family Solirubrobacteraceae; genus Palsa-744. The sequence goes on along the minus strand of OY970379.1, from coordinate 2,375,779 downwards.
GACAGGGCGACGCCGTCGGTCGTGGACTCCTCGCCGGCCGCCATCTGCGCGCCAAGCCGCGGGTGCAGATAGTTGCTGCCCGCCACCGCCAGCCTGAACGCCTGCAACAGCTCGGCGGGCTCAGCCTCCTTCAACACATAGCTGCGCGCCCCGGCGCGCAGCGCCTGACGGGCATACTCGGGGTCCTCGCGCATCGTCAGGATCGCCACGGCGAGCGTCGGGTGCGCGACGAAGCAGGACGGCAGCGCCGCCAGGCTCGATCCGCCGGGCATCGTCAGGTCGAGCGTCAACAGGTCTGGCTTGTGCTCGCGCACCGCCTTGATCGTGGCCGGCACGTCGGCCGCTTCGGCGACGACTTCGAACTCGCCGGCCTCGCGCTCGAGCACGATCCTGATCCCGTCGCGCACGACCGCGTGATCGTCGGCGATGATCACCCTGATCGGCCCGTCCACGCCTGGCGTTCCCGACACGCTCGCCTCCATGGCGCACACCGTAGCGGGTCGTCCAGACTGCTCTTGACGGCCGGGTGGGACGACATAGATCGACACCAAAAGGACGACACGATCGGCACCGTCTGGCCGACAGACAAATGGCCCGCGAGGGCGCATCATGTCGGCTATGACGCACACACCAGCCAAGTGGTCGCGGCAGGCGGCCACAGAGGAGGTAGTTCCGAGATGATCGTTCTGGGCATCGCAGCCATCTGGCTGGCCTTGGCGGCCGCCGGCTTTCAGTGGCTGTCGCTTCTGGGCCGCGCCGCGGCGCGCGAAGAGAGGCAGGCAGTCCGCACCGCCCCGCAGTCGCAAACGTACGCGCTGCCCAAAGCGCGCGTGCCGATCTCCAAGGCGCTGCTGGGATGAGCCTGCTCGCCTCGACACCGCGTTCCCGCGAGCGCTCGCATCGACCGACGCTCAGGATCGTCGGCGGCCGCGACCGCGCGGGCGTCCCCGAGCCGATGCTCCTCGGCGCGAGCCTAGACGGCGTAAGCGGCGACGGCGCGCAGGCGGCGGTGCTGGTCGCGGGCGCGGACGCCCGCCGGCGAGAGAGGCTGCGCTTGGAGCTCGGCGCCAAGCTTCCCGCACGGACGCGCTTCTGCGAAGCGGGCGAGCTCACCGAAGTGCTCGAGATCGCCCCTCAAAGCAGCATGGTGATCTTGACGGGCGATCTCGACGACGCCGACGGCGAGTCGCTCCTGCGACTGCTCGGACGCCGCCACCCCCAGCTGCCGGTGATCCGTGTCGAAGAGCCAGCGCCCACCGGCGCCGGAGGACGCGACTGAGCGCCCGCCGGGCGCCGGTCGAAGGTTCGCTCCGCGAACGCGGGCGCGAGCGCTGTTGCACGGCTCGACGCAAGCCCGAACGGCCCGTAGCGTGGCCAGTCGGTGGCACCGACCGCAAGCCCAAAGCCGGCATCGATGACAGTCTCCTCGCCAATGCGCGACGGGCGCGTGCGACGTATCGTCGCCGCCTACACCGTCAACAGGCTGGGCACCTGGTTCGGGTTCATCGCGCTGGCGATCGCCGTCTACGACCACACCCACAGCGCCGCTTCGGTGGCCGGCCTGCTGCTCTGCGCCCAGGTTCTGCCCGCGTTCCTGGTGCCGGCGCTCGTCGCGCGTGTGGAGACCTCCACACGCAGAGGCGCGCTGAGCCGGCTCTACCTGTTCGAGGCGTTCGCCACCGCCGCGCTGGCGGGCCTCGTGATGTGGCATTTCACGCTGCCCGGCATGCTGCTCCTGGCGGCGCTCGACGGCACGGCCGCGCTGGCCGCGAGCGCGCTGCTGCGGGCAGCCGCCGCGCGCGCGGCCCGTTCGTTCGCGCTTCGGTCGATTGGCTCCGGTCGGGATGCGGGCGGCGAGAACCTGGTCCAGACTCGGCAGGGGCCCGACGAGCGGAGCCCGGACGGGCAGGGGCCCGGCGAGGAGGCGGCCCAGGTCGCCGAGCGCAGAGCCAATGCGGCGATCAACATGGGTTTCGCGATCACCTTCACGGTCGGGCCGGCCCTCGCCGGCGCGACGGTTTCGGCATTCGGGGTGCCGGCGGCCCTGTTGATAGACGTCGCGTCGTTCTTGATCTGCGGGGCGATGCTGATCGATCTCACGCCCCATGTCGAGGACTCGGAGACGACGACCGTCCGCGAGCGCCTGGGCGCGGCACGGAGCCACATCGCCGCCTCGCGGGTGCTCGCCAGACTCCTGATCGTGCAGGCGGTGGCGCTTGTCTTCTTCGAGTTCTCGCCGCCGATCGAGGTCGCCTACGCCAAGGGCACGCTGCACGCCGGCGACGGCGGCTACGGGATCCTGCTGGGCGTCTGGGGCTTGGGCGCGGCGATCGGCAGCGTCGTGTTCGCGCGCTCGATCAGACGCTCCCTGGGAGTCCTGCTCGCCGCCTCCACGCTGGCGCTCGGTGTCGCCTATTTAGGCTGGGCGGTGGCGCCAACGCTGACAGTGGCGTGCGCCGCAGGGCTGATCGGCGGTATCGGCAACGGAGTGCAGTGGGCGGCCTTGATCAGCGCCGTTCAGCGCCTGACACCCGAGCGCCTGCACGCCCAGCTGATGGGGGCGGTCGAATCGATCGGCGCGATCTCGCCCGGCTTCGGCTTTGCCCTGGGAGGCGTTATCGCCGCGACGGCCTCGCCGCGAGTGGCCTGGCTCGTGGCGGGTGTCGGCGCCTGCGCCTGCACGATCGCGTTCATGCGGCTGCCCCTCGGCGGAGTCGCCGCGGGCGAGACGACGCCGGACGTGGGCTCGGAGCTCGGCGCGAACGTACACGCCGAGCCCGAATGGGCGCAGGACCTGCCGGCCAGACACGAAACCGAGCCGTCCAAGGCGACGAGCGCACCTTAAGGACAACGGCGGATCGGTCGTTAAGTACGACACCACGACCAATGCCATGGAATCTCCGAAGCTGACCATCCGTTTGTTCTGCGCGGCACAAGCGCTAGCGCTTGTCGGAGCGCTCAGCGCCGCGGCGTGGCTGTCTAGCCCCGACGAATGGCAGCCGCTCTTTCTGGTCGCGCTGCTGCTCGTGCTGTCGCTGGGAGGACAGCGCCTGGTCTTCACGGTGCGCGGCCAGCACCTGTCGGCAGGGTTCGTAGCTCAGGTGCTGGCGATGAGCCTGCTTGGGCCGGCGCCCGCAGTGGCGATCGCCGTAGCCGCCGCCGTGTTCATCTCGGTCGGCAGGCAACTGCCGGTCTCCTCGTGGCTGACCAACCTGACGACGTTCGCGATCTTCCCGCTTGCTGGTGGCCTGCTTGCACAAGCGTTGGCCGGAGACGTGCACGACCCCACCAACCAGCTGACACAGAGCGTGACCTTCGCATTGATCGTGTTCGCGGTGTTCTTCCTCGCACTGACGCTCGACTTCACCGGGATCGCGCTGGACAACTGGGTTCTCGAGAACCGCCGATTCATGGCACAGGTGCGAGACGTGTTCGTGCCGATGCTGCCGGGCCACGTCGCCGCGGGGGCACTGACAGCGCTGCTGGCGGTCGCTTACACCAACCTGGGAACCTCGGTGCTGTTCGGGTCGGTGCTGGTGATCGGGATCTTCCAGTACCTGATGGTCGCGTTGCTGCGCTCCGAGGACAGGGCCGACCAACTGGAAGCGCGCTCGGTGCACCTGGCATCGCTGCAGCTCGGAGTCTTGACGACGCTGGTCGAGACGCTCGCGCTGCGCGACAAGATCACGGCCCGCCATGCGGCCGCGACCGCGCGCTACGCGCGGGCGCTGGCGATCGAGGCGGGCTGCTCCGAGGCCGACCAGGACCTGATCCACACCGCGGGCCTGCTGCACGACATCGGCAAGTTCGCGTTGCCCGACAGGATCCTCAAAGCCGAGGTGCTTTCCGACGAAGACTGGGCGGTGATCAGACGCCATCCCCAGGACGGGGCGACACTGGTGGGACGCCTGGACGGATACGGGCCTGTGGCCGACGCGATCCTCTACCACCACGAGCACATCGACGGCAGCGGCTATCCGGCCGGGCTGATCGGCAACGAGATCCCGCTCGCTTCGAGGATCATCGCGATCTGCTCGACCTACGACACGCTGACCGCGCGCGAGACCTACCGCTCGCCGATGACCCCGCAGGACGCGATGGCCGAGCTCAGGCGCGTGGCCGGACGCCAGCTCGACGGCGAACTCGTCGAGAAGTTCATCGCGCTGTTGGAGCGCGAGGGCCCGGTCACGTTCGCCCACGGCGACGACGCGGACTTCGAGGAGGAGCTCGCGTTCGAGCGCCGGGCCCGCAAGATCGCCCAGCCCGCCCTCACCTGAGACGCGGGCCTTAGGCCCTTAACGACCAAGGGCGCCTGAGCCAAGTCCTACTGGCACGACGCCCTCTGGTCAGGCCGCTGTGACGACCTCTCCTGAAACAGCTTACTTGTGGTAACGCATGCTAGGTCTCCTTCGCCTGGGCCCAGAGGCCATTTGCGAGGCGGCCCTGTCTGTCTCCATCCACAGGACTTGCCTACCACCCACTGAGTAGGTTTGCGAAGCATAATAACGGGATTGGACGAAATGTCCAGAATGAGCGGGTCTGTGCAGGAATGATTGCACGGGAAGGACAGTCCGGCTGCAGCCCCGACGCAGCTTTGGCGGGTCAAACGTCCACAAACCTAAGTTCCGCTCAGGTTTGAGGACCATTGCGACGATGAAGGGAGCGTGGCGGATCGCCGGCCTCGCAAAGGCCGCCTTTCGCTCCGGACAGGGCCACAACGGCCCTCCCGCAAGAGACCCCGAGGAGGTAGCGGCAGACATGACGACGATCCCGACATTGCCGGCAAGCCAACGGACCGGCGAGGAGCGCCAGCAGCTCGTGTTCACGAGCTCGCAGGCCGCTGCCTACCTGGGCGTCTCGCTGGCGACGATCAGACGCTGGACGGACGCCGGCCACATCGCCTGCTACCGGACGCCCGGCGGACAGCGGCGATTCTCGAAGGCCCAGCTGGACGGTTTCATCGTCTCGCTGCAGCCGGAGAAGGCCGAGCCGGCTCACCACGCTTCACGGGCCGCGTAGACCTGGTGCTGGCGCGGCGAGGCCCGAACTTGACGCTACAGCCGAAGATCAGCTGGCCAGGCGCCCGAACTTGACGCGTAGCCGGCGGTAGAAGGAGGAGCCGGGCAGCAGGGCGATCGTGCCGACGGCGTCAACGAAACGAGCGTCGATCGAGCCCCCCGCCGGGATCTCGCCCGCGGGACGGCCGTCGACGGCGATGTCGAGCTCCTCGCGCGAGCGGTTGTGGATCGTCAGACGATCGCCGGGCGCGACGACCAGGGCGCGCGCGGTCAACGAGTGAGGGGCGATGAACGAGACGACGAAGCCCTCGACGCCCCAGGCCATGACCGGGCCGCCATTGGCGAGGTTGTAGCCGGTGGAGCCCGCGGGCGTCGCGATCACCAGGCCGTCGCAGCGGACGCTGCCGACGACCTCGTCCTCGAGCGCGTAGGCGATCTCGGCGACGCGCTCGCCGACGCGGCGGTGGATCGCAACGTCGTTGAGGCCCACGCGCGCGCGCGGGCCGGCCGTCGCGGCAGTTCCATCGCCCGGCTCGCCGAGCGCGATCGCGGGCAGCTGCAGAAGCTCGAAGTCGCCGGTCAGGGCGCGCTCGATGCCGGCGCTCAGCTCGGATGGCTCGACGGTCGCCAGGAAACCGATCTCGCCATAGTTGACCGCGAACACGGGCACCGACGTGCCGGCATACAGGCGCAGCGCCTTGAGGATCGTGCCGTCGCCGCCGAGCACGAAGCACAGCTCGACCTCCTCGGCGACGGGCGCGTTCAACTCCAGACCTGGACCGGCCTTCAGGGACGGATGCTTGAGGGTCTCCTCCTCGTCCAAGCGCAGCGTGACCCCAGCCTGGGCGGCGGCGTCGATCAGCTCGTGCAGCGCCTGCAGCGTGTCATCGGGGCGCCGGTGCGTGAGCACGGTCATGGACCGCTGCGCCTGGCTGGTCCCGTCGCTCACGAGGTTCAGCTTACGCGGGCTCGGGCTCAGCCGTAAGGACCATCCGCCGCAGCTCGTCCTCTCCCCCGGCGGCGCCGGCGCGGCCGGCCTCGGCCAGGTGGACGAACGTCTCACGATTGCCCTTCGGTCCAGGCAGGCCCGAGTAGTGGTAACCGAGCACCGACGCGCCAAGCGCGCGCGCGGCGTGGCCCACGGCGAGCAGCGCGTCGCGGCGATCGCCGGGGTCGCGGATCACACCCCGCCCCTTGGACGCCAGCTCGCGGCCGACCTCGAACTGGGGCTTGACCAAGGCGAGCACGTCGTAAGGCTCGGCCATGCAGCCGAACACGGCGGGCAGGATCAGGGCGATCGAGATGAAAGAGACGTCGATCGTCGCCAGATCGGGCGCGTAAGGAAGCGAGTCGGGCGTCAGATAGCGCGCGTTGGTGCGCTCCATGACGGTCACGCGTGGGTCGGTGCGCAGGCTCCAGGCGAGCTGGCCGTAGCCGACGTCGACGGCGATCACGCGCTCGGCGCCGTGCTTGAGCAGACAGTCGCTGAAGCCTCCGGTCGAGGCGCCTACGTCCAGAGCGCTACGACCCGTGACCTCGAGCCGAGACCCTCTCAGCGCGTTCTCGAGCTTCGTTCCGCCGCGCGAAACGTAATCGGAGGCGGCTCTGTGATCGATATCACACATGGACTGGGTGGGGGCAGGCAACATAGTGATCGACCCGAAGTACAGCAGCATCCCTCCTCCCCGAAACGGCCCGCCTCCCCAGCGGGTCGTTTCATTTAAGCGATCGGAGCCGACTCGCGCGTGGCGATGGCCGCGAGAACGCGTTCGGCGATCTGGCGGCCGGTGTAGCCGACCTCCTCGTGCAGAAGGGAAGGCTTGCCGTGGGTTATGTAGCGGTCGGGCAGGCCGACCCGGATGATCCGGAGCCCACCCGGCCCGCCTGGCCCGGAGATGCCGGCCTCGTTGAGGTTCTCAAGGACCGCCGAGCCGAAACCGCCCGCGAGGACGCCCTCCTCGACCGTTACGAGCAGGTCGTGCTCGGCGGCGAGCTGGGCCATCAGGCCGGTGTCGATCGGCTTGGCGAAGCGCGCGTCGGCGACGGTCGCGGCAATGCCGTGCTTGGCGAGCTCTTGGGCCGCCTTTAGGGCCTTGCCGACCCCGGTTCCATACCCGATCAGCGCCACGCGGCGGCCGTTCATGGCGGCAACTCCGCTGTCGCCAAGGATCTCGCCCGTGCCGATCTTGATTGCCACGGGCCGGTCCGGCAGCTCGACGCCGATCCCTTCGCCGCGCGGGTAGCGCAGCGCGATCGGCCCAGCGTCGTAGGAGAGGGCGGTGTGGAGCATGTGTATGAGCATCGCCTCGTCGCGGGGCGCCATCAGGACGATGTTGGGAAGGCAGCGAAGGTAGGCGATGTCGAAGGCGCCATGGTGTGTGGGCCCGTCGTCGCCGACGAGACCGGCGCGGTCCATCGCGAAGACGACGTTCAGGCGCTGCAGGCAGATGTCGTGCACGATCTGGTCGTAGGCGCGCTGCAAGAAGGTCGAGTAGATGGCGGCCACCGGCTTGATCCCCTCGAGGGCGAGACCGGCGGCGAACAGGATCGCCTGCTGCTCGGCGATGCCGACGTCGAAGTAGCGCTCGGGCATCGCCTTCTGGAGGATGTTGAGGCCCGTGCCGGAGTTCATCGCGGCGGTGATGCCGACGATGCGCTGATCGCGTTCGCACTCCTTGAGCAGGGCCTCGCCGAAGACCTGGGTGTACTGCGGCGGAGCCTTCTTGGCGTTGGCGCCGTTGGCGGAGGCCGGCGCTCGCTGGGCGGCGGCGGGCGGTGGCGCGGGCGAGCCGTTCATGATCGAGTTGGGCTTGGCGGCATGCCACTTCTCCATGCCCTCCAGGCCGCCTTCCTCGGCGGGGGCGAAGCCCTTGCCCTTGACCGTCGCGATGTGCACGACGACCGGCCTCTGCGCCGCGAGCGCCTCGCGCAGGGCCTCTCTGAGCGCGGGAACGTCGTGGCCATCGATGACTCCCATGTAGGCCCAGTCGAGCTCCTCCCACCACAGGCCGGGCGCCCAGAAGGCCTTGATCGACTCCTTCAGCTGCGGTCCCAAGCGCTCGAACGCGGCGCCGATCCCGCCTGGCAGCTTGGTCAGACCGCCCTCGACGCCCGCGCGCGCGTGCCACAGCTTCGGGTTGAGCCTGACCCTGTTGAAGTACCTGGACAGGGCGCCGACGTTGGGCGCGATCGACATGCCGTTGTCGTTGAGGACGACCACCAGCGGAGTACCGAGCCCGCCAGCTTGCAGGATCGCCTCGAACGCGACACCGCCGGTCATCGCGCCGTCGCCGATCACGGCGACGACGTTGGCGTCCCGCCGGGCGCCTGGCTCGCTCGTGGGGCTCGCCGGCGCGCCCTTGCTGTTGGCGGCTTGGGCCTGGCGAGCATGGTGGCGCATGCCCTCCTTGAGCCCGACCGCGTAGCCGATCGAGGTGGAGGCGTGGCCGGCGCCCATGATGTCGTGTTCGGACTCGCCGATCGAGCAGAACGGAGCCAGGCCTCCGTACTGCCTGATCGTGCTCAACTCGTCGCGCCGGCCGGTGAGGATCTTGTGGGGATAGGCTTGATGGCCGACGTCCCAGAGGATCTTGTCCCGGGGCGAGTCGAGCACGGAGTGCAGGGCAACCGCCAGCTCGCAGGTACCGAGGTTGGCGCCGAAGTGGCCACCGATCTCCCCGACGGTGTCGATGATGTGCTCGCGTATCTCCTGGGCCAGCTGGCTGAGCTCGTCCTCTGAGAGCGAATGCAGGTCTTGTGGCTTTTCGATGCGCTCGAGGATGCTCATGAAGTACGGGTATAGATGAAATCAGCTATCTGCTCGAGCTCGTCCGCCGCTCCTCGCGGGCCCGCGACGGCGGCGGTCGCCTCAGCCAGAGCGGCCTTCGCGGTCGCGTGCGAGTCCGACGCCAGCTGACGCGCCCTTTCGATGCCGAACTCGCTCACGTATGTTCGCTTGCCGTGCCGCTCATCGCTGCCTCGCGGCTTGCCGAGCGCATCGTCCGTGCCTGTGACGTCGAGGATGTCATCCACGATCTGGAACAGCACGCCCAGCTCGGCCGCAAATCGCCGAAACCACATTGTCGCAGGTCCGTCGAGTCCTCCCAACGTCAGCACGCAATTGACCGAGGCGCCGATCAGGCGGCCGGTCTTGAGCTCGTGCACACGACGAAGCGGAGGGGCGCACAGTCCGGACGGCTGGGTCGGACCGTCCGGCTGGGTCGGACCCGACGGCTGGGTCGGGCCGTCCCGGACCTCGGGCCTGACGTCCGCGTACTGGCCGCCGACCATCCCGTCCACGCCGGTGGCGCCCGCCAGCTCGGCCGCGACCGCCAAGAGCCGCTCCGGCGTGGAGCGCTGCGCGGTCAACAGATGCTTGAACGCCTCTGCGTACAGCCCGTCCCCGGCGAGGATCGCCACGTCGACCCCGTACTTGACATGGCACGTCGGCATCCCTCTGCGCAGCGAGTCGTCATCCATCGCCGGCAGGTCGTCGTGGATCAGGGAGTAGGTATGGATCAGCTCGATCGCCCCCGCCAAGGGCAGCACCTCGCGTGGCCGAAGGCCGATCGCACGGGCGGTCGCCAGAGCCAGGACGGGACGGATGCGCTTGCCTCCAGCCAGCAGCGAGTACCGCATCGCCTCCACGAGGCCCGCCGTCAGGCTCTCGTCGGAGAAGCGCATCGCCTCCAGGTAGCTCTCGACTTCGGCGCGCAAGCTCTCCGGGTAGGCCGATTCCTGTGGATGGCTGCCCGGGGACGACCCCTGCTCGGCGGGGTCGGCCTCGGGACGCCCTGCCGTCGCGTCGGCGGTCATCAGCGCCTCGCGAGGGCTACAGCAGGGAGTCCTGGCCGGGCGCGACCGGGGCGACCTGCTCGGCGCGTGCTCGGCGCTCCAACTCCGCCGCGGCCTCGCCTGCCAGGCCGGCGCAGTCCTCGACCAGCGTCGCGGCGGCGTCCGGCGAGAGCTCGCCCGAGCGCAACTGCTCGGCTGCCCGCTCCAGCTGCGAGATCAGATCGTCCAGCCGCTCGTCCAATGCCTCTTCGGTCTCGTTCATGTCGACCTTCCTTCTTCTTGGCTTTGCGCGCCGACCGCCGAGCTACCGGGAGATCTCCGATCGCCCGTCGCCGGTGCCCGCGCCATTCTCGCGCACTTCGCGCAACACCGCCGCCAGGACCCCGTTGACGAAGCCGGGAGCATCCGCCCCGCAGAACACCTTGGCGCTCTCGACCGCTTCCTCGATCGCCCCCTCCGCCGGGATCGGCTCCAGCGCGGGAATCGAGTCTGGATGCAGCATCTCGATGAGCGCGACCCGCATGATGGAGCGCTCCAACGGCTGGATCCGCTGCACCGACCAGCCGTGGGCGTGCCGATCGAGAATCGCGTCCAGCTCCTGCGCCCGGTCCGCCGCCGCATTGGCCAGGGCCCGCGTCATCGGCGAAGCGTCGACGGCAAGCGTCTCGTCGAGCGGTCTGCCTGTGAGGTCGTTCTGATAGAGCGCTACCACCGCCGCCCGGCGCTGCTCGGAACGGCGCATCTATCTTGGCCGCCCCGGAGAACCATGCCCTACCGGAACGGGGTGCTGCGCGCGCGTATGCGCGCGCGCGCGGATCGGTTCGCGGTGCGAAGTCACGCGCGCGATGGAAGTCACGCGCGCGAGACGTATTCGCCCGTCCGGGTGTCGACCCGGACGCGCTCGCCGACGTCGACGAACAGGGGCACATGGATGCTGGCGCCCGTCTCGAGCGTCGCCGGCTTGGTCCCCCCGCCCGAGGCGGTGTCCCCGCGCAGACCCGGTTCCGTCTCGGTCACCTCCAGGTCCACGGCGCTCGGCAGCTGGATGTCGGACGGCGCATCGTCGATGAACAGTACGTCGACCTCGGTGCTCGGCTTGATCCAGCGCAACGCGTCCGCCACGGTGCCCTCCGGGACGGCGATCTGCTCGAAGGACTCGCTGTCCATGAAGTGCGCGTCGCTGCCGTCGGCGTACAAGAACTGCATCTTGCGCGCCTCGGTCCTGACCGCCCTGAACTTCTCGCCCGCCCTGAACGTCTTGTCGATCACATTCCCGTCCGAGGCCCTTCTCAGTTTCGTGCGCACGAACGCCCCGCCCTTGCCGGGCTTGACGTGCTGGAACTCAACGATCTTGAAGATCGTGCCGTCCACCTCGATGTGGTTTCCGTTCTTGAACTGATTTGTGCCTAGCACGTATCTTGCTATCCTTGTCGAATGCCCAAAACGTCTGGCAAGCCTAGCCGGATGGACCAGTATGTGCGGGTCAGCCGCGTCGGTGGACGCGAGGGCGAGAGCTTCATCTCCTCCGACGTGCAGCGCGAGCAGGGCCAGGCATGGGCCAAGCTCCGCGGCGTCGAGGTGGCAATGGTCCACGAAGACCTCGACCAGTCCGGCGGCAAGCTGGATCGTCCCGGCCTGACCGCACTGCTTGACCGCATACGCACCGGCGAGACCGACGGGGTGATCGTCTCCAAACTCGACCGCCTCAGCCGCCTTGGCGTCGCCGACGCATTGAGGCTCGTCGAGCAGATCACCGATGCCGGCGGCTCGATCGCGGCGGTGGACCTCGGGATCGACCCGACCACACCGTTCGGAGAGTTCGGCATGACCATCATGCTCGCTCTCGCCCGCATGGAACGCCGCCGCATGAGCGAAGCATGGGAAGAGGCCAAGACCCGCGCGCTTGACCGCGGAGCGCGTATGGGACCCACGCCCTTCGGCTACCGACGCGACGCTCAGGGTCGCTTGGAGCCCCACCCACGGTGGGCGCGCATCGTTACCCAAGCGTTCAAGCTCGCCGCGCGAGACGGCGTGGACGCCGCGCTCGACTACCTGCGCAAGAAGGCCCCCGCCGACCCGTCCCCCTCCCGGCCAGGCATCCACCGCAAGCGCACCCTCGACCATCGCACATGGACAGCGTTCACCGTGCGTCGGCTGCTGCGCAACCGCACCTACCTCGGCGAGACACGCTACGGCGAGCGCTTGGAGCGCGACTCGCATCCCGCTCTCGTGGACCGAGTCACCTTCGAGCGCGCCCATCCCGGCGAGGAGAGGCCACAGCGCCGACCACCCGCCGTGTTCCCGCTGAGCGGTTTCGCCACCTGCGCCGGTTGCGGCGAGACCCTCGTAGGCGGCCGTGGCGGCATCGATAAGGACGGAAACGGAAAACGTTCCTACCGCTGCCGCGCATCGCTCACGAGCTGGAAGGGCGAGCGCTGCTCCGCGCCTGTGAACGTCGTCGCCGACCGCCTGGAGGACTACCTCGTGCAACGCATCAAGCAGGCATACGAGCAAGGCGGCAGCACAGACGTGGCCGCGAATGTCCCCGACACCGACACGGACGCCAGCTTCCAGGACGCCCAGGACGAGGTCCAGGCAGCCGAGGCCGAGCTTGAGCGCTTCGCATCCGACCCAACCGCCGCAGAGCTGCTTGGCCGAGCCGCATGGGCCGCCGCGCTACGCACCCGTGCGGAGCGCGCCGAGGCCGCGCGCCTCGCCTACCGCGAACACGTCGACACGATGCGCGCCCCCGACATCGAGATCCCATCCGTCGAGCTACTGGACGGCCTCGCGCCCGAGGAGCTGACAACCGTCCTACAGGCCGTCTTTCAGACCGTCCGCGTCACCCGTGGACGCGGACCCCTGCCCCCGCGCGTCCTGCTCGCCTTTCATGGTGAACCGCTGCCCGGGGTAGCGGCGCTCGAGCACACCGCATAGCGCCCGCTCCAAACGCTCGCGGGCGACTGCCGGCATTCCAGCGCTCGGGGTCCCAGTCGAGCGGCCCATCCGGCGAGCCAGGACCTCCTGCTGCCAGCCAGGCTTCCAGTTCGGTTCGGGGCGCTCAAGCTCACCGCGGGTTGCGGGACTTATGTCGTACCCAGCTCGTTGCTTGGCATCGTCGAGCAACGACGTGGACACAGGCCGCTTGGGCGTCTCTTTGGGCTTGCGATCTGTCCTCACCGGCCGACCCATGACTACGCCTCGCTGGGGCTGATTTCTGCATCTCTCGTAGTCTGCATGACGTCTCCTTGGCGCGATCGACGACAACCACCGTCCACCCCATGTCGATCGAATCCCAGCCCAGACCCCCCTACCAATTTCAAGCGGGCAGCAACGAATCCGGCGCCGCAAGCGCCGGAGGCCTCAGCGGGCCGACAGAGTCAGATCGTCGTGCAGACCTGCCGAGCGATGGCGTCCGCAGCAGGGCCGACAGCGTCAGCAGCAGCGGCACTGCCACAGAGAGGCCATCGAGCTAGCCGATGAGCCGGTGTCAAGGCCGGCCCGCCGGGCCGGCCGGAGCCCCGCAAGGGGCTTGACGCCGGCGCACCCCGAGCCCTGCACAGCCCCATAATTGAAGTCGTTGGGCAGTCCTCTGCCCAACACCACCGATGCATTTTGCGTTCGCGCCCACACAAACGGGGAAAGATGCTCCACGGGCTTCGTCGACAGCGAACTCGCGCCGCCGGCGTGCGACACCCTGACGAGGAGCCGCGCTCGGCTCCCTGCTCGTGCCGGCTAGGTCGATCGACGGGTGCCATGCACTCGTCGATCGTCGGTCAATTATGTGCGCTCTCGTCATTGTGGGAGCTGAGAGCTGCTCGGGCGGTGTGATAGATCGCGGCCGGCGGTCGCAATCGCGTCGTCTTGCCCTTACCAGTCGCCTGCGTCTGACCGCATACCGTGGATTCTTGCCTTGAACCATTCCTGCCGATGGGGCCGCGACCTCGTCGCGGTCACATCGAGCGGTGACTCTTTGTCTTTTCCCGCGCTCTCCTTTGCGTCCTTACCCGCTGAAGGCGTGGTGGTTTGGTTTTCGATCGTCGTGCACCGAAGGGGTGCGACGATCGAAAACCAAACCATGTCAACGGGCCCGGCCTGCCGGGCCCGTTGACCGGATTCCACACCCGCGGAGCAATCCGCGGGTGAATCCGCACGCAAGCGCGGCTACATGTGCGCATGGCAAAACCGCCCTACGCCTTCGCGCGCGGGTCCGGGGCCGATCCGAAGGACGGCTCCGGACCCAGCCTCACTTGCTCACGGCGGCGATCCGACAGGACCGCCGCCAGCTGAGCAGCTCCGCGAGGGCACCGTAGGCTGTGAAGCCCGGCGAGCGTCAGAGATACATCGCGATCACGCGGAGGGCAAGCCCACTCGCATCACCACAGGAGGCATGGCGCATCAGCAGACCGTGCACGGGCGGTCCGGGCCGACGAGAGCAACGCCGAGACCGGCGAGGACATCGAGGATCGGGACAACGAAAGCCGGGTCCTCGCGCCGCGGTGGCCGATGCGGTTCGGTCCGCAGTGCAACGACCATGGCGACGACGCAGTCATCCTCGTCAACGACGATCGAACCGGAGTCGCCGGGCCGCGCAAACGGGACACCATCGCCGTAGACGAACCAGCCCCGAAGATAGTCGCGAACGACAGGCGGCCCACCCGCCTGCGGGAGCACGACCTTGAACGCCTCGGGTGTGGGGTCCAGCAAGCCCCGAGTTACACCCGGAGCGTTGATCCCATGCTTGAAGACCATGACGAGATCATCGACGCCGTCGAGATCGCGCGGACGCCCTGAGGTGATCGTGTCGCGGACGACCTGCGTAAGCGTCACATGGTCGTCGACACGCACCAGGCAGGCGTCGATCTGAACCTCCTCGGTCGGCTCAGCGGGACGACTGGAGATGACATCGCCGATACGCGGATCCCCAGAAGATGGATGCGCCAGCTCCCCGCCGAGGAGCACTTCACGCTGTCCCAACGGATGGGCCGCGGACAGGCTACCCACGACATGCGCCGCCGTGAGCATCAGCGGGCGCTGCTCATCGGGATGGAGCACAGGCGCGCCATAGGAGCCGACCTCGTGCGGGCTGGCCGTAGCGATTCAGGCCGGCGGGGTAGACGCAGTCACCGGGACCAACGTTGATGAGTCGCCGCGACAGGGCTAGACGAGCTGGTCCAGACGCGCGACGGCGTTCACGCCGCCGGCCACGTGCTTAACGCGAACTTCGAGACCACGATAGGTGCTCGGTAGATCCACCGGCGCGGTCGTGCCGGCGTCGAGAAACCAGAGATCACGCTCGCGGTCGCGCCGTATCGCGACCGACGACAAACCATCCTGGGCACGATGCGCCCGGTAGAAGCCCACACGAATCGTCTCGCGCTCCTCAGAACTCATCTCGACCGCATTGGCCATGGCAACCCATGATACATCGCTGATCGATCACGCCATGCGGTAACGAGGCTGCCCGGCCCGGCCTCCGGATCACCGATAAACGCCGAGACAAGGACGCTCGGGTCTACGACGGCTCGGATCAAGCGCGGCTGCGCGCTCGCCGGGCAGCGCGTACCTCAACCACGGCCAGCTCGTCGGCGATCTCTGGCGGGAGCGTGCCCTGAGCGCGTGCTTCATCTAGCGCCCGCAATCCCAAGAACACCGACAGCGCATCCTCGACCACCTGGGCGTCGCTCTTGCTGCCCTGCCCCAGATCTTGGTCACGAACTCGCTGGACTAGCTCCTCGTCCAGCGGCAGATTGATCTTGCGCGTAGCCATTTACTCAGGATATCGCCGCCCACTCCTATGCGGTCAGGTTTCCGTCCGATCCCCGTCCATACCTAAACGATGTTGAGCTGGTGCCCTTCTGCCGATTACTGATCCCAAGTCCGCAAGGACCTCGAGGCCCACGTTAGGGTCCGCTCCGAAGGTGCATCTAGTCTATTTGGGAGAAGTGGGTACCGCTCGGGATGGGGGAAGCCGGAGCGCGTGTGGGTCTCGGCGGAGCGGTATCGTTGGTGGCGATGAGCGCGGAACGCGAGTTCGACGTGGTGATCGTGGGCGAGCCGGAAGGCGGCTACAGCGTGTTCGTGCCCGAGCTGCCGAGCGTCGCAACGCAGGGCGAGACGATCGAGGAAGCCCGCGCGAACGCGCAAGAGGCGATCGAGGGATACCTCGAAGTGATGCACGACGACGGTCTCCCCATCCCCACGGTCCACCGCGACCGTGTAGCGGTTCAGGCTGCGTGAGCCAGACCCCGGCCGTTACGGGCAAGCAGCTCGTGAAGGTTCTCGAAGGCCAGGGCTGGTACATGAAGCGCATCCGTGGCAGCCATCACATCCTGCGCCACCCGAGCATCCCCGATGCGATCCCCGTCCCCGTCCACGGCAACCAGCCGATCAAGAAGGGCACGCTCGGCAACATCCTGCGCACCGCAGGCATCACCCGCGAGCAGCTCAACCGGCTGCTTTGACGAAGCCCGAAACCCCTGCAATGCAATATGTAAACGGGCCTCGTCGTCTCGATGACAAGCGGAGTTCGTCACATCTCGTCCACCTGGAGGACGGCACACGCTCGCCGGCCGCACTAGCGACACGCTGCCGGTCGAGTATCGCGATCGATCAGCACGACCGCTGCAAGGCGTCGAGTGCATCGACCGGCTCTGCCGGCAGGTCGACGAGAGACGCCGCCACGTCCGCTGCCTGCTCGATCGCGGCGTCCCGGCATGCACGCGTGGCCACTTGCTCAGGCCTACGCGCCGACGTTTCAAGACGGCTGGTAGATTTTGCATCCGCGCAACAAGCTGAGGAGATCCTGCGAGAAATCTCGTTCGGATCTGGACGCGAGACGGCTATGGGCTTGAAGCTGGCCCTTCAAGACCATCTGGATGCGCTGGCTGACCCGCAGGCTCACCTCATTCAGAAGCTTGCTGACGACAAGAGCTGTCTTCTGCTGCTCTACCCCGATGCGTTGGTCTTCATCGTCGTAAATCCGCCGAGAGCCGAAGTCAGTCTGGAGACGCGAAGTCTGGTGGATGCGTACGTTTCGCTCACGCAAACGGGCGTGACCGAGGGCGGTATGCGGCCGTCACTCAGCGCGACGTGGAGCTTCGTATTTCCAGTGGGCGGCCCGTTGGAGATCAAGGGGGCTATCATTCACGACACCCTAACTCCCGCCGAGAGGTTTGCTCGCCAGCTTGCGGCCAACGTGGGGCACGGCGTGTTTGCCCAACCAAGCTAGGCGACGATTCGCCGACTCGAGGCAAGCCAGCCTACAGAAACCCAGCAGAATCTCGAAAAGAGTCTTCAGGATTTCTTCGAGCGCCACGCGCTCACGGCGACGCCCCAGAGAACGTTGCTTCGGCCGACGCTGTGGCTCTGGGGTATGGGCCATTCACATGATCGTCGACGGCACGGCATTCGAGGTTGTGCAGTGGCTCGGAATAGTGCGCTAGCCGACCGCCCTCAACCAGTCGTTGACGCGTAGCTCCATACGTTCTCCGTCAAACTGGCTGAGAACACCAGTGTGCGCGACGGCACGCCGACTCTGGTTCATCTCATCGAACAGACTCGTGACCCACTCGCGCTTGCCAAGGAGATCTTCGAAGTGCTCCCAGGATCCGATGATGACGTCGGCCAGTACCGGGAAGTCGACGAACGCAAGCATGGTGCCGCCTCGCGGACCGTGCCACGGTGTCTTCTTCTCTTTGACCTTGAGCTTCTCGGCACCGTCCCGGATGTGCTCGGGCACGCCCTCGTCCCACCACCTCTCGACTGAGTAGGCCTCCTTGAGCCGATCCTCAATCAACTCCCGCACAGAGTTCTCGAAGCAGAACAGCAACTGATACACGTCCGCCATTCGCTTCGCCTCCAGGCGGATCGCGAAGCTGAAGTCATCCAGTAGTGCCGGAACGGTCACAGCCGCTGGGGAAGTCGGCTCCAGGAGTTCGCCGCGCTCGATCATCTCCTGAACGCGACCGTTCGTCGTCGCTGCACGGAACAGGAACGCTTGTACCTGATCGTCGCCTGGCACTAGCCGAAGTACTCGCGTAGGCTTCGGAAGATCGCGTCGTAGACCTTGACGTCCTGCGTTGGTGGAAGATGGACGTGGATGTCATGACGCAAGGTCGGCACGAAGCCAGGGCGCTCCTGCCCTACGTCCAGTGATTGCCGTGGAGTCCGCGCTGCTGGCTTGTGAGCCGGCTCCGCAGGCTGTGCCCCGTCGGCTGGCTTGGCCGCCGACGCCGCTGTCGCCGTGGCGTCCCAGTCGGCTAGCCCAGCAAGTGCCCGAAAGGTAGCCGACATCTTGTCGGCAGCGGAATCACCCTTCCCGCTGATCCTCTTGAATGCGCCCTTGAGCTGGGTCGGGGACATCTCGTTGGCCTTCTCGCTGACCGTGAAAAGGTCGCTGTAAGCGTCGCGAAGCGCTTCGGCCATCACGGCCTGTGAGAGTGCTGGAGAGGTTGTCCCGTTCGCCGTGGAAGTTCGTGGCGGCGATCCGGTGTGATGGTTACACGGTGATGGGGATGCGCGTGTTCTGGTTGCTGGCGGTGTGAGCGGGTGCGCGGCGGTTGGCGAGGTCACGTTCGACCGCGAGGGCGAGTTTGGCGAGGTCTTGGTAGCCGATGATTCTGCGGAACTGGGTCTCGGCTTGGAGCATCCCGGCGGCTGTCCAGCGGAGGCACATATCGCCGTTTTGCCAGTGCTTGACGTTGCGGCTGGTGTGCCGGACGGTGCCGATCATCGACTCGATCGGGTTGGTGCTCGCCAGCGTGATCTTCAGTTTCCCGCGGATCCCCAGACGCGTGAGGGTCAGCGTCTCGGCCATGCCCTCCCGCAGCGATGCGGCGGCGCCGGGGTGGGAGTGATCGAGTTCGCCGGCGAGCAGCCCCAGCTGGTCGAGTGCTTGCTGATGGTTCTCGGACGCCCACGCCTTCCTGAGCCTGTTCTTCACGAGCGGCCGGTCGCGTTCGGGGAGATGATCGAGCACGTTTCTCTCTTTGTGGCGGATGCACCGCTGCACCGGGACCGGGCCGAACACCTCGTTCACGGCGGCCCGGAGGGCCTTGCCGCCATCCAAGACGACGAGCACACCTTGCTCGACATCAAGGCCCCGCTCGACCAGGTCGGTGAGGAGATGGACGGTGACGGTTTTGTTCTCTGTGGAGCCATCCCAGAGCCCGAGCGGGATCTTGACGCCCTCGGTGCTGATGCCCAGCGCTACGACGCAGCAGCGGCCCTTCAGCTCGATCCCGTCGAGCATCAACGCCGCCAGGCGCACATCAGAGAGCGAACGCGCCATCAGGGCGGCCAGATGCTCGCCGGTGCGGGCAACGAACTCGCGGCTGACCGTCGACTTCGACGTGGAGCGCTCTGACGCCGTGACGGCCTCGCCGACGCTCTCGCGGGTCCCTGCGAACCGGCGCGCGGAAACACCCGCCAGCATCTGCTCCAGCACGAGCCGGCTGAGCGGGTCACGATCGGCGAAATACGCATAAGTCGACAGCGGCACCTCATGCTCGCCGTCGACGGTGCGGGCCCGTGGATGCTTCACAGCGACCCGCCGGCCACCGAGCGTGACCGTGCCGTCCTCGTGGCCATGCCGGACAGCGACGCGGTCCTTCACGGTCGCATGCTTGGGCCCGACGACCTCCTCGAGCTCGGCCTCCATCATCTCACCGAGCACGCCCAGCCCGACGCCCACGCTGAGCGCGAGCAACCCCTCCTTCGCGGCCCCGACGAGCTCTCCGAGCGCTTCCTGCACACGCAGCGGCAACCCCTCAGGGCGGCTGTCCTGCTCCTGCATTACGGTCTTCATGGCGGTTCCCTTCGTCTCGATGGACTTGTTTGCACTCGCCACGCTCCCAACCAGAGCGGACGAGGCGAAAGGGACCGCCACCTACAAACTTCTACGAGCTACGGGACAACCTCGTGCTGGATCGCGATAGTGCTTGTACCGCTCGGTCGGCACGCTGGACTCATCCAGGAAGCGCAGGGACTTCATCACGTTGATGACCCCGCGGTCGGTGGAGGAAGCGAACCCGAGCTGCTTCAGAAAGCTGTGGGTGAACCGATCCGGAACGCCCGCGTCGCGGACTGCGCCAAACACGCCCGGCACGTTCTTGACGGTAAGCATGTATGCAGGCGCCGACATAGCTCACTAACGATACGTACTACATCGGACGACCTACCGCCGTGCTCCCGCGCCCCCCTCGCAGCTTACGTCGATGCAGCCGTGGTATCAGGCAGTGGCGGACTTGCTCGACCGGGATCGGGAACTAGGAGTTCGGTAGCGTGACTGCCTGGATGCTGTGATGGCAGTGGGGTCCACTCGGAATCGAAAACGCGTGTCGATCGCCCGGCGGCGGATGGTAGCGAGCGCGGTGACCGGCAACGACATCGGCGAGTCGGAACACCTGGCCCTCCCAGTCTGAGCATTCGCCGCGGGGGACGTACGCGGGGTTGGCGCGGTACACCGTGCACGTCGTCTCACCTCGCGCTAGCAGCGCTTTCGCGAGGCCTCGAATGTATGCGATGTTGAACTCGCCGAAGCAAAGCTTTTCAAGCGCGTCTCGCTTGTTGTATTCGACGATCGTCACGCCGCCTTTCGCTGGTCGCATCAACGTGTCCTGCCAATACTCAGCTGGAGCCATTTGACTCGCGAGCCAGTCGTCATCATGGATGGCGAGCGCCTCGGGCATCACCTGCTCAAACTTGGCCCACCCTGCGTCGGTGAGCTGCTTGCCGTAGCACTGAGCCCGCGGCCCGTTCGCTGAGAGATCGGCCCACTCCTCTTGCCAGGCACCGACCATCTCGGCGCGGACATCCTCCTCGTCGAGATGGTGGTACTGGAAGCCCATACACAAATCCTAGTCCGCTATGAGCGCGGTATCCGCAGCTCCCGCCCATTGACAACAGCGATTTTCTTTGTCCAGGCTGGCAGGGCCTCCAGCGCGACACGCCGCAACCTACTGCCTGCGACCCCTGGCGCAAGGCGAGGCGACGTCGGTCGGGCGCCCTATGTGGCCCTCAGACAGCCGCCGGAACCGCGGTCACAAGCGACCGGAGTCCGCACGACGATCTCGGCAGCTCTTACGTCAGGCGCCCCTGATACGGTCTAGACACATTCCTAAACTGGTTGGTGGTGATGATGGTCGATCAGCCCTTTCTAGAGCCAAATTCGATGTGATTCAGCAGTCGCGGAAGCGGCGCTGCGGCGGGGTCACGATAGCGGGT
This sequence comes from uncultured Solirubrobacterales bacterium, assembly GCA_963718935.1. Taxonomy (GTDB): domain Bacteria; phylum Actinomycetota; class Thermoleophilia; order Solirubrobacterales; family Solirubrobacteraceae; genus Palsa-744. Next base: position 2,354,741 of record OY970379.1, on the reverse strand, counting down.
GAATCACGACGGGCGCCGGACGCCATCGCAATCGGCGACCGCCTGGATGATTCCCTGCGGACGACCGGCAGATTCCTACGCCGCGGCAAGCGCGGGCGCGAGATCCTCGGCCGTCGTCTCGATCGTCTCCGGGATCGTGATCGCGAGATGCCCGTCGCGCTCCAGGATGCTCCGAGCGCCGAGCACCGTCAGACCGACGACCCGGCTGGTCCCCGGCGCATAGCGCACGACATGCCCCTCAGGCGTCTCCTCGCCCTCCCCCGCCTGGGGTTCGCCGACATGCAGGTAGAGCACATCGCTATCGGCGTCGTAGCCGGCGTGGTCGAAGCTCAGCGGCCCGATGGTGATGTTTACGCGCTCCATGACTTGGGGTCCTTCCGGTTGGCGAACACGGACACGATCCGCGCCGGTGTCTGCTCATAGCTTACGACGACCAGCAGCCAGCGACTGGGACCGACGCCACGGGCGTAGTAGCGCTTGCGTGCCTCGAAGCTCGGATCGGCGGCAACGTGATCGGGCGTGGACACCGCCCGCAAAGCATCCTTCCTGTGCGCCGCGATCTCCGGATGATCGCGGACGATCTTCTCGCGCCAGACGGTCTCATCCAGAACCACCCGCTCACCGGCCGGATCGGTGGTCTCAGCTGCCTTGCTTGGATCTGCCACGACGACTCAGCATCGCGCCCCGTCCGGATGCAATGCCAGGATTCAATGTGGTTCGCTAACGCATCAGAACCGGCTGGTTGTGATCACGATTGACTCGGCCGTCGCGCAGGCCCGTCACGTCCCGACCGCCGAGAGCAGCCACAAACCAAAGCTCGTGAACGCGACCATAACCGCGAGCATCCAGTACTGACCGCGCACCGCCTGCTCGGGCTCGGGGTACATGCTGAGCGCGCGGTCGTGGGCGAGCGTCAGGCCGGCGACGTGACCCGCGATCAGGGCCGCCACCTGCACGTACCAGATGGCCGCGAAGGAGATGATGCGGTAGTCGATCTGATAGCCGCTCGTGCCAAGCAGGTCCGCGCCGTTGCCCAGCGGGTCGGAGATCAGATAGCCCATCGTCTGGCCCTGCCAGACGATGTAAGAGAAATAGTGGGCGAGCAGGTAGGCGAAGGCGATCGGCACGAGCGTGTGCACGAACGCATGCTCGAGCTGGCCTGAGTCGTAGCGGTCGCTCACGCTGCGCACCCCGGCGATCCCGAGGCGGTAGACGCCGGCGACGAGCAGGATGCAGAAGATCAGGCCGAGCGTATAGGTCAGCTCAAGCGCCGACGTCTGGTGGAAGCCGAGATCCGCGACGAGGTTCTGCAGATTGGGCTCGTCGGCGCGCCAGATGCCGCCGTTGGAGAAGCCGTCGAAAGTGGTGATGCCGATGATCGCGCACAGCAGGAAGATCGTCCCGCGGCGCAGCGGCAGGTCCGGCAGGCCGCTGAGCGGTCGGCGCCCGTACAACACCCCATTCTCGACCACGAGCGCGGACAGGCGCGAGAAGAGGTTGAACTCGACCGCGAACGCGTCGCCCTGCTCGCTCCAGCGCTCGATCCCGAATACCAGCATGCCGAGCAGCATCGCCAGGAAGTAGCCGAGCGACAGCGCGGCGATCAGCGACGGGCTGTCGCGGTTGGGAGCCACATAGACCAGCTCCAGCCAACCGAAGCCGACGAGACCCGCAACCGCGGGCCAGGCCCCGAGCCACCCCGGATAGGCCAGCGGCGGCTTCATCTCCCGCCCCGGTCGCAGCCGCCTCGCCAGCGCACCGATCGCGCGGGCGCAGGTCCGCCACGGGCTGAGGGCCCAGAAGATGTCGCCGAACAACGCGCTCGCGATCGGCAGGCCGACCCAGAAGACGACGTACACGAAGTTCACCGAGAAGTTGGCGTTCGGCACCTGCGCGCCCGCGAAGCCGCTGTACACGACCAGAACGAACAGCCCGACGCCAACGAGGCCCGCGACCCATTCCAAGAGCGCGGGCACGCGCGCGAGCCGGCGCCGGCGTTCGCGCTGCAGCCGGGGCGTGGCCCACAGCGAGGAGAGCGCCACAAAGGAGACGACCAGCACGATCGCCGCCGCCCAGCTGAACAGCCACACCGGGATCGGCAGGTCCGCCCTGCCGACGATCCCGTGGGCGAGCGCGAGATCGGGGAACAGGAGAGCTCCGCCGAACGCGACCAGGGCGAGCAGCGCGTAGCGCCCCAGCCGGCCGGAGATGCCGGAGAATCGAGGGCAGGGCATGGACATTCCGATCATGGGCTCCGGCGCGGAAAGATCAGACCGCCGTCTTGCGGCGCGTTCTCGCGAGCGCCGCCAGCCCGGCGATCAGGCCGAGCGCGCCGAGGATCAGCGCGGCGACGCCAAGGCCCTTGCTCGCCCCGCTCGATTGCTTGGCGGCGGCCGGCGCGGGCTTGGAGGCCACCTGGGCCGCCCCGGTCTGGCCCGCCTGCGGACCCGCCTCCTCGCCCGCCACTTCCTCGACCACACCGCCTTTGGCGGTGATGTTGATCCTCGGCGCGGGGTGTTCCGCGGTGAGCGACGGGTCGATCCAGTGGACGACCTGGCCGTTGGAGTAGCTCTGCACGGTCCTGAATTCAAGCGCCTTGCCGGTGGCGTCGGCGGGGATGGCCAGCGACAGGGGGAGATTGACGAACTGGCCGTCGTCTACCCTGCCCTGCGGGCCGGTCCACGACCACACGATCCGCGCAACCTCCGTGTCGATCGTTTCCCCGTCTTCGGTGACCGGCTGCGCGAGCTTCGATTCGATGACACGCGCGCTCCAGCCGGGCACGTTTTCGTAGTCCACGCCCGTGAACCCCCGCGGGAACAGCACGTCCACCTTGGTGACGTGGGCGCCTTCCTGCTCGCCCGGGACGCGCACGTCGAGCGTCGCGAACGCGCCCGCCGGGATCGTGTTCGGGTGCAGGCTGATGTGCGCTTGCGCGCTCGCGGGGGCGGCCAGCGCGCCCACCGCGAGCAGGGCCGTGAGCTGTTTGGCTTTCATGTCGATGTTCCTCCTCTTGGGTTGAGTTTGGGTTTGGGGGTTGGGGTCGGCTGGGTCGAGGGTCACCGGATCGGCACCCGCACGACGCGGGTGCTCTCTTCGAATTCAGAGACCCGGTCGACGATTTCGAGGTCCCACGTGCCCCCCGGGCTGAGCACCGCGGAGAGGATGTAGTGGCCGGGGCCGGCCACGATCGGACGCAACGCCAGCGGTCCGATCCTCTTCGAAGGGAGCCGCGCGGTGACGGTAAGTTCCCTGGTCGCCGTGAACCGCGCGCCCGTCCTGGCGTCGATCAGGTAGAGGTGGATGGTGTTGGGGCCGACGCCGGCCGGTTCGACGGTCATCTCCAGCTCCGCCTGCCCGATCGACACGCTCGTAGAGAACGGGCCTGACGCCGCGTCGATCGGCGGCGCGTAGGCGACCAGCGCCGCGGTCACGCCGAACACGGCGAGCATCAGCGCCAGCTCACCCCGCATCGTCCCACGGGCCGTCACGCCGGCCTGGCCGGGGGTCTGCCCGGCGCCCGCGATCCGCCTCAGCGCCGGGATGACGCGCTCGCGGTTGACCCAGCCCAGAGCGATCAGCGCGAACAACAGCGCAACCTTGACGAGGACCAGCACACCGTAGGTCGTGTGCAGCAGTCCGTTCAGGCTGCGCACGTCGATGTAAGCCTGGATCGCGCCCGTCGCCGCGATCGCGATCACCGCGCCGAGCGCCAGCGGCGAGAACCGGGCGAGCGTCGCAACCAGCAGCCGGCTGCGCTCCGCGCCCTCGAGCCTCGCCGTCGCCCCCGGCAACGCGAGCAAGAGGCACACGATCCCGCCGACCCACACGCCCGCCGCCAGCACGTGCAGCGCATCGGAAGGGAAGAACACGCCGGTCGGACTCTGGATGCTGGAATGGCCGGCCAGTGCGGGCGTGATCGCCAGGTATCCGCACCCGAGCGCCAGCAGCGCCAGGATCGCGTTCGGCGGACGCCTGGTCAGCGACACCGCGCTGGCTTCATGTCCGTCCGGCACGACGGCCTCGCCGGTATCGCGCTCGGGCGCTCCGGCGTCCCCGCCGGGCACGGCTTCCTCGCCCGCGTCGTGTTCCAGCACCGCAACCACGCCCCGACCCATCGCCTTCGCCCCGGCCAGCAGCACGCCGAGCACGATCCAGTCGATTGCGCGCAGTCCCCACACCTCGCCGAAGCGGCCTTCCAGGGTGCTGTCGAGGATCGAGCCTTTCAGCGAGCTCCACAGCGATACCCCCGCCGCGCTCGCGCCCTGCAACAGCACGCCGAGCACGCTCACCGCCACGCCGAGCACGACCGCCACGGCCAGGATCCGTTCCAGGCGACGGGCGAACACCCGCGAGGCAGCCGACCACCGCCCCTCGGGGCCGGCAGTCCCTGTCAGCGCCGCCGGCCACACCGCGAAGGCGAACACCAGCCCGCCGATCATCAGCGCGAGCGTCAGGTAATCGAGGCCGCGCACCACCCCGAACGCGACCTCTGTGACCTCGCCGCTCTTGTTGCGCGCGATCAGGCCGGCGACCGTGAACTTCGGCGCCACCCCGGCGTGGCCGATGTTGAAGACCAGGCCGCCGTAGACGACGTGCGTGTCCGCCGAGATCACGCGGTAGGTCGCCGTATACGTCCCGTCCGGCAGGTGCCCCTTCAAGCCCACTCCCATCCAGTGCTCGTTGCCGTCGGGATGCGCGACGTCCAGGTCGTCCACCTCATCGCCCCGCGCGTCGTAGACCCGGACCGCGCCGAGCGTGCCGCCGACGTCCTGGTCGAACTCGAAGATCACCTCGGGCGGCTGCGCCGCCACGGTCGAGCCCGTCGCCGGCGAGGTGCCGAGCAGCTGCGCGTGCGCCCAGGCGGCCGGGGCGCTCGACAGCGCGGCCACGAACGCCAGCGCGAGCGCCAGCGCCCCTGCGACGCCCCGGCCGCCCCGCGGCCCGCGCCGATGCGGGCGTCGCGCGCGCGTGCGAGCGCGACCGCCAACGGCGCTCACCACGCCTCCCTCACGGGCTGTCCGTCCGCGCCGCCGGACCCTCCGGCGCGACCGCCGCCGCGCCGCCTGCGCCTGCGCGCACGGAGCACGATCGCCAGGCCCGCGAGGACGATCGCCGCGAACGCCACGATCGCCCACAGTGGGGTATGGGCGCCTTCCTCTGGGACCCAGAACAGCTGACCGTCGATCGCTCCCGGCTTCACTCCGACGCGGATCGGGACCCGCCAGTCGAAGATCTTCGTGCGCCTGCTCTCGTGCTTGACCTGCGGCGGCGGCAATGGGGACATCCAGTGGATGCGGTGGTCGTGCCATTCGAGCTCGCCCGTGCGGTCGATCACCGTCCACCGGGGCGTCGCCGTCGAGGAGGCCGAGGCGGGGACCGTCACGTTGCCGTAGAAGCTCTGGTTCAGGTAGTAGGCGGGCGAGCGGGTGTTGACCTGCACCGTCCCGTCGGCCAGCACCCGCGCGTACGGTTCCCCCTGATAGCCGTACACCGTGACGGTCCTGCCGGTGTGGTTGCGCAGGACGAGCCGGTCGGCGAACTCGAGCACTTCGAGCTCGAGGCCCCGCACGGCGGGCTCGACGCCGGTGATGTACGAGCGGTAGTGATAGCTGCTGCCCTGATCCGCGATCGGATTGCCGCTCTCCTGAGCCCCGGCGGTGCTCGCGGCGAACGCGGGGAGCGGCTCGCTATGTGCTTGTGCCGGCCCGGACAGCCCCAGCCAGGGGGTCACGAGCGCGGCCACGAAGATACGACGAAACATGAAGACTCCTCGTGGAGATGTCTGGACGGTTCGGGCGAGGACGTACCGGCCCGCGTCAAGCAGCGAGCGCGGCGGAATCCTCGTGAGCGAGCAGCGCCGACGACCGGCAGCAAGAGGCAGGGTCCGTCTGCGTACGGCCCGACGAACGGACGCGGACGCACCGGCGCAAAAACGACCGGATGACGACCCGGAAAGAAGGGCGGTCGGCTAGCTCGCCGCGAGCAACGCGGGCGGCGGGCGAACCGCCAGGGAGCAGCCGATCAACCGTCCGCCGCGCACCGCCGCGATCGTCTTACGACCCCGTGATGGCAAACATGCGCGCGGGCGCGGTGGCCGCTTGGCCCGCTCGCCCCCACGCAGCGCCAACAGCACGCGCTCGCCCGGGTACCGCCGCGCCAGCAACGGCACGGCGAGCGCCAGCGCGGGCAACAGACAGAGCAGGGCGTGCAGCACGGCGGCGCGAACACTACCGCCTCCCGCCCCCGCGGAGGAGTCGGCCTACGGGTGGCGGAGGTCCGAGCGCGCGCTCACGCGCGACTCCTGACGGCGCTCCAGCCGCCGGGAGCTGAGCCAGCACCAGCCGGCGACGCCCACCACCGGCGCCGCGAAGAGCGCGGATACGTACCAGTGCATCAGGCAGGCCAGCGGCGCCACGCCCGCAATCTAACACCGCTGTCCGATGCGCGAAACCTCGACGGCACGCGTGCTTGGAGCGCCGCAAGCCACCGGGCCGCAAGCGCCCCGTTCACTCCGCAGCCAGCAGCGGCGCGTCGTGGACGATTTCCCGCGGCGTGAAGTTGGCGGCGTACAGCGTCGCGATCTTGCCGCTCGCGTCCACGCCGTACACCAAGCCCGTGTGATTGACGAACTGGGGCTGCTGCGCGTCCTGTTCGGAGCCGACACCCCACGCCTTCCACACGCGCGCCAGTTCGTGCGCTGAACCGATCAGGTACTGCATCCGGCCGGTCATCCCATGGCTCTTCAGAAACGCCGCCACGGCCGTGGGGGTGTCCCCGCGGGGATCGACCGACACCGCGATCACCTGCACCCGCGAGGCCCGCGCGGAGCCCATCGCGCTCAGCGCGGCCCCGAGGTCGGAGGCGATCAGCGGGCACACGTCCGGACACCGGGTGTAGAGGAACGTGACGAGCACCGCCTTGCCCCTGTACCGGGCGATGTCCACCGGTTCGCCTTTGTAGTTGCGCAGCGCGAGCGGGGGCGCGGCCTTGGGCGGATAGATGGCCGAGCCACTGAACCGTGAGGAGGCGACGCCGTGAAGAGCTCCCGCGCTCGGGCGCGTGCCGACGCCGGTGCTCGTCAGCAACGCGACACCACCCGCGATCGTCACGATCACGAGGAGCGCGAACAGCGAGCGCGGGCTCAAAGGCCCCGGCCGCTTGCGGGCGCGATCAGTCGGAGAAGAGGATGGCGAAGCCATGGCGAACCGAGCCTGACACCACGGGCGAACCTAGCACCACCCAGCCCGCGCCCGCGACACCCGAGCGGGTAGGATCGATCGTCCGATGGGCGCTCGCGTACTGATCCTCGGTGCCGGCTTCGGGGGTCTCGAGCTCTCGACGATCCTCTCGGAGAGGCTCGGCGAGAACGTCGAGGTCACCCTGATCGACAAGAGCGACGCGTTCGTGTTCGGCTACTCCAAGCTGGACGTCCTCTTCGGCAGGACCACGCTCGACGCGGTCCGCCTCCCTTACAGCGACTTCGCCAAGCCGGGCGTGCGCGTCGTCCGGGAGACGATCACGGCGATCGATCCGGACAATCGGCGGGTAACGACCGAGGCGGGCGTCCATGAGGCCGACCACCTTGTGATCGCGCTTGGCGCCGACTACGACATGGACGCGACTCCGGGCCTGGCCGACGGCAACAACGAGTTCTATTCGGTCGACGGCGCCGCCAGCATGGCCAAGCTGCTGCCCTCGTTCTCGAAAGGTCACGCGGTCATCGGCGTCTGCGGCGCGCCCTTCAAGTGTCCGCCGGCGCCGAGCGAGGCGGCCCTCTTGCTGCACGACCACCTGACCGAGCGGGGCATCCGCGGGGATTGCCAGATCTCGTTCGCGATCCCGTTCGGCACCCCCGTGCCGCCGTCGCCGGACACCTCGAGCGCGCTGATCGAGGCCTTCGCCGAGCGCGACATCGCCTTCATCCCCAATCGCAGGGTCAGCTCCTTGGACACCGCGCGCCGGGTCGCGGTCCTCGACGACGGCAGCGAGCTCGCCTACGACCTCTTCCTGGGCGTGCCCAAGCACAGAGCTCCGGACGTGGTCATCGAGAGCGGCATGACCGAGGACGGCTATGTGCCGGTCAGCTCGGAAACGCTGCGGACCAGCTACCAGAACGTGTATGCGGTCGGGGACGTCGCGGCGGCCGGCGTGCCCAAAGCCGGCGTCTTCGCCGAGGGCGCCGCCAAGGTGGTCGCGGCCGAGATCGTCGCCGAGCTGCAAGGCTCAAAAGAACCGCCGGCGCCATACGGCGGGCGGGGCTCGTGCTACATCGAGTTCGGGTCCGGCAGGGTCGGGCGCGTCGACGTCGACTTCCTGTCAGGCCCCAAGCCGACCGGCACCTATCAGGCCCCCTCGACGGAGCTCGTCGCCGAGAAGCAACGCTTCGGCTCCAGTCGCCGCGCGCGCTGGTTCGGCCGTTCCTAGGAGCGGCAAGGCCGTCCTGCCGCAAGGTGCGATAGCACACGCCGCCACGCACCAGTCCACGACGCGCCGCCACGTCGCCACGCACCACCTACCGTCACCACGCGCCCACCCGCCAAGCGCCGAACCATCATGCACCAAGCAAGCGCCGCCGAGACGCCTTCCTACGCCGAGATCGCCCGCGAGTGGGGCCGGATCGGCTGCACGGGATTCGGCGGGCCGCCGGCGCACATCTCGTTGCTGCGCGAGCTGTGCGTCAAGCGGCGGGCATGGCTGAGCGACACTCAGTTCGAGCACGCGATCGCGGCCACCAACCTGCTGCCGGGGCCGGCCTCGACGCAGCTCGCGATCTACTGCGCCTGGCGCCTGCGCGGCAACCGCGGGGCGCTGCTCGGCGGGCTGTGTTTCATCGTGCCTGGCCTGGTCATGATCCTGGCGCTGTCGGTGCTGTTCCTGGCCCAAGCGCCACCGAAGTGGGTCGTAGGCGCGGGTGCGGGCGCGGGCGCCGCCGTGGCGGCGGTTGCCGTGCGCGCCGGCCTGCAGGTGGGTACGCCGATCTACAGACGTGCTGGCCGCAAAGAGCTGCCGCGGATCGCCGCTTACGCGCTGGCCGGGGGCGCGGCGGCCGCGACCGCCGGACCGTGGCTCGTGTTGGTGCTGCTCGCGTGCGGCGCGATCGAGCTGGTCTGGCGCTTGGCCCCAAATCGAGGACTGGCGGGCATGCAGGCCTGGCCGCTGCTGGCGGCAGCCACCGAGCCGGGCGGCGTCGGGGCGCTCGCGTGGACCGCGTTCAAGGTCGGCGCGCTCGCGTTCGGCGGCGGCTTCGTGATCGTCCCCTTGATGCAGGCCGACGCCGTCGACACCTACCACTGGATGACCCACGCCCAGTTCCTGAACGCGGTCGCGCTCGGACAGGTCACGCCGGGGCCGGTCGTGCAGACGGTCGCTGCGGTCGGCTATTCGGCTTACGGGATCCCCGGAGGCCTGTTGGCCGCTGCTATCGCGTTCGCGCCGTCGTTCGCGTTCGTCCTGGTCGGGGCCGCTCGCTTCGAGCGGCTGCTGCACGACGAGCGGGTCTCGGCGTTTCTCGCGGGCGCCGCGCCGGCGGCGTCGGGTGCGATCGTCGGCGCGGCGATACCGCTCGCACTGGCCCTCTCGCAGGCCTGGCAGTACGCGCTCTTGGCGGCAGCCGCGATCGCCCTGTTCGAGCTGCGGACCAGCGTCGTCGTGACGCTGCTGGGCGCGGGCGCACTGGGCATCGCGGCGGTCCTGCTGGGCGCCCCGGCCCCAGGCTGACGCCGGCGCCCTGACCGCTCGAGCCGCTGCTGCCGCCGCCGCCGCCAAGGCCAAGGCTATCGTGAGGACGATCTCTTCGGTTCGCGCCGTCGCGATCGCCATCGTGAGGACGATCTCTGCGGTTCGCGCCATCGCGATCGCCATCGTGAGGACGATCTCTGCGGTTCGCGCCGTCGCGATCGCCATCGTGAGGGCGATCTCCTCAAGCCGGCCTTTCGGTGGGTCGATGCTTACGACATATGAGGAAAGTGGTGCGCGAGAACGCGTTCTGCGCGCTGGTCGCCGGGGCCGCCAGCTTCGTGGTGGGCTGGCTTGGGCTGTCCGGATTTTCGTGGAGCGACTACGAAACCGAGGCCGAGCCGGCCTTCGACGCCCTGACGCACGGTCACGTGCTCGAATTCTTGAGGCTGGCGCCCGCCTATGGCGGCTCGCTCGTGGAGCGCGCGCCGTTCGCCCTGCTTCCAGACCTTTGGGGAGGCGGACATCTGGCGGTCTACCGTATGGTCGCGGCGCCCTGCCTGCTCGCCGGTGCGGCCTTCGGTGTGTGGCTATGTGCCCGTATGCGCGCCGCCGGAGCGCCGGCGCTGTGGCGGGCGCTCGCGGTCGGGGTCTGCGTCGCCAATCCGATGACCTTGCAGGCGCTCGAAATGGGCCACCCCGAGGAACTGCTCGGCGCCTGCCTGTGCGCCGCCGCGGTGCTGCTCGCGTTGCGCGGGCGCGCGCTGCTGGCCGGCGTTCTGTTGGGCCTGGCGATCGCCAACAAGGAGTGGGCGCTCCTGGCGGCGGGCCCGGTGCTGCTGGCGCTGCCCTCGTCCGGCCCGAAGTCGGCCGATCTCGGCTTGACAGATTCGGGCGGTTCGCGCGCGCGCGCGAGTGCGCCCCACGAGGACACTCCTTTCGGCACGCCACGCGCGCGCGCGAACCCCCGCTCGAAGCGCCCAGCGCACGCGAACCCGTCCTCGAAGAGCGCCCCGCCCGGCGATTCGCGCGCGCGCGCGAGTGCGGCCCGCGAGAACACTCATTCGCGGCTCGTCTGCCTGGCCAGCGCGTGCGCGGCCAGCGCGCTCGTGCTCGCGCCGCTGGCGCTCGCCGGCAGGGCGTTCGCGACGGCCGTAAGCAAGACCGCGATGGTGAGCACTACCGCCAGCTCGCAGATCTTTCAGCCGTGGCAGCTCTGGTGGTTCCTGGGCCGACATGCCGGGCTCATACGTCAGGAAGGCACGCCGCTGCCCGGCTATCGAACCGGCCCGGCCTGGACCAGTGCGCTCAGCCATCCTCTGATCCTCGCCGCCGGCCTCACTGCCGCCGTGACGCTCTGGCTGGTGCGCCGGCGCGGAACCGGTTCGAACGAAGCCACCGCGAGCGGCGTGACCGCGAGCGACGCGCTGCTGCTGCTGGCGCTCGTGCTGCTGTTGCGCTGCGTGCTCGACACGTGGGACACGGGCTACTACATGCTGCCGTTCTCGATCGCCCTGCTCAGCTGGGAGACGATCGCGAGGCGGCGCGCGCCGATCCTGACGCTGGCGGTGGTGATCGCGCCGTGGCTGGCGCTTGCCAGGCTGTCGTCCGACCTCACCCCCGACGGGCAGGCGGCGCTGTTCTTGGCCTGGACACTGCCACTGGCGGGCGCGCTCACGTTGCGGCTATACGCGCCGGGACTCGCCAGCGGCTCGCCGGCTCAGGAGATGACGGTCAGCTCCGTGGGCAGCCCGGTCAGCGTTTCGTAGCCGTCGTCAAGGACGACGAGCAGGTCCTCGATCCGTACGCCGCACTCGCCGGGCAGGTAGACCCCGGGCTCGACCGTGACGACGGCCCCGGCCGGTATCGGGTCATCGCCGGCGGTGCGCGACAGCCTGGGGGCCTCGTGAATCTCGAGGCCGACGCCGTGGCCGAGGCCGTGGCCGAACTGCTCGCCGTAGCCGGCGGCCTCGATCGCCTCGCGCGCGACCGCGTCCAGTTCGACACCGCTCGGACCGGCCCGCACGGCGGCAACCGCCGAGGACTGGGCGCAGCGCACCAGCTCGTAGACCTCGCGGGCCACCTCTGAGATCGAATCGCCGGTGGCGTAGGTGCGAGTGCAGTCCGAGCAGTAGCCGTCGTGGAAGGCGCCCCAGTCAATTGTGACGAGCACGTCGCGGGCGATAGGCTCGGGCCGGGGCTCGGCGTGCGGCAGGGCGCCGTGAGTGCCGGAGGCGACGATCGTCGGGAAGCTCGGGCCGACGGCGCCGAGACGGCGCATCTCGAACTCGAGGTCGATCGCGACGTCCCGCTCGGCGCGACCGGCAAGACCGCGTTCGAGGACCCGGCGCAGGGCCTCGTCGGCCAGCTCGGCGGCGGCGCGGATGCGAGCGGCCTCTGCCGGTTCCTTGACCAGGCGCAGCCGCTCGACGGCGCCCCCGCAGGGGATCAACTCCCAGGTCTCGGGCAGCAGCTCGCGCAAACGGGAGTGCTGGGCGACGGTCAGCGTCGCGTCGTCAAAGCCGAAGCGGCCGCCTGGGGCTGCGGCGTCCTCGGACAGCGGCGCGAGCGCCGCCTCGAGGGCTTCGCCGGCGACGATCTCGCGCGCGAACAGGTCTGGAATCTGTTCGGCGGACTGGGTCGCGTAACGGAAGTCGGTAACGAAACGATGGCCGAATCGCTCGAAAGCGGACTCGTTGGCGGCGATCAGGAGCAGCGCGTTGGAACCGGTGAAACCGGTCAGGTAACGGATCGAGACCGGCGTGGCGACGAGCAGGACATCTGGCGCTACCTCGCGCGCGCGCAGCCCCTCGATCAGGCGCTCGACACGCGCGACGCTCACGTGGCGGCCCCGGCGGCGTCGAACGCGTCGCGCAGGCGCTCCAGCGCGACCCGGTACCCGTCGACACCGAGGCCGGAGACGGTGGTAAGGCAGAGGTCGCCGATCACCGACAGCCGGCGCCACGGCTCGCGCGCGGCGACGTCGGACAGGTGGACCTCGACCGCGGGCAGGCCGGTCAGCTCCAGGGCGTCGTGGATCGCCCACGAGTAGTGCGTCCAGGCGCCCGGGTTCAGGACGATCCCGTCGACCATGTCGAGGAGGCCGTGCAGGTGCTCGACGAACTCCGACTCGGCGTTCGTCTGCAGGAAGCGGACCTCCAGGCCCAGCTCGCCGGCGAACTCCGAGATGCGCTGCTCGAGCTGCATGAGCGTCACGGTCCCGTAGTGCTCGGGATCGCGCCGGCCGAGCATGTCGAGGTTGACCCCGTGCATGACCTCCACTCTGCGGACCGGCCGGATCGGCTCAACGCCGGACGCGCCGCCAGCCGGCCCGGTGGCCACGCCCGCGGCCTGGGTGGCGCCCCCGGCGGGCTCGGCCGTCATGACGGCATCAGCTCCGCCACAGCCGCGCGCAGATCGCTTTCGGGGACCTGCCGGCCGATCTCGACCTCGCCGGGGGCGCGGGCCAGGACGAACGGCACGGAACCGAGGCCGATTCGCTTCTTGTCGAGCGTGGTGGCGAGCACGATCGCGTCGGAGGCGACCGGAGGGCTTGTGTCATTTCTTTCTCGCCCATCCAGGCTGACTGGCAGACCACGGGCTTCGAGCATCTCCTTGACCTGATCGCGCAGCTCAGCCGCCCCGGAGAGCCGCAGCGCGGCGAGCAGGCCGAGACCGACGGCCTCGCCGTGGCGATAGCGCCGGTAAGCGGTCGCGGTCTCGATCGCGTGGCCGACGGTGTGGCCGAGGTTCAGGACCTGCCGGCGCCCGCCGTCGCGCTCGTCTTCATGGACGACCTGAAGCTTGGTGGCGGCGCAGTCGCGGATCGTGACCTCGTCGACCCGGCAGCCCTCCATCCGGGTGACCCGCTCCCACAGGGTCCCGCCCGCGATCAGAGCGGTCTTCAGGACCTCGACCCAGCCGCTTGCCAGCTCGGCGGGCGGCAGGGTGTCGAGCGTGTCGGGGTCAACGATGACGCCGGCCGGCTGGTGGTAGGCGCCGACATAGTTCTTGGCGTCCGGCAAATCGACGCCGGTCTTGCCGCCGTAAGCGGAGTCGACCTGGGCTACGAGCGTCGTCGGGACGTGCACGATCGGCACGCCGCGCTGGTAGGTGGCGGCGCAGAAACCGGCCAGGTCGCCGACGACCCCGCCCCCGAGCGCGACCACGTGATCGGCCCTGGTCATCCCCTGCCGGGCCAGCTCGCGCCACACGTGTTCGGCGGTAGCGAGCGTCTTGTGCTCCTCTCCGGCCTCGATCGCGATCTGGGATGGGGCTTTGGAAACGACAGATGGCGAGCCTGAAGCGCCCGCTCCCAGGCCGCCAAGGCGCTCGCCGTAGAGGCCGGCGACGGTCGTGTCGCTGACCAGATATGGCCGCGACGAGGCCGGGTCCAGCGGCCACGCCGACAGCAGGGCGCCGGCGCGCGCGGCGGGTGCGCCAGCGCCGGCGGCGGAGGGAACGGCGGCCGGCTCACCGACGGGCTCCCCGCCACCCCCCGCGCTGAGCAGTCCCGAGCCGATCAGCACAGGGTAATCGCCGGAGGCCGATTCGGCCCACAACAGCCGGGCGTCCGCGACCTCTTCGTACAGCTCGCGGCGCTCGTCGTAGAGCGCTCCGAAGGCGTCGCGGTCGCGCGCCAGGGGCCTGTCGGAGCCTTCGTTCTCGGCGTGGACCCTTTCCCAGGCGACGTCGACGTCGACATCGACCAATGCCACGAGGTGATCCGCGAGGGCCTCGCGGGTGCGCTTTGAGAGCACGCTGCCGCCCCCGAGCGCGATCACGTCGCGCGGGCCGGCATCGGCCATGAGACCGCCTATGACCTGCTCCTCGGCCTCCCTGAAGGCCTGCTCGCCGTTGAGCTCGAACTCGTCAGCGACCGAGTGCCCGAAGCGCTCGGCCAGGAGAACGTCGCTGTCGCCGGCGCCGGCGTCGGTGCCGCGCGCGCGCGCGAGGCGCTGTGCGAGCGTTGACTTGCCGGCGCCCATGAAGCCGATCAGGACGAGCGCCACCCGATCCTCTCGCTGTAAGCGCCCAAGGCCCGCTTGACGTCGTCGATGTGGTCGCCGCCGAACTTCTTGGCGTAGGCGCCGGCCAAGACGAGCGCGACCATCGCCTCGCCGACGACCCCGGCGGCGGGCACGGTGCACGAGTCGGTGCGCTCGCGCAGGGCCGCGGCGGGCGCGTGCGTGGCGGTGTCGACCGAGCGCAACGGCTTGGTCAGTGTCGGCAACGGCTTCATCGCGCCCCGCACGATCAGGGGCTCGCCGTTGGTCATCCCGCCCTCCAGGCCCCCCGCGCGATTGGTCTCGCGGCGGTAGCCGTGGGCCTCGTCCCAGAAGATCTCGTCGTGGGCCTCCGAGCCCGGCAGGCCGGCGACTTTGAAGCCGTCGCCGACGGCGAAGCCCTTGAGCGCCTGGATCGAGCAGATCGCCATCGCCAGGCGGCCGTCGAGGCGCTCCTCCCAGGAGATGTGCGAGCCGAGGCCCGGGACCAGGCCGAAGGCCTGGACCTCGAAGACGCCACCCAACGACTCGTTGGCCTTGCGCAGCCTGTCGATCTCGGCGACCATCGCCTTGGTGGCGTCTCCGTCCAGGCAGCGCACGGGCGAAGCGTCGACCTCGGTGAAGTCCTCGATCCTCAGAGGCGCCGTCGGCTCCGGGGCGTGCACGGAAGCGATCTGGATCACGTGCGATCTGATCTGGACGCCGAGTTCCGCCAGATACGCCTTGCACAGGGCGCCGCCGGCCACGCGCGCGGCGGTCTCGCGCGCCGAGGCCCGCTCGAGGATGTTGCGGACGTCGGTCTGGTTGTACTTCTGGATGCCGACCAGGTCGGCGTGGCCGGGCCTCGGCAGGTGCACCTCCTCGACCGGCTCTGAGACCGGCCACGGGTTCATGCGCTCCTCCCAGTTGGCGTAGTCCCTGTTGGCGACGCTCAAAGCGATCGGCCCTCCGAGCGTGAGGCCGTGGCGGACGCCGGCGGTGACCTCGGCGCGGTCGCGCTCGATCTTCATGCGCCCGCCCCTGCCGTGGCCGAGCTGGCGACGGGCGAGGTCAGCGCTCAGCGACTCCTCATCCAGGCGCAAACCGGCCGGCAGGCCCTCGACGATGCAGGTCAGGCCGGGGCCGTGCGACTCGCCGGCGGTGATCAAACGGAGGCTCATCTCGAGCCCAGCATATTTGGGCCGGTCTCGACGGTGCCGTGAGGCGCGTTCTCAGCGGTTCCGTGAAGCGCGTTCTCAGCGGTGCCGTGCGGCGTGCGCGCCGAAGGCGGAGCGCTCGACGAAGACCAGCCCGCCGCTGCCGGGCGAGAAGCGCAAGCCGGACGCGCGCAGGGCGCCGTTGCGATCGATCCTGGCCCCGGCCACAGCGGCCGCGCGCGCGGCCGAAGCGGAGTTCGAGACCGTCTTTTCGATCGAGACCAGCTTCAGTTCGTACGTTTTGGCCTGGCCGGTCGCGTCGATGACTTCGAGCGTCTCGGACTGGCCGGCCTGCAACTCGATCGCCTGGCACTGGCTCGGGCTCGGCTTGCAGATGGCGCTGCCCTTCAGGATCGCCTCGCCGGTCAGCCCGAAGGCCGCGTCCTTACCGGTCTTGACGGTCACGCCGAGATACACCAGCTGGGGTTCGCTCTTGGACGGCAGCGGTTCGTTGAGGGGCATGTTCGGATATGTCTTCAACTGGGCCGGCTGCGGTGGGGCGCCTTCCGCGGATGGCGGCACGAGACCGAACTGGACGGTCGTGTGGAAGTGGACGTAGACCTTCGGCTTGGCCGGAGCGCTCGGCTTGGACGGCGCCGGTTCCGAGCCGCTCGAGGTCGACCCGCCGGAGCCCGAAGAGGCCGACCCGGAGGACGCGGCCGAGCCGGACGCGCTCGCCGTCGAGCTGGCGTTCGAGGGCGTGGAGGCGGAGCTGGCCTTCGGCGAGGACAGCGGCTTGAAGGGGTTACGCGGGGCGCTCGAGCCGTGCTTGGAGGAGCCGCTGGTCGTCTCGGCGACCGCCTGGCTCGTCGAGGTTTCGGGCGCCTTGACGATCGCGACCGCGCCGACCCGACCGGCCGGGCCAGAGCTGGAAGCGCTCGGCACGGGCGCGGAGGAGGCCGAAGAGCCGCCGGAGCGGCCGCCGGAGCGGCCGCCGAGCACGGCATAGGCAAGCGCGGCGAGCAGCGCGACGCCGAGCACCACGAGGATCGGCAGAAAGCGCCGGTCGCGCAGGTCGGAGGCGATCGATCCCAAAAAATCGCTCATGGGTTGGCTCCGATCACGGCGGGGGCGTTGGTCGAGCTCGAGCCGCCGGTCGAGGCGGTCTGCGTGGGCCCGGCCGGCCCGGCGGGTGTGGCGCCGCCTGCGAGCGTCTGGCCGGCGGGAAGGACGTAGGCGGTCGCGGTGATCGTGCCCGTCAGCTTTTCTTCGGCCGCCTTCGATCCCGACCCGGACACCGAGACCGCGGCCGTGGAGGGCGCCAGCTTGATGCTCTGGACCGTCAGCAGGCGGCCCCTGACGAGCACGTCGCCGGCGGTCGTGCGCTGGGCGAAGCCGTCGAGCTGGTTGAAGAGGTTGTAGAGGCTGTCGAAGGTGCCGTTGAAGACGAACGTGAACGGCATCTGCGTGAAGCCGGCGCTCGCGGCGGCGGCCGACGCGCTCGAGGACGAGCTGGAGCTGCTGGAGCTGGAGCCGCCCGAGCCGGTGGTGATCGAGGCGAATTCGACGTTCTTCTGGCCGGTCGCCTGGGCCAGCTGGTAGATCAGCGACGGCACTTCCTGGGTCGCCGGCACGGCTTTGCCGAGGCTGACGATCGCGGCGTACGCCGCTTGGTACTTGGTCTGCGCCGCGCTCGCGCTCGCGACCTGGCTTTCGGCGCTCTGCAGCTGAGCCTGGGCGCTTGAGACTTCGCCGGCCACTTGGGCCGCCTGCTTGCGCTCGGGCGACACGGCCAGCATCCAGACCGCGACCAGGATGGCGACGGCGGCCAGCGAGACGACGACGATGCGGTCGCGCCCGGTCATCGTGGCGCTCCCGAGCCGGCGCCCGTGGTGGAGGTCGCGACGGCGACGGTCGTACTGGCTGGCGAGCCCGACGTAGGGACGGTCGGCAGGGCTTGGAACGTGACGGTCAGGTTGAAGGCGGCGTCGCCGCCTTCACAGCTGCCGCTCGTGCCGCCACCGCCGCCGCCACCGCTGCCGGAGGCGCCGGCTTTGGTCGAGCTCTGCAGCGTTACTTCCTGGACCCCGTCGATCAGGCGCAGCCGATCGAGCACGATCGCGACGCTGGCCTGACTGGTCGTGCAGCCGGAGAGAGTGAAGATCGGCACGCTGCCGGGCGGAGTCGCCGAGGAGACCGAGGCGGCTCCGGTGGCGGCGCCCGCTTTCGCGGCCGCGCTCGTGGAGGAGCTCGAGCCGGAGGACGCCGAGCTCGACCCGATCGTGCCGCTCAGCGAGGTCAGCGAGACGTTGGCGGGCAGCACGCGCCCGAGTTCGTGGAAGGCCTTGGCCCAGTCGAAACGCGAGTCGACGAGCTGCTGGACGGCCTGCTGGCGCTGTTCGCGCATCGCCACGAAGTTCGTGTACGGGGAGAGCGCCGACGCGCGTGCCTGGGCCTGCGCGGTGCGGGCCTGCAGCGAGGCGACTTCGGTCTTGCTGTTCGAGATCTGGTGGGAGGCGGTCCCGTAGAGCAGCGCGAGGATCGCCAGGCCGGCGACCAAACCGAAGATCGCGAAGACGGCGCCGCCGGAGCGCCCGCCGCTCAGACCCGAGCCACCGCGGCGCTCCTCGACCGGGATCAGGTTT
The DNA here is from genome assembly GCA_963718935.1 of uncultured Solirubrobacterales bacterium. Classification (GTDB taxonomy): domain Bacteria; phylum Actinomycetota; class Thermoleophilia; order Solirubrobacterales; family Solirubrobacteraceae; genus Palsa-744. Next base: position 2,336,276 of record OY970379.1, on the reverse strand, counting down.
ACGGCCTTCACTTGGGGCCCTCCTGGACCGCCAGCCCGGCGGCGATCGCCAGGCGCTGAGGCGAGACGGAGCCCAGAGCTTCGAGGCCGTCGTCGGCGAGACCGACGGTCTCGCGCACGAGCGGAACCCCAAGCTCGGTTTGCAGCAGGTCGGCGAAGCCGGCGACGTCGAGCGCCGCGCCGCTCAGCACGACGCGGTCGACCTCGCCCCCACCCTCCTGGGAGCGGTGGAAGTCGAGCGAGTTGCGGACCTCGCCGGCGATCTCACGGATGCCGCTCTCGAGCACCGAGCGCACGTCCGAGATGGCCTCCTCGTCGGGCTCGCCCGTCAAGTCGGCGCTGAGGACCTGCTCGCGGGCGTCGACGACGGGAATCGTCAAGCGCTCGGCCAGGTTGCCGGCCATCGCCTCGAGGCCACCGCCGACGACGCGCGTGAAGCGGCAGATCGAGCCCTCCGCTATCGCCATGTTCGTCAGGCCGTCGACGTTCAGGTACAGAACGCGGCCCTCGTGCTCGGGGTCGGCGCGATAAAGCGAGCGGATCAGGGCGAAGGCCGACAGGTCGACGCCTTCGGGGCGCAGGCCCGCGGCACGGACCGCCGCCAGCAGCTTGGCGACCATGTCGCGCTGGGCCGCGACCAGCACCACCTGCTGGCGCTGACCGTCGGGCGTGTCGTGGACACCGAGAGGGTTGAAGTCGAGGGTCGCGTTGCCGAGCGGCATCGGGATCTGCTCCTGGGCCTGGAAGCGAACGGCCGCGTCGAGTTCCTTGGCGTCCGTGACCGGCGGAAGCTCGAGCGTGCGCAGGACGGCGCGCTGGTTGGCCACGCCGAAACGGACCTCCTTCGGCAGGCCCGCCTGCGCGAACAGCTCGCGCAGGGTCTCGGCGAGCGCGTCCTCGTCGAGAACCTCGCCCTCGCGCATCGTGTCGGCCGGCAGCGCCAGCGCCGCCGCTCGCTCGGCCACGACCCGGCCGTTGACGCGCGCCTGCACGGCGGCGACGTGGCCCGGCTGGATGTCCAGGCCGACCACGGTCTTGGCGCCCGAACGGCGTCCTAGGTCGATCTTCAAAGAGGGAACCTTCATCACGGTGCCTATCGGCGCTTGCGAGCCCGCGCTTGAGCCCTGGGCCTCAGTGCAAAAAGTGGTTGGAGTACAGATCGACAAGCGGCGCGCCGGCGTAGATCGCGACGATCGCGCCGAACGCCAGGAACGGTCCGAATGGGATGGCCGTCTTGCGAGCCGAACTCGGGCCGGTGGCGTCAGCGCCCTTGCGAGCGACGATCGCGGCGCCGACCGCGATCCCGGACAGCAGCGCGATCAGGATCGCGGGAGCGACCGCGGCGCCGAGGAAGAGACCCATCACGCCCGCCAGCTTGACGTCGCCCATGCCCATCCCGCCCGGATAGGCGAGCGCGGCGAGCAGCAGGAAGCCGGCGGCGGCGGTGCCCGCGATCAGGCGTGTCAGCTCGCCGGACGGGTCGAGCGCGGTGCCGAGCACGATCGCCAGGATCGCGCCGAGGCCGGTGATGCTGTTGGGGATGATCCGGTGCTCCAGGTCGATCAGTGCCGCCGGGATCACGATCAGGATCAGGCCGATGCCGAGCGCGACCGAAGCCGCGGTGTCCTGCGCGACGACGGCGCCGACGCAGAGGATCGCCGTGAGCGCCTCGACGAACGGGTAGCGCGGAGATATCGGCTCGCCGCAGCCGCGGCAGCGACCTTTCAGCAAGAGCCAGGACAGGATCGGGATGTTGTCGTAGGGCCTGACCTGAGCACCGCAGTTCGGGCACCTGGAAGCCGGTTTGACGACCGATTCGTGTTTGGGCAGCCTGTGGATAACGACGTTCAGGAACGAGCCGACGATGGCCCCGAGGACGCCTGTGAACGCGATTGCCGCCATGAGACCTTGATCGGCCTTGGCGGTGCCGCGCTTGAGGGCACCGCCCAATTGAGCCCTCGAACGCAGAAGAGGCGGCCCGAAGGCCGCCTCTCGTTGATGGTTGGCGTGAACCCGAGCGGCTGGCTCGAGACCGGATCGCTACCAGGTAGCGCTGGACGCGGAATGACCCGGGCAGCCTTCAACAGTGCTAGTACACGTATGTTTTACGTTACCGCCCGATTCTCTCGTGACTATATATTTGTCTTTCGTATTCGCGGCTTCGACCGTGATCACGTATTCTTTTCCAGCAGCGGACGTAGCCGATATCAGCTTGGCTTCGTTGCCGTTTTCGGTATTGATCGAAGGCTCGATCTTCTTGAGTTCGGCTGGGGAAATACCTTCGTATTCTTTGCCGCTTTCAGTCGAGTAAGTCTCCGCGGCCGTCTGCGCGGTCTGCGCCAACGTCTTTGCGGACGAGTCATAGGCCTTGCTCTTCTGGCTGAGGAACGCGGGGATCGCGATCGCGGCGAGGATGCCGATGATCAGGATCACGACCAGGAGTTCGATAAGGGTGAAACCACCCTCATCGCCGGCCCGCTGGCGTAGTGAGTTGAACATTAGTTCTCCTAGGATCTGGTCTTTTTAGGCCAGCCCCAAGAACTCCACCGCCACACATTTGGCGATACGCCCCCCATGGGAGGACCCGTCTAAGGTCCACTTGTGAGAGACGCCGGCTTTGCCACACACCCAAACGGGATGCTTGCCCTGGCGTCCTGAACACTGGCTATATCAGCGCCTGCATCGACTTCCGCGCGCGTGACCTTTAGCGCCGCATGAGCGCTGGACGTATTACCGAGCCACAAACCACTACCACTCCGAGCGCACTGGGCGAGCCACCGCGCGTGGAGCCCGACACGCAAGCCCGCGTTCAACCGCTGGCGGCCTGCTCCGCCCAGCGCGCCTGCGCGTCGATCCCGACGATGCGCGTGCCGGCGCCCTCACACCAAGGGCAGTCCTGCGGTTTGGGGGCGCCGCCGAGGTTGGAGATGACCTGGCCGGTGCCGCGGCAGGGCATACACTCCCGCGGTCCATGAGACCCTTCGGCTCGATCCACGTTCGCCGTCTCTTCGCTGTCGCCGTTCTCGCTTGCCACGCAGCCGTCGAGGGTAGCGGGTCCTGGCGGCGATGAGCGATCCGCGAAGCAGCCGCCGTTCGGCGCTCGTGTGGGGCGCGGTCGCGTTGATCACGCTCGGCGCCGCCGTCCTGAGGCTGTGGCACATCGGCCGGATCGAGTCCGATCCGTTCTACGACGCGGCCGTGCGCAGCATGGGCCTGTCCTGGCACAACTTCTTCTTCGGCGCGTACGACCCGAGCGCGGCGACCTCGATCGACAAGCCGCCCGTCGATCTGTGGCTGCAGGTGGCGAGCGTCGAACTGCTCGGCTTCAACCGTACGACCGTCAAGCTGCCGGAGGCGCTCGCCGGGATCGCCGCCGTGCCGCTGCTGTTCGCCGCGGTCAGGCGAATGTGGAGCACGGCCGCCGGCCTGGCCGCCGCGACCTGCCTGGCGGTGCTGCCGGTCGAGGTGATCACCTCGCGCAGCGACACGATGGACGGCCTGATGATGGGCCTGATCGTGCTCGCGCTGTGGCTGATCGTGCGCGCCTGCGAGACCGACCGCTACGCCTGGCTCCTGGCGGGCGCCGCCGCGCTCGGCCTCGCCTTCGACGTCAAGCTGCTGGAGTCGCTCGTGGCCTTGCCGGGCCTCGCGCTGCTGGCCTTCTTCGGCCTGCCCGGCACGCCGGCCCGCCGTCTCGTGCGCCTGGCGGGCGCGGGCGCCCTCTATGTGGCGATCGCCCTGGCGTGGCTGACCGCGACGCTGTTCGTCCCCGCCCACGAGCGCCCCTATGCGATCGGCTCGACCAACGGCAGCGCCTGGAACGCGGCCTTCGTGTTCAACGGCACCGACCGCCTCGGCGGCAAATCGCCCGAACCGCAGCTGACCGTCTACAGGCCGGGCTATCGCTACCCGGTGGCCACCCAGGAAGAGCGCGACCATATCCCGATCGTGCCGCCCTCGGCCACGCGCCTGTTCGCCCGCATCGGCCCGCTTTCCGGCGCGCGCCTGGGCCTCGAGCTGATGATCGCCCTGCTGCTCGGCATTCCGGCGCTGATCGCGGGCGTGCTGGCCGATCGGGCGATCGCATCTGATCGACGATCGGTCGACCGCCGCGCCGTCGCCGCGGCCGGCGGGAGCGAGGCTGCCCTCCCCCGGCCCGTACCAGAACCGCACCTGGACCCGCTCACGACGCCAGTCGAAGCCCCGCCGGCCGGCCCTGGACCCGCGCCACGACTGCGCCGGGCCACGGCGGCCTGCCTGATCGTCTGGACGCTGACCGGGGTCGTGCTGTTCAGCGAGATGATCAGACTGCATCCCCGCTATGTCGAGGGATTCCTGCCGACGGTGGCGGCGTTGCTCGGGATCGGTGTCACCTGGGCCTGTTCGATCGGCGTAGGGCCGCGCGAGCGCACGACGCGCGCGCGCGGGGCGGCGCTCCAAGACGATGTCCGCCTCATCTCCCTCGGGGTCGCGCTCATCATCGCGGTCGTCTATGTCGAGCTGCTCGAGTACGGGCGCACCGGCGTCTGGTGGCTGTCGCTGGCGGCCGCGCTCGGGGCCTTTGCGCTCGCGCTTTTCGCCCGCCTGCGCCCCGGGCCTTCGAACGCTGAGGATCCCGGCGTCAAGGAACCGCGCGCGGGTGTGCCCGACGGGAGCGAAAGCCGGCCTGGCCGGCGCCGCGCCGCCGTGCTGGCGGGCGCGACGATCGCGTTGACGTTGACGGCCGTCCTGGCGTTGCCGCTGAGCGCTGACGTGAGGGCGATCGAAAACGACGTGACCGACGCCGGCTATGTGGGAGCGCTGCCGCACGAACAGCTCGAGGACGTCAGCTCCTACGTGCGCGCGCACAAACACGGCGCGCGCTATGAGCTGGCGGCCGCGTCGGCCACCGAGGTCGGCGCCCTGATCGTTGCCGACGGCGAACCGGTCGTGATCCTGACCACCTACGACGCGCGCGTCCTGACGACGATCCCCCAGCTGCGACGCCTGATCGCCGGCGGCGAGGTCCGTTACGCCTTCCTGAACACGTTCTGCGGCGCCGGCGCGGGCGCCGCCTACTACTCCAACAACGCCGCCTGCTCGGCGCCCGTGCGCTGGATCAGGGCGCACGGAACCGACGTTTCGCGCGCGGCCGGCCTGAAGCGGGCCGGTCTGCTGTACCTGCTGCCCGGGGCCAAGCCATGACCCGGCCCGACTCCAATACGCCCCGCCCCCACCCTCGCCGGGGTCGTGGCGGCGGTGGTGGCGGCGGTGGTGGTGGAAGGCGCGGGGACGGCGGTCGCGGGGATCCGTCGAGCGTGCTGCCCAAGCCCGACCTCGAGAAGCTCGCCGGGGCGGCGCGCGCGGCGGGACGGATCGCGTTCGACACCGAGTTCATGGGCGAGGGCCGCTACCGCACGCTCCTGTGCCTGATCCAGCTGGCGGTCCCCGACCCGAGCGCCGACCAGGGCCGGCCGGCGCAGGGAGAGCGGATCGAGCTCATCGACCCGCTGGAGGAGAGCCTCGACGGCGGCCCCTTGGCGGACGTTCTCGCCGACCCCGCCATCCAGGTGGTCGTGCACGCCGGGCGCCAGGATGTCGCGCTCGTGCGCCGCCGCTTCCAGACGGACGTGTCGAACATCTTCGACACCCAGGTCGCCGCCGGCTTCGCGGGGCTGCCGGCCCAAGCCTCCTACGAAACGCTGCTGGCGAGACTGCTCGACGTGAGGGTCGCCAAGAGCGCGAGCTTTACCCGCTGGGATCTGAGGCCGCTTTCGCCCGAGCAGCTGGCCTACGCGCGCGAGGACGTCGTGCACCTGCTGGCCCTGGCTGACGAGCTGGAACGGCGCCTGGAGTCGCTTGGACGCCTGACGTGGGCGCGCGAGGAGTGCGAGCCCGTGGCGCGCTCCAGCGACGAACGCGACCTCGATCTGGTGTTCGCGAAGCTGCCGCGCGTCCGCGGCCTGAGCGCCCCAGCCCAGGGGGTCGCGCGCGAGCTGCTCGACTGGCGCGAGCGGTTGGCGGCCGACCAGGACCGCCCCGTGCAGAGCATCCTGTCCGACGCGGCCCTGATGGAGGTCGCCAGGCGCAAACCGACCACGACCGAGCGCCTGGCCCAGATCAGGGGCGTCAACCAGGGCAGCCTGCGCCGCCGCGGCCAGGACCTGCTCGACGCCGTGGCTCGCGGCGCGGAGCGGCCGCCCGAGGAGCTGCCCGCCGCCGGCAAGCCCCCCGCGATCGACCACGAGGACCCGCCCCTGATCGCGCTCGCCGAGGCGCTGGTGCGCGCCCGCGCGAACGAGGCCGGTCTCGCCTACGAGCTGCTCGCCTCGCGCGCCGACCTACAGACGATCGTCACATCCCGTCGCCAGAACGCCGGCGAGCCCGATGTGCGCACCCTGCGCGGCTGGCGCCGCGAGCTCGTCGGCCGCGAGCTGTTGGAGCTGCTCGACGGGCGCATCTCGCTGTCGGTCGACCGCGATGGACCGGCGCCGGCACGGCTGCGGATCGTATAGACGACCGTCTCCACCCGCAGGGTGCTTCGGCTCATTTATTCGATCCGGTTGTAAACTTCGAACAAGGGCAGGTACATGGAGATCACGATGAAGCCGACCATCGCGCCGATCACCATGATCATGACCGGCTCGAGGATCGAGGTAAGCGCCTTGACCGAAGCCTCGACCTGGTCTTCGTAGAACTCGGCGACCTTGTCGAGCATCGTGTCCAGGGCGCCGGTTTCCTCGCCGACGCCGACCATGTGGGTGACCATCGTCGGAAAGATCGGCGCCTGGGCGAGTGGCGCGGCGATCGTGCCGCCTCGCTTGACCGAGGCGATCACGCCGTCCATCGCTTTTTCGACGACCACGTTGCCCGCCGTGCGCCCCGTGATCTCGAGGGCCTGCAGCAGCGGCACACCAGCGCTCGTCAGCGAAGCCAGGGTCCGCGACCAGCGGGCGACCGCGACCTGCTGGACGATCGTGCCGATCTTCATGGGGATCCTCAGCCGGAACTGGTCCCACTGCGGACGACCCCAGGATGACTTCTTCCACTTGATGAACGCCACGGCCAGGATCGCGGTCACGCCGATCATCGCCCACCAGTAGCCGGTAACGATGTTGGAGGCGAGCACCGACACCTTCGTGATCGCCGGCAGTTCGCCGCCGAATTCCTTGAAGACGTTCTCGAACACGGGGATCAGGAAGGCGCACAGCGCGAGCATGATCCCGACCGCGACGATGATCACGAGCGCCGGATAGATCATCGCCGATTTGACCTGTTTGCGCAGCGAGGCGTCGTCCTCGAGCTGGTCGGCGACCCTCAGCAGCGAGCTCTCGAGCACGCCGCCCATCTCGCCGGCCTGGGTCATCGCGACGAACAGCGGGTTGAAGATCTTCGGGTGTCTGGCGAGCGCGTCGCTCAGCGACAGTCCCGCCTCGACGTCCTTGCGCACGGCGACGATCGTCTCCTTCAATAGTTTCGACTCGGTCTGCTCCTCCAGGACGTACAGCGCCCGCAGGATGCTCATGCCCGAGGAGATCATCGTCGCCAGCTGCCTCGCGAAGACCGCCAGTTCGTCGGCCTTGACGCTTTCCATGAAGCGCAGGTTGATCTCGGTCGAGGAGTGCTTGTCGGCGATGTCCAGGACGATCAGCCCGCGCGCGCGCAGCTGGTCGGAGACGGCCTGCTTGGAGTCGGCCTCGACCTCGCCCTTGGCTTTGACGCCGGCCAGGTCCATCGCCTTGAAGACATAGGTACTCATCGGGTCGCCCCCACGCCGGGCGCGATGCCGATGCCGGTGGGGCTCGGGCCGCCGATGTCGTGTCTGGCGCTCATGCCGCCCACGCTCGCCCCGTGCGCCTCTACGCTGCCGCCAGCGAGGTCGCGCCCAGCAGACGCCTGAGCTCATCTGGCGTCGAGGACCTGGCTTCGGCGAGCTTCTGGGTGATCTTGCCGGCCCGAACGAGCGAGACCAGGGAGGCGTCCATCGTCTGCATGCCCTGCGAGGAGCTGGTCTGCAGAACCGAGTAGATCTGGTGGGTCTTGCCCTCTCTGATCAGGTTGCGTACGGCCGGGTTGGGCACCAGCACCTCGGTCGCGACGGCACGGCTCGAGCCGTCGGATGTCGGCAACAGCTGCTGGGTCATGATCCCCTGCAGCGCGACCGACAGCTGCACCCTGACCTGGCCCTGCTGATGGGCCGGGAAGACGTCGATCACGCGGTCGATCGTCTGAGCGGTGTCCTGGGTGTGCAGCGTCGCGAACACCAGATGCCCGGTCTCGGCCGCGGTCAGCGCGGTCGAGATCGTCTCGAGGTCGCGCATCTCGCCGACCAGGATCACGTCTGGGTCCTGGCGCAGCGCGGCCTTCAGCGCCTCGCCGAAGCTCTGGGCGTCCGAGCCCAGCTCGCGCTGGTTGACCAGACACCGCTTGTGCGGGTGCAGGAACTCGATCGGGTCCTCGATCGTCATGATGTGCTCATCGCGCGTCGTGTTGATCTCGTCGATCATCGCGGCGAGCGACGTCGACTTGCCCGAGCCCGTCGGGCCGGTCACGAGCACGAACCCGCGCGGACGTCTGGTGAACTCGTGCACCGCCGCCGGCAGCCCCAGCTCGTCGATCGAGGTGAGCCCGAATGGGATCAACCTGAAGGCGGCGCCGATCGCGCCGCGCTGGTAGTAGGCGTTGACCCTGAACCGGGCGTGCCCCGGGATCGAGTAGGCGAAGTCGAGCTGCCAGTTGGTCTCGAGGCGCTGGCGCTGGTCGCCCGTCAGGATCGAGTACACGATCTCGCGCGTATCGCTCGGTGAGAGCAGCGGATAGTCCTCGAGCCCGGTCAGCCGGCCGCGCACCCTGATCGTCGGGTGCGCGCCCGCGCTCAAATGCAGATCAGAAGCGCGCCTGGCTACGACTTCGAGCAAAAGCTCGGCGAAATCGATGTCCATGCCTGGCCTATCGGCACGTGCGGGCCCGGGCATTAGTCACCGACATATCTTCCCCGAAACGTCGTGCAAAAAACCTACAACAGACAATCGTCATACCATACACAGACAATCGCCCTACTTTTCTAAAGACGCCGACGTGACCTTTGTCTGCCGTAGAAAACCTACCACCCCTAAATTCAAAAACATCCTCGCCCGTCCTGACCCAAATCCAGGGACCTCCCTCGGCCCGGTCAGCTGCTGCCGATCACGCGGGCGATCTCGGCGATCGAGGTGCGCCCCTGGCGGACCTTCTCGAGGCCGTCGTCGCGCAGACGGCGCATCCCCTGGCTCACGGCGACGTCGCGGATCTCCTCGGCGGGACGGCGCTGCAAGGCGAGCGTCTGGATCTCGGGGGAGATGCTCATCACCTCGTACAGGCCGATACGCCCGCGATAACCGGACCCGGCGCAGCGCCGGCAGCCGACAGGCTCGTAGGCCTCGAGGTCGACGATCGCCTTGTAGCCGTTCTCGCGCAGGATCTCGGCCGGCACGATCGTGCGACGCTTGCAGTGGGGACACAGCATTCGGGCCAGACGCTGGGCGACGACGCAGTCCAGGGCGGAGGCGACCAGGAACGGCTCGATGCCCATCTCGACCAGCCGCGTGATCGCGGAAGGGGCATCGTTGGTATGAAGCGTGGAGAGCACCAAATGGCCGGTCAGCGCGGACTCGACCGCGATCTGGGCGGTCTCGCGGTCGCGGATCTCGCCGACCATGATCACGTCGGGGTCGGCCCGGACCATCGAGCGCAGGCCGGCGGCGAACGTGAGGCCCACCTTCGGCGAGACCTGGACCTGGGTGAGACCGTCCATTTCGTACTCGACGGGGTCCTCGACCGTGATGATGTTCTTCTCCGGCGTGTTCAGCTTCTGCAGGGCCGCATACAGGGTCGTCGACTTGCCCGAGCCGGTCGGTCCGGTGACGAGCACCGCCCCGTGGGTTTCGTGGCAGGCCTTTTCGAAGCGCTCGCGCTCGGTCTCGGCCATGCCGAGCGTCTCCAGGCGGACCACGACCGACTCCTTGTCGAGCACCCTCATCACGATCGCCTCGCCGTGGACGCTCGGCAGCGTGACGATGCGCAGATCGACATGCCTGCCGTCGACGGCCAGCCCTACACGGCCGTCCTGGGGCAGCCGCTTCTCGGCGATGTTCAGCTCGGCCATGATCTTCACGCGGGAGATCACCCCGGCGGCCATCCGCCGCGGCACTGTCGTGACGTCCTGAAGGACGCCGTCGACCCGGAAGCGCACCCTCACCTCGCGCCCGTCGGGCGCGAGGTGTATGTCGGAGGCGTGCAGCTCCACCGCCTGGGCGACGATCTGGTTGACGAGCTTGATGACCGGCGCGTCTTCGGCCGTCTCGTGCAGGTCGACGACCTCGGCGTCCTGGTCCTCTTCGGCGGCGAGCAGGCCGTCGTGGTCGGAGACGACGTCCTCGAGGCGGTCGAGCTTGGAGATCAGCGTGGCGATGTCCTCGGGCGGAGCGACCGCGACCCGGACCTCATAGCCGGTCATGATCGCGATGTCGTCGACCGCCAGCACGTTCGAGGGGTCGGCCATCGCGACCAGCAGCGTGCGCTTGTCCACGAACGCGACAGGCACTGCTCCATAACGCTTGGCGGCGGCCGTCGTGACGAGATTCGCGGCCGACATGTCGACTCCGAACATGTCCAGGTCGAGGTGATCGAGGCCGTAGCGCTCGGCCAGTGCCCGCGCGAGGCCGTCGTGGTTGATCGCGCCGTTCTCGAGCAGCACCCGCTCGGGTGTGGTGCCCACGTTGCGTGAGCTCTCGATCGCCTCCTGGACCTGTCCGCGCGAGGCCAGGCCCATGTCGACGATCACGTCTGTCAAGAAGCGCGAAGAGGAGCCGCGGCGGCTTGGCCTCGTGATGCCCGCCCACTCGCCCTTGGCCTGCTTGCCGGCCGCTCCTTCCGCACCAGCCGTCGCGGTCCCGTCACCCGCCGATGCCGCCGCCGCCGCCGCGTCCAGGCCGCCTTCGTCCTCGAGCGCGGCTTCGAGCTCGGGCGCCCCGGAGAGGTCGTAGATCTCGATCTCGGTTTCGTCCTCGCCGACCTGGTAGGGCTCGACCTCGACGACGGGATCGACCGGAGCGGCGGCTGCGCCGTCCATGCCGAAGATCGCGTGCAGGTCGGGGCCGGCGTGTTGCTGGGCGTCGCTCATCGCGCCCTTCCCCTCAGGAGGGTGGTCGGGAGGGGGTCCTGACCCCCTCGCGCGACAGAAGCATGAAGGTCGGGGCCGGCGTGTTGCTGGGCGTCGCTCATCGCGCCGCCCTCCCACGCTCAGCCGGCGAGCGCCGCGCGCATGACCTCCAACGGCGCCGGCCTGCCCGTCCAGATCTCGAAGCTGAGAGCGCCCTGCCAGAGCAGGACCTCCAGGCCGCCGACGGCGTGCGCGCCGTGCGCCCGGGCGGCGGCGAGCAGAGGAGTCGGGGTGGAGTTGTAGACGAAGTCGACGACATGGGCGTAGGTACCGACTTGATCGAACGTAAGCTCCAGGGAGTTGAGCGCCTCCCGGCCAGTGGCCGACTGTTGTAGGGCGACCGGGGCCGATACCTCTCCGGCGTCACCGGCGGGGCGCAGGCCGACCGACGTGCAGTTGACGAGCAGATCGGCGCCCTCTGGATGGGGCACCGCGCGGACATCGAGGTCGCGGGCCAACTCGGTGGCGCGCTCGGGCGTGCGGTTCCAGACCGACACCTCGCGCGCGCCCGCCTCGCGCAGCGCCCAGACGGCCGCGCGGGCGGACCCCCCGGCGCCGAGCACGAGCGCGGTCATGTCCTTCGGCGAGACGCCGAGCGCCGCCAGAAAGCCGGGCGCATCGGTGTTCTCGGCGGCGATCGAGCCGTCGGGACCGAACGTGAGCGTGTTGGCGGCTCCGATCGCGCGGGCCGGCTCGGTGGCCGAGTCGGCGATCTCGAGGGCGGCGTGCTTGTGGGGGATCGTCACGTTGGCGCCCGCGAAACCGGCTGCCGGCAGCGCGCGCGCCGTCTCGGCGAGCCGCTCGGGCGGGACGGGCAGCAACTGATAGCGCCAACCCTCGAGGTCCAGGCCGAGCGCGTGCAGCGCCGCGTTGTGCATCGCCGGCGAGCGGCTGTGGGCGACCGGCCAGCCGAGCACGCCAAGGCGCCGTGGGCCGGCACTGGCTCCAGCGTCAGTGCTTTGCGTGGCAGGCTGGGACATTGCCGTTGTTGGCGCGCAGCGCTTGGCGGTAAGCGGCCGCGTCGTGTTCGAATCGGGCGAAGCTCTTGGAGAACACCAGATCGCCGCAGCCGTCTGGAGCGTCGACGTAATAGAGGTAGGGCACGTGGGCGGGGTACGCGGCGGCTTCGATCGCGGCCGTCCCGGGGTTGCTGATCGGAGTGGGCGGCAGGCCGACGTGGATGCGGGTGTTGTAGGGGGATGCGAGCGCGAGCTGGGCCGCGGTCAGCGGGCTGGAGTAGTCGTGCAGCACGTAACGGATCGTCGCGTCGACGCCGAGCGGCATGTGCAGGCGCAGCCGGTTGTAGACGACGGCCGCCACCTTCGGCCGGTCGCTTGGCAGTTGGGCCTCGCGTTCGAGGATCGAGGCGACGATCAGGAGCTCGTAGGGAGTCAGGCGCAGCGCCCTGGCGCGCTCGATCTGGTGCCGGCCGAAGCGTTCGGAGAAGGCAGCCAACTGCTCGCGCACGAGCTGGGCGGCGGGGGCGCCGGAATAGAGTTCGTAGGTGGCTGGGAACAGGAAGCCTTCGAGGTTGGGCGTGCCGGCCGGGGCGCCGTAGCGGGCCGGGTCGAGCGCCGGCGAGCGCTTGGCGGCCGCCAGGTAGCTGCCGGTCAGGCCGGCCGCGTGAGCGCGGGCCGCGATCTGCGGCCTGGTTTCGCCCTCGGGCACGAGCACCTTCACGACGATCGGCGCCGCGACGGTCTTGACGGGCTTCGCTTTGTGCTCGAGCTTGGCGATCCCCAGGCCGGCGGCGATCGCCAAGAGCACGATGGCCAGCGTCAAGCCGACGATCCGAAGCCATCGCCGCGAGCGCCCGTCCGTGGGAGGTCGCACAGGGGCGAACGCCGAGGTCGACTCCGGGCCCGCCTCGGGGCCGGGTCCCGGCGCACGGCGCTGGCTGCGTTCCGCGCGCGCGCGTTCGCGTTCGGCGGCGGTGCGTTCTCCGGCGGGCATCGGGCGAGGCGACCTTAGGCGGACGAGGCGCCGGGGCGGCGCTGGCGCTGGCGGGCGTGCAGCCAGCTCTCGAGCATGTGGGCGGCCGCGCGGGAGTCCTCGCCGGCGCGGTGCGAGCCGATGTCCTGGCGGGCGATCTTGGTCGTGAAGCGCTCGTCGTGGAGCTCGACCGGGATCTTCTCGCCGAGGCGCAGGGACAGGCGCCTGGCGAAGTCCCTGGTCTCGACGGTCTGGTGAGAGTCGCCGCCGTGCAGCGAAACCGGCAGCCCGATGACGACCCGTTCGACTTCGCGTTCGCGGATCAGGTCTTCGATCTCGGCCAAGCCGCGCCGCCCGGCCGGCTTCGATATCGCCTCGATCGGCGTGACGATCGTCTCCGTGGGATCGCTGAGCGCGCAGCCGCAGCGGGCGCTGCCATAGTCGAGGCCGAGCACGCGGCTCACCGCTCGCGCGCACCCCCGGGCGCCCGCCCCGCTGGCTCCGCTGACCCGAGCACGGCTTCGATCGCGGCGCGCGCGGCTTCCAGAGCCTCCCCGAGACCAGCCGGGTCGCGCCCGCCGGCTTGGGCGAGCGTGTCGCGACCGCCGCCGCCGCCGCCGACACGGGCCGCAGCCGTCTTGACGATCTCACCGGCCCGCAGGCCGCGCGCGACGAGCGCCGGGGCGACGCTCGCGATGAGGGCAACACGGTCCTCGACGACGGCGCCGAGCACGATCGTGGCGTCGCCTTTGAGCTGGCCCTTGACGCGGTCGACCAGGTCGGGGAGGGCCTTGGCGTCGGGGACCTCGACAGTCGCGACGAGCACGGGCACTCCGTCGACGCCGATCGCCAGCTGGGCCAGCGCGGCCGCGTCGCTCACGCCGGGGGCGACGCCCGGACCGTCGCCGGACCCTCCGGATCCGTTCGCGCCGGAGAGAGCCGCGAGCCGCGCGGGGACCCGGTCGGCCCGAACGCCGGCGGCCTTCTCGATCGCGCGCAAGAGCTGCTCGCGCGCACGCACCGCCTCGGCCGCCCGGTCGGGGGTCGTGCGCATCGTTTGGGCTATGTCGGCCAGCTCGCGCTCGCGCTCGCGCAGCAGCTCGCCCGCGCCCGCACCGGTCAGCGCCTCGACGCGGCGCACGTTGGCGGCCGAAGAGGTCTCGGCGAGGATGTGAAAGAGACCGATCTCGGCGGTGTTCTTGACGTGGGTGCCGCCGCACAGCTCGCGCGAATAGGAGCCGTCGCCGATCTGGACCATGCGCACGACATCGCCGTACTTCTCTCCGAACAGGGCCATCGCGCCGAGACGCTTGGCCTCGTCGAGCGTGGTCGAGATGGCGCGCACGGGCTCGCCGGCCGCGATCCTGGCGTTGACGGCGTCCTCGACGTCGCGCAGCTCCTGGGGGCTGAGCGCGCCGGTGTGAGAGAAGTCGAAGCGCAGCTTGTCGGGGCCGACGTAAGAGCCGGCCTGCCTGACGTGGCTGCCCAAGCGCTCGCGCAGGGCGGCGTGCAGCAGATGGGTGGCGGTGTGGTTGCGCTCGGTGGCGCGCCTGGCCACAGCGTCGACGCGGGCCAGGACGGGCTCGTCTTTTTGGAGAGACCCTTGCTCGACGGCCACCTCGAGCGCCTGATCGTCGCCCAGACGCAACACGCCTTCGACGCGAAGGCGGCAGTCGCCGTGCTCGCATTCGATCGTGCCCGTGTCCGAGACCTGGCCGCCGCCGGCCGCATAGAACGGCGACTCGGCGAGCTTGACGAGCAGGCGACCGCCCTCCACTTCCTGGACCGCCCCGACGGTCGTCTGCTGGAACTCGGTCTCATAGCCGGTGAACTGGGTCTTAAAGGTGGCCTCGGCGGCCAGGGCGCGGGCGCGCTCGCGGGGATCGGCTTCGCCGTTCGCGGCGGCGCCCGGACCGGAGGCAGCCGCGCGGGCACGCTCGCGCTGAGCGCCCATCAGGCGCTCGAAGCCGGGCTCGTCGACGCCGAGACCATGCTCGGCGGCCAGTTCGCGCGTCAGGTCGATCGGGAAGCCGTGGGTGTCGTGCAGGGTGAAGGCGTCCGCGGCGGCGATCGCGGCCTGGCCGGCCGAGCGGGCGCGCTCGATCAGCTCGTCGAGCAGCTTCGTGCCCTGCTCGAGCGCGCGGCCGAAGGCGTCCTCCTCGGATGAGAGCCAGCGCTCGATCGCCTCGCGCTGGTCGCTCAGTTCCGGGTAGGCGCCGGCCATCAGCTCGCGTACGACGGCGGCGTAGCGGACCAGGAAGCCGGGCTCCATGTGCAGGCGCCGCGCCTGCAGGATCGCGCGGCGCGTGAGGTGGCGCAGCACGTAGCCGCGATCCTCGTTGGAGGGCACCACGCCGTCGGCGATCAAAAAGGACATGCCGCGGGCATGGTCCGCGAGGATGCGCAGGGAGCGGTCGGCGACCGGGTCCTCGCCATAGGAGCGGCCGGCGAGCTCGCCGCCGAGCTCGATCAGGGGCTGGAACTGGTCGGTATCGAAGACGGAGTCCTTGCCCTGCAGGATCGCGGCGAGGCGGTTGAGGCCAAGGCCGGTGTCGATGTTGCGCGTCGGGAGCGCCTGGAGGTGGTCGTGCGGATCCTGGTCGTACTGCATGAACACGAGGTTCCAGTACTCCAGGAAGCGCTCGTTGTCGCCGCCGGGCAGGTCGTCGGGCGCGCCGAAGGAGAGGCCGCGGTCGATGTACAGCTCCGAGCACGGCCCGCTCGGGCCGACGGGCCCGGCTTCCCAGAAGTTCTCGGAGCGCGGGCAGGCGACGATCCGCTCGCGCGGCACGCCGACCGCCTGCCACAGCTCGATCGCCTCCTCGTCCGGGCCAAGACCGAGCGCCTGCTCACCGGCGAACACGGTCACCCAGATGTCGGCGGGGTCGAAACCGAAGACCTCCAGCGAGAGGTCCCAGGCGTAGCGGATCGCCTCGGCCTTGAAATAGGCGCCGATCGAGAAGTTGCCGAGCATCTCGAAGAAGGTCAGGTGGCGAAGGGTGCTGCCGACATGGTCGATGTCGGGCGTCCTGAAGCACTTCTGGCAGCTCGTCAGCATCGGCGCGGGCGGCGTTTCGCGGCCGAGGAAGTACGGCTTCAAGGGCTGCATGCCGGCCGTCGTCAGGAGCACGGTGCGATCGTCGGCGGGCGGCACCAGCGAGGCCGAAGGGATGCGCAAATGTTGGCGCTCGGCGAAGAACTCCAGGTAGCGCTCTCTGATCTCGTCCGAGGTCATCGTCGAATGATCCTAGATGCAGATAACACCCTGGCCGACGATCAGCTCGCCCGCATAGAGGCAGGCGATCTGGCCGGGCGCGGTGCGCTCGGCCGGATCGTGCAGCTCCAGCTCGATCTGCTCGTGGACGCCCGGCTCGTGGGCGCCCGAGATCCGGCAGGGCAGGAGCGCGCCGCGGTAGCGGACTTTGACCGCGTCCACGTGCTCGGCGCCGCGGTGCAGCGTGACCTGGCGCGCGCGGACCGTCCGGGTCAACAGCTCGCGGCGCGGTCCGACCGTGACCGTGTTGGAGGTCGGGTCCGAGGCGAGCACGAACAGGGGCTCGCCGCTGGCGTCGAGTCCAGGGCCGGAGCCCAGGCCGCGCCGCTGACCGACGGTGAGCGTGTGCGCGCCGCCATGACTGCCGAGCACGCGGCCGGCGCGATCGACGAGCGGACCCGGGCGCGCGCGCAGGCGTCCGTGGCGGGCAAGGAAGTCGCCTTGGCCGGTGCCCGCCAGGAAGCACAGGTCCTGGGAGTCGCGCTTACGCGCGACGGGCAAGCCGGCGCGCTGCGCGATCGCGCGCACTTCGGGCTTGGTCAGCCCGCCGAGCGGGAAGCGCAGGCGCGCGAGCGAGGTCGGCGAGAGCCCGCTGAGCGCGTAGCTCTGGTCCTTGGCCGGATCGACGGCGACGCGCAGCAGCGGGGCCTCCTCGCCCGGGCCGCGGCCAGGCCAGGCAGGACCGGCCCCTGAGCCGTTCACGCCAGGACCGGCGTCTGCGCCGTGCACGCGCGCGTAGTGGCCGGTCGCGAGCGCTTCGGCGCCGAGGCGGTCGGCCAGCTCGAGCATGGCGTCCAGGCGGACCGAGCCGTTGCAGCGCACGCACGGGTTCGGCGTCTCGCCGGCGGCGTGGGCGTCGAGCCAGGGGTCGACCACTCCGGCCCTGAACTCGGCGCGCAGATCGATCGAGAAGTGCGGGATGCCGAGGCCGTGGGCGAGCGCGCGCGCGCCACGGACGGCCTGGGCCGAGCAGCAGCTCAGCGAGCCGTCGTTCTCGGGGTCCGACCACAGCTCGAGGGTCACCGCCACGACGGCTCGCCCGGCGGCCGGCCGGGCCTCGTCGGGCCGCTCCTCAATGGCGCCGCCCACGCCGTGGCGCCCGCCGGCGAGCAGGGCGGCGACCGCGGAGTCCACCCCGCCGCTCATCGCCACGAGCGTGCGTCCGGGGGCCGGGGCAAGCCGGGCATCCGCCCGCAGGGCGGAGCCGAGCGCGCGGTGCAGGGCGTCGGCGGCCAGCTCGGCGGCGTGTCGCTTGGCCGGCGTCAGGCCGCCGAGCTCGGCCGCGATCTCCTCGGGGCCGATCAGGGCGGCCTGCAGCAGCGAAGCGCCGTCGAGCAGGAGCGCGACCGCGGCGCTGCCCGCCGCGATGCTCGCGCCGCAGCCGCCGGCGTCGAAGCCGGCGTCGCGGATGTGGCCGCGCGGATCGTCGGGGTCGACGGCGAGCGAGACCCGGATCAGGTCGCCGCACGCGGCGCCGCCGGCGGCGCCCGTGTGGGCGCCCGCGGGGGTGTGTCCGCGCGCGCGCGGACGTTCGAGATGATCGGCCAAGCCCGCGGTGAGGGTCACATGGTGAGTGTAAGCGGCGGTCGTGGCGGTCGTGGGCTCACGCGCGCGCGGGCCCCACCATTTTCGACGACCTACTTGGTGGCGGTCTTGGCGGCCGCGGCGCGCGCTTCGGCGATCGTCTGGCCGATCGCGAAGCTGTCGGTGAGACCGGTGATCGTGGTGGTCTGACCGTGGGGCTCGACGATCAAGAGCGTCGGGGTCTGGACGACCTGTACCGCGTGTGTGATCGCGCCGTATTCGCCGACCTGCTTGGCCGCCGCGTAGTGGATGGCGACGGAGCCGTGGGAGGCGCGCTGGACCGCGGGCAGTTCACGGTGTACGACGGCGTCGTCGGAGCCTTTGGGGTTCCAGAACAGGATCAGCACGGTCTTGCCCTGTTGCAGTTGTCGTTCGACCGCTACCTGCATCGCTGGCAGCCCCGCTACCGGCTTGCCGGCCCCGCCCGAAGCGGGCTTGGTGGCCCCGCCCGAAGCGGGCTTGGTGGCCCCGCCCGAAGCGGGCTTGGTGGCGGTGCTCGGAGCGGGCTTGGCGGGCGCCGGTGTGACCGTATGGGTCTTCGTGACGGATGGTTTGGCGGCGGCGGGATTCGCGGCGGTCGCGGTGCCGTGGGCGCCGCTCGCGGCACTCGCGGTGCCGTGCGCGCCGGAAGGCGTGGCGGAGGCGGTTGCGGGCCGGCTCGCAACCGCGGGATGCTTGACGACGGTTACGTGGGTGGTGGTGGTCGTGTGACCTTGACTCGCGGAGCCGGACCTGGTCGTGGTCGTGCTGTGCACGACGGTTGCGTGGGTGGTGGTCTGGGCCGGTTTCGCCGGCTGGGAAACGGGCGCGCTCGATCCGGCGCCGGTGGTGCCGGGAGTGTGGTCGCGCAGCGCGACGAACCAGACGGCCACGAACAGGCAGAAAGCGACCAGAAAGATCTGAAAGGGACGGGAGACGTGGGCCATGTGCAAGCTATGTCGGCAGATCGAGCGCCAGAGTTAACTGGGCGGCGCGCTCTGGACTCGGCCGTGCATGGCGCCGCGCTCGCTCTCGGCCTGAAACTCGAGCGCTCTAGAGCGTGTGCTGGCCGCGTAGGACCGCGTGCACGACCTCGTCGGGCGCGATCTGGAGCTGGCCGCCGCCGGCCATGTCCTTGAGCGCGGCCTGTTCGCCGTCGAGGATCGCCACGTAGCGCGCGCCGACGGCGTTGGCGAAACCGAGCTGGCCCTTCAGGGAGCGCCCGGCGAGCTCCATCTGGGCTGTGAGTCCGGCGGCGCGAGCCTCGCTCACGAGCGCGAACGCGGCGGTGGGCGCCACCGCTCGGCCGTCCTCCGCGACCGAGCCGGCGGGGCGCTCGTAGGCGACGAACAGATCGACGGGCGGTGGCGCCGCGGGCGGCATCGAGCCGGCGAGCAGGATCCGCTCGATCCCCGCCGCCCAACCGATACCGGGCGTCGGTGGGCCGCCGAGCCGCTCGACGAGACCGTCGTAGCGTCCGCCGCCGCCGACGCCGCTCTGGGCTCCGAGGGCGTCGGAGGCGAACTCGAAGACGGTGCGCGTGTAGTAGTCGAGGCCGCGCACGAGCGTCGGGTCGAGCTCGTAGGCGACGCCGGCGGCGTCCAGGCGGGCGCGGACCTCGGCGAAGTGTTGGGCGTCCTCGGGGCTCAGGAAGTCGCGCAGCAGCGGCGCGTTGCGCATCGTCTCGACGGTGCCTGGATGTTCGGAGTCGAAGGCGCGCAGCGGGTTGAGGTCGATGCGCGCGCGGACGTCCTCAGACAGGGCCTCTTCGTGGGCGCGCAGATGGGCTTGCAGTCGATCTCGATACTCGGCGCGCGCGCCGGGACTGCCGAGACTCGAAAGCCGTAGACGCAGACCGGCGCCGACACCGGCCTGGTCGAGGATCGTCCGCAACAGCCAGATCGACTCGGCGTCGAGCGCCGGGTCCTCCGAGCCGAGCGCCTCGGCTCCGATCTGCCAGAACTGGCGGTAGCGCCCGGCCTGGGCCCGCTCGTGGCGGTAGAAGCTCGACAGGTACCAGAGGCGCACGGGCGCTCTGAGCTTGTGCATCCCGTGCTCGACGTAGGCGCGGCAGACGGGAGCGGTGCCCTCGGGGCGCAGGGTCAAGGAGCGCCCGGAGGCGTCCTCGAACGTGTACATCTCCTTCTGGACGATGTCGGTCGAGGCGCCGACGCCGCGCGCGAACAGCTCGGTGGCCTCGAACGTAGGCGTCTCGACTCGCTCATAGCCGGCGCCCTCGAGGATCGTGCGGGCCTTTGCCTCCAGGGCGGCGCGCGCGGCGGCCTGCTCACCGAGCACGTCGCTCGTGCCGCGCGGGGCTTTGATCTGCTGGGTCTTCGTCAAGAAGGTGTCTGTGCGGAGCGCAGCTCGACGAGGAACGGGTTTGTGGCCAGCTCGCGCGCGAGCGTGGTCGCGCCCATGTGGCCGGGGTGCACGACGGTCTCGCCCGGCAGCGTCTCGATCAGCGCGCCAAGCGAACGTTCGAGCGTCGGATGGTCGGCGAACGGCAGATCGGTGCGCCCGATCGAGCCCTGGAAGAGGACGTCGCCGGAGAGGATCGCGCCGCGATCGGGCAGCGAGTAGGTGAGGTGGCCGGGGCTGTGGCCGGGCGTGAAGAGCACCTCGAAGTCAAGGCCCGCGATGCTCATGGACTCGCCGCCGCGGAGCAGGTGCTCGGGCTCGTAGCCCTCGAACGGCCCGAAGCCGGGCGGCGTGCCAAGGGCGGGGTTCTCAAGGACGGGACGCTCGATCTCCGGGCAGTAGACGGGCGCGCCGGTCGCGCGGGCGAGCGGCGCGACCGCGCCGATGTGGTCGAAGTGGCAGTGCGTTATCAGGATCGCCTCGATCTGAACGCCGAGATCGTCGATCGCGCGCGTCAGGCGCTCGGGCTCGTCGCCGGGATCGACGAGCACCGCCTTGGCGGAGCCGGGGACGCGCACGATGTAGGCGTTCTCCTGGACCGGGCCGACCGTGAAGCAGCGGACGTCGAGGCCGCTCTGCGCGCCGCCTCCCGGAGCACTCGCCGCGTCGCTGGCGGCGCCGGCCCCCGGGTCGCTCATCGCACCGGCGCCTTGCCGTCTTGCAGGGCCTTTTTGCGCATCCGGCGGTCGAACATCCAGCGGTCGGTGTAGTAGCTGATCGGCCAGTAGGCGAGCAGCACGATCGGGAACAGGGCGATCGCCTGGTTGCCGTGCTTGCCGAGCAGGACCAGGCTGGCGAGCAGCATCAGCACGGCGGCGATCATCGCCCGGTAGAAAGCGCCCTTCCACGTCGGGGGACGGTCCTGGCGGGCGAGCTTGGGCTCCTCGCGCTTGCCTTCCTTCTCGGCTGTCGTCGGCTTGCGCCCCGTGCGCCCGCGCGACTCGACGATCCCGGCTGCGTTGCCGCGGTGCTTGGTCTGGCGCTTGCGCTTGGTCTGGGCCATCGCGTTACAGCCTATCGCCGACGGCTCCGCCCGCACGCTTCGGCGATGGAGCCTGCCCGCA
Organism: uncultured Solirubrobacterales bacterium; assembly: GCA_963718935.1. Classification (GTDB taxonomy): domain Bacteria; phylum Actinomycetota; class Thermoleophilia; order Solirubrobacterales; family Solirubrobacteraceae; genus Palsa-744. The sequence continues at coordinate 2,314,844 of OY970379.1, read as the reverse complement.
TGCGGGCAGGCTGGGTTCGTGCATGCACGAACCCAGACCTTGGCGCATGCGCCAAGGTCAGACGCGGCGCATGCGCCGCGTCGCAGGCCCCACATGTGGGGCCTGCCCCCGACATGTGGCGATTTGGTGAAATCGCGGGCGGGCCGGTGAACATCCGGTGATCTGCCTTCCGGACCGGGGTTGGTGAATGGTAGAAGGCGCGGACCAAACCCCCGAGGAGGTAGACACCCGTGCGCAGCATTCGTGCCTTGCCGTCATTCGCAACAGCGCTCTGCGCGGCCGGCGCGAGCGCCGCCTCGCTGCTTGCGCTCGCCGCGCCGGTGTCTGCCAACACCACCTACACGCCGGGCACACCGGTCGTGGACGGCGTGGCGGGCGGGCCCTGGAACACCTCACAGGGCGACGTTTCGGCGGGCAGCGCATATCAGAGCATCGACCTGTTCCCGACGTACATGCCGGGCGGGAACATGACCAGCCTGGGCGGCCTGGAAGAGCCGAACCTGGCGGTCTACCCGGCCGTGGAAGCCACCAAAGTCCCTTACCCGAGCGGCGTCGCGGGGACACCGGGCCCGCTCGACGGCTACTGCTCGAGCCTCGGCGCCAACCCCGAGACGGGCACGCCCGTGCCCCAGCCCGGCCGGCCGCTGCCGATGGCGCCGTACTACTTCCCGGACGTCGTGCGCAACGCCGACGGCTCGCTGACCGGCTACTTCGACTACCGGCCGAAGGACGCCGAAGAGGCGATCACGGTCGCGAAGTCGACCGACAACGGCGCAAGCTGGATGACCGAGGGCATCGGGCTCGGCGAGAACTCGGGTTACTGCCCGACGGCGGACACGAACGACGACGGCCAGGGCCATCCGTACGCGATGTCGGTCGCCGGCAACACCGACCTGTATACGTTGCAGCGCCCGGCCGGTGACAACGCCGGCATCGGTCTACTCGTTCATTCGGTCCACCCGGCCGCGGCCGACCCGCTGGAAGGACTGCCCGAAGATCAGCCGGTCGGCGTCGACCCGAACACGTTCGCGACCGCCGAAACGAACATCCCCGACAGCGTCGAAGGCGGCTCCACGAACATCCCGGTCTCGACGCTCGGCGAAGCGGGCTCGCCAGAGCACATCGTGGCCGGCCCCTACGAGGACTACAACGCGGCCTCGCCAGCAAGCTCGATCGTCACCTGCGCCGGCGTCAACGCCTCGCCGGCCGAGCTGACCGGCTGCACCGTCTCGGGCGCGAGCCCGCTGTCGGTGAAGGCCGACGACGATCTCGTGCAGGTGATCGCCAAAGCGGAAGCCAACTACACGATCCCCCAGGGGCCGAACAACACCGAAGGCACGGGCGGCCTCGCGGAACTGAAGTTCACGTACGGCAACGCGAGCGTGTCGCCGCTGATCACCTATGTCATGAACCTGAACGCGCCGAACCGGATCTACGTGGACGGGCAGGTCGTGTACTGCACGCAGGCCAACGCCAACCCGACGACCAAGCTCGAGGACTGCACGACCACGGGCGCGAGCGCGCTGAGCGTGCACACCGGCGACGCGATCACGGCCGACCCGATCGTGCCGCCCGAAACGCGGATGACGACAGGCCTGGAAGCTCCCGACGGGATCGTGGGCACGCTGCCGACCTACCCGGGCGCTCCCGAAGGCTCGACGGTCGTGCTGTACACCAAGAAGATCCTGTCCTACTTCATCGAGGGCACGACCAACGGCTACATCGAAGGCACGAAATTCGAAAAAAAGACGATCAAACTGCCGAAAACGACGATCAACTACACGCCGTCGATCACCGAAAGCGAGCAGGCACTGCCTGAAAGCGGCTCGTTCAAGGTATATCTCGGCACGGCCGTCGGATCGCCGATCCAGGAAATCAATTGCACCGGCAACGTTGCCGCCAGCCAGGCCGGCGTGCCGACCGGCAGCAGGAACCTGACAGGCTGCACCGGCGGCACCGGCGAAGTCAAGGAAGGCAACTGGATCGGCGGCCCGAACGCCGCGATCGCCCCGTACTCGGCGCTCGAACAGATCGGCGAGGGCAACAACGGCAAAAGCAAGGGCCCGCAGAAGCTGTTCGGCAACAACGAGGACCTGACGGTCCTGAGGGCCGCCTACACGACCAACGGCGTCGAATTTCACGATCTCGGCGCGATCAGCGGCACGACTTCGGGCACGGGCAACAACAGCGGCTCATACAACGACGTCTCGAACCCAGACCAGCAGAGCAGCCCGAAGTCGAGCGCCGAATCGACCGTCGCCACGCCGACGCCGACCGGCCCGACGAACCTGGCGCAGGGCAGCTCCGATCAGATCCAGCTGCGCTACGTCGGCTCGCGCGGCACGATCGTGACCAACCCGGACGGCACCTACGGCATGTTCCTGTCGGGGTCGTGGGCGAGCGACGGCGACAGCGACGCGTTCAACCAGATCTTCTACTCCGAATCGAGCAACGGCAAAGAATGGTCGGTGCCGAAGGTCGTGCTGAGCACCGAATACGAATTCAAGGCCTCGCGCGAACAGGACGAAGCGCTGGCCAGCCACATCGACTCGCCGCTCGGCGTCAGCGGCTACTACTCCGGGCGCGCCTACGGCCCGTCCATCGTACAGAACCCGAACGGCACATTGACGATGGTCTTTGCGGGCTACCGGCTGCCCAAGCCGGTCACGAGCGCCGGCACCAAACTGGGCACCAATCCGGCCTCCCAGTACACGGTCTCCGAAAAGGATCCGGCGCTGTACCGGAACATCCTGACGATGCAGCTCACCTCCGCGACCTCGCCGGGCGTGGCCACCGAAACGACGGTGAGCGCTTCAGACGGAGGCGCCGGCCTCGTTGACGCGCCCGTCATCTACACCGCCACGGTCTCGCCGATCGCGCCGGGTGCCGGAACCCCGACCGGGACCGTCTCCTTCTCGGACAGCCACGGCTCGATCGCCGGGTGCTCGGAAGCCAAACTGAACGAAGGCTCGCCCGACATCGCGACGTGCACGACCACGCACGAGTCGCCGGCCGGCGGCGTCGAAGTGACGGCGACCTATGCGGGCGACTCCAACTACGCGGGCTCGTCCGGCGGCGCTACCGAGAACGTCGAGGAAGCGCCCGCCATCACATCGTCCGACGAAGCGACCGTGCTCGAGGGCCAAGCGGTCGACTTCACGGCGACGGCGACCGGCACCCCGGCGCCGACGATCACCGAGTCGGGCACGCTGCCGGCGGGCGTCGAATTCAACACCGCCACACACAAGCTCTCGGGCACGCCGACCCAGGAAGGCGTCTTTCACATCACCTTCGAAGCTGCCAACGGCGCCGGCACGAACGCGGTCCAGCAGTTCACCCTGACCGTCGATGCCCCGCCTGTCATCGACTCGCCCGCGGAAGCGACGTTCGACGACCACGTGCACGGCGAATTCACGGTCACGGCCACCGGCACCCCGGCGCCGACGATCGCCAAGTGGGGTTACCTGCCCGAAGGCGTCACCTTCACGAACGGCGTGCTGTCAGGCACTCCAACCCAGACAGGCACGTTCGAGATCACGCTTACCGCCGAAAACGGCATCGGACTGGACAGCGTCCAGATGTTCACGCTGAAGGTATCGGGGCTGCATGTGACGACCTCATCGCTGCCAGAGGTGACGCCCGGCGCCCATTACAGCGAGCAACTGCAGGCGACGGGCGGGATCGCGCCATACAAATGGAAACGGGTCACGGGCCAGCTGCCGAAAGGGCTGAAATTGAGCAAGACCGGCCTGCTGTCCGGGACCGTGAGCGCCAGGAAGTACCCGCACGGCGGAACCTTCCCGATCACGGTCAAGGCGACCGACTCGACCAAGAAGACCCACCAGACGGCGACCGCCAGCCTGACCGTCACCGTCTCGTAGGCCAGCGGAGCGCGCTGGACACACCTCGCCGGGCGGCTTGAGAGAGCCGCCCGGCGAGTCCAGGCCGGTCGGTCACACGACAAACCGAAACGCCAAGCCAGGGGCCGGCCCGGGCGCTCAGAAGGAGTCGGCGACCCTTTCCAACGCGCGCTCGAGCAGCTGACGTTCGGGATCGAACCCGACGATCGGCACCTCCGGCGGAAAGCCCTCCAGGGCGGCTTCGGGCGCCAGCCCGACGATCTCGGCGCTCGCCACCGGCACGTGCGCGCGCACATGGCCGACCACGGCCGCCAAAGGCAGCTCGAGCGGGCGCTCGACGTTCGTCGAGACCTGGGCTACCGGTGGCGCCCCGCCGGTGGCGGCCAGCTCGACACCGATAGCGCGCACGCCGGGCAGGCCCTCGGCGCCGCCTTCGCGGATCAAGGCCGCGACGGCGCGCGCGTCGGCGAGGATCGCGGGCGGAGCGAGCTGCAGGTTGAAAGCGACCAGCGGCTCGCGCGCCGCCACGAGCGTGGCCCCGGCGCTCGGGTGCAGCTGGGCGGGGCCGAAGTCGGGGCGCAGCTCGCCCGACTCCAAGCGCCGCGCTAGGCCGGCGACACCGCCTGAGCGCAGTTGCGCGCGCGTACGGCCGCCGGCCAGCTCGCCGTAGAGGAAGACCGGCACCGACAGCTCCTCGCCGATCCTGTCTGCCAGGACGAGTGCCTCGGCGATCGCGGCGCCGCGATCGGCCTCATCGAGGTAGACGATCGGCGCGACGTCGAGCGCGCCCACGTGGGGGTGCTGTCCGCGAGGCAGACCGACGTCGGCAACGACATCGACCAGGGCGACCGTTTCGCGAGCCCCGTCCAAGAGCGCGCCGGCGAGCGCCCCGGGCCGACCGGCGAGCGTGTATACGGAGCGGTTGTGATCAGGGTCGGAGTGAACGTCCAGGAGCCGGGCCTTCCCGGACCCTGAGAAGGCGCCGGCGATCGCCTCGATGGCGACCTCGTGTCGCCCCTCGGAGATGTTGGGCACAGCCATGAGCACATGCCGGAGACAGGACTCGAACCTGTGACCTTGGGATTATGATTCCCCTGCTCTAACCAACTGAGCTACTCCGGCCAACGCGGAGCAAAGTGTAGCCGTGGCCTGACATCCGCCCTTCAGCCCTGGCGCAGCCTCGACCGCTGAGGCAGCAATCGCCGTCCCCGACGACGCCATCGAGAACCTGGAGCGCGTAGAGCCGCACCAAGCCGATGCGCCTGGCTTTTAGCGACCTGCGACGCAGTCGCAGAGTCACAGGTTCACAAAAAAAGTGTGAACCGTAGGGGCGCCGCCCTCTGGGTATCACCCAGGCTGCAACGCGGGCCACCCGAGGTACGCCAGCCTAGCGCCCGCCGAAATACCGAAGGATACGAGCAATTAGAGCGACCGACATAAATTGCCCGCAAAATGCGGGAAGCTGGAAATCGGACTAATCAGTCTGTCGGTACGGTGCGCGGGGTCTTTGGGCTCGGCTGCTTGCAGGTTCCAGCCCGTGGCCGAGTTGACGAGCAGGGGGGCGAGATGCCGTTTGGTGGATGGTGGCGACGATTTCGAAGCGGGCGGTTCCGTGCGGGGGCCGGCGCGGTAGGCGCGCGGCGTCCGGGCGACGGCGATGGCGATGGCGGCGTGGTGTCGCGCGTTGGCGGGAAATCACCCTACCTTGTAGCGTGTCTTTTCACGCTGATCATTGGGCTGAGCTTGGTGGACGTAGCGGGCGGCACTCAGCCGTATGAAACCTATGAGGAAGCAGTGGCAGCCGACGGGCCGGTGGCGCAGTTCCGTTTCAACGATCCGTCAGGGTCGGGCACAATCGTCGACTCGGCGGGCTCCTACACCGCCACGAACACCAAAATGGTGCTGGGCGGGGAAGGACCGTTCGGGGGCAGTAAAGCGGCGGCTTTCGGCGGTGAATCGTATGCGTCGCTGCCGTCCAGTCCGCTGGCCAGCGCGAGCGCGTTCACGGCGGAGGGTTGGGTCGATTGGGCGGGTGGATCGTCGTATGAAGCGCCGGTCATTGATTTCGGTGCGAGCACGACGAAGTACATGTTCTTGACGCCGGCGTCGTCGCTGCCGAGTCACAAAATGCTGTTCGAAATCAGAACCGGCGCGAGCAGTGACGTGCAGGTCACGGCGACGAAACTGCCGGCGAACAAATGGGAGTACGTGGCCGTCACCGAGACGGGCTCGGGTACGTTGACGTTGTATCTGAACGGCGAACAGGTCGGGCAGACGACTGGCGCGACGCTGTTCCCGGCCTCTGTCGGTAGCGTCGCCAATGACTACTTGGGTAAGTCGCAGGCCTCGAGCGCCCCGTTGTTCAACGGCAGCATGAGCAATGTCGCGTTCTACGGCAGCGCGCTTTCAGCGGAACGCGTCAAGGCGCACTATGACGCTGGCGAGTATGCGGTCAACGTCGAAGCGCCGACGATCTCGGGCACAGCAAAGGACGGCAGCACGTTGACCGCCAAAGCGGGCTCGTGGACCGGCTTGACGCCGATCACATTCGGTTATCAATGGATGCTGTGCAACTCGACGGGCGGGTCGTGCGCGGGCATTCCGGAAGCGTTGGAAGCGAAATACGCGCTCGGGCACGAAGACGTCGGCAAGACGTTGAAGGTCGCGGTAAACGGGAGCAACAGCGCGGGAAGCTCAGCCGCGACTTCCACGCAGGGCGCGGTCGTCGCTCCGCTCGCCCCATCGAACACCGTCCTTCCTGTCGTCTCTGGCACCGTGGAGCAGGGCCAACTGTTGAGCGTCAACAGCGGCACCTGGGAAGGGACGCCGCCGTTCGCGTACACGTACAAGTGGGACGCCTGCAACAGCGCGGGCGAAAAATGCAAAGCGATCAGCGGCGCGACCTCATCGACCTATCGCGTGGCCAGCGCGCAGGTCGGCGGCACGCTGCGGACGGCCGTGACGGCCGAAAACGAAGCGGGGAGCAAAAGCATCAACTCCGAACCGACGGTGGTAGCCACGGAAGGCCCACCGGTCAACCTGACCCTGCCGGCGGTCTCGGGGGCCGCGGAAGAAGGCCAGACGCTCCATACGAGCAAAGGCACGTGGGCCGGGACCGAACCGTACTCGTTCACGTATCAGTGGGAGCTGTGCAACAGCGCGGGCGAAGGCTGCACCGATATCGCCGGAGCGACCAGCTCGAACTACAGCCCGACCGCAAACGGTGTCGGCGACACGCTGCGCGCGGTCCTGACCGCGAAAAACGCGGTTGGCTCGACGAGCGCGACCTCACTACCAAGCCCAGTGATCGACGGCCGCCCCGCGAACGCGACCCCACCCGCGATCTCGGGCACGGCGCGGGACGGCGAAACGCTGAGCGCGAGCATTGGCGCCTGGAGCGGCTACCCGGCCCCGACATACGCCTACCAGTGGCAGAGCTGCAACAGCGCGGGCGAAAAATGCTCGAACGTGTCTGGCGCGACGAGCATCACGTACCCCCTTGGTCATGGCGACGTGGGAGCGACGTTGCGGGTCATTGTCACGGCCACCAACTCGGTGGGCTCGGCACAGGCCGCCTCGAACGCGAGCGCCGTCGTGGTCGCACTGGCCCCGTCGAACACCAGGCTGCCATCGATCTCAGGCGAAGCCAAGGAGGGCCAGATGCTCAGCGCGAGCACGGGCGAATGGACGGGCACCCCGCCGCTCGAATACCGCTACCAGTGGCAGGACTGCGACAGCCTCGGCGCATCATGCCTGAACATCACCGGCGCGACGGGCTCGACGCACATACTCGGCGCTGGCGATGTGGGCATGACCGTCCGCGTCGTCGTGACGGCGGAAAACGCGGCAAGCTCTGCGAGTGCCGATTCGTCCGCGAGCGCGCTCGTGAGCACGTCGGCGCCGACCAACACGGCCCTGCCGAGCATCTCCGGGACGCCACAGGTCGGCCAGACGCTGACCGCGACTCCTGGGAGCTGGGAAGGCGAGGGAACGATCTCCTACGCCCATCAGTGGCAGCGCTGCACCACCGGTGTCGGCTCCCTTGGCACAGGCGACGGGCAGCTCAATGACCCGGGGGGCATAGCCATCGATTCGGCCGGCGATCTCTGGGTGCTGGACACCGGTAACGACCGGGTGCAGGAGCTCAACGAACGGGGCGAATATCTGCGGCAGTTCGGTTCGGAAGGCTCTGGCGACGGCCAGTTCGATGAACCTCTCGCGATCACGATCGGGGCTGGCGGCGATGTCTGGGTCCTCGATTCAGGGAACAGTAGAGTCGAGGAGTTCAGTCCTGAAGGCGTGTACTTGAGCCAGTTCGCTCTGCAAGTTCCCGATGAAGGATTGCTGAAACGTCCAGAAGGCGTGGCGATGGACGCGCATGGAAACGTGTGGATCTCGGACACGTACAAAGGCCGTCTCGTCGTGTTCAACGGTAGTGGGGAATACATCAAAACCGTTGGTTCGGAAGGCTCCGAACCTGGGCAGATCGGCGAACCCGAGGGCTTGGCGATCGATCCGCACGGCGCCGTTTGGGTGGCCGACTGGAAAAATGACAGAGTCGAGGAGTTCAACGAAGACGGTGAATATGTGCAGGAGTTCGGCACCAGGGGGGAAGGTGACGGCGAGCTGGAACTGCCATTTGGAATAGCGCTGGACTCTCAAGGAGACGTGCTGGTCGGTGACGTGGGCGATGACAGCATCGAGGAGTTCAGCCAAACTGGAGAATTTCTGGACAGCTTTGGAGAAGCCGGCACGGGCTCTGGTCAACTTGATCTCGGGGCTCCGATGGGAATGGCAGTCAATGGGAGCGGCGATATCTGGGTGGCGGATTCGTATCACAATCGCCTAGAGGAGTTTAGCTCCGAAGGTGCGTATTTGACGCACTGGTCCTGTCAAGATATCCCCGGCGCCACCAGCGAAACGTACGAACCAACGTTGCAAGACATAGGCTCACAGCTGGACGTCGTTGTAACGGCCACAAACTCAGGCGGCGAAACCAGTGCGGCGAGTGAATCCACGTTGCCCGTGAAAGCTGCCGAAGAACCGCCGCCCGACGAAGCGCCAGTCCCAGTAATTGCACCGGTAATAACCGGCACTGCAACGGACGGGCAGACGCTGAGCGCCGATACCGGCACCTGGGCGGGCACGGAACCCATCTCCTATGATTATCAGTGGCAGAGCTGCAACGGCTCGGGCGAAGATTGCGCGAACATCACGGGAGCGACCGGCTCCACCTACGTCCTCGGACATGGCGACGTGGAGACTACACTGCGCATGATCGTGACCGCGGAAAATGCTTATGGTTCTGCGTCGAGCGCCTCTGAAGCAACAGAAGTTATCGTCTCTGAACCTTCAGATAGCTCGCTTCCGTCGATCTCGGGCACGACGATGGATGGCCGGACGCTGACCGCCAGCACCGGTACGTGGACCGGGACGACGCCGATCTCTTACAGTTATCAGTGGCGTCGGTGCAACAGTGTCGGCGAGGAATGCTCAGACATCTCAGGTGCTACGAACGAAACGTACACCCTCAGTAACGGTGACGTAGGCAACACGCTACGAATCGTAGTGACTGCAAGCAACATCGCGGGCTACACCTCAGGCACCTCCGAAGCAACTGCAGTCATTGACCCTCTTGCCCCGTCAGACGACTCCCTTCCGTCGATCTCGGGTACGGCGGCGAATGGTCAGACGCTGACGGCAAGCACCGGTACCTGGACTGGGACGACGCCGGTCTCTTACAGCTATCAGTGGCGGAGGTGCGACGGCGCTGGCGGGGAATGCTCGAACATCTCGGGTGCTACGAGTTCAACCTATGTTCTCGGTCGCGATGATGTAGGCAGCACGATACGTATCGTGGTGGCAGCCAGCAATGCTGCAGGCTCCGCATCGAGCACCTCCGAACCGACCGCCGTCGTTACGGCCCCGCCGACCAACACGGAAACGCCCACCATCTCGGGCGTCGCCGCGGAAGGTCAGACCCTCAGCGCGAGCACCGGCTCTTGGGAAGGCACTCTGCCGTTCTCCTACAGCTACCAGTGGCAGGACTGCGACGATTTGGGCGAAGGGTGCCTCGACATCGCAGACGCGACCAGCGCGACCTATGTGCCCAAAGCGGCTGACGATGGGGATACGCTGCGCGTGGTCGTGACCGCAACCAACGTGGCGGGCGCAGCTTCGAGCGCCTCCGGGGCCACGGCCGCAGTGGAACCGAGAGTGCCGGAGAACATCATCCCGCCCGAAATCTCGGGCACGAATGAAGAAGGGCAGACCTTGAGCGTCAGTACCGGCAACTGGAAGGGTTACCCAGCACCTACCTACACCTATCGGTGGCAGCACTGCTATGGCGGCGAAGTGGAATGTCTCGACATCGAAGGCGCGACGGGATCGGCCTACGCCATAACCAGTCACGACAAGGGAACCAAACTTCGTGTGATTGTCACAGCTACCAATGCGGCTGGATCGTCATCTGCCTTCTCCGAAGAATCGGAAGTGGTAAAATTTATACCGCCTGCGGTTACGGTCCAGTCATCCATCGAAGGAGCTGCGCGAGAGGGCGAATCACTGACAGCGGATGTCGGCGAATGGATCGGCGATGTCGCCACCTTCGCCTATCAATGGGAAAATTGCGACTCCTTCGGCGAAAGTTGCGTCGCGATCGGCGGCGCGACCCAACCGACCTACGCCCTCAGACCAGGCGACGTCGGGACCACCTTGCGCGTGCTGGTGACCGCAACCGGTGTCGGCAGCGCCGGCGTTACGACCAGCGCGTCCTCGTCCACGGCCGTGGTCCAACCGGGCCCCTACTATGGCATCCAGTTCGGCTCGTACGGGTCGGGCGTCGGGCAGTTCGGTGACCCGGCGGGCATTGCGCTTGACGGCAAGGGAGACATCTGGGTGCTCGACAGCGGCAATGACCGCGTCGAGGAGTTCACCGAAGCCGGTGAATATCTGGGGGAGTTCGGCGGCGAAGGCTCGGGCGACGGCCAGTTTCGAGAACCGACGGCCATCGCGCTCGACAGTAGCGGAGACATCTGGGTGCTGGACGCGGGGAATCAGCGCGTCGAGGAGTTCAATGAATCCGGTGAATACATACACGAGTTCCATGTCGAATCAACTTTTGATGGAGGCATAGCCGTAACCAGCAATAACGCTGTATGGGTGTCGGATACCGGCGAAAATCACATCACCGTCTTTAGCGAAGACGGTGAAGTCGAAAAGGTCGTATCTACGTCCGTCAGGCCCGAGGGCCTCGCGGTCGATGCGCATGGCGACATCTGGGTGGTGGACTCGGGGAGCAACAAAATCGAAGAGTTCGGTGAGGCAGGTGAACGTCTAAAAGCATTTGGGGCGCAGGGCATCGAACCCTACGGGATCTCTGTCGGCGGCGGCGGCGAAGTCTGGGTTGGCGAACTGCGCAGCGAACGCATCCAGGAGTTCACCGAGGATGGAGAACATGTCGCGCAGATGGGGGCCTTTGGCTCGGAGCCGGGGCAATGGGAGCCGAGCGCTCCCATCGGGGTGGCGGTCGGCTCGGGGAACGTCTGGGTGACGGATGCCGGCAACGACCGCATCGACGAGTGGCTGCTGCCGCCGGTCGCGCCCTCCAACACCGAATCGCCCGTTATCTCGGGCGAAGCGGTGGCTGGCCGCACGCTCACCGCAAGCAGGGGCGTATGGTCGGGAGCGCCCCTGCGCTACGCCTACCAGTGGCAGAGCTGCAATGCGGACGGCGGCGAATGCGAAGACGTCGAAGGCGCCAGGAGCCAGACATACGTCCTGGCGGACGCCGACGTCGCCAGGACCGTGCGGGTGCTCGTGAGCGCCACTAACTACGGCGGCTCGACGAGCGCCTCGTCCGCCGCGACGGTCGTCATCTCCGCCGCGACCGTGCCCGCGAACACGACGCCACCGACGATCTCCGGGCCAGCGCACGAGGGCGGCACGCTGAGCGCCGGCGCCGGCGCCTGGAGCGGAACCCCGGCCTCCTCCTACGCCTACCAGTGGGAAAGCTGCGACGCGAGCGGAGAAGAATGCGCGCTGATCGAAGGCGCCACCGAACCGGAATACGATCTCGGGGAAGGCGACGTCGGCACCACCGTGCGCGTGGAGGTCACGGACATCAACGCGGCCGGGTCGGCGCAGGCGACGTCCCCCGCGAGCGCCGAGGTGGCAGACGAACCGCCGGGTGAGCTAGAAGCGCCGTCGATCGTCGGCACGCCCGACGAGCGCGAAGTGTTGCGCGCCGAACACGGGGCCTGGACCGGTATGGGGCGCCAGTTCAGCTATCAGTGGGAAAGCTGCGACTCGACTGGCGGCGAATGCGCGCCGGTCGAAGGCGCCGTCGAACCGGAATACGATCTCGGCGAAGGCGACGTCGGCACGACGGTCCGCGTCAGGATCGGCGTCGACAGTGCGCTCGGAGCGCTCACCGACGTCTCCGTGGTCACGCCCGAGATCGGCGCCCCCGGCGCACTCGCGAGCATGGTGGCGCCGGCGGTCACGGGAACGCCTCAGGTCGGCCGCGAACTAACGGCAACTCACGGAATATGGTCACACGGCGGGGCACTCGCCTACTCCTACCAGTGGCAGCGCTGCAGCCGCTTCGGAGCGGGCTGCGCGAACGTCGAAGGCGCCACCGGCTCCAGCTATACGTCAACGCCGGGGGACGGGGGCGCCACGCTCAGGGTCAAAGTCACCGCCAGCGAAGAAGGACACTCGCTCTCGCGGACCTCTGCCGCGACTCAGCCGATCGCGACGGCCGGAGCGCCGACGATCGAAAAGGAACCGGCGATAGAAGGCCCATCGCTCCAGGGGAGCACGCTCACGGTCGCCTCTGGGCAGTGGTCGGGAGAAGGGTCGATCGCCTACTCCTACCAGTGGGAGCGCTGCGCCGCAACCGGCGAATGCACCCCCATATCGGGAGCCACGTCCAGCTCCTACAGGCTCACCACGGAAGACATCGGCTCGACACTGCGCGCGCTCATGACGGCGACCGACGGCGAAAACAGCTCCGAAGCGCTGTCCGCCGAGACTGCCGTCATCGAGCCGGAATCGCTGTCGAAGCTCTCGCAGCCCTCGATCTCCGGAGTCGTAGAGGTCGGCGGCGAACTGGCGGCCGACCCCGGGATCTGGAGCGGGTCGGGGCCCGTCTCGTACGCCTACCAGTGGGAACGGTGCGACTCGGGCGGCGAAGCGTGCGCCCCGATCGAAGGTGCTACCGAAGCCGACTACCTGCTCACCGAAGGCGACCACGCCTCCACGCTGCGCATCAAGGTCACGGCGACAGGTCCGCTCGGCAACCAAAGCGAGTACTCGGCGGTGACGGCGGCGACGCCTGCCGGCGAAGTGACGGTCGCGCAGGCCGAGGAAACAGCCCAAGCCGTCGATCCGGATGTGCTCGCCTCCTCCACGAGCGCGACGCTCGAAGGAGAAGCGATCGCGCCGACGCTCGCCAACGAAGAACAGCTCTCTTCCGCACACGCGCTCACGAGTTCAAGCGTCGCCAAGGAAAATCCAGGCGAATTCGCGATCAACACGCCCGACGGCGAACTCAGTCTCAAACCACAGGAAACCTCGTCCAAAGCGACCACGCTACCCACCCTCGTCAACGGCACGGTAGCGCTGTTCGCCAACACGTTCCCAGCAACCGATACAATCGCCCGTCCCGACGCCCGAGGCGCCACCGCCGTGCTCGACCTGCGCTCACCCGAAGCTCCCAAGTCCTTCACGTGGGAGGTGGGCCTCGGCACAGGCGAGCAACTTCGGCAGCTCCCCGACGGCAATGTCGCCGTGGTGAGTGTGTCCGAAGTCAGCAACGAATCCCAACCCGAGGCAAGCAAGGAACCGGAATCGCCCGAAGCCGGCGAAGAAGCACTGGAATCGAGCGCCGAAAGCGCCGAAAAAGAACGGGAAGAAAGGGAATCCGAAACCGAAGCCCCCAACGAACCGCCTCCGTCCTCACCCGAAAGTTCGACGACGCCCGGCGAAGCTCCGAGCGGCGAGTTCGAACCGCAGAACACGCAGGCGCAGTACGAAGCCGCGACGAAAGCCATGTCATCGGCCGAAGTCACCTACGGCGCCTCCGCGCTCATGGTGATCGAACCGCCGCAGGTCATCGACGTTGATGGACATGCCGTGTCGGCCTCCCTCGGCGTCCACGAAGACATGATCACCTTGACGATCAAGCCGGACGAAACCACGGTCTACCCCGTGCTGGCCGCGCTCTCCGTGGCGGCCCCGAGCGACAATGTCAGCAGCGAACGCGACCCGTTCGAATACGGTCTAGCAGATGAAATTCCGAGCGACTTTTCAAACGAAAATGTCACCCGGTTGACGGGCAGCACTAGTCCGCTACACATCCAGACCGCGCGGACAACCGTACCGTGGAATCTGCTCGACGGGCACGAGGCAGGAGAAGTCGCACGCCTAGGCGAATGGCTTGGCAAGGTCAAAGCAGATCACCTCACTCCTTACGTCACCCTGAGGTCTGACTATCGTCGCGAAGAACCAAATGTGCCAAAATATCGTGAAGCTGTAAGGAAGATTCTCAAAAAGTACAGCAACAAAATACGAAGATGGGGCGCCTGGAACGAGCCTGACCTGCTGGCCAAATTCTATGTGCTGCCCGAACGTGCCGGTCACTACTGGCAAGCGGCCCAGTCGGTTGGTGTCGAACTACATTGCAACTGTACCATCGTGGCCGGGGAATTTGCGCAGTACGAGACGGACAGCGAAAATGCAAATCCAAAAGAAAACCGGATATACGCAGGCAAATATAAAAAGGGACTACTCAACTACTTTGCACCTGCGTGGGAATATAAACACAAATCTAATCGACATGTTTGGGAGGATCATAAGATTCCGAGCACATGGGGATTCCACGACTACGCGGACGTCGTAAACATCAGGAGTACAGATGTCTCTGAATTTGAGGGGTTCGCCAGCGGAAAGCTTGGACGACCACGCATTTGGATTAGCGAGGCTGGTGTCGAGTTGCATGACGGTGTCGAAAAAGGCCCCCCGACCAGACTAGTAAAACCAAACGACGAACTGTACGAATACGAACAGCAGAGCAAAGCGGCAAACACATTCCTCGCCCTTCGATACGCCATCTCATCCCATGAAAAAATCCCCCGCATCGAACGCGTCTACTACTATACTTATGGAGCACCCAAGGAAGCGCTAGTTGCAGAACCGGGAAGGGCAAACGAATTCGACAGCGGGCTATCCGAACCTAAGCCCGAAGGCAAAGGCAAAAGCTACGGTGAAGTGCGTCCGGCCTACTGCTATCTGGCGTACAAAAATCACGATTGTCCACCTACCGTGAGCGCTCTCCCAGAGATAGTTAATCACAATCAGGAACCGGATTATGAGGACGCAAGCGTCAATCCTCACGGGATCGCTACGACTGTGGAATTTATCAATCTCCTCCTCGGGGGCAGCAAGGAAATTCTGACCACCACGGTCAAAGGGGCTCACGCAATCCATCCACAGACTGTGATAGCGTCTTTGGGCAGCTGCACAGACGCAAACAGCTATCGTGTCGTTGCAAAAAGTCTCGGTGGATCAGTCGAAAGCTCGCCGATCGACGAACTCGCCCACTGCACATGATGCACACACCCGACAAGGCTCGCCACCTAGTACAAACGTCCACTACAACCGCAACTCAGAGGCTTCAGGGTAGTTTAAAGGCCATGCGCCGAATAGCCCCCCTCCTAGCGGTCGTCCTTGGAGGCCTGCTGACTGCCACAACGATAGCTGTGGCCCACCCAGTCCACAAGCCCCCGTTCAAATGCCCATCCAAGAACGAAGGAGTCATGGTCGCCGATGCGCAGGCCGTTGTCTACAAGGCGACCAATGCCGTCTATGAACCCGAAGAACACAAGTTCGTCGAAGGACTACAAGAAATCTTCGGCTGTGCCCGCGGAGCCAAGCGCTCATACCATTTGGGCTTGCCCCCCTACGGGGGTAAAGGAGGCTCAGGAGGCGTCTACTCAATCACGCTTGCCGGACCGGTTGTCGCCTACGATGCAACGGACAACTCTCCGATTCCTCCAAACGGCTCCAGCTCTAATGAAATCTGGGTCCGCAGCTTGAGGACCGGCAAGCTGATCCACCGGACGCCCAACGACTCCCCGAGTTCGTCAGGAGCAGAAGGCAAAGGAGAAACGATGTCTATCGTCGCAAAGACCGACGGCGCCGTAGCGTGGACAACACACTGGATCGAAACTGGCCCTCTCGCGCCGAAAATCTGTCGTGCCAGCCCTAGCACCCCTGCGTGTGTTAGCGAAGAAGGCCCCATGCACGAATGGGAAAAGGTCTATACAGCGGTTCATGTCGCTGACAAACTGGGGACACGCATCGTTGCCACAGGCGCAAACATAGAACCACGCTCCCTAGCCCTAGCCGGTAGCACCCTCTATTGGACCCAGGGCGGCAAACCGATGTCGGCGACACTGAACTGATAAGGCGACGCGAGGCCCGTGCGACGGCACCTCTGCCTGTTGAGCGCGACAGTCGCTGCCGTCGTGATTGGCGGCTGCGGCGGCGGCTCGGCCGCGACGACGAGCACGTCGGCTCACGCCCGCACCGCAAGACTCGCCCCCGCCTACCGCGGCGGCCAGTACTGCGTTCCAGCCAGCGAGGACAGATACCGCGCGGCGGGCTTTGAGTGCAAGAAGCACCACCTGGCCCACCAGTGACGCCCGCGCGCGCAGTCTGCTTGGCCCGACCCCGTAGATTCGGTCCGCTTCGTGTGAGAGTCCTTCTGCTCACCGACCGTCGTCGACGCCGACGACCACGCAGTGCCGGCGTCGCTCAGCGTCAGCGAAGGCACCATCACGCTGACGATCACGCCCGGCGAAACCAATGCATACCCCTTCCTTGCGGCGCTCTCCGTAGCCGCCCCAAGCGACAACGTCAGCGCCGAACGCGACCCGTTCGAGTACGGCTTGGCGGACGAAGTCCCGAGCGTCTTTGCGAATGAAAACGTGAAGCGGTTGCAAGACAGCAAAGCGCCACTGCACATTCAGACCGCACGGAAGACGATTCCTTGGGATGTGCTCCAGGGTCTCAGGGAGAGCAAACTCCCGACCGCAAAGACTCGGGAAGAAGCTGAAATAATAAAAAAGGAGGCTAAAGAACTCAAGGTCTTCGAAGAATGGCTCGATCAAGTGGAAGCCGACCACCTCACTCCTTATGTGACGCTCAAATCCAACGGGATCAGCGGCCCGCCGCCCGTGCCGGCTTACCGTACGGCGTTCAGGAACATCATCGAGCGGTTCGGGCACCGAGTCAAGAGGTGGGGCGCTTGGAATGAGCCAGATCAGGGAGAGAACTACGTACCACCAGAACGTGCCGGTCGGTACTGGCAGGCCGCTCAGTCGGTCGCCGTCGAACTGCACTGCCACTGTACCATCGTCGCGGGAGAATTTGCACAATACGAGACCGACAGTGAAAACACGAACCCTGGAGAAAACCGCGTCTATGCGAGCAAATATAGGAAGGGGCTTCTCGCCTATCTCCCTCAAGCATGGGAATACAAGCACAGAGCCAACCACCGCTCCCGGGAGAGCCACAAGATCCCCACGACGTGGGGGTTCCACGATTACACGGACGTGATCAACGACAGGACCACAAACGCTGGCGAATTTGCGCAGTTCGCGAACGGAGGAAAGCTCGGCAAGCCGCGGATTTGGATAAGCGAGGCCGGCGTTCTGCTCCACACGGGAGGCAAACCTGGTAAGGCAACAAGGCTTCTGAGGCATAACGATGAACCATACGAATATGAACAGCAAAGCAAAGCGGCTAATACGTTCCTCGAACTGCGACGCTCTACAAAGCCGCACGAAAAGATTTCACGAATCGAACGTGTGTACTACTACGAGTTTGAAGCCCCCAGTGAATCATTGATATCGGAGCGGGGCAAGGAAAACGAATTCGACAGCGGCCTGTTTGAAGCCAAGCCCGAAGTCAAACCTGAAGACAAACCCAAAAGCCATGGCGAAGCACGCCCGGCCTACTGCTACCTGGCGTACGAAAACCACGATTGTCCACCGACCGTGAGCGCGCTCCCAGAGATGGTTAGCCACAATCAGGAACCCGATTATGAGGACGCAAGCGTCAACCCTCACGGAATCGCCACAACTGTAGAATTTATCAATCTCCTCCTTGGGGGCAGCAAGGAAATTTTGGCCACCACGGTCAAAGAGGCCCACGCAATCCACCCGCAGACCGTGATTGAGTCTTTGGGCGACTGCACGAGCGCGGAAAGTTATCGTGTCGTTGCCCGCAATGCTGGTGGATCAGCGGAAAGCTCGCCGATCGACGAACTCGCCCACTGCTCGTGATGCACACAAATGGCAAAATCCGCCACCCCTAGTACAAACGTCCACCACAACCGCAACTCGGAGGCTTCGGAGTAGTTTAGGGATCATGCGCCGACCAACCACAGCCCTAACAATAAGTATGATCGCCCTCTTGACTGCAACTTCGACGGCAGTGGCGTCTCCACGCGTCAAGGCCCTACCGAAGTGTCCTCCCAGAAATTTGCGGGTCCTAGTGGCCGATGCGCAGGTCGTCATCTACAGAGCAGCCACCGTCGTCTATGAACCCGAAGAGCACAGGTTCGAAGAAGGTCAGGAAGCCATCTTCGGTTGTGCCCACGGAGCAAAGCGGTCATATCGCCTTGGCCCTATCTCGTACGGAAGCGCCTCCGGCTCTGGCGGTACTTATCCGATCGCACTAGCTGGTCCGGTTGTCGCATACGATGTGGGAGAAACGGCCCCGTTTCGCACTCCAACCGGCTTCAGTGCGGAAGAAATCTGGGTCCGTAACCTGCGTACCGGGAAGCTGCTCCACCGGATGCCCAACGGCTCGCCGGCTGAATCGGAAGACATCGGCCTGGGCGAAACGACGGCGATCGTCGTCAAGGGGGACGGGGCGGTTGCGTGGATCGTGAGAACCGGCAGAACGGAAGACCTACAGGTCCGATCGGCGGATAAGACGGGGAGCCATGTGCTCGTGACGTCGCCGGAAATCGCCCCCGAATCGCTCGCCCTCGCCGGCAGCACGCTCTACTGGACACAGGGCAACAAACCGATGTCGGCGACGCTGAACTGAGAGGCGACCCCCGGCCCGTGCGACCGTACCTCTGCCTGTTGAGCGCGACCGCCGCTGCCGTCGCGGTTGGCGTATGCGGCTGCGGCGGCGGCTCGGCCGCGACGACGAGCACGTCGGCTCACGCCCGCACCACAAGACTCGCCCCCGCCTACCGCGGCGGCCAGTACTGCGTTCCAGCCAGCGAGGACAGATACCGCGCGGCGGGCTTTGAGTGCAAGAAGCACCACCTGGCCCACCAGTGACGCCCGCGCGCGCAGTCTGCTCGCGTCCACGGGGTGAGCCGGACCGAACCAACGGGGTCAGGCCAGGAGGGCCGCCACGCTACGGACTCACATGGAGGATAGGCGCTCCAGGTTTACTCGCTTGTGCGAGCACCGCGCCCGTTCCGGAGCCCACGATCAGCGTAGCCGGAGGCTGACCACCCATGACCTCGCCGATCAGGCCGACGGAACCGAAGCCGTCGACGGTTTGCGGAGGCGTTACCAGTCCGGCGGTCGTACCTGTCATCACGCTGACGCTATTGGCAAGCGGAGCCCTATCGCTGCCGAGAGCTGCGACGACCGAGCCAGCCGGACTTGTGGCGAGGGTGGGTTGTCCGTATTCACCAGGAAAAGACCGGCGCGTGAGCGATGTGACTCCAGTCGGTGTCACGCTGACCTGTTCAAACACAGTTGTGCCCTTCTGAGTGGCAAGACCGGAGGGGGAATAGTCGCGGGCGATGAGTCCGCGGCCCGTATCGTCCATTACCGCAATGGGCCATTCTTCCAGCGGGTTGCGTTGCATATCCAGAAAGTCGACCGCAAAGGATCGCGGCTTGGTGAAGTGGCCGGCTGCGTTGCGATATACAAGCATGTCGTGACTGATTCCACCTTCAGGATCAAGATATGATTCCCACGCTACAATCGCCTGGCTATTGGACCCCATTGCCATGACTGGAAGGCCGAGGGAGCCTCGTCGGTGTGGGCGCTTGGGTCGAAAGCCGAGCGGCTGGGGTCGGGAGAATCGCCCCGCGCGTCCGGTGACGACGGCGACCTCGCGAGCCTTTCCACTGGACGCCGGGTAATACCCGACCACAAGAGCACGTCCGAAATGATCGACGCCGACGCCAGTAAACTGGAATTCGCGATCAACGAAGGCCGGCCTCGAGATTCGTCCGTTCGGACCGCCCCATGCAAGGTAGGCCCCGTGGGAGTCTTCCCAGGCGATGACAACCTGCCCAACAGCGTTCCCCGTCACATCGATTGATCCAACTTCTTTGTGCGTCACAAGATTCACAGGCCGTCCGAAGGCCCCAGCACGCGGTCGGAACGCAAACCAGGCTCCATCCTCAGCGAATCCAACATCCTAAACTCCTGCCCGGTCAGCACCGCGGCCGTTCTGAAGACCTTATTGCCGGGCTCGGACTCGGGGGTGCTCCCGGCCCACGACAGGCGCTTAACCACGCCGAGCAGCTGGTGCGCATGGACTCCGGCAACTCGCCACCGCAGCCGTCCCGTCGGGCGCCTTCGTGGCCATCACGCCCTCAAGATGCCCCCCGGGGAAATCCGTGGGGAAATTAGCTCCCCCCGTCCCGAGGGCCCTGATACGATGAAAACCGCTTGAATAAAGGGCTTCCGGGAGTGCCGGAGGAGGGACTCGAACCCCCGACACGCGGATTATGATTCCGCTGCTCTAACCAGCTGAGCTACTCCGGCGGGACAGGGCAGTTTAGCCGCGCGCGTGCCGGCAAGCAGCGATAATCGGCCAGTGACAGGCAGCGACCCCAGCCCAGCACGCTCGTCGGCCGGACCCGCAAAGGTCGTGATCCTGGGCGGCGGCTTCGGCGGCGTCTACACCGCCATCTACCTGGAGCGGCTGATCGCCAAAGGGGCGCCGCTGGACGTGGCTTTGGTCAACCGCGAGAACTACATGGTCTTCCAGCCGATGCTCGGCGAGGTGATCGCGGGCGACGTCGGGATCACAGACACGGTCAGCCCGCTGCGCCAGCTCCTGAAGCGCACGGAGGTCTGGGTCCAGGAGATCGAGGGAATTGACATAGAACAAAAGACGGTGACCTTGGGCGCTGGCTTCTCGCCAAGGAAGCACACCTTGGAATACGACCATCTGGTCCTGGCCCTGGGCGTCACGACCGGCGCCAAGGCCGGCAAAGGGCTGGCCGAGCACGCGCTGCCGTTCAAGACGCTGGCGGATGCCGTGGCGATCAGGAACCATGCGATAGGAGTGCTCGAGCAGGGGTCGGTCCTAAAAGACGAGGCCCAAAGGAAGGCCATGCTGACCTTTGTCGTCGCGGGCGGGGGCTTCTCGGGCACGGAGGCCGCCGCTTCGCTGAACGGTTTTCTGAGGAATGCGGTCGGGCAGGGCGGCGACTACCGGACGATCGCCGAGCACGAGGTCAGGGTCGTGCTCGTGCACAGCGGCAAACGCGTTCTGGAGCGTGAGCTGACCCACGGCCTTGCCGATTATGCGACCAAGACGTTGCGCGAACAGGGCGTCGAGCTCGTGCTCGGTGAGCGCCTGGTCGCCGCCAGCCCGCACGGCGCGACGCTCGGCAGCGGCCTCAAGATCGAGACCAAGACCCTGATCTCGACCGTGCCGAGCGCGCCGAACCCGCTCCTGGAGCGCTTGTCCGGGCTCGACCGGTCCGGCTGGAAGATCCGCTGCGACGAGACTCTGAAGACTTCCGGCGGCGACGGGGTCTGGGCTTTGGGCGACTGCGCGGATGTGCCGATGGCGAACGGCCAAGCCAGCCCGCCGACCGCCCAGCACGCGATCAGGCAGGCCAAGATCCTGGCCGCCAACATCGCGGCGGCCCACACGGGCGGGCGCCCGCGCCAGTTCACCTTTACGGGCCTCGGCAAGCTGGGCGTGCTCGGGCACCGGCGCGCCGTGGCCGAGCTGCCCGGCAAGATCACGGTCGAGGGCCCCTTGGCATGGGCGATGTGGCGGGGCATCTACTGGTCCAAGCTGCCGGGCGCCAGCCGCAAAGCGAAAGTGGCGGCCTCCTGGCTCGCCGATCTCGCCCTGCCGGCGCACCCCGTCCAGCTGAACCTCGGCGAGGCCAGAGGCCCCAGGCAGGCCCACTACGAGCCGGGCGAGACCGTTTTCGCCGAGGGCGACGCCGGCGAGAGCCTCTACATGATCCTCGCCGGCAAAGTCGAGGTCCGCAAGCTGACCGCCGGCGAGGATGCCAAGATCGGCGAGCTTGGCCCAGGCGAGTACTTCGGCGAGATGGCCCTGCTCGGCGAAGGCTCTCGCAGCGCGAGCGCCATCGCGGCGAGCGCCCTCGATGTGCTCGTCCTGCCGCGGTCCGACTTCGCGGCCCTCACCGACGGCCTTGCCGAGCTGCGTAACTCCTTCGAGGGGATCGCCAGGGCCAGGGCCGAGGCCGACGCCGCCCGCGAGGGCTGACCCTACCCGAACCCACGAGGACCGATCCTCTCCCGAACGCCACCAGCGAGAGCCGCCGCCCTCGGGATATCGCCGCGCGGACGACCAGGCCCTCTCTGGCCGACATCAGTTGCGGCCTGCTACTTAGGCCAAGATCGGCAGGTTGCCACGATGCGAACCAGCGACGCGCGTGCCAGTATTGAGAACGAGAGAGCGTGAGTGTTCCGCCCAGGAACGACCGCCAAACCGGCCAGCGGCGTCAAGCCGCGTTGCCGGCGGCGCTCACGCTCTCCCTTTTTCGAAGGAGGCGAGGCGGTCGTGGACCAGACGCACGACCGTCGCGCCCTCCGCGACCGCCGTCGCGCAACGCTTGATCGAGCCGGCGCGCACGTCGCCGGCCGCGAAGACGCCGGGCACGCTGGTCTCGAGCAGGCCGTCGGCGCCGGAGTCTGACCCCGCGCCCGACCTCGAGCCTGGCCCCGCGTCGGACCCGGCGTCGGACCCGGTTCGCGCGTCGGGCCCGGTCCTGACGAACCCGTCCGAGTCCCTGGCGAGCGCGTCGCCGAGCCAGTCGGTGCACGGCTTGGCGCCGAGGAACAAGAACAGGAAGTCGACGGGCTCTTCGGCGCCGTCCGCGAACGTGACCGCCTCCAACTGTCCCTCTCTCCCGTGCAGCTCCCTGATTTCGGAGCGATCCCGGACGGCGACGCCGTAGCGCTCGAGCTCGTCGATCAGATACTTCGACATCGTCTCGCTCAGGTCCGCCCGCCGGTGCATCAAGGTTACGAGCGCGCCCCCGCGCGCCAGCCAGACGGCTGCCTGGCCGGCCGAGTTGCCGCCGCCGACGACCCCGACGCGCTGGCCGCCGCACAGCTGGCCCTCGAGCGGGCCGGCCGAATAGAAGACGCTGATCCCCTCGTAGTCGTCCAGGTCGTCGACGGGCAGGCGCCTGTATTCGGCGCCGGTCGCCAGCAGGACCGCCCTGGCCGCGACCTCCCTGCCTTCGTCGAGCTTGACGACATGTCGCTCGACGCCTGGCTCGAGCGCGGTCGCCCTGTAGGGGCTGGCCACGCGCGCGCCGAACTTCCTGGCCTGGGTGATCGCCCTGCTTGTCAGTTCGGTGCCGCTGATCCCAGCCGGGAAACCCAGATAGTTCTCGATCCGCCTCGAGGCACCGGCCTGGCCGCCCAAGCCGGTGCTCTCGACGATCAACGTGTCCAGGCCCTCCGACGCGCCGTACACCGCGGCGCCAAGCCCGGCCGGGCCGGCGCCGAGGACGAGCAGGTCGACCTCCTCGCGCTCCGCCAGCTCGAGCCCGATCCCGAGGGCCCTCGAAAGCTCGCCGTTGCTCGGGTTCCGCAGCTCGACGCCTCCCGGCAGCCGCACGATCGACAGGGCCTCCGCGCCGGGCGTGCCGGCCGGATCGACCCAGGTGTGGGGCAGCCGCTGGACCCGCGCGAAGGTGAGCAGCCGCCGCGTGTCGGGCGACTCGCGCGGACCGACGATCTCGAAGCCGACTCCTTGGCGCTGCTGGAGCAGCTCCCGGCGCTCCACGAACGCCGTCAGCAGGAGGTCGGAGAGCGAGGCGTCCTCGAACAGCAGGCGCCTGAGGACTTCGCGGTCGACCGCGATGTAGCGCATCGACTCGGTCACGACGGCGGTCAAGAAGACGGTCTGGCCGGAGAGCAGGTTGATCTCGCCCAGGAAGCCTCTGGCGCCGTGCCTGACGATCTCGCGGCCCGCGCCGTCGAGCACGGCCGCCTCGCCCTCGATGATCGCCATGAACGGATAGGTGGCGTCGCCGATCTCGAACAGCGTCTCCCCCGGCTCGGCTTGGCGCTCCTCGCCGTGGCCGGCCAACATCGTCAGCTGCGTATCGGAGAGCACCCTGTTGACGGGACCGGCCATCTCGATCACCCGAGCGACTCGGGGAGCCGGCTGATGCGAACGCGGTCGAGGTGCTCACAGCTGGGCATCTGAAGGGCCTAGCCTAGAAGGTCGCGGCGGACTTTCCTTCCAGGGTCCGACGGCGCTTCGACCTGGCAAATATGATCCGGCCATGAGCGCTGAGCGACGGCCCGGAACTACGCCTGTGCTCTGGCGTCGCCTGCTCGCCGAGCTGCTCGGCTCGGCGTTCTTGGCGGCGCTCGTGATCGGTTCGGGCATCGCCGCGCAGACGCTTTCACCGAACGACGTCGGCCTGCAGCTGTTCGAGAACGCCGCCGCCACGGCCGCGGGGCTGT
Organism: uncultured Solirubrobacterales bacterium; assembly: GCA_963718935.1. Classification (GTDB taxonomy): domain Bacteria; phylum Actinomycetota; class Thermoleophilia; order Solirubrobacterales; family Solirubrobacteraceae; genus Palsa-744. Next base: position 2,290,231 of record OY970379.1, on the reverse strand, counting down.
TCACGATCATCCTCATGTTCGGCCCGGTCTCCGGCGGACATTTCAACCCGGTCGTCTCGCTCGTGGACGCAAGCTTCGGCGGCATCAAGCCGCGCGAGGCGCTCGCATACATCCCGGCGCAGGTGGCTGGCTGCGTGCTCGGCGCGGTCGTGGCCAACGGCATGTTCGCGCTGTCCGCGATCAGCATCTCGACCCATCACAGGGCCTCGCCCGCGCACTTGCTTTCAGAGGTGGTGGCCACCGGCGGGCTGCTGCTCGTGATCTTTTCGCTGGCGCGCAGCAAACGCGCGAACACGATCCCGGCCGCCGTCGGCGCCTACATCGGCGCCGCCTACTTCTTTACGAGCTCGAGCAGTTTCGCCAACCCGGCGATCACCGTCGGGCGCATGTTCTCGAACACCTTCGCCGGGATCGCGCCGGCATCGGTCCCCGGATTCGTCCTAGCCCAGCTGATCGGCGGAATCCTTGCGATCCTCGTCGTCAGAGCCCTCTACACGGACCTGACGGCGGCCGAGGCGGCGGAGGTCCTGTTGCCCCACGACGAGGAGGCAGAGCGCGGTGACGCGCGTCCTGTTCGTCTGCCTACATAACGCAGGCCGCTCGCAGATGAGCCAGGCGCTCTTCGAGCGCGCCGCCGGCGAACGACACAGCGCCCTGTCGGCTGGCACGACCCCGGCCGAGCACGTCCATCCGGAGGTGGTCGAGGTCATGCGCGAGCTCGGCATCGACCTTGCCGACCGCCAGCCCCAACTGTTGACCCGCGAGCTCGCCGAGCAGGCCGACCTGGTGGTGACGATGGGCTGTGGCGACGAGTGCCCGTACGTCCCCGGCAAGCGCTACATCGACTGGGACCTGACCGACCCGAAGGGCCTCCCGATCGCACAGGTCCGAGAGATCCGCGACGACATCGACCGGCGGGTCCGCTCGCTCGTGGACGAGCTCGACCCTGAAGCGCTCGCCCAGGACTGAGTCGAGCCGACGCCAGCCGGCGGCCGTGGATCAGACCTGCGCTCTCGCGTCAGCCAGGACGTGTCGCTCGAGGAACTCCAGCTCGTCGGCGACGACCGCCTCGTGCTGGGGGCCGTCGTAGATGTCGAAGTGATCGACGCCGGGATACACGCGCGGCTCGCCGTGGGGAGCGCGCTTGGCGGCGGCGATCGCGACGGCTGGCCGGGCGACCCGGTCGGCGGCGCCGACACAGACCAGCCACGGGCAGTGCAGGCGCTTGGCATGGCGGCCCGGGTTGAACGGACGGCCGAGCAGCCATCGCGCCGATGCGCGGTTACGCCAGCGAGAGTCCTCGCCGATCGCGACGACATGCAGCCATCCCGCTTCGTTACCTGGAGCGTTGAGGAACGCCGCCTCGTGGGGCGCTCCGACGACGGGCATGTACTCGCCGCGGATCGCGGCAAAGGTCATCCTCGCCATCGCCTTGGGGGAGCCGCGATGCGCCTGACGGACGATGTTCAGAAATGGGACCTGGCTGATCGCGGCCGCCACGCGCGGGTCACGCGCGGCGGCCGCCAGCGCGTTGCCGCCTCCCATCGAAGAGCCAAACGTAACGACGCGGTCCGGATCGACGCCAGGCAACCGGCGCGCGAAAGCGATGGCGCTCGCCCAGTCCTCGAGCTGGCGCGAAGGCCTGAACAGGTCGGGAGCGCCAGCGCTGTCACCGAACCCGCGGTGATCGAACACCAGCGCGAAACAACCGTGTTCTGCGAACCGCTCGGCGAACGCACCCAGCCGATCGCGCCGCGTTCCAGACAGGCCGTGCGCCATCACGACCACCGGGCTGGGACGTTCGCTGGCTGCGGGCTCGTACAGCCAAGCGGCGCACTCGTCGCCGGCCACGTCGAACCGCAGATCGATTCTGTTCATGTACAGCTAACGCTAGAGGACGCCGCGACGTGAGATCCGATGTACAGAGATCACGGAGGCCCGCTCGCGTGCTGGACGAGATCCGACCCGCCTGTCCGGGAGGGGTCCCCGTAGACTCCAACTCGCCGATGGCCCCCTTCGAGCAGATCGCGACCGACCTCAGCGAGCGCATCCTGACGGTCACGCTGAATCGCCCTGAGCGGTTGAACGCGTGGACGCCGAGAATGGCGCGGGAGCTGATCGAGGCGTTCGACCGAGCGGACGCCGACGATGAGGTGCGCGCGGTGATCGTGACGGGCGCCGGCCGGGCCTTCTGCGCGGGCGCGGACCTGGCGGACGGCGGCGAGACCTTCGCCAAGCGCGGCGGCGCGCTGGTCGAGACGGAGCCGGGCGAGGACGGCGCGCAGGGCCGCGGGGGCCCGGAGGGCGCGAGCGACTCCGAGGGCGGGCCGGCCGGCGGCCCGGATGGCGAGGATGCAGAGATCCCGCGCGACAACGGCGGGCAGGTGGTCTTGCGGATGTGGGAGTCCACCAAGCCGATCATCGCCGCGATCAACGGGCCAGCGGTCGGGGTCGGGGCGACGATGACCCTGCCGATGGACGTCCGCCTGGCCTGCGAGGACGCGCGGATCGGGTTCGTGTTCGTGCGCCGCGGGATCGTCCCGGAGGCCTGCTCGAGCTGGTTCTTGCCACGGATCGTCGGGATTAGCCAGGCGCTGGAGTGGACGATGACCGGCCGGGTCTTCTCCGCTCGGGAGGGTCTTGAGGGCGGACTTCTGCGCAGCGTCCACCCGGCCGGCGAGCTGCTGGAGGCCGCGCGCGGGCTGGCCTCGGAGATCGCGCAGAACACCGCGCCGGTTTCGGTGGCCCTGGCGCGGCGGATGCTCTGGCGGATGCTCGGCGCTGCCCACCCGATGTTCGCCCACCGGGCGGACTCGCGCGGAATGCTCTATCGCGGGCGCTCCGCCGACGCGGCGGAGGGCATAACGGCCTTCCTGGAGAAGCGCCCGGCCGAGTTCAAAGACCGTGTCAGCGAGGGCCTGCCCGACATGTTCCCGGGCTGGAGCGCGCCGGAGTTCGAGTAGAGCCCGGGCAGACGGCCGCCGGGTGTCCCGCCCGGGTAGAGCAAGATCCTCGCTCGGGCAAGCCGATCGCGGCGCATCACACCCGAGCCGGCTCGGTTTGGGGGGAGGCGCTGGCGAGGCTCTCGCCGCGTGCCTCGCGGGAGTGTTCGCGGCTGTCCTTCGATGAGATCAGGATGGCGGCGAGGATCGCTCCGGTGATGGCGAAGCCCGCGCCGACGAGGAACGCGCGGTCGAACCCTTTGGTGAGGGCGACTGATGTGCTGTGGACGCCTGTGTGCAGGAGGCTCTGGGTGCGGCTGTTGGCGACGGTGGCGAGGATGGCGAGGCCGAGCGCGCCGCCGACCTGTTGAGAGGTGTTGATCAAGCCGGAGGCGAGACCGGCCTCGTGTGGCTTGGTGCCCGTTACCGCGGCGATCGTCACGGGCACGAAGGAGAACCCGAGCCCGAACGCCGCGACGATCGACGGCCCGAGGACGTCGGTGGCATAGGAGCCCCCCGGCGCACGCACCCGCGAGAACCACAGCAGCGCGACGGCGATCAGGAGCAAGCCGCCGATCAGCGTGGGCTTGAAGCCAACGCGCGTGACCAGCTGTGAGGCGGCGCCGGCGGAGAGGATGATCCCGACCGCGAGCGGAAGATAGGAGACCCCGGCCCTGATCGGCGAGTAGTGAAGAACGTTCTGGAGGTAGAGCGAGATGAAGAAGAACATCGAGAACAGCGACATCCCGATCAAGAGGCCGACGATGTCGGCGCCGCGCAGCGTGCGCAGGCGGAAGATCGAGAATGGCAGCAGCGGGTGGCGCTGGCGGCGCTCGATCGCGACGAACGCGGCGAGCAGGATGGCCGACCCGGCGAGGCGCAGGATCGTGCTGGTCGATCCCCAGCCGACGTTGACGGCGTCGACGACCGCGTAGACGAGCAGCGCCAATCCGGCGGTGACGGTCACCGCGCCGGGGATGTCGAAGCCCTCGGTGCCGTTCTCGGCGCGGCTCTCGAGCAGTATCCGCGGCGCGAGCGTCGCGGCGATCAGACCGATCGGGACGTTTACGAACAGCACCCAGCGCCAGGACAGGCCGCTCGTGAGAATCCCGCCGAGCAGCACCCCGGCCGCGCCGCCGGCGCCCGCCACGGCGCCCCACACGCCGAGCGCGCGGTTGCGCTCCGCTCCTTCGGCGAACGTGGTCGTGATGATCGACAGCGCAGCCGGCGAGACGATCGCCGCGCCGAGTCCCTGAGTAGCGCGTGCGACGATCAGCCACGCCTCCGACTGGGCAAGGCCGCCGGCCAGCGAGGCGAGCGAGAACACGACGAGGCCGATCATGAACATGCGCCGGCGCCCGAGCAGGTCGGAGAGGCGGCCACCGAGCAGCAGGAACCCGCCGAACGTGAGCGTGTAAGCGTTGACGACCCACGACAGGTCATCGCGGGAGAAGCGCAAGGCGGCGCCGATCGAGGGAAGCGCGACGTTGACGATCGACGCGTCGATCACGATCACGAACTGGGTCATCGCCAAGAGCATCAGCGCCAGGTTCTTCGCGCGCGGCGTCTCGAGCGATGGCGTTTGGGACTGGGCAAGCGAGTTCATTGGAAGATGGCCTCCGGTTCCGGTTGCATCCGCGACTATAGGAGCGGCGGGGAGCGCGTCTTCGCCAACGCCGCCTCAGAGATGGAGCAGTTCATGCTCCTCGCCGGCGAACTCGTAGGGCGCGCTCACCGCGCCGGCAGGCTCGCCGTAGATGGCGCGCAGCCACCTGAAAGGTCACGTGAAGACCTCAATAGTTCTCCGCAACCCCCCACACCAGCAGCCAGGACGGGCCGGCGTGGCACAAGCACTCCGCTGCTAGGACTCCTGCCTGAGAGCGCTTAACGCTCAGTCGTTGAGCATCCAGGCGATGAAGGGCGCGGGGACTGCCCATACCTCGCCGCTGGTGTCGAGCAGACCGCGCGTGGCCAGCACTCCCGCCCCGAGGGCCGCGCGGAGGGTGAGCGCCTCGCGTCTCCAGCCGGCGTCGATGTACTTTCCCTCGAAGCCGAGTCTGCCGATGCGCGGGCCGCAGAAGTCCACCTCCTTGCCGGAAGTCTTCTGGTACATCACGTCGCTGAAGTGCGCGTAGGAGCCGGGCTGCTCGCGCTCCCTACAGATCCGAGAAGAACTCTGGAGCGATCTCGATGTCCTCGACCTGGCGGACGGTGGTGCGCACTCCGAGCTTGTGTTCCCTCAACAGATCGCATAGCCGCTCGCCGTCGATCAGGTCGACGGGCGGGGCACCGTCGCGTGTCGCCTCCTGCTTGGCGTCGGGAGTGAAGCTGCCGGTCGTGATCAGCAGCCCCTTGTCACCACGACCGCTCATCGCACCGCGAAAGTCTCTGACGGCACCCGCTCCCACGCTGCCCTTGTAGCGCTTGCATTGGAAGAAGACCGGGAAGCTCACGAGCGATAGGCGATAGACCCCGATTCCGTCGATTCCGCCATCGCCGCTCTTGCCGGTGACGGTGGCAGAGACGAAGCCCGCCTCACGGAGCAGACGTCTGGCAAGGCGCTCGAACCCGTCGGGCGGCACCTCGAGCAGCACTTCAAGCAGTCGCTCCTTCCAGTCGTTGGAAGCCGACTCGTCTTCGTCGAGGCCTTCCTCCGCCCTCGCCAACTGCTTGGCTCTTCTTCCCTCCCTCAGCTGTGCCTTGTAGGCGGCGTGCCGGGCTACAACATCGTCATGGGTCATCGTCCGGCCTAGCTCGGTCGTGCTCCACACGCCGCGCTCGCTGTTCTCCAGCGCTCCCATGCCCTTCAGGTAGGTTCGCGCCCAGGCAAGCCGATACTCGATCTCCGTCTTGGGTCCGTCGCCGTGCAGGACCCCCTGCTGCTCGTCTGTGAAGCCCTCCGACTCCATGACCTTCTCGACGATCTCCCCGATCGTCCCCGAGTCCCCGATCTCGCGCACCGCCCGCAGGGTGGGCCATAGTAGGTCGCTGTAAGACGGGATGCGCAGCGGAGCACTCACGAAGCTCACCGTATCCCAAAGGTCGGATCGAGTAGGTCGCGCTGCGCGGACCGCCCCGGGCCTATGCCGCCCTGGCGCCAGCCTTATCCGCCAAAGTGGTCTTGCGTCGCCTTGTCGCCTTTTTCACAGAGGCGGTCGGCTTGATGTTCCGAGCGCGGCGGCCACCTACCCTCCTCGCCGTGATAGGACCATCGTCGACAAGCTGGAGGCGCTTCCCCAGAGGACGCAGCAGCGCCGTGATCGTGGCGTAGGTGGGATTACCGGCGCCTGTCTCGATCCGAGAGATCTCGCTCTGAGGCACACCCGACAGCTTCGCCAACTCACGCTGCGACAGATTGCCCTCCCGGCGACTCTCGATGAGCTGACTGGCCAGGCTGAACTCCTCGCGGAACCGCTCCAGCTCGCGGACGGCCTGCGGGCCTTCATCGCGGGCCTCTTGTTCGATATCAGCGACAAGCTCGCCGAAGTCGTTGGTGGGGTGAGTGGACATAGTTGATGGGTTGTATCACATCAAGACGGGCTTGTCGTCATCGTTTTTGTCGCGACGCCCGTTTGGGGACGTCCCCTCCGCGTCCTCGTGACTTTCGGCGCTTCTCAGCCTCCGTCGCACGCCACGACGTCAACCGCGCGCGGGCGACCTCGATCTCCCGCTGCTGGCGCCGAGAGGACGGGCTCTTGCCCTTGTCGTACATGCAGGACAAGAATCTTCCGGTCGCCGTGAGCATGGCAGAAGACCCGCAGCACGAGCTTCTCCGCTAACTCATCGCCCGGCCTGACGGTACGGTCGACGCGGAACTCGAACAGCCCCCGTCCAAGCTGGCGACCCCAGAACCTCTCCCCCACCACCTGCACGCCGTGGCGTTGCAGGACTTCGTTCATGGCGATGCCGAGCGCACGACGCTTGGTCGGACTCAGAGTGTCCCTGATCCAGCGCAGGCATGGCTTGTCTCCCGACTCGTCAGAGAAGAACTCGATCTCGAAAGGCTCGTTATCGCCGTGGTACTCGGTGCGCTGAGACCAGCCGGCCAATTGAGGCGGCTGTGAGGTGTCATTGCTTGATTACATGGGCGCCAAGGGCGGGTCTTGTTACGCTCAGTTGCCCGCAGATTGGACCCCAAATTGGACCCCAGAAATCTCGTCATGTGCTCGCTGTCCATGCGACCGGCGGGGACATGGGCTAGGAGATGCCGAGCTGTGCGGCCAGGCGTCCGGGGCCGACGATCTCGATGCCGCCTGCGAGCGGGCCCTCGGGCAGGTGAGCGCGATTGGCGCTGCAGATCACGTCAGCACCACGCGCGGTCGCGGCGGCAAGCAAGTGTATGTCGAAGGCGTCGAACTCAGACGCGACGAGCCGTAGCTGCTGTGGCAGGTCTGCGAGCAACTCCTCGTGTCGTCGCCCGGTGAGCTCGTAGACAACCTCTCCGATCGGACGGTTGTGCAGCGAGGCTTGCGCTGGCAGAGCCCTGCCGATCGGCGAGGGTTGAACATTGTCGGGGTTGAAAAGCGGCGCGAAGTAGTCGAGGAACCGTTCGATCTGCGGCATGTCATAGCTCACGCCGCCGAGTCCCTCCAGCGCGTTACGGACGAACTCCATGCCAGCGACATCGGTCGTGAAGCCCCCAAGGACAGCGCCGTCGGCGGCGAACTCGAGCAGCTTGAAGTTGTAGCCGGTCGGCTTGCGGATCGCTCCACAGAGGACCGTTGCGTCGAAGCAGACGAGCACTCAGGAACGACGCCGCTCGAGGACCTCGCCCGCCAACTCCTCATCAGAGGGACTCGGCACCTCCACGGCACGTTCGAGCAGCTCCGCCTTCAGCCGCGCGGCGATGTCCGGCTTTCGGTCAGGACGCGCGAACTGCTCGGCCGGTAGCCGCCACGAGCCGCCGGGCGTCTGCTCGGCGCTAACGCGTCCCGCGGCGATCCATTTGTAGACAGCCTGCGGCGTGACGCTGTATCGCGCCGCTACCTGCGCAGCGGTCAGCCACTCGGGCTCTGATCGCGCCCGATCATGGATATGTCGCTGCCAGGCGCCGGCGAGACGAAGCGCCTTCAAGCGCGCATCGATCCCGAGCCGATCGATGTCGGCCGCAGCACCGAGATGACCGACCAGCAGCGCGGCGAACACCTGCGCGCGATCATCGTCCTCGTCCGCCTCCTCGAAAGCCTCGCGGAGATCGTCGCGCCCGAGCAAACCGGACTGGTCGAGAATCTCGACGGTGTCGACCACCTGCTGTTCATAACCGCTGTACAGATCCAAGCGCCGACCGACACTCGCCAGAATCTCCCCAGCAAGAACCTTGAGCAGCGACGGACGCTCGTCGGGACCGCTCGTGACGGCCATGCGCCACAGGACAGCACGATCAGTGGGCGACAGGATGCTCATAGCTCTGGGATCACTCTCTAGACTAACGCATCGACACAACAAAAGGAAGCCTTGAAAGATTCTAAACAGGCTCTGTCTGAATGCTTTGCGAGTCCGCTTGGGTGTCGTCGACCCCATCTCCAGCTGACGCGCGGGATATCCCGATGCCATCTGCATGACGAACAAGGGTTCCTTTGCGCTCGACCTCCACACCCCAGCCCGTTCGACGCTTCAATCGCCAGCAACCGGTACCCGCGCCCTATCCCCGGATTGACGACGACACGGACAACCGACTGATCGACCGGTCGACGGCAAAGCACAAGGATCGATCCTGTGTTCACAACCGTGTTCGGCTCCGTCGAGCCGGTCCTGTACCTCACGGCCGCGATGACTGGGCTGCGCCAGGGGGAGCTCCTGGGTCTACGCTGGCGAGACGTGGACTTCGCCGCCAGGAAAGTGTGCGTCGTCTCGCCGTATGTGCGCGGCGAGTTCGACGATCCGAAGCCCGAGGGCTCGGGACGCTCGGTCCCGCTCGCCGCCCGCGTGTCCGAGGAGCTTCAGCAGCTGCGCACGCGCTCCCCCTACGCGGCGGACAGGGACCTGGTCTTCTGCCATCCCAAGACCGGCAACCCGCTGGATCGCGCCAAGCTCACGCGGCGGTTCAAAAAGGCGATCGCGCGTGCCGGCGTGCGCGAGATCACCTTCCACGAGCTGCGCCACACCTTCGGCACCCGCATGGCCGGTGCGGGAGTCCCGATGCGTACGATCCAACACTGGTCTATCTACCGAGCAGCAGCTCGATCACGATCACGTCATGCCACGTGCCGTCGATCTGGCCATGCCGGAGATGCGTGCCGACCTCCCGGAACCCATGACGGGCAGCCAGCCGGCGGCTCTGCTCGTTCTCGGCGAACAGTTTGCCGACGATCTTGTCCAACCCGGCCTGCTCGGCACGCTCCCGCAGCGTGCCCGCCAACGCGCCGCCGAGACCGTGCCCGCGAGCGGACGCCCGGACGTAAACGCTGGCCTCCGCGATCCCCGCGTAGCACGGACGCGGACTGTAGGGCGAAACTCGCGCCCAGCCGACCACCCCCGCATCGACCCTCGCCACGAGCACAGGATGACTCGGACGGCCGAGCCATCCGGCGATATCGCCGGATGACCGCGACTCAGTCTCGAACGTCGAACGACCCTCGGCGATTCCTTCGTTGTAGATCGCCGCGATCGCCTCGCAGTCGCCACTGCCGGCGTCGCTCACCAGGTCGTCGCTTGCCATCCGAGGGATTATCCGCCAAAGCGCATCGTCCTCGCAGTCTGCACTTCTGGGTACGAAGTCTGCCGCACTTCGCCCGAGGCAGTCACAAGCTCAGCTCCTGCCGTTGCCCCTCCGCCCTGTTCGTCCGCCCCGGCCCGCACGAGAGTTCCCCAGTTGTTCCCCAGCCGAGGGTCCGCGCCCCCACCCAGCCCCACCAAACCCCAAAACCCGCCAACTACCAGGCATTTCCTAGTATCGCCCTAACCGGACGGTATTTGAACCACGAGACGGCCGAGACTATCGGGCGACTACACCGGACGTTGTAGCCCGATCAACATCCGGATGGCCACTCCGCCACAGGCCATGCGTAAGCTGAGACATCAGCGGGGCGGCGGTAGATGCAGGATCGCGAGACTCGGATCCGCGATCCGCGCCTGGTCGCTGTCGCACGTTACGAGCGGATAGCCCTTGTGCTCGCGGTGGCAGCAATCCACAGGTCGTTGTCGGTGATGTTCCACCCCGAGCGCTCGCTGAGGTCCCTGAGACGGGCCCACTCGTCGAGAATGGCCTCGTCCAGCGGCACGCGGAGAAAGCTCGCAAGTCGCTGCTCCTCGCGTTCAATCCGCACCTGGCCCCAGTCCGCGTTGCGGTAGCCGTAGCGAGCCTCAGCGAGCGTGACAACGCCGATCGCGAGGATCGCCCGCTCGACCCGCTCGACGACCGGGACTGGCCAGTGCGCAAAGCGACCCGGATCCGTTGCTCGCTTTGCGCTCCAGCCCACGAAGCTTGTATCGCACAGAATGCGCTCCGCCATCGCCGAAGCGAACATCAGCGACTCGTCAGAGCCGCAAGATACGGGTCATCGGCGTCGTCGTCCCACTCCGGGTCGGCCAGCACAGCAAGCCCCTGAGGTCCGCCGATGCCCTGACTGGCAAGCAGATCCTCATCGGGAACAGGCTGAGAGGTAAAGAGAGTCGACTGATCGCCGAGCTCGACCGGCTCGATGCGGTCGATCGTCATCGTCCCACGCTGGGGGCTGGTCAGCAGTCCCGATCCCTCGGCCCACACGACGCGGTCCATCAGGCGCGTAATCATCGCCTCGAGCTCCTCGGGGTACTTGCACGTCCAGTCGACGCCGTTCGAACTCCGGATCGCAAGCTTGTCCGGCTCTACGTCGAGCAGGTGCAGGCGACCCGACACGCTCCGCACCTCGCCTGCCGGCGCAGGGATGATGCGTCTCAGGCGCTCCAAGCGAGGCAGATCGATGCGCGCGGGTTGTGCTCGCAGCTCCGTTGGGAAGTCAATCTGGATCGACCCGTCGGGGCCAAAAGCACGACAGGCCCTCCCGAGCGCGTCGGTCACGGCTTCGGAGACCTGCGTATCCGCTTCAACGTCGTCTACGAGGGCTCGAAGATTCTCGACAGCAATCGGGACCACATCCAGCGGGAGCGGCTGCTCGTCGGTAGATGCAAGCGTTTCCGGCTCGATGGTCGCGACCCCGCTGCCTGGCGTGAACCGCACGAGCCGAAACGCGGTCACCGCTTCAGCGCGACGCTCCGGATGACCCGACTTCCGGGTCTGGACACCGCGACGGTCCCGATCGAAGTCACGCAGCGCAGCCAGGAAGCTATCGATGAAGCTCTCAAAATCGGACAGGCTCACGCCATGCTCCGCTCGGGAGCCCTCAAGCCTCAGCGTGATCTCAGTGCGATCTTCGGTCGTCATCATTGGCCGCCGTTCTACAGTTCGTCGTGCTGCCAGCGTAGTCCTATTGTTGCTTTTCGGACGGCGGACCGCCGCGATACGAGCGCTGGCGCGCAAGGGTCCTGACCGCAGTGGGGGCGTCGTGATCGCAGTGGTTGGCTCAGTCCTGCGTCACTTGGCGGGTGGGCAATACTCGCAGCGGCCGAGTCCGAGATCCTCGGCCGCCCAAAGATGCACGGCCGCACTGATCGCATCCAGATCATCGAAGTCGACCTGCTTATAGATCTGGCCGATGAAGTCGGTCGGTAGGTTCGGAGTCTTGCGGTCGCGCAGCAACGCGCAGCGGCGCCCCGTGATGAGCATCCCACCGCGTCTCCGCGACGTGCCCGACGACAAGCACCTGCTCCTTCGCGCTCCGGAGCGACTGAATGGTGAGCCCAAAGCCGGTTGGGCGCGGCGGCTTGCACTGGCCCCGGCGCGGCGGCTTGAAGTGGCCCCACTTCGCGTCGGTTGTTGTGTGTGTGTTGATCTTCTCTGATTGTGACTTTCGGTGGTGTCTCGTGGAGCGGAGCCCGTAGGGCGTAGCGGAACGAGATATCGCCGGCGCGGCCTGCGCGTGGGGTGTCAGGCGCCTCCTTTCTTGGTGCGGTTAAGGCCGTGGTTGAAGCGCCAGGATTCGTTGCCGGTGTCGATGATGTGCGCTCGGTGGGTGATGCGGTCCACGACGGCCTTGGCGAGGCGGGCGTCGGGGAAGACCTTGGTCCACTCCCCGAACGGGAGGTTCGTCGTGACGATCAGCGATGCTCGCTCGTTGCGCTCGGAGATGACCTGGAATACGAGCTCTGCTGCACCGTCGGGTAGTGCGAGATACCCGAGCTCGTCGAGGACGACGAGCTCGGTGCGGGCGTAGCGTGCGACGACTTTGCCGAGCTCGCGGCGGCTCTCGGCCGCTTGCAGTTCGTTCGCGAGCGCGGCGAGTGTCGTGAAGCGAACGCGGCGTCCTTGCTGGCAGGCGAGCACCGCGAGGGGGAGATCGCGAGGTGTGTCTTGCCGGTGCCGCTGTCGCCGAGGAGGATCACTGACTCGCGGTCATCGATCCAGGTGCCCTGCGCGAGCGCGGCGATCGTGGCTTGGGGGATCTTCGGGTTCTCATCAAAGCGGAAATCCTCCAGACGCTTGGTGAGCGGGAACCGCGCGTCGATCAGCCGTCGGCGTTCACGGCGTTCAGCGCGCTCTGTGACCTCCGCTTCCAAGAGCGCAGCGAGGTACGCGGTCGGGGTCTGCTGGTCGCGTGTCGCCTCTTCCGCGAGCCCACGGAAGCGTGCTCGGACTGTCGGGAGGTGCAGCTCGCGTGCGTGCGCGTCAATCAGTGCTTCCATCGCTTGGACCTTCGCCGGGGCGCTCATCGACTCGCCCCCGCCGCGAGCAACTGGTCGTAGCGAGCGAGTGTCGGTGGTGGAGCCCCAAGCCCGGCCAGGCGCGAGGGGAGATCATCGAGCGTCGCGGGCTGGATGCGAGCGCCACGGCTGGCCAGGACAGCGACCGCGCGTCCGTCGTGAGCACCCGCGGTGAGCGCCCCACGGACAGCGAGCTCGACCTCCCGGGCGCTGTGCTCGCGGGCGAGCATCAGCACGTCGACCATCTGCCGGGCGGCCTCCGAGGGCCCGTAGCGCTCGGTGATCTTCGCCCACAGCTCATCGAAGACCGACGGCCACGCGCCGCGCTCACGTTCCTGGGAGAGAGAGAGCGAGCGAACCAGCCAGCGCACCCGGCTTGCGCGCGAGCAGCTCCAGGTAGTGGTCCAGTGAGGCCGACACGCCATAGCGGCCCTGCAGACGCTCGTGACGGGCGATGAGCTCGCCACCGTGATGCAACTCGATCTCGCGCGCACCCACCTGGGAATGGACGCGCAGCCCGGCCAAGCGCACGGGGACCGAGTAGCTGTTCTGCTTGACCGTGACCAGCGCCTTCGCGTTCACCCTCGGAGTGGCCTGCTCGGCCGTGGATGCCCTCTCGGCCGGCAGCCCGCGCAGCAACGGGCGCTCCCTCGCGAATGCCTCACCCACGGTCTCCTGGCGCCCAGCGATCCGCCGTTGAAGATCCGTCTCGCAGCCAGCGAGCAGCCGCGCGTTGAGCTCCGCGAGCGTCGAGACCTCTGGGACGGGCACGAGATGACGCCGGCGGAAACGACCCACCTCGCCCTCCACGCCGCCCTTTTCGTGCGCGCCCTCGACCCCTGGGATCGTGAACTGCGACTCATAGAGATAGTGCGAGCGCAACGCGATGAAACGGTCCGTCTGCACACGCTGACGGCCCCTGAGCACCTGCTTGACCGCGCTCGCGAGATTGTCGTAGCGCACCAGGCCGAACACCCCGCCGAACCAGTCAAACGCCTGCACATGAGCCTCCAAGAACGCCTGCTGAGAGCAGTGCGGGAACGCCATCGCGAACGCCGCACCCGAATGACACGCACGCATGTGGAACAGGTAGACCCTCCTCGCGCAAGCAGCCATCCAGACCTGCGCCCCACCCCAGTCGACCTCGCCCTCCACGCCTGCCTCATGGGCCTGCGGCACGAACGCCTGCACGCCTTCGCCGCGCTCCCGGCGAGCACGATGAACGTATTCGCGGACCGTGCGCTCGGCGACATCAGCCGCGTGCTCATCGCGCAGGCGTTCCCAGATTCGCTTCGCGGTGTGGCGCTGCTTGCGCGGCGCGTCGCGGTCACCCTCAAGCCAGGAGTCGATCAGCTCCCGATATGCCCCCAGCTTCGGCGCCGGCCGGCTGACCGGCGTCCGCTTGATGGGCGGCAACGGCGAGACCAACGCCTGACGCACCGCACGACGATGAACACCGTGACGCTCCGCCAACGCCCTGATCGACAAATCCTCCCGATCCCCGTCCCTCCTGATCTGCTCGAACGTCTCCATTCGTGATCCCATTCCTTCCGCCGCCCTCCGCTCGAGCTCGATGAGCACCGAACAGTCAGCTGCCAGTCGGACGGAGGTGGGGCCAGTTGAGACCGCCGCAGAGGGGCCAGATCAGACCGCCGTTCCCACCTCGGACATCCAGACCGCTCAACAGCGATGGGAGGACTTCAAGACGCGCATGGACGCACAGCCGAGACGCCCACCACGAGCAGCCGGACACGACGCCCCCTAGAAATCCTTACCGATTTTGGTAAACTTCCGATGGAGGCTATCGGGCCATGACCACACCGAGAAAGAACATCTCACCAGTCGGGACTCCACACTACGAGTCGATGCGCCGCCGTGCCCGTAACCCTGAGTACAGAGCAGAGCTCGAACGCCTCGCACCGTTTGAGGCGCTGGCGCGAATCGTGATCCGCCGCCGCGGTCAGCTCAAACTCAGCCAGGCCGAGCTAGCCAAGCGCATGGGGACCAGCCACTCGGCCATCTCCCGCATCGAGAGCGGGCGATACCCCACCACCGTGCAGACGCTCCGCCGACTCGCCAAGGCACTGGATACACACTTCGTCGTCGGATTCGCCGATGACGTCCCGGGCCTCCCAGACGCCGACATCAGCGCTAGCGCCGCTGACCTCGTCGCCGTCAGATAGCTCTCGCCGTAATCGGCGGCAAATAGAACACAGATAGAACATTGGCTCATCTGTGGGATAATCTTTGCTCGCCAAAAACCTGCTGTTTTGCAGGCTTTTTCTCGTATCGGGGAGACAGGATTCGAACCTGCGACCGCCCGGCCCCCAGCCTGCATGTTTCAGCGCCGCTGGGTTCTCGGAGCCCGTGTTTACTGGGTTTCAGTGCTTCTGAGTGCTCCTGAGTTGCGCTCACTTTGGACCCCAAATTGGACCCCAGAATCCTGCGTCGGACACTCGCTGCTTGCTACCGACGACATGTGCTCTATCGAGGGTCGGCCGGCGTGACGGCGGGAGCTGGCTGCAAGTCGAGATGCCACGGCGCGACGACCTTGAGTAGCGCCGTTGGCGGAGGGTCGGTGAGCGGCAGAATCTCACCAGCGAGTTCAAGCGCTCCACGCCCCTCGAATATCGCGACGCAAGGATTGCCGTCTAGGCATGAGGGGAAGCGAATCGCGGCGGCGCCGTCGTCGTAGATGTCTGCGGCGACGGTTTGCGTCACGACCCGGCGGTTCGTGGTGATCTCGTGTAGGTCTAGGTGCCGCATGTCGTGCTCGAGCAGGAGATCGACGTGTCGCTCCTCGACGCCTTGACGCTGAGTCACGTCTGTGAGATCACAGATCCCGCCGTCCAATCGCAGTCGGACCGGCGCGAGAATATTTTCGCGACGCCAAGCTGCCGTGATCGGTTGGGCGGCAAGCTCCTGCGCAGCCTCGGCCCCCATCTCCTGCTGGAACCGGCGAATAGCGCCAAGATTAGGACGGAAGTCGGCGAGCACCTCCCGGAGACAGGTCTCCGGGAGCTCGGCGACGTAGACGGTGCGGAAGCGGTGGCGAAGATCGTCGAAGCGGTGACTCCACTCGCAGATCTCCGATGGGACGAAGCCGAGCGGATCGCCGTGATAGCCGACACGCCAATACACCCGCTCCGTTGGAGCGTCGCTCACGTCTGAAAGCTCGCCAACTGGCGAGCGGCGCGAACGACAGCCGTGAACTGCTCAGGCGACTCCGCCACACGCAACAACTCGATCGGCGCCTGGTCATCCAGACGAGTGTTCGTGCCGAACAGCCACGCCTTCGCCGTCTCAGCGTCATAAGCATCGCTGATCATCCGCACGATCTTGTAGCCATGCCGCAAACGGCGCGCCACAGCCGCCCGCGGCTCAGGCCCATCCTCCTGGGCATAGCGGCCGATCTGCTTCGCATCAGACAGCCCAACTAGGAAAGCCGCCATCCGCTGCCCGAGACTGCTTTGCAGGTAGACCGCAATCTCCACGATGGGAAGCGTCGCCGCATCGTGATCCAGCCGCTCGGCCTCCGGCACAGTCAATATCGACATCTCGATGCTCCTTTCAGAAGAACACCAGCAACAGCCTTCTCAGCAAACCATACCATAAACTACACCGCTAACTCTACCGTAATCTCACGAATGCCGAAAGGGCGACGGGCCATCTGTGAGCGCGCCTAGAGATATTCGGTGTCTGAACGCCGAGCGGCCTCATCATCCTCCCGCCGCGCGTCCTGCTCGAGGGGAGTGTCTGATTAACGGTGGATCTGGCTTGGTCGGTTAGTTGATTCTTCCTTGGAAGGTTATTGCGAATGCGTTGAGGGCGGGCTTCCATCGGCTGGCCCAGCGGGCTCTGCCTCGTCCTGTCGGGTCGAGTGACCTGGTGACGAGGTAGAGGCACTTCAGGGCGGCCGTGTCGTTGGGGAAGTGCCCTCGGGCGCGGACGGCGCGTCGGTAGCGGGCGTTGATCGACTCGATCGCGTTCGTTGAGCAGATCACGCGGCGGATCTCGACGTCGTAGTCCAAGAACGGTATGAACTCGCTCCAGGCGTTCTCCCAGAGCTTGCTGATCGCTGGATACTGTCCGCCCCACTTGGTGTCGAACTCCATGAAGCGCTCCCTGGCCGCAGTCTCTGAAGGCGCCGTATAGACCGGCCTGAGGTCTCGGCTCATCTCCTGCCAGTATCTGCGGGACGCGAACCGGAACGTGTTGCGGATCAGATGGATCACACAGGCTTGGACGGTCGCGAGCTCCCAGGTCGTCGTGATCGCCTCCGGTAGACCCTTCAGGCCGTCGCAGACAGCGATACAGACGTCCTTGACGCCACGATTCTTGATCTCGGTGAACACGCTTAGGACCTATCCCGGTTGGGTGGTGGCGAGGGTGGCGAGCTGCGCCTTCTTGAATGCGATGAGGCCGCTGGAGAGTTGTAGGAGGGCGAGGTGGTTCTCGTCCTTCTTGGACCAGCGGATGAGTATCCCGCGGTTGCGGTTCAGCCAGGAGTGGCAAGCCTCGACGACCCAGCGGCGTGCTTTCCACTCGGGGTTGTGGGCCTTCTCCTCGATCTCCTCACCGCGTGCGCGGATGTGCGGCGTGAGCGCGTATTCGCCGACCAGCTCGCGGACTTCAGCGTTGTCATACGCCTTGTCCAGACAGATGCCCTGCGGCTGCTCTGGGGTCGGCTCGGGCCGCTTGATCGGGATCGAGTCCAGCGTCCCCTTCAGCAGCTTGTGATCGTTACGGTTCGCGCCGTCGTGATCGAGCCCGACCGGGACCCCCGCACCCTCCGCGAGGACCGAACGCTTCGCCCCCCCTTGGCTCTATCAGTAGGGTTTGGGCCGGTCTTGGCTCCTCCCAGCGGGGCTTTGCTCATCGCCCCGTCACCCGACAGGAACGACCAGTCGATGCCCACGACCTCGTCGTACTCCAGCAGTCCTTGGCGCCAGATCTCGTGGAACACCCCGGCCTGCTCCCACTCCTGAAAACGCCGGTGCGCAGAGGATGAGGAGCACACCCCGGTCGCGTTCAGCGCGTTCCACTGCATCCCGGTCCGCAGCACCAGCATGATCGCGTCCATTGCGTCACGGTCGGGTACCCGCGGCGCGTGACAGCCCAACGGGTGAAACGGCGGTGCTGGAAGCAGCGGCTCGACCCGCTCCCACAACCAGTCCGGCATCCGCCAACCATCATCCTGACTGACCATGTAGCCCATAACAGACCTCCTGATCGAATGGCATGACAGCCCTTGGATCAAGTTCAACGCTGAGCTACATAACCCTTCCGGGATAGATCCTTAGCCAGAACTTCGCGCCCTCGCCGCCATCTCCGGCCCAGAGCCCGAGGATGTCGCGCTCCCCGTTCACGGTCACGCCGATCACGACATAGACCGGCTTGTTCATCACCTGCCCGTCACGAACCTTGACCACGAGCGCGTCGATGAAGATCACCGGGTAGACCTCATCCAGCGGCCTAGCCAGCCACTCGGTCATCTCCGCGGTGACCTTCTCGGTGATCCGGCTGACCGTGTCCTTGGAGACCCGGGCGCCATAGACCTCTTGGAAGTGCGCAGCGATCTCCCCTGTCGTCAACCCGCGGGCGGTGAGCGACAGCACGATCTCATCGACGCCCGTCAGCCGGCGCTGGCGCTTCTTGACGATCTGTGGATCGAACGTGGACTCGGTGTCCCTCGGTACCTCGATCTCGACCGGGCCGATCTCGGTTAGCACCGTCTTGGCGCGTGTCCCGTTGCGCGAGTTCCCGCTGTTGCGCCCATCAGGGTCATGCTTCTCATAGCCCAGGTGCTCGCTCATCTCCGCGTCAAGCGCGGTCTCGAGCACGTTCTTGGTCAGCTGGTTCAAAAGCCCCTCAGGACCGACCAGCTCGATGTTCTGCTCCTCGGCCTGCGCCAGGAGCTGCTCAGCAAGCTGCTTCTGATCAACGATACCTGTAGTCATAGACCCGATCATCTCCCCCTGATCGGTCGACTCCACTATCTCCGTCATGGTCATCCCTTTCGGTCAGACCAAGCACTTCCACCGTTAATCAGACAGTCCTGCAACGGGGTCGGGATCGTGCACCACTCCCGCCGCGGCGCCTGCAGCGGGGCCGGCGACCGTGACCGTTCCCGGCCCTGGAAGCTGGAGCATCGCCGTGTGGCTGAGCAACGCAGCAGGCGACGCGAGCCCGGCCAACGCCGCACACACGAACGTCGTCGTGCCACCCTCAAGCTCGGGCAGCTCTGGCTCAGGCCACACCGCGACAGCGACCACACCGAAGGTTCACGTCACCGAGACGCTGCGCGGACGCGAGCTGATCGTGCATGTGACCGGGCCGGCAAACGGAAAGGTCCGCGTGGGCTTCACCGGCCGGCTGAAAGGAAGGATCATCGCCTCTGGCGCCAAGACCGTCGTCCTCAAGCACGGACGGCTGACGGTGACGTTCAGGCTCGGGCCGCGGACGGCAGCGCACGCCCTGATCCGCGTGAGCGCCAGGCTCGACCACGCGGCTGCGGTGACGAGCACGCTCGACCGACATCGCCACCCCTCTCGGTAGCACGGGTGCCCCTGGAACGACTTAGCCCCGGCGACATGACCGGAGTCAGCGGTCCACCGGGGCTTTCCACCACGCAGTATAACTCAGCGCCCGATGGATCGCGATGACCGCTGATCTTGGCCCACCCCAGCAGCCGGACGACGGGCCGTGGCTTGAGCTATGGCTCAGCGCCCCTCGTCTGGAACGCTACCTTGTGGCTGCTGGCGGCGATCGTGCGCGCGCCCTGTGCCTCTACGACTGGAATGCGCGCATCAGTGCCGCGCTCCTGCGTGACCTTGCGCACTTCGAGGTTGCGCTCCGAAACGCCTACGACGGCGCTCTCGTTGCCGCCACGCCAGCCGGGAGTGTCCACTGGACGTTTGCCTCGGCCGCGGTGTTCCCTCCCCTTTATCGAACGAAGCGAATGCGGGGCGGCTCAGCCCAGCGGGCCGACATCAACCGCAAGCCACGAGAGATTGTCGACGCGGCCGTGGCGGCGGCGGGAGGAAGCTCCGCGTCTCCAGGCAAGGTCATCGCCAACCTATCGTTCGGTTTCTGGCGATATCTGTCCTCGAAGGCTCACGAGAAGACGCTGTGGGTTCCGTATCTTCACGCTGCCTTCCCACCGAAGACCAACCGCGGCGATGTAGATGCTCGGGTCGGTCGTCTTCACGGGCTACGCAATCGCGTCGCACACCACGAGCCGCTCCTGAGCACCGATATTCTCGCTGGACTTGACGATCTCCTATGGGTTGCCGAGCGGCTCGATCCGTCCATCGCGCAATACATATCGGCGAGCACAGACGTTCGAGCGCTCGACGGCAACCGGCCCTGAGCCCGGCTAGGCCGCGAACAGCTCCAGCTGCTCGGTTTCCCCCAGCGGCTGGATCGGCGCCACCGGCCTGGGCCGCGGCACGAACGGGATCACGTTGTTGGTGTTCTCCCACGCGGCCTGCAGCTCGGTCTCGGCGATCTCCTCGCCGGTGAGCGGCACGCCCTTGGCCTGCAGTTCCTTGAGCACCTGCTCCATCGAGATTGGCTCCTCGCGCTCGTCCATGAGCTGTCCGTCGAGTGCGAGGTCGGCGGCGGCGGCCTTGGCTGAGAGCAGCTTCCACTTCTTCTCATCGAGCGAGCCCTTGGTGAGCATCACGTAGACAGTGACTGGCTTCTTGCTGCTCAACCTGTGGGCGCGGGCGATGAACTGGTCGAACATCTCGTAGCTGAAGACCAGTCCGTCGACCAAGACGACCGAGGCGGTGTCGAGGTTGTGCCCGAGCCGGATCGCGGGGATGCCGCAGAGCAGGACCTGCAGGCTGCCGTGGCGGAAGTCGCGCATGACGACCGCGCGCTTTCGCGGGTTCACGGTGGCGGCCTTACCGTCGCGTTCCTCGACGATGTGCCCGGCGCGCACGCCCTTTTCGGTGAGGCGGTCGCAGAGCCAGCGGCCGGTCTCGATCAGGTCGGAGCCGACGAGGATCTTCTCGCCCGCCTGGACGTGCTGGAGGATCAGCTCCAGCGTCTTCATGTTCTTTGGCGTCCAGTTGGAGTGCTTCAGGCCCTCGAGGCCGGGCCAGTCGCGGTCGGTCGCGGCCTCCGGGATGGTGGTGGCGTACTCCAGCTTGGTGAGCTGGCCGCAAGCGGCGGCGAACCGCTCGATCTGGCCGCTCTGCACGAGCGCGTGGTCGGGGTACTTCCAGGTGAAGAACCGAGCGAATGTGCTCTTGCTGAGCCAGTGTTTGTAGAGCTCGTGCTGGGCGACGCCCATCGGGGCGTAGACGGTCTTCATCGTGCAGGGGACGATCGGCTCACCGAAGTCGCGCTTGCGCCGGCGGATCATCGCCGCAGCGGACAGCCGCCAGAAACGGCTGACGTTCGTGATCTGCGGCAGCACCTTGCGCTTCTCGCGGCGGTGCGCGGTGGTCGAGCCCCGGCGGCCGTAGGTGTACTCGATGACGCAGAAGTCGGACTCAAACGCGGCGAGCCCACCGTCGTAGCTGTAGGGGAAGCGCAGGCTGGAGTCGCCCAGGCACCACCACATCAGCCAGAAGATTTGGTTGACGTAGTTGGAGATCGGCGTGCCGGTGGCCAGAAGCTTGTTCCGCGCTTGCAGGCCGCGGATCGCCTTGCTGCGCTGGGAGCTATCGCCCTTGATTAGCGTGCCCTCGTCTATGCAGATCACGCCCTCGCGGAAGGCGCCGGCGAGATGGTGCGCGGCGCTCTTGACGCGCAGGCTCTTGTGGACGTAGCCGCAGGTGCGGGTGCGCTCCTCTCCTCTTATCTCCTCGGTGTGGACGGCTGAGCAGACGAGCGGGCTCTGCTTCTGCCAGCCGTCCTCGCGCGAGGCATGGCAGACCGGGCAGAATTCGGTGGAGTCGAGCACGACGCGCTCGCCCTCGGCTTCGTGGACGGGCACGGTCTGGACGGGCAGCGGCTCGTTCTTGACGCCGAGCAGCGAGAGCACCTCGTAGTGGGTGATGTACCAGCCCTCGCCGCCGGTGCGCAGGTGCTTTGCGACGCGCCGCGCCTGGGAGGGTGTGGCGATGTGCTCGACGGTGATCCCGAGCTTGTCGGAGATGTCCTGGCGGTACTGCGGGATCAGGTCCTGCGGGACGATGAACAGGACTTGGTTTCGGGCACCGTTGCGCACCGCACCCAGCGCGTAGCCGGCTGCGCCGAGCGTCTTGCCGCCGCCCTGCTCCCAGCTCAGGATGAATCCACCGCCGTTGCGCGTCTTGGTCAGGGCGCGTGCCAGGTCCTCGCGCTGGAAGTGCTTCCATGCGAACGCGGGGTCCTTGCCGTTGGCGCGGCCTTCCGCGGCGATCTCGTCAATTAGCTGGCGCTGGCGCTTGACCTCCTCGGGAAAGCGGGTGGCGATGTCGCCGGGGTTGGGGATCTCGAAGTGCTCAAGGAGGTACTCGATGTCCTCGGTGGACTCGCAGAACTCCTTGTCGCCGACCTGGATGACGAGCACCTTCGCCTCCTCCTCGTACTTGCGCACGACCGGCTCACCCTGCTTGTTGCGCGTGATCTTCTCCCCGCTTCTGACGTTGATGCGCGAGTCGGTACGAAGCGGGTAGCGCGTGCCCTCCTGAAAGCCGCGCTCGGGGTCCGAGCGGGTGCAGAGGATCGAGTCCAGGTCGGTGAGGTAGCCGAGCCGCATCTGCGGACGGACCTCGTAGAGCGGGATGACCTCGCGCTCGGCCGCGGAGGCGACCTTCGCCACGGCATCCCGGACGGCGGGCGCAATCGTCAGGTCGCACTCCTGCTCCAATTCGCCGAGCAGCCGCCAGTCCAGTGCGTTGAGCGCGAAGTGACCGACCGGCTGGTTGTGGAGGGTCTCGACGAGCTTCAGGCGTCCGGCCTTGGCGAGCGCCTGGCGGACAAAGGGCCCCGGCCGAATCGCAAGCCGATCGCGTGCTCGCAGTTCGACGGAATAGGTGGGGCGATTGCTGGCTTCCTCGCGGCGGCGGCGCTCAAGCTCGCGTGCTACGAGCCGCCACGGCTCCTTCGGACCCGCTTGGACGTGGGAGAACGAGCCGACGTAGTAGTGGCCAGCGTCGCGCAGGGCGCGCTTGATCTCGTGGCTGAGTGCGCGCTCGGCGAGTTCTTCCCTGGAAGCCTCCCTCTGCACGAGCAGGCCGCCGTCGTCGCTGCGGTCCTCAGCCCGGACGAAGAACGCGATCACAGACGGGAGGGCCACGCCATCGAACAGGTCCTCGCACTCGACGGTGGCAAACACGCCCGCCGCGTCCTCGCGCGAGAGCACCTCGCGGCGGAAGCGGTCGCGCCCGCAGATGAACGCACCTACGCCCTCGGGAGCCAGTAGTGCGAGACTCATCCGCCACACCGCGACGGTGCTGTTCTCCGCGCGTCCGGCGCCATCAGTCCAGTTCAACCCGAACGGCGGGTTGGCGACGATCTGCGGGAACTGCACGCCGAGCTTGCGCAGCATCGGAAAGACGCGCTGCAAGTCGCCAGTGATCGAGTGGTAGTCGCCTGCGTCGATCTGATCGCCGTCTATCTCCACCCCGAAGCGCTGGTCGCTTGACCACGGCGCGAGCAGCACACCGTTGCCTGCCGTTGGGTCGAGCACCGGCAGACGGCCCAGCGGGTCCAGCACCTGCTTGATGAACTCCGCCGCCTCCTGCGGCGTATAGAACTGCTGCAGCCCGCGCGTGTTCCCAAAGTGCGTCGTGCCGAGCACGCTGCGCGAGGAATCGAGCACTTCATCGGTGAGCGCTCCGCCGACCAACCTGCCGCCCTTGCCACCCTTGACGGGCTCTGCAACCGCAACCGCTCCAGACATGGCCGTCCCTTTCGCAAGGGCCCCACCCCGTGTAGGGCCGATGCCGACCGCGCGGGCACGCCCGAAGGGCGTGCAAAAATCGCGCAGGCAAGGCCCTACGCGGGAGTTGCGGCTCCCGCACCGCTCATGAGAGAAAGCCCCTGCCGGGGGCTAGGCCGATGACGGCAGAGCGGAGGTCACGATCGCTTCGACCACCTGGATCACAGTGGTACCGCAGCAGCACGACCGATGACCGGCCTGGTCGTCGGCCGGCGTGGCAGGCAAATCGCAGCTATGCGCTTGCAAGTTGTCCGAGAAATTGTTCCCCGTTTGTTCCCCGTGGGGCTTTCTTCCCGATGAGGCTAGACGGAGTTTTTGGCACTATCAATAGCTTTTCTTATAGTCGGGGAGACAGGATTCGAACCTGCGACCGCCCGGCCCCCAGCCTGCATGTTTCGGTGCCGCTGAGTGCTCAGAGCCCGTGGTTGCTGGGTTTGAGTGCTTCTGAGTGCTCCTGAGTTGCGCTCACTTTGGACCCCAAATTGGACCCCAACCGCAGCGCCCCAGGATCATTCTCGGTGGCCGGCAGTTGGCTTGCCAGCCGGTTCAAACGGCCGGTAGACTGCATCTTGATGGCAAGCACAAACCGGACCGTCCATGTGGGCCAGCGAACCTATGCGCTACTGCGCGCCGAGGCCGAGCGTCGCCATCGCGATGTCGATGCGACCGCCGACGATCTGCTGGCCGAGCGGCTGGCGTCCGCCGTAGTTGACACGAAGAGACTGCAGGACACGCTGGAGCGTGCGGCCAGATTGCGCGCCGGACTGCCCAGGACCAACCAAGCCGTCTACTTGGTGCGCGAGGGCCGCGAGGAGCTTGAAACACGAGCAATGCGCCGGTGAACATCGTCATCGACGCCAGCGCATTGGTGGCGTTCGTGACCAACGAGCCTGCAGCTCCCGAGGTCACAGAGCTGCTTCAGCGCTGGGGCGCGGAGGGAGCCGAGTTGAACGCACCGGCGCTAGCTCGCTACGAGATTGCCAATGCGCTGGCCAAGCAGGCCGCCGCTGGAAATCTCTGCGACAAGGCGATAGACGAGGCGTGGCAGGTACTCGACGACCTGCCAATCATCTACCACCCGTTGAGCAACGGTCCGAGTGTGGTGCGTGCGGCCCTCGGCCTCCAGCGACGCTCCGCCTACGACGCTGCATATCTTGCCCTCGCTGAAGACCTGGATGCTGACCTATGGACGCTCGACGGACCACTCGCGCGCAACGCGAGCGCGCGCGGGCACCGCATCCATCTGATCGAGCCGCACCCGGCCGAGGAACGGGAGTGACCCTAACTTACTCCGTGTTGGTGAGCGTATAGCCGGCGCAATCTCCTAGCGCGAGAAGCTCCCGCCAGTAGATTCCGCTCCTCGATCTGCCTCTGCCAACTCCGCCGCCCATGGGACCAGAGTCCGATCGAGGCGTACCGCCACTGGCTGCGTTGAGCCCGAGGAGCCCACCGGGACGAGCCCGACCGACAAGCGTCCGTCGGCGGTCGGTCGCATCAGCAAGGCAAGGCGATGACGTTCTTCGTCCGAAGCGACTGGTAGCTTGCCTCGGATGCCACGCCGCTGCGCCACGGTCGGCGGCGCTCGACTTATGCGGCGCCGCAGCCAATGACCGCACTTGAACTAGACGCTGTCATCGATCGGCTCGGGTATGGCGACAGCGATGACTTGGTGAGGAAGGGCGATGCGCTAGAGCCGCTGCCAGTCGCCCGACGATACGCCTGGAACGCCGCACACGAGCGTGTTGGTGTCGACGCGGCGTTCTTCGAGGGGCGCATCCCACTTGTGTATTTCGCCGGACTCAACCTGCCCTCAGAGGACGAGGTGGAGCATGCGGTTGCCGTACTACATCAACGCACGTGGAACCAATCGCGTGCCCAGCTACTAGTCGTCGTCCTGCCCACCGAGATCAGGATCCTCGACGGCCGTTCGGCCCCGCGAGCTAACGCGGAGATGATCATCGCAGAGAACATCGGCGACACGAAGCTTGAGCGGTTCACTTTGGCGAGCCTCCTGCGAGGACGCGCCCAACTCCCAATGTCGAGACGCGAGAAGCCCGTTGTCCTACAGCTAAGAGCGGATCTGCGCCCTACTCGCGAGAAACTGTTGGTGCGCGGCCTCACGATGGATATCGCAAACCAGCTACTTGCCCGTTGCCTCTTTGCTCAATATCTAGACGCTCGTGCACTGCTCCGTAACGAGCGTCTGGACGGCCACCAACGATTTCTCGATCATCTCAACGAATCCCTGTCAGACACATATGCACTGTTCGACAGGCTGCACGAGCGTTTCAACGGCGACACCTTCATAGTGACGAAAGAGGAGCGTCGCACAGTCAAACTCGAACACCTGCAAACCGTCGCGAGCTTCTTGGAAGGTTCTGCCGGCACAGAGCAACTTACGTTTGTTCCGCGCTACGACTTCAGCGTAATACCTGCCGAGGTTCTAGGCGGAGTCTACGAGGAGTTCGTCAGGGACGATCAGAAAAAGAATGCCGCGTTCTACACACCAGGGCACCTGGTAGACGCGGCGCTTGATCACGCAATGCCAATAACGGACTCAGTTAATCACGCCCGAGTACTTGATCCAGCGTGCGGAAGCGGCCTTTTCCTGGCCCGTGCTTATGAACGCCTACTGGACCAACGCGAGGAGACAATTGGACGTGCCCTCAGCCCAGCCGAGATGGCACAGATCCTCTCAGATCAAGTATTTGGATGTGACCTGATGGAAGATGCGCTACGCGTCGCGGCACTCAGTTGTTATCTCGTGCTACTCGACCGGCTAGCTGAGAGCGACGACACCGAAGCGTGGCAGTTTCCGCAAATGATCGGCCCTAACCTACATCAGGGAGATTTCTTTGATGTTGGCGACGATCTCGAGGGTTCTTACGAGGTCATCGCAAGCAATCCGCCATGGAAGGGGGCAACCGACTCGGCGACCCGCTACCTACAAAAAGCCGAGCGTCCCGCCGGCTCCAAGCAGACACTAGCCGAGGCGTTCTTTTGGATCAGCCTTGATCGGCTCAGCCCGGACGGTCGCCTCGCGCTGCTTATGCCCGCCGCAAGTCTCTACAAGCAAAGCCCGAAGGAGCGCGCATTTCAGCTGGAGGCGATCGCAGACGGACGCATCGACGTACTCATCGAGTTCTCAGCCTTTAGGCACCAACTGTTCGCCGATGCAATCGCGCCATGCGCCCTTTTTGTCGTTCGCGGAACCTCACACAATCCCCGCGAGCACATCACGTTCGCCACGCCCAAGCCTGGGCCAGTCAGCATCGCGACCGGACGAATCGCGGTTGACGCGGATCGCATAACTCGGGTACCCCGACGCGCACTACGGCAGACACCCCGCCTGCTACGCCAACTTCTCTTTGGCGACATGCGGGATGCTCAGCTCATCGACCGACTGTGCCATCGGGTGCTCAAGGTTGGAGACCTATCGAAAGCAGACCGTAAGGACCACTGGATAGCTGGGCTCGGCTACCAGATCAAAGGCGGCGAGCGCAACGATTTGCCATTGATGCGCGAAATTCCTGCGATCGACCCAGACGATCTCGTTCAATTTGGCGTCTCGATCCAAGAGCCGATCAGCGCGGAGTA
This sequence comes from uncultured Solirubrobacterales bacterium, assembly GCA_963718935.1. Lineage (GTDB taxonomy): Bacteria > Actinomycetota > Thermoleophilia > Solirubrobacterales > Solirubrobacteraceae > Palsa-744. Next base: position 2,263,072 of record OY970379.1, on the reverse strand, counting down.
TTTCCATCGCCCTCGCAAAGCAGAGCTCTACGAGGGGCCACGTGTGCTGCTCGCACGAGCCGTTGACCCGAGTGGACGTGTCCATGCTGCCTTCTACGAGTCACCCGCAAGCTACAGCGAGACGATCATCGGGTATGTACCTCCACCGCGAGGGAAGACTGATGCGCTCGCATTGTGTGCCTTTCTGAACTCAAGCCTCGCTCGGTACCTCCTGTTTATGACTGGCTCCTCTTGGGGGATTGAGCGACCGCAACTAAAGCAACAAGATGTCGCAGCCCTACCGGTTCCCTTCCTTGAAGACCGTGAGATGACAGCCACGCTAGCCGATCTCGCCGCCGGCGCTTCACCCGGCAACAGCGAGCACGCCGTTGCGTTGATCGATGAGCGCCTCGCCAAGTACTTCAAGCTCGGACGAGACGAGCTGGCGTTGATCGAAGATCGCTTGGAGGTTCAGCTATCCGCCTACAACGACCCCGTCTCCCCCGCTGCCTATGGTGCGCCAAGACGCCGGGAGATCGAGCGTTATCGGTCCACGCTGCAACGGACCCTAAGAGCGGCACTCGGAACCCCAGTCGTCGTAGATGTCAGACAGTCGAGTGTGGACATCGTGGTAACGGTCGGGTTCGCTGGGGCAGCACCAGCGCCGAACGCCGACGGTGACGGCACCGGGTGGCTCGCTATACCGAGTGAGACGCTGTTGCTGAGAAGGTCTCAACGGACCTATGGGCGCGACTGGTGCGAGCTCCGCAAGCTAAGCGAGCGTAAGGAGGTCACCACGGCTGCCTCGCTACACGACGCGGACGAGATCGTCAGCGAGCTGTTGCGCGCTGCAGCCCGCGGCGAGCGACCGGATGGATCGAACCAGTGATCGAGAACCCGGCCGAAGTCGAGGCGAGCGCGCTCGATCCGGTGTTTCTGCAGAGCATTCTCGACCGCCACAGAGCGGAAGCGCACTCGCTGCTGGCAACTGCCGCCGAGGAGTGGATCAGCGACGGATGCCCGCGATTCAACGACCACGAGACCTCTTGCACGGCTGTCCTCGTGGGATTCCTGGCAGACGCGATTCGACGGGGACGAGCCAGTGCCTTTCAGATCGCTGTCTTTCCGGAGACCGGAGGGTGGACCGAGGCGCATCTGGATGGCCGAGCCGACCCGGATGCTGTCCCACGACCAGACATCGCGCTTTTCCTCGGCTTGCACCATGACGTCAAGATGTCGGTCGAGTGTAAGCGGCTACTACGCCCCAACGCTACCGCCAGGGACTACGTCATGAAAGGGCTATACCGGTTTCTGAGCGGGACGTATGAGTCGAGCGACGGTCAAGCGACCATGATCTGCTTCGCCATGGACCGCGATGTCCGAGCAGCGTGTAAGGACATCAACGAGGTGATCAGCAAGCAACTATCGGCCGATCAGATTCTTGTGGTTGCGCCACCTCTCGGGTCTCTTGAAGCCGTGTATCACTCAAACCACGTCGCCAATAGCGAGCCGCTTCAGGCTGTGCACCTGCTGCTGGACATTCAGGGCAGGCCACTCGCCGCGCCCAGACATTGAGTCCAACGCCCTACATGTGCGCCCCGTGCTGATCGTCGGGGACACTCCTCAACGCCAACACGCCGAATTTGGAACCTGCGACCATCTGGTCCCCACAGCCAAATTCCAGTGCTGAGCGGGCTTTTGATCCCGTCGCGGGACGATCATCCTTCCTCTTACGCTGGCTGCGCCTCGGCAACCGACAGCGACTCGAAGAACTCCCAGATGTCCTCTCGCTTGCTCAGCACTGTCATCACGTTGCCCACCTGGTATTTGTCGCGCACCTCGATCTCGGTTGCCTCGTGGCCTTTCGGATGAGGACGGAAATGGAATTGCCGCCCGTCGGAAAGGTGCAGCCCGAAGCTTTCCCCGCCGGGCCGGCTCTGCCGCAGCCAGTGTTCTTGCTCATCGAACTGCAACGGACAGTCGAGCATCATCGTGCAGAGCGTCTCCTGAACAAGCGCTAGCATCTCCGGCGTCATGTGGTGCCGCGTGCGCTTGATTAGCGTTGCTGTGTCCGGACCTGCTACTCGGATCATATTGCGCCCTACCTCGTTAGGGGGTTAATCGCCATCGCGGCCAAGCACGAGCAGAACGGAAGTTATCGGCGTCTGGCCATCGGGACCGTCGATCACGCTGATCGCATGTGACACATGCAGAGGCTCGGTGAATCCTTCGTCGCGCGCTTTCTCCAGCTTGGCGTGTAGCTGGTCCTTGAACTCCTCTGAGGGGGCGGCCACCAGCTCCCAGTGCAGCTCGCGCGCCACACTCACTCCTCGGAGGTCTGGCCTCGAACGGGCTGAACGGCAGAGAACTGTGGATCGACCTGCGTGCCCCGCTCTTTCTTCCACATAGACACGCCCTCCACGAGTGCCTGCTCCGGCGTTTCCGCCTCGAACTCGTAGAACTGCAAGACGGGCGTCTCGTCGTTCTCATTCTGACCTTCGCGATCGACCTTGTCGGCGCTTACCGTTACTCGGAACATCGGCACGGGTGGCAGTCTACACTCCGGCCCCCTAAGAGCCGCCGTACGCCTTCGCCTACCGCAGAACCGCTTAAACCGTCGCGAGCCAGGCTCCGTGACCGTCAGCAATGACTCCGGTGAGAGGGGAAGCTTGATCCCGACCTCAACACAAGCCGCGCGCGCCCAGGTCAGCAACCAAACACCAGCATGCAGAATTTAGAACCTGCGACCACCCGGTCCCTACAGCCAACTTCCAGTGCTGAGCACACTTTGGACCCCAAATTGGACCCCAACCTCAAAACTGGCTGCCTAGCCAAATTCCCAAAACCAGCCAATTTGCAGGGATTCTCGAATCGGGGAGACAGGATTCGAACCTGCGACCGCCCGGCCCCCAGCCGGGTGCGCTACCAGACTGCGCCACTCCCCGTGGCACTGCCAAGCGGGCGACGGGAATCGAACCCGCCCTAGAAGCTTGGAAGGCTTCTGTGCAACCACAACACTTCGCCCGCACGGCAATGCGTCCATCTTATCTGGGGCTGCCTGCGCCCAGCGATCTTGAGGACGCTCGACCGCCATACGCGCGCGCGCGGCACCGCTCTCAGGACGACCTCGCGAACAGCCGCAAGAACAGCAAGAAGATGTTGAAGACATCCAAGAAGATGCCCGCCGCCAAAGGGATCGCCTCCTCGTTGCCGGCCCGCCTCAGCCGGTTGAAGTCGACGATCGTGTAGCCGCCGAAGATGACCAAGCCGACCACGGCATACGCGACGTACAAGGCCTCGATGTGCACGAAGATCAACACGATCCCGGCCACGATCAAAGCCAAGAGCATCCAGAACAGAAACCGATACAGAAACGACAGGTCCCGCCTGATCGCGTAGCCGCCCGCGCCGAGCCCGCCCACGAACAGGGCGGTCGCGCCGAACGCCTGCCGGACGGCGGTCGGGTCGACGGCCGAGTAGTAGTTGATCGTCGTGCTCACGCTCGCGCCCAACAGCAGGCCGAACGCGAACAGCAAGACCAACGCCAGCCCCCGGTTGCCCTTGGCGTTGGCGACGTTCAAGCCGACCAGGCACCCCAGCGCGATCAGCCAGGCGATGAACCAGCCGCCACCGCCCATTTCGCGCGCCGCATACACGCCCAACGTCGCGAAGGCGACCGTCACGGCGACGAGACCCATCACCCTGCCGAACAGGGTCTGCGTGCGCGCTTGGCCCAGGTCGGCCGCGTATCCGGTCGCGCTCATCTCGGCCGCAATCTTAGGGCGCGGCCCGGCGGGCCTCGACCGGCACCTCGCCGCTCTCCCCCGTCAAGCCTGGGGGCGGCCAGGGCCCGAACCAGTTGTCCCGGGCGCCGTCCAGCGTCACGGTCGACCCGCTCAGCGCCCGGCCGACCGGCGAGCACAGCAGCGCGATCAGCCACGCGTGCTCTGAGGGGCGCCCCAAACGCTGCATCGGCACCGACCTGGCCATGCCCGCCCTGACGGTGTCCGGGTACTTCGACATCGCCTCGGTATCGAAGTGCCCCGCCGCGACCGCCGTAACCGCGATCCCGCGGCTTGCCCACTCCCGGGCCCATTCCTGCGTCAAAGCCTCGACCGTGGCCCGGGCCGCGCCCGAGTGCGCCATCCCGGGCATCCCGTGGTGCGGCGACAAGGTCACGTTGACGATCGTCCCGCCGCCCCCTTCCCCACTCCCCAGGCCGGCATCGACCGCCGCCTCGGCCATGTTCGAGATCCCGCCGACGTTCAAACGCCAGACGGCGCGCCAGCCCTTGGCGACGATCGCCTCGGCCGGCGTGAAGTACTGGCCACCGGCGTTGTTGACCAAGATGTCGAGTCTGCCCCTGCGCTCGAGCACCGTCCCGACAAGGCGCTCCGCGTCTTGGCGATCCCGTACGTCGCCGCTGATCCAGTCGGCCCTGGTCGTTCCCTTCATCCGGTCCTTGACAGCCTCCTCCAGGACCTCGGCCCGGCGCCCGCAGATCGTTACCGAGGCCCCGCAGCGCGCCAGCTCGATCGCGCTCGCCAGGCCCAGACCGGTGCCGCCACCCGTCACGAGCGCGACCATGCCGTCCAAGAGGCCCGGCCTGAAGATTTCCGAACGGTCGTCGTCGTCTGACATGGACGCGATCATATGGGCGTGCCTCCCGGTTGGCCCAAGACCAGGCGCGCGCGCTGGATCGCGGCCGGGACGGCGGCGGCGGTGCTGCTCGCCGCCCTCGCGATCGGCGGCTACTTCTACGAGCGGGGCCGCACGGGCTCCGTCTATCACCCGAACGCCCCGTTCGTGCCCCAGCCGACCCCGACCAAGGTCAAACGCGGGGCCGAACGCTGGTCCTGGCCGATGTACGGCTACACGACCGACCACACCCGCTTCATGCCGGCCCCGAGCAAGGTCTTCCCGCCGTTCAAGCGCCTCTGGATCCACCCGGGCGACTCGCTCCTCGAGTTCCCGCCCTCGATTCAGGGCGACCACATCTTCCAGCTCGCCGACGACGGCGTCCTCAGCGCGATCAGCCTCGACTCCGGCCACACGCTCTGGCGCCGGCGGATCGGCTCGCTGTCGGCCTCCAGCCCGGCCGCGGTCGGCAGGACCGTCTACGCGACCGTGCTCGCCCGGCGCGACTTCGTCAAGAAGGGCGAAGCCTTCGCCCTGGCCTATGCCACCGGCAAAATCCTCTGGTCGCGGGCCCTGCCCAGCCCGTCCGAGTCATCGCCCCTGATCGCCGACGGCCGCGTCTTCTTCGGCTCCCAGAACGGCACCGTCTACGCCTTGAACGCCAAGAACGGCGCCGTCGTCTGGACCTACCACGCTGGCGGCTCGGTCAAGGCCAGCCCGACCCTCTGGAACGGGACCCTTTACTTCGGCGACTACTCCGGCCACGTCCAGGCGATCTCCGAGCGCACCGGCAGGCGCGTCTGGCGGGCCAGCTCCGAAGGGGCCCTGTTCGGCAGCGGCACCTTCTACTCGACCGCCGCCGTCATGTACGGCCGGGTCTTCTTGGGCAACACCGACGGCCGCGTCTACGCCTACGACGCCAGGACCGGCAGCCTCGACTGGGCCGTCCAGACGGGCGCCTACGTGTACGCCTCCCCCGCGATCGTCGCCGCCCCCGGCCTCGGCCCGACCGTCTATGTCGGCTCCTACGACGGCGCCTTCTACGCGCTGAACGCTCGGAGCGGCCACATCGATTGGAAGTTCCGACCCGGCGGGCGCATCTCCGGCTCAGCTTCCATCGTCGGCAAGGTCGTCTACTTCGCGGACCTCGCCTACCACCGCACCTACGGCCTCGGCATCTCCACCGGCAAAGTCGTCTTCCAGAAGAACACCGGCTCCTTCGACCCGGTCGTCAGCGACGGCCAGAACATCTACCTGACCGGGCTCACCGGCCTCTACGGCCTCGCCCCGAGGTGACTGAGGCATTGGCGGCCGATTCTTGGGAACGACCCTGGCCGAGCGCCGGCCCACGCGGGTCTGGTCCGCCATGAAAGGCAACCGCGTGGCCAGGGCCCCGCGCGCGCGCTAACCAGCCCGACACGACGCGCCGCCCGACCCGAGGGCGCGCCCGAGCGAGAATCTGGCGGCGACCGCGATTCGGCCGGCGGCCTTCGCATACACGTAAGTCCAGCCGCCCGGAGCCTTCGCCACACAGGCCCCGCCTGAGGTGACCGCGAAATAGGGCGTGTAGTGGACCCTGACCAGCAGCCTTGCCGGCGCCAAGGCATCGACCGCGAAACCTTCCCGGCCAAGCGCCGTCAGCCGCGCCGGCCCGGCCAACAGCGGCGTCGGTTCGCGGACCGCCCAGACGCGCCAATGCTCGCTCTCGAACACCGGCGTCAGGTAAGGCAGCCCACCCTCGATCAGCCTGCCCTCGGTCGCGCTCGAACCGTCCAGCGGAACGTCCGGCAGCGCCACATAGGCGACCGCCTGTTCGTCCAGCCACCGCCTGTAAGAGCCCGCCGTCAGGCCTTTGCCGAGCAGCGCCGAGTCGTAGCGCTCCTCCAACTGCTTCTCCCAGCCCCTCGCCAAGGGCACGTTCTCGGCCAGGAGCGCAGCCTCCCAGTGCGACCGCGTCAACGGCACCTCCACGCGCTTTAGGCCGCCGCCGTGGCCGGCCAGGTAGCGCTCGACGGGCGCGTAATAGGAGGCCGTGCTCGCCGGCGAGCCGGCCACGGCGGCGGTCTCGCGCCAAGGACCCCACACGATCCAGACCCCTATCGCGGACAGCGCCAGGGCCCGCGGGGCCGTAATCGGCCAGCGCCTGCCCCCTCGCGCGGCCACCGCAACCGCGCCGGCCGGCTCGGACTCGGGGACCGCGAGCGCGCACAGCAGGAGCGGTCCCGCCAACAAGACCCCGTAGCGCTCGACGTTGCTGCCCATCGGCGTCTTCACGACCAAACAGGCCACGCAGACCGCCAGATACAGGACCCCTCCGATCCGCAGCGCCCGCAGCCGGCCGTCGCCACCGCGCGGCAGGGCCGCCAAGAAGAGCAGCCCCACCACGACGGTCGCCCCGAACGAGGTCGCCGGGTAGGACTCGAAACCGCCTTCCTTGAAAAGGGCGCGCACCGGGACGGCCACAACCATCGCCGGCCCGGCGAGCGCGACCAGGACCCGCCACCTGCCGAACGCCAGCGCATACGTGAGACCGGCCAGCGCCAAGAGCGCGCCCGCGACCGGGCTGGCCGCCGCGCTGGCCGCCGCCAGGAGCGCCGCCGCCGGCAGCGAGCGTCGCCAGACCGCGTACGCGCTTGCCGCCGCGAACGCGACCCCCAGCGCGAACGTGACCCGCCCGCTCCAGACGTCCCCGACGGCGGCGACCCCAAACAGGCAGGACCCGGCCAGGACCGTCCTCGATCGCCCGAACACGCCGACGACCGTCCGTTCGAAGAACGCGGTCGAGGCCAAGACCGAGGCGACCGCCAGCGCGCGTAGCCCCGCCAGCGAGGCCAAGGGCCCGAACAGCAGGCTGTAGCCGGGCAGGTCATGGCCCCCATACCAGTGGGTGTCGTAGATCCCGAAGCCGGCTTTTTCGTAGAGCCACAGCCTGTAGACCTGGCCGGCAAGATCGGGGGTGCGCGGGTCGGCCAACAGCCATGCCACGAGCAGCAGGCCGGCCAGGCAGGGCGCCACCGGGAGCGCGGGCCTGCGCGTTACGGCCGGCGCCCGGTGCGCTACCCGCCCGGGCCCCGGCCGTCGCTCCTTCGAACCCGGCTGCGCCTCCGAAGTAGCGCCTGCGGCGATAATGGCCTCGCGCGACACGCCCAGATCATGACGGCCGACCACCGACAACGAGCCCCCGTGCGAACCCGCCCACGCGCGCGCGGCCCCCTCCACCACCAACGACAAGCCTCTTTACGCGCGCGCGACCCCCTCCACCGCCGACCACGAGCCCCCGCGCGCGCGTGCGCCGCCCTGAAGTTCCTCTTCGCGACCGCCGCCCTCGGCGCCTTCGCGAGCCTGGCGGCCGGCTGCGGCTCGACGACCGCGCACCCGGGGCCGATCGCCCGGAGCGAACTCGCCGAAGCCGAGACCTTCCCTTACTACCGGATCTATTGGGTCGGGCCCCGCTTCGAAGGCCGCCCCCTGGTCGCCGCCGACGGGCGCAAGGGCTACAACAGCGCGATCGGCGACTCCGTCTACTACGGCGACTGCACCGGCGGCCATGGCGTGTTCGGCGGCGCCGGAGACTCCTGCACCCTGCCCCTGCAGGTGACCACGGTCGTCTACAGGCTGCACTCCAACCAGCCGCTCGGCCCCCAACGCAACCTCCTGATCAGGGGCGTGCCCGCGACCGTCTACGACGAAGGCCGCTCGATCGAGCTCTACAGCGGCCGCCTGGCGATCGACATCTTCTCCAACAGCCCCGCCCAGGCCTACGCCGGCGCGCTCGAGCTGCGCCCCCTGAACGCCGCCGGCTCGGCCGCCAGGCCGCTGCCCGAGCCGGTCTACTGCCCGGTCCTGTACGGCCCCCAGGAACCGGACCTGCAGCGCACGATGGCCCACCTGCCCGGCCACGCCTGCCAGCAGGCCGCGGCCCAGCTGGCTTTCGACAAGAGCGTTCAGACCGCCGTCGCCGGCGGCGGGGCGGGCGGGGGGGCGGGCGGGGATTCCAATTCCCGGCGCAAGCTCAGGAAAGCCGCCGAGCCGATCAGGGCCGGCACCCACAGCGAGATCGCGCGGTAGGTGATCACGGCGGCCAGCACGAGCGAGCCGGGACGGACGCCGAACAGCAGCAGCATCCCGAACAGGCCTCCTTCGACCGCGATCACGCCAGCCGGGATCGGCAGCGAGTTGGCGAGCATCCCGACCAGGTAGGCCATCGCCACCACCCAGAACGACGGCGCCGGCCCGTAAGCCAACAGGCACGCGTACAGCGTGACCACGTCGAACAGCCAGTACGCGACCGCCCCCAACAGGCGCCAATCCCGGCGCGCTTTGATCAACTCGAGCGCGTCGAACACGCCGCCGCTGATCGCGACCAGCGCCACGTAGGCCCGCCCGCGCGTGGCCATCCGCCGCTCCGCGCCGCGCCGGGCCCATGCGGCCACGGCGATCGTCCCCGCGATCACGATCAGCGCCGCCACCGCCGGCAGCAACGTCAGCAGCGGGTTGCGCGAGCCCGGCAACAGCCCGAGCCACATCGACAGGCCGATCGCGGCGGTGGCGCCGACGTTGACCGCGCTGGTGAGCACGAAGATCAGGACCGAGCGCTTGGCGATCCGCTCGACCGACACTCCGCGCGTGCGCAGGACCCAGGCGCCGAGCGCGATCCCGGCCAGGCCGCTGACCGACACCACCGAGTTGACGGCCAGCTCCGACAGGGACAGCCGCGAGACCAGGCGCCGCCCGAGCATCCCGAAGACCAGGCCGAACAGCACCACGTAGCCGGCGCACGACGCCAGCTCGAAGCCGACCCCGGCGAGCACCCAGCCTGCCTTCGCGTCGCCGATGCGATCGGCCGCGTCGCGCAGCCCGGGCACGGCCAGTAGGAGGCCCGCGACGAGCCCGAAGAAAACGGCCAAGCCGATCAGGCTGTTGCGCAGCGTCCGGGACTGCTGGGAGATCGCCGCCGCCGTGTCGGCTTGCACCCCGATGTCCTCCCGCGGCGCCTCGGTCTCGTTGGCGGGCCCGTCGGCCCGCCCTGCGACTCCGTCGGCCGGCCCCGCGACTCCGTCGGCCGGCCCCGCGGCCCCGTCAGCCCGCCCTGCGACTCCGTCGGCCCGCCCTGCGACTCCGTCGGCCCGCCCTGCGACTCCGTCGGCCCGCCCCGCGGCCCCGTCCGCGTCGGCCCCGTCCGCGTCGGCCCGCGCCGGGGTTCTCTCTCCTATGTGGCTCTCTCCGGCGATATCGCCTTGCCCCTTCGCTTTAATCAGACTCATGGTCGAGCAACTCGCTCGCATCCTCGTCGTCGACGACGAGCCGGCGGTCCAGAGCGCTCTGTCCCGTGCGCTTACGCTAGAGCACTACACGGTCGCCCAGGCCATGGACGGCCACCAGGCGCTCGAACGCCTCGGCGCGGACCCCTACGAGGCCGTGATCCTCGACGTTGCGATGCCGAAGGTCGACGGTCTCGAGGTCTGCCGGCGGATGCGCGAGGGCGGCGATCGCACGCCCGTCCTGATGCTGACCGCCCGCGAAACGATCGACGATCGCGTCGCCGGCCTGGACGCCGGCGCCGACGACTACCTGGTCAAGCCGTTCGCGTTGCGCGAGCTGCTGGCGCGCGTGCGGGCCTTGCTGCGGCGCGCCGGCGAGGACGAGGACGAAGGCGAGCAGGAGCGAACGCTCGGCTTCGAGGATCTGCGCCTGGACCGGCTCGCCCACGAAGCCTGGCGCGGAGAGCGGGTCCTGGCCCTGACCAGGACCGAGTTCCTGCTGCTCGAGATGTTCTTGAGGCACCCGCGCCAGGTCCTGACCAGGTCGGCGATCTTCGAGCACGTCTGGGGCTATGACTTCGGGGCCACCTCGAATTCGCTCGGCGTCTACATGGGCTACCTGCGCCGCAAGACCGAGGCCGAGGGCGAGCCGCGACTGCTGCACACGGTCCGCGGCGTCGGTTACGTCCTGAGGGCGCCATGACCCGCCGATCCCATGGCCTGTCAATCCCCATGGCCTGCCAATCCCATGGCCTGTCAATCCCCATGGCCTGCCAATCCCATGGCCCGGCAATCCCCATGAGCGGCCGATGAGCTTCAGACGGAGGATCACGTTCGCCTCGACCGCGGCCGTCGCCGTCGCCGTGCTGCTGGCCTCGGCGCTCGTCTACGTGCTGACCTCCAACGAGCTGCACCGCCAGATCGACGACCAGCTGCGCAACCGCTCGGACAACCTGAGACTGATCGAGCACCACCGTTCCCCGCACGCCCGCGACGGGCGACTGCTCGACGCCCTCGCCGACCGCAGCGCGAAGGCGCAGCAGGCGCTCGAAAACGTGCCGACGCAGCCCGAAGCGCTCGGCAACGTCTCGCCGAGGCCCAACCAGGTGCGCGGCTACCAGCAGCTCGTCGACGCCAAGGGCAACGTCCTGTTCAGGTCGATCAAAAAGGCGACCCTGCCGGTCGACGCCCGCACCCGTGCCCTCGCCGCCGGCCGAGGCGAGAGCTTCTTCCGGGACACGACCGTCGGCGGCGTCGACGTGCGCATCCTCGCCGAGCACATAGCGCCGCGACGGGCCGTCCAGTTCGCCCAGCCCCTGAACGAAATCGACGAACTGCTGAGCCACCTGCGCCTGATCCTGGTTCTGCTGAGCCTCGGCGGGATCCTGCTGGCGGCACTGCTCGGCCAGCTGGTGTCCCGCGCCGCGGTGGCCCCTGTGCGACGGCTGACGCGTGCGGCTGAGCACGTCGCCGAGACCCAGGATCTGTCTGGGCGCATCGCGCCGACCGGCAGCGACGAGGTCGGGCGCCTGGCGGTCAGCTTCAACGCGATGCTCGACGCCCTGGAGGCCTCGATGGGCGCGCTCGACGCATCCGTGCACGCGCAGCGCCAGCTCGTCGCCGACGCCTCGCACGAGCTGCGCACCCCGGTCACGAGCCTGCGCACGAACATCGAGATCCTGCAGCAGGCCGGCGACATGGACGCGCAGGAGCGGGCGCTGCTGCTCGGCGACGTGGTCGACCAGATCGAGGAGCTGACGCTTTTGATGAACGACCTGATCGACCTGGCGCGCGGCGAACAGGAGGACCTCGGCGCCGAGGACGTGCGTTTGGACGCCGTCGTGCGCGAGGTCGTCGAGCGCGCCAGGCGCAATGCCCCGACGACGCCGATCGAGGTCCGGATCGAGCCGGTCCTGATCGGCGGCGTGGCCGCGCGGTTGCAGCGGGCGATCGTCAACCTGATCGACAACGCCGTCAAGTACAGCCCCGAGGGCGAGCCCGTCGAGATCGGGCTGACGACCGGGGCACACGACCCGGAGCGCTGGGTCGGCGAGAGCAGCGGGGGCTCTAATCACCGGTCGCCGGGTTCGCCGATCGGCGGCGAGCTGACCGTGCGCGACCACGGTCCCGGCATCTCGAGCGAGGACCTGCCCCACGTGTTCGACCGCTTCTACCGTGGCGCCGAGGCGCGTGGGCGCCCGGGCTCGGGCCTCGGCCTGGCGATCGTCAGGCAGGTCGTGGACCAGCACGGTGGCAGCGTCCGCGCCGAGCGCGCCCCCGGCGGCGGGACCTTGATGCGCGTCATCCTGCCCGGCGCAGAGCCGCTCGACCGCGAGGATCTCGGGTCTGAAGCCCCGCCGACCGAGCCCGCGACGCCCGATCGACCCGTTCCCGTTTGAGCGCGTGGCGCGCCGCCCGGCGCCTGAAGACGTGCGGTGACATTCCGTAGCGCCTCCTGAAGGCCTGCGCGAACGCGGGCGCCTGCCGGTAGCCGACCAGCCTCGCCACATCCGCGATCGGGATCGAGCGCTGCTCGACGAGGAGCTGGGCCGCCACCGTCATCCGCCGCCCGAGCAGGTCCTCGTGAAAGGAGTCGTCGAACTGCGCGTACGCGCGCTGCAGCTGCCGCGGCGAGGTCGACAGGGCCTTGGCGACCGCCGCCAGCGTCAAAGGTCGGCGATAGTGTCTGGAGACGAGGAGCCGTCCAAGCAGGTACAAACGCCTGCGGCTGTCCAGGGTGTCAGGGCGCACACCCCTTTACCCGACTGCCTCCTCTCGAGGGGACACCTGACTACTCCTCGCCCAGCTCCAGGACCGCCAGGAAGGCCTCCTGGGGGACCTCGATGCGCCCGACCTGCTTCATCCGCTTCTTGCCCTCCTTCTGCTTGGCCAACAGCTTTTTCTTGCGGGTGATGTCACCGCCGTAGCACTTGGCGATCACGTCCTTGCGAAACGCCTTGACCGTCTCGCGGGCGATGATGTGCGAGCCGATCGCGGCCTGGATCGGCACGTCGTACTGCTGCCTGGGTATCCGCTTGCGCAGCTTCTCGGCCAGGGTGCGCCCGATCTCGTAAGCCTTCTCGCGGTGCACGACCATCGACAGGGCGTCGACGGGGTCGCCGGCGAGCAGCACGTCGAGCTTGACCAGGTCCGAGGGCTTGGTCCCGCTCAGCTCGTAGTCCAAGGAGGCGTAGCCTTTGGTGCGCGACTTCAGCTGGTCGAAGAAGTCGAGCACGATTTCGGCCAGGGGCAGCTCGTATTCGAGCTGGACGCGCTCTGGCGACAGATAGTGCATGCCGGTGTGCTCGCCCCTGCGTTCCTGGCAGAGCTCCATGACCGCGCCGACGTGCTCTTTGGGGGTGATGATCGAGGCTTTGATGAAGGGCTCTCTGATCTCGGCGATCGTGCCGGGGTCGGGCATGTCCGACGGGTTGTGGACCTCCAGCTCCGACCCGTTCGTGAGCGTCACTTCGAACCCGACCGAGGGCATCGTCGCCAGGAGCTCGAGGTCGTACTCGCGCTCCAGGCGCTCGCGCACGATGTCCATGTGCAGGAGCCCCAGGAAGCCGCACCTGAAGCCGAAGCCGAGCGCGTCTGAGGTCTCGGGCTCCCATGAGAGCGCGGCGTCGTTGAGCGTCAGCTTCTCCAGGGCGTCGCGCAGGTCCGGATAGTCGTCGGAGTCGATCGGGAACAGGCCGCAGAAGACCATCGGCTTGACCTCGCGGTAGCCGGGCAGCGCCTCGCTGGCCTCCCTCGGGCGGGCGCCTCCCGGGACGGACGATCCGCCGGCGCGCGGGCCCGAAGCACGTACGGTCAGCGTGTCGCCGACGCGCAGCTGGGTGACGTCCTTCAGGCCCGTGATCAGGTAGCCGACCTCGCCCGCGGCGAGCTGATCGGTGGGCATCATCTGGGGGCTGAACACGCCGATGTCGTCGATGTCGGCCTCGGTTTGAGCGGCCATCGCCCTGATCGCCTCGCCCTTCTTGAACACGCCGTCGACGACCCTGATGTAGGCGATCACGCCCCGGTACTGGTCGAACTCGGAGTCGAAGATCAGGGCCCTCGGCGCTCCGTTCGGGTCGCCCGCCGGGGCGGGCACGCGCCGGATCAGCTCCTCGAGCACCTCGGGCACCCCCGCTCCGGTCTTGCCGCTGATCTTCAGGATCGACCCTGGCGGCTCGCCGATCAGCTCGCTGACTTCGCCGGCGACCCGCTCCGGTTCGGCGCCGGGCAGGTCGATCTTGTTCAGGCACGGGATCAGCTCCAGACCCGACTCGACCGCGAGATAGGTGTTCGCGACCGTCTGCGCCTCGACGCCCTGAGCGGCGTCGACGACCAGGAGCGCTCCCTCGCACGCCGCCAGCGAGCGCGAGACCTCGTAGGTGAAGTCGACGTGGCCGGGCGTGTCGATCAAGTGCAGCTGGTAGGTCTGCCCGTCGGCGGCGTCGTAGAAGACGCGCACCGCCTGGGCCTTGATCGTGATCCCGCGCTCGCGCTCGAGATCCATCGAGTCCAGGAGCTGGGCCCGCATCGCCCTCGGATCGACGGTGTGCGTCAGCTCGAGGATGCGATCGGCCAGCGTCGACTTGCCGTGGTCGATGTGGGCGACGATGCAGAAGTTGCGGATGTGTTCTTGGTCCATCGCGGGCTACAGGGTAGACGCGCTAGCCTTAGCCCACCGGCGGATCGCCCACTCGACGCGGGCCTTCGGGCCCAGCCGCGGCAACGCGCCAGGATGGGTTCCCACCCACCCGGCGGCCTGTCCAGGTGTCGAGAGTGTCAAGCCGCCCAGGCATAAGACACAAGTCCTGGGACGTAGTAGTTCAGCGGCAATCCATGACCGGTTTGACCGGGCGAGCCATCGGCTCGCCCGGTCTACTGCTCTATGCCCTCCCAAGCTGGGTCCGGATCAGGCGGCTGACCTGGTGGGCCTCGGGGATGCGCATGAAAAGCACGAGCCGCGCGTATACGACCGTCCCAGCCGCGGCAGCTCCGCCCACGCTGACGATCTGGGCCGGCAGCGAGCCGCCGAGCAGGTGGTCGAGAATCGACCAGACCGCCCACGACACGCCCCCGAGCAGCGCCGAGGCGAGCAGGATGCGGGCGGTGATCATCGCCGTCTGTGCCCCTTCGAGCGTGCCGTTGAAGCCGATGCGAAGGCGGTGGTACTGCAGGGCGGTCATGACCGCGTTGGCGGCCACCGTGCCGATGATCAGACCGGCGATGCCTAGGGGCTTGTAGAGGCCGATCGATACGACCACGTCGACGACGATGTTCATCGCCGCCAGGCGCGTCGGTATCCAGGGTCGTTGCACCGAGAAGAAGACCCTCGTGAGCAGCAGGTTCAGGCCGCCGAAGGGCAGGCTCAGCGCGAACCAGAAGAGCGCTTCGGAGACCAGGCTGGTCGAGCGCGCGCCGAAGTGGCCACGTTCGAATACGAGCCGCACGATCGGGGTGGTCAGCACGAGCATGAACACGGCGGATGGGATCAGCAGGAGGTTGATCTGGCGCATGCCGACGCCGATCAGGCGGCGCATGTCGCCGACTGATCGGCGCGAGGCCATGCGGCTGAGCGTCGGGAACAGGACGGTCGCGACGGCGACGCTGAACAGGCCCTGGGGCAGCATGTAGATGCGAAAGGCGTTGTCGATCGCGCGCGGCGCTTCTTCGGAGACGAGCGTGCCGAACAGGGAGTTGATCAGCTGGTCGAGGTTGACGATGCCGAGGCCGATCGTGACGGGCAGCATCAGCGTGAAGACCTGCCTGATGCGGGGGTCGTGCCAGTCGATCGAGAACTGCAGCCTGAAGTCGATCCTGCGAAGCGCGCCGAACACCATCAGCAGTTGCACGAACGTTGCGACCAGGATCGCGACCGCGTAGGCATAGAGCTGATCGCCGTCCTTGTAGCCGCCCTGGAAGTGCGGCCGCAGCAGGACGAGCAGCACGATGATCACGAGGTTCCAGACGGCCGGCGAGATCGCGGGGATCGTGAAGTGTTCGTAGGACTGCAGGATCCCGACGATCAGACCGATCAGTCCGATCAAGAGTACGACCGGGAACAGGACCTGGGAGAGCCCGACGGTCAGTGCGTCGAGCGGTGCGTTGAACTTGGCGCCCGTAAACAAGGGCATGATGAAGCCGGCCGACAGGATGAAGATCGCGGTGATCGCGCCGAGCACGATCAGCATCACCCAGAACAGTGTCGAGGCCAGCCTGAACGCCTCTTTGCGCCGGCCCTGCTGCAACAGGTCCGTGAAGACCGGTACGAACGCCGCCGACAGCGCCGCGTTGGCGAACAGGTTGCTGACCAGGTTCGGGATCTGAAAGGCGATCGTGAACGCCGACGCCGGCCCTCCCGTGCCGAAGAAGCTGGCCGCCACGATTTCCCGGGCGAGCCCCAGCACGCGCGAGATGCCGGTGGCGATTGAGAAGATCGCGGTGTTACGAGCAACCCGTTCGGAGCCGCCGCTTTCAGGCCCCGCGCCACCTGCCTCCATCTGCCCGGGCTCGGGCTGGCCGAGGCCGCCGTATTCCTCGCCGAAGCTGGTGTCCGGGATGCCGATGACCTCCAGGCGAGGATCGGCCGGCTGCCCGCTCGCGCTCCCGGCCGGTCCGGCGTCCTCGCCCTGGAGCGACAGTTGCCTGGTGGGGTGTTCGTCGGCGTGCCGTGGCGGGTCGGCGCCAGGCTCCTCCGCTTGCGCCGGCAACCCGGCGGGGGGCTCCTCCGCTTGCGCCGGCAGCCCGGCGGGGGGCTCCTCCGCTTGCGCCGGCAGCCCGGCGGGGGGCTCCTCCGCTTGCGGCGGCGGCCCTCCGGAGGGCTCGTCCGCTGGTGGGATGTTCGACAAGGCCGCTATAGTACGGCGCTCCAAAGATGGCCAACATTCATTCTCAGAAGAAGCGCATCCTGCGCTCCGAGCGCGAGCGCTTGGAGAACCGCCGGTACACGTCGGCGATCAAGACCTACTTCAAGCACCTCGAGACCGCCGTGAGCGGCGGCGACGGCGAGACCGCCGAGCGCGAGCACCGGCGCCTGGTGAGCACGATCGACAAGGCCGTCAAGCGCGGCGCCCTGCACAAGAACACCGGCGCCCGCAAGAAGTCCAGGGCCGCGCGCGTCCGCGCGACCGGCAGCTCCTCCTGACGCCGTTTCGGCGCTTGCGTTCGGCGGAGCTTTGCGGCGCTCGGAACTTCGGGGCGCTCGGAATTTCGGGGCGTTCGGAACCTCAGGGCGTTCGGCGGAGATTCTCGGCGCTCGGAACTTCGGGGCGCTCGCGGGGGTTCGGCGGAGGTTCTGGGCGCTGGCGGTACTCACGCCTGCTTGCGGTGCTCGCCGAAACATAAAGGAGGTCGAGGGTGTATGTATTTTTTGGCTGGCGTATAGCGATGGCTATACGCCAGCAAAAAAGAAGACCCACCACACGCCCTCCTTTACATTCTTTTCACACCCTAAGGGCTGGGGTATCCAAGATCCTCACCGCGGATAGAGCGTATTCGTCGTGTTCGGCGCCGGGCTCCGTGCACGAGAACCGACCCAACGCCACTTATCGGTCGCCCCCGCGACGATCAGCGACGATCAGCGACGATCGACTCGATGGCGCGCAGGGCAAGGGTGTCCTCGTCCAAGCCGGACATCCGAGAGCGGGCCTCCGGGAGGGGCGAGCCCCCGCGGGTGTCGAGTTCGAAGTCGGCGAGTACGGTCAGGGCGCCGCGCAGACTCTCGGGCTCGGTCCTGGCGACGTCGGCCAGGAAGCGGTCGGCCGCGCGCGAAGGCATGCGCAGCCCGCGCTTGACCTCGGCGGGCGACTTGCCGGCGCGCAGGCGCAGCGAGGCCGAGAGCGCGTCGCGCAGGCGGGCGGCCATCAGGTAGGTCAGGCCGGGTAGACGCTCGCCCTGGGCGCGCAGGCGCACGAGCGAGCGCGTGGCCGCGCGTAGATCGCCGCCGAGTAGCGCGTCCGCGAGCGCGTAGCCGCGCTGCTCGGAGGAGCGCGCAGCGCGCCGTTCGATGTCCTCGGCGCTGAATCGCACGCGCGCGGCGCCCTGGCCAGCCTTGCCCGTTCCGGCACCTCCGCCCGGGCCAGCACCCGCGGAGCCCGACGCCGACGCGGTGTCGCCCGCGGGGACGGGCACGGGCTCATGTTCGAGCGCCAGCTTCTCGAGCTCGCGCAGGAGTCGCTGTTGACGCTCGCCGACCTGGTCGACGAGCGCCTTCGCGGCGGCGGGATCGAGTTCGATTCCGAGGCGGGCCGCTTGGGCACGCGCCCACTTGGGCAAGTCCCAGGGCTTGACGGTCGCCTGAGCCACGATCTGCCCCCCCGCCGCCTTCACCGCCTCGTGCACCGCGGCGGGCGCCTTTGCGCGGCCCTCCTCGCGGGCGAACAGCGCGAGCGTCGTGTCGGGCGGCATCGCCGCCAGAGCGGACGCCAGGTCCCGCTCCACCTCGGCCTGCTTCCAGCGCTCGACGCCGTCCACGAGAATCACGCGCCGCCCGAGCGCGAGCGTCATCGCGGCGAGCGCGCCCGCGACCCCGGCCGGCGTGGCGGCCTCGCCCTCCAGGGCCTCGACGCTGCCGGGTCCGCCATCGCGCTCGGCCAATACCCGCAGCCCCGCGCGACGCTCGGCGATCGCGCCATGATCCTCGCCGTGGACCAGATAAGCGGGCTTGAGCTCGGGCATATCGAGCGAGCCTTGCGCGACTATCGGACGACTAGGTTGACTAGCTTGCCGGGGACGACGATTTCCTTGACGATCTGCTTGCCGTCGACGTGGGCGCGCACGTTGGGCGCGGCGCGGCACAGCTCCTTGAGTTCGTCGGGGCCGGCCTGCGAGGAGGCGGGCACGCGGTCGCGGAGCTTGCCGTTGACCTGGCATACAAGCTCGTAGGTGTCGCGCTCGAGCATCTCCTCTTCGGCGACGGGCCAGGGCTGCTCCCAGACCCGTAGGCCGGTCAGTCGCTCGTAGACCTCGGCGCCGAGGTGCGGCGCGAACGGGAACAGCAGCGAGGCGGCCGTCGTGAGCGCGAACCGCCGACTGTGCGGCCCGGCCTGCTCACGCAGACGCGAGCAGTCGTTGATCAGCTCCATGACCGCGGCGATCGCCGTGTTGAACGCGAACCGGCGCAGGTCGCCTGACACCTTGTCGATCGCCCAGTGGGCCTTGCGCAGGAGCTCCAGATCCTCGGGACCGGACGTCGTTGCCTCTCCCCCCTCCTCCTCGGCGACCTCCAACGCCAGGCGCCAGAGGCGACCCAGGAAGCGGTGGACGCCCTCCATGCCCTCGTCCGACCAGTCGGCGTCCTGGTCGGGCGGGCCGATGAAGAGGATGTAGCAGCGGGCGGTGTCTGCGCCGTAGCGCTCGACGATCGACGCCGGAGAGACGACGTTGCCGCGCGACTTCGACATCTTGGCGCCGTCCTTGGTGACCATGCCCTGGGTGAACAGGGCCCGGAACGGCTCCTGGACGTCGAGCTGGCCGAGGTCGGCGAGAGCCTTGGTCAGGAAGCGGGCGTACATGAGGTGCAGGATCGCGTGCTCGACCCCGCCGATGTACTGGTCGACGGGCATCCACTCGCGCAGCGCCGCCGAGTCCCAGGCCGCCTCGTCGTTGGACGCGTCGCAGTAGCGCAGGAAGTACCAGGAGGAGTCCACGAACGTGTCCATCGTGTCGGTCTCCCGGCGCGCGGGCCCGCCGCACTCGGGGCAGCCGGTCGCAACCCAGTCCTCGGCGGCCGCCAACGGCGAGCGTCCCTGGGGCGCGTAGTCCTCGATGTCGGGCAGCTCGACCGGCAGATCGCGCTCGGGGACAGCCACCGCGCCGCACTGCTCGCAGTAGACGACCGGGATCGGGCAACCCCAGTAGCGCTGTCTGGAGATCAGCCAGTCGCGCAGCCGGTAGTTGATAGACGCATGGCCCTTGCCTTCGCTCTGCAGCCAGGCGACGATCGCAGCAAGGGCCTCGCGGTTGTGCAGGCCGTCGAAGCGATCGTCCGAGTCGATCAAGGGGCCGTCGCCAAGGTAGGGCAGCCCCCTGTCGTCTCCTTCATCTTCGGGAGTTCCTTCGATCACACGCTTGATCGGCAGGCCATACGCGCGCGCGAACGCGTGGTCGCGCTCGTCGTGGCCGGGGACCGCCATGATCGCGCCGGTGCCGTACTCCATCAGCACGTAGTCGGCGACATACATCGGGATCTCACAGCCGTTGACCGGGTTCACGACGGTGCGCCCGAGGGCGACGCCGGTCTTCGGCTTCTCGACGTTCGAGCGCTCCTCGCCGGACTCGGTGATCGCGCGGCTGACGTAGTCGCGGACCTCTCGCTCGCGCTCGGTGCCGGCCACGATCCGCAGCACGTCGGGGTGCTCGGGGGCCATCACGAAGAAGGTCGCGCCGAACAGGGTGTCGGGCCTGGTCGTGAAGACGGGGTAGTCGATGCCGAGGTCCTCGCACCTGAACGTGACCTCGGCCCCCTCGGAGCGCCCGATCCAGTTGCGTTGCATCGTCTTGACGTGCTCGGGCCAGTCGATCGCGTCCAGGTCATTCAGCAGGCGCTCGGCGTAGTCGGTGATCCTCAGGAACCACTGCTCGAGCTGCCTGACTTCGACCGTCGCGCCGCAGCGCTCGCAGGCGCCCTCGGCTGTTACCTGCTCGTTTGCCAAGACGGTCTGGTCTTTGGGGCACCACTTGACGGCCGCCTCCTTGCGGTAGGCCAGGCCGGCGTCCAGGAGCTGCAGGAAGATCCATTGGGTCCAGCGGTAGTAGCTCGGTTCGTGGGTGGCCAGCTCGCGCGACCAGTCGATCGAGATCCCCCAGGATCTGAACTGCTTCTGGAAGGAGGCGATCGAGGCGTCGGTCGAGACGCGCGGATGCACGCCGGTCTTGATCGCGTGGTTCTCGGCGGGCAGCCCGAAGGAGTCGTAGCCCATCGGGTGCAGGACCCTGCGGCCGAGACGCCGGTGGTAGTGGGCGATCGCGTCGCCGACCGAGTAGACCTTGAGGTGCCCGATGTGGGGCTCGCCGCTCGGATAGGGCAGCATCTCGAGGACATAGGAGCTGGCGTCGTCGCGCCGGTCGGCGCCATTGGCCTCGGCCGATCCGAGACCGACCCTTAGCACGGGGCCGTCGGCGTCCGCGCCAAGCCCCTCGTTGGCGACCTCCCAGGTGCGCTCGTCCGCCCAGACCGCCTGCCAGCGTGGCTCGATCTTCTTGGGGTCGTATCTGCGCTCGGACATTAGGTGAGCGCAGGTTAGCGAGCGGGCCGGGCCGGGCCCGCTCGCTTGGGTCCGCGTGCGGTCAGGCGGCGAGCCCGCCGGGAGCGGCCCCGGCGGGGTGGTAGCGGCGCCGGTACTCGGCGGGGCCGACGTTCAGTGCGCGCAGGAAGGAGCGGCGCATCGTCTCGGGGGTGCCGAAGCCGCAGGCGGCGGCGACCGCGGCGACCGGCCGCGCGGTGTCCTCCAGCGCGCGGCGGGCGGCCTCGAGGCGAACGCGCTCGACGTAGCGGCCCGGCGTGACGCCGGTCTCGGCGGCGAACGTGCGGGCGAAGTGGCGGGGGCTCATATGGGCGCGCTCGGCGAGGGCCTCGACGGTGAGATCGGAGGCTGGGTTCTCGACGACGTGGCGCTGGACCTCGCGCAGGGGCTCGTGGTCGGCTTGCTGGGCCGACAGCGAAGCGCTGAACTGGGATTGGTTGCCGGGCCGGCGCAGGAACAGGACCAGGTGGCGGGCGATCGTGAGGGCGGCGTCGCGGTCGAGATCTTCCTCGATCAGGGCCAGAGAGAGGTCCATGCCGGCCGTGACGCCGGCGGAGGTCCAGATCTGGCCGTCGCGGACGTAGATCGGCTCGGGGTCGACCTCGACCTCGGGGAAGCGCTTGGCGAGGCTGTCGGCGGAGGCCCAGTGCGTGGTCGCGCGACGCCCGTCGAGCAGGCCGGCGGCGGCGAGCACGAAGGCGCCGGTGCAGACCGACGCGACCCGGCGCGTAAGGGGCGCGGCGGCCTTGATCCAGGCGAGCAAGTCGGGGTCGGCGCTGGCGTCGCGCGAGCCGTCGCCGCCGGCGACGATCAGGGTGTCGATCGGGCTGGGGGCGTCGGCGAGGCTGAACGAAGGGACGACCTCGAGGCCGCTGGACGTCGGGAACGGCTTGCCGTCGAGGGTCGCGACCGCGACGCGATAGCAAGCATCGGTGCGACCGGTCAGTTCGATCAGGCGCTGGGCGCCGGCGAAGACCTCGAGCGGGCCGATGAAGTCGAGGCTCTGGGTCTGGTGATAGGCGACGATCACCACGTCTTTGGGAGAGCTGCTCGGATTGGTCATGAGTCGATCTTGGCCGATCGCGGACCTGTCCGCAAGGACATATTTCAAACGATATCTGCCATCTGCGGGGCGCAAGATCCCAGCGCGCCAAGGCGCCCCCGGGACCGTCGCGGGCAGTGGTGACACGACGGTCCGCGGCAAGGAGAACCGGTGGTGGTCGCGCGACGCACGGCGGCCGCGCGGCGGGCGAACGGCGGTTACGATGCGGAAGTGGAGCCTGAGCGAGACAATCCGGCGGCGACGGGCGGACACGTGGCGGGCATCGTGGCGGCGGCCGAGCGGACGGCGGCCCAGCTACGGGAGCAGGCCGAGGCGAAGGCGAGGGAGCGAATCGCGGAGGCCGACCGGGCGGCCGAGCACAGGGTGCGGGCGGCCGAAGAGGAGGCGGCGGAGATCGTGAGGGCCGCCCAGGCCCAGGCCGAGGCCGCCAGGAACGAGGCTTTGGCGTCGATCGGCGAGCTGTACGAGAAGGCCGACGAGGAGCGTACGCGCGCGCGCGAACAGGCCTCTGGTGAGCTTGTCGAAGCCCGCGAGCAGGCGACCAGGGAGCTGGCGGGCGCCCAGGAGCGGGCGGCCCAGGAGCTGGCGATCGCCCAAGAGCAGGCGGCCAGGGAACTTGCCGGCGCCCGCGAGCAGCTGGCGAGCGCCCGCGCGCAAGCCGCAAAGGCGCTCGACGACGCAAGGGCGCAGGCCGCGGAGGCGGTCGCGGGCGCACGCGAGGAGTCGGGCCGCGAGTTGGCGGGCGCCCAAGATCGAGCGGGCGCGCTGGTCGAGGACGCGCGGATCGAGGCCGAGCGGGAGGGCGCACGCGCGCGTGAACGGGCCGAAGAGAGGGCCAAAGAGATCGAGGCTTTCGCAAGGGCGCAGGCAAGGGAGATCGTGAGCGAGGCAAACGCCGTCGCGTATGACGTCGTCCGGGAAGGCTCTGAGATGTCGAAGAACTTGAAGGACCTGTCCGCGTCGATGCGCAACAACGCGGCCCGACTGTTGCGCGACGTGAGGCTGGCGCACGGCAGCATGACCGCGCGGCTGGATCAGGCGGGGCCGGGGGCGGGAGCCGGCGCGGGGCCGCGCTCGGGGGCAGACCACGCGGGCGGGACTGGGGCGCGCCGGGGAGAGGACTTCGGCGAAGACCTCGACGTGCCGGAGTTCATCCCTCCGGGCTGAGCCGCCGCGGGACGAACCGGGCGAGCCGCGATCACCAGACACCGTTGCGGGTCGCCGCGAGGCTGGGCGGAACCGGCCGAGGCCCGGTCAGGCCGAGGAGCGCGCGGGCGCCGCGTCCGACAAGGCGACGCGCTCGGCCTTCCAGGTCCGGTGCGCGAGCATGCCGGTGACGACGAAGATCGCGAGCGCATTGACGCCGTGCAGGAAGCCGAGGGCAGGCACCGAGGTCGAGGCGACGCCGAGGAGGTACTGGACGATGCCGAGGCCGACGATCGCGCCCGCCCACTTGACCTTGGCGTCGCCGAGGCTGCCGACGGCGGCGACGATCAGGAGGACGACCATCAGGAGGACAATCAAAGAGCCGAGGATCGCGTGGGCCCCGAACGCGTCTTCGGTCGTCTTCTTGCCGATCGCGGCGCTTTCTGATTTGTGGACCGCGTCGAACGCGCCGTAAGCGGCGAGTCCGACCTGGACGACGACCAGGGCGAAGACGATCGCGGTCAGCCAGCGGAAGGTGGCGCGCATTGGGCGGAGCATATAGGGCGTCCAGGACACCGCTGAGAGGCAGTCGGTCGGGACGCTAGCACCGAGGCGGGCATGTGTGCACAAATTGCCACGCGTTTGTCACGAAACTGGCACAGAAAATACCCTACGGTCACAGAGAACCTCGTAGCGTGAAAGGCTGTGCGAAACGGGATGACCCCAGGCCAGAAGGGCGCCCTCGCCGAGGCCGAGATCACTGCCGCTGCGACTCGCATGCGCCTGCTCGTGCTGCACCCCTTCGGAGACGGAGCCCGCTACGACCTCGGGATCGACATCGGTAGTCGGGTGCTGCGTGTGCAATGCAAGTGGGCGTCGATGCAAGGCGATGTACTAAACGCGCGCTGCGTCACCAACCGACATACTCCTCGCGGCTACGTGGCGACGACGTACTCGCCAGATGAGATCGACGCGATCGCTGCGTACGCGCCCGACATGGACCGCTGCTATCTGATCCCTGCTGAGGAGGTCGACGGCAGGACGGCGCTCAGCCTCAGGATCGCGCCGACCCGCAACAACCAGGCTCGACTTGTCCGATGGGCCAAGGACTACGAGTTCGAGCGGATGCTTGAACGGCATTGGGGCGCAATACCTACCCTGCACGAGATCGGCGGACGACACGTCCGGGACGCGGTACCATGAACGGCCCTTGGGGCTATAGCTCAGCTGGGAGAGCGCCGCCATGGCATGGCGGAGGCCGAGGGTTCGAGCCCCTCTAGCTCCATAACCGCGAGCGAAGCCGTTCGATGCCGAGACATGAAGTCCTCGCATCGTTCTGGCGCGATTGAGAACGGCTCGTCCCGCAGCCGCAGCGAGCATTTCGCCAGGAGGTAGCGCATATCGCGGAACTTGCCAGTGGCTGACGGTCTCTACGGTTCAGATCGCTGCTAGCCTCCAATATCGAGATGCGTCGCCCGCTCGGAACGCTCGTCGTCAGCGTCGCCGCACTGAGCCTCGTGGGGGCGGCCGTAGCTGCGGAAACCGTCTCCGTGCATGTTCAGCGCAAGCTCGACGCTCGCCAGAACGTGCACATCACGTTCCGGGCGCGAGACCTTCCCGAAGGCGGCTACTACTACGCGGTGGTCGTGTTGAAGCCCTACAAGAAATACACGCACACCTCGCCGCCGCCCTGCGCGACGTCAAGCGACATGCAGCGCACGGATTACGGCTACCCACAGCCGGGCGGCGAGGTCGCTCTCGCTGTGACGCCCGCGAAGTCACTCACCCGACACTGGTGTCCCGGCGGAGACTACGTCGGCGCGATCTACGCAGTGCCTCACGCGCCGCCCTGCGAAAGCACGTACCCCTGCCGAAGCGAACCATACAAAAGACCGTGCGCTGGCATTGGACCCGGCTGCGTACATGGCGTTATCCCGCGACCAAGGGAATGGGCATACCCCCAAGGCCTGCCGACGCCGCTCGCGAACGGAACGACGATGGTGGGGCGCTTCACCGTCAGATTCCCTTCTACCTGATGTCCACCGGCGTGCCGAGCGTTACTCGCGGCGCCAGCCAGGCGATGTCGCGGTCGCGCATGCGCACGCAGCCGTGTGATGGGTCGCCGGGGATCTGCTGGGGTTCGCCGAAGTCGCCGTGGATGCCGACCACGCCACCCCCCGGCCATTCGCTGAGGGTGGAGTAGTCAGACGTGCCAAGCGCGTAGGGCCAGTACGGGTTGCCGCGGTTCGTCAGGCGAAAGCGCTCGCGGATCCAGAAGCGCCCCGCCGGTGTTGGCGTGCTCGGCTTGCCGACCCCGACCGGCGCGATAAAGCGCCTGTGGCCGTCGAGGTAGGCGCTCAGCCGTCGCTTGCTCAGGCTGATGACGATCAGCCAGCGTGTCTTGTGAAACGATCCGAGGGCGCTGCGCGGCACCCAACCGGTGCGCCCGTTCGGTCGTCCAGGGATCCGCATCCGGACCCACACTCGTCCCTGCGGGTCGGTGTGGCTGGCGAGCAGCAGGTACACCTCGGGGAAGCCGTCCTCGGTTTCCAGATGCACCTGGCCGACCGTCCGCGAGCCTGTTTCGGGGCGCGCGTGGATCGGAGGCGTGGCAGCCGGGTGCGCCCACGTCGTCAACGTGCGTTCGTTGGACAGCTGCACGTCGGCGGGCGGGGCCGGGGAGGAGGCTGCCTGCGGGCCGCCGGCCGCGGCAGTCTGCTGCGAGCCCGCCGGCTGTTGTTGGACCGGCGCGGTCGCGGCTGGCGCGTCCGCGTCCGCCACACCTACCCGCGCAAGCGTAGCGGCACAGACCAGGAGCGCCAGCGGCAGTCTGGGCATCATCGGTACCTCCGCCCAGCGGCGGGCGGTGGACGCGCTTCCATTGCCCACCGCCCTGCCTGGCATGCCTCAGCCCGTAAACCTGGGCTGCACTTTTTTGCGCACGGCGCAGCGCGCCAGCGTCTGGTGCAGGGTCTTGGGGTTGGTGTGGCTCGACGGTGTGAACACCAGATTGACCGTGAGATGGTGCTGGTGGCCCGAGTTCACATTGATGTGAATGGAGAACACTCCGTGCGAGTTGGGCTTGTGCAGTGTTATGAGCTTGTGGCCGTCGATCACGAACGTCGCCGAGGAGATCGAATTTCCGCGCACGATGGCCACGTAGCCGGAATGCGCAAGACATTTGCCCGTCGTGTCGCTGACGATGTGCGCATTGCCGCTCGCGAGCACGGCGGCGGCCGGTTTTTTCGCGGCCGGCGTGGCGGTGGCGGTGGTCGTGGTCGTGGTCGGCGCTGGTTTGAACTGGCCGAAGTTCAGGCCGGTCAGCTTCACGTCGCTGGCGAACTGCTCGGAGTACGCACACCCTGAGGATGGCTGCGTGCAGGTGTAGCCGGACTGCCCGACGACACGGACCGGGAACGAGCCCTCGGGAATGTTCTGGATCGAGTAGGTCCCGTCGGCCGCGGTCACCGCTTGGGGCTGGCCAGTTGGATCTTCTTTACCGTTGACCTCCACGTACACCGTCCAGCCCGCGAGACCCGAGTCGCCCGCGTCCAGCGTGCCGTTGTTGTTGGCGTCGTTGTACACGGTGCCGCTGATTTCAGCGGGCGCCCCGACGCGACCGAGCGCCAGGATCGAGAAGGCGGTGGACCCGATCACGCTGGCGTCGTCGCGCAGGTCGGCCGGCCAGGAGCCGGCTTCTTCTTGGCCTTGGGGGCGCTGCTGGCTGAGCAGCAGGTCGACGACCTGGGCGTAGTAGTTGGAAGGTTCGCCGAGGCTCGCCGAGGTGTATTGGGAAAGCCCCTTGGTCAGCGAGAACATCGAGTAGTGGAAGCCGCCCTCGCCCCCGCCGGAATGCCATTCGCAGCCGGCTTCTTCGAGCGTGCAGGCGGTTTCAAGGGTCGCACCTGAGTGGTAGATCATGTGCATCCCGTCGAGCGGGTTCGTGCCCCCTTCCGTAAGAAGCTTCGCCTTCTCGAGCTCGTAGGATGCGAGCACCTCTTTGTCGAACGCCATCGAGGCCTGCACGGCCGGATCGGCTTCCGACACCTTATCGAAGCCGTAGCTGAACAGATTCGTGCCGCTGTCGTTGGCGTTGGACGAGAAGTCCCCAAAGTCGGTTTCAGGTTCGTAGCTGGCGCCGCCATCGTTGCGCAGAGTGGGAGACCCGTAGGTGTTGCCCGAGAACTCCTGCACGTTGCGCTGCCAGCCTTCGTTAAGGGCCGCCACCGACGCTGGAACCCCACCCGTAGCGGCGAGTCCGGTGATGGCGAAGCCGGTGTTCGACTCGTCCGAGCGGGGCTCGACGAATTTGGCCAATTCCTCGTAGTTCCAGCCACCGCACCATCGCTGGCCGCCGAAGCCGCTGTTGTTGGCCCCGGTCGACTGGCACGCCCCGCCGGGTCCGGTGCCACCTGTCGTTTCCTGCTTTTCGATCAGGAATTCCCGCCCCTTTGCGATCGCGGGGGCAACCCCGCCCGCGGGCGAGGTCGGGACATCGCCGCTGAACGACAGCGCGAGCAGCGCCAACCCCGTGTCGTAGGTCTCGTAGAAGCCACCTCCGTCATGCCCGAAGTCACCATCGGGGTTCTGCTGGGTGAGCAGCCAGTTGACGGCGTTCTGCAGGGCGGCTTGCTCGTTGGCGGGCAGATTCCCGTAGTGACCGCCGTCCTGCACCCCGTAGGACGTGATCGCAAGAGCTGTTTCGGCGACCGGGACGGAGCCGCCGAAGCTGCCGTCGCCGTTCTGCACGCTGGTCAGGTAGTCGACGCCGTTGGTGATCGCGGCGTTGACGTCTTCCTGGTTCCATTCGCCGACCGTCTTCGCGCTCGCCGCCCCCGGCAGGGTCAGCAGCGCCGCCGCCGCGAGGGCCAGCGCGACCGCGCCGATCGAGCCGGCTTGGCGCCGGCGCCGGCGGGCGCGCCTCGGCACGGCGTTGCCACGGAACTCACGGGCGGTGTTGATGACGTGCATGCTTCCCCCTTCGAACATTTGGAGAATCTGTTCTGAGAACTCGATGTCGGCACCGCCTCGGCCATGTGGTCCCAGCGGGTGGAGCGGCACAACGGCCATGGGTGCCCATGGGCGAACGCAACCCTATCACGGCATATCGTGTCATGGTGTAGCGCGAGATGCCCACTTTCGAACCACGGACTTAAGGAGGCCGAGATGCCGAGGAAGTTGCGCCGAGCGCTGACGCCCGCCAACCTGATCGCGCTGGCGGCGCTGGTGTTCGCGATGAGCGCGCCCACGCTGGCGCTGACGGCCGCGCACAAGACTCCCAGCCCCAACGCGCGCCTCGCCAAGGCGCTGGCGCTCAGCAAGTCCGCCAACGCCGCGGCCGCCAAGGCGCTGGCCGCCGCCAAGGACGCGCAGAAAGCGGCGATGGCGGCCATGGCGAACGCAGGCACAGCGGGCCCCGCGGGCGCGCAGGGCGCCGCCGGCCCACAGGGGACGACTGGCCCACAGGGGACGACTGGGCCACAGGGCGTGAAGGGCATCGAAGGCCCTCCCGGCAGCGCGCTCGGCTACTCGCAGATTGCCTACTACGGCGCGATGTGGCACAGCAGCGACGACTACTCGACATTTGACGGCGACGCCACGTTCTCGAACCCCAGCCCGGGAATCTTCTGCTACTCGGCTATCCCGTTCACGGTCCACAACGTCGTGGCGACAGTCGGCTACACGGGCGCAGTCTCGCCGGCCGATGTCGCTCAGGTCGACATGGCCACCCCCGAACACCCGATCAGCACGTCGGACTGCCCGCCGACCGGCCCAAACCACAATGCCCAGGACCAGCCTGCGGACGCGGCCGTCTACGTGCGCCGCGCCGACACGGGCGCACTTGTCGAACCGCCGCAAACATCGACCGTCTTCGTGCTCTTTAACTGACGACGGCCTGACAACACCTGGATCGACGCGCTTGCGGGCCGGCGGGAAGGATCCCGCCGGCCCGGAGTCTTGGGTCGTTAGAGCGTGCCTCGGCTTCGTTGGCGCGATCAGCGGTCGCCGAACGGATTCTCGACTCGCACCCCCGCGTAGTCCTGGCCATCGCCGAGATCCTCGGAGAGCACGACCTCACAGCCCGAGGCCCGGGCCGCCTCGAGGATCGCGGCGTCCCAGTAGGAGATCCCGAATCGCTGCCGCGTCGACATGGCGGCGAGCACGATCCCGACCGTCGCCTCCTGAACGGAGAAGCGCCGGAAGGACTCGACAAGGGCCGCGGCCTGCTCATGAGTGAGGCGGTCGGCTCGGGTCTCGCGGGTCGCCTGGACGTAGAACTCCTGAAGGACCTGGACCGAAAGCGCCAGATCCTTCGAGGAGATCAGCTCGTTGGCGAGCGTCGCCTTCGTCTGCTCAGCGGGGTCCTTGGAGATCGCGTAGAGCAGAACGTTGGTGTCAACGAACCGCACGCTCGTGCAGCTCCTCGCGATCGAGACGGTCGCCGGCACTGAAGCGATCGATCTGACCTTGGATTCGCCTCTGCTGAGACTCGAGCCTCGCGAACTCGGCTTCCCGGTCGGAGAGGGAGCGCAGGTAACCGGCGACGAGGGCGCTGACGGAGCTGCCCTGCTCGGCCGCGCGGATTCGTGCCGCGCGGTAGACGTCATCGGACACGGATACGGTGATGTTGGGCACTGTGAAGCACAATATCACAGAAACACGGTACCTGAGGGCGCCAGGCCTCCACGGAGGCAAAGTCCACTTAGCAGACAAAACCTGCTAGTCTGGCACGGCTGCGGCGATGAGCCGCGGCGCATGGCATGGACAGACCGGACGGTCATCCCAAGCAGGACGAAGCGCCCCGGCAGGACGACGAGGCCGAGCGCGAGGGGATCACCCGCGGCGATCTGCTGAAGACCGCGGCGGCGGCCGCCCCCGGGATCCTGCTCGGCGGGCGCGCGGCGGCCGCGGCGGCAGCGACAAAACCGCGGCGACGGCGCACGGCGCCGGCGGGGAAGGTCGCGGGCATGAACGTGTTGCTCTTCTTGACCGACCAGCAGCGCGCGATCCAGCACTTCCCGCCGGGCTGGTCGGCGCGCAACCTGCCGGGCGTGACGAGGCTGCAGGAAAACGGGCTGACGTTCGTGAACGCTTTCACGAACGCGTGCATGTGCTCGCCGGCGAGATCGACTCTGATGTCGGGCTACTTTCCGGCCCAGCATGGCGTCAAGTACACGCTCGAGACCGACATGCCGGCCCCCGAATACCCGCAGGTCGAACTGGCGACCGAGTTCGATAACCCCGCGAGCGTCGTTGCGGCCGCCGGGTATAGCTGTTGTGCCCGGTGACGTCCCGAACGCGGTGGATGGGTGGACGGTTGCCGAGGGCGCTGTGGGTGCGCTGCTCGTTGTAGTGGCGGATCCAGTGTGGCAGCGCTGCGCGGCGAGCGTCGCTTGAGGCGTATTGCAGGGCGTAGGCCCACTCGCGTTGCAGGGTCTGCTGGTAGCGCTCGACCTTCCCGTTGGTGCGGGGCGTGTACGGCCGGGTGCGCAGATGACGGATCGCGCGGCGGTAGAACAGTTCGCGCAGCGTCTTGTTGTGAATGTAGGTGAACGCGTTGTCGGTCATCAGCCGCTCGGTGACGATCCCATGCTCCAGGAACCAGTCCAGTGCGCGGCGGGTGAACGCGGTCACGGTCGGGGCTTTCTCGTCGTCGTGGATCTCCGAGTACGCCAAGCGGCTGCAGTCATCGACGATCGAGTGCACGTACTCCCACCCGACCCTCCGGGAGCGCCGGGCGCGATCCCCTGTCAGCGCGTGCCCAGGCTCAGTGAACTTCCCGAACTTCTTGACGTCCATATGCAGCAGGTTCCCGGGGCACGGCCACTCGTAACGGACGACCGCCGCGCGCTCGGAGGGCTCCCGCCGTGAGCAGCCCCCACGCCGCAGCACCTGGTGCACGGTCGAGTGAGGGCGCCCAATCAGCATCGCGATCGTCCTGGGACTCCAGCCCGTCCGCTGGCGCAACTCACAGATCCGCTGCTCCTCCTCGGCAGGACATCGAGAGGGAGACCGGTGAGGACGACTGGAACGCTCCGTCAGGCACACCAGCGACTCCCGCTCGTCGGCACTCGCCGCCCGCCAGCGGCGCACCCACTCCCACACCGTGGACTTCGACACGTTCCCCCACGCCCCAGCCTGAGCGAAGGACATCCCATCATCAACGACACGACGAACGACCATCTCCCGCCCACGCGGGGTCATACGGGCTCTATGGTGCGACATCCCGGGCCTCCTTGAGGTGGTGAGCTTTGACACCCACAGCCTCTCGGTAGGCCCGGACCTACCTACCCGGCGTTCTGAACGTCCCCGGGCACGTCATATAGCCCGGTCTACAAGGGCAAGTTCCACTGCAACAAGCCGGCCAACGGCACGACGTGGGTTCCGGAGGACGTCAACAAGTACGGGTTCACCCGCTGGGACCCGCCGGACGCGGGCGCCAACCAGGACATCCCGGAGGAGGGCGGCGGCGTTTACGACAACGACGGGCGCTTCATGGACTCTCAGGGCACCCCGGAAGCGGGCACCGAGGGCGCGATCCAGTACCTCAGCGGAGCGGCCGCGCAGAGCCAGCCGTTCTTCGCGGTCGTCTCGCTGGTCAACCCCCACGACGTGCTGTTCTACCCGAAGACGTACACCGAAGGGGGCTACGACGAATCGTGGCTTGCGGGCGAGATCGGGCTGCCGGCGACAGTCGATGAAAGCCTGTCGAAGAAGCCGGCGGTCCAGGAGCAGTTCCTGAAACTGTTCAACGCCTCCGGGCCGCTCCCGACGCCCCAGACGAAACGTGACTACTTGAATTTTTACGGCAACCTGATGAAGGCCTCGGACGCCTATCTGGTGAAGATCATCGACACGCTCGCGAAGACCGGCCTGCTCGAGAACACGCTCGTGATCGCGACGGCCGATCACGGCGAGATGGGCACCGCCCACGGCGGCCTGCGCCAGAAGAACTTTAACTTCTATGAGGAGTCGATCCGCGTCCCGCTGGTCTACTCGAACCCGAAACTGTTCAAGCGGCCCCGCACGAGCGACGCGCTCGTCTCGCACGTCGACTTCTTGCCGACGCTCGCGAGCCTCGTCGACGCGCCGGCCTCGGCGAGGGCGCCCTGGCAGGGGATCGACTACTCAGAACACATCCTCAGCGCGTCCCAAGCCTCGCCGCAGGACTACACCGTTTTTACCTACGACGACTGGCAGTCGGGGCAGGCGAAGGGCCCGTACCCGCAGCCGCCGAACCACATCGTCAGCATTCGCGAACAGCGTTACAAGCTGGCGCGCTACTACGACGCCGAAGGCAAAGCTCCCGACCAGTGGGAGATGTACGACCTGAAGGCCGATCCCTTCGAGCGCACGAATCTCGCCTACAAGCACCACAGACGTGACCCAGCCCAGGAGCGCGAATACAAGCGGCTGCGCAGCAAGCTGGCGCACGTCGAACGGACGCGCTTGCAGCCGTTGAGCTGAGCGTCCCCCGCGC
Source organism: uncultured Solirubrobacterales bacterium (assembly GCA_963718935.1). GTDB lineage: Bacteria > Actinomycetota > Thermoleophilia > Solirubrobacterales > Solirubrobacteraceae > Palsa-744. The sequence goes on along the minus strand of OY970379.1, from coordinate 2,230,264 downwards.
CGCCGCCCGCCTTTCGGGCGCCGCCCGGTCTCCGACTCGAGCCCGTCGAGGACCGCAGAGAGCCGGCTGCAGGCGAGGTCATACTCGATCCGTACCGCTCAGGAAGTACAAAAAGGTACCGTATAGCCGGTACAGACTAGTCGTCCAGCGCCTCTGGCCTGGTCCCGTCCGCGAGCGGAGAAGCCCGCCTCAGCCACTCGCTGAAGAGCGGATCGACGATGTACCAGGCGTCGTCTCGCCGGTCGACCAGACCGCGTCCTTGGAGCCGTTCGAGCGCCGGCCGTACACGGGAGTGGCTGGAGAAGCCGTACCTGGTCGCGACCGGGCGGCTGGTCACGTTCATTCCTCCGCGGTCCGCCAGCAGCTGCAGCGCCCTGACCTCGTTGGCCTCGGCCTCGTCGCCACTCATCAGAACATTCAGCACCGAGGCGAACTCGGAGCGCTCGATGGTCTGCACGAGCCGGTCGTGCGCGCGGAACACCGTGTCAAGCGTCACGCGCCGTCGCGCCGGTGTGCTCGTCCAGCACTCCCAGGCCAGTTGCTGAGTGCTGCGCGGGTGCGCACGGGTCGCGTTGAGCAGATGGCTCAGCGCGTCCTCGTCGGCGGGCTTGCCGGTGTCCTGGAACTGGAAGTCGAGATACTCCAGAAAGTCGACCCGGCTGATGACGGGTAGCTGCATCTGCGCGGCCTCGCCGAAAATCGGTTCGTGAGAGCTCTCGAGCATCATCCTCAGCGCGTTTCGAATCGAGCCCGTGAACAGCAGCGAGACGTGGTTTGCCCCCGAGCTCATGAGCGCCGAGCGGATGATCGCCAGCGGATCGCCCGGACAGTGCCTCAACCGCTGGAACTCATCGAACACGACCACGAGCCTGTCCGACACCGAGCGCAACGCCAGCAGCTGGGCGTGCAGTGTCTCGGCGTCCTGCGCGGGACTCACCGGAGAGCTCCTGACCGAGCCCTTGACCACCTTGATGTCGAAGCCGATCTCCTTCTCGAGGACACCGATCTGCCGCTGCGCCGCCCGCCGCACATGCTTGACGGGGTGGCCGGTCATCGCATCGTGCACGCAGCCGATGAAGCCCGGGATGCTCACGACCCGCTGCAGGTTCACCTTGATCACGTCGAACGGCGGCGCACCGGCGCCATGCTTCTTGGCCAACTCGAAGGCCAGCTGATTCGTGAAGGTCGTCTTGCCGGTGTCTCGCGGTCCGAAGAGCGCCACGTTGGTCTGCCCCTTCAGCGTCAGCGCAACCTCGTGGGCGAACGCCTCCATCCCGATGATCTTCGACGGGTCGTCGAGCGGGCGATCCCAGATGAACGGGTTGAGCACGGCAGCCATCTCAATAATGTACCAGGTATCCGATACAAAATCGGACCGCTTATACGGTACCTCCTATCCTCGATCCACAACCCGTCGGGATCGCCGGCGGTTTGCGGATCATCTCGAAGCGCGCCCAGCTCGGCGCCTGGTAGCCTCGCCAGACCGATGGCCGACGAGCGGACCGACCTGCGGGAGCTGCTCGCGCGCAGGGCGCTGACCGAGGACGCCGGGCGACCCGAGGCGGTCGCGCGCAGGCACGAGCGCGGGGGCAGAACCGCCAGGGAGAACATAGGCGAGCTGATCGACGAAGGCTCGTGGGTCGAGTACGGGCGCTTTGCGATCGCGGCGCAGCGCGCGCGCAGGGAGCCGCAGGAGCTGATCGAGCGCACGCCGGGCGACGGCCTGATCGCGGGCACCGCGAGGATCAACGGCCGAGAGTTCGGCGAAGAGCGCGCGGCGTGCGCGGTGCTGTCATACGACTACACGGTCCTGGCCGGCACCCAGGGGGCGCTCGGGCATCGCAAGAAGGACAGGCTGTTCGAGCTGATCGAGCGGATGAAGCTGCCGACGGTCCTGTTCGCCGAGGGCGGCGGCGGCCGGCCGGGCGACACTGACTATCCGGTCGTCTCGGCGCTCGACACGCGAGCGTTCGCGCTGTGGGCCAAGCTCGCGGGCCTGGTCCCGAGGATCGCGATCGTCAGGGGCATGTGCTTCGCGGGCAACGCGATGCTGGCGGGCTGCTCAGACTTGATCGTCGCCACCGAGGACGCCTCGATCGGGATGGGCGGGCCGGCGATGATCGCGGGCGGGGGCCTCGGCGAGGTCGCGCCCGAGGACGTCGGCCCGATCTCGATGCAGGCTCCGAACGGCGTGGTCGACCTGGTCGTCGCCGACGAGCGCGAGGCCGTCGCGGCGACCAAGCGCCTGCTGGGCTACTTCCAGGGTCCGCTCTCCTCCCCCGCCGCGCCCGCGGGCGCGGGCGGCGTGCCCGACCAGACATTGCTGCGCGAGCTGGTCCCCGCGCGCGAGCGAAGGGCGTATCCGGTCAAGCCGATAATCGAGACGCTCGCCGACGAGGACTCGGCGACGTTCCTGCGCGAGCGTTACGCGCCCGAGCTCATGACCGCGCTGGTCCGGATCGAGGGCAGGCCGGTCGGAATCATCGCCAACGACACGATGCACATGGCCGGCGCGATCACGAGCGACGCGGCGGACAAGGCGGCGCGGTTCATGCAGCTGTGCGACGCGTTCGGTCTGCCGGTCGTCTCGCTGGTCGACACGCCCGGCATCATGGTCGGCCCGAAGGCCGAGCAGACCGGCCTCGTCAGGCACGCGTCGCGGCTGCTGTTGGCGGGCGCCGCGCTGCGGGTTCCGCTGATCGCCGTGATCCTGAGGAGGGGCTACGGCCTGGGCGCGCAGGCGATGACCGGCGGCAGCCTGCATGAGCCGCTCTTGACGGTCGCCTGGCCGAGCGCGCACCTCGGCCCGATGGGCCTTGAAGGGGCGGTCAGACTGGCCTTGCGCCGGGAGCTGGAGGCGATCGAGGACGAAGACGAGCGCGAGCGCCGGGTCAAGGAGCTGACGGCGGCGGCCCAAGAGAACGCGAAGGCCCTGAACGCGGCGACCTTGTTCGAGCTGGACGACGTGATCGATCCGGCCGAGACGCGGTCTGTGATCGCCGCGACGCTGACAGCCGCCGCCAATGCGCCGCGCGAGCCGGGCCACCGGTACGTGGACAGCTGGTAAGGCCCGTTTCCTGGCCGACACATACTTTCTTTGAAAGCTGATGTTTTCCGGACGGTGCATGCACCGTCCGCGACCCCGCACATGTGCGGGGTCGTGACCTGCCGCATGCGGCAGGTCATCCGGCGGCGCATGCGCCGCCGGCAGGGGTGGCGCATGCGCCACCCCTGGGCACCGGCACATGTGCCGGTGCCCCTATAGATCAGCTTTGAAAAGCCATGTGCCTGGACCCACCCCGATCAGGCTCCCTCTGAGAGCAGCTCTTCCAGGCGATCGTGCGATTCGGCCAGGCCGCTTTCCATGCCGGAGGCGAGCATGCCGTCGCGTTCGACGGCCGTGTGGAACAGCGAGGTCGTCCTTACGCGCGTCCCCTCGCCGATAGTCTCGAACTCGGCCGTCTCGACGATCACGTGGCCGGGCAGACCCTCCCATTCGAAGGTCTGCACGATCTGCTCGTTCGGCACGATCTCGCGATAGACGCCTTTGAACGCCTGGTCGGGACCGCCGGGCTCGGACATCACGAAGCGCCAGCGACCGCCGACTTTGACGTCCATCTCGTCGACGGTCGTGGTCATGCGCCGCGGCCCCCACCACCTCGGGATCAGCTCCGGATCGGTGAACGCGGCGTAGACGCGGTCGCGGGAGGCATCGAACACGCGCTCCGTGACGATCTGCCTGTCGGTTGGTGTGGTGAGCGTCGTCTTACCGGACATGCCAGCCTGCTCATTGTCGCATGCTGCCAGGCTGGCGACTCTCACCGATCAGAAACTCGCGCCGTTCCCGGATTGACGCGCCCCATCGTTGATGTTACCGTTGGTAATGTGAAATCTAACTGTTATATTCAACTGGTACAGTTGTTGTTGCCGCACACGGAATCGGACTGGGAGGAGCGATAGCCATGAGCGGGACGAGGGACAGGAGATGAGGCGCATCGTGTGGGCCTTGGCGACGATCCTCGCCGCGTCCGCGTGGCTGGCCCAAACGGCCCTCTCGGCCGACTCGGCGAGCACCTCGGCCAGCATCGCGCCGTCGCTGAGCCCCAACCGGATCGGAGCGAAGGCGGCGCTGACGTTCCGGATCCACTATTCCAGCGGTGACCTTGGCGTGCCGGCGCCGGTGCGCCGCTCGATCCTGCGTTTCCCGAAAGGCCTCGGCCTGGAAATCCCGGTGCTGCGCAGCTGCGGCGCGGCGCGGCTGCGCGCGGAGGGCCCGAGCGGCTGCCCAGCCCAGTCCTGGCTCGGAGGCGGACACGCGCTGCTGGAGGCGCGCGCGGGCACCGAAGACATCGCCGAGACCGCCACGCTCTGGGCATTCCTGGGACCGCCCCGGAACCTGAGCGCGACCGTCGAGATCTTTGCGCACGCCTATACCCCGCTCGACCAGGAGGAGGTGATCAGCGGCGAAGTGCTACCCGCCGAACCTCCTTACGGCGAAGAGCTCGTGATGTCGGTCCCGCCGATCCCGACGCTCGTGTTCGAGCCCGAAGCTTCGGTCGTCAGCTTCTCGTTGACGATCGGCTCCGGGGCCGATCGCGGAGCGCACTCGAACGACACGGTCCGCCTGCCCTCGCGCTGCCCGTCCGGCGGCTTCCCGTTCTCCGCCGAATTCACCTACGCCGACGGCTCCACAGGCACCGCCGCCGCCCAGAGCCCATGCCCGCGATGAGGCGAGCGAGCAGACAGATCGCGAGCGTCCTCGCGGCCGGCGCCGTCGTTGCGCTGAGCGCCTTGGTGGCGGCGGGCGCGGACTCACGCCCGAGTCCGGCTCCGGCGGCGCACGCGGCAAAGACGATCGCGCTGAACGAGACGGGTCACCTGCTCGAGACGAGCAGGCACAACTTCACACTCAACGAGGCAGGCTCCGCGTCGGGCACCGCCGCCGGCAAGATCTACGTTCACCTGACGACCGTCTCGAGCACAAAGGTGACGGCCGAAATCAACATCTATCCGCGCGGCGGCTCGCTGACCGGCCATGGGACCGGCACCTACCATCGGGGCGCGACGACGATCAGCTTCTCAGGCTCGATGTCGATCGATCGTGGCACCGGAAGCTACGCCGGCGTTCACGGGTCGGGCCTCAGCTTCAGCGGCACGATCCAGGAATCTAGCCACGACCCGATCACCGTGCACGTGAGCGGCCTCGTGTCGAGTTGAGCGCCCACGGAAGCCGGAGCTGAGACGAGTGCTGGAGCTGCGAGATCTGGTCAAGCACTATCCGGCGGTCGGCAGCGAGACGGTGCGGGCGATCGAAGGCGTCTCGCTGGAGGTTGCGCCGGGCGAAGCGGTCGCGCTCTACGGCCCGAGCGGATCGGGCAAGACGACCCTGCTGTTGATGATCGCGATGCTGCTGGAGCCAACTGCGGGCGAAGTGGTGATCGGCGGGCGCGACGTCGCCACGCTCTCCGAGCGCGAAGCGTCGCGGTTCAGGCTCTCAGAGCTCGGCTTCATCAGGCAGAGCTTCGACCTGCTGCCTGGCGTCAGCACGATCGACAACGCCACGCTCAAGCTCTTGGCGTGCATGCGCTGGCGCGAGGCGCGGCGGGAGATCGCACCGCTGCTGGAGCGCCTTGGCCTGGGCGAGCGCCTGAGCCACCGCGCCGAGACGCTGTCGATGGGCGAGCGCCAGCGCGTGATGATCGCCAGGGCGCTGTCCACCTCTCCTAGGCTGCTGCTCGCCGACGAGCCGACCGGCAGCCTCGACACCAGGCGGGGCGGCGAAGTGCTCGAGCTGCTGCGCGAGCTCTGCCGCGAGCGCCAGGTGGCCGCCGTGATCGTCACCCACGACCCGCGGGCCGCCGACTACGCGGACCGCGTGCTCACGCTGCGCGACGGCCGGCTGTGCGAGCACGCTCCCGAGGCCGAAGGCAAGGGCAGGGGACCGGCTGACGAGCGGGAGCCCGTTCCGGCGAGCGGCCTGGCCGAACGGGAGGGGCTTGCCGTATCCGCCGACGCGGGCCGACCGTGAGCCCGGCGAACGTCCTTCACCTCTACCGCATACGTCTGCGCGCGCGCTGGTTTCAGGAGTGCCTGGCGATCGTCGGCATCGCGGCCGGCGTCGCTTTGCTGTTCGCCTCTCAGATCTCGAGCGCCAGCCTGCAAAGCTCGGTGAAGGTGCTCGCGCGGGGAATCGCCGGTGACGCCACGATCCAGCTCGTCGCACGCGCGCCGCAGGGATTCCCGGAAAGCATCCTTCCACGCGTGCGCGCCTTGCCGGGCGTGCGTCTCGCGGCGCCTGTGCTCGAAGCGGGCGCGCAGGCCAGCGGTCCCCGAGGGAGCGCGCCGGTGCAGATGATCGGCGCCGACTCGAGCCTGTCGAAGCTCGGTGGCCTGCTCGTGCGCCACGCCGACCTGCGGCCGTTCGGCAGGGTCGGCGCGATAGCGCTGCCAGCGCCGCTGGCGCGCACGATCGGCGTGAGCGGCTTCGGCCAGGAAGTGATTCTCGAGATCGCCGGCCACAGGACCGAGGCGCCTCTATACGAGCGTCTCTCGGCGAGCCAGATCGGCCCGCTCGCCGCCAGTTCGGTAGCGATCGTGCCGTTGTTCTTCGCCCAGGAACTGACCGGCAGGCCGGCGCGCCTGAGCCGCATCCTCATCCGGCCGCAACCGGGAGCACAGGCGCGCGTGCGCTCCGAGCTGGCCACGATCGCGGACGGAAAGCTGAACGTCGCGGGAATCGACTACGAAGAACGGCTGTTCGCGACCGCGGCCGCTGCCAGCAGCCAGTCGACCGCGCTGTTCGCGGCGATCAGCGCGCTCGTGGGCTTCCTGTTCGCGTTCAACGCCGTCCTCTTTACGGTCCCCCAGCGCCGGCGCCTGATCGCCGACCTGCGCCGCGACGGCTACACGCCGCGTACCGTGACCGCCGTGCTGGCGTTCGACGCGCTCGTGCTCGGCCTGATCGCATGCGCGCTCGGGCTCGTGCTCGGCGACGAGCTGTCGATCCACGTCCTGCACTCGGAACCGGCCTTCCTCTCGCTCGCCTTCGCCGTCGGCGACGAGCGGGCGATCGACGCCCAGAGCGTCGCCTTGGCGCTCGCCGGCGGGATGCTCGCGGCCGCCGTCGCGGTGCTCGTGCCCCTGCGCGAGATCCTCGCCCGGGACCCGCACGACCGCGCTCCCCGCCTGAACCATGGCGCTCCTCGCCTCGGCCCGGGCGGGATGGCGCTGGCGGGCGCGGCCTGCTTTCTGACCGCCACCGCGATCCTGCTGGCCGCGCCCGACGCGGCGATCCCCGGCATGGTCCTGCTCGTCGCCGCGCTCTTGCTGGTCTTGCCCTTCGCACTGCGAAGCGCGCTCGCGCTGACCGCACGCGTGGCGCGGCGCTTCGTCGGCGCGGTGCCCCACATCGCCACGATGGAGCTGGGCTCCGCCGGGGCGCGCGCGCTGGCGATCGCCGCCACGGGAGCGGTCGCGATCTTCGGCAGCGTCGCGATCCAGGGGGCGCACGGCGACCTGCTCGCGGGCCTCGAACGTTCGGCGCGCGAAACGAACGCGGCCGCCGACGTGGTCCTCGCCCCCGCCGGCTCGTACAACCTGCTGAGCACGACCCCGTTCGCACCGGCCCGCAGACGCGCGCTGGAACGGCTGCCGGGCGTGCGGGCGGTCGGCCTGTATCGCGGCGGCCTGCTCGACTACGGCGCCCGTCGCGCGCTTGTCATGGCCCCGCCGGCAGGCTTTGAGCCGCTGCTCGCAACGGGCCAGCTCCTTTCCGGCGAGCCGCGCCTGGCCGAAGCCCGGGTGCGGGCCGGCGGGTGGGCGATGCTCTCGCAAGCGCTGGCCGCCGAACACGGCCTGCACGTCGGCCAGGCGTTCACTTTGCCGAGCCCCGACCCGACGCGGCTGCGTGTCGCCGCGCTGTCCACGAACCTCGGCTGGGCGCCGGGGGCGATCGTGGTCAGCGCGAGCACCTACGCCCACGCCTGGGCAAGCTCGGAAGCGAGCGCCTATGAGATCGCGCTGGCCTCCGGCTTTCCGCTCGCGCGAGCGATGCGCGAGATCCGCGGCGCCCTGGGACCCGGCTCTGGATTGGCCGTGCAGAGCACCGCCCAGCGCACCGCCGCTCAGGACGCGCTCAGCCGGCAGGCGCTCTCGCGGCTGACCCAGATCGCGGCGCTGATCCCGATCGCCGCCGTACTGGCGATGGCCGCGGCGCTCGGCGCGATGATCTGGCAGCGACGGCCGCGCCTGGCCAAGCTCAAGCTCGAGGGTCTGGCGCGCGCCCAGCTGTGGCACACGATCCTCTTCGAAAGCGTTCTGCTGCTCAGCGTCGGCTGCCTGATCGGCGCGCTGTTCGGCCTCTACGGGCAGCAGCTTGCCGACAGGGCGCTCGCGCAGACGATCAACTTCCCGGTCCTCTACTCGGTCACGGCGATGACGGCCTTCGGCAGCCTCGTGCTCGTGACGGCGACGGCGACCGCGATCCTCGCCGTCCCCGGATACCTTGCCGCCTCCGTGCCGGCCGCCCTGGCGCTGCAAGAGTGAGCCCAACCATGAGCCGTCCTTACCGCCAAGTGGCGCGCGAGCGCGCCCAGCGCCATACCCGCGAAGCCTTGCTGAACGCCGTCGAGGAGAAGCTCGCCGGCGGCGGCTGGGCCAAGACGTCGCTCGAGTCGTTGGCGGCGAACGCCGGCGTCACCAAGCAGACCGCGCTACGGCACTTCGGCTCCAAGGAAGGCCTGCTCGAGGCGGCGGTCGCCCGCGCGAGCGAGATCGTGCGCCGCGAACGCGCCCAGGCGCCCACGGAAGACATCCCCGGCGCCGTCCAGAACCTCATGACCCACTACGAGCGCTGGGGCAAGATCGTCTTGCGGGTGCTCGCCGAGGAGCACCGCGGCGCGCTGGTGCGCAAGTTCACCGACCGCGGCCGCCAGGTCCATCACGAGTGGGTCGAGCGCACGTTCGAGCCCGAGCTGGCCGCGCTCGACGCTCGGACGCGCCGGCTGCGCGAAGCCCAGCTCGTGGCCGTGTGCGACGTGTACGTTTGGAAGCTGCTGCGCGACGACATGGGACTGGGTGTAGCCGACACCGAAATCGCATTGACCGAGATCGTCGAAGGCATCCTCGGAACCTGACTGAAAGCCCCAACAGCTCCAGATGGCGCGCATCCTGACCTACACCTCGCCCGCACGCGGCCACCTCTACCCGGCCGTGCCGATCGTGCGCGAGCTTCGCTCTCGCGGACACGAGACGGTCCTGTACGGGCTCGCGTCCGAGGTCGGACCCGTCCGCGCGCTCGGCATCGAGACGTGGCCGCTCTCGCGCGAGGTGGAACGGATCGAGCTCGACGACTACCGGGCCCGCACCGTCGCCGAGGCTGGCCTGCGCGCGCTTTCGACCTTCGCCAGGCGGGCACAGCCCGAGACGCTCGACTTGGCGAAGGCACTAGAAGATCACGATCCCGACGTCGTGCTCGTCGACGTCAATTGCTGGGGGGCGGCGGTGGTGGCCGAGTCCTCCGGTCGCCCGTGGGCGATGTACTCGCCGTTCCTGTTGATGCTCTCCTCGCGCCAGGCCCCTCCGTTCGGGATGGGGCTCGCGCCGATGGGCGGCCCGTTCGGGCGCGGGCGCGACGGGATCGTGCGCGCCGTCAACAGGATCGGGATCGACAGGACCGTCCTGCCCAACCTCAACCCGATCCGAGCGCGCCACGGCCTGTCGCGGCTCCGCCACTTCGAGGAGCTGTTCGCCGAGCCGGACCTGCTGTTGGCGCTGACCGCCGAGGGCTTCGAGTATCCGCGCTCGGACTGGCCCGCGAACGTGAAGTTCGTGGGCCCGATGAACTGGTCTCCGCCGGGGCGGCCCTCACCCGAGCGTCCTTCGCCAGAGCGAGCTTCGGCCGGAGAATCCCGACCGGAGCGGACGCCTGCGCAAGAGCGGTCTTCCCCGGAGTCGCGACCCGCGCGCGCCCACGACGCGCGCTTCGCGGCGGACTCGAACCCTTCGCGCGGGCAGCAGAGCCCCCTGATCCTCGTCACCTGCTCGACCGAGCGCCAGCGCGACAAGCGTCTGCTGCACGTAGCGCTGCGAGCGCTGCCGGACGCGGGCATGTCGGTGCTGGGGACCTCGGCCGCGCACGACCCAGCCGAGTTCGAAGCGCCTCCGGGCAGCACGGTCGTCCGCTACGCCTCACACGACGAGGTGCTGGGGCGGGCCGCGTGCGTGGTCTGCCATGGCGGCATGGGCATCGCCCAGAAGGCGCTCGCCGCCGGGATACCGGTCGTCGTGGTCCCGTACGGACGCGACCAGCGCGAGACCGCGCGGCGGGTGCAGATCGCAAACGCCGGCGCCTGGCTGTCGCCGCGAAAGCTCACCGGCGAGCGCCTGCTCACCGCGGTTCGGACGGCGCTCGGCGCTCGTTCGGGTGCGCGGCGTGTCGGTCAGGCATTCGCGCGCGCCGGTGGCGCCGCCGCGGCGGCCGATTCCCTGGAGGCGATTCTGGGCCCGGCCGGCGCAGCGAACGCAGTGGCCGCGACCAAGGCGGCGGGCGCGGCCGCCCGCGGGCGCGAACCTTGACAGCCTCACCGCCGCGCGAGAGGATGCGACTGCTCTGGCGACATCGGATCTGACACTCAGGGGGGCGGACTGACGATGACAGGCGTGTTGTACGGGCTCGCGCGCTTCTGCGTGCGCCACCGTTTCGCGGTCTTCGCGATCTGGCTGATCGGCACGGTCGCGCTGGTGGGAGCCTCCCACCGCCTCGGCGAAAACACGAGCGAAAACCTGTCGTTGCCGGGCACCGACAGCCAGCGCGCCACCGATGCGCTGGCGGGCGCGTTCCCAGACCAGTCCAACGGCACGAGCCCGATCGTGCTGCACGCCCACAACGGCAAATTGACCGAACCGAAGTACGCCTCGGCGGTGAACGAAGCGGTTGCCGGCGTCGCCAAGGCCAAGCACGTGGCCTCGGTCACGAACCCGCTCACCCCGCAGGGCGCCTCGGCCCTGAGCAAGGACCAGACGACCGGCTACATGTCGGTGACGCTGGCGGTCAGCCCTGGTGAACTGTCGGTCTCCGAAGCCAAGACGATCGTCGAAGCGGCCGAAAAGCCCGCAAAGGCGGCGGGCCTGGAGGTCGAGACGGGAGGCCCGATCGGCCAGAAGATCTCAAAGCCCTCGACCGAGTCCAGCGAGCTGATCGGGATCATCGCGGCGATGGCGATCCTGACGTTCGCCTTCGGCACGATCGTGGCGATGCTGCTGCCGATTTTCAACGCGATCCTGGCCTTGCTGAGCGCCCTGGCGATCATCAGGCTGCTCGGCCACGTGACGACCGTGCCCAGCGTCGCGCCGACCCTGGCGACGATGATCGGGCTCGGAGTCGGGATCGACTACGCCCTGTTCATCGTGACGCGCCACTTCAGGGGCCTCGGCGACGGCCTGGACATGGACGAGTCGATCGCGCGGGCGGCCGCGACATCCGGTGGCGCCGTGTTCTTCGCGGGCAGCACGGTCACGATCGCGCTCGTCTCGCTGGCGGTCGCCCACATCCCGCTGGTGACGACGATGGGCTTGATGGCGGGCGTGGCGGTCGTCGTGGCGGTGCTCGCCGCGCTGACCTTGCTGCCGGCGACGCTCGCGATAGTCGGTCCCCGGATCCAGATGCTGCGCGTGCGTCCGCCCCACCGCGAACTGCGGCCGGACACGCAGACCGAACAGGGACTGTGGGCGAAATGGGCGAACAAAATCGCCAGGCATCCGGCGATCGCGGGCCTGGCGGCGCTCGCGATCCTGCTGCCGTTGATGGTCCCGCTGCTGTCGCTGAACCTGGGCCAGCAGGACAACGCGGCGCTGTCGACGTCGACGACCGCGCGCAAAGCGTATGACCTGCTCGCCGAAAACTTCGGCGCCGGGGTCAACGGTCCGCTGCTGGTCACGGTCTCGCTGGGCTCGCCCGCCCAGGCGCCGCCGAGCTCGCAGGGATCGAAGTCCCAGAGCGGCTCGGCGAGCTCCGCGAGCGGCGCCGCCCAGAGCGACCCGCGCGCCGGCGACCCGCGGCTGCAGACCCTGCAGAAGGACGTCGCCGCCACCAAGGGCGTCGCGGCGGTCACTCCGATCCAGATCGACAAGGCCGGGACGACGGCCTACTTCAACGCGATCGCCGATTCGGGCCCGGCCGAACGGACGACCGAAGACCTGGTCGCAAGGCTGCGCGAGGACACGATCCCCGAAGCCGAGCACAACACGAACATGACGGCCCACGTCGGCGGCAGCACGGCGGGCTTCGTGGATCTGGCCTCGAGGATCTCCGACAAGCTGCCCCTACAGATCCTGGTCGTGATCGCGCTCAGCTTCGTCCTGTTGACCTTGGCCTTCCGCACGATCGTGATCCCGACGCAGGCGGCGATCATGAACCTGCTGTCGATCGCGGCCTCCTACGGCGTGCTGACCGCCATCTTCCAGTACGGCTGGCTGGGCGGCGCGATCGGTCTGGAAGGCCCGGTGCCGGTCGTCTCCTACGTGCCGCTCTTCATGTTCGCCGTCCTGTTCGGCCTGTCGATGGACTACGAGGTCTTCTTGGTCAGCCAGATCGAGGAGCACGTGCACTCCGGCCAGGACAACCGCGAATCGGTCGTCTCCGGGCTCGTCACGAGCGCGCGGGTGATCACCTCGGCCGCTTTCATCATGGTCTTCGTGTTCGGCAGCTTCGTGCTCAACGGCGATCCGACGGTCAAGCAGTTCGGCATCGGCCTGGCCGTCGCGGTGATCCTCGACGCGACCGTCGTGCGCTGCCTGCTCGTGCCGGCCCTGATGCTGATGATGGGCAAGGTCAACTGGTACATGCCGCGCTGGCTGGACCGGCGCCTGCCTCACATGAGCATCGAGGGAGCCGAGTTCTTCCTCGCCAAAGACTACGAGTCGATCGAGGGCGCTCCGACCGGCGGCGAGGCGGTCGGGGCCGGGCGCTGAGAACGACGAAGGCCGCGGCAGTCGCTAGAGGGCTGCCACGGCCTCGCCTGGATGGAGGTTGATCTGATCCGTTCGGAATGGAGCAGCGGCGAGATACGTTCGACCGCTTACTTCTTGGGGCAGGGCTCCTTGGCCGTCGCTTCGGCGGTCGCGCCGCCGTAGAAGCTCATGACCGTCTTCAACGGGAACCCGCCCTTCGGGCACTTCTTGGGCACCGTGATGTAGTAGGTCGGCGGCTTGCCGTTCTTGTTCTTGTGGGCCGCGCCGACCTTGACGTTGATGGTCTGGGTCGAGGCGTCGAGCGCTCCGGGCACGGTTTCGATCAGCGGCACTTCGGCGATGACCGTCGGGCCGAAGGGCGGCGAGGAGTTTACGATCTTCCCTTTCGACAGGATTTCGATCGAGACTGGGCTGGTGCCGTCGACGAAGAACGCGAGCCCGCCGCCGGGGGCGAAGAACGGCTGCACCGAGACGGTCTCCTGGACGCGTTCGGTGCCGAAGCTGACGACACCCGAGGCGCTGCCCTTGGGGCCCGCCTGCGATCCCTTGGGACATCTGGATGGGCCGCTCTGTTCGAGCGTCGTCGGCGAGCACTTCGCGAAGCCGGAGGTGTTCAGCTTGGCGCCCGCGGGGCCATAGAACTTGACCCCCATCAGCGGCGGCGGGTAGCCGCCGTATTCGGTCCCTGAGATCGTGAACTTCGTTTGCAGCGCCGCGCCGGCGCCGAGGATGTTGCCGGTGTGCTTGTAGCCGGGGATCGGAACGGCTTGGGCGTTCATCGTGATAGTCGGGGCGGCGGCCGCGGACGCGGGCAGAGCGATTGCGGTCAGGCCGAGCACGGCCAGAAGGGCGGATGCGATCCGCGGCTTGTGTGAACCTTTCGTTCTGGACATGCTCGAGCTCCTTTGTCTTTGAGTGACCACTGCAGCGCACCGCGCTCGCCGCCTCCCGGCGTCCTCTCCGGTGGAGCTTCTCCGTGTCTCGTGGTCTTGCTACCAGTTAGAACCCGTCACGGCCCATTAAGTAGCGCTGCCCGAGCACAGGTTCGGCGCATGGCGTTGAGCGCACCGAGACATGGACGAGGGTCATCGACGCCACTGGCGGAACCGTCGAGATTCAGGCGGCGCGGCTGGCTGAGGCGCTTGTCGCGCCGGGCCCTGGCTCGACGTCCACGTCGCGGGGGCCGAGCGGCTCGCCGCAGCGAGCGCAGATGCGCCGCTCGCCGAGCTCGCCGCCACACTCGCGGTGGCGCAGCACCACCGGAGGCCCGCCCGGCGCGGCGTGGCGGTCGCCCCAACGCAGCAGCTCGACGACGATCGGCCACAGGTCGAGGCCCTTGTCGGTGAGCTTGTACTCGTAGCGCAGCGGACGCTCGGAGTAGGGGACCTTCGTGAGGATGCCCTCGCCGACGAGGCGCTCCAAGCGCGCGGACAGGACGTTGCGGGCGACGCCGAGGTCGCGCTGCATCTCATCGAAGCGCTGGACGCCGAGGAACACGTCGCGCAGGACCATCAGGGTCCAGCGCTCGCCGACAAGCTCCAAGGTCCTGGCGATCGAGCAGTTCTGGTCTGAGTAGCCGGAACCCAGCATCGGCTGCGCCACGATACCACTCTCGAGTTGCATCATAAAACCCGAGCCGGTCCCCGCCCGCGAAACCCGAGCCGGTCCCCGCCGGCGGAACCCGAGCCGGTCCCCGCCCGCGAAACCCGAGCCGGTCCCCGCCCGCGAAACCCGAGCCGGTCCCCGCCGGCGGAAATCTCGCGCCTACGCGGTGTCGGCGACCGCGTGCGCCGGGGCCTCGCCCCAGAGCTGCTCCAGGCGGTAATAGTCGCGCGTCGCCGGAGTAAAGATGTGGACAACGACGTCGAGATAGTCCATCAGGATCCAGTCTCCCTTGCTCAAGCCCTCGACCCGGCGTGGCAGGACGCCGTGCTCGCGCTTGCAGCCTTCGAGGATGCCGTCGTGGATCGCCTTGGTCTGACGCTCGGTGTTGCCTGTGCAGATGACGAACCAGTCGGTGTAGCCGAGCACCTCGCGCAGGTCGAGCTCGACCAGGTCGCCGGCCTTCTTGTCGGCCGCATAGCGCGCGATCTCTGCCAGCAGGCGCTCTGAGTGAAGCGCAGGCTGATCTTTGGCGGATGGACTCCCGAGAGGTCCGCTCGCGCCGGGACTTGCGTCCATGGTCTTCTCCTCGGGCAGCGGATCGGACACGGGGCTCATGCGGTCTCTCGGCCCGACGTCAGCGAGCTCACGTGCGCTCCCCGTCTTCCAGCCCGACCGTGGCCGAGCCGCGATAGAGACCGTGCTCGGCTATGTATCCCGCGACCGCCTCCCCCACCAGGCCCTCGACGGGCCTACCGGCGGCCACCAGCTCGCGCACCTGCGAGGAAGAGACTGAAACCTTCTCCATCCGCAGCATCCGCAGCGCGGGCGCGAGCTCTTGTGGGCCGCCGCGAGGGCCGGCGCCCCGATCCGCTTGCGCGGACGCGAGCTCCGGTGAAGAGACGTGGCGCCCAGCGCGCGGCGCGCCGTGCGCGAGGCGGCCGACCGCGGCTCTGATCTCGTCTTCTCCGAGCCCGTCGCGCTCGGCCACGGCCAGGCCGGCCAGGCCCAGCAGCCGCTCCGGTTCCCGCCAACCGGGCAAGGTGCGCGCGGTGTCGGCTCCCAGGATCAGCGTCAGCTCGGCGTCTGGTTCTTTGTCATGGATCGAGAACAGGGTATCGACTGTGTAGGACACCCCCCCGCGCTCGATCTCGAGCTCCGACGCCTGTATGCCGGGCTCGCCGGCGACAGCCAGGCGGCACATGGCGAGGCGATGGTCCGCGCCCGGGTCCTCGCCCGAGGCCGGCTTGTTGGGCGCGACGTTGGCCGGCATCAGCAGCACCCGATCGAGGCCGAGCTCTTCCAGCGCATTCCTGGCCAGCGCGAGATGGCCGGCGTGCGGCGGGTTGAACGTGCCGCCGAGGATCCCGACCGATCGAAGATCGTCCAGCGCCACGTTCAGTCGCGGACGTGGCCTTCGCCGTCGATCAAATACTTGAACGTGCACAGCTCGCGCAGACCGATTGGCCCGCGCGCGTGCAGCTTCTGCGTGGAGTTGCCGATCTCCGCGCCCATCCCGAACTCGCCCCCGTCGGTGAACCTCGTCGAGGCGTTCACATAGACGCAGGCCGCGTCCACGCCGAGCTGGAACGCCCGCGCCGCTTTCGTGTCGCGCGTCACGATCGCCTCGGAGTGACCTGAGCCGTAGCGAGCGATGTGCTCGATCGCTTCATCGACTGAGTCGACCACGCCGACGGCGATGGTCAGCGCCAGGTACTCGCTCGCCCAATCCTCCTCGCCGGCCTCTTCCAACGCCGCAATCGAAGCCGGCGTGGTCGCCGGCGTCGCGCCGTTCGTCTCCGATCCCGCGCCCGCGGCGCCCGCTTCGCGAGGATGCGCGTGCGCGTGGGCGCGCGCGCGCGCGTCTGCCCTCAGGGTGACGCCGGCCGCGCTCAGCGAGGCGACGATACGCGGCAGGAACTCGCCCGCCACGGACTCGTGCACGAGCATCGTCTCGGCGGCGTTGCACACGCCCGGGCGCTGGGTCTTGGCGTTGAGCACGATCGCCTCCGCCTGGTCGAGGTCGGCGGCGGCGTCGACATAGACGTGGCAGTTGCCGGAGGCGGCATAGATGACTGGGACCGTCGCGACCTCCTGCAGCGCCGCCTTCAAGCCCTCGCCGCCCCTCGGAACGATCAGGTCGACCGTCCCCGACTGCTTCGCAAGCTCGGCCAGCTCTCCACGGCCACCGCCGGCCACCAGGCCGATGCAGCCGAGCGGCAGCCCCGCGCCGACCGCGGCCTCCGTGGCGATCTGGGCGAGCGCCGCGTTCGAGTGGGCAGCGGTCGAGGAGCCGCGCAGGACGATCGCGTTGCCCGACTTCAGGCACAGCGCCGTGGCGTCGATCGTGACATTCGGCCTGGCCTCGTACACGACCGCGATCACTCCCAGCGGGACCCTGACCTTACGCACATCCAGGCCGTTTCGAAGTCGCCGCCCTTCGATCGCCTCGCCGACCGGATCGGCCAGCGCGACGATCTGCTCGACAGCTCTGGCGATGCCCTCGACCCGTGTCTCGTCCAAGGCCAGCCTGTCGAGCAGCGCCTCGCCGAGCCCGGCCTCGCGACCCGCGGCCATGTCCAGGGCATTGGCCGCCAGGATCTCCTGTGAGCGCTCGCGCAGCGCTCGCGCGATCGCACGCAGAGCCTCGTCCTTGCGGTCGGTATCGATCTGAGCAAGCTCGCGTGCGGCTCGCTTGGCCGCCCGGCATACCTCCTCGACGGAGGCGGCTGGAGTGCTCGCGACGACGGCGCTCATCGGACAAGCATAGATCGGCCCCTAGTCCAGGACCAGGTAATCCCGGTGAACGGCCTCGTCGGTGGCGCGTGGCAAGAGGTTGCGCACAGCAGCCGACTTCAGACCCATCACGCGGCGCAACTCCTCTGCGGAGTAGTTGCAGATCCCCTTGCCCAACTCCCGCTGGCGGGCGGGATCGCCGTCGCGGGCGACGATCGCGACCGCGTCACCGGCGTCGAAAGACCCGGCCACCTCGACCACACCGACAGGCAACAGGCTCGCGCTACCGTCGCCGAGCGCCCGGGCCGCCCCGGCGTCGACGACGAGCGTGCCGCGCGCGGGCTTGGCGTACTTCAGCCACAGCTTGAACGAGCTGTACCTGGCCTCCCGCGGCGCAAAACGCGTACCTGCACGCTCCCCGGCAAGCACCTTGGTGAGCGCGTCCTCAGACAGTCCGTTGCAGATCGTCGTCGCGATCCCGGCGGCCGTGGCCATGTCGGCGGCGACGACCTTGGAGCGCATCCCGCCCGAGCCAAGGGGCGAGGTGGTGTGGCCGATTTCGAGCTCCTCCAAGGCCGCCGGGTCGGTGACGTCCTCGATCAGCCGCGCCTCGGGACGGATGCGCGGGTCCGCGGAGAACAGGCCGTCGATGTCGGTCAGCAGCACGAGCTCGTCGGCGCCGATCAAGATGGCGACCTGAGCCGCCAGGAAGTCGTTGTCGCCAAAGGAGATCTCGTCGGTCGCGGTCGTGTCGTTCTCGTTTATCACCGGCAGGACCCGCCAGCTCAACAGCGTCGAAAGCGTCTGCCTGGCGTTCAGATAGTGGGTGCGCGCGGACATGTCGAAGAACGTCAAGAGCACCTGGGCGCTCGTGACCCCCCGCGCGCGCAGCAGCTCGTCATAGACCCTGTAGAGCTTGCCCTGGCCGACCGCGCTGGCTGCCTGCAGCTCGCCGACCGTGCGCGGCCGCTGAGGGAGCCGCATCGTTCTGATGCCCCTGGCGATAGCTCCGCTCGTGACGATCACGGCCTCTCCGCCAGCCTCGTGCAGCCCCGCCGCGGCGTCGCAGACGCGGGCGAGCACGCCCTCGCGCAACTCTCCGTCCTGGTCGGCCACGACCGAGGAGCCCAACTTGATCACGATCCGTTTCATCTGGCCCCACGGAGCCTAGTTGGTCGCCAAGCAGCCGACCCGGGCCTGAACCCGATCTCCTGACAAGGCAGGCCTCACGACAGGCCTCCGACCGGTGCGCGGCCCGGCGGCCGGACCGACATCACTGCCCGGCCGAATCCGGGTCGAGCTCGAACGGCACACCGGCGATGCGGACCTCGTCGCCGGCAACGAACCCCTCGCGCTCGAGCGCATCCAAGACCCCGATGCGGCGCAGGCGCTCCTCGAGGTAGGCCAGAGCGTCCGCGTTCTGGATGTCGTAGCGGCTCAGCAGTCGCTCGACCCCGCGACCGCTGACATCGAACACGCCGTCGCCAAGCTTGCGCACCTCATATCCACGCCGCGGACCGGCCGGCCGGAAGACCATGTGCTCGGCAAGCTCCTCATCGTCCCCGGGTACCTCCCGGCCACCGGCGACGCCCGGAGTCGCGGTCGGGGCGGTGACCTCGACCTCGGCGACGATCCGCAACAGGAGCTTCCCCAGCTCTGAGATTCCGGCGCCGGTGGCGCTGGAGGTGGCGATCACGGGGACCTCGGGGCCGAGACGCCGCTGCCACTGCGCAACGATTTCCTGGACGCGCGCGGGCGTGAGCAGATCGCTCTTCGATAGGGCCAGCACCCTCGGCAACCCCGCCAGGCGCTCGTCGTGAGCGGCGAGCTCACGCTCGATCGTCGCGTGGTTGGCGACCGCGTCGGCCTGCTCGTCGGCGGACAGCTCGGGCGCCAGGTCGAGCACGTGCACGAGCAGCCTGGTGCGCTCGATGTGGGCGAGAAACTCATGTCCGAGGCCTGCTCCCTCGCTGGCGCCTTCGATCAGGCCGGGGATGTCGGCGATCACGAGCTGTCTGCGCTCGTCTTGGTCTTCGAGCACTCCCAGCACGGGAGAGAGCGTCGTGAAGGGATAGTTCGCGATCTTCGGCGCGGCCCGCGTGAGACGCGAAAGCAGCGAGGACTTGCCGGCGTTGGGCAGCCCGACCAGGCCGACGTCGGCCAGCAAGCGCAGACGCAGCTCGATCCAGCCCCCCTCGCCGGGCAGGCCACGCTCGGCGAACCTGGGAGCCTGACGGGTGGGTGTAGCGAAGCGCTTGTTCCCGTGACCGCCCGAGCCGCCGCGGGCGATCGTCGCGCGCTGGCCGTCCGCCAGGAGCTCCCAACGGCGCCCGACCAGATCGTCCTCCTCGCCGGCGCCGCTCACGTTCCCCCCATCTCCGAGCGCCCTGGCTTCGGTGCCGGGGGGAACCTTGATGACGAGCGTCTCCCCGTCCGCGCCGTGCCTGAGCGAGCCTTCTCCGTGACCGCCCCTGCCGGCATGAAACTTGGCCCGGTGGCGGAACTGGTGCAAATCGCGCAGAGAGGCGTCGCAAACGAGCACCACCTCCCCCCCGCGCCCACCGTCGCCACCGTCCGGTCCGCCGCGCGGCACCTTGGCTTCGCGGCGAAAGCTCATGCAGCCGTCGCCCCCGGCGCCGGCCTGAATGTGGATCTTGGCGCGATCGTGCACGACTATGGTTATACAGAAAGATAAAGAGGCAGATGTGGTGTATTAAAATCGAACAGGCGTATAACAAAAGCTATACGCCGTTCCATTTTTTAAGTGTTGTCCGCGCGTCTTTATCTTCGTTGCGCCGCCGCGCGCCGCGCGCCATCCTCGTGGACGGATAGGCGTCGGCAGCAGCGCTCTCGGTCAGTCGCCGCTCGACACGACGCTGACGACCCGCCCGCGCCTGCCAGCCGTGAACCGCACGGTCCCCGCGGCGCGAGCGTAGAGCGTGTCGTCCTTGCCGATGCCGACACCGGCGCCCGGCTTGAATTTGGTGCCCCGCTGACGCACGATGATCTCGCCGCCGGTAACGGCCTGGCCGGCGAAGGTCTTGACGCCGAGTCGCTGGGCGTTGGAGTCGCGCCCGTTGCGGCTCGATCCGAGCCCCTTCTTATGCGCCATCCTCGCTCGCCTCCTTCGCGTCCGTTTGCGGTTTGGGTTTCGCCGGAGCTCGTTTGGCGGCCGGTTTCGCCGCCGCCGGTTTGGCCGCCGCCGGTTTCGCGGCCGCCGGTTTGGCCGCCGCCTGTTTCGCGGCCGCAGGCTTCGCGGCCACAGGCTTGGCGGTCGCCTTCGGTGGCGCCGACTCCTTGGCGGCGGTCTCTTTGGCTTTCTTGGTCCCCGCGCCCGCGCCGACCCCCAACTCGGTTACCTCGATCCTGGTCAGCTCCTGGCGATGCCCGGTGCGTCGCTTGTAGCCGCGCTTCGGCTTGAACTTGAAGACCCTCAACTTCTCGCCCCGCTCGTGCGAAAGCACCTTGGCGGTGACCTTGACCTTGGCGAGACCGTCCTTGTCGAAGATGGCCTCCTCCGAGCGGAATAGGATCGGTTGCAGCGTCACTTCCGAACCCTCGGCGGCTGGGAGCCGCTCGACCAGCAGCCGCTGGCCGCGCTCCACGCGGTACTGCTTGCCGCCTGTCTTCACGATCGCATACATGACGCTGGGAAAGCCCCTTCCATCTCTCGCATACGCACAACGTGCGCATGCGAGTCGCTACTGCTGTTGTGGTCTACTCAGTACCGTCCTGGACCGCCGCGGCCTTGGCCTTGGCAGCCGAACGGCGTCGCCCGCCTCTGCGGCCACGACGCCGAGGTTTGGATTGTAGGCCATCCTCGCCTTCCTGGGCGGTCGGCTCGGGAGAGGAAAGCGGAGCCTGATCCGGCTCCGCCGCGGACGCGGGCTCCAAGGCCGGGGCTGGCCCGGCCTCTGCACCGGCCTCTGCGTCAACCTTGGGGGTGGCCTGGAGCCCCCCGGACTTGGGCTGAGCGGCCCCCCGCCGCCGCGGCCGGCGTTTGGCCGGAGCGGGGGTGCGCGGGGGCGGGACGATCACATCTCCGGCCTCATCCAAGAGCAGCGCGCTGGCCGCGGTGCGCCCGACCTGGTCGATCCGCACCATTCGCTTCTCGCCGACATGTGGCGCGGCGCCGGCGATCGAGATGATGTAGCCGTCGATTTTGGCGACCGCGTCGTCGACGTCGTACATGTGGGGCTCGACGATCTCGACGAGGACCTCCTCGCCGGGCCGGAAGGGCAGCGCGCGCACCTCGACCTCCTCGCGACTGCCGACGAAGGTGATCGCGAAGTGGTCCAGCGCCAAACCTTCGGAGCCCTCGAACAGGAACGACTTGCCGGTCCTGGCCTCCAGGGCGTGCAGCACCCGCGATCCGTGGCCGGTGAACTGGGTGGACACACGCGGGTTCATCTGAACGAGCAGCGCCTCCGCATCGGGGTGCTCCACGGCGACGTCACGCAGCCGGCGCTCGAACTCGATCGCGATCGTCTCCTCGCTCTTGATGACGCCCTCGCCCTCGCACGTCGGGCAGGCCCTGCTCATGATCTCGCGCACGCCCTCGGTCACGTTCTGGCGGGTCATCTCGACCAGGCCGAGCTTTGAGATCTCGGCCGTGAACGTCTTGGTGCGATCCTCGTCGAGGGTCTTGCGCAGCGTCTTCATGACCGCGTCGCGGTTTTTGGCGCGCGCCATGTCGATGAAGTCGATCACGATGATCCCGCCGATGTCGCGCAGGCGCAGCTGGTTGACGACCTCGGCGGCGGCCTCGAGGTTCGTCTTGGTGATCGTCTCCTCGAGCGCCGCGCCTTTGCCGCGGCCGATGAAGCTGCCGGAGTTGACGTCGATCACGGTCAGAGCCTCGGCGTAGTCGATGATCAAATAGCCGCCGCTGGGCAGGTCCACGCGCTTGGAGAGCACGCCTTCGATCGCCCGCTCCACGCCGTATGCCTCGAACAGGGGCTCGGGGCCCTGCCACAGCTCGACGCGCTCCACCAGCTCGGGGGCGGTTCGGGCGAAGAACGAGACCAGGCGATGGTGCTGCTGCTCGTCGTCCACGATCGCGCGCTCGAAGTGTTCGGAGAAGATGTCGCGCACGACCCGCACCGACAGGTCGGCCTCCTGGAAGACCAGGTCTGGGGCGACGGTCTCGCTGACGCGCTTGTCGAGGACCTCGTGGAGCTTGTGCAGGTAGGTCAGCTCGCGTTCGAAGTCCTCGCGCTTGGCGCCGTGGGCGGCGGTCCTGACGATCGCCCCGCCGCCGCCGAGATCGAGCTTGGCGGTCTGCTTGCGCAGGCGCTCGCGCTCTTTGTCTTCGAGTCGCCGGGACACGCCGACGCCCTCGCCGGTGGGGGCATAGACCATGTAGCGGCCGGCGATCGTCAGCTCCATCGACAGGCGTGCGCCCTTGGTCTTCAGGGGGTCTTTGATGACCTGCACGACGATCTCCTGACCCGGCTTCAAAAGCTCGGCGATTTTCGTCGAGCCGCGACCGCGCTTGGCGATCTCGACCCCCGGCAGCACGATCTCGTCGACGTGCAAAAAGCCGTTCTTCTCGAGGCCGATGTCGACGAACGCGGCCTCGAGGCCGGGCAGGACGTTGTCGACCTTGCCCTTGTAGATGTTGCCGACGATCGAGCGCCCGCCGCGACGCTCGATGTAGAGCTCAGCGATCCGGTAGCCGGCCCCCGGCTTGGCGGCGGCGCTCCGGCGCCGGCCTTTGGTCGTAGCTTTCGCGCCCTGCTTGTCGGGCGCCTCCAGCAGCGCGACGCGCGTCTCCGCGCGGTCGACGCTCACAAGCACTTGCTTTCTCAATGTCTTTGTCCAGTCTTGTCATTGTCATGGCATCAGATCGGCACGCGGCCCTTCAGCGCAGCAGTGGCGCGCGCCCGGACGTAGATCGATTGCAGCAGACCTACGGCCAGAAGAGTGGTGATCACCGACGAGCCGCCATAGCTCATGAGGGGCAGCGTGACGCCGGTGATGGGCATGATCCCGATGGTCATTCCCACGTTCACGAACACTTGGAACATCAGCATAGCCACTACCCCGGCGGCTATCAGGGACCCGAACAGATCCTTGGACATCGTCAGGATCCGTAGGGCGCGCCAGATCAGGAGCGCATACAGGCACAGCACCAGGCCGGCGCCCACGAAACCGTACTGCTCGCTGGCGGAGGCGAACACGAAGTCGGTGTAGGCCTCCGGCAGGTAGCTGCCCGTGAGCTGGGTCGAGTTCGACCCCTGACCGGTCTTCTGGCCCGAGCCGATCGCGATCTTGGACTCGGCCAACTGATAGGCGGGATCGGGTTCGCTGGTCTCGGCTTCCTTTTCTTTGATTTCCTCGAAGTTCGAGGAGGGATGCAGGAATGCCGTCAGCCGTCCGGCCTGGTAGGGCTTGAGCACGTGCACGCCGAGGGCGGGCGCGGCCACCAGCACGATCGTCGCCGACACGCAGACGAGCGCCACGAGCGCTCCCAACTGACGCCAGGGAGTGCCCGCGACGAACAGGAGCACGAACGCGATCGCCATGTAGACCAGGCCCGAGCCCAGGTCCGGCTGGGCGATCACGAGCATCGCCGGCACGAGCGCCGCGATCAGGACGCGCGCGGTCGTATCTCGCTCGCGCAGGCGGCGCGAGCGCTCGACCATGAAAGCCGCCAAGGACAGGATCAGCAGGACCTTGCCGAGCTCGGAGCCCTGGAATGAGAAGAACGGCAGGCTGATCGCGCGCTGGGCGCCGTTGGTAGCGTGCCCGGCCGCCAGGACGGCGAGGATGCTGAACAGCAGCAAGGCATAGAGCCCGTTTTTGAGCTGGCGCAGGCGCGCGTAGTCGATGCGCGAGAGCACGAGCATGAAAAGCCCGCCGATGAGCAGGTAGATCGTCTGACGCTTGACGTAGTAGTTGGGGTCGCTGGGGATCAGTTCGCGGGTGGCCGTGCCGAGGGTCACGATCGAGGCGATCCCCAGGCCGAGGACGGCCAGCGTCAAGAGCGGGTCGAGGGGCAGCCTCGGCGTGCGGGGGCCGGCGACCGGGGCGGACGGAGCCTCGGCGGGTCGGATCGGGCCGGGCAAAGACGTAGGGCTCATGTCAAACGAACGGCCGGCTCGAGGACGCTTGCCCGGGGACGGGGCTCGGGTGGATGGTCGCGTGAGGGCTCAAGTCAGGCTCAGAAGGTCCTGGATGTTCCGACCACGAACTTCTTGGACGCGCCGAACCACTGCGAGGCGATCAGCCTGGCGATCGGCGCGGCCGTTTCGGCGCCGAAGCCACCCTGCTGGACTGTCACGGCGATCACGATCGGCCTGGATGGGTCGGCTATGTAGCACATGTACCACGACTGTTCGACCTGGCCCGCGCGTTCGGCGGTGCCGGTCTTGCCGTAGACCGGGTGCTGTTCCTGGTTCCAGCCGGCCCAAACGTCGGCCGAGGTGCCGCCCGGCTGGCTGGCGGCCTCGTGGATGCCCTGCATCACGTCGCTTAGATACGTGTCGTCGAGGTGCACATGTCGGACTGGCGGGAAGCTCAGAGCTTGCACGAGCTGGCCCTGGGCATTCTCGATCGCCGAGCCGATGTGCGGGCGTACGACGACGCCGTCGCCGCCGCCGATAAAGGAGTTGGCGAGCGTCGAGTAGGCGACCGCCATCTGCAGCGGATCGGTCTGGAGGCTGCCCTGGCCGACCGCCAAGTCCATGTTGTAGCCGACGGTCCAGGGCTCGCCGGGTTCGGCGACGATCCCGCACGGATGGCCGTGATGGGTGCGCTCGCACTTATATTCTTCGCGGTTCTGGCGCACAAGCCATTGGCGGCTGGGCACCGTGCCAGTGAGCTCTTCCGGCAGGTCGATCCCGGTGGGGCGCCCGATCCCGAGTTCGCGGGCCTTGTTCTGGATCACGTTGCCGTAACGGTTGGCAAGCTCGCCGACCGTGAAGAAATAGGTGTCCGAGGAGACCTTCAGGGCTTCGACGAGGCCGACCGCGCCGTAGTCGGCGTGACCGGCGTTGCAGAACTGCTCACCGCCGACGTCGATGCACTGTCCACCGCCGAGACCCTCGCTCGGGGTGATGACGCCGGCTTCGAGGGCCGCCATCGCGGTGATCGGCTTGAACGTGGAGCCGGTCGGATAGGCGCCGCTCGTCGCGCGATCGACGAGCGGCGCGGCTTCCTCGCCGCCGACGCCACCCGTCAGACCCTCCAATTCATGATATTCGCGTTCGGTAAGGGGCTTGGCGAACCTGTTGGGATCGAATGTCGGCCAGGAGCCGATCGCCAGCACTTCCCCGTTGCGTGGGTCGAGCGCGGTGAACGCCCCCGCGGTCGCCGGTTTGCCGCCGGCGCGCGCGTTTTCGATCCCCTGCAGGAGCGCCTTTTCGGCCTCGCGCTGCAGCGACAGATCGAGCGTCGTCTTCAGGGTGTAGCCGGCCTTCGGCGGGGTCGGCTGCAGGCGCGTGGGCACTGGATAGCCCGAGGAGTCGACCTGCACGCGCTGCTCGCCGTCCTGGCCGCGCAGGTAACGGTCGTAGTAGTACTCCAGGCCTTCCTTGCCGACGACCGTTCCCTGCTGAACCCCCTTGAAGGCCTTGCGCTTTAGATCTTCTGGGGATACCTGGCCGACGTGGCCGAGCACGTTGGCGGCCATCTGTCCGAACGGGTAGGAGCGAATCGAGATGGGCTGCTGGGTGACGCCCGGATACCTGCTCTGCTGCTCGGCGAGCACGGTCAGGACCCCCGGCCCGGCGGCCGTCTTGATCGTTACCGGCGCATAGGGCAGGGCCGTGCGTCCCTTGATCACCAGCGCCTGGATGTGAGCGGGACTCATCCCCAGGAGCCTGCCCAAGCGTCGGTAGAGCTCGAGACGAGGCCGATGCGCGCGCGGCAGCGCCGAGGGCACGATCTGTACCGCGTTGGTCACGACGCTGGCGGCGATCGGCTGGCCTTCGCGGCCGAGGATCTGCCCGCGCGGAGCCGCGATCGGCAGCTTGCGGACCGCATTGGCGGAGGCTTCCTGGACGTACTGTTCGCCGGTCAGAACCTGCAGGTACCAGAGCCTGAAGAAGATCAATCCGAACATCACGACCGCGATCCCACCGAGGATGGCCACGCGCAGCGCCATCTGCGGAGCGCTGGGCGGGGTCCGCCCGGAGCCGGCGCCCGAGGCCGGAACGCCGCCGCCGTGCGAGCCCCGATCCGATCCGCCGTCGGGTCGAAAGCGTGCGATCGCGCTCATCGCCTCACAGCCTCACGGGTACGCAGGACAAGCTGGTCAAGGCTCTGAAAGCCCGCCCACCCCGCGAAATGTGCTCTGCTGGCCGATCCCGGATGATCGGTGAGCGATCGAGGACACGGATCCAGCGCAGTCATGCGTGCTCGTGAGGTCATGTCCTCGACAAGGGGCTCAAACCACCGGTCGTGTATGCGCGGCGACGGCGGCGGCGCGGATCCTTGGGCAGGCCGCCGGTCAAGCAGCGCCGCACGAGCAGCCACATCGGCACGGCGACGATCGCGTTGACGGCGATTCCGAGCACGATCTGGCGCAGCAGTTGCAGGCTGACGGGCGCATCGACGCCGAGCATGAACTCCATCGCCGAGTAGCCGACGAGCGCGCACGCGCTGGCGCCGGCTCCGACCAGCAGCGGGGTGAGCGCCGCCTGCGGATCGCGGAGCTCGCGCAGGCGCCCGCACGCGTAGCCGACGAGCGTGAAGACGAGCGACGTCAGGCCGAGGGTCTGCACGAGCGCCAGGTCGACCAGCAGCCCGATCGCGAAGCCGCTTGCGGCCCCTACCAGCGAGCCGCACAACAGACCGATGAACGCGACCAGCAGCGTCGAAAGGTCGACCGTGACACCGAACACCGGCACCTCCGAGACGACCCCGATCTGAAAGAACACGACCGCTACCGAGAGCACCGCCAGGCGCACGATCAGGCCGTTCGACACGCCCTGGCCGTTCATCCGCCGGCTCCCGTGGAGGCCAACTGTCCGGCGGTGCTCGTTTCCGCGAGGCCCTGTTTGCCGGCGGGCAGGCTCGTAACGAGGCTGCTCAGCTGCGCCGGCTGGCTGCCCGGAACCGAGGTCAAGACCTGGACGATGTCCAGTTCGTGCAGGTTGGCGATCGGCCGCACGTTGACCGACTTGAAGCCGCCTTCTTCACCGGTCGAGGTCACCTGTCCGATCACCAGGCCCGGCGGATAGAGCGAGTCGTCGGGGCTGGCGACCGTCCCGGAGGTGACGACGTATTCGCCTTCGTTGGCCTGGGCGTCGGCGGGCAGATAGGTCAACAGCAGATCGTTGGGATCGCCGACCTTGGGCTGGACGATGCCGGTTGCGTCGCTCGAGCCGACCCTGGCCGAGACGCCCATCGAGCTGTCGGTGATGAGATCGACGAGCGCCCCGTCGGGCGCGGTCTGCGCGACCCGGCCGACGAGGAAGCCGTTTTCGTTGATGACCGGGTCGTTTTCGTGGACACCCGCGGATTCGCCCTTGTCGATGTCGACCGTCGAGTACCAGAGGTTCGGCGTTTTGCCGATCACGGTCGCGGTGACGGGGTGGTAGGCGCTCACGCCGAGCTGGTCTACGTGAAAGAGGGCGAGCAGCTCGCGGTATGAGCGTTTTTCGGCCTGCTCGGCTACGACTTCCCGCTGCAGCCGGGCGTTCTCCTTGCGCAGTTGCGCGTTCTGGCTTTTGGCGTGGACCATGCCGTCAAACCAGCCAAACAGGTCGCGCACGGGCTTCAGCGCCTTGTTGGCGCCGTCCTGGATCGGCGCGACGACGGTCAAGAAGCCGCGCTGCACCGAGTGCAGGCCCCCGCTCGGAGCCTCGCCGAAGTAGGCGGTCAGGAGTATCAGGGAGAGCACGACGAGCAGCGCGAGCACCGCCCGTCGACGCCGGACCGTCTTGTCATGCACGAATAATGGCCTTCCAAAGCGTTCACGTCACAGAGTACGCGGCGTCCCCGATCGACGCGTCACGCCCGGCCGCCGGCGCGCACCTCGGTCATCGACGCCTGCGGCCACGCGATTTGCGGTTGGAGCGGTGTATCGCCTCGAACTCCTCGAGCGAGCGCCCGGATCCGACCGCGACGCACGTCAACGGCGATTCGGCAAGGTGCGCGGGCATCTGGGTCTCCTCGCGCAGGCGCTCGTCCAAGCCCTGCAGCAGCGAGCCGCCTCCGGCGAGCATGATGCCGCGATCCATGATGTCCGAGGCCAGCTCAGGGGGGGTACGGTCGAGCGTCTCCTTGACGGCGTCGATGATCTGGTTCAAGGGCTCCGAGAGCGCCTGCCTGATCTCCTCGCTGGTCAGGACCACCGTCTTGGGCAACCCGGACACCATGTCACGTCCGCGGATCTCGGCCTGCAGCTCCTCGGCCATCGGGCAGGCCGAGCCGATCTCGAGCTTGAGCTCCTCGGCTGTCTGCTGGCCGATCAGCAGCTTGTACTCTTTCTTGGCGTAGCTGATGATCGCCTCGTCCATCTCGTCACCACCGACCCTGATCGACTGCGAGACGACGATCCCGCCGAGCGAGATGACCGCGACCTCGGAAGTGCCGCCGCCGATGTCGACGACCATCGATCCGGTCGGCTCGCCGACCGGCAGCCCGGCGCCGATCGCCGCGGCCATCGGCTCCTCGATCAGGTAGGCGGTGCGCGCGCCGGCCGACAGGCACGCCTCCTCGACCGCGCGCTTCTCAACGCCGGTCACGCCAGACGGAACGCACACGACGACCCTGGGGTGCGCCCAGCGATTCTGGTGGACCTTCTGAATGAAGTGCCTGAGCATCTCCTCCGTTACATCGAAATCCGCGATGACACCATCCTTGAGCGGCCTGATCGCCTGGATCGTGCCTGGCGTGCGCCCGAGCATGCGCTTGGCCTCGATGCCGACGGCGTGCACTTCTCCCGAGCGCGAGTCGATCGCCACGACGCTCGGCTCGGACAGCACGATCCCCCGGCCGCGCACATATACGAGCGTATTGGCAGTCCCGAGATCGACCGCCATGTCGCGGCCGCCGAAGCCTGTCAGGTAGGTGAAGATGCTCATCGGTCGGTGACTGGGGTCGGCCAATGCGCACACGCGCTCCAGCTCGGCTGCGCCCGTTGGATGCCGAGCGTGTCCGGCGGCCGATCCCGCTGGCCGAGTCTAGCGAAGGACCTTCTCCGGCCTCTACGCTTGCCAGCGTATTTGCAGGCAATAAGCAGCGACCCGCCGGCCCCGGGCGTTCAGCGGGCGAGCAGCTCCGGGCAGAGCTCGAGCAGCGTTCCGAGCGGCAGCCCGACGACGTTCTCCTCTTCGCCGTCGATGGCCGCGACGAGTCTGGCGCCGGCGCCCTGGATGGCGTAGCCGCCGGACCGTCCCCGCCACTCCTCTCTCGCCACATACCAGTCCAGCTGCCGGGCGTCCAACGCCCGAAACGTGACCTTGGTGCAGGCAAGCGCGGTGCGCTCGCCTGCGTCCGGGCCGAGGACGGCGAGGCCGCTGAGCACCTCGTGGGTGCGCCCGGCCAGAGCTTGCAGCGTGCGCCGGGCCGTCGCGGCATCGGGTGGCTTGCCGTAGATGACGCGGTCCAGCACCACGATCGTGTCGCAGCCGAGCACCAGCTCGTGCGCACCTGGACGAGCAGAGGCGCGCGCCTTGCGCAGCGCGTTCTCGACGGCTATCGCGGCCGGATCCTCGCCCCGCTCGAGCTCGTCCGCGTCGGAAGCGCGGACCGTGAACTCGATCCCAAGGCGCGCCAGCAGCGCGCGTCGTTGGGGCGAAGCCGAAGCCAGGATCACATCGGCGGGAGGCGGCATCCGCGGATCGCGATCTTCGTGGCCGGCCCGGGCCGCTCCAAGGCGCCGTTCGGCGCGCTAGCTGCCAGCCAGTTCAGGAAAGAACAGGTCCGCCTCGCGGGCCGCCGACTCGGGGGAGTCCGAGCCGTGGACCATGTTCTGGCCAACTTCGATCGCATAGTCGCCCCGGATCGAGCCGGGCGCGGCCTCCAGCGGGTTGGTGGCGCCGATCGTCTGACGAGCGGCCTTGACCGCGTCCACTCCTTCCAAGACCATCGCCACGATCGGACCGGAGGTGATGAACTGGACCAGCTCGCCGAAGAACGGGCGCTCAGCGTGCTCGGCGTAGTGACTCTCGGCCAGCTCGCGCGTCACGGTCATGTGGCGCATGGCGACGATCTTCAAGCCCTTACGCTCGAAGCGCGCGACTATCTGGCCGGTCAGCCCGCGTGCAAACGCGTCGGGCTTGACGAGAATCAGGGTGCGGTCCATGTTTCAGAATTTCCTTTGGGTAGAGGTCTTAAACGAGTCGTTGTGCTTGTGCTCGCCGCGCGACCGAGCCGCTTCAGGAGCTCGAGCGCGGGCGGCGAGCCCGTCCGGTGGCGCGCGGTCGCGGCGAAGATGGCTCAGAGACCTGGGACTCCGGATCGGGACCGGCCACCGGGTCGGCGCGCAGCTCGTCTCCCGCGGGGCCGATCGCCGGCGTCACCGCGGGCATCTCGAGCTCGGCGCGATTGCCATCGAGACCGAGCTCGCTCTCGCGCTCGAACCCAAGGGCGCCCTCGCCGGGCAACATCGCCTGGCCGGTCTCGAGCGCCGCTGGATCGATCTCCGAGCGCCCCGTCTCGGCGCCCCGCCGGCGCCGGCGGGCGCGCCTGGCCGGCGCGATGGCGCCCGGAACCTCGGTCTCGCAGTAAGGGCAGATCGTCCATGCCTGGTCGAGTGGGCGCTCGCAGGCCACGCAGCGTTCCTTGAGTTTGCGCAGGCAGCTCGGACAGCGCACGAAGTCGCGCTCGATGCGGTAGTCGCAGTGTGGACACAGCCCGTGATCGAGCTCGTGCAAGCGGGATTCGGCGGCCCGCATCTCCAGTTCGCGCTCGCGCATGTCCTCCAGGTACTCGGGTGGCCTCAGGATCACGTAGATGACGGTTCCGACGAACGGGAACAGCGAGGCGGCGGTCGCGCAGCCGACGAGCATCGGATCCTCGATGCGTCGCCTGGCGTCCGCATAGGTCCAGTAGATCAAGGACAGATACAGAACGACGACGAACAGAATCAGCAGGTCGATGGCCAGGTTCAGACCACTGCTTTCGATTCCGAAATATGCGAGTGGGAGCATCGGCCGGGGCGAGTTTAGAGAAACAACCGGCCAAATCCGTAGCCGGCGGCGAAGAACACCAGTATGACGAGCGCAACGATCAGCGCAACCGCGCCGATCATCGTGAGCACCGATGGGCCGTCCTCCTGCATGTGCCGATCAGTGTCGCCGAACACCCCGCCGGCGGTCAAGCTCGGCGGGCTCGTCTCGGGCGCCGACGTCGGGCACGGAGCTACCGACGAAGTCCTCGGGCGCCCCTGCATGGTCGCGCCCTGCGAGCTGGTGTCCACGCAACAGCTCGCCGATCAAGTAGATCGAGCCCGTCGCCAACACGGCGCGCCCATCTTCGGCGCCAGCCCAGCGACGGGCCTCCGCGAGGGCGCGCGACGGCTGGGGCTCGCAGACGGCGTTCTCGAAGGAGAGCTGGCGGGCGAGCGACTCGAGAGCCGCCGGCGAGAGCGCGCGCGGGCTCGGGGGCGCGGTGAACCAAGCCCGCTCGCAGCAAGGCAGCAGAGCGGCGAGCATGCTCGCCGCGTCCTTGTCCTCGAGCACGCCCAGCACGAGCCCGACGGACCTGCCGGCAAGCACTTCGGGCAGCGCCTGCACGAGCGCCGCGACGGCATCGGGATTGTGGGCGCCGTCGATCACGGTCGGCGGCTGCCCTGAGAGCGACTGGCAGTCGCCCGGGAATGGCGGTCGTCTGCTCGGCGGCGCGCACGGCCCGCTCGTCGAGCGCGATCCCGACGCCCTGCAGATGCGCCTCGGCGGCAGCCCGCGCGAGCGCGAAGTTGCGAGCCTGAAAAGCCCCGGTCGCCGCCTGGCGCGAGGGGGCTTGGGCGACTGAGGCGTCTGGCGAGACCGACCGGATCACCGAAGCAGACACCGGCGAGTCCTCGACGGTCACGATCCGGGCCTTCCGGTCCCTGGCCACGCGCTCTGCGACCGCGCGCGCGTCGGCCGCAAGCCAGGACCCGAGCACGAGCGTGCCACCGGGCCTCACGACCGCGAGCTTCTCTTCGGCTATGTCTGTCAGCGTCGGGCCGAGCCAGCGGGTGTGCTCGAGGCCGACGTTGGTGAGCACGCTCACGGGCGCTTCGATCACGCTCGTGGCGTCATAGCGCCCGCCCAGCCCGGCCTCGACCACCGCGACCTGGACTTCGCGCCGGCCCATCTCCCAAAGCCCGGCGGCCGTCAGCAGTTCGAACTGGGTCACGTGGTCGTCCTGCGACAGCGTCCGATTGACATGCTCGGCCGCCCACGCGGCACGGGCCACGGCCCCCGCGAACTCGTGCGAGCGCAGGTCGCGCTCCTCGATCTGGACCCGCTCGCAGTAGGAGACCAGGTGAGGCGACGTGTAGGCGCCGGTGCGCAGTCCGTGGCGCTGCAAAATCGCCGCGATCATGCGCGTGGTCGAGGTCTTGCCGTTGGTCCCGAGCACGTGGATCGCCTCGTAATGGCGCTGAGGCGAGCCGAGGACGGTCGTCATCCGGCGCATCCGGTCCAGCCCGAAGCGCATGCCGAACAGCTCGAGCGATTGCAGGTGGCGCTCGGCCTGGGCCTCCGTCCAAGCGCTGCCCTTGACTGGGTCCATGTGACTGTCCGTCTCGCGAAGGAGTCGAGGCGACGCCTCAGGCGTCGGGATGCTTGCGCAGGTAGTCCAGGAAGACGGGGCGCAGCGCCTCGCCGAGCGCGCCGTCACCGCTGTGGACGGCGTCTGAGATCAGCCCACGGGAGGACTCGATGTCGAAGTCGGCCTCCCCCTCGTCCCCACCGGCCAGCTCCGCGGCCGGGATCATCTCGAGCAGCGACCACAAGAATTTCACGTCCAGGTGATGCTCGGCGCGGCGGATCGCGCGATCGTGCAGCTCGTGGGTCGAGAGCTTGTCGAGATCCTCGGCCATGGGCGACTCGGCCATGGCCTAGTCGCGCTTCCCGCGGCGCCCGCGCCTACGGCGGCGCCGGCGCTGGACGTGGCGCAGCGCCAACAGCTCGCGTCCCATGCCGCGCAGATCGAGCTTGTGCGCCAGCTTGCGCAACTCCATGCGCTCGCGGACGCTGAGATTGCGGAGGCGTCCACCAGAGCGATGAGCGAGCTCGGCCATACGAGCCCGCTCCTTCGCCGACAGGGCGGCCCAGCGCCGACCGACGATCACCGTGATCTGGGCGATGGTTATCCAAGGCACCGCTCTTACGGTGCGCCTGATCTTGGACTCCTCGGCGGGGGGCTTGGACTTGAGCTTGGGCACAGCGCGATGGTAGCCGACCAGGGACGGCGGCGGCCAGGCGCGCGGCGCCCCAGCCGGCGCGTGCCGCGGAGCGGGCCGAGCCCGGCGCCAAAGACCCCTGGGCTAGGCGGACTCCTCGCGCAGCCGCGGAGCCTCGTCGTCCTCCTCGGGAGCGGCTTCGGTGACGAGCGTCGGCGTCAGTCCGCGCTCGACGGTCTCTTTGGTGACCACGCACTTCTTGACGTCCCGGCGCGAGGGCAGCTCGAACTGGACCTCCAACAGGATCTCCTCGATGATCGAGCGCAACCCGCGCGCTCCGGTTTCGCGCTCGAGGCCGCGCTCGGCGACCGCCGCGAGCGAGTCCTCGGCGAAGACGAGCTCGATGCCGTCGAAGGAAAAGAAGCGCTGAAACTGCTTGACCAGCGCGTTGCGAGGCTCGGTCAAGATCGAGACGAGATCCTCGCGCGTGAGCTGGTGCACGGCGCTCATCACGGGCAGACGGCCGATGAACTCGGGGATCAGGCCATACTCGATCAGATCCTCCGGCAGGCACCGCTCGAACACTTCGCCGGTGTCGCGCTCGGCCTTGGCTTCGATCGCCGAGGCAAAGCCGATGCCCTTGTTGCCGATCCGCCGCTCGATCACCTTGTCGAGGTTGG
The DNA here is from genome assembly GCA_963718935.1 of uncultured Solirubrobacterales bacterium. Taxonomy (GTDB): domain Bacteria; phylum Actinomycetota; class Thermoleophilia; order Solirubrobacterales; family Solirubrobacteraceae; genus Palsa-744. The sequence continues at coordinate 2,195,989 of OY970379.1, read as the reverse complement.
CGAACGCGCCGCCGCAGATGAACAAGACGTTGGTCGTGTCGATCGTCAGGAACTCCTGGTGTGGATGCTTGCGACCGCCCTGTGGCGGAACCGATGCCTGGGTGCCCTCGAGGATCTTCAACAGCGCCTGCTGGACACCCTCGCCGGAGACGTCCCTGGTGATCGACGGGTTGTCGGCCTTGCGCGCGATCTTGTCGACCTCGTCGATGTAGATGATCCCGGTCTCGGCCTTCTTGACGTCGTAGTCGGCGGCCTGGATCAGCTTCAAGAGGATGTTCTCGACGTCCTCACCGACGTAGCCGGCCTCGGTCAGGGCGGTCGCGTCGGCGATCGCGAACGGCACGTTGAGGATGCGGGCCAAGGTCTGGGCGAGCAGGGTCTTGCCGCAACCGGTCGGGCCGAGCAGCAGGATGTTGGACTTCTGCAGCTCGATCTCCTCGTCGCCGGCGCTCATCATCTGCACGCGCTTGTAGTGGTTGTAGACGGCGACCGAGAGCGTGCGCTTGGAGGCCTCCTGGCCGACCACGTACTCGTCCAGAACCTTGTAGATTTCACGCGGCTTGGGCAGGTTCTCGAGGTCGAAAGCCGGCGGCGCGGCAAGCTCCTCGTCGATGATCTCGTTGCAGAGATCGATGCACTCGTCGCAGATATAGACGCCGGGACCGGCGATCAGCTTCTTGACCTGGCGCTGTGACTTGCCGCAGAAGCTGCACAGCAGTTGCTCGTTTGAGTCTGTCGGTCGTGCCATGGTGTCTAACTAACGCTCGCCTCTGTCGTCTCTTTGCCAGACACCCGCATCGGCCTCAATGTTCGGAGATCACCCGGTCGATGATGCCGTACTCGCGCGCCTCCTCGGAGCTCATGAAGTAGTCGCGCTCGGTGTCTTTGCGGACCTGGTCGAGGTCTTTGTGGGTGTGCTTGGCGATGATCTCGTCCAGGCGCTGGCGCACGTCGATGATCTCTTTGGCGTGGATCTCGATGTCGGTGGCCTGACCTTGGAAGGAAGAGGAGACCTGGTGGATCAGGATCTTGGCGTTGGGCAGAGCCATGCGCTTGCCCTCGGCGCCCCCGGCCAACAGCAGGGCGCCCATCGACATCGCGATGCCGACGCAGATCGTCTGGACGTCGGGCTTGATGAACTGCATGGTGTCGTAGATCGCAAGGCCCGCATAGACGGATCCGCCGGGCGAGTTGATGTACAGCGAGACGTCCTTCTCGGGGTCCTCGGACTCCAAGTGCAGCAGCTGGGCGACGATCAGGTTGGCGATCTGGTCGTCGACGGGCGTGCCGAGAAAGATGATGCGCTCGTTGAGCAGCCTGCTGTAGATGTCGAACGCGCGCTCGCCGCGCGAGGTCTGCTCGACGACCATTGGTACCAGGGGGCTCATCGTGCTCGCTTCATTCTCTCCTCGCCGCCTCTATTCCTGCAACCAACCTTAGCTGAGCTGACCCGGCGTCCGCCTCAGACGGCCTACTGGGAGTCCCCGGGCGTCCACAGCCCACCCGAGCCGCCGGAGCCGGTCGCGCCCGCGCCCGCGGGCTCGCCTGCGGCGGCGGCCTCTTTCTCGGGCGTCCACAGCTTCTCGCGCGCCGCCGCCTGCTCCGCCGGGATCGGGACGGCGCGTTTCACGATCAGATCGATCGCCTGGCGGGCGGCGAGATCCTCGCGGAGCTCCTCCAAGCGCCCGTCGGCCCGCAGCTTCTCGAGCGCCTCGGCGGGCTCTACCTGCTCGCGTTCGGCCGCCGGCGTCAAATACTCGAGCAGATCCTCCTCGGATGGCTCGATCTGCTCGGCCGCGACGACCGCCGTCAGCACGGCCTCACGGCGCAGGGCGCGTTCGGCGTCGGGGATCGTCTCGGCGAGGATCTCCTCTTCGGAGCGCCCGCTGAGCCGCAGGTAGCTCTCGCGCGAGATGCCGCGATGGGAGAGCGAGTGCAGCATACGCTCCCACATCTCGACTGCCCGCGCGCGCGCGAGCTCGTCCGTGACGGGCACCTTGGCCGCCGCCACGGCGGCGTCCAGAGCGGCCTCGCGGAACTCCTCGTCCACGTGGCGCTCGTCTTCGGCCAGCAGCTTCGAGCGTATGTCCTCGCGCAGCTCGTCCATGTCCTCGAAGCCGGCGTCGGCGGCGAAGTCCTCGTCGAGCGCGGGCAGTTGCTTGTACTTGACCTCCTTGACGTCGATCTCGAATGACGCCTGACGGCCGGCCAGCTCTTCGTTGGGGTAGTCGTCCGGGAAGGTCACATCGACCGTGCGCGGCTCCTCGCCGGCGCGCGCGCCGAGCAGTCCCTCCTCGAACCCTGGAATCAGGTTGCCGGCGCCCAGCTCGATCATCTGGTCGCGCCCTTCGCCGCCTGCGAACGGGACGAAACTCGTCTCGCCGGTCTCCTCCTCGACGGTGGGCAGGCGTCCGACGTAGTCGACTACGACGTGGTCACCGTGCTCGGCGGCGCGCTCGACCGTCTCCAGGCGCGCCAGGCGATCGCGCATGGCCTCGATCTGGCGCTCGATCTGCTCATCGTCGGCCTGGGGCTCGCGCCGGCCGACCTCGATGTCCAGGTACTGGCCCAGCTCGGCCCTGGGCAGGACGCCGATCTCGAAGGTGAACTGGAAGGCCGTATCCGGGCCGGGCAGATCGCCGAGATCGATTTTTGGATCGCCGACGGGCACGATCTCGGAGGCGCGGATGGCCTCGACGTACCAGCCGCTGAGACCGTCGCGCACGGCCTGCTCGAGCACGGCCTCGCGGCCGAGGCGCTGCAGCACGAGCGCCGCCGGAACCTTGCCCTTGCGGAACCCCGGCAGCTTCAGCTCGCGCCCCAGCTCGCGCGCGGCTCGCTCGACGCGCGCCTGGACCTGGTCGGGATCGACCTGGACGGTCACGCGCACGCGCGAATCCGGCAACTCGGCGACGTTCGTCTGGACAGACTTGGCCATTCGTCGGCCACGATATCGTCCCGCCGATGTCAGCGACCGATCGGAGATCGATGGGACCTCAGATCGGCCAGCGCCGCGCGCGCCGTCCCTCGATCAGACGTCTCGAGACGTGGCTGTGGACGGGCCCGATCGGACACCTGGCGGGCGGCGCGCTGGACTTCGGCCACGCGCTCGCGCGCTACCTGCTGGCGCGAGCGCGTGGCAGTGCGGTTCGCTAGGCCGCGACCGCGGAGGTGGCGCCGAACTGGAGGGCGACACCGGCCGGCAGGACCAGCACGGGCGAGGTGGCGATCTCGATCAGGTGCTCGGCCGAGGAGCTGATCGAGACCCGGCCCGGCTGGGCGTCGGCGCGGGAGTCGATCACGAGCAGGTCGACGCTGTCGTCGGCGACGGGGACGACCTCGGCGCCGAGCGCGCTCGCGAGCGAGGAGGCGGTCTCCTGGGCGCCACCGGAACCGCCGGCCTCGCCGACCGCGACGATCCGCTTGATCTGAAGGCGACCGCCATCGACCTCCGCGAGCTCCGCGGGCGCGATCGCGACCGCAACCGGACCGCCGTCGAGCAGGCGCTCGGCTGAGTTGCCGATCGTGACATGGCCGGGCGCGGTGTGCGAGTCCGAGCAGAACACGACGGCGTCAGCGCCGATCTGCTCGGCAAGGGCGCGCAGGCCCTCGGGGGTCGAGCGGTCGGTCACGGCATGGGTGCCGGCGACCGGCGCGCCGAGCAGCTCGGCGCCGCGCTCGAGCAGGGCCTGGGCCTCGTGCTGGGCCAGCTGCTCGCGCTCGAGGTCGGGCTCCTGGGTGTGGCGTACATAGGCAAGCGAAACTTTCGCGCCGGCCCTGGCGAACAGGCCGCCGAGGGCGATCGCGTCGTCCTCGTTGGCGGTGCCGTCGTAAGAGACGATGATGTTGGCGGGCATGGCTGGCTCCTTCTGGTGAGTGATTTCGGTGAGCGGGCTTCCGGGCTGGAGGGGTTCCGAGGTCGGATGTCGATGTTCGGTTCGTGTCCATGGTGGCACCCTCCTCCTATAAGCACAAATGGACTTCTTAATTTGAGTGATAAGCTGAGCTTATGCTTAACGTGAACAGGCTGAGGATCCTCAAGGAGGTCGCCTACCGGAGTTCGTTCTCGGCCGCGGCCGACGCGCTCTCATATACCCAGTCGGCCGTCTCCCAGCAGATCGCGGCGCTCGAGGCCGAAACCGGCATGACGCTGATCGAGCGCCGGACGCGGGGCGTCGGACTGACCGCCGCCGGACAGACGCTGTTGGGCCACGCCGAAGTGATCCTCGCCGGTGTCGAGGCCGCCGAAGACGCGCTCGACTCGATCGCCGGCCTGCGCGGGGGCAGGCTCAGGATGGCCTCGTTCCCGACGGCCGGGGCGACGCTGATGCCGCTGGCGATCGCGACCTTCAGGGAGCGCCATCCGGCCGTCGAGCTGACCCTGGCCGAGGGCGAGCCCGAGGAGGTCGTGCCGCGGCTGCGGGCCGGCGAGCTGGACCTGGCGCTGCTATTCGAGTTCGAGGAGCCCGCGGGCGAGCCGGCGAGCGTCACCGATTCCGCGGCATTCGCGCGCGCGCGGACCGGCTCGCAGAAAGATGGGCGGGCAGGCGGCTCGCGGACAGATGGGCGGGCAGGCCGGGAGGCGGGCAGGAAGACGGGCGGCCAGACCAGCGGCCGAGCGGGCGGACGGGCCGATCTGCGCAGGGTCCATCTGTTGGAGGACCCGATGTACCTGGCGCTACCGAGAGAGCACCGGCTGGCGGGGCGCAAGCGGCTGCGCCTGGAGGACCTGAGCGGCGAGGCATGGGTGCAGACCTCGAAGGAGAGCCCGTGCGCGCGCCACGTCGTGCGCAGCTGCCACGCGGCCGGGTTCGAGCCGAACGTGGCGTTCGAGAGCGACGACTACCAGACCGTCCAGGGCCTGGTCGCCGCCGGGGTCGGCGTCGCGCTGATCCCTGAGCTGGCGCTGAGCGTCGTGCGCGAGGACGTGCTCGTCAAGGCCCTCTCCCCCAGACCCCCCGTGCGCCAGGTCATCGCCGCGACGGCCGCCGGAGCGAGGCTGCTGCCGGCCGCGCCGGCGATGCTGACGGTGCTGGAGGAGGTCGCCGCCGACTACCGAGGACTGGGCGAGGCCCGGGCCGCGGCCTGAGCCTCCTCGAGTGCCGCCCGGAGCGCCCCCGAGCGCCCGGCCTCTCGCCCCGAGGGCCGGGGCGCGTCAAATCCCGAAGAACTCGATCAACAACTCGTTGACCCGGTCCGGCTCCTCGTGCTGAACCCAGTGCGAGGCCGTCGGCATGCGCTCGACCCTGACGTCCGGGACCCACTTGGGTTCTGGCTCTGCCAGCTCTGCGCCGAGGTAGGCGTCGCGCTCGCCCCAGATCACGAGCGTCGACGCGGAGATCGGCCGCAGCGAGGCCAGCGCGCCGCGCGGCGAGCGCCGCAACGCGGCGCGGTAGTAGTCGATCATGCCGGTCAGCGCGCCGGGCTGGGACCAGGCCTCGACGTAACGCTCCAGATCCTCGTCGGTGAACGCGCCCCGTGTTGCATTCGCGCGCAAGGATCGCTTGGCGAAGGAGTATTCGTCGCGCGCCAGCAGCCACTCGGGCAGGCCGGGGATCTGGAAGAAGAACATGTACCAGCTCTTGCGCAGCTGTTTCGGCGTGCGCAGGCCGGCCAGCATGCGCGCCGGATGGGGCACGTTCAGGATCGCCAGGCGCTCGACCGCCTCGGGCCTGAGCATCGCCGTGTAGTAGGCGACGGCAGCGCCCCAGTCGTGGCCGGCGACGCACGCGCGCGCGTGCGGGCGCTCGGCCTGGAGCGCTTCGATCAGGCCGGCCACATCGCCGGCCAGGCGCTCGGCGTCGTAGGAACGCCAGGAGCCGGGCTTGTCCGAGAGGTTGTAGCCGCGCATGTCGGGCGCCACCACGCGGTAGCCCGCGCGCGCGAGCGCCGGCAGTTGACGGCGCCACGAGTACCAGAACTCGGGAAAGCCGTGCAGCAGTACGACCAGCGGGCCGTCGGCGGGGCCCTCTTCGACGTAGTGCAGCCTGATGTCACTGAGATCGACATAGCCGTCTGTGAGTCCGGCTGCGGCGGTCGCGCCCGTCATCGGAAAGGATCATAAGGCCGTCCGCACGGCCTGTCATTGTCAATCGACCGTGAGCCTCGTTCTGCTGATAGTCGGTCTTGCGCTCGGCGCGGTCGGCGCCGTCGCGTTCGGCCGCCGTGGAGCGGGGGCGCGCGCGCAGGAGCGCCAACGCGAGGAGCGCGAACGGATGCGCGACGAGCTGAAGGCGATCTCCGTGGACGTGCTCGCCCAGGCCGGCGAGTCGCTGACCCAGCGGATGACCGAAGCCAGACGCGCCGACGAGGAGCGCGCCTCCGGGGAGATGGCGAGGCGCGCCGAGGAGATCAAAGGACTCGTGACACCGGTCCACGAGAAGCTCGGCAAGGTCGAGTCCGAGCTGGCGCGCCTGGAGCGCGAGCGGCGCGACTCGCAGGTCCAGCTCTCGGAGATGATCAGGGCGCTCAGCGCCGGAACCGACACGCTGCGCAGAGAGACGGGCGAGCTGGTCTCCGCGCTCAAGCGCCCGGAGACCCGGGGCTCGTGGGGCGAGATCCAACTGCGCCGGGTCGTGGAGCTGGCGGGGATGGTCGCCTACTGCGACTTCGTCGAGCAGTCGACGATCGTCGCCGACGAGGGCAGGCTGCGGCCCGACCTGCTGGTCAGGCTACCGGGCGAGAAGGTGATCGTGGTCGACTCGAAGGTCCCGCTCGACGCCTACCTGGCGGCCGTCGAGTCAGGTAGCCGGCAGGAGCACGGCGGCCCGCAGGAGCGCGAGCAGCGTCAGCTGAACATGACCAGGCACGCCAGGCAGACCCGCGAACACATCGCCAAACTGGCCTCCAAGGGCTATCAGCGCCAGTTCGAGTCAACGCCGGAGCTGGTCGTCATGTTCGTGCCCTCCGACGGCATCTACCAGGCCGCCTTGGCCGAGGACCCGGCGCTGATCGAGTACGGCGTGCAGCAGCAGGTCCTGATGGCCACGCCGACGACCCTGATCGGGCTGTTGAGGGCCGTGCACTACGGCTGGAGCCAGGAGCGAATCGCGGAGTCCGCGCGCGAGATCGCCGCCTCGGCGCGTGAGCTGCACCGGCGGCTGGGACCGTTCGCCGAGCATCTGGCCAAGACCGGGCGCCAGCTGGACTCGGCCGTGAACGCCTACAACAAAGCGGTCGGCTCCTTCGAACACAAGCTCATCCCGCAGATACGCGCGATCGAGCAGGCCGGGATCGCCTCCGAGCGCCAGGTCGAGCCTCCGGCCGAGATCGAGACCGCCGCGAGACTGCCGCTACCAAGAGCAGCGTAACGGCGATCGGCACGGTCGCCGGCAGCTCGCTTACGAAGAAGAACAGCAGATCGAAGCAGCACGCCAGCAGCGCCGCGAGCGCCGCGCCGCGCAGCTGCCAGGCCCGCCCGAAAGCGGTGGCGAGAAGCGCCCCGAGGACACCCGCGACGAATAGGTCGCCGTAGCCCATCGCCGCCGATCCGAAGGCGGCGTACTGCAGCTGGGGCAGGCCCGCCGCCGGATGAGCCGCGTTCAAGGCCGAGTTCGGCTTCTGCAGAAGATCAGACACGACCAGCGCCGTATCGGCGAGAGCCATCGCCACGATCCCGGCCGCCAGCCAGCCAGGTGGCGTGACCGCGGCCAAGAGCGCCCCGAGCGCGGCGCAGCTGAGCGCCGAGAGGCAGCAGGCGGCGGTCTGGCCGGCCAGACCGCCGTGGTCGGCCCAGGCGAGCGCAAACAGAGCGGGTGTGACGAGCAATGCCCGCCAGAGCCTCGGCGGGCTTGCATCCCAGGCCAGCCAACCGAGCGCCAGCGCCGCCAGCGGCGGCACCGCGACGAGCGCCAGGTAGGTCAGCCCGTCGGCGCTGGCCCGTTCGGCGAAGCTGGCGACCAGCACGAACCCGACGACCGATACCGGCGGCACGAGCGCCCAGCGGCGGCTGCGCAGCCGCTGAAGGCGCCCGGGATCCCAGGCCCTCGGCACGGCCACTACCGAGCCCTGCAGCAGCGAGAGCGCGGCGATCGAGATCGAGAACGGAAGCGCCATCAACCGATCAACATAAGGCCTCCTTGCGGAAGCCCGCCACAGGACCGGCTCGCCCGAGGGCCGGCTCAGGCCATTCGAGGCTCGGACTTCGCGGGCTTGCTCGCCTGCCCTACGAGCGCCGTCGCTCTCCGTGCGCGAGCCAGCGATGCCGCCTGGCGCCGGCGGCAGGGCTGGGAGGAATCAGCACGAGTTCGGCGCAATGCTCGGCGCAGATCGCTTTCGCGTTCAGAAGCGCCCGCACACCGGCGGTGTCCATGAAGGTCACTCCACGCAGATCGAGCTCCAACTCACCGAAATCGGCACAGATCCGACGGAGGAGGACCGTCAGGGCAGGCGCTGTCTTGGCGTTCATCTCACCCGACATGGACACCCGCCGACGCGGACCGTCGATGTGGTGGTGAATGGGGGGCTGTGACTTGACGTTCATCGAAGATCCCACCTCCGGGGCCGCGAGTGGCGGCCGCCTTTTGACCGGCACTACTTGAGAGCGCGAGAGCAGGCAAAGGTTGGACGGCGAAGCCCTGAGCGGCAGGTCTTTACCGAGAACTTCGATCCCTCTCGCCAACCTGGCCCGGAGTGCGGCGTTAAGTCGAAAGCGCGTTTACAGCGCTCCGGAAAGGGCATACAATCTCCAGCTATCGGGGGAACGGCGATCGAGAGGATCACGATGTTGTGGAGGGGCGATGGAGGGGGCACGGACATCGATGCCATGCGCAAGGACAGGCCCTATCGCACATGCGTGGGTCGATCCGCCGCAAGACGGCGCCGCGGGCGCGCCGGCTTGGTCGCGGCGCTGTCGGCGATCGCGGCGCTGGCCCTCGGCTGCGGTGAGGCCGGCGCGGCGATAGTGCACCTCCCGGGCAAGACGCTCGGCTATCAGCCGCTTTCCGGCGCCGCGCCCACCCTGATCAAGCCGCTCCTCAACGGCAAGCCGCCCTCGAGCGGGAATTCGAAGTCCGGCAAACCGCTCATATACAACGGCGGCCCGGTGATGACGTCGAACACGAACTACGCTTTCTACTGGGATCCGTCGGGCGCCCCTTCATATCCGGCCGGATATGAACAGGGAATCGACAGGTATTTCGAAGATCTGGCCCACGACAGCGGCGGGAACCAGAACACGGACTCGGTGCTCGTTCAGTACTACGACGAAGCCGGCGAACACGCCAACTACGACTCGCATTTCGGCGGCGCGTTGATCGACACCGATCCCTATCCCGCCAACGGCTGCTCAGCGGCCCCGATCTGCCTCACCGACCAGCAGCTGCGGACCGAGATCAAGAAATATGTAGAAGCGAACGGCCTGCCGGCGGGCCTGGCGCACGAGTACTTCCTGCTCACTCCGCCCGGCGTCGAAAGCTGCTTCGAAGCCGCCGGCCACTCGTGCTCAGCCGGAGCCAGCCACGCGGCGTACTGCGCCTATCACGGCTACATATCGGCGAGCGTAGGCGCGATCATCTACGCCAACGACCCTTACGTCGACGGCATCGAATGCGATGTCGGAGAAGAACATCCCAACGGCAACCCGTCCGACGCGACCATCGGAGGCGGGCTCGCCCATGAGCACAGCGAGTCGGTGACCGACCCTGAGCTCAACGCCTGGTACGACGCCAAGGAAGAAGAGATCGGCGACAAGTGCCGGACCTTCAACGAAGCGACCGAATACGGCGAAGCGCTCGGGATCGCGCCGGACGGAGCGAAATACAACCAGGCGATCGACGGCGATCTCTACTACTACCAGCAGGAGTGGAGCAACGAAGCCGGCGGCTGCGAGCAGCGCTCGGCGCTGCTTCCGATCGTCAAGAAGGCGACGCCCAAGAAAGGTCCGGCGGGCGGAGGAACGTCGGTGACCGTTACGGGAGCGAACTTCATAGGGCCGGTGACCGTCGAGTTCGGAGAAACTCCGGCGACGGAAGTCACCCTCGAATCGTCGTCCTCGCTTACCGCCGTCTCGCCGGCCGGCGCCCCCGGCTCCAAGGTGAACATCACCGTGAAAACCGCTTCCGGGACGAGCGCGGTCGTCAAGAAGGTCAGCTTCAAGTATCTGAAGAAGTAGACCGACCGCGGCTCAGTCGGGCCGCACTCAAGGGCCGACCGCGGCGAGAGTCCGACCGCTGCGCAGTCGGGCCGCATTCAGAGGCCGCTCCAGTGCAGTCGGGCCGCATTCAGCCCGTTCAGCCGGGCGGCGCCTGTTCTTGTTCGGCTTCGAGTTCTTCCTGCTTTTGCCGACGTTCTTCGCGCTTGTGTTCGCGTTCTTCGCGTTTGAGCCGGCGTTCTTCTGGGGTCTTGGGCGTGCGCGATACGCCGACCCCTTCGTGTTCTTCTTCGGCCCCTTCGCCAGCTTCTCTCCCGCCCAAGGGCGAGTGCGATTTGCCTTCGGCCTTGCGGCCTTCGCGTTCGCGTCGATCTTCTTCGCGCTCGCGCTGAGCTTCTTCGCGCTTGGCCGACGAGGCGCCATCCTTCGGCTGCCGTTCTTCGTGGGCGGGAGCGGGCGCTCCGGACACCGGCCGCGATGGGGTATCGCGCCCGCCGGCTTCCCCGGGTTCGGTGCCTGTGTCTCCGGGCACGGTCGCGGCCGGAGCGGAACCTTCGCCGGTTCGGCGGCCAGACCCACCCGGCCGGCTCCCCGGCGCGAGGGTCCCGGGCGACGCGGCTCCGTATCGGCCGGATCGCGGACCGCGGGTGCGGACGCCGCGCAGGGACGAGGGGCCGTCCACGGCGCCGGCAGTCGAACTCGCCGAGTCGGCTGGGGTCGCCCTGGAATGAGCATTCGCGGCGGTGGCAGACGCACGCGCACCGGGAGCGACCGGATGGGTTTCGAGCACCGAAGCGCCTACGCTGGCGCCCGCGCCGACGGCAAGCGCTCCGGCGGCGAGCTTGACCGCGAGCGCTTTGATCCCGCCTCCGGCGATCTCCGCGGCAGCCCCCGCCGCCGACATGCCCACGGCCGCCCCGCCCGCGGCCGTCGCCGGGTCGGCGCTGACGATGCCGAGCGCCTGCTCGAGCGCGCCGTACTTGAGCGCAAACGAGGATCCCAATGGAAACAGGATCACGAGTTGGCGATGCTGATGGGCGACGCCGTCGGCATACGCGCGGCAGCCCTCGCACGAGCGCACGTGCCGGCGCAGACGGCCCCTCAGGAGCCCGGCCCCGTGGGCCGTCGCCAGCTCTTGGCGGATCTCCAAGCAGTCGGCCTCGCGCGCCCGCTTCTCGGATAGGAGGTTCGATCGCGCTTGATAGATGTAGGCCTTTACCTGCTCCGTCCTGACGCCGAGCACCGCGCCTATGTCCCGCTGGCTGAGCCCATGGACCTCCGCCAAGACGAGGGCGGCCCGCTCGTGCTCGGGCAGCATGCGCATGTCGGCGAGCATCCTCTGGATCTCCTCGCGCAGCTCCAGACGCTTCACGGGATCGCCCGTGAGCGCCACCTCTCCGTTCAGCTCGGCGGTCGGGCGGCGCTTGCGCAGGACGCTCAAACACTCGTTGCGAGCGATCGTGAACAGCCACGGTCGCAGCGTGACCGGCCGGTTGTCCGCGAGCAGCGCGCGATAGGCGGAGACGAACGAGGCCTGCAGAGCATCCTCGGCGTCCTGGCGCGAGCCGAGCATGTAGAGGCAGAACGACAGCAGCTCGGCGACATGGCGATCGTAGAGGGCCTCGAATGCCGCGGTCTCGCCCTGGCGGATGCAGGCCAGCAAGCGATCGTCGCCAACCAGCCGCAAGCGAATGCGCGACCCAGAGATGAGTCTCTTGCCATCGGCCATCCGATCGTCTCCTCTGCCTCCTCGGCCCCTCTGTCGCGGCGAACTGACGCCCATCAAGGGTACTCCTCTATACAGACCGTCGCAAACGTTATGGCCAGTCGCGATCGAACCAGGTGTGCGGCTAACCGAAAAGGGGGAAATCTTTTTCTTAGCCCTGCCAACCTCTTTGATTCAAATGCGTTACACCCGAGCCGGGCCATGGTGACGCGCGTCTAAGCCGACCCAGACAAGCGGCCCGTTATCGGCCTAGACCATCCAGACCAATTTGATCCAAAAAGAGGGGGCCCCATCCTGGAGCCCCCTCTTTCCTCTCCCCCCGGATGGGGGCAGGGAGGCCTAAAGCGACAGGCTTCCGGTGAAGGTCCCCTTGCTGACCTTCTTGGCCTTCTTCTTGCCGTTCGGAATGCCGCACGTTTCGCCGCCGGCGTAGGTCTGCGAGACGCTGCCGCCGATCACGCCCCCTTCAAAGGCCCCGCTTTCGACCAATCCGCTGAGGCTTACGCCCGCTTTTTCGGTCACCGGAAAATCGAACGTCCCCATCGGGTTGGCGCCTTCTTTCGGATTCAGCTTGAAGATGATATTCGATTCGGTAAGGAGCGCGCCTTCACCTGTTAGCACTTCGCACGTGACCGCTTCGGTCTTGAGATGCGCGAGGTACTTGCCTTCCGTGACACTGCTTTCTTCGCCTGAGCAGTTTGACAGCGTGCCCTTGATGGTCACGTTCTGCGGCGTCGGACTGTTGCTCAGCCCCGGCGAAAGCTTGATCGTTCCACTGTTTTCGCACGTTGTCGTCGCTGCGCTGGCCGATGCCGCCGTGACGGCCATCAACCCAAGCGCCAAAACGACCAACGACAAGATCATTCTTTTCATTTGGTGATCTCCCCTCGATCGATAACTCGGTCCACTACCTTGCGAGCGTCATCCAAGTAGACGCACGAGATCGGCAGAAGTTGGGGGGGAGAAGCCGAGGATGTCGGGAGAGGTTCGCGCTCCGACGCCGACCGAGGCGCGGTCCTCCTGGCCCATCCGGCGCCCTGACGCGAGGCCCTCGGCGCTGCATGCGGGGCCGCGACGAGACGGCGGGACATCGGCCTAGACTCTGCGCGATGAGCGCCCCCCAGCAGCCCAGCAGACAACACGTGTACCGGCGGCGCCGCGGCGCCGCGGCGGTCGTTGCGATCGCGCTCGTGGCGCTCTTGATCGCCGCGGTCGGCTCAGGCGGCGGCAGCCCGCATTCCGGTGCGAAGACGACCACGCACGCCGGCGCGCGGGCGGTCGTGAAGCGAACGCCGGCCGAAGAAGAGGCCCTGACCAGGAAGACCGAAGAAGGCGCGATCGACCACGTGCTGTCCTACACGCCCGCGATCACCGCCGGCGGCTCGCACGGGAACGAGGTGGCCCTGACCTTCGACGACGGCCCGGGGCCATACACCCAGCAGCTGGTCGACGTCCTGAACAAGCACGGCCTGAAAGCCACGTTCTTCGCGATCGGCGAGGAGGAGCGCTACTTCTCGGCCGGCACGGTGCTCGAGCTGCGCTCGGGCGACGTGGTCGGCGACCACACCGAGACGCACCCGATGCTGGCTCCGATGTCGGCGCACGAACAGCACGAAGAGCTGTTCGAACAAATCGCGCGCATCGAAATACTCGGCGGACCTCGGCCGCGACTGTTCAGACCGCCGTACGGTTCGTTCGACGCGACGACCTTCGCGCAGCTGAAGAAGCTGAAGCTGCTGATGGTGTTGTGGTCGACCGACACCGACGACTACACGCTGCCGGGCGTGTCCGCCATCGTCCAGAGCGCGCTCGCGGGGGCCCACCCGGGCGCGATCATCCTGATGCACGACGCCGGCGGCGACCGCTCGGAGACGGTCGCGGCGCTGCCGGCGATCATCGAAGGCCTGCGGCGAAAAGGCCTGCACCCGGTCACGGTCCCAAAGCTGATGCTCGACGATCCTCCGCCCCCCGGCCAGCCGCTGCCTAAGAGCCTGGCCGGCGACTGAGCCCGGGACGCTCATCTCGGTTGCACCCTAGGATGGACGGCGTGAACGCGCCCGACAGACAGGCGCCGCCGATATTGCACCTCTCGGAAGTCGTCGGCAGCCCGCTGCGCGACTCCGACGGCGAGCGGCTGGGCAGGCTTCAGGACGTGATCGTGAGGCTCGGCGGCGCCGGCTATCCACCGATCACCGGGCTCCTCGTGAAGGTCGCCGGGCGGACGTCGTTTCTCGGGATGGAGCGGGTCTCGGACATCGGCCCTAACGGCGTGGTGCTGCGTAAGGCCAAGCTCGATCTGCGCCGCTTCGACCGCCGCCCCGAGGAGGTCCTGCTCAAGGAAGACGTGCTCGATCGCCAGCTGATCAACGTCAAGGGCGCGCGGCTGGTGCGCGCCAACGAGATCGAGCTGGCGCTCGTCGCCGGCTCCTGGCGCGTGGTCGGCGTCGATACCGGTGCGCGCGGAGGCGTGCGCAGGCTGCTTGGCAAGCGACTCGGCTCGCACATCGCTACCGGCGAATTCCTGGACTGGGCCGGGGTCGAGCCGTTCGTCGGCCACGTGCCGACCGTGCGCCTGCGTGTCCCGCATCCAAAGCTGGCCAAGCTGCATCCGGCCCAGATCGCCGACCTCGTGGAGGCCGCGTCGCGGCGCGAGGGCGAGGAGATCATCCAGGCGGTCGGCGACGACGATCGCGAGCTCGAGGCCGACGTGTTCGAGGAGCTCGACGACCAGCACCAGCGCGAGTTCCTCGAGAACCGCCCCGACGAGCAGATCGCCCAGATCCTCGCGAGGATGGCCCCCGACGACGCCGCTGACGTCATCGGCGAGCTGGACGAGGACCGCCGCGAGCCGATCCTCGGGCTGCTGCCGGTGAGCCATCGCGTCAAGGTCAGAGCGCTGCTCGGCTACGACCCCGCCGAGGCCGGCGGCCTGATGAGCCCTGACTTCGTGCTGCAGCGCGACACCACGGCGGCCGGCGACGCCCTCCAGGCCGTCAGGCTCAGCCCGGTCTCACCCGAGCTTTTGACGACCGTTTTCGTCAGCAGCGTCGACGGCTCGCTGGCGGGTAGCGTTCCGGTGACGGCGCTGTTGAGGGCCGAGCCGGGCGAAAGGCTCGAACAGCTGGTCAAGCACGAGAGCCCATGCCTGCCTACCGACGCCTCCTTCGAGGAGGTCGCGCGACTGATGGCCGACTACAACCTGACGGCGATCCCGATCGTCGACGAGGGCGACAGGATGGTCGGGGTCGTGACCGTCGACGACGTGCTCGAGGCGATGCTTCCGAGGGGCTGGCGCCTGCGCTTCGGCCTGCTCGGCGAGGACTGACCTGAGCGCCTATCCGGTCGGACCCTAAAGCGCCCATCCGGGCGGAGCCCAAAAAAACGCCTATCCGGGCGGACCCTGAACCTGGATCCACCGCGGGCTGAGACGCTCAAGAAAGTACTTTCATTTTTCTCGCTACCGTGCTCTTACGTATATACGCCGTTGATACGGTGGCTATCGCTCGCCAAAAAAGAGAACGCCACCTCTCCGCCTTTACATTCCCGAGATACTAATGTATCAACGAATTGCGGCGCTAAACGCAAGAACCTGCCCGCGCGGGACCGTGGCCGACCCGCGCCGAATACACTTCGCCGCGTGAGCACGCAAACGGGACAGTTCGATGGCGGTCCGAGTACCGCCCGTCATGAGACGTGTCCGATCGGCCATCAGCGGCCGACCGCGCCTGCCTGCCCGTCTTAGCCCTGGACGCACACGCCTGGTCGTTCTTTTGGGCCTGCTCGGCCCGGGACTGATAGCCGCCAACGCCGGCAACGACGCCGGTGGGGTCGCGACCTACTCGTCGGTCGGCGCCAAGTACGGCTATGGCCTGCTGTGGACGATCCTCTTGATCACGTTCTCGCTGGGGATCGTGCAGATGCTCGCCGCGCGCATGGGTGTCGCCACCGGCAAGGGCCTGGCCGAGCTGATCCGCGAGGAGTACGGCATTCGCTGGTCGGCGATCGCCACGAGCGCGGTGCTCGTCGCCAACCTGGGCATCTGCATCTCCGACTTCGTCGGCGTCGGCGCGGCGCTCGGGCTGGCGGGCATACCCGTACAGGTATCGGTGCCGATCGCGGCGCTCGCGATCTGGACGATCATCGTCCGCGGCTCTTACCGATCCGCCGAGCGGACCTTCATCTGGCTGACGATCCCATTCCTGGCCTATCCGCTGGCGGCGATCCTGGCCCATCCCGACTGGCACGAAGTCGCGCACGGACTGGTTGTTCCTCAGCTCCACGCCGAACCGGCGTTTCTGCTGCTGCTGATCGCCACGGCCGGGACCACGATCACCCCCTATATGCAGCTCTACCTGCAGTCGGCCGTCGTCGAGCGCGGGGTCCGCGAGGAGGAGCTCGGACATGAGCAGCGCGAGGCGGTCGCGGGGGCGGTCTTCGCCAATGTCGTGGCCGCGTCGATCATCATCGCGACCGGCGCGACGTTGTATACGCACGGTGTCCACAACATCGGCACCGCGGCCGAAGCCGCCCGCGCGCTCAGCCCGTTCGCCGGCAGTTACGCCGAGGTGCTGTTCGGCGTCGGGCTGCTCGGGGCCAGCCTGCTCGCCTGCGCGATCCTGCCGATCGCGACGTCGTATGTCATCTCCGAGTCCTTCGGCTACGAGAAGGGCATCGGCCGCCGCCGCGAGGAGGCGCCGGTGTTCGTCGGGATAATCACGGCGATGATCGCGATCTCGACCGTCGTGGCGGTTATCCCTGGGGTGCCGGTGATCTCGCTGCTCGTCGGTGTGCAGGTCGTCAACGGTCTGCTCCTGCCGATCAACCTGTTCTTCATCTGGCGACTGTCGCGCTCGGCGAGCCTGATGGGCCGATTCCGCAGCGGACCGATCCTCGGTGGCGCCATGGCGGTCACGGCGCTGGTCGCCTCGACACTGTCGACCGTGCTCGTGATCGTGACGCTCGCGGGGCTTTAGCGCCTCTAAGCGCGTTCGTCGGCGCCCGCGGAACGCCCGTTCGCCGGCTCGACCAAGAGCGCCGCGCCGATCGCGCCGCCGAGATCTCCGAGCGCGGCGACGTGGACGTGCGGCGGCCGGGTGTCGGCGAACAGGTGGGGCTGCATCTGCTGGGCGATGCGTTTGGCGTAGGGATGTCCGAGGCGCACCCCCAGGCCGCCGCCGATGATGACGCCCTCGACGTCGAGCAGGTTCACGGCCGAGGCGATCCCGGCGCCGAGCGCGCGCACGGCGCGATCGACGATCTCGATCGCGAGCTTGTCCTCGCGGGCGAGCGCCCGGGACCAGATACCGCTGGTCAGACGTTCGCGGGAGCGTTCGTGCATCAGTTTGAACAGATCGGTGTGGCGCCCCTTCTCCTCGTGCAACTTGCGGGCGTGGACCTCCATCGAGGCCCGTCCGGCGTATGCCTCCATGCAGCCGCGCCGCCCGCAGGTGCAGCGCGCGCCGTCGATCTCGACGACCATGTGCCCGATCTCTCCGGCGCCGCCGCGCCCGACCCAGGGCTTGCCGTCGAGGATCAGCCCGCCGCCGACGCCCGTGCCCCAGAAGACACCGAGCAGCGATCTATAGAGCCGCCCAGCGCCGAGCCTGAACTCAGAGTCGGTGGCGACCTGTACGTCGTTGCCGATCTTGATTGGGATCCAGTCCACCCCGAGCGCCTCGCGCAGGGTCGCTGCCAGCGGGAACGTGCCTTCCCAGCCGGGCAGGTTACGCGCGCTGGTGACGCTGCCGTCCTCGCCGATCGTTCCCGGCGAGCCGACCCCGATGCCGCCGAGATGCGCCGGCTCGATCTCGGCCGCCAGGGCCGCGTCACGCAGCGTTACCTCGATCTCCGCGGCCACGTCCTCGGGGCCGCCGTTCGTCGGCGTGGCATGGCGGGCGGAGCCGAGCACCTTGTTGTCGTCGTCGACGATCACCGCCTGGATCTTGGTGCCGCCGAGATCGATCCCGCCGTAGAGAGCCACGAAGTCGATGATCGCGCATCGGTCGGTCGCGACGCCGGCCCGCTTGAGCGAGCGGTTTGAACCGGCCGTCTCGGACCGTGGCTATTTGGACGCGGCCCGGGGACGATCGGGGATCGCCGTAGAGCTCGGCTTGTAAGCCACGCTCGGGTTCGGCAGGCCAGCGATGCGGCCGATCAGCTGTTCCCACTGTGACGGGCTCAACTCGCCGACGATCGCCGTCGGGACGGGAGCGGCGTTCCCGGCGCCGGCGGCCTGCCCGACTGGGGCGCCACCGGCGCTCACCTGCCTGGCCGCGTGCCCGACCGACGGGGGAAAGACGATCTCGATGTAGTTGCCGTGATCGGCGCGCGCGAGCGTGCCGGCGGCGCCCGGGTAGCGCATCAGGCTGACGATCCGGGCCGGCGCGTATTCGTCCTGGAGCGTCAGCAAGGTGCGGATGGTGGTGTCGGTGATAGTGCCCGCGCCCTGATGCCCGGCGATCGGAGTTCCGTTGATCGCGACGATCGCGACCGCATCGCCGGCGTGGCCGGATTGCACGTAGCCGACGGCGTCATAGGCGCCGCAGCGCAGCGTGCCGACGGTCGGCTTCAGGCCGCTGCGTGCCAGGAAGGCGAGCACGGCCAGCGCACGCTTGTCGACCGCGCCGGAGGCGACTTCGTGGCGCGAGCAGGCCGACATCGCGATGCCCGGGTCCGCCAGCACCGTGCGCTCGAGCTGGCTCTTGGACAGCAGGAACACGTCGGTCGCGGTGGCGCCGAGCAGGCTCGGGTTGCCTTTCGCGCCCTGCGGGTGCAGGGCGGCGTCGAGCTGGACCCAGTTCTCGAGGATGGCCCGGGGGTCGATCGTGCCCGAGTCGCCGGCGGGTCGGATCGCGAACAGGAGGTGGCCGTCGCGGGCGCCCGGCGGATCGCCGACACGCCCGAGCACGGTGCCCGCGGCGAGAACCGAACCGACGCGCAGGGGCTGACGGGCGCCCGTGTTCGACGACGCCCTGGCGCTTGCGACCGCCGCGCGCGCGTCTTGGTTGCCGGCGCCGGGATGGGCGAACACGCGTACCTTGCCCGAGCCGGTGTGCGATGGTCCGCTCAGCGATCCGGATCCGCCGGCCGCGCCTTCGCCCTGCGTGGAGGCGCCGACGAGGGTGTCGTTCTTCGGCAGCATGTAGCTGCGGGCAAGCCGGCCGAGACCGGCGTACGTGAAGACGTCGCCGTAGATGTCCTGCAGCTCCACGTAACGGCCCAGCTTGCGCGAATAGCCGAGCTTGATCACGCGCCCGTCCTGGACCGCGACGGCCCGGGCGTTCGGTTCGCTCGCGACGTCGACTCCCTGCATTTGCGTTCCGGCTGCGGTCGAGACGCTCGCGGCCGCGCCCGGCGCCGGCGCGTCGGTCGAGCCCGGCGTCGCGGTCGAGCCCTGGGCTGCGACCGGGCCGGTGTTCGCCGACGCGGTCAGAGGACTCGCTCCAGCGGTCGCGCTCGACGCGCTCGGTAGCTGTCCCGCGGTGGCGGAGCCCGACCCGGCGGCTGCCCGCGCCGCTTTGCGGGCGCTTCCGGGAAGCGCGATCGGTAGGCCCCAGCCGATGCGCTTGCCGGTGACCGGCGGGCGTCCGTCGATCATGCCCGTCAAGGTGGCGATCACCTGGCCGGGGTAAGCGGCGATCAGCTTTGCGCGCATCAGCACCGATTCGACGTACGCTTCGGAGTGGTTGTAAGCCATGATCGCGCCGCTCAGATCCTTGGCGGCGCCGGCCGCGTTCAGGTAGCGGGCAGCGGCGAAGATCGCGTCGACCGGGTTGTAGGGGTCGGCGTAGCCGGCGTTCAGGGCGTCGACCCCGTATTGGAGCCAGGTGCCGGGCTCGAACTGCATCCAGCCCTCGGCGCCGGCGCTCGACACCGACAGGTCCATGCCGTAGTCGGTCTCGATTTCGTTGATCGCCGCCAGGATCGGCCAGGGAACGTCGTAGCGCGCGGCGGCGGCCTGGTAGATGGGCAGCAGGAAAAGGGGGATGCGGTAGAAGTTGAGGGCCTGTGCCGAGGCAACGCCTGAGCCGTCGAGCAGTGCCGCCAGCGCGCCGGCCTGCGCGGCGACCAGTTGCGGCGGCGGCGCGACGTTGTTGGGAGCGTTGGCTTCGGCGCTCGTAGAGCCCTTCTTGCCCTGGCCAGAACCAGCGCCTGTGGAGCCGGCCTTCGTGGTCGTGACGCTCGGGCTGGAGGGCTTGCTCGGAGTGCTGCGCTGCTTGCGACGTATGACGACGGCCGGAGCTTCGGTCGAGCCCGCGCTCGGCGTGCCCGCCGAGGTCGTGGCCGGCTCGGGCGTCGTTGAAGTGCCCGTCGGCGTGGCGCTCGCCGTCGAGTCGGTCGTGGTCGTTTCGGTGGTCGTGGCGGGGGCTTCGGGGGCGCTCGTCGTCGTGGTCGTGGTCGTGCCCGTCGTGGAGGTGGCGCCTTCGGGGGTCGTGTCAGCCGGCGATTCGTTGCCGGGCCCGGTCGTGCCGGTGCTGGCTTCGGACCCGAGCGCGCCACCGGCGAGCGGCCCGCCGAGACCGGCGACCGTCAGACCGCCGCCGGCGAGGGCCGAGATCAAGATGCGCCACGACCGCATCAGGCGCGGCGTACCGTCACGTGGCACGCTCACCGGCGAGCCTCCGGACAATCGGTTTCGGTCGGTGTAGAACCTGTCGTCGCGCGGTCGTTTGTGTTCATCACAGATCGTCGGTCGGCGTCGCAGACCCACGATCGCGGGGCACGCCGGGACTATTCATATCGGCACCCAACCACAAACCCGTAAAGGATTCGTAATCGCGCTAGCCGTCGACTCGACAGCGGCACCGTAGCGAGATTCCCGGCGGAACGTCGCAGTTTGCGCTGCAAACTCCTTCGACCGGTCTATTCTTTGTGGCCGAGGGTTTCTCAGTCACAGAGCGCCAGTCCCGGTCGAGAGCCAGGCGGGCGAACATAAGAGAGGGAGGGTCGTCATGCCCGCAAGGTCCAAGCTTCGGATGGTCGCTGTCGCGCTGGCCGCCTGCGCGCTGGCGCTCGGCGCCGGCGCCACGGCGGCACAGGCCGAAGAGACCGTGACCATCACCAAGGCCGGCTTCTCGCCTGACGCCCTGGGCGTACCCACGAACGTGTTCGGTAGCGCGACGATCGGCTCGACCGGCACGCCGCTGCCTTCGCCGATCATCCACATCAACGTGATGGGCCCCGCCGGCCTGACCCTGGACCTCGAAGGGACCGGGACATGTACCGTGGCGATCCTCGAAAACATGGGTCCGTCAGGCTGCCCGGCGAACTCCAAGGCAGGCTTCGGCGGCGGCCTCGGGGGCTATGAAATCGCGCACGAAGTGATCCACGAGGAATATACGCTGGACTTCTTCTTGGCCGACAACAAGCCGGGGCACGTCGAATTGCTGATCTACCTCGACGGCTCGACGCCGGTCTCGATCCAGATGGTCTTCAAGGCGCCGGTGATCAACGAGCCCAAGCCCTACGGGCTCGGCTTCAGCGTCGAAGTGCCCCTGATCAAAGTGCTGCCTGAAGCCTCGGACGCCTCCGCGCTCACCGCCTTCTTTACCGCGGGCGCCAAAAACATCGCCTACTACAAGAAGGTCAAAGGCAAGAAGACGCTGTTCCACGTCAAGGGCATCGTCACCCCGAAGACCTGTCCGCACGGGGGCTGGCCGGCCAAGTCGGAAATCGGCTTCCAGGACGGCTCGACAGTCGCGAACAAGATCACGATCCCATGCCCGAAGAAGTGAGCCGGCGTGGCGGTTCGCCAGCACGCGCGACCGCCTTTCGGACACGATCCAGTCACGACTTCGACCCCACGAGGAAGCAGGTCCGTAGTAGGCTGAGGCCGTGGAAACGATCTTCTCGGTGATCCAGGTCGGGATCTGCGTGGTCCTGGTCTTCCTGATCCTGATGCACTCCGGCAAAGACTCGGGCCTGTCGGGAGCCTTCGGGGTCGGCAGCGGCCAGGGCCCGCTGGGTGGCGGCTCGATGGTCGAGCGCAACCTGAATCGCTGGACGGTCTTCTTCGCGGTGCTGTTCTTCTTGAACGCGTTCCTGCTGCTAGAGCGTCCCTGGGCCTGACCAGAGCTTTGCTGGGCGGCGCGCCGCGCCGTCCGCGGTCAATCCGCGTCGTCCTCCCCCAGTTCGGTCAGCCGGTCGAGGATCGAGAGGGCTTCCGAGCGTAGGGTGGCGTCGACTGTTTCGTAGTCGGCCTGCGAGAGCTTGCCGGTGCGGTAGTCGAGCTCGGCGTCCCGGATCTCGCGGTACTTGACCTCCCGCGCGACGCGCAGGGCCGCGAGCTCATCGTTTCCGTCGGGCTCTGGCGCGCTTCGCGTGGCACGCAACGGCGCGCTGATCACGAGGATCGCGATGCCGAGCAACAGGACGGTAACGATTGCGACCAGCACGTTCACGGCGCGAGCACTTGCGCTGGGGTTCGGGGCTCAGACGCGCGCAAGGCCCTGCTCGGCCCCGGCTCCAGGCTGAGCGCTTTCGGCGCGCGCGAGCGCCCGAGCACGTCTGCGCAGCGCCAGGCCGCTGGGCCAGATGGCGATCAGTCCGCCTCCGATGACGATCAGGCCACCGATCCAGATCCACATAACAAGCGGCGAGACGATGAAGTGGAACTGAGCGGGCGGCGGATGCTGCAGGTAGGACCGGGCCAGGAACGCGACCGCGATCAGCGCGTCTTCGGGACGCGCGAATGGAATCGTCTTGTTGCCGATCTGAACGATTCGCTTCAGTTGCGGCGTTTCGAGGTCGGGGGCGATCGCGCTCCAGACGTCGCGGGTGACGCCGGCGTCCATCGCCACGTGGCTGACCGGCTGACCGCCGATCAGACTGCCGACCGAGCCCTGGGACGGTTCGTCGGACGCGTAGAAGCCCTCGCTTGGATACAGCGTCGCGACGTGGCGCCCGTTCTTGGTCACGTCGAGCACGGCGCCGAGCGCCAAGGTCGAGCCGGTGTGAGCCGCATCCTGCGCCGGCGAGACGGTCGCGGTGGGACGAACGTAGTGGACTGTGTAGGCGCCGACTTTG
The DNA here is from genome assembly GCA_963718935.1 of uncultured Solirubrobacterales bacterium. Lineage (GTDB taxonomy): Bacteria > Actinomycetota > Thermoleophilia > Solirubrobacterales > Solirubrobacteraceae > Palsa-744. The sequence goes on along the minus strand of OY970379.1, from coordinate 2,173,148 downwards.
CTGGACTGCCCGACCGACAGGGTCGGCTCGACTGAGTGCTGGAAAGACGACGAGGCGGCCACGCCGACGAACAGCACGACGATCCCGAGATGCACTATGTAGCCGCCGTAGCGCCTGCGATTGCGGCGGACGAGGGCGAGCAGGGCGACGGGCGGGGCCTCGCCCGACATCGCCCGACGCGCACGCACGCCGCGCTGGAACTCCTGGCCGATGCAGCCGATGACGAAGGCGCCGCAGCCGAACATCGCCAGGGCGCCGGGATCGCCGGGCACGCCGGCCGCCAGCAGCAAGGCCACGGTCCCGAGACCCAACAGCGCCGGGACCAGGAGGTTGCGTCGCGCGTTGGCGAAGGTCGCGCGGCGCCAGGCGATCGCTGGGCCGATCCCGCTCAGGAGCACCAGGATCAGGGCCAAGGGCACCGTGTAACGGTCGAACCAGGGCGGGCCGACTGAGGCTTCGTGGCCGGTCAGGGCCTCGGAGATGAGCGGGAAGTAGGTGCCCCAGAAGATCACGAAGCAGAGACCGACCAGCACCAGGTTGTTGGCCATGAAGACCGACTCGCGCGAGAGCAGCGAGTCCAGGCGGTGCTCGGAGCGCAGCATCCCGCGCCTGCTGACGACCAGGTATATCGAGCCGACGATCATGACCGCGATCAAGCAGACGAACGGCACTCCGAGCGTCTGGCCCCCGAACGCGTGGATCGAGTTGAGGATGCCGCTGCGCACCAGGAACGTGCCCATGATCGCGAGCGTGCCCGTGGCCAGGACCAGCGAGGCGTTCCATACCTTCAGCATCCCCCGTTTCTCCTGGATCATCAGGGAGTGCAGGAAGGCGGTGCCGGTCAGCCAGGGCATCAGCGAGGCGTTCTCGACCGCGTCCCAGCCCCAATAGCCGCCCCAGCCGAGCTCGGAGTAGGACCAGCGCGCGCCCAGCAAGATGCCGACCCCCAACAGGAACCAGGCCGCGAACGCGAACCTCCTGACCGCGCCGATCCACTCGGCGTCCACGCGCCCCGCCAAGAGCGCGCCCATGCCGAACGCGAACGGGACCGTGCAGAGCGTGTAGCCGGAATAGAGCATCGGCGGGTGGATCATCATCGTCGGGAAGCGCAGCAGTGGATCGAGGCCCGCGCCTTCGAGCGGCGCCGGCCGCGTCGTGGCGAAAGGGTCGGCATAGAAGACCATCAGCGAGACGAAGAACCCGGCAAAGCCGAGCAGGATCGCGGTCGCATAGGAGGCGACGTCGCGCATCCGGTTGCGCGTCAGGAACAGAGCCAGGCTCGACCACAGCGAGGAGAGCCAAGCCCACAACAAAAGCGAGCCTTCCTGAGATGACCAGACCGCCGCGGCCCGGTAGAAGCCGGGCGTGGTCCGGCTCGAAGTGTCGGCGACGGCGTTGAACGTGAAGTCGTTGCGTAGGAAGGCGATCTCGAGGACCGCGAACGCGACGGTCAGGATGCCCGCGAGCGCGTACACAGCGCGCCGTCCGGAATCAGACCACTCCGGACGCGAGCGCCTTACCCCGTACAGCGAGGCGCCGATCCCGTAGACGCAGACGGCCAGCGCCAGCAGCAGGCATGCGCCGCCGAGGCCAGCCATCTCAGAAGCTCTGCTTGCCGGCGCTCGGCGGCCCGGCCGCGTACTTGGACGGGCACTTGGTGATCAGCGAATCACGTTCGCCGACATAGGTCCCGTCCCGCTTTTCGACGGTAACGATCACCTCGCGTCCTTCCCTGAAGGGGTCTGGCACCGTGCCCGTATAGGCGACCGGGACGATCGCGCCGCCTGCGCGATCCTCGATCGAGAAGTCGAGCGTCGAGCCGCTGCGACGGACCGAGCCCGCGAGAACCTTGCCGGTCAGCTGGTAGCTGTGCCCGGGCCTGGCCCGGGCCAGGAGCTGGCTGGGCGTGAGCGCCGGCGAGGCGGCGCTGAAGCTCGTATAGATCAGGGCTGCCGCCAGGACGACGGCCGCGCTGAGGGCCACCGTCAGCCGCACGGTTCGCTTGCGCGCCGGGTTCATCGCCGCGAAGTATCGCAAAAGCGGGCTCACGAATCGCCGGCTCGGGCTAGGAAATCGCCGGCATTCAGCGAAACAAATGGACGTGTCAAGCGTCTTTATAGGTAGATAGCCATGCGAGCCACCGCGCTACTGCACCGCCTCCCCCTCCCCGCCGCCGACGCCGGCCGCGCCGTAGACGCCGTGCCCAAGCGTAAGCGCCCCACGCGTCGCCACCGGCGTTCGCGTGCCGGCTCGGACGCCAAGCTGCGAGCGGTCGCCGCGCCGGCCCCCACGCCGAGGCCCGTGCAGGACTTGGTCGCCAGATCCCGCAGCGCCGGCGGACCGATCGACAACGCCTCCTACGCGTGCGCCTGCGGCTTCGTGTTCGCCGCGTCGGTCTCCACCACCGTCGCCTGTCCGCACTGCGGCGCCGACCAGGCCTGGTAGGGCTGGTCGGCAACACCGCTACTCGAGCAGCATGGCGAGCACCGGCGCCGGCAAGGCCCACGCCGGATGGTGCGAGCAGTCGAGGACCGTCCGCGTAGCCACCACGCCGGCGGCGAGCTTCCCCTCGATCACCCTCGCCTCGGCACGCCATCCGGAGGACACCCACTTCGACTCGATCGGCACGGTGTGCGCCACCCCCGAGGGGCTCGGCACCGCGACCGAGGCGAAGTCGATCTCCTTCCCTCCGCCTGTTCGCAGGTACCCGATGGAGTCATCGTCCTCCAATCGCCCGGGCTCGATGTCGTCGATGGCCCGGGCCAGCGCAATGCCGAGACACGCCTCGGTGAGACGGCTGAAGTCCGGGCGTGGGAGTCCAGCCCGCAGCCGCGAACCAAGCCATGCGAGCAGAGGGTCGCAGAGGTAGAGCTTGGACTGCGCCCCAGCCACCCTGTGTCCGTCCTCGTCGATCTGATGACACCAGACCGCCGCGTAGGTGCTCACGAGACGCATGAGACGCAGATCAGCCGTCTGGCGGCTGCCGTAGCCGAGATCCTCGGCGAGGGCTCGGCGGTTGAGCGGCGAGGCGCAGCGGCCCTCGATCGCGGACAGAAGCTTCGGCACCGAGTCCTCCCCCGCCTCCGGATCCACGTCTCGATGCAGCCACGCCGCCAGGTCCCTCAGGAACGCCTCGCCGACCTCGCCGGTCTTGTGGTGCTCGGCGACCGCGCGCGGAAAGCCACCGGAGGTGAGATACGCCTGCCAGGCAAGGTCAAGCTCGTTCACGAAGAGTTCGAGCGACTCCGCTGCATCGCGAGCGGCCTCATCCTGAAGCGCCCACGGCGAGAGCGAAGCGAGTAGGGGAATCTCCCTGCCCGTAGCGGTCAGCACGTCACGGAAGCTCATCGGATGAAGGATCCGCGACCTTCTGCTGGCAAAACTCCCCGCTCTGCCCGCGAGGAGGTCGCGCTCTACCTCGGCCTCCCGATCCCACGAGGACCCCGTGCACACCACCGTGTCGGCGCCGAACTCGGTGTTGTCGCGAAGATACTTCAGCGCCTGCGTCCAGCCCCGCAGCCCGGTCACCTCATCGAGCAGCCAGACACGAGGAGCCCCACCGACGGACCGGGTGAGCTCCCGTCCGAGCTTCGCCACGCGAGACAGGTCAGACGCACGCATTGCGTCGGTCGGCACGTAGACGAGTTGGCGGGGATCAACGTCCACACGTCCGCAGAGGCGTGCCGCCGTATCCTTCAGCAGCACGGACTTGCCGACCCGGCGAGCCCCACGCAACACGACGAGCTTGTCGTCGACCGGGCCATCAGCCACGTCATCGAGCAGGCCCGAGCGATAGCCCAGATCATAGGCAGCCCTGGCCCGAAGCAGCTGATCGCTCTCCACCCAGGAGAGCGGATCCACACCCATTGCCACCGCACGCCACCACGGGTTACGGTCGCGGAGCCGCTCTCGCAGCTCGTCGTCTCTCATCGCTTTAGCTTACCAGAATAACCCCCCTTTTGGCAACATAATATGTCGCACATCCGCCCGGTTTTGGTAAGCTACCGTCTTACACCACCCTCGTCCCAACGCACAAGCTCGGGGCGCCCTCATCGCGACCGCCGATCAAGAGGCATCCTTCCGTGCGCTGAACGCCGCGAACCCTCGCTGCGGTCCGATCACCGACTCGGATAGACCGGCGTCGGTGAACCAGCGCAAGAGGTCATCGCGACTCGGCGGCAACGGGTGCCCGCGACGGGCGCCGATCTCCAACAGCTTGCGTGCTCGACGACTCACGTCAGCAAAGAACGCGGTCCCGATCAGCTGGCCGCCGGGCTTCAGGCAGCGCGCGATCTCCGCCACCGCCCGCTCGGGCTCGTCAACCATGTGCAGACCGCTATAGGACAAGAAGAGGTCGGCCTCACCGCTGGCGATCGGCAGCTCCGTCATGTCCGCCGCTACGAACTCGACCTGGTTCAGCGACCGCTTCCGGGCACGCCGTTCAGCCCGCCTGAGCATCTTCGAGCACAGATCTCCCGCTATGTAGCGAACCCGCTGCTCTGGACGAAGAGCCCGGAAAGCAACGCCCCCGCCACACGGCACATCGAGAATAGTCACGTCCTGCGCCTCGCCGATCGGAGCCATGCTCGAATACAAGACCGACGCGTCGATCCCCCAGACCATCCGCCCGATCGCACGCATCAACCACGGCCGCTCGATGTACACGTCATAGACCATTCCAAACGGTCCCGCGCAGACGTTCGGCGTGCCACCCATCACGCCGGATCATGACAGGGCACGATGCTCGCAGACCGTTCGCTCGTGGAGCAGCCGCACGTGGTGGCGAAGCGCTCCCACCACAACGCCGATGACCCAGATTTGGCTCTACAGCCCTACCGAATCTGCATCCCCGAGATCGCCCGGGCGATCACGAGCTGCTGGATCTCGGCGGTGCCCTCGAAGATGTCGTAGATCTTGGCGTCCCTGTGGAAGCGCTCGACTGGGAACTCGCGGGTGTAGCCGTTGCCGCCGAGGATCTGGATCGCGCGCTCGGTGACCCAGACGGCGACCTCGCCGGCCTTGAGCTTGGACATCGAGCCCTCGGCGTTCTCGAACGGGACCTGGTTGCGGCCCATCCAGGAGGCGCGCCAGACGAGCAGCCTGGTGGCGTCGACCTCGAGCTTCATCCGGGCGAGCGTGAAGGCGATCGACTGGTTCTCGATGATCTTCTTGCCGAACTGCTCGCGCTCCTTGGCGTAGTCGAGGGCGTACTCGTAAGCGGCCCTCGCGATCCCGAGCGCCTGGGAGCCGACGGTCGGCCTTGATGCCTCGAACGTGGCCATCGAAGCGTTCGACTTGTTTTTCTTGCCCTCGCGCGCCCGAGCTAGCCGCTCGTCGAGTTTGTCCTTGCCGCCGAGCACATAGCCGGCGGGGATGCGGCAGTCGTCGAGGTAGACGTCGGCGGTGTGGGAGGCCCTCAGGCCGTGCTTCGAGACCTTCGCGCCCTGGCTGATGCCGGAGGCTTCGCTCATCGGCACGACGAACGCGGCGTGGCCGCGCGAGCCGAGCTCACGATCGACCGACGCGATGATGACGTGGACGTCTGAGATGCCGCCGTTCGTGGCCCAGGCCTTCTGGCCGTTGAGGACCCACTCGCCGGCCGCCTCGTCGAACTTGGCGGTCGTCCTGATGGCGCTGACGTCCGAGCCGGCGTTTGGCTCGGACGAGCAGAAGGCGGCGACCTTGAGGTCGTCAGGCGTTCCGAAGCAGCGCGGGATCCATTCGCCGATCTGCTCGCCGGTGCCTTGGCCGAAGATCGCGGCGACCGCCAAAGAAGTGCCCATGATCGCCATGCCGATGCCGGCGTCGCCCCAGAACAGCTCCTCGTTGACGATCGGCAAGGTCAGGCCGGTCGGGTCGGCGAAGAACTGGGCGAGCCCTTCGAAGCCGTAGAGGCCGATCTTGGCGGCCTCCTCGATGATCGGCCACGGAGTCTTCTCCTTCTCGTCCCATTCGTGAGCGGCTGGCCTCATCACGTCCGCGGCGAAGCCGTGGACCCACTCTTTGATGTCCTTCTGGTCCTGGTTCAGGCTCAGCGAGAACGAAGCCTCCTGGCCGGCCGAGTTCGCGATCGCCTCGACCGCCGCCTCGGCGGCCTCCGTGCGCTCCTCGGGAGTGGCCACAGGGGTTGCTGACATCAGGCGATGATCTCCTTGTGTTCGCTGAACGCCGGCTTCTGCCGGCATCGGGTTGGCTGCGGACGCTAAAAACCGGGATCTACAACTTGTCCGCTCCGGCTAAGCCTACCGTGTTTCAGGTCGTTTTGGGCGCATCTGAGCCGACTCGACGGTTAGGACTAGACGGTCGCGGACCATGCTGGCCGATCGGAGATTCCTTCGATCTCCGATCGGTGAGGACGCACCGAGCGAAGTGTGCGCTGGCTGGCCGAAACGGGGATGCGAGCCGAAGGCGAGTGTCTTCCGGCTTCGGCCAGCGAGGGAGGACGCCGTCCCGCGCCGTGTCCACGACCGTCTAGCGGGTGGTCCAGGCTTCCTCTTGCTTGGTCAGCTTGACGATCTCAGGCGGCAGCTTGCCGGAGGCGACGTCGGCGAGCGTGACGTGCTCCAGGACTTTGCGCAGGTTGGCGCGTAGGGCGAGCCAGACCTGTTGCAGAGACTCGGCCGAGCCCTTGTAGGCGACCTCCTCGGGACGCAGGCCGCGCACGCCGACGAGCGGCCCCTCGACCGCCCTGATGACCTGGGCCAGGTTGACCTCCTCGGGGGGCTTGGCCAACCAGTAGCCGCCCTCCGGACCACGCTGGCTGCGCACGATTCCGGCAGAGCGCAGCTGGGTAAGGATGTTCTCGAGAAAGGACACCGGGATCGCCTGGGCCTTGGCCAGCTCGTCGACCTTGCGCGGCGTCTCGCGGCTGCCGGAGGCGAGCTCGATCACGGCGCGCACCGCATAGTCGGCCTTGGCGGTCACGTGCATACGCTGATTCTCACGCATTGCGCGGCGGAGGGCGCCCCAAGAGACCAACAGCCACGGTCGGCGCGGGCCAGAGTCGCCGAGAGCGGGCACTGAGAGCCCGGAACCAAATCCCAAAAAAGAGAATCTCACTCCCCAAGCGTGCCGTGTTGCTTGCCCTACGCCTCGGGGCAGGGGCTCTATTCGATCGATCGCTCCTGGCTTAGACCATGATCCATGTTCTGTCCGGGCCGCGTCCACGGGCGCCTCACGTCGACCGAGCCGTGGCCATCCGTCTCGGCGTGATCGGGAACCTCATTGAGCGGTGCGTCCACGAGGACCGTAAGAAGGACGTTCTGACGCTCACGGCTTCCGACGATCTGAGCGACCCACAGTCCGAACGACCAGTCCTCCGGATCGGCGAAAGCCGTCGTATCGTCGAACCCCTCAGGATCGACGAAGAACTTGTAGTCGTGCTCTGGTGTCGAAATGTCGACGGCGTAGCCAGCGTCGGCTCGATCGACCTCCGCCTTCAACTCATCGAGGAACCATGGCTGACCGTCGATCGCAAGCCACAGCCGCCCACCGGCGACGTAGACCGCGGCGGGCCTGTCGGCGATATAGCCGAGATGGCCTGAGACCTTTCGCGCGACCGTTCTCTTTAGAAGCCGGCTCTTTACCGCCGACAGCCGATGGACACCCTTAGTGTCGAGCGCGAAGAGCCTTGCGGCGTTATCTGAGTCCTGGAGGTAGACCATGCCCTACTAGCTTAGATCGTGACCACCGGTTCGACATGCACTCTCGCATATTTCATTCCAAGTACGACCGCGACCCCGAAGCCAGCCCACGGATGGCCCCAACGCGTTCCCGTACCTTCGTAGATTGCGACGATAGATTGCGATCTGTCCATGGCTGCCCCACAACGGCGTTCGGAGCTTGTATCGAAGCCCTATCAAACGCCGTCGTCTATGGAGCGTTCTTGCAGCCAGCTCGACCTCGACGCCCGCAGCAATCAAGTCCACACGCAGGTCGCCTAGAGCGCGAACCTCTGCTTCGTACCGCCGACGAAGTCGGGTCGTTCCATCCATTCGAGTCTCCCGCGACCGGCCAGAAGGCGGCGACGATACTCGTTCGAACGGATGCCGCGCCGGACCGAGCCTCCTTGGTTTTCCTGATTCCATGGACGGGACGATCAGGAATTCCGGGAGCCCGGGTACCACCGAAGCTGGCTCTACAAAGCCCAATCCCGGCCCAGAGAGCGGCGGACGGGCCTCGAACCCGCGACCTCGAGCTTGGGAAGCTCGCGCTCTACCAACTGAGCTACCACCGCACTTAGGGCTTCATCTTACGCCGAGCCGACGGCCCTCGCGACCTCGCCGGCCCCAGTCGCGGGCAACTATTGTGGAGCGAATGCGCAGCCGTGTCCTGCCGATCGCGATCTCGCTGGTCGGCGTCTGCCTGGTCGGCCTGCTCGTCTACGGCGTGACCGCGCGGTCGGCCAGCCGTACGCTCGACGAAGCATTGGCCGACGGTCAGCACCCGGCCGCGCCGCAGGCCGCGCGTACGCTGCCTGTTCTGAACGGCAGCCAGCCCGGCGCCGGCGACTCGCTGGCCGCCTACCGAGGCAAGGTCGTGGTTCTGAACTTCTGGGCGTCGTGGTGCGTGCCCTGTCAGGACGAGGCGCCGCTGTTGGAGCGGGCGCAGAGCAGCTTGCGACGACATGACGGAACGGTGCTCGGCGTGACCTATCTGGACGCCTCGCCCGACTCCGAGCGTTTCGTCGGCGAACAGCACATCACCTATCCGAGCCTGCGGGACACGACCGGCGAATTCGCCCATGCCTACGGCACCGACCAGCTGCCTGAGAGCTTCGTGATCGATCGGACCGGCCACATCGTCGCGATCCACAGGGGACAGATCGAAAAAAGCGCCTTCGAAAAAAACGGCCTTTTGAACGAGGCGATCAAGCTCGCGGAAACGACCTCATGAGGCCGTGGACGCCGAGAGTCGGGGAGATCGCGCGACTGCTGGTGGTGACGGCGGGAGCGGCGATGCTCACGCTCCCGGCCTCCCCGACCGCTCCCGCGCTCGGAGCGTCGGCCACGACGGCGCCGGTCCAGGCGATCCAGGCGGCCCCGCGCGGCGCCCAGGCCCCCCCGCGCGCCAGGACCTCGCTGCCGGCGATCGAACGGAGGGTGATGTGCGTGACCTGCAAAATCCCGCTGATGGTCGCCGACTCCCAACAGGCCGATCGCGAGCGGGAATACATAAAGGGCCTGATCGGCGAAGGCAAGACCGAGGCGCAGGTCGAAAGCGCGCTGGTCGGCCAGTACGGGCCGGCGGTCTTGGCTCTTCCGAAAGCGAGCGGCTTCGACTTGGCGGCCTACCTGGTGCCGCTGGCGGCGGTGATTGGGCTGGCCGGGGTCTTGATGTTGCTGCTGCCGCGGTGGCGTACGCGCGCGCGCGTACAGGCCGGCAAGCAACCCGACACGCCAACGCTCGGCGCGGCAGACGCGGCCCGCTTGGACGCCGATCTGGCGCGATTCGAGCGCTGACGGTCGTCGCGTCCGCTACATCTCGCGCGGCGGGCCGATCTGGCGCGATTCGAGCGCTGACGGTCGTACCGTCGCCGTCGATCCCGCGAACGCATCCAAGGCTCGCGCGGCGCCGATCCAGGTAGATCCGGACGGCGCCGAAGGCATCCGGACGGCCCCTCCTACATCTCGCGCGGCGCGCCGACTCCGAGCAGGTCGAGACAGCACGCGATGACGCGCTGAGCCGCCACCGCCAGGGCCAGGCGGAACGATTCCGCGCCGGCGGGCTCGGCGCCGACGATGCGGCAGCGTTCGTAGAAGGAAGTAAAGTCCTGGGCGAGTTGCAGCGCATAGGCGGCGATCCGGTGTGGCGCCCGCCGGGCGGCCGCCTCGGAAACCTCTTGCGGGAAGGAGATCAGCCGCTTGATCAGGTCGCGCTCGGCGGGATCCAGCGGCACGCCGCCGTCGACATCGGCGACGTTTTGACCCTCGCCGCCAGTCCCCTCGCCCGCAGCCCCCTCGCCCGCAGTCCCCTCGCCGCCAGTCCCCTCGCTGGCAGCTTCCACATCCGGCTTGGCGGCCGCTTCGATGACGGAGGCGACAGCAGAGGCCACGCGTTCGGGACCGGCCTTGGCGAGCACCGAGACGATACGGGCGTGCGCGTATTGGACGTAGTAGACGGGGTTCTCGCGGGACTGCTGGCGCGCGAGGTCGAGGTCGAGGTCGATCGTGGTGTCGTGCGAGCGCGACAGCAAAAACCAGCGGGCGGCGTCGACGCCGACCTCGACCAGGAGATCCTCGAGCGTGACGAACTCGCCGGCGCGCTTTGACATCTGGGCGCGCTCGCCGCGCCGGACCAGGTGGACGAGCTGCATCGTCAGCATCTCGAGGTGCTCGGGGTCGCCGCCGAGGGCGGCGTAGGCGGCGCGCATCCTGGCCAGGTAGCCGTGATGGTCGGCGCCCCAGACGTCGATCTGGCGCTCGAAGCCGCGCTCGCGCTTGTCCTGGTGGTAGGCGATGTCGGAGGCGAAGTAGGTGTGTTCGCCGGTCGAGCGCACGAGCACGCGGTCCTTGTCGTCGCCGTAGTCGGTGCTTCGCAGCCAGAGGGCGCCGTCCCGCTCATAGGTATGGCCGCCAGATCGCAGCAGCTCGAGCGTGTGCTCGACGGGGCTCGGATCGCCGGCATGCAGCGCGCTCTCGTACTGCCAATGGTCGAAGCCTTCGACGGCGAATGCGTGCAGCGAAGACTGCATCCGCGCGATCATCACCGCCACGGCGGCACGACCCAGCTCGCCTGGATCGGCGTCGGCGACCGCGACGCCGGCAAGCGAAGGCGCGACCTCGTCGACGAGCTCGGCGACATAGTCGCCGCGGTAGCCGTTCTCGGGGACCTCTTCGCCGCGGGCGAGCGCCCGGATCGATTCGCCCAGCGCACGTATCTGAGAGCCGGCGTCGTTGACATAGAACTCGCGTTCGACCGAGTGGCCGTGAAAGGCGAGCACACGCGCGAGCGCGTCGCCGTAGGCTGCGTTGCGAGCATGGCCGACGTGCATCGGCCCGGTCGGGTTGGCCGACACGAACTCCACGAGGATGCGCTGCGGACGCGCCGCTTCGCCGGCTCCGTAGGCGTCCTCGGACACGAGCAGGCCGACCAGCGCTTCGCGCAGCCAGGAGTCGGCGACGAACAGGTTCAGGAACCCCGGTCCGGCGACCTCGTGACGGTCCAGGCGATCGCCCAGGCGTTTCGCCAGCTCTGCCCCGAGACGCTCGGCGGCCTCACGAGGCACGGACCCGAGCGTGGGCGCCAGGATCAGGGCGGCGTTGGTTGCGTAGTCGCCGAAGTCGGGATCTGGCGGACGCTCGAGCGTGATCGCCTCTGGCCGGGCGAGCCTGGGTCCGGAGTCGCTAACCTCGCCTGGATGAACCAGCTCGTGGGCTCCGGCGAGCACGGCCTCGCGCAGGTCCCGCACCGAGGCGCCCGCCGCGCCGGCCACATGAATCTGAGACACAGATTGGGATACTAACTACGTGAACGACCAAGACCCGGGCGCCGAGCGCCAATGAGCGGGAGGGGGTCAGGCCCCCCTCCCGACCACCCCCCAAGAAGGACCACGACGTGAACGACCAAGACCCGGGCGCCGAGCGCCACATCAACATCCATCTGTCTCCCGAGATCATGGGAGGCGTCTACGCGAACTTCGCGAACGTGAGTCACTCCGACTACGAGTTCACGGTGACCTTCGCCAGGGTCGACCACGAGGTCGAGGCCGAGGAGGTCCCCGGCGTGGTGGTCTCGCGGGTGAACCTGTCGCCCAGGTTCATGAGGGAGCTGATCGACGCGATGGAGGACAACTACTCGAAGTGGCGAACCCGCGAGGGCATCAAGAACCTGCCCGAGTACGGCGGCACCGAGGCTCCAGACGCGGAGGAGTAGGCCCCAACGGCCACGCGGAAGATAGAGGCGAAGATGTGCGAGTTCGTGTACCAGTCAGCCCTATGGACGGCCGAGGGTCGAGCGACGCAAGGACGCAGGGAGCGTGGTGTGCTTGGCACACGAGCGGCCGAGGACGTCGACCGATCGAAGATCGGCCAGCGAAGCGCCATCGGTCGTCCATGAAGGTCGCGGTGATCTCAGACATACACGGCAACAGGCACGCGTTCGAGGCGGTGCTCGAAGCCGTGGCTGAAAGCGACGCCGCCGAGCTGTGGTGTCTGGGCGATCTGGTCGGCTATGGCGCCGAGCCCGACGCCTGCGTGGCCTTGGCGGCCGAGCACGTCGCGGTTTGCTTGGCCGGCAACCACGACATGGCGGTCACCGGCGAGGTCTCCTTCGAGGACTTCTCGCGCGGAGCGAGTCTTGCCGCCCAATGGACGCGCGAGGTGATCGCGCCCGAGCATCTCGAGTTCCTGGCCGGCCTGCGACCCGAGGGCAAGGAGGGCCCGATCGGGCTGTATCACGCCAGCCCGAGGGACCCGGTCTGGGAGTACGTGCTCTCGGCGCTGCTCGCCGAGCTGTGTCTCGATCGGGCGCCCAACAGGATCTGCTTGATCGGCCACTCGCACGTCGCACTCTCGTTCGAGCGCCACGAGGGCGAGCTGGCCAGCGGCGAACCGAGGCGCGAGGGCCAGACGCTTGACATCTCGGCGGGCGAATGGCTGTTGAATCCGGGCAGCGTCGGCCAGCCGCGCGACGGCGACCCGCGCGCGTCGTGGCTGTTGCTCGACCTCGACGGCCTGACCGCCTCTTTTCGGCGCACCGGCTACGACGTCGCCGGCGCCGCCGCGGCGATCCGGGCGGCGCGCCTGCCGGACTCGTTGGCGGAGCGCTTGGAGTACGGTCAATGACGATGCGCGCGTTCCTGAAGCTTCTGACAGCGGCCCTGCTTGGCGTCGCGCTGGCGGTCGCGCTCGTGTCGTGCGGCAGCTCCGGCAAGGGCCTGATCCCGACCGCCGACGCGGGCCCGCTGCAGAGCGACTTCGAAGAAGTCGCTCGAGCCGCCCAGAACGGGAACGGGAGCTGCACGGCGACCACCGAAGCGATCAACAAGACCGAGCGCGACTTCGCGGCGCTGCCGACATCGATCGACCCAGGGCTGCACAACAAGCTGAACGAAGGGATCTCGAACCTGCGCGAACGGGCGCTGGCGCTGTGCGCGCAGCCGCTCGCCCAGACGAACACGACGACCACTCCCCGCACGACCACGACGACCGCGCCGGCGACCAAACAGGAGCCGACGACGACGTCGACCGGCACGACGAGCACCCCGACTTCGACCGCGCCCGCGCAGACACCGACGACACCGGCCACGACGACCCCTTCGAACAACGGCGGCGGCACCGCGGCGCCTGGCAGCGAAGGGCCCTCGGCCGGCCCCGGCGGGGGCACCGGGATCGGCGGCGAATCGAGCGAAGGCCCAGGCAATGGACGCGAAGGCGCCGGCAACGCCCAGGAAAACGGAAAATGAGCGACGCCGACGGCCAGGAGATCGCGGGGCGCTACCGCCTGGAGGGCAGGCTCGGCTTCGGCGGGATGTCGACCGTGCACCTGGCCTTCGACATGAGGCTCGAACGGCGCGTCGCGGTCAAGCTCTTGGCCGAGCACCTCGCCGAGGACCCGACGTTCGTGTCGAGGTTCCAGCGCGAGGCCCAAGCCGCCGCCAGGCTCGTGCACCCGAACATCGTGCAGATCTTCGACTCCGGCCTGGACGAAGGCTCGGGCAGGCACTTCATCGTGATGGAGTACATCGAGGGCCAGTCCTGCGCCGAGATCCTGAGGGACGACGGCTGGATGGAGGTCGACGAGGCCGTGGCCGTGATCGAACAGGCCTGCGAAGGCCTGCACTACGCCCACCGCCACGGGGTCGTGCACCGCGACGTCAAGCCCGGGAACCTGCTGCGCTCGCGCGACGGCGAGGTCAAGCTTGCCGACTTCGGCATCGCCAAGGCGACCGAGCAGTCGAGCATCACCCAGGTCGGCTCGGTCCTCGGGACCGCCGCCTACCTGGCGCCCGAGCAGGCCCGCGGCGAGGAGGCCGGCCCGCGCGCGGACCTATACGCGTTGGGGGTCGTCGCCTACCAGCTGATCTCGGGCAGGCTGCCGTACGAGGCGACGTCGTTGACAGAGCTGGCGCTCAAGCAGCAGCGCGAGGAGCCGCCCTTGCTGGACACGCTCGTGGCGGCCGTCGGCCAAGAGCTGGCCGAGGCGATCGCGCTGGCGCTCGCCCTGGACCCCCGCGACCGGTATCAGACCGCGAAGGAGATGGGCCGGGCGATCAGCGACGGCGCGGACGGCATCTCGCCGCTCGAGTCCTCCGGCACGGCCGTCGCCAGACACGTCGCCGAGGGCATGGACCGGCCGACCGAGGCCACCAGCGTGCTCAGCGGCGCCGCGGCCCGGGGGTCGTCGGCGGGCCCGAAGACCAAGGCTGCCGTCGCGCCCAAGCGGCCGCGGCCGGGCCCCGCGCGCGGCGGCCCAGGCGGGCGTCCGGCGCCCGTCGCACAGGCCGCTCCCGCACGCCGCGCGGGCGCGGGGCGGCGGCTGGGCTTGGCGATCCTGGCGCTCTTGGCGCTCGGCGGCGTGATCGCCCTGATCGTCGCCGCCACGGCGCCGGGGCCGACCAGGGTGGTGCTGAGGAACGTCGTCTACAGCGACGTCGAAAGGGCGTCGCAGGAACTCGGCCAGCTGGTCAAAGAAAACACGAAATAGGCCCTGGACAGGCGAAAGGCCCGCGCACGCGGGCCTTTCGGGAAAACTGCCGCCTTTTGGGCGGGCGCGACCGTCACTCGTATCCGCAGGCTAGCAGTCCTACCCGTCGCCTTCAACAATGGCTCCGGCGGCCGGACTCGAACCGGCACCTCGCGAGTGACGGTCGCGCATGCTTCCCTTACACCACACCGGAAGGCCACTGCTCAAGCTAGGGATCGACCGGGACGAAACTCTCCGGCGCGCCAGGCCGAGGCCACGGAATCCAAGTCGCCGTCGAGGATTCCGCGGCGCAAACTTTTCATCAATGACGCGATGAAAGCGAGGTTGTGGAGGGTGATCAGCCTCGTGCCGGTCAGCTCGGCGGCGCGCGCCAGGTAGCTGAGGTAGGCGCGCGAGAAGCCTTTCGAGCAGGCCGGGCACGGGCAGCCCTCAAGCAGCGGCGCCTCGGACTCGCGCTGGCCGGCCTTGGTCAGGTCCAGGCGCCAGCGGGCGGCCGGGTCCGGGACGAGCGCGGTGCCGTGGCGGCCGAGCCTGGTCGGCATCGCGCAGTCGAACGTGTCGATGCCGAGCTCTACGCCCGCGATCAGGTCGTCGATCTCGCCGATGCCGAGCAGGTGCCTGGGCTTCGTCTCGAAGTCGTCGCCCAGCTCGGAGGTCGCCCAGGAGACGACCTCGTACATCTGGGCCTTCTCGGCCCCGAGCGAGCCACCGATCGCGACGCCGTCGCAGGCGCTCGCGCGCACGATCTGGGCCGATTCGCGGCGCAGATCCTCGTGGACGCCGCCCTGCACGATCCCGTAGACGAGCTGGCCGGCCGGCCCGTGCTCGGCATGCCAAGCCAGGCAGCGCGTCAGCCAGCGGTGCGTGCGTTCGGTCGAGCGCTGGGTGTACTCGCGATCGACATTGAAGGGCGTGCACTCGTCGAAGACGAGCGCGATGTCCGAGCCAAGGGCGGCCTGGACGGCCATCGAATCCTCAGGGCCGATGAAACGGATACGGCCGTCGATGTAAGACCGGAAGCGGACTCCTTGCTCGCCGATCTCCAGGATCGCCCCCTCGCGCTCGCCTTGACGACCGCGGCCGCGGGCCTTTATCTCGTCGGACACCGTGCCGTGGCCCATCGAGAAGACCTGGAAGCCGCCGGAGTCGGTGATCGTCGGGCCCGACCAGCCCATGAACGCGCCGAGGCCGCCGAAGCGCTCGATCAGGTCGGGGCCTGGGTTCAGGAGCAGGTGAAAGGTGTTGCCGAGAACCATCTGATAGCCGAGCGAAGCGACCTCCTCGGGCAACAGGCCCTTGACCGTGGCCTTGGTCGCCAGGGGCGTAAAGGCCGGCGTCAGGACCTCGCCGTGGGCCGTCCGCAGAGTTCCGGCGCGCGCGCGCGAGGAGGAGGCGCGGGCCTCGATCGTGAAGTTGGGCATCGGTGCGCCATCCTAAGGGGATGCACTCCGGGCCGAGGCCATGCTCGCCGCGATCGTAGACGTCAGCAAACTCGTCGAAACGTTCGGCTATCCCTTGCTGTTCTTGGTGGTGATGGCCGAGTCCAGCGGCGTGCCGGTGCCCGGCGAGACCGGCCTGATCACGGCGGCGGTGCTCGCCTCGCAGGGCAAAATGGAGATCGGGATCGTGATCGCGGTCGCCGCGGCCGGTGCGATCGTGGGCGACAACATCGGCTATCAGATCGGCCGCAAGGGCGGGCGCTGGCTGCTCCAGCGCCCGGGCCGTTTTCAGCGCCAGCGCCAGGAGGTGCTGGTCCTGGGCGAGCCCTTCTTCGAGAAGCACGGCCCGAAGGCCGTCTTCTTCGGCCGGTTCATCCTCGGACTGCGTGTCTGGGCATCGTGGCTGGCGGGCGCCACGAAGATGCCGTGGCGCTCCTTCTTTCTCTGGAACGCGCTCGGTGGCATCTGCTGGGCGACCGCGATCGGCCTGATCGCATACTTCCTTGGAACCGCCGCCGGCAACGCGATCGAGGCGTTCGGCATCTACGGCCTCGTCGCCCTGTTGCTGGCCGGCGGCGGGGCGTTCCTGGCCCATCGCCGCCACCGGCGCCGGATGCGCGAGACGATCGAGCGCGCCGCCGCGTCCGGGACGCCCGTGCGGACGCCGAGCGCCCCGGGCGAGCCGGACGGCTGAAAGAAGACAAAAAAAACCGGCCTGTAGCCGGTGTCGTCAGGAGTGCCCGTTGCCGTTGGCGTGCGCTCCGCCGCCGGCTCGGACATTGGCGTGCCCGTTGCCGTTGGCGTGCGCTCCGCCGCCGGCTCGGACATTGGCGTGCCCGTTGCCGTTGGCGTGCCCGACGCCCGTGACATGACCGTCGCCGTTGGCGTGGCCGTCGCCGTTGCCGTTGGCATGACCATTGCCGTTGGCGTGGCCGACGCCGCTGACGTGGCCGTTGCCGTTGGCCGCACACGGCGCGACGCGGTCCCACATGTCCGCGAGCACGGCCAGCTCGGGCTCGGAGAAGCGCGAAAAGAAGTGCTCGCGGATGACCGCCAGGTGCGTGGTGCGCGCCTGGGCGAGGCGCTCGCGGCCCAGTTCGGTCAGGCACGCGTAGGAGCCGCGGGCGTCGTGTTCGCAGGAGCAGCGCTCCAGCAAACAGTCGCGCTCCAGGCGGTCCACCAGCCTGGTCAGGCCGCTGCGCGAGAGCTGGGCCTGATCGGCCAGATCGCACATGCGCATCCGTCCGGCGCCGGCCTCGTCGAGACGATGCAGGACCTCGTAGGAGCTCATCGGCAGTCCGTGCTCGCGCTCGAGCGCCGCGTCCAGGCGCTTGGCCAGGCAGGCGTGCGCTCGCAGCAGACCGCGCCAGGCGCGAAGCTCGCCGTCGCTCAGCGACTCCTGTTGGTCAGTTGTGATCTTGACTGCGGTCGCGCTCGACATGGTGACAATCGTTACTACGAGCCTGCTAAGTCAAGATATAGCAGCGTCGGATGCTCTCTTTCGGGCCGTCTGTCGCGCGCGCGGCTCACGACCTGGTCGCCCGCCAGGCCCAGCGCATCATCAAAGGCTGCAATGGCAGCCTTACATACAGCGCCCAGCGCGGGATGCGCTTGAAATGCTCGGGGTTACGCGCCATATAGACGTTCGCTGGAAACACGGCCGCCAACAGCGCGATCAGGCCGAGGCCGGCGAGCCTGCGCGTGCCTGGCAGCAGGACGCCGATCCCGCCCGCTATCTCGGCGGCGCCGCTGAGCGCGACCAGGCGCCTGGCGTCGTCTTTGATGCTCGCCGGTACGATCGCCTCGTAGGGCTTGGGCATCACGAAGTGGTTGACGCCCGCGCCAACGAAGAACGCGCTTAGCGCCATCCGAGAGCGGTCCATGGAGCAGATCCTAGCGGCGCGCGGATCGCCGATCCCGGCGGCGAACGTCCGGGTCAGCGGCGCTCGGCCAAAGCCGGGAGACACCGCCTACGGCGCGGGAATCCCCGTTTCGACCAACGAACGGCCGGTCATCGCGGCCGGCTGCTCGATGCCCAACAGGTCGAGCACGGTCGGCGCGACGTCGGCCAGGATGCCGCCCCCACGCAGGGTCAGCTCGCCGGCGCCAACCACGATCAGGGGCACCGGGTTCAAGGAGTGCGCCGTGTTGGGGCTGCCGTCGGGCTCGAGCATGTGGTCGGCGTTGCCGTGGTCGGCCGTGATCACGCACACGCCACCGGCCTCCTCGACCGCCGCGACGACCTTGCCGAGACAGGCGTCGACCGTCTCCACCGCCTGAACGGCCGCCGGGATGACCCCGGTGTGTCCGACCATGTCCGCGTTCGCGAAGTTGATGATCCCGAAGCGGACCCCGCCCGCCCCGTCCTCGCGCCAGCCCGCCCCGTCCTCGCGCCAGCCCGCCACGAACGCGTCGGCTGCCTGCTCGGCGCTCATCTCGGGCGCGTGGTCGTAGGTCGGCACGTCCCGCCGCGACGGCGCCAGCTCGCGCCGTTCTCCCGCCTGCGCGGTCTCGACGCCGCCGTTGAAGAAGTAGGTCACGTGCGCGTACTTCTCGGTCTCGGCGACGTGCAGCTGCCGGGCGCCGGTCCCGGCGATCGTGGCGGCGAGCGTCGTGGTCGGGCGCTCCGGTCCGAACGCGACCGGATAAGACCAGTCTTCCTCGTACTCGGCCAAAGTCGTGTAGCGCGCGACCGGCCCTGAGCCCCCGCGCCCGCTCCAGCCGGGCAGATCCTCACCGCCCTCGCCGAAGCCGGTCTCGGCCAGGGCCCTCGAGATCTGGCGCATCCTGTCGGGCCTGAAGTTGAACGCGATCACGCTGTCGCCCGGCGCGATCGCCGTGTCCCGGCCGACGACGGTCGGCTCGATGAACTCGTCGGTCTCGCCGCGCTCGTAAGCGTTTCTGACCGCCTCCCCACCGCTCGCCGCGCTGTGCGGCGCGCGACCGTGGACCAGCAGGTCGTAGGCGCGCTGCGTACGTTCCCAGCGCCGGTCCCTGTCCATCGCCCAGTAGCGCCCTACGACCGAGCCCACGCGAGCCCCAGGCGTCGCGTCGAGGCGATCCAGGTAGTCGGCGCCCGCATTTGGAAGCGTGTCCCGGCCATCTGTAAAGGCATGCACGATCACGTCTTTTGCCTTGCCGTCCTTCCCGGCCGGGTGTTCGCGCGCGCACTCGATCAGGGCCAGCAGGTGCTCGAGCGAAGAGTGCACGCCGCCGTCCGAGACCAGGCCGATCAGGTGCACCCGATCGACGTCCGCGAACGCCGCCTTTATGACCGGGTTGGCCGCGAACGAGCCGTCTTCGATCGCGTCGTCGATCCTGACCAGGTCCTGCCGTATGACCGCGCCGGCGCCGAGGTTCAGGTGGCCGACCTCGCTGTTGCCCATCTGGCCCTCCGGCAGACCCACCGCGCGCCCGCCCGCGAGCAGCTCGGTATGCGGTTCCTTGGCCCACAGCTCGTCGAACACGGGCGTCCGCGCGAGCGAGACCGCGTTGCCGGGCCCCGGCTCGGCCAGGCCCCAGCCATCCAACACGACCAGACAGACCCGCGGAGCGTGCCGATCAGCGGCGTCAGACGGCGTCCTCGGTCGCTCGCGTGCAGAGCACGCCACGCTCCCTGCGTCCTGGTCTGACTTGCTCGACCCGCTCCGATTGCCCATCACGCAGCGGCTGTCGCGGCGGAGATGATCGCCGCGAACGAGTCGGCCTCCAGCGAGGCGCCGCCGACGAGGGCGCCGTCGACGTCGGGCAGCCCCAGCAGCTCGCTTGCGTTCTCGGGCTTGACCGATCCGCCGTACAGGATCCGCACGCGCGCGGCGGCTTCCTGGTCGCGGTCGCCGACGAGCGCCCTGATGAAGCCGATCGCCTCCTGGGCCTGCTCGGGCGTCGCCACGCGGCCGGTGCCGATCGCCCAGATCGGCTCGTACGCGATCGTCACCTCGGCCAGGCGCTCGTTTGGAACGCCCGCCAGGTCGTCGCGGACCTGCTGCCTCAGCTTGCGTTGCGTCTCCCCCGCGTCGCGCTCGGACTCGGTCTCCCCGACGCACAGGATCGGCTGCAGGCCGTTGGCCAGCGCGGCCGCGACCTTGGCGGCCAGCGCGGCGTCGGTCTCGCCGAACAGCTGCCGGCGCTCGGAATGGCCGAGCACCACGCCTTCGACGTCGAGCTCGCACAGCATCGGCGCCGAGATCTCGCCGGTATAGGCGCCCTCGGGCTCTGCGTGCATGTTCTGGGCGTACACCTCCACCCTCGAGCCTCTCGCCGAGTCGACCATCGCCCTCAGGTCCGTAAAAGGCACGCAGATCGCGACGTCGACGCCGTCCGCGCCGGAGACCTTCGGGAGCAGCGCCTGGATATAGGACTCCGCCTCGGCCTCCGTCTTGTACATCTTCCAGTTGCCCGCGATCAGCGGCGTACGTGCGGGCGCTTCGCCACGCGCGGGCGCCTCGCCACTCGGGGCCGCGTCACCGCGCGCGGGCGCCTCGCCACTCGGGGCCGCGTCGTCGCGCCCGGCCGCGTCACCGCGCGCGGGCGCGTCGCCACCGCCGTCCTTGATCCCGCTCACGATGCCGACACCCCGGCCCCGTTCAGGGCCTCGAGCCCCGGCAGAGCGTGCCCCTCGACCAGCTCGAGCGTGGCGCCGCCGCCGGTCGACAGGTGGTCGACCGAGTGCTCCAGCCCGAAGTGAACGAGCGCGGCGGCCGAGTCGCCGCCGCCGACGACCGTGGTGCCGGCTGCTTCGGCGACCGCTTCGGCGACGGCCTTGGTCCCGGCCGCGAACGGCTCCAGCTCGAACGCGCCCATCGGCCCGTTCCAGAAGACCGCTCCGGCCTGCGCGATCTCTTCGCCGTACAGCTCGGCGGTGGCCGGGCCGATGTCGAGGCCCATCCAACCGGCCGGGACCTCGATGCCGGGCAGCACCCTCGCGGGCGAGCCTGCGTCCAGGCGCTCGCCGATGACCAGGTCTTTGGGCAAGCACAGCCGCGCGGCGGGCGGTCGGCCGGCGCCGTCGCGGGCGGCTTCGAGCGCGGCGCGCTCGGGCCTTGGCAGGCACTCGCCGGCCTTGGCGAGCGCGCTTCTGGCGTGCTCGACGTCCTCCTGCTCGCACAGCGACGCGCCGACCGCGTGGCCCTCGGCCGCCAGGAACGGGAAGCACATCGCGCCGCCGATCACGATCGCGTCGGCCAGGCCCAGGAAGCGGTCGATGACGGCGATCTTGTCGGCCACCTTGGCGCCCCCGAGCACGGCCACGAGCGGCCGCGGCGGGTCCTCGAGGATCGCGCTCAGCGTCTTGACCTCGTGTTCGAGCAGCCGCCCCGCCGCGCTCGGCAAGAGGCGAGCGACGCCCGCGGTGCTCGCGTGGGCCCTGTGGGCCGCCCCGAAAGCATCGTCCACGTACACGTCGGCCAGCTCGGCCAACGCCCTGGCCAGTTCGGGGTCGTCATCGGTCTCGCCCGGCTCGAACCTCACGTTCTCGAGGACCAGGATCTCGCCGTCCTCGAGCCGTTCGCTCAGTTCTTTGACCTCCGGGCCGACGACCGCCGGGGCCAGCGTCACCTTGGCGTCGGTCAGCTGGCACAGCCGCGCCACGACGGGCGCCATCGACAGCCCTGGCACGACCTCGCCGTGAGGGCGCCCCAGGTGGGAGACCAGCACCAGCCGGGCGCCACGCGCGCGCAGCTCCTCGATCGTCGGCAGGGCCGCCCTGATCCTGGTGTCGTCGCCCACGATCGGCCTGCCGTCGGGGCCTTCGCCGAGCGGCACGTTGAAGTCGACGCGCACGAGCACCTTGCGCCCGCGCACGTCGAGGTCGTCGATGCTTCTCACCGGCGGCTCACAGGACCCTCTGGACGAGGTCCACGAGGCGGTTGGAATAACCCCACTCGTTGTCGTACCAGGCGACGACCTTGACCATCGTGCCGTCGATGACGGCCGTCAACGACGAGTCCACGATCGAGGAGTACGGCGAGCTGACGATGTCGGTCGAGACGATCTGGTCGGACGTGTAAGCCATCAGCCCGGCGAGAGGCCCCGTCTCGGAGGCGGCCTTCAGGGCGCCGTTGACCTCCTCGACGGTGGTCGCCCGCGAGCACTCGACGGTCAGGTCCACGACCGAGCCGGTCGGCACGGGCGCCCTGACGGCGAAGCCGTGGAGCTTGCCCTTCAGCTCGGGGATCACCAGGCCGATCGCCTTGGCCGCGCCGGTCGAGGCCGGTATCAGGTTGATCGCGGCGGCCCTGGCGCGGCGCAGGTCCTTGTGGGGCAGATCCTGCAAGCGCTGGTCGGCGGTATAAGCATGGATCGTCGTCATCAGGCCGTGCTCGATGTCGACGGTGTCGTTGAGCACCTTCGCGACGGGCGCCAAGCAGTTGGTCGTGCACGAGGCGTTCGAGATCACGTCGTGTTTGGCCCTGTCGTAGACCTCGTCGAAGTTGACGCCGAGAACGACCGTCGCGTCCGGGTCGGTGGCGGGCGCGGAGATGACCACCTTCTTGGCTCCCTGATCCAAGTGCTTGGCGGCGCTGGCGCGGTCGGTGAACCGGCCGGTCGACTCGATCACGACGTCGACCCCGAGCTCGCCCCAGGGCAGCGCGGCGGGGTCGGTCTCGGCCAGAACCTTCAGCTGGCGGCCGTCGATCTCGATCGCGTCCTCGCCCTTCGCCTCGACGTCGCCCGGATAGGGGCCTAGGATCGAGTCGTACTTCAAGAGGTGCGCCAAAGTGGCGGCGTCGGTCAGGTCGTTGACGGCGACCCACTCGATGGCATCGGAATCGTCGCGGGCCTGGGCGGCCCTGAAGACGTTGCGGCCGATCCGGCCGAAACCGTTGATTCCCACACGTACTGGCATATAGGCACGGCCTCCTGGTTTTTCTGGCGCTGCTCGCGCGAAAACGAATGAGGCCGGGTCTCGGAGTCGGTCCCGGAGCCCGGCGTCGTGGCGAAGGCTATCAAGCGGCCTTTTGTCAGGACCGCGCCGGGCCCTTGTCGATGTCGCGGTGGGCGACCGTGACGTCGAGATCCTCGCGGTCGCGGTAGCGCTCGGCCAGGTGCTCGGCGATCGCGACCGAACGATGACGCCCGCCGGTGCAGCCGATCCCGATCACCAGGTGCGCCTTGCCCTCGGCGACGTACTCGGGCAGCAGGAAGTCGAGCAGGGCGTGCAAACGCACGTAGAGCTCGTCCAGGCGGCCGTCCCTGGCGATGTACTCGACGACCTGTTCGTCGTGGCCGGTCAGCTCGCGCAGCTCGGACTCGTAGTGCGGGTTCGGCAGGAAGCGCACGTCGAACGCGAGATCCTCGTCGCGGGCGGGGCCGTGCTTGAAGCCGAAGCTCATGAACGTGACGGCCAGGCGGCCCGCCTTCTGGGCGGGCAGCAGCTCGTCCGCGATGCGGGCGCGCAGGCTGGCGGCGGACATGCCGGTCGTGTCGATCACGAGGTCGGCCCTGCCGCGCAACGGCTCGAGCAGGGCGCGCTCTGCCGCGACGCCCGCGGCGACGCTGCCGTCGGGCGCCAGCGGGTGGCGGCGCCTGGTCTCCTTGTACCTGGTCACGAGCGTCTGCTCGGCGGCCTCCAGGAAGAGGACGTGGTGATCGATGCCGAGCGCGTCCAGGTCGTCGACGACCGCCCGCAAAGCCTCGAAGTAGACGCCGCCGCGCACGTCCGAGACGACGGCGGCGCGCTCGACCTTGGAGCCGCCGTGCACGAACAGCTCGACCAGCGACCTGATCATCTCGGGCGGCAAATTGTCGACGCAGAAATAGCCGGCGTCCTCGAACACGTTCATCGCCGTCGACTTGCCGGCGCCCGAGAAGCCGGTGATCACGACCAGGTCCTGCAAACGCGACTCCACGACGGCGGGCTTGCTCACCGCGCGCAGTGGACGAAGGGGCCTGATGACCGCCATCACCCGATTGTGCCGCGTTTAGCGGACGATCGTGTCAATTATTCGTGCACGTTTTTCGTCAGCCTGTGCGGTGCAGGTGCGCGTGCACCTCCCGTCCGACCTTGGCCGGCAGGCCGGGGACCGCCTGCAGCTCCTCTCCGGAGGCCGAAACCACGGCCTCCGGAGAACCGAAGTAGGCGAGCAGCGCGCGCTTGCGGGCCGGGCCGACGCCCGGCAGGTCGTCCAGCAGAGAGCCGGTCATCGCCTGGTCGCGGCGCGCGCGATGATGGGCGATCGCGAAGCGGTGCGCCTCGTCGCGGACGCGCTGCAGTAGCTGCAGCTCGGGCGTCGAGTGGTCGAGCACGAGCGGAGATTTGCGGCCGGGCGTGAAGACCTCCTCGATGCGCTTGGCCAGCGAGATCACGGCCACGCCGCGCTCGCGCCATCCACGCAACGGCCGCAGGCCGGCGGCGAGCTGGCCGGGCCCGCCGTCGATCACGACGAGGCTCGGCAGCGTCGCGAAGCTCGCGTCGTAGGACGGGTCGTGCGGCGAGAGATCGGACTGGGCCTCCCACCTGGAGTAGCGGCGCTGCAGGATCTCCGCCATCGCCGCGTAGTCGTCGGAGGCGCCGGCGGGCAGGGAGCGGACGCGAAAGCGGCGGTAGTCGGACTTCTTGGGGGCCCCGCCCTCGAACACGACCATCGAGGCGACCGTCTGGGTACCGCCCAGATGCGAGATGTCGTAGCACTCGATCCGGATCGGGGGCGCGTCCAGGCCGAGCGCCCGCTGCAGGCCGTCGAGCGCGTCGACCCTGCTCTGGCGCCTGCGCTCGGCGCGCAGACGCTCGGTGTCCAAGGCCAGCAGCGCGTTGCGCTCCGCCAGCTCGAGCATCCGCCGCTTCTCGCCGCGCTCGGCGGGCCTGATCTCGACGGGCCCGTCGCGGCGGCTGGCCAGGGCGTCGGCCAGTGGCTGAGCATCCACGCCGGCCTCCTCCGACAGCTCGCGCTGGACGACGATCAAAGCCGGGATCGAGAGGTGGCCGGAGTAGTACTGGAGCATGAACTCCTCGGCCACCTCGGCGATCCCGCGCTCGGTCTCGTTCGACAGGTAAAAGGACTGGCGGTCGGTCAAGATGCCGTCACGGACCTGGAAGACCTGGGCGTTGGCGTCGGTCCCGTCGATCGCGACCCCGATCGCGTCGAACGTGCCGGCGGCGGCGCCCGCCACGCGGCGGCGCTCCAGGAGCGAGCGCACGGCGCGCAGGCGGTTGCGCTCGAGCGTGGCCTGCTCGAACTCCTCGGCGGCGGCGGCGGCCTTCATGCGAGCCTCGATGTCGCGCTCGATCGAGACGAAGCGCCCAGACAGGAAGTCCATGACCTGATCGATGCTCGCCCGGTACTCCCGGCGCGAGACGTAGCCGACACACGGAGCCGAGCAGCGCTTGATGTAGTAGTCCAGGCACGGGCTGCCGCCGCGCCGGCCGGGCTCGGGGCCTGTGCACGATCTGAACATGAAGACCTTCGCCAGAACCTCGAGCGTCGCGCGCACGCGCTTGGCGTTCGAGTAGGGGCCGAAGTAGGCCCGGCCCTGGCGGTGGCGCTCCCTGGTGAAGTAGACCCTCGGAAAGTCCTCGTCGAGGGAGATCGCGATGAACGGGTAGGACTTGTCGTCGCGCAGCCTGATGTTGAAGCGCGGCCGGTACTGCTTGATGAAGCCCTGCTCGGTCAACAGGGCCTCGGCCTCGGAGGCGACGACCACGCACTCGACGCTCGCGACCGCGGCGATCATCTCGGCGTGGCCCGGGCTGGACGGCACCTGAGCCTTGCCGAAGTGGGAGGCCACGCGCTTGCGGATCGAGACGGCCTTGCCGACGTAGATCACCCTGCCGTGGTCGTCCCTGAACAGGTAGACGCCGGGCTGGTCGGGCAGCGCACGGCGTTGCGCGGCAAGGGCGCCCGCGCGGGCGCGGCCTCGGGCCGCGACGCTCAATACGCCCGCCAGCGCCGCACGACCAAGAACAGCGCGTAGAGAACGCCGGCCACGAGCACGAACCACATGAGCTCGCCGACTCCGGCGGCGGTATGCCACATGCGCACGCGCGACATCCACAGGAGCAGGGCCAGCGCGATCGCGCCGTACAACACGCCCCGGTAGGTGTCGCCGAGGCTGTGCATGGCGACCCGGTTTTCGCGGTAGGCGCGCAGGCCGATGTAGCCGATCGCCACGCCGAAGCCGACGTAGAGCAGGGCTTCGAACGTGTTCGCCGCTTTGCCGCCAGAGGGCAGGAGGTAGACCGCGGCGGCGATCGCCAGGACGATCGCCACGTTGCGGGTCATCTTGAGGCCTTCGCTCACACAGATAGCTTAGAGGCGCCACGAGCCTCGTTGGTGGGGACGCCCTCGCGGGCTTCGATCCGCGAGGGCGTCCCCGGGCGCCGCACGGGAGAGAACAGGGAGGCGGCGCCCGGGGAGTTTGTCGGCGAGAGCTGGAGGGACCGGGAGTTCAGCCCTCGCGCCCCTATTCGCCTGTGACCGCCCATGTTCCGGCGATCGACATGCCTTCGCTTTTTTCGGCGAGCCCGAGGACCGATATGCCGGTCCTGCCCGGTTCGCCGCCGGCTTCCGTCGCTTCCGTCGATTCGACTGTGCCGGCATCGATTTCCTTGGCGTTGATCGTGCCTTCGCCGACGAAGATGCAGAGGTTGCCGGGTTCGGCCTTCGGTTCGTCTACGTTGCCCTTGCAGCCGGCCGGCAGGTTTTTGCTGGCTTCGTGTTCGCCTTCACCCAATTCGATCACGTTCGATTCGGGTGTTTTCCCAAGCGGGATCGGGAAGGAGATCGAGGCTGTGATCGCGCCGTGCGCACCAAGGCCGGGGTTGGTGGCGGGCATCCCGGTCGCGCTCCACACTCCGGTCTCAGTCGACCCGTGAGGGAGCGTCCCTCCGGCCGTCCACGGGGAGCCGGTCGGGCCGGTCGCACCAGCCGGTCCGGACGGACCGGTCGCTCCAGCCGCACCATTTTTGCCGTTGGTTCCAGCTTCGCCGTCACAGACGTAGCGCTTGACGCCGGAGCCTTCGACTTCGACGCTGGCGCCGTTTTCGGGACAGTGGCCCGTGGCTTCGCCGATCACGACGCTCTTGCCGCTGGTGCCCGGCGAGCCATTGGTTCCGTCCGTGCCGTTCGTCCCATTCGTACCGGAGTCTCCCTTTGCCCCACCGCCACCGGCGGGTCCGGCGGGCCCGGCCGGCCCCTGCGGCCCCTGGGCACCGGAGGAGCCGCTAGCGCCCGGCTTGCCCTTCAGCGCCGCCAGCACCTTCGGACTGATCTGGCTCGTCGAGGTGATCAGGTAGTGCTTGGCGGCGTATGCTCCGCCGGCCATAGCGAATACGAGCGCCAGCGTGGCCGCGACATTGGCATAGGTGAAAGGTCTGCGTAGTTTTGAAAACATCTATTGCTTCTCTCCATTCTGGTTCGGCGGATAGTCTTCGCGAGGATGGCCTCGCGAGTCGAAAAGCGTGCACGGGCTCGGCGAGCGTTATTTCTTGTTCTTGCTTACGTTCTTTTTCTTCGTCTTTTTGGCTGGTTTTGCCTTTTTGGGGCAGCCGGTCACGGTTATCGTGGTGGTTTGGTGGGTGAGGGTTCCGTTTTGGGCGGTGAATGTCACGGGCATCGTTAGTTTGGTGGACTCTTTCTTCTTGGTCTTTCTCGTCACGGTCTTTTTGTGGCCGTGGGTCTTGATGGTCGTCTTTTTCTTGATGAGGATGGTCTTGGTGAGTGAGCAGAGGTTGCTGTTGGCGGCGAGTGCGCTGTAGGGGCCCTCGGGGAGGGTGAGTTCGAATGAGCCGACGGGGGCGTCGGGGACGGTGTTGAAGGTGCTGCTCGTGATCCCGTTTTTGCTGATGAAGGTGTCGCCGACCAGTTCCACGGTGACGCCGTAGCCCTGTAGCACCATGATGAGGTTGGGGAACGCTTCCCCGCCGTTGGAGACGAAGTACGCCGGTCCTTCCAGCGGAACCGGGATGAGCGGGGTGATCGCCTTGGCGTGACCGACGATCGACGCCGCCGGACACCCGGCGGGGTTGGCTTTGAACTGCGCGGCCGTGCACGCCTTTTGCAGCGTGGTCAAACGGGAGGGCAAGGCCTTGGGCAGTTCGACCTTGACCTTCTTGATGTTCGCCTGGGTCCCGAACGGCGCTTGGGGATATGTGAGCTTGACGCTGAGGCTCGCGCCGCCCGCTTTGCTGGTCCTACCGGACGTGGAGGCCCCGAATTTGGGCGCGAACTTGAGGACCGCGCAGTTGGTGGCCTGGAACGGTACGGACACGGGGCTTGTGGCGCCTTCACTGCCGGTAATGGTCCCTTCGATTCGTTTGGGTTCGCAGCTGGTGGGGTTGAACGTGAAGTTGGGCCTGTCGATCGTGACGTTCACGTTCTTCAACTGCACAGGGACGCCGTCGATCATGGTCGGGATCGCGTGGCCTTCATTTTCGGGGTTCGTCGTGACCGTGAGCGCCGCGGTGTGGGGGTCGACCTCGACCTTGGCTCTGACGATCACGCAGTCGCACGGGGGGTTCTGGCTGGGGTTGGCGGTGTCGCGCTCGAGGTCGAACGGTCCGGTCTTGACGGGGTTGACGATCGACAGTCCGAACGGCGCGCCGTGATATTTTTCGGTGATGTAGACCTTGCCGCCGGTGACGGTCACGGGCTGGGACCCGACACCCGCGCTGACCGTCGTCTCACCGATCCTGCTCGATTCCGGGCAGATTCCTTCGTTGGCCTGCGCTTCGGGGCACAGCGTGATGCCGGACAGCAGCCCCGACAATCCCGGCGGCATGTGCAGCGTGACGGACCGCAGGCCCTGCTGACCGTCTTCACGGCCGAGCGTGGTCGTCAACGGGCTGAACGAGCCAGCGTCGATGTTCGTCGTGCCACCCGTCAACGACGGTGAGAACGGGAGCGTGGCGCCTTCGGGGCAGCCTGTCCCGTGCGGGCCAGCGACGATCTTGAAGCTCGACGACGCACCCACGGGACCGTTGCCGTCCCACGGCGTGAACGTCGCGTTGGTGGTATAGGAGCCGCAACGCGCGGGGGTCGCGAGCGGCGCGCGTTCTTCGCCGAAGAAGTGCAGTTCGGCGTCTTCGAAGGGCAGCTCGGGGCTGTTCTTGAACGTTGCCGTCAGCTGCCCGCTTGCCTGGTTCAGCGTCACTTCGCCGGCGAGCTTCACGAGCGTCCCGGAGACAGGGTCGCTGGCGACCAGATACATCGCCAGCAGACTGCCGAACGGGTTCTGATTCTGAGTCGCGACATATACCGCGCCCGTGACCGGGTTGGGGAGCAGCGGCGTCGTAATCTTCACCGTCCCCACCTTCGACGCTTCGGGGCAGAAGTTATTCCCGGATTCGAGCTGTTCGGGCAGCGTCGAGGTGAACGTCGCGGTCCGCGTGCCCGGTTCGAGTTCGGCGAAGCCCGTGAAGCCGGCCAGCCCCTCCGAGCAGGCTTCCAGCCCGCCCGCGCCGGCCGGGTTCAGAGCCATCCCTTCGGGCAGCGCGACCGTGATGTCCTTCACCGCGGACTCGGCGAGCCCTTCCGCGTTCAGCACCGCCGTCTGGGGGACGTGCACGTCGGTCAATAGCCCGCTCGCGCGACTGCCTTCGGACAGGTCGGGCACGACCTTTATCGACGGTTCGAACTGCAGGCCATCGCAGCCGTCGACGGGGCCAATGTCGAATTCGCGGAACAGCGGCGCCCGCAGCGGCTGGGCCGGGTGCGGTTCCTCCCACGAGTCGGCCTGCACGCTCGCGTACATTCCCGGCGTGCAGGCCGTGGGCAGTGAAAGCAGGGGCGGCGGCTGGCTCTCCTGCAGAGGCGCGCAGGGACCGGAGCGTTCCTCTTCCAGACAGTTCCAGCCGCGCGAGCGGTCGTGTATCGGGCTGCCGGGAACACCCCAGAAGGTGACTTTGCCCGCGATGAACCCCGAGATCTCGGTGATGTTGCTGATGCTCGTCGTAACCCCATAGTCTTCACCGGCGCGAACCGACGTGTCGATCGTCACCGAGAAGCCCTTGACTTCGAACCCGAACCGAGCCGGCTCGCCCACAAGCGGCGCAAGGTTGAACACCGGCACCGTCTTCGTCGTGTAAAGGCCACCGTTGGGGACGTCGATCGTGACCGTGGCCACCCCGACCGCCGTCTGCGGCGCGCATTCGTCGTGTTCGGTTTCGGGTTCTTCACGCACGAACTGCGCGCTCGAGCACTGCGGGAACGGCGTCGGGTTGCCTATCAGACCAGGCGGCAGCTGAATCTTCACATCCTTGGCGAGACCGGCCGGCTGCTGCTTGGACAGTTCACTCGCGACTTCGCCGACGTCCATGGCGAGCATGCTCGTCAGCTGAAACGGATGCTTGCCCGCCTGCGTCGTGGCTTCGCCGCCTTCTTCTTCGAGATTCAGCGCGAAGTCTTCGACGCCGAAGCCGCTGCCCCCTGGGCCAACCGCCAGGGGACGCGCCAGCGAGCCGCCCGCGACGCCCGCCCCAGAAACTGTCAGTTCGTTGGCTTCGGCCGGGGACGCTTCGTTGCTCACACCCACCGCGATATCGACTTCGATCTCTTCAAACGGCGGCAACACCCCACCGAATTCACACACCACCTCATGCGGCGACGGGACCGTACATACCACGGCCCCCGCTTCGCGGCCGGCGAGCCCCTGAGTACCCGCCACAGCTTCGATCTCGGGCACACCAGCATTTCTGAGAACCTCCAGCCCTTTGGGCAGCATATCCCTGAGAATCACGGGGTCGACGCCTCCGTTCGCGCTCGCGTAGCCGAGATTCTCGGCCGTCGCGACGATCTTTCCCGTGCCGCCAGAGTGCAACCGCGCCGGCCACGACGCCGACGTCAGGCCCCACCAGATGGATGTCGCGTGGGCGGAGCCCGCACCGATCAGCAACACGAGCAGCGCACAGCCGGCGGCGAGACCGCCGACGAGTCCCCGACGGGCCCTGATCGAACCGGACATCAGGACCGCCTCCTCCGCGTAGAGCTTTGCCTGGCGGCGTGTTTGCGCTTGGCGGCGCGTTTGGCCTTGGCGACGACGACGCCATAGCGGCGCCGGGCGGCCCGTTCGCAGGCGACGCGCTTGGCGCGCGGCTTGGCCCGGCAGACCTTCAGGGCTCTGGCGAGCGCTTCGGCCCGGAGCTGGGCGGCGCTCGGCCTGACCGTGCCGACCGGTGTTTCAGGTGCGAGGTTGCCGGCGCCGGAGAAGGTCGCGCTCGGCGGAGCCCCG
Organism: uncultured Solirubrobacterales bacterium; assembly: GCA_963718935.1. Taxonomy (GTDB): domain Bacteria; phylum Actinomycetota; class Thermoleophilia; order Solirubrobacterales; family Solirubrobacteraceae; genus Palsa-744. The sequence goes on along the minus strand of OY970379.1, from coordinate 2,141,898 downwards.
TAGAACGAGGGCAGCGGTTCGGGCGCCGCCCGGCACGAGGACGCCGAGTCACAGGGGGGCGGGGCTTCCGCGGACTGACTCGGACACGGCGAAGCGCTCGAACATTCATGCGCGTCATACACATCCAACGCCGTGTCCGTATCCTGTTTGACGAGCTTTTCCGCCGTGAGGAAGAAGACGTCGCGGCCTTCTTCGCTCGCGTCCAGGAAGGCCGATTCACCCGCTGCCCGTCCGGATGAGATCAGGCCGACGCAGCCTTCCGAGTGTTCGCCGTACGTCGTCGAGGATGTCGTGCAGCTGCCGACCCCGGGCGGCTCGTACTCATAGACGTCCTCGTTGCCGTTGCCGTCCTGCGGCGCCAGCGTGTCGCTACTGTTAAAGAAGAGCCGGCCGTCGTCGAGCAGGTAGCGCGACTGGTAGAGCGACACGCCGAGCCGGTACGGGGTCCAGCCCGGCACGTTCGCCGCCAACCACTGGCTGTACTGCCAGACGCGATCGCCGCCGACGAGCCCGTCGTTCAGCCGGCCGTATTCGACGCCTTCGGGGCGCGCTCCGCTCGGATCGCACGAGGCGCAGACGAGTCTGTTCGACGCGGCATCGTACTCGTAGACCTCCTCGTCGGGCTTACCGCTCCTGGCGTCGCGGTTGTCGTAGCCTGTCAACGACCGGTCGGACATGAACGCCAGCCATCTGCCGTCAGGCGACACACGCGAGGTTCTGGCGTTGAGTTTGCCGGACCAGTCGGGCCCATCGTCGGCCGAGAGCGTGGCGATGAACGTGGTCTTCCACATACCTCCCTGCTCGTGGGCCACGTAGAGATTGCGATCGCCGGGGCTCGCCCCCGCTGCCAGCACTCCGTCGGCGAGGAAATACACAAAAGCGTTACCTTCGCCGGCCGTTTCTTCGCCGTCCCCGAGCACCGCTTCCACCCGCGCGCTTTCGCCGGCGCCCGGCTGTTCCGCACGGGGAACCGGCGTTATGTCGGTCGGCCCGCATTCGGGCTGGGGCCCCGTCGCTTTGCACACATACAGATCGGAAGTGCCGGCGAGACCGGACTTGGCGGTCAGGGGTTCGCTGTCGGTGAAGAACACCTCCGTTCCGCCGGCGTTCGCCGTTTGGAACTGAGCGTGTCCGCTGGCGGGGACCGGTCCGCTTTCGGGAGCGTCTATCAACTCAGTCGCTTCGGCGGGGACGTCGCGCATGTACAGATGGCCGGCTTCCGTCGTGTAGAACACGCGCGAGCCGTCGCTGGAGACCGCGTTCCCTGCCCCGCCCAGGGCCGGGTGGCCCGGCGCCGCTGCCCCGCCTTCGCTCGCCGGCAGCACGCTGATGAGCCGCAGACGATCGGGCGCCGGGTCCGGCGCCGACCACTCATACAGCCCGCCGGACGGCGCGGCGACTTCCGTCAGCTGGATGGAGGATTCCAACACTAGGTGCTCCGCGTCGGGGGTCGCGCCAACGAAGATCGCGTCGCCGGTCGCACTTTCTTCGCCGTTGAATTTGGTCCCAGGCGGCACGTCGGCCTCTTCCTGCAGTTCGGATCCGCAAAGCTGGCCGGGTGGCGGGCATCCGGTCACGAGGGGCTCCAGACGCGCGCCGACGAACCCGGGCTGGTCGTGCCGCAGATACGGTGTCCGTCCGCTCGCCGGTGGCGAAGCTTCACCGCTTTTCGGCGGCGAGAACGCGCCGAACGGTTCCGCGACCGCCGTCGACAGGTCTTCGGAGAAGAAGCGATATTCGTGACCTTTCCCGGCGAACACTCCGACAGTGGCGGTGCGTGGCAGATCGAGGTCTTCCGATGACCAGCCCGCCGTCTCATCTCGCCGGGCGAGCACCTGCACGAGGTCCCCGTAGCCCTGCGGTTCCGATTCGGTCGGCAGGCTCGTCAGGAACGTAAACGCCGTGCCGTCGCCAGCCGCCTGATCCAGGCCGGCTTCGGTGATCGGCAGGATGACCGCGCCGCGCTTGTCGGCTGGCGAGACCAGTTCCCACGCGCGCCCATCCGGCAGCGTCAGGCTGGCTTCGGGGCTCGACGTCCTGAATGTCCTGTCGGCGCCGCCGAAGGGGATGAGTTCGATTTTCTCCTTGCAGGGGACGATCCCTTCTTCTTTTTCTTCCTTTTCACACTTTTCGAGCCTGCGCGCCGGCAGCGCTTCGTTGGCGGCGACCACGCGGTAGTGGTAGACGGTGCCCGGATGCAACCCCTGGGGCCGGGCGCTCACTTCCACTTCCCCGGCACCCGAACCAATGCTCCGCGGCGTTATCGGCACACTCACACATGCTTCCGGTTCGTTTTCACAGCCGACTGTGCTTGCGGTGCTGTACTGGAAGTAGTACGTCGCCGGCACATTCGTCGCTCCCTGCAGGTCCCCTTCGCCCGTGGGCGAGTTGTGGGCGACAAGCGTCGCCTGCAGCTTGGCGCTCGTGGATGTGACTTCCGAGACCGACTCGCTGCCAAGTCCCGGACCCGGAGTCGTGAACTCGACTTCTTCTTCGCCCGTATTCGTCCCGTTGGCGTTCCTTGCCTCGAGGCGATAGAAGTAGGTGGTGTCCGGTTCCAGCCCGGACAGGTTCGCGCGCACCTGCACAGAGCCACTGCCGTTTTTCACGCCGATCGCGCACGGCGCGACCCGGTCGGGCGGCTTGGATGTACCCCACACGAACCAGCACGAGGCCGCCCCGGCCTGGTCGGGGTTGACGCTGCCAAGCAACCGCACACTCCATCTGTTGGAGCCCACTTCCGGGTCGAATTGAAGCTTGAGGTTAGAGGGGGCTTCCGTCATGACGTCGGGGATCGTGATATTCGGGCCGAACCTCTCCACTTCTGCAAGCCCCGGCGCGCTGGAACTCGCTATTTCAGAATTGCCGACGAAAACGTCGTGCGATTGCGGGTCGACCGCCACTCCCACAAGATGTTCAAAAATTTCTCCACGGGCTTCGGTTCCTTCGGCGATGATGTGCCCGATATATTCAGTGTCAAGCCTGAACTCGTCCACCACGCCTCCCGCCTGTTCACCCACATAGACGTCGCCTTCAGGGCCGTCGACGGCCAGAGAGAGAGGTATGCCTTTGAGGGGCAGGAACGGACCGTTCGGCGGTCCAATTATCCTGCCGATAAAGCGATATTTGCCCAACGCTTCCGGTTCGAAGACGTCCACGAACGGCCGATCGACCCCGAACCCTTCTTCCCTGTAGTCGGCGACCAGCACGTCTCCATTTGCTTCATCGACCGCCACCGACTGCGGACACCGAAGCGATTCGCCTGGCGCCGCTTCAGTTATCGGCGGGAGAGATACTTCTGAGCCGTCCGCCGCACCCGCGAAAACATCCACAACGTGCTCGCTGCAATCCGCGACGTACACGTCGCCGACATCCGGATCCAGCAGGACGTTCGTCGAGTCGTCCACGGCCACGCCATCGGTATATCCTCCGAACGTTTTGCTCGGCGTTTCTTTACCGTTCCAGACTCCCAGAACCGCTCCTGACGACGCGTTGATAACCGCCAACGCGTCCCCCCCGCCGGGACCCGCAGCGTACAACTGGGTTTCACCGTTCGCATGGCCGATAGCGATCCCGCCCAGTTCGTGTCCGGTCAGAGGAGGCGAAGGTTCCGGCAACTGCAACGCGAATTCACCCGTGGTCGCGCTGAACTCGTCGAACCTGGTGTGTTTATTGCCTTCTCTGACAGGCTCGTCGACAACCCATAGATGCCCTTCGCTCACGGTCACTGCCCTAACATTTTCGAGCCTTCCCGGATGGGAAACACCCGAGCCTTCCGGGATTTCACGTATCGAAGGCGGCATGTACGTGTGGGATGTCCTGGCTTGTGCGGGTGCCGTCCCGAGGAATCCGAGGACGCACATCGCACACACACATATCGACAAGCACGCCCGCCGTACAAGGCCCTCGGCCACCCAACCCGACGACAGCCATACCGTCCTCACAATCCCCCCCAGCCCTCTCCGCTCATCCGCACCCAACGCTCCATCTCACATCTCCCTCTCCGAGACTGGGTGGGGGGACGCGCGTCGCGCCCCCCCACCGTGTCCATCTTGTCATTTACTGCTCAGCCGCCATTCCATCCTTAGACATGGCCCTGGGTCATCCCTCTTCGATAATTCCGATCGTTCCGCTGCTGAAGCCATCGAGCATGTCGTCGACTTCCTCGGCAGACCCCGACGTTCCGAATAGTGACGATTCAGACGTCAGGTGCTGGCCTGTCATGAGTTCGTTTTCTGGGGTCGTTAATGATAATAAGAATTCGGTTGAATTCTGTTTGCCGCCACTCTGCTTGAACGATACTAACGCGGTTGAATACTGTGTACCCGATACTGGCCGGCCACCGCCTAAGACTTCCAGTAATCCGAGCACATCGCCAGTAACCACAACGCTACTGCCACCGCATTCGAATGTGAACTGGCGTTTCCCTGATTCTTCTGGCAATAAGAACAGAAGTGCCGGAACAGTCGATGAGCTACCGGTATGCTCTAACCCTAGATGGAATGCACCGCCGGGAAGGACAATTTCGCCTTTGGCGGCGCCTGCTGTCTGACATTTAAGCGTAACGATGATTTTGGTGCTGCATCCCGTAAACACGATTCCTACCGTACCTAAGTGCGCATTTTCAATATGGCCGTGGTTGGTGACGGCTGTGCACTTGATTTCTTGACCACCTTCAGTGACAAGCTTAGCTTCACCGGCGTGCGATAAGAATAATACTGGATAACTCTGACCACTAGGCAATTCAAATAATATTTCTTTAGCCGACGCACTCGAAGCGGCAACCGCGCAGAGCGCAAAGACCGCAAACAAGCTCGTCATAACGATACGTATATGTCTCATTTTCCAACTACTCCTCTTATCTCAAGGAGCAACGGAATGCCACAAAGCCCCTCCGCGACAAGTACCCTACCCGAACTCCAGCCGCCACCGCAAGCGCCGGTTTTTGGTTCTCGGACGATAATCGCTCGAGGGCCACGACCGAGACGCCGCGCGGGCAGATGGGCCATAGCTCGGGAAGCACCGCAGCTGAGAAACTTCGTGCGTATTCTCATATGCTCCTATTTGTTGGGAGCTCCAGCCTCTGGAGATCGTTGAGGCCGGAACGATGATGTCGGTGCCGGGGCGTCACATCCAAACGTGGCGTTCCGGGACCGTGCTACTGCCTGCCTCACAGCTCGGACCCATCCCACCTGCAGGCGCGACCGAGCCACGAGGCGATCTGGTTCTATCACGCGATAAAATTCCAGTAAAGGTCGCTCGATCCATACACTGCGCCACCGTCGACGTACGAGAGCCTGGCTCGTTATCCGGAAAAACGGATCTGGACACGCTTAGCGCCACGTTCGGATGCCTTCAGTGCCACTCGTGCAAGTGGGAGACAGATCATCTAAAAACGCCTGTGTGACGCCGGTCGGCGAGGTTCGTCGTGCCGCTATGCGCGACCGCTTGGAAGCACGGGCCGATCCCTCTTCGGACCGATCTCCTCTTCCGACCCCAGCTCCGGGCAGTTGCGGGGCTGCCGTCCGACGACACTCGTGACGCCCACCGCGCTCTTCGACTCCGGGTTCGACCCCGGTCGCCGTCGCCCCTCTTTGGGCGACCTTCCTGGCCCAGCGGACGGTGGAGGGTACGCGACAAGCCGCATCCCTCCACCGTCCCATTTAACGTCATTTCATCCTAGACACGACCCTGGATCATCCCTCTTCGATAATCCCGATAGTCCCGCTGCTGAAGCCGTCGAGCATATCATCGACTTCTAATGCCGCCCCGGATTCCCCAAAGAGTTCCGAATTGACTGTAAGATGCTGTCCTGTCATTAGTTCGTTTTCTGGAGTTGTTAATGATAATAAGAAAGAGGTCGAATTCTGTTTGCCGCCGCTCTGCTTAAACGACACTAACGCAGTTGAATACTGTTGCCCTGATATCGGACGACCGCCACCTAACACTTCCAATAAACCGACCCCCTCGCCTGTGAGCTCGATGCTGGTGCCGCCGCATTCGAATGTGAACTTATGTTCTCCATTAGATTGTTCTGGCAATAAAAATAGTAGCGCGGGAGTCGTAGATGAGGTACCGGTATGCTCTAACCCAAGGTGGAACGAACCGTTAGGAATGACAATTTCACCTTTAGCCGCTCCCGGAGTCTGGCATTTAAGCGTAATGACGATTTTTGTAGAGCATCCCGTGAACGTTATCCCGATTGTGCCTAAATGCGCGTTTTCAATATGGCCATGCTTGGTGACTGCTGTACATTGGAACCGAGTACCACCTTCGGTTTCGAAAAGTGTTGGACTAGCTTTTGATAAGAATAAAACCGGATAACTCTGGCCAGCAGGCAATTCAAATAATATTTCTTTAGCTGAGGCGCCCGGAGCAGCGACCGCGCAGAGCGCGAACACCGCGACCAGACTCAGCACAACAATACGTATGGGTCTCATTTCCTAACTCCTTTAGCTGTTGGGAACCCCGACCTCTGGAAGTCTTTGAGGCCGGGACGGCGATGCCGGTTCCCGGACGCCACGTCGATAACGTAGCGCTCAGGAATCCTGTTACTGCCTTTCTTCGCCGCCCGAACCGCATCTCACCCACCGACACGGGCCGGATCAGGCCATCGCGATAGTTCTATCATACGGTCGCCACCCACAAAGGTAGATCGATCCATACACCGCATGAGTATCAACGCTTCCGAGTCTGGATCGCCATCCGGAAAACGAGTCTGAACACGCATGCCGGCCCATCCAGAAGCTCTCGGTGCGCCCATGTGAGCGGGAGACAAACCATCCAGGAACGCCTGCCACGCCCGCTGCTCGGCGGGGAACCTGCGCACGACCTCCCCCTGGCCCACTAGACCCGGCGCCAGCACGACCCACGCCGCCTGACTGACACCGGGGTCGGTTCCTGGTCAGGCCGACCCCTTTGCCCTCAGAGTCTCCCCGACCCGGGCGTGCGGGGCTCCGTTCCGCACGCCCGTTTGGTCGCTCCCGTCAGCTGCTCACTTCGCCGTTACAGCCCACGTGCCGGCGACATGCAGTTCTGAGCCGGTGGTCACGAGATAGAGGACACTGCCCATCCTGCCCGCGCCTTCGACTCCGGATTCGGGAGACGTGGGCGTGATGCCCGCTACGCCTTCCTGACTCGAGACGAATATGCAGAGGTTGCCCGGTTCGGCTTCCGGATTCGCCGCCTTGCTCGTTGCGGGACAGCCCTTGCCTTCTTCGCCGTTCTTGCCTTCCCCGACGACATGCACCTGGGGTTCTTCGCCGAGCGGAATCGTGAACGAAATCCCGGCCAGCGCGCCCTTCGCGGCGCCCAGTATCTTGCCGGCCTTGCCGGTGGCGGCGGCCCAGACGCCCGTCTCCGTCTCACCGCTGGCCAGCGTCTTCTTGATGTTGCCTTCCGGTCCCGTCGGGCCCTGCGGTCCCGTCGCGCCGTTCTTCCCGTTCGTGCCGTTCGTGCCTTCTTCGCCGTCGCAGAGGTATGTGGGAGCGCCCGTGCCCACTTTGAGCTCGGTGCCTCCTTCGGTGCATTCGCCGGCTTCGCCCACGAATTCCTGGTTCGTGACGCTTTCGCCGTCCGCCCCGTCCTTGCCATTCGCGCCCGGTGAGCCGGCTGCGCCCTTTTCTCCGGCAGGGCCGGTTTCGCCCCTCGCTCCGGCGAGACCCGCCGGCCCGGTCGGACCCGTCGGTCCGGTCGCCCCCGCTTTGGCCTGCAGCTGTTCGAGCACCTTCGGGCTGATCTGGGCCTTCGAAGTTATCAGGTAGCGCTTGGCGGCGTACGCACCTCCGGTGATCGCGAAGACAAGCGCCAATGTGGCTATGACTGTGGATGGTGTTACACGAGATCGCATTTTTCCAAACATTGGTTTTGCCTTTCGGTTCAGAGAAGCGAAGCCGTGTGTAGGGCCCGGGGGCCCTACACACGTACCACCTCGACTACTGTTTGCTAAAGATAGGCACCAACACCCTTCGGTCCCTGTTCGTCAACGGTCGTAAAGGTCACACCTTCGGCCCCGGCGAATAGACCGATTTCTTCTTCTGTCCCTTCTAGCCAGTCGATCGTACCTCCGGCAAAGGTGATCTTCTCACCCTTCTTGTTGTTTTCAATCGAACCGAGCACGGCACCGACAAGTGAGAATTCTTCGGAGCCGCAGCCGAACTTCGCCCATTCGCCGAGATGTTCCCCAACGAGTACGACGCCGACTTTGGTTTCCGCTTCATCAAGCAACACAAGCTGGCTTATCAGCTCCTTCGTCACGATCGTCCCCGAAGGGGCTCCTTCACTCTCACACGGGTTCTTCTTGTTCCCGTCGAGGATACAGCCGGAGAAAGTGATCTTCTCCTTGTCGTATCCGGGTGTGGTGAATTCGCCTTCGTCTGTGTCCTTCTTGCACGTCACTTTATGCGTTCCAATCGTGAACGTGGCGGCCTTGCTCTTGCTCGTGAATTTGGTTTTGGACGCCACCGGTTCCAGTTCGGCCTTGCCCGAGCCCGCCAGAACTTTTTCCCCGCAGCCCTTTTCGTAGTTGCCACCCTTCATCTTGACGCACGTCATGTATTCCGGTTCTTCGGCCGACGCGCTCGCCGCCGCGACCGCGCTGAGCGCGAACATCGCGACGAGGCACAACCCTACAATTCTGATGCGTTTCATCTTCATCTCTCCTTTTCCTTGCTTGGATCCGCTTGACCGGCCCGGAGACACCCCTCCAGCGAATGAAGACACCCCGAAGCCAGCTCCTGCCTTACAGACAGCGCGCGCGGAAGCGGCCACCGCCGCACCCACGCCCGCTCGTCACCGAGCCCGGCGCTTGTGACACCCGGATCGATGCACGCTTGTGGTTGGAGGCGGGCCCAGGCGGGCCACGCGGCGTGCCGATTCGGTTTCAACACCCTCTCCTCCATTTTCCCCCGCTCCCCCATCCTCGTTCTCCGTACCGCTCCCGCCCGATCCACATCCTTGACGCGCGGGTAAGCGATAAGCCGAGGCTCTCGCGTCGCCGCGAAAACCGCCCAGCTAGACGAACAGCCCGACGAGGGGCCCAATCGTCCGTGATTTCAGTCTTGCTGATTTTCCCGCGCTATTTCTCGTAATTCGCGAGCCTGTCCGTGGATGTCTCCTCTTCTTCGTCTGAGGAGCAACGGAATGGCACGAAGCCCCCTCCGCGAGAGATACCGTCGCAAGTTCCAGCCGCTTTCGCAAGCACCCGTTTTTGGTTCTCGACGATAATCGTCTGAGGACCGCGGACCGGGGCGTTGCGGCGGACGGGCCAGGACCGGCTGGGGGAACATCGCGGTTGGGAACTTCGTGCTCATTCGCTTATGCTCCTGGTGTTGGGAACCCTGGCCTCTGGAGGTCGTTGAGACCGGGGCGGTGATGCCGGTCCCGGGGCGTCGCGACAAACGCGGCGCTCCGGTACCGCATTGCTTAGCCTCACAGCCCCGATCGCGTCCCATTCTGGGCGCGGCCGAGTCGAGAGACGTTCGGAGTTCTACCAGTCGGTAGAACGTGCCGGCAAGGCGCCCGATCCATACACCGCTCTGGTATCGATTCTCGGAATCCTGGACTTTCCGATCAGGTGGCGACTTCTTGCCCGATCGACGAAATCCGGGCGAGTCAGAGACAGATCATCCAGAAACGCCCGGCTCGCCGCCGTCCTGCTCGGCCAGGATCGTGCGCACGGCCTCCTCGGCGCCGAGGACCGGCGCCAGCGCCACGTAAGCCGCCTGGCCGGCCAGCCCCGGAAGTAAGTGGGCGGCGTCGCCGGCCAGGTAGTGCCGGATGATTCCCCACACCCCGCCGACGGTCGCCTGCGCGACCACGCTGGGGGGCTGCTGCGCGTGCGGCAACCTGGTGGCCAGCAGGTCGGCGAAGCGCCCCAGCGCCCGTTCCCGGTAGGCGACGGTCGAGAGGTCCTCGACCGAGGCGTTGACGAGGATCAGGCCCCGCAGGACGGAGTCCTCGGCCACATAGCCGATCAGCGCCGCGATCCCACGGTAGGCGCCCGCCGGCCCGTCGCCGGCGGTGCGCGAAGCGGCGGCCGCCGAGGTCATCATTTCCAGTCCGACCAGGTCGACGGCCTCCAGGAAACACTGCTCGGCGCTGTCGTAGTTCGCTCGGAACGTCTGCTCCGCGACCCCGGCCCGGGCGACGATCCGTGGCGGTGTCAGATGCGCGTAGCCCTCGTGCGCCACGATGTCGGCCGCGGCGCGCAAAAGGCGCGCGCGCTCGTCGTCGCGTGCGCGAACGCGCGGCCAGCGACTGCTCTGACCAGGTTGGGCCGGGACCGGTCGAGACAGCTCCGTGACGACCGGAGAGGCGTGAGCGAGCGCCCAGGCGGCGAGCTCGCCGGCGGCGGCCATCAGACGGTCCTCGGCGCCGGCCACCAGGTTGGCGCGCACGACGTGCTCGATGCCGTACGTGACCCCGCGCACGACGGCCGGCGGCAGGGACGCCCCGTCGGCGGCTCCCCGTATGGCGGCGGCGACGACCTGCTCGAACTCGCGCCGTGTCCGCTCGACGCGCGCCGCGACGGCTCCGCCCAGGCCAGGCGCTTCGATCAGCGCCAGCCGCGCCGCCTTGGGCTGCTCGGCCGCGGCGAGCACAAACGCCTCGAACGCGGCGCGCAACTCGCCATCCCGATCGCGCTCGTGCCACGCCCGCGCCCGGGCGATGCGCTGCTTCGCGCAGTCGGCGACGCTGTCGTAGGTCGCCAGCAGGCAGCCCTCCTTGTTGGCGAACTGTTCGTAGAACGTCCGCTTCGAGACACCCGCCAAGCGGCTGACTTCGGCGACGCTGGTTGCCGCATAGCCGTACGCGCAGACCGCCTCGATCATCGCGCCGCACAGACGCTCTCGCTGATTCCGGGCAACCTCCTCACGGGAGGGCCCGCCGGGACGGGGTCGCATCTGGGGGTAGAGAGGACCCTTGGAACGCGACCCCTCCCCATGGAGGTCATCGCTATGCATGCCTCAAATGTGACACGAACGAGGCTTAAGCACCAGGGGCGTTTCTCACTCGCCGCGTTTACCCGACCAAATCGACCAGTACAAGCTAAAATGGGCGGTCCTGGACGGTGTTTTTGGAAGGGTTGTTATTTATCCACGTGTGTGTTTATAATTCGGACGCCGAGCGTCGCCGACCGCCTCGCGGCTCGCGACAGTCCCGCGACCGGTCACTCCACGAGCCCCTCCAGGCAGGCGTAGGCGGCGTCGACGGCACGCTTGGCGGCCGTGTGGCGGGCCTCTGACTTGGCCGACTCGTACTTGCTCGCCCAGGCCGCCGGGTCGGCCAGCTCGTCCTCGACCCGGCGCAGCGCGGCCTCGGCCGCTTCGATCGCCAGCTCGGCTTGGCGCTGGTCGTTGAGCCTGTTCTTCGACGGCCCTGTCCGCTTCGGCTTCGGCTTCGGCTTCGGCTTCGGCTTTGGCTTCGGCTTTGGCTTCGGCTTCGGCTTGCGACCGTTGGAGGCGGGTGTTCCAGCCGGCGCATTTCTTTTGGAAGCCGACGTCGTTCCGACCGGCGCACGCGCCGGGGTCTCGCCCTCTTTCGTACGACGCTCTTCTCGTACCCGCACGTACTCGGGCCAGCCGCCGACATAGCTGTGCAGGACCCGGTCCTCGACCGCGATCGTGCGCGTGCCGACCGCGTCCAGGAGCGCGCGATCGTGGGAGACCAGCAGGATCGCGCCCTCGAACGCCCGCAGCGCGTCCTCCAGGGCCTCGCGGGACTCGATGTCGAGATGGTTGGTGGGCTCGTCGAGGATCAGGACGTTGGGCGGGTGGGGACCTGATCCCAGCAGCACCGCGAGGGACAGCCTGCGGCGCTCCCCGCCGGAGAGACCCGCCAGCGGTTTGTCGGCCTCCTCGCCGGAGAACAGGAACCTGCCGAGCAGCGCCCGAGCCCTGTTCGGGGTCAGGCCGGTGGCGTGCTGGGTCGCTTCGAGCACGGTCGGGTCTGGATTCCCGCCCGCCCCGCCGGCTCCACCGCCCAGCTCGTCTGCGTGCTGGGAGAGGTAGCCGACCGTCACGTTGTGGCCCGTACTCAGCTTGCCGTCAACAAGCGGTCGGCGGCCGGCGATCGTCTCGATCAAGGTCGTCTTGCCCGATCCGTTGGGTCCGACGAGCGTGACGTGCTCGCCGCGCTCGAGCCACAGCTCGGCGCCTTCGAGCAACGTCACAGCCGGCTCGCCGACCTGGACCCGCGCGTCGCCCAGCTCGAATACGACCCGGCCGGAACGAGATGGGGGCTTGAAGGAGAACTCGAGGCCGCGCTCGTCACGTGGATCGCGCTCGATGCGATCCATCTTCGCCAGCTTCTTGACGCGCGCCTGGGCCTGTTTCGCCTTCCTCGCCTTGTAACGGAAGCGCTCGACGAAGCGCTCCATGCGCGCGATCTCGGCCTGCTGCTTGTCGATCGCCCTGCCGAGGGCCATCTCTCGGGCGGCCTGCTCGCGCCGCCAGGCGTGCCAGCTGCCGGCGAAGAAGCGCGCGTTGGCGGGTGGACCCCCACCGAGTTCCAGTACGGAGGTGCCGACGGCCTCCAGGAACCAGCGGTCGTGGGCGACCAGCACGACGGCGGCCCGCAGCGAGACGAGCGTCTGCTCGAGCCACTCCAGGGACTCGATGTCGAGATGGTTGGTCGGCTCGTCCAGCAGCAGCACGTCCGCGTTCGTGGCCAGGGCCCTGGCCAGCGAGGCGCGCGTGAGCTGGCCGCCGGAGAAGGTGTCGAGCGGGCGGTCGAGGTCGGCGTCGGCGAAGCCGAGCCCGTGCGCCATCGCGCGCGCCCGGTCGCGCCACAGATAACCGCCGAGCGTCTCGAAGCGGGCCTGCGCACGGGCGTAGCGGTCGAGCGTGGGCTCGTCGGTGGCGCCCTCGGCCATCTGCGACTCCAGCTCCGCGATCCTGGCCTCGATGCGCAGCTCCTCGGCGCAGCCCGAGGTCATGTACTCGCGCAGCGGCAACCCGCGCGCGCGGGGAGGACGCTGGTCGTGCAGCGCGATCCGCACCCCTTTCGCCACGCTCAGCTCACCGCGGTCGATCGAGGCCTCGCCCGCGAGCGCCCTCAGGAGCGTCGTCTTGCCGGCGCCGTTGCGCCCCGCGAGCGTCATCCGTTCGCGGCGCTCCAGCTTGAACGAGACGCCGCCCAGCAGCGGCCGTCCGGCCATGTCGATGTGGATGTCCGCGGCGATCAGGAGTGCCATCGCAGGTGATGGTAGGCGTGGACAACGGCCCTGCCCGCGCAGGGGCCTCGGCGTACGCCCCCGGCCGCCCCACGCCCGCGCGCTGCGCTAGCATCCGGCCCGATGAGCCGCCTGCAAAGAATCGCGACCGCCTCGGCGACCGCCGTGCTGCTGGCGCTCACGCTCGCCCCGGCGGCCCTGGCCGAAAACGACGGCCGCGGCTCCTACGGCGCCACGGACGACAAGGTCGTGACCAACGCCGGCTTCATGGTGATCGCGTTCTTCGCGCTGTTCGTGCTCGCGATGAGCATGCTCCAGTGGTACCTGGAGAGGCGCAAGGCGGCGGGCAAGGCCGCCAAGAAGCAGCTGCGCAACGTCGACTTCGGCGGCGGCTGGTAGCGCCGACCGCGGGGCCACGCCCCCACGGCCCCGCCGCGCGCCCGCCGAGACCGACACCGTCATGAGCGAGCCCGACGCGGTCCGAAACGAGCCCGACGCGGTCCGCTACGAGCGAGTCGGCGCGGCGGCGCTGATCACGATCGACCGCCAGGACCGGCGCAACGCCGTGGACGGCGAGACCGCCGCCAAGCTGCACCAGGCGTACCTGCGCTTCGAGGCCGACGACGATGCGCGCGTGCTGGTGCTGACGGGCGCGGGCGGAGTCTCGTTCTGCGCCGGAGCCGACCTGAAGGCGACGGAGACGATGGCCGGCCGCTTGACGAGCCCGGAGGGGCCGATGGGCTTCACGCGGCTGACGCCGTCCAAGCCGACGATCGCGGCGATCTCGGGCTTCTGTCTGGCCGGCGGCCTGGAGATCGCGCTGTGGTGCGATTTGCGGATCGCCGCCGAGGGCTCGACCCTCGGCTACCCGGAGCGCCGCTGGGGCGTGCCCTTGATCGACGGCGGCACGCAGCGCCTGCCCCGCATCGTCGGCCTGGGCCGCGCCCTCGACCTGATCCTGACGGGACGCATGATCGACGCACGCGAGGCTCTTCAGATGGGCCTCCTGACCGAGGTCGTGCCGGCGGGCGCGCACCTGGAGCGCGCGCTCGCGCTGGCCGAGGGCTTGGCGCGCTTTCCGCAGCGCACGATGCTGGCCGACAGGCGCGCCGCGATCGAGGGCCTCGGGATGCCGCTCGCGGACGGCCTGGCCCTGGAGGCCCGGGCCGGTCCAGAGGTCTTCGCCGACGGGGCCCTCGGAGCCGCTCGGTTCGCCGCCGGCGAGGGCCGCGGCGGCGCGGGCGCGGGCGCCTGAGCCGCCGTCGCGCTCGGACGGGCCGGCCCCCCGCCTCGTGGGCCGCCTGGCCCGTGTGGTTCCGGCAAGAGGCCGGCTGGCCCCCTCGAACCCAACCTCACACCGATATGCTCGCCTGAGATGGCTTACTTCGTGACAGGGGCGACCGGTTTCATCGGGCGCAGGCTCGTCGAAGAGCTGCTGGACAAGCGCCAGGGCAAGGTGTACGTGCTGGTCAGACCCGACTCGGCGGGCAAGCTGGAAGATCTCGTCGAGCGCTGGAAGGCGGTCGCGGGACAGAGCGCCGGCAAGCGGGTCGTGCCCGTGTTCGGCGACCTGCGGCGGCCGCTGCTGGGCGTCGAGCGCGAGCGCGTGCAGGAGCTGAGGGGCAAGGTCGCGGACTTCATCCACCTGGCCGCCATCTACGACATGACCGCGCCGGCCGAGCAGAACACGGCCGTCAACGTGGGCGGCACCACGCACGCGATCGAGCTGGCGCGGGCGCTCGACGCCGAGCGCCTGCACCACGTCTCCTCGATCGCGGTCGCGGGCACCTATAACGGCGTGTTCGAAGAGAGCATGTTCGACGAGGGCCAGCGCCTGCCCTCGCCCTATCACCGCACGAAGTTCGAGTCCGAGCGGATCGTGCGCGAGCAGTCCTACCTGCCGTGGCGGATCTAC
Source organism: uncultured Solirubrobacterales bacterium (assembly GCA_963718935.1). GTDB lineage: Bacteria > Actinomycetota > Thermoleophilia > Solirubrobacterales > Solirubrobacteraceae > Palsa-744. Next base: position 2,126,809 of record OY970379.1, on the reverse strand, counting down.
AGACCGGCGATCGTGGTGGGCGACTCGAGGACCGGCGAGATGGACAAGATCGACGGCCCATACTACTTCTTCAGGGCGATCCAGCGCGCCCGGCAACTGCTGCCCGAGTGGGCGCCGCTCGTCGGCGTCGACCTCGGCCGCACGAACGTGGTGCCGGTCGACTGGGTCGCCAGCGCGCTCGAGCACATCGCCCACGAGCCGGGCCTCGACGGCAAAGCCTTTCATCTGGTCGACCCGCGCGGGCAGCGCGTACAGGACCTGATCAACGAGCTGGCCCACGCCGCGCACGCGCCGAGGGTGGCGCTCAGCATCGACAAACGCCTGACCGACCCGATCCCGAAGTGGCCGCTGGCGCTCGCGCTCGCCCTGCCGCCGTGGCGTCAGGCCAAGAAGGCGGTGCTCCACGAGCTGGGCATCCCCGAGGAGCTCTTGGGGCACATGGAGCTCGTGCCGCGCTTCGACACGCGCGAGGCCAGCCGGGCGCTGGCCGGCTCGCCGCTGGCCGAGCCGCCACCGCTGCACGACTATGCCGGCAAGCTGTGGGACTACTGGGAACACGAGATGGACCGGGGCGCGCCGCGAGGTCGAACCTTGAAAGAGGCGTTGGAGGGTCGGCGCGTGATGATCACGGGCGCCTCCTCCGGCATCGGGCGCGCGACCGCGCTGAAGGTTGCCGCCGCCGGGGGAGTGCCGCTGCTGGTGGCGCGCAACGTCGAGAAGCTCGAGCAGACGCGCGCGGAAATCGTGGCGGCGGGCGGCACCGCATACGTATACGCGGCCGACCTTGCGGACATGGAGTCGGTCGACCGCCTGCTGGAGCGGGTCCTTGCCGACCACCGCAACGTGGACATGCTCGTCAACAACGCCGGCCGCTCGATCAGGCGCTCGATCGCGCTCAGCTACGACCGCTTCCACGACTTCGAGCGCACGATGCAGCTCAACTACTTCGGCGCGGTCAAGCTGATCATCGGCCTGTTGCCGAGCATGCGCGAGCGCGGCTCCGGCCACATCGTCAACATCAGCTCGATCGGCGTCCAGGCCAACCCGCCGCGCTTCTCGGCATACGTGGCGTCCAAGGCGGCCCTGGACGCTTTCACGAGGGTCGTCGCCACGGAGGTCATCGGCGACGGGGTCACGTTCACCACGATCCACATGCCCTTGGTGCGCACGCCGATGATCGCGCCGACCAGGATGTATGACGCGTTCCCGGCGATCGCGCCCGACGAGGCGGCGGACATGATCACCGAGGCGCTGCGCTCACGGCCCAAGCAGATGGGAACGCGCCTGGGCAAGCTCGGCGAAGTCGCCTACGCGCTATCGCCCGAGTCGGTGGACCGGATCCTGCACCTGGCCTACCGCGTGTTCCCGGATTCGGCCGCCGCCAAGGGACAGCGCGACGTCGAGGAGCGGGCCTCGTTCGAGCAGATCGCGATGGCCACGCTGACGCGGGGCGTGCACTGGTAGCGGGTCCGGACAGCGCGCGCGCGAGCGCCGCCGCGCCCGAATCCAAGGCCCCAGGCGGATCCATGGTCGCGAGCGAGAACGCGATCGAGGTCCGGGACCTTAGAAAGCGCTACGGCGAGCACGAGGCCGTGCGCGGCATCGACATCGAGGTCAGGCGCGGCGAGGTGTTCGGGCTGCTCGGTCCCAACGGCGCGGGCAAGACGACGACCGTCGAGATCCTGGAGGGCTACCGCAAGCGTACGAGCGGCGAGGTGTCCGTGCTCGGCCACGACCCGGCGCTCCGGCGGATAGAGCTGAGGAGGCGGATCGGGATCGTCCTGCAGAGCGGAGGCATCTACAGCCAGATAACGCCGCGCGAGGCGCTGGCGCACTGGGCGAGCTTCTATCCGGCGCCGCGCGGAGTCGACGAGGTGCTGGCGCTGTCGGGCCTGACCGGCCAGGCAGACGTGCGCAGCCGCAAGCTCTCGGGCGGCCAGCTACGGCGCCTGGACCTGGCGCTCGCGCTGGTCGGCGACCCAGAGCTGATGTTCCTGGACGAGCCGACGACCGGCTTCGACCCGGAGGCGCGGCGCGGCGCCTGGGAGACCGTCAGGAGGCTGCGCGACCTCGGCAAGACGGTCCTGCTGACGACGCACTACCTGGACGAGGCCCAGGCCTTGGCGGACAGGGTCGCGATCGTCAAGGACGGCCGCGTCCTGGCGATCGGGCCGCCCCGGGAACTGATAACCCACCCAACCGGCGCCGCGCGCTATCGGGTCGCCTGGCGAGACGCCGGCGGCGAGCTCCACGAGCGCCAGACCGAGGACCCGACCCGGCTCTTGCACGAGCTTACGGGCGAAGCCTTGGCCAATGACGAGACCTTGGCGGAGCTGAGCGTCGGGCGGCCGACCCTGGAGGACGTCTATCTGGAGCTGACGGCCGATGTGTAGGCCGGCACGGCATCTCGCGAGCAGGCGAGCACGGCATGTCGCGCGCGCGTGGGCGGTACATGAGGATGCCTGAGGCATTCGTATCGACCTGGCGGCAGTACCGGCTCGAGCGCCGGATGTTCTGGCGCAACCCGAGCGCGGCGTTCTTCAACTTCGTGCTGCCCCTGCTGTTCCTGATCGCCGGCGGCGCGATCCTGAGCGGCGAACAGAGCCAGCTGGACAAGCTGGTGCCGGCGATCGCCGGGATGAGCGTGATGTCGACCACGTTCACGGCCCTTGCCTACAACGTCGTCTTCCTGAGAGAGCGTGGCGTCCTGAAGCGGATCAGGGGCGTGCCCTTGCGGACCGGCTCCTACCTCGGCGGCCTGGCGGCCAACGCCGTGACGAACACGGCCCTGCAGATCGCGATCGTGGTGCTGGCGGGCAAGCTCGTGTTCGGGATCGGCTGGCCCAAGGACTGGCCCGAGCTGATCGTGTTCGTGGTCGCCGGGGTCGTTTGCATGGCCTCTCTGGGCGTCGCCTTCGCGCACGCGATCCCGAACTTCGAGTCGACGGCCGCCTACGTGAACGCAGTGTTCCTGCCGGTCGTGTTCGTGTCCTTCTACGCCTTCGACACCTCCAAAGCGCCGGGCTTCGTCGAGACGATCGCCGACGCCCTGCCGCTGAAGCCGTTGATCGAGGGGCTGTACGGGGCGATGGTCAGCGGCGCCAGCCTCGGCACGAACCTCGACGAGCTGGCCGTGATCGGACTGTGGGGCGTGCTCGGCGTGTGGCTTGCGATCAGGGGATTCACGTGGGAGCAGCGGCGCGGCTAGGGTATGGCCAGATCAGGCACCCTCGAGCGAGGGGCGCGCGCCGGGACCTGGAAGGAGGCGAGCAGCGATGAAGAAGTTGGCCGACGGGGTCTATCAATTGGATGGACGGCCCAAGAACGCGATCAACGTGTACCTGATCGGCGACGTCCTCGTCGACGCCGCCACCAGGAAGGCCGAGAGGCGGATCATGCGCCAGATCGAGAACCAACGGATCGCCGCGCACGCCGTCACGCACGCCCATCCCGACCATCAGGGCTCGAGCCACGCCGTCTGCGAGCGCTTCGGAATCCCGCTGTGGTGCGGTCAGGCCGACGTGCCCGCGATGGAGACGCCGGGCGCGATCAAGAACCCGAAGGCGCCGGGCTGGCTGAACTGGGTGCAGCAGCGAACGTGGACAGGTCCCCCCCATCCGGTCGCCCGAGCGCTCAACGAGGGTGACGAGGTCGCCGGCTTCACGGTGCTCGAGACGCCGGGACACTCGGTCGGCCACATCTCGCTGTGGCGCGAAACCGACCGCACGCTGATCGTCGGCGACGTGCTCGGCAACATGCACTTCATAACGGGCATGCCCGGCCTGCACCTGCCGCCGGACCTCTTCACACCCGACCCGGCCCGCAACCGCGAGTCGGCACGCAAGCTGGCCGAGCTGCGGCCGGCGCTCGCGTGCTTCGGGCACGGCGCGCCGCTGCGCGACCCGGGCAAGCTCGCCGAGTTCGTGGCCCGGCTGCCTTCGTGAGCCGAGCGCGATCGGCAAACCCGTCCGGGCAGCCCTCACCGTCCGGGCCGGTTCGATGAGCCTGTTCGACCCGCTGGGCGACGGCCGCGTGATGCCGACCCCGCACACGCGCGGACCCTGGGATCCGCGAGCCCTGCACGGCGGCGCGGCGGCGGCGTTGATCGCGCGGGCCTTCGAGCGCTTCGGCGCGTCCGGCGGGTCAGGCGGGTCAGGCGGGTCCGCCGCGCCGCCGGCGGCCGCGGCAGGCCCGCTGATCGCCCGGATCGGCGTCGAGTTCGTCAAGCCGATCCCGTTCGCCGAGCTGACCGTGCCGATCGAGGTCGTCCGCGGCGGCCGGCGTGTTCAGGAGCTGAGCGCCGAGCTGCGGGCCGGCCCCGGCGAGGACGGCTCAGACAACGCTTCCCCGGCCGGGGACCTGATCGGCCGGGCCGGCGCGCTGCTGATTCAGCCGGTCCCGCGCGGACTGCCGGACCCCGACGCGCGGCGCCAGCTGCCCGGCCCCGGGACCGTCGAGGCGATGCCCGGGCCGGACGAGGGCGAGCCGATCGTGTTCGCGCTCGACACGACCGCGGTCGAGAGCTTCGCCACGAGCGGCGTGGAGATGCGCTGGCTGAGCGACCCTTGGGCACTGGGACCCGCCCGGGTGTGGATGCGCATGGCGCAGCCAATCGTCGGTGACGAGCCGGCCAGCCCGCTGGCCAGGCTCGTCGCGACCGCCGACTTCGGCAACGGCGTCAGCAGGGAGCTCGACTTCGAGAACCACCTGTTCATCAACGCCGACCTGACAGTCCACCTGTGGCGAGCGCCCCGCGGCGAATGGATCGGCCTGGACGCCAAGACCGTTCTGATGGACGGCGGCGTCGGCACCGCCGAAAGCGTCGTCCACGACCTCGACGGCCCGGTCGGACGGGCTTTTCAGACGCTCGTCGTGCAGCCGCGTTAGCGGTCCCCGACCGGCCTGACTTCTAGCGGCCCGCTGGCCGCCAGCGGACCGCTAGCGCACGACGACGTCGCCGAGCGCCTGGTCGATCGCGGCGAGCGTGTCCTGTGAGAGCTCGATGCCCGACGCGGAGGCGTTGGCGTGGACCTGCTCGGGGCGGCTGGCGCCGACGATCGCGGAGGCGACGTTCGGCTCGCGCAGAACCCAGGCGAGGGCGAGCTGGGCGAGCGTCAGGCCGGCCCCGTCGGCGACGGGCTTCAAGCGCTGGACGGCCTCGAGCACGGGCTCGGCGGTGAGCCGGCCGATGAAGCCGCTCATCTCATCGCTCGCCGCTCGCGAGTCGGGCGGCGGGGGCTGGCCGGGGAGGTACTTGCCGGTCAGGACGCCCTGGCCGAGGGGCGACCAGACGATCTGGGAGATCTGCTCCTTCGCGCACAGCGGGATCACCTCGGCCTCCGGCTGGCGCCAGAGCATCGAGTACTGGGGCTGGCTGGAGACCCAGCGCTCGACGCCGGGCAGCGCAAGCGACTCCTCGATCCGCGCGGCCGGCCACTCGCTGAAGCCGATGTAGCGGGCCTTGCCGGCCTTCACGACTTCGGTCAGCGCCCGCATCGTCTCCTGAAGCTGCGTCTGGTCGTCGTAGCGGTGGCACTGGTAGAGGTCGACGTGGTCGGTCCGCAGGCGCTTCAGGGAGGCGTCGATCTGCTTGTGGATCTGGGCCGCCGACAGGCCGTAGTCGGTGTCGGACATCGGAAAGTAGACCTTCGTGGCGAGCACGTAAGAGGAGCGCTCGCGCCCGGCGAGCGCTTCGCCGAGCAGCGTCTCGGAAGCGCCGCGCCCGTAGATGTTGGCCGTGTCGATGAAGTTGATGCCCGCATCGAACGCCGCGTTCACGCAGGCCTCGGCCTGCTCGCGGGCGACGCCGCCCGAGTAGGTCAGCCACGAGCCGAGGCTGATCTCGGAGACCGACAGGTCGCTGGAGCCGAGTTTGCGGTAGCGCACGAGGCCGAGCTTAGCGATCCGGTCAATCCATCGTCAGCGGCCCCTCGGCGGACCCGCTGAGGAACTGGCGTACGAACGGGTTCTCCGAGGAGAACATCCGCTCGGCGTCTCCCGCCTCCACGATGCGCCCGCGCCACAGCAGCGCGATGTACTCGCCGATCTGGCGCGCGGAGGCGATGTTGTGGGTGACGACTATGTAGGCGCCGCCGTAGAGCTGGTGCATCTCCTGGATCAGGTCGCACAGCAGGGCCGTGCGCACAGGGTCAAGACCCGAGTCGGGCTCGTCGAAGATCACGATCTCGGGCTCCATCACGAGCGCCCGGGCGAAGCCGGCGCGCTTGCGCATGCCGCCCGAGAGCTGTGAGGGCATGTAGTCGATCGCCTCCACCAGGCCGACGTCCGACAGGCGCCGTTTGACGATCTTGGCGATCTGGGCCTCGGACATGTCGGTGTGCTGGCGCAGCGGGAAGGCGACGTTGTCGTACACCGACATCGAGCCGAACAGGGCGCCGTCCTGGAAGAGCACGCCGATCTTGCGGCGCAGTTCGAGCAGCTTCGGCAGCGTCAGCTGGCTGACCGCCTGGCCTTTGACGACGACCTCGCCCGAGTCGGGGAACATCAGGCCGATGATGTGCTTGATCAGGACGCTCTTGCCGGTGCCCGACGGGCCCAGCACGACCGTTACGGTCTCGTCGGGGATCGCGAGGTTCAGACCGCTCAGGACCGGCGCCCCCCCGAGCCGCTTGTGCACGTCCAGGCAGCGGATCGCCCAGCGATCGTCGTCGGGCTCGCCGAGCAGGTCGATCTCGCTGGAGTGGTACTCGAACTCGTGCTCCCCCTCGGGAACGCGACCCGAGCCATCTCCGAGACCCTGTGGCGTGTCCTCGGCGGACTCCATGGCGCAGATACTAGTCCCCTACTTCCCGCCGTAGACGACGTGCGGGTACTGGCCGGTCTGACCGTTGAACGTGAACGGCGCCTGCTGGTTGCACGCGGGCGCGGACACCTGGTTGGGAGCGCCGGGCTGGGCCGTGTTTTCGGGGTTCTTTTCGTTGAGACCTTCCGGTTTTTCAGGCGGGTTGGCGATCCTGAGTTTGATCAGGTTTTCGATCAGTTCGGCGGAGGCCGTTTCATTCGTGGGGCCGTTGACAGCGGGCGCCGAGGGGGCGCAGGAGCCGGTTTCGAAGACCTTCAGGCCACCGTTGCCGAGCGCCCGGAAGGCGCCGGGCTGGAAGTAGGGGTTGCCGCGGTTGGTGCCGATCCGTTTGGCATAGGTCGCGAGGCTTTCGGGCGTGAAGACGAACATCGACTTCAGGAAGTGCAGCTGAGGGCCTCTGGGCTGACCGTTGACCGCGAGATTGCTGTTCTGCGCCTTGGTCTGAGTGGCAGCGGTGAGGTTCGCGAAGAATGCCTGGACCTCGGGTACGTATTGATCGGTGAACTGCAAAAACGGGTCGAAGTTGTGCAACACCGGCCTGAGATTTTCGAGCAGCGGCACGGTCAGTTCGGTGAACGGCTCGACCTCGGGCAGACCCTTCTTGGCGGCGCTGGTCAGCGGGCCGAGATCGGTCAGGAAGGCGTTGAACGGGGGCGCGAACGGCTTGGTCGCGCTCAGCAGCGAGGAGAGCGCCCGCTGCGTCGGCCTGAATTCTTCGAAGAACGGGTTGGCGACGGCGGAGAACTTGTCCAGTTCCTTGAGCGCCACCTGCGAGCCACGCTCGAACTGCGGCAGTTCCCGCCAGGCCTGTGCGAACGCCTGGCTCTCGGAGGCCGCCGCTCCGAACGTGCGCTGCCCGTTGACGATCAGTTCCCGGAACTGGTTGTCGCGTTCCGTGAGCGCGTCGAAGACGACGCCGGTGTTCTTGATCACGGCGCTGACGGCGCCTTCCTGGTCGGCCAGGAGGCTGACCAGCTGGTTGGCGTGTTCTGAGAAGGGTTGCAGCTCGGCGAAGTCGGCGTTGATCTGTTCGCCGCGCCCGTCGATCCCTTCGGAGACGGCCTTCATCCAGATTTTGAAGGCGGCCCTGGTCTTGGGGTCGAACGCGGACAGGATGTCGTCGAGCGTGACCGACGGTTCGACCTGGCTCTGCGGCAGCCGGCCGCCGTCGGGCAGGTAGGGTCCGCTCCTGCCGGGAGGGTTGCCCCGCGGGATCAGCTGCACGTAGGTCTCGCCCAGGAGCGTCTTCTGGCGCAGGATCGCGTGCGTGTTCGCCCTGATCGGCGCGTACTGGCTGGAGAGCTCGACGGTCGCGACCGTCTTGCCTTCCTTGCCGAGCTTCAACGCGACCACGTGACCGACGTCGACGCCGCTGATGCGCACGTCCGACTGTTCGGCCAGCGCCAGCGACCGCTTGAAGGCGATCGTGAACTGGTAGCCCTTCGGCTTCAACGGGACGGGGCCGCCGAATGACTCCCACAGGAACAGCATCAGCCCGAAGCAGCTGAGCGCGAACAGGACGATCACGAGGATGTTGCCGAGTGTGGGCGCGCGCTTCTGCATCTAGTGGTCCTTCCCTGTTCCGAACGGCTGCGTGCCCAGACCGACGAACGGGTTCGACGCGATCGAGCCCTTTCGCTCCGCGGCGGCGACGGCCGCGCCCTTGAGGATGCCCGCCGCCTGGCACTCCGCCTTCGACGGCGGGTTGAACAATCCGACGATCACGCTCACCGTGGGGTTGATCTTTGCGACTGAACCGAGCAGCGGAAGCACTTCGCAGTTCAGGTACGTGAGGGTGCGAGTGAGCACTCCATGCGCGTCGGCGGTGCTGTCGACGCTGTTCAGATTATGGGCTGCCCACGCCGCGAAGAATCCGAAACCAGCCTGCTTCTTGCTGGGATTGTAGGCAAGCTCGTTGAACAGTTCGTTGAACACCGAGAAGCTTTCGGACAGCTTCGGGAAGGAAGCGGCGACGTCCGTCAGGCTGGGCTCGAGAGCATTGATCGTCGGCAGGATTTCGCGCGCGAACGGCCTGATTTCGTTCTTGAAGATCGGCGTGGTCGTCTTGAAGGACGCGCGTGCCGCTTCCTGGGCGGGCGCGGCCGCTTTGGCGAACGGCTGCAGCTCGTGCAGGGTCGGCCCGACCAACTCGAAGGCGGTGGCGAGCTTGCCGAGACCCTGTTCGGTCTTGCTGAGGGTGCCGGGCAGCAACCGCAGCGTGCTCTGCACGGACTGGCCCTGTTCGGAGAACGTCTTGAAGACCGCGTTCGAAGCCTGGATCAGGTCGGCCAGCTGCGCGTCCTTGTCGCCGAACGCTTCCATCAGGAGCTTGAAGTTGTGAATCGACTGCGCGATCTCGGTGTGGCGCGTTTCCAGTTCCTTGGCGATCAGCTTGGCGTCGTTGGTGATCGGGTAGAAGCGCCTGAGCGTCGCCGAGAAGGCCTTGCCGTTGTTCTTGAAGCCTTCGCCGGCGCCCGCCAGAAGCTCCTGCAGGTAAGCCCTCGTTTCACCATCCAGACTGGCCAGGAATTCTTCGAAGTTGACATCGGGCGCGGTCTGGGACAGCGGGATGGTCGCGCCGCTATGCAGCCGCCCGCTGGCGGGCGAGCCCGGATCGACCTCGATCGTCATGTCCTTCAGCGAGGTCTTCGGCCGCATCAGCATCGTCGCGTTGTGGTAGATCAAGGCGTATTTGGGCACGATTTTCATCGTCACGACCGCCACGCCGTTCTTCAGGTCGACGGTCGCGACTTCGCCGATCTTGGCGCCCGCGATCGTGACCGCCTGGCCCTGCCCGGGCGTGATGGCCTGGGCGGTCTGAAATTCGCCCTTGAGCGTGAACCAGGAGCGCCCGAGCACCGGGACCCAGCCCGGCAGCTTGAGGTTCTCGTGCGCGAGGATGTAGCCGCCGACGGCCGCGGCGACCACGATCATGACCACGACCGCGATGAACGCTTTCTGGTAGCGCGCGATCTGTTCGCGCGCACTCAGCCCGCCCTCGTGGCGGTCGCGCGCCGACGGCGTCTCGGGAGGAGTGGTGTCGTTGGCGCTCATCAGCCGCTCCCGTCCGCCGGACCCTGCGACAGAGGTCCGTTGAATTCGGGCAACGTCTGGGTGTCGCAGGGCACGAGCGGCTGGTACGGCGGCTCTTCGGCCGGATACGCCGGACGAGTGCCCAAGGGCGGCAGCGGCGAATGGGCCAGCAGCTGCAAACCTTTCAGGTTGGTGCCGAGGATCGAGGTCGGACGCGAGCGGACCGTCTGACCGCTGTTGCCCACGAGAGCTTTGATCATCGCGCCGTTACCGGTGAAGTTCTGGCCGATGCCGGCAAGACCGGTCAGCGAATAGAAGAATTCCTTGTAGACCTCCACGCCGGTCGTGCTCGAACCGTCCTGCAGCTTGGTGTTGGAGCCGGGGAAGAACAGCTTGCTCAAACATTTGCTGAATTCTTCGGTCTGCTTGTAGAGCGGCGTCTGTTCGCTGAGTAGTCGGGCCAGCGTAGGCGCCGCTTCGTTCAGGCCTCTGGCGACGCCGCCGAGCTCACTGGGCGCGAGCGCCGCCTGCACCTGTTCGATCCAGGGCAGCGCCGCCGCAACAGTCGGATTGATCTGTTCGGCGCCCGGCACGAGCGCGTTTGCGAACGCCTGCGTCGGCGGACCTGAAGACCGCAGCGCCGCGAACGCCCGGCCGGCGCTGTGTAGCGCGCCCGGCAGGTGCACGAGGGCGGCGCTGAGGCTCGGCGACTGGGCCGCGATGTTGGCGAAGAAGGCGTCGAAGTTGGGCACCCATTCGCTGAGCGCCTGCTCGTGAACGTTCAGTGCCGCCGTCACTTTGCCGATCGCCGCGATCAGCTCGGAGAGGTCGTGGGGTTCGGTGCCCGTGATCGCCTGCTGCACGATCCCGCCTCCGCGCAGAGCCTTGGGCGCGATCAGGTAGGTCTTGTTCAGGGCCTGGGCGCCATTCAGCCCGTACACGCTCGGGTCCTGTTCGGCGTTTTCCTGGGCGTCGGGCTTGCGTGTCAAGCCATCGCCATAGCCCTGCAGGAAGTCCTGCAGGTTCTGACGCGTGTCGCTGTTGAGCGCGCTGAGCACCTGGTCGAGCTGGACCGGATCGGCGGTCTGGGCGATCGGGATCGTGTGCCCGGAGGAGATCGTCGGCGAGGAGGGGCTGCCCGGCTGCAGGTCGACGAACCAGTTGCCTTCCAGGAAGATCCTAGGCCTGATCTTCAGCGTCGCGTCTTCGTGGATCGGCAGGCCCTTCTGTTCGATTTCCATGCTCACGAGGCCGGCCTTACCCTGGCGCTGGATCGAGGTCACCTTGCCGACGCCCACACCGGCGATGCGAACCGGCGAGGAGGGATGGATGTTCAGGACAGAGGTGAACTCGGCGTTCAGGCGGAAGCCGTGTTTGAACGGAATGTGTTTGGTGAAGCCGAAGTAGACGGCGATGACCAGCACCACGAGGAACACGACGCCCGCCCTGACCGGGTTCGTGCGGCGCAGCTCGACGACCGGGACCTCGTTGTGTCGGCGCCAGAAGCGTAGGCCGCTCATGATCCGCCCCTCTTCGGCTTGAGCCCGAGCGCCTTGAGCGTCGCGGCGGGATACGTTTCGCCGAACAGATTCTGTTCGCGTGTGGTCAGTTCGCGATTGTTTTCGCTGCCGCCGGCCGGCAGGTTGCCGGTGAGCGTCTGGCCGGGGATGAAGTTCTCGTTGCCCGCTTCACATATTCGTGGCTGGCCCGGGCCGGCGACGTTCGGATAGGGATTCACATGGAGGTGATTGTTGTCGATCACTTTGCCGGGAGCTCCGGTGGGCGTGGTTTCCCGTTCGACCGACGGCCCGCTCGCGGGCTGAGAGGCCGGGAAGCCCTCGGCGTTGGGGCCGTTCGGCGAGAGCACGATCGCCGCGGCGGCGAGCGTGCCGACACCGATGTTCTCAGCCTGCAGGTTGCTGAGATTGCGCAGCGCCAAGGTCACGTAGTTGCAGTAGGCCTGCTCCGGCGCGATCGCACCGAACAGCGGCCCTCCGAGTTCGGCGGTCTGGGTGAGGTCTTCCAGGCTGAGCGTCACCACGGGATTCTGAGCAAACGCCTGGAACGCCCGTGAACCTTCGGCGACACTCTGGTTCAGGGCGGTCGCGGCCTGCAGGTTGACGGCGCCCACCGCGAACGCGTGGCCGATCTGCGGGGCGACCGTGCGCAGGTCGCGGGCGCTCGGGCGCAGCAGCCGCATGAACTCGGTCGCGTTCTCGACGAACGGAGCCTGGTGGGGCAGCGAGTAGGTGGCCTGACGCAGCGCGGCGGGGCCGCCCGCGATCGTCTGTTCGAGCGAAGGCGCAACCCCGGCCCAGGCGGTGAAGAAGGTGTTCATGTCTCGGAACCAGGCGGCCTGCGTTTCGGCGACCGGCGCGACCTGTGAGGCGATTTTGTCGAGCGCCGGGAAGAAGGCGCGCAGATCGGTCTGGGGCGAGGCGAGGTTGGCCAGCACGGGAATCGCGTTGGTCACGAGCGGCTTGAGCGTGTGGATCGTTTCGTTCAGACCGAGACCACGCCCGGCGAGGCCGTCGCCGAAGTTGATCGTGTTGACCTGGATCGCTTCTCTGGTTTTCTGGTCGAACATGTTGAAGAGCGAGACGATGTCCACCGGCTCGCGCGTCTGCGAGGCCGGGATCGTCGCGCCGGGCTTCAGGGTTTCGTGGGAAGCGCCCTTTTCCAGTTCGAGGTACTTCAAGCCGATCGCCGAGACCGACCGCACGATCGCTTTGGTGTCGACCGGCAGCGGCTGCACCTTCTTTTCGAGCTTCAGTTCGGCGATCGCCGTGATCTTGCCCGTCTTCGGGTTCTGTTGGGGATTCAGCGCGCCGATGATCCCGACCCTGGTGCCCGCGATCCGCACCTCGTTGGCCTTCTGCAGGCCCGAGGTTTCGTTCAGTTCGATGTCGATGTCGTAGGTCGGCACGAACGGCAGGCCGTTGTTGGCGTTGTAGGACAAGAAAACGGCCACCACGATGATCAGCGTCGTCAACGCCCCGATCAGAAGCGGGCTGCCGGCCAGGGATCCTCTGCGCCGCGGGTTCACGGTGTCTCCGTCGGGTCGCAGCTCAGTACACCGTTGTCGGCGAACGGCGCCGACCCGTCGGCCGACGGCTGGGTGGCGGCGCCGGGACAGCGGCGCAGCTGTCCGGTCTTCAGCGCTTCGAGCGCCTGCTGGGCACTGGACGGCGTCAGCGTGTTGTTGGCGCCCAACGTGAAAGAGGGGAAGACGGGACTGATGTGAGCGTAGTGGCCGTTGGCGTCGTAGTAGGCGCCGGACTGGCCAAAGTCACGGAACAGGCCCTGGAACTCTGGAGCGTACGGACCGAAGGGCGCCGTCTCGGGAACCGATTCACGCAACGCTTGAACACCAGCTGGAGAAGCGGTCGTCAGCTGACCGACGAGCGCGGGAAGCGCGGCGAATGCTTCGGTCAGGTCGTTGTCGGCGCCGGGCCTCGAGATCGCCTGGCTGAAGTCGGTCACAGCCGGGGTGGCGGTCGTGACGAGCGGGCGCAGACGCTGGAAGAGCGTCGTCAACGCCGGAATACTCGGTTTCTGGGCTTCGATGTATCTGGTGAGCGCCTTCAGTGTCGCCGGGATTTCCGTGAACGCCTGGTTGCCCTGGTGCAAGGTCACCGGCAGCTGGTGCAGGCCCTGAGCGAGGTTCTCCTGCTGGGAGCCGATCGCCTGGAAGGTCTGGTTGGCATGTTCGACCAGACCGCTCAACGATTCGCGGCGCGCCCCGAGCGTGGTCAGAGCCTTGGCCGATTCGACCAAGAAGTCCGTGAACGTGCCCTGGTCACGGACGAGCTCGGCAAAGAAGTGGTCGATCGCGGCGAACGACGGCGCGAAATATTCGGTGGCCTTGCCGAACTGAGGACTGGTGCCGACGTACTGTTCGGCCGAGCCCTGGATGAACTGCTGCAGGCCCTTGCGAGTCTTCGGGTCCAGGGTGTTGAACAGCTGGTCGAGATCGACGACTTCGTGGGTCTCGCTGGCCGGCAGCGTCGCGCCGGACGCAAGCGCGGGGCGGTTGTTGGGGCCAGGCGTCAGGGCGACGTAACGGTTGGCGACACCCGTCAACGAGGGCACCCTGATTTCCGAGACCGTCCCTTCGTGCAGCGGAGTCAGCGACGATTCGACGTGGATCGTGATCCTGGCCTTGTAGTCGGGAGTCAGTTCGATGTTCGTGACGCTGCCGACGGGCACGCCGCCGACCTGGACCTGATCGCCCTTGACGAGCTGTCCGGCTTCCTTCATTTCGAGGTGGTATTCGGCCCCGCCGCCACCGCCGAAGACGAGGAAGGCGACGATCAGAACGACCACCGCCAGCGCGCCGATCGCCAGCGCGCGCCCGACGTTCGGCGGCAGCGGCCGGCGGCCGCGGACGGGCGGCGGCACGTTCTCGCCCGGCGGAGGCGGTGGCGGCGTGGGCGAGGAGCTGGGCGGGCTAACCGTTGCCACCGGAACCCCTTTCGCCGCTCGGAGGCACGCCTGAGCCCGCGCCACCCAAGCCCGAGCCGCTCGAGCCCGCGCCACCCGCACCCGCGCCCGCGCCGCCGGCGTTCGCCGTCGCGGTGGCGGACCTGTCGGGGATCGCCGAACTCGACGGCCCGCCGGCGACCGTCGGATCGGGGATCTCGCCGAGGCGCGCGATCAGCTTGACCCAGTCGTCCGGCGTCAGGCCCGAGCCCGAGGTCGCGGCCGAGGCGGCGCGCCCAACGGCCGCGGGCCGGGCGAAGGTGACATGGACAGAGTTTCCAGCGTGCGGGCGGACGTAGACATCGGGGGCCCCGGGCACGCTCGTCTGGCTGACTATGCGGCTGGGGCGATCCAGGCCCTCGAGCATCGAGAGCTTGCGGATCAAGGTGTCTGCGATCGAGCCCGGGCCCTGATGGCCTGCGATCGGCACGCCCTCGATCGCGGTGATCCTGACGCTGTCGCCGGCGCGCGCGGCGGCGTTGTCTTCGCTGGCGGGCGCCTTTCCGGCGCATCGCAGGCCCGTCACGGTCGGCTCGAGGCCCGAGACCGACAGGTACTCGAGCATCGCCAGCACCGGCTTGCCGACGCGGCCCGTCCGGGCGCCCTGGCGTTCGCAGGCGCGCATGTGGACGCTCCTGTCGCGGGCGAGCTGCTGCTCGAGCTGAGATTTCGACTCGAGCAGCACCTGGCCGACGGTCGGCGAGGTCGCGAGGAACGGGTTCTCGCCTTTGGCCCTGAAGATGGAGGTGTCTTCGAGGGCGACCCAGCCGTCGAGGATCGGCTTGGGGTCGATCGAGGGCGCTCCGGCCCCGGCCGGTTTGATCTGGAAGAAGATGTGGGGTTCGGTTGGACCCGTCCCCGCAGGGACGGCGCCGGCGGCGGCGCCAGCGGAACCAACGGCCGCGGGAGCGCCGACATGGCCGAGCACGGTACCGGCCAGCACCTGGACGCCGGCGCGCAACGGATGCAGGTAGACGTTGTTCGGGCCGGACCTGAACTCGTGCGGGCCGCCCGGCGAGGCTGGCGCCGGCGTGGCCGGTCTCGACGGGGTCGCCGGCGCGGGAACGGGGCTCGTCGGGGCCGGTTCAAGACCGGCGGCGGCGCCGAGCGCGAGGCTCGACACGGCGGCGGGCGCCGACAGGGGCGAGCGCGGTTGAGCGCCCGCGGTCGCCGGTCCGCTCGGTGGCGCTTCGCGCAGAGTGGAGCCACGTTCGATGCGAGGGCTGACGGACGTGTGCTGGCGGGGCTCGAGCACCGGATAGAGAGCCGCGACGGAGCCCAGCTCGGCGTAGAGGTAGGTGTTGCCGTAAGCGTCGCGCAGGGCCACGAAGCGGCCGAGCGCCGGCGAGTCGCCGACCTGGACGACTTCGCCGTCCTGCACGGCGATCACCGGCGCGCCGAGCTGGGTGTAGATCGTGGTGCCGGCCAGCGTCTTGCCGGCCTTCGATCCCTGCGCGGGCGTCGCCTGGAAGCCATCGGAGAAGTGCGAGGGCGCGTGCACCGGGAACTGGGACTCGGTCAGGCCGGCGATCGCCCCCAACAGCTCGGGCGGCGTGCCTCCGAGCAGCTGCGCGCGCAGCATCACCGAGTCGACATAGGACTGGGAGTGGTTGTACGAGTAGACGGCCGCCCTGATGCTCTTCTCGCCACCCGCGGCGCGCAGGTAGCGGGCGGCGGCGAAGATCGCGTCGGCCGGGTTGTAGGGGTCCTCGTAGCCGGCGCCGTTGGCGTCGACGCCGTACTGGGACCAGGTCTCCGGCAGGAACTGCATCCAGCCCTCGGCGCCGGCGCTGGAGACCGAGAGGTCACGGCCATAGTCGGTCTCGACCTCGTTGATCGCCGCCAGAACCTGCCAAGGGATGCCGTAAGCGGTGCCGGCGGCCTGGAAGATCGGCAGCAGGAAGGGCGGAATCTGGAAGCTTTCGATGAAGAACGAAGGCAGTCCGCCGAACGTATCGCCAAGGGAGAATGGCAAGGAGGGCGTCCTGAACTTCGACGGGGCCGGGGCGGATCGCCCTGGCCGCGCTTCGCCTTCGCGTTCGCCGCCAGCCGAAAGGCCACCGGCAGCGCCTTCGCCTGGCGATGGCTTCGCGCCGCGCGCGCCGCGCCTGCCGTGGTGGCGATTGGGCGTTACCGTCTGGACCTGCTGGGTTCCGACCTGCGGCCCGGAGTTCGCCGGCGGGCTCGCTTCGGGGCCCGCGGTCGTGGTCGTTTCCGGCGGAGTCGATTCGGGCGGCGCGGACGTGGAGGATGGCGAGGAGGCCGGAGGACCGCCTGTGGCGGGAGCGCCCGTCCCCGTCGGGACGGTTTCCGTCGCGGCCTGGGAAGACCCAGGGGTGGTTGTCGTAGCCGGCGGTTCGCTTGCGCTCGCCTGTCCCGCGATCGAGAGCGCCAGGACGGCGAGCGTGACCAGCGCCGCTGGGGCCTTGGCGAAGACGATCCGTGGCATCTCAACCGCTCCCGAGCAGGTAGTTGAGGAGCATCCCTCCGGCGCCGGAGGATTCTTCAGAGGGCGTGTAGTAGGTGGTGCCCGAGCTGGACCCGCCGACGGGCCCGGACTTGGCCGAGCCTTCGCCGGTCAGTTCGGAGCCGGGCAGGGTTTCGCCGGTCGAGACCGAGCCCGGGAATTTCGCGATCGCCTGGGCCGGCGTGGCGCCCTCGATCACTGCCAGCGTGCGCGCCATCAGCAGGCTCGTGCCGGCGGCGTGCTCGACCCTGGCGACGGTCGCGCTCTGAGCGGCGCTCGAACTCGCGGTGTCCGCGCTGTGGGCCGTGGCCGAGCTCGCGCCGCTGTTCGAACTCGAACCGGTGCTGTTGAACAGCTTGCCGTGGCACCCGCTGTGTGGAGTGATCGCGTACGTCAAGCACAGAACCGCGGCCACCCCTTCGGTGCGAAGGAAATGGCCAAGCGCGTCGTATCCGTTGGTCGTACCAGCGCCGAGGAAGATGAGGTCCATGAAGCGCTCCAGGCCGCCGGTGTCGCGCAGGCTCGTGAACAGTTCGGCCAGGCTCGCGCTGAAAGGCTTGGCGGCGGAGCCGAGCGTCTTGACCTTCGCCAAGAGCGGCTGCAGGGCGACGAGCGCGGGGCCGGACACCTTGGCGGACTTGCCGAGGCTCTGGAAGAAGGTCGTCGAGCTGCGCGAGAACGGCGCGAGGCTCGTGAACGTCTGGTTGATCCCGGGCGCCGCCGCTTTGAGATCGGTGAACGTCGGGATCGTCTGTTCGGCGAAGCGTCCGAAGCGTTCCATCGCGGGCCCGAACTGCCGCAGGAAGGCCGGGAAGGCGGCGAGGTTCTGGGCGATCGCGCCGCGCTGGTTGGCCGATGCCCTGGCGACCGTGTCGGAGGAGACGATGAAGTTGCTGATGTCTTCTTTGACCCCCGCGACCGGCGCCAGCGCGCGGTTCGATTCGTCGGCGAGGTTGGCCAGGAGCTTGTTCTGGCTGGCCAGGATGGCGAGCACCTTGTCCAGTTCGCGCAGCGCCGGGTCGGCGCGACGGATGACCGCGTTCAGGTCGCTGCCGCGGCTCGCCAGGCCGGCGCCCAGTTCGTTGATGATGATCGTGAAGCGCTGACGCACGGGCAGCCTGTTGATGTCTTCGAGCAGGTCAACGTCGATCGGGCTCGAGGTGTTGGTGACCGGCAGCAGATACTGGCCTTCCCCTTCGTGGCCGGCCGGGATCTGATGCAGGGGCGGAGGCAGCGGGGTGCCTTCGGCGCGGGGCTGGGTAGGCAGGCAGTTGACGAACTTCTCGCCGATCAGCGCCTGCGGTTCGATCGTGCAGCTGGCGTCTTCGCGGAAGTCCTGAAAGCCGGGGTCTTCGATTTTCAGGACGACCGCGGCCTTCTGCTGGGGCGTGGGCGTGACCGAGCCGACGACACCGACCTTGACGCCGCCGATCTTGACGACCTCGCCGGAGATGATGTTGGCGGCGTCGTCGAAGATCGCGCGCACCGTGTAGTCGCCGCCGGAGCCACCCGCGGAGGTGGCCAGCAGGACGACCACGACCAGCGCGAGCACGGCGAGCATGCCCGCCGCGAGGACCGTCCCTCTCCTCCACCCGCTGGTCTGACTCAACCCGTCGTTCCTTCCATGCCTCTTCAACAGCGATCGGGGCGACCCACCGGTCCGGCGGGCCGCCCCCTCGACCTTGGCTCGGGTCGGCGGGCGCTGCGCCCGCCGACCGTCAAGCCGCGCTTACTTCTTGGGGCACGGCTCCTTGTCCGCGGCTTCCGCGGTGGCGCCGCCGTAGAAACTCATGACCACCTTCAGCGGGAACCCGCCCTTCGGGCACTTCTTGGGCACCGTGATGTAGGAGGTCACCTTCTTGCCCTTCTTGTAGGCCGCGCCGACCTTGACCGAGATCTGCTGCACAGAGGCATCAAGCGCGCCCGGGACCGTTTCGACCAGGGGCACTTCGGCTTCGACGGTCGGGCCGAAAGGTGGCGAGGACGTGATGACCTTGCCCTTGGACACGATTTCGATGGACACCGGGCTGGTGCCGTCGGCAAAGAACGAGATGACGCCGCCCGGCGAAAAGAACGGCTGCACCGACACGGTCTCGGCAACGCGTTCGGTGCCGAAGCTGACGACGCCGGAGGCGCTGCCCTTGGGACCGGCCTGCGAGCCCTTCGGGCACTTGGACGGGCCACTCTGTTCGAGTGTCGTCGGCGTACAGGTCGCGAACCCGGCGGTCGTCAGTTTCGCGCCCGCGGGACCGTAGAACTTGACCCCGACCAGCGGCGGCGGGAAGCCGCCGTATTCGGTGCCCGAGATCGTGAACTTGGTCTGCAGCGCCGCACCGGCGCCAAGGATGTTGCCGGTGCCGGGGAAGCCCGGGATCGGAACGGCTTCAGCTTGCATCGTGATCGTCGGCGCCGCCGAAGCGGTGGCCGACATACCGAAGACGGCAAGGCCGAGCAAGGCCAGACAGGTGGATGCTCTGCGCATCAGAATCTCTCTCCTCGTTGATGTTTGTTCGATGACAGGTCCGCCTCGATCCGGGTAGCTCCGGAGCCATGCCGGTCCGGCGACATCGAGATCCCCAGCAGCCAGCCGGAGAACATGGCGATTTCCGCGCCGAACATTAGCTGTCGGAGCCGATGCGTTCAACACAGAAGGCTTCGGCCCGTCCGCCTGGGTGCGCCCTTGCAGGGCGCTGAATTCTGATTGGACAAACACTGATCCTCTGATTGAGGGCTAGAATCGATAAACGTCGGCGTAGGATCGTGTGTGGATTCCTAGAACACTAGCCAAAAAGGCCGCTCGGGGAGATCGAAGGCGCTCGCCCGGCCAGATCATCCCGACAACCGCAGCTCGGAGCCGGCGAGCGAGACACCGATCGGCTCGAGCACGACCTCGCGCGGGCCCTCCTCGACAGCGCCGGCCAGGAAGGCTTCGAGCCCGAGATCCGCGGCCGCCTGGATGGCGCGGACGCCGGCGCCGGGCGCGCAGTAGACGGCGTAGCCGGCTCCCATGTTGAACGTCGAATAGGCCGCCTTCGGCTCCAGTCCCGCCTGGGTTGCCAGGAAGTCGAGGATCTCGGGCACCGCCGGCAGCTCGCGGATGCGGTAGCGCAGCGGCTCGGGCCTTCGCATCAGCTTCAGGAAGCCGTGGCCGGTAATGTGGCTCAGGTAGCTGACGGACACATCCCGCTCCATCAGCGTGCGCACCAGCGGGACGTACACCGGCGCGGGGTCGAGCAGCGCCTCGCCGAACGTGCGTCCGCTGGGCAGCGGCGTCGCGTAGCCCTCCGGCAGGCGGCTCGCGACCAAGCGCGCAAGCGAGGCGCCGTTGGCGTGCAGGCCGGTCGAGGCGACGAGCACGATCTCATCGCCCGGCGCCAAACGCTCGCCGAGGATCGGCCGCCGGTCGGCCGGCACGGCGCCGACGGCGGCGCCGGCCAGCTCGATCTCGCGCTCGTCGAGGAGCCCGGGCAGCGATGGCGACTCGCCTCCCCCCCACGCGCAGCCCGCGTCCGTGCATGCTCGGCGCCAGCCCTCCAGAAGGGACGCCGCGCGCGCGGGCGCCGCGTACCACTCGGAAGAGCCGGTCGCGAAGTAAGCGTTGACGACGAGCGGCAGCGCGCCGAGGCAGGCCAGATCGTTGACGATCGCCGCCACCGCGTCATAGGCGACGTCGGCGAAGCGGTCGACGCTCAGCTCCTCGAGGACCTGGCGCGCGACGATCGACTTGGTGCCGAGGCCCTCGACCACGAACGCCAACGTGCGGCCGTCCAGCTCGAACGCGAACGCGGGCTCGCCGCGGGAGCCCTCCAGCGCACGGGCGCCGTGCGCGGCCAGCAGTCCAGAGGTCGACATCGCCTGGGCGATCGCCGAGCGCTTGCCGGCGTCGAGCGTGTCGTAGTCGACGCCCGCGTCGCGGTAGCTGGCCCCTTCCTCTGACATCAGCGATGATCCTAAGTCCTAAGCCCAACGTGAGCGTCGAGGAGGAGCGATGGACTTCGAGCCGAGTCAGAGGTGCGCCGAGTTCAAAGAGCGGCTGGAGGCGTTCATGGCCGACCACGTGCGCCCGGCCGAGTCGCTCTACGAGCGTCAGATCGAGGAGTCCGGCGACCCCCACCACCAGCCGCCGGTCATGGAGGAGCTGAAGGTCAAGGCCAGAGAGGCCGGCCTTTGGAACATGTTCCTGCCCGACCCAGACCACGGCGCGGGCCTGTCGAACGTCGACTACGCGCCGCTGGCCGAGATCATGGGACGCTCGCACATCGCCTCCGAGGCGTGCAACTGCTCGGCGCCGGACACCGGCAACATGGAGGTCCTGCACCAGTTCGGCACCGACGCTCAGAAGCAGCGCTGGCTGGCGCCGCTCCTGGAGGGCGAGATCAGGTCGGCCTTCGCCATGACCGAGCCCGCCGTGGCCAGCTCGGACGCGACCAACATCGCCCTGCGGATCGAGCGCGACGGCGACGAGTACGTCTTGAACGGGCGCAAGTGGTGGACCTCAAACGCCAAGCACCCCCACTGCAAGCTCCTGATCGTGATGGGCAAGACAGATCCGGCGGGCCCGCCCCACAGGCAGCAGAGCCAGATCCTGGTGCCGATCGACACGCCGGGCGTGACCGTCATGCGCAACCTGCCGGTGTTCGGCTACATCGACAAGGAGGGCCACGCCGAAGTCGACTTCACCGACGTCAGGGTGCCGCGCGAGAACCTGATCGCGGGCGAGGGCGACGGCTTCATGATCGCCCAGGCGCGGCTCGGGCCGGGCAGGATCCACCACTGCATGCGCGCGATCGGCGCCGCCGAGCGGGCCCTGGAGGCGATGTGCGAACGGGCCGTCGGCCGGGTCACGTTCGGCCAGCCCGTAGCGACGCGAGCCAACGTCCAGGACTGGATCGCCGAGTCCAGGATCGAGATCGAGATGGCCAGGCTCCTGACCATGAAGGCGGCCTGGCTGATGGACACCGTCGGCAACAAGCACGCGCGGATGGAGATAGCCGCGATCAAGGTGGCCGCACCGAACGTGGCCCTCAAGGTCCTGGACCGGGCGATCCAGGTCCACGGCGGCGGCGGCGTCTCCGACGACTTCCACCTGGCCAGCGCCTACGCGCACCTGCGCACGCTGCGTTTGGCGGATGGCCCCGACGAGGTCCACAAGCTGTCGATCGCAAGGCGCGAGCTGGCGCCGTACGTGTCGCGCGAGTCATAGCCCGGGCCGGCCGGCACAGACGATCTGCGCGTGAGCCCTTAGATTGGGCAGACTCCGGGATGTGCCGACAGGTGCGGCTCATCTGGCTTCCATCTTTCGGGCACGGTAGACGATGTCGGCGGGGATGCGTCCTTGTGTGAGTCGTCCGTGGTGCACGCGGTCGTTGTTGTAGAAGCGCAGGTAGGTGTCGAGCTCTCTTTTGAGCCCGGTGTAGCGGGGATAGAGGTAGCGGGCGAACGCTGGTCTCCAGCACTCATCGAGGATCGTCTTGTGCAGCGCCTCAACGTGTCCGTTGGTCTGTGGGCGTCCTGCGTGGATGCGGGTGTGGCGTACCTTCAACGCGTCGACGGTGGTCGTGAAGTCGCCCTTGAACTCGTTGCCGTTGTCCGAGAGGAAGCGCTCGAGCTTCCAGCCAGCGGCCTTCAGCTCGGTGGCGACGCGTTGTGCGAGCTTGCTGGTCTGCCGGGCGGTGGGGTTGCCTTGCTTGCAGATCACGAGTTCCGCCCACGCGTAGGAGGACGCGATGTCGATCGCTGTGAGCTGCCAGATCGCGCCGTCGGTGCCCTTCAGTCGTCCGACATAGAAGCAGTCGATCCCGACCAGCTCACCGGGCCGTGAGATGTCGATATGGCGCTCTGGCTCTGGTGTTCTCGGTGGCTCATAGGGAGCTGCGTAGCCCGCGATCAGCCCGAGGCGCTTGGCGCGGGTGTTCAACCCGTGACGACAGAGCACCTTCCACACCCCGTTCGGCGAGACGATGATCCCGCCCCACTTCTCCCTGGCGAGCTCCGAGGCGACCCGTCGCGGGCCGAGCCCGGGGTGAGCGATCGAGAAGGACACGATCCGCTCCTCGATCATCTTCGGTAAAGCGTTCGGCATCTGCGGCCGGCGGCGCTCCCTCGGGCGGAGCATCTCCAGCCCGTGCCGGTCGACCTGGCGCTTCCAGGCGTAGTAGGTGGAGCGGTGCACCCCGAACGTCCGGCATGCCGCTGAGACGTTCGTCCTCGCGGCCTCCGCGAACAACTGCTGGCGGTAGCCGAACAGCACGTCATCCTTCGTCATATGGCTCTGCTCCTCTTCACTTTGCGGGTGAAGGAGGCAGCCTGAGCCACAGCCCAGACGGGTCCCGCCGATCGGCGGGACCCGTCTGACCTCAAAGACCTATCGAGCCCCCAACTGTCGGGAGCACTCGGAGACCGGCCACCTTAGATGTCGTTCTCGAGGACGGCGCCGCGCGTGCGCGCGGAGATGTCGTTCTCGAGGACGGCGCCGCGTATGCGCGCGGAGATGTCGTTCTCGAGGACGGCGCCGCGCGTGCGCGCGGAGATGTCGTTCTCGAGGACGGTGCCGCGTGTGCGCGCGGAGATGTCGTTCTCGTGAGCCAGAAGATGTCGTTCTCGAACGTCGGTGGCGCGCGTGCGCGTGCGCGTACCCGCGCGCGGATCGGCCCGCGAAGATAACCTTAGTATCCATGCGCACACGTTTGGCGATCCTGATCGGCGTGCTGGCGACAACGATCGTTACCGCCACGATCGCTCCCACCAGCGCACTCGCCGCCTCCGGACGGGACGCCTCCTCGACGCACAAGGCGCTACAGGCGGCCTACACCGCCCTGCACGCCGTCGTGACGACGTGGCCGACCGAGGAAGCCAGCTTCCGAAAGCTCGACAACAAGATCGCGGCTGAATGCCCCGGCGCCGGCGCGGGCCTCCCCCAGAACGAAACCGAGCAGCGGCTCAGCTACGAGGTCGCCGGCGCCCTGTGGGCGACCGCCTACAAAACCGACGCCAAGATCGCTCAGACCGCCATCCGAGCCGTCAGCGGACTGCGCTGGAGCAGCTCCGCGCTGACCCGCCGCGTCCACGGCTACCTCAAAGGGCTGACCGAAATGATCGCCCTACCCGTACCCGACCTGTGCACGGACCTGCGGACTTGGGCGAGCGGCGGCCATCAGGCAGCTCCGGCGAACGTGGTCTCCTTCGACGAACACGTCGAAGCGATCGACGTCGAAATCCCAGAACCGAAGCTGTTCGAGCGCTACCTCCAGCCCGCCGACACCGGCCTGCTGGTCAAGGTCCGGCACCTGGCCGTCAAGTTCGAAGAACTTGAATTCATTGTCGGCCAACGGGAATGGAACCGGCTGCTCGGCGTGCTCGATCTGCCTCAGTAGCCACCGCCGCGGCGCGACGGCGCCACCTGGCCCGGACGTCGTCGAGACCGAATAGCCTCAGGCCGTCATGTTCGCGGCCACCACGCTGGCTTACCCATGCGTGCTCGCGCTGCTGTGCACCGGCGCCGGGCTCCTGGTCGACCGCCTCAGCGGAAGCGGCTTGGCGTTGGCGCTGCTGCCGGCGATCGGCGCGGCGACCCTGATCGGGGTCTCCCAGCTCACGACCCACTTCTCGGCGGCCGCGCCCGCCACGCCATACGTGCTCGCGGCGGTCGCGCTCATAGGGTTCGGCGCCGGCTGGCCGCGGCTCTTGGCACTCGCCGAGGCTTGGCGCCGGGAACGCCGTGCGACCGGCACGGATGCGCGCGCACGTGCGCGCGCGGGATCGCGCGGGGAGGCAGATGCAGGGCCACGCGGACAGGCGAGCACGCGAGCGCTCAGGCAGGCCGGAGTCGCGGCGTTCGTGTACGTCGCGGCGCTCGCCCCGGTCCTGGCGGCCGGCAGGCCTACGTTCTCCTCGTTCCAGGCCCTGACCGATTCCGCCTTCCACATGCTCGGCGCCGACTACCTGATACGCCACGGCCAGGACTATGGCGGCCTCGACCTGACGAACTCCTACGGGCAGTACCTGAAGGCCTACTACCCGACCGGCTACCCCTCGGGCGCTGACACGCTCTTCGGCGGCAGCTCGTTCCTGGTCGGGCTGCCCCTGATCTGGACCTTCCAGCCGTTCAACGCCTTCATGCTCGCGACCGCCGTCGGCCCGGCGCTCGTGCTCTCGCGCGGGATGGGCCTCGCCGGGGCGTGGTCAGCGCTGGCCGCCGTCACTGCGATCCTGGGAGCGCTCGTATACGGCTATGAGCTGGTCGCCTCCATCAAGGAGATAGTCGCGCTCGCGATGATCCTGACGCTCGGGGCGCTCACCGTTCAGCACGCGCGCTGGCTGTGGTCTAGGCCGGCGGGCGTGGCCTCGTTCGCGCTCGTGCTCGCGGCCGGAGTGTCGGCTTTGGGCGTCGGCTTCGGCGCCTGGGGCCTGGCTGCGGTCTCGGTCGTGGCCGTGGCGGCGGTCCGCGACGTGCGAGCCGGCCGCGCGCGCGCGGGCCATTTGGCGGGCGTCGCGGGGCTCGGCCTGGCGATCTTCGCGCTGGCGGCGCTCTCCACCTGGGCCCAGCTGTCGGGGTCCCTACAGGTCGCCCACGGGATCGCGACCACCAACAACCCCGGCAACCTGACCGGCTCCCTTGAACCAGCCCAGGTCTTCGGTACGTGGCTGGCCGGCAGCTATCAACAAACGCCGACCGGCTCGCTCCTGGCGCTCACGTATCTCATCGCCGCGCTCACCCTCGCGCTGGCGGTGCTCGGGGTTCGGCGGATCGTTTCGCTTGGCGAGCTTGACTTGGCCGGCTGGGCCGCGCTCACGATCGCGGTCGGGATCGGGCTCTGCATCTATGCCACGGCCTGGGTCAGCGCCAAGGCGATCATGCTCACCTCGCCCGTCATCGTGCTCCTGGCTTGGGCCGGGATCGCCTGGCTGCGCGGGACTGCTTCGCGAACGGGCCGCCGCGCGCGGAACTCCGCCGGCCCCGGGTCGGCCGGCGGATCCTCACCGGCGGGCCCACCCACCGCGCGCGCGCTCCCCGGGCCGGGGCTGGCCCTGGCGGCCGGCATCCCCACCGCGCGTGCGCTTCCCGGACCGGGGCTTGCCGTGGCGGCCATGCTCGCCGCCGTGGCGATCGTCGGCGGAGTCGCGGTCTCGGACGCGATGCAGTACCACGCCTCGAACCTCGCGCCGACCGCGCGCTACGAAGAGCTGGCCGCGATCGAGGAACGGTTCGCCGGGCAGGGCCCGACCTTGGTGGCCAGCTTCGACGAATACACGCTCTACGAGCTGCGCCACATGGACGTCGGCGGCCTCGACTTCATGTATCCGCCGGTCGGCCTACGGACGATGAAGGGCCACGGCTACCCCGTCGACCTCGACCGCGTGCCGGCGGCTGCATGGAGCCGGTACCCGCTCGTGCTCACGCCCCGCGACCCGACCGCCAGCGAGCCCCCGGCCGCGTACCGGCTCGTCTGGCAGGGCGCCTACTACCAGGTCTGGGCGCGCCGGCCTGGAGCGCCCATCGCGATCGCCCACCTCGGCCTGCCAAGCACCAGGCCGGCGCCATGCCCGAGCATCGCGCGACTGGCCCGGACCGCCGCGGCCGGTGGCGGCCATCTGGTCGCGGCGATGGCGCCCGAGACCATCCGTCTGGACATCGCCGGCGGCAAGCACCCCGCCTGGCGATACACGCATCCGGGCCTCCTCATGGACGGCGCCGGACATTTGACGAGCGCGTTCGCTCTGCCGCGGTCCGGCCTCTGGGATGTCTGGCTGAAGGGCGAGATCATGCCCACGGTCACCGTCACGATCGACGGCCGCCGGATCGCCTCGATCGGTGGCGAGTTGAGCGGCAACCCCCACAACCCCGAGCCGACCGTGCCCGTGCCCGCGAGGCTCTCGGCGGGATCCCACACCCTCACGATCGCCAGGAACGGCAAGGTCAACCTGGCGCCCGGGGCCGGCGGCTGGGCGATCCTGCACGAAGCGTTCCTGACGCCGGCCATCGATGCCATCGACCGACGCGTAGCCGTAACGCCCTCGCGTTGGCGAGCGCTGTGCGGCGGGCGCTACGACTGGATCGAAGCGGTCCTAGGATCCGGGCTCGACTCGGGGGCCTAGCCTCCAACCTTTCGCGCCGGTGGCCGCGCACCGCGCACCGGCGGCCACCAAGCCGGCACTCCGGCAAAGAGCCGGCCGAGCTCCCGACCGGGCTACTCGCTTGTGGCCTGCGGATCCGGCCTTACGATCACCGTGTCGGCCACGGCGATGATCTCGTCGGCCGCCAGTTCCGCGCGCGAGGCATGCTCGCGGATGGCCTCCGGGCTACTTGCCTGATAGACACAGACCGTCCCCACGCGCCCGTCGGGCTCGCTCAGCACATAGCTCCGAATCCAGCGGATGTCGTCGGACATCTGCTCGTCGCCGACCTTGCTCGAACGGCCGGCCGCCTCCTCGAGCTCCTGCCCAGAGCCCCAAGCACCGCGCCTCAAGATGACATACGTATTCATGAGATCCCTCCTACTGGCTTACGCCCGACGGTTCGTTGGGCGGTTGTCTGACCGACCGGCTGTCGGCCACTCACAACGATAACGGTGGCGAGGCCAGGCCAGGCCAGGCCAGGCCAGGCCAGGCCAGGCGGCGCAAGGCGAGCGGCGAGGCCAGGCAAAGCGGGCGAGGCGAGGCGAGCCAGGGCGGGACGAAGCGAAGACCAGGCGAGACCAGGCGAGCCGGGCCGGGCCGGAGCGGGGAGACGAGGCGGGGAGACGAGGCGGGCCGGGCCGGAGCGAGGCGAGGCGGAGAGACGGAAGCGAGGAGACGAGGCGGGCCGGGCCGGAGCGAGGCGAGGCGGAGAGACGGAAGCGAGGAGACGAGGCGGGCCGGGCCGGAGCGAGGCGAGGCGGAGAGACGGAAGCGAGGAGACGAGGCGGGCCGGGCCGGAGCGAGGCGAGGCGAGGCGAGGCGAGGCGAGGCGAGGCGAGCGATTCAAGGGTACGAGCCGTCGATTCATTAAACGCGAAGGGACTATGAAAAGAAAAAAGGTCTTGACAAAAATAATGATCGGTGGCAGGATGCTCGTGTGTATGACGTCGCCGTCATCGATGACCCGGCCGCCGCCGAGGCGTCGCTGGACCCGATCCGTGGCCGCCTGCTCGCCGAGCTGGCAGAGCCGGGATCGGCCAGCACGCTCGCGCCGCGCGTCGGGCTGACCCGTCAGAAGGCCAACTACCACCTGAGGACCCTGGAACGCCACGGCCTGGTCGAGCTCGTCGAGGAGCGGCGCAAGGGCAACTGCACGGAGCGCATACTTCAGGCGACCGCCGCGTCCTACGTGATCTCGCCGAGCGCCCTGTCGGTCGTTGCGCCCGACCCGTCGCGTGAACCCGACCAGCGCTCCGCGCGCTGGCTGTTGGCGGTCGCGGGGCGCCTGGTCCGCGAAGTCGGCGAGCTGATCGTTGGGGCTAGCGCGGCCGGCAAGCCGCTCGCGACCCTCGGGATCGACAGCGAGATCAGGTTCGCGTCCGCACCCGACCGGGCCGCGTTCGCCGCCGAGCTGGCGGGCGCCGTCAACGACCTCGTCGCCAAGTACCACGACGACGACGCTCCCGGCGGTCGTCCACACCGCTTCGTCGTCGCCCTGCACCCCACCATCACGAACGACAAGGAGCCCCAGCAATGAGCCGCGCATTCGAGATCGCCCGCGAAGTCGACCTGCCCTCGGGCTCGTACGACGTCTGGACCGCGATCACCGCCGATACCGCCGCCTGGCAGTTCCCGACCGGCATGGAGGTTCCGGCCGGCACCACGCCGCCAGAGGGAGGGCCCGTCACCACCTGGGATCCGCCGCACAGGCTCGTGATCAAGATCGAGTCGCCGGATGGCACCTTCAACGCCCTCGACTACACGATCGAGGCCCACGCCGGCGGCACGGCCCGCCTGCGTTACGTCCACTCCGGCATCCTCGCCGACGATTGGGAAGACCAGTACGACGCCATCGACGGCCACACCGACTTCTACCTGCACACCCTCGGCCAGTACCTCGAGCACTTCAACGGCCGCCCGGTCACCTATGTCGGTCAGCCGTCGGCAGGCATCGAAGGACCCCCGGCCGCCGGCACGCCGGACGCGATGGACGCGCTGCGCGCCGCCCTCGGCGTGTCCACGGACGCGGCCGTCGGCGATGCGGTTCATGCTTCGCTCGGCGAAGCCGGCACACTCGATGGCGTGATCGACTACTCGACGCCTCAATTCCTCGGCGTCCGCACCAGCGACGGCCTGTTTCGCTTCTTTGGGCGCAACCATTACGGCGGCGTCGTCGGGCTCAGCGCGCACCTGTTCGTCGAGGACGTCGACGCCGCCGCGCTTGAAGCGGCGCTCAAGGTTTGGCTGGATGGGGTGTACGGGTAGAGGACGGGCCAGGGCTACCGGGCGCTCCGAGTCGATCTACGAGGGCAACTCGCAATCGACGCGCTAGTTCATAGCCAGCCCAACAGTGCGGGCACATGGGACAAGCTGAGGCTCACCACCATGCTCAGCAGTGGCCACCGCGCCACGCGCAGTATCGCGAGACGGCGTCGCCAACGCCGATCACGCAAATCTTCTCGCATGTTCTCCAGCTCGAAATCCTCGGTCGAGGAGATGTTCGAGAGTCGCATCAATACACCGTCCCGAGAATTAAGGCGCGAGCTAACGCTCTACTCCTGCGCATCTTCCAGGCGCTTACGCCCTAGATCGGCCAGTTCCCATATCCCGCGAGGGACTGTCTGATTAACGGTGGAAGTGCTTGGTCTGACCGAAAGGGATGACCATGACGGAGATAGTGGAGTCGACCGATCAGGGGGAGATGATCGGGTCTATGACTACAGGTATCGTTGATCAGAAGCAGCTTGCTGAGCAGCTCCTGGCGCAGGCCGAGGAGCAGAACATCGAGCTGGTCGGTCCTGAGGGGCTTTTGAACCAGCTGACCAAGAACGTGCTCGAGACCGCGCTTGACGCGGAGATGAGCGAGCACCTGGGCTATGAGAAGCATGACCCTGATGGGCGCAACAGCGGGAACTCGCGCAACGGGACACGCGCCAAGACGGTGCTAACCGAGATCGGCCCGGTCGAGATCGAGGTACCGAGGGACACCGAGTCCATGTTCGATCCACAGATCGTCAAGAAGCGCCAGCGCCGGCTGACGGGCGTCGATGAGATCGTGCTGTCGCTCACCGCCCGCGGGTTGACGACAGGGGAGATCGCTGCGCACTTCCAAGAGGTCTATGGCGCCCGGGTCTCCAAGGACACGGTCAGCCGGATCACCGAGAAGGTCACCGCGGAGATGACCGAGTGGCTGGCTAGGCCGCTGGATGAGGTCTACCCGGTGATCTTCATCGACGCGCTCGTGGTCAAGGTTCGTGACGGGCAGGTGATGAACAAGCCGGTCTATGTCGTGATCGGCGTGACCGTGAACGGGGAGCGCGACATCCTCGGGCTCTGGGCCGGAGATGGCGGCGAGGGCGCGAAGTTCTGGCTAAGCGTGTTCACCGAGATCAAGAATCGTGGCGTCAAGGACGTCTGTATCGCTGTCTGCGACGGCCTGAAGGGTCTACCGGAGGCGATCACGACGACCTGGGAGCTCGCGACCGTCCAAGCCTGTGTGATCCATCTGATCCGCAACACGTTCCGGTTCGCGTCCCGCGGATACTGGCAGGAGATGAGCCGAGACCTCAGGCCGGTCTATACGGCGCCTTCAGAGACTGCGGCCAGGGAGCGCTTCATGGAGTTCGACACCAAGTGGGGCGGACAGTATCCAGCGATCAGCAAGCTCTGGGAGAACGCCTGGAGCGAGTTCATACCGTTCTTGGACTACGACGTCGAGATCCGCCGCGTGATCTGCTCAACGAACGCGATCGAGTCGATCAACGCCCGCTACCGACGCGCCGTCCGCGCCCGAGGGCACTTCCCCAACGACACGGCCGCCCTGAAGTGCCTCTACCTCGTCACCAGGTCACTCGACCCGACAGGACGAGGCAGAGCCCGCTGGGCCAGCCGATGGAAGCCCGCCCTCAACGCATTCGCAATAACCTTCCAAGGAAGAATCAACTAACCGACCAAGCCAGATCCACCGTTAATCAGACACTCCCGTCCCTCGGTGGCGCCTCAAGTATCCAGGGAACATCCAGACATCGCTCGAGCACGGGCAGGAAGAGCGCTTCGTCCTCCTCGCTCAACGGGACGTGATGCAGGTCGGCGGACAGGGAGCTCACGTGAACATGGCGCAACCGCGATCTGAACGTGTCGAGCAACTCCGCCGCCAGTCCCATTGTGCGGTCGAGTGACCAAGCGTGAGCCACATCGAAACAGAACCCTGCCTCCGGGAGTCTTTCAAACCATCTGGCAAGCTGCTCGACGGTACACCCATCACTCTTGCCAGCATCCATGTTCTCGAGAACCAGCGTCCGCCCGAGCGCAAGGAACGGATCAGCGTCGGAGATCGTGTCGGGGTGCATGACGATCGCATCCGCACCGGCCGTGAGGCGCACGAGAGACGCAACCAGATCGACCTCGGGCAATGAGCGCCCCTTGGACGGCCCGTGGATGCTCAGATATCGGAACGCCAGAGGTGGCTCCGCCGTCAGATAACGACCCAAGCCATCCAACTCGTTCTCTGAGAGCGCGGAGAGCTCGACTGCGAACCACGAGAACTCCGCAGCCTCGCTCACCAACGCCGGCCAGTCACCTCGGAGGGCCTCCATGTATCCCGTCGAAGCTCCAATCGGGTGGTGCGCCATAAGGGTGCGACGCTCAGTGGCAACAGCAGAAACCATTGCGGCTAAGTTAGCGAGCCCCACGGACAACGCCAGACGGAGCAGCCCCAACAGGGCCCCCGCCTTGCGTTCGGCGCGCCGCTTGCTTGCCGGGAGGCCGTCCTCCTCGCTCGGACAACACGGCAGATCCTGGAACCACATCGCGCTGGCTCTTGGAGTGTCCGACAGCGACATCTATGCCGACTGGGATATCGACCAGCTCGCCGCCACGATGGCTAGCGTGCTGGCGGAGGACGAGTCGTGAATCGTTCCCCCCGTCCCTCTCGACGATTTGGCTCTAGCAAGCCAAACCGGGGAGTAGAGTGGAGACGCCGGGAATCGAACCCGGGTCCGCGATCGCGTTTGAATGGCTTCTACGAGCGTAGCCGGCGCTCTAGTCTCATCTTCCGCTAGCCACGCCGGCCGGGTTGCGGAAGACCAGCTCCCTGAAAGGTCCCCGGTTTGGCGGGAGCAGGCCGTGCCGGGTAAGCCTGCTGTCTGATTCCGGCGATCCCTGCCGCAGGCGAACGGGGGCCGAAACCTCGCGATCTAGTTTCTAGCTAGGCGAGGGCGAACTCGTGAGAATCCGCACTTATGGTTTTTCCGGGTGTTTTACGAGGCCGCCCGGAACCTCGACTCGCGACCATCCAAACGAGCCGACCGCGTCGAAGCCTGTCGTCCCCTTGGATGTTCTGCTTCCGTCATTGTAGCTCGCCAAGCGAAGGCCCCAAGCGAGAACAACGAGGCGTCCGGTCCGGCCCACAAACGAAAGCGACGCGGTCCCGGGCCGCTTTGAGGACCTTTCCCGGACTCGGCCCCGGAGGGCTTCGTCGGTTCCGGTGGCGCGGCCTCACACCTCAGTGGCCTCGCTCTTTGCGACTCGGTTCCGCGTCTGGATGCAACCTAACTCGCGACCCCGGCCAGCGCAACCCCAAGGCGCACGTTCAACCCGCACGTTGCGGAAAAAAGAGCGGATCGGGCGATCGAACCAAGCCGGCTGACGCCTGGTCCGGTCTTGAAACCTAGTCCGAAGGGATCGTTAGGCGGCGCTTAGCGGGCCTGCCACAATGGATCTATGGATTCGGGCGATCTATCACTTCCGGCTCCACCTCCAACGGCGGGCCCGGCGCTGCCGGTCGTGTCCTCTTATCCGTCCCACGCCCGGCCATCCGCCACCAGACCGGCATCGGGACATGCGGCGCTTGGCATCGACGGCGCGCAGGCCGAACCGTTCGGCGCAAAGCGCCGAGCGCGCCCGCAGGGCCTACGTAAGCGGATCGGCAGCATCCTGGCCGCCATCGGGGTAGCGGCGGCGAAGTTCTGGGCGGCGATCAAAGGCGTGGTCCTGTTGTTGCCGAAGGTCAAGCTGCTCGGCACGATGGGGACCGCTCTGATCTCGGTCGCCGCGTACAGCCTGTTCTTCGGCTGGACGTTCGCGGCGGGCTTCGTGCTGCTGCTGTTCGTGCACGAGATGGGCCACGTCGTGCAGTTGCGCAGAGAGGGAGTCGAGGGTGCGAGCGCGCCGATGTTCATACCGTTTCTGGGCGCCGCGATCTTCTCGAAGTCGCTCGGCGACAACGCCCTTGCCGAGGCCAGAGTCGGCCTGGCCGGGCCAATCCTCGGCACGCTCGGCGCCGGGGTCTGCCTCGCGGTGGCGGAGCTGACGAACAGCGACCTGTTGCTCGCCCTCGCGTACGTCGCTTTCTTCTTGAACCTGATCAACCTGGTCCCGGTCGTGCCGTTCGACGGAGGCCGGGCGATGGCGGCGATGGCGCCGGCGATGTGGTTCGTCGGCTTGGGCGCGATCGCGACGCTCTTGATCGTCAGCCACAACCCGTTCCTGCTGCTGTTCCTGGTCTTGGGCGCCCTCGAAACGAGGCGGCGCTGGCGGGCACGCAAGACGAGATCGCTCGAGCAGGCCGCCTACTACCGGGTCAGCACCCGCCAGCGTGTCCTGATCGGCGGGGTCTACGTGGCCCTGATCGTGGTCTTGATCGTCGGCATGGACGTCTCGCACGTGCTGTCGGCCGGCGGCCACTCCTTCCGTTCGCTCTGACGCCGGCCGGCGGGCGCCCTCGCCGGCCGCCTCAGCGCCTGGCTTCGCGTACAGCCCGTTCCATGTCGCGCTTTGACTCGCGATCTCTGATCGTTTGGCGTTTGTCGTAGACGTCCTTGCCTCTGGCCAAGGCGATCTCGACCTTGGCGTTGGAGCCTGAGAAGTAGATGCGGGTCGGCACGAGCGTGAAGCCGCGCTCCGCGACCTGGGCGGCGAGCTTGTCCAGCTCGCGCCTGTGCAAGAGCAGCTTGCGGGGCCGCTCGGGGTCGTGGTTTTCGCGCGAAGCGGGCGCGTAAGGCGGGATATGGACCGAGAAGAGCCACAGCTCGCCGTCTTTGATCGCGGCGTAGCCGTCCTTGAGCTGGGCGCCGGACTCGCGTAGGGCCTTGACCTCGGTGCCGACGAGCACGATCCCACACTCGATCCGCTCGACGAGCTCGTACCGGTAGGACGCGTACCTGTTGGAGGCGACGTCGCCGGCGCCGATCTTGCGCTTGGCTTTCTTGGTCTTGGCCACAACCGAACGAGCCTACTCGGCCGGCACCAGATCGACCCGCCCGCGGACGGTGTCGACGCGCGCGACCCTGACCTCGATCGCGTCCCCCAGCCTGATCGTCATGCCGGAGCGCTCCCCGCGCAGGATCGTCTCGTCGTCGTTCAGCTCGAACCAGTCGCGCTCGCCTTCGAAACGCATCCGGCGCACGGGCAGCATTCCCTCGTAGAGCGGTCCCCGCGGACCGCGGTCCTGCTCGCCACCAGCCGCAGCGCCCTCTTGCGCACCGACCTCCACAGACCCACCGCCATCCTCAGGCGGGTCGGCCCCGGCCCCGGCGCCGCCGAAGGCGACGAAGGCGCCGGCGGAGATCAGGCCGGTGACCTCGCCTGTAAAGGTCTGGTCGAAGCCGTTCTCGTAGAGGATCTGCTCGAGGGCGTAGCAGCGCGCCAGGTCGTCGCCGTCGCGCTCGATCCGTGTCGCGTCGCGCTCGCGTTCGGAGGTCCACTGGCCCAGCTCGCCGAGCTCAGCCCGGCGCGGCCCGGGCTCGCGACCGCCCAGCGTCGAGATAAGAGCCCGGTGACAGACGAGGTCTGGGTAGCGCCGGATCGGAGACGTGAAGTGGCAGTAGTAGGCGGAGTGCAGGCCGGCGTGGCCGATGTTCTTGGGCGAGTAGTAAGCCTGCTGCAGGGTCCTCAGCAGGAGCGATGTCAGGGCGCTGCGCCCGCCCCATGGCCCGGCGTGGGCACGACCGGCGCCGGCGCCGGCGTGGGCACGACCGCCCTGGCGTCCGCTGCCGGCGCGGGAATCGCCCCGTGGCCCGGCGCGGTCGCGATCGAGCGCGCGGTCGACGTGACGCTCGATTCGCTGCGAGATCTCGGCCATCAGGTCTGCGGCCTGCGACGGCGACATGGCCTTCGGTACCGGCGGCGTGGGCACTCCAAGCGAGGCGAGCTGGTCGATCAGGCGCGCGACACGCGCGGGCTCGGGACGCTCGTGGACGCGATACAGGCAGGGGGCGCCGCGCTCTGACAGGTGCCTGGCGACGGCTTCGTTGGCGGCGATCATGAGGTGCTCGATCAGGCGATGGGACTCGGTCTGGACGCTTGCCTGGATCGCGGCGACGTGGCCGTCTTCATCGAAGACGATCTCGGGCTCCTCGGAGTCGAGCACCAGGCCGCCGGCCTGTTCGCGGGAGCGCCCGAGCGCCGCGCTTGCCGTCCGCGCGACCGCGAGCGCCTGTGCCCACGGCTCCTCGGCGGACTCGCGGCCGGCGAAGATGCGATCGACGAAGTCGTAGTCGAGGCGGGCGTCGGATCTGATCAGGGACCTGTAGAAGGAGCTGCGCACGACCTCGGCGCCGCGCAGGTCGAGCTCGACCGTCACGGCCGCGCGCTCGGCGCCGGGCACCAAGGAGCAGGCGTCGTTGGACAGGGCCTGGGGCAGCATCGGCTCGACCGCGCCGGGCACGTAGACGCTCGTGGCGCGCCGCTTGGCCTCGATGTCGACGGGCGAGTTTTCGGCCACGAACAGTGATACGTCGGCGATGTGGACCCAGACGCGTACGCCCGCGCCGGAGTCGAGCGACTGCGCCGAGATCGCGTCGTCGAAGTCGCGGGCGCTGGCCGGATCGATCGTCAGGGTCGGAAGATCGCGCAGGTCCCGGCGAAGGCCCTGCTGGAGTTCGCGCAGCGCGGCCGCGGCGCCCTGCTCGCGCGCGCGCGCGGACGCGCGCAGCACGTCCGGCTCGAAGTCGCGGCCAAGACCGCGATCGCAGAGCAGCGCCTCGATCGCGTCCAAGGCCACGTCCGGGCGCCCGATCCGGCGCACGATCCGGGCGCCCGGACGTGGGCCGCCGCGACCCCCGCCTCCCCCGCCTCCGCGACCCCCGCCTCCGCCTACCCCGCCTCCCCGGGCTCCCCGGGCGCCGGCCAGCCGCACGAGCACGAGATCGCCGGCGTTCGCGGTCTCCGCCTCGGCGGCGCCGGCGCCCGGGCGCTCGACGCGATTTGAGGCGAGCACGATCCGGCGCGGGCCGCGATGGCCGCGATGGCCGCGGCCCCGCTCGGTCTCGGAGCGCGGCTCAGGGAAGTAGGGCTCGGCGGCCCAGAAGCGGCCGCGCTTCTCGACGACGGCCACGAGCGTGTCCGCCGGCACGAGCCCGGCAGGCCCCGGGCGAGTGGCGGCCGAGGGGCGGGCGCCGCTCATCTGAGATTGGATGCCACTATCTGACCTTGGCGGCCAGCGTGTTCAGGGCGACCGCCAGGCCGTACGGAGTGTCGACCCCGTGGGCGACCTTCACTTCGGGATCGACCCCGGCGCCCTGTTTGATGCCTCCGCCGCCGAGGTTGCGGCCGTTGGGGGTGAAGTACTCGCCGACGGTGATGTCCAGGGCGCCGCCGTTGGCGAGCGGCGTCTCCTCCTGGAAGACGCCCTTGCCGAACGTGTGCACGCCGACGACGGTCGCGCGGTGGTGGTCTTGAAGGGCGGCGGTGACGATCTCGGAGGCCGAGGCGGTGTTGGAGTCGACGAGCACGACGACCGGGATCGATCTGGGGATGGCGCCGCCGACCGCATACAGCGTCTGGGTCGGCTGTGAGCGCCCGCGGGTGGTCACGATCACGCCGTGAGGGATGAAGTTGGAGGCGATCAGCTGGGCTTCCTCGACCAGGCCGCCGCCGTTGTCGCGCAGGTCGAAGACGATCCCTTTGGCGCCTTCGCGCAGGACGCGCTCGACGGCTTCGTGGACTTCGGCATGGGAGCCGGGGCTGAACGTGGCGAGCGCGACGACGCCGAGCTTGATGCCGTGGACGGTCTTCACGGTCGAGGCGACGACGGGCTCTGAGATCGTGGCCCGCGTGATCGTGACCGGCCGGGTGGGCCCGCGCCCGCGGCGATGGCCCGGAGGCGGGGGCGCTTCGACGCGCAGGGCCACGCTCGTGCCGGGGGCCCCCTTGATGAGGCCGGTCGCGATGTCCGGGGAAAGACCTTCGAGGGTACGACCGTCAGCGGCGACGATCCTTTCGCCGACCTTCAGACCGCCACGGACGGCCGGCGAGTTGTCGAAGACACGGACGATCGAGAGGCCCCGGTGTTCGGGCTGCACCTCGACGCCGATGCCGGTGAAGCTCGGCGGCGAGTCGAATTCGTGCAGCTCCTTGGGGGACAGGTAGTGCGAGAAGCGGTCGTGCAGGCTGGCGACGGCGCCGCTCAGGGAGGCGTTCGAGAGCGAGCCGATGCCGACCGGCCGGTAGTAGTCGCTCGAGATCCGTTCGAGCGCTTCGTCGACGACCCTTGCTTCGGCGTGGGCGACCAAGCCCGAGCGCGCGAAGCCAGGCAGATCTTCGGGATGCCCGCCCCACCAGACCCCCAGCACGAGCAGGATCGGCAGCATCGCGATCAGTACGTATGTGAGGACTCGCCCGGTGCGCATCGGCCGCCCAAGCCTAGTCGAGGAGTCCTCGACCCACCGCCGGCTGCTTGCGGTCCGCGATGAGACCCGGCCAGGTCTCCGACCGGTCCAACCGCGCCAGCCGGGGGCCAGCCGGGCCCCGGCCGACGGACGCGCTAGGTTGCCTGCCATGGCCGCGATCCAGACGACGAACGTCCCCGGCAACCAGCTTCCGGTCCACGGCATCGCGATACCCGGCACGCGGGCCCTGACGGTGCTGGTCGCCTTCGAAGCCGGCGCGAGGACCGAGCGCAAAGAGGAGAACGGGATGGCCCACTTCCTCGAGCACCTGGTCTTCAAGGGCGGCGAGAAGTACAGCGACTACAGGGCGGTCAACGAGACCGCGGAGCGGCTCGGGGGCGTGCTGAACGCCTATACGAGCCACGACCTGGTCGCCTTCCACATCACGGTCAGGGCCGAGTCGGCGCCAGAGGCGATCGACCTGCTGACCGACTTCGTGGGGCGCCCGCGCCTGGACGCGGAGGAGCTCGACCGCGAGCGGGGCGTGGTCATCCAGGAGATCAACCGGGCCTACGACCAGCCTTCGACAGTCGCCGAGTACCTGATCGACAAGGCCGCGTTCGGGGAGCACCCTTTGGGCAGGACGGTGCTGGGGCCCGAGGAGAACCTGAGGGCGTTCACGAGGCAGGCGATCGTCGCCTTCAGGGAGCGCCGCTGGTCGGGCGCCAGGGGAGGCGCGTTCCTGGCGGGCAACCTCGAGCATTTGCCGGAAGAGTCGGAGCTGATCGAGCGCTTCGGTCGCTTTCCGGAGCTGCCGACCCCGGAGCCGTACGTGCCGGCGCCGGCGTTCGCGCCGCAGAAGGCGGTCGAGCAGCGCGACACCAAACAGTCGCATCTGAGGATGATCTACAGGCCCGAGATCGAGGTCTCGGACATGAAGCAAAGGGCGGCCCTGTCGATCTACGCGACCCTGCTGGGCGGCTCGATGGGCTCGCGGCTGTTCGACGAGATCAGGGAGAAGCGGGGCCTCTGCTACTCGGTCTACGCGGCCGACCACGCGTTCGCCGACATGCCGGTCTTGCAGCTGGGCTCGGGCCTGGAGTCGGCGAAGTGCGTCGAGGCTTACACGCGGATGCGCGAGATCGTGGATGAGTTGCGAACCGACGGGCCGACCGAGGAGGAGGTCGCCAGGGCGCGCGCGTACGCGGCCGGCAGGCTGGTGCTCGCCTTCGAGAACACGGGCGCCGTGGCCCGGTACGCGGCCAACCGGGCGATCGTCTTCAGCGAGGACATCGACCCGGACGTCGCGATCGCGGCCCTGGACGCGGTCACCTTCGACGAGGTCCGCGAGGTCGCCGCGGGCGTGGCCGACAACCTGGCCGTAGCGTGCGTCGGGCCGCACACAGCCGAGGAGTTCTAACCGGAAGCGTCCCGTCTCGTGCCCGGCGCCGGGCGCAGTGGCGGAGGCTCGGCCTGCGAGCGACGGCTGGCCCGCAGCGCGGTCAACTTCTCAACACGCTCATCGTCGCCGACCATCTCGCGGATCCAGCGGATCGCCTCGTCGACATCGAGTGAGCGCGCCTCGACCATCGCTTCGATGTCGACCCAGTCGCGAGGGCGAGCGAACATGGCCTTGAAGACCGCCAGACCCGTGCAGTCCAGAACCGGGATCGTGCGGCCCTCGAACGGCACTTCTCTTACGTGCGACTCGGCCCAGTCATGGAAGGGCAAGACGCTTAGGAACAGGTCGATCGGCGTGATCCCCCAATTGAGCCTCACCTGGCCGTCACGTTCGGCCTGTTCGAGAGCCGCGCCGTCCAACTCAACCTCTTCAGGCATCGCCGCGAACACATCGCGCGCGCGCCGCGGCCCGACGAAGACGTTGACGTCCACGTCGCGCGTGCCTCGCGGCTCGAGGACGCAGTAGCCAAGGGCGATGGCGCCGCCGATGGCGTGCGGGATGCCAGCGGCATCGAGGCCGTCGTGCACGGCGAGCAGTTGGTCGCCGAGCTCGGTCACGCGCGCAACCTGATCAGCGGCGGGTACTGAAGCTCGCCCCGCCCCTTGAACGGCAGCGAGCCGGCGAGATCCAGGACCATCTCCAGAATCCTCGCCTGGCGCTCCAACGACGCGTCGCCCGGGACCGGAGCCAGCTCCAGCCGCAACCCGGCGCCTCGCGCGATCCGTGCCATCGCCGCCACGGACGGCTGTCGCCGGCCACGCGCGTACGCGCTGAGCACGGACCTGTCCAGCCCCGCCCTGCGCGCCAGCTCTGAGTGCTTGAGCCCGCTACGGCGACCGATCTCGTCTATGAGCTGTGCCGCACGACTCTCATCTGTGGTACTCATATACAACTATGTTAGCGTAAATGCAAACATCTACGAAAAAAATGGACGCTTTCGCCCATCGCTTGGGCGACGCTACCCAATCGCCACCATCCGATCGATCGGCACCCGTGCCCTGGCGGCTATGTCGGCGGGGACCCTGACCTCGTGCTTCATGTCGCGCAGGGCGTCCCTCAGCTTGGGCAACGTGATCATCTTCATGTACACGCACTGGGCCTTCGGGTTCGCGGGGATGAACTCGACGTCCGGGGCCGCCATTTCGAGCGGATAGAGCATGCCGGTCTCCGTCGCGACGATCGCCTCGCGCACCGGCTTCGCACCCGTGGGCTCGTGTGAGCCTCCGGCGCGCCCGTCGATGTCCCCGGCGGCGGTCTCGGCCGGGCCGCCCGCGGCCCTGGTGGAGGCACCCTGCGCGAGCCCGACGGAGGCCCCGCCGGCGACGCGCTCGAGCTCCTCGGCGTACTTGAGCATGCCGCCGGTCGAGAGCATGTGGACCCCCTCGGTGGCGATGTCACCGGAGGCGACGTACTCCATGACGCTCGTCGAGCAGCCGCACTCCGGATGGATCAGGAAGTCGGCGCCGGGATGTTCCGCCCGGGTGGCCTCGATGTCGGCCGGCCTGATGCCGGCGTGGACGTGGCACTCGCCGTCCCAGACGTGCATTCGTTTGTCGAGTTCGCGCTCGACGTAGGCGCCGAGCCACATGTCCGGGCCGAACAGGATCTCGGTGTCGGGGCCTTTGGTCTCATAGATGTGCCTGACCACGTCGACGGCGTTGGCGGAGGTGCAGCAGTAGTCGGTCAAAGCCTTGACCTCGGCGGTCGTGTTGACGTACATCACGACCACGCCAGCCGGGTATTCGGCGCGCCATGCTTGGAGCTGGCCGGCGTCGATCGAGGCGGCCAGGGAGCAGCCGGCGTCAAGGTCAGGAATCAGGACGGTCTTCTCAGGACACAGAATCGAGGCTGTCTCGGCCATGAAGTGCACGCCGCAGAACGCGATCACCTCGGACTCACCGCCAGCGGCGCGTCTGGAGAGACCGAGCGAGTCCCCGACGTAGTCGGCCACGTCCTGGATTTCCGGGACCTGGTAGTTGTGGGCCAGGATCGTCGCGTTGCGCTCGGTCGCCAGCGCGCGAATCTCTTCGGAGAGGGCCTCGATCTCCGCAGGACTGAGCCCAGGCTGGGGCTTGATCTCGGGGATCATGGACAGGGTCGGCGCCATGGGGAGCGGATTCATGGCAGCACCTCCAGAGACAGGGACAGGTCCAGTGCGCGCGATGAATGCGTCAGCGCGCCCATCGAGATCCAGTCTACCCCCGTCTCCGCCCGTTCCCGAAGCGTGTCGAGTGTCACGTTGCCGCTGGCCTCGGTTTCGGCCCGGCTGGCGACCCTCGTGACGGCGGCCCTCAGCTCATAGACGTCCATGTTGTCGAGCAGCAGCCTCGGCGCGCCCGCGGCGATCGCCTCGTCGATCTCCTCCAAGGTCCTGACCTCGACCTCGAGCGTGCCTGCCAATTCGGGGTGCGCTGCCTTGGCCAGCTGGACGGCCCTGGTGATCGAGCCGGCGATCGCGATGTGGTTGTCCTTGATCAGGATCGCGTCATACAGGCCGAAGCGGTGGTTGTGGCCGCCGCCGGCAGCGACCGCCGCCTTCTCCAAAGCCCGTAAGCCGGGGGTCGTCTTGCGGGTGTCGAGCACTTTGGCGCCGGTCCCGCTCGTGGCCGAGGCGGCGCGCGCGGCGAACGAGGCCACGCCTGAGAGGTGGCCCAAGAAGTTGAGGGCTGTGCGCTCGGCCGTCAG
This sequence comes from uncultured Solirubrobacterales bacterium, assembly GCA_963718935.1. Lineage (GTDB taxonomy): Bacteria > Actinomycetota > Thermoleophilia > Solirubrobacterales > Solirubrobacteraceae > Palsa-744. Next base: position 2,085,134 of record OY970379.1, on the reverse strand, counting down.
CAGGGCCCTTGCATTGCCCTCGACGGCCAGCACCGGGCCGCCCTCGGCGCGCCAGTAGCCCTCGGGCACGAGCCGCTCGAACCTTGCGTCTCGATCGAGCGCCGAGAACGTCAGCTCGGCCATCAGCAGGCCATAAACCGAGCCGGCCGCCTTCTGGACGATCAGGCCTTTGGCCCGGGCCTCGACCGGGACGATCGCCTCGGTCGTGGCGTCGCCTTGGCCGATGTCCTCACGCAGGGCCCGCCTGACCGTCTCCTCCAGCTCGGAGAGGGGCGGCAGCGGCGGCGCGCCACCGCTGCCCCAGCGTCGCGCGCGCGCTGGTGCGACCCCAGCCTCGGGGCCAGGCGAGCCACTCACTCGCGCGTCCCCGCGGACGCCGCCGCCCTCAGCAGGTAGGCACGCACGAAGCCGTCCAGGTCGCCGTCCAGGACTCTTTGAACGTCGCCCATCTCGTGGCTGGTCCGATGGTCCTTGATCAGGGAGTAAGGGTGCATCACGTAAGAGCGGATCTGGGAGCCGAAGTTGACGTCCTGGGCCTCGCCCTTCTCGCGCGCGATCTCCTCGGCGCGTTCGCGCTCCTGGCGCTCCAAGAGCTTGGCCCTCAGCATCGCCAAAGCGGTCGCCCGGTTGGAGGACTGGGAGCGCTCGTTCTGGCACTGCACGACGATCCCAGTAGGCCTGTGGGTGATGCGAACGGCCGAGTCGGTCTTGTTGACGTGCTGGCCGCCGGCCCCGGATGCGCGGTAGGTGTCGACCTGCAGGTCGTCCTCGTCGATCTCGATCTCCCCGGAGGCGTCGGGCACGACCGGCGCGACCTCGACGCCGGCGAAGCTCGTGTGCCTGCGGTGGGCGGAGTCGAACGGCGAGAGCCGCACCAGCCTGTGCACGCCGCGCTCGGCGCCGAACAGGCCGTACGCGTTCTCGCCGGAAGCCTTGAAGGTGGCCGACTTGATGCCAGTTTCCTCGCCGGCGCTCGCCTCCAGCAGCTCGACGGTAAAGCCGCGCCGCTCGGCCCATCTCATCTCCATCCTCAGGACCATCTCGGCCCAGTCCTGGGCGTCTGTGCCCCCGGCGCCGGCGTTGACCGTGACCATGGCGTCGCCGGAGTCATAGCGCCCCGAGAACAGCCGCTGCTCCTCCAGCTCGGCCAAGTTTCGCTCGACGAAGGCCAGCTGCTCGCCGACTTCCTCCTCCAGCGACTCCTCCTCGGCGGCCATCTCGACGAGCCCGTCGAGGTCCTCGACATCGGCCTGGAGCTCCGTGAACGTATGCAGGCGCCGCTCCAGCTTGGCGTGCTCTGAAGAGACCGATGCGGCTCGTTCGACATCGTCCCAGAACCCAGCCTTGCCCATCTCGTCTTCGAGCGCCGCCAGCCGCTCGTTCAGCCCAGCCGGGTCAAAGATAGTCCGCGAGGAGCTTCAGTTGCTCACGTATCGCGGACAGGCGCTGCGGAATGGACTCGGCGGGAGCGGTGGTTGCCATGAGTTCAGATAAAGATCAGATAAAGAGGGGCTGTTTTTGGCTTTTCTTTTTTGGCACGCGTATAACGATCGCTATACGCGCTCTTTTTTAATACAACAACCTCGTCCCTTTATCTTTCCACATTACCCCCGTGCCTCCCCCGCCTTCGGCCGCCAGCCCCGACGCACCGCGTCTCACGCGCCGTGGCACTTCTTGAACTTCTTACCGCTCCCGCACCAGCACGGGTCGTTGCGGCCGACCGTGTGCTCGGCGTCGGTGACGCGCTGCTCGACGACAGGCGCCAGTTCGGGTTCGGCGGCGCCGCCGTTCTCGGCGTAGGCGCCCATCGCCTGGCCAGCTCCGCCCTGCACGCCGGCTCCCGCCGCGGCGGCCGCGATCGCTCCGGCGCCGGCGACGGAATGGCCGCCCGAGTAGGAGACCCGACCCGCGCGGGTGGCGTTGCCGGCCGCGGCGAATACGGGTTGACTCGGACCGCCGGCGCCGTTGGCGGCCGGCGGGCCCTCGATGTTGACCTGAACGTTGAAGATCATCCTTGTGTAGTCGGTCCATACCGTGTTCATCAGGTCTCCGAACAGGTCGAACGCCTCGTTCTTGTATGCCACAAGCGGATCGATCTGGGCGAAACCGCGCAGGTGGATGCCCTCGCGCAGGTAGTCCATGTCGAACAGGTGCTCGCGCCAGCGCTCGTCGATTGTCTGGAGCAGCAGGAAGCGCTCGAGGGCGCCCATCAGCTCCTCGCCGAGCTCGGTTTCGCGAGCGTCGTAGCGGGCAAGCGCGAACTCGGTGACGCTGTCGATCAACGACTCGCGGTCGGCGGTGTCGGGGTTGAGCACCTCCTCGTCAGGAGTGATCGGGAAGAACTGGCCGAGCGCGGTGAACAGACCGTCGAGGTCCCAGTCCTCCATGAAGTCGCCCGGGGTGTACTGCGAGATCGTGCGCTCCAGCACGCTCGCGACCTGTTCGCGCGCCTCCTCGCCGATCGACTTGCCTTCGAGGACCTCGTCGCGGTAGGCATAGATGACCCGGCGCTGCTCGTTGGCGACATCGTCGTATTCGAGGACCCTTTTTCTGATCAGATAGTTCTGCTCCTCGACCTTCTTCTGGGCTTTCTCGATCTGCTTGGAGAGCATGCCGGCCTCGATCGGTTCCTCGTTGCCCTCCTCGTCGACGCCGCCCAGTTTGTCGAGGATCTTGTAGATACGATCGCCGGCGAACAGCCGCACGAGGTCGTCTTCGGCGGACAGAAAGAAGCGCGACTCGCCGGGGTCGCCCTGGCGTCCGGCGCGACCGCGCAGCTGGTTGTCGATGCGCCGGGACTCGTGACGCTCGGTCCCGCAGATGAACATTCCGCCGGCGGCCATCACCTGTTCGCGCTGGCCCTCGACGCGCGCTTCGATCTCGGGGATCAGCGCGGCCAGGCGCTCGGCGTAGCCTTCGGCGTCGAGCTCGATCTGCTCGCGGGCGAGCTGCTGGCGAGCCAGATGTTCGGGGTTGCCGCCGAGCTTGATGTCGACGCCACGGCCGGCCATGTTCGTGGCGATCGTGACCGCGCCGGGCTGGCCGGCCTCGGCGACTGTCTCGGCCTCACGCGCGGCGTGCTCGGGCTTGGCGTTCAGGACGGAGTGCGCGATCCCGCGCTTCTTGAGGCGTTCGGAGAGCAGCTCGGAGACCTCGACCGAGATCGTGCCGACGAGCACCGGCTGGCCGGCCTCGTGGCGCGCGGCGATCTCTTTGACGACGGCGGTCCACTTGCCTTCCTTGGTCTTGTAGACCTGATCGTTGCGGTCGTCCCTGACCATCGGCATGTTCGTCGGGATCTGCACGACCGGCAGGTCGTAGGTCTTCATGAACTCGGTCGCCTCGGTCAGGGCCGTGCCGGTCATACCCGCGAGCTTGTCGTAGAGCCGGAAGTAGTTCTGGTAGGTGATCGTCGCCAGGGTCTGATTCTCCTCCTGGATGGCGACGTTCTCCTTGGCCTCGACGGCCTGGTGCAGACCCTCCGACCAGCGCCGCCCGTCGAGGATGCGGCCGGTGAACTCGTCGATGATCTTGACCTCGCCTTCGATCACCGCGTAGTCGACGTCACGCTTGTAGAGCGCCTGCGCGCGCAGGGCCTGGATCAGGTGGTTGACCAGGTGGCCGTTCTCGGCGCGATAGAGGTGGTCGATGCCGAAGAACTTCTCGGCCTTGGCGACGCCCTGCTCGGTGACGGCGACGGTTTTCTGCTTCTCGTCGACCTCATAGTCGAAGTCGGCCACGAACTGCTTCTTCATGCGCGGATCCATCCCTTCAGGCGTCTTGCCGAGCGTCATCCTTGGGGCCAGCTTCGCGAACTTGACGTACAGGTCGGCGGCCTGTTCGGGCGCGCCGGAGATGATCAGCGGGGTGCGCGCCTCGTCGATCAGGATGTTGTCGACCTCGTCCACGACCGCGAACGCGTGGCCACGCTGGACCTTTTCGGACAGATCCTTGGCCATGTTGTCGCGCAGGTAGTCGAAGCCGAGCTCTGAGTTGGTCGCGTACACGACGTCGCAGGCGTAGGCGGCCTGCTTCTCGTCGTAGGGCTGCTGGTTTTCCAGCACACCGACGCTGACCCCGAGGGCGTCGTAGATCGGGCTCATCCATTCGGCGTCGCGCCTGGCCAGGTAGTCGTTGACGGTCACGACGTGCACGCCCTTGCGCTGGCGCGAAGCGTCCGGATCTGCAGGGTCCGGCGGATGCACGGCCAGCGAGTTGAGGACCACGGCGAGCGTCGCGGTCAGAGTCTTGCCCTCGCCCGTCTTCATCTCGGCGATGCAGCCGTCGTGCAGGACCATCCCGCCGATCAGCTGGACGTCGAAGTGGCGCATCCCCATCGTGCGCTTGCCGGTCTCGCGCACGATCGCGAAGCACTCGGGCAGCAACTCGTCCAGGGACTCGCCGGCCGTCGCGCGCGCGCGCAGCCCGTCCATGCGCTCGCGCAGCTCCGCGTCCGAGTCGTGTTCCAGCTCGGCCTCGAACGCGCCGATCAGCGCTACTCGCTTCTGATAGGACTTGAACTTCTTGGCCTCGCCCGCGTTCAGCGCGCGGTCGAGCAGTGACGGGGACATGGCCTCAGATTAGCGGCTGAAGCCGTGCCGTGGGCGGCCTTGACGGCCGCGCTTCGGGCTCGACGGCGAGACCATCGGGCCCATCCGCGACAGCCTGCTCAGGCCGACGGCTGAGAGCCGAGCTGAGGCGTCGCGGTGGCGGCGGCGCGCGCCTCGCGCCGGTGGCGACGCTTGTCGCGATGGCGCTTTACCTGACGCGATAGCTCCTCGATCACGAGCTTCAGCGAGTGATCCATCTCCGGAGAGGCGTCGCGCGCGCGCAGGGTGACGCCCTTCAGGTAGAGCGTCGCCTCGGCGACCTCCCGGTCGGCGATCGACGGGTTGCGCTCCTGGAAGATCTCGATCTCCAGGCGAGCCAGGTCCGAGACCTGCCGCGAAACCTTGCGCAGGCGCCGCTCTGTGCGCGCGCGCAGCTCGTCGGTGACGGGGACGTTGCGACCTGTAATCTCGATCCGCATCGCTTGGCTCCCTTCCTGAGGAGTTGTCTTTGTCTTCGTCTCCGATGCTACGCCGCCGCGCGGCGGCTGTCCAGCGGGTTTCTCCGCATGTTCTAGACGGGGTTTGGACGCAGGCTCTTCAGAATCCCCGCGTGCCCCGAGATCGCGCCGATCACGATCGACTCGGGGGCGATCTTGGTCCCGGGGAAGACGATCGTCTCGCGGAGCTGAGCGCGATCGCCGATGACGGCGCCGTCTCCGAGCACGACCGGGCCCATCAGGCGCACGCCCGAGCCGATCTTCACGTCGTGGCCGATCCACACTGGGCTCTCTGCCTCGATGTCGCCCGGCAGCAACGCACCGCCACCGTCGCCACTGTCCCCGCCATCCGCGCCCGCGAGCACGACGCCCGGCGAGACCTCTGACCCGGCGATGTCCAGGCGCAACTCGCCGCGCAGGGCATCGAAGGTTCCCTGGCGCAGCTCTGAGAGCGAACCGACGTCGTTCCAGTACTCGCGGATCTCGTGGATGTAGAAGGGCACATCGCCGTCGAGCAGAGCCGGGAACACGTCTTTGGCCCAGTCCACGAAAGGGGTCTCCGGAAAGTAGTCGAAGATCTCGGGCCTGAACAGGTAGATCCCGCAGTTGCCGAGGTCCGACAGCGCCTCGTCAGGATGAGGCTTCTCCTGAAAGCCTGTGATCCGGCCTTCGCGGTCGTGCAGGACCACGCCGTACTCGCTCGTGTCGGACACCTTCTTGACGGCCAAGGTCGCGACCCCGCCGCTGTCGCGGTGCCTGGCGATAAAGGCGGTCAGGTCGATGTCGGTCAAGGCATCGCCGGAGATGACCAGGAACGAGTCGTCGCCAAAGAAGTCGCGGCACGCGCGAACCCCCCCGGCGGTGCCGAGCAGCTCCTCCTCGTAGCGATATGTCAGGCGCTCGCCGAAGTAATCCCTGATCGAGTCCGGGTGGTAGTGCAGGTTGGCAATCACCTCCTCGAGGCCGTGCCTGCCAAGCAGGTCGAGGATGTGCGCCATCACCGGCCGGTCGAGGACCGGGACCATCGGCTTGGTGATCTCGTACGTCAGGGGACGCAGCCGGGTCCCGAGACCCGCCGCGAGGACCATTGCTCTCATCGGGCGTGCAAACTACCGGATCGCCCGCGCCCGGCCCGAGCCGACGGTACCTGTAGGCGCCGGCCCGGACCTGCGCAAGTGCTGGCTAGTACCGGTAGTGGTCGGGCTTGAAGGGTCCCTCGACGGGCACCCCGAGATAGGCGGCCTGCTCGTCGGTGAGCTTCGTCAGCTTGACTCCGAGCGCGTCGAGGTGCAGCCTGGCGACCTTCTCGTCGAGGTGCTTCGGCAGGACGTAGACGCGACGCTCGTAGGAGTCGTTCTTGGTGAACAGCTCGATCTGGGCGATGACCTGGTTCGTGAACGAGTTGCTCATCACGAAGCTCGGGTGCCCGGTCGCGTTGCCCAGGTTCAGGAGGCGCCCCTCGGAGAGCAGGATGATCGCGTGACCGTCAGCGAAGACCCACTCGTCGACCTGGGGCTTGATGTTGATGCGTTTGACCCCGGGCGTGGCGGTCAGGCCGGCGACGTCGATCTCATTGTCGAAGTGGCCGATGTTGCCGACGATCGCCTGGTGCTTCATCTGGGCCATGTGCTCGGCTGTGATGATGTCCTTGTTGCCGGTGCATGTGATGAAGATGTCGCCGTCTGAGACGACTTCGTCGAGCGTCTTGATCTCATAGCCCTGCATCGCCGCCTGCAGGGCGCAGATCGGATCGATCTCGGTGATGACGACGCGCGCGCCCTGGCCCCGCAGCGATTCGGCGCAGCCCTTGCCGACGTCTCCGAAGCCGCAGATCACAGCCATCTTGCCTCCGATCATGACGTCGGTGGCGCGGTTGATGCCGTCGATCAAAGAGTGCCGGCAGCCGTAGAGGTTGTCGAACTTGGACTTGGTGACCGAGTCGTTGACGTTGATCGCCGGGAACAGCAGTTCGCCGGACACGGTCATCTGGTAGAGCCGATGAACGCCGGTGGTCGTCTCCTCCGTGACGCCTTTGATGTGCTTGCCGATGTTCGTCCAGCGCTCAGGATCCTCGCCGAGCGAGCGCGTCAGCACGGAAAGGATGACGCCCATCTCCTCGGAGTCCGCTGCCTCCGGATCAGGCACCGCGCCTGCACGCTCGTACTCGGTCCCCTTGTGCACCAGTAGGGTCGCGTCGCCGCCGTCGTCGAGGATCATGTTCGGGCCGCCGCTCTTCGCGCCCGTGCCGGCGCCGTTCGTGGCCGCCCCATCGGGCTCAGGCCAGCGCAGAACCTGCTCTGTGCACCACCAGTACTCCTCTAGCGTCTCGCCCTTCCAAGCGTAGACCGGCACCCCGCGAGGATCCTCGGGCGTGCCATCGCGCCCGACGGCGACCGCCGCGGCGGCGTGGTCTTGGGTCGAGAAGATGTTGCAGCTGCACCACCTGACCTCGGCGCCGAGAGCAGTCAGGGTCTCGATCAGGACGGCGGTCTGGATCGTCATGTGCAGGGAACCCGTGATGCGAGCGCCGCGCAGCGGCTGGGCGTCGGCGTACTCGCGCCTGATCGCCATCAGGCCGGGCATCTCGTGCTCGGCGAGGGTGATCTCCTTGCGCCCGAACTCGGCCAGCGAAAGGTCGGCGACCTTGAAGTCGGCGGTTGCGGCGGGGGTCATTACTGCCATGACGAAGCCTCCTGTCTGGTCAGGTGAGCGCCCTTGCTGCAAGAGGAAGGCCGAGCGTGGCGGTTCGCAGCCCGTCGCAGCGCTCCTCGGCCGCCCTGGACGGTATCACACGGCGCATGAGCGATCCGGGTCGCGCGCGGGTCCTTCCGCGCGGCAATCTTTGCGACCCGTCACGCCCTGTCAGCCCGCCGCGAGTGCCGCCTTCAATTCGTCGATGGTGCGTACCGGCCCGGGATCGACGCCGCGCAGAGCAGCCAGGTAGATCGAGACCAGGTCGCCCAACAACACGAGCGAGATGACGCGCTCGATCGTCGTCTGGCCGCGGGTCTCCAGATGAAAGCTCGCCGCCGCGCCGGGCGCGATCAGCCGTTCGGTCAACTCCATCCGCTCCTTGACGCGAGGGTGGGCGTCGGAGTCGTCGAGGAACACGGCCGCGAAGCGGCCCACTTCGCGCGCGCCCTCCCAGCCGACGATCTCGTTGTGGTCGAGCTCGGGCAGTTCGTGCATGAAGCACGGCAACTTGGCGTTCTCGTTGATCTGGGTCTTCCAGCGGTAGGCGATGGGGGTCGTCAGGCCGGCGCCGGCGATCACCGGGATCGTGCCGTGCAAGCCCCTGGCGATCGTCTTGGCGAGCGAGTCCTCGGGCGCGTCGGGACCCCACTCGGCGACGAGCTGCTCGGTGTGGGAGGCGGCGACGTCGATCTCGGATGTCAGGCGGGGACCGGCGCCGCACAGCGCGGCGACCTCGAGGGCCGCGACGGTCATGTAGGCGACCGCCGCCCGCGGCTGAAACCCACCGGGCAGCGGGATCACCGGGACTCCGTCGGCGCGCGCCATCTCCGCCAGGCGCCCCCCGGTGGTGACGACCGTGCGTTGCGCGCCGAGCGCGCCGGCCGACTCGTAGCAGGCCAGCGTCTCCTCGGTGTCGCCCGAATAGCTCGCGCACAGCACCATCGTGTCGGGCATCGTCCACGGCGGCAGGCCGTACGCCCTGGTCACGAAGATCGGGCGCGAGGCGTGATCGCCGAGCGCGGCGCGCGCCAGGGCGCCACCGATCGCCGAGCCGCCCATTCCGGCCACGACCAAGCCCGCCGATGTGTCCCAGCCCTGCATGATCGCCGACTCGACCCGCCACAGCGCGTCGCGCAGGTGCTCGGGCAGGGCGAGCACGTCCTGAAGCTGTGAGGAGCTGTCCACCTGGGCGATCGCCTCGCGTGAGAGCGCCGTCACCGCGGTGTCCGTGGCGGCGCCCGCCGCTACAGCGCCCATCGTGGGGCGCCCGTCCTCGGTGGCCGGAGGGATGCTCATCAGAATTTGATCGCCGCGTCGGGAATGTTCACGCCCGGGAAGATACGCGCACCGCGGGCGATCGTGTTGTCAGCCCCTACCGTTACGCCCTCGCCGAGCACCGCTCCACCCTCGATGCGACTGTTCTGGCCGACCCGGCAACCGGCCGCGACGATGCAGTCGCGCAGGACGCAGCCCGCGCCGATCTCGGTGCCGCCGAGGATCACCGAGCGCTCGACCGTCGCGCCCGGCCCGACGCGCACATTCTCGCCGAGCACGACCAGGCTGCCGACGTGAGCGCCTGGGGCGACGTGAACGCCGCGCTCGATCACCGCGGGCGGGACGGCACGGCCGTGGATCTGGGCCCCCTCGGCGATCGCCAGCCAACCGTCGCCCAGGCGCTCGCGCACGGGCGTGTCGACATTGCCCTCGATGATGTCGAACGTGCCCTGCAGGTAGCGCTCGGGCGTGCCGATGTCCAGCCAGTAGGCGTCCGCCGGGAACCCGTACAGGCCGGCGTCGATCAAGAGCGGCCAGACCTCGCGCTCGATCGAGACGTTGCGGTCGACTGGGACCAGGTCCAGGATCTCGCGCTCCAGCACGTACGCGCCGGCGCTGATCAGATTGGTGTCGATGCGATCGGGGCTCGGCTTCTCGACGAAGTCCTTGACCGACCGGTCCTCGTTGAGGCGCACCAGGCCATAGGCGCTCGGATCCGCGACCGGCGCCAGCGCGAGTGTCGCGCGCGCGTGGGTGCGCTCGTGCTGGGCGATCTGGCCGGTCAGGTCGATGTCGGTGAGCACGTCGCCGTTGAGCATCAAAAAGCGCTCGTCCAGCAGCCGCTCGGCGTACTTCAGGGCGCCGGCGGTGCCGCGCGGGTCGGGCTCCTCGACGAAACGCAACTTGATCCCGTAAGCGGAGCCGTCGCCGAGCACGTTGCGCACGCTGGTGGCCAGGAAGCCACAGGACATGATCACGTCGTCGACGCCGTGCGCGCGCAGCCACTCCAGCATGAAAGCGATGAACGGCCGGTCGACCAAAGGCACGACCGGCTTGGGGACGGTCGAGGTCAGCGGGCGCAGGCGCGTGCCCTCGCCGCCGACCAAGATCACGGCCTGCATCAGGCGTTCGCCCGCGGAACGAGCGTCACGCGCCTGTCCCCCGGCCGATTCCTTCATAGAGGAGTCCCGCCCGGCGGATCGCCTGCGCGTCGAGCGCGTTGCGCCCGTCGATCACGACTTCGCCTTTCATCGCCTTGGCGACCTCTGCCCAGTCCAGCTCGAAGAACTCGGGCCACTCGGTCACCAGCACCACGGCGTCGGCGTCGGCGACGGCGTTGAGCGCCGAGTCGGCGAAGTCGATCCCGCCGACCAGCCGCCGCGCCTGCTCCTCGGCTACCGGGTCGTAGGCGGCGACGCTCGCCCCGTCGGCGCTGAGCCGCGCGGAGAGGACAAGCGACGAGGCCTCGCGCATATCGTCGGTATTGGGCTTGAAGGCCAGGCCCAGGAGCGCTACGCGCTTGCCGACAAGGCCGCCGAGGTGCTTGTGCAACTTGCCGATGACTCTGCGCTTCTGCAGCTCGTTGACCTCGATCACGGCTGTCAGGAGCTGAAAGTGATAACCGGAGTTGCCGGCCAATTGCTTGAGCGCGTCGACGTCCTTCGGAAAGCAGGAGCCGCCGAAGCCGATCCCGGCCTGCAAGAACTTCGGGCCGATGCGCTCGTCCAGGCCCATCCCGCGCGCGACCTCGACCACGTCGGCGCCGGTCTCCTCGCAGACGTTGGCGATCTCGTTGATGAACGAGATCTTGGTCGCCAGGAAGGCGTTGGAGGCGAGCTTGACCATCTCGGCGCTGGCCACGTCGGTGCGCACCAGCTCGCCTTGGCCGGCACCGCCGTACGCGGAGGCGAGCAGCGGCCGGTAGAGCTCGACCACCGCCTCGCCGGCCCACGAGCCGTCATCGCCGACCACGACCCGGTCGGGGTCAAGAAAGTCCTTGACAGCGGAGCCCTCCTTCAGGAACTCGGGGCAGGACACGTACCCGAGGCCGTTCTTGTCGCGCTCGACGAACGCGCGCTCGATCGATGCGCCGGTGCCACACGGCACGGTCGACTTCATGACGAGCGCATGCCGGTCTGAGGCCGGGATCACGTCCACGACCGCGTGGACGGCCGACAGGTCGGCGTCGCCCGAGTAGGTGGGCGGGGTACCGACGGCCACGAACAGCAGGCGCGCGTGCTCGAGCGCGCCGGCCAGCTCGGTCGAGAAGTGCAGGCGCTCGGAGTTGCGCGCCAGCAGCTCGTCGAGGCCTGGCTCGTAGATCGGGACCTCGCCGCGGCGCAGACGCTCGACCTTGGCGGCATCGATGTCCACGCAGTAGACGTCGCTGCCCAGCTCGGCGAAGCCCGCCGCCGTGACCAGACCGACGTACCCAGTGCCGATCACGCCGATCGGCTCTCTCCCCTTTGCGCTCATCAGGGCGCGATGCTAGCCGCTGCGTCGATCCAAAGACGCGCTCACGACGGCTGTTGAAGCTTCGCCTCCTGGAGGAGCACCAACGCCCGGTTCTCCGCGAACTGCAGATAGCCCTCGCCGTGCTCTATCTGGACGACGTCGTTCTCGGCGCGATACAGCCGCAGCTGCGCCGCCGGCATCAGGCCGAGCACGGGCTGATGGTTGGCGAGGATCCCGATCGAGCCGACCTGCGTGCGCGCGGAGACCATTTCGACCTCCCCCTCGAACACGACCCCCTCGGGCGTCAGCACTTCGGCTGGGAACTTTGTATGCGCCATCGCCTACTTCGCCGCCGCTACCACGTCATCGATTGTGCCCTTCAAGAAAAATGCGCTCTCCGGCACCTCGTCGTGCTTGCCGTCGAGGATCTCTTCGAAGCCCCTGATCGTCTCGGCGATCGGCACGTAAGCGCCCGGCGTGCCCGTGAACTGCTCGGCGACGTTGAACGGCTGAGACAGGAAGCGCTCGATTCGGCGGGCCCGCTGGACGGTCAGCTTGTCCTCGTCCGAAAGCTCGTCGATGCCGAGGATCGCGATGATGTCCTGCAGCTCCTTGTAGCGCTGCAGGACCTCCTTGACCCGGTTGGCGACCCTGAAGTGGTCCTCGCCGAGGATGTCGGCCTTGAGGATCGTCGAGGTCGAGTCCAGGGGGTCGACCGCCGGGTAGATGCCTTTCTCGGAGATCGACCGCGACAGCACGGTCGTGGCGTTCAGGTGCGCGAACACCGAGGCCGGCGCCGGGTCGGTCAGATCGTCGGCGGGCACGTAGATCGCCTGCACGGAGGTCACGGAGCCGGTCTTGGTCGAGGTGATCCGCTCCTGCAGCTGGCCCATCTCGGTCTCCAGGGTCGGCTGGTAGCCGACCTGGGAAGGCATCCGCCCGAGCAGCGCCGAGACCTCGGAGCCGGCCTGAACGAACCTGAAGATGTTGTCGATGAACAGGAGCACGTCCTGGCCACCGTCGCGGAAGTGTTCGGCCATCGTCAGCCCCGACAGCGCGACCCGCATGCGGGCGCCCGGGGGCTCGTTCATCTGGCCGAACACGAGCATCGTCTTGTCGATGACGCCCGACTCCTTCATCTCCAGCCACAGGTCGTTGCCCTCGCGCGAGCGCTCGCCGACGCCGCAGAACGCCGACAGGCCGCCGTGCTCCTTGGCCAGGTTGTGGATCAGCTCCTGAATCAGCACGGTCTTGCCGACGCCCGCGCCGCCGAACAGCCCGACCTTGCCGCCCTTGGCGTACGGCGCCAAAAGGTCGATCACCTTGATGCCCGTCTCGAACATTTCGGTCGTCGGTGTCAGGTCCTCGACGCGCGGCGCCTCCTGGTGGATGCTTCTGCGCTCGGTGCTCGCCGGCAGCTCCTCGCCGAGGTCGATCGGTTCGCCGAGCAGGTTGAAGATGCGCCCGAGTGTCGCCTCGCCGACGGGCACTGTGATCGGCCCACCCGTGTCGATCACCTCGGCGCCGCGCGCCAAGCCGTCGGTCGTGTCCATCGCCACCGCGCGCACCCTGTCGTCGCCGAGGTGCTGCTGGACCTCGCAGACGAGCACCTCGCCACCGGCCTCTGTGCTGATGCCGGGCGCCTCCTCCTCGGCGGCGGCAGCCGGCCGCGCGATCGTGATCGCGTGGTTGATCTCGGGCAGCCTCTCGGGGAACACGGCCTCGATCACGACGCCCTGGATCTCCTCGATGCGCCCGACGTTGCGCTCACCCGAGCCCGCTGTAGCGCTCCCATCGGTTGTCGGCTTTGTGGCGATGCCTGCCTCCATTGTTCTCTCGTTCTCCTCTGGTCTCTTTTGAAGTCTGTCGAAAATCTGTTGCGGACTCGGTGTCGATCTGGACGGCAGTGGCCTAGCTAAGACCCTCCGCTCCTGCGACCACCTCCATGATCTCCTGCGTGATCTCAGCCTGCCTGGCTCGGTTCATCTCGAGCGTCAGGTCGGTGATGATCTCCCCAGCATTCTCGGATGCGTTGCGCATCGCGGTCATCTGGGCGCCGAAGAAGCCGGCGGCCGACTCGACCAAGGCCCTGTAGATCGAGGTCTCGACGTAGTCTGGCACGAGCTGCTCCAGGATCTCCCTGGCTTCGGGCTCGTACTCGACCAGGGCTCCCGGGCCCCTTCGCCCGCTACCGTCACCGGCCATGCCGGGGGCGACCGCGCTCGCGCCGTCCGGTCCCGCGGCCGCCTCGTCGTCCACTGCCTCGCCCGCGATCGTCGCGCGCGAGAGCGGCAAGAGCGTCTCGCGGACCACGTTCTGGGTCAGCGGCGAGACGTAGGCGTTGTAGACGATCTCCAGGCGATCGACCTTGCCGTCCGTATATGCCGCGACGACCTCTTTGGCGATCGTGCGGGCGTCGGCATATGTCGGTTTGTCGGCGAAACCGGTATATGAGCCGCTGACTTCGCGTCCCCGAAATGTCAGCGATGAGACACCGCGGCGGCCGGTCGCGTACCAGGCGACGTTCAGCCCCTCCTCGGTCAGCTCGGTGCCCGCGCGCACGCCCGCCCGGATCACCTGCGAGTTGAACCCGCCGGCCAGGCCGCGATCGCCGGTGATGAGCAACAGGCCGACGGCGCCGACTTCGTCGCGCTCGGTCAGCAGCGGGTTGCGCGCGGCCTCCGGCCCCGCGTCGCGCGCGGCCTGCCTGGTCATCCGCCGCAGCGCGTCGGCGTAGGGCCTCAGGACCTCGATCCGCTGCTCGGCCCGGCGCAGCCTGGCGGCCGCGACCATCTCCATGGCCCTCGTGATCTTCTGGATGTTCTTGACCGAACCGATCCGGTTCTTGACGTCGCGCTGAGAAGCCATGCTTGTGCTCCGCCGGCGACCCTAGGCCGCCTGCGCCTCCAGTTGGGACGCCCCCTTGGCGATCTCGTCACGCGCGGGCGGCAACTCGGCCCCGCCCTCCAACGGCTGTCCCTCCTCGTCGAGGTCATAGCCGAAGTCCTCGGCGTAAGCCTGCACCGCCTTGTGGACCGCCTCCTGGGTGCCGTCCGACCAGTCGCCGCCGGCGATCTTGGCGCGCAGGTCGGAGTGCTGGGCGCTCATCCGTTCGACCAGGCCGGCCAGGAACTCGCCCACGCGCTCGACGTTCAGGCGATCCAGGAAGCCGTTCGTGGCGGCGAAGATCTGGATCGTCTGGTCCTCGACCGGCAGAGGCGCGCGCTCGTGCTGGTTCAGCGTCGCGACCAGGCGCTCGCCCCTGGCGAGCGTGCGCTGAGTGTCGGCGTCGAGGTCCGAGCCGAACTGGGCGAAGGCCTCGAGGTCGCGGTACTGGGAGAGCTCGAGCTTGATCCGGCCGGCGACCTTCTTCATCGGGCCGATCTGTGCGTTGCCGCCGACCCTCGAGACCGAGATGCCGACGTTGATCGCCGGCCGCACACCGGCGTTGAACAGGGCCGACTCCAGAAAGATCTGGCCGTCGGTGATCGAGATCACGTTCGTCGGGATATAGGCAGACACGTCGCCGGCCTGGGTCTCGATGACCGGCAGCGCCGTCAGCGATCCGCCGCCGAGATCGTCGTTGAGCTTGACCGCGCGCTCCAACAGCCGCGAGTGCAGGTAGAAGACGTCGCCCGGATAGGCCTCGCGCCCGGGTGGCCTGCGCAGCAGGAGCGACATCTGACGGTACGCGTAGGCGTGCTTGGTCAGGTCGTCGTATACGCACAGCGCGTGCCTGCCGCTGTACAGGAAGTGCTCGCCCATCGCGCAGCCCGCGTAGGGCGCCATGAACTTGATCGGCGCCGCCTCGTCGGCGGGCGCGGCGACGATGATCGTGTTCTGCAGCGCGTCGTATTCCTCGAGCGTCTGAGCCAGAGCCACGACCGTCGACATGCGCTGGCCGATCGCTACGTACACCGACACGACACCGGTGTCTCTGTTGTTGATGATCGCGTCGATCGCGATCGCCGTCTTGCCGGTCTGCCTGTCGCCGATTATCAGCTCGCGCTGTCCGCGCCCGATCGGGATCATCGCGTCGATCGCCTTCAGTCCGATCTGCATCGGTTCCTTGACTGGCTGGCGCTGGACCACGCCCGGCGCCTTGAACTCGGCGGGCCTGGTCTCGGTCGTGTGGATCTCCCCCTTGCCGTCCAGGGGCCGGCCCAGCGGGTCGACGATCCGCCCGAGCAGCTCGTCGCCGACGGGGATCTCGAGCAGCGCGCCGGTCCTCTTGACCGTGTCGCCCTCGGATATGCGCTCCCAGTCGCCGAACAGCACCGCGCCGACGTTGTCGGACTCGAGGTTCAGCGCCAGGCCGGTCACGCCGTGGGGCAGCTCCAGCATCTCGAAGGACATGCAGTTCTCCAGGCCGTGCAGTCGCGCGATGCCGTCTGCCACCGACAGTACCGTGCCGACCTCGGTCAGCTCGGCGGCGCCGCTGTCGAGGCCCTGGATGCGGCTCTTGAGGATGCTTGTGATCTCGTCGGGGTTGATCTGCATGGCTGTCTCGGTCAGCTCCTTGTCGAATTCGTTCGGCTTGCTGTGCGTTTCGGTTCGGGGTTTCGGCTGGCTTGGCGCCGCTTGCCGGCTCAGGCGGCGGCCACCTGCGTGCGCAGCTGCTCCAGTCGGCTGCGGATCGAGGCGTCGAGGATCGAGTTGCCGACCCTGACAACAATGCCGCCGAGGATGTCTGGGTCGACTTCGGCGACCAATGCGATCTTGCGCCCGGTGCGCTCGCCGATCGCCCGGCCGAGGCTCTGGGTCGTCTCCTCGTCGAGCGCGATCGCGCTAGTGATCTGCACCGGCAAGGTCTTGTTGTGCTCGTCCCACAACCGGTCGTACTCGGCCCTGATCCTGAAGATGACGGGCATCCGGTGGTTCTCGATCAACAGCCCCAAGAAGTTCAGGAAGATCTCCTGGGCGCCGTCCAAGAGCCCGGCCAGCGCCTCCTGCTTCTCGGCGCTCGAGAAGTAAGGCGAAAAGAAGAACACGGCCAGCTGCCTGTTCTCGTCCAAGGCATCCGCAAACTGGCTCAGCTGCTCGCGCAGCTCGTCCAGCTTGCCCTGCTCCAGCGCCGCTTGAAAAAGCGAACGGGCGTATACGCGGGCGAGCTCGTCCATCAGTCGTTGCCCTGCATCAGTTGCTCCGGGCCTCGCCCGAGAGCTCGGAGAAGTCCAGTTCGCTCAGGGCCTCCTCGACCAGGCGCCGCTGGTCGGCGTCGTCGAGCGCCTTGCGCGTGACCTTCTCGGTGGCCATGATCGTCAGGTCGGCGACCTCTCGGCGGATGTCGTCGAGCGCGCGCTTGGTCGCCACCTCGATGTCGCGCTGGGCGCGCTTGGTCGCATCGGCGACCATCTCCTGGCCGCGATCCCGAGCCTCCCGTTCGTGGGCCTCAGCCGTCTGGCGCGCACGCTGGACTATCTCCTCGGACTGTCCCCGCGCGGCGTGCAAACGCTCGCGATATTCGGCGAGCAGCTGCTCGGCGTCCTGACGCGTCCGCTCGGCGGCGTCGATCGAGTCGGCGATAGCTGTGCGGCGCTTGTCCAGAGACTCGCGGATCCTCGGGAAAGCCACCTTGTTGAGGATGTACAGCGAGATCAAGAAGACGACCAACGTCCAGATCGTCAGGCCCACGTTGGGCGTGATCAACCACGAGTTGCTGCCCGATGCGATCGGTGTGCCAGACATGATGGCCATGAGCCCCATCGACCTACAGGAAGAAGGCGATCAGGCCGCCGACGAGCCCGTAGAAGAAGGTGGCCTCGGTCAAAGCGAAGCCCAGCCACTGGATCGAGGTGATCTCGTCGCGCATCTCCGGCTGGCGCGTGATGGCCTCGATCACCTTGCCGAACAGCATGCCGATGCCCGCGCCGGCGCCCGCGGCGCCACCGGCGGCGCCCACACCGAGGGCGACTGAGCGAAGGCCTTCCTTGGCGACTTCTGCGTTTGTACTGGCGGCGATTAGGTCAGTCAGCATGAATCAACAAGCTCCTTTTGATTTGTCAGTGGCTTCGGGGGTCGGTCAGTGGCTTCGAGTCGCGCCACCGAGATAGATGGCGGTCAGAATGGCAAAGATGAAGGCCTGCAGGCCGGCGATCAGGACGGCCTCGAACATGTAGATGGCGATCCCGATCGGCAACGTGAACCAGCCCAGGATCTGCAGGCCGATGACGACGGCCAACAGGCCCGCCATGAACTCGATCAGCAGGTGCCCGGCGAGCAGGTTGGCCCACAGCCTGACGGTCAGCGAGATCAGGCGCAAGAAGTTCGAGAGGATCTCCAACGGATACATGAAGATCAGCATGCCCCCGCTCAGCCCCGACGGGACCAAGCTTTTGATGTACCCAAAGAATCCGTGGTGTTTGATGCCTTCGACGTTGTATGCGATGAACACGCCGAGCGAGAGCAACAGCGGGATCGCGAGGTTGGTATCGGCGGCGTAGATCTGAAACGCGGGAACTTCAACGCCGAACACGTTGAAGGTCTCACCGCTGTTGACGGGCAGCGGTATGTAGCCGATCAGGTTGGTCACCAAGATGAACACGAACAGCGTGAACACCAGCGGAAACCATCTCCTGGCCATCTCCTCGTCCATGTTGTCGTTGGTCATCCGCATCGCCAGGTCATAGATCCACTCCACGATCGTCTGCAGGCGACCCGGGCGCAGCTCCATGCGTTTTGAGGTCCACAGCACGATGCCGACGGTCAGCGAGGCGGCCATCAACAGGTAAAGGACGCCCTTGTCGAAATTCAGCGGCCCGCCGATGTGAAACCAGCTTTCCAGGTGAAAGGACCCGACGACGTCGAAGCTTTCGTTGCGGTGGCTCTTGACGCCGAACGCCAGCCCGAACACGACCAGACCGAGGATGTAGACGGCCAGGACGCCGAAGATGATCTTGCGTTTCGTGCTCATCCCGTGCTGCTCGGGCTTGGGCGCGTCACCCATATCCGGAGCGTTGCCTTTGATCGGAGCGGCCGGCGCGGCGACAGCGCTCATCGCGCAACCTCCCGCCCGATCGCGCCACCTTCTGGACGTGCTTGGACAGCGGGTTCGGCGAGCGTCTGGCCAGCTGACCCGGACCTGCGTGGGGGCGGACCCGACAGGACACGGACCACGAACGCGGCCGAATAGGCACTGAAGACGACGACCGCCGCGGCCAGCCCGTCGGCGCGTCCCCTGAGAACGCCGGCGAGCACGATCGCGCCGACCAGCAGCCAGATCCGCCCGAAGGCCTCGCCCAGGTTCACGGCCAGCTGGGTGCGCGGCTGCAGCGAGGTGCTGATAAAGCGCCGATCCACCTGTGCCAAGACGCGCTGGGCGATCCACGCCACGGCGCCGATCGCCACCCCGAACGCCGGGGCTCCGAGCGCCAGGGCAACGGGAATTGCGACCACGACGACGACCAGGTCGAAATAGCGCGCCGCGGCTGGTCCGCTCTTGGCGCGGGCGTCTGTGTCTTTGACGAAGGCGTCTGGCATCTGCTGTTCGGGCGGCCACCTTACAGATGGCCCCGCCCGCCCGCTGTCTCGCGGGGGACTCGTGATCGCCATCCTTAGCTCAGCGATCCGGGGGTCTGCCGCGGATGCCCGTGACAGCTGGTCCACAGGCGTCGTCGATGACGTGGCGGAGTGCTCAGCACGCGCACGGTCCAGCCGCACGGGCAGGAGCGGCGCGCCAGGCGCCGGCGTCGCGCGACCATCTTCACACCCACGCGCCGTCCCGGCCAGACGTCCCCGGCCGTGTGGTGTCCGATCAAGTGATGTCTGGCGCGGCGCACTATCGGCGTCTGCTCGGGCAGCCGGTAGGGCAGCTCGAAGAAAGCCGGCTCGCCATAGGCGAGGGCTTCCCTGGCCGGATCGGAGCCGTCGCCTCCGGACTCCTCCGCGCTGTCCTCGAGCATGGCTTCGAACATTTGCTCGGAGGTGACATCGAGGCCGTAAGGCGCCACCCGCCCGTCTACTGAGATCCCGTCGTTCAGGGCCCCCCCAGGCAGCGACGGGTCGGCACGCCTGGCACTGGCATGAAGGTAGCCTTCATTAACGTCGAAATCTGGCATCTGGTCCATGGCTCTTCGTGCAGACAAACGCTGCTCTCACGCCCTCTTTTGCGATGAAGCCGCAACCTACAACGCCGTAAGTCCCGTTCAGCGCTGCTCTGCGACCGCCTCAAATGACCGCTTCAGTCTACCTGTTATCGGAGTTCGTAACAAGTTTGTGACATGCGCCACGCGTCAATGGCGCAGTTTGCGGAGAATCAGTGGCGAGCAGGAGACGAGCGCCAATGCCAACGCCAACGTCACGAGGCCGGCAAACACGTCCAGCACGTAGTGATTCCCCGTCGCCAGCACCGCGAACGCTGTCATGCACGGATACAGGAGTGCCAGGCAACGCAGCCAAACGCGCCCAGTCAGCCGCCAGACCACGACCGTGCACCATGCGGCCCACGCCAGGTGCAGCGAGGGCATCGCGGCCAGCTGGTTGGCGGCCGAAGCCAGGGCGCCGGTGTGCCATGAGCCAAAGGCATGGCTCGAGGCGACGATGTCGCTGAAGCCGTCGACGGCGAGCATTCGCGGCGGCGCGACCGGATAGAGCCAGAACACGACGAACGCGATCGCGTTCGCCAGCACGAGCACGTTGCGCAACGGGCGATACAGGTCGGGAGCCCGCCACCACAACACGGCGAGCAGGCCGAGCGTGACGATGAAGTGAGCGTTGTCGTAATAGTCGGAGACGACCAGCCCAAGCGTCTGATGTCCCGCCAGCCAATGATCCAGGCCGAGCTCGGGATCGATCCCGAGCGAACGCTCGACGGCGAGCACCCCTTCGCCGTGGCTCAGCGCCAAATGCAACCGCAGCGGCGCCAGGTTGGTCGTCATGTCGTACACCCAGCACAGCCACGCGATCACCAGCGCCTGTACCCACAGGCGCGGCCGGTTCGCCTGCGCACGCGCGAACGCCGCGGCCGGGCCGACCCCGAGCGTCGCGGCCTGGCCGACCCCGAACGCCGCAGCCGGACCGACCCCGATCGCCGCGGCCTGGCCGACCCCGATCGCCGCGGCCTGGCCGATCGCCGCGGCCGGAGCTACCGCCGCCGATGGGCCGGCTCCCACCGCAGAGCGGTTGCCACCGTCAATCGAGACTGTGCTGGGCAAGCCAAAAATCTTATCCGGCTAGCTCCCGGGTCAAAGGGCGACCGGCTGCAGCTCCAGCTGCGCCAGTGTCTCGAGCACCTTGGGTAGCGCGGCGACCGTACGCCGCCACGATCCCGGCGCCGAGTAGTCGTCGGCGTCGTGCAACAGCAGTATCGAGCCAGGCCGCACTCCATCCGTGGCGTGAGCGGCGATCGACTCGGGGGTCGCCTTGGCCTGCCAGTCCTTGCCCCAGTGGCTCCACAGCAGCGTACGCCAGCCGTGGGCGCGCGCCAGGCGCAGCGCCGTCGCGTTGAGGATGCCGTAAGGCGGGCGATAGAGCTCGACGGCGCGCCCGACAGCCTCCTCGACGCTCGCCTGCGCCCGAGCCAGATCGGCGCGTACCTGTCGCGGCGCCAGGCGCAGCAGGTTGCGGTGACGGTCGCAGTGCAGGCCGACCGCGTGGCCGGCGGCCACGATCTCGCCGGCCAGTCCAGGGTTGCGACGGACCTGCTCGCCGACCAGAAAGAACGTCGCCTGAACGCCGGCTGCCGCCAAGACCTCGAGCGTCGCCGGCGTCCCCTGGGCGTGGGGACCGTCGTCGAAGGTCAGAGCGAAGCCCGTACCGTCGGCGGTGCGGTCCTCGACGCCGAGCGCCTCGCGCAGGGTCGAGGAGTAGAAGCTGATGCTCGGCAGCAGATAGCCGCCCATCGCCACGGCGCCGAGCACGCGCGCGCCCGTGCTCGGGTGGGTCCGGGTGCGATGATCGGAGGCGGACATGGTCGAACTCGTGCTTGGCATCGCCGCCGCGATCGGCGCGTCGGTCTTCTACAGCCTAGGGATCGCCTATCAGGCGATGGGCGCCAAGGAAGCCCCGAGCGAGGACCATCTGCGTTTGGCGCTGGTCTGGAGCCTGGTCAGGCACGGACGCTGGATGCTCGGCACCGGACTGTCGATACTCGGCTGGCCGCTGCAGGTGGTAGCGCTGCTGTTGGCACCGCTGGTGGTGGTGCAGCCGGCGCTGGCCGCGGGCCTGCTCGTGCTCGTGTTCCTGGGCCAGCGGATGCTCGGCGAGCACGCCGGCCGCAAAGAGCACATCGCGATGGCGGCGATCGTGGTCGGCGTGATCGGGGCGGGACTGTGCGCGCCGCCGCGCAGCACTGGCCACACCTCGGAGCGCTTGACGATCCTGCTGGTGCTGCTGGGCCTGGCTGTGGTGAGCCTCTTGCCCTACATCCTGCGCGTCGTGCGCTCGAGCTCGCCGGCCTCCGTGACGATCGTATGCGCCGGCCTGGCGTTCGGTTGGAGCGGGATCGCCACCAAGCTCGCCTCCGACGACCTTTCGCGCGGCTTCTTCGGACTCGCGATCGCCTGGGCGCTGGCGACGGCGGGCGCCTCGGCGGTTGGCGTGCTCAGCGAGTCGAGCTCGTTGCAGGCGCGCCCGGCGATCCAGGTCGCGCCGGTCGTGTTCGTGACTCAGACGATCGTGCCCGTCGTCGTGGCGCCCCTGCTGTTCGGCGAGCGCTTCGCCGACACGCCGCTCGGAGGCGTTCCGCTCGGGCTCTCGCTCGCGCTGCTCGTCGCCGGGGCCGCGACGCTCGTGCGCTCGCCGCTGCTGTTGACGCTGATGGGCGGCGAGCCGGTCAGCCACGACAGCGGCTCGGCGCCCAGCCCGCGCGCGCCGAGCCAGGAGACGATCCGCTCCAAGCCAGCCACCGAGGCGGGTGAGCCGCCGAGCGTGACCACCAGCACTTCGCCGGCGCGCACCGGGCGCTGAGGGACCTTTCCCGAGCCGTTCAGGCGCAGCGCCCCACTCACCGGCTCGCCGTTGGCGGTGCGCGCGAGCACGAGCTGACCGACCGTCAAACCACCGCTTGGCTGCAAGAAGAAGAAGCGGTGGCGCAGGCCAAAGGCGCGGGCCTGCGCCCGCAACGTGCCACGCGCTTTGACCCAGCGCAGCAGCGAGCCGGAGTTGGCGATCGCCGGCAGCGGTTCGTCGCCGCTGGCGCGTACGCCCGCAATCGTCGCGCGGCTCGGCACACGGCCTTCGTCGGCGAGCGACACATGGATGTCGCGCGCCGCCAGGGCCGAGGCGACGTAGGCCTCGCGCGCGACCGGCGCTCTCACGATCACCGCGACGTCAGGCTGGTCGGTATGCACGCTCGCAAGCGGATGTACGTGCAGGATGTCCGCCGCCAGCAGCGTCACCTCGTCGGTCGACATCGTCCACATGCTGATCCCCAAGAACAGCACCAAAGGCGTCACGAAGGCCGCCAGGCGCAGACGCCACAGCGGGATCGGGATCACGCGATGCGGCGTCTCCAGCACGAGCTCGGCCGCCACCTGCTGTGGCTCGGGCTCAGGCTCAGGCTCAGGCTCAGCGATGCCGAGCGCCGGCCTGGCCTCGGCGAAGCTCGCGCAGACGTGCTCACGCAGCTCGCGCGTGTCGTTGGCCAAGCGCAACAGGCCGAGATCCGCCATCGCCCTTGTGTTCAGCCGCGCATGGCCGACGGGCAGCCCGTAGGAGACGACCGGGGTGCCCGCGGCCTTGGCCTCCAGACAGGTCACTCCACCGGTCGAGTGCACGAGCACGTCCGCCGCCGCCAGCAGGCGAGGCATCTCGTCGGTAAACCCGTAGATGTGTACGCGCTGCTGGCCTGCGAAGTCGGCGCTCAACCGCTCACGCAGCTGCTCGTTGCGCCCGGCAAGGCACACGATCGCGCCGATCCGCGGCTCGCTCAGCAGCTCGCGTACGGCTCCGGTGATGTCGCCCACGCCCCAGCCGCCGCCCGAGACGACGACCATCCGGCCCTCCTCAGGCAGGCCCAGCGCGCGCCGCGACTGGACTGGGCAGCGCTCCTTCGAGAACTCCTCGGAGATAAGAGGGCTCACGAGCTGGGCGCTGCCCTCGCCGGCGATCCGCTCGACCGGGCTCATCGACTCTCCGTACATCACCAAGTGCATGTCGATGCCCGGCTGGGCCCAGAAGAACAGGCCCGTCAAATCGGTGATCGTGGCGACCGCCGGGCAGGCGACCTTGCCGGTGCGGCGCAGCCGCGCGAGCACGACCGTGACGGCCGGGTAAGTGGAGACGACCACGTCCGGATCGTGACTTGCGATCGCGCGCGCAAGCGGGCGCGATCCGAACAGGCACAGCAGCCGCCGCGCGCTCCAGCGGATCGGCGCGACCCGCTCGAGCAGGCCGTATACGACCGTATAAGTCCACGGCATGAACCTGAGCTGCACCCTGTATCCGTCCTCGACCACCGGCTGCAACAGCCTTCCCATCGCCGCCAGCCCGTCGATGACCGTGACCTCGGCCGAATGATCGGAGCTCTCTATCTGGCACGCCAAAGCGCGCGCCGCGGCCGCATGGCCCTCACCGACGTCCGCCGAGAGGATCAGCACACGGCGGGGACGGTCGGGCCGCGTGCCCTCCTCCGTACCGGGCTCGCTCGATTTACGATGGCGGCTTCGCATATGCCTAATCACGATCAGATCGGTCTTCGCGTGCGCGGCGGTCGGCCCCCTGAACAGCTGCCGCCGGACGACCACGGGCAACCGAGGACGCCGATGAAGAACGGTATAAGAGTACAGGGGCGCTCAGACGGCCGTCCGGCGCGCTCGGCTTTGGGCGCGCTCGGCTTGATCGCGATCCTCCTCAGTGTCTTCCTGCTCGCCTCTGGCGCCGCCGGCGGACCCTCGGAGCTCGTGCCGGGACGAACCGGCGGCTGGCCATCCTGGGTCGCCGGCCCGCTTCGAGGAATCGGCCTCGGACCGCTTTCCGCCGACCAGTTCCAGACGCTGACGCTCGTCATGTCGGCTGGTTATCTGGTGGTGCTCGCGTGCGCGCGTGCCCTGCCGCTGCGTGTCATCGCCGCCGCGATCATCGCCGCCGACGCGATCCTTCTGCTCGGCCCGCCGCTGCTCTCCCAGGACGTGTTCGGTTACCTTGCGTTCGCCAGGCTCGGCGTCGTGCACGGCCTGGACCCCTACAGGCACGTCTTCGCGCAGGCCCCGACCGATCCCATCTATCCGTTCATCGGCTGGCCGTATCAGCACTCGCCTTATGGACCGCTGTTCACGCTCGCCAGTTACGCGACCGCGCCGCTCGGGCTCGCCGGCGGGCTGTGGGCGCTGAAGGCGCTGGCGGTCGCGGGCAGCCTCGCGGCCGTCGCCCTGACCGATCGCGCGGCGCTCGCGGAAGGTAGCTCGCGGCGCTACGCCGTGGCGTTCGTCGGCCTGAACCCGGTCATGCTCGAGCTGGCGCTCGGCGGCGCCCACAACGACACGCTCGTGCTGGCCTTCATCGCGGGCGCGCTCGTTCTCGCCGGCGCGCCCGAGCCCCGCGGCGCGCCCAAACCCGCGCCCGCGCCCCGAATGCCCGCCGACCGGAGATCGCTTCGATCGCCGATCGGCGGCGCCCTGACGCTGGCGATCGGCGTGGGCATCAAGGCTACGGCCGGAATCTTGCTGCCGTTCATCGTGCTCGCCCCGCGCTCCTGGCGGGAGCGCGGGCGTGTGGCGCTGGCGGGCCTCGCGGGTCTGGCGCTCGTGGCGGTCGTCGGACTGATCGGTTTCGGCACGCACGCGCTCGGCTTCATCGGCGCCATCGGCGAGCAGCAGCAGCTCGTGGCGGCCCACAGCATCCCCGCCGAGACCGCCAGGCTCTTCGGCCTGAGCGGCACTCCGACCTGGTGGCGGCATTGCTTCTTGGCCGCTTTCGTGCTGATCCTCTGCTACGCGCTGTATCGCACCGCGCGCGGCGCCGACTGGCGCGTGGCTGCCGCCTGGACCCTGCTCGCGCTGCTGCTATCGACGGCCTGGCTCTTGCCCTGGTATGCGATCTGGCCGCTGCCGCTAGCGGCCGTCTGCGGCGATCGGCGCCTGCGCGCGGCGACGCTCGTCCTCTGCGTCTACGCGATCCTGATCCACCTGCCGCTCGCCCGACCCTTGCTGAACGCCCCCGTCGCGCACACCCAGCCCCGCCACGGGCACGTCGGCGCCCTCGGGCGCTGATACGGGCACGTCGGTGCTGGCCGACTGGGGGTCCCGTGACCTCCAATCGGTGGGCGCTGTGACGGTCTGGAATTCGCCGGTCTCGAAGTCTTTGACCACGTCGCGTTCGATCTCGGCGGGCGAGGCCTCGGGGCGCAAGCGGCGCAGACGGATCGCGTCCAGGCGCCTGAACTTGAAGATCTCGAGGACGTAGACCAGGTACACGCTGGCCGCCACCACGAGCAGGCCGAGCGCGACGATCACGAGCATCCAACCGGTGCGCAGATGGCCGTGATGGTCGCTGTAAGGCACGAACCGCAGCGCCAACGCCAGGCCGGCGAGCATCAACGTCCAGGCATACAGATACGCGATCGTGCGCCGGCTGGAGAAACCGATCCTGGCCATCCGGTGGTGGAAGTGCTCGCTGTCGGATTCGTAGATCGGGCGTCTGTACTTCAAGCGCTTGAGCACCACGAACGTCGTGTCCAGGAACGGCACCGCCAGCAGGATCATGGGCAGCACGAACGAGACCACTGCCGTCGTCTTGACCGCGGCCTCGACCGTGATCACGCCCATCAAGAGGCCCAGCAGGTTGGCGCCGCAGTCGCCCATGAAGCTCGAGGCCGGCGGGAAGTTGAAGATCAGGAAGCCGAGCGCCGCGCCGGCGGTCAGCGCCGCGAGGACGCCGGGCTGCTGGCGGTCGAGGTCGAAGGCGACGATCGCCATCGCACCGGCGATGATCGCGCACACGCCCGCCGCCAGGCCGTCGACGCCGTCCGAGAAGTTGACGATGTTCATCATCGCCACCAGCCCGATCACGGTCAGGATCGGCCCCGCGTTCGTGACACCCGAGCCCGGCAGCTCCAGTTTGCCGACGAACGGCAGCGTGATCGCCTTGACCGCGACGCCGTAGTTGACGACGATCACGGCGGCGGCGACCTGACCGGCGAGCTTCGCCCAGGGTCGCAGGTCAAAGCGATCGTCGAGCGCTCCCACCACGGTGATCACGGCCGCGCCGACCAGAACGCCGGTCCAGAGATGCCGATCCTGGTAGTAGCCGACCGGCAGGAAGAGGAGGCCGGCGACGAGCACTCCGGCGAAGATCGCCAAACCCCCCAGCAACGGCGTCGAGCGTTCGGACAGGCCGCGCTCGCGCGGCTCGTCGATCATGCCGACCGACTTCGCGAAGCGCATCGTAAGGGGCGTCAGCAGCGCGGAGACCGCGGCTGCGACCATGAACGCGTAGAGCGCGTCGAGTGGGGTCGGCTTGACCATCGACTGCGCACAGCATCGCAGGCGCCGGGGTCGTATGGGAGGGCGGGATCGGCCCTCGCTGCAGCCGAGGGGTCTACCCCCTCGTCCTGCTCGCCCGCTTGCCCTCGCTCGTATCGTACTTCTTGCGGACTCGTCTGGCGCATGCCGCGCGCCGCGTCCTCGGCTGGCGCTGGCACTCCCTCAAGGCCCTGGTGAGCTTCTGTGCGTTTGTGAGGGGTCCGGTCGGATTCGTGTGGAGCGGCAACGGGAGCAGGGACTGCGACACCGCCGGAACCGCGAGCGGCCCTGCCGGGAGCGTGGATTGCGCCGGCGTGGCCGCTTCTGACCCTGACTCCTGAACACTCGGGGCGCTCTGTTCGTTGGGTGGCGGTTCCTGTTCTTCGGGTGGCGGTTCCTGTTCTTCCGGTCGGGCTTCGAAGATGACGGACGCTCCCGCTTCGGAGCCGTCGGCGTTGTCTGCGACCAGCCGGTAGGAGTACTTCCTGCCCGCCGTTAGACCGGCCACTTCCGCCACGGGGACCTCCTGCTCAGCATCGCCGGTGAGCGGCCCCGCGACCGCCGTCTGCTTCTCGCAGGTCGGCAGTTCGTCGCACGTCAACGAGCTGTATTCGAAGTAGTAGGTCGTCGGCAACCCGCCGGGATTCAACTCGCCCCGGAACGCCATCCCGGTCGCGGTCGCTTCCGGCTGCTCGGTCATCACTTCGCTCGGCGGCGAGTACGCGTGCGCGCCGGCCGTGAAGATGACGGACGCTCCCGCTTCGGTTCCGTCCGCGTTGTTTCCGATCAGCTGATAGGAGTACTTCCGGCCCGCGGTGAGGCCGACCACTTCCACCGCGGGGACCTCCTGCTCGGTATCGCCGGTGAGCGGCCCCGCGACCGCCGTTTGTTTCACGCAGGACGACGGACTTTCGTCGCACGTCACCGACTTATAGTCGAAGTAGTAGGTCGTCGGCAACCCGCCGGGATTCAACTCGCCCCGGAACGCCACCCCGCTCGCGGTCGCTTCCGGCTGCTCGGTCACCACTTCGCTGGGCGCTTCGCCCCCGTCGAGCGCCCAGGCGCCGGTCCACTGGGCCGATCCAAGGACAAGGCAACTCGTCGCGATCGCGATCAACCCAGCTCGGCGCATGATCTTCCTCCCTTCCCTTCTTATGTGTTCGAATACTGCGGTGGGCGAATGCTGTGGTGGCGATGGTGCCGGAACGCGCGCGATCCTAGCAGTCCGGCACTCGGAATGTCCGATAGCCGGACATGACCGCCATATTGATCTTCCGATTATCCCGCTCCAACGCAAGAGCGGAAGAGCAAATAGTCTTCTTTTGGGCGACGAGTACGCGACTCGCCCGTTGCGGAGCGCTCGAGCCCCCCAGACGCCGGCGTTACGTCCACCGCAGCCGCCGGCCGGATGACGGGATCCCCGTACGTCGAAGCTTCGGGGTCGGACGAGTCCGCGCCGAGCCCGCTCGTCGACACGCTGCCAACCGCCTAGTCATAGCGATCCTACTATTGGCATTCACACCAAATCTTGACTATGATAATCTCTCCGATACTTGGCGTACCACTCGGCGTCATCAGCGAACGACAGGGGGATACCATGAGGAGCTGCCAGCCAACACGTGATCGCCGCGCGGGCCGGGCGACCCCCCGGGCCCGCTGGATGGCGGTTCTTCTCCTGGCGGGGCTGATGCTGGCACTGTGGGGAGGCTCTCAACAGGCTGCGGCCTGGCCGGGGAAAGAGGAGGGCGTGGAAAGGCCTCTACTCCACGGAGAACGGGAAAGTGGACCGCTTCTGTACTTCGAAGGTGGAAGCGGCGTCCAAACGTCGCCGAAAGTGTACGTGATCTTCTGGGGCAGTCACTTCGAAACGGAAGAAACCGCGCAGAAAGTCCACGCGATGCTGCTCAAACTCTTCGAAGGAATGTCGGGGTCGGCCTACGAGGGCATCCTGACCCAGTACTTCAACTCGACGGGTGGATCTTCGGGACGAGTGGGATCCACCGTGACGACGACATCGTGGATAGACAGCAGTGTGACCGCGCCGTCGGTCTTGAACGAACAGAAGGCCGAAGAAGAGGTCGAACACGCGATCAGCGTAAACAAATGGAACGCGGAACTGAACGCCCAGTTCGTGCTCGTCACCGCTCCCGGCTCCACCTACGAACCCGGCGCCTTCGAAGGCTGCGCCTATCATGGGACCACGAACAGCGGAGCGATCTACGACTTCGTGCCCTACCAGGGCGACGAACCGCTGGCCGGCGAATGCCTGTCGCTCGGCAACCCGAGCAAAAATCCGGTCTACAAGACGTCGAAGAGCGCCTCTCACGAGTTCGCCGAGACCGCAACCGACCCACATGGCAACACCTGGGGAGAGGACGATCGTGAGATCGCCGATCTCTGCGTCTCGGACGAAGACGAGGAACTGCCTGACGGCGCGTGGGCCCAGAGGCAGTACGACGACCACCAGAGCAAATGCTCGTTCGAAGACCCCAACCCCGCTCACGTCTATACCGTGGGTCAAGCGGCAAACGGCGTCACCTCGACCAACGCGACGCTGAACGGGATCGTCAACCCGGAGGCGTATGAAACTCATTACTACTTCGAACTGGGCACGACCGAATCCTATGGCACAAGAACGACAGAAATAAGCGCCGGCTCAGGCACGGCGAATGTGTCGGCGAAACAGGTCGTTTGCGGGCTCGCGGCCAGCACCACGTACTACTTCCGCCTGGCCGCCGTGAACAGCACCGGAACGACCTATGGAGAACGCGCGGGGTTCAACACCGCCGGTTCAGGCAGTAGCGGCTGCCCATCCGCCACGACGGATGCCGCGTCGGGCGTGGGCGTGACTGAAGCGACATTGAACGGCGCCGTCGATCCAAACGGCCTGGAAACAAAGTTCTATTTTGAATACGGAACGTCCGTCACGTATGGGAAAAAAACATCAGAAGTCAATGCGGGCTCGGGTACGAGCAGCACAAAAGAGAGCCAAGCAATCACGGGCCTGACAGCGGGTACAGAATATCATTTCCGCCTCATTGCCACGAGCTCGACGGGAACGACCTATGGAGTTGACAAGACGTTCAAAGCGGCCATGATTGGCGCCCCTACGGCCATCACTGAACCGGCGACCGACGTAACGGCTACTGAAGCCATCATACACGGCAGCGTGGACCCAGACACGTTCGCCACGACGGTTCAGTTCGAATATGGTCTGACAAGCTCCTATGGGACGACGGTCCCGGCCACGGCCGAAAGCGCCGGCTCCGGGATCGCTTACATCGCCGAGGGCTACACCGTCGTCGGCCTGAAGTCCAATACCACCTACCACTTCCGGATGGTGGCCAAAAACAGCGACGGTACGTCCGATGGACAGGATGCTACGTTCACCACCGCGGCCCTGACGCCGACATTCTCCAGCACGTTTGGCTCATCCGGGGAAGGCGATGGCCAGTTCGACGAGCCTGCCGGCGTCGCCGTCTACCCCGTCAACGGGATGGTGCTGGTCTGCGATCAGCTCAACGACCGAGTCGAGGAGTTCAACGGCAGCGGTGAATACGTGCGCCAGTTTGGTGGCGAAGGCACTGGCAACGGCCAGTTCAGAGAACCTCGAGGGGTGGCCGTTGACGCGGCGGGCAACATATGGGTTACGGACACCGGGAACAACCGGGTCGAGGAGTTCACCGAAGCCGGAACCTACGTGAGCCAGTTCGGCACCACCGGCACAGGCAACGGTCAGCTCAAATCGCCGAAGGGCCTGGCCATCGACTCCAAAGGCGATGTTTGGGTCACCGACAGCGGGAACAACCGAGTCGAGGAGTTCAACGAAAAAGAGAAATACGTGCGCCAGTTCAGCGCGGGCACGAACCCGATTGGCATCGCGGTCGACTCCAATGGCAACGTGTGGAGCGACAATGAAAATACGACAGGTGCAATGGAAGAGCACAATGGCAAAGGCGAACTGCTGCAGAGGTTTGCGACCCGCGGTTTCGAAAATGGCGAAGTGTGGGAACCAAAGCGACTTGTTGCCGTCAATGGCTATATCTGGGTGGCGGACGCCGGCAACAACAGGGTGGAGGTGTTCGGCGAAGCCGGTGAATACGTCACTCAATTCGGCACCCACGGCGGTGGAAGCGAACAGATGGACTATCCGACGGGCGTCGCGATCGACGCGGGGGGCAACGTATGGATCACCGATGACAACGAACGCGTCGATCACTGGAAGATAGAGAGCCAGTGGCCGCCCACGTTCGCCAGCACGTTTGGCTCCAATGGAGGCGGTGAGGGTCAGTTCGAAGAGCCCGCGGGTATCGCTGTCAACCCTATCAATGGGGTGGTGGTAGTGGCCGATGAAGGAAACGATAGACTCGACGAGTTCAATGAACAGGGCGAATATATGCGTGATTTTGGCAATCAAGGCACAGGGAATGGCCAGCTCGATGAACCGCGAGGCGTCGCGGTTGACGGGGAAGGCGACGTTTGGGTGACCGATACAGGGAACAATCGGGTCGAGAAGTTCGGCGAAAGGGGAGAATATCTAAGCCAGTTCGGCACCAGCGGTACGGGCAATGGGCAGTTCAAATCTCCAAAGGGTGTCGCGATCGATTCCAAAGGCGATGTTTGGGTCACCGACAGCGGTAACAATCGTGTCGAGGAGTTCAACAAGAAAGGTGAATACCTGCGCCAGTTCGGCACGGGCACAGATCCGATCGGCATAGCGGTTGATTCCAACGGCAACGTGTGGAGCGACAACGAAAATACCACGGGCGCAATAGAAGAGCACAACAAAAAAGGCGAACTACTGCAGAAGTTCGCAGCCCGAGGCTTCGAAGACGGTGAAGTGTGGGAACCCAAGCGCATGGTTGTCGCGAATGGCTACATCTGGGTCGCAGACGCCGGCAACGACCGCGTGGAGGTCTTCAGCGAAGCGGGCGCATACGTCTCTCAGTTCGGCACCAAAGGGTCGGGCGCCGAACAGATGAACTACCCCGTGGGCGTGGCGGTCGACCCACGCGGGAACGTATGGGTCACCGACGACAACGAACGAGTCGACCATTGGCTGCGATAGAGGCGTTCGCCCCACCGAGCCGGTCGTCCCGTCGAGCCGGTCGCCGTGCCGAGGTGGGCGGCCGATGAACGTCCTCGAGCGACTCAGCTAGGCGGCGGCCGGTGCAGCCAGCGACTCGTACAGCGGATAGCGCGCCACGATCGCTTGCACACGCTCGGCCAGAGCGTCGGCGTCGGCCGCGAAGTCGGGCGAGAGCAGGGCCCGCGCCAGGATCTGGCCGACCTCGGCGAAGTCCTCTTCGAGCAGGCCTCTC
Organism: uncultured Solirubrobacterales bacterium; assembly: GCA_963718935.1. Taxonomy (GTDB): domain Bacteria; phylum Actinomycetota; class Thermoleophilia; order Solirubrobacterales; family Solirubrobacteraceae; genus Palsa-744. The sequence goes on along the minus strand of OY970379.1, from coordinate 2,052,945 downwards.
GTCGCCAAGGCCGGCGTGCCGATGCGCAGACCCGACGCCTCCATCGGCGGGCGCGGATCGAACGGGACCGCGTTGCGGTTGACCGTGATCCCGATCTCATGCAGCCGGTCCTCGGCCTCGCGCCCGCTCAGCTGCGGCCGCAGGTCGCGCAGGTCGACCAGCACCAGATGCACGTCGGTGCCCCCGCTCAGCACGTTCAGCCCGGCTCCCCCGCTCGCGCTGGTGCCGGCGCCTCCCTCGCTCGTGCCGCCCGCGTCGCCACCGGCGCCGAGCAGACGCTCGGCGATGATGCGCGCTCCCGCGACCGTCCGGCGCTGGCGCTCGGCGAACAGCTCGGTCGCGGCGATCCGCAGGGCGACCGCCTTGGCCGCGATCACGTGCTCCAAGGGGCCGCCCTGCTGGCCCGGGAAGACGGCGGAGTCGATCTTCTTGGCGTACTCGTGCTTGCACAAGATGATGCCCGCGCGCGGGCCGCCCAAGGTCTTGTGGGTGGTCGTCGTGACGACATCAGCCCCGTAGTCGATCGGATTCGGGTGCAGGCCCGCCGCGACCAGGCCGGCGAAGTGGGCCATGTCGACCATCAAGAGCGCGCCGACCTCGTCGGCGATCTCTCGGAAGCGCGCGAAGTCGAGCTGCCTTGGATAGGCCGACCAGCCGGCCAGGAGCAGCTTGGGGCGTCGCTCGCGGGCGATCCTGGCGAGGACGTCCATGTCGATCAGGCTCGTCTCGCGGTCCACCTCGTAGGCGGCGATGTCGTAGAGACGCCCGGAAACGTTGATCTTCATGCCGTGCGTCAGATGGCCGCCGTGCGCGAGCGACAGGCCCATGATCGTCTCGCCCGGCTGCAGCAGGGCGTGGTAGACGGCTGTGTTCGCCTGGGCGCCGGAGTGGGGTTGTACGTTGGCGTGCTCGGCGCCGAACAGCGCCTTGGCCCTGTCGATCGCGAGCTGCTCGGAGACGTCGACCCACTCGCAGCCGCCGTAATAGCGCCTGCCGGGATAGCCCTCGGCGTACTTGTTGGTCAGGACCGACCCCTGGCATTCGAGGACCGCGCGGGGCACGAAGTTCTCGGAGGCGATCATCTCGAGGGTGTTCTGCTGGCGAGCGAGCTCGCCGCGTAGCGCCGCGGCCACCTCCGGGTCGACCTCCTCGAGAGGCCGGTCGAAGTAGTCGGGGCTTAGATCTGGCGGCTTGAGGTCGGACATGGGCGCTCTCCTTGGCAGCTCGAAAGACGATATGTGCCCAGGCGCGCGGCGCGACGATCCGTCGCTCCCCAGTGGTCGATTCCACTCACAGCGCCAGTCGCGACGGCGCATCGACGAGGCTAGCAGGGCGCAGCGATGGCGAGCGGTGTCGAGGACCGTAGTCATTTGGGTCGCATCCGCGCAGGCGAGCACCTCTCGCCGGGTCCTGGGCGCGGGGCATCCCGCCCCGCGATCGGAGCCAGGCGCTCAGCCGAGCAGCCGCTCGATCTCGGCCGCGCCGAGCGGCCCCTCGCGCACGATCCGCCAGCCGCCGGAACGCTCGTAGGCCTTCAGGTCGAGCACGGTCGAGGCGATCCCGGGCAGCTCGCCACCGTCGAGCACGAGACCAGCGCCTTCGCGGATCTCGCCCGGTACGTCCGCCAGGCGCAAGCAGTCGGGCTCGCCCGAGCGGTTGGCGCTGGACTGCAGCAACGGCCCTTCGAACGCGCCGAGGGCCGCGATCGGATCCCGTAGGCGCGGAACGCGCAGGCCGATCGTGTCGAGCGCCGGGTCCGAGCGGCCCGCCGCCGGCGCCCGGCCCACCCCCGGCGAGCGGCCCTCCCCCGGTGGCCGGTCCGGGGCAGGCGCCCGGTCGCCGGCAGGCGCCCAAGCGAGACTGCACGCCAGCGGGTAGCGATGATTCGGGTTGGGCAGGAGCAGGGTCAGAGGCCCGGGCAGCAGCGACGCGAGCGCCGCGCGCGTGCGTGGCCCCAGCTCGGGCAGCGCCCGCAGGGCGGCCTCGAGCGCAAAGAACATGACGGCAGCCGGCCGCTCGGGCGGCCTGCCCTTCAGCTCGTACAGGCGCCTGACGGCCGACTCAGAGCACGGGTCGCAGCCGAGGCCGTAGACCGTGTCCGCCGGAAACACAACGACCCCGCCGACCGCGACGCGCTCGCGCAGGCGCGCGACATCCCCGCCGCTGAGCATCGCGCCGGGCTCGCCGGCGAGCGCATCGTGCTGGCCCGCGATCGCACCAGACGCGCCGGGCGCCACACCACGCCCGCTGGAGGCGCCGCTCAACGGGACCCCAACACGACCCGCTCGATCCCGGCCAGATCAGGCTCGACGTCGACCTGCGCGAAACCGGCCTTCGACAGCAGCCCTGCGACGGCCGGGGCCTGGCCGGCGCCTATCTCGATCGTGACGGCCCGCGCGCGCGCGTAGACAGCGACTTGTGAGACAAGATCTCTGACGACCTCCAGTCCGTCGGGACCGGCGAACAGCGCGACCGGCGGCTCGTGCCTGACGATCTCGGGCGCGAGCCCTGAGCGGTCGCCGTCGGCCACGTACGGCGGGTTTGACACGATCGCGTCGAACTCGTCTGGCACTCCGGCCAAGAGGTCGGCGTGCAGCCAACGGACGGCGTCCAGTCCGAGCCGCCGTGCGTTGGCCTTGGCCACGGCAAGCGCGTCAAGGCTGACGTCGCTGCCAAAGACCGTCAGGTCCGGGCGCTCGTCGGCCAAGGCAAGCGCGATCGCGCCGCTGCCGGTGCCCACGTCGAGCACGTGCGCGCCGTGAGGCAAACGCTCGACCAAGAGTTCGACCAAAAGCTCGGTCTCCGGACGCGGGATCAGAACCCGTGGATCGACCGCCAAGGACAGCCGGCGGAAGGCCCGGAAGCCGGTTATGTAGGCGACCGGCTCGCGCCCGACCGCGCGCCTGCGCACGGCGTCCTGTACGGCGCGCACAGCCGGCCCCGAGACCGTCAGCTCGCGGCCCGGCGCACCGGCGGCCGTGCCGATCAAAAGGCGCTCGCGCTCCACGCCCAGCGCTCGAGCGACCAGCAGTTCGGCATCGAGCCGCGGGCTCTCACAGCCGGCGGCCGCGATCGCGGTGATCGCGCCCTCGAGCGCCTCGCGCACGGGCGTCTCGCCGGCGATCACACCGCGGCCTGGGTCTGTAGCCGCAGGCGCCGCTCGTCGGCCTGCAGCGCGGCCGTCAACTCCTCGAGCTGCCCTTCGAGGACCTGGTCGAGATTGTGGACCGTCAGCTTGATGCGGTGGTCGGTGACGCGCCGCTCGCCGTAGTTGTAGGTCCTGATCTTCTCGGCCCGGTCGCCCGTGCCGACCTGCGAACGGCGGTCGGCGGCGAGCTCGGCCTGTTGCTCGGCCAGAGCCCGCTCGTACAGCCTTGCGCGCAGGACCCGCAGCGCCTTCTCTCGGTTCTGAAGCTGTGACTTCTCGTCCTGCATCGAGACGACGATCCCGGACGGCCTGTGCGTGATGCGTACGGCCGAGTCGGTCGTGTTGACCGACTGCCCGCCCGGACCCGACGACCTGTAGACGTCGATCTGCAGGTCGTTCTGATCGATCTCGACGTCGACCTCCTCGGCCTCCGGCAGCACCGCGACCGTGGCCGTCGAGGTGTGGATGCGCCCCTGGGACTCCGTCTCGGGGACGCGCTGGACGCGGTGGGTGCCGCCCTCGAACTTGAACACCGAGTAGGGCGGGTGAGAACCGGATCCCTTGATGGCGAACGTGTACTTGCCCTCGCCGATGTCCATCGGCTCGGTCGCAAAGCCAAGGCGCTCGGCGTAACGGGTCAGCATCCGGTAGAGATCGCCCGCCCACAGGCCGGCCTCGTCGCCCCCGGCGCCGCCCTGGATTTCGACGATCACGTTCTTGTCGTCGTTCGGGTCAGGCTCGATCATCGCCAGCCTGATCTCCTCCTCGAGCGCCTCGATCCGCTCGCGGGACCCAGCCAGAAGCTCGCGCAGCTCCTGATCGTCGCCGCCCTCAGCCAATAGCTCCTCCGCCCCGGCGGCGTCGTCGCGCGCGCGCCGCCACTCGGAGGCGAGCTTGGCGGCCGGCTCCAGCTGGCTGTAGGCGCGACCGGCCGCCGCGTAGCGCGCGCGGTCGCCGATCACCTCGGGGTCGGTCATCTGCTCGCCGAACTCGGCGAAGCGAGCTTCGATCTGCTCGACCAGGTCTTCGATCACGAGACCCAGTCTATGGGGCCTACCTCCCCAGCCCCCTACGGACCTGTCCCTACGCGACTCGGCACGCCCTACAAGCCGATCCTTACGCCACGACCTCCACACCGACGAGATCCTCGGCGGACAGCTCGCCCGGGGTCTCGCGCTCCAAGATCGCCTGCAGGGCCGCGATCGCGACCGCGAGCTGGTCGTGGTCGGGCTCGCGCGTGGTCAGAAGCTGAAGCTGCATGCCGGGCCACATCACCGCGCGAACCCAGCCGCGGCGGCGGTTGCGACCGGCGAACTTGATCAGCTCGAAAGAGATGCCGGCAATCAGGGGCACGCCGAGGATGCGCGTGATCACAAGCCAGTACCACGCGGGCAAGCCGATCGGCGCGAACACGAAGATCGCGACGATCATCACGACGAGCAGGAAGCTGGTGCCGCAGCGCGGATGCAAGCGCGAGAAGCGCTGCGCGTTGTGCGGCGTCAGCGCCAAGCCCGCCTCGAAACAGGAGATCGTCTTGTGCTCGGCGCCGTGATACTCGAACACGCGCCTCAGATCTCTTATCCGCGACAGCAGGACCATGTAGCCGAGGAACAGGGCCGTGCGCACGATTCCCTCGACCACCCAAAACAGGACCGAGCTGTGCAATTGACCCTTGATCAGACTGGTCAGGCCGACGGGCACCAAGAAGAAGAGCACGATCGCCATCGCCACGGCGACGACCACGGTTCCGATCCAGACGGCCTTCGGGATCTCCTCGGCCTGTGTCTCTTCACTTTCGGCCGGACCCTTCCCCGAGGCGCCCTCCTCGGGCGGGAGCTGAGCGTTGGCGGAGACCTCCAAAGCCTTGAAGCCGATCGCCAGAGAGCCACCGAGAGCGACGATCCCGCGCACGATCGGCAGCCGCAGGAACCGGTGCCTGCGCATGACCGAGTCCAGCGGAAAGACACTGACCTCGATCTCGCCGAGCGCCGGGGCGAGCGCGTCCTCGTGCAGCTCCGCGCGCAGGCCGTCTCGATCGCCGGTCCGCCCGCGCTCGCCATCGCGCAACTGCTCGTCCGTCGGCTTACGCACCGCTACGGCCCAGTTGTGGACGCCCCTCATCATCACGCCCTCGAGCACGGCCTGGCCGCCGAGGGGCGCGTCGCGCGCCGCGCTCAGCTGTCCGTCGCCGTCGACCTCCAGCTCAGGCCCTCCGGACCGGACCTCGACCTCGGAATCTCCGAGCCCTGGCGCGCCTGCCGGCGCGTCGCGCGCGACGCTCGCCTCCCGCGTCGGCGTCGTCGCGGGGGCAACCGAAGCCGGGAGACACTCGCCTTTGAGCGTCCCCGTTTCGGTCGGCGGGGTGGACATCGCCAGACCGATCAGGAGGCCTTGGCGGCCTGGCCCGAGGTCGTGGCCTGGGCGCGACGGCCCTTGGCCATGCGCCGCTGGAAGCGCTCGACGCGTCCGCCCGTGTCGACGAGCTTCTGACGGCCCGTATAGAAGGGGTGGCAGCTGGAGCAGACCTCGACGTGCAGCTCTTCGCGTGTCGCTCTGGTCGCGAACTCGTTGCCACATGTGCAGCGAACGTGGGCGAGCGCGTAGTTCGGATGTATGTCGCTCTTCATTTCGAGGTCATTCTAGCGGCGCTTCGGGAATGGGGGGCGCAGGGGCCGGCTGCTGGCAGCGCGGCGAGCGCCGTTCGTCGCGCCTGATCGCGCGCCCATGCGGTCCGTCCCAGCGGAAGCTGATCAGCGCGCGATAGCTGGCGGGAGCCGAAAGGTTCGCGAACTGTTCGATGTGCTTGTAAGCCTTGACGCCAGGATCGGCGTAGTGCCAGGCGCCCACACCGGGGGCAAGCACCGGGCGATAGCCGGTTTCGCCGGGCGTGCGCTCGAGCAGTTCGATGCGCATCGCCATCCGCGAAGCGCCATTCATGGCGGTCATATCGCCCGCGAAGGAGGCCGCCCGTTCAGAGGCTCCACCTGCCGTCGCGCATTGCACGAGCAGGGCCGAGTCAGGCGTCCCCCCAGCCGACTGCCCGACGTTGGCGCGCGCGGGAACACCCAGAATCATCAGGGCCAGCGCCGTCACGCACGCGAGCGTGAGCAACAGACGCTGGCCGTTGACAATCCATCTGGTAGATGTCATCGAGCCCATGACAACCACCTAACACCATTCGGGGCCGCGTGTTTCGGACCGGCGCCGGCGACGTAAAGATTCGTCGGCCGACGCGGCATGCCCCTCGATTCGCCTCAGCCCTGTGAAGAAGCGCCGGCACGGGCTGGTCGCGCCACCGACGAGCGGCGGTAAAGCGGCGCGAGGTTGTCGTGCCGCAGCGCGACTCGAGGGATCGCGCCTTCGTCGAAGCGCACGTCGAGGAGCGCGCTGCCGGAGCGCTCCGTAAGCGCAGCCGCCGCGCGCGTAAGCGACGCCACCTCCTCGGGCAAGACGCCACAGGCGAACAGGAAGCGTTCGGTGCGCTCGCCGGCAGCGGTCTCGCGGTCGAGCTCGATCTCCTCGACCAGCGGGCTGGGAGCGCAAGCCTCGCCGGCGACCGATAGCAGGCACGCGGCCATGTCGTCCGGGCGCAAGCGGGTCTCGGCGGCGACGCGGTCGAGCAGCGCGACGGCCGTGGCGCTGGAACCAAGCTCTCCGAGCGCCGCCGTGAGCCGGTCAGAGCCGTAGAGCTCACCGCCACCGACCCGGGCCTCGGTGACGCCGTCGGTATAGAAGCAGAGCTGGGCTCCACCGGGCACCGAGACGACGGTCTGACGGGTGCCCGTCCGCATTCCCGTCCCGAGCGGCGGCGCGGCGGCGGCTGTCACCGGCTGCAGGCACCTTGCGCCGAGCACGATCGGCGGCGGATGGCCGGCGCTGGCGTAAGTAAGGGTGCGCTCGCGCGGGTGATAGACCGCCGCGACGACCGTCACGAACGATCCCCCGAGCTGGCGATCGAGCACCGACCCAGCCGTCTGCACGGCCTCGCGCGGTGAGAGCCAGGCCTCCAGGTAAGCGCGCAACGTGTAGCGCACAAGCGCCGTATGTGGCAGAGCCGAGCGCCCGTGGCCGGACACGTCACCGACGATCACCCCCAGACTGCCATTCGGGAGGCCGAACACGTCATAGAAGTCGCCGCCCGCGCCGGGACCGTCGGCGGGACGATACGCGACCGACGTGCCGACAGGACCCAGCCGGCCAGGCGGCGCCGGCAAGAGCGCCGCCTGCAGGAGCCCGACGTCCGCCAGCAGCTCCCTGCGCTGGCGCTCGAGGCGGCCGGCACGCAGCGCGGCCAGCCGCGTGCGCACAGCCAGTCCCAGAACAAGCGCGGCCAGTGCGGCGATCGCGACCCACAGCAGCGTCGGCACTACGCCGACAATCCGGGTAATAGTCGTCACGATCGGCAAGGCCGGGCGGCTCGCGCCGCCAGCGACCGTCCGTGGAACCGTCTTTCGACCGGCATGCCGGTCCGAGCCGGCGAGCCCCGCCCCGGTCTGGGCAAGCGCCCCAAGCGCGGTCCCAGCGCCGCCGCGCGAGCCGGCAGACAGGTTTGCTCGCTGCCTGGCGACGCGCTTGCCGGCGTGTCGCCGTGCCCGGGCGTCGTGTGACACGCCGCCGCCGCCCTTATGGCGCGCGGTCGCCGGGTCGTGCGCCGTCGCGGGCGCCGCGCCGGCCGGTGCGGTCGTTGCGGAGCTCGCCGCGGTCGGAGTCGTAACGATGCTCGCGGGACTCGCGGGACTCGCGGGCGCGGTGTTCGCCTGAGGTGTCGAGCCTTGGGTCGCCGTGACAGGACTCGTCGTCGGAGTCGTTGTCGTTGTCTTCGGCGTTGTCGTGGTCTTCGAGGTCGTCGCCGTCTGGGCTTCAGATGCGTCCGAGACCACCGATTTGACGGTCGATTTGACGGTCGAGACGACCGATTCGACCACGGGGGCCGTGACCGTCGGAATCGTGAGCCCCGCCGAACGCGCACGCCTATGTCCGCGGACCGCATAGCCGCCGGGATCCGTCCGAACGGTGGACCTGCCGTTGGGATCAGCCCGAGCCCCAGACCCGCCACCGGGAGCCGCCGATCCAGCCGGGACCTTGACGGGCACGACGATCGCGGGCGGGCTCGCGCTGCCGGCCCGCCGATCTCTCCGGTGGAGGGCTTCCGGCAAGGGAGCCAGGACCTTGGTGGAAAGATTTGGCGTTGCGGAGACCTGGGGGGTCGGGCTGTGGGCAGGACGAGCCTTCACGGGCGGACCATGCGCCGAGCCTCCGATCGCGGCGACAGCCGCGGCGCTGGCGATCAGTCCGCGCAAGCGTCTAGCCCCCTCACATGTGCGAGCGCGCTCTCCAACTCGGGAAAGATCGCAAAGGCGGAGTCGAGCCCAGAGAACTCAAAGATCCGGAGCAGGTTCGGGCGTGCGCAGACAACCGCCAGCCGCGCATCCCGGCCCCGCCCGGGCCCTCCGTCGCCGCCAAGCTGCCTGTTCGCGCCGAGCAGTACGCCCAAGGCGGTCGAGTCGATGAACGTCGCGAGCGACAGATCGACGACGATCGTACGGCCCGCGAGCAGCGCGTCATCCAGCATCCGCTCGAGATCCGGCGCGGTCGCGAGATCGAGCTCCCCTTCGACCGCGACCACCGCGCACGTGCCCCCGTAGAGCTCGCGCACCACCAAGCCGAATGCCGACGGTACGGGACGCGGGGTGTCGCTCTCGATTCGGCTTGGCACCGTGCTCTCCTCAGTTCACGCGCTCGCCATGTTCGAAGGGACTCGGCATACAGACCGAAATGGCATGCGCTCAGGCACGTAACCTCAGCGTCGGCTCAATCCGGCCCGCCCGTTAAGCATACGACGGTTTAGTCCAATGCACGTCCAGTTACCCGGCCCCTTCGGTTCGCTCCGTGTCGGGGCCAACCGAACGAGGATGCCGGCCGATCCCGGGACGATCAGTATGCGCCGCCTCGGCCCTGAGGTTCATCGACCAAGCAGACCCAGATGAAGGGGCCCACCCGCCCCGCGAAATGTGCTCTGCTGGCCGATCCCGGATGATCGGTGAGCGACCGAGGACGCAGGTATGCGCCGGTCGATCGGCCTCGGTCCTGAGGTTCATCGACCAAGCAGACCAAGGACGCAGCGAGTGACGTGTACTCGGTACACGAACGAGCGAGGACGCCGACCGATCATCCGGGATCGGCCAGCGCCAGTCGATGGGCCTCAGGTGATCTGATACAAGGGGCCGTCGCCTCCCTCTGGCGTGGTGAGGCGACCGCCCTTGGCGGTGATGGCGCCGCATTGGACGCAGTTGGTGTAGTTGACGATCACGTCGACTGGACCATGCTCGGGGGCATCCTCGGGGATCTCGTAGACCCCGGCGGGGCACATCCAGCGCCACGTTTCGGCTATCTCGCGGGGGACGTGCTTCTGGACCCTGATGTGGTTGGGGGCGTCGTCGCGGGTCGCGTTGCCGGTGATGAAGACGGACGACAGCTTGTCGAACGTGTATTTGCCGTCGGGCTTGACATAGGACTCGGACGTGTTGCCGATGAACATCGGCTTGGCGTCGTTGCGGTGCCAGGACTCGCGGCCGGGGAGCTTGCCCTTGGTGATCTGCTGGATGCCGCTCAGCGGGCCGCCCAGCAAAAGGCCCTTCTGGAGGGGCTGTCTGGCGTTGCGGACCTCCCACAGCTCTTTGCCGACAGAAGATTTCTCGATCGCCTGCTCGTAAGCGGTCAGGTCGGTGCTGCCGGCCTTCAAGGCCGCATAGATCGACTCGGCGGCGAGCATGCCGGACTTGATGCAGTGGTGTACGCCCTTCAGGGCCATCGTGTCGACCATGCCGGCCGAGTCGCCGACGAGCAGGGCGCCGGGCATCGTCAGCTTCGGCATCGACCAGTAGCCGCCGCCGGGCAGGGCCTTGGCGCCCCAGGCGACACGTTCGCCGCCCTCGAGGATCGAGCGCACGAGCGAGTGCGTCTTGAAGGTCTGCAAGAGGTCGTGGGCGGAGGTCGTGGCGTCGGCGTACTCGAGCTCGACGACGAAGCCGATCGAGATCAGGTGCTCGCCCTTGGCGTTGGTCATCGGGTAGATCCAGGTCCCCCCGATCTGGCCGTACTTGGGGGAGATCTTCAACGGCCACGGGCCCATCGTGTGGATCAAGCGGTTCAAGGGCTTGGGGACCTTCCAGACCTCCTTGACGCCGAGCTCCCAGACCTGGGGCTCGCGGTGCGCGGCGAGGTCGAACTCCTTGATCGCGGCGCCCGTCAGATGACCCCAGCAGCCCTCGGCGAGGACGGTCGCCTCGGCCTTGATGTCGGTGCCGGGCTCGAAGTTGCCGAGCGGCTCACTGTCCTTGCCGCGGCCCTTGTCGCCGGAGCGCACGCCGACGACGGCTCCGTTCTCGACGATCAGCTGGGTTGCGGCGGTCTCGGTCAGGATGTAGGCGCCGGCCTCTTCGGCCTGCTTCTGCTGGTAGCGGGCCAATGCGGAGACGGAGACGACCTCGTTGCCGTGGTTCTTGAAGGGCGGCGGCGTCGGGATGCGAACGGCGAGCTTGGACGTCGGCGTCAGGTAGACGGCCTCCTTGGTGACCTCGCCGAAGGCGAAGCCCTCCTCGCGCCATTGCTCGCGGGTCATGTCCGGAAACAGCTCCTGCAGAGGGCCGGGCCTCATAACCGCGCCGGAGAGGTTGTGGCCGCCGCAGGTCTTGGCCTTCTCGACGACCGCGACCGGCACTTCGCCGAGGCGCTCCATCGTCTCGGGATCGTCGGCGAGGATCTGGAGCAGCCGGTTGGCGCACGCCAGGCCGGCGGTGCCGCCGCCGACGATCGCGACGCCGACGTCGATCAGCTCGTCCTCGGCGTCGAGCCCGCGCTTGACGAACTCCTTCTTGGAGTCGACCGGCGGCGGGTAAGCCGCCGGTATGACCTTGCCGTTGTTGGAGCCGTTGTGAGATGACATCCTTCGAGATCACTCTCCTTTGCGGGTGGTGTCGCGCGCGCGTACGCGCGCGCGCGCCGCAGTCCGATGCCGATGCGCCCGTTGTGCCCGATGCGCCCGTTGTGCCCGATGCGCCCGCCTCGAGATCGCTCAGCCCGCCTTCTTGGCCTTTACGGCCTCGGTCAGCTTGGGCAGGATCTTGTTGAGGTCGCCGACGATGCCGAGGTCCGAGAATTCGAAGATCGGCGCGTTCGAGTCCTTGTTGATCGCGACGATGTTCTCGGAGGCTTGCATTCCGACCTTGTGCTGGATCGCGCCGGAGATGCCGGCCGCCAGGTACAGCTTCGGCGCGACCGTCTTGCCGGTCTGACCGATCTGGGCCGCATACGGGTACCAGCCGGCGTCGACCACCGCACGCGTGGCGGCAACGGCCGAGTTGCCGCCGAACGCCGCGGCGAGATCTTCGGCCAGCTGGAACCCCTCTGCCTTGCCGAGACCGCGACCGCCGGCGACGAGGATGTCGGCACCCTCGATGTCGACGTCCGCGCCGCGCTGTTCGCCGCGCGTCACCATCGTCGCCTGGGTGGACTGCTGGCTCAGCTCGAAGCTGAGCTGCTCAACCGGCGCGTCTGGACCGCCGACGTCCTTGATCTCGAACGCGTTCAGGCGGCCGATGACGATGCCGACGGGCGAGCGGTATTTGATCTCTGAAATCGCAGAGTCGCCGAGGATCGGGCGCTCCGCGATCAGCTCGCCGTTCTCGGCGCGTACCGACGTGACCTCCATCGCCACACCGGCGCCGAGCCGTGCGGCCAAGCCGGCGCCGATCTCGAAGCCGAGCAGGCCGCCGCCGAACAGCGCGTAAGAGTAGTCGCCGCCGGAGATGGCCGCGGCCATCGCGTCGACGAGCGGCTGCGCCAAGCCCTCGGGACCCTCGGCGACGAGCACCTTCTTGGCGCCGTATTTGCCGAGCGATGCGGCCAGATCCTGGGGCACGTTCTCACCGAGCAGGATCGCGTGCGCCTCGCCGCCGAGCTCTGCGGCGAGCTTGGCGCCCTCGGAGACCGCGCCAAGCGAGTTCTTGTTGATCGCGCCGTTGTAGTGCAGCGCGTAGACCAGGATGTTGGGCATTTCAGATCAGCTTCCTCTCGTCGAGCCAGGCCACGATCTGTTCGACTGTCTCGTTGGTGTCCTCGTCCTCGATGATCTGCCCGGCGGCCTTCGCTGGCGGGGCCTTGGCGGCGACCCACTGGGCGGCCGAGTTCTCGCCGCCGACTTTGCTCGCGTCGATGTCGACATCGGAGGCGGTCACGGCGTCGAGCGGCTTCTTCTTGGCGCCCATGATCGCCTTCAGGGATGGGTACCTGGGCTCGTTGATGGCGTCGCCGACTGAGATGACGGCGGGCAGCTTGATCTGGACGGTGTCGTAGCCGTACTCGGCCTGACGCTCGCAACGCAGGGTGGGTGGGGCATCCATTCCCACGTCCATCTTGATGACCTGGGTCAGCGAAGGCATGCCGAGATGCTCGGCGACGACCGCGCCGATCGTGTAGCACTCGCCGTCGTCGGACTGCTGGCCGAGCAGGACCAGGTCGGGGCTCTCGCGCTGCAAGGTCTTGGCGAGGGCGTAACCGGTGGCGGCGACATCCGAGCCGGCGACGGCCGGATCGGACAGGTGCACCGAGCGGTCGGCGCCCAGCGAGACGGCCTTGTGCAGGGCACGCACAGCCGACTCGGGGCCCATCGTGACGGCGACGATCTCCTCGACGGGGACGGCGCCGCCCTCCTTGATCTGCATGGCCGCCTCGATCGCGTGGGTGTCGTACGGGTTCAGATTCTTCTCGCCGCTGCGGTCCATGCGCCCCGTCGAGGGGTCGATCCTCTTCTCGACGGCGGCGTCCGGAACCTCCTTGACGAGGACGCATATCTTCATTGGTTCGGCTGCTCCTTGTAGGTCTGTTGCTAAGAATGCTAAACGATCGAGCGGTTGACTGACGAGTCAATCAACACTGGATCGCCCCGTCAGCTGTCTGGCACCGACGTGCGGATGAAGTCGACGATCGACTGGGTCGAGGCTCCGGGCGTGAAGACCTCGGCGACACCGAGGCGCTTGAGCTCGGGGATGTCTTCGGCCGGGATCGTGCCGCCGACCGTGACGAGCACGTCGTCGATGTCCTGCTCGCGCAAGAGCTCGACGATCCGCGGCACCAACGTCATGTGGGCGCCCGAGAGGATCGACAGGCCGACCGCGTCGGCATCCTCCTGGATGACGGTCTCGACGATCTGCTCGGGGGTCTGGTGAAGACCCGTATAGATGACCTCCATGCCGGCGTCCCTGAGCGCCCGGGCGATGATCTTGGCCCCGCGATCGTGACCGTCGAGGCCCGGCTTGGCGACGACCACGCGAATCTTTCCCTTGTGGGCTTCGGGCGTCGACGGGGAGGCTGCCGGGGCGGTCATGGCGGCAGAGACTATTGGCGCGCCTCGAAGCGTGCACCGCCACGCTCGCCGAGACGGCCCCTGGCGAAGCCGCCGATGCCTCCGAGCGCGGCCGCCCCGATCACGCCGGCGATCAGCTTCAAGCGCCGGGCGAGCCTGTCCAGGTGGACGATCTCCCAGCCCTCGTCGGTCGCGATACGACGCAGCTCGGCGTCCGGATTGACGACGACCGGATGGCCGACCGCCCGCAGCATCGGCAGGTCCGACTCGGAGTCGGAGTAGGCATAAGAGGCGTCCAGGTCGATGTCCTTGACATCGGCGAGCGCTTTCATCGAGAGGACCTTGCCCTCCCTGTAGTTGAACGGCCCGGCGGCGCGGCCCGTGTAGCGACCGTCGATTATCTCGGAGCGCGAGCCGAGACCGCCGTCGAAGGCCAGGACGTGGGCCAACAGGTCGGCCATCTCCTGGCTGGCGGCGGTCACGATGTAGACGAGCAGGCCGTCGTCCTGGTGGGCGTAGGCCCGTTCGAGCATGCTCGGATACAGGCGCGGCAGGACGCCGGCCAAGACCCGCGGCGACAGGCGTTGCAGGTTGCGGACCGGCACGTTCTCGATCAGCTCGCCGACCCGCTTGCGCACCTCGTCGGCCCTGTCGTCGGTCGAGCCGCGCAGCCTGAACCTCAGGTTTTCGTAGGCGTCCTTGGCCAGGCGCCTTCTCGAAATCATGCCCGACTGGTAGGCCGCCTTTGCGAAGAAGATCCCCGAAGACCCCGCCATCAGGGTCCGGTCGAGGTCGAAGAAGGCCGCCGCACGGGTCGGGCCGGCCGGCTCGCTACCGGCCGGCGGATCGCCGGGCCGGTCCCCGATCGCAGCCGGGGCACCTCGTTCGGCCGACACGCTCATGTCGATCGGCCGTCAGACGCGCAGGATGAGCGCATCTCCTTGCCCGCCGCCCGAGCAGATCGCCGCGCAGCCGAGGCCGCCGCCGCGACGGCGCAGCTCGAACACGAGCGAGCCGATGATCCTCGCGCCCGAGGCGCCGATCGGGTGCCCGAGCGCGATCGCGCCACCGTTGACGTTGACGCGATCCTCGTCGATGCCGAGCATCCGGATCGAGTTGAGCGTGACCGACGCGAACGCCTCGTTGATCTCCCAGACATCGATGTCGCCGGGCTGCAGGCCGGCCTTCTCGAGCGCCTTCCTGGCGGCGGAGGCAGGGGTCGTGGCGAGGTAGGCGAAATCGTTGGCCGACTGGGCGTGAGCGACGATCTCGGCGAGCGGCTCCTTGCCGTTGGCGTTGGCCCACTCCTCGGATGAGAGCACGAGCGCGCCGCCGGCGTCGTTGACGCCGGGCGAGTTGCCGGCGGTGTGCGATCCCTCCTTGCCGACGAGCCCCGGCAGCTTGGCCAGCGCCTCGAGCGAGGTCTCGCGGCGCGGAGCCTCGTCGATCTCGACGACCGTCTCGGCGCCCTTCCTGCCCTTGACCGTGACCGGTACGATCTCCTCGGGCAGGCGCCCCTCGTCGGTGGCCGCCAAGGCGCGCTCGTGCGAGCGCAGCGCCCAACGGTCGAGGTCGGCCCTCGTCAGCTCCAGCTCGTCGGAGATCTCGGTCGCCTCGACGAACATCTGCTTGCCGCTGAACGGGTTGGTCAGACCGTCGTGGACCATCGCGTCCAGCGCGGTCACGTCGCCCATGCGAAAGCCGAAACGAGCCCCCGGCAGCAGGTAGGGAGCTTGGGACATCGACTCCATGCCGCCGCCGACGCCGACCTCGACGTCGCCGGCCCTGATCGCCTGGTCGAGGATCACACTCGCGCGCAGGCCCGACGCGCAGACCTTGTTGATCGTCTCCGAGGAGACCTCCTTGGGGATGCCCGCCTTGATCTGGGCCTGCCGCGAAGGGATCTGGCCCTGGCCGGCCTGCAGGACCTGGCCCATCACGACGTGGTCGACCTGATCCGGCTCGACCTGGGCGCGCGTGAGCGCGGCCTCGATCGCGGTCGCGCCGAGGGTCGTCGCGTCGAGCGTTGACAGGCCACCGCCCATCTTGCCGATGGGAGTACGGGCGGCGCCGAGGATGACGGTGTTGGGCATGGTCTCGAAGACTCTCCTGAGTTCTAGAAGTTCGGGTCTGCGAGAGCCATCCTAGTAGAGGCGCGTGCGGGGCCCGACCCGAGCGCGAGCAAGGCGGAAAGCTGGCGACTGACCCACCGGGTATCGTCCTCGACTTCGTGCAGGTATCGAGCACTACACAACCCGGCTCAGGTACCGACGCCGACACGATCGCGGTCGGGGTCTGTACCGGCGAGGACCCTCCGACCGGCGCACCCCCCGAGCTGGCGGAGCTGCTCGGCTCCGGCGAGGCCAGGCGCTCGTTCAAGTCGCTTGCCCTGACCCATGCCGCGGGCCGGCGCTGGCTGACCGTCGGCCTTGGAGAGCGCGCCAAGCTGACGCCCGAGAAGGTGAGGGTCGCGGCCGCGACCCTGCACGCACGAGCGCTCGAGACCGGCACGAAGGCCCTGTGCATCGAGTCGCCTGATGGCGCCGGGCCCGATGTGGCCGCCGCACTGGTCGAGGGCACGATCCTGGCGGACTACAAATACGAGCGCAACAAGTCCAAGCCCGCCGGCACGAACAGCGCCGCGGCCGACGGCTCCGATGAAGCCGTGCCGAAGCGCCTGGAGCGCCTGATCGTCTCAGCGCCCGGCGCCGGCGCCGAGCTGGAGACGCGGGTAAGCGAGGCCGCGCTCGTGGCCGAGGCCGTGAACGCCGCCCGCGACCTGCAGAACAGGCCGGCCAACGACCTGACCCCGACCGCGCTCGGCGAGTACGCCCTCGCCCTGGCGCAGCAGATCGAGGGGCTGAGCGTCGAGGTCGAGGGAAGCGCTGGTCTGCTCGCGCGCGGCATGGGCGCGTTCGCGGCGGTCGCTCAGGGCTCCGAGCAGGAGCCGGCCCTGATCACGCTGCGTTACGAACCCCCCGGCGGCGTGGATGCGATCCCGCCCGACCGGCCGGTGCTGAGCTTCGTCGGCAAGGCCGTCACATTCGACAGTGGCGGCATCTCGCTGAAGCCCGGCGCGAAAATGGCCGAGATGAAGTTCGACATGTCCGGTGGCGCCGCGGCGCTCGAGGCGACTGCCGCGGTCGCCAGACTGGGGCTGCCGGTCAAGCTCGTGACCGTCGTCGGGGCGACCGAGAACCTGCCGAGCGGCCGGTCGGTCAAGCCCGGCGACATCGTGACCGCGGCCAACGGCAAGACGATCGAGGTCAACAACACCGACGCCGAGGGCCGGCTCGTCCTGGCCGATTGCCTCTGCCACGCGGTCGAGCTCGGGGCCGAGCGGATCGTCGATTTGGCGACCCTGACGGGTGCGGTCATCATCGCCTTGGGCTCGACCTACGCAGGGGTCATAGCAAGCGACGACGAGCTCGCCGACCAGATCGTCGCGGCGGGCGAACGGACGGGTGAGATCGTCTGGCGACTGCCGCTGCACGAGGAGTACGACGAGCTGATCAAGGGCACCTACGGCGACCTCGACAACGCCCCCGAAGGCCGCAAGGCGGGCACGATCGTGGGGGGCGCGTTCCTGTCGAACTTCGTCGGTGAGGTGCCCTGGGCGCACCTGGACATCGCCGGCTCGGCCTGGGATCTCGGCCGTGGGTATGCCCCGAAAGGGGCCTCCGGGTACGGCGTACGGCTGCTGGTCGAGTTGGCGAAGTCCTACTGCGCCTGAGTTCTTGGCCGCGAACATCATCGGGCAGATGTGACGCTTCTCTACGCCGACGTGCTGCGCGCGCGCACGTACGCGCGCGCAGACCGGCCTTCTTGAATGTCTTGCACGAAGCCCAGCGCGAAGCCCGGTCTGTGAGAATGCCGGCCCTATGGACTTCGACCTAAGTCAAGAGCACCAACTGATCAGGAGCACGGTCCGAGAGTTCGCCGAGAACGAGGTCGCGCCGGTCGCCGAGGAACTCGACCGGACGAAGGCGTTCCCGTACGAGATCGTCCGCAAGCTGGGCAAGCTGAACCTGATGGGGATCCCCTTCCCAGTCGAGTACGGCGGCGGCGGCGGCGACACGTTGGCGTATGTGCTCGCGGTCGAGGAGCTCACGAAGGTGGACAGCTCGGTGGCGATCACTGTGTGCGCGCATACCTCGCTCGGCACCCAGCCGATCTATCTGTTCGGGTCTGAGGCCCAGAAGCGTGAGTGGCTGCCACAGCTCTGCTCGGGCCAGCGCCTGGGCGCGTTCGGCTTGACCGAGCCCGAAGCGGGGTCGGACGCGGGCAACACGCGCACGCGCGCGCGCCTGGACGACGACGAGTGGGTCATCGACGGCGCCAAGCAGTTCATCACCAACGCCGGCACCGAGATCTCCGGGATGGTCTGCATCACGGCCGTCACGGGTGATGGAAGCGGCGAGGGGCACGGCGAAGGCAAACGCTCCGAGCCCGGCCCCGCCGGTCCGCGCGAGATCTCGAACATCATCGTGCCCAACGGCACGCCCGGCTACGAACAGGGCGAGCCCTACCGGAAGATGGGCTGGAACGCGTCGGACACACGGCCGTTGACGTTCAGCGACTGCAGAGTGCCCGCCGAGAACCTGCTCGGCGAGCGCGGCCTCGGGTTCAGGCAGTTCCTACACATCCTCGACATCGGCAGGATCGGCGTCGCCGCGATGGGCGTCGGCCTGGCCCAGGGCGCCCTCGACCAGGCGCTCGCCTACGCCAAGGAGCGCCGGGCCTTCGGCAAGCCGATCGCCAAGTTCCAGGCGATCCAGGCCAAGCTCGCGGACATGTCGACCGAGATCGAGGCCGCCCGGCTCTTGGTCTACAAGGCGGCCCTCGAGAAGGACGCCGGCTTCAACTTCACTTTGACGGCCGCCCAGGCCAAGCTGAAGACGGGCAGGCTGGCCGTGCGCTGCGCCGAGGAGGCCGTCCAGATCCACGGCGGCTACGGCTTCATCGAGGAGTACCCGGTCTGCCGGTTCTACAGAGACGCCAAGATCCTGACGATCGGCGAGGGCACCGACGAGGTCCAGCAGATGGTGATCGCCAGGGCCCTCGGAGCCTGAGCATCGATCTCGTCCAGGGCCCCGACGCCAGCCAAACCACGGCATGAGGCCGGCACGTTCCCCTCGGCTGCAAACGCCATGGGAGCGGCACGTTGGCGCTCGCGCGTCCCATGGCGTAAGCTGGCTGACCAGCCAATGACTCAGCCCCCGGCCAACGTGGACCTGCAGGCGGTGATCGACGACGACCGCTACACCGCCCCTGCCGAGTCGGTGCCGAGCCGCAGCAAGGTAGTGGCCCTGCGCGACTGCGCCCGGGCCTTCTGGCGCCAGCCCTCTCCCCCATACCTGTTCGGCGCGGTCGCCCTCGCTCTCGGCTTGCGCATCGCCCAGGACGCCTGGTCCTGGCGCGATTTGGTGATGGTCGCCGGCCTGATCGCGGTGACCCCGTTCGTGGAGTGGCTGATCCACGTCTACATGCTGCACGCGCCCCCTTTCGACATGTTCGGCAAACGCGTCGAGATGCTGACAGCCCGCGAGCACCGCACCCATCACGAAGCGCCCGGCATCTTGGACGGGGTGCTGCTGCCGGTCTACGGGGTCCTGGTGTTCCTGCCGATGATCGCCCTCGTCGATTGGGGCCTCTCGTTCCCGATCTCGCTCGTCCTCGGAGGCCCGCGCCTGGCGTACGCGACCACCGGCGTGCTCGTCAGCTTCACGATCCTGGCCGCCTACGAGTGGACCCACTTCCTGATCCACACTCCTTACCGGCCCAAGCGGCGCTATTTCAAAGCGGTCTGGCGCAACCACAGGCTGCACCACTTCAAGAACGAGCGCTACTGGTTCGGCGTCACCTCGACGGTCGGCGACCGCGTGATCGGCACGATGCCCGACCAGAGCTCGGTCCCGAAGTCCGCCACCGCGCGCACGCTCGGCATCGAGCGCTGACGGGTCGGCCGGCGCGTCGTCCTTACTCGCCGGGCCGGCCGTACGCGCGCGCGTACGGCCATATCGGCGGGCCTTGCGTATTGGGCGGGCCTGCGCAGCGTCGCTCGCACTGTGACCGGCGAGCGAAGCTCAGCGCGGTTCGAGCACCACGAGCGGTATCTCGCGCTCGGTGCGCCGCCGATAGCCTTCGTAGCCGCTGTAAACGCCGACCATCAAAGCCCACAGCCTTGGACGCTCCTCGGCGGTGGCCACGCGCGCGCGCACCGGCAGATGCCGCGAGCCGACCTGCACGGTCGTGTCGGGTTCAGCCATCAGGTTGTGGTACCAGGCCGGGTTCTTCGGATAGCCGCCCTTGGAGGCAACCAGGACCAGATTGGGGCCGTCCTCGCCGTAGACCAACGGGCTCGTGCGCCGCTTCCCGGTCTTGGCCCCGACGTGGTCGAGCAGCAGCGACGGCGGCGCCCCCGGAAAGCGATGGCCGACGACGCCTTTCGTCGCTTTGTAGACAGCCGCGTGGCCGCCCATGACTTTGCGCAGCAGCGGCCAGTTGTTGTCGGCCCAGCCCAGGACGTCCATGTTCGGCACCCTACACCGCCGAAGAGGAGCGCTCCAGCAGCGCCGTGGCCGCGCTCGCCGGATCGAGCCGCCGCGCGACCACGTCATCGAGCAGCTTCTCGAACTCGGGGTCTTCGCGCAGCTCGTCCTCCAGGCGCCGGCGCAGCCTGGCGGTCGCGATCGCGACGACCTCGCTGTGCAGGTTGCGCCGCCTGCGCTCCTGCAACTGACCGGCGGCCACGATGTAAGCGCGGTGCTCGTCCAGAGCGGCCACCAGCTCGGCGATGCCAACGCCGTGCGCGGCCTCGGTCTTGAGAATCGGCACGCGCCAGCGCGGGTGGGCGGGAACGTCATTGGAGTCGAGGTTCGCGAGCGAGAGCACCGACCTGATCTCCCTGACCATCGTGTCTGTCAGCGGATGGTCGGCCTTGTTGATCACGATCACATCCGGGATCTCCATCACGCCCGCCTTCAGGGCCTGGATCGAGTCGCCCGAGCCGGGCATCAGTACGAGCACGATCGTGTCGGCGTGGTCGATGATGTCGATCTCGGCCTGACCGACGCCGACCGTCTCCACGAACACGTCTTCGCGCCCGGCCGCATCGAGCAGCAGCGCCGCCTGCAGGGCGGCCTCCGAGAGACCCCCGAGCGCGCCCCTGTTGGCCATCGACCGGATGAACACGCCCCTGTCCAGGAAGTGCTCGCCGAGCCTGATGCGATCGCCGAGCAGGGCGCCTTCGGTGAACGGCGAGGACGGGTCGATCGAAAGCACCCCGACCGTCCTGCCGGCCGCCCGCCTGGCGGCCGTCAGCGCTCCGATCAGGGTCGACTTGCCGACCCCCGGAGGACCCGTGAAGCCGACCACCGCGGCCGAGCCGGTATGCGGATAGACCTCCCTCACGAGCGCCCAGCCCTCGGGCCGGTCGTCCTCGACCAGCGAGATCCCCCGTGCCAATGCGCGGCGGTCGCCGGCGAGCAGACGCTTGGCGAGGTCCGATGGCGCTGGCGAGGGCACCGGCGAAGTATCTAGGATGCCCGCTCGTGACACGGCCCCGGGACTGTCTGCGCACATGGCGCTGGATGCGCGCCAACAACATGGTCAACCGCCACTACGCCGTCCTCGGCCTCAGGTGGCTGTGGTTGAAGGCGCGCTGGCGCGGACGCCTGCAGACCGACGGCATCTGCTTCGTCTGCTCCGGCGTCAAGCTCGAGATCGGCCGGGGCGCGGCCCTGCGCATCGGCCGCTTCGCCTGGATCGGAAACGGCACCAAGGTCAGGGTCCACGAGGGCGAAGTCCAGATCGGCGCCAAGACCGTGATGGGCCAGGAGTGCACGATCTCCGCCTACCAGCACGTCGCGATCGGGCGCGAGTGCATCGTCGCCGACCGCGTGATGCTGATCGACTTCGATCACGGCGTCGTCGAGGTCGAGCGCCCGATCCGGTTGCAGGGCATCTACAAGCGCGACGTCGAGGTCGGCCACAACGTCTGGATCGGCTACGGCGCCTGCATCCTCAGGGGGGTCACCGTCGGCGACAACGCGATCGTCGGCACGAGCGCGGTCGTCACCAAGCACGTGCCCGACAACGCGGTCGTGGCCGGCATCCCCGCCCAGGTGATCCGGATGCGCGAGGCGCCCAAGTCGCTGCGCTGGGAGTAGGCGCGGAGAAGACCCGGACATGGCTAGTCGCCCGTCGATGCGCAGAGCGACTTGCCAGTTGTCGGTCGACCTGACTCAGTGCGGTGCAGCTTGGTCTACCTGATAGACGCGGATAAGAAACAAAGGCGCCACCTTAACAGCCGCCACGAGATGGGCGATCTCGCTTGGGTAGGCCATCTTTCCTTCGTGTAAAGGACGAAGATTGTGGAGCGACTTGACGCAGGGCGCTGACCGTTGCAGGCTGGATGAGCGAGAGAACCCGCATGTAGTCATGCACATGTCAGGAGATATGACGGAGGGTTGATCGATGCATCAACACGGATCGTTACCACGAGCACGTCAAGAGGGTCTCCTTGTGGATACGGTTGGCGAGGAGCTGCTCATCTACGATCGAGACAGGCACGTCGCTCATTGCTTGAGCCCGATCGCGGCCTGCGTCTGGCGGCATTGCGACGGCGAGCGCGACGCGACCGAGCTTGCCGTACTCGCCGGGGCAAGCGCGAGCCTGGTCGCCGACGCGCTCCGCGAGCTGCGCGAGAAGGATCTGATCGACGCCGAGCCCCAACCCACGCAGTCCACCGTCCCTGGTGAATCTCGCCGGGAAGCGATCGTCCGGGCCGCGCGTTACGGTGCCGCCGCAACCGGCGCATCGCTGATCGTCTCCGCGACAGCCGCGACGCCGGCGATGGCCAGCTCGGGCGAACCCAAAAAATGCGAAGTGAAATCCGGCGAAAATAGATCGTGCTGTCTCTGCAATAACGGCACCTGTATCGATAACCTGGGGGTAATAGGATCGAAAAAGTGCGCGGAAGAATGTGAAGCAATGGGCAGCGCCTTGAATACCTTCGCAAAAGAAGGGAAATGCGTCTGAGGTGGCGACTTCCGTTACGCTTGACGATCAAATTCGCCTCTACGCTATTTTGTCATCTTGACATCATTCCGATGATACGGCAGACTGGCGGCGTGTTACCTGCGCCGCACTGCCTCCGGCTGTCGCGAGCGTGAGAGGTCGGCACTGTGGCCGCGCGCTGCACGTCTCTGGGCTCGGAGCCGCTCAATCAGCGATCGGAAGGACGGAACAGATGAGGTGGGCAAAGCAGATCGGGATTTGCGTGCTGGCTGCGATGGCGTTGTGTCTGGCTGCCGCCGGCACGGCGTCGGCAACGTGCAACGGCGTGATGGCGTGGGGCAGTAACACCGACGGCGAACTCGGGATCAACAACCTCGTGAGGAAGAACGCGCCGGTGACGCTGCACGAACCGCCGGCGCCGGTGTCTGAACCGGCCAACTGCGTCAGCGCAGTCTCGGCGGGCGTCTCCTTCAGCCTCGCGCTGACGACAACCGGCACTGTCGAATCCTGGGGCAACAACACATACGGCGAATTGGGTGACGGGACGACCGGGGGCCTGAGCAAGACACCCGTCGCCGTCGTGGAACTGAAAAAAGCCACGGCGGTCGCGGCTGGCAGGGGGCACGGCCTTGCTCTGGAAGGCGGCCACGTGTTCTCCTGGGGAGACAACGAACTCGGTCAGCTCGGCAGGACGACCACCGGAGAATGTGGGGCTGTACCCTGCAGCGCGACACCGACGAAAATCCTTGGCTTGGAAGGAGTGACCGCCATATCAGCTGGCGGCGACAACAGCCTCGCGTTGTTGGAAAACGGAACTGTCGACTCCTGGGGCGCGGATCAGTACGGGCAGCTTGGCGTTGGAGAAAGCCCCGAAAAAGAATGCGGAGTCGTCAAAATACCCTGCAGTAGAAAACCGGTGGAAGTCCTTGGCTTGGCAGAAGTCGACCAAATCTCCATGGCGAAAGATCACGGCCTGGCGCTGCTCAAAAACGGTGAAGTCAAGGCATGGGGCAACAACGATCGCGGCCAGCTGTGCGACGGCACGACGACAAACCGAGATGAACCGGTATCGGTGACCGGCCTGCCGGGAGCGGTGAAGGAAGTGTCCGCGGGCGACGAATTCAGCCTTGTGCGGATTGAAAAAGAAGGGAAAATACTGGTCTTTGCCTGCGGGTCCAATTTATACGGCCAGCTGGGCGACGGCAGCAGCACAGGCCCGGAAAAATGCTCGAGCTCGCCTTGTAGCGTCAAACTCGTCGAAGTGACAGGCTTGAGCAAAGTCACAGCGATATCGGCGGGCTACTTTCACAGCCTTGCGCTTCTCGAAGGGGGAACTCTCGAGGCGTGGGGGGAAAACGAAGAAGGCGAGCTCGGAAGCGGCAGCTTCAATGGCCCCGAAAAATGTGATGAATTCGTCCCTTGCAGCCGGACCCCGGTCAAAGTCACCGAAATAACCCACAACGTCGTCGGCGTCTCGGCCGGATACGAATTTAGCCTGGCGGTCGGACCTCCGGGGCCGATCATCACCAAACTGAAACCGACGAGCGGCCCGTTGGCGGGTGGCACGAAAGTTACGATAACCGGCTACCATTTTATCGGCGTGACGGAAGTCAGGTTCGGCTCCGCTGAAGCGGCAAGTTTCAAAGTAGAAAAACAGACAGAAATCGTCGCCGAATCCCCGGCGGGGAGCGGCAAAGCGTGTGTAACGGTGAGAACCTCCATGGGCTCGATCCCCGTCAGCAACTGCAAGACCTTTACGTACATCAAATTGATAACAGCGCCCGAATACGGCAGGTGCGTGGAAATGCCCAAAGGTAAATACTCCAACGCGGCCTGTACGATCGGATCGGCTGAAGGCTCCTTCGAATGGGAACCGGGCGCCAAAAAAACCGGGTTCACGGTCGCCGGCGGCACGGCCACACTCGAAACAGTCGGAAAAGAAAAGATCGCCTGCAAAGTCGGAGACGGAAATGGTCAATACAGCTCTCCGAAAATGGTCGAAAGCACCGTGATCAAGTTCACCGAATGCACGCACCTCGGCGCGAAATGCACGTCGGCGGGCGCGAGCGAAGGGGAAATCGTCACGAGCGCGCTCGAAGGCGAACTCGGGTGGATCAGTAAAGCAAGCAAAACGGTGGGTCTTGCATTCAGCCCCGAAGCGGGAGCCTTCGCGGAAGCCGAATGCGGCTCCACGAAGGTGGAAATCAGCGGCTCGGTCATTGCCAATGCGCGGACCAATGAAATGCTGGAAGAAGGCGTGCTCACGTTCGAACAGAAAACGGGCAAACAGAAACCCACAAAACTGGAAGGTGGCGTAAAAGACGTGCTCGAAATGGTGTTCGCCGGCGGCCTACTGGAACAAACGGGGCTCGAAGCGACCGTCAAACAGGTCAACGAAGAAAAGATTGAGGTAAACACGGAAGCATAGGCAGCGACGAGAAGCTTCCGCCGTTGGGTCGCGGGTTCGAGGTGTCGAACCCGCGACCTTTGCTATGGCGGCAAGCGACTCGGTTGGGGGCCCAAGGCGCTGCCCCGGGGATCGGTCTCTTAGCCCGCCGGCCCGAGCAGCACCCGGGGATCGGCATGCTGGGCCAGCTCGCGAAGCCCGGCCTCGCTGGCGGCCGGCCCGTCTGCCAAGGCCCGCTCGAGCGCGGCACGATGCCCCTCGAAGCGCTCCCTCGCGTACGGGACGGCCAGACCCCGAGAGACCATGAACGCCCAGTCGGAGGCTTGCAGGGCAAGCAGCTCGCGGACCGCGGCCCGTCCAGCCGCTCCCCTCGTCGCGGCGGCGACTGTCCGTAGCTCGGCCGCCCTCGTGGCGAAAGCCAGGTCGGCGACCGCCGGCCCCGACCAGGTCGACAGGTCGCCGCCCTCTCCCCAGCTCGTGACGCCGAGCCCGGCGTCGGCGGCGGCCGGCGCCGGCTCGAAGCGCCCGGGCGCCTCGTCTAGGCACACCAGTTCGAGACCCTGATTGGCGGACTCCTCGATCACAGCCCGCAGCCAGACCAGGCCCTCGTACCACCAGTGGCCGAGCAGCTCGGTGTCGAGCGCGCACACGACCAGCCCGCCGCCGGGCTGGCCCTTGCCGTCGCGCAGCAGGCGCTCCCGGGTGCGCGCCACGAAGTCCGCGGCGTGTGCCCCCGCGCGCGCGCGTGCCACCTCGCGGTCGTATGCCTCACCGTCGTTGCGCCAAGGGTTGTGGTGGTGGACGGTATGACGATGGTAGTCCCTGTAGAGGCCGTCGGCCGGATAGCCGCCGTCGCTCCAGACGAGAGCGACCGTGGCCCTGTCGATCGGATAGAGCACCATGCCCGAGTCCGACACGAGTGGTCGCAGATGGGCCCGCGAGCCGAGCCCATCTCGGCCGGTCAGCTCTACGCACGTGCCCATCACGCCCGCGCGCGCCAGCAGCGGCTCCAGGTCTGGGCTATAGGCGCACTCTGGCAGCCAGAAGCCGCCCTGCCAGCCACGCGAGCCGGCAACTCCGCCCGCCCTGCCAGCCACGCCATCTCGGACATCCCCGCCATCTCGGACATCCTCGCCGGCCCTCCCCGCGCGCACACACGCACCGCCGAAGCGCTCCAGGTGCGAAGCGATCCCCGACTCGACCTGCACGCGTACGCCCACGTCGGTCGCGAGCAGCGGAAGCACGGCGTGGGTCGCCGAAGACGTCCACGCGACATGGCGAGCGAACGCGGCGATCAGGTCGCCGTCGCGCTCGCCGAAGCGCCTACGGGCGTGCTCGTAATCCTCGCTCCACGCCCGCTCCAGCTCCGCCGCGAGCCCGTCGTGCCCTCCCGCTCGCAGACCCTCAGCGTCCTCCGCATGGGTGAAGCTCCGCGTCTCCTCGATGAAGCGGCCGAAACGGTCGGCCAGACCCTTCGCGCCGAGCTGATCGGCGAGCACGGGCGTCAACGAAAGCGTCACGGGCGGCTCGTAGGAGTCGAGCAGGTCGAGCAGCGGCAGATAGCACCCTGCCATCGCCTCCCACAGCCACTCCTCCCCGAACGGCCAGGTGCCGAAGCCCTCCACGTAAGGCATATGCGTGTGCAGCACGATCGCCAGCGCGCCGCGCTCGCGAACGCCCGGCCGGCTGCTCACGGCCGGCAGACCGCCACGAAGTCGAGCGCCTTGTCGAGGTCCGCCCGACCCCGAGGCCGCAACGCGAAGTCGCTGGCGGCAATCGCCGGGGTGAAGCGATCGTAGAAGCGGGCCGTCAAACCGAGGCGCTGATGCACCGAGTCCCAGCCCGCCCGCAGCGCCAGCTCGTGGACCTTCAGCTTGCGCGCATGGAACAGCCCGAACAGCTGGACCGAGCCGAACGTCGCCCTACACAGGCGCTCGAACTCCTCGGCCCTGTACTCGTGGACGTGCCAAGGGTTGTCCGAGCGCTCGGCGCCCGCCGGGGCGAGCGTGAGCACGTTCGGCGTCGACACGTACACCCAGCCTCCGCGCGCCTCATCGCCGCTCCCGACCAGCGACCGGAAGTGCTCGAGCACCGCGCTCGGGTCCTGCAGGTGCTCGATCGTCTGCAAGAACACAACCGCGTCGGCCAGGTCACCGTAGGTCTCGACCAGGTCGCGCTCGAAGCTCAGATTCGGCCTGCGATAGCGCAGCCGGGCGTGCTCGTGGGCCTCTGGGTTGGCGTCCACGCCCACGACCCCGGCCGCAGCCCCGGCGAGCACGTCGGCGCCGTAGCCCTCGCCGCAGGCCATGTCGACCACCCGCAGCCCGCCGACCCGCGCCCTTATCCACTCATATACGGCCAGATGCCTACGAAACCAGTAGTTCTCGGCCGGCACGTCCGGCAGCGTTCGCTCACCGGTCAGCGCCAGCGGCGGCACGCCCGGCGGCTGGTCGCGCTGCTCGTACACACGCTTGGTCTCGGAGGCGACCACGGCGGGCGAGTATACGGTCGCCGGTCGCAGCCAGGGTCCCGGCCGTGCGATGCCAAGGCCCCGGCCGTGCGATGCCAAGGCCCCGGCCGTGCGATGCCAAGGCCCCGGCCGTGCGATGCCAAGGCCCCGGCCGTGCGATGCCAAGGCCCCGGCCGTGCGATGCCAAGGCCCCGGCCGGCTCGCTACTGTCTCGCCGGTGCCCGTCGAACGCCGCCATTCGCGAACGCCTCTGGCTGTGTTCGGCGCGCTCGCCGCGACGCTCGTGGTCGTCCTGGCCGGCTGCGGCAAGGCCACGCACCCGCCCCAGGGCGCGGCGGCCGGCGTGGAAACGGTCATCGTCCGCACCGGCGCCGCCGGGACGCCAGCCACCGCCACGCGCAACACGACGCGCCTGGGCGGCTCGAACCCGGTTGCGGACGCCGCCGCCGTCGCACGGGCCGCCTACCCGGGGCTGACCGTCAAGACGAGACCTCAGGCCGTCGTGCTCGTCGACGCCGGAGACTGGCCGGCGGCGCTTGCCGCGTCCTCGCTGGCCAGCTCGTCGCTGGGAGCGCCGCTGCTCTACGAGGAAGGCGCCCGCCTGCCCCAGCTCAGCGAACAGGCGCTGCACGCGCTTTCGCCGACCGGCGCAAAGTCACTCGGCGGGGCGCAGCTGATCTTGCTCGGCCCTTCGGTGCAGGCTCCCGCCGGCTACCGGGCCCAGGGGACCGGCGCCAAGGACGCCTACGCGCTGGCGGCGTCCGTGGCCAAGCTGCTGGCGATCGTCCGCGGCTCGGCGCCACACCAGGCAATCGTCGTAAACGCCGCCGGACCGCCCGCGCTGGCGATGCCGGCGGCCGGCCTGGCCGCGCAGAGCGGGGCGCCGATCCTGTTCGTGACGTCGGGCGGCGTCCCCCCGGCCACGGCCGCCGAGCTGCGGAGCCTCGGCCGGCCGGCGATCTATACCATCGGCTCGACCGCGATCGGAACTCATACGCTGAACGAACTGGCGCGCTACGGCCCGGTCAAGCGCGCCGAGGTAAGTCCGAACGAAGACGCCACCCCAGCTGGCAACGCGATCGCGGCGGCGCGCTTCTCTGACGGCTCGTTCGGCTGGGGGATCCGTGAAGCCGGGCATGGCCTCGCTTTCGCGAACGCCAACCGCCCGCTCGACGCGCCCGCCGCGGCGATCCTGTCGGCCACCGGCGACTATGCGCCCCTGCTGCTGCTCGAAGACGCCACCGGGGTTCCTTCGCCTTTGAGCCACTACCTGAGCGACATTCAACCGGCCGCGCCGCATTCCGAACCGGTCAAGGGTGTCTACAATCACGGCTGGCTGATCGGCGACGAAAGCGCGATCTCGGCGACGACCCAGGCCGAACTCGACGCCATGCTCCAGATCGTTCCCGTCTCGACACCCTCTTCGGAATCTTCTAGCCTGCCCGTCGAATGATCTTTCTCCGACGCCTCGTTGCCGGCCGAGTGACCCTCTCCAGCCCTTCCCTGCCCGCGCCAAGGCGGCGGCAGGCATGAGCCAGGCCGAGGACCCGGAGCTGCTGCGCAAGGAGCAGGCCAACGAGGTGACCGTCGAGGATGTGCGCCGCTTGATGGGAGCCTCCACCCCACACTTCGCGCTGCAGCTGCGCAACCGCATCGTAAAACTGATCGCGGGACTGCCGAGCGACGATCCGGCGCGCCTGGAAGGCGAACGCGAGATCGGCCGGCTGGAACGGCTGGGCCGCGAGGGCGAGCTACGCGGCGAGGCGGCCCATACGGGCGAGCGGCCGATGCCCTCGCTCGCAACCGGGTCCGGCGACTAGCGAGGCCGGCGCCAGGCGGCTCGGCCATAGCCGTGACTTGACGGGCGGAGCGCTCGCGGCGCTGCTCGACTCGACTCGACTCGACTCGGCTCGGCTACGGCGTTTGCGGCTCAGCCCCGAGCGACGACCCGGGCCCGGGCATCCAGGAAACCAGCGCGCAAAAGTTTGAACAGGACCGCGAAGATCGCGGCGTCGAGCACGAGCAGCGCGAAGTTGACGATCCGGGGCACGTTCGTGAAGGCGGCCAGGCCGAGGATCGCGACGGTGTGAAAGACGACGACCGGCAGCAGCGCCAGGAGCAGCGCGTGCGAGCGGTAGCCGGTGCGGTGCTCGCGCCAGGCGATCTCGAGCGTGCCGACGATGACCGCGCCGAGGCCAGCGAACAGGGCCGGGCCACCGTTGGCGATCCCACCGTGGCCGAGCCGCGTCAGGCCGATTACCGCGCCGACCCCACCGACGAGGATCAAGAGCTCGGACAGCGGCAGCGGATGCCACGGCGCGGGCGGGCGCTCGCCGGCGGGACGCGTTCCCTCCAGGACGCCGTTCGCGCGCGCGCGAGTGCCTCCATTTTTTTTAGTTTTCGCCGGCGCGCTCGCCGGCCTGCCCTGGTCCGCGGCGGCGGCGCCGGCTGGCTTCCCGCCCTGCGCCGCGGCCGCCGGCGGATCGAGGACCGTTGCGGCGCTCTGCGCGGGCCTGCGCTTGCGCGAGCGCCCGCGCCCGCGCCCGTGCCCGTGCCCGTGCGGCCTGCCCTTGGCGCGATTACCGCCGGCCACGGCTCAGAAGTTCGACGCGCCGGAGCATGATCACCGATCCTACAACCGCTTGGGGCCCCCCGAGAAAGTCCCATCGCCGGCGGCACGTATGCTGAGCCAATGCCCCAGCCGACCGCCCCCGAGCCCATGCTCGAACCGCCCGTCCCCGACAATCCGCCGGCGCGGCGCCTGCCCCCGGAGGGCATACCCGGCAGCGAGCTGCCGGGACCGTTCGGCGTCGGCGAGTACGCGGCCAAGCTGCGTAACCGTCTGCGCCAGCTCGCGAGGGTGCAGCTCGTCGGCGAGCTGGTCAACCTGCGGCCGTCCAGAGCCAGGGTGTACTTCGAGCTGCGCGACAGCGCCGGAGCGATTCCGTGCGCGGCATGGCTGAACGACTGGCAGGCGATCGTCGACCGCGACGGCGTGGCGCCCCAGGAGGGAATGCAGGTCGTGGTCGCGGGCGGCTGTGACTTCTATCCCGGCAGCGCTGCCTCCTCGCCCGCGTTCTCGTTCGCCGTCAGCGATCTGCGCGTCGCCGGCGAAGGCGACCTGCTCGCCAGGATCGAGCGCCTGCGCAAGCAGCTCGACGCCGAGGGCCTGCTCGAGCCGCAGAAGCTGCTTACGCGCCCGACCCTGCCCCACACGATCGGGGTCGTTACGGCCGAGAACGGCAAGGCCAGGGACGACGTGCTCGCCGGCCTCGGGCGCCGTGGCTGGGCCGGCCGGATCGTGTGGGCGTTCGCGCCCGTCCAGGATCGCCATGCGGCCCCGCTGATCGCGCGCGCGCTGACCGACCTGGCCGCGGTCGGCGACGTGGACGTCGCGATCGTCGCGCGCGGCGGCGGCTCGCTGGCTGACCTGCTGTGCTTCTGCGACGAGTCGCTGTGCCGGACCGTGGCCTTGCTGAGGGTGCCGGTGATCGCCTCGGTCGGGCACCACTCCGACCGCACGCTGCTCGACGACGTCGCGGCCGTCAGCTGCTCGACCCCGACGCATGCCGCCGAGGCGGCGGTCGGCCTGGACTGCGCGAGCGCCCGCACGGAGGTCATCGCGAGCACCGAGCGCCTGCGCCAGCATGGCCGCCGGGCGGTGCTGACGCGGGCAAAGACGCTGGGCGCCCTCTCACGGGCTCCCGCGGCGCACGTCGAGCGCCAGCGGGCGCTGCTGCACCAGCGCCTGCGTGAGATCCGTGCGGGCTCCCGCAGGCGCGTCAGGCACGAGCAGGAGCTGAGCACGCGTCGGACGGTCGTGCTGGCGCGCAAGGCCGCCGCGACCGCACGTGAGTGCCGCACGCACCGCGTGCGCGAGTTGCAGCGACTGCTGCTGGCGCTCGCCGCGCACGATCCCCAGCGCACCCTCGAACGGGGCTATGCGCTCGTGCAGTCCGAGCGCGGCGAGGCGATCGCGACCGCCGCCGCCGCCGCACAGGGCGCCGGCGACGTGCGACTGCGATTCGCCGATGGGACGATCCCGGCGAAGATCAAGCCATGAGCGAGAACACCGCAAGCAACGATGACGCGCCGGGTCAGACCTACGAGACGGCCGCGGCGAGAGTCGAGGAGATCATCCGCAGACTGGACTCGGGAGAGGCGAGCCTGAACGAGACGCTGGAGCTGGTCGGCGAAGGAAAGACGCTGATCGAGTTCTGCGCCCGCGAGCTCGAGTCGGTGTCCGGGGCGCTCCAGGAGCTGCGCCTGGACGAGCTGATCGAGCGTTTGGAGCGAGGAGCGCCGGGCGCCGGGACCGGCGCCGGCGAGGACCCCGTGGCGAGCGGTCGTCCGCGACCGACCGGCGAACCATCCGCCGCAAACGGAGAGACTCCGTGATACGGCGAACGACACGGTCAAAGGACGCCGAATGAGCACCTGGGAGCTGTTGGCTGACCTGCCGGTCGAGATCGAGGGCTACGAGCTCGAGCCGCTGCAGCGGAGCTTCGGCCCGGAGTTCGTGCGCAAGACGACCGTCATCCATCTGCGCGGGACCGGCCAGGAGGGCGTCGGCGAGGACGTGACCTATGCGGCCGAGGATCAGGAGGCCTTCCAGGACTCTGGTCCGGAGCAGGCGCTGTGCGGGCGCTTCACGATCGCTACGTTCGCCCAGCGGCTGCGCTCGCTCGACCTCTTCCCGACCCCAGCCAGCCGTCCGGAGTTCAGGCTGTATCGCAACTGGGCGTTCGATTCGGCCGCGCTGGACCTGGCGCTGAGACAGGCCAACACGACACTGCACGCGGCGCTGGGGCGCGAAGCGAAGCCCGTAACGTTCGTCGCCTCGCTGCGCCTGGGCGAGCCGCCGACCCTGGAGCCCGTGCGCAGGCGCCTCGCGATCGCCCCCGCCCTGCGCTTCAAGCTCGACCCGACGCCCTCCTGGGATGCGGTGCTGATCGCCGAGCTGGTCGCGCTGGGCGCCGTCGACTCGGTCGACCTGAAGGGCCAGTACGAGGGAACGATCGTCGACAACCCGGCCGACCCGGAGCTGTACAGGCAGATCGTCGAGGCCTTCCCGGAGGCCTGGATCGAGGATCCCAAGCTGACGCCCGAGACCGAACCGATCCTCGAGCCCCACCTCGAGCGGATCACATGGGACGCCCCGATTCACTCGGTCGCCGACATCGAAGGGCTGCCGTTCGTGCCGCGCACGCTCAACATCAAGCCCTCGCGACTGGGCGGCTTGCAGACGCTGCTGGAGACCTATGACTACTGCGCGTCGCACGGCATCTCGATGTACGGCGGCGGACAGTCCGAGCTGGGGCCCGGGCGAGGCCAGATCCAGTATCTGGCCTCCCTGTTTCATCCCGACACCCCCAACGACGTGGCGCCAGCCGGCTACAACCTGCCCGAGCCGCCTGCCGACCTGCCCTCCAGTCCGCTCTCCCCCGCACCCGCCGACCTCGGCTTCCGCTGGGGCTGAGCTTGCGGCAAGGACCGGGCGAACCTGTCCATTGACATGACCGCCCGCTGCCGGAAGATCAATTTTCGATAAGCGTGCTGCGCAACTTCCGTCGCGCGGTTACGTTTGGGAGTCGATAGCGGCTAGGGTCCGTAGCCGCTTTCAGACCCGCGCAAAGGAGTTTCCCGTGACGAGCGCAGGCGCCAACAAGCGATCGAGAACCGCCATCGCCGCAGTCCTGCTGCTGGCGTGCGCGATCGCTTTCGCCCCAAAAACAACGACCGTAGCGACAGCCGAAAGACCGCGAGACGCAGCGACGACGACAGGGGCGGTGGTGGTGGTGGCAGCGGCGGCGACGGCGACGGCGACGGCGAACCCGGCCGCCGTGGCGCGCGCGAATTCGCGCGGCGCGAACGCCGCGAGCGCCAACCCGGGCGGCGCGAGCGCGCCGGGCGGGGCCCCGTCGGGAGCGCAGACCGGCGGCCAGAGCCCCGGCAAGAGTCCGGCGACGAAACCCCCGGCAGCGAAGCCGGCCCCGGGCGTTGCCGCGGAATCGCGCGCGGGCGCCCACGTTCGGACGGTCAGGATCACGAGCGCGAAGTGCGTCCCGGAAAGCAGGTGCACGACGAACCCGCACGAAGTCTCGCTCCACGGCACCCTGCTGATCGCCGGCAAAGGACTCGCGAAGAACATGGTCGTCGCGTTTCCGCACTCGCCTGGCGCCCACATCTCGAGCGCCTCCCCCAGCTCGCGCCTGCGCCAGGGCGGGGCCGGCCTGGAGTTGACGGTACCGAAGACCGCCCATTCGGGCAACATCATGGTGCTGCTCAGCAAAGGGCGTCACACGAGCTCGTACGGCCCGATCAAAGTCGTCAAGTACGCATTGCACCCGCCGGCGCCCAAGGACCCGCCGCCGGCCACCGCACCCGTCGCACCCGCTCCCGGCGGCAGCGCCTTCGAAGGCCAGGGCATGTGGATCTGGTACGTGAGCGCCTCCGACGGCGGCAACCTGGCGTCGATCGTCGCGCAGGCTCACGCGGCCGACGTGAGCACCCTGTTCGTCAAGAGCTCCGACGGCTCGACCAACTACTGGAGCCAGTTCTCGCCCGAACTGGTCCAGACGCTGCACGCCAATGGTCTGAAGGTCTGCGCCTGGCAGTACGTCTATGGCTCGAACCCCGCCGGCGAGGCCGCGCTCGGCGCGCAGGCCGTCGCGGACGGCGCCGACTGCCTGGTGATCGACGCCGAGAGCCAGTACGAAGGCAAGTACGGCGCAGCCCAGACCTACATCGAAGACCTGCGCGCCAAGATCGGGCCCTCATATCCCGTCGGCTTGGCCTCGTTCCCGTACGTCTACTACCACACCTCTTTCCCGTACTCGGTCTTCTTGGGCTCGAACGGGGCGCAGTTCAACGCGCCGCAGATGTATTGGCGGGACATCGGCAACTCTGTCGACACGGTCTACGCGAACACCTACATCGCGAACCGTTCCTACGGCAGGCCCATATATCCACTCGGCCAGACCTACCAGCACCCGTCGAACGCCGAACTGTTGCGCTTCCGCGAGGAGGCCGTCGACTACGGATCGAACGGCCTGTCGTGGTGGGACTGGCAGGAGACGCCGACCTCGGAGTGGACTGCCCTCGCCGAACCGCTCGCGCCACTGACGTCGGTAACGCCGAACCCCGGCTACACCGAACTGGCGCAGGGCAGCAAAGGCGATCCGGTGCTCTGGATGCAAGAGCACCTCGCCGCCGCGATCCCGACGCAGGCGACGACCGGCATCTTCGACGCGACCACCGCCGCCGATCTCGCGCAGTTCCAGTCCGCTCACGGCATCGCCCCGTCAGGCAAGACCGAAGCGGCGACGTGGCAGGCGCTCTTGACGCTCGCGCCGGTCGCCGTCAACTGGACGGGCAGCGGGCCACAAGGCTGAAGGACCCGCGCCGCGGAGGTAAAGCGCAGATAAAGACGGGAATGTTCGTATCTATTTTTGCGGACGCGTATAACGATCGCTATACGCCTCACAAAAAATAGATACCCATCTCTGCCCCTTTATCTTTCCGCGGCATCCCGTTCCGGGGGACGAGAATGTCCGATTGGCGACGCCGCAGATGTGCGGCCCTGCGTCTCGGGAATGCCACATGAGGATGTTCAAGGCTGCGACGCCGCACATGTGCGGCCCTATTCTCGGGAATGCCACATGAGGATGTTCAAGGCTGCGACGCCGCACATGTGCGGCGTCGGACGGGGCCGCATGCGGCCCCGTCAGGGGAGGGCACATGTGCCCTCCCCACGGGGGTCACATGTGACCCCCGAAGGGAACGCCGCATGCGGCGTTCCCCACCCCGCCACATGTGGCGGGGTGTCCGACTCAGACCCTCTGGATCAGCGTGCCGGTGCCCAAGCCGCCGCCGCAGCACATCGTCACGAAGCCGATCTCCTTGTCGGAGCGCTCCAGCTCGTGCAGCAGCGTCGTGATCAGGCGTGCGCCGGTCGAGCCGAGCGGATGGCCGAGGGCCATCGCGCCGCCGTTGACGTTGACGCGGTCCATGTCCGGGTTGTGCTCGCGCCGCCAGGCCGCCACGACCGGGGCGAACGCCTCGTTGATCTCGAACAGGTCGATGTCGTCGATCTTCAGCCCGTTGCGAGCCAAGATTTTGGTGGTCGCCGGAATCGGGCCCTCCAGCATTTTGACCGGGTCACAACCGACGGTCGTCTGATCGACGATCTTGGCCCTCGGCTTCAAGCCCAGCTCGCTTGCCTTTTCGGCCGACATCAACAGCACGGCGGCCGCGCCGTCCGAGATCTGAGAGGAGTTGCCGGCGGTGATCTTGCCGTCCGGCTTGAATGCCGGCTTCAGCTGGGACAGCGCCTCGAGGCTGGTCTCGGGCCTGATGCCCTGGTCGGTCACGAACGTGTCGCCGTTGACCGACACCGGCACGATCTCACGCTCGAAGCGGCCCTCCTCGGTCGCCTGGTGCGCGCGCTGGTGTGAGCGCAGGGCCAGCTCGTCGAGCTCTGACCTCGATATCTCCCACTGGTCGGCGATCATCTCGGCGCCGAGGCCCTGGCCGACGATGTTGTGCTTGGCCATCAGCTCCGGGGTAAAGGCGAAGCCGAACTCCTCCTGGGTCTTCATCCCGGCGGCGAACGGAAAGTGCCCCATGTGCTCGACGCCCGAGCCGATCATCGCGTCGTGCACGCCCGCGGCGATCAGGGCCGCCGCGAAGTTGACGGCCTGCTGGGCCGAGCCGCACTGCCGGTCGACGGTCGTACCCGGGGTCTCGATCGGCAGGCCCTCCTGCAGCCAGGCGTTGCGGGCGATGTTGAAGCCCTGCTCGCCGAACTGCTGCACGCAGCCGGCGATCACGTCCTCGACCTCGCCGGCGTCTATGCCCGCCCTGGAGATCACCTCGCCGTAGCACTTGCCGAGCAAAGCGTTCGGATGGGTGTCCTTGTAGTAGCCCTTCTCCTTGTGCCCGCGGCCGATCGGCGTGCGCACAGCCTCGACGATCACGACCTCGCGGCCCTCTGGTTGCCTCATGACTGACAGTCCTCCTACAGGTCGGTGTGGTGCGCCAATAAAGAAATGGAGTGCCAGAGCAAGAAGACTTGTGCGAGTATGCCCGGCTCCGTGCCCCCTACTCTACCGCGCCGACGGGAGACTAGATTGACCAGTCAGTCAACGATGCCGCCACAGACCGTTCTCAGAGCGCCAGCACGGGCTTCGGCGGTCCTGCCATGACCGGCCCGACGAGCCAGACCAAGGCCGAGGCCGAAGCCAAGACCGAGACCCAGACCCTGAATGAGAGCCTGGCCGTCGTCGGCAGCGGCGCGATCGCCTGCGGCCTGGCCGCCACAGCGGCGCACCATGGGCCGGTGCTGCTCTTGGCCCGCTCTCAGGACTCCGCCGAGCGAGCCAGGCTGACCGTGCAGCGCACGCTGACACGCCTTGGCGCCGAGATCGACCCCGACCATGTTCAGATCGTCACAGACCGCGAAGCCCTTGCCAAGGCCAGCTTCGTGGTCGAGGCGGTCGTCGAGGACCACGACGTCAAGGCCGGGCTCCTGGCCGAGCTCGACCTGGCGCTCGGCAAGGACGCGATCCTGGCGAGCACCACCTCGTCGCTGTCGGTCGAGAGCTTGGCCGCCGCAAGCGGGCGGCCACAGCGCTTCGTCGGTCTGCACGTCTTCAACCCCGTCGCCAAGATGCAGCTCGTCGAGCTGATCTTCCCGGCCGCCGCGAGCGCCGAGGTGCGGGAGCGAGCCCTTGCGTTGTGCGGGGCATTCGAGAAGACCCCGGTCGAGGTCCCCGACGTGCCCGGCTTCGTCGTCAACAGGCTGCTGTTCCCGTACCTGTTCAGCGCCGTGCGCCTACTCGAACAGACCGACCTGGATCCCGCCGCGATCGACACCTGCATGAAGCTCGGCGCCGGCCATCCGATGGGGCCGCTCGCGCTGCTCGACCTCGTCGGCCTCGACGTCTCCGCCGCGATCGGCCAGACGATCGGCGAGCCGGTGCCCGGCCGCGTCACCGAGCTGATCGCCCAGGGAGCGCTCGGGCGCAAGTCCGGCCGCGGGTTTCACTCCTACTGAGTGACGTTCCACACATGCATCTTTTAGGAAGTCTGAGCCGACTTTTAGGTGGCGTTCATCGGGTTGCGGATACTGGTAAGCGCGACACAGTCGCAATGCACACCCGCCTCCTCCCAGTGCACACAGTCCGGCCCGCTCCCCCCGCGGGCCGGACGTGTTTTTGAGCCTCTTCCAAAAAGATCGGCACGCCGGGATCGCCGTCCCGCACGACATCGGGCGATGGCGCGGCCGCTCAGGACTCCGGCTGTCCCGGGCGGGCTTCCGTGTCACGCCTGACCGGCACCCTCCTGGGTCGGATCCTGACCGCGTCGATGCGGTTCTCCCGGACCGACTCGACCCTGATCGAGTAGCCGCCCGCGTTGACCGTGTCCCCGCGCCTGGGCAGCCTGCCCAGCTCGGCGAACACAAAGCCGCCGACGGAGTTGTAAGCGTCGGTGTCGACCGGCAGCTCGAGGCCGTAGTCGGCCAGGTCGGCGATCGCGACGTGGCCCCTCACGAACCAGTCCCCGCCCGCCAGCCTCCTGACCTCTCCCGCTGTCGGGTCTGTCTCGTCGGCGATCTCACCGACGACCTCCTCGACGATGTCCTCGACCGTGACGATGCCGACGACGCGGCCGTACTCGTCGACGACGACCGCCATCGAGGTGCGCTGGCGCTGCAGGTCGGCCAGCAGGTCGTCGAGGGGCTTGGTCTCGGGCACGATCGGCGCGTCGTGGACGAGCGGCTCGACCGAGGCGTCCGGACCCTCGCGTATGAGGCGGTCCGCGAGCGAGCTGACGTGGACCAGGCCGCGCACGCGATCGTTGTTCTCGTCCTCGGTCACGACCAGCCTGGTGTGCCCCGAAGAGATGCACAGCCGCAGCGCCGTCTCGACGTCCTGGGACAGATCGACGGTGACGACCGCCGGGATCGGTGTCATCACCTGCCTGGCCTCCTGCTCGTGCAGATGAAAAACGCCCGTCAACATGCCCGCCTCGCCCGGGTCGATGTGCCCGCCCGCGTAGGACTCCGCGATCAGCCGCTTCAGCTCGTCGGGCGAGCCGCCTCTGCGCTCGAAGCTCATGTCGACGCCCATCAGCGTCAGGATCCTGCGAGCGACCGCGGTAAGGGCGAGGATGAACGGCCTGAACACGACGCTGAAAGCCTGCAGCGGCCTGGCGACACGCCGCGCGACCAGCTCGGCGCGGTCGATCGCATAGAACTTGGGCACCATCTCGCCCGCGATCAGCTGGGCGACCGTGATCATCAGGTAAGAGACGGTCACGGCGATCACGACCGCCAGGCCGTTGCTGAGCGTGTCGGGGAGCGCGTTTTTGAAGATCGCCGCCAGGGCCGGCGCCCCCAGAGCGCCGATGCCGATCGAGGTCATCGTCACCCCGATCTGGACGGCCGAGATGTACTCGTTGATGTTGCCCAGCTGCTCGAGTGCCAGCCCCGCCCCGCGCAGCCCTTCCTCGCGCATCACCTCCAGCCTCGACTTCCGCGAGCACACCAACGCGTACTCGGCGATCACGAAGAACGCGTTCACCGCGATCAAGACCGCGGTCAGGATCAGCTTCAGGCCGTTCACGCGAGCTTGTCGATCCTGGCGGCCAGCTCGAAGTCGGCGTCGGTCAGACCGCCCTCCGAATGGGTCGACAACGTCAGGCGCACTTTGTTCCAGCCATACACCAAGATGTCCGGGTGATGGCCGGCCCGCTCGGCCAGCCCAGCGACCGCGTTCACGAACGCGATCGCGCCCGCGAAGTCTGCGAGCTTGCGCTCGCACGCGATCGAGTCGCGCTCCTGCCGACGCCACCCCCCGAGGGTGGCCAGCCGTTCTTCGATCTCAGCGTCGCTGAGCAACGTCATCGAGGCCGCTCAGCTTACCGCGCGCCCCGGCCGGCCGCCGGCGGGCTTCACGGTTCGGGCCCGACCAGTTGCAGCTGAACAGGGACCCCAGACGTTTCGACCTCGCTGGCATGCGAGGTCGCCAACGACCCGGCCACGGCGGCCACGCCGATCAGCACACACCCCGCCAGCGCGAGGCCCTGGGCACGGTAACGGTCGCCCAGCTGCAACACGAACGCGGTCAGGGCGCCGCCGATCAGACCGCCTATATGTCCGCCCCAGGAGATGTTGGAGCCGGTGAAGCTGATGATTATGTTGATCACGATCAGCATCCCTACACCGCTCTGCATGAGCGGTATCTGGCGCGCCCTCATCTCGACGGCCGCGGCCCCCATCACCCCGAAGATCGCTCCCGAGGCACCGAGGGTCAGCACGTGTGGGGACACCAACAGGGCCACGAACGAGCCGCACAACAGCGAGACGGCGTAGATGAGACCGAACTTCAGGCGCCCGAGCGCCGGCTCGAGCATGATGCCCAGGTAGTAGAGGACCAGCATGTTGAAGCCGATGTGCAGCAGAT
This sequence comes from uncultured Solirubrobacterales bacterium, assembly GCA_963718935.1. Classification (GTDB taxonomy): domain Bacteria; phylum Actinomycetota; class Thermoleophilia; order Solirubrobacterales; family Solirubrobacteraceae; genus Palsa-744. Next base: position 2,013,069 of record OY970379.1, on the reverse strand, counting down.
CCTCGTGCAAGAACCCGCTCGTCACGATCCGCCACCACTGACCGTGCGCCACGCCCTGGCCCGCGAGCGCCGGCAGTTCGCTCGAACCCAGCAGGGCGCCCTTGCTGGCGACCGTTCCCGACGCCGTGCCCTGCACCGTGAACGCGGAGCGGCCCTCGGCCAGGAACACGATCACGTTGATCGCGATCAAGGCGTAAGTGACCTGCGGCACCGTCGAGAGCTCCCGTATCCGCACCACCTTCGTGCGCTGTTTGGCGCACTCCGGACACCTCATCCCGACCGGGGTCGTGGTCATGCAGTCCGGGCAGATCGGCCGTCCGCAGTTCGAGCACGAGACGCCGGTCTCGCGCCCCGGATGCCTGTAACAGGTGGCCATCTCGGACCAGAGCCTATCCGGGCCGGGTGTCGATCCCGGTCGATGGCCCCCATGTGTGTGCGTGTGCGTGCGTGCGTGCGCTGCCCGCGCGCCGAGGCCACGGTCGTGGGCGACCTGCTTCCGGCAGCCCGCCGCGCGCGCGCGCGTACGCGCGCGCCGAGGCCACGATCGCGGGCTGCGCGCGCCGAGGCCACGATCGCGGGCTACCTGCTTCCGGCAGCCCGCCGCGCGCGCGCGTACGCGCGCGCCGAGGCCACGATCGCGGGCTGCGCGCGCCGAGGCCACGATCGCGGGCTACCTGCTTCCGGCAGCCCGCCGCGCGCGCGCGTACGCGCGCGCAACATGCCCTTCCAGAGAACGACCGAGTCCGCCCTCAGCCCCGACCGAAAAGACGCGTCGCCTGCGAGCGCATGTCCGTGAGGGTCCGCTCTGCGGTCCTGCGGGCGCCTTCGACGACGCCGCCCTTGGCGACCTCGACGCGGGCGCGCCGGCGCGCGCGCAACAGCACGAGCGCCGTGCCGGCCATGCCGCCGGCCACGACCGCACTCGCGGGCCGCGCCCAGTTGCGGGGGTCGCGCATCGCCGCGAGCTCCCACTCCTGCAGCTCGTCGGCAGCCAGGTCGGTGATGCTCTGCAGGGTGCCCTCCAGCCGCAGCGCCAGATCCTCGGGCGGCTCGACCGGCGCGAGCGCCTCTCTGAGCAACGTCTCGAAGCGAGGGGCCGCCTCACTCATCGACCAGGCCCTCCAGCTGCTTGATGGCTCGGTGGATCAAGACCTTGGTGGCCCCGTCGGAGCGCCCCAGGGCGCGCGCTATCTCGCGGTTGTCCATGCCCAAAGCGAAGCGCATGATCAGGGCCTCGCGCCGGTCCTCGGGCAGGCGGCTGACCCCGTCGAGCACCTTGCGCGCCCGCTCGCGGCCCTCGACCAGCTGCTCGGTCGTGTGGGGCGCGGCCAGAGGCGTCGTGTCTTCGATCGGCGAGGCCGGCTTGCGCGAGCGGTCGCGATACAGGTTGGCAGCCAGGTTGTGCGCGATCCTGATCAGCCACGGCCGCAGCGGCCGTCCGTCCGATTCCCGCTGGGCGCGCTCGAAGTGGCGGTAGGCCTGCAAGAAGGTCTGCTCGGTCAGATCCTCGGCGTCGTGATGGTTGCCGACCCGGTAGTAGGCGTAGCTGTAGACGTCGCGCAGATGCGATCTGTACAGCTCCGAGAACTCGGCGTCGAGCTGGGCCTTGGGCTTCGGACTGCCGGCATCGCTCACTCATCGCACCCTATCCTCCCGCGAGCGCCAGCCAGCCTACGCTGCCCGCACAAGCCGCATCGCGGCCTCGTCGCCAGCGCCACGATCTACGGGAAAGGCGCCGAGCCGGTTCAGGAACCACGCGTACAGCCGATTCTCGAACAGCTCGCGCTTGGCCATGTAGTAGACGCGCATACATCTCGATACCCGTGCCGCCTGGGCCTGTTACAGGCTCCTCAGGTGGCCGAGCACGCGCCGGATCGGCGTCCAAGCCCGGCCAAACGCGCCGATGCGCTCCAAGCGCTCTCTCGGCTCAGCCCGCCGCGACGCGGGCCCGCACGTCAGAATCCTCGGTCAGGCGCGAGGCGCGCAGCGCGCGCTGGACGTCGGTGATCGAGACGAGCCCGACGGGCCGCCCGAGCGGATCGACGACCACGGCCCGTCCGACCCTGGCGAACGCTGGGCGCTCGAGCAGCCTCGCGACATCCTCGTCGCCCAGGACCAGCAGCCCGGGATCGCGGTCGGCGATCTCCCCGACCCAGCTCGTCGCGCGCTGCTGGCGCGTCAGTCGCTCGACCTGGGCCAGGCTGACGATCCCGATCGCCGCGCCGTCGTCGTCGACGACCGGGAACGAGGTGTAACGGTGGGCCAGGAACCATTCGGTGCTGGCCTGCGTCGCGGAGATCCGCTCGGGGATGCTGACGACGGGGCTCGACATCAGATCCGCGGCATGCACGCCCGAAAGCGCCGCCTGGACCTGGGCGCCCATCGCCTGCTGGCCGGCGGCCATCACGATGAAGAAACCGATCAGGATCAGCCACAGGCCGGCGGGCGCGCCGCCGAGCAGCTCGAGGCCGCCGAGGCCGATCATCACATAGCCGAAGCCACGACCGATGCTGGCCGCCGTTTCGGTCGCGGGTCCGATCCGCCCCGAACGGCGCCAGAGCAGCGAGCGCAGGACGCGGCCTCCGTCGAGGGGGAACGCGGGCAGCAGGTTCAAGACCAGGATCGCCGCGTTCACGAAGGCCTGGTATTCGACGAGCGCCCGCACGGCCGGCGGCGTCGAGGCGGGCAGCAGCAGCACGGCGAGGCCGAAGCAAGCGGCGATGACGGCGGTGACGGCGGGACCGGCGATCGCGTAGCGAAGCTCGTCCTCGGGATCGTGCGCCTCGCCGCGCATCCGCGAGACTCCGCCCAACAGCCACAGGTCGATCTCTTCGATCTCGATCCCGTGTTTGCGCGCCACCAGGGCGTGGCCGAACTCGTGGGCCAGGATGCTCGCGAACAGCAGCAGCACGCTGGCCAGCCCGAGCGCGTAGGAGGCGACGGGACTGATGCCCTTGACGACTTCCGGGAAGTACGACGCCCCCAATACCCATGTGAAGAACACGACGATCACCAGCCACCAAGGGCTGACCCCGACCGGTATCCCGGCGATGCGCGCTATGCGGATGCTGCGGCCTGACATTTCGATCAGACGATCGCAGCTGAGCGCTCGCGCGGAATCGGTGGTCTGCCTCGGAGCTGTGGGGGAAGAACACTGACCCAGGACTGGGTTTTCTCGGCTATCGTTCGATCGGCCTGGGCAGACCACAGACAAGGGAGGTTGTGATGGCGACCCTGCAGGCAAAGCGATTCTCCTCGCCGGACGAGGTACGGCCGTTCAAGGACGGCAAGGGCAAGGTCGAGCTGGTCGAGCTGGACGGAAACATGGTCGGCTACGGCACGTTCGAGCCTGGATGGCGCTGGTCGGAGCATGTCAAACCGCTCTCCGGCACCGACAGCTGTCAGGTCGAGCACATCGGCTACGTGCTGAAGGGGCGGATGACGGTCGTCATGGACGGCGGCGAGACGCTCGAGGTCGGACCCGGCGACGTGTGCCACATGCCTCCCGGCCACGACGCGTGGACCGTCGGCGAGGAGCCCTGCGTGCTGCTCGACTTCGGTGGGCTGCGCGGGTACGCCAAGGCCGACTGACAGCGGGCGGCTTTCGTTTCGGGCAGGAGAAAGGAGAGCTGTGAGCACAACCGCATCCGATCAGCAGGCGAGCGCCAACGAGGAGGCGATTCGCGCGTGGGACGGGCCGCTCTACGAGCGCTTCGTGCGCTTCAGGGAGATCGTCACCACGGGGCTCGGAGCGCACGGCGAGGAGGCGCTGCGCCTGCACGCGCCCAGGCCGGGGCAGCGGGTCCTGGACGTGGGCTGCGGCTTCGGCGACACCACGCAGCGCATCGCCGGCCTCGTGGGCCCGGATGGCGAGGCCGTCGGTGTCGATGCTGCTCCGCGTTTCATCGAGGACGCCGTCGAGGAGGCCCGCGAAGCGGGCGTCGCGAACGCGCGCTTTCTGGTCGCCGACGTCCAGGAGACGCTCTGCGGCGAGGAACGCTTCGACATGGCGTTCTCGCGCTTCGGGACCATGTTCTTCGCCAGCCCGGTCGCGGCCCTGCGCAATGTCCGCGCGGCGCTCGTACCAGGCGGAGATCTCGTGATCGTCGTATGGCGACGGCGGATCGACAACGACTGGATGTATCGCGCCCAGAGCATCGTCGAGGAAATCGTGGCGCGGCCCGAGGAGTACGACGAGCCGACCTGCGGCCCCGGGCCGTTCTCGATGGCCGACGCCGACACCACGAGCGATATCCTTGGCCACGCCGGCTTCACCGACATCGCTCTGCGTCGTTGCGACATCCCGATCGCGATCGGCAAAGATCTCGAGGAAGCCCGCGAGCTGGTCATGGCGCTCGGTCCCGCCGGCGAGATCCTGCGCCTGGCCGGCGACCGCGCCCAACACCTGCACGGACAGGTCGAGACCGCCCTGCGCGAAGGCCTCGCCGAGTTCGCCGGGCCGCAAGGCGTGCTTGCGCCCGCCTCCACCTGGATCGTCACCGCCAAGGCGCACGACTAGAGAGAGCCTGACAAGAAGAACGATCCGACAACCCGGAGCGTCTTGACAAGGCCGGTGATGGTGCGGCCTGTACGATTCATTTACACGGAGCGATGCGGCCGCGCCGGGCCGCTGGCAGATCATGGCCTCCAACGAAGTCGGGGCGATTCAGACCCAGGTTTGCGCGACACCCACCGCAGAGCGGGCGCGGCGGGCTTCGACTGCCCGCCGCCCCCGTGTGGTATCCCGGCGGTGGAGCAGAGCGTGCGGTAGTGGACTTCCGATTTGCGTACTTTTCTATCCAACCGGGTAGAATATTGCGGCGATGGATTTGAGCCGGCCCTACACGGTGATCTGCCCGACCTTGGAGGGGCCTGTACTGGATGTGCTCGCCCACACGACCCGTCCGCTGACGGGCCGCGAGATCGCGCGCCTTGCGAGTCGAGGTTCGGAGCGGGGCGTGCGCCTTGTTCTTCACCGACTCGTCGCTCAGGGGCTGGTGACTGCGCGGGAGGCCGGGTCCGCTTCTCTTTTTGCGCTGAACCGCGAACATGTCGCGGCGGGCATTGTCGAGGGTCTCATGCGGCTGCGGGCAGAGCTGGTCGAGCGTATACGTGGCGAGGTCGAGGGTTGGTCAAGCAAGCCGATTCACGTCTCCATCTTCGGCTCCGCAGCGCGAGCAGACGGTCACGTGGAGAGCGACATCGACCTCTTGATCGTTCGCCCTGAGGACCTCGCCGAAGACGATCCGCCCTGGCGGGAGCAGCTCCACCGGCTTGCCGAGCGGATCGAGCGATGGTCGGGCAACCATGCATCTCTGCACGAGGTCTCGCCCAAAGGACTCAAAGCCGCTCTGCGCCGAGGAGAGCCGGTTATCGCGTCGCTGCAAGACGCTTCCATCGTGCTCGCCGGCCCTGAGATCGCCTCCCTTCTAACCCATCGCGGAGGGAGGGCCATCGCGTGACCCCTCGACACCAGGGGCGAACACAGAGATGCGGCCGTCCTCAAGCGGCCACTCGGCTGGCTCACGCCCACAAGTTCTTCGATGCAGCCGAGCTGATCGCAACCGATGTCACGGACGATGAGGCGAACGCCAGCGTCGCCGCATCGCTTGCCGTTCTGGCCGGGATCGCCGCCTGCGACGCAGCCTGCTGCGCCAGGCTTGGCCGCCGGTCGCGCTCGCAAGACCATCACGACGCAGAGCGCCTGCTCGCGGAGATCGTTCCGAGAGGACGCGACGCCGCCAAGGATCTACGGCGCCTTCTCGATCTCAAGGACGCCGCGCAGTACCGCGTGATTCACGTGAGCGCAACCGAGCTGCGATCCGCCCTGCGCCGCGCACGCGCACTCGTGCTCTTCGCAGCCGACGCCGTTGCCGGCGGTGGCACATAGCACCCTCGCGGCACGGGCCTTGCCGGATGGCTCCTTGTCCCGCTCGCCCCCACGTCGGCGACGCGCGCTTCTGCTTTCGGTCGTGAGCAGGGCCTTGACGATCAAGCGCGAAACGCCCTTGACGATCGTCGAGTCAGTAGACGAATACGGACAGCGCATGCGCGACCTCCACAGCTCGCAGCGGCCCAAACCGCAGCGTCCACGACTCATCGAGCTCTTGGCGGAAGGTGTGCGGCACTCCGTCGCGTTCTAGATCCAGCTGCGGCTCACATCGACTGCTCAGCGCTACGATGCGAACGCCACGCCGACGTAGCTCAGCTGGTAGAGCAATCGCCTTGTAAGCGATAGGTCGCCGGTTCGATCCCGGCCGTCGGCTCTCAGTCCGGACCGGGGCCGGGGCCGGGGGCGGCCGGGGCACGCGGACACGACGCGCCCCGCACCCGCACGACGCGCCCCGCACCCGCACGACGCGCCCTCGCACCGGCCCAGGGCCCGAGGTCAGCCGGCTCTAGGCTCCCGCGACCGGCTCCGCCAAGAGGCCGAGCTGCACCAGCATCTGCTCGTCGGTCAGGTAAGCGTGGGCCTCGACGATCAGGCCGTCCGGGGACACACGCGCCAGCATCGCCGAGGGCGAGATGGTCTCGCCGCCGAGCAGCACTTCGGAGAGGACCACGAAGCGAGCATCGTCGAGAGCGCGGACCTCGCGCACGCGGACCCGGTGCTCGATCGCGGACTCCCGCAGCTCGTTGACCCAGCGGCACATGCCGTCATGCCCGCGGTAGGTTCTGCGCGTCCCCACCAGCGACGTGGGCGAGAACTCGATCTCGGGATCTACGAGCGCGAGCAGGGCGCCAGCGTCGCGCCGGTTGAAAGCTTCGATGAAGCGGTACCCGACCGTCTCGATCGGGACCTCGTTCTTGGACATGGCCAGCCAAGTGTACGCCGATCCGGCCCCTTGGTCGTTTGGGTCAGATATGCGATGCAATCCAATTTTTCGTACTCTCTGGACACGCTCGCATTGACAGCCATCCCCGCCGGGCGCTAACGTCATCCCATGGCAGACGCAAACGTCTCGGGTCCTTCTGCCCCAGGCATGGTGGCGGCCGCGGCGGTCGGCGCCGGCACCGCGGCGCCACCGACCGTCTCGCGCCCGGGCGCACCCGCCGCGCACGGCGGACCGCCCGGCGCGATGGCGATACCGGACTTCCAGATCGTGCCCAGAGCGGGCCTGCCGATCGTGGGGGTCGTGCTGGCGCTCCTGATCGCGGGTATCGCCGTCAACGAACTGTGGCCGCTGACGTTCTTGCACGTCGTCGGCGGGGCGTCCTGGACGATCATCGACCTGTTCCTGGGCTTCATTCTCGGGCCGATCATCGGGCGCATGTCGATCCCGGCAAGGATCGAGTTCACGACGAGGCTGATGCCGAAGATGGTCTTGATCATGCCGACCGTCGTGACCGTGACGCTTGCCGCGGGCTGGCAGCTGGCCAGCAAGCTGGGGACCGTGCAGAGCAGCTACTACCTGCACGGCTGGGTCGTGGCCAGCTACATCGTCGTCGGCGTGATGGCGGTGATCGCGCTCGGCCTGCTCGAGCCGGCGAACATCGCGGTCCTGGTCGAGCTGAAGAAGCCGCGGCCGAACCCAGAGGTGGTCGAGCGCCTGATGAAGCGCTTCATCTACTGCGCGGGCATCACAGGGGTGATGCAGGTCGCGACGCTCGTGATCATGACCAAGCTGGCGGCCGGATGAGCGCGGGAGCGGACCGGCCGGGCCTGGACCAGCCGGGCCTGGACCAGCCGGACCTGCCGCCGGTGACGCAATTGGGCATGGCTTCGCTGGCGTTGGTCGTCGCGGGCGGCATCTATCTGGCGGCGCACATCCCCAACAACGTCCCGCTCGGCCCGGCGATCGCGCTGCTCGGAGCCTCGGCGCTGGTGCTCGCCTGCAACATTGGGCTGCTGATCCGGGTAAAAGGGTTCGCGTGGACCCGGTTCTTCGAAGTCGCCAGGTGGGCGCTGCTCGCGTATCTGATCATCGCTGGGCTGATCGAGTACGCGTTCCTACGCGACGGCCTGTCGGGCGGCTCACTGGTCGTGTTGACGTGCTCGCTGGTCGTGTTCGCCGTGCACGTGCCTCTCTTGATCGGCTTCACGGTCGCCCGCTACGACACCGCCGCGCCCGCGAGCGCCTAGCCCGCCCTCCGGCCGTGACCAGGCCAGCACTAGCCGCAATGGCGGCCACCGTCGCCGTCTGCTTGGGCGCGGCGCCGGCGCAGGCGCTGACGATCTCGCCGCTGCCGGGCACGCCAGACGCCTCGCCGCACACCCAGGTCAGCTTCCTGGGCGTGGGACCGGCCGAGATCCACGAGATCGCCGTGGTCGGCTCGCGCAGCGGCGCTCACAGCGGCCGCCTGGAGCCCTACTCGAGTGCACAGGGCGCCAGCTTCGTGCTGGCCAAGGAGCTGGACGAAGGCGAGCAGGTAAAGGTCAGCGCGCTCGTCGGTCAAGCCCACGGGGCGCGGCGCGTCAGCGACACGTTCACGGTCGCGCGGCTGGCCGACTACCCGTTCCCATCGCCCCGCCCAGCGCCGGCGACCAAGCCCGGGACCGTGCAGAGCTTTCACTCGCAGCCGGGGCTGCAACCCCCGACCGTGAGCGTCACCCTGCGCTCGCAGGCCGAATCGCCGGGCGACGTGTTCGTGGCGCCGGTCGCTGGCTACGGGCAGTGGGGTCCGATGATCTTCGAACGCGACGGCGATCTCGTCTGGTTCAAGGCGATGTCTTCCGGCGAAGCGGCGATGGACCTGCAGGTGGCCAGCTACGAGGGCCAGCCGGTGCTCGTCTGGTGGCAGGGCAGGATCGTCAGCCAGCTCGGTGTCGGCTTCGGCGTCGATGAGATCTATAACGCCAGCTATCAGCCGGTAGCGACGGTCGGTGCCGGAAATGGCTACCAGGCGGATCTGCACGAGATCCAGTTGGCCCCGAGCGGGGCGGCCTTCATCACCGCCTACTCGCTCGTGCGGGCCGACCTGTCCTCGGTTGGAGGCTCGCGCGACGGCACGCTCCAGGACGCGGTCGTGCAAGAGGTCGACGTCAAGACGGGCCTCGTGATGTGGGAGTGGCACGCCGACGGCCACGTGGCGTTGACCGACTCCTACGACGAAAAGCCGATGTCCGCGAGCACGCCCTGGGACTTCTTTCACGTCAACTCGATCTCGCTGGGCCCGGGCGGCGACGAAGACCTGCTGATCTCATCGCGCAACACGTGGGCCGGCTATGAGCTGGACAAGCACACCGGCCAGATCCTGTGGCGCCTGGGAGGCAAGCGCTCCAGCTTTCGCATGGGCCCGGGAACCGGCACCGCCTGGCAGCACGACATCAGGTGGCAGCCGGACGGCACGATCACGATCTTCGACGACGGCGACTTCCCGAAAGTGCACTCGCAGTCGCGGGCTATCAGGGAGCGCATCGACTGGCGGACGAAAAGCGTCTCGCTGGTGGCGCGCTACGTGCGCAGCCCGCCGCTACTCGCCGGCAGCCAGGGCAACGACCAGGTGCTCACCGCCGCCGGCCCCAGCAGCGGCGACGGCGGCGGAGGCGCCGGGGGCGACTCGTTCGTCGGCTGGGGCGAAAGGCCGTACTTCAGCGAATTCAGCCCGACCGGACAGGCCTTGTTCGACGCGCACATGCCGTTCCCGGACCAGTCTTACCGCGCCTACACATACCCCTGGACGGGCACTCCCGCAAGCCCGCCGTCCGTGGCGATAAGCCCGGGAGCCGGCGAAGCGGCGACGGTCTATGCGAGCTGGAACGGCGCCACCGGCATCAGCGCCTGGCGCGTCCTGGCCGGCCCGAGCCCGGCCCAGCTGAGCGCGATCGCGACCGTGCCGCGCAGCGGCTTCGAGACCGGGATTGCCGTGCAGAGCGCCGCGGCCGACTTCGCGGTGCAGGCGCTCGGTCCGGCCGGCCAGGTGCTGAGCACCTCGAACGCGACAGCCCGCTGAGAGCGCCCTACGCGGGCGCGCCGCTGGGCCCGAGACGCGACGCCTTACGCGGGCGCGCCGCTCGCCAACGGCCCGGTCGCCGTGTCGGCGGTGTCGCGGGCGTGGTATTCGGCCAACAGCGTTTGCTCGTTCTGCTTGCCGGGGAACATGAAGGCGACCAGGGCGGCGCCGAGCAGGATCGCGACGACGCCGGCGGTGTAGGCGAGGCGGTCGCCTTTGATGAACGATTCGCGGGCCCCGTTGATGATGGCTTCGGCGTGATGGGGATAGCGCTGCGCGGTCGTGGCGGCGCTCGAGAAGGACTTCTCGAGTTCGGCTTCGACGCCGTTGGTGACCGCCGCCTTGTCGGGCGAGCTGGCCACGGCGCTGGCGACCGCCGCGGCGTAACCGGCTGTCAGGAGGGCCCCGAAGATCGACTGCATGATCGCCCCGCCGAGGTCGCGTTGCAGGTCGGCCGTGCCCGAGGCCATGCCCGCGCGCCGGACCGGCACCGAGCCGGTCAGGGAGTGCGAGGCCGGGGTGCCGGCGAAGCCGACGCCGATGCCGACGAAGGCGTAGCCGAGACCGACCTTCCAGTAGGCGATGTTCTGCTTCCAGAGCAACAGCATCGTCAGGAAGCCGAGCAAGCAGAAGAAGTAGCCGGTCAGCAGGGTGAAGCGGGCCCCGCGGGCCTCCACGAGCTTGGCCGAGCGCGGCGCGACCAGGACCATCATGATCGCCGCCGGGACGATCGCAAGGCCGGCGTCGAGCGTGGAGTACGCGAGCACGTTCTGAAGGAACTGCTGGCCGATGAACATCGCTCCCATCAAGGATCCGAACACGATGATTCCGGCCAGGGCGGCCACCCAGAAGATCCGCCGGCCGGCGACCTGCAGGTCATAGAGCGGCGCGGGCGCGCGGCGCTGGCGCCAGACGAACGCGCCTATGGCGAGGACCGCGACGAGGGCCGTGACGAGCACGATCTTCGATTCGCCGTGCACGGGCGCGAAGTTGATCGCGAGCACGATCCCGGCGACCGCCAGCACCGAGGCGACGCCGCCGAAGTTGTCGACCGGGCCGGTCGTCTCGTTGACGTGAGCCGGCACGTGGCGCCAGGCCATGTAGACGGCGACGAAAGCGAGCGGCAACGTGATGAAGAAGACCGAACCCCAGTGAAAGTGGGTCAACAGGAGCCCGGCGATCAAGGGGCCGAGCGCCGAGATGCCGCCACCGAGGCCCGACCACAAAGCGATCGAGCGGGTCCGGGCGGCCCCTGACCATAGGGCCGTGATCAGGGCCAAAGTCGTCGGGTAGGCCATGCCGGCGGCCAGGCCGCCGATGATGCGCGCGGCGATCAGGACGCCCGCCGAGGGCGCCAGGGCCGCCAGCAGCGAGGCCGGGATCGCGAGCGTGGTGCCTCCCAAGAGCATCGCCTTGCGCCCGTAGCGATCGCCGAGCGCCCCCAGATACAGGACGGAGGCCGCCAAGCCGAGCGAGTAGCCCACGGCGATCAGGTCGAGCTCGGTCTGGGAGGCGTCGAAAGCCTTGCCGATGTCGGGCAGGGCGACGTTGGCGACGGCCAGATTCAGGTTGGCGACCGCCGCGACAAGGATCAGGGCGGACAGGACGAGCCCCTGGCGATCGGGGCCGCTGGAGGCTTCCTCGGACTCGGCGGCGCCGCTCGATGCTCTCTCTGACCTGGCGGCGCCGCTTGATGCCGGCTCGGCCATCAGCGCGAGAGCATCTCACGCTTGGCGGCCGCGAACTCCTCGTCGGTTAGGGCTCCGCTCGAGTGCAGCGATGCCAGGCGCTCCAGCTTCTCGACCGAGTCGCCGCCCGCACCGCCCGCATCGCCCCCGCCGCCGTCGCCGCCGGGGTGACCGCGGCCGGCGATGCCCGAGCGCACGCTGGCGCTCCCGCGTGAGAACGAGCCTCTGACGCTGGCCCAGCCGCCGCGCAGCGCGTCCATGCCGCCGGCGTGCGCGTCGGGGAATTCAAGGGCGGTCTGACGGCGCAGCATCTGGGTGCCGAACAGGACCAGGATCGTGATCAGAAGTATGCCCGTCAGCGTCTGGGTCGCCTCGATCGGGCCCCAGGCGAAGAGGATGAGCAGGGCGACGACGACGACGCCGAAGGCGATGTCGGGCCGGTCGCGCAGGTAGGGCGCCAGGGCGTGCCGGACCGAGCGCGCCCAGCGCGAGGCGCCGCCGAGCAGGCCGGCCAAGACGACGAACACGCCGACGAAGATCAAAGCGCCGGCGACGTCCGCGAGCACGCTCGTGCCGATCGACCAGGCGGCGTTTGCGGCGGGACGGACCGCTTCGGTCGTGGCGAGTGTGTTCACGACCTGGGTGCCGACGAGCGAACGGACCCCAAGGGCCACCAGGCCGGCGCCGACGCAGATGACGCCCACGTTCAGGAGCGTGCGCGCGCGACGGCCGCGGGCGAGGCCGATGGCGCCGGCGAACAGCAGGAGCACGAGCGCGGGCACGATGAGCGCGAGCGCGCGCAGCAGGCGCACGGCGGCCTGAGCGGTTTCAAGCGACTTGGAGCTGACGATTTTGATCTCGGCGATGTTGTTCGGGATTTTTTCGGCGGTCGAGGCGGGAGCGCCGAGTCGCTTGGCCAGTTCGGCGACGATCGGCCTGAGGCTCAGATAGACAGCCCCGCCGCCCGGCGTCTTGATCACCGTGCTCTTGTTCTCGATCAGGTTCACGAACTGTTTGTGGGTGACGTCGTTGGCGGACTTCCAGAGTTCCTGGACCCTGGGCTGCTGCAGCGCGAGGACGATCCCTTTTTCGACCACGTTGCGCAGGCCGCCGGCGGCAGGGCCGGCGAGCGGCTTCAGTTCGCTCGGCAGTCCGGCCCGGATTTCGCCGGCGACGTTGACGTTCGCGTAGATCTGGTCGGTCAAATACGAGGACAGCTCTTCCTGGATCGCCGGGTTCTCGAGCAGCTTGGTGTTCGTTTCGGTCCAGTAGGCGGTGTTCAGGAGCTGGCGGTTCGCCCAGACCGCGAAGATGCCGACGACGCTGAGGACCGCCGCCAGGCCGAGCATCGTGCGCACGAGCCAGACGTGCTCGCGGCCCGGCATCCCGCCGGTCGAGCCGCCCGGCTGGACCGGCCCGCCCGGCTGGACGGGCGCGGGCGGGGCCTCACCGGGTGCGGGCCGCTGTCCGGGCTGTTCTGGCGGTGTTGACACTTGGCTTCTACCTCAGCCTCGGATCAGCTCAGCTGCATTCGATCGGTTCGAGGGCCTTGACGTAGCTGGTCTCCAACCTGCTCAGAGCGCTCTGGAGCTGAGAGCCGGCGCTGCTGAGGCTCGTGACCGACAGGCTCGAGACGCTCGACAGGATCGAGGAGACTTCGTTCTGGAAGGTTTCGGTGGCCTGTTTGACCTGCTGCTTGCGGGCCGGCGCCAGATCGCTCTGGGCGGCCCTGATCTTCTTGAGGTCTTCGAAGATGGCCTGGCCTTCTTCCTTGAGCTGGGGCAGACTGGCGGGCGAGGGCGTGATCGTCTTCAGGGTGTCGAGCCTGGTCTTGATGTCGGACTTGGCTGTGCAGACCGTGCTCATGGCGGTCTTCTGGGCCTTTTCTTGCTGGGATTCGCCGCAGCCGGTCAAAGGGATCGCGAGCGCGGCCAGCAGCACGGCGCCGGCCGCCGCGGGCTTGCCCGGCCGCGGGGGGACCAGCGCGCGCAACCCGCGCGGGAGGGCACGGCGGGCGGGCACGCCGGGAGGGCGCCCGTCTCCGGGATACGGCGCGGGGGGCGCCGCGGTGGGCGCCCCCCTGCCGAATGAACTCGTGTCGTGCACGTCGTTGCTAGGCGTCGATCGGCTGGCCGCCGTAGGCAGCCAGGCCGTAGATGATCAGGATGTCGACCGCGAAGATCGTGAGCGACCAGAACGGATAGGCGGGGATCGAAAGGAGCGCGCCGATCGCGGAGAGCGACGCCACGATGATCCCGAACCAGCGGCCGTAGGCACCGCCCGCCCAGATCGAGAACGCGGCGAGGATCTCCAAAGCCCCCAGGATGATCGTGATCCAGCCCCAGGTGTTCAGGCTGCTGATGATGTACTGGGTTTCGGTTGCGTGGACGAAGAACTTCGAGTTGTCGACGGCCGCGATGCCGTAGATCACGTTCAGGATGCCGGCGATCAAGAGCATGATCCCGGCGAACATCACCCATCCCGCGCCGCTCTTTTCGCCCTGGTCATAAGAACTTGTTGCCATTAGGTGCCTCACTCCCTTCGTACGTGGCGATTTGATGCCTCTATTCGGCCTCTGGCGGTGCGCCTCCTGCACGTGACAGCTGTTTGTTGCCGCGTTCCGAAGAGCGATCGTTCGAGTGTCAGCCGAGCCTACGTGCCCCCGAGAGCCCCGCCATCGTGGCTCAGTACCCCCGCCATTGCGGGTTTTTACGTACTCGGGTGATGGAGGATGAGACCCGGGCCCCGTGCGTGGCCCGGCTCACCGGATCGCCCCGGGCGCGGACCGGCGGGCGAGGCGTCTGTTAGCTTGGCCGAATGTCGGCGGTGAGCGATCGTAAAACGGGCGCGGCCGGGATCGTCCTGATGACTTTGGCGGCGGGCCAGTTTTTGATGGTGCTCGACAGCTCGGTCATGAACGTGTCGATCGCGACCGTCGCCAACGACGTCGGCACGACCGTGACGGGCATCCAGACGGCGATCACGTTGTACACGCTGGTGATGGCGTCCTTGATGATCACGGGCGGCAAGCTGGGCCAGATCCTGGGGCGCAAGCGGGCGTTCGCGATCGGCTGCGTCATCTACGGGTGCGGCTCGTTGGTGACCTCGATCTCGCCGAGTCTGGGCGTGCTGATGTTCGGGTGGTCGTTCTTGGAGGGGGTCGGCGCTGCGCTGATCCTGCCGGCGATCGTGGCGCTCGTCGCGACCAACTTCGCGCGTGAGGAGCGCCCGCGCGCGTACGGCCTGGTGGCCTCGGCCGGCGCGATCGCGGTGGCCGCGGGCCCGCTCGTCGGCGGCCTGTTCACGACGTACTTGTCCTGGCGCTGGGTGTTCGCCAGCGAGAGCCTGATCGTGCTCGCGATCCTGGCCCTGACCCGGCGCATGGCCGACTCGCCGGCCGAGCGGGGCGTGCATCTGGACCTCGTCGGGACGGGGCTGTCGGCGGCGGGTCTCGGCCTGATCGTGTTCGGAATCTTGAGGTCTGGCACCTGGGGGTTCGTGCAGCCAAAGCCGGGCGCGCCCGCATGGCTGGGCCTGTCGCCATCGATCTGGCTGGTCCTGGCGGGCGGGGTGGTCGTGTGGCTGTTCATGAGTTGGGAGAACCGACTGATCAGGGTCGGCCGCGAGCCGCTGGTCGAACCGGCGATCTTGAGGATCGGGACGCTGCGCGGCGGTTTGACGTCGTTCTTCTTCCAGTACCTGCTCCAGGGCGGCCTGTTCTTTACGGTTCCGCTGTTCTTGTCGGTCGCGTTGGGGCTGTCGGCGATCGAAACGGGGGTGCGTTTGCTGCCGCTGTCGCTGACGCTGCTGCTGGCCGCGGCCGGCATCCCGAAGGTCTGGCCGAAGGCTTCGCCGAGGCGGGTCGTGCGGCTGGGCTTCGTCGCGCTGCTTGCCGGCATCGTCACGATGCTCGGCGCGCTGGAGGCGGGCGCGGGCCCGGAGATCGTGCTGTGGCCGATGCTGCTGGCGGGGCTTGGCATCGGCGCGCTGGCCTCGCAGCTGGGCAGCGTGACGGTCTCGGCCGTGCCCGACGAGCGCAGCGGCGAGATCGGCGGCCTGCAGAACACGTTCACCAACCTCGGCACCTCGATCGGCACGGCGCTGGCCGGCGCGGTTTTGATCGCGGCGCTGTCGAGCTCGTTTTTGACGGGAGTCCAGAACAACCCGGCGGTGCCGGCCGAGGTCAAATCGCAGGCCACGACGCAGCTGGCGGGGGGCGTGCCGTTCGTCTCCGACGAGGCCCTGAAGAGCAGCCTCAAACAGGCAGGCGTCTCGCCGGAAGCGAGCGAAGCGATCGTCAAGGAAAACGAAACCGCGAGGCTGCTGGGCCTGCGCTCGGCGCTGGCGGCGCTCGCCGTGATCGCGCTGATGGCGCTCCTGTTGAGCGGCGGCATACCGACCGAGCAGCCGGGCTCGACCGAGCAGGCCTCCGAACGCCGAGCCGGCTCGCCAGAGCCGGCGGCGGCCTGAGCGGACCCGCCACACCGCGGTACGCGAGGCCGGCGGGCCCGTCAGACGGCGTGGCTGGACCTCACACGGCCGGAGCGACCGGCGGCTGTCCCGCCGAGCGCCCGGGCTCGAGGCGCCCCGCCGCGAATCGTGCCCCGAACGAGGACGCCGCGCCGCTCACACGGCCGGAGCGACCGGCGGTTCCCCGGCCGAGCGCAGTTCGCGGCCGAGGCCGCGGACGACGAACGAGAGCGCGACGAGCGCGAGGCCTCTCACGATCAGGACGATGCCGAGCACGATCGCCAGGGTCGTGACCCCGAACTGGGGCCAGGAGACGACCACGATGCCGAGCACCAGGTCCACGAAGCCGGCGAACACGAGCCAGCCCCTGCCCTCGCGCACCTCGAACGCGCCGACCAAGCGCAGGGTGCCGGCCAGGATCAGATAGATGCCGACCGCCATCGCGACGACCAAAAGGCTTTCGCTGGGATGGCGCAAGACGATCACGCCCGCGATCAGGGCCAAGGCGCCGCCGAAGACGCCCCACGCCCGCGAGCCGGCCGGACGTCCGAAGGCGCCGACGATCAAGAAGATGCCGCCGATCAAGAGCTCGATCCCGACCAAGAGCGCGATCACCGTCAGCGTCGGGCCCGGATAGGCGACCAAGAGGATGCCGCCGGCGAGCGTGATCAGGCCGACGATCAAACCCAGCCACCATGCGCGCGCAACGGATTCCAACATCTCGAGACCGGAGTTCTCGCTTTCGTAGGACACTTCGATCACCACCTCCCGTGGCTCTTTGTAAGCGTGATCCAAAACTAGGCGGATCGGCAGTGCACGGGCACCGTAGAAGCCCGTACTGGCGGTACGGCTTTCCACGCCTGACCGCCCGATTCCTGCCGATTCAAAATTAAAGGCCAGGTAACGCAACTTGCCGGCTCGTGACGGGTTTGGATGGCCGATGCTCCTCGTGGCGCTCCCGGAAACGGGGATGCATCGCAGGGAAAACGGGTATGCATCACTAACGGAAATCTCAAAGGAGGCAACGAAACGATGCGCCTTCGTAACCTGACCGCGATCCTGGCCGCCACCGTCGCGGTGCCCGCGCTGGCAAGCGGATCGGCTTTGGCAGAACCCTCGTTCAGACACCGTCATCTGAGCGGCGCCGGTTGCCGCATCGGCCTCAACATCGCCCCTCACCGAATCGCCGCCGGCGATCCGGTGGTCGCCTATGGTCGAGTTCTGTGTCATCACTTGCCCGGTACCGGCCAGCCGGTGCAGCTGTTCGAGCACGCCTACGGCACGTCCGGCTATACGGCAGTCGCCGGCGCAACGACGGACGGTGGTGGGTTCTATGCGATCCCGCAGAGCGGCCCGCAGAGCAACAGCTCGTTCTACGCAGTCGCCGGCGGGGCCGTCAGCCCGACCAGGCAGGTGCGCGTCGAAGCCCTGGCCACCCTCAACGGGCCGACGCCAGGCGCCGAGTTGCTCACCGGGAACCCCAACAAGGTTACGTACAGGGGCACGGTCAGCCCCGTCGATGCGGGCGCCGAGGTCATCTTGCAACGCCAGAACGCCATTACTGGCAACGAATGGCGGCGGATCGGGCGCGGCGTCGTCGGCTCCGAAGGTACTTTCACGATCGAACACAGGTTCATCGTCCCCGGCGACGCCAACATCAGGGTCGTCGTTCACAGCCAGGGCCGCAACGTGCGCAGCGTTTCGAACGAACTGTCATACGAGATCTCCCAGGCCCAGAACCCGAAGCTCACGATCAACGCCTCGGCGGACCCGATCGAATTCGGGCAGTCGACCACGATCAGCGGCGTCGCCGAAGGCCTGGCCGGCCAACCGCTGACGTTGCTGGCGCGCGTCCGCCACCAGCACGGTTTCGTGGCGGTCGCGGAAACGAACACCACCGGGACCGGCGCATATGCGTTCCCGGCGCAGGCCCCTTCGACGAGCACCTTCTATGAGGTCAGGACCTCCGCCAAAGTGGGCAAGGTCGGGCGCTCGGCGGTGCTGTTCGAGGGCGTCAAAGACGTCCTTACGGCCACGGTCTCGCCGAACCCGGTGCAGGCCGGCCAGGCGCTGACGTTCTCGGGCACGGTCGCGCCCGATCTGACGGGCCACATCGTCTACCTGGAGCGAAAGAACGCTTCGGGCAACGGCTTCCATGTCGTGCAGGTGTCGGCGATCGGCGCGGGCTCCGCCTACTCGCTGACCTACATGGTCTTCGACCCGGGCACTCTGGTATTCAGGGTGCGCATCCCTGGCGGCCCGTTCAACCAGGGCGCGGTCAGCCAGCAGCTAACGATCGCGGTGACGCCCGGCCCGGCGGCCGCGCTGAAGCCCGAAGCGCCCGGCAACACCTCGCTGCCGAGCGAAGGCTCGGAACGTAACGGCGAAGAACGCGAAACGGGAGCCGAAGGCGAAGGCGCAGGCCCGGGGCGCGGCGAACATCGCAAAGGACGGCACGGCCGATAGGCACCCGGCCGGCGGTGCGAGATCTGCCCCACGAGGGGCGATCTCGCCCGCCGGCGCCGACGCAGGGTCCACCTTTCATATGTGGACGGACCGCCGCAACGAACCGTCGGCACTGTGACGGCTCTCCCAAAGCGACTGCGGGCCTCGCGTAAGATGCCTGCATGCAGCTGCCGAGCCGCCGTCGTGCCCGCCGTCCGCGGGGTTGGGCGCGCCACTACGGCAGCCTCCTGACCCCTCGCGCCGCCGGCGCGATCCCGCTGGCTTTCGAGCGCAACGCTGGGCAGCGTGTGCGAAGGGGCGCGGCGACGCTCGGCGACACGGCCGTCCAGCGCGTCCGGCCGACCAGGCCGAAGATGAGGGTCTTGGCGGCCTCGCCCGGCGGGCGCCTGCGCTGGCGCGAGGCCCCGGCTCCACGTTCGCCAAGTCCGGACGGGGCGATCGTGAGGCCGATCGCGGTGGCGACCTGCGACATCGACTGCCCGCTCACGATGGGCGTCACGCCGCTGACCTTGCCGTTGCACCTTGGCCACGAATGCGTCGCCGAAGTGTTGGCCGTCGGCGAGCGCGTGCGTAAGGTCAACCCGACCGAAAAGGTGATCGTGCCGTTTCAGATCAACTGCGGTCTTTGCGGGGCATGCAGCGCGGGCCGGACAGGCAACTGCGAGAAGGTGCCGCCGCTTTCGATGTACGGCATGGGCGTCCTGGCCGGCCACTGGGGCGGCGCTTTCTCGGACGAGCTCGCCGTGCCCTACGCCGAGGCGATGCTCGTGCCGCTGCCCGCCGGCGTCGACCCGGTGGCGGCAGCCAGCCTCGCCGACAACGTCTGCGACGCGTACAGGCACCTGGCGCCCTACCTGCCGGCGCTGTTGCAAGAGGACCCCGACGCCGAGATCCTCATCCTCGGCGCGCTCGACAAGCGCTCGCCGTTCGGCGGCAGCGTCCCGCTGTATGCCGCTCAGATCGCCAGAGCCTTCGGCGCCCGCAACGTGACCTTCGCCGACGAACGTCCCGAGGTCAGAGCGCTCGCCGGACAGCTCGGCTTCGATGTCAAGCGCCCGCGCCGGCTGCGCGGTCACCGGTCGGCGCCCTTGGTCGTCGACGCCAGCATCGACGGCCTGGCGACCGCCCTCTCACACGTGGCCCACGACGGCGTCTGCTCGAGCTCCGGCAGCCTCGATCACACGGCCAAGGTGCCGACCCTGCACATGTACATCCGCAACGTGACCTTGCACTTCGGCAGGACCCACGCCCGGGCCCTGATCCCGGGTGCACTGGACCTGATGGCTGAGCGGGGACTGCGCCCTCAGGACGCCATCACAGACGTCGCTCCGCTCGACGACGCCCCGCGTGCGCTGCGCAAGCACTTCGAGGGCGGCGGCGTCAAGCTCGTGCTGACGGCTTAGCTGCGGGCCCCGGCGCAGCAGCAGCGTGAGCATGCGGATCAACGCCTGCTCGGTCGCTTGGAGCGACAACGCCGGGCTGCTTACCGAAAGCTGACTCCGCGGATTAGCCGACGAGCCATATTGCCCCGTCGCGCACCTCGACCGGGAAGCTCTTCAGCGGGCGAGCACCCGCCGTAGCCTTTACGGCGCCGGCGAGCGGTTTGAACGCGCCCTGAGGCCCCCGCACCATCTTCCCGGTGCCGACGTCGTACAGCGCCGCGTGCCATGGGCACTGCAGGCATCCGTCCTCGGTCACGTGTCCCTTGCCCAGCGAGGCGAACAGGTGACGGCACCGGTTGGACACGGCGAACGGCTTGCCCGTACTGATGCCGACGGCGAGGGCGCCGTGCGGTGTCTGCTCTACCACGGCGACCTGGGAGCTACCGAGATCCTCGACGGCGATTAGCCGGACAGCGGAGGGATCGGCGGTGCTCATGAGCGAACTATCTCACACCAGGGAGGCGCACAGGATGTCCTGGGCGAAGTCGCGGACGAGGTTACCGGCTGATGCGTCGCTCTCGGGCGGCTTGCAGCAGTCGCTCGGCTGCGCGCTGGGCTCGCTTGCACCCGGTGGCGCTGATGTGCTCGTGGCTGTAGCCGGCGTAGGTCTTCATCCCCAGCAGCGTTCGCAGAGCGTTGCCGAGTGCTGCGCCGTCTGGGCGGACCTTTGAGAGCTCTGTGACGGCTTCGTTGTGGTCCTCCCCCTGAACATGCCCTCCAAGCGCGATGCAACAAACGACGTCTGCGGCTGCCACGCCACAGTGCACGCACAGCGTCACGTACGCGTCGGCGACATCCTGCTCGTCAGCGGCGAACTCGCGGATGATCTCGGCGCCTTCCAGGAACTGCTCGGCCTTGGCGAGCCTGCCCGTGATCGTGCTCTCATCGCATTTGCGCAGACGCTTCGTCATCGTGGGCTGCGGTCGCGGGAGCCACGTTGCAGCAGGCGCAGCGGGCCGTAAAGCTCGACCCCGTCACGGGCCGTGTCCGCCAGCACCTGCCGATGCCCGCCGTCTACAAGCTCCCGCTCATCCAACTCGAGGACCCTGGCGTCGTTTCCCGTCCACGCGCTGGCGTGCGCCTGAAGCTTTGCGAGCTGTTCCCGCCACACCGGCTCGTCGGGTTCACAGTCTGCGGGGCGTACGACGAGCAGGTCCAGGTCGCTCTCGGGTGTGGCCTCGCCCCGGGCGACGGAGCCGAACAACACGACGAGCGCAGGAGGCCGCTCCCACCCTTTGATCGCATCGCGTAGCCGGCCGAACACCTGTGCGGGAAGACTCGCGAGCCCCTCTATCCAGGATGCCGCGACGTGTTCTCGGTTGAGCCGGTAAAGGTTGGCATTACCGGCCGAGCGACGCGAGACGACGCCCTGCTCAGCCAAACGGTCAGCGGCGTTGCGGATCCCCTGATGAGAGCCGCGACCTATGACCCGTTGCAGCTCACGACCGGTCATCTCGGTCTCTGCGCCTGCGAGCACACTCAACACGTCCCCGTCCAGCGTAGGCGTGACAACCTGCAGCGGCCGACGAAAGTCCATTCCCCGACTATAACGACATTTGGCAAGTATTATAGGCGATCTGAAATAATAGTTGCCAAAACGAAGTGCCGGGGTGAGCATCACGCGGGAGGGCTCGACGACGATCACGTCACGGTCCCGCCGACCGAGTCGGCGAGCGCTTCACGGTGGCTGACGTACTTGTCGGGAGCACACTTGCTTTCACGGAGCGCATCGGCTTCGCGGATGAGCTCCCAGCGAACCTGAGGGACTACCTGGCGCGGCTCACGCAGCGACCCGCCCGCCAGCGCGCCCTCGAGCGCACGATGTCCAGCTGACGAGCGGAAGCCCTTCAAGCGAGGCGGCTCACAAGCAGCTCAGTGCAAGGGCAAGGGCAAGGGCAAGGCCCGAAGCGCGGCGAGCCGGGCAGCGCCACGCCAAGGCCCACGTTCAGGTCCCCGGGGCGGTTCGTTCAGGCCCCCGGCGGACGTCGCGTCAGATCGACCGGTTGAGCCCCACGCCACGCCAGCACCCAAAACGGCACCCATCCGGTCGATCGGACGACGAACTCCGACGGGGGCCGTACCACCGGTCATCGCACAACCGCCGCTACGCAACCACCGCCCGCGCCTGCAAATGCGCCCCAACCTTCCGCTTGACCCGCTGCAAAGCATTGTCGACGGTCTTGGTATCGCAAGCCAGCTGCTCGCCGACCTGCTCATAGGAGTAGCCGTCGAGATAGAGCCCGAGCACGCGGCTCTCGAGATCGGACAGGGCCGTCGAGAGGCAGCCGACGAGCGAGCGCAGCTCCTCGGAGGAGATGACCTGATTGACCGGGTCGTGAACGGTCGGCCCGGGCAGCATCTGATCCAGCGTCGGCACGTCTTCGCCGGAGGCAGCCGGAGTCGAGGAGAACGAGACGTACTGGTTCAGCGGGGTGTGCTTGTTGCGGGTAGCCGTCTTGACGGCGGTAATGATCTGCCGCGTGATGCACAGCTCGGCGAAGTTCCTAAAGCTCGACTCGCGGTCTGTCCGGAAGTCGCGGATCGCCTTGTAGAGGCCGACCAGGCCCTCTTGGATGAGGTCGTCGGAGTCGCCGCCCGCCAGGAAGTAGGAGGAGGCCTTCAGCCTGACGAAGCCGTGATAGCGCTTGACCAAACGGTCGTACGCCGTGCGATCGCCCTGCTTGGCGAGGGCGATCAGATAGGAATCGTCGACCTTAACTTCAGGGTTAGTGTTGCGGGAGGTTCTGGGTGCCACGAGCAGATCCTTTCTTGGACTGTCCGCGCGTACGCGAGCAGCCAAATTTGCTCAGTGGCGCACTCCTCCCCTGGCGCCAACGCTTGATCTCTGAACCTGAGGTTCAGCGTTATGTGATGGCGCAGGTTTGCATAGGTATCGGACGTTGTCAAGTCAAGCGCTCCGTTTTTGCAAGATCTCGTACAGAATGGCCGCCGCCGCGGCGCTCACGTTCAGCGATCGCACGCGCCCGTGCAGTGGCAGTGAGACCAGCTCGTCGCAGGCCCCGGCGACCCGCGGCCGCAGCCCGCGGCCCTCGCTGCCAAGCACCAAGACGACCCCGGCGCCGCGATAGTCGGGAGCGTCGTATGAACGCGGCGCCCGGCCGCCCGCGCCCGACCGGCCTGCGCCTACAGGCTCGCCCGCGCTGGCCCCGTAACACCAGCATCCGGCCTCGCGCGCGTGGCCCAGAAAATCGGCGAGGTTGCGGACCTTGGCGATCCGCAGATGCTCGACGGCCCCCGCCGAAGCCTTGCAAGCCGCCGGCGTCACCTCGGCCGCGCGGCGCTCGCAGATCGCCACGCCGCTGGCTCCGGCGCACTCGGCGGTCCGGCAGATCGAGCCCAGGTTCTGAGGATCCTGGACCTCATCCAGGGCCACGATCAAGGGCTCCGGCCCGGCAGCCAGCAGCTCGGCCGCGGAGACGTACGGGTAGGCGCCAGCCTCGGCGCAGACTCCCTGATGGGCTGAGGCCCCACAGCGACGCTCGATCTCCGGCGCGCCACAGACCTTTACGGACACGCCCGCCAGCCAGGACTCGCGCGCGGCCCCGTGCGTGGCCCACACCTCGCCGACGGCATGGGCGCGCCGGCCCGACAGCGCCTCGCGGACGGCGTTGCGCCCGTAGACGATCACGAGCCGGAGGACGAGGGGCTGGGAAGGCGGATCAGCTCAGCGCCGGCCTGGCCGTCGCGGATCTCGAAGCCCAGGGCGCGCAGCTCATCGCGCAGGCGATCTGCCGTCTCGTAGTCGCGATCGGCCCGGGCCTGCTCGCGCCGAGCCAGCAGGCCGGCTGCCTCGGGGTCGATCCGGGAGCTTCCGGATGCGCTTTGCAAGGGACTCAGCTCATCAAAACCGAGCACTCCAAGCATCTCGAGCAGGTCCGCGTCCCCTACGCCCGCCTCGCGTCTGTTGGCCTCCCTGATCCACTCGAACAGCGAGGCCAAGGCCTTGGGCGTGTTGAAATCTTCGGCGAGCGCGTCAAAGAAGGCATCTCTGTGGCCAGCCATCTCCGCCGGGCTGGCGGCCCCGGCGTCCAGGCGCCGGAGCGCGTCGCGAATACGGTAGACACGGCGCCCGGCGTCCCGCAGCTCCGCCTCCGAGAAGGCCAGCGGCTGGCGGTAATGACCGGAGGCCAGATACATGACGATCGCGTCGCGCCCGTGACGCTCCAGGACATCGTGCAACGGCGCGATGTTGCCCGCCGACTTGGCCATCTTCTCGCCGGTCAGCTGGATCATGCCGTTGTGCATCCAGATTTTGGCCAGCTCCTCACCGCGCGCCGCTCTGGTCTGAGCCGCCTCGTTCTCGTGGTGCGGGAAGACCAGGTCCGAGCCGCCCCCGTGGATGTCGAAGCCGACGCCGAGCAACGACTCGGCCATCGCCGAGCACTCGATGTGCCAGCCAGGTCGACCGGGACCCCATGGAGACTCCCAGACGGTGTCCTCGCCGGGCTTGTGGGCCTTCCACAGGGCGAAGTCGAGCGGGTCCTGCTTGAGCGCAACGTCCTGCCCGGCCTCTGGCTGGCCATCCTCGCCGCCCTCTTCGCCCTGATCCATGTCCTCGAGACGGCGGTGCGACAGGCTGCCATAACCGGGATCGGAGCGCACCCGGAAGTAGACATCGCCGCCGGCTGCGTAGGCATGGTCTGAGGCGATCAGGTCGGCGATGTAAGCGACGATCGCGTCCATCGTCTCGGACGCGAGCGGCTCGTGGTCGGGGCGCCCCAGGCCGAGCCCATCCGTGTCCGCGACATAGCGGCCCGTCATCTCGGCGGCCAGCTCGGCGCTTGGCCGGCCGGCGCGGCGAGCCGGGTCTTGGCTGTCCGGGTCGGGCTTTGCCGCGTCATAGATCTTGTCGTTGACGTCGGTCACGTTGATGACCAGTTCCGTCTCATAGCCTTCGTGAACCAGAAAGCGCTTGAGCAGCGAGAACACGACGAAAGGCCTGGCGTTGCCGATGTGGATGCGGCTGTAGACGGTCGGTCCGCAGGCATAGATCCCCACCCGTCCAGGGTCGCGCGGGCGCAGCGTCAAGAGCTCGCCGCCGCGGGTGTCGTGCAGCCTGATATCGCGCATTCCCGGCAACCCTAACTCAGCCGGTCGGGCTCAAGCTGGCCACGGCGAGCGCGGCGACGCCCTCGCCGCGCCCGACGAAGCCGATGCGCTCGCCCGTGCTGGCCTTCACGTTGACGCGCGGCTCCGGCAGCCCCAGGGCGCCGGCCAGGCGGGCCCTGATCGCGGACTTGTAAGGCGAGACGCGAGGCGCCTCCATCACGACCGTGCAGTCGACGTTCACGATCTGAAAACCGGCCTCCACGACGCTTGTGACGACCGCCCCCAAGAGCTCGATCGAGTCGGCATCGCGGTAGCGCTCGTCGCTTTCCGGAAACCACTCCCCGATGTCTCCCAAACCGGCGGCGCCGAGCAGGGCGTCGATCACGGCGTGGGTCAGGACGTCGGCATCCGAGTACCCGTCGAGACCTTCCTCGTAAGGGATCTCGACCCCACCGAGGATCAGCGGTCGCCCGGGCACCAGGCGGTGCGAGTCATAGCCGATGCCGGTCAGCTTCATCGCCGACCCGCCTCCGCGGCGGACGCTCCGGCTCCGATCGGCGCCAGCCGCCGGACACGACGCTCGAACAGGCAAAGCTCGGTGTAGCCGACCTCGCCGAGCAGATCCAGGGCCTGGTCGTAGTCGGCGCCAACGTCCTCGGGACGATGGGCGTCGCTGGAGAGCGTTACTGGGGCGCCCGCTTCGCGACACATCGCGAGGAACAGCGGCGCCGGATAGAGCTCTTGCGCCCCCTTGCGCAGACCGGCGGTCGAGACCTCGACGGCGATACCAGTTTCGGCGATCGCTTCGATCGCCGGCTCGTAATAGCGGCGCAGATCCCCTTCCGGGAAAGGGCGTTCGGGATGGGACCTGCCCCACACCTTGACCAGGTCGGGGTGCGCCAGGATGTCGAACAGGCCGCTGCGGGCCGCGGCCCCAAGCGCCTCGAAGTAGCGAGTCCAGATCTCCTCGGGACTGTGGCCGGCGCCCCAGATCGTGTAGTCGTCCATGTCGATCGACTCGTCGCGCAGGAAGTGCACCGAGCCGACCACGTAATCGAAGTCCCGGGCCTCCAGGAGGTTGGCCATACGGTCCTCCGCGCCAGACACGAAGTCGGCCTCGATCCCGAGCTTCAAGTCGGTGCGCTCGCGAACGAACTCGCAGTAGGCATCGATATCGTCGATCGCGAACTCTCGCCAGAGCGGGTGCCGCCAGACGGCGAGCGCCTGCTCGAAGCGGTACACGTGCTCGGAGACCCCCAGCTCGGCGATCCCGCGCTCCTCAGCGACGGTCCGGTAGGACTCGACTACGGACTCGCTGAAGTAGTCCTCGGCCTTGGCCCCGAGATCGTCGGGCCTCAGGTGCAGGTGATAGTCGGTGAACATCTGTCTCTTGTGTGTCTTGTCTGTGTCTTGGGCGGAGGTTCGTGTATTGCGTGTACTCGCCGTATCGCTATAGCTATACGCGTCTTTGAAAGTTATATATGCCTATCCAGCCGTGTAGTTCTTTGGTAGATACATTTATTGAGCCCGGCCCGGCACGGCGGTCATCAAGACGGCCGGACAACCCCCGCATGGCCACGCACCAGCAAGAGCTCGGCAACCGCAAGGTCGAGCGGGGTCGTCACCTTCAGATTCTCTCGCTCGGAGGCCACGATCGCGATGCGCCCGCCGGAGCGCTCGAGCAGCCAGGCGTCGTCGGTGGCTTTGGCGATGATCTCCGCTGGCACGTCAAGGGCCCGTTGCAGGGCGGCCCTCCGAAACGCCTGAGGCGTCTGGACCGCCCACAGCTCGGCCCGATCGAGCGTCTCGACGACAACGCCATCGCGGACCCGCTTGACCGTATCGGCCACAGGCGCAGCGGCGATCGCGCCGTCGAGCCCGGGGTCGCGCGCGAGCGCGTCGAGCGTGCGCTTAACCAGCACCGGCGTGGCCAGCGGCCGTGCGGCATCGTGAACAACCACGAGCTCGTCGTCCGGGCCGGGGCCGGCCGCCGCGAGCGCGTTGGCGACCGACTCCGAACGCACGGCCCCCCCGGGCACGCCGAGCGACCCGGGCGGCGCCGGCACGCCGGGAGGTAGAGCGACCACCACGCGGTCGATCGACTCGCAGGCGAGCATCAGCTCGACGCTTCGCGCCAGCAGCGAACGGCCGGCGAGCTCGGCGAGCGCCTTGGGAGCCCCGGCTCCGAGACGCTCGCCGCGCCCGGCGGCGACGATCAACGCTACGGCCAAGCCCAGCCGTTCGATCCGCGGGCCGAAGCCGACCTACTTGACGAGCGCCTCGCGCTCGGAAGCCGAGCCGGACAGCAGCTCGTCGAGGTAGCTCTCGGCCTCGTCCTCGTCCTTGTCGAGCGCATACATCAACTCGGACGCAAGGATCTTCTTGGAGCGCGTAAACATCTGCTTCTCGCCGGTCGACAGGCCCTTTTCGGACTCGCGCAGCGCCAGGTTGCGCACGACCTCGGCCAGCTCGTAGATGTCGCCGGTCTTGATCTTTTCGCGGTTGTGCTTGAACCGACGGTTCCAGTTCTTGGGCATCTCCGAGACTTCGTCTTGAAGCACGTCCAGGACTTTTTTGACCGTCTCCTCGTCGATCACCCTGCGCAAGCCCGCCAGCGCGGCGTTCTCGGTCGGCACCTTGACCGTCATGTCGTTGTGCAGGATCTTGATCGTCAGATACTCGCGCCTTTCGCCGAGCATCTCCATCTCTTCCTTGCCCTCCACCTTCCCGGCGCCGTGGTGCGGATAGACGACGTTGTCGCCGAGCTCGAACTCGATGATCTCGACTTCCCGGGCTACCTCGAGCTCCTCCAGCAGCGACTCGCCGTCCTGCTCGGACTCGATCGGGGGGGCGTCTGCGATTGCTTGTGCGGGAATGGTGTCCTCCTTCGTTTGCGGCTCGCCCATCCGGACGAAGCCCATGTCAAAGCCTTGCGTTTGCGCCTACGTCTACGTCTGCAGGTAGCGGTCCACGAGATTGACCTCCTGCAGGCGGCGCAAGCCCTCGCGAATGTCCTTAGCCCTGATCTCCCCCACGCCTTCGACCCCCTCCAGCTCGGCATCGGTCGCCGCCAAGAGCTCATCCAGCCCCCCGAGCTCGCCGATCACCTGGCTGACGACGAGCTTCGGCAGCCTCGGGATGCGACCGAGTACGCGGTAGCCGCGCGGGGCGACCGGATAGTCGAGGGTGTTCAGCTTGCGGTCATAGCCGAGCAGCTCGGCCAGGCGTCCGAAGTCGAGCAGGTCCTGATGGGCCAGGCGCCCGATCTCCTCGAGCGCCGCCGCGAACGCCGCCTCGTCTGGGAAGCTCGCCAGATAGTCGCGCACGAGCGCCGCCTTCTCGGCGGCCGCGCCGACCATCGTCTCCTCGAGCTGCATCTCGATCAGGCGGCCCTCGGAGCCGAGCTCCACGATGTAGCGCTCTATCTCGACCGCCATCCTCGTCACCAGCTCCGAGCGCTGCAGGACCGTCAACACGTCGTGCAGGGTCGCGCCGCCCTCGAACTCCAGGGCCGTCAGTCGCGTCGAGACCTGATCCAGGCGGGTCCTGTACTTCTCGAGCGTGGCCAGCGCCTGGTTGGCCTTGGCCAGGACGACCGGTATGTCGGCGAGGATGTACTTGACACCGTCCACGTAGACCGATACGACCTCCCTGCGCTGTGAGATCGCGATCACCAGGGCGTCGGTCTGCTTGGACACGCGCTCTGCCGTGCGGTGCCTGGTCCCCGTCTCATGCGAGAGGATCGTTGGGTCTGGCATCAGCTGGACGTTGGCCATCGCGATCTTGGTCGCGTTCCCGTTGAGGATGATCGCCCCGTCCATCTTCGCCACCTGGTAGAGGAACGCCGGCGAGTAGTCGATCTCGAGCTTGATCCCGCCCGAGTTCAGGAAGCTCAGCTCCTCGGGGTCGCCGATCACGATCAGCCCGCCGGTGCGTGCGTGCATGATGCTCTCGATGCCCTCTCGCAGGGCGGTGCCGGGCGCGATCATCTCCAACGCCCTCATCAGGCCCGGCTCCGGTCTGGCTATGTCAGTGTCGAGTTCTTCACCGGATCGTGGGGCCACAAAGGCTGATTCTACGCTAAACAGCCATTTTTCGACCCCTGGCCCCGCCGACCGGCCGTGGTCGCCGGACCCTCAGGCGGCGATCCGCTGGCGCCGGCCCGCCGCCTCCCTCGCCAGGGTAAGGGCAAGGGCCTCGCGCAGCGTGGCGGCCTCGCACGACCCAGGACCGCTCCCGGCGGGCGCAATCGTGTCCGCCAGCCCATGCTTGACGGCCTCTGCAAGGCGGCGCTCCGGGTGGCCTACCCAGCGCAGCTCGCCGGTCAGTCCCAGCTCGCCGAAGCACGCCCTGGTCGCGCTCTGAGCGCCGCCCGACAGACCGCTCGCGACCGCCACGCCGCGAGCGGCGCTCGCGACCGCCAGGGCAACGGCCAAATCGCATCCTGGCTCTTCCACCCGTACGCCGCCGACCACATTCACAAAGACGTCGGCGCCCGCCGTCGAAACACCTCCGTGGCGGTGCAAGATCGCCAGGATCATGGCGAGGCGACCACGGTCGAAGCCCGAGACGACGCGGCGCGGCTGCTCCAGCTCTGACGGGGAAACGAGCGCCTGGACCTCGACCAGCAGAGGACGCGAGCCCTCCATGGCCGCCAGGATCACGCTGCCGGGCGCGTGCGTGGCCTCGGCCAGAAAGCGGGCGGAGGCGTCGAGCACCTCGACCAGACCGCCCTGTCTCATCTCGAACAGCCCGGCCTCGTTGGTCGAGCCGAAGCGGTTCTTCAGGGCTCTCAACTCGCGGTAAGGGCGCTCGCGCTCACCCTCGAACTGCAAGACGCAGTCGACCAGGTGCTCGAGGAGCCTGGGCCCGGCCAGGCCGCCGTCCTTGGTCACGTGCCCTACCAGGACCACCGCGATCTGGTGCTCCTTGGCGACTTCCATGATTCTGCCGGTCACCTCCCGCACCTGTCCGACCGCCCCCGGAGAGCCGCCCAGCTCGGCGGACCGCAAGGTCTGCACCGAGTCGATCACGCATGCTCTTGGAGCATGCTCTACGAGCGTGGCCAGCACCGCATCGAGGTCTGTCTCGGCGAGGATCGGCACCTCGAGGGCTGGATTGGTGGGATGGGCGGGGTCAAAATCAAGGCGCTCGGCGCGCAGGCGGACCTGCTCGGCGGACTCCTCGCCGCTCACGTACAGGGTGCCGTGGCCCGACCCGGCGAGGTTGCCTAGCACCATGTTCGTGAGCGTCGACTTGCCGATCCCCGGCGAGCCGCCCAACAGCACGAGCGAGCCCGGCACCAAGCCCCCTCCGAGCACCCTGTCGAGCTCGCCGATGCCCGTGCTCAGCCTGCCGACCTCCGCCGCTTGCACCTCACGCAGAGGACGCGGCCGGCGTGTCGGGACGGCGGGCGTGCGGCGACCCGATCCCCCGCGCGCGGGCGCGCCGCCGCCGGGAACGCCCTCGGGCGCGAGCGTTCCCCAGGCGCCGCAGCCAGGGCAGCGGCCGAGCCATTGCGGGGTCTGCTGTCCGCAGTCTGAGCAGGCATGGGTGGTACTCGCACGAGACATCGCCCCCAGCAGCGTACGCGCCGCTGGAGACGGCTAAGCCGGCCGCTGGGTCCGGCCGTGCGTCGAATGGGTCCAAAAGTGCGCTGCCGCGCGCGCGCGCGCGCGTACCCCCTTCCAAAAGAGAACCATCTTCCACTACCGAGGAGCCGCCCGCGCGATCCGCGCGTGGGGGCGCGCGCGCGGCACAGCCCAACGAGAACTACTCCTTCTCGCCCTCCGCCGACTCCTCGTCGACGACAGCGAGCGGATCGCCGTCCTGCTCCTCAGACTCGCCGCCGGCAAGACCGGCCGGTTCCGCGTCATCTTCGCCCGAGCCACCGTCCTCCTCCGCCGCGCCGGAGCCGGCCCCGGCCCCGACGGCCACGGGGGTCTTTTGGCGCTTGGGCTTGACGATCGAAAGGCGAACCTCGCCCTCCTCGCCCTCGCCGGCGGGCTTGACGACGACCGTGGCTCCCGGAATGAGCTCCTCGCGCAGCACGAAGTCGGCCAGCGGGTCCTCGATGTAGCGCTGGATCGCGCGGCGCAGCGGCCTGGCGCCCATCGACGGGTCCCAGCCCTTCTCGACCAGCATCTCCTTGGCCGGGTCGGTCAGCTCCAACTGCAGCTCACGTTCGGCCATCGACTCGCGGATCCTCAGCAACAGCAGCTCGACGATCTGCTTGATCTCGTCTTTTTGGAGCTTATGGAAGACGATCACGTCGTCGATCCGGTTCAAGAACTCGGGCCTGAAGACCTTCTTGAGCTCGCCCATGATCCGGTTCTTCATGTCGTCGTACGTGATCCCCGTCTCGTCGTCGGAGACCGCGAACCCGAGCGGCGTGTTGCGCGCGATCTCAGACGCCCCGATGTTGGAAGTCATGATCACGATCGCGTGCCTGAAGTCGACCGTCCGGCCCTGAGCGTCGGTCAGCCTGCCGTCCTCGAGGATCTGCAACAGGATGTTGAAGACATCGGGATGGGCCTTCTCGATCTCGTCGAGCAGGAGCACGGAGTAGGGCTTGCGGCGCACGGCCTCGGTCAGCTGGCCGCCCTCGTCGTAGCCGATGTAGCCGGGCGGCGAGCCGACCAGCCTCGAAACGGCGTGCTTCTCCATGTACTCGGACATGTCGATCCTGATCATCGCGTCGTCGTCGCCGAACAGGAACTCGGCCAGGGTTCGCGCCAGCTCGGTCTTGCCGACGCCGGAGGGCCCCAGAAAGATGAACGAGCCGGTCGGGCGCTTCGGGTCCTTCAGGCCCGCGCGCGAGCGCCTGATCGCCTTGGAGATCACTTCGATCGCGGGGTGCTGGCCGATCACGCGCTTGTGGAGTTCCTCCTCCATCCGCATCAGCTTTTTGGTCTCGGCCTCGGTCAGCTTGAAGACGGGGATACCGGTCCACATCGAGACGATGTCGGCGATCTCCTCCTCGCCGATCGACGGACGCTCGCCGGACTCGCCAGCTTCCCACTCTTCCTCGAGCTCGCGTTTCTTGTTCGTCAGCTTGCGCTCCTTGTCGCGCAGGGCAGCCGCCTTCTCGAACTCCTGGGCCTCGATCGCGGCCTCCTTCTCGCGCCGCGTCGTCTCGACCTCGGACTCAAGCTCGCGGTTGGCCGGCGGCGAGGTCATCGACTTGATCCGCATGCGCGAGGCGGCCTCGTCGATCAGGTCGATCGCCTTGTCCGGCAGGAAGCGGTCGGAGATGTAGCGGCTGGCCAGTTCGCCGGCGGCGCGCAGAGCCTCGTCGGTGATCTGAACCTTGTGGTGCTGCTCGTAGCGGTCGCGCAGGCCCTTCAAGATCTCGACGGTCTGGTCGATCGTCGGCTCCTCGACCCTGATCTGCTGAAAGCGCCGCTCCAGCGCGGAGTCGCGCTCCAGGTACTTGCGGTACTCGTCGAGGGTCGTCGCCCCGATCGTCTGCAGCTCGCCGCGCGCCAGGGCCGGCTTGAGGATCGAGGCCGCGTCGATCGCCCCCTCGGCCGCGCCCGCGCCGACGAGGTTGTGGAGCTCGTCGATGAACAGGATGATGTCGCCGCGCTGGGTGATCTCCTTCATGACCTTCTTCAAGCGCTCCTCGAACTCGCCCCTGTACTTCGATCCTGCCACCAGCGCGGCCAAATCGAGCGTGTAGATCTGCTTGTTCTTGAGCAGCTCCGGCACGTCCGCGGCCGTGATGCGCTGTGCGAGACCCTCGACCACGGCGGTCTTGCCGACGCCAGGCTCCCCGATCAGGACCGGGTTGTTCTTGGTGCGCCTCGAAAGGATCTGCATGATCCGCTCGATCTCGGTCTCGCGTCCGACGCACGGGTCGAGCTTGCCTTCGGCGGCGAGCTTGGTCAAATTGCGCCCGAACTGGTCGAGCAGCTTCGAGGACTTCTTGCCCTCCGCCGGCCCCGAGCCCGAGCCCGCCCCGGCTCCCGCCGCCTGCTGGCGGCGTCCGCCCGGGCCGGAGAGCATCCTGATGACCTCGTTGCGGATCTTCTCGGAGTCGGCGTCGAAGTCGAGCAGGATCCTGGCGGCGACGCCCTCGTTCTCGCGTACCAGGCCCAACAGGATGTGCTCGGTGCCGATGTAGTTGTGGCCGAGCGACAAAGCCTCGCGGAGCGCCAGCTCCAGGACCTTCTTGGCCCGCGGCGTGAACGGGATCTGCCCGGAGGTGACCTCCTCGCCGGAGCCGACGATGCGCACGACCTGGGCACGCACACGCTCGACGGTGATGTCCAGAGACTCGAGGACCCGCGCCGCCAGGCCCTCCTCCTCGCGCAGCAGCCCGAGCAGGATGTGCTCGGTGCCGATGTAGTTGTGCTTGAGCGTGCGCGCCTCCTCCTGCGCAAGAACGACCACCTGCCGGGCCCGTTCTGTGAATCGCTCGAACATGGTGTTGATCCTTCCTGCGAGGGCCTTCCCTCAAGCGCTATGTCGGTGAATCGACCTTGCGAGCAGTCTACCAACCGGTTCCCCGGCCCCCCGCAGGTCAAGTCGGCGGCGCCGGCCAGGTTCGCGGCGCCGGGTCAAGTCCACAGCGCCGGCACAAGTCCGCGATGCCGGCTATGTCCACAGCGCCGGCACAAGTCCGCGATGCCGGTCAGGTCCACAGCGCCGGCACAAGTCCGCGATGCCGGTCAGGTCCACAGCGCCGGGTCAAGTACGCAGCGCCGGGAACAGGACGACCTCGCGGATCGACTCGCGGCCCGTCAGGAGCATGACCAGCCGGTCGACCCCCACGCCGACCCCGCCGGCGGGCGGCATGCCCTGCTCGAGCGCCTCCACGAACGCCTCGTCGTAGGGCTGGGACTCTCCATCGCCGGCCCTGGCAAGACGGCGCTGGGCCTCGAAGCGCTCACGCTGGACGTCGGGGTCGGTTAGCTCCGAGAAGGCATTGGCGATCTCGATCCCTCCGGCAAAGGCCTCCCAGCGCTCGACCAGGCCCTCGGTCGAGCGGTGCGCGCGCGCGAAGGGCGACAGCTCGACGGGATAGTCGAATACGAAAGTCGGCTGCTTCAAGGTGGGCTCGACGTGCTTTGAAAGGAGGTCGTCGGCCATCTGGGCCCAGGCGGCCCCTTCGGTCTCGATCTGAAGGCCGCGCTCGGAGATCGCGCCCGCCAGCGCCGCGTCCGAGCGCAGGGCCAGGACGTCGATCCCGGTAGCCTCGGAGATCGCCTCGGCGAAGCCGACCCGACGCCAGGGCGAGGCGAAGTCGAACTCACCCTCGTATCCGACGGCTGCGGCAGCCGCGCTGACGAGCGCTTCCAGACGGCCTGCGGCGGCGTCATAGTCAGCGTAGGCCTCGTAGAACTCGACCATCGTGAACTCTGGGTTGTGCTTGGTCGACACGCCCTCGTTGCGGAAGTCCTTGCCGAGCTCGTAGACCCGCTCCAGGCCCCCGACGAGCAGGCGCTTGAGGTAGAGCTCGGTCGCGATCCGCAGGTACAGGTCACGGTCCAGCTCGTTGTGGTGGGTCGTGAACGGCCGCGCCAACGCCCCGCCGTAGAGGGGCTGCAGGACCGGTGTCTCGACCTCGACGAAACCCTCGCCGTCGAGGTAGGACCGGATCGCCGCGACGATCTTGGCGCGATCGACGAACAGCCGGCGGACGTCCTCGTTGGCGATCAAATCGAGCTCTCGCCGGCGGTGCCTGGTCTCGAGGTCGGTCAGGCCATGGTGCTTGTCCGGCGGTGGCCGTAGCGCCTTGCCGAGGATCAGAAAGGAGTCGACACGCAGCGACAGCTCGCCGCGGCGGCTACGCAAAGGCGCGCCGTCGACGCCGATCAGGTCGCCCAGGTCAAGCGATATCAGCCGCTCGTAGGCGGTCTCGCCGAGCACGTCCGCGCGCGCGTGCAGTTGGATCCGGCCGGTCCTGTCGACCAAGTCGACGAAGGCGGCCTTACCGGAGCCCCTGCGCGCGGCGATGCGCCCTGCAACGCGGTGCTGGTTCTCGGTCTCCTCGCCGGTCTCGAGGCCCGCGTAGGCGTCGAGGATGGCGGCGATCGGCTCGACGTTCGGGAAGGAGTAAGGGAAGGAGGTCGGGTCGGACTCGCGCAGGCGCTCGGCCTTGGCCCGACGCTCTTCGATCAGCTCCCGCAGACCGTGCTTCGACGCTCCGGTTTCGGCTGTACGCGCGCGCGCGGCATCCCCGTTTGGGACATGCTCGTCCTCCGGACCCGGGACCCGTTCGCCCGAGCCCGGCCGGCCGGGCTCGTCCCGGCGCGCTCCGGCGGCACGCTCCTCGTCACTGTCGGCCATCGCCGGGCGAGCCTACTCCTACTGCTACTTCAGGCCGACGTCGATCTTCGTGATCTTGAGCTTGCGGGCGGGGCCCCTGGGCACCTTGACGGCGACCGTCTCGCCGCGCTTGTGGCCCAGCAGGGCGCGCCCGACCGGCGACTCGTTCGACAGCCGGTTCTCATGAGGATTGGCCTCGGAGGAGCCGACGATCGTGTACTTGACCGACTTGCCGGTCTTTTCGTCTTTGACGTGGACGACCGACCCGACCTGGACGACGTCGGTCGAGAGATCCTTCGTTTCGATGACCGTCGCCAAGCGCAGCTTCTCTTGCAGCTGAGCGATCCTGCTCTCGATCATCGCCTGCTCGTTCTTGGCGTCGTCGTACTCGGAGTTCTCGGAGATGTCTCCGAACTCGCGCGCCTCCTTGATGCGTTCGGCGACCTCGCGGCG
This sequence comes from uncultured Solirubrobacterales bacterium, assembly GCA_963718935.1. Lineage (GTDB taxonomy): Bacteria > Actinomycetota > Thermoleophilia > Solirubrobacterales > Solirubrobacteraceae > Palsa-744. The sequence goes on along the minus strand of OY970379.1, from coordinate 1,977,314 downwards.
CTTGGCCGTCGACAGCTCGTCGAGTTCGTCCTTGAGCTTGCTGAGACCTTCGGGGGTGAGGATGACGTCCTTTTGCATAGCGCTCTCGTCGGTTTCGGTTGTCGCCTGCTCTTCTACGCGCAAAGCCCGCTTCTCAGCGGGCCGTTCGGCACGGCCTCCAGAGGCCGAGACGAGCCGAGCAGTATACCTCAGGCAAGCGCCGGCTCAGAGGCGCGATCGAGCGCCAGCAGCCCGTAGACCTCATCCAGCGTGGCGGCGCTCTGGAGGCGGTCGCCAAGGCGCTTGGCATGTGTCGGGTCTTTCTCCAAACGGGCCAGGTACCACGGGTAGAACTTGCGCAGATACCTGGTCGCCCTGGCCTCGCCGAGGTGCTCGACGGCGCGCTCGATCGTCCACGCCAGCTCCGCCAGGATCTCGGCGCGCGTGGGCTCACGCTCGTCGCCTTCGAGAACGCTCCTGAACAGCCAGGGGTTGCCGAGCGAGCCCCTTGCCAGCATCACCGCGGCCGCCCCCGTCCGCTCGTAGGCCTCGCGCACGCTCTGAGCGTCGGCCAGGCCGCCGGTCAGGATCACGGGCGCCGGCAAGGTCTCGACCAGCCTCGCCGCCAGACCATAGTCGGGAACGCCTTTGTGGTGGACCGCCGCCGAGCGCGGATGAAAGGCGATCGCGGCGACGCCCGCCTCCTCGACCAGCCTGTGGGCCAGCTCGTAGCCACTCTCGTCGCCGGGCCGCAAGCCCGAGCGCAGCTTGACCGTGATCGGTATCTCTGCGCCACCACTCGCGCGCGCGCGTACAGTCCCGTCAGTCCCGTCAGTCCCGTCAGTCCCGTCAGTCCCGTCAGTCCCGTCGGTCCCGTCGGTCCCGTCGGCACCGTCGCGAGCCGCTTTGGCGACCGCCACGGCCAGATCGTGATCGTCCAACATCGCCGCGCCGGCGCCCGTCTTGCGGACCTTTGGCACCGGACAGCCCATGTTGATGTCGATCGCGTCGGCGTCCGTTTCGGCGACTACATAGGCGGCGGCCGACCGCATGATCGCCGGGTCCTCGCCGAACAGCTGGATCGAGACGGGCCCTCCGAAGCCCTTCACCCCGCTCGGATCGCGCTCGTCGGGATGGATCCTCAACATCTCGTGGCACGTCTTCTGGTTGCCGTAGTGGATCGCGTGCGAAGAGACCATCTCCGAGACCGCCATCCCCGCCCCGTAGCGCTTGGCTTGCAAACGCACGAACCAGTTGCCGATGCCCGCCAAGGGGGCCAGCAGAACGCGGTTCGGGACCTCCAGCGAGCCGAGGCGCCAGGAGTCTGTCAGCGAGGCCGGCACGTCTCAATGATTGCGCTCGTGCAGCAAGCGCAAGCCGGTCAGCGTCAGCAGGTCGTCGACCTCGGAGATCTCCTCGGTGAAAGGCACCACCAGCGAGGACAGCCCGCCGGTTGCGATCGCGGGAGCGCGCTGGCCGAGCTCGTCGTAGAGGCGCCTCAGAATCGCGTCGATCGCGCCGGCATAGCCGTAGACGACGCCCGAGCGGATCGCGTCGATCGTGTTCTTGCCGATCGCCGAGCGCGGCGGGGCGAGCTCGACCTTGGGCAGCCTTGCGCCCCGCTCGGACAGCGCTTCCAGGGAGATCTCGATGCCCGTCATCAACGAGCCGCCCAGATAGTCGCCCTCGGCGGAGACGACGTCGAAGGTGGTAGCGGTGCCGAAGTCCACACACACCGCCGGGCCGCCGAAGCGCTCGCGCAAGGCGACCGCGTTGACGAGCCGATCGGCGCCGATCTCGCGAGGGTTGTCGTAGCGGATCGCCATTCCCGTCTTCGTGCCCGGGCCGACCGCATGCATGTCGTGACCGAGATAGCGAGCCGCCATCCCGGTCCACTCGGGCTCGAGTTGGGGCACGGTCGAGGACACGATCGAGGCGTCGAGGTCATCGAAGCCGAGGCCCCTCAGGCCGAGCAGGTTGCGCAAGGCGGCGCCGAGCTGGTCGGCCGTGGACTGCCTGACGGTCGCAAAGCGCCAGTGCTCGATCAGATCGCCGTCGCGATATGCCCCGAAATGGGTCTGGGTGTTGCCGACGTCGACGACCAAGAGCATGATTGGCATTATGATTGTCGCCGTGTCCGTAAAGCTCTACGTGCTGCCGGCATCGCATCCGTGCGCCGCGGTCGAAGCGGCGCTGCGCCTGAAGGGGATCGAGTTCGAGCGCGTCGATCTGATACCGATGACTCAGGTCTTGATCGGGCCGCTGCGCTACGGCGGCACGACCGTGCCCGGAATGCGGATCGACGGCGAGCGACTCGTCGGCTCGCGCCCGATCATGAGGCGTCTGGACGAACTGAAGCCCGAGCCCCCGCTGTTGCCGCCGCCGGGCGACCCCCGCTACGCGCCTGTGCTGGAGGCCGAGCGCTGGGGCGATGAGGTTCTGCAGAGCGTGCCCAGGCGTATCATCGACGTCGCCTTCCTGCGCAAGCCCAGGGCGATGGAAAGCTACGTCGGAGACGCCAAACTGCCGATGCCGAGCGCCCTGATGGGGCCGGCGATGCCGGTCACGGCCAAGCTGATGGCCTTCAAGAACAAGGCCAAGGACGTGACCGCGCGCACCGACATCGCGGCCCTGCCGAACCAGCTCGACCGGGTCGACCGCTGGATCGAAGATGGCGTGATCGGTGGCGAGACACCCAACGCCGCGGACTTGCAGATCGGCTCGACGATCCGGCTGCTGCTCAGCATCGGCGACATCAGGCCCCTGATCGAAGGCCGCCCGGCGGCGCGCCTGGCCGACTGGTTTCCGCCGCTCGTCGGCGAAATCCAGCCAGGTGTGCTTCCCGCCGACTGGCTGCCCGCGCACGCGTAGGGCCTGAAGGCGGGCCTCGAGATGGACTCCGGGCGAGCACCCGGAACCGGACGATGTCTGGATACTTGCCGGCGAGGACGCCGGGCCCGGGCGCGACCGATAAGGTCCCGGCCGCGATGGCCGAGCAGCTGACAGCCGAGGAGATCAGGGACGTAAACACGCGCTACCACGACGTGGCCGCCGATCATTACGACGCCAAGTGGGGCATCGACTTCGGCGAGGTCGGAGCCGAGCAGGTGACCGGCAAGCTGCGCAAGGCGCTCGACAAAGACGCGCCCGCGCGCTTCGAGCGGACACTCGAGATCGGCGCCGGCACCGGCTACTTCACGCTGAACATGATGAAAGCCGGGATGATCGGCGAAGCGACCTGCAGCGACATCTCGCCCGGAATGCTCGCCACGCTGAGCGCCAACGCCCGGCGGCTGGGACTGAAGGTCCACACGAAGGCGGCCGACGCCGAGCAGCTGCCGTTCGCGGACGAAAGCTTCGACCTGGTGTTCGGACACGCTGTCCTGCACCACATCCCCGACCTGGACCAAGCCTTCGGCGAGTTCGCTCGGGTCCTGGCCCCCGGCGGTACGATCGTCTTCGCGGGCGAGCCCTCCCGCTACGGAGACCGCCTCGCCGGGGTCCCCAAGCGGGCCGCTGGCGCGGTCGCGCCACTGTGGCGCCAGGCGATCGGCGCGCGCCCGGCGCCACCGCCCGACGGAGGCGCCGCCGATTCATCGCTCGAGGGCTTCGTCGATGTTCATGCGTTCGCGCCTAACGAACTGGCCAAAGCGGCGCGGAGCGCCGAATTCCAAGATGTCCGTATCGGCGGCGAGGAGCTGCTGGCCAACTGGTTCGGCTGGTGCAACCGCACCCTGGAGGCCACCGCCGACCCTCGTGACGTGCCCTGGGGCTGGCGCCAGTATGCGTACAAGGGCTATCTGTTACTGCAGGGCCTCGACCGGCGCCTGTTCGAGCCGCGCCTGCCGCCGGCGATCTTCTACAACCTGATGATCTCCGCCCACAAGGCGCCCGGCGCCTGACTTCGGCCTGCTTCTTCTTGGCGCCCAGCGCCCGGCCGCGACCCCTGACCGCGGTCTACGCCTTCTTGACGCCAGCCTTCGTCGGCAGCTTGGCTTGCGTCAGCCGAACGCTGGCAGAGCGCGCGCGGACGGGCGCCGGTGAGGACTTGACGATCAAGAGGCTCGTGTTGAGGTGACCGTGACCGGCCTTCAAGAGCAGGCGCCCGGCGGCGTTCAGCTTGATCGAGACGGCCCGCGTCTGGCCGGCGACGATCGCGAAGTTGGCGGTGCCGATGGAGCGCAGCTTTACGATCGTCTTGCCGGCGATCTTGGCCTGGGCGATCTTGATCCTGAGCGTCAGCTTGCCGGCGCATTTGCCGGCGCCTGCTCCCCGGAGCTTGACCACTGCACGACTGTGACTGTTGACCGAAAATCGCTTGCCGACAAGGGATACGCCGCAGGCGCCGCTCGCGAGCGGCCCGAAGTTCAGGACTTCTCCTTTGGGCGCGGGGCCAGTCGTCCCGTTCTGTGACACGGTTTGGCCGCCTTCTTGTTTGCTTTCGCCGATTTCTTCGCCTTTGCCTTTACCGCCTTCGCCTTTACCGCCTTCCTCTTTTGTGTATGTAAAGCGATCGTTTGGAGGGTTCTTTTCACTCAAGCCAATCGGAGTTTCGACCCGAACTTGAACGGTGCCGGTTCCGGGCGGCGAGACGGCCACGATCGATTTATCAGAGGTCACGCTGAAGCTGGCGGCCTTGGTTTCACCGAACCAGACGGCCTTGGCTTCGACAAGGTGTTCTCCCGCGATCGTGACGGTCGTACCTCCGGCGGACAAGCCCTTGTTGGGATTCACAGCCGCCACCGATGGGTTGGGACCGAATACCCATGCCGCTCCCTTGTGTTCGTCGGAGCGACCTCCGACCAGCCTGGTACCGGCGTCGGAGGACAGCGCCACGCCCGATCCGAAACGGACCTGGGGACGGGATTCGACTTCGGCCTGCAACCGCCCCTGCTCGCCCCAGGCCAGGCCCGAAGGAGTTTTGAAAAGCCATGCCGCTCCATGATGTTCATGGTTGTTGGCAGCCCCGATCAAGGCAGTGTCCCCGTCCTGCGACAGCGCGACGCTGCCCCCGAACTCTTCTTCCCCGCTAGCTTCTTCTTCTGCCTTTGAGGTGTATTCGCCGACGGGCTTGGCCCGTTCGGACCATGGGCCTTCGCCGGCGCCGGCAAAGATCCATGCGGCGCCCTTGCGGCCTTCGTACTTGGGGGCGCCCACGAGCGCCGTGCCACCGTCGCCGGACAGCGCGACGGCGAACCCGAAGCGGGCTTCTCTTTCGGCTTCGTCTTCTCTGGCTTCGCGGGCATGCTTTTCCGCTTCGCCTTCGCCGGGCCGTTCGGCTGCCTCGGCGACTTCGAGTCTTGCGTCGGTACCTTGTTCACCTGGGCCGAAGTCGTGGAAGACCCACGCGGCGCCCTTCTGACCGGGGTAGCCCGGCGCGCCGACCAGCGCGGTCTGGCCGTCAGTGGAGAGCGCTACGCTCTGGCCGAACAAGCCTTTGCCTTCTCCTTCGCCTTCGCGGTGAGCGCCGAACATGCCGCCGCCTTCGCTTTCGCTTTCGGCTCCGCTCTTGACCGGGTTGACCAGTTCCGCGAGCTTCGTCCACGTCGAGCCTGAACCTGTCAGCACGATTGCCCTGCCGGCGCCCATGGGGGCTCCGACGAGTATGGTCGTGCCCGCCGCAGACACGGCAACCGAGCGGCCGAAGCGGTCGTCGACGCCTTCGGTCGGATCGGTCAGTTCCTTGGCCAAGGCGAACGGCGCATCCGGGGCCGTACGCGTGAAAACGAACACCGCTCCGCCGTTGTTCCGTGCGTGCGGCGCGCCGATCACGGCCGTGTCGCCGTCCTGAGAGAGCGCAACGCTGATCCCGTAACGACAGGCGTGCGCGGCCTGGTCTTCGCCGCCATCTTCAGGCGTTTCGTTGCCGCATTCGCCGGGCGCGCTGCCGGCGGGCATCGGGAGTTCTTGAGGTTGCGTCCATTCGCCGTCCGATCGCGTAAAGACCCACGCCGAGCCGGGGCCTTCGTTCTGTTCGGGGCCACCATCCTCATAGGGAGCGCCAATCAAAGCGGTCTGGCCGTCACCGGAGAGCGCCACGCTCGCGCCGAATTTGCCGGCACGTATCCCCACATCGCCTTCCGGCGCGAAAAGCGTGCGTTCCGGGGTTTCGCCGACGATCGACAGATCGGCGGAAGACCTCCCGGCCGTGCTGGCGGCGGCCGCGGAGACGCCGGCGACGCTTCCGCCGCCCGGCGAGGACTGAGAGAACGCCAGGAAGAGCAGCAGCGAAGCCAGCACGACGAGTGCTGGCAGCCGCCTTCGAGCGACGGCCGTACACCCAGCCACCAGAGGTCCATCGGTGATGTTTCCCAAATGCCTGTCGGGTCCGTACATGTGCAGCCCTTCCCTAGCGTGCCTACGATGGACCCGGCGGCAACCGTGCCGCGGTCGTCTCGACATCTCTCTCCTCTAAAGCAAAGTAGCAACTTAAGGCTAGCCCAAGCGCAACTTGATAGTCAACGTCTGAACAGATTCTGTGCTTTTGGCCAAGTCATACCTGGTCGATCTTGGCCAGAGGTCGCAGAAGCCTTGGCCCGTCCGACCAAGCGGCGCCCGACTGTGCGCCAGCCGACTGGATTTCGGTCGGCTAGATACCGGCCAAGCGGTCGATTGCGTGGGAGTGCGCCCGCGAGCTCAGGCACTCACCGCGACGCCGCCGCGACGAGGATCGCCGGCGCCCGTCAACCGGCCGTCGAGACGGTGCACGGCCTGGACTCCTCCGAAGAACAGGTTCAGGTCCTGGAACCGAACGATCTCGCGGTCGCGATCGTCGCGCAGCGCGGACGTGTCGATGCCGGGCTCGTGGTAGACGATCCCGCCCTCGACGTGCATCCTCGGCGCGTCGACCGCTTCGCGCGCGCCGAGACCATGGTCGACGATACCGACGATCGTCTGCAGAATGGCCGAGCGGATGCGGTTGGAGCCGGCGCTGCCGAGCACCAGCTCGACGTCGTCACCGATCGGCGATCGACGGGACCGCCGATCGGCCAAAAGCACGATCGTGGGCGCGACCATGCTCGGCATTCGAATACCGGCGGGGTGACGGTGGAAGCCGAGCGGGTTGAGGTCTTGCTCGCCCATCACGTTGTTGACGTGGATGCCGGTTCCGGGCACGACCACGCCCGAGCCCTCGCCGTTGGTGCACGTAACCGCGCAGGCGCGACCGGCGGAGTCGATCACCGAGATATGGGTGGTCGATCCGAGCTTGGCCGAAAGGAACCGCTCCAGGAAGTCTGCTTGGACGAGCCCGGACAGGAACTCGGCGGTGCGCTCGGCCTGGGCGGCCTCCATCGCCTCGAGCACCCCGGCGAGCGGCGGCGGGCGGGCGCCTCGGTCCAGTAGGGCCAGAGAGTAGGCCAGCAGCGTGCCTCCCGCCGAGGGTGGCGGGTTGGTCAGGACCAGACGATCGCGGTAGCGCACGCGCACCGGCTCGCGCTCGATCGCCGTGTAGGCCGCCAGCTCGGCAGCGTCGAGCGAGCCGCCGCGCCGCCACAGCCACTCGCAGACCTCGCTTGCGATCTGGCCGCGGTAGAAGGGCTCGGCCCCTTCTTCGGCCAGCAGTTCGAGCGCGTCCCCGAGCTCGGGATTGCGGACCAGCTCGCCCTCTCGCAGGACCCTGCCGGAAGGCGCCCACAGCGCGGCGCACTCTGGCGTGGAGGTCAACAGGTCGCCAAGGATCTCGGCGACGTAGGCCTGACCGGCGTTCAGCGCGACGCCGTCGCGAGCGAGTTCGGCGGCGGGCTCGGCCAGCCGCCCCAAAGGCATCGTGCCCCAGCGCTCGACGGCGGCACAGACGCCGGCCGGCGTTCCGTAGATCCCGCACGACGCGGGGCCGATATAGAAGACCTGGACGGCGTCCCCGAACGACACGTCGACCGCGTCGAGCTCGACCGCGCCGCCATCGTCGCGCCGGGCCGGCGCCTGTACGAAGAAGTCGAGCACCGCCGGCTCCCAGTCGCCGCCGGCGACGAGCATGTGCCCGCCAGCCCCCAGCCCTGTCAGCAGCGGCTCGGCGGCGAACGAGGCCAGCATCGCGGCGACCGCCGCGTCGACGGCGTTGCCCCCTTCGCGCAGCACCTCCGCGCCGGCCTCCGCCGTCGCTGGATGCCCAGCCGCGATGACCCCGTGCTCAGCGGTGTCGCTCATGCCAGAGCGATACCACAGGCCGGCCGCTAGCGGGGCATGAACTCGGGGACTTCAAACTCGTCTACAGCGAGGCTGGCGCGCCGTGGTGCGTGGGAAGGGCGCGGCGGCCCGCTCGTGCGCCTCACCCTGGGCTCGCCGGCGGGCTCGCGCAGGTCGCCGATGTCCTTGGCGATCTGGCGCTTGGCGTCGCCGTAGCCGGTGGCGACGACCGTGACCCAGACTTGGTCGTCGAGCTTGTCGTCGACCATCGCGCCGAAGATGATGTTCGCGTCGGGGTGCGCCGCCTCGGAGACGGCCTTGGCGGCCTCGTTGACCTCCCACAGGGACAGGTCGCGGCCGCCGGTGATCGACAGAAGGATCGAGTGGGCGCCGTCCATCGAGGTTTCCAAGAGCGGCGAGGCGACCGCCTGCATCGCCGCGTCGACGGCGCGCTGCTCGCCGCCGGCGCCCATGCCGATGCCGAGCAGGGCGTTGCCGGCGTCGGACATGATCGTGCGCACGTCGGCGAAGTCGAGGTTGATCAGGCCGGGCAGGGTCACGAGGTCGGAGATGCCCTGGACTCCCTGCCTGAGCACGTCGTCGGCGACCCTGAAGGCCTCGACCATCGCGGTCTGCTTGTCGAGCACCGACAAGAGGCGATTGTTGGGGACGACGATCAGGGTGTCGACCTCCTCGGCCAAAGCCTCGATCCCGCGCTCGGCGGCCTCGCCGCGGCGCGAGCCCTCGAAGCCGAACGGCTTGGTCACGATCGCCACGGTCAGCGCCCCGACTTCGCGCGCGATCCGGGCCACGATCGGCGCCGCGCCGGTGCCGGTGCCGCCACCGGCGCCCGCTGTGATGAAGATCATGTCCGAGCCCTTCAAGATCGCCTTGACGCGGTCGTAGTCCTCCATCGCGGCCTGCCTGCCGACGCCTGCGTCAGAGCCCGAACCAAGGCCCCGCGTGACTTCGGCCCCGATGTGCAAAGTGATGTCGGCGGTCGACTGCTGCAGGGATTGCTGGTCGGTGTTGACCGCCATGAACTCGACGCCCGCGACTTCGGCCTCGACCATCCGGTTGACGGCGTTGACCCCAGCGCCGCCGACGCCGACGACCCTGATCTTGGGCTGCCCGGCGATGCCCTCGCCGAACGTCTCGGACGAGTACTCGCGCTCGTACTCGTCCATCACCGGCCGGGCCGTGCGCTCGGGAGCGGACTCGAGGTCCATCACGTTCGAGGGGATCTCAGAGGAGAAGGCCTGCTTGAGGCGGTCCTTGGGCGCCGGCGCCTTGGTGGGCCCGCTCAGGGACGGATGCGGCGCGCCGGAGGGGGCGGCGCCGGCGGCGGCCCGGGACCCACCAGAAGCTCCATCGGCGCGCACGGCACCGGAGACATTGCCGGGCTCGCCCTCCTCGGCCTCGGGCGCGGCCTCGTTTCCGGCGCCGGCAGAACCCTGTTCTTCGTCTTCGGTCTTGCGGAAGAGGGCCGCCAAGGGCCCTTCACGCATGGAGGCACGTTTAGGATTTGCCATGGGCCAGGACCTCCTGCGCGAGTTGCCTATAGGACTGGGCGGCGACGCCGTCGGGCTCGTACTTGAGGACGGACATGCCCTTGACGGGGGCCTCCGCGAAACGGACGGTCTTGCGGATGCGCGAGGCGAACACGCGATCGCCGAAGTTCTCCTCCAGGATCTCGATTGCCTCCTTGGCGTGGATCGTGCGTGAGTCGACCAGGGTCGGCAGGATGCCCTCGATGTCGACATCCGGGTTGAGGTTCTCTCTGATCATCGCGAGCGTGTTCTGCAGCTGGATGAGGCCACGCATGGACAGATACTCGCATTGAACGGGGACGATCACCTTGTTGGCCGCAGTAAGCGCATTAATCGTGAGCAGGCCGAGGCTCGGAGGCGTGTCGATGCAGATGAAGTCGTAGTCCTCTTGGATCGGTTCGAACGCCTTCTGGAGCGCCCGCTCGCGACCGATCATCGTGGACATCGCGATCTCGGCGCCGGCCAGGTCGATCGAGGCGCAGGCGACGTCGATCTCGCGCCTTCTGATGACCTCTTTGATCGAGACCTTGTGCACGAGCACGTCGTACATCGATTTCTCGATCGTGTCGGGGTCGATGCCTTGGGACATCGTGAGGTTGCCTTGAGGGTCCATGTCGACGCACAGCACCCTGTGCCCCTCCTCGGCGAAGGCGGCGGCAAGGTTCAAGGTGGTGGTCGTCTTGGCGACGCCGCCCTTCTGGTTGGCGAACGCGATGACCTTGGCTGTGCCCGGCACTTGGCTCCGATGGTCGTGGCTGGCTTGGAATCCGTCGGGTCGATATTCGCACGGCGATCGCCGATTCCTGCTCGGGAATCAGGATCGCGAGACCATCGGACGGAAGGACGAGACAGAGGGGTGCCGGCGACGGACCGGTGCGATGTGCGCCCAAGCAGGGCGACCGGCGAGCAGACCAGACCCTACGGAGAGGCATACGCGCGCGCGTGTGCCTCCAGAGACAGACCGACGTACGACGCACGGACACACGACTGACGGACATGCGAAGCGCGCACGGTTCACCGGCGTCCGCGGGTACGCGCGGATGGATTGACGGGAGCGGTGGCGCCGGGACTCTCCGGCGCCACCGCGAAACGTCAGCGTGTGTGGACGGGCTACTTCTTGCGCTTCTTGGGGGCGGCTTTGGACGCCTTCAGGACCAACATGCGGCCCTGAACGCCGTTTCCAGCCAGCTTGACCTTGAGCCCCCGCTTGCCGGCCCTGCGAAGGAGCCCCTGACCCTTGGCGAGCAGGCTAACGCGCACTGTGGCGCTCCCGTTCGCTGGAATCGAGAAGCGTGTCTTGCCGATCGCGACGCTGCTCAGGCGCTTGCCTTTACGCATGCTGACGGCGAGTTCGAGCGTACTCGCGCATGCGCCGCCGCCGGTGCAGCGGAGTTCGAGCGTGACGACGCTGCCTTTCACTTTGGCGGCACCGACGGATACGGCCAGCGGCTTGGAGACCTTCACCGCGTTGCTGGTCGCGCTCGCGGCTCCGGCGCCGTTGCCCGCCGTGACAGAGCACGCGATCGAGTGGCCCTGGTCGGCGGCTTGCACCGTGTAGGTCGATCCGGCCTGTCCGGAGATGACAGTGCCATCGCGCAGCCATTGGTAGACGAGGTATGTCGGTTCGTGCGACCATGAGCCCTGCGAGCAACTCAGCGGGCTACCGGCCACCGCGATGCCCGTCAGCGTCGGCGCGCCAGCGCTTGCCGGCGTCGTCGGGAATGCTTCGCGCAGGCTTTCGTTGACCCCGCCGGTGTTCGAACCGGCGATCACCGTTACCGCGGTGCCCTTCTTGACCGTTTGCTGTTCGTGGTAGTACTCGGTCACGTACACCTGGGGGCATTCTTCTTCGCCTTTCTTCGGGATCGAGCAGATCGTGCCGTTGAATTCGACCTTGTAGTGCCCGGTTTCGAGACCGGAGATCGTGTACTGGCCGCTCGAGTTCGTAAACGCGCACCCGCTATAGAAGAAAGCTTCTATAGCCCCAAATTTGATTGATTCCCGCGCGCAAACTTCGACCTTTGCAAGCGCGGGGTGCGTTATCGAGGCGTTCGTCACGGTGCCGCTGATCTGGCCGCCGACCCGCAGCGCCACGTCGACAGTTTCGGTCTTGCCCACTTTCACGCGAACCGACTTCACAGACTGGCCGATGACATTTGCGTTCAGGGCGCAGCGAACCTTGACCCCCATTTCTACTTCGCATGTGGAGTTGTATTGAGGCGAGAAGCTGACATTGTACGTGCCGACGCTAAGGCCAGAGAGCGTGTATTCGCCGTTCCCGTTTGTTTCGACGCAATAACCGCCAAAGCTTTCTTCGAAGTTTTCGGTGAAAGCACACGCCTGGATCCCGCCTATACCCTGTCCGTTGGAGGCATTTGTGACCCGGCCTGTGATCGAGCCCTCGCCTTCTTCTTGCATCCTGGCGTCGATGCCGGTGACGACGCTGCTTTTCACATCGATTGATTCGGCGAAGTTCCAGCTCGTCATTTCTGAGTACCATTGCGTCGCGTATCCACTCGCTTTGAACCTGACCTTGTAGGAGCCTTCGGCCAGCCCCGCGATCTCGTATTCGCCACCGACACCCGTTGTTTCGCATTCCACGCGCGTTTCAAATGCCGATTCGTAGGCGCAGACTTCGGCGCCTTTGATCGCTTCGAGGGTCCCCGCGTTGGTGACCCTGCCGCTGATCCCACCGGTGGCCGCCGTGGCGATGGCCGGCAGCAGGCTCGCGGAGCAGACGCTGATCACACAGACCAGCGTCGCGCGCAGGGCGAGCCTACGCATGTTGCCTTTCGATTGCATACTCGATCCACCTCCAGGTCAGATCTTCGAATAGTTGCGGCATCATATACATGGCCATCGAACCTTGGCCCGCCGCGCCGATCGCTTCGTCTGGGAACCCCGGACAGGCCCGACAGACGAACCTGAACCGGTTCGAGGCAAACGCTGTCAGCTTGTGCTTAGAGCGCCTAACAAAATGTACGCACATCTGGATACGCCCGATGGTCTTCGCGGAGCCGCGTCCTCAGCGCTCGACTTGGCACCACCAAGCCTTCGCGCCTGCGTCCTCGCTCCACTCGACCCTAGAACGTCCCAGCCGCACCCACATTTTGTTAGGCGCTCTTACAGACGGATGCCCCGGCTCCACTAGCATCGCCAACGATGACGGACAGGAAAGCGAGAGGCCTTGCGGGGAGGCTCCAGAACAAGCACATCATTGTCTGCATGGGCGCGGGCGGGGTCGGCAAGACGACGATCTCGGCGGCCCTGGCTTTGGGCTTAGCGATGAGGGGCAAGAAGGTGGCGGTCGTGACGATCGACCCGGCCAACCGGCTGGCGGCGGCGCTGGGCTTGGACGAGCTGGCGGGCGAGCCGCACAGGATCGACGAGAGCTTGCTGAGCGACCAGGGGATCGAGCTGGAGGGCGAGCTGTGGGCGATGATGCTGGATGCCAAGAGGACGTTCGACCAGATCGTCGAGCGCTTGGAGGGAGACGAGGAGCGGCTGGCGGCGATCTTGGCGAACCCGGTCTATAAGGAGCTGTCGAGCGCGGTGGCCGGTTCGCACGAGATGAGCGCGATCGCGAAGCTGTATGAGCTGTACGAGGACCACGACTTCGACGTGATCGTGCTCGACACGCCGCCTTCGCGGAACGCGCTCGATTTCTTGGACGCGCCGGGCAGGCTGCTGGGCTTCATGGAAGGCCGAGCTTTGCAGCTGTTTTTGGCGCCGGGCGGCCTGACGGCAAAGCTGTTCGGGCGCGGCACGGGCTTCGTGTTCGGGATCTTCGCGAAAATGACGGGCATCGACATGATGGGCGAGCTGGCGAGGTTCTTCGGGTCGATCGACGGCGTTGTCGAAGGTTTCGGCAAGCAGACCAAGCACGTGGCGGCGCTGTTGAGGGCGCCGGAGACGACCTTCCTGGTCGTGACCTCGCCAGATCGGGCGCCGGCGCAGGAGGCGGTCTTCCTGGCGGAGCGCCTTCACGAGGCGGGCATGGCCAGAGGCGGCGTGATCGTCAACAGGGTCGAGAGCCTGGGCCTAAACGGCATGACCGAGGCGGGGCTGGCGCAGTCGTTGCGGCCCGACCTCGAAGAGCGGCTGGCTTCGAAGGTGGCGGCCAACCTGGCCGACTTCGACGTGCTGTGCAGGCGTGACGCCGCGACGGTGGCGAGACTGTCCGAGCAGTTGCAGGAGCCGGATCCGGTGCTCGTGAAGGACCTGGACGAGGACATACACGACCTTGCGGGTCTGGCCGAGGTCGCGGGCCTGCTCTTGGATTGAAACTCTTTCAGACGGGAACGAGCACCTGCTGAGCGCCTTCGGAAGCTGCCCCGCTCGCCAAGGGTGCTCCCTGGCCGCGATCGGGATCGGGATCGGGCTCGGGCTCGGCGGGATCGGTCTCCGCGAGACGGGGCTCGGCGGGCTCGGGCTCGGCGGGCTCGGGCGCAGCGGGATGGGGCGCAGACAGCAGCTGGTCGGCAAGACGTGGCAGGTCGGGGCTCAGGTGGCCGCAGATCACATCCCTTAGCAGGGCTCTGAGATGGTCGGCGATTTCACGTGCGAGCGCCAGGCCGGCGGCGCGCTCGGGCGCTGCGCCGGCTATGAACGATCGCTCGAGCCTCTGGGCCTTGACGATCCGGTCGGTCAGCTTGGCCCGGTGCTCGGGCGTCGCGCACAGCGCCGCCAGGCGGCCGGCCAGCCGGCCGGATCCGGGCCCCTCGGGCTCGAGCAGGGCGCGCAGGGCGAGCAGGTGGTCGCTGAGAGAGTCATACGGGTGGGCGCGCTCACACCCGAGCTCGAACCTGCGCAGCGCCCATGCCAGGACGTTGCTCGAAGGCGATCTACGAGAGACGAGGCTGCAGAAGGCCCGCAGCTCGTCCTCTTGGTCGGTCGAGACGACTAGCATCCCATGGGGCTTGCCGGCCTGGCCGATGGCGAGCGTGGTCCAGGAATCCTCGCCGCTCAGCCGGGCCCAGGCCAGGGATCCGAGCGTGACGCGGCCGTCGCCGAACAGGCGCAGTGCTCGCAACAGGTCTTTCAGCACCTCGAGACCCGTCGCCAAAGCCGCCTCGCGTGGGCTCAGGCCGGTAGCCAGGGATGCTTCATGGGGACTCGCGTGGGCTGTTCTGTCGGCGGACTGAGCTTTGGCCAGCTCCTTGACCGAGCGCTCCTCGCAGGTCAGGGAAACGAGCAGGTGTTCGGGCCCGGCCGACAACCCTTCGCCTGGGACGAGCGCCTCGGGCGGCGCCCAGCGCAGCTCTTGGGGGGCGACGATCGTCAGGCCCTTGGTCAGCTTGATCTCCGGCGAGACGATCGCCATGCCATGAAGTGTCGCCACGAGCGTGACCGTGCCCGGTGCGCTCGCCAGATCCGCTCGCCCGAGCCTTGCAAGCGCGGCGGCCAGCCGGTCGGGGCTCAGGTCGAACTCGGTCTGCTCGGCGAAGACGTCCTGCAAGACACATCTCGCGGCTGCGCACGCGCGCGCGGGCACGCCCACGCGGGCATCCCCAGCGAGCAAGCCCATCCCGCGACCGGACCCATGACCGGAACGGCGCCCGCCGCGACCAGTCGAAGCGCTTTCGCCCAGCCCGGAGCGGCCGGCCAGATAGCGGTCGAGTCCGTCGAACCCGGCCAGAGCCGCCACCGCGACGCGATGCTCGGGCAGCGCTTCGAGCAGGGGCTGGCGTTCGGCGATGAATCGGAGCGTCAAAGGCTTGCAGCTGTAGAAGAGCGCGCGGCCCGGGCCGGAGCCGCGCTGCGAGCCGAGCTCCAGCTCGACCTCGGCACCGGCTTCGACGTCGGCTTGCAGGACCGCGGCCGCCGCCTGAACGTACTTCGCCAGGGCGCGCTCCAGCTCGGTCGAGATTGTGGCTGTAGGCATGAGCTACTGGTTTCGCCCCGGCACAGACCGCTCCTGCACAGCGCAGCCAGCGTTGCAGCCGTCGCCGAACGCTGCGATCCGCAAAAGCCGGACGAGCCAGCGTCCGCCCGCCGCGCTCGTGGCGCCGCCAAAAGCCTCAGAGCACTGCTTTGGCTTTACGCGACCGCGGCGGCCACGGCGGCCGTCAAGGACTCGGCCGAGAGAGCGTCTCCGCGTTCGGAGCACTGCTCGCCGAGCCACTGTTCGCCGTAGGCCCTCATGTCGTCGATGATCGGCAGCAAGGCCTTGCCCTTCTCGGTCAGGGCGTACTCGACGCGCGGCGGGACCTCGCCGAAGGTGTCTCGCCGTACGATCCCCTCCTCCTCGAGGGCCCTGAGCCGCAGCGAGAGCGTGCGCGGGCTGATGCCGGCAAGGGAGCGCTCCAGCTCGCAGAAACGCGAGCAGCCGTCCGCCAGGTCGCGGACCAAAAGCAAAGTCCACTTGCCGCACACCACTTCGGCGGTCCTACAGACTGGGCATGTCTCGTCAACGGCCACCTCTTTACTTTACCAAGTGAAGTATCGAATCTCGGAGGCCCCCGGACCCGCGGCGGTATCGTTGTGGCCGATGATCGTCCTGGCGGTAAGCGGACCGCTCTTCATAGGCGTCGTGGTGGTGGCCGCGCTCTTGTTCGCGGCGTTCCTGTTGCGCTCGGAGGGTTAAAGCCTCAGGCGACGGTCAACTTGGGCTGGCGAGAGCCTGAAGCGGAGTCGCGTTGAGCTTGGGCAGCCTC
The DNA here is from genome assembly GCA_963718935.1 of uncultured Solirubrobacterales bacterium. GTDB lineage: Bacteria > Actinomycetota > Thermoleophilia > Solirubrobacterales > Solirubrobacteraceae > Palsa-744. The sequence continues at coordinate 1,961,002 of OY970379.1, read as the reverse complement.
GACATCCTCCATCGTGGTGCCCCGTTTGCCGTCGGCCTGCATCAAGAGCTTGAAGTCGGCCGGGCTGGAGGCCACCTTCAAGGCGTCGTCGAAGCTGACCAGACCGGCCTTGACGTGGCCGAAGAGGGCCTGGTCGAAGGTCTGCATGCCGTAGTAGGCGCCGGTCGCGATCACCTCGCCGAGCTTGCCGGTCTGGGTCGGGTCGACGATCATGTCGCGCACCCGGCCGGTCATTCGCAGGATCTCGCAGGCCGCCACCCGACCGCCGTGGGAGCCGGGCACCAAGCGCTGGGAGATGACGCCCTTGATCGTGCCGGCGATCATGGAGCGAGCCTGCTGGTGCTGGTGGGGCGGGAAGAAGTCGAGCATCCGGTTGATCGACTCGGCGGCGTCGACCGTGTGGATCGTCGAGAGCACCAGGTGTCCGGTCTCGGCGGCCGAGAGGGCGGCCTGGACAGTCTCCTCGTCGCGCATCTCGCCGATCAGGATCACGTCGGGGTCCTGCCGCAGGACCCTGCGCAGGGCCCGCTTGAACGAGGCCGTGTCCATGCCGACCTCGCGCTGGTTGATGACAGAGCGCTTGTCTTCGTGTACGAACTCGATCGGGTCCTCGATCGTGACGATGTGCTTGCTGGCGGTGAAGTTCATGTGGTCGATCATCGCCGCCAGGGTCGTCGACTTGCCCGAGCCGGTCGTGCCCGTCAGGAGCACGATTCCGCGCTCCTCATCGGCCAAGTCCTTGACCACGGGCGGCAGCGAGAGCTCTTCGATCGTCGAGATCCTGTGCGGGATCGCCCTGATCGCGATCGAGATGACGCCGCGCTGCTGGAAGGCGTTCAGGCGGTAGCGCGCGACATCTGGGATTTCATAGGAGAAGTCGACCTCGTGTTCTGTCGCGAACTCCTCGAGCTTGGCCTCCTCGCCGAGGAGCGTCCGCAGCGCGCCCTCGGTGTCGTCGGCGCCGAGCACTTCCCGGTCGCGATCGGCGGCGAGCACGCCGTCGACCCTGAACAGCGGCCTCGAGCCGACCTTCAGATGCAGGTCGGAGCCGCCCTTGGCGACCAGCTCGCGCAGCGCCGATTCGACGTCGAACATGTTCTCCGCATCGGCAGGTTCCCGAGCGGGCTTGAGTTCAGGTTTCCTGAGGGGCGGATCGCGGCGACTGGCAAGGACGCACCGACCGTGGCGTACGAAACGTACGCGAAGGAGGGAGGACGCAGCCAGGCGGCGTGAGGCGCCCCTCAGGCGACGTCGCGGAGCTTTTGGGCCTCTGCCAGAGACTGGAGCTTCTTGAGGGACTGGTTCTCGATCTGCCTGATCCGCTCGCGCGTCACGTTGAACGTGCGTCCGACCTCGTCCAAAGTCCGCGGATGCTCGCCGCCGAGGCCGTAGCGAAGCTCCAAGACGCGCCGTTCGCGGTATGAGAGGTTCTCCAAGGCCTCGCGCAGAGCCTCCTTGGTGAGGATCTCGGCGGCGCGCTCGTACGGGGACTCGGCGCGCTCGTCGGCGATGAACTGGCCGAACTCGGACTCCTCCTCGTCGCCGACCGGCTTCTCCAGAGAGACGGGCGCCTGGGCCGAGCGCTTGATCGAGTCGACCTCTTCGGGGTCGATTCCGGTCACCTCGGCGATCTCGTCAGGGGTCGGCTCGCGGCCCAGCTCGGTCACGAGCTTGCGCTCGGCCCGGCCGATCTTGTTGAGCTTCTCGACCACATGCACGGGGATCCTGATCGTCCTGGCCTTGTCCGCCAGAGCCCTGGCGATCGCCTGCCTGATCCACCAGGTCGCGTAGGTAGAGAACTTGAAGCCCTTGCGATAGTCGAACTTCTCCGCCGCGCGCACCAATCCGAGGGTGCCCTCCTGAATCAGATCCAGGAAAGGCAGGCCCTGGTTGCGATAGTTCTTGGCGATCGAGACGACCAGCCTGAGGTTGGACTCGACCATCTTCTGCTTGGCGTCGAGGTCGCCGCGCTCGATCCGCTTGGCCAGGTCGACCTCCTCCTGGGCGGTCAACAGCCGGACCTTGCCGATGTCCTTCAGGAACAGCTGCAAGGAGTCGGTGGTCATGTCCGGCTTCAGGTCGATCGCCGATTTGGCTTTGCTGCGCCGCCCGCGCTTGTCGGGCGCGCGCTCGACCGCCAAGGCCGCCGCCGTCGCCGGATCGATGTCCTCGACGAGCTCGATCTCCGATTTCTCGAGGAACCCGTGCAGCTCCTCGACGTCGGACTCGTCGAGGTCGAGCTCCGAGGTCGCCGTCGAGATCTCCGCGAACGTGAGCACCCCCACCTGCTGGCCCTTGGCCAAAAGGCCCTTCACCTCATCGAGCTCTTGCAATTCGACCACTGACATCGCTTCAGCCTTTTCCGTTTCTGTTCGATCGATCCGGCCAGCGGGCATCCGCCCAGGCCCCTCCGGCAGCGACCGCCCGGCGCTCTGACAGAGCACTACAGCACCGACCGGCCGACGTTACAGCGACAAAGCAACGACTGTGTCCAACTCATCTTGCTCCGGCGCCTATGCTAACGCGCATGAGCGACTCAGCCGACCGTACCTCCTCCGCGGAGGCGCTCCCGGAGGGCTCGGGAGTCCTTGGCGGCCTGCCCCGCACCCGCCCCCAACGGACCAGCGCGCGGCGCGCGGCGGCCCGAGCGGCAAGGCCGACCGCACGTGCGCGCACGCAGGCGCCGACCTCGAGCAAAGCGCCGGCTAAGCAGCCACGCAAGCAGGCGCCGACCTCGAGCAAAGCGCCGGCTAAGCAGCCACGCAAGCGGGCGCCGACCTCAGCAGAGCGGCCGGTCCGCGAGCAGGTCCCCAAGCAGGGCTACGAGGCAGAGCCCGCCGTCTCCGGTCCCGTCCAACCGCCGGGCAGCGCCGAGCTGATCGCCTCGGCGGCCGAGCTCGCCGGCGAGTTCGCCAAGACCGGCATCGGCGCCGGAGTCCGGGCGCTGAGGGACTTCTTTTCGCGCCTGCCCGGCTGAGGTCCACCCGGACCAGGGCCGTCGGGCGCGCACGGCGCTGGCCGTGCCGAGCGCCAGGGCGTTATGTATACTCTCGCGCCACGCCGAGCCTTCACGGTCCAGATCGTGGAGGGCGGGGGACCCAATGCGGATCGTTGTTTGCGATCCGCCGGGGCGAATCGACCGCTCGAGGTCGTAGCGCCGTCGTCGTACAGACCGCGCGAGCCCGTCAGCTCACCCCGTAGGCGACGAACACCATGAATTCAAAGTCGCCCATATCGACGATCCCGCTCGCACTGGCAGCAGCCATCACGACGGCTTGCATCGCCTCATGCGGACTGGCCGCATGCTGGGGGCTGACCGCGAGCGCCCTGGCGAACACGAGCACAACAACCGGCGGCGCGAGCGCGGGGGCGCCCTCCGGTACGGCGACAGGTCGGCCGAAGGTCCACCCGGCCGGCATCGCAACCTGGTTCGGCCCTGGCTTCTATGGCCAGCAGACGGCCTGCGGCCAGATGCTCACGCCGGCCGTCGTCGGCGTCGCCAACCGCACGCTGCCATGCGGAACCCTGGTGCAGGTCAGCTACAAGGGCCACACGCTGGTAGTGCCGGTTCTGGACCGCGGCCCGTACGCGAACCACGCCGACTGGGACCTGACCGCGGGCGCCGCCCAGAAGCTCGCAATCACCGAAACGGTCCACATCGTTACGCACGTGATCGGCAGCGCGCCCAACACGCCGCTGCTCGGGGCACCGCCCGTCACGCCGGCGGAAGCCGCCACCGGCGGCGCTCAAGCCGCTGCCGGCGCACCGGTCGCAGCGGCCGGCTGACGGCACCTCAGGGAGCGACCGGCCGCCCGGCCGCGCGAGCGGCGTACAGGGCGATGTCCGCTCGGGCCGCCAGAGCCACCGCCTGGTTGCCGTCCGGCGGACAGACCGCGATGCCGACGGCGATCTCTAGCGGTGCGCCACGGTGGCCCGCGACGCCCCGCACGGCCTGCGACAGGCGCTCGGCCAGCACTCGCGCACCCGCCGAGTCGGTCTCGGGAGCCAAGAGCCAGTAGCGGCCCGGGCTCTCGCGCATAAGCGAGTCGGCCGGCCGCAGCTCGCCCGAGAGCGCGGTCTCGACCGAGCCCGTCATCCGGACCATCTCGCCGGGCAGCTCGGCGTGGCGTAGACGCTCGACGTCGACCAGCTCGATGAGCATGACCGCGAACGGGAGGCGGTCGCGCTCGTAGCGCTCGAGCCTGCGCTCGATCGAGGCGATCCACTGGCTCTGGTTTCGCCCGGGCGCCTGGCCGGTTTCACGGTGAGTGTGCTCGCGACGCTCGTCTTTGATCTCGATCTCAGGCGGCGGCCGTTCGGCGAGCCGACCCGAGGAGGCCTGTCCGGACTCGGCCGGCGCGCGCGGCGGCGACTCCGATTGCGCGACGGGCGCCGCGGATGGCCCAATCGGCGCCGGCGCGGGCGGGGCGGACGGGGCGGACGCCCCGGTGGGCGCCTGCGGCCGACCGGACGACGGAGCCCGCTCATCGACGAGCACAGCCTCTCCGGGCTTGGTCGGCGCCGGCGGAGCCGGCACAAAGCTCTCCGAAAAGTCGTGCTCGCGCGCGCGCGTGGCCCTGCTTTCGACATCTATTTCTTGCGGCCCGCCCCCGTGCGGCCCGCCCCCGCCCCAGGGACGCTCCTGCCCGGACAGGCGCTCGCGGGGGTGCTCCACGCCTCGATCCGCCGCCGGGAACGCCCCGTGCGCGGGCGCCGCCATCGCCGGAGCCTCCGATCCGGGCACGCCGGCGGCCCCGGCACGCGCCAGCGACGCGACGATCTTGGACACGTCCGAAAGACGTTCGGAGAATTCGGCGACCCGGTCCTGGCGTGCAGCGCCGAGCTCCTCGTGCAGGACCTCCCACAGCGCCTCGCTCAGTGTCTGCGCCGCTCGTGCGGCTCGTGTCAGGCGCTCGCCGACACGCGGATCCATGAAATCGTCGGTCACGGGACGTTGCATATCAGCACACGAAGACGTTACGCACGCGTGCAGACCCCGCCTGGCCCGCCATGAGGACCCGCCAGAACCTGGATGCGGACCCACCGGTTGCCCGGATGCGGACCCGCCAGAACCATGGCACCTACCCCAGATAGCCTGGACCGATGCGCCCGGCCACGATTTCGGACCTCAGAGACAGCACGACAGAAGACGCGGCCACGGGCGCGGTGCGCTCGATCCAGACCGCTGAGGTGCGCCTGCCCGAGACCGCGCTGCGAGAACTGTGGTCCGCGATGTACCTGGAGCGACTGGCGCGCACCTACTGGCGCTTCTTGACGAAGGTCACGCTCGGGATCGTGCGTGTCCGCTACTCGGAGAGCGGCTGCGCGCTCGTGTTGCTGGCGCCCGCTGTCAAGCTGATCGCGTTCGCCGCACCCGAGTACAAGCTGGAGCCTGGCCACGGGATCGTGCGCTGGCGGATCACGAAGGGCCTGCTCGTCGCCAGGCGTGGCCACGAGAGCGGCGGCTACCTGCAGATCGAGGTCAGGCGTCTGCCGGGCAAGACGCCTGAAAGCCTGTCCGCAGAGTCCCCCACGCGCGCGCGCGACAAGCCCACCGAAAGCCTTCCCGCCGAGGCCGTCCGCGCGCGCGCGGACGGCGAGCCGGCAGGGTATGCACGCCTGCACGTCGAGGTCGCGGTCGAGGGCTTCTATCCGGCGATCGCCTCGGGGCTGGGACGCCGCTTCTATAGAGCTACGCAGTCGAAGCTTCACGTGCTGATCACGCACGCCTTCCTGAGGTCGCTGGCGAGGTTGGACCTGGCGGACCGGACGGAGTCCGGCCAGCAGGTCGGGCGCTTCGCGGGTTAGCCGCGCAGCGCCGCGAGCTTGGCGCGGTCGTGCGTGGCCATGATCCGGCGCACGGTGCCGGAGCGGGTGCGCATGACCAGGGACTCGGTCGTGGCACCGCCCGCGCTCGGATAGCGGACACCCTGCAGGACATCGCCGTCGGTGATGCCGGTCGCCGAGAAGAAGACGTCATCGCCGGCGACCAAGTCGTCGCGCGTGAGCACTCGCGAGAGGTCATAGCCGGCGTCCAGGGCGGCCTGGCGCTCGTCCTCGTCGCGCGGCCACAGGCGCCCGAGCAGCTGCCCCCCGAGACACTTGACGGCGGCCGCGGAGATCACGCCCTCGGGGGTGCCGCCGATGCCCCACAAGAGGTCGACCGGCGAGCGCTCGGTGACCGCCAGGAGCACGGCTGAGACGTCGCCGTGGGCGATCAGGCGCACGCGCGCGCCGGCGTCGCGGATCGCGGCGATCCCAGCCTCGTGGCGGGGACGGTCGAGCACGACGACCATCACGTCCGCGACCGCGCCGCCCTTGCGCTCGGCGACCAGCTGGACGGTCTCGCCGAGCGGCCGGTCGAGGTCGAGCAGGTCGGCTATCTCCGGCGAGCCGGCCATCTTCTCCATGTAGACACAGGGACCGGGGTCGAACATCGTGCCGCGTGCGGACAGGGCGATCACCGCCAGGGCGCTCGGCATTCCGTGGGCGGCCAGGGTCGTGCCCTCGAGCGGGTCGACCGCGATGTCGACCCGCGGCGGCGAGCCGTCGCCGATCTGCTCGCCGTTGGCGAGCATCGGCGCCTCGTCCTTCTCGCCCTCGCCGATCACGACGACGCCGTCCATCGGCACCGATTGCAGCATGAAGTGCATCCCGTCGACGGCGGCCTGATCGGCCGCCTCCTTATCGCCCCGGCCCACGAGCGGCGCGGCCGCCAGCGCGGCGGCCTCGGTGACGCGCACGAGCTCGAGGGCGAGATTGCGGTCCGGGAGCTGATGGGTTCGATCGGGGCTCATGAAGCTTCGGGACCGTATAACAACCGGCTCGCCACTACGATCGTGGGCGCATGAGCCGGCACCGATCATCGAAGCCCCACCGGATCGGCGTGTGATGGCGGCCACGGCGATCGCGACCGAGTCGGAGAACCCTCTGGCCGCCGGTCTCGAGCGCAAACCGGTCGCCCCGACGGCGCTCGTGATCTTTGGCGCCACGGGCGACTTGGCGAAGCGCAAACTGCTGCCCGCCCTCTACAACCTGGCCCACGAGGGAGCCCTGCCCGAGCGCTTTCACCTCGTTGGAGTCTCCAGGCGCGAGAAAGCGCACGAGGACTTCAGGGCCGAGTGCGAGGAGGCGATCAGGGCCTTCTCCAGGCGCCGGCCCGACGAGGACGTGCTGAAAGAGCTGCTGGCACAGGTCAAGTACGTGCCGGGCGTGTTCGACGACCCGGACGTCTATGCGGCGCTCGGCAGGGCGCTCGACGGCTTCGACGAGCAGGCGGGCGAGCGGCTTAGCAGGGCCTTCTACCTGTCGACGGCACCCGGCTTCTTTCCGGTGATCGTCGGTCAGCTCGGCGGCTCGGGCCTGGCCAAGCGCGCCGAAACCGAGGTCCGGATGATCATCGAGAAGCCGTTCGGCGAGACGCTGGAGCAGGCGCGCGAGCTGAACGCGAGGGTGCTGAGCGTCTTCGAGGAGCAGCAGGTCTTCAGGATCGACCACTACCTGGGCAAGGAGACGGTCCAGAACATGCTGGCGTTCAGGTTCGCCAACGGCATGTTCGAGCCGCTCTGGAACCGCAACTACATCGACCAGGTCCAGATCACCGCGGCCGAGGACATCGGCATCGGCAGCAGGGCCGGCTACTACGACCATGCGGGCGCGCTCAGAGACCTGATCCAGAACCACATGTTGCAGTTGCTCTGCCACGTCGCGATGGAGCCGCCGGGGAGCTTCACCGCCGAAGAGGTCCGCAACGAGAAGGTCAAGGTCCTGCATGCGATCGCCGCGCCGACCGCAGAGGACATTCCGGAGATGGCCGCGCGGGGGCAGTACGCGGCGGGCCACTCGGGCGGCGAGGACGTGGTCGGCTACCTCGAAGAGGAGGGTGTGCCGGCGGACTCGATAACCGAGACCTATGCGGCCTTGCGCCTGGAAGTAGACAACTGGCGCTGGGCGGGCGTGCCCTTCTACCTGCGCGCCGGCAAGCGCCTGGCGCGCAAGGTGACCGAGATCGCCGTGACGCTCAAGCCCGTCCCCCACCTCGCCTTCAGCCAGGACGGATCGCTGGGGGTACAGCCGAACCAGCTGATCCTGACGGTGCAGCCCAACGAGGGCGTGACGCTGCAGCTCGGCGCAAAGATCCCGGGCACGAGAATGTCGATCAGGCCGGTCAACATGGAGTTCTTGTACGGGACTTCGTTCTTGTCGCAGTCCCCAGAGGCGTACGAGCGCTTGATCATGGACGCGATGAGGGGCGACCCGACGCTGTTCACGCGCAACGACGAGGTCGAGGCGCAGTGGCGCATCTGCGACCCAATCGTCAAATTTTGGAGGCCCGACCACCCACAGACACGCTCAGACTCTGGCCGCCTGGACCAGTACGAGGCCGGCTCGCAGGGACCGGCAACGGCCGCCGGCATCCTCCGCGAGGGGCACTCCTGGCGGGCGATCTGACGACCATGCGCCGAGGCTCGACGTGCCAGCGCCCCGAACGAGACCACACGCGGCGAGGAGGCTCGACGTGCCGGCCCTGAGCGACGCCGTCTGGAGCGAGGAAGGCACGACGCCGGACGCGATCGAAGGCGCGCTGCGCGAGCTGCTCGCCGAGCGCGCGCGCAGCGGCGGGCAGGACGGCGGCGACGGTTTCGTGCCGGCCCGGGTCTTGAACATGGTCGTGTTCGTGGAGAGCAGGCATGCCGATGAGATCGCCGAGCGCCTGCAAGGCGTCGGGCGCTATCACGCCTCCCGCACGGTCTTGCTCTCTTACGAAACAGACCGCGAGAGCCTGAACGCGAAGGTCAGCGTCGCCGCCGAAGGCGAGCCGGGGCCGGGCGAGATGGCGCTCCTGAGAGAGACCGCGCTCGTCGAGATCGGCGAGCGCCACCTCGACGACCTGGCGACGATCGCGGACCCGTTGGTGATCAGCGACCTGCCGACGCTGCTGTGGTCGCCAAACGGACACTCCGAGGCGGCCGACGCGCTGCTCGGCCTGGCCCAGGCGACGCTCGTGGACTCGATCGAGGAGCCGGACTGGAACAGGGCGATCGCGAGGGCGTGCGCGCTTTCTGAGCGGGTCTACGTGGTCGACCTGGCATGGCTGCGCTCGACGCCCTGGCGCGAGCGGGTGGCGGCCACGTTCGACCCCCTGCCCATGCGCGCCGAGCTGCTCGGGCTCGAATCTTTGACGGTCCGCCATCACCAAGACTCGACAGTCGCGGCGATGCTGTTCGCGGGCTGGCTGGCCTCGCGCCTGGGCTGGCGGCTCGACCATTCCCGCATCGAGGGCCAGGCCGGCCGCGACGGCGTCCTGGCGGGAGCCGCGAAGACAGGCTCCGGAGACCTCGAACTGCGCCTGACGGCCGCACCCGAGCTGACGGTGCCGGGGCTGGCGGGCATCGAGCTCCAGTGCAGATCGGGTCTGCGGCTGAGTCTCGACCGCGGGCCCGGCGGTCTGCGCGAGCGTCGCCACCGGCCGGAGGGTGATGGCGGCGAGACCGTCGAGCGGTCCTGGACGCTCTTGGGGGCCTCGCGCGGCGAGGGCGGCATCCTGGGCGAGGGGATCAGGCAGGCGCTGCTGAGGGACCCGACGTACCTGCCCGCGCTGCACGCCGCCGAGGCGCTGCTGCCCGAGACCGAGGCGGCGCCTTCATGACCAGGCTGACGACGCTGGCCGACCCCGAGGCCGTCGCCGAGCGCGCGGCCAGCGAGATCGCGCGGCGATTGGCCAGCGCGAAGCGCGAGCGCGGCGTTGCACACCTGGCGCTGAGCGGCGGCACGACGCCTGGGCGCACGTACGAGCTGTTGGCCGGCGAGCTGCCGGTGCGGGCCGGCCTGGAGGACTGGCGGGACGTCGAGATCTGGTTCGCCGACGAGCGCTGCGTCGGCAAGGACGATCCCGAAAGCAACTATAAGCTGGCCTTCGAGACGTTCCTCGATCCGGCGGGCATACCGGGCGAGCGGGTGCACCGCATGGAGGGCGAGCTGGGACCAGAGCAGGGCGCAACAGGCTATGAGCAGGCCCTGCGCGAACGCGTCGCCGAGCGTGACGGCGGCTTGCCGGTGCTCGACGCGATCGTCTTGGGCATCGGCCCAGACGGGCACGTCGCCTCGCTTTTCCCGGGCGCGCCAACGCTCGAGGCTGGCGAGGAGGCCGTCTGCTTGAGCGTGCACGACTCGCCGAAGCCTCCCCCCGAACGGATCACGCTCAGCCTTGGGGTCCTGCGCGCGGCCCGGCGCTGCCTGTTGCTGGCGACTGGCGCATCGAAGGCCGATGCGGTCGCGGCGATGCTGGGCGAGCCGACCAGGCATGTGCCGGCCAGCCTGTTGGCGAGGAACAAGCTGAGCGTGATCCTCGACGACGCGGCCGCGCCGCCGGGGCCGATCGTCGTACAGTAGGAATCCGCTGATGGCCTCGACCGCGACCCATCCAGCCGCAGCCCTGAGCCCGGAGGAGCAGGTCTTGGGCGCCTTGGAGGACACGCGCGAGCGCACGCTCAGGCTGGTAGCGCACCTCGACGAGGACGCTTTGACGAAGGTCCACTCGCCGATCATGAGCCCGCTCGTGTGGGATCTCGGGCACATCGCCGCCTACGAGGACCTGTGGCTGGCCCACCGCAACGCGGGCCTCGAGCTGTTGCGCCCCGACCTGGCGGGCATATATGACGCGTTCGAGACGCCGCGGGCGGTGCGCGGCGACGCCAAGGCTCTGGGGCCTGCGGACGCGCGCGCGTACATGCAGGCGGTGCGCGAGCGCGCCGCAGCGACGATCCTGGAGCACGGCATCGGCGATCCAGACATCTGCGAGATGGTGATCAGGCACGAGCTGCAGCACACCGAGACGATGCGCCAAGCGATGGCGATAGCAGGGGTGCTGCCCCCGGGCGAGCCCCCGGCGACGGCCCCCTGGATCGCCCCGACCGGGGCCAGGGCAGACATGGGCGAGTGGGTCGCGATCGAGGCGGGACCGTTCGAGATGGGCGCGCCGGAAGCGGGCTTCGCGTACGACAACGAGCGACCCCGGCATACGGTCACGCTCGACGCGTTCCAGATCGCCATGCAACCGGTGAGCGCGACCGCCTGGATGGATTTCGTCGAGGACGACGGCTACCGCGAACGGGAGTTGTGGTCGGACGAAGGCTGGGCTTGGAAAGAGGAGTACGACATCACTCACCATCCGGCGATCGCAGCGACGGCGGCCGCGGCGCGAGAGCACGGAGCCGGAACAGCTCCCGCCTGCCACGTCAGCTGGTTCGAGGCCGACGCCTTCGCCAGGGCCCACGGCGCGCGCCTGCCGAGGGAGGCGGAGTGGGAGCGGGCGGCGACCTCGGGGCAGCTGGCGCGGGTCGGCCAGGTATGGGAGTGGACGGCCGGCGCGTTCGGCGGATACCAAGGCTTTCGGGCTTACCCGTACCGGGAGTACTCGGAGGTGTTCTTCGGCGAGACCTACAAGGTGCTGAGGGGCGGCTCGTGGGCGACCGACCCGCGCGTGAAGACGCTGACGTTCCGCAACTGGGATCTGCCCCAGCGCAGGCAGATCTTCGCGGGCGTGAGGCTGGCGAAGGACGGGTCGTGATGGAGCCGATCGCTGGAGAGGCGTCCGAGCCCGCGATCAGGATCGACTCGCATTTGGACGGCGCCCAGGACCGGTCGCTCGCGGACGACGTCCTGGACGGGCTGACGAGGCCATTGAAGGAGCTGCCGCCCAAGCACTTCTACGACGAGCGGGGTGCCGAGCTGTTCGACCGGATCTGCGAGCTGCCCGAGTACTACCCGACTCGCGCCGAGCGCGCGATCCTCGAGGCCGAGGCGGTCTCACTGGCCGAGCTGACCGAAGCCGCCGAGCTGGTCGAGCTGGGCTCGGGGACCGCGGCCAAGACGCGGGTCCTGCTGGACGCGTTGTACGAGTACGGCACGCTGAGGCGCTACGTGCCGGTCGACGTCACCGAGAGCATGGTCCGCGAGTGCGCGCAGGCGCTGATCGAGGAGTATCCCGGGCTGATGGTGCACGGCGTGATCGGCGACTTCGAGCGTCACCTCGACCAGGTCCCCGAGGCGGTCGGGCCGCGCGTGGTGGCGTTCCTGGGCGGCACGATCGGCAACTTTCCGCCCGGCAGCAGGCGGCGCTTTTTGCGCGCGATCACGGGACTGCTCGGTCCCGAAGACCATCTGCTGATGGGCACCGACCTGGTCAAGGACCCGGACGTCTTGGAGGCCGCCTACGACGACGCCGAAGGCGTGACGGCCGAGTTCAACCGCAACGTGCTGCGGGTCCTCAACCGGGAGCTGGACGCGAACTTCGACCCGGAGGACTTCGAGCACGTGGCGAAGTTCGACCCTGAGCAGGAGTGGATCGAAATGAGGCTGCGCGCCAGACGCCAGCACACTACCCACGTGCGCGCCCTTGACCTGCCCGTCTCCTTTCAGGCCGGCGAGGAGCTGCGGACGGAGATCAGCGCCAAGTTCACGCCCGAGCGACTGCAAGGCGACCTGTCGGCGGCAGGCTTGGAGCTCGTGCGCTGGCTGACCGACCCCGACGAGCTGTTCGCCTTGACGCTGTCGCGCCCTGCTGTGCAATAGGCTGCCGGGCACCATGAAGATCGACGGATCATCGGCAATCGTCGTCGGCGGGGCCTCCGGCCTCGGCGAGGCGACCGCCCGGCGGCTGACCGACTTGGGCGCGATCGTGACGATCGCGGACGTCAACGCCGAGAAGGGCGATGCCTTGGCCAAGGAGCTCGGCGCCAGGTTCGTGGCGTGCGACGTTCGCGAGGAGGATCAGGTCGAGGCGGCCGTCGCCGCGGCGGCCAGCGCAGAGGGCGGGCTGCGGATCGCGGCGTGCTGCGCGGGCGTTGGCTGGGCCCAGAAGGTGGCCGGCTCGAAGGGACCGCATCCGCTGCTGCCGTTCGAGACGGTCATCCAGATCAACCTGATCGGCACTTTCAACGCGCTCAGATACGCGTCGGCGGCGATGATCGCGAACGAGCCCTACGAGGACGGCGAGCGCGGCGCGTTCGTTTGCACCGCCTCGATCGCCGCCTATGACGGTCAGGTCGGCCAGATCGCGTATGCCGCCTCAAAGGGCGGGATCGTCTCGCTGACCTTGCCCGCGGCACGCGACCTGGCCCAGTACGGGATCAGGGTCAACACGATCGCCCCTGGACTGTTCGACACGCCGCTGTTGGCGGCCCTGCCCGAGGAGGCCAGGCAGAAATTGGGCGCCGGCGTGCCCTACCCGCAGCGATTGGGCATGCCCGCCGAGTACGCTCGGCTGGCGACCGACATCGTCGAGAACAGGATGCTCAACGGCGAGACGATCCGGCTCGACGGCGCCCTGCGAATGCCGCCGCGCTGAGGGCCCCGCCGCGATGTCCGCGGACTATCGTCGCGACGGCAGCCGTCGCAGACATTGCGCTGCATTAAGGGTGTGGGTGCGCTAAACTGCGGCCATGAGTGTCGCCCCTCACAAGACCTTGCTGGAGCCCGGCCACGAGGCCGAGTGGGCCGAGCTGAACCGCGAGAAGCAGGAATACCACCATCGCCGCGCCCGAGCGTTGACTCCGTCTGAGCGCATCGCCAGCGGCCAGAAGCTCTCTCAGCAGGCCGTGCAGCTGCTGGCATCGTCGATGCGCGCCGGCAATGTCCCGCGACGAGCCTACTGGTCCTGACCTCGACGGCGTCGTCGCCGACGCCAATGCCGTCGGGCTTCGGTACGTCATCATCGACGGTTTCAGCGTCATCGCCAACGGATTCCTGCGAGCGACCAAAGACTCCGACCTCTTGGTGCCGGACGGCGAGGATGTTGACGAGGCGATCGTTCGCTTCTTCGACCGGATCGAAGCTCGCCGTCTGCGCGACGACAAGGTTCTGACCCTGGGCGAGGTGACCGGCGCCCACCACCTGCGCGTCGACAGCCGCCACGGCATCATCGACATCATGCGCGGAGGGCTTCCCCCGCTGGACTACGACACTGTTGCCGAAAGCGCCACCGACACTGAGGTCGGCGGACAACCTGCTCGTGTCGCAAGCCTGCGCAGCATCGTCGGCTTCAAGCGTCTCGCTGGACGCCCTCAGGACCGCCGCGATCTCGAAGAGCTAGAGGCGTTCCACGGCGAGCTGCCGATCGACCCGATCCCAGGCCTAGACATCGATACATGGCTTGGGAGGGAGCCGGCTCCCTCCCAAGGCCCTCTCAGCCGATCCGCTCCACCAGCATCGCCATGCCCATGCCACCGGCGACGCACAACACTGCAGCATGGGGGGAGCCCATGAGCCCCCCACCAGTTATGCCAGGCGCTCCACCAGCATCGCCATCCCCATGCCGCCGGCCACACACATCGACTCGATGCCGTAGGTCGCGTCGAGCGTCTGGAGGTCGTTCAGCAAGGTCGTCATGATCCGGGCGCCGGTCATTCCGAACGGGTGGCCCAAGGCGATCGCGCCGCCGAACGGGTTCAGCTTCTCGTCGGGGATTTCGAGGTCCGCTTTGCAGGGCACGATCTGGGCGGCGAAGGCCTCGTTGATCTCGACCACGTCGATGTCGGTCATCGACATGCCCGTGTTGGCCAGCAGTTTCTGGATCGCCGGGATCGGGCCCAGGCCCATGACCTCCGGCCGAATGGCGGCGACCGTGGAGGCGATTATGCGGGCTTTCGGCTTCATCCCCAGCTCGCTGGCCTTTTCCTCGCTCATGATCAACAGCGCGGCCGCGCCGTCGTTCAGCGGGCAGGCATTGCCGGCAGTGACCGTGCCGTCCTCCTTGAAGACCGGCTTCAGGGCGGCCAGCTTCTCCATCGTCGTGCCCGGCCTCGGGCCATCGTCCTTGATGACGACCGTCTCGGGCACGTCGATCTCATTGCCCTCCTTGTCGACGTCTTTGTGGGCCGGCACCGTCACCGGCACGATCTCCGGGTCGAAGTGGCCGCTGGCGACCGACTCGACCGCCCGGGTCTGGGAGATCAAGGCCCACTCGTCTTGGGCCTCCCTGCTGACGTTGCGTTCCGCGGCGACGTTCTCGGCGGTCATGCCCATCGGGATGTACACGTTGTAAGCCGAGCCCGGCGAGCCGTCGACTCCGTGGTTGAACTCGAACTGGCTGCCGCGGCCGGTCCTCGACACTGCCTCGACGCCGGCAGCGATGTAGGTGTCGCCCTCGCCGGCCTTGATCGCGTGGAAGGCCATCCTGGTCGTCTGCAAAGAGGAGGCGCAGAAGCGGTTGACCGTGCACGCCGGCACGTGGTGGTCGATGCCGGCCAGAAGCGAGGCGATACGCCCGATGTTGTAGCCGGACTCGCCCTCGCCGTAGCCGCAGCCCATCATCACGTCGCCGATCGAGGTCTCTTCGATCTGCGGATTGCGCTCGATCAGGGCCCTCAGCGGGATCGCCGCCAAATCGTCGGCCCTGACGGTCTTCAAAGACCCCTTCACGGCGCGTCCGATGGGCGTACGTATGGCGTCGACGATCACTGCCTCTGGCATCTGCTGACCTCTCCTTGGGTTTTGGTCCGGCGATTTGCGGGAGCGGGAATCCTATGGGAACTAAGCCGATTTGGCGTTCGTGGACCCGACGATCACAGGTCAAGCATGGAGACGCCCAGCTCGTCGAAGCCGACGTGGTGGGCCAGCTCGTGCCTGACCGTTCGGACGACCTGGTCGCGCAACAGCTCGGGGCTGTAGCCGAAGTCGCGGCGCAGCGTGTCTCTGAAGATGACGATCCGGTCGTGGGTGTCCTCGCGCCTGGTCTGGCCGCCCTGGTAGAGGCCGTAGGCGCCGGCCCGGGCGCCGCCGTCGGAGATCACGACGGCGACGTGGGCGAGCGCGTTGCGCAACAGGTCCGGCAGTTCGTCGAGGGCGTCTCTGACGAGCTCCTCGAAATCCTCGTCGTCGAGCGGGTCGAGCTCCAAGAACTCGGCTTCGTCCGGGTCGATCGCCGAGCCTTCGCGGGCGAGTTCCTCGGAGTGGCGCACCAGCGCTTCGAACTCGGCCTCGGACTCCGGTTCGCGCCAGCCCGCCAAACGCACGGCCAGTAAGGCGGCGCCGCCGATCAAGACCGCCACGACGAGTACCCCCAGCGCTACGTGCTCGACCGCCGAGAGGGCGCCGACGGTGCTGAAGCCCTGGCCCACGACGATCGCGACGAGGCCGACCAACAGCGCGATCAGGGCCGCCACGCCGGCACGGCGCAGCTGACCGGTGGCGCGCTGTCGTGGTGAGAACGACTCGCGCACCAGAGCCGCCCTATTTGAGCGTGCGAGCGATCACGACACGCTGGATCTCGTTCGTGCCCTCGTAGATCTGGGTGATCTTGGCGTCTCTCATCATGCGCTCGACCGGGTACTCCTTGACATAACCGTAGCCGCCCAGAACCTGCACCGCCTCGATCGTCACCGCCATCGCGGTATCCGAGCAGAAGACCTTCGCCATCGAGGAGTACTTGGCCCGCTCAGGATGGCCCTGATCGGCCATCGCGCAGGCCTTGTAGAGCAGCTGCCTGGCGGCGGCCGTCTTTGTTTCCATATCGGCCAGCTTGAACTGGATCGCTTGCAGTTCGTTGATCGGCTTGCCGAACTGGACCCTTTCGCGCGCATAGGCGACCGCGTAGTCGGTTGCGCCCTGTGCGATGCCGACGGCCTGGGCGGCAGCGCCGAGCCTGGTCTGCTGCAAGGTGCCCAACGCGACCGACAGCCCCCGGCCGACCTCGCCGATCACGTTCTCTTGAGGCACTCTGACGTCCTCGAAGATCGGCTGGCCGGTCGGCGAGGCCCGGATGCCGAGCTTGTGCTCGAGCTTGCCGACGCTGAAACCGGGCCGGTCGGCCTCGACCACGAACGCCGTGATCCGCCGGCTCTCGCGGTCGGTGACCGCGAACGTGATGTAGAAGTCGGCGATCCCGAGGTTCGAGATCCAGTTCTTGGTGCCGTTGATGACCCACTCGTCGCCGTCTTTGACCGCGGTCGTCTTCATCCCGGCCGGGTCCGAGCCGGCCTCCGGCTCGGACAGGGCGAACGCCGGCGACCACTCGCCGGAGGCGCACCTCGGCAGGAAGCGCTCCTTCAGCTCGTCCGAGCCGTACAGCTGGATCGGCAGGGTCCCCAGCTCCTGGACCATCAGGATCAGCGCGCACGAAGCATCGACCTTGGCGATCTCCTCGACCGCCATGTTCAGCATCAAGGTGCCGGTGCCGGTGCCGCCGTACTCGACCGGAAACGGCAGGCCCAGAATGTCCTGCTCGGCCAGAACCTTCCTGATGTCCCACGGGTATTCGGCCTGCTCGTCGATCTCGGCCGACCTCGGCGCGATCTGCTCGCGCGCGATCTGGCCGATCGTCTGGCAGAAATCGAGGTGCTCTCGAGGGATCGTGTAGACGTCGCCGGCGATGGTCTCTGACATGGCTTCGATCCTACTGACACCGGCCCGCCGGGGCCTACCCGGGCGGGGCTTTAGCGACGCGCCGTGCCAGGGGTGCCGGCGCTGGGCCTCGCGGGCAAGCCGAGCCAATCGGACACCACATGCCGTGCCCGGCCGCCCACGCTAGGCTCAAGCCTCGATGAGCGTCCCAGGCCTGGACACGACCCAGATCGAGATCGACCCCGAGCAGCTGGCCAACTGGCGCGCGCGCGAGCCGGACCTGCAGGTGATCGACGTGCGCGAGCCCTACGAGCGCGAGGCCGGCCGCCTCGCCGGCACGCGCCACGTTCCGCTGGTCGAGCTGAGCGCCCAGGCGGCCACCGTCGAGCGGGACCGGCCGGTCGTCTTCTACTGCAGGGTCGGCGCGCGCTCGGACATGGCCGCGCAGGCCTTCAGAGCCGCCGGCTACGAGGCCTACTCGCTGCGCGGAGGCTTGGTCCGCTGGGACCAAGAGGCCCGGCCGCTCGAGCCCGAGGACGGCCACGTGGCCGAGCACTGATACGACTATCCGAGAGGAGCACACAGAGATGGAGGCATCGACAGCATCCGAGTACCCGAACGTGATCGTCGGCGAGGGCTATGCCGTCGGCAACCTGGACGATCTCGGCCAGGGCCCCGGCTTTCGCAAGGTCCGCAAGGACCTTGGCGTGACCGCTTTTGGCGTCAACGCGATCGTGATGCCGCCGGGCATCGAATCGGGCTTCCACTATCACGACGTCCAGGAGGAGCTCTACTTCGTGCATAAGGGCGAGATCGAGATCGAGTTCGGCGACGGCTCAGTCCAGCTCCTGCGCGCGGGCGGCCTCGCGAGGGTGGACGCCGCGACCGTGCGCAAGATCCGCAACCGGGGCGAGACAGACGCCGTCTACCTGATCGCCGGCGGCAAGGACGGCTATGTCGGGCGCGACGGCCGCGTGCCCGAGGGCGAAGAACAGCGCGTCAAAGCGATCCACGACCTCTCGGGTTCATCCGGCGACGCGGCCTAAGAAGCGAGCGCCCGCACAGTAGACGAGAATCGCCAGCTGTTGTAGGAAGACGAAGAGCCCGCCGGAGCGGGCTCTTCAACCAAGCTTCTCGCCGCCCCGGAGGGCTGCAAGACGCCGGCCCTTCATCGAGGACTTTATCGGATTGGACACGGCATAGCCGTAGCTCGGGGCCTCGGACTCGAACCGAGATTTCGCGGATGAAGGGCCGGCGTCCTGCCTTTGGACGAACCCCGAGCTACGGCTATGCCGCCATTCCACCCTCCGAGATATCGCCAGACTCGGAGGGCTCGTAGTTGCGCAGGATGAAGCGACCAAGGAGCGGTACGGCGAACGAGTACTTGCCGAGTCGGTTCTTATAGATCATTCCCCGCTCCGCAAGGCTCGCGAGCATTTGGTTTGCATGACTGGGCGAGAAGGTCTTTGAGAGCAGCTGCCTACCCTTCTCGACGAGTTCCTGGATCGTAAATTCCTCGTCAGGACGATCGAGATTGGCAATCGCCCAGAGCAGTTCGCGCTGGCGGTCGGTGATCTTGGCCCAACGGCCCGCAAAGAAATCAGCGTCTAGCTTGCGCTGGATCGCGTCGACGGGAACAGCCCGCGGCTCTTCTTTTGCATGCTGTTGGATAAAGACATCGAAGACCTCTCGGCAGATGAACTGGATGAAGTAGGGATAGCCGCCAGACTCTTGGCAGATGGTCTCGACGGAGTCCTCGGAGAAGTGGATCGGACATTCAGCCACCTCGATAGGCTTAAGAATCGCCTCCCTGCTCTCCTCGTCGTCGAGCTTGGTAAGCGTAACCACGCGAAACATGCGCTCGGCATAGGTGCGCGCGTCCACGAGACGCGGAAACAGGGTTGGCAGGCCAGCCAGGACGAGCATGAACGGGATGCCCTTCTTCTGGATCGACTGGAAGACGTCCAGGAGCACTGAGAGCGGAAATTGCTCCTTCTCCGCATGGTCCGAGAGGTTTTGGGCCTCGTCGTAGGCGAATATGACCCTGTGCTGATCCTGCTGGCGGAGGTGATGCCACGCAAATTCGAGCGTCGCCTTGATCTTGTCGGAGATCAGACCGGGCGTGCTGTTGTAGACGGATGCGAGCATCTCGTGCGATAGAGGGATCCTTCGTGGCTCAGCAGGCATGCCGAACCCCGTTGGATTGCTCGGTTGCTGCTCCTCGACCGTTATCGAGGACGTGATCAGGGAGAGATCGGCCAGGATACGCTGCGCCAGCGCCATCTCGCTGATGCTCGCGGACTCCGAGAGGTCCGCCGTCGCCCACAGCCAGCCGTGCTGCATAGCTCGCGGCTTGAAGGTCTCGAGGAGAACTGTCTTGCCGACTCCTCTGAGTCCCGTCAGCACCATGTTCTCAAGGATCTCTTCCTGCCCCAGAAGCCGGTCGAATTCCCCGTACTCCCGTTCACGACCCGCGAGGTGGGGCGGCATGTGTCCGGCTCCAGGACGATACGGATTCTTGAATTCGACAGGACTCATAGCCACTTAGCTCCTCTACTAACTTTAGTAGGAGAACTAAATTTAGCACATCGGCTTACGGAAGCTAAAACTGCCTCACAAAAGCGAGCGCCCGCGTAACCGTGCCGTGAGCCAAGCAGGTCCGTCGACTTCGTTACAGCCGACCCGCGAAGCGGATCGAAGGCTGTAACGGAACGTCCGGACCCTGCTAGTTCAGAAGCTCCTTGACATAGCGCTGGTGCAGGCGCCCGAGCGGCGTTTTGTCGGGATGGAAGTGGATCGCGGTCCAGATCAAGCCCGAGGCGGGCGCCCAGGCGATGATCAGGTAGGCCCCCAGCACGAGCGCTGTCGTGCGCAAACGTTTCGATTGCGAGAGCGCGGCCAGGGGCAGCAGCCAGAGGATGTACCAGGGCAGGACCCAGCCGAGCGTGACCAGCAGGGCGACCGTCGACCAGCCCGCCGGCGTGATCGCGTCGTGGCGGCGCCAAGCCATCGCGCAGCTGGCGAGCACGGTCAACAAGAGTCCCGCCGTGAGCACGTAGTGCAGACCTTCGGTCTCCCCGCCCGTGCCGATCGCAAGGCCGGCCAGGTTGGGGATGCTGATGTTCGTCACCAGCCGGCTCTGGGTCGCCAGGTCGGGGATGTGCAGACCGAAGGCGATCAGGCTGGCGACGCCCAGCGCGATGCCGGCAGCCAACAGCCCCAACACGAACTGAAGCGAGCGCCGCGGCGAGCGCGCGAGCGCGCACAGCACGATCGGTATCAGGATCCCGGCCGACGCCTTCAGCGCCGCGGCGGCCACCAGCGCCGCCCCCGCCCCGATCTCGGCCCCCGACAACGGCCACAGCCAGGCGCCGACCCGTCTTGGCAGCGTCCGCAACGGCCCGCGCCAGGTATCCCAGACAAAAGCGCCGTCCGGGAGCCCTGGCGGCGCCGGCTTGGCACTAGCCTGCCACAAAGGGCGCCGCTCCCACAAACGGCGCCCATTCGAACGCTCAGCGCCGGGCTCGAGGCTCTGGCCGTTGTCTGACCCGGCGACTGCCCTGCCCCCAACCAGGGCCCGGGTCGCCCCGCCCTTCAAGAGCAGGTAGAGGCCGAGCACGATCGCGAAAACGGTCAAGAAGTCGTTGTGGTCGCCGCCGAGGCCCCACACGATCACGATCGGGTTCAGCCCGACGAGCATGATCGCGCGGACGGGGTCGCGGCCGAGCAGCCTGGCGCACTTCCAGACGAGCAGGATCAGACCGAGGCTCGCGAGCATCATCACGACCTTGATCGCCCAGAACGAGCCGGCCACACCGAGCGGCACGAGCGCGAACGTGAACAAGGTGAACAGCGGGCCGTAAGGGCTCAGCAGCTCGTGCCAGTTCGAGAGCGCGTAGCTGGGGTCGCTGTGAGGCTCGAGGATCGGATAGGTCGTGTACGGGTTCAGCTGGTGAACGACCTCCATGCGCCCGTAGTTGATGTAGTTGAAGATGTCCGTCAGCGACAATGGCGGCGCCAGGAAGAAGACGAGGTGCATCGCCACGATCGTGGCGATCACCCAACGAGCGTCCAGGCGCATGTACGGCACACAGGCAAGGGCCGCCAAATAGCACCCGTACATCACGACCAGGCCGCCCGTGAACATCCAGCGCAGCGTCGTGCCGTTACGGGTCAGACCGGGCCACAGGCCGCCGAGCGGACCGGCCATCCAGCTTGGAAAGAAGCCGGAGTGGGTCGGCGCCGCGAACAGGCTCGGCCTGTCGGCCGCGATCACGACGTAAAGAACGCTGCACAGGACGAGCACGCCAAGCGCGCCCGCCCCAATACGCCGCCGCCAGGCGGCATCGAGCGAGAGCCCGCCGAAGCGGGCCCTCAGATCAAGCTTGTGCTCCGCGGTTGCGACCGTCGCCGGCCCCGCGGGAGCGACCTCAGATCGCCTGGACGTTGACGGCCTTGGGGCCCTTGTCGCCCTGCTCTGCGTCGTAGGACACCTTCGCGCCCTCTTGCAGCGAGCGATAACCCTCGCCGTTGATGCCGGTGTGATGGACGAACAGATCCTTTTCGCCGTCATCGGGGGTGATGAAACCGAACCCCTTGTCGTCGCTAAACCACTTTACGGTGCCAGTAGGCATATATGGAACTCCTCCACGGTGTCTCGTTACTGGTGCGTGCTGCTACGCGGAGGATGCTGCTTAGAGCTTCGACCTGCGAGCGCTTGCACTACGTTTGCGCCGGTCTTCTGTGCCGACGACGCCACGACCGTAGCAGGTCGTCCCGTTCAAGTGTTTACAAGTTGCTATGACTCCCTCCGTCATCTCTGCCGCCGAGCCGATCGAGTTCCGTCGCCTGCTGCCTGCCGGGGAGCCCGCCAGCGCCCGCGAGATCGTCCTCGGACTGGGCCTTCACGAGCGTCCACCGGAGGGAGCTGTGCGCGCGCGCACAGGGCCGCACACACGCGCGCGGCCCCACGTTTTGCTGAACATGGTCTCGACGGTCGACGGCCGTGCGACCCTCGGCGGTCGCTCGGCGCCGCTATCGGACCCGGCCGACCGCGCCCTCTTCCACGGGCTGCGCACGGTCGTGGACGCAGTCATGGCCGGCGCGGGCACGGTACGAGACGAGCGTTACGGCCCGATCGTTCCCGACCCCGACAACCGTCGCGCGCGCGCCGAGCTCGGCCTGCGCGAGCGGCCCCTGGCGTGCGTGGTCTCGAAGAGCCTCGCCTTCCCGCCGGACCTGCCCCTGCTGGCCGATCCCGACTCGACGGTCGCGATTCTGACGCCCTCGTCCGGACAACTGCCGTCCACGACCGCCGCGAGCGTGGACTACGTGCGCGCTCGCCGCCCAGATGGATCGCTCGATCTGAGCGCCGCCTTCAGCGAGCTGCAAGATCGCTTGCACGTCACGACCCTGCTGTGCGAGGGCGGCCCCAGCCTGAACACCGAACTGCTGGCCGGCGGCCTCGTCGACGAGCTGTTCCTGTCGCTCGCACCCGCGCTGGCGGGCGGCGATCCCGCCGACGGCGAGCCTGCGCCGCGAATCCTCGCGGGCCGGGAACTCGAGACTCCGACACAGCTGCAGCTGGTCTGCGCGCTGGAGCACGACTCGCGCCTGTTCCTGCGCTACAGCGTGCGGCCAGGCGGCTGAGCCGTGACAGCCACGTTCAAGACGACCGAGTTGGGCACCATGATCGCGTCCTCGCCGGTCACGAAAGTCGTATAGAGCAAGCCCTGTGAGCTGACGGTCCCTTCGAGCTGGCCCGCGAGCGGGCCGCCCTGCAGGCGCACCCTGTCGCCGACCCGGAACGGCCGGGCGCTGAGCAGGACGGTTCCCGCGATCACGTTGCCGAGCGTCTGCTGCGCCGCCAGGCCGAGGATCACGGCGGTGAAAGCGCCGCCCAGGAGCAGCGCACGGGCTTCGATACCGGCCACATACATGGCCACGAACAGGACCAGAGCGGCCAGCGCCAGGCGAAACAGGAACCCGATCGGTCCTCGCCAGGCCCAGCTGGCGCGTCCCGTCTCGATGATCCGGGGGGTCTTGGGGGCTGGCATCTCGCCCAGAGTAGAGGCCGGGACCGGGGACCCGACGGCTCAGGTGACCTGGGTATAGACGATCATGAAAGACCCAAACGAGACGCAGTAGATCGCGAACGGGATCAGGGTTCTGGTCTTGAAGTATTTGACCAGGAAAGAGACCGTGAAGACGGCCGTGATCGCGGCCGCGACGCATGCGACGAGCGCCTGGCCGCGGATGCCGTCGCCGTTGTGGCCGAGCAGGTCCGGGAGCTTGAACAGGCCGGCGGCAAGGATGATCGGCGTGGCCAGCAGGAACGCGAACCTGGCCGAGTCGGAGTGGTCCAGGCCACGCGCCAGGCCGGTGCCCATCGTCACGCCCTCTCGGCTGATCCCGGCGACCAGGGCCGTCGATTGGGCGGCGCCGATGAGCAGCGCCTCGCGGTACTCGAGCGTGTCGAGTTCGCGCCCACCGTCCGGCTTGGCGCCCTCTCTCGCAGCCAGTTCGCGGACCTCGGCGCGACGACGGAACCACTCGGCGGCGAACAGGACCAGGCCGTTTACGGTCAAGAAGATCGCGGCCAGCTCGGGCTTGGCCGTGATCGTGCGCAGCGAGTGCTCGAAGGCGATGCCGAGGACGCCGGCCGGGATCGAGGCGACGATTATCAGCCAGGCCAAACGCTCGGTAGGCGTCTGGACGCGGCGCGTGGAGAGCGTCCTGAAGAAGGAGCGGACGATCTGGACCCAGTCGCGGCGGTAGTAGAAGAGCAGGCCGAGCGCCGAGCCGACGTGCAGCATCACGACGAAAGCCAGCCAGAACGATTCCGACTCCGACTGGGCGTCCACGAGCGAGTTCCAGCCGAACAGGGTCGGGAACAGAACGGTGTGGCCGAGGCTGGAGATCGGGAACAGCTCGGTGGCGCCCTGCAAGATCCCCAGCACGATCGCCTGGAAATAGGTCAGAGCAGAGTTGGCGAGGAGCATCGCGCGACAGCTTACGGGGCCACCTGGACGCCGGGACCGGGCCGGCGCCGAGGATGAGCGTTTTCTCATCCGAGCGCGGCCACAACCAGCCGCGCCGGCTTGGCGATCCAGCCGGAGCGGCTTCACCGATCGTTCACACGATCGTTCCCATCTGATCACAAAACGGCCTATTTGCAGGGCAAAATGCGAGGTGTACAGATAGAGAGATACGACAGAGGAGCAACGATGACCCTCACCGCATCATGGGCCGCCAAGGAGCGGCTCTGCCGAGTCGACATGCACTGTCATTCGACCGCCTCGCAGGTCTCCAAGCTCGGCGTACAGCGTGCCGCAGGCCTGCCCGAGTGCGCCACGCCGCCCGAGGAGGTCTACGAGCTGGCCAAGCGCCGGGGCATGGACTTCGTGACGATCACCGACCACGACACGATCGCCGGGGCTCTCGAGATCGCCGACCTGCCGGATGTGTTCGTCTCCGAGGAGCTGACCGCCCACTTCAGGAACGAGCCGAGCATGGCGGTCCACGTGCTCTGCTACGACATCGACCTCGACGACCACGAATGGCTGCAAGGCCACCGCCACGACGTCGAGCTGTGCGCCGCCTACATGTACGAGCGCGAGATCGCCTGCGCCCTTGCCCACCCCTACTACGCCGTCGACTCGCCCTTGACGCCCCGCCACAGGCGCCGTCTGGCCGAGCTGTTCGGGATCTGGGAGGTCCGCAACGGCGCCCGGGCACCGGAGCTGAACCGCCCAGCGGCCACCTATGCGGCCACCCGCGAGACGATCGGCATCGGCGGCTCCGACGACCACGCCGGGATCGACATCGGGCGCACCTACACCGAGACGCCGGCCGCTTCCTCGCCGCCCGAGTTCCTGGCCCACATGCTTGCCGGCCGTGCCCGTGCGGGCGGCGCCCAGGGCAGCGCCGCCAAGTGGGCCCACTCCGCGATCGTCCTCGCGGCCCGCTCCCTGGCGCCTCGGCGTCGCGACGGGATGCCTGCGGCGGGCGCTGACGGCTCTCTGAACGGAGCTGTTCGCGCGCGCGCGCGTACGGTCGCAAAGCCGCCAAGCGCGTACCGCCCGGACCCGAGGCGCGTGATGACGATGGTCAGGAGGCTGCTGCGCGAGGGCGACGCGCGCCAGGGCGCCACGAACGGGGCGCAGGGCGAGGATGGCCGGGTCGGCACGGTCTCGCCGGAGGACGCCAGATGCCTGCTCGGCGCCTGGCTGTCGGCTGTCGGGCTCGACCACCTGGACACGGACGGCCTGATCGCGTACATGCAGCACGAGGACTTCAGCCACTCTGGCCTGTACCGCAAAGCGTGCCGGGCGCACGAGCGCAAGCTGCGCCAGGCGGTCGAGCTGGCGCTGGAGGCGGCCAAAGGCGAGGCCGACATGACGGCCGCCGCCGAGGGGCTGTTCGAGGGCTGCATCGCGGCGATCCCGTATGCGCCGGCGAGCGCGTTCCTGGCCAGCGAGCAGACCAAGCTCGCCAGGCTCCCTTACGAGGACCGGCCGGAGATCCGGCGCGTTGCGATCCTCGCCGACGGTATCGGCTCCACCCACGGCGTCAGCCGCACGATCGAAGAGATCAGGGACAGAGGCGTAGATGGCTACGAGATCGAGGTGATCGGCACCGACCCCAAGGTCGACAAACGCCTGTCGGCGGTCGCCGAGATCGACGTGCCCTACTACCCGGGCCTTCAGATCGGCGTACCCAGCCTGCCCACGGCCGTGCAGACGCTCGCGGACGGAGCCTTCGACGCGATTCACGTGTGCTCGCCGGGGCCGGTCGGCGTGGCCGGCGCGCTGCTCGCCAAGACCCTGGGCCTGCCTCTGATCGGCAGCTACCACACCGAGCTGACCGCCTATGCCCAGCTGCGCTCCCAGCGCCCCGAGCTTGCGGGCGCCATGGCCCTGGCTGTGGGCACCCTGTATAGGGCCTGCGACGTAGTCCTCTCCCCCAGCGCCGCCTCCGACGAGGCGCTCGCCGAGATCGGGGTGCCGGCCGAGAAGGTGATGCGCTGGGACAGAGGCGTCGACACCGCGCGCTTCGATCCGGCGCTGCGCGACCCGACGCGACTGCTGTGCGAACGTCCGGCCGGCCCGGTGGCCGGCGCTCCGGCGGACACGAGCCTGGACGACTCCCCGACAGACGTCGACTCGCATGCGCGCGCGCGCGTGCAGGCCGACGCGATCAACGTGATGTACTCGGGCCGGATCACCCATGAGAAGGGCGCCGAACTGCTGGCCAAGACGTTCAACGAGGCGCGCAGGCGCGGCGGACCGGAGATCGGCAGGCAACTGCACCTGGTGTTGGCGGGCGGCGGGCCCGAGCAGGAGCGTCTACGGGAGCTGGTCGGCGCCGAGCACGTGACATTCCTGGGCTGGCTGTCGGGCTCAGCGCTGGCGGAAGCGTACGCGTCGGCCGATGTGTTCCTTTTCCCGAGTGCGACCGACACGTTCGGCCAGGTCATCCTCGAGGCCCAGGCCTCGGGCCTGCCGGTCGTTGCGGTGGCGCAAGGCGGACCGACGTCGCTGATCGAGCACCGCGCGAGCGGCCTGCTGTGCCCGGCCGACGCCGGCCAGTTGGCGGACGCGGTCCTGGAGGTCGCCGGCTCGCCGCTCTTGAAAGAGCGGCTGATACGAGGAGGTTTGGCGGCGGCGCAAGGGCGCACATGGGAGCGCGCGCTCGCGCGCCTGGGCGAAGGGTATGCCCGGGCACTCACCCAGGCCGAGTCTGGCCGCCTGGCGCCTGTCCGGGCCGCCTGAGCGCACGGACGGGCGCCCGACCGTTCTGGCACCCCGGCGCCGCACGAGGCGCCCGTGCGCCAAGCTCCGGTCCCGCGAGCTACTCGAGCTCGGCCTGCGGGGACCGGTCGGCCGGGACGAGGCCGGCGGCGAGCTTGTTGGCCGGGCGCCGCAGCCGGCTGACCAGCCAGGCGATCGCGATGACCGCCAGGGAAATGGCGACGACCCATCCGAGTTCGGTCGGGCCGAGGCCGACGTACTTCAGACCGGAGGCGGTCACCACGAACATGATCGCCGGCCTGATGTAGCGGTCGGGGGCCCTCGAGGAGAGCATCGAGCCGACGAGCACGGCCGGCATGCTGCCGATGATCAACGAGGTCGTGACGCCGATCTCGACGTGGCCGAAGGCGAGCGCGCCGAGCGCCGCGGCGAGTGTCAGCGGCACGGCCTGGCTCAGGTCGGTGCCGACGAGCTGGTTGGCGCCGAGGATCGGATACAGGAACAGCAGCATCACGATCATCAAGGAGCCGGAGCCGACGGAGGTCATTCCCACGATCAGGCCGCCCACTACGCCGATCGCGACAGTCCGCAGCGGATGCACCTCTATGTTGTGGACGACGCCCTTGCGTTCATGGCCGCCACGGCGGTCCATGTAATAGCGCAGCGCCATCGCGGCGGCCCCCACGAGCAGTGCCGCGCCGAGCGCCATCTCGATGTTCGATTGCGCCGCCTTGGCGTGGGTCATCAGGCTCAGCAGATACGCCCCGAGGAAGGCCGCCGGCACCGAGCCGAGAACCATCCAGCCGACCAGCCTGTAGTTGACCGTGCCCTTGCGCATGTGCACAGCCGCTCCGACCGGCCGCATGAAGACCGCCGCGACCAGATCACTGGAGATCGCCGAGGAGGGCGCGATCCCGAACAAGAGGATCAGCATCGGCGTCATCAGCGCGCCCCCGCCGGCGCCTGTCAAGCCGACCAGGAAGCCGACGATCGCGGCGCCCAAGACGATGTACAGGTCGATGTGCATCGCGCGCACCATACCACAATCCTCACGTTCTGGGTGGGGTTGATGCGATCGGTTTGGGAAGTGCTGTATGCGCCGCGAAGACGGGGAGCCGCCTCTCCCGGCGCCCTACTTCGAGGCGCTGAAGATCGAGGCTTCGAAGGAGCTGACCTTCGGCAGTCCGGCGTAGCCGAGGTGGGGCAGGCCGAAGATGTCCTCGATGGTTCGCAGCAAAGAGAAGTGGTTGTACGGTTCCTGGCTGACACCGCCACCCTTGATGAACGGCGACAGCAGCAGGGCGCCGACCTGGCCGCCGCCTTCCGGCCCGAGCCCTGAGCTTGAGGCCGGCAGGTTCGGGAACTGGGGCTGCCCGCAGCAGGAGCTCGAGTCGGCGTAGGCTCCGGTCGAGGGCGCCTGATCGACCGTGATCGCGAGCAGGCCGTTTTCTTTGTAGGCGGCCGAGCCCAGGATCTCCGGGACGACCTTCTTGAGGAACGGTTCGGCGCCCGCGAGCCCCGCCGGCGCGCCCGGCGCGCAGGGCGTCGGGCTGGCGTCGTGGCAGAGGCCGGGAACGATGTAGGCGAAGCTGGGCGTCCTGCCGGGAGCCTTGAGGTCGCCCGCGAGTTCGCTCAGGCCGACGTCGTCGGCTTCGCAGGCGGGCGCTTGCACGATCGAGCCGAAGTAGACGAACGGGTTGCGCCAGGTCGCGTATGGCTGTCCCGGTGGAGGGCTAGACCCGGAGGTGGGGTCGGACGCGCCGAGCGCCGGGTGCCCGCAGGGGCCGTCGGAGCCGCCCGGGGACGCGGAGGCGCCTTCGCCGATCCCTTCGACGTAGGCTCGCCACGGCATGTGCTTGGCCGAGAGCTGACCCGGCAGCGTCTTGGTGGAGTTCGGATAGACGCAGCCGTTGCCGGCGACCTGTTCGTCGGCGCCGACGGCAGCGGGCGCGATGTTGGCGTAGGTCGGACAGTTGGCCGCCGTTTCGAGGGTCGGTCCCTGGCCGCTGAGCAAGGCGATCCCGTCGGCAAGGCCCTGATGGGCGACGGCGTAGTAACGCACCAGCAGCTCACCCTCGCGCTCGAGCGTCTTGGCCAGGTAAGGCGAAGTCGACGAGGGCCCGAACACGGAGGCGTAAGGCTGGTCGGCGAGCATGACGACGAACACGTGCTTGACGGACGACAGCTTCGCGGCGCCAGCCCCCGACCCGGATCCCGACCCGGCCCCCGAGCCCGACGAGCCGCCTCCGCCACCCCCCTTCCCGCCTGAGTTCGCCGGCTTGGAGGAGCTGCCGTCGCCGGACTTTTCAGAGCCTGAGCCTGGGCCGGAGGAGGAGGAGGAGGAGGAGGAGGTAGGGGTCGACGCCGCGGGCGTAGGTTCGGCTTCGGCCGGCGGGGGTTCACCTGCTTCAGATCCGGACGGGGACGTCGCGGATTTGGCCGGCGCGACCGCCGGCGAGGCCGCCGGCAGAACGAGCTTCACGCGGCGGCCGGTCGCGGCCAGCGTGCTCGAGCCGGGCGATCCGGCGACGCCACCAATGATTACGCCGAAGCCGAGGAACATCAGGACGAGCACAGCCGAGACCTTCGCCGAGGGCAGACGCAGGCCTGACAGCGACAGGCCGAACCACCCCGACGAGCGCCCGGCGGCCAGCGCGGGCGTCCCCGCGGCGAACGCGGAGTTGGACCGGGAGCCAGGTCCATAGCCGTACCCGGAACCGGACCCGGAGGCAGACCCGAACCCTGGCCCTGCGACAGATCCGTCGAGCGGCCCGGCGACCAGTTCCGCGAGCGCCGCCTGTTCGCGCTCCGAGCTTTCGCGTAGCCCGGCCAGAACGCCCTCCAAGAGCGGGCCGCGCGCGCCACAGCGAGCGCCACACTCCAGGCAGTAGCGCTGACCGGCCTGCCTGGGGGCGGAGCACTCCTGGCAGAGGCCCGGGCGATCGACGCTCGCCGTCAACGTTTCGTCCTCAGCCGCCCGCGGGCGGACCGAGCAGGGCCTCCATTACCGCCGTCGAGTCATTCGTGCCCGCAGCGGTTGGCGCCCCCTCCTCGGCCACGGGCGCCGGCGCAGGCGTCGACGCGCGCTCCATCAAGGTGGCGCCGCACTGCCAGCAGTAGAGAGCGCCACGGCTGTGCGGAGCGCCACAGCTGGGGCAGTTGCCGGCGCTGCCGGACTCCTCGAGGCGCAGCAGCCGCTCGATCTCGGCCAGCTCGGCATCACGCTCCTGCAGGACCGCGGCCCGGCGCACGAGCACGTCGAGCCTGAAGTGGTCCCTGATCGCCATCTCATAGGTCAGGCCGCCCAGGTCCCAGTGCAGCTCGGCGACCTGCTCAGCCAAAGCGTCGCGGCGGCGGCGAAGCTCCGAGCGCCCCGCCTCTCCAGGCCCGTCCGCGGGGCTCGACACCGGACGGCCGCCCAAAGGCCCGTCCGCGGGGCTCGACACCGGATGACCGCTCAAAGGCCCATCCGCGGGACTCGACACCGGATGACTGCCCAAAGGCCCGTCCGCGGTCCTATCACCCCCGATTGCCGTGTCGTCGAGCATCCCCACGACGGCTATCCAGTGGAGACTACGTTCGGGAGGTTCTTCGATTCCTGCTCGTAGCTCTTGCCGTGCTTCTTGGCAAGGTTTTCGACGGCCGACGGCGGCGCGGGATGGCTCTCGTTCGCCCCGGCGCCTTTCGAGGAGCCCCCGCCCGCGGAGCCTTTATTGGCCGAGCCGGCCTTTGAGCCGTTCGACGATCCGCCCTTGGCTGCCGGTTCGGTTGTCGTTGGCGTGGTTTCGGTGGCCGCGCCCGCGGCCGGCGCCGACGCCGGCTGGGAGACGCTGATGACCTGGGCTGGTGCGTTGGACTGCTTTGAGGATGCGCTGGAGCGACCGATCAGGACGCCGACGCCCATCGCCAAGAGCAGGACGCCGACCCCGGCGAGCACGGTTACGGCGTTCCCGCGCTTGCCCGCGTCGGCGGGACCAGCGCCGTAGCCCGGGGGCACTGTCGGCGGCGATGCAGCGCTCTGGGACTGGGAGGACCCGCCGGCCTGGAGCCCGCCAGACCCGCCCAGCAGGACGCTGCTCATCGGGAAGCGTCGCTCGCCGCACTCCAGGCAGTAGCGCTGATCCTCGGCCAGGGACACACCGCAGGCCGCGCACGACTCGCCCGGTCCAGCTGCGGCCTCGGAGGTGGGTCCGGCGGATGCGGGGGCCGGACTTGCGATCGACTCGGTGGACACGTTTGTGGTGGTCGCCGGGGAAGGCTTGTCTTCGATAGGGAGTGCTTGCTTGACGGAAGGGAACGCTGACGCCGGGCAGGCGCGACCCGAACGCCGGGCGCGCTTGCCTATACGGTCGCTTCCACGGCCCGCTCAGACGTAACGATCTTGTGAAAGGCGAGGCTCTGGAGATCGCTCACTGGACGGCGCTCACAGGGTCGCCACTGCACACTGGGCCGTGGCTTAAGGTTTTCTACCCCTCCAATTGTGAAGACTTGTTACTTTAGGAAAGGTGACAAAAAGGTGCGTTAGGTTTTCTTAACCCGCCTTTTGCATGACCCCATCTCCCCCGCCCTCTTGCCTGACCCCATCTCCCCACCTCTTGCCTGACCTTGCCCGACCCCATCTCCCCACCTCTTGCCTGACCCATCTCCCCCACGCCGAGACCGCGCCCGGCGCGCGCGCGGCAACGCACGCAAATCGAGCACAGCCGAAGGCAGGCCCGGCCGAGAGCGCTACTGGCCCGGCAGAAGACCGCGCGCCGCCAGCAGCGCGAGCACCTGGTCGACCTCGGAATCGACGCTCTCAGAACAGGTGTTGAGCACGAGGTCGGGGGCGGTGGGCGCCTCGTAGGGGGCGCCGACACCGGTGAGACCGGTGAGCTCGCCCGAGCGGGCCCGGGCGTAGAGGCCCTTGGGGTCGCGCTCCTCGCACTCCTCGACTGGGGTGTCGACGAAGACTTCGATGAAGTCGAGCTCATCGTCGGCGTGCAGGGCGGCGGCGGCCAGGCGATCGGCCGCGTAGGGGCTGACGAGGCTGACCAGGGCGATCGTGCCGGACTCGGCCAGCAGGCGCGCGACGTGGGCGGTGCGGCGGACGTTCTCGCGGCGTGCGGCATCGTCGAAACCGAGGTCGCCGTTGAGGCCATGCCTGAGGTTGTCGCCGTCGAGCAAAAACGAAGGGCGTCCGGCGAGCACGAGCCGCTCCTCGACCGCGGCGGCGACGGTGGACTTGCCGGCGCCGGGCAGGCCGGTGAACCAGACGGTCGCGCCGGCGTGTCCGAGCAGGTCGAGGCGGCGGGCGCGCGTCATGCGCGAGCCCTGCCAGCGCACGTTGGGGCTGCGCTCTGTCTTGACCTCGGCGCCTGCTCCGGCCGCGACCGCGTCGACGGCGCGCTCGCCGGGCTCGGTCTCGGTGTCGAGGATGACGCCGGCGGCGACGGTGGCGTTGGTGGCCTCGTCGATCAGGATCAGGCCGCCGGTGACGCGGTTGCGCCGGTAGGAGTCGAAGGCGAGCGGGCGCGCGAGCTGGAGGCGCACGCGGGCGAGGTCGTTGAGCTCGAGCGCGCGGGTGGACTCGTCGCGGTGCAGGGTGTCGACGTCGATGTGGTAGCGGACGTCGAGCGCGCCGACGGGCACGGTCGTGGTCGTGTGCTTGAGCAGGTGCCGGCGCCGGGGGTCGAACGGCCGCTCGGACATCCAGCAGAGCAGGCACTCGAACGTGCTGGAGACGGTCGGCTGGTTGTGCGCGCGCACGATCATCGAGCCGCGTCCGGCCTCGATGTCGTCCTCCAAGCGCACGGCGACGGACATCGGCGCGAAGGCCTCGGCCAGGGGGCCGTCGAAGGTGTCGATCGACGCGACGCGGGAGCGCTGGCCGCCGGGGAGCACGACGACGTCGTCGCCGGGTCGCAGGGCGCCGCCGGCGAGCTGACCGGCGAACGCGCGGTAGTCGGGGTACTCGGCTGAGCGCGGACGGATGACCCACTGCACGGGAAAGCGCGCGTCGATCAGGTTGCGGTCGGAGGCGATGTGGACGTGCTCGAGGTGGTAGAGCAGGGGCGGCCCCTGATACCAGGGCATGTTCTGGGAGCGATCGACGACGTTGTCGCCGCGAAGAGCCGAGATCGGGATGAACGTGACGTCGGAGACGTCGAGACGAGCCGCGAACGTGGCGAAGTCGTCCTGGATCGCCTCGAACGAAGACTGGGCGTAGTCGACGAGGTCCATCTTGTTGACGCAGACGACCAGGTGGGGAATGCCGAGCAGGGAGGCGATGAAGGCGTGGCGGCGCGACTGGCGCAGGACGCCGGCGCGGGCGTCGATCAAGACGATCGCTACGTCTGCGGTGGAGGCGCCGGTGACCATGTTGCGGGTGTACTGCTCGTGGCCGGGCGTGTCGGCGAGGATGAAACGGCGGCGGTCGGTCGCGAAGTAGCGGTAGGCGACGTCGATCGTGATGCCCTGCTCGCGCTCGGCGCGCAGGCCGTCGGTGAGCAAGGACAGGTCGAGGAAGTCGGAGCCCATGCGCTGGCTGGCCTGCTCGATGTGTTCGAGCTGGTCCGCGAGGACCTGCTTGGAGTCGTAGAGCAGGCGCCCGATCAGAGTCGACTTGCCGTCGTCGACCGAGCCGGCGGTGACCAGGCGCAGCAGCTCGACGGGGTGCTCGGAGACGTGGGCTTCGTCGCCGGCGCCGTCCAGGTCGGCGTCGTCACCGTGGGCCTCGGCGGGCGGGGCGGGCGGCGAGGACATCAGCTGGCCCTCGTGGCATCGGATAGACACACAGAGACAAATGGTAGGCCGAGCGGCAGCGAAGCGGAGTGCGACCGC
The DNA here is from genome assembly GCA_963718935.1 of uncultured Solirubrobacterales bacterium. GTDB lineage: Bacteria > Actinomycetota > Thermoleophilia > Solirubrobacterales > Solirubrobacteraceae > Palsa-744. The sequence continues at coordinate 1,927,088 of OY970379.1, read as the reverse complement.
GAGCGGCGGTATAGTGGATGGTGTAGTAAACAGTTTTGGAGGAGTTGATCGCCTTCTAGGACGAGGCGACCGACCGGACGACGATATCCGTCCAGCCGTCCAGCCCAGCCTCAAGCTGCCGGCCAAAGGACCCGATGGAGGAGCTGAATGCGCTCCCGCGAACTTAGATTTCAATGCTGATAGTGATCGCCGCCATCGCGGTTGTCTGGACGAGCATCGGTGTGCTCGTGTGGGCGGCTTGCGCCGCCGCGTCTCGCGCCGACTCGGCTGGGCTCGCGCCCGGCTTCGGCGTCTACGAGTCCCGGCGGCCTTCGCCGGAGCTGACGGATAGGTTGACCGTCTGGGACAGCCTGCCGGGCCTGCCGGTGCGCGACGCGAAGCTGCGCCCTCAGGGCGCTCGCTGACCGTTCGCTCGCCTGCCTGCCGAGTTCTCGCTCGTCGATTCTTCTGTTTCCGCGAGGTTCGCGACGTCGATCTGACGGCCCCGGACGGACTCGCGGCCGCTGGTGGCGTGCCGATCGGCCGCATGGTCTAGGCTGCTGCACCGATGCCACGCTCGACCGGATTGGGACCGGTGCGCTTACACGTGCCGATCGCCGCCGCGATCGCGCTCTTGGCGTGCGTTGGCGCGCTCGCGGCGACCGCGCCGGCGCTGGCGACCGAACAGGCCGCGCAGGAGAGCGTCGCCGTCTTCGAAGGCCAGCTGAACCGCCGCCAGGTGCGTGCGGTGACCTTGCACACCAAGTCCCACAAGCTGAAGGTCACGCTGAAGGACGGCAGCAAGGTGAGCGTCGTATTCCCGGCCTCCGAGCAGCAGCGACTGCTCGAAGACGCGAAGGCTCATCGGGTCGTGGTCAAGGTGACCAAAGCCCAGCCGCCGAGCCACACACGGCGCTACGTCGCCATCGGCGTCGCGGTCGTCCTCGTGATCGCTTTGGCGGCCGGCGCCTGGCTGTTCATGCGCAGGCGCCGGATACGCGAAGAGGAGCTGGGGCCGCGGGCGCGGTGAACCGCGGCCCGCGGGTTCTCGCCCACGCGGCAACACGGGTCGTCCGGTCGCTGCACCTCCCTCCGGTCGGACGGTCCCCGATCAGCCGATCAGGTCGCTTCCAGGGTGACCCCGGTCCCCGAGTAGGTGGGCTTGTATTCGCCACCGTGTTTGATTTTGTTGCCCGACACCTTCGCGAACGTGCCCGTCAGCCCGGCGCTTGTGAGGATCGCGAATTTTTCGCCGGCTTTGGCTAGGAACGGCTTGATCTGCTTGAGCTTGAGCTTGCCTTCGATCGCCGCTGTGCCGGTCACGGCCAGCTTGCCGAAGCTCGACGGGCCGGCGATCTGCGGCGAGAGCGTTCCTTTCTTGCCCTGCGTGTAGGCGCCGGTCACTTTGAGCGTCTCGCCCGCGAACAGTGTCACGGTCTTTTCGTTCTTGAGCGAGCCTTCGATCACGCGATTGCCGCCGTGGACGTATTCCACGGCGATCGTGCCTTTGTTCGTGAGGGTGCCCCCGGAGAGCGCCAGGTCGACGTTGTAGCCGCAGCTTTCCGCATTGGTCAGAACGATCGTGCCTTCGTTGGTGAAGCTGCCCGCTTTCAGCTGCTCGTTGCTCTGGCTGCACGTGCTCTGCAGCTCGAGGGTCTGGCCCTTCTTGGGGCTGCCGGTCAATGTGTCGCTCCCGCGCGCCGCGATCGTGCTGGCGCCCGTGCCGGCGTATTCGATCGCGCCGCCTTCCACATAGATCGGTTCGCCGGTCGTTTTGCCGGCGCCCTCGGTGAGGGTGCCGCCTTTCAAGTAGACATCGCCGGAGCCCGTCGAGACGACCGTGCCGGCCGCGTTGCCGAACGAGCTGCCTTCGGTCACCAAGAGCTGCTTGCCGGAAGCCACTTCGATCGTGCCTTCGTTCGTGAGCAGGCTCGGCGCTTCGCCGTCGTACTGGATCGTCTGTTTGACGCTCACCGTGCCTCGGTTGACTAGGCTGCCCTGGACCTGGCGGCTACCACCGTGATCTTCTTCGGCGGAGATCGTGCCCGAGCTGGTCAACGTCTGGCCTTCGGCGACCGCTAGATCCGTGTTGTAGCCACAGCTTTCGGCGTTTTCCATCGTGATCGTGCCGGCGCTGGACAGGCTCGAGGCGATGTTCAGACGCTCGTTGCTCTGACTGCAAGTGCTCTGCAGCTCGAGCTTCTGCCCGGCGGCGATGTTGCCGCTCAACGAATCGGTCGCGCGCGCCGCGACCGTGCTCGCGCCCGAACCCGTATACACGATCGAGCCGCTTTCGACATAGACCGGTTCGCCGCTCGTTTTGCCGGCGCCCTCGGTGAGGGTGCCGCCTTTCAAGTAGACGTCGCCGGAGCCCGTCGAGACGATCGTGCCCCCGGCATTCGTGACCGAGCTTCCTTCGGTCACCAAGAGCTGCTTGGCCGACGCCACTTCGATGGTTCCTTCATTGGTCAGCAGGCTCGGCGCTTTGCCGTCGTACTGGACCGACTGGTTGACATCGAGCGTCCCGGAGTTGACCACATTCCCCTGGACCTGCCGGCTACCGCCGTGATCTACTTCAGCGGAGATGGTGCCCGAGCTCGTCAACGTCTGGCCTGCGGCAATCGCCAAGTCGGTGTTGTAACCACAGCTTTCGGCGTTTTCCATCGTGATCGTGCCCGCGCTGCTCAAGCTGGCCGCGACGTTGACCTGCTCGTTGCTCTGGCTGCACGTGCTCTGCAGCTCCAGCTTCTGCCCGGCGGCGATGTTGCCGCTCAACGAATCGGTCGCGCGCGCCGCGACCATGCTCGCGCCCGAACCCGTATACACGATCGAGCCGCTTTCGACATAGACCGGTTCGCCGCTCGTTTTGCCGGCGCCCTGGGTAAAGGTGCCGCCTTTCAAATAGACATCGCCCGTACCGGTCGAGGCGATCGTGCCGGCCGAGTTGGTGACCGAGCTGCCTTCGGTCGCCAACAGCTGCTTGGTCGACGCTACATCGATCGTGCCTTCGTTGGTCAGCAGGCTCGGCGCTTTGCCGTCGTACTGGACCGACTGGTTGACTTCCAACGTCCCGGAGTTGACCACATTCCCCTGGACCTGGCGGTTGCCGCCGTGATCTTCTTCGGCGGAGATCGTGCCCGAACTCGTCAACGTCTGGCCTGACGCGATCGCCAGGTCAGTGTTGTAGCCACAACTGTCGGCGTTTTCCATCGTGATCGTGCCCGCGCTGCTCAAGCTCGAAGCGACGTTGACCAGGGCATTGCTCTGAGAGCACGTGCTCTGCACCTCGAGCTTCTGGCCCGCCGAGATGTTCCCGCTCAACGAATCGGTCCCGCGCGCCGCGACCGTGCTGGCGCCGGAACCCGTATACACGATCGAGCCGCTTTCGACGTACACAGGACCGCCGCTGGTAGTGCCCGCGCCCTCGGTGAAGGACCCTTTCGGGTCGACGTACACGTAGGCGCCGCTTTCGGCGGCGATCGAGCCGCCGCTGTCATTGGCGATCGCGCTTTCGTTGGAGGCGACCATGACGGCGCCCGCGGATAGCGAGATCGCGCCTTCGTTGGTGAGCGTCGCTTTGGCGCCGTTGAACGAGGTCGGGGTCGCGGACGTGCCGATCTGGAGGGTCCCCTTGTTGAGGAAGCTGCCTTGCAGCTCGCGCTGGCCGCCTTTGCCGGCTTCGGTGACGACGCTGCCGAGGTTGGTCAGCGGGCCCACGACGAAGACGTTGTAGCCGCAGGTTTCGGCGTTGCCGAGCGTTAGCGCGCCGTGGGCTTCGACTTCGAGGCCACCGGTCGTCGTCAACGTCTCGTTGCTGTTGGAGCAGGTGCTGTCCACGGCGAGTGTCTGGGTGCCCGAGGAGCCCCCGAGGACGAGCGACTTGACCGTCGGGTTGGCGTTGGTCAGCGTCACCGTGTAGGTGCCTGGTTCGGTGATGCAGGCTTCTTCGGTCGCGGCCGGCGCTTTGCCTTTGCTCCAGTTGGCGCCTTCGAGCCAGCTGCCGCCGGCGGTGTTCGTCCAGGAATCTTCGCAGCCGCTGGCGTGGGCCGCCGAGGGCGCGTAGATCGAGATCGCGAAGAAGATCGCCACGACCGCCAAGCCGGCGCGGCCGACGATCGCAAGTTGCTTGGAATCGCCCTGCCTGACCATCACATCCCCCTTGACGTGTCGATGTCCGTAGGCTTGGAGGACGGCGCCACCCGGCGCGATCCTTCACGCGGCGCCCATACTACATCGACGCAGCCGCGAGCGTCAGGGGCCGCGGCGGGCTCGCCCCGCGCGACAGGCCCTCACGGACAAAGGCAAGCTCGCCCTGACCTGGGCAGGCTCGCCCCCGCGCGACAGCCTCCCCGCCGAGGCGGCCGAAGCCGGAGACTCCCCGCCTACTTCGCCGGCAGGGGAGTCGCGACCATCACCCGGGTCAGGCCCGCCTTCGTCTGACCGGCCAGGACTTCCCTGGTGGTCAGCTTGAGTTCGTAGGGCACCGCTTGAAGTTCATGGGCCACTTCTTTGCGCTTGCGTTCGCCCTTCTTCTTCTGCGCTTCGGTGAGTGGGAACCGTTCGAAAGTCCTGGTGGCACGGAACGGGTCGGTGAGTTCGCTCCTGCCGATCTCGGTCGTGCGTTCCGCTTCCCCTTCTTCGAGCACCACCTGTTCCGACGGTTCGGTGGTCGCCGTAGCCTGACCTTCCGGCCCACTGGCGATGACGGTCGCTTGAAGGGTGCGCCCGACGTCTTCCTTGACGAGCGTCTCGCCGCTGTATTCCGAGGGACATCCGGGGATCCGGCATTCGTGGCCCTGCCGGTCGATCTTTACGCATTCCTGGCCTTCGGCGTTGCAGCGTTCCCACTGATACGCGAATGTGATCGGTCGCCCGCCGCTCCAGCCGCCGTGCCTGACTTTCAAGACGTTGCTCTTGGCTTCCACAACGGGCGCTTCGCCTTCTTCTACTTCGACGATCGTGGGCGGTTCTCCCGGATTGTTGACGGGCGGCCCGGCTTCTTCCGCCGGATCGCCGCCTTCTTCGGCGGCCGGCGGTTCGCTCTTGCGCGCGGCAGCCCTGTAGTTGAGTTTCTGGCCGACCACTTCAGCGCCGCTCGCCGCCTTCTGACTCCATTTGAGCGACAGCGCGAGGCGTTCGGGCGTCACCGTCAGCGGAGCTTCCGGGCGTTCGGCGGCGTTTTCGACGAGCGCGAGCGCCTCCGTGGTCCCCGCCGCGATGGCCGACACCCGCCCGAACCCTCGGACCTGGGTCGGTTCGGAGTAGCCCGCTTCCTTGACGTTCTTGCCGGTGGTCGGGTTTTCGGTGTTCCGCGGAGCATTCCCGTTGCCGAGCTCTCCGCGTTCGTTGCGTCCCCACGAGTAGACGTTGCCGGCGCTGAGCGCGAGCCCGTAGTCGTTGCCGGCCGTCAACGCCTGTGGGTGCAACGCTTCCAGTCGGGGGATCGCCGTCGCCTTCTTGACGCAGGCGATCGGTTCGGGGGCTTCCGGCCTGGGCGAGAGTTCGTTCCTGCAGTTCACGACCGGCGCCTTGCCGACTTCCAGCGCGAGCGCGCCCTGGCCGGCGCTGCCCCAGCCGACGACCCCTTCTCGCCCGTTCTTCTGGACTCGGGCGAGCACGTTGTCAAAACCAGCCGCGAGTTCGACGACGCCGCTCAGCGCTTCGCCGCTGATTCCTTCTTTGCCGTTGTTGAGCTTGACTTCTTCCGGCGGCAGTTCGCTCGAGTGCGGGGGCGCCGTGGCCGCTCCCGTGCCGAGCTGTCCCTCGCGATTGCCTCCCCACGAGACCACGTGTCCGTTCTGGAGCAGCGCATACGCGGAGAGCGCGCCCGCGACGATCGTCTCGACTTCTTTCAGCGGTTCTCTTTTGTGGGTCCGCGGGTTCGTCCATTCCACGATTCTCGGCACGGTGCCGCACGCTTCGGACCTCGGGAAGTGCGCGACTTCCGTTTCACAGCCTTCGGGTCCCGGTTCGGAGAGGTCGAGGCCGAGTTGACCCTCGGTGTCGCTGCCCCACGCCATGACGGTGTGTTCGCTGGTCAGAGCGTAATCTGAGCGGCCGCCGATGGCGACGGCCAGGATGTTCGACAGCTTGCCGGCCGCAACCTTGATCGGCCGGCTCTTTTCGACACCGTTTGCGAGCACCCTTTCGAGCTTGTTGACGGCGGGCCATTCCACCGTCCTGGCGATCCGCTGGTTGACGTTGGTCAGCGATTCGAAGCCTTGCCTGCCATCGCCGAGCTGACCGTATCCGTTGTCGCCCCAAGCCTTTACAGTGCCATCCCGCATGAGGGCGAGACCGTGTACGCCACCGGCTGCTATCTGCTTGACGCCCGCCAGTTCCGGAAATTCCGACGGACCCTTGGCGCCGGGAACCCATTCTTTGACCGCGACATGGCCGTATCCTTCTTCCCAGTTGGCCATGCGTGAATCGTTGCCGAGCTCACCATACAGGTTGCCGCCCCAGGAGACCACGGTTCCATTCCCGAGAAGCGCGAGATCGAAGGACGCACCGGCGGCGATTTCGGTTATGCCGCCTATGCCTTCGACTGGCACCGGGCTCAGTTCGTAGGTGTCTTTGAAGATCTGGCCGAGCTGGCCGTGGTAGTTGTCCCCCCAGGCCACGACCGCCGGACCGAACCCACGCGCCGCGGAAGACTGCGCCACCGAAGATTGGACTGCCGAGGTTTGGGTCGCGGAGACGGCGTTCGCGGAGCTTGGACTCAAGGCCGCTGGGCTCGATGCCGCCGAACTCGACGCCGCGGGGCTCGAGGTTGAGCCCCGCGCCTGGGTGCCCAGAGCCGTTGCGGCCAAGATAAGCGCACCGAACAGCGCGAGCAGCGCCGTCGCGCCCAGTCGAGGCCCGCGCGGTGCGAATCCGCGGGAAACGGCCCCGTGGCGCGGCAACCTGCGAACGGTCTGGAAGGCGAACATGCTAAGCCTTCGGTCGACGCCCTCTTCGAATCCGCTGAACGCCTTGGGCGGCGGCGGACGGACGGACTAGCAAGCGATCTTGCAGAACCGAGCGAGCGGCTGGGCTGGGACAGGCCGAGCCGCACAGCCGACCGTCCGAGCCACGTCAGGGTTCGCCGGCGGGCCGCATCGATCGGCCGGCGGCAGTGTTTCAGGGAGCACCGACGGCGCAGCGGTGTGCTAGAAAGCGAGCAGGGGAAAGGACCGACCAGATGAGGAGCTTCAGGATCGATCGCGGGGCCGCCTCGCGCACGCCGGCGTGGCGCGCGCGCGCCACCGCGCGCGCTCTTGTGGGAGCGGCCATGATGGCGCTCGCCACACAGGCGGCGTTCACGCCTGTCGCTGGAGCGTCCGAAGCGTCGTCCAAGTCGTCCGGGCCGCCGTTGGTGTCGACCGGAGCAAGCCATGCGTCCGGCTCGGGGGTCGAGCTCGAAGGCACGGTCAACCCGAAGGGCGAAGCCGCCACCTATTACTTCCAGTACGGCCCGACCGTCGCCTACGGCTCGCAGACCCCCTCGGCGAGCCTGCCCGCCGGCAACAAGAAGGTCAAGGTGAGCCAGACCGTCAGCGGCCTCTCGGCCGGCTACCACTACAGGCTCGTGGCCGGCAACGGCAACGGTCCGACAGATGGCCGCGACCGCAGGTACACGGCGGCGAAGAAGAAAACGACCCCCAAACGGCTCACGCTCAAACTCACGCTCACACCACCGCCGGCTGAAGGGCAGCCGGTGGGCAGCCCGGTCACGATCGTGGGCACGCTCTCGGGGCCGGGAGCAGCCGGGCACGGGGTCGTGCTGCAGTCGAGCCCATACCCTTCGGGGGCTCTCTTTACAAACGTGGGGGCTCAGCAGACAACCAGCTCGACCGGCCGCTTTGCGTTCTTCGTCGCCCACCTGAGGCAGAGCACCAGATTCCGAGTGGCCGCGGTCGGAGCGCCGCCGACCTATAGTCCCGCGATCACCGAGCTGGCGAGCGTACGCGTCACCTTGCACGTCCGCTCGGCGCCCCACGCAGGGCTCGTGCGCCTCTACGGCACCGTCTCGCCGGCGGTGAAGGGCGCAATCGTCTACTTCCAGCTACAGCAGCCTCCCAAGACCAAGCCCGAGAAGGTCAAGACCCCGAAGTCCGTGAAGGCTGAAGAAAAGGCCGAAGACAAGGCCGAAGAACGGTCCGAAACGCCGAGGTACACGACCGCGTTCAGCACGACGGTCAAGCGCGCGACCAGATCGCTCTCGCGCTTCAGCATCGTCACCGGGATCCATAAGACCGGGATCTATCGTGCTTACGCGCAGGTGCCCAGAGGCCCGCTGGCCCCGGGGCACAGCATGAGCGTCACGCTGCATGCGACGGCCGCACCGAAGAAGAGCAAGCAAAAAGGGTGAGCGGTCGGCGGACGGCCCGTGGCCGGTCGTCGAAGGCCCTAGAGCCGGCCATAGCCCCATAGGCTCACGAGATCGCGTTCCAGGTACTCGCTCGCGGCGACCACCTCGCCCTTGAAGCGCCGTCGCAGCTCGACCATGAACCTCTCGTCGGGTGGTCGCGGTTCGCGGTCGACGACCTTGCGGTCGACCATTTGCAGCGCCTCGTCACGAAGCCGCTTGGGAGCGATCGTCTTCAGGGCTGCCTTCACCGCCCGGGCGGTGGGACTCCGCCCCACCGAGACGGCGCGCACCAGCTCCTGCCCGCGCCGCGAGCGGACGCGCACGGTGGGATTCGCCTCGGAGCGCTTGAGCTCGATCGAGTCGTCGACCTCCAGGAAGCGAAGCACCTGACGGGCGACCCGCTCGTTGTCCAAACGGTAGTCATCGTAGATCAGAGCCAGCACCCGCTCTCGACCGAAGTGCTCGTGATAGCGGCGCAGTTGCTCCACGTAGCGCACCTGATCCGAGTACAGCAGCATGGACGCCCAGAACGACTCGTCCGTGACGCTTTTACCTCGACGCCTCTGGAGCTCGAGGCCGACCGCCCGAGCGAAGTCGCTCTCGGTCTCGATGCCCGATTGCAACAGTTGCAGATGGAGCGAACGCAGAAAGGCGGCCGGCTCGCGAAAGATCGCGATTATGCGCGCGTCGGGCCGCAGCGCGGCGATGCGGCCGGCGGCCGAGGGTGAAGACAGATACGAGGTCGAGGCCTCGCCGGCGCGCTGCCCGGGCCCGGCGGCCTCGAACAGCGCCAGGTAGGCATCTAGCGTCTCGGGCCGACGTTTGGCCGATGATGAGCGATGGTGCGCCTCGCGCGCAAAGAAATGGGGCTCCTTGAGCTCGGGCATGTAGATCTGCGGGTGAGCGCTGAGCATCCGGTACAGGGCCGTGGTGCCACACTTGGCATGACCGACGACGAAGAAGTCGGGCACCCTCCGCTGCCGCACATCCACGACCACTCCCGGCTCAGCCGATGCTGTCGTAGCCCCACAGGCCGACGAGGTCCCGGCCCAGGTACTCGCTCACAGCTTCGACCTCCGGCTTGAACCGGCGACGCAGCTCGAGCATGAAGGCCTCGGACGGCTCCGCGCGAGGACGGTAGATGACCCTGCGCCACGTCGAGCCCAGGGGTTTGCGCACCACGGTGGGGATCAGCGTGTCGAGGGTCCGCACGGCCGGGTGAACGGCGGTCGGATTGCGGCGGGCTTCCTGCATGTCGGCCGTGAGGCGGTGCAAGCGCTGAACGCGAACGTCCTTCAACGGCCTGGTGTCGAGCGCCTTCAGCGGCACCGTCTCGTCGACCTCCAGGAAGCGCAGCACCTCGCGCACGACCGCCTCGTTGTCCCTGCGATACTCCTCGTAGACGAGGACCAGCACCCGATCGGGCGGGAACGCGGCGTGCAGCCAACGCAGCTGCTGGGCATAGCGCACGTGGTCGGAGTAGAGCAGCCATGCCCCGCGCCGGCAGCCGCGGGGCAGGCGCTCACCGTTGCGCCTGTCCTCCTCGAGCGCCATCGCCTTGCGGAAGTCCTTTTGCGTCTCGATCCGGTTGTGCAACATCTGACCGTGAAAGGAGCGCAGGAAGCTGGCGGGCTCGCGCAGGATCGCGATCATGCGCGCGTCCGGCGCCACCTCGGCGATCGCGCCCGGCACCTCCTCGTATCTGAGGTACTGGGGGGAGGCCTCTCCGGCGATCTGACCCGGAGCCGCCTCGGCGAAGAGCGCGAGGTAATCGTCCAGCGTGGCCGGTCGTTTCGGCTTTTTCCCGTTAACCGGCCTGGGACGCAGCTCGGGTATGAAAAAGCGGGGCTCCTTTTCCGCCGGCATGTAGATCTGCGGATGGTTTTGGAGCATCATGTAGAGAGCCGTCGTGCCGCACTTCTGGTGGCCGACGATGAAGAAGTCCGGAGCCCTGCCGCGACCTACGCTCATCGCCCGATGGTAGCGGCAAGAATCTCTGGCGAGATCGTGCTGATGTCCACCCATCATGAGGAACTCGTGGTCGATTGGCCCGAAAGAGCGCGTACCGCCTTCCGCATTCGTCGCTTGGCTTTTGCGCCCGACGACAGCGGCGGCGGCCACGATCGCGGCGCCTCCCTGGCGTTGACCCGCGCGGCGAGGCCTTCGTAGTCGGGGTGACGGCCGTGGATGACCCCCACGCGCGACCCGACGGTCGTTGGATGTTCGAGACGGAAGTTGTACTCGGGCGCGAGCACGTACAGGCGCACGCCGCAGGCCCAGGCGCAGCGTCGAAACGCCAGCTGGTCGGCGCGGCCGCCGCGACTGCCGTCGCCGGGAACCGGGAACGGATCTCCGCGCTCCACCCAGGCGAGATAGGTCTCTTCCCAAACGCGCATGAACTCCCGCATGCGCTCGCCGGCGCGCCAGACGAGCACGCCGGTGTTGAGCTCGTAGAACGCGGGCGGCACCTCAGGATCGTGCGGCCCGCGCCCGCCGGCGGCGTAGGCGGCCGCGAGATCGTAGTGATCGAGCAGGCGCAGCAGGTGAGCGATCTCCTCGACGACGAACGTGTCGGTGTCGAGGTAGATGGTGCGTTCGAACGGTGAGCGGCGCATGTTGGCGATCTTGTCGGCATACGGGTTGAGCGACCGTTCAAAGCGAACGACCGACAGGCCCGGCACGTTCTCGGCCGCGACCGCTGCGTCCTCCGCGTCGTTTGAGGCGAACAGGACGTGAGGGAGCGAGTTGTGCCGCAGCGAGGAGCGAGCCGATCGGACAGCCTCGATAACGTAGGGCTCGCCAGAGCAGGAGTAGAGGATGCCCTCTGGGCCTGAGACCGGTTCCATTGCCAACCAGCATAAGCACAATGCGACGGGACCCGCACGGGGGATCGCCGGCGGGGCCGGATGGCGATCCGCGCTTGCTGATGCTGGGGATGGGCTGGTTCCCCTCGACGCTCGGCGGCCTCGACCGCTACTACCGCTGCCTGTTCGAAGAGCTTCCGCAGGCGCGTGGCGTGGTGATCGGGCCGGCCGAGGGGGCCCCGCCCGCGATCGCCGCGGTGGCCGGCCCCGAGCGCCCGCTGGCGCGCCGGCTGCTGAGCTACCGGACGGCGGTGCGCCGGGCTGCCGTGGGCACCGAGGTGGTGGACTTTCACTTCGCGCTCTACGCCGCCTTGCCCCTGCTACTCGGAGACATGCGCGGGCGAGCGAAGGTGTTCCACTTTCACGGGCCGTGGGCGGACGAGAGCGTCCTCGCACGCGACGCCTCGCGTATAGGATTCGTGCTGCGCAGGACGCTCGAGCGCCGGGTGCTTGGCACAGCAGACGCGCACGTCGCGCTCTCCAGCGCCTTCGGGCGCGTGCTTGTGGAGCGCTACCGGGTGTCCCCCTGGAACGTGCACGTCTGGCCACCGGGCGTCGACCTCGACGCGTTCGCCCCCGGCGATCGCACACCCGCACGCGCGCGACTGGGGCTCGCGCCGGAGGCGTTCGTCGCCGTGTGCGCGCGGCGCCTGGTCGCGCGCATGGGGATCGACGTGCTGCTCGAGGCCTGGGGCATGGTCGCAACCGAGCTGCCGGACGGCTCCGCCCTGCTGGTGGTCGGCGAGGGACCACTCGCCGGCGAGCTGGCCGAGCGAGCGGCGCGACCGCCGCTCGCCGGCGGGGTGCGGATGCTCGGCCGGGTCTCGGACGCGGAGCTGACCGAGGTCTACCGGGCGGCAGACATCGCCGTCGTGCCGACGCTCGCCGTCGAGGGCTTCGGCCTGGTCGTGCTCGAGGCGGCCGCGTGCGGCACGCCGAGCATCGTCAGCGCCGTCGGCGGGCTGCCGGAGGCGATCGCCGAGCTCGATCCCTCGCTGGTGGTAGCGCCCGCGGACGGCACGGCGCTGGCCGCGCGCCTGCGGGCGGCCGCCCGGGGCGAGCTGCCCAGCAGGAGCGACACCCGGCGCCACGCCGAGCGCTTCTCCTGGCCGAAGCTTGCGGAGCGCCACCGTGAGCTCTACCGCCGGCTGGTGAACCGCGAGCGAGACGAGCGGATGCGCGTCGTCTATCTCGACCACGTGGCCCGGCTGTCGGGCGGCGAGATCGCCCTGCTGCGACTGCTCCCCCACCTGCGCCGCGTCCATGCCCACGTGATCCTCGGCGAGGACGGTCCGCTGGCCGAGCGGCTGCAGCGCGCGGGGGTCTCGGTAGAGGTGCTTCCCTTCACCGCTTCCACGCGCAATCTGCGTCGTGACGCCGTGCGCCTCGGCGGCGCCTCACCCGCCGTCGCGCTGAGCACGCTCGCGTACTCGGCGCGGTTGGCGCGGCGCCTGCGCGCGCTGAAGCCTGATCTCGTGCACACGAACTCGCTCAAGGCCGGTGTCTACGGGGCGCTAGCGGCGAGAGCCGCCGGCGTCCCGCTCGTGTGGCATCTGCGCGACCGCATCGCCGAGGACTACCTGCCCCGTTCGGCCGTCTCGGCGATGCGGACGTTCATCGCGGCGATGGCCGACGGCGTGATCGCCAACTCGACAGCCACACTCACGACGCTGCCCGCTCGCGCGCGAGCTCGCGGCACGGTGATACCCGACTCGGTCGATGCCCCCGACCTAGGCGAGCAGGACGAGCATGCTTCGACGCCTCCGGGCGCCGCGACTTTCGGGATGCTCGGCCGGATCGCCCCGTGGAAGGGCCAGGATCTCTTCCTGCGCGCCTTCGCCGCCGCCTTCCCGGCCGGCGACGAGTGCGCCGTGCTGGTAGGCGTGCCGATGTTCGGCGAGGATGACCACGAGCGCGAGCTGCGCGACCTCGTCGAGCGGCTCGCACTCGACGGGCGGGTCGAGTTCCGCGGCTTCCGCGAGGATATCTGGCACGAGCTCGCGTCCTTCGACGTGCTCGTGCACGCATCGGTCATCCCCGAGCCCTTCGGCCAGGTGGTGATCGAGGGGATGGCGGCCGGCCTGGCGGTGATCGCGCCCGACGAGGGCGGGCCCGCCGAGGTGATCACCGACGGTGTGACCGGGCGCCTGTTCGCGAGCCGCGACCCCGATGCGCTCGCGGCGGTGATGAGGGCGCTGGCCGCCGACCCGGCCGCGCGCCGGCGCCTCGGCAGGGCGGCGCGAGATGCGGCCCGCGACTACGACCCGCGGGCGCTGGCCGGACGGTTCGAAGAGGCCTACGAGCGCGTGCTTGCCGCCCGAACGCGGGCACGCTGAGACAGCCTGGCGGTCCCGGTCGGTCCTCGTCGGGGAAAACTACGGCCATCCGGTGTGGTCACATCTGCGCTCGACTCCGCAAAAGACCGTTCAAGCACGGCGCCTTGGCCGCCGATAGGTCAGCAACGAACCTCTTCGGCCCCGCATCCCTGGAGACGAGCATGAAGCTTTCGACCGAATTTCGCCGTTCCCGCCTCCGGCTGGCGCTCATGTGCACCATGGCTCTTGGCGCCGGACTCGCGCTACCTGTCTCCTCGACGGCCAACCAGGCCGGCTCCCGCGCCGAAGAACGGTCCGCGCATACCGAAGAACGCACACAGGAACGGACCGTGCGCGCCGAAGAACGAGCAGCACGCGTCCAGGAACGGGAAGCCCGCAGGACGGCGCGCAGCGAAGAACGGAGCGACCGCCACGACGCTCCGAAGGTCGGTGGCGAAGCGTCCGGCGAAGCGGGCGAAGCCGGTGCCGGCCCGTCCTCGCCCAGCTCGGGCTCCGGGGCCGTGCGCGGGTGCCGAATCAGCATTCAGAGCAGCTCCGGGCGCATCGTCGCGGGCGAATCGGTCACCGTCTCCGGGACGCTCGAGTGCCCGCACGGCGCGAGCGTCGCCGGCCAGCAGATCTCTGTCTATGAGCATCAGGGCGGCGTGGGCGTCCACGGCTTCGGACGCGTCGGCGCCGCGGACCCGGGCGTAGGCCTCGCCGGGACCCCCACCGCGCAGGCGGACGGCTCCTACGAACTGACCTCGGCCGCCCTGTACACGAACACGGTCTTCCAGGTGCGCTTGGGCAGGCGTCACGCTCGCGCCGCCGTCAAGGTCGCCCCCCTCGTCACGCTTACAGTCGCCCCCACCGAACCCTCCGTCTCCTCAGACGCTCAGACCGCCGCGAGCGACTCCAAGCACCCGCGCGCGCGCGCCGAGGCGACCTTTACGGGCACTGTCAACCCGGTCGTCGCCGGCGCCCGCGTGGCGTTGCAGATCGCCCATTCCGCCACGGGCGCGCACTGGCGGACGATCGCCCACGGCGTCGTGGCCGCCGACGGCAGCTTCTCGATCGCCCACCCCATCAGGATTCCCGGCGCGACCAGCGTCCGCGCGGTCGTGCGCACCGGCGGGCAGAACGTCGCGGGCATCTCCGAACCGGTCTCCTTCGCAGCCACCCAACCCCAGAATCCGCAGCTTACGATCGAGACCTCGGCCGACCCGCTCACCTACGGGCAGCAGGTGACGATCGGCGGGGTCGCCGCCGACGCAGCGGAACAGACGGTGACACTGCTGGCGCGCACCAAGGGCAACGCCTTCCAGGCCGTGGCGAGCACCACGGCGAACGCGACCGGCGAATACACGTTCACGCAGGAACCGCTCCAGAACACTTATTACCAGGTGACGGACGCCACCGCGCGGTCGACCGTCCTGTACGAGGGCGTGGCCTTCGCGCTGGCGACCGAAACGACGCCGAGCGCCGCTCATGTCGGTCAGCCCGCGACGTTCACGGGAACGGTGACGGGGGCACAGGAAGGGCAGGTCATCGACCTCGAACGCGGCGACGCCTCGGGCCTCGATTTCCACGTGGTAGCCACCGGGACCGTGAACGCCGTGTCCCAGTACCAGATCGCGTACACGTTCGGGCGCAAGGGGACCTGCGTAATGCGCGTCAAGATCCCCGGCGACGGTCTGCGTCAGACGAGCGCGAGCGCGCCGTTCGCCGTGACGGTCACGAACTAGCCGGCCGCGCGAGCCAGTTCACGACGGTCGCGCTCTCGGCGAACGCCGCGCGGTCGAACGGTCCGTCGCCCGTGACGGAGAAGGTCTCGTAGCCGAGCTCGGCGAGCAGATCCCAAACGCCCTCGGAGGACGCTTCGTAAAGGCTCGCAGCGGAGGCGACGTGCTCGAAGATCACGACCGGTTTCGCTCGCCAGAGCACAGTCCGGGCGCCTTCGATCACGCCGAGCTCCGCCCCCTCTACGTCTATCTTGACCAGGCGCGGCGTCAGCTCGCCAATCTCGGCGTCGAGCGTCGAGACCGTTACGTCGATGTACTCGGGAGCCCCCCGCTCGTCGCTGATCTCAGGGCTTCGCCGCAGCCCGCTCCAACCGTCGAGGTTCCTGAAGTGACAGAACCGTGCGACTTCCGGGCGAGCTCCGAGCGCCATCTGGCGACACTCGACACCCGGGAATGCTCGCGCCAGCTCGGCCGCGACGTCCGGTATCGGCTCGAACGCCAGATGGCGCCCGCGCGGCGCCACGCGCACCGCCTCGCGCAGAACCTGTCCTCGGTTGGCGCCCACGTCGACGTAGGTCGAGTCGCCGCGCAGCACGCCCGCGAGCACAGCCCTGATCGCGACCTCCTCACGCAGCGCCTGCCGCGCGTCTCGAAAGAAGACCGCCGTCAGCTCCGGGCGTCCGAGGCGTCGTGAGACGACTCCCACGGTGCGTCTTGCAAACGACATCTTCGTATCCTCTCAGACCGGTCCGCCGCGGGCGAGGGCCGGGTCAAAGCCGTGAGCGCGTCGCGGGAAAAGCATGGCCTGGACTATGCTTGGTGGGCGATGATCCCGATGTCGGTCCTGCTGGTGACCCCGCGCTGGACCAGGGACGGCGGCGTCGCCACGCATGCGATCGCGAGCGCCTCCGCGCTCGCCGAGCACGGTCTGGATGTGAGCGTGGCGGCGGCCCATGTGGACGTCGCGGCATCCCCTCCGAACGTCACCGTCTTTCACGCTCCGCGGCTCTTCGACACCGCGCTGGCGCCCGCCGAGCGGCTCGGCGGGGCGCTGTCCTCGCTTCCGACGGCGATCCACATCCACCAGGTGGACGATCCGGAGATCGTCACGTTCGTGCGGCGGAGCGCCCCGACCGTGCTCAGCGCGCACGGATACACGGCCTGCACCTCGGGTGTCCACTATTTCGAGCCCGGCCACGAGTGCGCGCGTCCGCATGGCGCCGGCTGCATGCCAAACCTGGCGTTGCGCGGCTGCGCCCACACGCGCCAGGTCCGCCGGCTGCCGGCCGCCTACAGGCGCGTCACCCGCGCACTCGCCGCGCTGGGAGCGGCCGACCTCGTGGTCTCCTACTCGAGCGCCGTGGACCGGCACCTGTCCGCCAACGGCCTCGTTCGGCGCGCTGTCATCCCCCTTTTCACCACCATCCCCGCAGAGGCCAGACCCGAGCACGCCGCCCGTCGGCGCGTGGTCTTCGCCGGAAGGATCGTGGCACCCAAGGGCATCGACGTCCTGATCCGCGCCGCTCAAAAAGTGGATGGCGAGTTCGTCGTCTGCGGCGACGGCTGGCGCCTCGACCGAGCACGCAGGCTGGTGCGGCGGCTGGGCGTCGAGGACCGCGTCCACTTCAGGGGCTGGCTCGGCACCGACGCGCTCGCGCGCGAGCTGGCCGAAGCGTCGGTCCTCGCGATGCCATCAGTCTGGCCGGAGCCGTTCGGGCTCGTCGGTATTGAGGCGTTCGCGGCCGGCCGACCCGTGGTAGCCAGCGCCACGGGAGGAGTCCGCGACTGGCTGCGTGACGGCGTCAACGGTCTTGCGGTCGAGCCGGGCGATCACGATGCGCTCGCACACGCCCTCAACGAACTGCTCGCCGACCCCGACAGGTGCGAGACGATGGGGGCAGCGGGTCGGAGACTGGCGGCGGAGCGATTCACTGCCGAGCGTCACGTGAGCGCGCTGCTCGACGCTTACCGGAGCGCCCGCTCCGGTTGGGAGGCCCGTGCTGAGCGCATGAGCCAGACGGCACCCCCCACCCCCTTATGACCAGCGTCGGCCGGTGGCGGGCGCGCGAGTCGAGTGGACCTGCCTCCGACTCCGCCCGTCGCCAGCTCCGAGCCGATTGGCGAGACGAGCGTCCGCTGTAGCATGGCCGCCGTGCGCACCTACTCCGACCAGATGGCATCGGCGGGCGCCTCGATGCAGGCGATCGTCGAGGGCGCTCTGGCAGCCTCGCGCCCCGCGCCAGGACTGCGCTGGCTCGACCTCGGCTGCGGGCGCGGAGACCTGCTGCGCGCGATCAGGGACAGGTGGGAGCCCGCAAGCCTGTGGGGTATCGACCCGATCGACTGGCTGGACGCCGACCTGAAGGACGACGTCAGCTTCCGTGCGCTGCCAGCTGAGCAGGCGGGCGAGCTGCCGGTCGCGGACAGGGTCCTGCTGGTCGAGGTGATTGAGCACCTGGAGGCCCCCTGGAGCGCTCTGCGCCAGGCGGCGAAGCTGGTCGCGCCCGGCGGGCGACTGGTCATCTCGACCCCGAATGTGGCGACGCTGCGCCATCGCCTCGAGCTTGGCCTGAGGGGCCAGCTGACGAGCTTCCGGCCGGACAACCGGCCGCACCTCTCTCCCGCTCTGCCGCACGTGATGGAGCGCGTCCTGGCCGAGGAGGACCTTGCGGTCGAGCCCCCGAGCTTTGCTGGAGCCGAGGTGATTTCGCTGACAAAAGGGCGAGTCTGGCCCGAGTGCGTCAGGCGGCGCTTCCCGGAGCTCACATCCGTCTCGGTGATCGTCTGCGCAGACCGCGCGCCGTGAGCCCCGGAGGAACCTCGACGCTCCTCTGCCTGTCGCCGTCGTTCGCGCCGGAGACGACCCCGACGGCGATCCGGGCGGGCAAGCTGCTCGAGCGCCTCAGCGCCGAGTGGAACCTCGTCGTCATCACCGAGGGCGGGAACCAGGCGTCGAGCGGGCGGATGCGCGTCGAGGTCGTTCGCGGCCACCGCCCGCGCAGGCTGCTCGCGGCGCTCAGGCGCCTGCGCCTGGCAAGGCTGATCGAGCTCTTCGTGTGGCCGGACGAGTCGATCTTCTGGGTCCTGCCCGCCGTTCGCGCCGGCAGGCGCCTCGTGCGCGAACTGCGGCCAGAGGCGATCGTCGTGTTCATGATGCCCTACTCCGCGGGCCTGGCCGGCATCGCGCTCGCCCGGATCAGCGGCCTGCCACTGATCCTCAACCTCGACGACTCGCCAACCTGCACCGACATGCACCCCCATTTCCCGACGCGCCTACACTACCGGCTCGCGCGCGCCCTCGAGGACCTGTATGTCCGCCGCGCCGACGCCACCGTCTACGTCTCCCAGACGAACCTCGACCTGGTGCGATCCCGCCAGTCGGAGGATGTTCGCCAGAGGCTTCACCTTGTCCGCTACGGCGCCGATCCCACCGACCTCCCCCCGGGCGCCTCCGCCGCCGCGAGAACAGCCGGCGGGGACGACCGCGAACATGCGAGCCGTTCGCCTGCGAGCCCGGCGACGACGGGACGCCCGTACGACTTCGAGATCGTGTATGTCGGGGCGATGTCCGGCTGGTGGGCGCTGACCGAGCAGCGCGCGCCGGCCGGGCCGCTCACGCGCGCCTACGGCGCCTGGACGCGACTCGGTCGCTATGAGCGCACCGAGCTAGACCAGCGGACCTCCTCGCCCGCGATCATCGGTCAGGCGATCCTCGACGCGATCTCCGCGCATCCAGGCTGGGAGGGACGCGTGGGCCTCACCGTCTACGGCAACCCCTATCCGGCTTCACTGGTCGAGCGCGCGCTCGCGGACTCGGGAGTGCAGGGCGTCGTCAGCGTCCACGGACCGATACCCCACGAGCGGATCGCCGGGATTCTCGCGCGCGCCGATCTGCTGTTCATCACGCTGCCCAAGCGCCTGGACGGGTCGGCCGGCGGGCGCATCTCGGCGAAGACATACGAGTACCTTATGACCGACAGGCCGATTCTCGCGGCGGTGCCGCGGGGCGAGAACTGGAACTACCTGGCGGACAGGCCCGGAGTGTGGCTGGTCGAGCCAGACGACCGACTGCGCATGGGCGAGATCGTCGGCGAGCTGGCCGGCGCGAAGTTCGCGGGCAGACCACTCGCGGTCGACCGGGAGCGGCTCCGCGAAGAGCTCTCGTACGAGACGCGGGCGGCCGAACTCGCGGCGGTCATCCGCACAGCGAGCGCACCCTCGGCTCGGGAGAGCGCGGTCTCTCTATGAGGCGGCGCCCCGTGCGCCCGTATCGAAGCCGTCGGGCTCACAAGACGAGCCCGCTCCGTGGCGCGTCGGACCTGGAGCTCGACTACAGCGCGTCGAGCAGCCCGCGGACGGCCCGCGCGCTGCGCTGCACCCCCATCGCACCGCGCGCGAACGCGGCGCTGCGAGCACCGAGCGCCTCGCGCCGATCCCTGTCCTCGAGCAGACCGGCGACCGCGTCGGCCATAGCGACCGCCGTGGGCGCCACGATCAGGGCGGCCCCTGACCCGGCCAGCTCGGCCCAGCGCCGGGGGCCGTCGAGCGCGACGACCGGCCTGCCGGAGGCCAGGGAGGCGGCGAGCGTGCCCTTGCGCGAGGTGGGGCCCGCGCGCGCGACGTGCAGCAGCACGTCGCAGGCTGCCAGCGCGTTCGCGAGCTCCTGGGCCTCGAGCAGACCGGAGAACGACAGGGCGCGCTCCAGGCCACGGTCGGTGGCATCCGCGAGCCACCGCTCGGCGGCGGGCGTGCCGGGCCCCGGGGCGCCGAGCAGCTTCAGGCGCACTGGCAGGCCGCGATCGTGCAACAGGCGCACGGCGTCGAGCACGAGTGCGGCATCGGCGCCCTCGTAGGCGTAGCCGAACAGGCCGACCACCCCTTCGGCGGCTCGATCCGCCGCGCGCCCGGCGACGGTCGCCGCGGGCAGGTTGGAAAAGACGGGTGCGAAGGCGATCGGGCGGCGCGGGAGCCACCGTCTGGAGGCCAGCCATTCCTCTCGGAAAGGCGCCGTGACGAGGACCGCCGCCGAACGCTTCATCACGCCGACCATCGCCGCGCGCTGGGTCACGGCCCACGCGTCGCCGTGCAGGCCCCCGTAGCGCCACGGGTAGGCGAACTCGTGCAGTACGGTGATCAGCGGCCACGAGCCGCGCAGCGCCGAGAGCGTCGGACGCACGAACAGCGGGAAGCCTTTGTAGGAGTACGAAAAGACGGAGTAGTGGAAGATGATCGCATCGGGCGGATTCGCGTCGAGTTCGCTGGCGAGCCGGCTCGTCCAGGATCGAAACTCGGAGTGAACGGCCCGGATCGACAGCGCGCTGCGCCACAGCCAGTGCACAGAGCACGACACGTCCTCATCGCCCAGAGCGTCGGCCAGCAGGATGGCATGGTCACGCATGCCGCAGGTGCGGCCTTTGGAGACGCCAACGACAGCCGCCTGCAGCGGCCTGCTCTCCCTCCCCGGTGCCGGTACCGTCCCACTGAGGACGCCGGCCTGCACTTCGCCCACCGCCATCGCGCTCGCGCCGTCCTTAGAGCCGCCCGGGCGCGAGGATCTCGCCACGATAGGCGGCCTCGATCGTCTCGGTGAGCGCGTCCAGGTCCCCGGTCGGAAGGATCAGGCCGTTGCGGCCGGGAGCGATCAGCTCCTTCATGCCTGTGTCCTCGCTGACGAGCAGGGGCACACCGGCGGCCAGGGCCTCGGCGGGGGCGTAGCCGAAGCCGTCCTCGTAAGCGGGGTGCGCGTACAGACGCGCCGCCCGCAGGTGCGGCAAAGGATCACCGGGACAGACCACGATCCGCCGATCTGTGGCGCAGGCGCGCTGGACGAAGCGTCGCACACCCGGCGTCGCCCAGCCGCCGACCAGGCGGAGCCTGATGTCCGCCTGGGACAGGCGGCGGACAGCGTCGATCAGCAGCGGCACGCCCTTGTGGACGGCGAGACTGCCGACATAGACAATCTCGAACCGGTCTGAGGGCTCGCGCGCACCGGCGAGTTCGTAGCGCGGGTCGGGCGTGAGAGGGAAGCCGGCCAGGCGCTCCTCCGGGAAGCCCTGCTCGAGGAAGGACTCGCGGATGTAGCGCGACGCGTAGTAGACGCGGTCCGCCTGTGCGTACTCGGCCAGGTTGCGCTCCAGCAGACGACTCGCCCACGACCCTTCGAGCGGGTGGCGACTGCGAGCGAGCTCGTGCTGGCGGGCCAAGCGGCGCAGGTGCGGGTTGGCGGAGACGAGCGAGAGCGACCCGCAGCGCGCGCGCCGCGCCTCCCGGAACTGGGCGAGCGCCTGGCCGTTGAACGCGATCAGGTGGTCCGCTGCGGGCAGTTGCCGCGCCGCGTAGGCGTCGAACTCGACGAAGAAGGCCTTTACGCGCACGCCGCGCGACACCGGCGCCGGCGTTTTCCGAAGGATCCTGCTCAGATAGGGGAGCCCGAGCGCGTGGCTTGGCGGGCGCCGCTGCGCCGGCGTCCCGTGAGCGCCTGTGGAGCCGCATATGCATAGGGCCTCGCCGTCGCCGCGCTCCAGCGCGGCGACGATCTCGTCGAGGTGGCGTCCAAGACCGCCGGCGCCCCGCTCCGCGGTGCAGGTGACGACCACCCGGCCCGACGGAAGCTCTGCGCACTGGGCGCGCAGAGCGGCTTCGCGCCAGCCTGCGCCGAGACCGTCGGGGCGATCGCTCGGAGCACGCGCTTCAGCCGAGGCGGTCATAGCCCCAGAGGGTGACGAGATCGCGGTCGAGGTAGTCGCTCAACGCCTCCACTTCCACTCGAAAGCGGCGACGCAGGTCGAGCATCAGCTCGCCGTCGGCGGCGCGCGGCTCGCCGAGCAGGGCCCTCCGAGGAAGCCCGGCCAGCGCCCGAGCCCGCGACCCGCTCGGAGTCAGGGCGCCGACCATCGCCCTGCTCGCGCGGGCGACGACGCCGTGGCCGAGGTTGAGCCTGTGCGCGAGCGCGTAGAGCCGGGGTGAGCGCACGCGCACCGTCGGGTTCGCCTCGACGGTCTCGATCGGAACCGCGTCGTCGAGCCCCAGGAAGCGCAGGATCCGCCGCACCGTCTGCTCGTTGTCGGCGCGGAAGTCATCGTAGATCAGGATCAGCACCTGATCGCGCGGGAGCACGGCGTGATAGCGCCGCAACTGCTCGACATAGCGTACGTGCTCGGAGTACATGAGCATCTGCGGCCGGTGGGAGTGACGTGGTATCTTCCGGCCCTCTAGCCGGGCGCTCTCCAGCGAGAGCGCCCGGGCGAAGCGCTTCTCGGACTCGACGTGGGTGAACAGCAGCTGCTGGTGCAGCGAGCGCAGGAAGCTCGCGGGCTCGCGCAGGATCGCGACGATGCGCGCGTCCGGTCGCGCCCGCGCGATCTGTGGGGCCGCCTCGCGCGAGAGCAGGTAGGAGGAGGAGGCCTCCCCAGTCAGCTGCCCGGGGGCAGCGGGGGCGAACAGCGCGAGGTACTCGGCGAGCGTCTCCGGCGGGCGAACGCCGGCCCGCAGCGGCTGAAAGCGCGGACGGAGGTCGGTGGCGAAGAACCACGGCTCCTTCAGATCGGGCATGAAGATCTGGGGGTCGCTCCGCAACATCTCATACAAGGCGCTCGTGCCGCTCTTGGGATGACCGACGAGGAAGAAGTCGGGAGCCCCTGTCAGGTTTCGACCGGGGAGTTCCCGCGCCTCAGCCGATGCAGTCATAGCCCCAGAACGCGACCAGATCGCGATCGAGGTACTCACTCAGCGCCTGCACCTCGCCGCGGAAGCGTCGGCGCAGAGCGAGCATCGACTCCTCGTCGGGCTGTTTCGGCGGCCCCATTACGAGGTGGCGCTGGGTTGTGCGGATCGCGCGGCGGCGCACGTCGCTCGGCATCACCGCCTTCAGTCCCGTCTTGACGGCGCGTGAGACCGGGCCTCTGCCGACCGAGACGCGATTCAGGAGTTCGTCGGCCTGCTGGGAGCGCATCGCGATCACCGTCGAGTTGGCGTCCTGGACCTCTATCGGGCCCGTCTCGTCAACCCCGAGAAAGCGCTGCACAGCGCGCACGGTGCCCTCGTTGTCGGCGCGGAAGTCCTCGTAGATCAGGATCAGCATCTGCTCGCGCGGGAAGACCGCCTCATAGCGACGCAGCTGCTCGACGTAGCGCACGTGCTCGGAGTACATGAGCAGCTGCGGCCGGTGCGAGCGGCGTGGAATGCGGCGCCCCTCGCGGCGAGCCGACTCAAGCGCGATCGCGGTGGCGAGCCGCTTCTTCGACTCCACGTGCGTGCGCAGCAGTTGCTGATGGAGCGAGCGCAGGAAGGAGGCCGGCTCGCGCAGGATCGCGACGATGCGCGCGTCCGGGCGCTGCTCGGCGATGCGCGCGGCCGCGTCGTGCGAGAGCAGGTAGGTGGAGGACGCCTCGCCCGTGCGCTGTCTGGGCTCGGCCCGCGAGAACAGCGCGAGGTACTCCTCGAGCGTGTCCGGCGTCGGCGCCTGGCGCACCGGCCGAAAGCGGGGACGCATGTCGCCCGCGAAGAACCACGGCTCCTTCAGCTCGGGCATGAAGATCTGGGGATGAGACCTGAGCATCATGTACAGCGCGGTCGTACCGCACTTGGGATGACCGACGATGAAGAAGTCCGGCGCCCGCGTGAGCGGAGAGCGCGCGGCCGTCGACGTCTCAGTTGATGTCGTCATAACCCCAAAGCTTAATCAGGTCCCTGTCCAGGTACTCGCTCAACGCCACCACCTCGGGCCTGAAGCGGCGACGCAACTCCAGGTCAAGGTCGTCCCCAGACGTCCGGGGCTTGCCCAGGAGGACGTTACGCCGCAGCGCGCCGAGCCCGCCACGTCGCAGCCGCCGAGGCGTCAGCGCCTTGATGGACGCCTTCGCCGTGCGCGCTCCCATGCCCTCCCCCAGGTAGAGCGAGCGCACGAGCGCATAGGCGCGTGGCGAGCGCACGCGGACCGTCGGGTTCGCCTCGACGGGCTCGATCGGCGCCGTGTCGTCGACCTCCAGAAAGCGCAGCACGCGCCGCACGGTCGCCTCGTTGTCGGCACGGAAGTCGTCGTAGACCAGGACCAGGACTCGCTCCGGCGCGAACGCGTCGCGGTAGCGGCGCAGCTGCTCCACGTAGCGCACATAGTCCGAGTAGACGAGCCCTGGACGGACGTCGCGCTCGCGGGCGCGGACGTGCTCCTGGGCGATCGCCCTGCCGAGGTCCTTCTCTGTCTCGACGTGATCGCGCAGGAGCTCCAGGTGCAGCGAGCGCAGGAAGCTGGCGGGCTCGCGCAGGATCGCGACGATGCGCGCGTCGGGCGCCACCGCGGCGATCCGAGCCGCGGCGATCCGCGAGCGCAGATACGAGGGCGACGCCTCGCCCGCGCGCTGCCCCGGCGCCGCCCACGCGAAGAGCGCCATGTATTGCTCGAGCGTTCGTGGATGCGTCGTCAGCCCGGTCGCGGGGTGCAGCTCGGGTGCGAAGAAGCGCGTCTCCTTCAGCTCCGGCATGAAGATCTGCGGATGCGCCCTGAGCATCCGGTACAGCGCGGTCGTACCGCACTTGGGGTGGCCGACGATGAAGAAGTCGGGCACCCGCCCTACGGGCGAGCTGGCGGGCGGCGTCCCACCGAACGCCGTCGAGGCCTCAGATCCGGTCATAGCCCCAGAGGGTGACCAGGTCACGATCCAAGTACTCGCCCAGCGCGAGCACCTCGTCCTTGAAGCGGTGGCGCAGCTCGAACATCAGCCGCTCGTCCGGTGGGCGGGGCGGGGCCAGCTGAGCGCGCCGCGACAGCGACAGGGCGCTGCGGCGCATGCGCCTGGTCGTGGTCGCCCTGATCGCCGCTCTCGCCCTCGTCACGACCGGGCCGCGCTCCACGCGCAGGGCGCGCACCAGACGGTGCAGTCGCGGCGAGCGCACGCGCACCGTCGGGTGGGCCTGCACCGGTTCGATCGGCGAGCTGTCATCGACGTCGAGGAACCGCAGCACGCGCCGCATCGTGCCCTCGTTGTCGGCCTGGAAGTCCTCGTAGATCAGGACCAGAACCTGCTCGCGCGGGAAGACCGCGTGATAGCGGCGCAGCTGCTCGACGTAGCGCACGTGCTCGAGATACATGAGGCCCTGCTGAATCTGTGCATCGCCGCGCGCGCGTCGCGCTCGGCGGGCGTCTTCGAGCGCGAGCCCGCCGCGCAGGTCCGCCTCCGTCTCGACCTGGGCCTGCAGCAGCTGCAGGTGAAGCGAGCGCAGAAAGCTGGCGGGCTCGCGCAGGATCGCGATGATGCGCGCGTCGGGGCGCAGCTGCGCGATTCGCTTCGCCGCGTGCTCAGACCTGATGTAGGATGGCGAGGCCTCGCCCGTGCGCTCCCCCGGCGTGGCCGCCGCGAACAGCGCCGTGTAGGCGTCGAGCGTCTGCGGATGCTCGCCCCCCTCGCGTGGACGGGGGTGCAGCTCGAGGGCGAAGAAGCGCGTCTCCTTCAGCTCCGGCATGAAGATCTGCGGATGCGCCCTGAGCATCTGGTAGAGGGCGGTCGTGCCGCACTTGGCATGCCCGATGATGTAGAAGTCCGGGGCTCGCCTCTGCGGGAGCCCCGGCTCGGCGGATGGCAGGCCGGGCATCCTCACGAAATCCGAATATAGCGAGCCGGAGTGCCCCGCCTGCGCGGGTCTCGGGCAGCGCTGGTCACGAGCTCGCGATCGACCCGGACGCCCTGGCGGCGGGCCGCAGCCGCGCGAAGACGAACCTCCAGGGAAGGTGCAGAAACGCGGTGACACGCGACCCACGCAGCGGCTGCACAGGGGCGCCTTTCAGCGCGACGACGTCCGTCCTGAGGAGCCTGTTGCCCTGGAACGCCACCCCGGTCCGCAGAGCGCTCAGATCCGGAATGGCCACATCGGACCCGATCGTGTCGAGGATGTCCCGCAGGACGCCCTCCGGATCGAGGACGAACGCCTCGTGGCTCACGAACAGACGTCGCTCGCGCGGATGCTTGAGGAAGACAAAGAGCGACAGCAGATATGTGAGCCACAGGTAGGCGTTCGTCGTGGGCATGTCCCACGTCTGCTTGTGAGGCACGTTCTTACGCCCGTAGGACGCGACCACGCTCTGCGGACGGCGCACGACGAACAGCAGGTACAGCTCGATTCCGTCGAGCGCCTGCAGTTCGCGGGCGCGACGCGGGAAGTGAGAGGTGTCGACGACGTGCGTCGCCTGCGCCGCACGGGCGATCGCGCGGTAGAGATCCTCGGTGACACAGCGATAGCGCGCGCGCAACCGCCTCTGGGCACGCCGGCCGACGATGCGGAACAGAGCCGAGGACTGCTCGAGCGGGCGTGCGTTGCGGCCGAGCAAGTCCGGCGTGACGGCGACATCGGCGCTCACCGCGCTCCAGAACCTCGCTCGCTCCTCTCCGGGGAGCGGCGGCTTTCCCGCCCATCGAAGCCAGCGCGCGAGCTCCCCCGCGAAGAAGATCTTCGCGCAGTTGCCCAACGTGAGGCCGAGGATCGTGCTGCCGCTGTGACCCGCTCCCATCACGTAGACGACCTTCGGCTTCGCCTCGTTCGCCGCGAGTCCGCGAGCTGAGCCGGATGGGGCCGGCTCCAGCGACCGTGTTCGTCCCTGCTCGCTCATCGTCTCGGGCATCCCTCCGGCAGCTCCGAGACCGACCCGGTCGCGGCGTTCGCCGCGGGGCGCAGGCTGGCAAAGACGGCCCGCCAGGGCAGATCCACGAGCGCGGTGATCCGAGAGCCTCGCCGTCGCTGCACCGGTCGACGCTCGAGGGCCAGGACATCGGATCTGAGAATCCGGTTGCCCTGAAACGCGACGCCGGTGTCGAGAGCCGTCAGGTCCGGGATGGCCGCGGAGGACCCGACGTGGTCGAGGATGTCGCGCAGCACCCCCTCCGGATCGGAGATGAACTGCTCATAGCGCACGAGCATCCGTCGGTCGCTTGGGTGACGGAGGAAGACGAACAGCGACAGCAGGTAGGTCAGCCACAGGTAGGCGTTCGTGTTGAGCGCGTTGAATCGCGGGAAGACTCTGTCGTCGCCACTGTAGGAGGCCACGATGTTGCGCGCATCCCTGACCAGGAACAGGATGTGCAGGTCGATTCCCTCGAGCTTCTGCAACTCCCGGGCCCGCCGCGGGAAGTGCGAACTGTCGACGACGTGCGTCGCACCGGCCACACGCGCGACGGCGCGATACAGGTCCTCCGCAACGCGACGGTAGCTTCTGCGCAGCCGGCGTCGCGCAGGCCGACCGGTGACACAGAACAGTGCGGTCGACTGCTCGAGCGAGCGCGCCGCGCCATCCAGGAGGTCGGGCGTCACCTCGACCCGTTCGCGCACCCGTGCCCAGAACGACGCCCGCTCGGCGCCCGGCAGCGGCGAGGCGCCGCCCCTGCCGAGCCACAGGTTGAGCTCTCCCGCGTAGAAGACCTCCGCGCAGTTGCCGAGCGTAACGCCGAGGATCGTGCTGCCGCTGCGACCGGCACCCATGACGTAGATCACTTTTGGCTTATGCTCGTCCACTGGAACCCCGGCCATCAACTCGGCGTTCGGCTGAACTCTCCGCCGGCGCCCGCGGACGTCGGGAGCGCAGCGGCGGTGTCGAGCGGCTCGCCATCGATGAGTCGTTCGAGCGCGTCGGAGATCTGCTCGCAGATCACCTCGGGCGCGAACAGGCGCCGGGCCTCGGCGCGGGCTCGCGCTCGCGTCTCAGCCGGCTCGGCCGCGAGCCGTCGGATCGTCGCTTCGATCCCCCTCGCCATGCCCTCGACGTCGCCGGGCTCGGTCACGGTGGCGACCGAGCCGTCTACGTGCTCGGTCGCGCCCACCTCGCTCGTGGCGACGACCGGGACTCCGGCCGCGAGCGCCTCGGACACAGTCAGCGCGAACGGCTCGTACCTACTCGCCTGGAGCAGTACGTCGCTTCCCGCGAGCTCCGCGGGGACGCGCGAGGAGGGAACCCGGCCGACGTATTCTGAGATCTCGCTCGGCAGATCGTCGAGCAACCCGGTGTAGTTGGACCACAGGCTCGCCCCTCCCACGACGCGGAAGCGGACCTCGACGCTCTCGGCGAACAGCCTGTTGGCGACGGCCACCATATCCTCGACGCCCTTGCGGGCCGCGATCCGTCCGAGCACCATCACGGTCGGCGGCCTGCCGAGCGGCCTGTCCGTGGCCTCGAACCTATCGAGGCGCACCGGGTTGGGCACGACGACGGTGGCCGATCCGGGGAGACCGTAGTCGTTCAGCAGGTGGTCGCGGAAGACGCTGCTGATGCAGATGACCAGGCGCGCGCCTTGCATCTGCCTGCGCTGCACCTGCTCGCGCAACCACAGCACGCTCGCCGCGACCGCGAAGATGTAGGCCGGCTGACAGCGAAGTGCGAGGCTGCGCTCCTTGAGCAGGAACTTCAGCTCGCCCGCACTGCTGGTCCCGGGATGCACGACGACCGGCACCGTGCTCCGCAGACGCCGGGGCACTGCCATGTTCTCGACGTTCGAGAACTGGTAGATCAGGTCGTAGGGTTCCCGCCTGTGTCTGCGGACGACCTCCTTGCGCAAGCGCAGGGAGGCGAGGCCGCGGATCAGCAGCGAGCTCACGAACGCGGTCACCTTGGTGCGGCTGTACCACCGATTCGGTCGCCACGAGCCCGTTCCCCAGACGAGCGTCAGATTGTCGACATCGGCGATCGCGGGAGGAACGGCATGCCCCTGGGAGGGAAAGAAGCAGTCGATCCTGTGACCCAGCGCAGCCAACCCGCGCAGCAAGTCCGTCGCTATCCCCGGCACGCCCCCGACCTCCTCGACGGGCGCGAACCCGATCCAGGCGATGTGCAGCGATCTGCGCCCCGTCGGCGTAGATGCCATCAACTCGCCCCGTGAGTCGAGCACTTCTCTTCTCCGTGGTCTTTCATGTTCATCCCCGACTTGCTTGATGATCGATCGACCGATTGCCGTCGCTTTCATAGCCCCACAGGCTCACCAGATCACGGTCTAGGTACTCGCTGAGCGCGACCACCTCGTTCCTGAAGCGACCGCGCAGCTCGGCCATCAGGCGCTCGTCGTGCGGCTGCGGCTCGGCGAAGACCATGCGTTGCTGAGTGGCATAGAACGCCCTGCGCCGCAGTCGCCTCGGGGTGAGCGTCTTCACGGTCGCCTTCGCGGCCAGCGAGACGGGACCCGTCCCCACCCCGACGGCGTGCACGAGCGCGTGCAGCCGCTGCGACCGGGCGCGAACGGTCGGGTTGGCCTCGGTCGTCTCGACCGGATGGGTCTCGTCCACCCCGAGGAAGCGCAGCACGGCCCGCACGGTCGCCTCGTTTTCGCGCCTGAAGTCATCGTAGACGAGCACCAGCATCTGGCCCTTCGGGAAGACTGCTTCGTAGCGACGCAACTGCTCGACGTAGTGGACGTGCTCCGAGTACAGCAACGCCTGCGGCCAGTAAGTGTGCTTGGGAATCGCCTCGCCGCGCCGCCGCCGCGGCTCCAGCTCGAGCGCACGACGCAGATCGGTCTCGGTCTCGATGTAGGTCTGCAGGAACTGCAGGTGCAACGAATGCAGAAAGCTGGCGGGCTCGCGCAGGATCGCGACGATGCGCGCATCCGGCTGTATCTCGGCGATGTTGGCCGCCGCCGTCTGAGACCACAGGTACATCACGGTCGCCTCGCCGGCGCGCTGCCCGGGTCCGGCGGGGGCGAACAGCGACATGTATTCCTCCAGCGTCCTTGGAGTCCCTTCCGGTCTCGGCGGCGTGCGCACGTGCAACTCGGGCGCGAAGAACCACGGCTCCTTGCAGTCGGGCATGAAGATCTGCGGGTGGCGCCTGAGCATTTCGTACAGCGCCGTGGTGCCGCACTTGGGATGACCGACGATGAAGAAGTCGGGCACCCTACCCGCCAGCCCGGGGCTCCCTTCCGCGGTCCCCGCGCCGGCTCGGGCCGGGCTCGACTCCTCCTCACGCTGATCGCTCGCAACGACGCGGGCATCACCGCTGCCGGACAGGACCCTCACGGCAACGCGCCCGCCGAGGCTCTGGTCGCGAACGCCGACGCCGACCGGTAGTAGGGGTTGTGCTCGCGCAGAAGATCGATCGTGTCGAACGCCACCAGCCGGCCGTCTTTGATGACCATCACACGGTCGCAGATGTCGAGCGTCGACATGCGGTGGGCGATGATGAACAGAGTCAGTTCGTGCTTGATCCCGCGCAGGGACTCCTGAATGAGGGCCTCCGAGTTGGGATCGAGCGCGCTCGTGGGCTCGTCGAGCACGAGCACCTCCGGGTTCGCGACGAGCGCCCGCGCGAGGCAGATGCGCTGCTTCTGGCCACCAGAGACCGCGTCGGCGCGGGGGCCGACGATCGTGTCATAGCCCTTCGGCCACTGCAAGATCTCCTCGTGGATGTGCGCCAGCCGTGCGGCCTGCTCGACCGCGCCGTCGTCGAGTTCGCGTTCGAACTTGATGTTTTCCATCACCGACGCGTGCAGCAGCCGCGGTTCCTGGGGCACGTACACGACGTGCGTGCGCCAATCGTCGCGCATGATCTGCTCTGCGGGCACGCCGTTGACCAGGTATCTACCCTCCCGCGGCCTGCGCAACTGCAGGAGGATCTGGATCAAGGTCGACTTGCCGGCGCCCGTCGGGCCGATGATGCCGACCACCTCGCCGCGCTTTACCTCGAAGCTGATGTCGGACAGCACCGGACTGTCCTGCCGGTAGGCGTATGAGACGTCCTCGAAGGCAAGCGTCCTCACCGTTTGCAGCGCGACCGTGCCGGCGGGCGGGCTGCTCTGCGCATAGCGCCGCTCGGCCTCCTGGGTACGCTCGATGAAGGGCAGCGTCTGTGAGAGGCTCTGGTAGGTCGCCCATCCCTGCTGACCGCTTCGCGCCGAGCGCAGGAGAATGATGATGATCGCTCCCAGCCCCGCGATGCGGTGAACGCCGCTCGAGTGCAGCACGGCGAGTCCGACCACGAGCAGGATCAGAACCAGGCTCTGGAAGAGGTTGGGCACGATTTTCGTGATCAGCTGGGTCTCGAAGAAGAGGCGACGGGACCGCTGCACCAGCGTGTCGATCCGCCGGCGCTGCGCGGGCGCCACGCCGAACACCTGCGTCTCCTCCGCCAGGCGGACCGCCTCGTTGATCCCGCTCGCATAGCCGACCTGCGCCTTCGACAGCGCGCGCGCGCGCCGGATGCCGATCGCTCGCAGCGGTCGCAACAGCAGGAACATCAGGACGCCCGCGACGAGGATCGCAGCGGCCGCCTCGGCGTTGAGGAAGAACGCGGTGATCAAAAGGGCGATGAAGTTGAACGAGTTGGTGATGAGGCTCGTCGCTCCGACCGCGCCGCCCGTGGCCTGCATGGTCTGACTCGTCATCGTGTCCTGCAGCTGCCCTTCGCGATCACGCGACTGCACCTCCCAGGAAGCACCGGTAAAGGCGTGGAACAGGCTCGTCCGCAACCGGGCTTGCACGTCGGAGGCGATGCGGGCGGGCATGATCGAGATCGGTACCTGCAGGATCAGACGCAACACCGACAGCGCGAGCGCGACGGCGATGAGGGTCTCGACAGTCGCCGACACGTGAAGCGGGCCTACGTGCACGTGCGTCCGCTTCGTACCGAACGTGAGCGCCACCTCCGCGACCAGCGCAAGCGCCCCGGCTTCCGCGAAGCCGGACATCAGCGAGCAGAACGCGAGCGCCGCGACCGTCCGGCGCCGGTCGCCCAGCAGCAGGCTGATCCGCGAGGCCATCGAATGGTCCGACGACGGATCGCCGGGATCGAATGATCGACGGCCGATCACGACGCCACCGCCGGGGCGGTCTTCGCCTCCACCCATCCGGGGCCCGCGAGCCAGTAGGAGATCACCCCTGGGGCAAACCAAAGGAAGGCACCCAACGTGACCGCCAGAGTCGGCCCGGAGAGCCCTCCTATGGTGAGCGTGATCAAGGAGGATGTTATCGCCACCAGGTAGGTGCGCAGCTCGACGTCATGCACCCTCCTGAAGCGGCCCAGGGCGAGCACGATCGCGTTCGCCGAGAGGCCGACCCAGAGCAGCAGCCCGGGAACCCCGAGTTCCTTCATCAGCAGACTGTAGGCTGATCCTCCGGTCACCCTTTGGCCTTCGAATTCCGGGTGGTAGCGGCCGCCAAAGCCGGCGGCAGAGCCCGCGGTCCCGAGCCCGTACCCGAACGGCTCGTGTATCAGGTCCGCCGGGATTTCACTCAGCGTTCGCGTCTTGGCGCCGCCACCGTGTTCTTCCGCGCTCGTCAAACTGACAAGGGTTTCCTGACGGGTGAAGACCCCGCTGCCCACGGTCGCCACGAGGACCGAGCCGACGACGAGCCCGAGGACCGCCGTCGCGGCGAGCCCCACCAGCGGCCGGCTCACGCGCAGCCCCGCGAAAAGCGAGAGCACCACGAACGTCACCAGCGCTATCGCGCCGATGATGACGGACGTGCGCGACGCGGCCGTGGCGATCGCGAGCAGAGCGCCGACACAGCACAGCAACACGGGCCATCGTCGGCGCGTCCTACCCACCACGAGCAGCGCCAACAGGCCGGGCAGGGCGATCGCGCCGATGCCCCCGCCAAAGCCCGAATCCGAGCCGAGAGCGGGCGGACGGATGTGCCCCACGCCTTCGCTCTTGTACAGGCGCGGCGTGATCCCGTTGCCTTCCCCTCCCTTCACGAGCTCGCTGTAGCCGGGACCCCAGCCGGCGACCTGGTTGGCGCTGAGCCGCGATTGATATGCGCCCACGACGCCGTTGGCGAGCGCGATCACGCCGAGCAGCAAAAAGAACTGGCGAAAGCGCCGCCTGCTGCGAAGGATCAGATACCCGAAGAAGAAGCAGGGCACCCACTCGAGCTCCTGCCGGTAACCGCCGATCGCCTTCAGGACATTGCCCGTGTACGGGTTCAACGCCTCGACCAGGACGAAGGCCACAAACGCGAGCACCCAGCCGGACAGCGGAGGCAGGGATAGGCGTTCCCGTTTGAGCCCGAGGCGCATCAGCATGCCGATCACGATCGCGATGAGCAGCACGTCGCGGGCGCTCGACGCCAGATGATGACTTGTGCTCTCGTTCTTGACCGGACCGTCGAGCAGCCCCAGATACAGCACCAAGATCGTCAGCGTGACCTCGTAGCGAGGGCTAATGACCAGAGCGACAACGCAGACCGCGCCGACCGTGAGCGCCAGCACCGTCGCTACGCTGGACACGGTCGGCGTCGGTATCTGCAGGCTGATCGCAAACGCCAGCAGCAGCGCCGCAAGCCCGGCAAGGGCCACGATCAGCCGCTCGCGCGTGCGCCCTCTGCCCACGCTCGGATTCAGTTCCCACCCGGCGCGCTCGCCCAGCTGCGGGTAGGGAGTGCTCACCGGCCGTTCACCTGCCGATCAGGCTGCGGCGCAGCCCACCGCCCTGCCCAGGCTCGACCTGGATGCCGTACCTCCTGATCTCTGCCGATGAGGCGCCGTTGGCGACGACGCCGAGCACCGGGGCACTCGGGGTTCGCCGCAGCAGTTCCACAAGGCGCTGGGCCGACGTCTCGCGCGTGTGCCCCACGCGTGCCACGATCACGATCCCGTCCACCGCAGCCAGCAGCGGCATCGCGTCGCTGACCTGCAGCGGCGAGGGCGCGTCGATCAGAACGTGATCGAAGTCGTCGCCGAGCGCCCTGATCAGGTCGGCGCTCTCCGGCCGA
This sequence comes from uncultured Solirubrobacterales bacterium, assembly GCA_963718935.1. Taxonomy (GTDB): domain Bacteria; phylum Actinomycetota; class Thermoleophilia; order Solirubrobacterales; family Solirubrobacteraceae; genus Palsa-744. The sequence continues at coordinate 1,893,157 of OY970379.1, read as the reverse complement.
CCGAGCAGCGCGGGCGGGTTGGCGACGCCCGTGCCGCCGACCAGCGCCGACACGGAGCCAGCGGTCTCGACGACCGTGGCGGTGCCCCCGGTGGGCGGCGGCAGGGGCGGGGCCTCGGCTCCCATGCCCGCCTCCGGGCGCAGGAAGCTGACGGACTGCATCGCCTGCTCGATCGGCAGCATCCCCGTGAGCACGTCGGCGAGCCCCTGCGGCCCACTGACGTGCAGGAGCCGGCCCTGGACGGGCCGGCGGAAGTCCGCCTCGACGACCGCCACCCGCTCGCCCGCCTCCGCCCAGGCGAGCGCCAGCGCGGCGACAAGCGTCGAGCGGCCGTCGCCCGCGTCGGCGCTCACGCAGAGGATCGTGCGCGGGCCGCCTCCCCGGCCGTTGCTGCCGTCGTTGGCGTCGTTGCCGCCCACTCGCAAGGTCGTCTGCAACCGCCACAGACCCTCCCGCAGCACGTGGGCGGGAGCGGGGCGCCCTTCGTAGAAGACCAGTGGACGCTTGACGGCGCGCAGCGCGGTGAGCACCTGCGTCTGAAAGGCCTCTTCGACCGCGGTCAGCGAGCGCAGCCGGCGGTCGAGCCGGCCGAGCGCGTAGGCGGCGATCGCAGCCAGCACCAGGCCGATCGCGAACCCGAAGATGGCGTTGCTGCGCGGATGCGGCGAGATCAGGACCGATTGGCGCGCCTTGGCCGGATCTACCTGTGTCGCCTGCGAGACGCCGAGGTCTGCTTCCAGCTGGTTGATCTTGGCGTTGAGCGTCGCCGCCTGAATCGTCGCCGAGCTGGAGGAGGATTTCGCCGGCGCCTTGCCCTTCGACGCGGTGGCCGAGGCGATCAGCGATTCGAGCTGCCCGGCTTCGACTCTGCGCAGCTGTTTGCGGGCGAGGGCGATCGCCGCTTCGATCTGCTCGTGGTAGCGGGCGTTCCTGCGTTTGATGTACGTCTGTGCCGTAGCGTTGACGAGCAGCGCCACGCCCGCGCGACTGTGAGCCTGCCCTTCGATCGTGAGAAATTCGCTCTTTTCGCTCGACTTCGTCTTGGTCTTGCCCTTCAGCGCAGCCCCCGCCGCCGGGATTTTGCGCTGCCGGCGCAGCTGATCGCGAACGGCTTCCCTGATGATGCCCGAGTTGATCAGCGCCGCCTGGGCTACGGGGTTCGGGCCGTTGCCCTTCTTACCCCCACCGCTTGTGCCGCCGCCGTTCAGCTGGGCCTGTTCTTCGGCGCCGTTGCCGAGATAGACCTGCGTGGTCGCCGAGTAGACGTGGGGCTTGTGGCTGTAGTAGAGGTAGCTTCCCGCCGCGACCAGCACCGCAACCACGAGGATCAGCCACTTGCGCCTCCACAGCGGGGCGAAGATGGCAGAGGCATCTGTGGTCTCGTTCATTGGCTTGGTGGATCCGTCCAGGGGCCTCTCCGGCATCGCCAGCATACGTCGGCCCGTAAGCGAGGACTAAATCTTATCGGCATACACGCCGTCGGACGCATCCTTGGCAGACACCTTGCGTATGGGCCAGCTCACGCGCATGGGCCAGCTGACGCGCATGGGCAAGCTAACGCTTTCAGTGGGGTCTGCTTCGCGGATTTTGGCCGCGCCCGAGGCGACCCCGACCGTGTGAACGCGTGCGAGGATGTCGGCGTGAACTCCTCGCCTCAGGACCGGGCAGCCGGCACCGGCTCGACGCCGGCAGCGCATCCGCGACCGTACCCGAGCGACCGGCCGTCGGCCGACACGGACTCAGACGCGCGCGGCGCCTTCGCGGTCGATCGCGGCGCAGGCGGACGGCGTCTTTTGGTGATCAGCCATCCGGCCGTGGTCAACGTCAACCAGGAGGTCTACCGGGAGCTCTCGCGGCGAGGCTGGCGGGTGACGATCGTCCTGCCGAAGAGCTGGCGCGGCGAGTACTCGCGCGAGCCGCTGCGCCCGACCCCGCTCGAGGGCCTGGAGGGAGCCCTGCGCCCGACCCCCGTGATCCTCGGCGGGCGCCCGCAACGGCACCTGTACCTGACCAGCTGCCGTGCCGTCTGCGCGCGAACGCACCCGGAGGTGGCGTTCGTCGAGGCCGAGCCGTACGCGTTGGCGGCCTTCCAGTGGAGCCGAGCGTTCGCACGGCGAGGCGTGCCGTTCGGGGTGCAGTGTTACGAGAACATCGATAGGCCCCTCCCCGGGATCGTTCGCTGGCAGCGCTCGCGGCTGCTGCGTCGGGCAGCTTTCGTGGCCGCGCGCTCGGAGAGCGCCGCGCACCTGGCGCGCGCGTGGGGAGCAGCCGGGGAGGTGGCTCTCGCTCCGCCGGCGGTCCCCGCGTGGACGGATGCCACCTCAACGCAGGCACCGCCGGCGCATCCGTTCACGGTCGGCTACGCGGGTCGGTTGATCGAGAGCAAGGGGCTCGGCGACCTGTTGGCGGCCGTGCGCCTGCTGGAGGCTCCCGTCGAGCTGCTCCTGATCGGCAACGGCGAGCTGCGGTCAGAGCTCGACGATCAGCCGATCCCGGGCTCGCGGGTGCGCGTGCTGGAGGGCCTAGCGCACGACCAGATGGCCTCCGGCTATGCGCAGCTCGACGTGCTGGTCCTGCCCTCGCACACGACCGCCACCTGGAAGGAGCAGTTCGGTCGGGTGATCGTCGAGGCGCTGTGGTGCGGCGTCCCGGTGATCGGCTCGGACTCCGGCGAGATCCCCTGGCTGGTCGAACTCACCGGTGGAGGGTTGCTCTTCCCAGAGGGCGACAGCGCGGCCCTGGCCGGCCGTTTGACCGAGCTTCGCCAAGCGCCCGAGCTGCGCCGGCGCCTCGCGCGCGCCGGCCGCGACGCGGTCGAGCGGATGTTCTCGGTCCCGGCGGCCACCGACTCATTCGAACGGTTGCTCAGCGCGGCGTTGCGGGCACACGGGTGACCCCCGCCTGAAAGCGTGCCGAGAGAGCTCGCCGGCGGATGAGCCGCGAGCGTATCGGCAAGGGGACCGCCGAGCGTCGCCTCAGGCGAGCTGTGCGTACAACTCGTGGTACCCGCGGACCATCCGCTCGGAGTCGAAATCCAACGCCGAGCGCCTGGCCGCCTCGCCGAAACGCGCCCGCAGCGCCGGGTCGACGAGCTGGCGCAAACGTTCGGCGATTGCATGGGGCTCGGGTGCGATCAGGTAGCCGTTGCGTCCGTCCTCGATCAGCTCGCGCACGCCGTTGACCGGGGTGGCCAGGATCGGCAGGCCGCTCGCGGCCGCCTCGAAGGTGACGAGCGAGAAGGTCTCGTAGCTGGAGGCGAGCACGAACGCATCGGCGAGCTCGTACACGACGGGCACCTCGCGCGTCACTCCCAGCCAGTGCACCGCCTCACCGACGCCGAGCGCGCGCGCTCTCTCCTCGTAGCCCCCGCGCTCGCCGCCGCCTGCCACGAGCAGGTCCCATTCAGGGGCTTCGGCCAGCGCTTCGATCGCCTGGCGCAGACCCTTGCGCTCCCACTCGCTCGCGACGAACGCCACCACCAGACGCCCCTCCTCGATCTGCAGCGCCGCCCGCAAGGCCCCGGCGGCCGCGCGGTGGCGGCCGGGCGCGAAGGCGCGCGTGTCGATGCCGTTGTGAATCGTAAGCGTGCGCTCGGCCAACGCCGGGTAGTGCTCGCGGACCTCCTCGGCCACGCCCTCGGACACGCACACGAACGTCGCAAGACGGTTGCGGCGGAAGCAGAGCCGCTCGCCCGCCCGCTTCAGGACGCCGGCCAGCCTGACGTGCGCGCGGAACAGCCACGACGAGCGGCTGGGCGTGGCGGTTCCGACCTGCTGACAGTAGTGCACCGCGATCGCGTCGACCCGGTTCAGGACGATCGCTCCGGTCGCCTGGACGACGCCCCGGCGCCACCTGCGCACCGCCAGCGATCCGACCAGCATGAACCAGGGGTAGGCGATCGCGAACGGGCGACTCGGACCGGGCACGCGGCGAAACACGACGTCCGTGCCCGCGGGCAGCTCGCACGCGCGCGCGATCACGGTCACGCGATGGCCAAGTCGCACGAGTCCCACGATCAGCTCGGACAGCTGGCGCTCCATGCCACGCACCGCCCCGATGTCGTGGGCGACGATCGTCACCTCGCCCGCGAACGGCTTGCCCATAGGGCCCTCCCCCACAGAGACCTCGCGCACCGGGCCCTCCCCCACGGGGGCTTCGCCCGCGGGGGTCTCGCGCGCGCCCACCTCCTCCCCGTCAGGCACCGCCGGCTCCGTCGGCGACCTGTTGCAAAGCGCCGAAGAAGCGTCTGCGCATGGCGGCGTCGGTGAACTCGCGCATGAAGCGCTCGCGGCCCGCCGCCCCGATCTCGCGACGCCGAGTGGCCGACTCGAGCAGTGGCTCCAGCGCGTCCGCGAGCACCTCGGGCTCGCCCGAGCGCGCGAGCACGCCGGTGCGCCCGTGCTCGACGATCTCGGCCGGCCCGCCCGCGTCGACCGCCAGGACAGCCACGCCCCTCGCCATGCCCTCGAGCAGGACGATGCCGAAGGGCTCGGGGTCAGACGCGTTGACCAGGACGTCGAACCGCTCGATGTAGGGGCCTGCGTCGGGGACCTGGCCGGTCAGCGTGACCTCGCCCTCGAGCCCCAGCTCCCGCACCAGCCCCGGTATCGAAGCGGCGTACTCGGAGGCCAGACCGTAGGCGTCCCCACCGACGAGCACCGTGTGCATCCGGTGACCCCGCTCTCGCAGCAGCGCCTGGGCGCGCAACAGCCTGTCCTGGCCCTTCCAGGGCTGCAGACGGCCGACCAGGCCGACGATCGGCACGTCGGTGGGCAGCTCCAGCGACGCCGGGTGAGGGACGGCGTGGGAGAAAATGGGCACAGTGTCTGAGGGAAGGGCCGCCCCGGGAGCGGGAGAGGACACCGCGGCGGGAGGGGCCACGCCGGCGGCCACGACGAACGTGGGACGGACCGGGCACAGCCGCGCCTGCGCGCGCGCGGCGGTGCACGACGTGCAGCCGATCGCCCTGGCCGGGAGCGCGGTAGCGCAGAGATCGAGCCAGTTGCGCTCGGGAATCGAATGCTGCCACCAGACGACCCGGCCGGACATGCCCGCCAGCAGCGCCGCCGGCGCCCCATACAACTGCGTCTTGGCAGCCCAGTTGAGGATCAGGTCGGGCCTGCGGGAGCGCATCGCGCGCGCGAGGCGCAGCACGGCCCCAGCGAAGCGGCGGGCTTCGCGCAGGCGCCCGACCGGGATGACCGCCACGCGAAAGCCGGCGTCCCTGAGCATCGCGGGCCAAGACCCGTCCTCGAAGAACACGAGATCGAGCTCGTGCCCTTCCTCGCGCGAGCCGGTGAGCGCGGCTCCCAACATCGCCTCGGCGCCCCCCAGGGGCTCGCCCCAGGGCACCGTCACGAGGATGCGCACGTGCGCTCCGCGGTGCTCGCGCCGCGCCGCGTCTCACCGTCTTTCGCCGTGGCCGCCGGGCGCAGTCTCGAAAGCGCCGCCATCAGTGGGGCTTGCAGCACAGCCGTGAGACGCGACCTCGGCAGCGGATCGCTGTGCGCTTTCAGCGACAGCGTCGCCGAGCGCGTCACCCGGTTGCCCTGGAATGGCGAGCCGATCGCCAGGGCAGTGAGGTCGGCCGGCGGCGCGTCGGCGCAGCCGGCGTGGTCCAGGATCTGGCGAACGACCACTTGTGGGTCGCCAAGAAAATCCTCGTAACGCACGAACATGCGCCGCTCGCGCGGTTGACGCAGAAAGACGAAAATCGACAACAGATGCGTCAACCACAGATAGACGTTCGTATGCAGCGTCGACTTGTTGTACTCGTTGACGTCCCGGCGGCTGAACGACGCCGCCACATCCCGCGGGTCGCGCACGAGGAACACCAGGTGGAGGTCGATCCCGCCGAGCCGCTGAAGCTCGCGCGCGCGCAACGGGTAGTGCGAGCTGTCGACGATATGCATTACGCCCGTCGTACGCGTGAGCGCGCGATAGAGGTCTTCGGCGACTGCCCGGTAGCGGCGGCGCAACCGGTGACGTGCAGGCCACTTATGAGCCCGAAACAGTGAGATGGAACGCTCGATCGAGCGCTGCGCCTCGCTGCCGAACAGCTCGCTCGCCCCGCGCTCGTCCTCCAGCTCAGCACGGACGCCGCTCCAGAACCGCAATCGCTCGGGGTTTTCGAGCTGGGGCCTGCCCGACCGCGGGAGCCAGTTGTCAAGCTCGCCCGCGAAGAAGACGTTGGCGCAGTTCCCGAGCGTTATGCCGAGCACCGTGCTGCCGCTGCGGCCCGCCCCCATTATGTAAATCACCTGTGGCCGTCCACCGGGTGCGCCACTCTCCGGACGCGGAGCTAGCTCAGGCGTAACTGAAAGTCCCGACATAGCTCGATAGCCTACCGCCAGATGCCCGCCAAACCGCTTCGTATAGCTTGGCTTGGGCCGGCTCCGGGCGGGCATGCGGGCGTAAGGGGTGTGGCCGCCGACCTGCTGAAAGGTCTCGCCCGAGAGGGCCACCGCATCGACTGCTTTCTGCCCGCGGCCGAGGGTCAGAGCGTCGCCCAGGTCGCGGCGGAGGAGCGGCTCGCGTTCGGGGAGGACAACCGGGCCTTCGAGGAGAACGTCACGCTGATCCGGGGAGCCGGCCGCTGGCGGTGGGACAGGTGGTACAGCCGGGGGAAGGTGGCCGCCTTCCTCAGCGGCCTCCTCGTCCGCGGCGCCGGCTCGCTGCTGCTGCGCCGCGAGCTCACGCGCAGGCACCGGCGCGAGCCGTACGACCTTATCTACCAGTTCTCGAGCATCGAGACACCAGGCGTTCCGCGCCGGCTGGCGCGCGCCGTGCCGCTCGTGATTCACCCCGAGACGCACATCGCCGGCGAGCTGCGCTGGCTGATCGCGGAGCGCGAGCTGGCGCTGCGCTGCCAGCCCCGTCACACGTTCGCCCTCGTGGCCGCGCTTATGTTCGTACGCGCGCGCATCCAGCGCCGCGCAATCCGGCGGGCGAGCCTGCTCGTGTGCATCAGCGGCGTCTTTCGCGACCACCTCGTCCACGACTACGGGTTTCCGCGCGAGCGGACCGTCGTCGCGCCGAACCCGATCCACCTCGCCAGATTCCCGGCCGGCGCCCGCCAAGAAGCAGGGCCCGCCCGACCCCCGATCGTGCTCGTGCTGGGACGGATCTCGGTGCGCAAGGGGATCGATGACGTGATCGCCGTGGCCAGGACCCTGCTCGAACGGGGGGTGCAGGCCCGCGTACGCATCGTCGGCGGGCCGAGCCTGTGGTCCGACTACACCGATCTACTCGGCGACCTGTCGGCCGAGAACGCCGAATACGCCGGGGCAGCCTCCGCTAACGACGTCGCCGAGCTGCTGCTCGAAAGCGACGTGCTGCTGCAAGCGAGCAGGTACGAGCCGTTCGGCCTGACCGTCGGCGAGGCGCTGGCCGCGGGCGTCCCGGTCATCGCCACGCGCGAGGTCGGCGCGAGCGAGGGGGTGGCCCCGGCGGTCCTGAGCGCCGTCGAGCCCGGGGACGTCGAGGGCTTGACGGATGCGATCGTCACGATGATCGAGCGCCTGCGCGCGGCGCCTGCCGCGCTCCGCGAACAGGCGCGTTCGGAGGCTGAGCGCCTGTTTGCGCCGGAGATCGTATGCGCACGCATCTCAGAGGAGCTGGAACGGCTGCTACCGTGACCTACATGCGTCCTCCGGTCCGAAACGGCACGGCTGGAGTGTTCGCGTGCCGAGCGCGGTGATCCGATGGGAGGTCGTACGCTGACAGCGCGCATGCTTCTCTGCCTTTTTGCGGTGGCCGGCATGGGCGTTCTCATCGGCTGCGGCGGCTCCTCGGGCGGGACGCCCTCGGCGTCGGGGCAGGCGATCGAACGCAGCGAACACGACGAAGAAGCCGCCGAGGCGAGGCGCGAAGAAGCGGCCGAAGCGGTCAAGAACAGAGAACTGCTCTCTGAGGTGGAAGCCGAAAAAGGCGAACAGGGGGTGGCGGCCGCGGAAGCGAAGGCCAGACAAATCGAAGCTGCGGCGAAGACCAGAGGGAAGAGGCGCGAACACGAAGCCGATGCGAAGGCCAAGCAGCGCGAAGCAGCGGCCAGGGAACGAGAAGAAGCGGCGGACGCCGCAATCGAGAAGGAGCGAGCAGCGTTGTCCAAGGAAAAGCAGCAAGCCCGCGTGAACGAAGGGTCCGCAGGCGGTCCGGAAGCTACAACGACCGCGACCGCGCCCACGAGCACACAGAAGGCGACGGGCAAATGATGACGCGCGCGATTCCGCTCGTCGCGGTCCTGGTGGTCGGCGGCACGGCGATCGCCGGCTGCGGCGGAGGCGGAGGCGGAGGCGGAGGCGGAGGCGGCGCCGCCAAGCACGAAGGCGGACGTGGCGCCGAAGCGGCTGCCGGCGGGGGCGAAACCGCGGAAGCCCAGGCCGCGAAGCAGCGGTTGGCGAAACTGAAGCAGAGCGAAGCGACCGAAAAGGCGGCGCTTGCGAGGAAGGTGCAAGACGTCAAGCGGGCGCTTGCACGAGCCGAAGCGACGGGGAACAAGGAAAAGGGCTCGAGCGCCAAACAGCACTCCAAGAAGACGTCGAAGCAAAGCCCGCAGGGCGCCGACAATCGGCACGCAAAGCCGCAGCAGACGAAGAAATCGAAGCCATCCCACGGTGAAAGCCAGGCCGAAAAAGAAGCCCGCGAACAGTTCGCCAAGGAAGAAGCCCAGGAACAGGCCGCCTACCAGAGGCGCGAACGCGAAGAAGCCGCCGGCCGTTAGTCGGGCTCGGTGGCCCCCGCGGGAGACATGGCCGAGAGCAAGCACGGCGGCCCGCGCGTCGCCTTGGCGCACGACTATCTCCTCGTCATGCGCGGCGCCGAGCGGACGTTCGCCGCGATCGCCAACCTGTATACGGACGCGCCGATATACACGCTGCTGTACGACCGGAACGCGACCGAAGAGCGCTTCGCCGGGCATGAGGTCACGACCTCACTGCTTCAGCGCCTGGGCGCCAGGCAGTCCAACTTCCGGCGTCTCCTGCCCCTGTATCCATATGCCGTCGAGCGGCTGCGCGTGGCCGACGCCGACGTGGTCGTCTCGAGCTCCAGCGCCTTCGCCCACGGCGTGCACGTGCCGGCCGGTGCGGTTCACGTCTGCTACTGCTACACGCCCTTCCGCTACGCCTGGCACGAGAGAGACACCGCCATCGCCGAGGTCTCGCCGCCGCTGCGCCCGCTGCTGCGCTCGCAGCTGCGCCGCATCCGCCGCTGGGATCTCGCGGCGAGCGCCAGGGTCGACGCCTATGTCGCGATCTCGCAGCTGGGTCGCGAGCGGATCGAACGCTGCTACGGACGCGAGGCTGCAGTCGTGCATCCGCCCGTCGAAACTGAGCGCTTTTCGCCCGGGGAGCCGGGCGAAAAGCTGCTGATCGTCTCTGAGCTGGTACGTCACAAGCGCATCCAGATCGCACTGGAGGCCGCCAGGCGCGTGCGCGCTCCGATTCAGATCGCCGGCTCCGGACCCGACTCGGCGGCACTGGCCGAGGCCTATCCCGAGGCTGAGTTCCTCGGCAGGGTCAGCGACGAGGAGTTGGCCGAACTGTATGCGACGGCACGCGCGGTGATCGTCGCGAACGTCGAGGAGTTCGGGATCACCGCGGTCGAGGCCCAGGCGGCCGGCCGGCCGGTGATCGCGGCGGCTGCGGGCGGGGCGCTGGAGACGGTGCTCGACGGCGAGACCGGGCGCCTGGTCTCAGTCGACGACGTCGACGCTTTCGCCGAGGCAATCGCCGATGTCGAGGCGCTCGCCTTCGATCCCGCTCGTGCCGTTCAGAATGCGGAACGCTTCTCGGTCGCCGCCTTCCAGCGCAAGCTGGCGGAGCGGGTGACGAACGCCCTCACCCAAAAGCGCACGGGGCGCGAGAGCGCGACCTCCGGAAGGTCGGCTCCCACGCCCCGCTGAACACCGGGGACTCGCAACGCACCTCGCCTCAGGCGCGTACGGTCAGCCTCAGATCGGTTCCTTGAATTCGAGGTTCCCGCTTGGGACTTCGACCAGCAGTTTGCCCGAGTACTTGCCCTTTTCACCTTCAGGGAAGAATTCGAATTCTTCACAGACTCCTTCGCCTTCCCCTTCCCATTCGAGCCCTTTGCCCTTGACTTCGTTGGTGATCAGGATCTTCTTCTGCATCCCGCTCGGAAACAGCCTTTCGTTCGCATTCGGGACTTCTTGGGTCTGGAACTTCGCGTCTTGGTAAAGGTTCGCCGGATGTTCTTCGGCTTTTTCGGGATAGGTTTCGCCCTCCCAGTCGGTGATGCACTTCAGACCCTTCATGACCATTTCGACTTCTTCCGCCGATTCCAGCCACCCGGCGTAGTGGTAGGTGAGTTCGGCCTTCTCCCTGAAGTGCTCTTTCGGGTATCCGACCGCCCCACCTTTGCCACCGACATAGACGGGTCCGCCCGTGCATTCTTTGTAGGAGATCGTGAGTTCGAGCGTTTCCGATTCCGCGCTCGAGACTTCGCCCGTCACCTTTGCCCTTTGGCAAACGATTTCGAGGCCTTTGAATTTCCACACCTGCGGGCCAACGCCTTCGCCCTTGACTTTCGCCGGAAGCGTTTTCCCGATCCTCGGGGTCGCCACAAATTTAGAGAGCGGCGCGAGTTCGGCCGACGCAGACACCGCCCCGATCGCGACAGCGGCGATCGCACCGGCGGTCGCAAGCGATGTGAATATGATTCTGGTTCTAATCGTTGTCATGTCTCCGAGATTCTCCCCTTCTTTGGTCTTCAGTCCAAGAATTCGAGAGTCCGTTCTCTGCCAAACTTCGTCTCCGCCGTTTATCCAGACGCCCGTTTCCCACCCCCAGGACCTCATCCCGGAGGACATGACCCGTGAGAATAGCATGGATATGCCATGATTTGCTCAGGCTTCTTTACATTTTGCTAACGTGGGTTGATCTCGACTCGAAGTCGAACGCATGGTGCTACCGGGCTCTGGCAGACGTCCGCCGGGCTCGCGCTATCTGGAGCCCGGCTCCGTCGGCGAGACGCGTCGTCCGACTACAGACCGCGCCGGCACAGCACGTGGGGCACGGTCCGCAACAAAATCTTGACATCGCTCCACAGCGACCAGTTGGCGATGTAGAAGTAGTCGAGCGCCACCATCTCCCGCAGCGGGACGCGGGTGGGCCCGAGGATCTGCCAGGGCCCGGTCATACCCGGGGTCAGCTCCAGGCGGCGACGGTGCCAGCCCTCGATGCGCCTGTCCTCGTCCACGACCAAAGGCCGCGGGCCGACGAGGCTCATCTCGCCGCGCAGAACGTTGAAGAGCTGCGGCAGCTCGTCGAGCGCGCTGCGGCGCAGCATCCGGCCGACCCGTGTGGTCCTGGGATCGTCGGCGATCTTGAAGAGTCCGTCGCGCGCCTCGTTGTGCTCGCGCAGCGACTCCTTCATCGCGTCGGCGCCGGGGACCATCGTCCTGAATTTGAGCATCTGAAAGCACCGTCCGTGCCTGCCGACACGCGACTGGCGAAAGAACACGGGGCCGCCGCCGTCGAGCTTGACCGCGAGCGCGATCACGGCCATCACCGGCGCAATGGCAAGCAGGCCGATCGTGGCGCCGAACAGATCGAAGGCGCGCTTGCAGGCCGCCGAGGAACGTGTGAGATCGAAGCTGCGGACGCCCATCAGCGTCACCCCGTGCAGATCGTCGAACTCGACCGAGGAGCCCACGACCTCCAACATCCTCGGCAGCACGCTCACCCTCACCCCGACGGCCTTCAGCGTGCGCACCAGATTCAGCACCTGACCCGACTCCGCCCCGGCCTTCCAACCAGGCGCCACGATCGCGCGGTGCACGTCGAGCGTTTCCGCAAGGTCGCGGATCTCGGCCAGCCTCAGCTTGGAGACGCCGTCGCTCGACCACGGCGCCGCCATGTCCAGGTCGAGATGCGCGACCACCTCGGCGTTGATTCCACCTTGACAGCGCAGCTTGGAGTCGACGATCGCGGCCGAGGCCTCGTCCCCGATCAACAGACAGCGCTCGACCGGCGCCGCTCCGAGCGCCAGCGCGCGCGCGGCCGCCCTGCACGCGATCAGGCCGGCCGCCAGGACCAGCCACAGGAACAGCGCCTCGGGCCGGTCCAGGTTGCCGTCGGCGATCGGCCCGCCGGCGAGCCAGGCGACCAGCACGCACAGGGTCGCCAGCTGAAAGAGCTTGGGCGCCTCGTCGAGCGTCGTCTTGCGCAGCAGCGCCTCGTCGCGGTCGTACAGGCCCGTGATCTTCGCTCCGGCCAGCACCACCGTTACGGCGGCGAGGACTGCCCACGTCAGGTGCAGCGGGCGGCCGGAAAGGACCACCGTCAACAGAAACGTGGCCGCGACCGCGACCACATCGGCCACGAGCAGAGCCCTTCGAAACAGCCCGTCCCGGCGCAGCGCCGCCGCCGCGCCGCGCGGCTGCGCCGCCGCCGCGCGGCGCGCGACCCGAAGGCGCGCCGTCCTGCGTCGTACAGCCAGCTCTTCTATGTTCTGGACCGAGCGAAGCGGTGCCGTGTTCCACGCCGGCAGACCAGTCCGCGTCCCACTTTCCGTCTCTACACCCATGCCCCTCAACGCCCCTCTTGTCGTCCGTGAGGCGGACAGTATGGCATAGCCTCGAACAGATGTCTAGGTTGCGCGATCACGGCTCAAGCTGCCTGTTAAGTGGACCGAACGGCGCTCGCCGGAGCAGCGGTAGCGGCGGCGAGCCCTTGATCGGCGCGAGCATCAGCCCCACCTCCGCGGCTCCAGCGCCTGCCTGCTGCCCGCTTCGTCTCCTGAGAGCTCGACGGCCAGGTCGTTGCCGATCGATACTCAGAGCCCTCAGGAAGGACTGGCCTCGTGTAGCGCGCCTCGCTCCGCTCTCTGTCCTCTCGACACTCATCGCTTCTCCATGCCGTCCTGTTCGCTACCCGTGTACGAATGGTCCTACACCCCGCTCGAACAGATGTCGAAATTTCGTGACCGATCTCAAACAGCCGCGCTCGAGTTGGCGAGCGGCTCCGACCGGCCTACTTGCAGTCTGTCATTTAACGACGACCGGGCCGCCCCATTCCTGGGAGCGGCCCGGCCACTTCGCGCATCCTGCGCTGACTACTCGTTCACATCCGCGGCCTAAGCCACGAATGCTCGGCGAGGTCGCTTACGCGATCTTGCTACCGATTTCCTCTGCGCCGAATTCAGCCTCACCCTGAATTTCCTTGGGGAGAGCTTCGTAGTCGCTGTTCTTGAGGATCTTGCCACCGCCGCCGGTCTTGGTGTTGACGACCCAGTGCAGGTAGTCGTGCACCGTCGTGGCGATCTGCAGCGATTTTGCTTCTGCTTCCGCTTCTGTCTTCCCTTCAGCCGCAAAGTAGGGCTGTAGGAAGTAGAAGTACTGACGTGCCGCGAGAACATAGGTGAGACCACAGATCGGGTAGGTTTCGGAGATGTTTTCCCCTCTCACCTTCGACCAGTCGCTGCGCGTGCTCGGTGGCGGAACTTCTTCACCGGGTTTCGCGATGTACCTCGTGGCCTTGCAGTTCGAGTTGGCGTACTTTTCCTTGTCGCCCTTGGTCGACGGATCCGTGAACGTCACGGGGCTCACGCCCGGCTTCGAATCCTGAACGACGGCCCAGAACTGTTTGTTCTCTTCTTCCTTCTTGTTTTCGCCGCCCACGCCTTTCTTCGAGAAGTAGCCCTTTTCGCGAGCGAAGGCGAGGTCGGCGTAGCTGATGCTGCTTTCAACTTCCTTGACTTCTTTGATGACGCCCTGGTTGCCGGTTTCGTTCGCGAACAGAACGTTGGCCGCTTCAGGCCAGCGCTGGTTTTCGCAACCTTCGCCGACCGTCGTCCACGACTCCGTGGCACCGGCCCCGAGGCTGCCGCTGGTGCACGGTTTTTCGCCTTTGTCCGCGCCGCCGTTGACTTCGGTGAATGATTCGGCGGCCCAGTTGCCGGTGTAGACCTGTGCGAGGAACTCCTTGAAGATGTGCGTGGTACCCGAACCGTCGGCACGCACGACAGGCCTGATCGTGTCGCTCGCGCCGCCTTCGGTGCACGTGAGTACGTCTTTGCCGTCAGTGCCCTGCTTGGTCATCGCCGCGGACCAGGTTGTGATTGTGCCGCGGTAGATTTCCTCGATCACTTCCTGATCGAGCGCGAGTCTACCCAGTTTTTCTGTCTTGCCCTTCGGCGTTTCGATTTCGCTCGTGGCGGTGCAGTCTTTCGGCAGGTGGATGAGGATCGCCTCCGCGCCCTGCGCCACCGGGATCGACTCGACCGCTTCGCCTTCACCGGATTCGAAGCCGGACACGTGGTCCGTGAATATCGGTTTTTCGAATTCTTCCTTGACTGTCTTGCTCGGCGCTTCGTCGGTCCCGCAGAAGGGGTACCGGCTCACGCGCGGGTAGGTGTCCGACAGCGAACCGGTTTTTTTGGATTCACCGAACGTCGAGACCCCTTTGCCCCAGGTCTTCAGACAGCTCCCGCTGCCGCGCGTCAGGCCGTTGGCCTGGTTGTATTTGACCACCGGTTTTTCTTTACTGCCCTGACCCGTGAGACCAGCGCAGGCCAGCGGGCTGCTGGAGACGTTGAAGCCGGTACCGGTTTTGACGCTTGTTTCGCTGTTTTCGCCGGTCCACACGAACTCAGCCGGCGCCTGGAAGGTCGAGCCCTCGGATTCGATGCTCTGCACACCCGAGCACTGTTCCAATACTTCCGGATTTGGCGGCGTGACTTTGGCGCTCGCGGCACCCGGCACCGCCAGCGCAAGCGCTGCGGCCGCGCCGATGCACGCGGGCACCGCACGACGCAGGGAGACGAATGACATTACGGGATTACCTCCTGTTGGATTCCGTTTCCGGTGCGGATGTCCTATCCGCGGGCGCGGGGACAGATTCCCCGTCGAGCAGAAGCCTGGCACGGGGAGATGGAAACAACGTTACGATCCTGTGCTCAGACAGGAGCAGTTTCCTTTTACACAGACTTGACAGGCCGTTGACACGGCCGCGTCGGCTGTCCCGAGCTCAGTGCTTGTGGGACTTCTTGACCATCAGACGCAGCGTGACGATATGCGTGGTCACGCTGTCCTTCTGGCCGTTGATACCCCGGGAGAGAATCGTCAGCTTCGCCCGCAGCGCTCCGTGGTAGCGGCTCAGAAGCGCTCTCGCCGTCGAGGTGAGGTGGAGGGTGACGGATTTACTCCCGCCTGAGAGCGAAAAGGCGCCGGACGCAAGCGTAAGGATCTTCTTTGCGGAGTGCTTGTTCGATGAGGCAGCGATGGCGCTCGCCGTCTGCAGAGTCAACGTGCCGCTGCACGAGCCGCCACTCGGGCAGGAGATCGTGACCGGAGCCATGCCGCTAGCGCTCACCGACAGCGACGACCCAGCAAAGGACGCCATATATCCCTCAACGCTGCCTTGTGGCTGCTGCGTGGTAGTGGTGGTGGTGGTCGGCGTCGTGGTGGTGGTCGGCGTCGTAGATGTGGTCTGGGTGGTCGTCGGCGGTTCTACGGGCGGTTCTACGGGCGGTTCTTCTTTCTTGCTCTCTTTGACGATGACTTCGACCTGAGCCGATGCGGTTTGAGCACCTTCAGCCGTTTCGGCTTCGACCGTCACCTTGACTTTGCATTTTGTCGAGACGCTGGTCCCGCACCGGGCGAATGCGTGTTTGACGCTCAGTTCTGCTTTCGGACCAGTGAGTTCCCGCGAGCCGGCTTCTTCAATTTTCGTACCATCGCCAAATTCCCAGACGACCTTCTTGAGATGCAGTTTCGCTTCGCCCGGCACTTCGACTTCCGCCGCGAGCTGCGCTTCTTCTTCATGCGCAAAGACCGTCGAGGGAACCGGGGCCTTGGCTTTCACGGCGAGCTTGCTACCTGTCACCGTCAGCGTGTCGACGCCCGTTGACGTTGCGATTTCGTCGGCGAGATCGTCGGTTTGGACGACATCGGTGATTTCGTAAGTGCCCGCCTGGGTGAAGGTGTGTTCGAGCTTGAGGAGGACACCGTAGTCGGGTTCTTCTTCGTGCAGGCCATTGTGTTCGTAGGCCGCTTCGTAGTGTTGTTCTCCGGTCGGGCCCTTTACGGTCCACGTGACGCTCTCGGCGGCGGCCGCGGGCTTGATGATCTGCCCCGTTCCTTCGACTTCGCCGAGTACTGACGTGATGTCCAGAGTGGTGCCGGCCGGCACCTGGTGCGTCGGTTCACCGTGATAGCTCTGTGTCGGCGTCGTCACCGGCACCGTCGGGCAGCCCGCCGTGCTGCCACCTTCGCCGAACTCCAGGACTTCCGCCCGGTGGACCGTCACTTCATGGGCGGGGCCTTCGAATTCGGGATAGAAGGTGAGGGCCAGGAAGCCGCGCTTGGCCCCGCTCAGCCCGCCGAGCATGACCGGTTCCTTCAGTGTTTTGTGGAGGTCGCAGGGTCCCGCGCCGGCGTTTTCGTTCGTGGCGCCGCCAGCGGTCCAGCCGACCTCTGTGATCGACGGTTCGCCGCCCGCCAGGCTGTAGTGGAGCACGGCCGGCGCTGGCTGATTGTTGGTGTAGTGGCCGCTCAGATAGATCGTCGCGTCGGTGCTGGTTTCGGACACGAGCGACATCACCGATGCCGGTTCTTCGTTGCCGGTGTCCGGGAAGAACGTGGGGAGCGCTTCGGCCACGAACAGCTCCTTGGGCGTCATCGAGACTTCGCCCGGTGCGTGCGTGTCGGCCCCTTTCGGTGCAAGCTGCCAGATCACACCTTCCGGGCCCACCGTTTCGTCTTCGCCGTATCCGAGCAGCGTCCCGTCGGGTGCGAACGCCGGCGACGCGGGAGCCTGAGCGATGCTTTCTTCTTCTTCGCGCTTTCCGCAACCGGTATGCCCAAAGACGACCCCGCCACCCGCGTCGACGTAGCGCGCTCCCGGGGACAGACTCTTTATTTCGCCTTTGGCGCCGGATTCGACCACTATGAACTGGGCTGCGGCGCGGCACTGTTTTTCGTGCCCGAGCTCGACGTTCGCGTTGCTTTCCTGGTCCTGATTGCCCGATATGGCGAGATCCCCGTTGGTCGGATCGACCGCCATGCCACGAGGGTCCAGCAGGATCTTCGGTTCTTCCGCTGCGCCTTCGCTCTGGCCACCGAGTTGCTTGCGCGCGATCTGCGGCACCGGAACTCCTTCTTTGTCTTTGGCCTTGCTGACGAGCGCTTTCGTGCCGGCGTTGTATTCGAAGGCATACAGCGATCCGGTCGCCGTCATCGCTTCGTCGAGCGGGAACACCGGATGTTTGTCTTTTTCTTCTTCATTTTCTTCTTTTTCGTTCTGTTCACGCCGTTCGTATACGAGCAGCACGTAGACCCGGTTGCGAGAAGGATCGACAGCCAGGATCGCGTTCGTGCCTTCGCTGCCCACCTTGTTCGTTTCTTCTTCCTCCTTGGGGCGCTTGAAGGCTATGCTCGCCTGCGGGGTGCCGCTTCCGACGAAGCGCTGCAGGGTGAATTCGTGGGTGCCCGCTTCGGTCAGCACGTAGTAGCTCCCGTCGCTGCCCGCAGCGAATTTCACGAGCCGGTGTTCATTGATCTGGCCGGGTGCTTCGCCGGTCACGAGCGCAAACCGCTTGACCTGTCCCCATGCTTCCGCCCTCGCCGAGGATGCGGCACAGGCGAGCGCGACGAACGCGAACAGGATCGCGAGCGCAACCTCTGAACGCGTGCGGAGACAGGCGGAACGCATGCTGGGCATAGGTTGCCCGCCGCGGGCGCCGAGTATGTTGCCAAGCCGTGAACGGACTGTGAACGGCTCGATCATCGCCATGGAGGCGTCCGCTGCTCGGACGTCGAGCGGCGCTGCGCCCGCGCGGCGCTCAGCGTCGCGGGCGCCACACACAGCTCGCGACGTCCGCGACGGGGGCGTCTGCGGATGCCGGCGCCGGCGAATGCGGCGAGCAGCACGAGCCCCAGCAGATAGGCTGGGGAGGGCTCGTGTTCGGTGGGGTGATAGGCGAGCGCCTGATTTGAGACCGACTCGGTGGCCTGCTCCTCCTCCTCTTCGTGTTCGGCGATCTCGACCGGCGAGGTCACGGCCGATGTCCCGCTGGGCGGCGTCGGACGAGCAGGCGTCGGTACGGGCGGGGGCACGAACGCGAGCACGGGCGTAGCCAGCGCCGGCGGCAGGAAGAACGGAGCGGGTGGCGCCGGTGTCGGCCGGGCGGGCGGAGCGGGGGGCGCGACGAGCGGTGGCGGTGGAACGAGCACGGGCGGTGGCGAGGACGCGGGAGCCGGCCCAGCGGGCGTGGGGGTGGGCGCAGGCGGTGGCGTGGGCACACCGGCGCTCTGGCCGGCGGTCTGCTGTCTCAGCGGCACGGTGCCGCAAGGCTCGCGAACGCTGCCCGCCTGCACCTGCACGGTCAGCGTGTAGGAGAGGCCGCCCGCGCTGATGGTGATCTTGGTTTCGCCCTTGTTGTACGGACAGAAGAGCCCCGAGGTCGCTCCGACCTGTTCCCCGTTTTCTTCGCGCCCGTCCTCGACCGGTTCCCCCTTGGGGTTCACGAGGACCGAGCGAGGATTGCTGGACGCCGTGTTGAGCTTGACGAAACCGCCGATATCAGGCCGAGAAGAGCGGAATTCGTATTCGGGAAGGATGGCTTCCGCGCACGCCGCCCCCACACAGACCGAGGGGATCGGGATGTATTGGTTTTCTTCGCACGCTTCCTCGTTGGCCTGACCCCTGCAGCCCGCGCGCGGCCGGCGCGCCAGCCCGCCGAAGAGCGCGGGCAGGCTCCTGCGCAGCAGCGTGCCGTCCTTCGGTTCCATCGCCAATTCCCCGACAACCGGGATCAGCCTTGCTTCAACCGGAGCCTGATCCGCCGCCCTTTCGGCCGCGCTGCTGCGTCCCCACCGCACTTCGCCAAGCAGAACGCCTTTGGCGCCGTGGAATTCGGTCGTGTTTTCATTCGCCTCGAGCTCATAGCCGAGCGTGCCCGACCCGAATGCGCGCAGGCTCGCGCCGTCGAAGGAGATCGTCTTGCGGACGTTCTCTTCCGGTGAGTCGTAGAAGTAGGCGGAAGCCGCATAGCGGCCGGGATCCTGACCGTCGGGGTCGCGCCCGGCGAGCGCCGCGAACAGCTGTTCGGACTCTTCTTCACGCTTGCCCGGTGTGAGCTGTTCGCCGAGGTCCGCTTCGCCGACGACGATCACCGGCTTGTGGATCGCGCCGCCCTGCGCGAGCTCCTGCTCGAGCCAGACACGCTGGGCGGCGTCCACCCTCCCGCCCGCGGCGTCGTCGAGAACGACCACCTCGACGTGTGCGTTCTGAACCGCGTAGTAACCGTCGGCGCAGCCGCAGCCCTCGCGTTCGGCGATCGAAGGTTGGGTGCCCGCGGGCGCCCAACCGCTCGCGGGCGAGGACCCCAGCGGAGACGCCACGCCTTCGAAGGCCGGCACGAGCGCGGCCTCTCCTTCGAGTTCGCCGGCCGCGCCGACGGCGTAGGCGGGCCACGAAGGCAGGCCGCCGCCGAACAGACCGGCGTAGCGCTCGTATTCTTCGGTGAAGGGCGGCCGCGGCGCGTGCTGCCCGGTGTAGGAGGAGTAGTGGACCATCGGCCCGGCGTAGAAGAACGCGGAGGCGCCGGCGCCCCTCGCCAACGAGACCCCGTTGGCGAGCCACACGTCCGGTCCGATCGCGGTCTGGACGCGATCGGCACACGGATCCGCGCATCCGGCCCCGCCGCCAAACGCGAGCGTGGTGACGCCACCCGACCCGCCTTCTTCGGGTTCGACCGGCACCCGCGAGGTCCCCTCGTTCGGAGGGCGCTCTTCGGAGGGGAAGCGCGCCACCTCGGCCGTCTGCGTTCTCTCCGCCGCTTCGCTCTTTTCCCCCTGGTTCGTGATGCCGCCGACCACCCAGCCTTCGGAACCGGTTGGCCCGACCAGGGTCGCGAACACCGGATCGGGGCGGGAGGGCTCGTCGTACTCGTTGTATTCCCTGCTCTGCTCCACGGGATTGACGTTGTGCCGTTCGTCACTCCAGCCAGTGGCGGTCTGGCGCAGCAGAGCACCGGCCTCGGGACCTCCTCCGACGCCCTCGATGCGCTGTTCGTAAGGCGGGATTCCCGAAGGGGGTTCGAACCCGACGGCGTGCGTCACCTGACTGGCCCCACCAGCGCTGACGAGTGCCCTCAGCGCCCCGTTCTGGCGGTAGAGAGCCAGTGACCCGGCCAATCCGCTCGGCAGTGGAACCGCGGCCGGCTGCCAGGAGGCGCCTCCCGATTCACGCTCGTACAGGCGGGCGGTGCCTTCGCCGGCGAGCACCGCGGCGCCGCCGTCGGGGAGACCGGCGACGGCCTGTACGCGGGCAGACCCGGTGACCTGCCGCTCTTCCTCGTCCACCTTCCACCCGCTGCCTTCGTTGACGAGCAGGCCACCGCTGAATCCGCTTTCCGGGGGGTTGCGCTGAACGCTGTAGGCGACCAGCGCCTCGGATCCCGCGAAAGCGATCGCCGTGAACTGGGCGTTCTTGACGGCGTTCTCGACTTCAGGCGGGATGCACGGCGGCCGCACACCCGATTCACAGGACGGTTCTTCCGTCCACGTCTTGCCATAGCGCAGAATCACACTCCCGCTGCCAACAGCTCGGGTGCCGACGGCGTAGCCGCGCGTCGGATTGGCCGGGTCGAAGGCGACCCCGTAGAGGTTGTCGCGGAAGTTGAGCGGCGTCGCCGGATCGCGTTCCCATAGCCCCGTTTCGCCGCGCCAGAGCCACATTTCGCCAGCTTCGCCGACCGCGTATGCGCGGCTCGCGGTCGGCCACGCGACCCCGCGCAGGTTCGGGCTTTCGATCCGCTCACCGGGGCCGAAGAGGCTTTCGGGCAGCCAACCCTCGCCGGGCTTGTAGCGGGCGACGGCGCCGTGCTCGCCGACGGCGAGCGCTTCGCTTGTCGGCGCCGCGACAGGCGTGCCGGGCTCGGGCGCGATCGCGAGCAGGGGATTGCGTGTGGCGACCGGCCAGTAGCCGAGGCGATCCGGTTCCGGCGAGGCGGTCATGTGCACCGAGACGGTGTAGCCCAGCCAGCCTTCGCTCGGCGAGCCGAAGGCGGCGCCGTAGAGCTGTCCGGGCACCGCTTCGGGCGTCTGGCCACCGCCGATCGAGGGCACCGACTCGAATGAGCCTCCCTGCAGGCGCAGGACAACCCCTTCGAAGAGTCCGGCGATGACCCGTTCGCCGTATGGCGGCGCGCCGGCCCAGGCGACGCTGCGACCGTACTGAAGCGCCGGTTCCTGCGGCAGCGTTTCCTGGCATGGGGGCGTTTCGGACGCCGCTTTGCACCAGCTGTGCTCGATCACGCCCCTTTCGCCCTGCAGGCGCACGTACATGGTCGTGTAGGGCTGCTGGCGTTCGACGTCGGTGCGTACGCCGTCCACCCATACGCCTTCGCTGGTAACGGTCAGCAACTGAGACTCGACGGCGATCTGCGAGCCTTCGGCGCCGAGGACTGAGAACGGCTCGCCCGCGGCCGGCGCTCCGCCTCCGACGGGGACGCTCAGCGGGAGCTTTACCTGACCCGGGCTCACTTCCACTTCGACCGGCTTCCAGCTGTGGCCACCGCCTGCTTCTTCGACACGGCGAAAGAGCGCGACCGCGCCGCTCCCGTAAGCGCTCGACAGGCGCGCGAGCAGCCACGCGTGTTCCGAGCCGCTGGCCCCTATCGCCAGCACATTGAATTCTTTCGCGCTCGCGGCCGGGATTTCGATCGGCTCGCGTGTCCAGTGCTGTCCGTTCCAGTGCAGGACCGTGTCGTCTACGCCGCTTTCCTTGTAGACCGGCACGACGAGGGCGCCCGCGGAACCGTCGGCTTCGCCAAGCGGCGCGATCATCGGAGCGCGCTGACTCGCGAACAGCGTTTGACCTTCGCGCAAGAGCGGTTCTTCACCCGCTTTGACCTCGCCTTCGGCGGGCACTGGGGTCGTTGGCTCGAAGCCGCCCCCAGGGCTGCGTACGAGCACGACCTGTTCGGTCCCTTTTTCGTTGGTGATCGTCCCAACGAGCACGCCGAAGCCCGCGGGTGTCATCTGTCCCTCGAGAGGGCTGGGCTTTTTTTCCGGATGGTCGGGCTGAAAGCCGGCGGGCAGCGCTTGAGCGGGCTGCCACGCGTTTTCCGTGCCGGAGTAGCGGACCAGCTTTGGGACTTTCCTGCCTTCTTCGTCGAGTTCCCCTAGGCCCCATGTCTCCTTGCTGTCGAGTTGCCCGGGTTCTTCGGGCGTGGCACCGAGCATGACCACGTTTTCGGCGGGCACCGCCACGTCGGTGTAGGGCAGCGGTTCCCCCTCCCCCGCTTGCGCGGCGGCTCTCGGCGTGTGGCCGGAGCCGAGCGGGAGCAGCGCCAGCGCAAGTACGAGCACACAGACGAGCGCGAGCGGTACCGGCCGCAGGAGCACCATGCCCGTGGGTTTGCGAAACCCTCTCAAGGCAGCGTTCCGAGTTCCGTGAAGGAGGGCACCTGTGGCAGCACCGTAAGGCTCGTGGTCTCGGTCTTGGAACCGCTGCCTCCGTGTTCCGGGCCCCCAACGACTTCTTTGACGGTGGTCGAGGGGAGCGGCGCCAGCGCATGTGTTTGCAACGAAAGCTTGGTGGGCCACTCGCGCCGGTTCAGCCCCAGCAGCAGCCTACGGTTGCCCGCCGCGAACGTGCGCATCGGGGTGCTCGCCACCACCTTCCCGCGACGCTTGGCGAGCAGGCGTACGCGCGCCTTGACCGCGAGGCGAAAGCGCAATTCGAGGGTCGTCCCGTGAATCAGGCGACTGTGCAGGTCCGAGAGCAGGGGCACCTCGATCTTGGTTTCGATCGCCGGTACCGTCGTTTCCCCAACCGTGCCGCCATAGCCCGGACCTTCTTCCCGCAGGCCCGAGGTGTCGGGCGGCGGCGCGTCGAGGACTTCCTGGGGGACGCCTTCGTCGTGCGGACGTTCGCCGATGATCTTCCCGTCCGGAAAGCCCGGCAGTTCGCTCTCTCCCAGCGTGCGTTCACCTTCCCGGGCCAGGTGGTAGAGCCAACCGTTGACGTTGGCCATCCAGCAGTCTTCGAGCGCGGGACAGACGAGCCGCTGCGCGGCGCCCGCGGCGTCGCTTGGCAATGCCCGTTCTTCGCTGCTCGGCAGTGTCTGCACGCCGAGCACTTCTCCCTGCGCCGAGATGTGGACGAGCACGGCAACGGCGGCGGCTTCGTGGCTCAGGGGCGGTGCCAGCGCGAGCCAGGCGTCTTCGCTGTCCGGTTCGGGGGCAATCGCCCGTACTTCCGCATCCTTGGCGGGACCACCGAGCAGTTCGTCTTCTTCATGTACGTTTGCGAACAGGGCAGGCAGCGGATGGCCTGGGCGCCCTTCTTCTCCGGGACCGATCGCCTGGGTCCAGATCCCGTCGAGACGGCGCAATACAGTCACCTGACCTTCCTCTTCCTTGGTCAGGCCCGCGAGCCCCAGCTGCCTGCCGGTTGCGGCCCATAGCGCTCCTTCGGTCGAGCCAAGACGCAGGTACTGGAGCTCTTCGGTCGGCTCGCCCGCGACGCCGTAGAGCGGCAGTTCGGACTCCAGAGGTTGCATCCCCGCTTCCGCTTCGGCGAAGTGCAGCACCGGCGGCCGGCCGGACGTCCGTTCTTCGTTGTGGCGGTTGAGCTTGCTGTAGGCGACGCTCTCGAAGATGGCGTTTTCGAGCTGGCGCATTTCCTTGACCGGATCGCCCTGGTTCGCGTAGGGCTGCTCTTCGAGCGTGCTGCCGTTCCAGTGCAGGTGAAAGGAGCCGATCTGGGGTTCGGGAAGAGCTTCCCCACCGAACCAGCAGTCAGGCGAGCTCGTCGCGGGCGACTGTGGCGGCAGGCAGGCGGCGCCGGACATCTGCTCGTAGGAGTCCGCTTCGAAGGCCAGATGCGCATACGAGGCCACGATGTTCCCGTCGGAGAAGTGACACAGTGAGTTGTCGGCCAGCGGCGGCAGTTTTCCGTTGATCGCCGCCTGGCCGGGCCGCCCGTCCGAGACGGTCCAGAAGTCTGCGGGTCCGCCCCATGCGATGCGCCCGTTCGTCGCGCCGCAGACCGATGCTATCTCGTGCCACCCGACGCCGTCATAGGCCCACACGCCGGGCGCCACCGCATCGCCGTTGCCGTGCGTGATGAGCAGCCCGCGGTTTGCCTGGGGCGCTTCGCCCGGCGGTTCCCAGAACTCGATGTCGCCGACATTCCCCAGCGGCACCGGCGCCGGCGGGACCGGCTTGCCCGGTGGCGGAGGGGGCAGTGGCGGCTGTTCCAGGCGCCAGCTCGCCGCCTGTTCGACCCCTGCCGCCGCGGCGGGCACAGCCAGAGCACACGCCAGAACCGCTACCGCGCATGCGATCGAGCGCCGCCTCATCGCGGCCTGCTCGCCCGGCGAGCTGTGGTCGTGCGGCGCCGGCTGGCCCTTGCTTTGTGAGCAGTGGCAGTCCGCCTGAAGGCGGCCGCGAGGCTCTGCTCGAGCGTAGGCCTGCCGGAGCTCAAGAAGGTGACGCGCAGGCTCGCCGGGAGCCCGCCCGGACGAGCGGCCAGTGAGGCGTAGCGAGTCTGCGGGCGCAATACGATCTCCATCAGCCCACCCGCGAGAGCCGTCTCGGTGGCCTTGCCTTGGGCAACCGTTTGGGTGGTGAGAATCCGCCGGGACCGGTGGCCGTGCCCGCCGACGCGCTTGGAGATCATGATCCCGCCCCGGGCGGCTACCTGCAGCCGGCCGGCTCCGGGGACCTCCACGTACAGCGCGATGCTGCCGTCGGCGCGAGCCTGCGCCGTGACGCCAAGCCGCCAGGCCGGCGCGATTGTGGGGTCCGGCGCCGGTGAAATGGACTGCGGCGCGAATTCGGCCTTGAACTGGCTGCGCGTCACAGCGAATACGTCGCTGCCATCTCCCGCCTGGCAGCAGCTCACGGGTGTCGCCGGACTGTTGCCGTCGCCGTAGACGAGGTTGGCGGCGGTGGACGTAAACACCAACTCGTTGCCGTTCTCCGAGAAGTCAGGGGTCAGCGCGCCCAGTTCGTTCGGTTCGCCGACCCCTCTGTAGGGGTCACCAGCCTGCGTGGTGATCGGGTGGGGCTGCTGGCTCGGTTCTCCTTCGCCTTCGTAGCCGTGCGTTACCCGTGTGAGCGTGCCGTCGCCGAGGTCGGCGTCGTAGAGTTCGCCGATCCCGACTTCCGGGGACGGAACGCTGACGAGCGTCGGCGAGCCGAGCACGAACAGCGTGCGAACGGTGCTGAATGCGACCTGAAGGCCGTCGGGCGAGATTTCGAAGTCGGTGACTTCGGCGGACTGAGCTTCGGAGCTGCCCGCCTCCGTCAGCGGGGTGATTGCCTGCGTGCGGGTGAGACTCGAACGCATGTTCACAACGAACAGATCGGTCGGGTTGCCTTCTGTTTCTCCTCGATCGAAGTCGCTTCCCTCGGCCACGAGGCGGCCGTTGGCGCCGAAGACGACCTCTTCGCCATCGCGGCTGAGACGCGGGGTGTCGTCGTCTGTCGTTCTTTTGATCAGGCCGCAACATTCGTCGGGAGTGGCCGTTTCGCGGCGGAAGGGACCCTGGCAGGGATCACTCGCGTCGCCGCTCCCACGCGCCAGCACGGCCTCCTCGCTCGCCGCGCACGCTGGGGCTTCGGGATCGGAGCCCCCAGTCACGCGGCGTGCGTCGTTGGCGGTCGCGGGTAGCCTGCGCCAGAGCGGTTCTTCGTAGAGCGCTTCCAGATCTTCGCCCGCCAGCACAGGAGCCTGCTGCGCGACGTCTTTCCCCATCCACGCCACGGTTGTTCCATCCGCGCTGATCGAGGCCCCAGGCCAGGAGCCGGCGCGCCCGTGCCGGGGGAAGTCGGCGGCCCCGAGTGCGACTGCTCCGACCGGCGTGGATTCGATCTCTGCAGCGACGACAGGTTCGGCCGCCCCCGCCGCGGTGCCCTGTCCGCATCCGAAGCGACAGCGGCTGGCGAGTTCGGTTGTGTCGGTATCGAAGTTGTGCACGGCGACCTGCCCAGCCGGCGTGTGCGGCACGGGCGTTTCGCCACGGACCCGTTCTTCTTCTTCGAGCGCCGGGTAGGCGACGAGGTTGGAGATTCCGTCCGTGACGAACGCGACCTCATTGCCGTTGGCGCTCATCGCGGTACGTCCGACCGCGTAGGAGCCACCGTGTTCGCGTTCTGGGGAGGTCGCAAAGAAGTAGCGCAGCGGTTCTTGGGAGCCCGATGGCACCGAGGCCGCCCGGAAGGCGCGTTCCCCGGGCGGCCTGGCGACTTCTTCGGCGGCGGTGGCGGCTGGTTCTACGGCCATGTCGCGCCGGTAGACCTCGACCGCTTCGGCGTGGGGACCTGTGTCGGGCAGCTCGTGCGTGATTTCCGGCAGGCTCGCGCCCTCGTTGGTCGTGAAGCTCACGTAACGACCGTCTTCGCTGATCGACGGCATCGCCGCATCACCGCCCGCGACCTGTTCGACGGCGCCGGTTGTGAGATCCCGGCGCCACACGCCGGTGACGCCGCCGATCGAGCCGTCGAAAGCGACGTAGCGGCCATTGGCCGAGATCGCGGAATCGTGCGCGTATTCCACCTGCTGCACGAATCCGCCGTTGCCCACGGCGCCATAGGAGACGAGGCCGATCGCAGAAAACACGTCCGCGCGCGCCGTCGTCGTGGCGGCCGTGAGCGCAAGCGCACCGGCAGCCACGAGCGCGAGCAGAGATCGGCCCGACGCCGGGGCTGCCGACAGCCGCGCGAGAACACCGGCCATCGTTCTCATCGCACGCTCACCCAGCGACTGAGGACACCGGCGTTGCCGAGTTTGTCGCGCACGCGCACGACGACCCGATAGATCCCGCCGTGCGCATAGCGGTGCACGAACCGAATCCTCCCGCGGGCGCTGTGGCCGTCGCCGAAGCTGACACGGACATCGTGCTTGTCGACGCTCGAGTACGCGCTGCCGACCGCTACGCGGATCCCGTAGCCGCCCTCTGCGCGCGAGATCTTGACGGTCGGTGGGACTCCGTCCACCAGCAGCGTGGAGGGCTTTGAGAGCATGGACTGGCCGTCGACGTCGGTGGCCAGCAGCTGTACGGTGTGGCGCCCGGAGCCCAGCCCGCGCGAGTCGAGACGCAGCCGCGCGGCGTTCGCCGGCGCCGCCATCCTGCGACCGTCGAGCACGACGGCGTAGCGCAGCGGTCCGTCAGCGCTCACCGCCGGCTGCCAGCTGACAACGGCCTGGGCGGGCTTGACCCAGCCCTTGGGCACGCTCATCACCAGTTCGGTCGGCGGCGCGGTGGCCTGGGCGGCGACGATCGCGGCGTCGCCGAGCGGCCCCTGGCGGAAGGCGATCAGCCCATCGCCGAGTCCCGAGCGACCGACCGCCAGTTCCGCGACTTCCCCGCCGGCGCCGCCGCTGACCAAGCCCGTCTGTACCGCTCCGCCGGAGAAGTCCTCGCGTACCGCCACGGCGGGATGACCCTGCGCGTCAGCGCTCGGCCACGCCGAGACCCCACCTCCCTGCGGATTCATGACGCTGACCGCCGCCGTTTCCGTCCCGGCGAAGGACGGACCCAGCGAGAGCGTTCCCGTCAGCCCGTGATCGTCCCCCTCGATCACGCGCGGTGTGCCGCCCGAGTCGTAGAGGATCCGCAGGTCTTCCTTTTCGTCGATGTCGATGCTCGGCGGCCCGATCGCGGCCGACTCCCCACCGGGCACCGCGTTGTCGGCGATGCTCGCGCCGTGGAACTCGGCGCCGCTGACCGATTCGCCGTTGGGCAGGATGTTCAGGAAGATCCGCGGTCCCGGCAGCGGCGAGCCGAGACCGGCGCTCTGCAGGTAGACGACATCGGCCTGCCCCAGCCACGTGACCGCCACGCTCGGGGCTTCGGCGTCCTGATTGATCGGCGCGCCGTCGAAGGTTTCGGCGCTGACCGGCATCACGTAGTCGAGCGTCGCGCCGAACAGGCGCCGGGCCCAGATGCGCGCCACGCCGCTCAGTTCCGGCTCCTGCCAGACGACGATCCCGTTGCCGGTGGGCCCAATCGTGATCCGCGGCGCGTTGGCCGCGGTCGGCGGGCGCATCGCCACCTCGCTGTTCCGGTTGATCGCGCCCAAACCAGCCCAGCGCAGACCGTCGAAATGGGCGACGCGGACTGTCTCGATGACGTCTCCCGGACGCAGTTTGACGGCGCCGGTTCGTTCCGGTTCCACCACCCTGTAGACGAGGTCCGCCTGACCGGTGGAGCTGACGGCGAGTTCGGGGCTCGCGCCCGTCGCTTCGTCGATGTCGCGGTCGATGAGGATCGCCTGGCCAAAGCGTTCGCCGCCGGCCCCCAGCACCGCGCCGAGCATCTCGTACCGCGGCTCTTCCCCTGGCGGAGGGGTCAGGGCGTACTGAGTCGCCCACGTCACGACCAGCTCCCCCCCTTCGGCCGCCCCGATCCGCGGCCAGCTCGCGGCGTATGATTCCTTGCAGGGTTCCCCTCTTTCGGCTCGCTTTCGTTCTTCTTCCTGTTCCGCCGATGACGAGGCCATCCTGCACCGGTCCACCTGGATCGGCGCCTGCCAGCGCCCTTCCACGAAACGCGACACGAACACGTGGGGCACGCCGTTGACACGCTTCAGGTAGACCACTCCCCCGGTCCCGTCTGAGGCCATCGCGACCCCACCGAAGCCGACGATGTCCTCGCTCGGCCCGTCGATCGTCTGGGCCGGCAGGATCACCGCCCGGGCCGGCTGCGCGGGGCCCGCCCAGACGAGCACGGCGAGGCCGAGGGCAAGGGCCAGCGATCGCCACCGCACCCCCGCTGAGCGCGGCATCGACATCGTCTCCAACGTCATCGCCCGGCACCATAAATGCCAAGATGCCCACCTGGGCTGGTCTGGCACCAGGTTTCACAGAAAGATCACGACTTGGTTACAGGGCGAGCGGACCAGACGCCGGCATTTGACGAGAAGCCGGATTCCGTCCGGAGCAGAGGGGAACATATGTTCGGTGACTGGGCTGAGCATATGAGCACGCATTCCGTAGGACCGCCCGAGGCGGGATATGCGCTTGCCTACGGAGAGGCCCAACGGGGATTGGAGGACCAAGAGCGAACCGTCGTCGAGTTGCGAGCGCGCGCCGGCACACTGATCGGCGCCGCGGCGATCACCACGTCGTTTTTCGGTGGCCAGACGCTGATCCGACACGACATCGAGGTGTTCGGCTGGATCGCGATTGGATGTTTTGTGCTGCTCGGTTTCGCGGTGCTGCTCATCCTCTGGCCACGTCGCGATTGGGAGTTCTCGCTGGCCCCGAACGAGTTCATCGCCACCTACCTCGAGCCGACGGGTTGCGACCCGCTGGAGATCCATCTGATTCAGCGTGATCTGGCTCTGCACATGGGTCGCAGTGCGGAACTCAATCGTCGGCAGCTACGGACCTTGATGATGGTCTTTCGTCTCGGGGCGCTGCTGTTGATGGCAGAGGTGCTGGCATGGGTTGTCGCTCTGGTGGTTCGAGGGTAAACTGATGCTTATGGCCAACAGACCGACCCCTCCAGCTCCCCCCCCGCCGCCCTCTCCTCAGCCGATGCGTCCCAGCCCGATGGTGGGCGAGACACGCGGCCGCGCTGGGTCCGCCACTCCGTAGCATCGTGTAGCCGCTCACCGCTCAGTCGATCTCGACCGTGTAGTCCCAGGTAACGACCGGTCGCGTGCCCTGCGGCGTCCAGGCCAGGGCGCCGTCGCCGGTCGGCAGGATGTCGTGCAGCTTCACCGACACAGGCCTGCCCGGAGCGATCTCGCTCGGCGGAGGGCCGCCGCCGAGAGCGGTCATCTTCGGACGGTGCACGTGGCCCTGCTCGTCGATCAGCGCGAACTGCGAAGCGCTCAACGGGATCGCGCGCGAGGCGGCCACGAACGTGGCCACAAACGCGCACGGGCTCACCGCTGGCACCGGGAAATGGCCCTCCTCGGGCACTTCTGGGCCTACGGCCGTCGCCAACACGCGCGCCCCCGCGGGGCCGGCCGCGCCGGTATGGCCGGCCCCGCCCTCACGACCCTGCACCCCCGCGAGACCAGGGCCGCCACTGAGATCGACCGACACCGCTTCGCCCTGGATCGAGAGCACCGGGAACCAGACGTATCCATGGCGTAATTCACCCGTGAACAAGTCGAGAACCCGGGTCCCTGTGTCTCTATTTCGTGAGTGCTCGGTGAGCGATTCGTTCGCCTTTGGTTATCGAGTCGCTAACGCTTTGTGAGAGCCGGATGACCGTCGCCTCCCCGGCCCGCAACGCCCTCAATCATCCGTGCAATTATGAATCAGCGTCATAGGTTTGCACGGTTCGAGGCGATCAACGGCCCAAATAACGCTTATCGCGTGATTTGCAAATAAAGCTCGCCCTCGGCGCCCCACCTGGTCAATGCACCATATTCGGGTGCATCATGCACCGAAAAGTGGTGCATCGCTTTACCGAAGCGGCCCGATCGCGGCGAGGTAGCGGCGCAGCAGAGGACTCGTGAACCGCCAGTCGCCGCGACCGTGGCTCTCGATGATCGCGGCGTGGCTCATCCCTTCGAGCGTCCTGCGCACCCCGCCGCGGGGCAGGCCCGTGTAGACCGGCTGGCCGCGCGCCAAGCGCTCGGCTACGACCAGTCCCAGCTTATGCAGAGCCCGGATGCGCTCGACGGTCTGCTCGTGGCTGACCCTGTCGGCGGCGAGCGCCATCAACAGGCCCTGCTCGACGATCGCCTCGTCGACCGTCCTGGTGTCGAGTTCGACGCTCGCCAGGTGGCTCTTCTGGGCGATCAGCATCGTCGTGCGCGGGTGCAGTTCGCCGTAGTCGACGATCTTCGCGAGAGCTCCCTGCTCGACTGCGCAGTCGTCGGCCCCGAAGCGCTCGGCCAGACCGCCCATCCAGGCTTCCCGGTCGATCGGGCGCAGATCGTAGAAGCCGCCGAACTGGTGCAGAGCCCGGTGCGAGGGCGTGAACAGGTCGCGCATCAGGTGCTCGATGCTGCCCGCGAACAGATAGCTGACGCCCGGAGAGCGCTGGAAGATGGCGCGCATGCGCTTGGTCAAACGGTCGGGGTCTCCGTACGGCCGCCGCGGGCTGGCGACCTCCTGGAACTCGTCAAAGAACAGGACCACCTCCTTGCGATCGGCCTCCGCTATCTTGGCCGGAAGCGATAGCGCGTAGTCCAGATAGCGCTCCGGATCGCGGGCCGCGAGGCCCGGGCTGAACGCGATCTCGAGCTCCTCTCCGAGCTGGGCCTTGGACTTGACCACCGCCGAGGTCTGCACCGCGCCGGCCACGAAGCGCCCGGCGCGCCGCGTCTGATGAAGCGTGCGGCGCAGCGCCGAGCGGTTCGAGATCGCGCCGGCCACGAGCGCTTCGGCCAGCTCTGCCGCCGAAGCGATCCGGAAGAGGTCCACGGCGATCGTGTAAAGCCCGCGCCTGGCGAGGCGGCCAAGGGCGGCGTCACAGACACTCGTCTTGCCCGTTCGCCGCGCGCCCGCGACGATCACGCTCGAACCGTTGGCCAAGGTCGAGGCGATCTCGCGCACGTCTATCGCGCGGCCGATCATCTGGCTGGCCGGTATCGGCTGGTCGGTCGGAAACAGTTCGCTGCTTCGCTGGCGTGCCATCCCCTCCAATTATATGCACCTTTTAGCGGTGCATCATGCACCGCAATCTGGTGCATCCACATCGACCGCGCCCGCTCTCGCCTCTCTCGCGGCCACGGCGCCACCGTAAGCCACTACGGGGCAAGCCGCCTCAATCCCGGTACACGATCGAACTCTGGATCGGTGCTCGCGATGACGTCACACCCCGCGACCAGTGCATGGGCGGCGTGAAACGAGTCGCGCGGAGCGAGGCCGGGGTTAGCCATCAACGATTTCGCGCCCTCCGCGACGACACCGTCGGTGGGTTGTGACTCCAACGACAACGAGTCCAGTGCCCGCCAGGTGACTGCCAAACGACGCTTCACGTTCTTCATCACGGTGTGCGTGTCCGCCCTGTAGGCGGATAGCGGATCGTTGGCTCCATCGTCACGCAGCCACGCGAGAATCAGTCGATAGGCGAGCTCATCTTCGACCAGCGCGCTGATCACGCCGCTGCCGCCGTCCGCCGTCACGAGATCCAGCACCCGGCTCCGCCACTCCTCGACGGCAGGTGGCGCATCTTGCGAGCGCTCCGACCGCAGATGGACGTAAAGGAAGTTTGTGTCCAGGTAGCAACGGCTCACAGCGGCCGCAGCGCCCGCTCGAGCCCGGAGTCGAAACGCTCCGACGATCGCTCGGCGATGATCTCCTCGAGCTCGCCTGGTTGAGCTTGGCCGGCGACGCCGGCGGCGTCAGCCCATGTCTTCGCGAGATCCGGCTCGGTCAGCCACAATGCACCCGGCCCGACACCGAGCGCCGTCGACAGTCGCGCGATCGTCTGCAGATCAACTCGCGTAGCGCGCCCCGCCAGGATGTTGCGCACCGTCTTCTCGTCGAGCCCTGCCGCTCCAGCAAGCTGGCGCGCACCCCAGTGACGCCGCGCGGCCAGCTCTGCGACTCGCCAGGTGATCGTGGGCGTGGCGGTGACCATAGGAGGATATTACTACGCCAAGAAGATGCTCCTGCCCTGGCAACACCTCGCGCGCCATCAGGATTCAGATTTGTTGAGCGCGCCCGGGGTCTTGTTGTAGGCGCACCTGAAGTTCTGGGGTTCGACGATCGGCTGCGAGCCGGCGAAGCCGCCCTTGTTGCCGTTGTCGTAGACGTCCACGTACTGCAAGGATTCCGGGAACGGGTTGGCCGGCAACGGGATCGGGTTGGCCTGGCCCTGTCTTGGGTTGCCGCTCGCGCCTTCGCTGACGCCCTCGAAACCGGCGGCCGCCGAGCCCGCTTCGGTCGTGACCAGGGTCGAGCTCATCTCGCGTTCGTCTTTGAGGCCCCTCGTCGGGTCCAGGTTGATCGTCGCGGTCAGCTGCGAGTCGTGGATCGTGGACTCCAGCTTGATGAACGCCGCGGCGCCGATCAGTTCCGTGGCCGACGGCAGCCAGCCGCCGGCTTCCTCGCAGGTCTTCGAGGCGAACATGAAGTTGTTCTTGCCGACGTCGGCGTTGGTCAGCGGATAGACGGTCGTTTCCATGCACCAGCTGCCGCTGCCGCCGCCGACGCTGATCGAGTCCGGCGGACAGGTTCCCGCCAGTTCGGCGGCGCTCTTGCCGCCGACCCTGGCCGCGTTCTTGACCGTCGGGATCGCGGAGGCCGGGAATTTCCTGTTCTTGCCCAAGACCAGGATGCCGCCGGCGCGAGGCTTGGCGCTGACCGGGTGTCCGGCGATCGCCGCGGTGACCGCGTGGCGTGCGGCGTCGGCGAGGCCGGTCGTCGAGAGGACCAGCGCCACGAGCGCCACGATCATCGCCGGAGAGGGCGTCTTCGGCCTCATCTTCGCCATCGTCTCAGCTCCATTTCCGCGACGCGCCGCTTCGCTCGCCGCGCCGGCTCAGCGGTCCTTGCCGGGCTCGCGGGCGGGCGGGGTGCGGCGAACGTCCTCGAGATCCTCGATCGAGACCTCTTGGACGGTCGAGAGGACTGCGTCGAGCGCCACGCCCGAAAGGGTCTCCTGCTCGAGCAGAGCGGTGGCGGTCTCCTCGACGGTGTGCCAGTTGCGGTCCAAGATCACAGCGGCTCTGGCCTCGGCGTCACCGACCAAGCGCTCGACCTCGTTGTCGATCAGGTTCAGGGTCTCCGGGCCGACCGAGCCGAGGTCCTGCAGGGAGGCGCCCAAGAAGACCTCGCCGCCCTTCTCGCCGATCGTGACCAGGCCAAGCGCCTCGGACATCCCGAACGAGGTCACCATGCTACGCGCCAAAGTGGTGGCGGCATGCAGGTCGTCGTTGACGCTGGTCGACACATGACCGAACGCGATCCGCTCACCCGCCAGGCCGGCCACGATCGAGATCAGCTGGCGCTTGAGGTCCGGTTCGCTCATGATCAGCTGGTCACGGTCGGTCAGCATGTGCGCCGCGGTACCCAACTGCCGTCCCCGCGCCACGATCGAAAGCTTGCGCGTCGAGGTCGTATGCCCCAACGCGTCGGTAACAACCGCGTGCGAGGCCTCGTGGACGGAGATCAGCCAGCGCTCCTCCTCGGTCAGGATGTGGCGCTTGGCGGGACCCGCCACGACCCTGTCGATCGCCTCCTCCAGCGTGTGCTGATCGATCTCCGCGCGCCCGTCCCTGACGCTGAGCAGCGCAGCCTCGTTGATCACGTTCGCCAGCTCGGCGCCACTGAAACCAGGGGTCTGGCGCGCCACCTCCTCCAAGGACGCGCCCGGCCCAAGCGGACGCTTGCCGCCGTGCAACCTCAAGATCTCGATACGCCCATGCACATCAGGGTTGTCGATCACGATCTGCCGATCGAACCGGCCCGGCCTCAACAGGGCCGGGTCGAGGATGTCCGGCCTGTTCGTCGCGCCCATCACGACCAGACCACCATCCCCGGCGAAACCGTCCATCTCGACCAGGATCTGGTTCAGGGTCTGCTCGCGCTCGTCGTTGCCCTGACCGATACCCGCGCCACGCTTACGCCCGGCGGCGTCGAGCTCGTCGATGAAGATGATCGCCGGCGAGGACTTACGAGCCTTCCTGAACAGATCCCTGACACGCGCCGCGCCGACCCCGACGAGCGACTCGACGAAGTCAGAGCCCGAAACGGTAAAGAAGGAGGCGTCCGCTTCGCCGGCCACAGCCTTCGCCAACAACGTCTTGCCCGTACCAGGCGGCCCCACCAACAAGACTCCCTTGGGTGCGGCAGCACCGACGGCCAGGTACTTGGAAGGATCGGCCAGATAGTCCCTGATCTCCTTCAGCTCGGCCACCGCTTCGCCGGCGCCCGCAACATCCGCGAACGTGATCTTGTCCCTCGTCCCCTTGCCCTTCTTACGACCTTTGCCAGTGAACTGCGAGAAACCGGCGATACCTCCCGCCGCACCGCCCTCACCACCAAGCCGCATGAACAGCGAGAACAGGCACACCAACAGCAGGATCGGGATCAAAAACTGGACGACGATCGTCTTCGTGCCCTTCCCCGACTGCTGATCGACCGCCACATTCGCACCGCTATCGCTCAGTTCCCGCAACAACTGCTGAGTCAAAGCACCAGACGCCGGATAAGAAGCCCACAACAAAGGCGGGACCGCGATCGTCGTGGCCGTTCCCGTGGCGGTCAAGGGAGCGATCGAGATCGTCGCTCCAGCCCTGGTCGTCACCTCGACCCTGTCGTCGTGGTCCAAGACCAAAGCGTTCGCGATCTCCTTACGTTTCGCCAGCTTCTGGACCGTGCTCAACGGCGCCTGCGTGCCGGCGCTGCTCGGCTTGATGTCCCCCAGCAGCACCCCAAACGTGATCGCCAAGCCCACCGACGCCAAGAGCAAGAACAGAGCCAACGGATCGCGCAAAGCGATCCGCTTCGCGTTCTGCGCAAAGTCGCCCAACACCACCAACGCCGGGTTACGCCGATGTGCCAGGCCCGAACGCACGGCAGGTTTGGCCACCGGGCCCGCGCCGTTCGCCCCCGCGCCATTGGCCGATGGTCCGGGCGGATAGGGCAGCCCCTCGCCACCGGGCTCGCCGGTCACGTCCTGGCCGTCGTTTGGATCTAGCTCGTCGTCGGTCATCTTTCGCTGCTCATCGGTATGTCGCTGCTTGTCAGTGCGTACTCCGGTCGGGCCGCGGCCAGGACTCTCGGACGAGCCCATGCGCGCGCGCCGGCCATGCGAGACCGCCAGGCGACGGCTACCCGAGCCGCGCCAGCCTCACACGGCGCGCCGCGAAAAGCAATGGACGTTCACAAAAACGACACATCGTGCAAACCTCGGCCCGACACTCTTGCCGCCGGGGTGAAGATTCATCGCGCATCCCGCATCGATCGAGGCACCAAGTTGTTGGGACCCCTCGGCGCCCTGCGCCGCCGTAACTCAAGTCAGCAAGCCAAAGAAGGAGCAATGACGTGCGCGTAAACCGAACCCTGGCAGTCGCCGCGATCCTCGCCCTGATCCTCGCCGTGCCCGCCGGCGCGGCCGCCAAGCGCCTGATCATCGGCGGCTCGACCTCAGTCC
Source organism: uncultured Solirubrobacterales bacterium (assembly GCA_963718935.1). GTDB lineage: Bacteria > Actinomycetota > Thermoleophilia > Solirubrobacterales > Solirubrobacteraceae > Palsa-744. The sequence goes on along the minus strand of OY970379.1, from coordinate 1,857,106 downwards.
TGCCGTTGATGCAGAAACTGGCGGCCGCCTACCACAAGGCCAACCCCCAGGCCCCCGCGCCCCAGGTCAGCGGCGGCCAGTCGGACATCGGGATCAACGGCGCCGCGACCGGCACCCTCGACATCGGCGACTCCTCGCGCGACCCGATCGTCGGCGTCGACCCCAAAGGCCTGTCCTTCACCAAGCTCGCCCGCGACGGCGTCTGCATCGTGACCAACTCCAAGAATCCAATCTCGAACCTAGCCCAGCAGGAGGTCGAAGGCATCTTCACGGGCAAGGTCCACGACTGGAGCGAAGTGCCCGGCGCCAGCGCGACCGGCCCGATCGACGTCTTCCAGCGCACCAGCGCCTCCGGTACCGAGGACGCCTTCCAGCACATCTTCCTCGGCGAATACCTCAAGATCTCGCCGAGCGCCGTCCCTCAGCAGTCCAACGGCCTCGAGCAACTGCACGTCGAAAAAGACGAAAAAGCGATCGGCTTCGTGTCCTTCGCCTACACGACCGGCGTGCACCCGGTCCCCTACCAGGGCGTCGCCTGCAACCTGCGCAACGCCAGGTCCGGCCAGTACCAGGGCGTCCGTAACTTCTGGATGGTCACCAAGGGCACGCCCAAGGGCGAAGCCGCCAAGTTCATCAAGTGGGTGACCTCCGGCAACGCGACCACCAAAAAGATCATCAACTCGAGCTGGATCGCGGTCTACTAGCCGGTCCGGTCCGGTTTCGCTCTAGAACGGTGCCCGCCGGGGCTGCACATCGCTCGTTCCGTGCACGCCTCGGCGGCGGCGCCCTTGGCCGCGGTGGTGGTGGCCGCGGCAATGGCCTCGGCGGCAGTGCCCGCGCGGGCGCGGGCGACCGGCGCACCGAGCTGTTCCTGAGGGCGCTCGCGGCCGGCACGCTCGTTTTGATCGCCGCGATGGTGGTCACGGTCTTCATCGAAGCCTGGCCATCTTTCAAGGCCAACGGCCTGGCCTGGTTCGGCTCCGGCGGCAACGCCGATCTGCAGCTGAAGGCGATGTACGAAAACATGGCCTTGCCGGGCCACTCGTTGCTGTACTTCAGGGCTTGGCCACTGATCTGGGGCACGATCGTGACGACGGTCCCGGCGGTCATCATCGCGCTGATCGGCTCGACCTTGGCGGCGATCTGCCTGACCGAGTTCGCTCCGGGGCCGATCCGAAGGACGATCGAACCGATCGTAAGGCTGCTCGCCGGCGTGCCGTCGGTCGTCTACGGCCTGGTCGCGATCCTTGCTCTGGCGCCGTTCATCGAAAAAAGCTTCATCAGCAACGGCCGCAAGCAGTCGGTCATCTATGTGGTCCAGCTCAGCGGCGAGAACCTGACCTTGGCGATCGTCGTCTTGGCGGTCATGATCACGCCGATCATGGTCGCCCTGATCGCCGGCGCCCTGGCCTCCGTGCCGGCCTCCTGGAAGGAGGGCTCGGCGGCGCTCGGGGTCAACAGGTGGCGCACGATCGTAAGGGTCTCGCTGCACACCGCCCGGCCGGCGATCGCGGCCGCGACCGTGCTCGCCACCGCGAGGGCCCTCGGCGAGGCGATCATGCTGGCGATGGTCGCCGGCAGCCGCGGCTTCGCCGCCAACCCGCTCGACGGCCTGACCTTCTTCTACGAGCCGGTCCGACCCCTGGCCGCCACGCTCTTCCAGGAAGCCGACGGCCTGACGATCGGCCCGCTCGGACATACCCTGTACGCGATCGGGGCGGTCCTCTTGGTATCCGCCATGCTGCTCTCGTTCGCGGGCTGGGCCGCCAAGCAGCCCCTCAAGCGCTACGGGATAAGGACTTAGGGATCCGAAATGGCCGCTTCCGGAATTGCCGCCCCGCCACCTGGATCGCCTCCAGGCCCGCCGCCTGGCCCGGCATCGCCGCCGTCCGGCCTGCGGGTGATCGCGCCGCCCCGGCAGAGCACCAAGTCCTGGCCGTTGATCGACAGGATCGGCTACTGGGCCTGTTGGGCCGCCGGAATCTCGCTGTGCGTGATCGCGATCGCGATCGTCGTCTACATGCTCGTCCAGGGGCTCTCGGCGTTGAGCCTGCACCTGCTCGTGACCTCACCCGCCGCGACCTTGCAGCAGAGCCAGTCCGGCGGCTTCCTGGACCCACTGGAGGGCACTTTCATCATCACCGCGGTCGGCATCGCGATCGCCGCCCCCCTCGGCGTGGCGATCGCCGTGTGGCTGAGCGAGTACGGCAAGGACGGCCCCCTGGCGAGGGCGGTCGAGTCGGCGATCGAGATGATCGCGGGCGCGCCGAGCGTGGTGCTCGCGATCTTCGGCCTGCTCGTCTTCAGTCAGAGCTTCCTCGGCTTCCTCTCGGAAAGCACCGCCAGCGGAAACGCCACCGGGAAGTCGTTCCTGACGGCGGGCGCGATCATGGCGCTCCTGGCCTTGCCTTTGATCGTGGGCGCCACCCGCGAGGGCCTGGCTCAGCTTCCGGGCAGGATGCGCGAGGCATCCTTCGGCCTCGGCAAGACCAGGGCCACCACGATCAGGCACGTGCTCCTGCCCTCGATCCGCTCCAACGTCGCCGAAGGGGTCGTGCTCGGCATGGGCCGGATCATCGGCGACACCGCGATCATCGTGATCCTGCTCGGCGGCACCTTGAAGACCGAACCGGCCGGCAGCGTCCCCGTCCTCAATGTGCTGCGTGGGACCGGCTCGACGCTGACCAACTACGTCTACTACAACTCCCCCGCCGGCGAGGGCAACTCCCACGAAAAGGCCTACGCCGCCGCATTCGTCTTGATGATCATCGTCCTGACCCTCAACTTCGCCGTCGTTCGGATCACGGCCGGTCGCGGCGACCGCGACGACACCGGCGGCAGCTGGTGGCGCTTGGCCGCCAGCCGGGGGGTCATCCGCATGCCGCGCCCGGCCCGGGAGCCACAGACGTGAGCGCGCGCTCGCCACAGACGCCTGGCCGTCCGCCCGGCAGGCCCGGCGCCCTGGCAGGATCGTGACGCCATGAGCCCCGTCAAACCGATCCGACGCATCACGGTCGACCGCGAGCCCAACGTCGTCGAGCCCGCGCCCGGCGCGAACGGCGGGGCAGCGACCGCCGCGCGCCCGTCGGCCTCCGCGCGCCTGCGCGCCGCCCGCCCCCCGGTCGGAGCGGTCAGCGAGCGCATGAAAGTCGAATCGGTGTGGCTGGCATACGGCGACAACTGGGTCGTGCGCGACGTCAGCCTGCCGGTCCGCCAGGGCGAGGTCCTGGCCCTGATCGGGGCCTCCGGCTCGGGCAAGACGACCCTGTTGAGGTCGTTGAACCGGCTCACCGAGATAACCGCTGGCGCGGCCCGCGCGGGCGCGATCACGCTCGACGGCGAAGAGATCCACGAGCTCGAGGTCAACACGCTCAGACGCCGCGTCTCGATGGTCTTCCAGCAGCCCAACCCGTTCCCGATGTCGATCTACGACAACGTCGCCTACTCGCTGGCCGAGCAGAGCCCGCCCCGCGGCCGGCGCCGGCGCCGTCACAACGCCGAGCTGGACCACGCAGTACGCGACGCCCTGACCAGGGCCGGCCTCTACGACGAGGTCGCCGGCGACCTCGACCGTTCGGCCCTGCGACTCTCCGGCGGCCAGCAGCAGCGGCTGTGCATCGCCCGGGCCCTGGCCGCCAAGCCCGAGGTCCTGCTCCTGGACGAGCCCTGCTCGGCGCTCGACCCGATCTCGACCGCCACGATCGAGGACCTGATCGTCGGCCTGCGCGAGTCGGTCGCGATAGTGATCGTCACCCACAACCTCCAGCAGGCCTTCAGGGTCGCCGACCACGTCGCCTTCATGCACCTCGGCGAGCTCGTCGAGTACGGCCCCGCCGAGCAGGTCTTCGACCGCCCGGCGGCCCAGCGCACGCGCGAGTACATCGGCGGGGCGTTCGGGTGAGGGATCCAGCGGGCGTTCGGGTGAGGGATCCGGCGGGCGTTCGGGTGAGGGATCCGGCGGGCGTTCGGGTGAGGGATCCGGCGGGCGTTCGGGTGAGGGATCCGGCGGGCGTTCGGGTGAGGGATCCGGCGGGCGTTCGGGTGAGGGATCCGGCAGGGGTTCGTTTGAGAAATTGAAGTGTTTTGTATGCAGGCCCGAGGAAGTCTTTATTTTTTCCTGCAACCGTGCACTTATGTATAAACGATAACCAATACGATGGCTATCGCTTGGCAGAAAAAAGAACAGCACAATCTCCGCCTTTACATTTTCGATCTACCAATGTATCTACAAGGACGCCGCTCGATCGAAGCGCTCCGGCGGGAACCCCGGCGGGGTCCCCGCGTGAGGGCGCCGACCCCGGTCGCCCTCGCCGTTCCAGCGCTCACAGCGTTGGCGTTGGCGGGCGCGCTGAGCGGTTGCCAGAGCACCCAGGAACAGAGCGCCAAGCTCGAAGCCAAGGCGAAGCTCGAAAAAAGGGAGCATCCGGCGAACGCCCAACACGGGCTCTCGATCGCGCATCCGAGCACCAGGGTCAGGGTCCTCGAGGCGGCCGTGCCGCACAGCTCCGAAGGCGCCGCGGCGGCGGTCACCGTCGAGAACACCTCTGCACAGACCCTCGAAGCGGTGCCGATCGCGATCGCCGTCAAGGGCGCCTCCGGCAAGGTCGTCTACCAGAACAACACCGCGGGCCTCGAACCTTCTCTCACCCAGATCTCCTCGCTGCCCGCGCACGGATCGCTGACGTGGGTCGACGACCAGGTCCCCTCCACGGGAGAACCCGCGAGCGTCACCGCGACCGTCGGCGAAGCGCCGGCCGCGAATCGGCCCCAGCCGAGGATCGAGGTCTCCGGGCTCCATCTCGCCGAAGCCTCGACCGGCGAAACCGCCGGCAAGGTGCACAACGGCTCGACCGTCAGCCAGCGACACCTCGTCGTCTACGTGACCGCCGTCCGCTCCGACCGGGTCGTCGCCGCCGGCCGGGCCGTACTAGCCGAACTCGCGGCCGGCGCCACGATGCCGTTCCAGGTCTTCCTGATCGGCAGCCCCAGCGGGGCCCGGCTGCAGGCCAGCGCCCCGGCCGTCACGGCCGGTTGAGAGCGCCTCGCCGGCAACCCTTCAGCGCCGCCCCCGCTTGAGCGAGATCCCCTCGAGCACGTGGGCAACGGTCTCGCAGGCGTCGACCGCGGCCTCGAGGGACTCGAAGATGTCCTTCCACCTGATCACGACCATCGGGTCGATGCCGCCCGCGAACAGCGAGGTCACGGCGTCGCGCTGCAAACGGTCGCCCTCGTTCTCGAGCCTGTGGATCTCGACCAGGTGGGGCGCCAGCTCGCCGCCCGCGTGCAGAGCCCTCAGCGCGCCGAGGATCTCCCCGCCGGCGGCGACGAGCACGCCCGCGAACTCGACGGCCTGTTCCAGCGGGGCCTCAACCCCGTACAGGTCGAGCTGGGCGGCGGCCTGCTCGGTGTAGTCGACGACGTCGTCGAGCGCGGTCGCCAGGGCGTAGCCGTCGCCAGTGTCGAACGGCGCGCGCACCCGGCGGGCGCGCGCCATGCGATAGATGATGTCGTGGGTGATGCGATCGCCCTCCTGCTCGCAGGCCGACAGATCCTGGGCGAGCGTCTCGTGCTCGGGAAAGGCCACCAGCAGCTCGCGCAGCAGCAACGCCGAGCGCTCGACGTTGCGCCCCGCGTCCTCCAGGAGCCGCGCCAGCGTCGTGTCGATCGGGCGTTCGAAGACCCTCATCGCCGGCCCCTCGTCCGGGCACGGCTCAGCCCCTCACGACAGGCACGACGCAGCCGCCCCGGGCAGGCACGGAACAGCGGCCGCGAACGGGCATGGCTCGACGGCTTGGCCGAAAGCAAGCTCATTTGCGGAGATTATGCGCAGGGCACATTCAGGGATCGCCTCTTCACGAGTTGTTCACGAGTCGATCACGACATCGCAACCCGCCCGCAACGTGGCCATACGAGGCTATGGGCCCGTGGCGGCCGAAGCCGACAAGGCGAGCATCCTGCATGCCGGGGAACTGGAGATCAGACTCGGCGAAGGCCTGGTGCTCGCGACCGGCCGGGCCTTGACCCTGTCGGTCCGCGAGTTCGAGCTGCTCTCGGCGATGGCCAGGCGCGCCGGGGCGATCGTCACGCGCGAGGAGCTCTACGCGCAGGTGTGGGGCGGCGAGCTGCGGCCCGGCGATCGCTCGGTCGACGTGTACGTCAGCAAGCTGCGGGGCAAGCTCGAGCTGGCGATGCCCGACCGCCGCTTCATCCACACCCATCCCGGCTTCGGCTACCGCTTCCAGCCCCAGCCAGCGCACGAGCCGGCCGCGCAGGGGCTTGCGGACACGCAGGGGCTCGCGGACGCGCAGGGGCTGGCCGACACGCAGGGGATGGCGGACCTCGAAACCGAACACGATGGCGGCCATTCCACCAGCCTTTCACAAAATATTCACATGGGCACAGTCGGCGACTCGTGAGACTGGCCCTCTGACAACCAACAGAGGGAGACACAGCAAGTGATCTACAACAAGCTCGGCGCGCTCGCAGGCGTCGCAACCCTCGCGCTCGGCCTGGCCGCGTGCGGCTCCAGCTCTTCGAGCACCAGCTCCACCAGCGGGCCAAGCGCCACCATCTCCGGCGCCGGCTCCACCTTCGCCGCACCCGTCTACGAACAGTGGGCCTCGTCGCTGGCCAGCTCCGGCCTAACCGTCAACTACCAGGCCGTCGGCTCCGGCGCCGGGATCACAGCGCTAGAGACGAAGACCGTCGACTTTGGCGCGTCCGATCCGCCGTTGAAGCCGGCCGACGAAGTGGTCATCGCCAAGAACGGCAGCCCAGCGGTCCAGATCCCGATGTTCCTGGGCGCGATCACCGTCTCCTACAACCTGCCGGGCGTCAAAGCCGGGCTGAAGCTCGAAGGCTCGACGATCGCCGACATTTACATGGGCAAGATCAAAACCTGGGACGATCCGGCGATCAAGGCCTTGAACCCGGGCGTGTCGCTGCCGAGCACTCCGATCACCGTCATCCACCGCTCGGACTCCTCGGGCACGACATCCGGCTTCACGAGCTTCCTGTCCGAGGTCGATCCCGAATGGAAGGAAAAGGTCGGTGAAGGCAAGACCGTGCAGTGGCCGGTCGGCACGGGCGGTAAGGGCAACGCCGGCGTGGCCGGCGCCGTGCAGCAGACGACCGGCGCCATCGGCTACGTCGAGCAGTCATACGCCCTGGAGCACAACTTCACCTACGCGGCCGTCAAGAACAAGTCCGGCAACTTCGTGGAACCGAGCCTCGCCTCCACGAGCGCATCGGGCGAAGGCGTGACCGTGCCGGCGAACCTCGGCATCAAAGTCATCAACTCCCCTGCGCCCAACGCTTACCCGATCACCTCGCAGACGTTCGTCATCGTCAACAAGGATCTCTGCAAGGCGGACATCCCGGGCGGCGAAGCGGCCGCCAAGGGCGTGGTCAGGTTCCTGGACTACGGCCTCGGCGAAGGCCAGGCGATCCTCGCCAAGGCCGACTACGCCGCGCTGCCAGCCGAAATCCTGACGAAGTCCAAGGAAGCGGCAGCGGGCCTGCAGTGCAACGGCGCCACCCTCGGCGGCAGCTGAGCGTGACGCCACGGCCTCGGATCCGGTAGGGATTGGGCCGTGGAGGCAACAGCGATCGAAGGCGGTGACCGTGGCGTACTCACACGGTCACCGCTTTCGCGTTTGCCCGACCGGGCCTTGAAGTACGGCCTGACGACGCTCGCCGCCCTGATCCTGGCGCTGATCGTCTACTTCTTCATTCGCCTTACCGGCGAGGCCAGGCCGGCGCTCGCCAAGGAAGGCGTGATCGGCTTCGTGTTCGGCAACGACTGGAACGTCTCGGCCGAACACTTCGGGGCCCTGCCGCTACTCGTCGGCACCCTGATCACCTCGACCCTGGCGCTCCTGATCGGCGTGCCCGTGGCGGTCGCGACCGCCGTCTACGCCACCGAGCTGTGCCCTAGGCGCCTGCGCGGGGCGCTGACCCTGCTCGTCGAGCTCCTGGCCGCGGTGCCCTCGGTCGTGTACGGGCTGTGGGGCATCTTCTTCCTCGCGCCCAAGCTGCAGCCCGCCGAGCAGTGGGCGGCGGACCGGCTGTCGTTCATCCCGTTCATCGGCGGCGGGGTGGCGACGATCCCCAACTACTTCATCACCGGCCTGGTCCTCGCGATCATGATCCTGCCGATCGTCTCGGCGATCGCGCGCGAGGTGATGGCGACCGTGCCCGCCGACAACAAGGAGGCGGCCCTCGGCCTGGGCGCGACCCGGTGGGAGATGATCCGGATCGCGGTCCTGCCCTACTGCCGCTCGGGCATCGTCGGCGGCGCGATGCTCGGCCTCGGCCGGGCGATCGGCGAGACGATCGCCGTCACGATCCTGATCGGCAACGCGCCCAAGCTCGGCGAACACCTCTTCTCGCAGGGCTACAGCCTCGCCGCGGTGATCGCCAACGAGTTCGGCGAAGCCCAGGGCATCCACCGTTCGGCGCTGTTCGCGGCCGGCCTCGTCCTGTTCGTGCTGACCTTGCTCGTCAACGGGGTCGCAAGGCTGCTCGTGATCAGAGCCGCCCGCGCCGGCGGGCCCCGCGGCGGCGTCGAGAACGCGGCGGCCGGGGGTCAGGTAATCGCCGGCGCGGCGGCGGGCGCATGAGTCCGCCCACGACAGACTCCCCCCTTGGCCGCTTCGCTGTCAGCAAGGCGCGCAGGCGCAAGGACCGGCTCGCAAGGGCCGGCATCCTGGCCGGCACGATCCTTGCCCTGATACCGCTGGCCCTGATCGTCTACTACCTGCTGCGCAAGGGCCTCGGCGCGTGGAGCCTCAGCTTCTTTACGACCGACCCGACCGGCAACACCTTCTTCGGAGCGGCCAACATCGGCGGCATCAAGAGCGCGATCCTAGGCACCATCGAGATCGTCGCCCTGGCCAGCGCGATCTCGGTGCCGATCGGCATCGGCGTGGCCGTGTGGCTCGTCGAGTACGGCAAGGACAGCTGGTTCGCGCAGACCGTGCGCTTCTTCGTCGACGTCCTCACCGGCGTGCCCTCGATCCTGTTCGGGCTGTTCATCTACATCGTCTTGATCATCGGCACCGGGACCACATACGCCGGCTACAAGGGCTCCTTGGCGCTGTCGCTGCTGATGCTGCCGATCGTGATCAGATCGGCCGAGGTGGTCCTGCTGCTGGTGCCCGCCGCGCTGCGCGAGTCCGCGCTGGCCCTGGGCGCCCCGCGCTGGCGCGTGATCGCGAGCGTGATCCTGCCGACGGCGATGCCCGGGATGGTCACCGGCATGCTCTTGGCGATCGCGCGAGCCGCCGGCGAGACCGCCCCGCTGCTGTTCACCGCCGCCTACACCCAACAGACGAGCTTCAGCCTGAACGGCTTCATGAACTCGCTGCCTGTGCAAATCTACAAAGACGTGACCTCTCCCACCACGGCAGTCGTCGAACGGGCCTGGGGCGCCGCGCTGACGCTGGTCGTGATGGTCCTGCTGCTAAACCTGATCGCTCGCCTTGTCTCGAGAAGGAGCCGACTTGCCTGACGCCGCCGCACAAACGCCCGCACCGGCGCGTTCCGAGCCCGAGCCCGAGCCCGTGAGCGAGCCGGCGACGGCGGGCAGGCCCGGGCACAGCGTGCGCCTGGAGAGCCTGCGCGCGTTCTACGGCCAGGCCGAACAGGTCAAGGGCGTCGACCTCGAGTTCAAAGCCAACGAGGTCACCGCGATCATCGGGCCCTCCGGCTGCGGCAAGTCGACGATGGTCAGGTGCATCAACAGGATGCACGAGGAGATCCCGGGGGCTCGCGCCGAGGGCAGGGTGCTGCTGGACGAGCTGAACGTGTACGACCAGGCGGTCGATGTCGTGGCGGTCCGGCGCGCGATCGGGATGGTCTTCCAACGGCCGAACCCGTTCCCGACGATGTCGGTGTTCGACAACGTGGCGGCCGGCCTGCGCCTCTCCTCGGCCGGGCGCGGCGGGCACTCCAAGGCCGTCCTGCAGGCCAAGGTCGAAGCGGCCCTGCGCGGCGCCGGCCTGTGGGAGGAGGTCAAGGATCGCCTGCGCGAGCCCGGCGCGGGACTCTCCGGCGGCCAGCAGCAACGCATGTGCATCGCCAGATCCTTGGCGGTCGACCCCGAGGTGATCCTGATGGACGAGCCCTGTTCCGCGCTCGACCCGATCGCGACCCTCAAGATCGAGGAGCTGATCGATCAGCTCAAGGCCAGGGTCACGATCGTGATCGTGACCCACAACATGCAGCAGGCCGCACGCGTAGCCGACCGCACCGCCTTCATGCTCGACGGCAAGCTCGTCGAGGTAGGTCCCACCGAAGAGATCTTCACCGCCCCCAACGACTCCAGAACCGAGGAATATGTCACCGGAAAGTTCGGCTGATCCGGAGCCCCGCCCGAGCGAAATCCCCGACGCGCTCGGACCCCGCGACTCGCTCGGCGCCGGCGCCAGCGGCAGCGGCAGCGGCAGCGCACGCGACGACCCCCACGATGGCGCCGCTCCACAGGCCGCGCAGGGCAGGCAGCACTTCCAGAGTCAGCTACAGGAGCTGCAGGATCGCGCCCTGGGCGGCCTCGACATCGTCGTCGAACAGCTCGATCGCGTGCTCGAGGCGCTCGCCCACCAGGACGTCGAGCTGGCCCAGATGGTGATCGCCGACGACGACCGCATCGACGGCCGCTACCTGGAGGTCCATCAGGGCATCCTCTCGCTGCTGGCCCTGCAGGCTCCGGTCGCCGGCGATCTGAGGCTCGTGGCGGCGCTGCTGCACGTGATCATGCGGATCGAGCGGATGGGCGACCAGTGCGTGAACATCGCCAAGCTGATCCCACTCTCAGGCCACGAGCCGCCCGTTCGCCGCGAGGTCCTGGACGCGCTGGCCAAGATGGGGGCCTGCGCGCGCTCGGAGGTCGTGCAATCGCGGGCCGCGTTCGCCGGGCGCGACGTCGAACTCGCCTTCGACCTCGTCAGGCAGGACCGCGAGATCAACGGGCTGAACAGAGACATCTTCAGGATGGCGATCGAGGTCGGCGAGGACCCGGACACGAGGGAGTGGGCGATGCACATGATCCTCGTCGCCAGGGCTCTGGAGCGGATCGGCGACAACGCGGTCGACGTCGGCGAGCAGGTCGCCTTCGTCGTGACCGGCCTGTTCCGAGAGTTCTCGGACTCCTCGAACCCTTCCTGAGCGCAGAGATCCGTCGCAATTAGCGGCTTTTCGATGTAAAGATCCTGTTACCGAAAGTGCGGAGCTGGACACCGGTCCGACGGGTCGCCTAGACTGGGGCGCAATGACGGAGCTGAACCGCGCCACGGAGGAGGCGGCACAGTCCATCGCCCAGGGGGGTGTGTCGCCCAGGATCGCCGTGCTGGATCGCGACAGCGGCTTCATCCAGGTCCTGAGCAAGCGACTGGACAGGCTCGGATGGGAGCACAGGGTCTTGGCGGGCCCGGTCCCGGCCGACGCGATCGCGTCGATGCGTCTGAGCGCGCTGGTCGTCGACCTGGCGGTGCTGGCGCCGCAGGCATGGGAGTGGCTCGAGCGGCTGTGCATCGCGCTGCCGGAGCTCGGCGTACTGGTCTGCACGGGGCCATCGACCGTCGCCCAGCGCGTGCGCGGGCTGCGGCTGGGGGCCGACGACTGGATCACCAAGCCTTGCCACCCCGAGGAAGTGATCGCCAGGGTGCAGAGCGTGGTTCGCTGTCGCAGGCGCAGCACGAGCAGGGGCGAGGTCAAGCCGATGATCGCCGGGGACGTCGAGATCAGATCCGATCGCTTCCAGGCCTACGTGAACGAGCGCAGCCTCGATCTGACCAGGCGCGAGTTCGAGCTGATCGAGCTGCTGGCCGCCGCCGAGGGCCGGGTGCTCGAGCGCGAGGAGATCTACTCGAGGCTTTGGGGATACACGATGGTGAGGGGCGACCGCTCGGTCGACGTGTTCGTGCGCAAGCTGAGGCAGAAGCTCGAGAAGGCCTCGCCGCGGTGGCGCTACATCCATACGCACTTCGGCATCGGCTACAGGTTCGCGGCCGAGTCACTCGACGCGATCGCCGCGGGCGCCGAAGACCCGTCCGTCCCGGTGACGGCGATCGCGACGGACGAGGCAGTCACGGCCGGCAAGCCGGGCGGGACGGCGTCCAACGGCGACTCAGTCGCGGGGGATTGGGACCCCACCCACCCCGCCGGCGATGAGGGCAAGCTCGCGCGGGCGCATGACGACCGTCAGCTCGCCGCGGGCGCGAGACTCTGATCGTACGACGGCGATCCCTCCCTTCTTCAGGTCGATCCGCGCGCCGGTGAGGCCGGCCACCAGCTGCGAGAGGTCGGGCTCGTGGCCGACGAGCAACAGGCGACCGTCCTGGGCCGGCACGCCCGCGAGCGAAGCAAGCGCCTGGTCAGCATCGAAGCCGCCGGCCAGGGGCGGATATTCGGTGAGCAGGGCGCGCTGGCGCTCGCTCCAGCCCTCGGCCGCCAGCTCGGCGGTCGCGCGGGCCCTGACCTTTGGGCTGTAGAGGATCTCGTCGAAGGCGACCGCCATGTGCTCGATCGCGATACCCGCGGCCCGAGCCTGCTGCTCCCCCCGTCGCGTCAGGCGCCGCTCCGAGTCCGCCCTGGTCCCGTGGGGCTCGGCGTCGGCGTGACGTAGTAGCCATAGTTGGCGCGCCATCCGCGCCATCAGGGTAGCGGGATGAGGGCGCGGGCGCGCGCGGGCGGGCGCGGACCCCCGCGGCGGACATGCCATCCGACGCGCCTCAGGCGGGCAGATGAGCGCCGGCGCATCCAGCGTGGGTGCCGGACGAGCGAACGGTGTAGCTTGGACGGAGCGATGTTCGACGACGAGGCACAGGCCGAGGGTCAGGCGCCAGCCGGGGTGGCGCGCGGCGAGCACGCGGAAGACCTGAAGGATCAGGGTCTGTACATAAACAGGGAGCTGTCGTGGCTGGACTTCAACGACAGGGTCTTGCAGCTGGCCGAGGACGAGAGCGCGCCGCTGCTGGAGCGGGTCAAGTTCTGCGCGATCTATACGACGAACCTCGACGAGTACTTCATGGTGAGGGTGGCCGGCCTGCAGGACCAGGTCGAGGCGGGCGTGGACAGCCCGAGCCAGGACGGGCTGACACCGGAGCAGACGATCGCGGCGATCAGAGGACGCGTGCTGGGCCTGGGCGAGCGTTTGAGCGACTGTTTCGAAGACAGGCTGAGGCCGGCCCTGGCCGAGCACGGGATCGCGGTCGTCGGCGTCTCGGACCTGGACGAGCGCCAGCGCGCGGAGCTGGCGGGGCACTTCAGGCGCGTGATCTTCCCGGCGCTGACGCCCTTGGCGGTCGCTCCGGGCAGGCCGTTCCCGTACATCTCGAATCTGTCGCTGAGCTTGGCCGTGCTGGTGAGGGACCCGGCGAGCGAGGAGACCGTGTTCGCAAGGGTAAAGGTGCCGAGCGAAATCTTGCCGAGGTTCGTGAGGCTGCGCGAGAGCGAGCCCGGACAGATCACGCTGGTGGCGTTGGAGGACGTGATCGCCGCACATCTGGACGCCCTGTTCGCGGGCATGGAGATCGTCGACTGCGACGTGTTCAGGGTGACGAGGGACGCCGACCTCGAGGTCTCAGACGACGCGGCCGACCTGTTGCAGGCGGTCGAGGACGAGCTGAGGCGGCGCCGGTTCGGGGAGATCGTGAGGGTCGAGGTCGGAACGAAGTGCTCGGAGCGGCTGCGCGAGGAACTGGTCGAGCTGTTGGGGGTCGCCGAGGACGAGGTCTATCCGGTCGAGGGTCTGATGGACATGGGCGCGCTGTGGCAGCTCGTGAAACTGCCTGGACACAACGAGCTGCGCGAGGAGCCGATCGTCGGTACGACCCATCCGAGGCTGTTGCGGCACGAAAGCGAGCGTCCGGACGTGCTGGGCGCGATGCGTGAGGGCGACCTGCTGGTGCACCATCCGTACGACTCGTTTGCGACCTCCGTCGAGCGCCTCGTCGAGCAGGCCGTGGCCGACCCGAACGTCCTGGCGATCAAGCTGACGGTCTACCGGACGAGCGACGACTCGCCGCTGGTGCCGGCTTTGATCGACGCGACCGAGCGGGGCAAGCAGGCGGTGGCCTTGGTCGAGCTGAAGGCGCGGTTCGACGAGCGCATGAACATCCACTGGGCCAAGGCCCTGGAGGAGGCTGGCGTGCACGTGGTGTACGGGCAGCCGGCCCTGAAGACGCATGCCAAGTGCGTTTTGGTCGTGCGCAGGGAGGGCGAGGGCGTGCGCAACTACGTGCACATCGGCACCGGCAACTACCACTCGGCGACCGCCCGGCTGTACACGGACTTCGGCCTGTTCACGATCGACGAGCAGATCGGCGCGGACGTGGCCGACATGTTCAACTACCTGACCGGCTTCGGCCGGCCGTTGCACTACCGGAAGGTCCTGATCGCCCCGAACCAGCTGAGGGACGGGATTTTGGAGCAGATCGAGCGCACGATCGAGGCGCACTCCTCTGGATCGCCAAGCCGGATCGCGATGAAGATGAACGCTCTGGTCGACGGCAGATGCATAAGGGCGCTGTACGAGGCCTCGAAAGCGGGCGTCAAAGTCGATCTGAACGTGCGAGGCATCTGCTGTCTGCGGCCGGGCGTCCCCGGGATCTCCGAGAACATCAGGGTCGTCTCGATCGTGGGCCGCTTGCTGGAGCACTCGAGGGTGTACGCGTTCGAGCGGGCTGGCGAGCAGACGATCTACATGGGCTCGGCCGACCTGATGCCGCGCAACCTGGACCACCGGGTCGAGCTGGCCACGCCGATCGAGTCCAAGGCGTTGCAGGCCGAGCTGATGGACACCCTGGAACGGGCGTTCGTCGACAACCAGAGCGCCTGGGAGCTGAACGCCGACGGCGATTGGCAGCGCCTGTCGCCGGGGCCGGACGAGCGACCGCGCAACATGCAGCTGGAGCTGGCCGAGCTGCATGCCAGGCGGGCGATCGAGGCCGAGCGGCCGGGGGCGGGCGAGCCGGCGGGGGCTGGCTGAGCCTCGCGGGTGGGGCCTATCCCACGCTCATCCCGGCAGCCTCGTGATCCCGGACATGGCGTCGAAGCCGCGGTCGAAGCTGACGATCTGCTCGATTCGGTGGCGGCGCATGACGGCGATGTGCAGGGCGTCGCGCGCGGACATGTCGGGATGCGCGTGGACGAGGTCCTTGGCGGCGAGCACGTCGGCCTCCTCGACGGCGAGCACTTCGTCTACGAGGCCGCGCAGAGCCTCGAAGGCGGGCTCGATCTTCTCGCGGCGATCGCTCGCAACATACCGGTACAGAAGCTCCTGAAAGACCTCGCTGCTGGTGACCAGGCGGCGGCGCTCGCCGGCGAGCCGCTCGAGCGTGAGTTGCGCGTCGAGCTTGTGCGGATGCGGGCGCCCGACCAGATACATCGGGACGTTCGCGTCTATGAAGATCACACGCCGACCGCATCCGCGGAGTCGGCTGGAAAACCGGCCAGGCGTCCAGCTTCGGTCTCGGCGAGCATCTCCTGAACATCCACTTCGCGCCCCTCGGCCTCCAGTCCTACCGCCCTGCGAATCGCCGCCAGCTTGGCCTCGACATCGCCGCTCGAACTCTCCCGCTCGGCCGCCCGCAGCGCCTGGCGCGCCCACTCGGACACGGTCATGCCGGCGGCGCGCGCCGTACGCCGGTAACCCTCCAGCTCCGCATCCCCGATCACCACCTGCAAGCGCGTACTCATGGCGGTAGTATAACAGCCGCGTGACTAGCTGATACAGGGGCGGGCAGGCGGACTCTATTCAGGGCTTTACAGTCCCGGCCTGACTCTAAAGCTTTTGGCTGATTGCTTTATAGACGCTAGGGTGTACGCATGGAACTCGCCGCCTATGCCTCGACCCAGTTTGGCCGGCCGCTACGCACGCCCGGACGTCACGGCTATGTCGCCTATTTCCCGGCGCCAGTGCCACGGGCGATCGAACTGTCAGCACCCGCGATCCAGGCACTGGCAGAGGCGGAGGCATCGCTGGGCCGGCTCGCCGGTGTGGGGCAACTCGTCCCCAACCCGCATCTGCTGGTCCGGCCATATCTGATGCGCGAGGCGCTCTCGTCAGCCCGTATCGAGGGAACACAGGCATCGCTCGCCGACGTCTTCGTGGCGGAGGCAAGCGACGAGCCCCCGAACGCGGATGTCGAGGAGGTGCTCAACTACATCGATGCCCTCGAATGGGGGCTCGACCGCCGAGGCACGCTGCCGCTCGGCGTGCGTCTCATCCGCGAGATACATCGACGGCTGCTCGCCGGAGTGCGGGGCCGAGAGAGGATGCCCGGTGAGTTCCGCACCACGCAAAACTGGGTCGGAGAGGCCGGATCGACCGTCGAGACTGCGAGATACGTCCCGCCGCCGCCCGCCGAGCTGCCAGCGTTGCTGGCCGACTGGGAGCGCTACGCTCACGAGCCAGCCGAGGTTCCGCTGCTCGTGCAGAACGCCATGTTGCACTACCAGTTCGAGACGCTGCACCCTTTCCTCGATGGCAATGGGCGCATCGGCCGCCTGCTGTCTGTCTTTCTACTCGTCGAGCGTGGCCGGCTCCCGGCTCCGTTGCTCTATCTGAGCGCGTACCTGGAGCGCGACCGGACGCGGTACTACGAGGCGCTCCAGAACGTACGTGAGCACGGCGACATCCTCCCCTGGATCGAGCTGTTCCTGGCGGCGGTACACACACAGGCGGCGGACGCGGTCGCCCGCGCACAGCGACTCGTCGAGCTTCGCGAGCGTTATCGCACGGCCGCTTCCGCGATCGCTTCGAGCAAGGCGATGACGCTCGTCGATCTCATATGCGAGACACCGATCGTCTCCTCACGCGCCGTCGAGACCCGGCTTGGTGTGACCCGGCCAACCGCATTGAAGCTCCTCCGGCAGTTGGCAGATGTCGGCGTGCTGCAGCAGGGAGCGACCGGCCAGCGCGGACAACGTCGGTATCTGGCCGGCGAGTTGATGGCGGCCGTTACAGAGGAAGATTAGGGGGAGGCGGCGCATGCGCCGTCCCCCCCGCCGGCCGGGCGGGACCGGGCGCGCGGCGGTCGTCGAGATCGTCTCGCCGGGGGATGAGAGCGCCCGGGTACGTGCCTACCGCTTCTTCCCGGTCTGGTCGCGCTGGGCGCATACGCGTCGGCGCCAGCCCGTGCGGCGCAGTCGGCGCGCATCGAAGCATCGCTGACACCCGAGCGCCTCGGCGGGCCCACGACGGTCGGGCTCGGCTTCCGGATCACCGCCAGCGACGGCCGGATACTGTCGCCGCTGATCGGCCTTGACTTCCATTATCCGGCCAACCTCGGAATCGTGACGAGCGAACTGGGCATGGCCGAATGCAAAATCGCGCCGCTGCAAGCCAGCGGGCCGGCGGTCTGCCCGGCCAACTCGAAGATGGGCGCGGGCTCAGCCGAAGTCGAGATCCCGGTCGGCGGCGGCGTCGAGACCGAGCGAGCGAGCATCGCCCTGGTGGCCGGCCCGTCCAAGAACGGCTACGTGAACATGGTCGTCACCGCGACCGGCCTCTCGCCGGTGATCGCCCGCATCCTGATGACCTCTTTGCTGCTGCCCGGCGAACTCCAGTTCGCGGTCCCGCTCGTCGAAAGCTTGCCGGGCGCGGCCTACGTGTCGGTCGTACACGTCAAGATCACCCTCGGCGGGCGCTTCACCTACTACGAACGGCGCGGCGGCCACACGATCGCTTACCACCCGCGCGGCGTCGCCCTGCCAAGGACCTGTCCGAGAGGCGGCTTTCCGTTCTCGGCGAGCTTCAGCTTCCTGGACGGCGGCACCACGGCGGCGCGCACGACGGTGCCGTGCCCCGGAGGCTGAGGAAGGACGCCGAGCAGTCAGCGCCACGTGCTCCTGAACGTCGGCTTGATGGCAGATAGTAGTACTATATGCAATCATAGCGTCGTATGGTACAGCGAGCATTTTGGTTGGATCGCTTGCGGCGCGCGTGGGACGCGCGCTCGGTGATCTGGCTTGCGGGCGTGCGGCGGGCGGGCAAGACGTGCCTGTGCCAGAGCCTCGACGGCATCGAGTACTTCGACTGCGAGCTGCCGCGAACGAGGCGCCAGATGGACGACCCAGAGGGGTTCTTGGCGAGCCTGAGAGGACGCAGGATCGTCCTCGACGAGGTGCACCGTCTCAACAACCCGTCCGAGCTGTTGAAGATCGCCGCCGACCACTATCCCGACGTAAAGGTTCTCGCCACCGGCTCCTCCACGCTCGAGGCCACGACGAAGTTCCGGGATACGCTCGCCGGGCGCAAGGAGACCGTGTGGCTCACGCCGATGCTGCTCGCGGACGTGGATGAGTTCGGAGGCGCCAGCGGGCTCAGCGGCCTCAGCGGCCTCAGCGGCCTGGAACGCCGCTTCCTGAGCGGCGGCCTGCCGCCGTTCTACCTCGCGACCGAGCCGCCCGCGCGCGAGTTCCAGGAGTGGATGGACGCCTACTGGGCCAAGGACATCCAGGAGCTATTCCGGCTCGAGCGCCGCTCCTCGTTTCAACGCTTCACCGAGCTGCTGTTCACCCAAAGCGCAGGCATGTTCGAGGCCACCCGCTTCGCCGCGCCGTGCGAGGTCTCGCGCCAGACGATCGCCAACTACCTGACGGCGCTCGAGGCGACGTTCGTGGCTCACGTCGTGCGCCCTTACAGCACCCACCGCCCGACCGAGATCGTCGCGGCGCCAAAGGTGTACGGGTTCGACACCGGCTTCGTCTGCCATCACCGCGGCATCTCGAGCCTGCGCCCGGAAGACATGGGCCTCCTGTGGGAGCACATCGTCCTGAACGAGATTCAAGGTCGCCTGCGGCACCGGACGCTCCGCTACTGGCGCAACAAGCGCGGAGCCGAGATCGACTTCGTGGTGCCGCTGCGCGGCCGGCGAGGACCGATCGCGCTGGAGTGCAAGTGGCAGGCCGCGTCGTTTCACCCCTCGGCGCTGCTCGCATTCCGCCGCAACTACCCGGAAGGCGAGAACTACGTGGTGGCCCAGGACATCGATCGCGCGTACATGCGCACCTACGCCGGCGCGCGCGTACATTTCGTGTCTCTCGATCACCTCATCGCCCAACTCGAACGCGAGCCGCTGGCCTGAGGGGCCACTACGTGAAGATGATCTGCCCGCCAGCGGCAAGGCCGTAGAACTCGCCGACGGTAATGACGTCTTTGACCTGGTCTATGAAGTCGGCGGCGTCGAGCTTGAACAGGTCGACCGAGGCCTTGCACGCGTAGAGCCCGGCGCCGGAGTCGGCGATCATCTCGACGAACTCCGGTATCGGCGGGATGTCAAGGCGCTCCATTTCGTGGGCCAGCTGTCTGGTCACGAGCGCCGAGACGCCGGGCACGCCGCCGGCCCAGGTCGCAAGGTGCAAGCCGGGGTTGCCGACGGTCGCGACCTTGACGTGGTCGTGCTTTGCCTTGTTGATCGCGTCGAGGCCGAAGAACGTGAAGAACAGGTTCGCCTCGATGCCCTCCATGCGCGCCCCGTTGGCCATGATCAGGCCCGGATAGACGCCCTCCAGGGAGCCCTTGGAGATGATGATTGAGACCTTCTCGATCGTGTCGCTCATGTGCGGTGCCTCGTTCGTCGGGATTTGTCGGGAGTCGGTGTTTTTGGGTCTTCTGTTCGGGATCGGTTTCGCCGTCTCAACGTTGGCCGGGTCGGCAAGAAGCAGGCTTGTCGCTCAGATGCAGCCGCGCGGCTTGGGGATGCCGCCGATCTTGGCGGCGAGCTTGGCGGGGCCGTACGGAAACAGTTCGTAGAGCTCCTTGATCGACACCCCGGATGCCTTGCCGAGGGTCCTGATCGACGGCGCCGAGCCGGTGTCGAGGTAGGTCTGGCGCATGAAATGGACGACCTGCCAGTGCCTGTCGGTCAGCTCAAGGATGCCGGCGTCGCGGGCGATCTCCTTGGCCATCTGCTCGTCCCACTGGTGGGGGTCGAGCAAAAAGCCCTCGGCGTCGACCTCAACGGCGCGGCCGGACAATGTGACTGTGCTCATCGTGTTGCCTCCGATCGGGTTGTCGTGGGGTCCGGCGTCGTGGGGTCCGGCGTCGTGGGGTCCGGCCTCGTGGGGTCCGGCGTCGTGGGGTCCGGCGTCGTGGGGTCCGGCGTCGTGGGCTCGGCAGGGGACCGGCCCGCGGTCTCGGGCGCTGCCTTGACCCCGCGGAACTCGGAACCGACGCCCGGGATGTCGTGGCCGGGCAGCAGCACATGCCAGTAGAGCGGCTGGAAGGCGAGCTTGGCGAGGTGGTTCAGGCGCGAAGGCTCGAGCAAAGGCAGGGGCCCGAGATGGGGCTCGGGGTAACGGCCGGGCAGCGGCTCGGTCTCGTAGTCGAAGTCGATCAACAAGGCCCGGCGGAACCCGGTCTCGACGAAGCAATTGGCGTGGCCGTCGTAGTACCCGGTAAGCGGTTCGCCGGCGAGTGTGCGCAGAACGTTCTCGGCGACCGTCTCACCCTCGAAGTGCGTGACCGAGCCGGCCTTCGAGGTCGGCACGTCGGCGGCGTCGCCGATCACGAACACGTTCGCGGCGGCGGCCTTCGCCTGCAAGGTGTTGCGGTCGGCGGGAACGAAGTTCAGCTCGTCGCCGAGCCCAGGCGAGCGCCCGACGTAGGAAGCGCCACTGTGGGCCGGGATCGTCACGAGCAGGTCGTACAGCAGCTCGCGCTCGTCCCAACTGACCAGGCGCTTGCGGTCGCCCTCGACGCGGCCGGTGGCGAACTCGACCTCGATCTGGATACCCTTCTCGGCCAGCAGGCCGCTGAGGCGCTCGGAGGCGACCGGCTTGGTGAAGGCGGCGTCGAAGGGGGTCACGAACACGATCTCGACGTCCTCGCGGTTTCCGCGCTCGCGCAGCTTCCAATCGGCCAGGAAGCAGAACTCCAAGGGGGCGACCGGGCACTTGATCGGCATGTCCACGACATCGATGACCAAGCGTCCCGAGCGGAACTCGTCGAGCGCGGCGCGCAGGTCGGTGGCGCCCGGCAGCGTGTAGAAGGTGTGGATCGACTTGCCCCACTCCGGGCCGTCCAGGCCCTCGGTCTCCTCGAGCGCGAGCACGGCGCCGGTGGCGATCACCAGGACGTCGTAGCCGATCGTCTGGCCGTCTTGCAGGTGGACGGTGTCGGCGGCGGTCTCGACATGGTCGACCTCGGCCAGCTTGAAGTCGATGCCCTTATGGAGCTGAGCCCGGCGCGAGCGGACGATGTCTCCGGGCTCGACCATCCCGAAGGGCACGAACAGGAGGCCCGGCTGGTAGACGTGCTCGTCGTCGCGGTCGATCACCGTGATGCGGGCGCGGTCGCCGAGCTTGCGATGCAGCCTATTGGCGATCAGCGTGCCGCCGGTGCCGGCGCCGAGGATCACGATCTCGGGGGCGCCGGCGGGCATCTCAGGCATGTCCGAAGCGGATGTCGGGCAGGACCTTGCGCGCCCAGGCCGGCAGGTACCAGGCGCGGGCGCCCATGACGCGCAAGAGGACCGGCAGCAGGAGCAGCCGGATAAGGGCGGCGTCGAGCAGGACGGCGACGCCGAGGATGATGCCCATCTCCTTGGGCGGCAAGGGCCCGGACAGGGCAAAGGTGAAGAACACGGCGACCATCACGGCGGCCGCCGCGAAGATGACGCGGCCGGAGTGGGCCAAGGCCCCGACCATCGCCTCGCGGGGATCACCGGTGCGGTCCCAGTGCTCCTTGGCGGAGGACAGCAGGAACACGGTGTAGTCCATCGAGATCGCGAAGATCATGGCGAAGAAGAAGACGGGCCCCCAGGCGTCGAGAAAGCCTTGGGGCTGGAAGCCGAGCAGCGAGTGAAGATCGCCGTCCTGGAAGACCCACTTGGCGACGCCGAACGAGGCGCCTGTCGCCAACAGGTTGGTGAGCACGCCGGCGGCCGCGATCAAAGGCGCCTGCAGCGCGAACAGCAGCAGCAGGAAGCCGAGCGCGATCACGACGGCGATCACGAACCAGGTCTTGGCGGCCAGCAGCGCCTGCAGGTCGTGGTTTTCGGCGACCGCCCCGCCGAGCAGCGCGCCGGCGGGCAGCCGGTCTCGCAGGCGTTCGATCGTCTTAGCGACGGCCGGGTCGGACGGGTCCTGGCGCGGGATCGCCGTGACGATGACCAGGCCCCCGGCGCCGGGCTGCAAGGCCAGCACATGGGCGATCCCGGGGTCGGCGGCAGCGACCTTAGCCGCGGCGGGCGCCTCGGCGGCGGGAACGACGATCTGCAGGGGCCCGGTCGATCCAGGACCGAAGGCGGCCTGGACCCGGTAATAGCCGACCCGGGAGGAGTCGGCTGCGGGAACGACCTTGATCGAGGGCATCGCGGTCTTCAGGTCGGTGACCGGGAAGGCGAGCGCCAGCAGGATCGCCAGCGCGGGGATGCCGTAGAGGGCGGGCCTGCGCCACAGGCGCTCGCCCCAGGCGGCGAACCGCGGCGAGCGGTGCTCGCCGGAGTGCGCCCAGGGCAGGGCCAAGCGGTCGACGCCGGGCCCGATCCGGCCGAGCACCGCGGGCAGGAGGGTCAGGGTGGCGGCCAAGACGAACAGGACGGCGAGCATGATCCCGAGGCTCATGCTCCGGAAGGCCGGGCTCGGGACGAGCATCACGGCTGTGAGCGAGATCAGCACGGTGACGCCGCTGAACAGGACCGCCTTGCCGGCCGTGTCCATCGTCACGGCAGCCGCGTCGGGCGGATCGAGTCCAGAGCCGAACAGGGCGCCGCGGAAGCGGTGCACGACGAACAGGGCATAGTCGATGCCGAGCGCCAAAGCGAACATCAGAGCGAAGTTCATCGCCCAGATCGAGATCGGCGTGAGGAGGGTGCCGAGGTAGAGCAGGCCGGCGGCGCACAGCAGGCCGACCATCGTCAGCATCAGTGGCAGGCCGGCGGCCACCAGCGAGCCGAACGCGAGCAGCATGATCCCGAGCGTGACCGGCCACGAGATGACCTCCGATTTGAGCATCGCCGAGCGGTTGGCGGCGTTGAAGTCAGACCACATGCCGGCGGCGCCCGTCAGCTCGACGGCGGTCGTCGCCGTCGAGAGGCCGTGCAGCTTGGTCTTCAGCTTGTCGGCGGCGGCGACCATCGCGTTCGGGTCCTCGGCGGCGCCGGCCTGGACGATCGCGGTGTGGCCGTCGCTGGAGATCGAAAGACCAGCCGCCGGCGTAAGCACCGTGCCGACCGCGCTGCTGGATCGCAACCTCCGCTGGACCCTGGCCACGACGGCTTTGAAGCCCGGGCTGGCGGCCGTTTCGGTCGGTGAGTAGACGACGGTCTCGAGGCCGTAGGAGCCGAGCCCGGCGAAGTCGCGTTCGATCAGCTTGCGGGCCTGCGCCGACTGCGAGCCGCTCGCTTCCCAACCGGCGCCCGACAGCGCGGTCTCGACTTTGGGGGCGAGGACGCCGAGCACGACCGCGATCAAGAGCCAGGCGCCGAGCACTGCCCTGAAATGAGTCGCGGTCCAGCGCCCGAGCCGGCCGATCGGCCCGACCGCGACGGCCGGCCCCGAGCCGAGCCCGGCGGGAGCCGGCTGCGAGGGGACCGCGAGGACGGACATGGCTCGAATCTATAGCCACCAGACGCCGAAAGACCCGGGTCTGGCTACGGATTTGGCTGCGTAGTTGTGCCGGATGCAGGCAGCCCCGGCCTGTCGGTGCCTACAACGCCAGATGCAGCCGCAAGGCGTCGTCGAGCGAGCCAATCAGCTCGGCGGGCAGGCAACCGAGCATCGTTCCGACCCGCTCGGCGTCGATCGAGCGGACCCGCTCGGCCTGAGCCTTGGAGTCACGCGGCAGGCCGCCCGCCTTCTCGGGCAGGAGCACCTGGAAGGGATGAACGCGATCGACGTTCGAGGTGACCGGCACGACCGTCAGCACACCGCGACCCGACCGGGCGACGGCCCTGTTGGCGGCCTCGTTGCTGACGATCACAGCCGGCCTTAGCTTGTTCGCCTCCGCGCCACAAACCGGCTCGAGATCGACCATCCGGACCTCACCCCGTCGCATCAGAGGCCGTCGCCGGCGGACGCGTCCCAGACACCGGCTTCGCCGCCTGCCTGCCACTCTGACCAGGCGTCTGTATACGCCTCGTCGAGAGTACGGAACCGCAGCGCCCGGATCGCCTCGTGGACTACGGCCGAGCGGGACCTGACAGAGTGGGTGCTGGCATACTCGTCGAGGAACACCACGTCTTCGCCAGGAAGGCTCACGCTCAGCTTCATACCTTTGATCCTACCATGCTTCCTACCATGTCTGGCCGCTATGCGTGTGCAGGCGGCAGCGCGTCGAGCGCGGCCTTGAGGTCGTCGACCGACTGGTAGTCGAGCCCCAGCAGGTGGTCGTGCCGGTCGCGAACGATCCCTTGCTCGTCGATCACGATCGCCGCGCGCGAGGTCGTGCCGACACCGCGCGTCGTCGCGCTGTACGCGCGCGCGACTCGCTTGTCGGAGTCTGCAAGCAAAGGCACGTTCAGGGAGTGCTTGGCGGCGAACCCTTCGTGGGAGGCCAGGCCCTGGGCAGAGATGCCGACGACGGTGGCGTTCAGAGCCGCGAAGTCGGCGGCACGATCGCGGTATGAGCAGAACTGCTTTGTACAGACCACCGTGTTGTCGCCCGGATAGAACAGCAACACGACACGCTCGCCGCGATGGTCGGACAGCTTGAACGGGCCATCGGTGCCGGGCAGCTCGAAGTCGGGCGCGACATCGCCCACGCGCGGAGTCTTGGCCATCTTCCGAGCATACCCCGGCAGAGTCGCCGGCCCTTGGAAGGCGAGTTTGGTTGACCGTAGTCTGAAGACGAACCGCACAGATGCGTTAGAAAGAACGAATGCGCGCCAAGTACCTCCTCCGCGCGGCCTGGATCGCCGCGACGTGCACCCTGGTCGGGGCGTGCGGATCGAGCGCGGGAGGCAGCATCGGCGCCGGAGCGGCGCCCGCGCCCCCGAAGGCGAGCGCCGGGGCGATCCCGGAGCCCACGACAGCCTCCTCCGCCCCTGTCTCTTCTTCCTCATCCGCCGTCCTGAAGGACTGGCCCGAGTTCGGTCTCGACCCCCAGCGCGGAGATGCCACCGAACGGACCACAGGCATCACGAGCGCGAACGTCGGCCGCCTAGGCCATCTGCACGTGGCGTTGCCCGGGACGGTCGACTCTTCGCCCGTCTACGAGCACGCCGCCACGGTCGACGGCGCCGCCCACGACACGATCGTGGTGACCGCGACCTACGGCAAGACCTCTGCGATCGACGCCGACAGCGGCCGCATCCTGTGGACGTTCACGCCGCCCGGCTACCCGAGGTGGTCAGGCAGCGCCCAGATCACGAACGCGAGCCCTTTGATCGACCCCGCCGGGCTTTGGGTGTACGCGGCCTCGCCGGACGGCTTGATCCACAAGCTCTCGCTGAACGACGGCATCGAGGACCAGACGGGCGGCTGGCCGGTCCTCGTCACCGAGGACGCCGCCCACGAGAAGCTCGGCTCGGCTTTGAACATCGACGGCCCTGACCTGTTGGTCGCCACCAGCGGCTATATCGGCGACGCCCCTCCCTATCAGGGCCACCTGGTCGCGATCGATCGCGCGACCGGCCGCGTCGTGTCCGTCTTCAACACGCTCTGCGTAGACCGACTCACGTTGCAGCCGCCGAGCAGCTGCGAAGCGAGCGGCTCGGCGATCCTCTCGCGTGGCGGGCCCGTGGTCGAGCCGGGCGGCAAGCGCATCCTGATCGACACCGGCAACGGACCCTGGGACGGCCGCATCGACTTCGGCGACTCGGTGATCGAGCTCTCCTTCCCGGGACTTCGCCTGCGCCAGTCGTTCACGCCGGTCGACCAAGAACACCTGGACGCGAGCGACACCGACCTCGGCTCCTCGGCGCCGGCGCTGCTCGGCCACGACCGGGTCGTCCTCGCCGGCAAGGACGGGATCTTGCGGGTCCTGAAGCTCTCGACACTGAACGGCCGATCGCCAACGAACAAGACCCTGCTCGGCGGCGAAGTCCAGCACCTGCCGGTCGCCGGCGGCGGCCAGCTGTTCACCGCGCCCGCGGTCTGGCGCCGCGGCGGCCGTACGACCGTGTTCGTGGGCGCCGAACACGCCACCGCCGCCTATGTCCTGCGCGCCGGCCGACTCTACGAGGTCTGGCAGAACTCGACCCCCGGCACGAGCCCCGTCTTCGCCGGCGGCCTGCTTTACGTGTACGACCCATCGGACGGCAACATCAATGTCTACCGCCCGGCCTCGCCTCGCCCGATCGCCAAACTCCCCGGCGAACCCGGCCACTGGAACAGCCCGATCGTGGCCGACGGCCACGTCATCGAGCCGTCCGGCGACGCCAACGAACATTCGACCGCAGGCGCCATCGAGATCTTCTCGGCCGGCTGAGCCCGCCGGGCGGCCCATCGCGCGCGCGGCTCGCGCACGTGGCCCGGACCCGCGATGACCCGCCGCCCCATCTGCGGATTCCACCGCCGCCCCGAGCCTCGGTGGCTACCCTGTCAAGACTCCCCCGGCAAACCCTGAAAACGTGCCAAGCAGCACGACCTCTGGAGGACGTTCGATGCGCAAGACAGCACGCTGGATAACGACCCATCGCAAGTACGTCATCATCGGCTGGGTCCTGCTGCTGTTCGCCGTCAACGTCTTCGCGCAGTCCGCCGGGACCAGCTACTCCAACAACTTCACCCTGCCCGGCTCGGACACCCAGCGCGCCGCCGACCTTCTGCAGAGCAGCTTCCCGGCCCAGGCCGGCGACCGTGACACGATCGTCTACAAGGTCTCCTCCGGCACCGTCCTCGACCCGGCGGTGCGCGCGCGCGTGAGCGCCATGTTCGCCAAGGTCGCCCGCCTGCCGCACGTCGCCGCCGTGATCAGCCCCTACGCGCGCGCGGCAGCCGGCAAGGCGATCTCCGCCAACGGCCAGATCGCGTTTGCGACGGTCGTGTTCGACCAGAAAGCGAACCTCCTGCCCCAGGCCGCGCCGGAACGGGTCGTCAAGGTCGCCAAAGAAGCGGCGATATCGGATCCCACCCACCCCCTGCAGGTCGAGCTCGGCGGCCAGGCGATCGAGATGACCGAGCAGGCCGGCTTCGGCGTCTCCACGGCCGTCGGCCTGTTGGCGGCGATCGTCGTCCTGCTGCTCACGTTCGGCTCTTTGATCGCGATGGGCTTGCCGATCGTGACCGCCCTGTTCGGCCTCGGCACCGGCCTCGGCGCGATCGCGCTGTTCACGCACGTCGTCGACACCCCCAACTTCTCTTCCGAGCTGGCCGCCATGATCGGCCTTGGCGTCGGCATCGACTACGCGCTGTTCATCTTGACCCGCTTCCGGGAGGCCTACCGCACACCGGGGCCGACCTTCGGCGACTCACGCGAGTCGGTCATTCAGGCGATGGACACCGCCGGGCGCGCCGTCCTGTTCGCGGGCATGACCGTCGTGATCGCGCTGCTCGGCATGATGGTCTTGGGCGTCGAATTCCTCTACGGGGTCGCGATCTCCGCCTCGATCGGGGTCCTGCTCGTGATGCTCGCGTCGCTTACCTTGCTGCCCGCGCTCTTGACGATGGCCGGCGCCAAAGTCGCGCGCCCCAGCCGCCGCGCGCGCAAACGTCAGACCGGCGCCGCCAGCGAGACGCCCCACGCCGGCGCGGCCTGGCTGCGCTGGAGCGCGTTCGTGCAACGCCGGCCTTTGACGATCGCGATCTGCGCGACGGCGTTCATGCTGCTGATCGCGGCCCCCGCGATCGCGTTGCGACTCGGCTCCAGCGACGCCTCCAACGACCCGTCCGGCCAGACCACCCACAAGGCGTACGAGCTGCTTGCCAAAGGCTTCGGCGAAGGCTTCAACGGGCCGCTCCTGATCGTCGCCAAGGTCCCGAACCCGCAACGGCAGGCGGCAGAACAGGGTGTCGATCTGAGCGTCCCTCCAAACGCCGGCAAGGCCTCTGTCGAAAGGCTGCGCGCCGCGATCGCCGCCACCCCGGGGGTCGTCTCGGTGGCGCCCGCCAAGTTCAATCCGACCAACGAAGTCGCGACGATCACCGTCTACCCGAAATCCTCGCCGCAGGCGTACGCGACCACCCAGCTCGTCTCCAAGCTGCGCGAACATGTCGTGCCGCCACTGGAGGCCAGCGGCGCCATGACCGTCTACGTGGGCGGGGTGACCGCCGGCGCGATCGACTTCGCGGCCGTGCTCGACCACAAGCTGCCCTTGTTCGTCGGCGTCGTCGTGCTCTTGAGCGCCTTGCTCCTGCTGATCGTCTTCCGGTCGCTCGTGATCCCGTTGCAGGCGGCGATCATGAACCTGCTGTCGATCAGCGCCGCGTTGGGCGTGATCGTGTTGATCTTCCAGTGGGGCTGGTTCGGCTCGATCTTCGGCGTCCAGCAGGGACCGATCGAGTCGTTCATCCCGGTGATGCTGTTCGCGATCGTGTTCGGCCTGTCGATGGACTACGAGGTCTTCTTGATATCCAGGATGCACGAGCGCTGGACGCACACCCGCGAACACTCGCGGTCGGTCGCCGAAGGCCTGGCCCTGACCGGCCGCGTGGTGACGGCCGCCGCGGCGATCATGGTCTGCGTGTTCCTGTCGTTCATGCTCGGCGAAAACAGAGTCATCAAGGAGTTCGGTCTCAGTCTCGCCGCCGCCGTGCTGCTCGACGCGTTCGTCGTGCGCTGCCTTTTGCTGCCGGCCGTCTTGCACCTCGTCGGCGAGCGCACCTGGTGGCTGCCGGCGTGGCTCGAGCGGGCGCTGCCTCGGATGAACATCGAGGGCACGGTCCTGCCCGCTGACGCCGAGCGCGACAAGCGCTCCCGCGAGGGCGCGACACCGCCCTCCCCGGGCGCCGGGCCGCACCCCAGGCCGGGCGTCGCGACCGAGGGAGCCGAAGGCTGATCCCGAGCCGGCGAGGAGTTCCGCTCGCGCTGCTCCTGTGTGTGACCCTGCCTGGAGCGTGGGCGAAGGACGCCTTTGCGTCGGATCTCGCCGGCCCGACCTCCGCTCTGGTCGTGTTCGCGCCGGTCAGCGAGTCTCGGCTGGCGCGCTTGCCGGGCATGTCCGTCGGGATCATGTCCGCCTCCCAGGGCGAGTACTCGCAAGCCCAGCTCCTGCTCGACATCGGCCAGGGCGCGCGCGTCGCGGCGTCAGCCTATCTCCACCCCACTCCGCCTCCCGTCTCCGTGAAAGCGAACGGGTCCGGCGCGATCGTCGAAGGCTGGTCGGCAGCGCGCAGCCGAGCCGAAGACGCGCCCCAGCTGTTGGCGCCCGGCCTTCTGGCCGCCCAGATCGAAGGCGGCGCCGGCTACGTCGGCTACTCCAGGATCAGCGGCGCCGGCCACGCGGCCGCGGGCGGCGAGGGCCGCGGCGCCCAGCGCCATAACGGGCACAGGCGCCGTGGCGGCGGCGCGGGCAATGGCGCAGGTGGACACCTGGATGGCCTGGTCGCGGCCGATCGGAACGGGCGCATCGCGGCCTTCTCGGACGGCCCCGCCGCGAGCCTGCCCGGGCGCGTGGCCGCGATGAGCTCCAGGGAGCGCCTGGTGATCGCCGACCTGCCGGCAGGCCCGGCAGGACGATCCGATTTGGTGGCACTCGCGCGCGCGCGGGCCCCTGGCCAGCTCTTGATCGTCGTTCAACGCCGCGGCCGTTCGAGCCCGGGCCAGCTGCTGTGGACCGGCGTCGCCGGACTCCCCGGCGGCGGCTTGCCCAGCGGGGGCCCGTCCGGCACCGACCTGCCCGGCGTCGAGCACCGAGAGCTGACCTCGCAAAGCACGAACCAGCGCGGCCTGATCGTGTCGGTCGATCTGGCGCCCACGATCCTGAGGTGGCTCGGTTCGGCGGTGCCGGCCGACATGCGCGGCGAGCCGATCAGCGCCGATAGCCGACTGGACTCCAGCGGGCTGCGCAAACTGAGAGCCAGGCTGTACGCGATCGAGCCAAGGCGGCTGCCCGCGCTCGGATGGCTGCTGGCCGCCTTGGCGCTGGTGGCGATCGTCTCCGCGCCGTGGCCGCGCGCGCGCGGGTGGGCGCTGCGCGTATGCGGGCTGGCCGTGCTGTGGGCGCCGGTCGCCGTCCTCGTACCGGCGGCGCTGGGCCTTGACGCCGCGACCGAGTACGCGACGATCGCGATCCTCTGCCTCGCTTCCGGCGCTCTTACCGATCTGCTCCTCCCCTGGCCCCGAGGGCCGGTCGTGCCCGCGATCGTCGCGGTCGTGGCGCTCACGGCCGACGCTCTGGCGGGCACGCAGCTCGCGATGCGCTCGCTGCTCGGCCCCGACCCCCTGCTGGGCGCGCGCTTCTATGGCATCGGCAACGAGTTGAAGTCCGGCCTCGCGGTGCTCGTGTTCGCGGCGGTCGCCGCCTGGTGCTACCCGGTCGAGGACCCCGGATCGGGCGGCGAGAAGCGTCGGCGAGCAGCCGCGGCGATGGCGGGAGCGGGGATCGTGCTGGCGATCGTGGAGGGCTCGGCCCGGATCGGCGCCGGCGTAGGCGGCGTGATCATGGTCAGCGCCGGCACGGCCGTGGCCGTCGTGATGCTGCTGCCCGGCAAGCTGACACGCCAGCGCGCGCTGGCCGTCTCGCTGGCGCCGATCGCCGGCCTGGCGCTGTTGGCCGCGCTCGACCTCGTGTTCGCCAAAGGCTCCGGGCACTTCACGGGCAGCGTCCTCGACACCAGGTCGGCAAGCGACCTGAGGGACCTGATCGTCAGGCGCTACGAAGCGGCTTGGAAAGAGTTCGGCAACGGGGCGATGCCGGTCGCGACCGCGCTGGCGCTGATGGCGGCTGTTCTCGGCGTATTGCGGCGCGAGCGGCTGCTGGCGCCCGTCGCGGGGGATCGAGGCTGGCTGGCCGCGTTCGGTGGCGGTCTGACAGCGGGCGTGATCGGCGCGCTCGTCGAGGACTCGGGGCCGGTGCTCTTGGTCGTGGCCGTGTGCGCGTTGGCTTGCGTGCTCGGCTACCTGTGGGGCGTCCCGGTCCGGAGTCCGAGTCGGTCAGAAGAGTATGGGCCCAAAAATCTTCGCCGCCGGCAGGACCAGCCAGACCATCGGCTGCATACTTCAAATTGAGCATGAACTGGCTGTCATCGCGCTGGAGAGCGGCCCCGGCGCGGCGGTACGATGAGCGAGGGATGGCAGCACGAACGCGTCGCTCAGGCCGCGTCGCGGAAGGGATTCTCGATGCGCACGGAGCCGATCAGCTGACCGTCGTTCAAGTCCTCGCTGAGCAGCAGGCCGCAGCCCGCCTGGGCGGCGGCCGCGACGACCAAGCCATCCCAGTAGGAGAGTTGCGCGGATTGACTGATCTGTATTGCGCTCTCGAGCAGTGTGATATCGACCGACACCACATTGAGGAGCCCAAGCCAGCTAATCACCTGGGTTGTGAACTCTGGAGTCAGCGGCGGTTTGAGCTTACGGGTGACCGTGACGTAGAACTCGCTCAGAACCTGTGTGCTGAGAGCGAGCTCGCCGGGCTCCGCTTGCTCGAGGAGATCTCTGGCACGCTGTTCCTTTGCCGGCTCGTCGTGGTCAAAGAGGTAGACAAGAACGTTTGTGTCCAAAAACACCCTGGGCGCTCTAGCGCTCATACAGTTCGTCGCGCGTCCACGTGCGTCCCTTAGGACCGCTGCCCGAGTGGCTGCTTGCGGCCAATTCGAGAACCTTGCTCATGGCCTTTCGCTGTTTTCCGCGACCCGCAAAATCTTCCAGGTAGCCTCGAACGAGCGAGTTCACCGATGTGTCCTGTTCGAGCGCGCGAACCCTTGCCCGCTTCAGCAAATCCTCATCGATGGACAGAGTCAAGTTAGCCACGTCTCAAACACCTCGCTCGTGTAACACGGATTCAGTGTAGCACGGGCAGACCACGCCGCCTTCTGTCTCGTTTCGTCTTGAACCTAAGCCGCGCAGTCCCGGCAGGCCCCGCGCAGGACGATCTCGTGCTCGGAGACGTCGAGTGGAACACGGTCGCTGAGCGTCTCGATCGCGCGCTCGAGAGCAGGGTCCGAGAAGGGCATGATGATGCCGCACTCGTCGCATACGAGATGATGGTGATGGGTGGCGGCCTCGCTGACGCGCTCGTAGCGGACCATCGCCTGGCCCGTCTCGACGCGCTGCACCAGGCCAAGACTGTCCAGCTCGTCGAGGATCCTGTAAACGGAGGCCCTACTGACGCGGCGCCCCCCGGGCTGATCGGCGCGCAGAGCGTCCTCGATCTCGTGGGCTGTCAGAGCGCACTCCTGGCAGGCCAGCAGCTCCAGCAGAGCGCGCCGGGCGCCGCCGCGCCGATGCCCGGCGGAGCCAAGCTCGGCCTCGGCGTGGTCGGCCCAGCTCGGGTTCGGCGCGGAGCCGGTCATTGAGTGCTCCGTAGGCCCATACGCGCGCGCGCGGACGGCCCCACGCGGCGAATGCGGCGCGCGCGCGGACCCCGCGCAAGCGGGCCATCCGATCGTCGCGTGCGGGAGCGCATAAAGACGATGGTAAGGAAGTAGAACGAGGCGGCCACGATGATCGCGGCGCTACCGGGCGGCACTGCCGCGACGGCAGAGCTGAGCGCGAGGCCGGACCACATCGAAAGCAGGGCGATCGCGGCGGCGAAGGCCATCCCGCGGTATGGGTTTGCGGTCAGCCGCTGGGCGGCGCCGGCGGGCGCCGCCAGGAGGCCGAGCAGGAGCAGGGCCCCGACGGCCTGGGTCGCCTCGGCGACCTCGACGCCGAGCAAGACCAGGAAGGCGACGCCGAGCGCGGCGACGGGCACGCCGGCTGCGGCGGCGACGGGAGCATCGAGCGAAGCGAACAAGAGCGGCCGGGCGATGGTGAGGAGGGCAACAACGACCAGGATCGCGATCAGGGCGGCCAGATGGGCCTGGCCGGCGGTGAGGCTGAAGATCGAGCCGAACAGAGTCCGGGCGGCGATCGTGCCGTTGGCGCCGGAGGAGCCGGCGTTGAAGAGGTCGAGGAAGAAGACGCCGAGACCGAGCGTCCAGACGAAGACGATTCCGACGGTGACGTCGTCGCGGCGCGCTCGGCCGCCGGCGGCGGCGAGGAGGCCCGCGACGAGAACGGTCGCCGCGAACAGGCCGACGCGCAGGTCGAGACCGGCCGCGGCGGCCGCGAGGGCGCCGGTGAAGGCGACGTGGCTGAGGGCATCGCCGGCGAAGACCTGGACGCGCAGGACCACGAACCAGCCGATCAGGCCGCTGGCCAGGGCGATGAAGGAGCCGGCGAGCAGGGCATTGCCGAGGAAGCCAGAGAACGGCATCGCTCAGCGCCTCCCGAGCGGCACTCGCCGGCCGAGCAACGCTCGCCGACCAAACAGCAGGCGCCGTGCACGCGCGCACGCGTACAGCACGATCGCGAGCGTGCTGACATAAAAACCGGGCGGATATTCGCTGAAGTAGGACAGGCCGAGCCCGACCCAGGCGATCGCGACTCCGAAGACGACGCTGAGGGCCAGGCCGAGCCCGACACGCGGGGTCAGCTCGCGCGCGCTGCCGGCCGGCGCCACGAGCAGGGCGAACACGAGCAAGACGCCGGTGATCTGAGCGGTCGCGGCGACCGCGAAGCCGAGGACGAGCAGGAACGCGACGCTCAGGACCTGAACAGGAATGTTCTTGGAACGGGCGAGAACAGGGTCTATGGACGTAAATAGCAGAGGACGTCCGACCGCGACCAGGATCGCCAAGACGCACGCGGCGATGATCGCGAGGGTCGCGACCTCGGGGCGCGTGACCCCGAGGATCGAGCCGAACAACAGCGACTCGAGGCTTTCGAGGACGCCGTGGTAGAGGTTGAGCAGCAGGAACCCGACCGCGAGCGCGCCCGCGCCGACGGTCCCGATGATGGCCGCCTCCTGGCGTGCGTCGCGGCCCTGGCGCAGGCCTGACGGGACCAGAGCGATCGCCAGAGCGCCGAGCCCGCAGAACGCGAAGTAGCCGACCGCCGCCGGCGCCCCGGCGAGCGCTGCCGCGGCGGCGCCGGGGAATGCCATCATCGACAGGGTGTGCCCGGCGAATATCTCGCGGCGTACCACCATGAACCAGCCGACCGCGCCGGCCATCACCGCCACGGCCCCGGCCGCCAACAGCGCGTTGACCATGAAGCGATATTCGAGGAGCCGGCTCAGGTCCGAGCCGAAGTTCCAGGTCAGGTGCGGGCTCATCGCAGCACGTGCCGGGGCCCGGCGCCCGGCTCGGTGTCGGGCGGGAGATCGGGCTGGCTCTCCGGGTCGCCCGGGCCATGGCGCCCGTGGCCGTGACCGTGGTAATGGTCGTGGTCGTGGCGGGGTCCGTGCAGGTGCGGCGCCTCGGGCTGGCCGACGACGACCAGGCGCCCGTCTTTGGTCTCGAGCACTTCGATCGGGGCGCCGTAGAGGAGGCTGAGCGTCTCGCTGGTGATGACCTGCTTGGGCGGGCCCATCGCGGCGCGGCCGCCCGCCAGATAGAGCACGCGGTCGACGTAAGGCAGCAAAGGGTTGACGTCGTGGGCGACCAAGAGCACGGTGACATGGTCGGAGCGACAGATTCCTTGTACAAGCGCCGCCACCGAAGCCTGGTTGGGCAGATCGAGGCCGTCGAGCGGCTCGTCGAGGATCAGCATGCTTGGCGATTGGACGAGCGCCTGGGCGATCAACAGGCGCTGTTGCTCGCCTCCCGAGCACTCCCCGATCGGACGCTTGGCGTACGCGTCGGCGCCTACCCGCTCGATCGCCCGATCGACAAGCCGGCGCCGGGCCCGCTCCTTCTCGCCGAAGCGTCCGGCCAAGGGCAGGGGCAGGGGCAGGGGGACGCCCCAGCGGCGGCCGTCCAGGCCGAGCCGGACCACGTCGACACCGCGGACCTGGGTCGAGCTGTCGAAGACCCGGCGTTGTGGCAGATATCCGATCTGGCGGTTGTGGGCGCCGGCAGGACCGCCGAGCACCGTGACCGTGCCCTCGGCGGGCGCCAGGAGCCCGAGCAGGACCTGCAGGAGCGTCGACTTGCCGGCGCCGTTGGGGCCAAGGATCGCGACGAACTCACCTGGCTCCACGACGAGGTCGACGCCGCTCCAGATGGTGCGCCCGCCGAGGCGCACGGCGGCGTCGCGCAACTCGATCGCGGTCATCGCCCGGTCGCCCGGCGGAGCGCCGCGGCCAGCTTTTCGAGTTGCGAGACCTGCCAGCCCTCGAACGTCGAGCCGGCCGGTGACAGTGTCTCGGTGACGGTCGCGATCGGGATGCCCTTGGCGCGGGCGATTTCGTTGACGCGCTGGACGTCGGGCGTGACGTTCTGGCTGTTGAACACCCAAACGGCAATCTGTCGCTTTTCGGCCTGTTCGTCGACGGTCCGCTTGTCGTCGGCGGTCACTTCGTTGCCCTCGGCGATCGCCTTGACGAAGTTGTAAGGGGTCATCAGGCGGAGGCCGAGGTCTTCGCCGAGGCCCTCGAAGATGCTCTCGCTGTAGCCGACCTTTACGCCCGCGTACCGAGCTCTGATCTGGCGGCGCAGTTCGTTGTAGCGCCGCAGGCTGACCGCTTCGAAAGCCCGCTTGCGGGCAACGAAGTAGGCGGCGTCGGACGGATCGAGCCGCTCGTAGTCGCTCGAGATCGCGCCGATCACCCGGTAGACGTCCCGCGGGAAGTACCAGCGATGCGGGTTTTCGCCGTCGTGCAGACCGAGGAGTGAGCCGACGTCGAGCACGGCCTGGCCTTCGCTTGCATCGGCTTCGAGCAGCCGTGTAGCCCAGCTGTCATAGCCGAGCCCGTTGACGATCGCCATGCGCGCGCGCGCCATCGTGCGCGCGTCTTCGGCCGTCGGCTCATAGCTGTGGGGGTCGGTGGCCGGGTTGACGATGATGCTCTTGACGTCGACCTTCGCGCCGCCGAGCTGCTCGGCGATCGAGCCCCAGAAGTTCTCGGCCGCCACCACCCGCAGCCGGCCAGCCGAGCCAGAGCCGCCACCCGCCAAGCCGGCCCCGCGATCGCCGCAGCCTGCAGCGAACGCAAGCGCAAACGCGACCGCCGCACAGCCGCAGAGCAGCCGCGCGTACGAGCGCCTGGACCGCGACGCCGACTCAAATGGACCGCCCTTCCCCACGACGCGGTCGATGACGCGGTCTGTCCCCGAGATCACGGAGTCGAGCCTAGCATAAACAAGACTGAGTCTCATTCTTGATTGTACGCGCGCCCAGACCTCCACGTGTACGGCCCACCCGGCGGTCGGCGCTGAGCGCCGGAGCCGGCGGAACGCTCGCCCGGACGCCCAGCGGTATGCTCGCCGGGCATGCCTCGACATGAACCGCGTGCCGAACCGGCCGCCGAGACGCACCCGCCAGCGCTGACGCGCGAGCAGATCGAGCGCCTGGAGAAACGCTACGGCAACCGCTACCTGCTCGAGCCGGCGCCCGACAACAAGCTGCCCAAGGTCGGGATGGACGCCGCGGAAGCGGCGGGGTTGATCGAAAAGGAGATGGTTCTCGACGGCATCCCGATGCGCAACCTGGCGACGTTCGTCACGACCTGGATGGAGCCAGAGGCCGTCCAGGTGATCACGGAAAACCTGCACACGAACTTCATCGACCATGCCGAGTACCCGCGGACGGCCGAGATCGAGCAGCGCTGTATCAGGATGCTCGCCGACCTGTTCAACGCACCCGGGAAGACGACCGGCGCGCGCACCCAGGGCTCATCGGAGGCGATCATGCTCGGGGCGCTGTCGCTGAAGTGGAAGTGGCGCGAGCGCCGCGAGGCGGCCGGCAAGCCCACGGACCGTCCCAACCTTGTGTTCGGCGGCGACGTGCACGTCGTCTGGGAGAAGTTCTGCAGGTACTTCGACGTCGAGCCCAGGATCGTGCCATTGGCGCCCGACAAGTACACGATCGGACCCGAGGACGTCGAGCCGCACATCGACGAGAACACGATCGGCGTGGCCGCCGTGCTCGGCACGACCTTCACCGGACACGCCGATGACATTCGCGGGATAAACGCTCATCTGGTGCAGCTCAAGCACGCCAAGGGCCTGGATGTGCCGCTGCACGTCGACGCAGCCAGCGGCGGCTTCGTATGGCCGTTCCTGTATCCCGACTCCGAGTGGGACTTCCGCCTGGAGCAGGTCCGCTCGATCAACGTGTCCGGCCATAAG
The DNA here is from genome assembly GCA_963718935.1 of uncultured Solirubrobacterales bacterium. Taxonomy (GTDB): domain Bacteria; phylum Actinomycetota; class Thermoleophilia; order Solirubrobacterales; family Solirubrobacteraceae; genus Palsa-744. Next base: position 1,820,005 of record OY970379.1, on the reverse strand, counting down.
TTCGGGCTCGTCTACCCGGGCATCGGCTGGCTCGTGTTCCGCGAAGAGTCCGACCTCGCGCAGGACCTGGTCTTCTACGAGAACTACCTGGGCAAGACCGACGCCACGTTCACCTTGAACTTCTCGACCGGCTCCTCGATGGTGCTCGCCCAGTACTACAACTTCGTGAGGCTCGGCCACTCCGGCTACCGCTTCGTGATGGAGACGATGAAGTACAACGCCAGGACGCTCGCTTCCGAGATCGCCAAGACGGGGCACTTCGAGATCGTAGGCTCAGAGAACGAGGAGCAACTGCCCCTGGTCGCGTTCAAATTGACAGACGGCCACGCCTATGACGAGTTCGATGTCGCGGCCCAGCTGGCCGCCGAGCGCGGCTGGATGGTGCCCGCCTACACCCTGCCGCCCAATGCCGAACACGTCAAGATCCTGAGGGCCCTCGTCAAGGAGACCCTCAGCTACTCACTGACCGTGTGCCTCGGCCAGGACATCGCCGAAGCCTGCGCGACGCTCGACGCCAAGGGCGGCCTGCACCCCGCCGACCGCAAGCGCGTCAAGACCAACACCGGATTCTGAGCACACGGCCGGCCGGCGGCGTATTGCAAAAGCGCACGGCTGGCGTGGCGCATATGTTTTTCGGGACGGCGTATTGCAAAAGCGCACGGCTGGCGTGGCGCATATGTTTTTCGGGACGGCGTATTGCAAAAGCGCACGGCTCGCGTGGCGCATATACTTTTCGAGACGATGTATAGCTATAGTTATACAGATCTCGAAAAACAAACATGCTCACCACCGGCTCTAACATTCCTTTTACATCACTTACCCGGTCCACAACCGGGCGTTCCTACGCAGCCGCGCCGCCGGCCTCTTCTTCGCGCAGCTTGCGCCGACGATCGACGAGCAGCACAGCCGCGACGATTACGATCACGACGATCAGGATCCCCGCCGCGATATAGCGCAGTTTGTGATGGGTCGCTTTCGACTTCGTTTTGACGGCCGCCACCGTCACCGCCGCGCCATCGGTGCGAGCCAGCGCGATCAGATGTTCTTGGTCGGCAGTGGTCGTGTAGACGACGGTGTAGTGCTTGCCGTCGTTCATCGAGACGTGGATGTGCCCCGGCTGGGGCGTCGGATGGAAGGTGACGGCATGCACTTCGTGCTTGCGCAGTTGTCCTTCCAGAGCCGGCAGGCTCTCGGACGTGAAGTGGACGACGGTCGTTCCTTCGGCGCTCGCGCTCGCGCTCGCGGCCAGAGCCGTAGCGATAGCCAAGGCCATGAGCGCGCTCGCCAAGGCGGCGCGCACGACGCGGAATGCTCGTCTCGATCTCATCCGCGGCACCCTAGCGCCCCGGCCCGACGGCCAGGCCGCCACTTGGCGCCGCGCGGCGCGACGCCGCCCCCACATGCGCGCCCGGCACGACGGCCACGACGGCCACTTGGGGCGCTCGGCGCGATGCCGCCCCCGGCCCAACGGCCACGACGGCCGCTTGGCGCCGCGCGGCTCACTTGCGCGCGTTGCGCATCGCCTTCAGCCGCTCCACCTTCGGGAGTACGACCTTGCGCATGCGCACCGCTGAGGGCGTCGCCTCCACGGCCTCGTCCTCGCGCACGAACTCGAGCGCCTCGTCGAGCGTCAGTTTGCGGTGGGCGTCCAGCCGCACGAGCACGTCGGAGGTGGAGGAGCGCATGTTCGTCAGGTGCTTCTCCTTGACCGGATTCACGTCGAGATCCTCGGAGCGGGCGTTCTCGCCGATGATCATCCCCTCGTAGACCTCCTCGCCCGGTCCGACGAACAGCGAGCCCCGCTCCTGCAGCGTGAACAGCGAGAACGTCACCGTCTCGCCGCGGCGATCGGCGACGAGCACGCCGCTGGAACGCGTCAGGATCTCCCCCGCCCACGGCTCCCAGCGCTCGAACACGTGATGCAAGATCCCGGTCCCCCTCGTCTCGGTCAGGAACTCGGTCCTGAAGCCGATCAGGCCCCTGGCCGGCACCAGGTAGTCCATCCGCACCCAGCCGGTGCCGTGGTTGATCATGTGCTCCATCCGGCCCTTGCGCGCGGCCAGCAGCTGGGTAACGGTGCCGACGTGCTCCTCGGGCACGTCCACCGACAGCCGCTCGACCGGCTCGTGACGGACGCCATCGATCTCGCGCTCGAGGACGTGCGGCTGCCCGACGGTCAGCTCGAACCCCTCGCGGCGCATCATCTCCACGAGCACCGCGAGCTGCAGCTCGCCGCGGCCCTGCACCTCGTAGGTGTCCGCCCGCTGGGTCGCGCGCACGCGCAGCGACACGTTGCCGATCAGCTCCTGATCCAACCGCGCCTTGATCTGGCGGGCGGTGATCTTCGACCCGTCTTTACCCGCCAGCGGCGAGGTGTTGACGCCGATCGTGATCGACATCGCCGGTTCGTCGACGGTGATCACCGGCAGCGGGCGCGGATCGTCGGGGTCGGCGAGCGTCTCCCCGATCGTCACCTCGGCGATGCCCGCCACGGCGATGATCTCCCCTGGCCCGGCCTCGCTGGTGTCGACACGTTGCAGCGCATCCGTGACGTACAGCTCGGCGACCTGAGCTTTCTGGATCGACCCGTCCGCGCGACACCAGGCGATCTGCTGGCCCTTTTTGATCGCGCCATTGCGCACGCGGCAGATCGCCAGCCGGCCCACGTACGGAGACGCGTCGAGGTTCGTGACAAGCGCTTGCAGCGGTTGCTCGGGGTCATACATCGGTGGCGGAATCCGCTCCAGCAGCAGATCCAAGAGCGGCGCGAGCGTTCCCTGAGCGGGCAGCGGCTTCGTATCGGGGTCGTACTCGAGCGAGGCCACCCCGGCCTTGGCGTTGGTGTAGACGATCGGGAACTCGATCTGGTGCTCGTCGGCGTCGAGGTCGAGGAACAGCTCATATACCTCGTCCACGACCTCGCTCACGCGCGCGTCGGGCCGATCGACCTTGTTGACGACCAAGATCACGGGCAGCTTGGCCTCCAAGGCCTTGCGCAACACAAACCTCGTCTGGGGCAGCGGCCCCTCGGAGGCGTCGACCAAGAGCAGCACGCCGTCGACCATCGTCAGGCCGCGCTCGACCTCCCCGCCGAAGTCGGCGTGCCCGGGGGTGTCGACGATGTTGAGCTTGACGTCCCTGTAACGCAGGGAAGTGTTCTTGGCGAGGATCGTGATCCCCTTCTCGCGCTCCAGGTCCATCGAGTCCATAACCCTGGTCGCCACGTCCTGGCCTTCCCTGAACGCGCCCGACTGCCACAGCATCGCGTCCACGAGCGTCGTCTTGCCGTGGTCGACGTGCGCGACGATCGCCACGTTGCGGATGTCCTCTCTCGGGATCAAGGTCACGGCGCAGAAGGGTACTGACAGGTGGCGTGGTTCCCGGGCAATTGCCCGCCCGAAGATCCCAACGTGTCGCGTTTGCGACCGTACGCGCGCGCGCGAGTGCCGCGATTTTGAAGATGCACTGGCCCCGGCCAGCGGCTCAGCCGCGCGCGCGCAGCGCCCGAGGCGCCATTCTCAGCCCGAACTTGGCCAGCGCCGCCGGATAGCGCTCGGCTGCGGCCACAGTCTTCTCCAGGGCCTCCGCGAAGCGCCTGATCTCGGCCTCTTCGATCACCAAAGGCGGCAAGGCCTTGATCACGTTCATGCGGTGCCCGGCGACCTGACAGAAGATCCGGTGCTCGTGGAACAGCGGAACAGTGATCAGCTGCGAGAAGAGGCCGGGCTGGCGGCGCTCGACCGACTGCCACAGCCTGCGCGCCCCAGCGCCGGAGGGCGGCCCGAATTCGATCGCCCACATCAGGCCGAGACCGCGCACCTCGGCGACGACCTCGTAGCGCTCGACCAACGGTTCGGTCAGCTCCAAGAGCAGCGCGCCCAGGCGCTCAGCGCGCTCGGACAGGCCCTCCTCGTCGATCACCTTCAAAGTCGCCAAGGCGGCGGCGGCGGCCAGGTCGTTGCCACCGAAGGTCGAGCCGTGGCGCACCGCGCGCTCCATGCCGTCGAAGACCTCCTCGAAAGCTGCCCTCGAAACGAGGACGGCGCCGATCGGGACAAGGCCACCCGAGAGGGCCTTCGACAGGCAGACCATGTCTGGCTCGAGGTCCCAGTGCTCGCAAGCCAGGAAGCGCCCGGTGCGCGCGAGCCCGGTCTGAACCTCGTCGCAGACGAACAACGCGCCCGCTTCCCGGCACAGCCGTTGGGCGCCGGCAAGGTAACCGTCGGGCGGCAGGTTCACGCCCTTGCCCTGGACCGGCTCGACGATGAAAGCCGCGACCTCGCCACCCACACCGGCACCGCCCAAGCCACCACCGACCGTCCCGCGCACGCCCGCACCGCCCACCCCCGGGCCGCCGCCCCCCGCGCGACGCTCACCCGCGCTGCCCACGCCTCCCGCGTCACCCGCGCCCGCACCCCCCACGCCGCCGCCCGCGAGCGCCCGCTCCAGAGCGTCGAGGTCTCCCCAGGGCACCGCCTCGCAGCCGGGCAGCAGGGGCCCGAAGCCATCGCGGAACATGGGGTCGCCGTTGAGCGAGAGCGAGCCGAGCGTGAGCCCGTGGAAGGCATGCTCGGCGTAGAGGATTCGCGGGCGACCGGTCGCGGCCCTGGCGATCTTGATCGCCGCCTCGACCGCCTCGGTGCCGGTGTTGGCGGGGACCATCGCGCCGAGATTTTTGGAAGCCCGCCCGCCCACGCGCGCGAGCAGCTGCTCGGCGAGGACGCCGCTCAGCAGGGTGACCCCGAGCTGGGGCAGGTTGCCGGTGCGGGCGGCCATCGCCTCCTCGACGGCCGCTACGGCCGCCGGATGTGAGCGGCCGATCGCGAACACGCCGTAGCCGCCGAACAGGTCCAGGTAGCGCTCGCCGTGCGAGTCGATCAGGTGCGCCCCCTCGCCCCCCGTCCAGGTGCGCTCGAAGCCAAGTGTGCGCAGTATCCGGCCGAGCTGCGGGTTCAGGTAGCGATCGTTGAGCTCCAGCTCTTCGCCGGTGCGCTCGGCGATCAGCTCGCCGATGCTCGGGATCTGCCGCGGAGGCATCGGTTCGGAGGCGTCGGTTGAGCGGACATCGCTCGGACGGGCATCGGTTGAGCGTATAGGGACCCCGGTTTCAGAGAGTCTCGACTCCACTTGCAGTAGACAACTGTCCCACATAGAGACATGACCTAAAGTCCAATATGCGAACGGCCGAGTAGGGTCAGATGAAAGGGGGTTCCTGGCTGTGCCCGACCGAGCTCGACCGCGGTCGCGTCGTCGACGCGAGCGACCGCGTGCATACGATCAGGCGTGTCGGCACCCTTTCGGTCGGCCTGGCGCTGCTGGCGAGCGCACCCTGGATCGGCTGGTGGACGCTCGGGCTGCTGACCGCGAGCATGCTGAACTTCGCCAACGTCGAGCGCCGCATCCGTACCAGCCCGAGACCCGAGATCGTGAGCGCCTGGGCGATCGTGATCACCCTGGGCCTGATCTCCGTGGGAGTCGCCCTCAGCGGCGGGCCACGCAGCCCGGCGCTGCCGTGGATGGCCCTGCCCGCGGGAATGGTCGCGGCGCGGTTTCGCCCCCAGGTCGTGATCGCGGCGCTCGCGCTGACGGTCGTCGCGATGCTGGCTGTCACGCTGGGCGTGAACCTGGCCTCGACCCTCGAATACCCCGTCTTTCTGATCGCCTCTCTGGCACTGCTCAGCGGCATCGTCTCGATCGTATGGGCCCTGCAGTCCGCCGAGCTGCATCACCGCGACGAGGCGATCCTCGATCCGCTGACGGGCCTATTGAACCGCCACGCACTGGTGCGCCGCTTCGCCGAGATCTCCCAGCAGGCCGCCTTGACGGGACAGCCGGTGTGCATGGTCCTGTGCGATGTGGACACCTTCAAGAAGGTCAACGACGAGCACGGCCACGAGCGCGGCGACGCGGTCCTGAGAGACATCGCCTATGAGCTGCGCAAGCGCTTGCGCTCGTTCGAGCTTGTCTACAGGCTCGGGGGCGAGGAGTTCCTTGTCGTGCTGCCCGGGGTCGGCAGGCAGGGCGGCGAGGCCACGGCCGAGCGCCTGCGAGCCGGGATCGAGGACGCGCGGCCGACCGGGATCCCGGTGACGGTCTCCTTCGGCGTCAGCGCGGCCGGCGGGACGGACGTCGACTACGACGAGCTGTTCAGGGCGGCCGACGGCGCGCTGTACGCGGCCAAGCGCTCAGGGCGCAACCGGGTGGTCGCGGCCGTCGACCCGCTGCTAGAGTCTGGCCCCGATGGCTGGCGGAGAGACACCGAAGCAGAAGCATTCTCACTCGCGCACACATAAGCGCCGCGCGCAGCACAAAATCGTGCCCGCGGCCACGAACGCGTGCCCGCAGTGCCACCAGCCGAAGCTGCCCCACCGCGTCTGCGCGACGTGCGGCTCCTACCGGGGGCGCGACGTGATCGAGTCCGGCCCCGGCGCCCCCGTCGAGGAGTAGCGCCCCGGGGCGCGAACGGGTGCCCGACGAGCGTCAACCGGCGGCGGCCCGCCGCGCGAAGGGACCGGCGTGCCGCTAGGCGAAGGCGCCGGCGCACCGCCGCACGGGAGCGCGATCCCGCCGCTGCGCGAGCGCCCGGCCTGGGGAGCGCTGGAAGCGCACTACGACGCAGTCAAAGGCGTTCATCTGCGCGAGCTGTTCGCCGGGGACGGAGGTCGCGGCGAGCGCCTGACAGCCGAAGGGGCCGGCCTTTATCTGGACTTCTCGAAGAACAGGGTCACCGACGAGACTCTGAAGCTGTTGATCCAGCTGGCCGAGGAGTCGGGCTTGGCGGAGTGCACCGAGGCTATGTTCGCCGGCGATCCGATCAACGTCTCGGAGGACCGGTCGGTCCTGCACGTCGCCCTGCGGATGCCAAGGCACGAGTCGCTGATCGTGGACGGCGTGGACGTGGTCGCCGAGGTGCACGAGGCGCTGGACCGGATGGCCGCGTTCGCCGAAGCGGTCCGGTCGGGCGCCTGGCGCGGGCACACGGGCGAGCCGATCGAGAACGTCGTCAACATCGGCATCGGCGGCTCGGACCTGGGGCCGGTGATGGCCTACGAGGCGCTCAAGCACTACTCCAAGCGCGAGTTGACGTTCAGGTTCGTGTCGAACGTGGACGCGACCGACTTCGTCGAGGCCACGCGCGATCTGGAGGCCGCCAAGACGCTGTTCATCGTGTCGTCGAAGACGTTCACGACGCTCGAGACGATGACCAACGCCAACACCGCGCGTACGTGGGCCCTGGACCAGCTCGGCGACGAGGCCGCGATCGCCAAGCACTTCGTGGCCGTCTCCACGAACGCCGAGGCGGTCCGAGCGTTTGGGATCGACACCGAGAACATGTTCGGCTTCTGGGACTGGGTCGGCGGGCGCTACTCGATGGACTCGGCGATCGGGCTCTCGACGATGCTCGCGATCGGACCCGAGCGCTTCGAAGAGCTCTTGGCGGGGATGCACGCGCTGGATTTGCACTTCAAGACCGCCCCGTTCGCCGAGAACCTGCCGGTCTTGATGGGGATGCTGGACGTCTGGTACGGCGACTTCTTCGGGGCCCAGACTCACGGGGTGATGCCCTACGAGCAGTACCTGAAGCGCTTCCCCGCCTACCTGCAGCAGCTGACGATGGAGTCCAACGGCAAGCACGTCAAGCTCGACGGCGCGCCCGTCGAAGCCCAGACCGGCGCCGTCTACTGGGGCGAGCCGGGCACCAACGGGCAGCACAGCTTCTACCAGCTGATACACCAGGGCACGAAGCTGATCCCGGTCGATCTGATCGGCTTCGCGCAGACATTGAACCCGGTCGGCGAACACCACGACGTCCTCATGTCCAACGTGTTCGCCCAAGCGCAGGCGCTGGCATTCGGCAAGACCGAGGAGGAGGTTCGGGCCGAGGGAACGCCGTATTCGGTCGTGCCGCACAGGGTCATGCAGGGCAACCGCCCGACCAACGTGATCCTCGCCGAGCGCCTCACACCGCGCACGCTGGGCGCCCTGGTCGCGCTCTACGAGCATTCCGTGTTCACACAGGGCGTCGTCTGGGGCATCGACTCCTTCGACCAGTGGGGCGTCGAGCTCGGCAAGGCTCTGGCCAAGCGGATCATCCCCGAGCTGACGAGCCCGCAAGAGCCCGAACTGGCCCACGACAGCTCGACCAACGCCCTGATCAGGCGCTACCGCTCGCTGCGCGGGTAGGCCTCGGCCGCAACGGCCCGGACCGGGACAACCCTTTCCAAAAAACGACTGCCCGCGCGCGCGTACGTGCGCGCGCGCAGCACCCCATTTTCGATGACACCCGACACCGCCCTCCGGCCACACCCACGCGCGCGCGCGCGCACGTGTGCTCCGGTTTTGATGATGCCTACGTCGCCGCCGGCAGCACGAACCGCCGGACGGCTTCGGCGAAGCCGTCTTCGTCGTTTGGGCCGGTCACGCGCCGCGCCGCTCGCTGGACCTCGCGGTCGGAGTTGCCCATCGCGATCGACAGGCCCGACCTGGCGAACATGAGCACGTCGTTGGGCATGTCCCCGATCGTGGCGATCTGTGGCTCAGGTATGTCATAGCGGCGGGCGAGGTACTCGACCACGCTGCCCTTGTTCGCCTTGGGGTGGGTCACGTCGACGTAGTAAGGCTGTGAGCGCGCCGCGGAGACGTGGTCGCCGAAGCGGTCGTGCGCCGCGGTCGCGGCCCTGGCGACGACGTCATGGTCGTCGCTGACGCCGACGATCTTGACAGCATCGCGCAACCCCTCGTAATCGGCCCGAACGGTCGGCTCGAACTGGACGGTGGCGGCCTCGCGCGCGACGTGCGGGCCGTCCGGATCTTGGATGAACCAGTCCGAGCCCTGATAGACCCACGCGTCCAGGCCGTGGTCGCGCAACAGCTCGACCACGGGCCCGAGCAGCCGGTCCGGGATCGTGTGCTGCTCGATCACCGCCATGTCCTCGGGCGAGACCAGCTCGCCGCCGTTGAACGCCGCGACCGGCGTGCTGACACGCAGGGGGGCGATCAACATCGCCATGCCACGTGGTGGGCGTCCACTCGTCAACGCAAACAGGACACCAGCCTCGTCGAGCTCCTTCACGGCCGCGATCGTCGCCTCGGTCAGCTCCTTCTCGGGCGTGACCAGCGTGCCATCCACGTCGGCCAGCAGCAGCCTTATCGGAGCCCCGGTCATCGCAAGGCCAGCCCCGCGAGACCCCTGATCGCCCCGTGCCGGCTCCTCGCCGTAGGATCAAGCGGCAGCGCCATCGCAGTGCAGGCTAGCGGCGCGGCTCGCGCGAGGAACCCTAGAAAGGCGGCGACTAGAACATGGCGACAGACAAACCGATGCAGCTGGGCATGGTCGGACTGGGCAGGATGGGCGCGGGGATCGTCAGGCGGTTGATGGGCGACGGCCATCGCTGCGTCGGCTACGACGTAAGCCCTGACGCCGTCAAGGCTCTCGAAGCCGACGGCGCGACCGGCGCCGGCTCGATCGCCGACTTCGTGGCCAAGCTGGAGAAGCCGAGAGCCGCCTGGGTGATGGTTCCGGCCGGCGAGATCACCGATCGGACGATCGCGCAACTGGCCGAGGCGATGGAGCCGGGCGACATAGTCATCGACGGCGGCAACACCCATTACCACGACGACATCAGGCACGCTGAAGAACTGAAGGCCAAAGGGATCCATCACGTCGACTGCGGCACCAGCGGCGGCGTCTGGGGCCTGGAGCGCGGCTTCTGTTTGATGATCGGCGGCGAGAACGAGATCGTCCAGCATCTGAGCCCGCTGTTCGCGACGATCGCACCCGGCCTCGACACCGCCCCGCGCACGCCCGGACGCGAAGGCGAGCCGAGCGAAGCCGAGCGCGGCTACCTGCACTGCGGCCCCAACGGGGCCGGCCACTTCGTGAAGATGGTCCACAACGGGATCGAGTACGGGATCATGGCCGCCTACGCGGAGGGCCTGTCGATCATCCACTCGGCCGACGCGGGACTGCGCCAGCAGGAGACCGACGCCGAGACCACCCCCCTGGAGCACCCGGAGTACTACCGGTATGAGATCGACACGACCGAGGTCGCCGAGGTGTGGCGGCGCGGCAGCGTGGTCGGCTCGTGGCTGCTGGACCTGACCGCCGAGCAGCTCTACAAATCCCCCACCCTGGAGGAGTTCGCGGGACGCGTGTCGGATTCGGGCGAGGGCCGCTGGACGTCGATCGCCGCTATCGAGGAGGGCGTGCCCGCGCCCGTGCTCACGGCGGCGCTCTACTCCCGCTTCGGCACCCGCAACCTTGACATGTACGCCGGCAAAGTGCAGTCGGCCATGCGCAAGGGCTTCGGCGGGCACGACGAGAAGGCGGCGGAACACGAAAGTTGAAATGGACGACAGGACCGCATGCGGTCCTGTCCCAGACGGTGCATGCACCGTCTGGCCCACCCGCACATGTGCGGGTGGGAACGACAAGGGTCGAATTTTTCGACGAATCGTGGTGATTCGCGGCGATCTTTCCGGGAGGGCCGGGCGTAGACTGGATCGTGGATGACCAACGATCTTGCGCGCTGGCAGTTCGCAACGACGAGCATCTACCACTTCCTGTTCGTGCCGGTCACGATCGGCCTGGCCCTCTTGGTCGCGCTCCTGCAGACCGCCTGGTATCGCAACGGCCGGCCTGAGTACAAGCGCCTGACCAAATTCTTCGGGACCCTGCTCTTGATCAACGTTGCGATCGGCGTCGTCACGGGCCTGGTCCAGGAGTTCGAGTTCGGCATGAACTGGTCTGCTTACGCGCGCTATGTCGGCGACGTCTTCGGTGGGCCGTTGGCGATGGAGGGCCTGGCCGCGTTCTTCCTGGAGTCGACGTTCCTGGGGCTGTGGCTGTTCGGCTGGGACCGCCTGCCCAAGCTCGTCCACCTCGCCTGCATCTGGCTGGTCGCCGCCGGGACGATGCTCTCGGCGATGTTCATCATGGTCGCCAACTCCTGGATGCAGCACCCGGTCGGCTACGCCCTGAACAGCCACGGCGAACCGGAACTGAACAATGTCGGCGCGCTGTTCACGAACCCGACGTTCCTGTGGGGCTACGTCCACGTGCTGCTTGCCTCCATCCTGACCGGGGCCCTGATCATGCTCGCGGTCTCGGCCTGGTATCTACGCAAAGGCCGCGAGGCGGAGGCCTTCGGCCACACCGCCCGGCTGTCGATCGTCGTGCTCGTGCCGACCGCCCTTTTGATCGTGTTCGTCGGCTCCGAGCTCGGCGTGATCGAGGCCAAGTACCAGCCGATGAAGATCGCGGCGGCCGAGGCCCAATGGAACACGTGCAAGCCGTGCTCGTTCTCGGCCTTCCAGATCGGCGGCGGCAAAAACGACGAGACGCCTTCGCAGATCATCGAGATACCACACCTCCTGTCGGTCCTGGCGACCAACAGCCTCGACGGCGAAGTCGTCGGCCTGAACCAATTGCAGGCCCAAGAAGAAGCCAAGCACGGCCCCGGCAACTACGTGCCCGACGTGTTCATCCAGTACTGGTCGATGCGGATCATGGCCTACCTGGCCACGCTCGTGCTGCTGCTCTCGCTGTGGGGCGGCTGGCTCGTGCACCGCGACCGCCTGGCCCAGTCCAAACGTTTTTTGTGGCTGGCCACCTGGGCGGTCGTGACCCCGTTCCTGATGAACACGGCCGGCTGGATGCTGACCGAGAACGGGCGCCAGCCCTGGATCGTGCAGGGCCTGATGAAGACCGTGAACGCCAGCTCACCCTCGGTCAGCACGACCGACATCTGGATCAGCCTGGCCGCTTTCGTGGTCGTCTACAGCCTGCTCGGCGCCGCCGACCTCGTGTTGATGTTGCGCTACGCGCGCAAAGGCCTCGGCGGCGAGGGCGGCGGCGAGACCGCGGGTCCTGCGACCGCCGGCACGGGAGGCCGCGGGGGCGCGGGGCCGGGCGGGGGCGCGGGGCCGGGCGGGGGCGACATCGAGGCCACTCCGATTCCTGCCCTTACCTATTGAGATGTGTCTTCTATTTTTTGCTACCCGTATAACTTTTGTAGATATACGTAGATACGATGGAGCACGTTAGCTGTGAGGAATATATGTACGACACCACTCGTGTAATACATATGCGCACGGTCACGCCCGGGCGGCGAGGCTAAGCCCCGCGATGCTGCACCTCGACACACTCTGGTTCGTCCTGATCTCGGTCCTGTGGGTCGGCTTCTTCGTGCTCGAGGGCTTCGACCTCGGCGTCGGCGTCCTGCACACGGTCGTCGGCAGGACCGACACCGAGCGGAGGGTCGCGATCAACACGATCGGGCCTTGGTGGGACGGCAACGAGGTCTGGCTGATCGTCGCCGGCGCCGGCACCTTCGCGGCCTTCCCGGGCTGGTACGCGACCATGTTCTCGGCCCTCTACCTTGCCCTGCTCCTGCTCCTTCTGGCCCTGATGGCCAGGGGCGTGGCCTTCGAGTTCAAGGGCAAACGCGAGGATCCGAGATGGCGAAAGGCCTGGACCTGGTGCATGACCCTGGGCAGCCTCCTGATCCCCCTGCTGATCGGCGTCGGCCTCGGCGACCTCTTGAACGGCCTGCCGATCGACGCGGCCCACAACTACACCGGCGACTTCTTCGAACTCCTGACGCCCTACGGCCTGTGGACCGGGCTCACGTTCCTGGGCCTATGCCTGTTGCACGGCGCCACGTTCCTGAAGCTCAGAACCGAAGGGCCGATCAGGGAGCGCGCGGCCGCCATCGCCAAACCGCTCGGCTGGGCCGCCTCGGCTCTGGTGGTCGGCTTCGTGATCTGGACATTGTCGGTCGCCGGCAACGGCGAACTGCCGGACCCGGTGCAGGTGCTTGCCGTGATCGCGGTCCTGTTCGCCGCGCGCCTGGCGAGCACGGACAGCGACGGCTGGGCTTTCACCGCCTCGGCTATCGCGATCGCCGCGACCGTCGGCTCGCTGTTCATCGAGCTGTACCCCAGGGTCATGGTCTCGACCACGAACGCCGCTTACAGCCTGACCGTCTCCAACACCGCCTCTGGCCATTACGCCCTGACCGTGATGACGATCGTGACCGTGCTCTTCCTGCCGCTCGTGCTCGCCTATCAGGGCTGGTCTTTCTGGGTCTTCAGGGGCCGCGTCAAAGCGCCGCCCGCGGAGCCTGGAGCGCCATCCACGGCGACCCGGCCGCCGATCACGGGGGCGGGACCGGCGGCGCCCGGCGCGAGCGCGCCCGCCTCGCCCCAGGCCTGAGGCGAGAGCGATGGCCGGCGCCAACAAGGACCGCCATCGCGTTGTGATCGTCGGCGGCGGCTTCGGCGGCCTGTTCGCCGCCAAGTTCTTGAGACGCGCGCCGGTCGAGGTGACGTTGATCGACCGGGCCAATCACCACACCTTTCAGCCACTGCTCTACCAGCTGGCGACGGGCATCCTCTCCGAGGGATCGATCGCGCCGCCGCTGCGCGAGGTGCTGCGCAAGCACCGCAACGTCACGGTCGAGCTGGCCAACGTCGATGCCTTCGATCTGGAAGCCCATACCGTGACCGCGGCGAGGCTGCTGGGACCGCCGCTGACGATCCCATATGACTCCCTGATCGTCGCCGCCGGAGCGACTCACTCCTATTTCGGACACGACGAGTTCGCGCGGTTCGCTCCTGGACTGAAGACGGTCGATGACGCGCTCGAGCTGCGCGGCCGCATCTTTGGCGCCTTTGAGATGGCCGAGCTGGAGCCAGATCCCGACGCAAGGCTTGCGTGGATGACGTTCGCGGTGATCGGCGCAGGGCCCACGGGCGTCGAGATGGCCGGCCAGATCGCGGAGCTGTCACGGCGCTCCCTGAAGCACAACTTTCACCGTATCGACCCGGCCGACGCGCGGGTGCTGCTGCTCGACGCCGCGGACGCGCCTCTCGTCACGTTCGGCGAAAGGCTCTCGGCGAAAGCCACACACGCGATCAAGCGAACGGGCGTGGAGCTGCGGATGCACAGCCGCGTCACCGACGTCACGCCCGATGCGATCGTCGTCCATGGCCCCGACGGCGAGGAGCGACTGGCCTGCCACACGAAGGTGTGGGCGGCCGGCGTCCAGGCCTCGCCCCTGGGCGCGCTCCTGGCCAAGGCCGGCGGCGCCGCAACCGACCGCGCCGGGCGCATCGAGGTCGAGGCCGACTGCACTCTGCCCGGACATCCCGAGGTCTTCGTCGTCGGCGACATGATGGCCCTCGACGACCTGCCCGGCGTCGCCGAGGTGGCCATGCAGTCCGGCATCCACGCCGCTCGTACGATCAAGTGGCGCGTTGTCGCCGGCGCTGAAGCGCGCGCCGCCACGGGCGAGGGCCCGGACCCGCGCGGAGTCGCCAATCTCGAAGCCAACGCCGCTAAGCCGTTCAAATACCGCGATCTCGGCAGCATGGCCACGATCGCGAGATTCCAGGCGATCGTCAGCTTCAAAGGCTTGAAGATCGGCGGCTTCACGGGCTGGCTGATGTGGGCCTTCGTGCACCTGACGTTCCTGACCGGCTTCAAGAATCGCTGGATCGCGCTGTTCAAGTGGCTGACGGCGTTCATCGGCAGCTCCAGGGACGAGCGCACGATCACGATGCAGCAGGCCTCCGCCCGAATCGTGGCGATGCGAGCCGGGATCAAGCCGGGCGAAGAAAGCCTGTCACGCTACGTCGAGGACGACGCGTCGCCGTGATCGCCGCCAAGTCTTGCCAGCGATCGCCTGAAGCCCCAGCGATCGCCTGAAGCCCCAGCTCCAGGGGGGTGATGCACCTCGTGATACACTTCAGGCGTGCCGACGAAGAAGCATCGCTACATCATCACCGGCGATCAGAAGGTCGAGTTCGCGCTCCGGCGCGGTCGGCGTCGCTTCCCGCCGGGAACCCCCAACTCCAAGATCCTGGCTGCGCTTATCAGCAAGGGCGAGGAGGCGCTCGAGCAGGAGAGCCTGACCGAAGAAGACAACGAGCGGCGCCGGCGCGCCGCCGCCGAACGCCTCGCCGACCGCTTTCGTCGAGCGGATGGCCTCGACCGCGCAGCGCTCGCCGACGCCTCCGCGCAGTGGCTGCGTGAGTGAGTCCGTTTGACGGCAGAGATCTTGTAGTCGACAACTCGGCGTTCCAGCGCGGCGGACATGAGTTCGTGCGCGACGACTGGCTGCGAGCGATCGAGCGTGGACAGCTCTACCGCTCGCCGATCCTGGAGTTCGAGGTCCTATACAGCGCGCGCAACTCGCGCGAGCACACCGAACTCAGGGAAGAGCTGCAGGCGCTCAGGCCGCTCGCGCTGTCGGAGGCGGTCGTCGAGGCCGCGCTCGACGCTCAGGCAGAACTCGCGGAGTACGCGGCCGGCTTTCACCGTCTGCCCCACCAGGACTACCTCGTGGCGGCGATTGCCGCCGCCCACGGGCTCGGCGTGCTGCACTACGACAGCGACTTCGATCGCGTCGCCGAACGCTCATCGCTGGCGTTCGAGAGCGTCTGGATCGCCTCGGCGGGCACACTGGACGACCAGCCGCCAGATCCCTTGCGTGGGCGCCGAACGGCCGTGAGTCTCAGCCTCGCCCAGTTCAGCGGCGAGCGTGCCGCTGAAGTCCTCGACAGCGTCCTCGACCTGCTCGCGGAAGAGCTCCGCAAGGATGGCCTTCAACCCCCTGCGCGCGACGGCTAGCAGGGCGACCGTCGCAACGCACGATCACGATGCAGCAGGTCTCCGCCCGGATCGTGGCAATGCGAGCCGGGATCAAGCCGGGCGAAGAAAGCCTGTCACGCTACGTCGAGGACGACGCGTCGCCGTGAGCCAGCGTCACACTCGCAGCGCCGTCGACCGGCAGTCCGCGGCAGAGCTACGGGATCCCGGTTTCAATCAGTATTTCTTTGGTGCCGCCTGCAGAAACAGAGATTTCTCTGTTTTCCAAATACGTCACTGGCTGGCCGTTTACAAAATAGCCTGTGGCCACGGCAGTGATGAGATAGGTACCGGCGGGCAGGGCGACGGCATAGCTTTCCGGCGAATGGACCTCAGTGGTAGCAACCAACTCGCCTTTCAGGGTTGTGATTGTGACGATAGCGCCCGTGCACTCATACACGCCCGGATACGGACCACCTCCAAGGTAAAAACTGCCGGTGACAAGGCCCATGCCTGGTTCCAGAGCGGGCAAGACAGGAGGGGAACAAAGCAGGATGTAAGGTTCGCGGGGCGGCTCCGGAGAGAGCAACTCTTCCGGGGACGATTGCGCCGAGGGACTGGAAGGCGACACCGCCCCGCCGCTCGTGGGCGACTCTGTACTCGAGTGTCTCGCAACGGCCACTGCGGTGACAGCCGGGACGCCGACCGGGCGTCCGTTGTCGATCACACGGGCACGAAGCGTCAGAACTCCGGCCAGCTTCGTGGCGTGGGTCAAGGCGAAGCGGCGCCGGTGGTTCAGGCTCGCCTGAAACCGTTCTGAGTGGCCGTCACCGCTCAAGCTGAACAGGATGACAAAGCGCCGCACGCGCGCGCTCATGGCGCTCGCAGCGATCGTCGCCGACCCTGAGATGCGGATGCCCGCCTCTGTATTTACCGCGACAAGCCGAACCTTCGCCTTGCCCACACCCTCGGCGCCCGCGGACCCACCTATAAGCAACATCGAAAGCAGCATCGCCGCCAGCGCACGCCAAATACGCGCTCTCCATATCGCAGATCTGTTTAGCACACGAACACCATATGCTAGCCAGTCGAAGCCACCGTCGGACCCAGCGAGGACAGGCTCGGCGGCAACCGTGTCAATGCGATGTTGAGTACATATCCCGTGTTCGCGTTGGCGACGACCACCAGGCTTTCGCCGGTCGGCGCGGCGGCGCCCGGAGGAATCGGTGCGTCCGTCAGCGTGAAGTGACCACGCATGACATCGACGTAAACCGGTTCGGCCAGCAACCCCGCAGAGGACGCGCCCGAAGGAAGAGACGCCTGGGGCTCCACAGCCGCCATCGCTGTCACCTCAGTCGAAGAGTAGACAGCTATCGATCTCGGCGTTACCCCACCGCCTTCCTGAAACGCAAAGCTCTGACCAACTTCGAGTGCCGATTTGGGCGAAAGTGGCGAAGACGTCGCCAGTTCGGTGACTAGATTGCCGCCGGCAACAGGGCCAGGGGTCACATTGGCACCCAGTTCGCACGGATTGCCATTCGCAACGAAGTAAGCTTCTTTATTACCTTGAAGCGAAATGCAGGTCAATCCTGGCCTGCTAGATGTGCTCTCCGGACTCCAGCCTTCGTGTTTGACTCCCGTCGTCGGATCCCACCACGAAAGGCTGGCAAGGTGTCCCCAATTCACAATATTATCGTCCGTCTCCTCCAATCCGGCCTGAAGGCGTGATGCTGTTGCGGGCTCTTCTCCATAGCCAGTAAGATCGTTGCCGGCCGTTATATACCAAATGCCGTTCGCGACGTAATGCTCGTCAACAGTAAAGTAGCTATTTCCTCCGGGGCCATTTTCAAAGTCGTTCTCAATGATGTCTTCAGGGCTGTATCCCGTCGCGGTAAAATATACATATGCCCGCGTCCGGCCGCTACGGATATATCCAGTAGTCGCACCTCCCTCGACCCATCCTCCGTCCCCAAAAACGGACCACGCCTCATTTTGCATACGGTCTTCTTCCCAGTAAGGTATTTCGGCATAGCTCGTCTCGATGGCGAGGTTCAACCCGGCTGTAGTGACGCCGCTTTGTTCGGCGAGGGCATAACAATGATGGTTGGCGGGCTCACAGGGCTCTTCTGCGATGATGGCAGAAGAATCGGAGTACGCGTTACTCGACCCGGCCGAGTTCTTCGCGGTTACCTTGATCCGCAGCCCATTGCCAACATCGGCTGGCTGGGCGTAATAATGTTGCTTTGTTTCACCTTCGATTGGACTGCAGCTTCCATACGGTACGCAGCGTTCCCATTGATATTCATAGGTTATCGGTTGCGTACCCTCCCAAGTACCAGCGCCGCCTTCCTCCAGGTGATAGTCGACAGAATGCCCCGCGATCCCAGGGATTTCGGTATTCGACGGTGGCCATTCGTGCGATTCGTTCTGCGAGGCTCGATATCTCGTCTCACCGTACGCGGCCAAGTCGGTTCCTTCGATGCCTACGTACCCGTGACTGAAGGTGGCGTCGGACGCTTCGACCTTGACCGCGAGATGTCCTTCCGCCGTCCCGTACCAGGCCCTTACCTGGCCGGCGATCGCGGTGATGCCGACGACGTTTTCAGACGAGCCGCCTTTGAAGGTAATTTCCGACGATTCTCCGAGCTGGGTCCTGCTCCCGTTCACCCACTTTTCCAGGATGAGCTTGAACCCGTAATTTTCTTTCATGCCGAGCACCTTCACGCGATAGCCGTTCTTGGAGCCGACGCCTGTCGTGTCGCACCAGACCCCGACGTAATCGGCACGATTTTCGGCGTAGACGTGCACCGAGACGGCAGGGCTCGTGAATTCCTGAGCGTTCCAGTATGCGCCGTCCGCTTCTGATTCTGGTGCTTCTACGCCACCTTCTTTCGGCACCCAACCATATGTCGGCGAGTAGACCCGGCCGATCGTTTTCGCCCAACCCAGCTTCGACCATTTCCCCCCGTCGGACAGCGGATTTTCGGCCGCCCGTTCGAACGTGTCAAGCGATTCAGTGGCCGGGAAAGTCAGCGACGCGGCTCGGTACTGTGTCTCCCCGTATGCCGCATTGTTGGTCCCTTCGACGCCAACGTAGCCGTGGCTGAAGGCGGTGTCGGACGCTTCGACCTTGACCGCGAGACTTCCTTCCGATGTTCCGTACCAGCCCTGGACCTTGCCATTGATCGCGGTGAGACCGACGACGTTTTCAGAGGAGGTACCTTTGAACAGCACTTCTGAAGATTCAGCGAGTTGCGTTCGAGCGCCGTTGACCCACTTTTCGAGATAGAGCTTGAACCCAAAGTTCGTCGCGGTGCCAACGACCTTCAGACGATAGCCGTTCTTGGAGCCCACGCCCGCGGTGTCGCACCAGACGCCAACGTAGTCGTGCAGATTTTCGGCATACATGTGGGTCGACACGGCCGGTTCGGAGAATTCCTTTACGTTCCAGTATGCGCCGTCGGCTTTGGATTCCGGCGCTCCGGCGCCACCCTCTTTGGGCACCCAGCCGTACATTGCCGAGAAGACGCGACCGATCGTTTTCGTCCAGCCGAGCTTCGACCATTTCCCGCCATCCGACAGCGGATTTTCCGCCGTCCGTTCGAAGGTGTCGAGCGATTCAGTTGCGGGGAAGCTCGAAGCGGCGGCTGCCTGTGCCGCGCACATGGCGCCGGTGCTCGCGAGAGCCACGAGCAGCGCCGCCAACGACAAAGATCCCGACAACAAGGATCGGCGCCTCGAAGCACCGGTCGCGCATGGTCGATAGCTTATGCCCGAGAGTCGGCATAATCTGAACATTGCGGCAAACTATCCCATTTGGAACGGACGTGTCAACTCCGGAGAGAGAAACATTTTCTATAAATTGGACTATACTCATGGTTCTGGCGGGCCACCCTCGGCCTCGCTCCGCCACAGCGACGCGTAGCGGCCCCCCAGCTCCAGCAACTCGGCGTGGGTGCCTCGCCCGGCGACGCGGCCATGATCGAGCATCAAGATCTCGTCGAAATCCTCCAGGCCGACGAGCCGGTGGGTGATCAGCAGGGTGCAGGCCCCGACCGTCGCGGCCGTCTCGCGGGTGAGAGCCGACAGCTCGGCCATGATCGCGTCGGCCGTCGCGGAGTCCAGGTGCTCGCCGGGCTCGTCCAGGATAAGGATCGGGAAGTCGGCGAGCAGCGCTCTGGCGATCGCCAGGCGCTGGCGCTGGCCCCCGGACATGCGCTCGCCGCGCTCCCCGACCTCGGTGTCCAAGCCATCGGGCAGCCCTCGCGCCCAGTCGAGCAGCCGGACCTTCGCGAGCGCCGCCCACAGCTCCTCCTCGCCGGCGTCACGCCTCGCCAGGAGCAGGTTCTCGCGCAGCGTGCTGTCGAACACGTGAACGTCCTGGGAGACCAGTCCGACGACCGTCCGGCACTCGTCGTCGTCGAGCTCTGACAGCTCGATCCCGTCGAGCGTCACGGAACCGGCCTCGTAGTCCAGGAAGCGCAGCAGCACGGCCGCGAGCGTCGACTTGCCGGCGCCGCTCGGGCCGACGATCGCCACCCGTCGGCCAGGTCCGAGGTCGAGATCGATCCCGTCCAGGGCGAGCCGGTCCGCGCCCGGGTAGCGCGCGCACAGCCCCCGCGCGCGCACGGCATGCCCCGATACGGGACCGTGGCTTTCCCGCGGCTGCACGGCACGCCCGGGCGCGGGGCCGTTGTGCGGCGCGGAGCCGTTGTGCGGCGCGGAGTCGTTGCGCGCCGCCACACGACCGCACCTTCCCTGCCCGGCCAGCGCGCGCAGGTGCGCCGGCTCAGCGACCGGCACAGCCGTGTCCATGACCTCGAACACGCGGCCGGCGCTGCGACGCACTCGCCCGAACGTCTGGGTCGCCGCCGGCAGGTTCGTGACCAGCTCGAAGCAGACCAGCGGGATCAGGGCCAGGCCGGCGAGCAGGACGCCGTTCAAGCGGCCATCGTGGACCGCGACGACACCCGCCGTCAATGAGCCCCACATCGCAAGCCCAGAACACAGGGTGGTCAGTCCCTGGCCGACGCCGGCCGTGAAGGCGCCCGCCGCCGCGATCTTCGTGAGACGCTCGTCGGCTGCACGCGCGCGCGCGAGTCGGCCCTCGACGGCACCGTTGACGATCAGCTCGGGAGCCCCCTGGGCCAGGTCGAGGACGCACGCGGTCAGCTCGGCCCTGGCCGCCGCCTGGCTTACCTCGCCGCGGGCGGCAAGCACGCCGGTCAGCCACGGCACCAAGACGCCGGCCAGGAGCAGGGCTACGAGCAGGATCAGGGCAGCCGCCGGCAGCATCGCCCAAACCAAGGCGACCGTCAGAGCCCCGACGCCGCCTGCGATCGCGAACGGCGGCGCCACGCGCAGGAGCAGGTCCTGAATCTCATCGACGTCGTTCACCAGTCGCGCCAGCAGATCGCCGCTCCTGAACACCGGCACGCCGAGGGGCGCGAGCCGCTCGAGTCGCTCGTAAAGGGCGACCCTGATCTCGGAGAGCACCCTGAAGGCCGCGTCGTGGCCGACCAGGCGTTCGCCATAGCGGCAGAGGCCCCTCGCGAAGGCGAAGAACTGGACGCCGACGACCGCTACCGCGACCGCCGACTCCTGAGGACGCTGCGAGGAGCGCGATATCAGCCAGGCCGAGGTCGCGATCAGGCCGATCGCCGCGCCGGCGGCGCCCGCGCCGAGCAGGGTCGCCAGGACCAGGCGCCCGGCGGCGGGCCTTGCGAGCGCAAACGTGCGCGCGAGCGGGGCCTTCGGCCCACGGTCGTCGAGCCGTCCGCGATCGCCCCCGGCGACCGCGGCCGTGTCGAGCGAGTCGGCGTCGACCAGACCGGCCGCCCGACCGGCGCCGTCCGACAAGACTGACCCGGACGCGCTCACACCGCGACCTCGGCTGGCGCAAGCGCCCCGGACGCGCTCACGCAGCGACCTCGGCCGCATCGAGCGAGACGACCCGGTCCGCCATCGCCGCCAAAGCGGGGCGATGGGCCACGAGCAGAGCCGTGCGACCTTTGGCGAGCCGGCGGATCGACTCGACGACGGCCAGCTCGGTCGCGCCGTCGAGGCCGGCTGTCGGCTCGTCGAGCAGCAACAGCGGCGCGTCGCGCACGAAAGCCCGGGCCAAGGCCAGACGCTGGCGCTCGCCGGCGGAGAGCCCGGCGGCGCCCTCGCCGAGGATCGTGTCCGGACCGTCGGGCAGCCCAGCGACGACCTCGCCGAGACCGGCGTCGGCAAGCGCGGCCGAGACCTCCTCGTCGGTGGCCGTGCCGCGCCCGATGCGCACGTTCGCGGCGAGCGAGCCCGCGAACAGGTGCGGGCGCTGGGGCACCCACGCGAGCTGCGCGCGCCAGGCGGCCGGGTCCAGGTCGGCCAGCTCGACTTCGCCGATCCTCACCGAGCCCGCGTCTGGCTGCACCAAGCCGAGCAGTACCCCGATCAATGTCGACTTGCCGGCGCCTGACGGGCCGACGAGCGCCAGGATCTCGCCCGGCTGGACGGCCAGCGACACGTCTTCGAGCGCCGGCTCCGAGCGGCCCGGGTAGGTGACGCTCAAGCCCTCAATCGTCAGGCCGGCGCGCGCCAGGTCGGGCAGGGCTCCGGGCGCGTACGCGCGCGCGCGTACGCCGTCGCGAGCAACATCGATCTGCCCGCCACCGGCGTCGCCCGATGGGCCCATACGCGCGCGCGTGTGCACCCCGCCACGGAAACCATCGACAGACCCGCCATCGACACCATCCAACGGCGCCATACGCGCGCGCGCAGGCACCCCGCCACGGGAACCCACGACCGCCGGTCCCGGCGCTTCGAGGATCGCGAAGGCCTGGTCGGCGGCAGCCAAACCCTCGGCGCTGGCGTGGTAGTTGGCGCCGAGCTTACGCAGCGGCAGGTAGGCCTCGGGGGCGAGCACGAGCGCGAACAGGGCGGGGCGCAGACCGAGCTCGCCGCCCATCAGGCGCAGGCCGATCGCGACCGCCACGAGCGCGACGGCGATCGTGGCTACCAGCTCCAAGATCAAAGACGACAGGAACGTGACGCGCAGCGTCGAGAGCGCGGCCTGGCGGTAGCGCTCGGTGATTGCCCTGATCTGGGAGGCCTGGGCCCTGGCCCGCCCGAACACCTTGAGCGTGGGCAGGCCGGCGACGACGTCCAGGAAGTGGCCGGCCAGGCGCTCGAGGGTCCGCAGCTGTCGGTCTACGCGCTCGCGCGTGGTCGCGCCGACGAGCGCCATGAACAGGGGGATCAGGGGGATGGTGAACGCGACGATCGCCGCCGAGATCAAATCGGCCGACAGGATCGCAACGATCGCGACGACGGGAACGATCGCGGCCAGCACGAGCTGGGGCAGATACAGCGAGAAGTAGCCGTCCAGGGCGTCGATCCCGCGGGTGGCGAGGACCGTCAGCTCGCCTGTGCGCCAGGCCCGCGACGGCTCGGCGCACACTTCGGGGATGCGCGCCGTGAGCGCGCCCCGCAGCTGGGACTTGGCCAAGGCCGCCGACCGAGCCGCGGCCAGCTCGGCCGCCCAGCCAAGGATCGCGCGGGCGAGGACGACCGCGAGCAGCCCCACGATCGCCGTCCGCAGCTGGGCCAGGCCTTCGCCGTGGACGAACGCGCCGGCGACGACCTCGGCGAGCAGCCAGGCCTGGGCGACGATCAGGAGCGCGCCGAGCGAGCCGAGCGCGACCGATGCGATCAGGAACGTCTGGGTCGCGCGCGCATAGCGGAGCAGCCTCGGGTCGAGCGCCCTCACAAAATCATCATGTCGAAGGCCGGGGCCGCATGCGGCCCCGGCGGGGACCGCACATGTGCGGTCCCCCCGACCGGCGCATGCGCCGGTCGGAACCACATCACTGCAGCTCGGCCAAGCGCTCCGCGACGATGATGCGGGCGGCCGCCTCGATCAGGGCCAGGTGCGAGAAGGCCTGCGGGAAGTTGCCGAGGTGCCGGCCGGTCGCCGTGTCGAACTCCTCGGCATACAGCCCGAGCGGTGAAGCGATCCGCAGGAGCCGTTCCATCAGGTCGCGCGCACGCTGCTCCTCACCCACGATCGCCAAAGCCGAGACCAGCCAGAACGAGCAGATCAGGAAACTGCCCTCCTTGCCGGACAGCCCGTCGTCGGTCTCGTCTGTGCGGTAGCGCAGCACGAAGCCGTCCTCGGTCAGTTCGTCGGCGATCGCAAGCACGCTCGCGCGCATCCGCTCGTCGCCGCCGGGCAGGAAGCCGACGATCGGCGCCAAGAGCGTAGAGGCGTCGAGCGCGTCGGTTTCGTAGTGCTGGCGCAGGACGCCGCCGGCGGTGAGGCCGTTGGCGAGGATGTCCGCGTGGATCTCCTCGGCCGTCGCGGCCCATTCGGCTTGCAGTTTCTCGTCGCCCCTGATCGCCGCCAGGTGCGAGGCCCGGTCCATCGCGACCCAGCACATCAGCTTCGAGGAGACGTAGTGCTGGGGGGCGCCCCTGGCCTCCCAGATCCCCTGGTCCGGCTCGCGCCAGACCTCGCTCGCGCACTTGGCCTGGGCCTGCACGACCGGCCACAGCCTGCGCGGCAATCGTTCGGAGCGCCGCGTGTGCAGCAGGATCGAGTCGAGCGCCGCCCCGTAGACGTCGTTCTGGCGCTGGTCGTAAGCGCCGTTGCCGACCCTGACGGGGCGCGCGCCGGCGTAGCCCGAGAGATCGTCGCGCGTGGACTCGGTCAAGTCGCGCCGGCCGTCGATCCCGTACATGATCTGCAGGGCGCCGTCCTCGCCCCGCTCGAGGTCCGCCACGAACTGCATGAACTCCTCGGCCTCCCAGTCGAGGTTCAGGTAGTGGAGGGCCTGCAACGTGAACGTCGAGTCGCGCAGCCAGGTGTAACGGTAATCCCAGTTGCGCTCGCCGCCCGGCGTCTCTGGCAAAGAGGTCGTCAGGGCGGCGACGGTCGCACCGGTCGGCATGTAGGTCAGGCCCTTGATCGCCATCGCCGAGCGCTGGATCGCCTCGCGCCAGCGGTGGTCTGGCAGACGCGCGCGCGCCAGCCAGCCGCGCCAGTAGGCGCCGGTGGTGGCCAGGCTGGCGTTCGCCTCGTCGATGTCGGCCGGCGCTCTAAGCTCCTCGGCCCAGGAGAGAGCGCAGTAGACCTGCTCGCCTCCTTTTAGGACGTGCCTGGCCCGGACCCAGTCGCCCTCCACACCGACCGCCATGTCGGTCGCAAGCCGCAACCTCAGCTCGTTGCCTTCGCCGTCGACGCCGACCGCGTCGGCGCTGTGGCCGTCCTCGGAGACCGTCCATTTGGCGGGGACGCGCCCGTAGTCGAAGACCGGTTCGCAGGTCAGCTCGACCTCGACCTCGCCCTCCAAACAGACCGCGACCCTGACGAGCGTGTGCTCGGCGTCTTCGTCTGTCGGCGGCCTGGTGTGCGGCGTGACCGTGTCGGTGTGGCGCCTCGGCCCGAGGGTCAGCGCGTCGCGCACCGCGACCCAACCGGTCGGTGTCGTCCAGGTCGTCAGCAAGGTGTTCGTGCCGGGCTCGTAGGACCGCGCCGACGGCACGTTGATGCCGAACGGGGCGAACCGGAACGTCCCCGCCTGGCGGTCCAGCAGGGTTCCGAAAACACTAGGCGCGTCGAACTTCGGCACGCACAGCCAGTCGATCGCCCCGTCGGGCGCCACCAGGGCGCCGGTGTGGCAGTTCGACAGAAACGCGTAGTCGGCGATCGGCGGAAACGGCGAGGGGGCCGCCGCCGACTGGGGCGCCTTGCCGTTGCCGGCACCCGCCACAGGGGCGGAGTCGGCCTCCTCTTTTGGGCCACTCGCGCGCGCGCGTGTGTCGCCACGAATGGGCTTCTTTTCGGTGCCCCTCGCGCGCGCGCGCGCCCCCTCGCCGCGAGACTTCTTTTCCGCGCCTCCATCGTGTGCGCGCGAGGGACTCACTTTGCGATCCAGGGGCCGTGCCAGGCGCCGTACCCGTTGACGAGGCGCTCGCCCTCGGCCGGGCCCCACGAGCCGGGCGCGTAGGGATGTACCGGCGGCGGCGAGTCGAGCAGGGGTTCGAAGATACGCCAGGCCTCTTCGATCGAGTCCTGCCTGGTGAACCTGGTCGAGTCGCCGGCCATCGCGTCGAGCAGGAGCACCTCGTACGGCGTCGGCGCCTCTCCCCCCTCTTGCGCGAACTCCATGTCCAGGGAGATCGCCGAAGGCCCGCCTGCGTCGGCGCGGTGGGCGTCGAGGATCAGCCTGGTGCCGGTCGACGGGTCGAGCTTGACGACCAGCTGGTCGGGCTCGGGACGGCGATGGGAGCCGCCCATGAAGCCGAGCCTGGGCGGGTGCTTGAAGACGACCCGCAGCTCGGTCTGGGTGACCGGCAGGCGCTTGCCGGTCCTGATGAACCAAGGCACTCCAGCCCACCGCCAGTTGTCGATCTCGAGGCGCATCGCCGCATAAGTCTCGGTCTGCGAGTCGACCTCGACGCCCTCGATCTGTTTGTAGCCGTCGTACTGGCCCCTCACGTAATGGCCGGGGTCAGCGGCGGGCATCGACCTGAAGACCGTGTACTTGGCGTCCTTGAACGTCTCGGCGTCGTCGGCCGCGGGCGCCTCCATCGCGGCGACCGCGAGGACCTGCATCAGGTGGTTGACGACCACGTCGCGCAGGGCCCCGACCGGGTCGTAGAAGTGGCCGCGGTCCTCGACGCCGAACGCCTCGGCCATCGTGATCTGGACGCAGGCGACGTGATTACGGTTCCAGACCGGCTCGATCATGGTGTTGCCGAACCTCAGGTACAGGAACTCGTCGGTGCCCATCTTGCCGAGGAAGTGGTCGATCCGGTAGAGCTGATCCTCGGCGATGTGCTCGTGTATTTCGGCGGCCAAGGCGCGCGCGGAGGCGAGGTCGTGGCCGAACGGCTTCTCGACGACCACCCTGCCGCCGGCCCCGACAAGGCCGGCGCCGGCGAGCTGGCCGACGACCGGGCCGAACAGCGACGGCGGAATCTCGAGGTAAAAGACAGGGCTCGCCGCGCCTGCGCCCGTGCCGCCATCACCGGCCCCGGCCGCATCACCGGTCCCGGCCGCCCGCTTGGCGCCGGCGTCGCCCGGGCCATCCGCGCCGCCGACCACGGAGGCGATCGCCTGGCCGAGGCGCTCATAGGTGGCTGGGTCGGTGAAGTCACCGCTGAGGTAGGACAGGCGCGCGGCGAACCTTGCGAAGACGTCCTCGTCGAGGGTCTCGCCCGTGCCGACGATGCATTCGCGGGCGTGCTCGCGCAGCTGCTCGACCGTCCAGTCGCTGACGGCTACCCCGACGATCGGGCATTGCAGAAGGCCGCGGCGCTCCAAGCGATACAGCGACCGGAAGGTCATCACCTTGGCGAGGTCGCCGGTGATGCCGAACACGACGAGCACGTCCGCGGGGTCGGCTGCGTCGACGGCGGCCATCGCGCCAGAGGCTAGCGCTCCCGGCGGCCCCACGTCGTCGGGCCGGCATCTTTGAAAACGCGAACCCCGCAACCGTTCTGGCTACATGGGTCGATCGCGTCACGATCGGGATGTTGCGTCGGGTAAGGAGGTATGGCGAGAAAGGTTCGAGAAGTGATCGAAATCCTCGAGGCCCACGGCTGGCGAGAAGTGCGCGCGCGTGGAAGCCACCGTCACTTCAGGCACCCCGAGCACGCACCGGTCGTAACCGTCGCTGGCAAGCAGAGCGATACGATGCGCCCTGGAACGTTGGCGAACATCAGACGTAAATCTGGAATCGAGGAGCTGCGATGACCGAGTATCTAGTCGTCTACGAGCGCGGCGAGGATGGGGACTGGAGCGCTTACAGCCCAGACGTGCCCGGCTGCGTCGCGGCCGGCAAATCGAAGGCAGAGGTCGAACAGCTCATGCGCGAAGCCCTGCCGGATCACATCGCGCTGATGCGCGAGGTCGGAGAGCCGGTCCCTGAGCCTCATCACTGGACCGGATCGATCGCCGCCTGAACGCCGAGCGGCGTCACTGAACGGGGTCGGCCGCGGCCTCTGGTCCCCGCGATGCACCTTCGCGTGAGCCGAGCGGCGTGACCCGCTCCGCCTCGGCGCGTTCGCCGGCGGCGCTGGCTTCCTCCTGGACGCCGGGCCGCAGCCCGACGACCGCGACGATCGCGGCGGCGGCCATGATGCCGGCCATCGCGTACAGGACGGAGCGGGTCGCGTAGGCGAAGTCGAGCCTGATGAAGTGCGGGATCGCGGCGGAGGCGGCGGAGCCCGAGCCGGAGCCCTGAGACTGCTGGGAGAGGTGTGAGGCCACGATTTCGGCGTGGGCTTTGGTGACGCCTTTGGCGACGAGCGAGTCCGTGACGCGGGAGCGCATCTGCGAGACAAGGACCGTGCCGAGGATCGCCAGGCCGAGGCTGGCGGCGTAGTTGCGGACGGTCTGGGTGATGCCGGTCGCCTCGCCGTAGGAGAGGCGCGAAGCCCGGTTGACGGCGTCGGTGGAGGCCGGGCCGAGCATGAAGCCCATGCCGGCGCCGGCGAGAATGATGTAGGTCTGCTGGGCGGAAAGGCTGAGGCCGGTGACTTCGCCGGCCCACAGGTAGAAGCCGACGGCGCCGAGGACGCAGCCGAGCACGACCGGGCGCTTGGCGCCTTTGCGGTCGAGCATGCGGCCGCCGATCTGGGCGGCGATGACGAAGCCGATGAAGAAGTAGAGCAGCACGAGGCCGCCTTCGGAGGGCGACTTGTCGAGCGCGATCTGGGCGTACTCGGAGGCAAAGAAGAAGACGGGCACGAACACGAGCATCGTGATCCCGAGCACCAGGTTCTCGACGAAGAACGGCCTGATTTTGAAGATCTTGACTTCGATGAGCGGCGATGAAGTGCGCTGCTCGACCCTGTAGAAGACGACCAGGAGCACGAGGCCGGCGGCGATCGAGAGGCCGATCAAGGGATTCGACCAGCCCCAGGTGAACGACTGCTGGAAGCCGAACACGGAGAGGGCGACGCCTGAGACGATCAGGGCCAGGCCGCGATAGTCGATCCGGGCGGGCCTGTGGTCGGTGACGGGCTTGGAGACCACGATCAGGAGCAGCGCGATCAGGGCGACCGGGATGTTGACCCAGAAGATGGCCCGCCAAGTCCACTGTGTCAGGTAGCCGCCGAGGATCGGGCCGATCGCTGTCAGGCCTCCGGCGATGCCGAAGAAGATCGCCAGGGCCCGGCCGCGCTGGCGCAGCTCGAAGGTCTGTACGACGATCGCAAGAGCCGCCGGGAACATGAAGGCGCCTCCGGCGCCCTGCACGATCCTGAAGGTCACGAGCCAGGCCTGGGCGATGTTGCCCGTCGGCGTGAGGCCGCACATGGCCGAGGCGCCCGCGAACATGATCACCCCGAGCGTCACCATCCGCCGGTGCCCGACCGTGTCGGCCAGGCGTCCGCCGAACGCGAACAGCGCCGCCAAGGACAATAGGTAGGCGTTGATCGCCCACTGCATGCCGGTGCTCGTCAGGTGCAGCTCGCGCTGGATGTTGGGCGCGGCGATCGAGACGATCGTCTGGTCGATGAACGTCATCGACACCGCGAAGATCATCGCGGCCAGGATCAGATTCCGGGGTCCAGACCGTACCGTGCCGCTCGTGCCGCCCGCCGCGGCGCCGACCGCTCCAGCGCTTGCCATGGCGAGCTACGTTAGCGGCCGGCCCGGCGACCGGCGGGGTTTGCGAGTCTCCCCGCCGGTGCGGTTTGGGGTCTCCCCGCCGGGGGGTCTCCCCGCCGGGGGTGACGCGGGCGCGCGTACGCGCGCGCGCGTGCCGCCGTCAGAGAGGTGTGTCCACCGGCAGGCCGACCAGCTCGGCGCTGTGCTGCCAGAGGCCCTCGGCGAGCACGTCGTCGCGAGCCTGGGCGCTCGGCTGGATGACCTTCTCGTCCTGGACGTACTCGCCGGTCAGCTCGGCGGCGTCCGGCGAGAGCGCGAGCCAGACCAGCGAGCGGGCGCCGCGAGCGGGCGAGCGGAAGAAGGGGCCGCCGAGCGTGGTCAGAACCTTCCAGATTCCGGGCTCGTTCTTGCCGAAGCCGGTGCGAACGACGCCGGGATGAAAGCAGTTGGCGTGCAGCTCGGGGGCGCGCTTGGCGAGCTCGCGGGTGAAGAGGATGTTGCAGAGCTTGGTCGTGCCGTAGACCTTCATTGGCGCGTAGGAGCGCTCGGACTGCAGGTCGTCGAGGTCGAGCAGACCGGACTCGTGGGCATCCGAGGCGGTTGTCACGACCCGGCCGCCGGCGAGGCGGTCGCGCAGGAGGTTGGTCAGTAGGAACGGTGACAGGTGGTTGAGCGCGAACGTCCGCTCGAAACCCTCGGAGGTGAGCTGGCGCGAGGCGAACAGGGCGCCGGCATTGTTGGCAAGGACGTCGATAGGGCCGTATTGCGAGCGCACTTCCTCGGCCAGGCGCCTGACCTCAGACATCGAGATCAGGTCGGCGACGTGTTCATGGACCGGAGCACCGCCTCCGGCCGCCTCGGCTTCTCTGGAGACCGCCTTCACGCGCTCCGGGTCGCGCCCGACGATGGCGACCTCGGCGCCTTCGCGCGCGAGGGCGACCGCCGCGGCCTGGCCGATGCCGCGCGTGGCTCCGGTGAGCAGGACCAGCGTCACGACGACTTACTCTACAGGCAGGGTCCGCCGATCAGAGGCGCAGATTCGGGCAGTGCATCAGTTTGAGATTCTGGGCTTGCGGGGTCTGGTAGCGTGGGCGCTTGGGGTTTCGGTGTGGAGTGCCGATGGAACAGGACCACCATTGACTGAGTCTAGATGCTCTGCTACGGTGGCATTGCTGCCATTGCTGCAGCGAGCTAAGTTTGCGGCCGGCAGGACTGCATTGCGGTTCCGCCTCCCGAGATCAGGACTGCATTGCGGTGCTTGGTTTCGGGAACCGGTCGCCTTCGATCTAAGGGGAGAGCGTTGTATCTCCTCTACCTAGACGAGTCGGGCAATCACGGAGGGAGCCCGGCCTACATGCTCGGGGGCATCGCCGTCCACGAGAACGACATGTACCACTTGGAGCAGCGCCTTGAGACCATGTTGCAAGCCAAGCTGCCACCCGGCTATGCGGCGATCGACTTCGAGCTGCACGGCGCTGAGATCAAGTCACCGACCGGACGCAAGCGCCCGAGCCCCTGGGCGCAATTCGACTATGGCCTTCGGCTCGATGTTCTTCGTGGCGCCTACAGCTCGATTGGGAACTATGCCTGCATGGACCCGGACTATCCGCTGGCGCTGTTCGGTGCCGTGGTGGATCGCCACTACAGCGATTACAGAAAGCGTGCTTACGAGGAGATTCTGCATCGGTTCGATGAGATGCTTGGGCCTACCGCCACGCGACAGGAGCATTGGCGCGGCGTCGTCGTCCACGACGAGAGCAACATCGAGAATAACGTTCAGGCTTGGACTCAGCGGTGGCGAGAGGTCGCCGGACGCATCCCGGGGAAGCTTGGGCACGTAGTGGACGTGCCGTTTTTCGCCGACTCCAAGGCCAGCCGAATGATCCAGGCTGCAGATCTTGTGACGTTCGCACTCTGGCGCTACTACGGACTGCGCCAGCCCGACAAGACGTGGATCGATTACCTCTGGGACAGCTTTGACTCCATCGGTCGCATGGACGGCTTGGTCCACGTCAGTCCGGCGTTTCGCACCGGCAGCTGTGGCTGCCCACCATGCCGAGCGAGAAGCGCTCCAAAGGCCGTCAAACAAGAGGCGTCAAACGGCGACCAACCCCAGCTCATAGAACCGCGTAAGGCATAGGGCCAAAGCCGCTCGCCGTGACGAAGAATGGCGCCATCAGCCGCGAAATTCGACTTACCTGGCAGGTGTCGGCAAAGGGTCCTACTCTGTAGTAATGGCGATAAGAACCGCGGGCAGCGGCGCTGTGTCGTCTGAAGGCGGCCGCGGGCGCATGTTGCTCGGCTTGACGATCGGCGTGGTCGTCGTGGTCGTGGTCCTGGCGGTCGTGATCGTGCAGCTCTCGGGCGTGAGCCTGGCGAGCGACCAGGCGGCGCTGGCGAAGGTGACGGTCGGCCCGGTTGGCGGCACGATCGAGCACATCGAAGCGTTCGACGCCAGGGACCACAGCGTCCCGATCGCCGTCAGCGACGGCCGGCTGACGCCGCTGCACAGGCTGAAGCCCGGCGAACAGATATCCGTGGAGGCGACCGTGAAGCGGCCGGGATGGTTGGGCTGGGCTTTGGGCGGGACCAAGACCGAGCACCTGACCGTGACCGCGCCGTTGGCCAAGGTCAGCGAACAGTGGATGACGGTCTCGCCCGGCTCGCCTGTGAGGGTCGCCTTCAACCGGCCGGTCTACGCGGTGGCCTACGGCGATGCGGGCAGCCTGAGCAGGCATGTATCGGCCGATTCGAAGAGCTCGGTCTCGCTCGGCACACAGCCGGCCACCGGCGCCATCCAGATCGCGGCGGCGCCGCGGCCCTGGGAGACCTTCGGCAAACCATCTCAGGTCAGCTGGTTTCCGCCGTCGGACTCGCCGGTGATGGTGACGCTGCCCGCGGCGGGCGCCAAGATCGGCCCGGCGACGACGCTGTATCTGACGTTCTCGAAGCCGGTCTCCGACGTGCTCGGCTCCGCGCACCCTGAGATCGTGCCGAGCACGCAAGGGCACTGGCGCGAAGTCAACAGCCATACGCTCGCGTTCAGGCCGACGGGCTTCGGCGCCCCCTTGGGCTCGCAGCTGAGGGTGCAGCTGCCCAAGCCGGTCGCCGTGATCGCCAACTCGGGCTCCGGGGGCCTCAGCGCCAGCACGGGCTCCTCGACCGGCGCGGCCGGAGGACTGAAGCAGACCAGCTCGGTCGAATGGACGGTGCCGGCGGGCTCGACCCTGCGCCTGCAGCAACTGCTGGCCGAGACGGGCTACCTGCCGGTCTCCTGGCACCCGAGCGGACCGCCGGTCGCAAGGACCCCAGAAGCCCAGGCCCAGGCCGCGGCGAACCCGCCGAGCGGGAGCTTCGGGTGGCGTTACGGCGACACCCCGCACCAGCTGCAGGCACTGTGGAGTCCGGGCCAGTGGAGCGTGGTCATGAAGGGCGCCGTCGTCAAGTTCGAGAACCAGAACGACATGACCGCCGACGGCGAAGCGGGCCCGGCGGTTTGGCGCGCGCTCTTGAAATACGTGCTCGAGGGCAAGCGCCTGAGCGAACCGTACAGCTACGTGTACGTGCATCGTGAAGTCCCCGAGACGATGACCCTGTGGAGCGCCGGCCACACGATCGAGACCGCGCCCGCCAACACCGGCATCTCCGGCGCCGAAACCGAACTGGGGACGTTCCCGGTGTTCGAGCACATACCGGAAGGCACGATGAGCGGCACCAACCCGGACGGCTCGCACTACGAAGATCCCGGGATCAAGTGGATCAGCTACTTCAACGGCGGCGACGCTCTGCACAACTTCGACAGGTCCTCGTTCGGGAGCCCCCAGAGCCTCGGCTGCGTCGAGCTGCCTCTGGAAGCCGCCGCCAAGGAGTGGCCTTACACCACGATCGGCACGCTCGTAACGATCGAAAGCTGACGGCACATCGGCGGCGTCCCTCGACGCCTCGACGCCCTCGATCGGTGGCGCCGCCGCGACGCCTCGACGCGTCAGTCCTGCTCGTCGCCGGAGGCGTTGTGGGGGTGCTCGGGATCGGTCGTGATCCTGACCATGAAGACCATCGTGGCGAACCCGACCACGACCATGCCGAGCAGGGCAAGGATCAGGACGGCCGTGCTGCCGCCCGAGGCCGCCACGGCGACGAGCGCCACCGGAATGGCGGTGCCGAGCAGCATCAGGAACAGCGGCGAGACTTCGCGGGCGCCCGCGGGCAGCCCCTCGACGTCGGGCAGGCCCTGGGTGCCGGCGCCGCGGGGCAGAGCGGCCGGGCCAGGGCCGGGCCCTGACGGAGACCCTGAGCCGGCGTCGGGCGCCGGCGTGGCGGGCGGCGGGGACGTGGGAGCGTCGGTGGACATCGTGCGCGCAACATACCAGTCGTCGCGGAGTTGTCGAGTTCATCGCCTGGAGGGCTAAGGGGCTGAATTATGAGGGCGACTCGCATAAGACGTCGCCTCAGAGCCCCTACGATTGCGACTGCTCCTGGATGTCCGGGAGCCAGACCTCACCGCCGCGGTCGATCAGGTCGTCGTCTCCCGGGTGCTGACGCAGCAACTGCTCGAGCGAGCCCACGAGTCGGCCAATCGCGTCACGGCTCAGCGAGACACGGGCGGGGACGCACACAAGGCCGTAGGTCTTGCCGGTGGCTCGCATCGCCTCGATGAGCAACGGGCGGAAGTCGCCGAGATCTTGGGTGACGATCGCGCGAGCCTGCTCGGGCATCGACGCGAAGTGCACGCGATCCGCTCTGCCGATCAACTCGGGGCGCTCGGAGACGGCGATGACGTCATGGCCACGTGCGCGCAGTTGGCGGGCGATCTCGGGAGAGAAATGCTCGTCCAGAAGCAGCCTCACGCGGGAGTAAGATCCCGGGCCGCACGCCACTTGCTCTCCTCGAGTTCACTGAGCTCGAGGACGCGCGCGATCCAGTCGTCGATCTCCTCGCGGTTCGAACCGTAGTAACGGATGGCAACGTCCACGAGCCTCGGCTCCACCTCCAGGTAAGCGGCGGCGGCCTGGATCGATCCGCTGTCCTTGAAGACCTTGACTACCTCCCATACGTCGAGGCCCGTCCCGATCAGAGCCGGGCGACGGCCCATTGCTCCGTCGACGAAGTGAATCCCTGGGACTTCATCCATCAAGAGCCCCTCGTCCAGATAGCGCTCGGCGAGCGTCGTCTGCGGCCTGCCCGTTAGACGCGCTTGACGGCGAAGGCGCTCGAGCGTCGCTCTCTTGGGACGCATCGACAGCTGTCCTCTCGCGCTTTCGGCCATTGCGCACACACTGTAACACAGTGCATGCAAGCGCAAAGATCTCGAATCGGACCGGCGCGCAAAATCAGAGACTCAGTCGCGATCAGGAGGACTCGCGCGGGATCACGCGGTCGACCTCGACGGCTGCGCCTTCGTGGGCGTCTCCGAAGACGACGATCACGGTCGGCGAGCCGCCGAACCAGGCGCTCAGCTCACCCTCGCCGACGTACTCGGCGGGGCGACGCGAGCCGTCGCCCTGGATCACCCAGACCGGTTGACCCTTGTGGAAGGGCCCCTGGTTGACATCGTCCATGGTCAGGCCATTATGGCGGGCGGCAGGCGCGCGAGCAGGAAAAATGTTATATCCCTTTTGAAAACTACCATAATATATACTTTATGTATATACGAACGTAATTTTGGAAAAATATATAACACTTTTCGTGGGGCGCGCAAGGCCTGTCTTACGCGCAAGGCCTGTCTTACGCGCAAGGCGTGTCTTACGCGCAAGATCTGTCTTTAGCCACTCAGGGCGCGAACTCGCGCCCGAACAGATGCCGGGCGGCGACGAGGGAGGCGATCTGGGCGGTGCCGTCGCCGATCTCGAGGCCGATGACGTCGCGCAGGCGCTGTGCCAGAGGCAGCTCGTCGGAGTAGGCGGCGTGACCGAACGTGAGCAGAGCCTGGTGGCAGATTTCGGCGGCCAGGCGGGGGGCCCACCACTTGACGTAGTTGGCCTCCAACGCGTGGGGCAGGCCCCGGTCGCGGCGCCAGAGGGCTTCGTAGCTGAGCAGCCTGGCGCCGCGCAGCTGGGCGGAGAACTCGACGAGCGGGAACGCGACTCCCTGGCGCTTTGAGATCGGCTCACCGAAGGCGGTCCGCTCGCGCGCGTAAGCGATCGCCTCATCCAAAGACTGCGAAGCACAGGCAAGGCACATGAGCGCGATCCAGGCGCGGGAGCAGTCGAAACCGCGCATACAACGGACGAAGCCTTCGCCTTCACCGCCGACGAGCGCATCGGGCCCGACGGGGTGGCCGTCGAAGGCGAGCGAGGCCCGGCCGATCGCGCGCTCGCCGAGGTCGGAGAAGGGGGCGCGCTGGAGGTAACGATCGTCAAGCTCGACGTAGAAGGCGCTGATCCCGCGCGCCCCGGCGCCGCCGGTGCGAGCGAAGACGAGCGCGGTGTGCGCGAACGTCGCCAACGAGATCGACGTCTTCTCGCCGGTCAGGCGCCAGCCGGCGCCGTCAGGGTCGGCGCGCAGGGCCAGGGCGGCGGCGTCCGAGCCATGCTCGGGCTCGGTCAAACAGAAGCACGGCAGTACCTCGCCGGCGGCAATCGCAGGCAGCCAGGCCGCCCGCTGGCCGGGGTCCGCGGCGCCTGAGAGCACCTCGGCGACGAGCGAGGGCAGGAAGGTGAGGTAGGCGGCGTTGATGTCGGCCCGGGAGATCTCCTCCAGGGCGATCCCGGTCGTCAAGGTGTCTGCCCCCTGGCCGCCGTGCTCCTCGGGGATGCGCAGGCCGATCAAGCCCATGTCGGCCATCTCGCGGACAAGGCTTTCGCGGAAGGCGGCGCGGCGGTCCGCGCCGGCGTAGTCGGGCGCGAGGCGGTCGCGGGCAAAGGCCGCGACGGAGTCGCGGAAGGCGAGGTGGTCGTCTGTCAGGGAGAAGTCCATGGCGGCGCGGTCGTGATGCTATGCGGCCGGCGACGCGCGCACGAGCAGCCTCACCGAGGAGTGCCCCGCGGGCGCCGGCCATACAAATCGTATTGTTCTCCGACAGGACCACATGCGCGCGACCAGGCCCAGCGAGGAACGTGTACGAGCGGACCCAGCGAGGAGCATCCACGCCCACCGCGGCTTGAGCGCTTCAGATCTTGGCCGCCGGATACGGGAACCCGTCAGGGGGTGGTGCCGCCGGGACCACCCAGCGGCGCATGGCGACGTCGCAGATCGCGTAGCCCCAGTTGATCAGGCGTTCCTGAAGGAGCGAGTCCATCGCGGCCAGGCGCGTCGGGGTGGCCGCGAGCGCCGCCGCCTGGTCGGGAGGACAGGGCAGGCTGCCGGGCGGCGGGCCGAAGTCTTCGGTGTGGCTATGGATACCCCAGTAGGTGCCCTGGCGTTCGCCGCGCTCGAAGCCATCGATCGTCTGGCGCTTGCGCAGAGCGCTGACCTGGTTGTCGATCACCGAGTTGACGCGCACGGCCTGGAGCAACCAGTCACGGCGGACCGAGCCCTCGGCCGCCAAGTGGGCGCCGCCGTCGCTGACGAAGACCGACCGGCAGTCCTTCCAGGCCGTCTCGAGCCCGAGGTTGTCATAGACGCCGCCGTCGCTGAGCATCGCGCGCGAGATGAAAGGCTCCTTGAAGTTGGGGCCTCGGCCCTGCTCCTCGAAGGATCTGGGATCGAGCTTGAGCCTCAAGGGCGAGAGGATCGGCGGGAAAGCCGAGGAGGCGGCGGTCGCGACCGCCAGCTCTATCACCGGGTCTGGGATCACGCCGATCGTGTAATCGGCCATGTAAGGCTTCGAGAAGCGCCAGAGCACGCCGGTCTGGAGGCTGGTCGAGTTGATCACGAACAGCGGCCGGTCAGGCAGGTCGCCGAGATGGGCGTCGCCGAGCAGCTGACGCCGGTAGGAGCGCGCGACTTCGCCGGCGACCGTCCGCCCCGGGATCAGGATGCCCCACAGCACCGCCCAGATGTCGAGCGTCTTTGCGGCGAGCGTTCGCAGGGGCGCGACCAAGCACTCGTCGAAGTTGGTGGCGACGCCGCCCTCGAAGACCAGCGACTTCCAGTGCAGCCCGAGCGTCGCCGCCGTGATCGAGCCGCCGGAGACGGAGGAGACGCGGTCGAGCCGCGGCAGGTAGCCGAACTCGTTCAAGCGCCAGAGCGCGCCGACATGGAACAGCATCGCGCGGTAGCCGCCGCCGGACAGGCACAGAGCGAGCCCCTCTGGCTGCCCTCCGCCGGTGTCATCGTCGAATACGGGAGCGCGCGGATCGTTCGGCTTCGGCGGCAAGCTCATCGGAGCCCTTTCGGTGGACCTCGATCGGAATCTCGGTACGGCCCGGTTGCGATCCGGTCAGACTCGGTCAGGGCAGATTCCGACTCTCACAACTATATCCAGAAGTCGTGGCGAGGGCACATCTGAGTGATCGTTGGGCCAACGCTTTACCGCGGACATGCCGTATGGCTGCGACCTCCCGGTAGCAGACACCCTTGGGTGTGAGCCAAGAGGCTGACATGGCTGACATTGATCGAGTACATCTTGTAACGGCCGTAGAGACCTGCCTCCATGACATAGACGGTCAGCTGCGAGCGTCTGGTCACAAGCAGGCGACGAGGTCGGAATCTCACTTCTGCTCCCTTCGCCAGCGCCGGGCCAAGCCTCGACGGCCCGCGGCATCCCTGGCATAGAACGGTGACGCGCTCTCCCGATCGTGTGCCCAAGATCACCACCTGTCTGAGATGCAGCTCGTCGGGATGCTTGGGCACAGTCAGCCCGGCGAAGTACATCCGGATCGGATCCACCAACAACGACCGAGCTTCGTTCGAGTTGGTGCCGGGAGGCGCCTCAACCTGAACGGTCGCGATCGCGGTGGTGGACAGTCCCGCGTCGTCGTATGCCGTCGCGATCACGGTCTGTAGTCCAGAGCCCGTGCCGGCGGCGCTGAAAGAGGCGCTCGCGGTCCAGGAATTCGCCTCGTCTGACGCGCCTTCCGGATCACGCGTCACAGTGCTCGTAACGTTCGTTCCCCCAAACGAGATCACTATGTGATTCACGGACGCTACGCTCGTTGCCGACGCGTTTACCGTAAATGAGCCACCTGCCGCGATTGAAGTGACGCTGGGCGCAATAGTAATCGTGGGCGGCACAGCCGGCACGACGGTGTATTCGATCACGGCATCGGTCCCTTTCATCCACGTCGAACTCCCAATGGCATCGATCGCCAGGCCAAAGTGCTCGGTGAAGGTCGTCTGCTGCGCCACTGTTGGCGCCTTGACTTCGAATACGAACTTGTAGCTCGCGCCGGGAGGGACCGGGGCACTCACTCCCGCCAACGCCCGCGGTTCGCCATTCACTGTGGTCCAGTCCCCGGTGGCGAATTCGCCCTTGGGGCTGCCCGCTTTCTCGGGGCCGACGTCGACGCTGTCGGTGCCGGGAGCGCCCCAGGTCGCGGTTCCGATGTTCGACACCTCGATGTACTGCTTCTCTGTGGCTCCAGACTCGATGACCTCCCTGTTGCAACATGAAGAGTCGAGCCTCCCAGCGTATTCGGCCGCAAGCACTTGGGTGCAAGAGACGATGAGCATCGCACCTGCGAGGCACGCCAACAGCGCCACGAGCAGCGCCAGACGGGTCTTCACGATCTGAACCATCGGCTCATTCTGGAGCACTTCGCACCGATTGGGGGGATTCGCCGGTGGGTCGCCCGGGGGAAGCGGGGGACGGGCTGGGCGCCTGACGGGCGGCGGGTTCCGGCGCGACGGTGGGACCGGCCGGTGCCGACGTGACGCGCGACGGGGCTTCGCGGGCCGGCGCCGTGTTCGACGAAGCGGCCACGGCGGTGTGCCTCTCGGGCATCGGACTCGCGGCGGGAAGACCGGGCAGGGCGACCGCGTGGAGGCCGCGGAGGACGAAGCCGAGCGCGGCCAGGCCACCAACGCCGGCGCCGAGCCCACCGCGTGCGCCCTCGGCTCGGGCGCGCAGCGAGGCGTACCGCGCTCGGCTGCCCCCGCCGGCAGCTCGGGCGGCCTGCGCAACCAGCGCGCCCTCCCGCTCGAGGGCGCTCGCCAACGCGTCGACGGATGGGCGGTAACGAGAGGCCAAGGCGGCCCGCCGGAAGGCGCCCGCGGCGCTCTGGTCCGCGCTCGCGAGCCTGGCCAGCGACGGCGCTCGAGCATGCAGGCTCAGGTCTGTCGACTCGCCCGCGACCGCCGTCGCGAGCCGCGGTCGCGAGGCCAGCGCTCGACTCAACAACGTTGACACCCGCGGGTCGGGACCCGGGTAGTCGACGCTGGTCCCGATCACTTTCGCGGCCTTTGCGATCTGGCCGCATGCGGCCAGCATCCGTGGCAGCGCCGCTGCCGAGGTCGCGCGGCAGAGCATCGCGAGTTCGCCCGCGCCGGTTGCGACGACCACCAGCTCCAGCGGCGTGTGGCCGGTCGTCCACACGAAGCGTCGCGCTCGCCCGAGCGGGAGAACCAGGAGACCGCTCCGAGCAGGGGCGCCGTATGTTCTCAGCACAGACGGAGGCACGGCCGCGGCGATCTTTGCGGGATCGGCGATCGCGCCGGCGGAGACGTGCGTTGAGGTCGTCGAGACCGACACCGGATCCGCAAGCCTCAGGCCCTTGACCGCGGGCGCGCCTGGGCGCCATTCTGGTCCCGCAACGAGAATTAGATGGTCGCTTCGATACGTGGACGCCCCGGCTCCGCCGGAGCCGGCGAGCAGCAGCGCAAATGCTGCGGCCGCGACGCACGCAACCGCGCCGCCGGCGATCATAAGCGTGCGCCGATGCGTGGTCTCGACCGGCTCGGG
Source organism: uncultured Solirubrobacterales bacterium (assembly GCA_963718935.1). Taxonomy (GTDB): domain Bacteria; phylum Actinomycetota; class Thermoleophilia; order Solirubrobacterales; family Solirubrobacteraceae; genus Palsa-744. Next base: position 1,780,033 of record OY970379.1, on the reverse strand, counting down.
CTCAGGCTCGGGAGGCTCACGCCGCACGTCAACGGCGGTCAGATCGGCGACTCGGCGCGCCCGTTGGGCGTCGGCGGGCTCCTCCTTCCTTGACTGAGGGTCCTGCGCGTTGTCGGCGATTGATCCCGAGGCGTCGCTCGATGCCGAGACATCGCTCGATCCCGGAGAATCGCTCGATCCCGGCGCGCCGTTCGGGAAGGCGGGCACATGCTTGCGCCGGGCAGTCGGCAGGCGGCTAACGGACAGGCCGGCGGCCGTCAGCAGGTCGCCGGCGTGTCCGTAGCGTGCGCCAGAATCCTTCGCCATACCGCGCGCCAGCACGGTGTGAAAGTCGCTGTTAGCCCCGTCGAGCTTGGCAAGACTGGGGGGCGGTTCGTGCAGATGAGCGTGCATGACGCCGGCGTCGGTCTCGCGCTCATAGGGAACTTGTCCGGTGAGGCAGTGGTATAGGACGGCCGTCAGCGCGTACACATCGCTTGCTGGTGTCAGCGTCAGTCCCTTGATCTGCTCGGGCGAGGCGTAGTTGACGCTCCCGACGAACCCTCCGGTGGCAGTCAAACCGTAGGTGTTCGAGCCCTTGGCGACACCGAAGTCGGCGAGATATGGATGGTTCTGGTTGGTGATGAGGATGTTCTGGGGCTTAACGTCGCGATGAATGAGACCGGCCGCATGTGCCGTGTCGAGCGCGCTTGCGATGGGACGCAGGATCTGGATCGTCTGGTCGGCGGTGAGCCCTCTCGTCTGGATCAGCTCCGCCAGGTTCGTGCCCTCCACCAGACGCATCGCGAGGTACAGATGTCCGTCCTGTTCGCCTGAGTCGTACACAGGGACGATGTTCGGGTGCTCCAACGCCGCCGCATGCGTTCCCTCGCGGCGAAAGCGCTCACGAAAAACGGTGTCGTGGGTGAGCCTGCTCGACAGCACCTTCAGGGCGACGGGCCGCCCGAGCGACACCTGCTCGGCGCGGTAGACGATCGCCATGCCACCGATGCCGATGACGTCATCGATGCGAAAGCCTCCGACGACGTCGCCTGGCCGCAGGAGTGTCGATGTCGGCACCGTGTTGGTCATCTCGGTTTGATCGTCCTTCTGGGCGCGCGAATGCTAGCGAGCCGATCTCAGCCTCGCGCGTCCCCGGGGGACGCGCTACGACCTCGTCCCCCTCTCGCGCAGCTCATTTCTGCACGCATTTCGTTTCGAAGCCTATGGTTTCATACTTCTTGCAGAGTTCCCCTTTTTCGCCATCGCCGCCTGGACTGCCGCCACCGCCGCCGCCGCCTTTGCCGGAGCCGGCGCCTTCACCGCTGCCCGCGCTAGGGCTGCCACCGGGGGGAGGAGTCTTGGCGCTTAGCAGCGTCCTGCAGAGATGGATCAGGTGCGTGTCTTCCCAGTCGATTCGGAGCAGGCTGAACTTGAAGGCCACTCCAGCCTCCAGACAACCCTGGAGCGTCCACCAAGGCGTCTTGTTGGTGTTCGCGTCGGCCTTGGCGATCGCAGCCATGTCGAACGTCGGACCCTCGATCCCATCGACGCGTGTTTCGACGGTGGGAGTCAGCGCGACTTCCGCGCTCGCGTTTCCTTCCGCGGTAAGCGAAGGAGTAAAGCCCTGCCTGAACGATGCGATCGGCCTGAACGACCCGTGATCGTATTCGGCTCCCAAGGTCGCGCTCGCCTGCTGCTGTAGCGAGGCGGAGATCTTGGCGGTGACCGACGCGCTGCCGGAGAAGTAAAGCTGCAGCTGGGGTGTGATCACGATCGGGACGAAGCCCACCTGGACGTCGATCGTCGGCAGCGGGATCGGATGGGCCAGCAGTGGGATCGGCTTGTCCGTGGCGCACTTGACGCCGGCATCGCCGTAGGCGGAAATCCCCATTGTCTCTGTGACCGTCGCCGTTACGGAGGCCGATTGCAGCCCGCCGAAGATGCTCCATTTGGCGTGGAGTGCGATCGTCGGCGTGAACGACCGTTCGTAGCCGATTTCCAGCCGCGCGCTCGACGTGCACTTCAGTCCCGAGAACGAGAAGCCCGCCGCGTGCGCCGCGGGTGCACCGGACCGATAGCGGCCGAAGCGAAGGGCGGAACTCGGTGCCTGGAGGTTGCCCGGGGGCGCTTCGAGCGTCTCTTCCGTGTTGATTTCACCGGACGGGACCGCCTGCAGCAGGGTCGCGTTTTCGACCTCCAGCGCGGCGGTTTCTCCGTTGCGCTGAACGCTGATTACTTTTACCAGATACCCTTCGGGAGCCGCCGAGGATGGCCCCGACGCCAGATACTGCCCGGGGCTCGCCGAGGCGGCCGCGGCGCCCGACAGCGTCAGCACGCGCTGACCGGTCGGTTCGCCGACCAGCGATACGGTCCCCGACGCCGGCACGACATGGGTCCTGTTCGAGATCAGCGTGGCATAGGAGACCCTCACCGCCGTCACGCGGCCGGAGCGGACCAGCGTGCGCTCTCTCGGCACAGCGGGGTAATAGGTGCCGGCACCGGTAGACACGGCGGTAGCCGAGACGAGGTAGCTGCCTGGCGCGAGCCGGACGAGACCGCTGTGGCTCACTTCGCGCCTCACTCCATGTGGTCCCGTTATGCGGATTGCCGCGCGGGCGCCGCCGGGCAGCTTGGCAACCACGACGCGCAAACCAGACCCCCTTGTGTGAGTCGCGCGCGCTCCGCTCGCCGTCGGAACGCCGGCATGGACCGGGCTTGCGCCGGCGAGCGCGGTCCATGCCGGCACGAGCACGAGCGCGAGCGCCAGGCAGGCGACCGTGGTCCTCCCACGCGCGATCGTCGGCCAACTCCTCGAGACTGCACGATTCACTTTTTCCCCTTTCATCGCGGGTCGCCACCTTACACGGACCGTCGAGTCGCCGATCCCCAGTATCACTTTCGTCGAGCCACAGCCGGCGCGCTCATCCGGCGAGGGTCATATTCTCGATCGCTTCGCAGGATTCGTCGAGCGCTCTGCAGCACACCATCACCGCACGTTCGTACTGTTCGCGATTTTCGTGCGCCTGCTTGCGTAGCGCCGATATCTCGCCGCGGTGCTCTTCCAGATCGGCGAGAGCGCACCGCCACATGTCCAGGCCGGACGCGAGCGCGTCCGACGCGGCGCTCATGCTCGCCGGGTCGGCGGCGTGTGACTGCTGTTCACGAGCCTCATCCACTTTGCTCTGCGCCTCGTCGTGGCGCTGCTGGGCGGCGCCGGCGGCCTCTTCGTGTTCTGTTACGCGCTCCGCATACCCGACCGCGCGATCCTGCAAGCCGCCCAACTCGGTCGCAAAGCGAGCGACGCTGGAGGCCGCACCGTCGAACGCGCCGGCCGCTGACCCGAGTTGGCCCGGAAGGCGCTCGAGCTTGGAGCGGAACCTGTCCGCCGCTTCGCCCGTCCAGTCGCGCAGTCCGCCGGCGGCGACGCGACCTTGGACCTGGGCTACATCGTGACGCGCGGCCTGCAGCTTGCGCGCGATGACTTCCAGTCCCTCCGCGTCACCAGGGATCGCCGCTGCACCGAGTACCGGGGAGCCCGCGTTCATCGCTTGTCGCTCGGCTCGACCTGGACCGCGGGCGTGAGCGCAACGTCGTCTCTTACCCTGCGCTCAACGCCTTCGTACTCGACCCCTGCGCTCGACGCCCGCCCGCTCAGTCGCTCCAGCTGCGCGCGGATGTCGTCGATGTCATCGGACCACCGAACGACGAGTCGCTCGATCGCAGCCTGCAACCGAGGGCTCTCGGCCGCGGCAGGCGAGATGGACCGGATCTCGCCGGCAAGCTGGAGATCCCCGAGCAGGCCCCAGAGCCCGTGCGCCAGGCCCTCGAGCTCGCTCGGGTTGACTTCGAGCCTCATAATCGATTACGTTTCGGCTCACGCCTGGGCTCAGGCGAATGACTGGGTGATGTTCTGCTCCGTGGTTTCATAGTTCTGCGCAGCGTTGTTCAGCAGCTCGCTGATCCGGTTGAGCGCCTGGTCGACTTGGTCGGCCCCCGATTTCCACTGCATAAAGGCCTGGTCGAACGCGCCCGCGGCCGTTCCAGTCCAGTTCGCCTGGACAAGTCCTTCGACCTGGCTTTTGGCCTGTTCGCTCGTGTTCTTGATCGTTTCCGCGGCTGACCTCAGCGACGCGGAGGTCGCATGCAGGTCTTCACTGGTCACTTTGATAGTCGCCATCACTGACTCCTCGATTCGAGCGGTGCGACACGGCGCACCGCGATTTACCGCTTGCCCTGAGAACTGCACTCGACGGTCCGCCTTCCCCGCGCCCTATCTCCCACAAGATGGAACGCCCGTCGGGCGGGATCGAGCACGCGACGGCATCCTGCCGAAGCCCGTACGCTATCCGAGCGTGGGAGGCAAAGTCAAGCTTGCTGTCGAGTTTGGGCTATCTGGCCTCGGTACTGAATACCGTCGAGCGCGACGAGTGCTCAATGGGCGTCCGGGGTGCGGGCGGACTACGTGGCGACGTGCACCAGCTCGGCTGTACCCCTCGAGATCAGGAATCCTCGGCCCGCGCTCATGGGTGCCGCCACGTGTCGCGGCAGGCGCGCCCCGAGCAGGTCTCCGTCTGCGTTGAGGTCGGGGTCCAGCAGCAGCCCGTGGCCCTCGCGCCGAAGCTCGCGTATCCACGACGCGCCAATCCCGCGGGCGGCACCGGCCTCGACCGAAGCCACCACACGCAGATCGCTGTCACGCGCGACTCGCACCAGACGCTCCAAGCGCATCGCCGATGTCGTGTCGACGAGTTCTCCACCGTCGTCGACGAACAGCGCGCAGGGAGCATTCTGGAGTTCGCCGTCCTCCAGCCTCGTCACCAGCGAGCCGGCGATCTCAGCGCACTTCTCGACGCCCATAGCGATCCCGGCCCACAGATCGAGATCGCGCAGCGGGCTCCGGCGTGGCGCTATCAGATACATGGGCGCCGTCGGATCAGCCTGTCTCATGCCATGGGCGATCGTAGCCAGCGCCGTGCTGCGTCCGCTGCGGTAGGGGCCGACGACCAGGAAGTGAAGCTGGGAGAGATCGATTGCGACGGGACCGAGATGCTCGTCGGAGATGCCGAGCGGAATCGACTCCAGGCTGCCGGCAAGCCCGAGCGAGGTCCGTGGAATGCTGGTGGGCAGCACCTCGATCCGCGGCACCGCGCCCGCGTCGCCTGTCGAGATGGACGCGACAGCCTCGCTCAGTGATATTAGCGTGGGCCCCTCACCGTCGCGGGGAACGGCCTCGCAGTCGCAGGGGACGGCCACGTGGAACTCGTGGCTGTCCTGAGTGAACCCCGAGCCGACGGACAGGCGCGCGCCCCGAACGGCCTTCGCATCCAACCCCAACGAGAGCATGTCCTCCTCTGTCGTCATCCTCAAGATCAGCCGCTGGCTGAAGTGCGTCGCCAGCGCGACCGGAAGCGCGCCGCGCCGCGCCGCGGTGACGATCACGTGCACGCCAGCCGCGCGTCCGCTGGCGAGGACCCGCTGCATAAGTTCGTACGCCGGCCCAGCGCCAGGCCGGTCGTAGAGGTGGGCAAAGGAGCCGAAGTCGTCCACGAGCAGAACGGCGGCGGCTGGACCGGCCTCATGCGCGTCGATTTTGGCGCGCGTACCTCGTCGTTCGATGCGCCGCAGCAGCAGCCGCAAGAGCCGCTGCACACGCTCCTCTTCGTCGGCCATCACCACACCGCCGCAGTGCGCGAGCCCATCCAGGGGTGCAAGGTCCCCGCCGGCCGCATCCAGGCAGTAGAGGCCCAGCTCCCGCGGCCGGCGGGCGCGAGCGAGCGCGAGGGCGGCACTGGTGAGCGCGGTCGTCTTGCCGCTGTTGCTCGCCCCGAAGACGGCCACATGCCCGGCGCTCTCGAGATCCAGCACGAGCGGCTCCTGACGCTGCAGGTGAGGGAGGTCGACGAGCCCGATCGCGACACCTCCGGTCGGCGCCGACAGGCGCTCCACGACTTCCAGGTCGAGCACGCTGGGCAGCGTCGGCAGCCACGGCGGCGCCGGCACCGGCAGTTTGAGCCGCGCCTGGGCCCGGCACGCCGCCTCTCCGAGCAGCACGAGATCGCTCTCGGCATCGCTGTCGGCGCGAGCCCTCGCCGCGTCAAGATCGAGCGCGGGCGCGCCGAAGTGGAACTCCTCGAGTTGGATCTCGCGCTGTGGTGAGAAGTCGCTCAAGCCGCTGATGTAGGCCGCCTGGAACTCGCGCAGCTCCCCGTGGCCGGTGCGCGAAAACCCGCGTCCGCGGTAGCCCTCCCCGCTGGGAATATGCGCCGCCAGTGGACTCGCGATCATGTCCTCGCTCTCGGTCTCCTCGGAGACCCGCAGGGCAAGCCGAAGGTTGGTGTTCGCGCGGATGGCCGGCGTAAAGGCATTGCGCAGCGTCTGCGCCGCAAGCACCATGTGTACGCCCAGCGAGCGCCCGCGCTGAGCGATGTCGACGACGCCGTCCACGAAGTCGGGGACCTCCTCGCGGAGCTTGGCGAACTCGTCAACCGCTATTACGAGCAGCGGCGGGGCAGTGTCGACGTCGCGGCGTGCGAGCTCCAGCAGATCCTTGGCCCCCTCCTCCGCGAGGATGCGCTCGCGCCGCTTTAGCTCGGCATTCAGCGAGATAAGGGCGCGCTCTGCCAGATGCTCGTCCAGGTCGCTGACGACGTCGACGACGTGCGGGAGCGCGGCGCACGGCGCAAACGCTGCGCCACCCTTGTAGTCCACGAGCAGGAACGAGAGCCGGTTCGGCGGTATCGCCGCCGCCGCCGCCGCGACGAACGTTCGCAGCAACTCGCTCTTGCCCGAGCCGGTCGTTCCCGCGATCAGCGCATGCGGTCCTTCGCTGCGCAGGTCCAACGTCATGATCCCATCGGCGGCCACCCCCACAGCGGCTGTCAGATCCCCTTGCCATCGCGCCCACCTGCGCTCGAGTTCCTCGGCCGTCGGCGGGATCAGCTCGAGCAGTTCGAGCAGACCGATCCGCTTCGGGATGTCGCCGACACGCGCCAGCTCGCCGACATCCTGTACGGGGGCGAGCAGCCGGGCGGTGCGCTCGGCAAGCGTACGAGAGACGGCCTCTGCGCTGACGTCCGCCACCGTCGTTCCCGAGGCCACGTCGGTGAACGCGAGCACCGCACGGGCCCGCTCGAGTTCCGCGAAGGCTCCCGCCTGTCCCGGCAGATCGCGCGCCTCGCGCCCAAGCCAGATCGCCGCCACGTGCGCCTCACCAGCCCCGGTGAGCGCCGCGCTGACAAGAGCGCGATCGCAGCCGACATCCTCGTCCAACAACAGCAGCACCTCCGTCGGTCGCGGACCTCCAGACACCGCCCGCCTCCGACCACGGCGCCGGTCGGCGAGGTCTCTGACCTCCGTCAGCAGACCCTCGGATTCGGCGCGGCCGATGGCAACGGCCCCGACCTGTAGTCCAACTCGGTCCGGCCGCAGATGTGGGAGCCACTTCAACCAGGCCCATTCCTCTGCGCTGCTCTCGGTCAACGCCGCGAGCACCACCAGCTCGCCGGGGCTGTGCAGGATCGCGGCCTGCAGGAGCAGCCACCGCGCCAGGCCGTTGCCGGCCACGCGATCCCCGACAAGACCGAGCGTCCCGACGCGAGGCAGGTCGACCATAAGGGGCACTGAGGGCACCAGACGGTGGCCTCCAAGCTTCGCGTCCGCCTCGGCCCGCAACGCCGCGTCGCCTCCGTCGCGGACCGTCACGATGCTTTGACATGGCAGGTCCGCCACCCCGACGCGCAGGCACATGAAGTCAGAGTCCGACAGGCGCCGCTCCCAAATCAACGGCGACAGCTCGGCGACGCGCTCCATCAACGTCGGAGCGTCGGGCGAGCCCGCGCGCCGCGTCGCGGTCTCGGACTCGAGCGCGACGGCCAGCTCTTCCATGGCGTCATCGAGCCGCTTGCGAAACGCGGCCGCCTCTCGCGCGAATGACTTCTTACCGCCGCGCCTGTCGCCGACGAGTGTGCTCAACGCCATCAGCGGTGACATGGCGGCTACGATCAACATCACCGGGCTCTTCAGCAGCAAGAAGAGCAGCAGCCCGGTCAGAAGCGGCACGAACGACGCCGCCAGCGGTATGCGCCCCCTACGGGCCGGGTTGGGCGGCGCCGGCAGCTCACGCGAGAGCGCCGGCGCCGGGGGGCTGACCCGCGGAGGTCGATTGAAGTCCAGGTGGCCGCCGTGCTCGGTGACACCATGACCTGGCCGAGAGCCGATCGGACGGGCGCACAGCAAGGTCCTGCCGACTTCGAGTTCGTCACCTTCGCGCAACGCGACAGACGCGCCCGGTCGCAACGAGCGCCCGTTGAGCGCAGTGCCATTCGACGAGCCCATGTCGCTTGCCTTGACGTCACACCCTTCGATACGCAGCTCCAGATGAGCCCGCGAGATCGACGGGTCGGCGATCACAAGGTCGGCCGACGAATCGCGGCCAAGACGATAGACACCCTCGCCGAGTTCGAAGCTCTCGCCCGCGCAGGGACCGCCGCTGATCAGGACGGCCACCTGCGACTTCCCACCCAGGTGCGTCGGTTCAGTGGCAAGGGGGTCGAGAATCAGGCGGTCCCCCCAGCGAATCCCGGCGTCGCCGAGTGGGAGATCACGATCGAGCACCTCTCCACGTCGCACACACCAGAGCCGCGGCTCACCATGCGCTTCGAGCTTTGCCCCGAGTTCCTGTGCCAAACGCTTGACCGGATCAGATGTAGCCACCCGCACGACGAGGTCTGCTTCTACGCCTGCACATGAGGCTGAGATATGCAACTCGATGCGCTCAGCCGCGGATGCGCCTTTGCCGATATGCGGGATGTTCATGGCTGGCAGACCTTACTGGCGGAGGTGCTGAATGCTCATTCAAGAACACATCTCCGCCACTGGCAACGTGTCAGAACCCCTGGGGCCCGCGCAGCGCGGCAAGCGTGTCGTGGTAGAGACGCTGCTTGATCGTGCCCAAAGCCGCCGGGTTCTTGCCGGACAGCTCCGCCGCCCGGGCGATCGCGGCCGGCAGAACCTCAGCCTCGGGAACGGCCCGGTCGACGATCCCGGCCTCGGCCGCGTCCTGGCCGCCGAAGCGCCGGCCGGTCGTCATCGCCTCGTGCGCGGCCGCGACCGGCAGCCTGGCGGTGACCAGAGCGTTCATGCCGATCGAGAAGGGCATCCCGAGGTCGACCTCGGGCAAACAGAAGTAGCCGCGATCGGCCCTCATGTAGCGCTCGTCGTGCGCGAGCGCGAGCATCGCGCCGGCGCCGAAGGCGTGGCCCTGGATGGCGGCGACGGTGTAGACGCCGATCTCGAGGACTTTGGCGAACAGCTCGTGCAGGCGGTCGATGAAGGCGACGGCCTGCTCGCCGTTGGCGGACAGCCATTCGAGGTCGAGGCCGTTGGACCAGATCTTGCCCTGGGCGCTGGTCACGAGCGCGCACGGAGCGGCGGCGGCGACCTCCTGCAGGCAGGCTTCGATCTCGCCGAGCGAGTCCGCGTTGAAGCGGTTCTCGGCAGCGCCGAGGTCGAGCACGTAGACGTCGCCGTCGCGGGTCAAAGCTGGCAATGTGGTTCCTCCGGTCTTGGTTTGATCGCATGGGCTTCTACACCATCCGCCGCCGCGCCGCCGGACGGGTGGGTCGGCCGCTGCCAAACCTGCCAACAGGTGGTCGACCTCGCCCGGCTCCCGCTCCCACTCACCAGACAGGATGAGCGAACCTGACAGAGCACTGTTGGACCGGCCGGGGCCTCTCACCCTCACCGTTGTGCTATACAGATACGTATACGTTAATGTGCACGAAAGAGGGTAGGTGAATGGCCGCGACAGCGACCGTCCGCGTACGGGTAGAGACCCGTGAGCGGCTGAAGCGCCTCAGCAAGAGCCGCGGCCTCAGCACTCCGGACTTCCTCGAGTCGCTCGTCCGCCGCGCCGAGGACGACCAGCTCCTCGCCGAGCATGAGGCCGCGCTCGAGCGGATCATGGCCGATCCCGGACAGGCCGCGTCCTATCGAGCCGAGTTCGCGGCCTGGGACGGAACGCTGCTGGACGGCTTGGAAGACCCGTAGTGGCCAGCATCCCGAGCGCCCACCAGGGCGATGTCTGGGAGGCGCGCCTGGAGCCCGTCGTCGGCCACGAGCAGGGCGGAAAGCGACCGGTCGTGATCGTCTCGATCGATCAGATCTCCTCAGGCCGGGGCGAGATGTGCATCGTGGTTCCCTTTACCCGCACCGACCGAGGCACTCCCGTCCACGTCCGCGTGGACCCTCCCGAGGGGGGACTGAAGGCGGTGAGTTTCGCCCTGCCCGAGAATGTCAGGTCGATCTCCCGCGAACGTCTCGCCAAACGACTGGGTGCCCTGCGAGACGACAGCCTCGAGGAAATACTTCATCGCATCCACCTGCTGACCCGCAAACCGAGATGAGAATCACTGCCCTGAGCGCTCCGCGATGAGAGCGATGGTCCTGAAACGCCAGGGCGAGGAGTTGAGACCGGCCAAGGCGCGCAAGCCGAAGGCCGGCAAGGGACAAGTGCTGATCGGGGTCGGCGCCTGCGGTGTGTGCCGCACCGACCTGCACATCGTCGACGGAGACCTGGACAGACCGAAGCTGCCGTTGATTTTGGGACACCAGATGGTCGGCACGGTGCTCGCGACGGGGCCGGGAGCGGAGCGATTCGGGGCCGGCGATCGGGTCGGCGTCCCGTGGTTGGGCTGGACCTGCGGCGAATGCCGGTATTGCGTCAGCGGGCGCGAGAACCTGTGCGAGGAGGCGAAGTTCACGGGCTATGACATCGACGGCGGCTACGCCGAGCTGGCTGTCGCCGACGAGCGCTTCTGCTTTCGGGTCCCGGCCGGCTATCAAGACGAGCAGGCCGCGCCGCTGCTGTGCGCCGGTCTGATCGGATACCGGGCGCTGCGGCTCGTCGGCGAGGCCGAACGGATCGGCTTCTATGGTTTCGGCGCCGCCGCGCACATCCTCTGCCAGGTCGCCGCCCACCAGGGACGCAGGGTCTTCGCGTTCACGAGGCCCGGCGACGAGGACGGCCAGGCGTTCGCGCGCTCGCTTGGAGCCGAGTGGGCCGGAGCGTCGGGACAGGCCCCGCCGGAGGAGTTGGACGGCGCGATCGTGTTCGCGCCCGACGGTCGGCTGATGGTGGAGGCGTTGAAAGCGAGCGCGAAGGGCGCGCGGGTGATCAGCGCCGGCATCCACATGAGCGAGATCCCGGCCTTCGACTACGACCTGTTGTGGGGCGAGCGGACCCTCGGCTCGGTCGCGAACCTGACCAGGCGCGACGGCGAGGAGTTCCTGGCGCTGGCTCCAAAGGTGCCTGTGCGCACGGAGGTCAGCGTCTATGCGCTGGAGGACGCCAACGCCGCGCTCGAGGACATTCGCACCGGGCGCCTGCGTGGGGCGGCCGTGCTGAAAGTAGGCAGTCGCGAGTGAGAACAGAAACCAACGCAATCGCCACGACGCACGCACGTACGCGCGCGCGAACGGCCCCGATGAACGCAAGGTCGCCGTTGAACCTGAGATCGCAGCCCTACGCGCGCGCGCGAACGGGCGATCCGAGTGTTCGCGCCAGCTCATCCCCGGCTGCCGTCAGCCGCCAGGCGTTGGTCCCGCCCTGGCCGCCGCCGTTGGTCGAGACGTTCTCGATCAGGCCAAGCCGCTCGACCCGGCGCAAGGCCTTCGAGATCTGACCCTTGTCGATGTCGCCAGCCGCCCAGCCGACATCGCTGTTGGAGGGCAAAGCCCCCCGGCCGTTGGCGTCGGCGATCGCCATGATCACGCACAGCGTCCGCTCGGTGATCCTTACCGACGGATCCTTCAGCAGCTTGGGCATCGCTTTCGCCGGGATCCTGACCTCGGCCTCACCCCCGAACCGGACCCGCGATCCTGGTGCCGACAGCTCTTTGCGGGCTGCCCTGGCGCCCAGGTAGGGCAGCACGATCATCGCCATCAACGGACCCAGCAGCTCGCCCAAAGGCCGCGAATCGGGCCTGCCCACGCGCGCGTGGGCATCGGAGCGGCCTACGCGGGCGTGGATGACGCCGAGCACGGCGTTCACGATCCCCTCGTCGGTCAACGGCAGCGGCTCGCCGTCTTCAGGATCCCTGGCACGCATCCCCAAACGGTGGATCGCGCCGGCCAATCCGGCCAGGACCTCCTCCCGACGCTCCGCCACGCGCGCGCCGGCTCGTAGGGCCTCCACGATCAAGATCCTCGCCGTCGCGGGCTCGCGGTCGAGCAGGTCCAGCAGCGCGGCGAGCGCCATCCGGAGCTGCTCGCGCGGGCGACGCTCGCTTTCGTAAGCGGGAACCACGACCGCCCGGGCCTCGTCCAACGCTTCGTCGAACAACGCCAAGAAGCAGTCTTCGCGATCGACGAAAAGATCGTAGAACGTGCGACTGGAGACTCCCGCGCGGGCGATCACCCGCGCCGGGATCAGCTCCTCGTATCCGCTCTCCTCCACGATCTCGCCCGCCGCGCCCAGCACGCGCGCGCGCTGCACGGCCGAAACGTAGCCCGAGCGCTTGGGGGGCTCGGGCTTTCGACGCCCAGGCTCCCGGGGCTCGGGCTTACGGCGCGCGCGTGCCGAAGTGGCGTGGGGATCATCAGAACCGCCCGCCGCGTCCTTCCCAGCCCCAGCAGCTCTTGCGGCCCGCGACACCTGCCCTCCCCTTGGCTGTCGAAACTAAGAGGCCGACCGTCAACCCGGGACCGCCGACAGACAGGGACTATTCGTTTACAGGTGTCGAAATACAATGTCCTAGCTATAACGTTCTATTAGATAGAAGGCTCTTTCTGAGAGAGAGCGAGCGCACGCAGCCATCGGGCGCCTGGACCCGGAGCGATCGAGTGCGATCTGAGACGCATCGGCTAGCCGGGCTGAATGGCTGACGAGGTCTTCTTGTCGCGCGGGCGCCGTGGCACGATCCGCGCGGGCGGCGAGGTATGGGTATCGCCGACGGGACTGGCGAGCTGGCGCTCCAGGTCTGTGAAGGCGTCGACGATCTCGGGTGCTTCGTATGCGCGGTTACGTCGGCCGATCGTTATCTGGCGCAGGATGCCGGCCCGAACGAGCCGCTGGATGGCGTCGTTGGCGGGCTTGAATGTGCGGCCGATCAAGGTCGCGGCGCTCTCGGCGGTGAGTACGGGGGCTCCGGCCAAACGACGAAGCAAGAGGTCGGTTGCGGAGCTGTTACGGACGCGGCCGAGTCGGTCGCGCCAGCGCTGTTCGAGTTCGATGGTGTGGGTCTCAAAGGAGATGGCGTCGGCCACTGAGCGGGCGCAGGCGCCGGCGAAGGTGGCGATCCAGCGGTTGACGCCGGCGTGGGCTTCGGGAGAGTTGGGGGAGCCGGCGTGCCGGGTGTCGGTGAGTCCGTCGACGTAGTCGCGCGCCCGCGTGGCGAGCACGAGCGAGACGGGTGGCAGCACGCGGACGGCCAGGCCGCGGCGGCGTAGCACGAGCTGGATGGCGGCGCGGCCTGTGCGGCCGTTGCCGTCGATGAACGGGTGGATCGTCTCGAACTGGGCGTGGGCGATCGCGGCCTGGGCCACCGGGGGTAGATCGTCGGCATTGCAGAATCGGCACAGATCGTCCATCAGCTCTGACACGTGCTCCGGCGGCGGCGGCACGAAATCCGCTACGCAGGGGTTGTGGTCGCTGCCGCCGATCCAGTTCTGGACATCTCTGAATCTGCCTCCGTGCTCTTCGAAGCGCGTGCCCGTCAGGAGGCGACGGTGGATCTCCAGAAACACGTCGACGCCGATCTCGCTTGCCGGCCCGATGCGCTCGATCCCATAGAGCATCGCCTCGATGTTCCCGAGCACCTCTTGTGCCGTGACGTCAGATGAACGTTGCCGCAACGAGGCGACTGCCTCCGCGCGCAGGAGCCGGCGAGCACCGATCTCGAAGCCCTCGATGCGGGAGGACGCGACCGACTCCGCTCGCAGCAAGATCCGCGCGAGCGCCTCCGTGTCTGCGAGCACGCGGGCGGTCTCGTTCAAACGCGAGATCGCCGCTTCCGCATCGGCCACGTCAGCGGCTACGTCGCCGTCGAGCACGAACCTGCGACCGGCGAGCGGGTCGGGCAGATAGGCCTCGTAGTCGCAGCCACGGCGATCCCGCCGGGACAGGCCTTCGCCGGCGAGCGCGCTACTCCAGTGGCGAACGAGAAGCTCCGACATGAGCGATCCTTATTGGAGGTTAGCGCATAAGCTCCAATAAGCCTGGTGGAAGGCAGGCCTGGGACACGGGCAGGCCTCTCCCAACGGGATCCGAACGGCGGACGAGCGCGCGATTGGACAAGCGGGGCGAGAGCGTCGATGATGTGGCGTCCGCCGTGCAGGCGCCCACGCACGGCCTGACGCCGGCGGGCGACAGGCTAGGCGGAAGGCGGCGAAGACCTGCCGGAGGCGGGCGAAGGCCCGCAAAAAAAGGCGAACGAGAGATCGAGGAAGGGTGGAGACGATGGCTGAGGTGCTGTGCGTGCTGTACGACGATCCAATCGACGGATACCCGCCGGAGTACGCGCGCGACGGGATACCGACGATCGAGAAGTATCCGGACGGCCAGACCGCGCCGACGCCAGAAGCGATCGACTTCGTGGCGGGCGAACTCTTGGGGAGCGTGTCGGGCGAGCTGGGCTTGAGAAAGTTCTTGGAGGAGGGCGGCCATACGCTGACGGTGACCGCCGACAAGGACGGCCCGGACTCGGCCTTCGAGCGGGCGCTGCCGGAGGCCGAGATAGTGATATCGCAGCCGTTCTGGCCGGCGTATTTGACGGCCGAGCGGATCGCGAAGGCGCCGAACTTGAAATTGGCGGTGACGGCCGGGATCGGCTCTGACCACGTCGATTTGCAGGCGGCGATCGAGCGAAAGATCACGGTCGCGGAGGTGACTTACTGCAACAGCATCAGCGTGGCCGAGCACGTGGTGATGATGATCTTGGCGCTGGTCAGGAACTACATACCGTCCTATCGGTGGGTAGTCGACGGGGGCTGGAACATCGCGGACTGCGCCGCGCGGGAGTACGACCTGGAGGGCATGCAGGTCGGCACGGTCGCCGCGGGCAGGATCGGCTCGGCGGTGCTGAAGAGGCTGAAGCCGTTCGACGTGGGCCTGCACTACACCGACCGCCACAGGCTGCCGGCTGGGGTCGAGCAAGAGCTGGGCGTGACCTTCCACGAGAACGTCGAGTCGCTGGTGAAAGCGTGCGACGTGGTCACGATCAACGCGCCGCTGCACCCGGAGACCGAGAACCTGTTCGACGAGGAGCTGATCGGGAAGATGAAGAGAGGCGCTTACTTGATCAACACCGCGCGCGGCAAGATCTGTAGCCGCGAGGCCGTCGCGGCAGCGTGCGCGAGCGGGCAGCTGGCGGGCTACGCCGGCGACGTATGGTTTCCGCAGCCGGCCCCCAAAGACCATCCGTGGCGGAGCATGCCGAACCACGGCATGACGCCGCACACCTCCGGCACCAGCCTGTCAGCCCAGGCACGGTACGCGGCGGGCGTGAGAGAGATCCTGGAGTGCTGGTTCGAGGGGCGGCCGATCAGGGAGGAATATCTGATCGTCGACGGCGGCCGCTTGGCCGGCGCGGGCGCCCACTCCTACAGCGCCGGCGACGCGACCGGCGGAGCCGACGAGGCGGCCCGGTTCAGGGCGGGTTGAGGAGACCGCTTTGCCACCGGCGAGGCGAGAGTAGAAATAGGCGACGGCCAAGCCGTCGACGGGGCGCGCATGCGCGCCCCGCGCAGGGCCGCATGCGGCCCTGCGTCCGGGCCTTGCATGCAAGGCCCGGCCTGGCCGCACATGTGCGGCCAGGAACCCCGTCAGGGGTGGCCAACTCCGACGCGGTGCCCGAGCACGTGGCCAGAGGGCAGTTCGACGTAGGTCTCCGAGAGGTCGTTGCTGTAGTCGGACTCGATCAGGAGATGGTCGGGATCGGCGATCTGGACGTATGCGAACCTGCCGCGCAGGCCGGTCACGTCGATCCACTGCTGAGGGTAGTCGTAGGGATAGGAGTCGGTCCAGCCGACCGACGTTCCGAGCGTGTCGCTCCTGATGTGCGGGTCCTGGCTGCACCCCGGATAGACCGGCGAGCCGGGAGAGCGTGGCGAGGGGAAGGTGTGCAGGAGGTCGCGCAGGCAGTAGTCGACCTTCGGACTCTCTCTGAGGAGCGCCAGCGCCTGACGGTCTGGCCCGATCGACCACAGCTCGAAGCCGGCCGCGTGCTCGAACTTCCAGTAGCTGTACGCTCCGATGCCCCGGGAGCCGTAGCGTTCGCCGGGAACGTACTTGAACGTGAGCTGTGCTTGAGTCCTGAACAGGTGGGGCCGATCTTTGACGTCGTAGATCGCCTGGTACACCGACCAGCGGTGCGGCCCCTTCCGTAGAGCCCGTATCTCGAGCGGCCCCTGACCATGGTTGTCGATCGAGCTGGTCGCCCGCAACAGGACGTGCCCTGGCCAGGTCGTCCGGTCGAGACGAAACTGGGAAGGCGCGGACATGATCAGGTCGGGGCAGCGCAACCGTGGCCGCGCGCGCGCGCAGACCGTCGGCCGGGCCACGCCCGCCGGACCGTCCGTTCCCGTGGGACCCGTGACGCCGGTCGGGCCGGTCGGATATGTCGGGTCTGGATAGCTTGCCCCTGCCGACGAGACGACGCCGATCGCGAGGGAGACCGCGAGCGCGGTTGCGACGCGCGCGCGCGAGCGGGCTGAAAGACCGTAATGGGACATCGAGGCGAACGATATTCGCAGGCCGGGCGGCTCTCGACGCCGGGGTTCCTACCACTTCGAGTGAGCGTGAGTCGTGTAAGCGTCGAGACCGCTAGCGCGCCTCCTCACGTAGGCGAGCAACCTCAGCCTCTGGAAACTTCATGCGGATTGCAACGAGATGCCGGGGGCGCTCCCGTCTCCACGGAACCAAGGGCGGCTCACCCATAGTTGGATATGCTGGCCGACCCCAGCCACGGAAAGGCGAGACCGAAAGGCAGGAGATGAAGACAAAAGGCATGGTGCTTACGTTCGCCGCTTGCATGGCGAGCCTGTTCGCGCTCGGCGCTACCGCTCAGGCCGCCCAGCCCGCGCTCACGGTGGGCCCCGCGAGCGGCGGGCACGCACCCGCACAGGCCGCGGCGAAAGCGCCCAAACCCAAGGAATACTGGATGTGCCTGTCCGGCGGGTGCAACACGCTGTACGTGTACACCAAATCAAAGAGATGGGAATACGTCGGCGAGTGCTGGCTCTACGAAGGCGAAGAATGCCCCGGCCTCGGCTGGTTGAAAGGCACCTACCTGAAGGAAGCAAAAGGCAAAGTTACGTACATCGTCGAAGGGCCGCTCGGAGGGGAACCAGAAGACGGCTTCATCGAAGTCGTGAAGGTAAAGAAGTCACACCCGACCGCATACACCGGCTCGTGGTACATATTCGGCTCCTATCAAGGTGAAGCCTCAGTAGAAACCTGACACGGGCGCGCCTCGCCCCGGGTGGCGCCGGGCACGCACGATCGCCGGCGTCTGGCGATCGTGCGTGCCGCGCTCATACGGATCGCCTCCGAGTCAACCGGCGTCCGGGAGCACGCCCGCTGGACGTGGGCGATGAGGCAGATCTACAGTCCTGTCGCAGGGGTATTCACGGCGGTGAAACGCACGGCGTCATAGTGACGAAGTAGGTCCGCCCAGTCGGCCTCCTCGGACGCGGATTCTTCAGTGGGACTGCTGCGCCGCGTTCTGTCTCCGTGCGTCCTGGGGCCTGGTGAGTACGACCGATTGTAGCGATCTGTCCGCGAGCGTCAGGCCGCTCGATCGATGTACTCGCGCAGCGCGGTGCGGGCGATCTCGCTGACGGAGCGGTGCTCTTTGCTGGCGCGGGCTCGCAACGCCTCAGCCAGATCGGGATCGACGCGAACCTGCACACGGGGTGAAGCGCCGTTCTCGCCGAGCGCAGGGCGGCCCATGCGGACACGCTTGGCCTTCGTCAAGTCATAGCCGCGCTCCGCCTCCTCTGCGAGCGCATCGACGACCTTCTTGGTCAGCTTGGTTCCGCTTCGTGTTCTCAAAGTCGCCACTGCTTGGCCTACTCGTATTGGGCCCTGTACTTCTCGCGTAGCTCCATCGCGTGGATCACAACCAGTTCGCCCTTCGGCCCTTCCACGGCCATCACCTCAAGCTCCTCACCGGCGGCGTCATCGCCGAGGACGACCAGCCTGTCGTCGACCGCTTCGGACGCCTCTGGCGCCGGCTCCTCGAAGGCGAGACCGCAATGTGAGATGACATGCCGGATGCGTTCCTTAGATATGCGGTGCTTGGTGGCCGAGCGAGCGAACCGCACACGCTTCTCAGACACGTTAGCACTTCTGTCAGACATAAGTGTCTCCGAACAAGCTCTGCTGCGACAACATGGCCGTTGATGATTCCGATCGCCCGGGACGGTTCTCTCGTGCTGCGCCGTTCGCGGCATCGGCATAGGCGCCGACGATGCGGTCGAGCGCGCGGCCCTTGTCACGGTGCCCGTAGAGGCGGCGGACGAGGTTGCCGCCGTCCTGGTGACCGAGGGCGATGGCGACGTCCTCGGAGGGCATCTCAAGCCCGTTGACCATGTACCAGCCAGCGAAGTGGCGGGTAGCGAGATAGAGGCTTCCCTGCCATCCCGCGGCGGCCCTGGCGGCCTTCCAGTGGTAGGCACGGGAACTTGGCGTCCAGTGCTCGCCTCGCAACGAGACGAAACAGAACTCGCCCTCTCGCGGCAGCGCTTGAAGCGCCGAGCGGGCGTGTGCGGTCAGCGGCGCCTCACGCCGCAGATGGTTCTTCGGCGTGTCGAACTTGCGGGTAGCAGCACTGAACTGTTCAGCGACAACGATGCGATCCCGGTCGAAGTCAACACGCTCCCAACGCAGCGCATCAAGCTCTCCAGGACGAAGCCCCGTGAACGCAGCGACCTGCAACCACGCCGCAAAAGACGGGCAGGCGAGCTTGCGGGCAAACACGATCATCTCCCACACCTGCCGCTCGCTCGGCGGCTGCTGGTCACGTCGGCCCTTGCCGCGCGAGATCCCGAGCTTCTGGAACGGGTTGCGGTCGATCAGGCCTCCGGCCTTCATCGAGGCGGCGTCGCCGAAACATCGACGACAGCCCCATCACGGTCCCAGCACGCCTGCCACCGGCGAGCCAGTCGGCGACGATCTCGTCCCCGACCTGGGCGAGCGACACGTCGCCATAGCGCTCCACGAAGCCCTTGGTCAGCTCCCGGCGGCGAATGTCGCTCGACTCCTTCGGCCGAGCGAACAACGGATCGGTCGTCCAACGCTCCCAGAAGCCGCGCACCGTCAGATCACGCTCACGGACACTGCCAAGGCGCTCGCGTGCCTTCTCGCGGGCCCGCTTGGCCTCCGTCTTCGTCTTGAACGTGCCGGGTCCGCCGAGAATGCCCGACACGCTCACGTTCTTGCCGGTGGCAGGGTCGTAGACCTGGGCTCGCCAGCGCCCGGAAGGAAGCCGCGTCACGCTCACGCCGCAGACCTCCCGCGTCCGAGCGCCCAGGCGATAGCTACTGACGGCCGGAAGCGACGAGTCCGTCGTCCCCAGGTCACAGAGGGCATCCCTTCACCGACCATTCGGTCGACCGTCGCCAGGCTCACCCCCATGATCGCTGCAAGCTCGGCGCGCGAGACATAGCACTCGACCGATGGGGGCTCGTCCGATGCCCGCGATGGATGGGAGGACAAACTGCGGGTGGTCATGATGTGTACTGACCACGAGCGCCCTCAAGCGGCCATCGGATTTGGGCGGACGACAGCGGCGACCGGGAACGGCGGACACCAAGGACTATCGCCCTGCATCCGACTGTCTGTCGGGATTGGTCTGGGCGTACAGCTCCCTGCGGGCTTCACGAGCCCGAGCCAAGACGTAAGCCTCGGCTTCGGCGTGCTGCGCGAGCTTCGCGATCGTCATGTCGAGCGCTGTGGCGAGCGCGCAGATCCAGCGGCACCTGACGCGATTCGTCCGCCCAGTGAAATCTATGCCCACGCGTCAGGGGCCGCCACCCTACCAGTTTGTGGCCTCGATAGTCGAAAGGACGGATCAGTGCAGATTAACGGCTCTCAACGCTGCGCCCGCCGGCGGACCCAGACGGGTGCGTTCTCCCGCGCCCAAGCGGCAAGGAGAGGATCGCTGACCGCCCATCGTTGTTTTTCCGGTGAGAAGACCTGGCCACGTGCGCGCATACGGGTCAGCGCATCATTGACGCTCTTGGAGTTCAGCGGGAGCTCGTACGGACCAATCCCGCAGGCAATCGCGCAGACCACGGTCGGGGCGGCGCGGTGCACGCTGCCGAGGAGCCGGAACTGCTGCGCGGTCGATGGTTCGGTGCCCTCACGAAGCTGGCGCCACGCGCCGAGTGCAGGGACGCGATCGTCGCCCGTCTGCGCGCGGGCAGCGTCGACGGTACGCCAAACGTACGCGGGTGCGCCGTTTGCGAGCTCGGCGGCGGCGCCGATCACCACGGCGGAAGCGTTCGTCCATGAGCGGCCGATCGTCAGATCGTCGATGAACCGCTGCGGTCTCGGGCGTCGAAATTGCAGGATGCTGCCGGCGCGATAGAGCGGGTGCTCCGGATCGCGAAACGCTGAGGAGAGGCGCCCGTCGACTCGCCCAACGAGCAGTTGCTGTAAGGAGCCGGCGCGCTGGTGCTCGGCGCGAAGCGCGCCTAGCAATGCCCGAGCAGCACGTGCACTGAGCCGCTCGAGCAGGTCGTCGAGGTGATCGATCGCCAGCAACCCGCTCCCTTCGCAGAGCTCGGCAACGAGTTCGAGTGCGTAGCGGAGCTGCTCCACGCCAGACCCTGCGCCGAGACGCAGCTGATCGAGATCAACCCCACGGTGAGACAGTGCGCGCGATAGCCGCAGTCCCTCGGAGTCGAATGCGCCGGCGCCGTTCCACCAGCTCGCCGCTTGAGGGGCTAGCCGTGTCACCCCGGCTGTCGCGATCGCCATGGCGAGATCCAGCGCGTTCCCGGCAGCCCGTGCATCGACGACAATCGTCGATCGATCAGCGTCCTCAAGCGCGAGGGCCAGCAGAACGCTCGTGCCGCTGAGCGGGTCGCTCTCGATCACGAGAAGATCAGGGTGCTCGGCGAGGCGAATCGCCAGCTCCTGATGCTCGCTCATCAGGCCGATGAGCCAGCGCGCCCCAGGTCTCGCCTGCGGCTCAACTGTCTTCGTCGAGGCGGGCACGTGCCTCCCCCAGTCCCTTCTCGATCACGAAGTCGTCGATCTCCTCGCTCCCCGAGCGCCGCGCGTTCAGACCCACGCACAGACAGCCCGCCATTGTGTCGTACGGACGCCCCTTCCCGAAGTTCAAGATCCGATCGAGATGCTCTTCGGAGATGGAGAGCGTTGCACGCTCGAATCGCTCGCGCAGCGGCCTGCGCCATTGATCGGCGGGGATGGTATGTGCGAGCGCCACGCGCTGACCCAGCCGAGCGAGGTCGTAGGGCGCTCCCATCAGCTGCTCGATCGTTCGGTCGTCGCTGCCATCGACGAGCACGACAACGTCCCGGTTTCCCGAGTAGATGTCGACCAGGTCGTGGACGAGGCTTATACCGTCGGCGTAGTTCACAGCGCGCTGCAGCTCATCGATGAAGAACACAACCTTGCGTCCCTGTTGGCGGGCAATCTTCAGCGGAAGTCCGAGGGCCGCACGGCGAGTTGCGCTCGGGACGTCGGCCCCGAATCGTGAGAGGTCCAGCGGCACGCCCTGCTCCTCCAGCAGCTTCTGGATGGTCGGGACGGCCGCCTGCAGCAGACCTCGTGAGATCCGCTGCAGGTCAAGGCGAGCGGCGCGGTCGATGACGAGTTGGCACACGCCTTCGGCACTGCTCTGCTCAGGCGCCTCGAGTTCGATCACCAGAAAATCGTGCTCGTCGCGTAGCACCGCGCAAGCGGCGCCGCAGACACTTGTCTTGCCAGCACGCCGTGGCCCGCTCAACACGACGTGCGCGAACTCACGCAGACGCCCCACAAGATCGACTACGTCACTCTTCCCTGCCGACCATCTGTTCGGGCGCTACGCGCCCTCCCGTCGGGAAGAGAAGTCCCAGCAGCGCTGAGCCGCTTTCGTTCACAGCTATATATTACCAAATCGAAAGATGTAGCTTTCGACTTAGGAAGTCTGATCCTTCAGCCAACTGCCGCCTTCCCTCAGCGCAGAGAGCCATGTCTACCGGCGCGCCTGTCGAAAACGGAACCTTGACGAGACCCAGGGACCACAAAAACACGCACCTGAGCAGGGCTTTCCATGCAAGGGCGCCCGGTTTCTTCAAAACGGAACCTTTTTGGAATCTTGGAGCTTTTTGGTGCACCAAAACAGCCCATTTGCAGGAGTTTTCCTAATCGGGGCGCCCGGATTCGAACCCCCGTGGGGGGCTCATCCCGGGCGATATCCCGCGTATCCGCTGGGCTTAGACCATGTGAGATCACCTGAGATTCGCTCAAAATGGAACCTTGAATGGAACCTTGGGCGAGGGCTCAACCGCGATCCATCAGGCACGCTGCGCACTGCTTCGTCGCTTCCCGGTCGTCGGTCATCTCATCGCCCATTCGCGACGGCGTCGGGGAGTTAGCGGAGATGGGAGGTCAGGGGGTTGGGAACGTCAAACGCTTTTCGCGGTGGGCGTCTCCTTGGCGAGGGAGTTGGCGCGACGATCGACCGCCCCGGTGACGATCTGCTGGGCGAAGCCGAAGACGACCGCGTAGCCGAGTATCGAAGCCCTGCTTGCGAGCGTGATCGTGTCGATGACATGACCCAGGAGCAGGAGCACGCCACCGACGGCGGTCGCGGCGCCGGCGAGTGTCTTGAGGATGAGCTGCTGGTTGAAGATTCTGAAGGGGGTCTTGATACGTTCGCCGGTGGCGATTGGGATGACGACAGACAGCAGGCCCCCGAGCATCCCCGCGAGCTCGACCGCGAACACGTCGAACCGACGCGGCGATCCGCCGATCGGACAGACCTCTTTGTGCTGTCCACTGGACGCGCACAGCCGGATGATGTCGGGCTGGATCGCATGGACGACACCGACCGCGAGGAGCACGATGAAGATGGCGAGGCTCGCGATCATCAGCGCGTTGCGCAGCGCCCGGGCTTGGACCTGGAGATGATCCAAGACGTCCGTTGCCCGTTCATAGATCCCCCGCAGCATCGTCCTCGGATCGGTGGAAGAGGTGACGCCGCTCGACTCAGGCCGCGCGCCGAGCCGAGACAGCATGCTGGCAGCCAATTTCGGACCGAACGAGCCTACCGGCGCGGATAGCTGAGAGATCAAGGTGGTGGCCGATTTCATCAACACGGCCTGTTCGGGCAGTTCTATGATCACCGCCTCCACGTGTTCGGCCTGAGGCAAGAGCTCCTGGGGCGGATAGATCACGTAGAGGGCCGCCTGCGCCCGATGGATGGCTCTCCAGGTCTGCTCGATGTCACTGCCCGAGTAGAACCGCTTCAGCGCGAGCCACGGATGCCACCTCCCCAGCCAGCGTCGCTGCCTTGGAATCATCGCCAAGAGGGCTTCATCGAGCGCCCCTGCGACGTCCCCGCCGGTGCACTGCGACAATTTGAGCAGGCACCGCAGCCGCTCGAGCTCGGCCCTCAGGTACGCGTACGCCGAGAACGCTTCCGCCCGCCAAATCGAGGTGTCCTCTCGCACGCGACACTCCAGAGCGATGCGCATCTTGCTACAGAGCACCGAACGGCACTGACACCCGGAAGCCCCTGAAGGACACTTGCACCTGGAAGCCTTCCCAGGGCAATTGCATGCCGAAGCCCCCGAGCGACACTCGCACTTGGAGGCAACTGAGCGGGATGTGCGCTTGCAAGGCCACCAGCGACACTTACCCCGGGAACTCCCACCAGTGCCTGCCGGTGACGACCTCGAGCTGGATGAGTCCTCGGTCTGCGCACTCGGGGCACCCTCTCCCGCCTTCGCGCTTTCTCCGTCGTTCGGAACCTGCGACATGCCACCTCCAGCGGCACCTGACGCGATTCGTCCGCCCAGTGAAATCTATGCCCACGCGTCAGGGGCCGCCACCCTACCAGTTTGTGGCCTCGATAGTCGAAAGGACGGATCAGTGCAGATTAACGGCTCTCAACGCTGCGCCCGCCGGCGGACCCAGACGGGTGCGTTCTCCCGCGCCCAAGCGGCAAGGAGAGGATCGCTGACCGCCCATCGTTGTTTTTCCGGTGAGAAGACCTGGCCACGTGCGCGCATACGGGTCAGCGCATCATTGACGCTCTTGGAGTTCAGCGGGAGCTCGTACGGACCAATCCCGCAGGCAATCGCGCAGACCACGGTCGGGGCGGCGCGGTGCACGCTGCCGAGGAGCCGGAACTGCTGCGCGGTCGATGGTTCGGTGCCCTCACGAAGCTGGCGCCACGCGCCGAGTGCAGGGACGCGATCGTCGCCCGTCTGCGCGCGGGCAGCGTCGACGGTACGCCAAACGTACGCGGGTGCGCCGTTTGCGAGCTCGGCGGCGGCGCCGATCACCACGGCGGAAGCGTTCGTCCATGAGCGGCCGATCGTCAGATCGTCGATGAACCGCTGCGGTCTCGGGCGTCGAAATTGCAGGATGCTGCCGGCGCGATAGAGCGGGTGCTCCGGATCGCGAAACGCTGAGGAGAGGCGCCCGTCGACTCGCCCAACGAGCAGTTGCTGTAAGGAGCCGGCGCGCTGGTGCTCGGCGCGAAGCGCGCCTAGCAATGCCCGAGCAGCACGTGCACTGAGCCGCTCGAGCAGGTCGTCGAGGTGATCGATCGCCAGCAACCCGCTCCCTTCGCAGAGCTCGGCAACGAGTTCGAGTGCGTAGCGGAGCTGCTCCACGCCAGACCCTGCGCCGAGACGCAGCTGATCGAGATCAACCCCACGGTGAGACAGTGCGCGCGATAGCCGCAGTCCCTCGGAGTCGAATGCGCCGGCGCCGTTCCACCAGCTCGCCGCTTGAGGGGCTAGCCGTGTCACCCCGGCTGTCGCGATCGCCATGGCGAGATCCAGCGCGTTCCCGGCAGCCCGTGCATCGACGACAATCGTCGATCGATCAGCGTCCTCAAGCGCGAGGGCCAGCAGAACGCTCGTGCCGCTGAGCGGGTCGCTCTCGATCACGAGAAGATCAGGGTGCTCGGCGAGGCGAATCGCCAGCTCCTGATGCTCGCTCATCAGGCCGATGAGCCAGCGCGCCCCAGGTCTCGCCTGCGGCTCAACTGTCTTCGTCGAGGCGGGCACGTGCCTCCCCCAGTCCCTTCTCGATCACGAAGTCGTCGATCTCCTCGCTCCCCGAGCGCCGCGCGTTCAGACCCACGCACAGACAGCCCGCCATTGTGTCGTACGGACGCCCCTTCCCGAAGTTCAAGATCCGATCGAGATGCTCTTCGGAGATGGAGAGCGTTGCACGCTCGAATCGCTCGCGCAGCGGCCTGCGCCATTGATCGGCGGGGATGGTATGTGCGAGCGCCACGCGCTGACCCAGCCGAGCGAGGTCGTAGGGCGCTCCCATCAGCTGCTCGATCGTTCGGTCGTCGCTGCCATCGACGAGCACGACAACGTCCCGGTTTCCCGAGTAGATGTCGACCAGGTCGTGGACGAGGCTTATACCGTCGGCGTAGTTCACAGCGCGCTGCAGCTCATCGATGAAGAACACAACCTTGCGTCCCTGTTGGCGGGCAATCTTCAGCGGAAGTCCGAGGGCCGCACGGCGAGTTGCGCTCGGGACGTCGGCCCCGAATCGTGAGAGGTCCAGCGGCACGCCCTGCTCCTCCAGCAGCTTCTGGATGGTCGGGACGGCCGCCTGCAGCAGACCTCGTGAGATCCGCTGCAGGTCAAGGCGAGCGGCGCGGTCGATGACGAGTTGGCACACGCCTTCGGCACTGCTCTGCTCAGGCGCCTCGAGTTCGATCACCAGAAAATCGTGCTCGTCGCGTAGCACCGCGCAAGCGGCGCCGCAGACACTTGTCTTGCCAGCACGCCGTGGCCCGCTCAACACGACGTGCGCGAACTCACGCAGACGCCCCACAAGATCGACTACGTCACTCTTCCCTGCCGACCATCTGTTCGGGCGCTACGCGCCCTCCCGTCGGGAAGAGAAGTCCCAGCAGCGCTGAGCCGCTTTCGTTCACAGCTATATATTACCAAATCGAAAGATGTAGCTTTCGACTTAGGAAGTCTGATCCTTCAGCCAACTGCCGCCTTCCCTCAGCGCAGAGAGCCATGTCTACCGGCGCGCCTGTCGAAAACGGAACCTTGACGAGACCCAGGGACCACAAAAACACGCACCTGAGCAGGGCTTTCCATGCAAGGGCGCCCGGTTTCTTCAAAACGGAACCTTTTTGGAATCTTGGAGCTTTTTGGTGCACCAAAACAGCCCATTTGCAGGAGTTTTCCTAATCGGGGCGCCCGGATTCGAACCGGGGACCTCACCGACCCGAACGGTGCGCGCTACCAGGCTGCGCCACGCCCCGACGCGTCTGCCAGTATTCCATACCGGGCCTCGGGGGCCCGCAACGTGCCAGCAGACCCGACCGCTCTGCGCTGACCGACTGCGCCCTGGGGGCGCCCCGAGGGACGCCCCCAGGGATGCCTGGGGAAGGCCCCGGGCCGGCGCTAACCTCGCGGCATGCCGGCAGCCAAGACCAAAGACCTCCTCGCCGCCCTCGACGAGGCCCTCGAGCCGTCGAAGTTCGAGGACTACGGCCCGAACGGCCTGCAGGTCCCAGGCCCGCCAGAGACCGCGACCGTCGCCACCGGCGTAACGGCCAGCGTCGAGCTGTTCGAGCTGGCGGCCGAAGCCGGAGCGGGCCTACTGATCGTCCACCACGGCCTGTTCTGGGGCGACGGCTTCAGGGTCGTCGACGCCAAACTGAAGCGCCGGCTGGAACTCCTGTTCGACAACGGCATCGCCCTGGCCGCCTACCACCTGCCGCTCGACGCGCACCCGACGCTCGGCAACAACGCTCTGCTCGCGGACACCCTCGGGGCGGAGCGCCTAGACGAGTCGTTCGCGGAGTACAAGGGCCGACAGATCGGCTGCCTTGCGGACCTCCCCGGCGAGGGCCTGGCCCCAGCGGAGCTGACCGAACGCGTACGCACAGCGACAGGCGGCCGCGAGCCGCTCGTCTACGAGGCCGGCCCGTCGCAGGTCCGCAGGCTTGCGATCGTGACCGGAGCGGGCTCCGGCTTCCTGGCCGCCGCGGCCGAAGCGGGTGCGGACGCGATGATCACCGGTGAAGTACCTGAGCGCGCGATGGCCGAAGCGAAGGAGCTCGACGTCAGGCTGATCGCGGCCGGCCACTACGCGACCGAGACCTTCGGAATCCGCGCTCTCGGCGAGCACCTGGCCGCCGAGTTCGGCGTCGACCACGTCTTCCTGGACGTACCCAACCCCGTGTAGACGATCGGCCGTCTACGCGCGCGCGCAGCGGCCGTCCTGGAGATATCCAAACCCGCGTCTGCCGACGACGACCCCGCCCGGGCGCCCGGGCGGGCGTGAATAACGCCTGGAGATTGCGGAAATCTTAGGTTGCGGACGTCTGACGACAGCGCTAACTTGAAGGCAGTCGCCGGACAAGACCCGGCAAGACATATCTCGGAGACAGGAGGACAAAGTATGGCCAACCACCTGACGCCCACCGAGCTCGCCCGCGAAGCTGGCTTGGGGCGCCGAGAAGTGCTCACGAAGTGCTTGGAGAACGGCATACCGATCTTCAAGGGCAGGATCGACAAGAACCTGTTCCTGGCCTCGCTGCGCCAGGGCCCTGCGACTCGGAGCCCCGCCTCGCTGAAGACCTGAGCTTTCGAATCCCCCGGAAGCACCGCCAAGCCCGTAACATTCAGGAGGCCGTTCACAGAGCGAGTTCAAGCCACGAGGAGGGACCATCATGGAGGCCACCGCCGCGCCGTCGGCGCCCGAGTCGCAGACCCAGGCCGCTTCGCTGCGGACGATCGCCGACCTGGTCCCGAACGCCGCCGAGCGCTACCCCGACCGCGTGGCTGTCCGTTACAAGCACGCCGGCGAGTGGCAGGACGTCAGCTTCACCGAGCTCGACGAGATCGTGCGCGAGATCGGCCTCGGCCTGATCGACCTCGGCATCCAGGCTGGCGAGCGCGTCTGCATCCTGGCGAACACCAGGCCCGAGTGGTCCTACGCCGACCTGGCCGCGACCTCGGCCGGAACGATCGTGGTCCCGATCTATCAGACCAACTCTCCCGAAGAGTGCCATTGGGTCATTTCCGATTCAGGAGCATCGGCGATCGTATGCGAGGACGCGACCCAGCTCGCCAAGATCGCGGCCATCCACGGGACCCTGCCCGATCTGAAGACGATCGTCGTGATCGATCGGCCGTCCCCCGAGGAGACGACGCCCGAGATCGAAGCATTGAACGCGATCGCGCTCGACGATGTCCGGGCCCGCGGGCGAAACCGCGCGCCACAGGAGCTCGAGGAGCGCCGCTCGGCGGTCCACAAGGAGGACCCTTACACGTTCATCTACACGTCCGGCACGACCGGCCCACCGAAGGGGTGCGTGCTCAGCCATGGCAACTACTGCGCGATCCTCGAGATGGTCGAGCAGAGGGCCAGCTTGGAGAGCGACGCCGGCGACGTCGTCTACCTGTACCTGCCCCTGGCCCACTCCTTCGCCCTGCTCCTGCAATTGCTCGTGTTCGACATGGGCGTGACCATGGCCTACTTCGGCGGCGACACCAAGCAGATCATCGGCGAGCTGGCCGACGTCAAACCGACCTACCTGCCCTCGGTGCCCCGGATCTTCGAGAAGATCTATACCTTGGTCTGCGCCAACGCCGACCCCGACGAGCTGGCGGGAGCTGTCCGCGTCGGGATGCAGGTCCGCGAGCTGCAGAACCAGGGCAAGCCGATCCCACAGGAGCTGCAGGAGCCCTTCGAACAGGCCGAGGAGAAGCTCTTCAAAAACGTGAGGGCCGCGTTCGGCGGCCGCGTCCGCGAGGCCGTCAGCGGCGCCGCTCCGATCGCCAAGGAGATCCTCGAATTCTTCTATGCCTGCGGGGTGCCCGTGATGGAGGGCTACGGCATGACCGAGACCGCGACCGCGGCGACCGCGTGCACGCCCGAGGAGCACAGGTTCGGCAGCGTCGGCAAGCCGTTCCCCGGCGTCGAGGTCAAGATCGCCGACGACGGCGAGCTCCTGATCAAAGGAGAAAACATCTTCCAGGGCTACCACAACAGGGCCGAAGAGAGCTTCGGAGCGGTCGAAGACGGCTGGCTGCACACCGGCGACTTGGGCAAGGTCGACGAGGACGGTTTCGTCTATATCGTCGGCCGCAAGAAGGACATCATCATCACCGCCGGCGGCAAGAACCTGACGCCCGCGAACATCGAGAACGACCTCAAGCAGTGCCGCTGGATCTCCCAGGCGGTCATGCACGGCGACCAGCGCCCCTACCCGGTCGCGCTCGTCACCCTCGACGAGGAAGAGATCGCCGGCTACGCGGCCGAGCACGGCCTGCCCGCCGACATCCCATCACTCGCCGAAGAGCCCGCCGTCAGGGCCCTCGTCCAGGAGGCCCTCGACAGGGCCAACTCGAAGTACGCCCAGGTCGAGCGCATCAAGAAGTTCGCGATCCTCGACCACGATCTCTCCCAGGAGACCGGCGAGCTGACGCCGACCTTGAAGGTCAAGCGCAACATCGTCAACCAGAAGTACGCCGAGATCATCGACGCGCTGTATGCCGACTGACCGGTCGGCACCTGCCAAGATAGGCACATGCGCTCCGACCCTTCCGACACCGGCGGCCTGTTCGTCGGGCGCAGACCGGGCACCGCGCCCGTCCACTACCGGGACTTGCCTGAGCGCGGCGGCGCGATCAGGCAGCGGATCGACGGCTCGCTCGCCGGGATCATGCTCGCCGGGATCATCCTGTTGAGCTTGCTCTGCTGGGGCCCGATCCCCTTGGCGTGCCTATGGATCGGCTCCCAGGTCAACTACCTGACGAACAGCGTCAGCCTCGGCATCTTCGTCGCGTTCATCGGCCTGTTCGGATTCCTGTTCGGCACGCTCGCCCTGCTGCGCAGGCTCGACGCCGCCTGGATCTTGGTGCGCAGGGCGGCCGGCCACGACCAGCGCGTTGGCGTCCTCGGACGCGTGTTCGCCGTCACCGCCGTCGTCTGCGGGGGCGCCTTCATGCTGTGGTTCGTCCTGATCCACGGCCCCGGCACGACACTCGTCTCCAAGGGCAACGGGTAAGTCCCCGAGCCACGCCCCGGAGCCCAGGCCGCCGCGCTCGTCCAAATGAGCCTGCTCGACTACTACAAGCAGTTCGAAGGCATGACCGAGGAGGAAGTCAACGAAGGGCTGCGCGCGGAGGCCGCCGAGCGCAAGCGCAAAGCCCTGATGAAGGTCCAGACGCTCGACCTTTCCAAAACGACCTGGCCCGAGCTGCCCCATCCGAGCGTCGTGGCCGCGATCACGTTCGTGGCCAGAAAGGGCATGCAGCAGTATCCGAACCCGCAGCAATCTTCGCGGCTGCGCAACGACTTGGCCGAGCGCTGCCAGGTCGAGCCCGACCGCTTGATCCTCGGCAACGGCGCCGCCGAACTGCTCAACTCGGCCACGCGCGCCCTGATGGAGCCCGGCCAGCGGCTGCTCAGCCCGTGGCCCTCCTACCCGCTGTTCCCCCTGATGGCCCGGCGCGCGCACGGGCGCGCGACCCCGGTCGCCGGCGGCGTCGACGAGATCCTGGCGCAGGCCGCCGAGCCAGACCTCAGGGTCGTTGCGATCGCCAACCCCAACGACCCGACGGGCGAGCTCCTGGCCACCAGCGAGCTGGAGCGCCTCTTGGCGGGCCTACCCGATGATGTCGCCGTCCTCCTCGACGAGTCTTTGGTCGAGTTCGCCGACGCCCAGCCCGTCAACGCCTCGCTCGAGCTGCTCCAACGACACTCGAAGCTGTTCGTCTTTCGCAGCTTCTCGAAGGCCTGGGGCCTGGCCGGCCTGCGCGTCGGATATGCGATCGGCGGCCCCGGCTCTGAGGAACTCCTGGCCGAGCTCGAGCCCGACCTCGGCGTCTCCGAGGTCTCCCAGGCCGGCGCCCTCGAGGCGCTCCGCAGCTGCAGCGAAATCGTCGAGCGACGCATCCAGACGATCGCCGCCGAGCGCGTCGCCGTCACAGCTGGCTTGCGCGAGCGCGGCTTCCAGGTCGCCGACAGCCAGGCCAACTTCGTGTGGGCTTCGCACCCGTCGGTCGACGGCGACGAGCTCTCCGCGAGACTCGTCCGCACCGGCATCCTCGTCGCGGGCGGCTCAGCGCTCGGCGAGCCCGGCTACGTCCGCATCGCCCTGCGCGACTCTTCCGCCACCACCCGGCTCCTGGGCGCGCTCGACAAGTCGATCTAGCCTGCCAGGCCCGCCTGGCGCAAGAGCGCCCCAGTGGTTTCCTCGAGGATCCGCCGCCAGGCGCTCTGCGAGGTTTCGGTCTCGTCGAAGTGGGCCACGACCTTGCTCAAACGCTCGCCCGAGATGTCCAGGCCGTGGCGTTCGGCGATCTCGCGATAGTGGTCGTATTCGCCGGCCAGATGCTGGGTCACCGACTCGAACCCGTGCCTTGCGATCTCGACCCTCGAGGCGTAGTGCAACATCGAGGTCTGGAACATCAGCTTGTCGGCGGGCTCAGGCTCGATCAGGACGATGTCGACGCCCGGGTAGCGCTCCGACCAGCGCGCCGCCAGCTCGTGCAAACGCTGGTAAGCCAACAGCTTGAACGCCTGGTAGCCGATCTGCGGGAAGCCCATGTCCGAGACGCGCTTGGCCCTTACCCCGCCGATCGTCCTGATCGTCTCTGAGAAGTCGTTCACAAAAGGCACGATCGGGTTGATCACGACGACGAGCTTGGCGCCCGCCTCGACCGCGATGTCGAGGTTGGTCGTCGAGATCAGGCCGCCGTCGACAAGCTCGCGCTCGCCGACTTTGACCGGCGCATAGACCATCGGCAGCGCGCCGGACGCCCTTACGGCCGTCGAGATCGGCACGTCGCGGTTGCCGTCGGCGCCGAACACGACCCGCTCGCAGGTGTCCAGGTCGGTCGCGGTCAGATACAGCTCGCGCGAAAGCCCGTCGAAGCTGTTGCTGCGGCCCGGCTCGCTCAGAATCCGCTCCAGGTAGGACTCGATCCCGGCGCCCGTATAGGCGCCCGCCGGCAGGCCTTCGGCGATGCCAAGGCCGATGTCCAGCAACGAGACCTGGCCGCGATGCCTGACCACCTCGCGCGCCAGGCCAAGCGCGCGCCAAGGCAACCGAGCGGCGGTCCTGGCCAGCTCGACTAGGTTCGGCCGCAACAGTTCGCCGAGGTCGACGTCCTCGAACGGGGACGGCGCTTCCTTCAAAAGGACCTGCATCATCTCCTCCGGCGTCACGCCATTGGCGCACAGCGTCGCGATGAACGCTCCCGCGGAGGTGCCCACATAGATGTCGAACTGGTTGACCGTGCTGTTCACCGCCAGCAGGTCCAGCGCGCGCAGAGCCCCGATCTCGTAGACGCCGCCGGTGAAGCCGCCGCCGCCGAGCACGAGCGCCGTCTTGTCGCTGCGCCGCCGCCTGCGCCGTCGACTGCTCGCGGCCGCCCGGCCGCCTTGGCGCTGCGGAGCGCCGCGCCTTGCGGCCTTCTTGGCCGCCCCCTCTCTCGTCGTCGCCGGTTCCAGCTTGACAACGTTGCCCATTGCACCCAACATCATATGCCGCGCGTGCCCCGGAACCGGATCGTCAACATCTTGATTCTGCTATGCGGAATCACACTCGCGGGGGTCGTACCGGCGGGCGCCTCCGCGGACGGCACGCTGACGGGCCTGCAGGCCGATCTTTCGCACGAGCTCGGCCTCGCCGGCCGGGCCGACGGCGCCTACGTGTACGACCTGACAGCCAAGCAGCCCCTGTTCTCCGAGCACGCCTCCGCCATGAGGCCGCCGGCGTCGGTCGAGAAGCTGTTCACCGCCACGACCGCCCTCGACCGGATGGGCCCGGGCGCGCGCCTGAGCACGACCGTCTACGGGACCGGCCACCTAGAGCCTGGCGGGGTCTGGGAAGGCAACCTGTATCTGAAGGGCGGCGGCGACCCCACGTTCGGGTCGACCTCCTTCATCAGGTCCCACTACTCCGGGATCGGCGCCTCTGTCTCGGACCTCGCGAGCCAGCTCATACACGCCGGCATCAAACAGGTCGACGGCTCTGTCTACGGCGACGAGTCCTACTTCGACTCCCACCGGGGCGAGCCTTCGAGTGCTTACGCGTTCGACCCGTTCCTCGAAGGCGCCCTGTCCGGCCTGGCGTTCAACCGCGGCGCGACCGGCCGCGAACACGGCCCGCACGCGCCGGCCGCCTACGCCGCGCACGAGCTTTCGGCGAGCCTCGCCAACGACGGCGTCCACGTGACCGGCCACAGCGCCGCCGCAAGCGCCCCGCCGGGCGCGACCCAGCTGGCTCAGGTGCAGTCGCCGACGATCGAACAGCTCCTCGGCCTGATGCTGCCGCCGTCGGACAACTTCTTCGCGGAGACATTGGTCAAGGATCTCGGCGCCCTCTACGCAGGCGCCGGCACGACCGCGGCCGGAGCGAGTGTGGTGCGCCAGACGATCGGTTCGCTGCTCGGCATCCACCCTCAGGTCGTCGACGGCTCGGGGCTCTCCGAAGCCGACAAGACCTCGCCCTACCAGGTCGCCGACCTCCTGGTCGAGCTGTACGGCACGCCCGCCGGCCAGGTCCTGCGCGACAGCCTCGCCGTCGCCGGCCACACCGGCACCCTCTCCGAACGGATGCGCGGAACGGCCGCATCCGGGCGCTGCCGAGGCAAGACCGGCACCTTGACCGGCGTCTCGAACCTGGTCGGCTACTGCGAAGCCGCCGACGGCCACACCCTGGCGTTCGCGATCTTCACCGACGGGATCGCCACCGAAAGCGCCCACATCTTCCAGGACCACATCGCGATCACGATCGCCGGCTACTGATCCAGGAGCGCGCGCAGGCCGTCCTCGTCGAGCACGGGCACCTCCAGGCGCTCGGCCTTGGCGAGCTTGGAACCGGCCGACTCGCCGGCGACGAGGTAGTCGGTCTTCTTGGACACTGAGCTGGTGACGCGCCCGCCGGCGGCCATGATCGCTTCGGTGGCCTGCTCGCGCGACCAGTTCGGCAGGGTGCCGGTCAGGACGAGCGTCCTGCCGGCGAGCGGGCCCTCCGAGGGCGGCGGGCCGTCTTCGGCGAAGCGTAGGCCGATCACGCGCAGATCTTCGATCAGACTGAGCATGCGCTCGTCGTGCAGCTGTTCGTGGATGAGCTGGGCCATCTTCTCGCCGACGCCCGGCGTCTGTTCGATGTCAGCGGGCTCGGCCGCCAGCAAGGCGTCGATGTCGCGGAAGCGCTGGGCCAGGTTGCGGCCGGTGACCTCGCCGACCTCCTCGATCCCGAGCGCGAACAAGACCCTTGCGAACGGCCTCTGCTTGGAGGCCTCGAGCGCTAGGAGCGTGTGCCCGGCGGAGATCTCGCCGAAGCCATCCAGCTCGGTCAGCTGCTCTTCCGTGAGCCTGTAGAAGTCGCCAGCGGTCCTGACCAGGCCGTGCTCTTGAAGCTGGGCGACCTGCTTCTCGCCGAGCCCTTCGACGTCCATAGCGCCCTGCGAGACGAAGTGCTTGAGCAGCTGCCACGCGCGCGCGGGGCAGTCGCGGTTGGGACAGGTCGTGAAGACCGAGTCCTCGGGCTTGACCGTCTTGGTGTCACAGAAGGGGCAGCGCGCGGGCGGATGCGGAGACGGCGGGCGTTCGGCGCCCGCGTCGAGCACGTGCGGCGCGGGCGAGACGACCTGCGGGATAACGTCGCCGGCCCGCATCACGATCACGTCCTCGCCGGGCCTGATGTCCTTGCGCAGGAGGTCCTCCTCGTTGTGGAGGGTCGCCAGCTTGATCGTGACGCCGCCGACGGAGACCGGTCGCAGGACCGCGTATGGCCTTAGATCGCCGAACTTGCCGACGTTCCACATCACCTTTTCGAGCCTTGTCGAAGCGGTCGTGGGCGGGAACTTC
Organism: uncultured Solirubrobacterales bacterium; assembly: GCA_963718935.1. GTDB lineage: Bacteria > Actinomycetota > Thermoleophilia > Solirubrobacterales > Solirubrobacteraceae > Palsa-744. Next base: position 1,744,989 of record OY970379.1, on the reverse strand, counting down.
CAGGCGATCGCCCACCTCGGATCGCGCCCGACCGAGCCGAGGCGGCGCTGCAGCCCGAGATCGTCGACCTTGACGACGACCCCGTCGATCTCGAACTCGAGCTCGCCGCGGCGGGCCTGCCACTGAAGGCACTGCGCGATCACCTCGTCCTCGCTGTCGAGCGTCTTGATGTCGGGGTTGACGCGGAAGCGGTGCTCTTTGAGCCAGGCCAAGGCTTCGGAGTGGGCCGCGAACGTGAGGCCCTCGACGACCCCGACCTGGTAGCACCACATCGACAGCGGCCGCTTTACGGCGTCGGCCGGGTCGAGCTGCCTGATCGTGCCGGCGGCCGAGTTGCGCGGGTTCATGAACGTCGGCTCGCCGGCCTCGGCCCTGCGCTCGTTGAGCGTGGCGAAGTCGCGCAAGGACATGTACACCTCGCCCCGCACCTCCAGCAGCGGCGGCGCATCCTCGACGTGCAACGGGATCTGGCCGATCGTCCTCAGGTTGTGGGTCACGTCCTCGCCGACCTCACCGTTGCCGCGCGTCGCGCCGCGCTCCAGGACCCCGTCCCTGTAGAGCAGGCTGATCGCAAGACCGTCGATCTTGGGCTCGACCACGAACCTGAACTCGGGGTCCTCGATCCCCTCGCGCGCCAGGTGCGATCTCATGCGCTCGACCCAGGCCCTCAGCTCCTCCTCGGACCTCGCGTTCGGCAGGGACAGCATCGGCTCCAGGTGCCTGACCTTCTCCAAACGCCCGACCGGCTCGCCGCCGACCCGCTGGGTGGGCGAGTCTGGGGTCCGCAACTGGGGATGAGCCGTCTCGATCGCTGTCAGCTCGCCAAGGAGGGCGTCGTACTGGTCGTCCCCGATTTCGGGGTCGTCGAGCACGTAGTAGCGGTAAGCGTGGCGCTCCAGTTGCTCGCGCAGCTCATTCGCCCGCGCGCGCGTGGCGGTCGACGGGGGCTGTGCGCCCGTCACTCCGCCGCGACTCCCCCGTGCGCGCGCGCCAGCGCTCCGCCGGCCGCCGCTCCCGCGCCGGCCGGGCACCCCGCCACCGCATGTACGACCGCGCCGCTCACGACGCCCGCGGGGCTGACCGATCTCCAGTCGGTGGCCCGAGCAGCTCCTCCAAGTCGAAGCCTTTGAGCGCCTCGAGGCCCGGGTGGTGGGTGAGGTCGAAGTGCATCGGGCTCACGGCGATCCGGCCGGCCGCGACGGCCGCCAGATCGGTGCCCGGCTCGTCGTGGAAGCCGGGGTCAGACCCGTAGATCCAGTAGCGCCGGCCGTGCTCCTCCTCGCGCTCAAGCTTGAGCTCGTCCTCGTAGATCCGCTTGCCGAGCCTCGTCACCTCCACGCCGGCCGGCTCGCCGGCGGGCACGTTCACGTTCAGCAGGGTCCCCTTCGGCAGCGGCACCTCCTCGATCCGTTCCACCAGCCTCGCCACAAAGTCGGCGGCGGTCTGGAATGAGAAGCCGCCGTCGAAACGGAAGTCGAGGGCGCGGGCTCCCGATTGCTGGGATACGGCGATCGCGGGGATACCGAGCAGGACGCCCTCCAGGGCGGCCGCGACCGTGCCCGAGTAGGTGATGTCGTCGCCGAGGTTGGCGCCGTGGTTGATGCCCGAGACGACCAGGTCTGGGCTGAACCCGTCGATCAGGCCGAGGTTCGCCAGGCGCACGCAGTCGACCGGGGTGCCGTCGCTGGCATAGCCGGACGTTCCGTCCGGGAACGGCGTCTCGGCGACCCACAGCGGCCTGCGCGTCGTGATCGACCTGGCCATCGCCGAGCGGTTGCCGTCCGGGGCGATCACCTCCAACCGGACGCCCTCCAACTCGGCGAGCGCGCCACGCATCGCCTGCAGGCCCTCGGCCTCGATCCCGTCGTCGTTGGTCAGCAATACGTTCAGCATTCGTCCGGTCTCCTAGCTCCCAGCATACGAGCCGCCCCGGTCTGCCCGGTGGCGGTTCGGTTATCGGACCCGGCCGTTCCGCGCCTGGGCCGCCGTCGCGTCACGCCGCCGCCGGCGCTTTCCAGCCGACCGCTTGGCTAAAGGGACGGCGCATACGAAACGCCGGCCAGGGCCAGCCCGTGGGGAGGCACGGTCGGCCCGGCGTCGATGCGCGGCCTGCCTTCGAGGAGACGCTCGAACTCCTGGAGGGTACGCCGGCCCGAGGCGACCTCGAGCATCGTGCCGACAAGGATCCGGTTCATGTGCCTCATGAACGTGTCGGCCTCGATCCAGAATTCCAGTACGTCCGGGTCCGTCGCGCCGGCGCCCGATCCGAGGGCCCGACCCGTGCCCGGATTCGCGTGGGTCTCGGTCGCGCCCGCGCGCCACTCCGCGCTCAGCACATCGCGCTCGAAGCGCACGTGGTCGGTGTCGGTCGGTGTAAAGGCCGTGAAGTCGTGGGTCCCGGCGAGGGCCCGCGCGCACGCGTGCAGCGCCTCGGAGTCGAGCCCGTGCGGCCACCAGAGCGCGTAGCGGCGGTCGAACACGTTGCGGGCCCGGCGCGTCGAGACGCGATAGCGGTAGGTCCTGCTGAGCGCGTCGCGCCTGGCGTCGAACCCGTCCGGGCTCGGCTCGGCCGAGACGATCGCGACATCCTCAGGCAGCAGACCGTTCAGACGCCCTGGATCGACGGCCTCGTGGCGGTAGCTTGCGACCTGGCCCCAGGCGTGTACGCCGCGATCGGTGCGCCCGGCGACCGTCAGCCGCAGAGGCTCACCGTCGGCACCGGTGTCGCCGAGGACCGTTCGCAGGGCTCGCTCGACCTCCGCCTGCACAGTGCGCAGGCCCGGCTGCTTCGCCCAGCCCGCGAAGTCGGTGCCGTCGTATTCGAGCGTCAGCTTTGTGACCATCGCCAGTCCGTCTAGCGGCTCGATGGCCAAGCCAGGCAAGGACGCAGCCTGGCGCCGTGCCAGCGGGCCGCTAGACCAGCTCGATGAACACCATCTCGGTCGAGTCCGAGCGGCGCGGACCGAGCTTGAGGATGCGCGTGTATCCGCCCGGCCGGTCGGCGTACCTGGGCGCGAGCTCCTCGAACAGCTTGTGCACGGCGAACTTGTCCTGGGCCAACCTCGAAAGGGCCTGCCTGCGGGCATGCAGGTCACTGCGCTTGGCGAGCGTCACCAGGCGCTCGACCTCCGGTTTGACGGCCTTCGCCTTGGCGGCGGTCGTTTCGATCCGCTCGTGCTCGATGATCTCCTTGCTGAGGTTCATCAGGAGCGCCTTGCGGTGGGCCGAGTCTCTGCTCAGCTTATGTCTTGTCTTCTGGTGTCTCATCTGACTGGGCCTCGGGTGATGGGACGAGAGGCTCGGATGTTGTTATCTACTTTTCTGTCCCGTATTGCCATCGTTATACGCCTTCTTCAAAAAACAACGCAATACCTCTGGCGTCACACTCCTGTGCGCCTCACGCGCACATCATCATGACGCAAACCGGCGCACATCATGACGCAAACCGCTCCCTGGCGCCCCCGGCGCTAGTCCGTGCGCAGGTTCAACCCCCGCGAGTGCAGCGTCTCGATTACCTCGTCGATCGACTTTTTGCCGAAGTTCGGAATCGCGTTCAGCTCGGCCTCGGACTTCGAGATCAAATCGCCGACGGTCTGGATGCCGGCCCGCTTGAGGCAGTTGTACGAGCGCACGCCCAACTCGAGCTCCTCGATCAGGATGCTCCACTCCTCGCCCTGAAGCACGCCCGCCGGGGTGCCGCCGGTGCCCGATACGGCGAGGCCGTGCCCGTCGAGCTGGCCTCCTGGGGTGGCCCTCAGCTCCTGGATGCGGTCGGCGTCGGTGAAGATCGCCAGCTGGCTGATCAACAGCTCGGCGGCCTCGCGCAGCGCCGCCTGCGGCTCGATCGAGCCGTCCGTCTCGATGTCGAGCGTCAGCTTGTCGAAGTCTGTCTTCTGGCCGACCCTGGCCTGCTCGACGGCGTAAGCGACGCGACGAACGGGCGAGAAGATCGAGTCGATCGGGATCACGCCGATCGGCTGGTCGGGCGACTTGTTCTCCTCGGCGGGCCTGTAGCCGCGGCCGCGACCGATCGTCATGTACAGCTCGAGCTTCGTCTTCTTCTCGAGCGTCGCGATGTGCACGTCCGGGTTCAGGATCTCGACGCCCGCCGGCAGGTCGATGTCCTTGGCGGTTATCTCACCGGGACCGCTGACGACCAGCGGCGCCTCGACCTCGGTCGCGTCCGAGTGCATCCGGCAGACGATGCCCTTGAGGTTGAGCACGATGTCGGTCACGTCCTCCTTGACGCCCGGAATCGTAGAGAACTCGTGGGCCACGCCCTCGATGCGCACGCTGGTCACGGCGGCGCCCGCCAGCGAGGAGAGCAGGACACGCCGCAGCGAGTTGCCGAATGTGTAGCCGAAGCCGCGATCGAGCGGCTCGATGGTGAACGTGCCGCGGTTGCGCTCCACGGACTCGCTTGTGATCCGGGGGATTTGGAAGTCGAGCATCAGCGTCCTAACGTCGTTGTTGTCTCTCGCACCAGCGTCCTTTGACGGTCGCCGGCTCCGAAGCGCCACCTCCTCGCCCGCCGGGCGAGGCGATGAGCGCCATTGGTCGTCCTCTTTACTTCGAGTACAGCTCGACGATGAGCTGCTCCTGCACCGGCGCAGCCACCTCGCGCCGCTCCGGCTTGCGCAGCACCTTGGCCGTAAGCGACTCGTGATCGGCTTGCAGCCATGCCGGAATCTGTCCTGTCAGCTCGGTCGCGTCTCTGACGACCTGGGTTGCCGGGGTGTCCGCCTTGATCGCGATCACCTCGCCGGGTCGCACCTGGTAGCTGGGAATGTCCACACGCCGGCCGTTGACCGTCCAATGGCCGTGCCTGATCAGCTGCCTGGCCTGGCGCCTGGAGGCGGCGAAGCCAAGCCTCACGAGCACGTTGTCAAGCCTGCACTCCAGCAGCGCCAACAGGTTCTCACCGGTGATCCCGGGTTGGCGCGAAGCCTTTTCGTAATAGCCTCTGAACTGGCGCTCGAGCACACCGTAGTAGCGCCTGGCCTTCTTCTTCTCGCGCAGCTGCAGCCTGTACTCGCTCTGTTTCAGCCGCCCCCTGCCGTGCTCGCCGGGCGGGTATGCGCGCCGCTCGACGCCACACTTGTCGGTCAAGCAGCGCTCGCCCTTCAGGAACAGCTTCTGTCCCTCACGCCTGCACTGCTTGCACGCGGGACCGGTGTCACGCGCCATGGGTCATACCTCGCTCCGTCTGATGGTCGTGAGTCGAGCCAGACAAGGACGCAGGGAGCGTGGCGTGCTTGGCACGCGAGCGACCGAGGACGCAGACCGAAGCCGGTAGACACGCGCCTTCGGCGCGAGTCCCCGTTTCGGCCAGCAAAGTGCTCACAGCCATCTCAGACCCTCCTGCGCTTGCGGGGGCGGCACCCGTTGTGGGCTTGGGGGGTCACGTCCTTGACGCCGGTCACCTCGAGGCCCGCGGCCTGCAACGACCGGATCGCCGTCTCGCGGCCCGAACCGGGGCCCTTGACGTAGACCTCGACCTTCTGAAGGCCCTGCTCGAGACCCTTGCGCGCGGCCGCGTCGGCGGTCACCTGAGCGGCGAAAGGCGTGGACTTGCGCGAACCCTTGAAGCCGGCGCCGCCGGCGGACTCCCAGGCGATCACGTTGCCCGACGTGTCGGTCAACGAGACGATCGTGTTGTTGAACGAGGTCTTGATGTGGGCCTGCCCCACGGGAATGTTCTTCTTGGCCTTGCGCCTTCCGCGGGCGCGCTTCGGAGTCGGGGGCATCAGCGGCGCGCCTTGCTCACTTCTTGCCCGCTTTCTTCTTGCCGGCGACCTGTAGCCGCTTGGGACCCTTGCGGGTGCGCGCGTTGGTCTTGGTCTTCTGGCCCCGCACCGGCAGTCCGCGACGGTGACGCAGCCCGCGATAGCAGCCGATCTCTTGGAGGCGCTTGATGTCGGTCGAGCGCTCCCTGCGCAGGTCGCCCTCGACCGTCAACGACCGGTCGATCGCGTCGCGCAGCTTGGAGACCTCGTCCTCTGTCAGATCGCGAACGTAGGTGTTGGGGTCGACCTCCACCTCGGCCAACAGCTTGTTCGAGGTCGAGCGTCCGATCCCGTAGATGTAGGTCAGCCCGATCTCCGAGCGCTTGTTCAGGGGCAGGTTGACCCCGGCGATGCGTGCCATGCTCTACGCCTCAGCCTTGGCGCTGCTTGTGGCGCTTGTTCTGGCAGATGACGAGAACCGCGCCGTGGCGGCGGATGATCTTGCACTTCTCGCACATCGGCTTTACCGACGGTCTGACCTTCATGATCCCTTTCGGCTTGGTCCGGCGACCCGGCTCTGGCTGCCGTGGCGGCTGCCGCTACCTGGTCGTGGATACGCTCTCCCGCGCGCCGACAGCCTCGCGTTCGAGCAGGACTCCGGATGGTAGCAACTTCGAACGCTCGTCGGGAGTCAGATGCCAGGGGGTGAGGATACGCGGTCCGTCGGCGGCGATCGCGACCGTGAACTCGAAGTGGGCGGCGGGCGAGCCATCCTGGGAGAAGATCGCCCAGCCGTCCGCCGCCACCTTCACGCCCGCGCGTCCAGCCGTCGTCATCGGCTCGACGGCCAGGACCATCCCCTCCTCGAGGCGCGGGCCCTTGCCGCGCCTGCCGTAGTTCGGAACCTGTGGATCCTCGTGCATGTCGCGCCCGACGCCGTGGCCCACGAGCGACCGGATCACCGACAGCCCGGCTCCCTCGGCGACCTCCTGGATGGCGTGTGAGATGTCGCCGACCCGGTTGCCTGGCACGCACTGCTCGACGCCAGCGTCCAAAGCCTCGCGCGTGCCGGCCAGCAGGTTCCGGGTGACCGGGTCGATCTCGCCGACCGTGAACGTCCGGGCGGCGTCGGCGACCCAACCGTCCAGCGTCACACCGACGTCGATCGAGACGATGTCACCGGGACCCAGCTTGTAACGGCCGGGGATGCCGTGCACGACCATCGCGTTCGGCGATGCGCAGATCGACCCGGGAAAGCCGCGATAGCCCTTGAATGTTGGGGTAGCGCCGCGCGAGCGGATGAAGCGCTCGGCCAGCGCGTCCAGCTCGCCCGTGCTGACGCCCGGTCGCACGTTCGCCTGCATCAGATCGAGCGTCGCCACGAGCACCTCGCCCGCCCGCGCCATCTTCTCGATCTCCTCGGAACTCTTCTTGATGATCATCGCCAGGACGAGCTTAGGACCTATCCCGGTTGGGTGGTGGCGAGGGTGGCGAGCTGCGCCTTCTTGAATGCGATGAGGCCGCTGGAGAGTTGTAGGAGGGCGAGGTGGTTCTCGTCCTTCTTGGACCAGCGGATGAGTATCCCGCGGTTGCGGTTCAGCCAGGAGTGGCAAGCCTCGACGACCCAGCGGCGTGCTTTCCACTCGGGGTTGTGGGCCTTCTCCTCGATCTCCTCACCGCGTGCGCGGATGTGCGGCGTGAGCGCGTATTCGCCGACCAGCTCGCGGACTTCAGCGTTGTCATACGCCTTGTCCAGACAGATGCCCTGCGGCTGCTCTGGGGTCGGCTCGGGCCGCTTGATCGGGATCGAGTCCAGCGTCCCCTTCAGCAGCTTGTGATCGTTACGGTTCGCGCCGTCGTGATCGAGCCCGACCGGGACCCCCGCACCCTCCGCGAGGACCGAACGCTTCGCCCCCCCTTGGCTCTATCAGTAGGGTTTGGGCCGGTCTTGGCTCCTCCCAGCGGGGCTTTGCTCATCGCCCCGTCACCCGACAGGAACGACCAGTCGATGCCCACGACCTCGTCGTACTCCAGCAGTCCTTGGCGCCAGATCTCGTGGAACACCCCGGCCTGCTCCCACTCCTGAAAACGCCGGTGCGCAGAGGATGAGGAGCACACCCCGGTCGCGTTCAGCGCGTTCCACTGCATCCCGGTCCGCAGCACCAGCATGATCGCGTCCATTGCGTCACGGTCGGGTACCCGCGGCGCGTGACAGCCCAACGGGTGAAACGGCGGTGCTGGAAGCAGCGGCTCGACCCGCTCCCACAACCAGTCCGGCATCCGCCAACCATCATCCTGACTGACCATGTAGCCCATAACAGACCTCCTGATCGAATGGCATGACAGCCCTTGGATCAAGTTCAACGCTGAGCTACATAACCCTTCCGGGATAGATCCTTAGCTACCGGACTCAGGGCATCGACGCCCTAAAGCTCCTCCTCGAGGCGCAGGGTCGCCAACGTCGCGCGTATGTGGGCGTGGACTTCGTCGGCGCTGCGCCGCCCGTCGAAGCGCCGCAGCAGACCGGCCTCCTCGTAGTAGGCGATCAGCGGCGCGGTCTGCGCGTGGTAGACCTCCAGGCGCCTCCTGATCGTCTCCTCCTTGTCGTCGTCGCGCTGGATCAGGCGCGAGCCGTCCTGATCGCAGATGTCTTCGTGCTTGGGCGCGTCGAACTCGACGTGGTAGATGTGGCCCGGGTTCTTGACGCAGACACGCCGTCCCGACAGGCGCCTGACGACCTCCTCGTCGGAGACCTCGATCGCGAGGACCGCCGACAACCGGCGGCCGAGGCCCTCGAGCGCCTCCGAGAGCGCCTGGGCCTGGGGTTCGTTGCGAGGAAAGCCGTCCAGCAGGAACCCGTCGCCCGCATCGGCGCCCGAAACACGTTGCACGATCATGCCGACGATCACCTCGTCGGGCACCAGCTCGCCTGCGTCCATGAACCCCTTGGCCTTCAGTCCCAGCTCCGAGCCCTCCGCCACCTGCGCCCTGAGCATGTCGCCGGTCGAAAGATGAGGCAGCCCGAAGTCCTCGCGCAGACGCTCGGCCTGCGTGCCCTTGCCGGCGCCCGGCGGACCGAGCAGGATCAGGTTCAGCTCGGACACGAGCCGAGACTACTTCAAGAAGCCCTCGTAGGAGCGCATCATCACTAGACCGGGAGGGGGACAGGTCCCCCTCCCGACCACCCCCTGAAGAAACCTCACTTCAAGAACCCCTCGTAGCTGCGCATCATCAGCTGCGCCTCCAGTTGCTTCATGGTTTCGAGGGCGACACCGATCACGATCAGGATCGAGGTGCCGCCGAAGTTGAACTGCTGGTGGGTCTGCGCGAACAGGATCGCCGGCAGCGCCGCCACGGCGGCCAGGAACAGCGCGCCCGGGAACGTCAGCCGCGCGAGGATGCGATCCAGGAATTCCGCCGTCGGGCGCCCCGGGCGCACGCCGGGAATGAAGCCACCGTACTTCTTGAGGTTCTCGGCCTGGTCGACCGGGTTGAACGTGACGGCCGTATAGAAGTAGGTGAACAGCAGGATCAGCAAGGACTGGCCGATGATGTAGTGCCAGCCGTTGGGGGTAAAGAAGTCGGAGATCGATCTGCCCCAGTGTGTTTTGACGAGCTGGCCGACGGTCGGCGGGAACGCCATCAGCGACGCTGCGAAGATGACCGGGATCACGCCGGCCATGTTCACGCGCAGCGGCAGGTAGGTCTGCCCGCCTTCGGTCATGCGCCTGCCGATCACACGCTTGGCGTACTGGACGGGGATGCGCCGCTGGCCCTCCTGCACGAACACGATCCCGGCGACCACCGAGAGGACCAGGAACGGCATCATCACCTTGAAGACCTGGTCCTGGGTCGTCCACCACTTCTGGATCCCTTCGGGCAGCCTCGAGACGATCGAGGCGAAGATCAGCAGCGAGATGCCGTTGCCGATGCCACGCTGGGTGATCAGCTCGCCGATCCACATCAACAGCACGCAGCCGGTCGTCAGGCAGATCACGATCAGGAAGATGTGCGGCGTGTCGAAGTGGGTCACGACCGATTCGCCGGCCTTGGCCTGCAGCGAATGGAACAGGAAGACGTAACCGATCGACTGCGCGAACGCGAGCCCGACGGTCAGGTAGCGGGTGTACTGAGTGATCCGCGCCTGCCCGACTTCGCCTTCCTTGGAGAGCTTTTCGAGAGATGGCACGACCACCTGCAAGAGCTGCAAGATGATCGACGCGGTGATGTAGGGCATGATCCCCAGCGCGAACAGCGCCAGTTTCGCCAGGCCGCCGCCCGAGAAGAGGTTCAGGTAGCTGAGGATGCCGCCGCCACCGAACTCCTTCTGGATGTTGTTGACGGCCGTCAGGTTCACGCCCGGAACGGGCACGTGCGAGCCGAGCCTGTAGATCAGGAGCATCGCCGCGGTGAAGGCGAGCTTCTTGCGGATGTCCGCTACCTGGAAGGCGTTGAGGATCGTCGAGAGCATTAGTTCCGGTCCGCCGTTTCGGTCGCGACGGAGCGCCCGATTCTAGCTCTCTAGGAGTCGCCGGGCGACGAGCGCCGGCAGACGGCTGCGCCGGGCGCGATCACGACGGCGGGCTGGATGCCGGCTCGAGCACGACGCACGTTCCGCCGGCGGCCTCGATGCGCTCGCGGGCGCTGGCGCTGAAGGCGTGGGCTTGGACGGTCAACGCCTTGGTCAGCTCGCCCTTGGCAAGGATCTTCACGGGCACGTCTTTGCGCTTGGCCAGGCCCGCGGCCTTCAGCGACTCGATCGTGACCTCGGCCCCCGCCTCGAAGCGGTCCTCGAGAGCCGACAGGTTGACGGGCTGGGTGTGCGTACGGAAGGGCTCGAAGGGCATCGACTTCTTCATGTGCGGGCCCCTGAGCTTGCGCATCCGCATGTGGATCGGCATCTGGCCGCCCTCGAACCGCGCCCTGCGCTTGGCACCCGAGCGCGCGCCGGCGCCCTTCTGGCCGCGACCGGAGGTCTTGCCGGTGCCCGAGCCTTCGCCCCTGCCGACCCGCTTGCGCGGGCGCCTGCTGCCGGGGGCCGGGCTAAGGTTGTGCAGGCCGATGCGCTGATCGCCGGTCGGCCGCTCGTCCTCGTCGGGGCTCATCTGGCCTCGCCCTCCCGTACCTCGACCAGGTGGCGCACGGCGTGCAACATCCCGCGCGCCTGCTCGGTGTCGTTGACCTCGACCGTCTGGCCGATCCGGCGCAGGCCGAGCGAGCGCAACGTGTCGAGCTGTTTCTGGTTCGCACCGTTCTTGGACCGACGCTGGGTGACACTGAGCGCAGACATCACGCCGGCGCGCCTGTCTGCGTCTCGGCCGCGCCCGTCTCCGACTCGGTGGGCTCCAGCGCATCCGATTGCGAGGTACCGCCAGCAGCCTGTGCGTCGGCGGGAAGCGCCTCGCCACCCTGGGACTCCGCCTCGACCGCGACGCCACCGGACGGCTTGCCGCCGAGGCCGAGCACCTGGTCGATCGTCAGGCCCCTCAGCTTGGCGACCTCCTCGGGCGTACGCAGGCCGCGCAGCCCTTCGATCGTGGCCTTGACGAGGTTGATCGGGTTCTGGGTGCCAAGGCTCTTGGACAGGATGTCGTGGATCCCCGCCAGCTCGAGCACCGCGCGTACGCCACCGCCGGCGATCACACCCGTTCCGGGGGAAGCCGGCTTCAAAAAGACCCGGCCGGCGCCGAACACGCCGGTCGTCTGATGGGTGATCGTGCTGCCGTGCCTAGGCACTTTGAACAGGTCCTTCTTGGCCCGCTCGACGCCCTTCTGGATCGCCAGCGGGACCTCGTTGGCCTTGCCGTAGCCGACACCGACCGTTTCCCGTTCGTCGCCGACTACGACCAGCGCCGTGAACGAGAACCGCCGCCCTCCCTTGACCACCTTGGCGACCCTGTTGATCTCGACCACGCGCTCCTGCAGGTCCAGGCCGTTCGGGTCGATTGTGCGTGATGTGATGGGCATCAGACTGTGAGACCTGCCTCGCGGATCGCTTCGGCCAGCGCGCGGACGTGGCCATGGTATTGGTAGCCGCCGCGGTCGAACACCGCTTCGGACACGCCCGCCGCCTTCGCCCGCTCGGCCAAGAGCTGGCCGGCCTTGGCGGCGGCCTCTGCTTTGCCGAGACCCTTCAGCTCCGGCTCGAACCAGGCGACGGCCGCCAGCGTGCGTCCGGCGACGTCGTCGACGACCTGGGCTGACACGCCCCTGTTGGACCTGAACACCGACACCCGCGGCCTGGCCGCGGTGCCCGAGATCTTCGCCCGCACGCGGCGGCGGCGTTTGAGGCGCCTGTTCTCTTTGGTGATGACGGTCATGCGCGCTTACCGACCTTTCTCGCCACGTGCTCGCCCTCGTAGCGGATTCCCTTGCCCTTGTAGGGCTCGGGGGGGCGCTGCTTGCGGATGATCGCGGCGGTCTCGCCGACGAGCTGCTTGGAGATTCCCTTGACGACGATCCTGGTCGGCTGGGGCACTTCGAACTCGATGCCGCCCGGCGCCGGGATCGGCACCGGATGTGAGTAGCCGACGGCCAGCTCCAGGTTCTTTCCCTTCAGCTGGGCCCTGTAGCCGACGCCCTGGATCTCGAGCCGCTTCTCGTAGCCGGCCGTCACCCCTTGCACCATGTTGGCGATCAACGAGCGTGTAAGGCCATGCAGCGCGCGGTGCTCGCCCCTGTCGGTCGGTCGTGAGACAATCAGCTGCTCGCCGTCCTGCACGACTTCGATGTCCCTGGCGATCCGCTCGGAGAGCTCGCCTTTGGGGCCGTTCACGCGGACCGACTCCGGCTCGATCGAGACGGTCACGCCGGCCGGCACTGGGATTGGCTGTCTGCCGATTCGAGACATCTGATCACCAGACCTGGGCCAGCACCTCGCCGCCGATGCCGGCGGCGCGCGCGTCGTGGCCGGTCATCACGCCGTGCGAGGTCGACACGATCGACGTGCCCATGCCGCCGAGCACCTTCGGGATGTGCTTGGCGTCGACGTAGGTCCGCCTCCCGGGCCTCGACACGCGCCGCAGACCCGAGATCGCCGAACGCCTGTCGTCGGTGTACTTGAGCGTGATCTGGATCGACTGCCCAGGCCCGCCGTTCGGGGCGGGCCCAAGCGACCAGGACTCGATATAGCCCTGCTCGGCCAGGATCCTGGCGAGCTCGGACTTGAGCCTGGAGGCGGGTATGTCGACGGTCTCGTGGGCAGCGCGGATCGCATTGCGCACGCGCGTCAGGAAGTCGGCTATCGGATCGGTCATGGACATGGTGTTCTAGGCGTTCTGGCGCGTGGGCTGATGGTGTATGGGCTGGTGTTCTTGTGTGTGCCGTCTAAGGTCTGAAATGCAATGGTGATACGGGGGTGGGGATGAGTATTCTTTTTTCGTACGCGTATAACTTTTGTATGTGCTTAGGCAGGCGTGGGTTTGGAAGCGTTTCCGAACGATCGCCTACCACGAGGACTTCGTCATCCCCGGTATCTGTCCGTTGTGGGCCAGCTCGCGCAGACAGATCCGGCAGATCCCGAACTTGCGGTACACGGCCCGCGGACGCCCGCAGCGATTGCAGCGAGTATAGGCCCGCGTTTTGAACTTGGGTTTGCGCGCCTGCTTGACCCGCATCGAGACCTTCGCCATCAGTCCTCGCTCCTGTCCTCGTCGTCCTCGTTCATGCCTGCGAAATCCTTGGGGCGCCCCTGCCTCGCAAACGGCATCCCGAAAGCGTCCAGCAACGCGAACGCCTCCTGGTCGCTCGCGGCGCTCGTCGTGATCGTGATGTCCAGACCGCGGACCTCGTCGATCGCGTCGTAGTCGATCTCCGGGAAGATGATCTGCTCTTTGACGCCAAGCGAGTAGTTGCCGCGGCCGTCGAACGACCTCGGGTTCAGCCCCCTGAAGTCCCTGATCCTGGGAATCGCGATCGAGACGAGCCTGTCCAGGAACTCGTAGGAGCGCTCGCCCCTCAGCGTCACGGCCACTCCGACGGGCATGCCCTCCCTCAGTTTGAACGCGGCAATCGACTTGCGTGCCCGGCGCACGCTCGGCTGCTGGCCGGCGATCGTCGCCAGCTGCTCGCGGGCGGCGCGCATCGCTTTGGCGTCCTGCTTGGCCGAGCCGACGCCCATGTTCAGGGTGATCTTCTCGAGTTTCGGGGCCTGCATCGGCGAGGAGTACCCGTAGCGGGCGATCAGAGCCGGCCTGATCTCCTCCAGGTATCTGGCCTTCAAGCGGGCGGGCGGTGCTGTGGCGGTCGCGTTCATCGTCGTCTTAATCGAGTGTCGCACCCGTGCGTACGGCCACGCGTGAGCGTTTGCCATCCGAGCGCTCGATCCGCACGCGTGTGGGTTGGCCTTTGGGGTCGAGCAGCACGACGTTCGAGACGTGGATCGACCCCTCGCTCTCGATCACGCCGCCGAGCTGAGCGGCCGTGTCCTGGCCCGTGACGCTGCTGCGCGAACCCTGAGGGCGCACGTGGCGCTTGACCATGTTCATGCCCTCGACGACGAGGCGTTCGTTGCGCGGATCGGTGCGCAGCACGCGACCCTTCTTGCCGCGGTCCTTGCCGGAGACGATTTGCACCTGGTCGCCCGTCTTGATCTTCATCGTCTTGCGCCTTCCGTCGGCCGCGCCGCTCCGCTTGCGTGTCGCCATCACAGAACCTCCGGGGCCAGCGACACGATCTTCATGAAGTTGCGGTCCCTCAGTTCGCGCGCTACCGGACCGAATACCCTGGTGCCCCTGGGATTGTTCTGGTCGTCGATGATCACCGCCGCGTTCTCGTCGAACGAGATATAGGTGCCGTCTTCGCGCCCGATCGGCTTCTTCGTGCGCACGACGACCGCGGTCACCACGTCGCCCTTTTTGACCGCACCCTGGGGGTTGGCCTGCTTGACGGTCGCGGTGATCACATCGCCGACGTGGGCATACCTGCGCCTCGAGCCGCCCTTCACGCGAATGCACAGGATCTCCCTGGCGCCCGTGTTGTCGGCCACCCTCAGCCTCGTCTCGTTCTGGATCATCTGGCTCGCTCCACCACGTCGACGAGCCTCCAGCGCTTGCTCCGCGACAGTGGCCTGCTCTCGATCACCCTGACGACGTCGCCCTCATGGGCGTCGTTGTCCTCGTCGTGTGCGTGCAGAGTCGTCGAGCTGCGCACGATCTTCTCGTAGCGCCGGTGTCTGCGCGCAGTATCTATACGGACCGTGATCGTCTTGTCGGCCTTGTTCGAGACGACGATGCCCTGCCTCACCTTGCGCGCTCCCTCGGACTTCGGGGTCGTCGGGGCCTGCGCCGCGACGCCGGCCGCTACGCCTTCGCGCTCACGCGCCGCCGCCCGTTTGGCGCGTTCCTGGGAGCGGCGGGTCCGGCGCCGGAGCGCCTTGGCCTTGCGCTCGGCCGCACGCTCGGCATGACGCTCCTCGGGCGAGCGCCGCGGCCGAGCCTTCTCGGGGGAGTGCGTCGAGCGCGTCCTGCGACGGCGCTCCTTGGGCGATAGCTGCTCGGCGGGGGCCTGCTGCTCGACCTCTGTCCCTGCGTCCTCGCCAACGCCCTCGGGCGCTGTCTCCTCGGAGGCGGCGTCCTGCTCGGTGGCAGGGGCCTCGGCGGCCTGCTCGCCGGCAGGCTGGGCCTCAGGCGCGGCCTCGGCGGCGGGCGTCTCGTCCTCGGTGGTGTTGTCGTCGTTCTCGTCAGCCATCTCTGTCGTCTCGTTTGGTTATCGGGTAGTCGTTGCTCAAAAACGTCAGCCGGCGCTGCGTCCGCTGGCGACGGGAGAGCGTTCGTTGGCCACCGTCAGAGCACGCGCCAGATCGCGCCTGGCGCGGCCGATGCCCGCGGTGTCGTCCAGTTCGCCGGTCGCGTTGGCGAAGCGCAGGCCGAACAGATCCTTGCGCAGCGTCGCGATCCGCGCCTTCAGTTCTTTCTCGTCGAGGTCTCTGATCTCCTTGGCGTCCATTTGACTACTCCTCGGTCCTAGTCCTCGCGCAGCACGAACTTGGACTTCACAGGCAGCTTGTGGGCAGCCAGTCGGATCGCATCGCGGGCCAGCGGCTCAGGAACGCCGGCCAGCTCGAACATGACCCGGCCCGGCTTGACGACCGCAACCCAGCCTTCGGGCGAGCCCTTGCCCGAGCCCATCCTCGTCTCGGCCGGCTTCTTGGTGATGGGCTTGTCCGGGAACACGTTGATCCAGACCTTGCCTCCACGCTTGATCTTCCTGGTCATCGCGATTCGGGCGGCCTCGATCTGGCGGTTGGTCAGCCAACCCTCCTCGAGCGCCTTCAGCCCGTACTCACCGAACTGCACCTTGACCTGACCGCGCGAAACACCGCCGCGACGCCCGCGGTGCTGCTTGCGATGCTTGACGCGCTTGGGGGACAGCATCAGCGTGCGCCTCCATCGCCCGATCGGCCGCGCCCGCCGCCGCCCGGCCCACGTCCGCCACCACCGGGTCCGCGCCCACCGCCGCCGCCCGGCCCGCGCCCGCCGCCACCGCCGGGGCCGCGCCCGCCACCGCCAGGACCGCGCCCGCCGCCACGACCGCCGCGACCACGACCATCGCCACCACCACGCCCGTCACGTCCACCACGGCCCTCGCGGTCGTTGCTCGGGGCCGCCGGCGCCGTCATGTCGGTCAGGTCGGCGCCGGTATAGCCCTCGGGCATGATCTCGCCCTTGTTGACCCAGCACTTGACGCCGATGCGTCCAAACGTGGTGCGCGCCTCATAGAAGCCGTAGTCGATGTCGGCCCTCATCGTGTGCAGAGGCACGCGGCCGTCCGAGTAGCTTTCGGTGCGGGCCATCTCAGCGCCGCCGAGGCGTCCGGCGACCTGCACCTTGACGCCCTTGGCGCCGGAGCGCATCGCGCTCGTCAGGGCCCGCTTCATCGCGCGCCTGAAGGCGACCCTGTTCTGGAGCTGCTCGGCGATCGACTGTGCGACCAGCTTGGCGTCCAGCTCGGGCCTCTTGATCTCGAGGATATTGACCTTGATCTGCTTGTTGGTCAGCTTGTGCAGGTCTCTGCGCAGCGCGTCCACTTCGGTGCCCGACTTGCCGATCACGATGCCTGGCCTGGCCGTATGGATGTTGACCTCGAGTTCGTTTGCGTCCTTGCGGATCGTGATCTCCGACAGCCCGGCGTGAGCAAGCTTGCCGATGATGTGTTCGCGCACCCTGATGTCCTCGGCCAGGTACTCGCCGAACGAACGCTCGTTGAACCAGTTCGACTTCCAATCATGGATGTAGCCGACCCGCATCGCCTCTGGATGAACCTTCTGTCCCATCTAACTCTTTCTCAGCTCTTCTGTTGCTTGTCGTCGGTGCTCAATGCGATCGTCAGGTGGCTCGTACGCTTGTGAATCGGGGTGGCCCGGCCCATTGCTCGGGGACGAAACCGCTTGATCGTGGGGCCCTCGTCGGCGTAGGCCTCCCGCACGACCAAGTCGTCCTCGAGCAGTTCGTGGTTGTGTTCGGCGTTCGCCACCGCCGACTCCAAGAGCTTGCTCCAGTCACGCGCCACCTCGCGCGGGGTGAATGCGAGGATAGCGCGCGCCTCGTTCACGCTCTTGCCCCTGATGTGACCGCACACCATCCTTGCCTTGCGCGTCGAGGACCTCACGTAGCGCGCCTTGGCCCGCACGACCCTGCGCCGCGCCGGCTGCTTCGCGGCCGACCGAGCGGGCCGAGACTCGGGCTCGTCGCTGGGCTCGGACGCCTTGGCGGCCGGCTCCTTGACCTCCTCCTCGGACCGCTCCGCCGTCTCGGCGGACTCCTTCTTGGAGGCAGCCGGTTTTTTAGCGACACGTTTTTTGGCGGCCGGTTTCGCCGTCTCCTTGGCGGGCTTGGCCTTGGCCTCTTTGGCCTTGGCCTCGCCGTCCGTCGCCGGAGCCTCGCCCTCGGCGACCACGTCCTGCTCCTCCTCAGCGCTCATCGGACCTTCCCGGAACCTGCATGTCCGCGAAAGACTCGGGTCGGCGCGAACTCGCCGAGCTTGTGGCCGACCATCGACTCGGAAATGAACACGGGCACGTGTTTCTTGCCGTCATGTACAGCGATCGTGTGGCCGACCATCTCGGGGAAGATCGTGGAAGCCCGCGACCAGGTCCTCAGCATTTTTTTGTTGTTCTCGGCATTCAGAGCCTCGATCCGGGCGAGCAAACGCTCCTGCACCCACGGGCCCTTCTTGCTTGATCTGCTCATGGTCGACTCATCTCTTTGTGCGCATTTGCGCGCGCACACACACGCGCGCGCGGCACCGTGTTTTTGAAATACACGTTCATCTACTCTTGCCCTTCCCGCGACGCCGTCCCCTGACGATGTACTTGTCGGAGTCCTTCCGCGTTTTGCGGGTTCTGTAGCCGAGGGTCGGGACGCCCCACGGCGTCACAGGGTGACGCCCGGCGGTGGTCGAGCCCTCGCCGCCGCCGTGCGGGTGATCGACCGGGTTCATGGCCGTGCCTCTGGTCTGCGGGCGAACACCGAGGTGGCGCTTGCGACCGGCCTTGCCGACCTTCACGTTCTGGTGGTCCGCGTTGCCGATCACCCCGACCGTGGCTCGGCACTCGGCCCTGACCATCCGCATCTCGCCAGAGGGCAGCCTCAGCGTGGCCATGTCGCCGTCCTTGGCCATCAGCTGCACCGAGGCGCCTGCCGACCTGGCCATCTGGCCGCCGCGTCCGGGCTTCAGCTCGACGTTGTGGATGACCGTGCCGACCGGCATCCGCTCCAAGGACAGGCAGTTGCCGACCGCGATGTCGGCGTCATCGCCAGAGGAGACCGTCATCCCGACGGTAAGACGCTGGGGCGCCAGGATGTAGCGCTTCTCGCCATCCACGTAATGCAGTAGCGCGATGTAAGAAGAGCGATTCGGGTCGTACTCGATCGCCGCCACCTTCGCCGGCACGCCGTCCTTGCGGCGCTTGAAGTCGATTTTGCGATAGGCGCGCTTGGCGCCGCCGCCACGATGCCTTGAGGTCTTGCGCCCGTGGGCGTTGCGACCGCCGCTCTTCTTGAGGCCTTCGACGAGCGTCTTCTCGGGCTCAGTCTTCGTGACCTCGGCGAAGTCCGGATAGGAGACGAATCTCCTACCGGGGCTTGTCGGCTTGGGCTTGCGGATTGCCATCTGACTCTAAGTTCCTGTTCTCGGGCTCTCGGTCCTAATCCAAAGCCGCCAGGCCGTGGAAGATCGGGATGCTTTCGCCGGGGTTGATCTGTACGACCGCCTTCTTCCAGGTCCTAGTCCGCCCGCTGATGTTGGCGCGGCGCTTGGGCTTGGACTTGACGTTGACGGTCCGCACCTCGACGACGTGCACGTCGAACAACTCCTGTACCGCCTGTCTGATCTGGGTCTTGTGGGCGTTCGGGTGCACCCTGAAGGTGTACTTGTCGGCGGCTGACAGGACATAGCTCTTCTCGGAGACGACCGGCCTGATGATCACCTGGGAGGCGTCCATCAGTCCTCCGCCTTTCCGTCGCCCGCACGCGCCTCGAGCGCGTCCAGCGCGAGCTGGGAGATCAGCAGCGAGGCGGACCCGACCAGGTCGGCGACGCCTACGTTCTCGTGGCTCAAGACCGAAACCCCGCCAAGGTTGCGAAACGAAAGGGCGGCGTCTCGCTCCTCTGCGCCGAGCACGACCAGGACGGGCAGGATCTCGACGGGCGTGCCCCAATCGTCGAGCAGGTCCGCGGCCTGGCTGGTCTTCGGCGCGGCGAACGCGCCGGCGTCCAGCACCGCCAGGGAGCCGCGAGTGGCATGCATGGAGAGAGCGCTTCGCAGCGCCGCGCGCTGCTCCTTGCGGTTGACCTTGAACGTGTAAGACCTTGGCTGGGGGCCGAACACCGTGCCGCCGCCCGTCCAGATCGGCGAGCGGCTGGAGCCCGCGCGCGCACGCCCTGTGCCCTTCTGGCGCCACGGCTTGGCGCCGCCGCCCGAGACCTGGCCCCTGGTCTTGGTGGCCGCCGTACCGCGCCTGCGCGCGGCCTGCTCGGCGCGCACGCACTGGTGCACGAGCGCTTCGTTGAAGCGCGCTCCGAACGCGCCCTCGGAGAGCTTGACCTTCTTGGCCGGGCTCGCGCCGAGCACCGCGGCCTCTGAGATTTTGGTCTTGGCGGAGCCAGCTTTCGCGCGCGCGCGGGTCGGCGTCTTGGCCGGTGTCTCAGGCATCGCCGCGCACCTCCACCACGCTGCCCCTGGCGCCCGGCACCGAGCCCCGCACCATCAAGAGGTTGCGCTCGGCGTCGACCGCCACGACCGAAAGACCCTTCTGGGTCGCCCGGCGGCTGCCCATGTGTCCGGGAGCGCGCAGACCGGGCATCACCCGGGAAGGAGTCGCCGAGGCGCCGATCGAGCCGGGAGCCCTCACGTTGTGCGAGCCGTGCGACTTGGGGCCCCGTTTGAAGTTGTGGCGCCTGATCGTGCCCTGGAAGCCCTTGCCCTTGGAGATGCCGGCGATCTTGACCGTGGCGCCGACCTCGAATGCCTCGACGGTCACGGTCTCGCCGACCTGAAGCTCGGCGGCCTCGTCCCTGAACTCGACCAGATGCCTCAGCGGCGGCGCGTCCGCCTTCTTGAGGTGACCGAGCTCGGCTTTGCTCAGATGCTTCTCCCGGGCGGGCCCGAACGCGAGCTGCACGGCGTCGTAGCCATCGCGCTCGGTGCTGCGAATCGCGGTGACTGGGCACGGTCCGGCTTCCAGCACGGTGACCCTGGCGACCGCCCCGTCCTCCTGAAAGATCTGGGTCATTCCGAGCTTCTTGGCGATGATCGCGGGCATGGTCTTGGTCTCAGGTGGCAAGCCGAATCTCGATGTCGACGCCCGCCGGCAGGTGGTCCAGGCGCTGCAACGAGTCGACCGTCTTGGGGGTCGGCTGGTGGATGTCGATCAGGCGCTTGTGGGTCCTGATCTCGAAATGCTCGCGCGAGTCCTTGTCCTTGAAGGGCGACCTGATCACGCAGTACACGTTCTTCTCAGTCGGCAACGGCACCGGGCCGGAGACGGTCGCGCCCGTGCGCGTGGCCGTCTCCACGATCTCCTTCGCGGCGGACTCGATCGCCGACGTGTCATACGCCTTCAATCTGATCCTGATCTTGTTCTGGGTGGCCGGTGCCATCGTGTTTCGCTCTCGTGTTCGCTTGATCGGTCGGGTCTGTTTGGTCGTTGCTCTTGTCGTGTTCGTCGGTGCCTAAGCGCGGGGCTGACTCCGCGCGCGTCGCATCATCCCGCGGAGCCCGCGCTCCGGCGGGTCTTCGAATCGTCGTATCGGACTGCTTGCTCTTGGTGCGACGCCGCCGGGCAGGCCGGCGGCGTCGACTGGTCTTGCTACTCGATGATCTCCGAGACCACGCCCGAGCCGACGGTGCGGCCACCCTCGCGGATGGCGAAGCGCAGACCCTGATCCATGGCGATCGGCTGGATCAGCTCGATCTCCATCTGGACGTTGTCGCCCGGCATGACCATCTCGACGCCGTCGGGCAGCTTGGCCACACCGGTGACGTCGGTCGTGCGGAAGTAGAACTGTGGCCTGTAGCCCGTAAAGAAGGGGGTGTGACGGCCACCCTCCTCCTTCTTGAGCACGTAGACCTCTGACTTGAACTTGGTGTGCGGAGTGATCGACCCGGGCTTGCACAGAACCTGGCCGCGCTCGATCTCCTCGCGCTTGGTGCCTCGCAGCAGGCAGCCGACGTTGTCGCCGGCCTGGCCCTGGTCGAGGATCTTGCGGAACATCTCGACGCCGGTAACTACCGTCGTGGTGGTGTCGTGAACGCCGACGATCTCGACGGTGTCGCCCGTGTTGACGATGCCCTGCTCGACGCGCCCGGTGGCGACCGTGCCGCGACCGGTGATCGAGAAGACGTCCTCGACCGGCATCAGGAACGGCTTGTCGAGCTCGCGGACCGGCTCGGGGATGTAGGAGTCGAGCGCGGCGGCGAGATCGACGATCTTCTGCTTGTAGGCCTCGTCGCCTTCGAGCGCCTTCAGGGCCGAGCCGGTGATGAACGGGATGTCGTCGCCGGGGAAGTCGTACTCGGAGAGCAGCTCCCTGACCTCGACCTCGACCAGCTCGAGCAGCTCCTCGTCGTCGACCATGTCGGCCTTGTTCAGGAACACGACGATGTAGGGAACGCCGACCTGCCTGGCGAGCAGGATGTGCTCGCGCGTCTGGGGCATCGGGCCGTCGGCCGCGGACACGACCAGGATCGCCCCGTCCATCTGGGCGGCGCCGGTGATCATGTTCTTGACGTAGTCGGCGTGACCGGGACAGTCCACGTGCGCGTAGTGGCGGTTCTCGGTCTGATACTCGACGTGCGAGGTGGCGATCGTGATCCCGCGCTCCTTCTCCTCCGGAGCGTTGTCGATCTCCTCGAAGCTGCGGGCCTCGCCGCCCATCTTCTCCGCCAGCACCGTCGTGATGGCAGCCGTCAGCGTCGTCTTGCCGTGGTCGATGTGACCGATCGTCCCGACGTTGACGTGCGGCTTGTCGCGCTCGAACTTCTCCTTCGCCACTTTCTGTTCACTCCTCTATCGACTGTTTGACGTCCGCTTGGGCTGATCCTCGATCGCATCTGGTCGAAGATCGTCAGGCGAACCCGAGAAATCTATCTAAATGCTGTGTTTCGTGTTAGCTGGTTGTCTCGCTTGCATCGGCCGGTGCTCTTTGACTTCACCGGCCCGCGCCTTGGCGATCGCTGTGCGTGGACTCCGGCTATGCCGGGATCGGCTCCCCTGTCCGTTGCTCGACGATCTTCTCGGCGATGTTCGGCGGAACCTCTTCGTAGCCCTCGAACTGCATCGTGTAGTTGGCCCGGCCCTGCGTGTTGGAGCGCAGATCCGTGGCGTAGCCGAACATCTCCGACAGCGGCACCCTGGCGTGGATCGCCAGGGCGTTGCCCCTGGGCTCCTGGCCTTCGACGCGTCCGCGCCGGCTGGACAGGTCGCCGATCACGCTGCCCAAGAACTCATCAGGGGTGACCACCTCGACCGAGAAGATCGGCTCGAGGAGGACCGGCTTGGCCCGTCTGGCGGCCTCCTTGCACGCGATCGAGCCGGCGACCTTGAAGGCGATCTCCGAGGAGTCGACGTCGTGGTACTTGCCGTCGACGAGCGTCACCCTGATGTCGACCATCGGGTAGCCCGCCTTGACGCCATTCTCCAAAGCCTCCTCGACGCCCTTCTCGACCGCCGGGATGAACTCCGAGGGGATCGCGCCGCCCTTGATCTTGTTGACGAAGTCGAAGCCTTCGCCGGGGGCCGGCTCAAGGTTGATGTAGACGACCCCATACTGACCCGAGCCGCCGGACTGCCTGATGAACTTGCCTTCGATCTTCTCGGCCGTGCCCCTGACCGTCTCGCGGTAAGAGACCTGCGGGCGCCCGACGTTGGCCTCGACGCCGAACTCCCTCTTCATGCGATCGACCAAGACCTCGAGGTGCAGCTCGCCCATCCCGGAGATCTCGGTCTGGCCGGTCTCCTCGTTGGAGCGCACCTGGAAAGTCGGGTCCTCCTCGGCGAGCCTGCCCAAGGCGACCGACATCTTCTCCTGGTCGACCTTCGTCTTGGGCTCGACCGCGACCTTGATGACCGGCTCCGGGAACTCGATGTTCTCGAGCTTGATCGGCGCGTCGGGCGCGGCCAGGGTGTCACCGGTGATCACCTGCTTGATGCCGACGGCCGCCGCGATGTCGCCCGCGTAGACCTCCTGGACCTCCTCGCGCTCGTTGGCGTGCATCATCAGGATACGCCCGACTCGCTCGGTGCGCCCGCTGTTGACGTTCAGCACGCGCGATCCGGCCTCCAGTTTGCCCGAGTAGAC
Organism: uncultured Solirubrobacterales bacterium; assembly: GCA_963718935.1. GTDB lineage: Bacteria > Actinomycetota > Thermoleophilia > Solirubrobacterales > Solirubrobacteraceae > Palsa-744. The sequence continues at coordinate 1,721,465 of OY970379.1, read as the reverse complement.
CCTGAAGTAGGTCAGCTTGCCGACGTAGGGGTCGGCCATGATCTTGAAGGCCAGGGCCGCAAACGGTTCGGAGTCATCAGCCTTGCGCGTGACCTCGCGCTCGCCCTCCTCGCCCTTGACCAGTTCGGTGCCGGTGACGGCCGGCACGTCCAGCGGCGAGGGCAGGTAGTCGATGACGGCGTCGAGCAGGGGCTGCACGCCCTTGTTCTTGAACGAGCTGCCGCACAGCACGGGGGTCAGCTCGGTCGAAAGGGTCGCCTTTCGGATCGCCTGCTTGACGAGCTCCGTCTTGATCTCCTTCTCCTCGAGGATCAGCTCGAGCAGCTCGTCGTCGTAGTGGGAGACCTCCTCGAGCAGGTGCTCGCGTGCTGCCGCGGCCTCGTCGGCGAGGCGCTCCGGGATCTCGACCTCGTCCTGTTCGGTGCCCAGCTCATCCTTGTAGACGATCGCCTTCATCGCGACCAGGTCGATCACACCCTCGAACTCGCTCTCGGCGCCGATCGGCAGCTGGATCGGCACCGGTTTGGCGCCGAGCCTGTCGATCATCGTCTGCACGCCCTGCTCGAAGTTGGCGCCGATGCGGTCCATCTTGTTGATGTACGCGATCCTCGGGACCCCGTACTTGTCGGCTTGCCTCCAGACCGTCTCGGACTGCGGCTCGACGCCGGCCACCGAGTCGAACAGGGCGATCGCCCCGTCCAAGACCCTCAAGGAGCGCTCGACCTCGACCGTGAAGTCGACGTGGCCGGGCGTGTCGATGATGTTGATCCGGTGGTCCTTCCACTGGGCGGTCGTCGCCGCCGAGGTGATCGTGATGCCGCGCTCCTGCTCCTGTTCCATCCAGTCCATCACCGCGGCGCCCTCGTGGACCTCGCCGATCTTGTAGGTCCTGCCCGTGTAGTAGAGGATGCGCTCGGTCGTCGTCGTCTTGCCGGCGTCGATATGCGCCATGATCCCGATGTTGCGGGTGTTCTGGAGTGAGAACTTGCGTGGCATTGATCGGTCTGTTCGGTCGGCTTTCGGAAGGGATGTCGCAGGGCGTGACTGGTCCTGTTCGGGACAAAAAAATGGGCCCCTCGGGCCCACGCGCGCTGCAGGTCTGATTTGGACCGTTCCGCCGCGTTATGTGCTCGAAGTGATCTCCATCTCGGTTATGCGCCTGCGCTTTCGAACTCGCTCGCACAGCTGCGCCCGCGCCCAGGCGGAGCCGACTATAGCAGAGGATTTCAGGCGGTCTGCAAGCTAGCTTGAGACGCTGCCCTTGCCAGATGGATCCGGGCAGGAGCCCTCGGCGGGCACGTCCTCGAACAGGCCGCCAAGACGCTCGAGCACTCGGGTCGCGGCAAGCAGCTCCTCGGGTCCCATGCCGGCGAGCGCCTCCTGCCAGCGCGCCTGCCAGGCCTTGCGCTTGGCCACGATCTTGCGCTTGCCAGACGGCGTCAGCTTGGAGACGACCACTCGCCGATCGACTTCTGAGCGGGCCCTTTCGACGTGGCCCTGGTCGGCCAGGTGCTCGAGCATCTGGGTGACCGTCGCCGGCGTCAGCCTGGCCGCGGCGGCCAGCTCGCCGGCCGGCAGCTCGCCGCGGTCGTACAGCTCGGCGAGAAGCTCGAACTGGGCGTGGCTCAGTTCGGAGCCGCCGAGATGGGTGTCGCGCCCGCGCAGCCTGCTCAGGCCCCTGAACACCCGCCTGAACGCGGCGCCCAGCGCGAGCAGCTGCGCTTCGCGGGCATCAGGCTCGTCGGGCGCGTCGGGCGGCTTGGCGGTCGCCGCGGCGTTCGCCATCGCCGCCGGGCCGGTCGAATCGACCCGTGGCGAGGCGACCCGTGGCTTGGCCGTACGCGCGCGCGCGGGTGCGGCGGTCGTGGGAGTGCTCACAGTGGCCTTGGCTATGCGCGTCATCGTGCCATCCTCGCCGCGCGCGCCCTCTACATGCCCAGCTCGACAGCCGGCTCGCCAGCATGGGCCTGCTCGCGGGCGCGCGCGCGGGGCCGCTCGGCTCTCAGGAGCATGAAGCACGGGATCAAAGACAGCAGCGCCATTCCGAACGCGAACCAGTAGGCCACGTTGAAGGCGTCCGCGAGCCCTTCGGGAGTGGGCGGATGACCGGGCACCAGCGTATGCGCCATGGTCGCGCGTTGCAAAGCAACGGCCAAGATCGCTGTGCCGATCGCGCCGCCGAGCCGCATCAGGACGTTGATCTGGGGGGTCGCGTCCGACAGCTGGTCGGGCCTCATCGAGGCGAAGGCGGCGGTCATGGCGGGCATGAACGACATGCCGATGCTGACGCCCCGCAGAACCAGGATGGCCGAGATCAGGACGATCGAGGTGTGGGCGCCGATGAACGCGAACGGAATCGTGGTAAGGGCCAGGATCGAGACGCCGATCAACGCGATCGGGCCGCCGCCGAAGCGCTCTGTGAGGCGCCCGGCGATCGGCATAACGACGAGCGCGCCAATGCCCTGGGGACCGTTGAGCAGGCCGGTGTCGATCACGCTGAAGCCGCGGACCGTCTGGTAGTAGAGCGGGACCAAGATCATCGCGCCGAACAGCGCCGCCCCGACGCCGAAGGTCGTGAACGAAGCGCCGGCGAAGACCTTGTTGGCATAGAGCCGGATGTCCAGCAGAGGGCGCTCGACACGTAGAGCGTGCCAGCAGAAGGCCGCGATCATCGCCAGACCGACGACCGCCGGACCAAGGACTTCGATCGAGCCGAAGCCAGCGCCCGTGCCCAGTTCGCTGAGGCCGTACACGAGCGCGGCGGCGCCGACAGGCAACAGCGCAAAACCCAGCCAGTCGAAGCTGCCGGCCTCGCCGGAGTCGGTTTCGGGTAGCAGCCGAAAGGCCAGCGCAAAGGCGATCACACCGACCGGGACGTTGACGAAGAAGATCCAAGACCAATGCAGGTTCTCGAGGATCAGGCCGCCGACGACGGGGCCCAGGATCGGCGCCAGCATGGCCGGCATCGAGACGACGCCCATCACCCTGCCCATGCGTTGCGGACCGGCGACCTGGGCCATGATCAGCTGGGCGACCGGCATGATCATGCCGCCCCCGGCGCCCTGCAGGACACGGAACAGGACCAGCGCCGGCAGTGTGTTGGACAGGCCGCAGGCGGCCGAGCCGGCGGTGAAGAGAACGAGCGAGGTCAGATAGACGCGCTTGGCGCCGAACCTGCGCGCGGCCCAGCCGGTCATCGGGATCACGGCGGCCAGCGCCAGCAGGTAGCCGGTCACGACCCACTGCACCTGGGCGATCGGGCTCTGCAGATCCTTGCTGAGCGTGTCGAGCCCAACGTTGACGATCGTCGTGTCCAGGATCGACATGATCATCCCGACGATCACGACCCCCGAGATGACCCACACGTGGCGCTCGATCTTTACGGGCCCGTCGGCCCCTGCCGCTTGGGCTGTTGCGTTCGAAGACATTCGGTACCAAAAGATTAGGTACCGAACCTTTTTGCTTCAAGGGGTCAGCGTGTGCGATGCGTCACACAGGCAGGCCGAGCAAGGCAAGTCCAAATTACTCCAAATCTGGGCGAACGCTTGGAGTTTGCTAATCTCCAAATCCTTGGATGAATCTGGACTAATCTGGAATAGGCCGTGTACGTAGCCCCAGCCCCGACGATCCACGAGCTGGTGCAAAGGGTTTCCGAACGCGGCGCCAGCAAGATCTTTTTAAGCTGCTCGAGTCCGGGCCGATCGAGGACGGCGGCGAGTACGTCCACTGGGACAAGCTGCGCCAACTGAAGCCGCCGGACGGCCTCAGCCACGAGGAATGGTGGCTGATGATCAAGCTCAAACGCCAGCCGCTGCAGCGGCCGATTCCGCTGACGGACCCTGAGGGCGAGAACTTCGTCTATGCGGTGCCCGACCTCGTGGCACGGCGACTCCACCATGTCGATCAGCGGTGCGCGGGAGAGGCGGCCATGTCGGAGGTGGTGACCGCCAACGCCCAGGCTCGCCAGCGCTACCTCGTGAACTCGCTGATGGAGGAGGCGATCCGCTCGAGCCAGCTCGAGGGCGCGACGACGACCCGGCGCGTAGCCAAGGAACTGCTCAGAACGGGGCGAGAGCCGAAGGATCGAAGCGAGCGCATGATCTACAACAACTACCGCGCGTTGCTGTACATGCGTGACGAGATGCCGAGCGAGCTGACGCCCGGTTCGGTGCTCGAGTTGCAGCGCATCCTGACGGAGGACACGCTGGACAATCCCGATGCGGCCGGACGGCTGCAACGCCCCGACGAGGAGCGCATAACGGTCGTCGATCCCGCCGACGGAACGATCGTTCACAGGCCGCCGCCCGCGGAGCAGCTACCCGAGCGGATGCAGGCGCTATGCGACTTCGCAAACGAACGAGACGGGCCCGATCGCTTCATCCATCCAGTGCTGCGAGCGATCCTGCTGCACTTCTGGCTCGCCTACGACCACCCCTTCGAGGATGGCAACGGCAGGACAGCGAGAGCCCTCTTCTACTGGTACATGAGCACGCATGGCTACTGGCTGGTCGAGCACCTGTCGATCTCCCGCATCCTCAGACAGGCTCCCGCCAGGTACTCACGCGCCTACCTGCAGACAGAGACCGACGGACGGGACACGACCTACTTCGTGGTCTACCAGCTCGATGTCATCGAGAAAGCCGTAGACCAGCTGCACGAGTATCTGCGCCGCCAGATCCAAGACGTGCGTGACATCGAACAGCTGCTGAAGGGATCAGACCGGTTCAACCATCGACAGCTCGCACTGCTGGCGAACGCGCTCCGAGACCCTGACGCTCTCTACACGTTCAAGACCCACGCGGCCAGCCACGGGGTGACCCATGAGACGGCCCGCGCCGACCTCCTGCCCCTGGTCGCGATGGGCCTGATCACGCAACATCGCCGAGGCCGGCAGTACACATTCTCCCCGCCACCCGACCTGGCGAAGCGCCTGAAGGCCGCCCGTTGAAGGGGACCGCTCACCAGCGGTAGTGCGCGAAGGCCTTGTTGGCCTGAGCCATCCTGTAGATGTCGTCCTTGCGCTTGTAGGCGCCGCCCTGCTGGGACTGGGCGTCGAGCAGCTCGCCAGCAAGGCGCTGGGCCATCGTCTTCTCGCGGCGCTGCCTTGCGAACTCGACGAGCCAGCGGACGGCAAGGGTGCGGGCGCGCCGGGGGGCGACCTCGACGGGCACCTGGTAGGTGGCGCCGCCGACCCGCCTTGATTTGACCTCGAGCGAGGGCGTCAGGATCTTGATCGACGCTTCGAGGGTCTCGATCGGATCTTTCTCGGAGCGCTCGCCGAGCAGAGCCAAGGCGTCGTAAACGATCCGCTCGGCCGTCGACTTCTTGCCGTCGAGCATGACCTTGTTGATGACCTGCTGGACGAGCTTGGACCGATGGATCGGGTCCGGCTCGACTGGGCGGATTTGGGCGGCTGCGCGACGGGGCATCTAGGGCTGCTTGCTCAGTGGTCTGGCTCTGAAGGGAATGGGCGCCGGACTACTTTTTCTTGACGCCGTACTGCGAGCGCGCCTTTTTGCGGTCCGAGACGCCGGCGGCGTCGAGCGTGCCGCGTACGACCTTGTAACGGACGCCAGGAAGATCCTTGACGCGGCCGCCGCGGACGAGCACGACGGAGTGCTCCTGCAGGTTGTGGCCCTCACCGGGAATGTAGGCGGTGACCTCGATCGAGCCGGAGATGCGCACGCGCGCGACCTTGCGCAATGCGGAGTTAGGCTTCTTTGGGGTCGTCGTGTAGACGCGCGTGCAGACGCCGCGGCGTTGCGGAGCCGCGACTTTGCGCTTGCGGCCTTTGCCCGACTTCAGGCCGGGGGTCGCAAGCTTCTTCTTGGGGGCGACCCTGCCCTTGCGTACGAGCTGTGAGGTGGTCGGCATCGGCCGGGGATGGTAGCAGCGCAGAGCGCACGCGCGCGCGGGGGGCCCCAATTTTTCAGCAACGCAACGCCTCAGCGCACCGCCGGCCTCGACCGGCCGCGGGCAGCCAGATCAGGCCGCTGCCGACCGCGCACCGCGGCCTCGGGCAACCAGGTCAGGCCGGCGCGGGGACGCCGGCGGGCACGCCGGCGGAGCGGATCGGAGCGGGCATGAGCGCGCATGCGACGATCACGCAGACAAAGGCCAAGGACTCGACGATCACCCCGAGGGTACCGCCCGCCATCGGGTCGCCGAAGACAGCGATCCCACCGGCGATGCCGGCGATGTTGGCGGCCGTGCCGGTGACGGCGATAACGGGCACGGCGTCTCCGTCTTGAAGCCCGCGCGCGGAGGCGTAGAAGGCGACGATCGAAGCCAGCACGGCGACGAGCAGCCAGGGGCTGGCCAGGAGCGCCAGCGGGCCGTGGACGCCGGTGATGCCCGTGAGGGCCTTGATGGCGGTGTCGGAGACGCCGAAGAGGATGCCCGAGGCCGCGCCCAGCATGACCCCGTGATGCTCCACTGGACCGCCAAGACGCGGCCCCATGATGAGCAGGCCGCCGAGACCGAAGAAACCGGCCTCGAAGGCGATCATCGCGGCCTGCGAGAACTGTGCGTGAACGCCGTGCATCGTGGGCAGGGTGACACCGAGCATGACCAGGCCGACGGCGGTCAAGCAGAGGCCGAGCCACTGCCTGGCGCCGACCTGAAAGCCGAACATGCGATCGGCCATCACGGCGATGAAGACGACGCCGGCGGCGAGCGCGACCTGGACAACCGACATCGGCGCAAGTGTGAGGGCGGCCACGTGCAGGGCCCAGCTGGCAGCCGCGATGACCATGCCGAGCGCGAACCACTTGGACGCAAACAGGGCCCGCGCGGAGCGCAGCGGGTGGCGGACCTCGACGCTGGCCACCGAGTTGGCGCCACGGTACTTATAGAAGAAGCCGAGGTTCGCCACGAAGGCGCAGGCGAGCGCGAGCAGTATGCCGGGTGCGAGGGTCATTGCGGGTGGAAGGTCGACTCGGGGTCCTGTTGCAGGCCATCGACAGCCTTGTGCCGGTGCTTTACTGGCGATGGTCGATCCCGGCAGATTACAGAGCGCAACCTAGGTTCCGGCTAAAGAGGACATGAGACAGAAGCCACTATTGGCGGTCGACATCGACGGCGTGATCTCGCTGTTCGGCACGCCGGCCCCGTGGACGGCTCAGGCCGGCGCGGGCGAGCGGATCGAGGGCTCGCTGCAAACGATCGACGGCGTTCCTCACTTCCTTTCCTGGGACGCCGCCGGACACCTGATCGCCCTGACCGAGCACTTCGAGCTGGTCTGGGCCAGCGGCTGGGAGGAGAAGGCCGACGAGAACCTGCCCCACCTGCTCGGCCTGCCGAAGGGCCTGCCGCACCTGAGCTTCGAGCGAAGGATGGGATCCCCGCCCACCCGAGGCAACGCGCACTGGAAGCTTGATGCGATCGGGCGGCACGCCGGCGCGAGGCCCTTGGCGTGGGTCGACGACGCGCTGAACGACGAGTGTCATGGATGGGCGCGCGAACGTGACGCCAAAGGCGCGCCGACCAAGCTCGTACAGACGAAGCCCGAGCGTGGCCTGACCGGGACGGAGGCCAAGATCCTTATCGCCTGGGCGCTGGAGCTGGAGCTGGAGCCCGAGCCAGCCGAGGAAGCTCAGCCGGAGGCGGAGGCTGCTTCACCGGCGCGGGCAAGCCGGCGCTCGAGGTTGGCTTTGACCGAGGGCCACTCGGAGTCGATCACCGAGTAGTAGGCCGAGTCGCGGACGCCGACGCCGGGCATGAGCATGTGCTTGCGAAAAACGCCCTCGAATTGGGCCGGCAGGGCGGCGAGGGCCGCCCGCGAGCGCTCATTGCGAGCGTCGGTCTTGAACTCGACCCTCATGCAGGCGAGCCGATCGAAGGCGTGGCCGAGCATCAAGAGCTTGGCCTCGACGTTCGCTCCGGTGCGCCAATACGAGGGTGCCAGCCAGGTCCAGCCGATCTCGAGGCCTTTATGAGGCTGGCGCAGGTTCAGGTAGCGGGTGCTGCCGATCGGCTCACCGCTTTTGCGGTCGATCGTGGCGAACACGCCCTCCCGGCCGGCGGTCGACTCGGCGAGGCTGGCCGCGAACCACTGCCCGAAGTACTCGTCGCTCTCGCCGATCGGCGCCAGCCAGGTCCAGATCTCGGGGTGCTGGGCGGCCGCCAAGAGGCCTGGCTCGTGCCGGGCATCCAGGGGCTCGAGCACGACGAACTCGCCCTCCAAACGTTGAGTCAGATTGGCCCACATGTCGGCGCCAGGCTACAGGGAGCGGCCTGGTCGGAGGACGCTCCGCCGCGCAACCGCCACCTGCGCCGAGCGCAGGTCTGGCCGCGCACGACGAGCGATCCGAGGCCGAGTAGCCGCGACCCCTCGAACGCAGGTCCCGGACGGGCGTCGCGGGCGAGCGACCGGTGCGCCCTCCACGGCGCCCGGACCCGCCACGGCAATCACCCGGTCGATCGAACGCGAACCCCGGTCCGGGACCCCGCCGCGGGCGTAACGAAAGCCCACCGGCGGCGCCCGGACAACGGGACCGCAAAACGATTACTCGACAGGCTCCTCGTCGGGCACCTCGAGATCGGCAAGCTCCTCGACGAAGCCGGGATCGGTAGCGCCAGCCCCGATCTTCTCGAGCGAAGCCAGGTCGGCGTCGAACTCCTGGCCATAGCCGCCGATCCCCTCACCGCCGGAGAGCCCAAGCTCGGCTGCGATCTCGTCCTGATCGAGCAGGCCGACCTCGTCGATCGCCCTGGGCAGCGGTTCGGACGGTTCGATCTCGATCCGGCGGTAGCGCTTCAGCCCGGTCGCGGCGGGGATCAGCTTGCCGATGATGACGTTCTCCTTGAGGCCGTTCAACCGATCGGTCTTGCCCTCCAGGGCGGCGTCGGTCAGAACCTTGGTCGTCTCCTGGAAGGAGGCGGCCGACAGGAACGAGTCGGTGTTCAGGGAGGCCTTGGTGATCCCGAGGATGATGTCCTCGTACTGGGCGGCCTCGCCCTTGCCCGCGGCGATCTCGTCGTTGACCTTGGCGAATTCGAAGCGGTCGACGAACTGGCCGGGCAGGTAGTCGGTGTCGCCCTTCTGGTCGACCCGCACCTTTTTGAGCATCTGCCTGACGATCAGCTCGATGTGCTTGTCGTTGATGTCGACGCCCTGGGACTTGTAGACCTCCTGGACCTCTCGGACCAGGTACTGCTCGGTCTCGGTCCGCCCCCGGATGGCCAGCAGCTCGTGCGGATACAGCGAGCCCTCGTTGAGCTGCTTGCCGGCCTTGATCTTCTCGCCCTCGGCGACGAACAGCCTGGTTCGCCTCGGGAACGCGTGTTTGTGCTCTTCGCCGGCATCGTCGGTGATCGTGACCGTCAGCGCCTTCTCGGTCTCCTCGACCGAGATCGTGCCGTCCTGCTCGGCGATCTTGGCGAGACCCTTCGGCTTGCGGGCCTCGAACAGCTCGACGATGCGCGGCAGGCCGTGCGTGATGTCCGCGCCGGCGACGCCGCCGGTGTGGAACGTGCGCATCGTCAGCTGCGTGCCGGGCTCGCCGATCGACTGGGCGGCGATGATCCCGACGGCATCTCCGATCTGGGCGATCGCGCCGGTGGCCATCGCGCGGCCGTAGCAGGCCTGGCAGACCCCGCTGGGAGCCTTGCACTTGAGCACCGAGCGCACGGGCACTGTCACGGCCACACCCTTGGCGTGGTCGTCGGCGAAGGCTTGCACGATCTCATCGAGCTCGGCCAAGCCGATCTCAGCGCCCTGCTCGACCAGCATCCGCCCGCGCTTGGTCGTGATCGGCTGGGCGGCGATGCGCCCGACGAGGCCCTCGTTGCGGTCCCCGCTCTCGACCCAGACGACCATCTCGATGTACTCCTCGGTGCCGCAGTCGGCCGCCCTGATGATCACGTCCTGGGCGACGTCGACCAGGCGCCGGGTCAAATAGCCGGAGTCGGCTGTCCTGAGCGCCGTGTCGGCCAGTCCCTTTCGAGCGCCGTGGGTGGAGATGAAGTACTCGAGCACCGACAGCCCCTCGACGAAGTTGGCCTTGATCGGGCGCTCGATGATTTCGCCCTTCGGGTTGGCCATCAGGCCGCGCATCCCGGCGAGCTGGCGGATCTGCTTGAACGAGCCGCGCGCGCCGGAGTTGGCCATCATGAAGATGGGGTTCAGCGTGTCGAGGTTCTCGATCATCGCGTCGGCGACCTCGTCGGTCGCCGCGTTCCACTTCTCGACGACCGCCTCGTGACGCTCCTCCTGGGTGATCAGACCCATGTCGTACTGCTCTGAGATCTCGCCGACCAGCTCGTCGTACTTGTCCAGGATCTGCTGCTTCTGGGGCGGCACGACGACGTCGTTCTTGGAGATCGTGATCCCGGCCTGAGTCGCGTACTTGAAGCCGAGGTCCTTGAAGGCGTCGAGCACGAGCGAGATCGTGCTCGCACCGTAGGTCTGGACGAGCGCGTCGATCAGCCTGGTCGTGTCGCGCTTCTTCATCGACTGGTTCACGAACACGTACTTGGCGGGGTCGAAGGAGTCGCCCAGCGCCTCCGCGAGCGCCCGCTCGATGCGGTCGTTGTAGATGATCCGACCGACCGTGCTCAGCACGTGTCCACCCTCGCGGCCGAACGGCCGGAACTCGGCGAGGTCGTGCAGCGTGACGACGCCGGCCTCGTAGGACAGCTCAGCCTCCTGCGCGGTCCTGAAGACGTGCGGGCGCGTCTCGCTGGACGGCCACTTGCCGGTGCTCAGCAGCTCCTGCTTGGCGGACAGCTCCTCGGCCTCGGGACCATAGGTCAGGTAGTACGCGCCCAGGATCATGTCCTGGGTCGGTGTGGCCAACGGCGCGCCGTGGGCCGGCGAGAGGATGTTGTTGGAGGAGAGCATCAGGATCCTCGCCTCCGCCTGGGCCTCCGCCGAGAGCGGCAGGTGCACGGCCATCTGATCGCCGTCGAAGTCGGCGTTGAAGGCGTGGCAGACCAGAGGATGCACCTGGATCGCCTTGCCCTCGACCAAGAGCGGCTCGAACGCCTGGATGCCGAGCCTGTGCAGGGTGGGCGCCCTGTTGAGCAGGACGGGGTGCTCGTGGATGACCTCCTCGAGCACGTCCCAGACCTCGCCGATCATCGAGTCGACCATCTTCTTGGCCGCCTTGATGTTCTGGGCGGACTTGCGCTCGACCAGCCTGGCCATGATGAACGGCTTGAACAGCTCGAGCGCCATGATCTTGGGCAGGCCGCACTGGTGCAGCTTCAGGTACGGACCGGCCACGATCACCGAGCGCCCGGAGTAGTCGACGCGCTTGCCGAGCAGGTTCTGCCTGAAGCGGCCCTGCTTACCCTTGAGCATGTCCGACAGAGACTTCAGGGGACGGTTGCCCGGGCCGGTGACCGGACGTCCGCGACGGCCGTTGTCGAACAGCGCGTCGACGGCCTCCTGCAACATGCGCTTCTCGTTGTTGACGATGATCTCTGGCGCGCCGAGATCGAGCAGGCGCTTGAGCCTGTTGTTGCGGTTGATGACCCTGCGGTAGAGGTCGTTGAGGTCGGAGGTCGCGAAGCGTCCACCGTCGAGCTGGACCATCGGGCGCAGCTCGGGCGGAATCACTGGGACGGCGTCGAGCACCATCTGCTCGGGCTTGTTGCCGGACTGGATGAAGGCCGAGACGACCTTCAGGCGCTTTACCGCGCGCGCCTGCTTCTGGCCCTTCGCGGTCTTGACCTGATCCTCCAGTTCGATCCTTTCGGCCTGCAGATCGACCTGCTCGAGCAGATCCCTGACGGACTCGGCGCCCATCCCGCCCCTGAAGTACTCGCCGAAGCCGTAGGGCGAGCCGAAGCGCTCCTTGAGCTCGCGGAAGGTCGTCTCGTCGTGCTCGATCTGCTTGGGCTCCATCGTCTTGAACAGCTCCCACACCTGGCGCATGCGCTCGGCGGCGTCCTCGATGTAGGCCTCGGTGTCGGCGATGTCGGCCTCGAAGGTCTTGCTCAGCTCCTTGACGAGTTTCTCGCGCTCCTCGTCGGAGATCTTCTGGAGGTTCACATCGAGGGAGTCGGCCCACAGGTGGTCTTCGTCGTTGAAGTTGGTCTGCTTGCCGTTCTGCAGGTACTTCTCGCGGCGCTGCAGGGACTCGCGCAGCTCCAGGACGCGGGTCTCGCGCTCGGCGGCATAGCCGTCCAGGACCTTGTTGACCTCGACCTCGAGCGTGTCGAGGTCCTTGGCACGCGCCTCCTCGTCCACCCAGGTGACGATCGAGGCCGCGAAGTACAGGACCTTCTCCAGTTCCTTGGGCGCCATGTCGAGCAGATAGCCGATGCGCGAGGGGACGCCCTTGAAGAACCAGATGTGCGAGACCGGCGCGGCAAGGTCGACGTGGCCCATGCGCTCGCGCCTGACCTTCGAGCGAGTGACCTCAACGCCGCAGCGCTCGCACACGATGCCCTTGTAGCGAACGCGCTTGTACTTGCCGCAGTAGCACTCCCAGTCCTTGGTCGGGCCGAAGATGCGCTCGCAGAAGAGGCCGTCCTTCTCGGGCTTGAGCGTCCTGTAGTTGATCGTCTCGGGCTTGGTCACCTCGCCCGAGCTCCAGCTGCGGATCTGCTTGGAGGAGGCGAGTGAGATCTCGATGGCGTCGAAGTTGTTTATGTCGATCATCGGCTGGCCTGACTTTCGCTGTCGCGGTGTGAACGGTGGCGCTGCTGCGGTCTTCTCGGTTCTGCTGGCCCTGACCCGCCGAACCGCGGGCGGGCAGGGCGTAAGCGCCGCCGGGCGGGCGGCGCCGGGGCCCCCGGACTACGTCTCGGTCTCCTCGACCAGCTCAGGCTCGGCGCCCTCGGCCAGCGCGTCGAGGTCCAGCTCGGGGACACTCTCGCCGAGCAACTCCCCGGCGTCGAGATCCTCAGCGGCCAGGTCGTCCCCGCCCTCGGAACCGTCCTCGCCCTCGCCGACATCGCCGGCCGACGCGCCGGTCGCATCGTCGCCCTCGAGCTCCTCGTCGGCGCCGGCGCCACCGGCGGGCGCGCGCACGCCGGAGAGGTCGATGCCGAGCTCCTCGGCCGCGCGCAGGAGATCGTCGTCCTCGTCACGCATCTCGGTGCGCTGGCCCTCCTCGGAGACGACATTGACGTCGAGCGCCAGCGACTGCATCTCCTTGAGCAGGACCTTGAACGACTCGGGTATGGACGGCTCGGCGATGTTCTCGCCCTTGACGATCGCCTCATAGGCCTTGACGCGGCCGACCGTGTCGTCGGACTTGATTGTCAGCATCTCCTGCAGCGTGTAGGCGGCGCCGAACGCCTCCAGCGCCCAGACCTCCATCTCACCGAAGCGCTGGCCGCCGAACTGCGCCTTGCCGCCCAGCGGCTGCTGGGTGACGAGCGAGTAGGGGCCGGTCGAACGGGCGTGGATCTTGTCGTCGACCAGGTGCAGCAGCTTCAGGATGTACATGTAGCCGACCGTCACCTGCTCGGCGAATGGCTCGCCGCTGCGGCCGTTGAACAGCGTCATCTTGCCCGACGCCTGCTCTCCCGGACGACGGCTCTTGTCGATGTCCATCCTGATCCGGCCCTTGTGCTCGTCCTGCCAACGCACGAGCGCCTCGTCCACGTCGGAGACGGTCGCACCGTCGAACACGGGCGTCGACACATACACGCGCCCCGTGCGGCCGTCCGGGATGGCATCGCCGTTGCCCGAGCCGTTGCCTTCGTGCGAGGCCTTGTAGGCCTCCGAACCGTCGTCGTACCAGCCCTGGGCCGCCACCCAACCGAGGTGCGTCTCGAGGATCTGCCCGACGTTCATGCGGCTCGGCACGCCGAGCGGGTTCAGGATCACGTCGACTGGCGTGCCGTCCTCCAGGAACGGCATGTCCTGCACGTCGACGATCTTCGAGATCACACCCTTGTTGCCGTGCCGGCCCGCGAGCTTGTCGCCCTCGGAGATCTTGCGCTTCTTGGCGACGAACACCCTCACCAGGTCGTTGACGCCCGGCGGCAGGTCGTCGCCGGCATCGCGGTGGAAGGTCTTGACGTCGATGACCACGCCGCCCTCGCCGTGGGGCACCTTCAGCGACGTGTCCCTGACCTCGCGCGCCTTCTCCTTGAAGATCGCCCTGATCAGCTTCTCCTCGGCGGTCAGCTCGGTCTCGCCCTTGGGGGTGACCTTGCCCACGAGCAGATCGCCGGAGGCGACCTCGGCGCCGACGCGCACGATCCCGCGGTCGTCGAGGTTGCGCAGCGACTCCTCCGAGCGGTTCGGGATGTCGCGCGTGATCTCCTCCTCGCCGAGCTTGGTCGTGCGCGCGTCGATCTCGTACTCCTCGATATGGATCGAGGTCAGCTCGTCGTCCTGTACGAGCCGCTTGGACAGGATGATCGCGTCCTCGAAGTTGTAGCCCTCCCAGGACATGAAGGCGACCATCAGGTTCTTGCCCAAGGCCATCTCGCCCTTGTCGGTCGAGGAGCCGTCGGCGAGCACATCCCCGGCCTTCACCTTCTGGCCGTTGGAGACGCGCGGCTTGTGGTGGATCAGGGTGCCCTGGTTGGAGCGCATGAACTTCTGCAGCTCGTACTCGTCCTTCTCCCCGCCGCTGGTCTCGATCAGGATCTGGTTGGCGTCGACGTGCTCGATCGTGCCGGCGTTACGCGCCAGCAGTACATCGCCGGTGTCGAGCGCCGCTCGGCGCTCCATGCCCGTGCCCACGAGCGGCGCGTCGGCCTTCAGCAAGGGCACCGCTTGGCGCTGCATGTTCGAGCCCATCAGCGCCCGGTTGGCGTCGTCGTGCTCGAGGAACGGAATCATCGCCGTCGCAACCGACCAGATCTGCTCGGGCGAGACGTCGACCAAATCGACGTCCTTGGGTCCGACCGTCACGTACTGGCCGGCCTGGGTACGACACAGGATCTCCGTGCCCTTGAGCTTGCCGGTCTTGGAATCGACGGGCGTGTTGGCCTGCGCGATCAGGAGCTCCTCTTCCTGGGTCGCGTCCAAGCGCACGATCTCGGGGGTGACGACGCCGTCCTTGACGACTCGGTACGGGGTCGTCACGAACCCGTACTCAGAGACCTCGGCGAAAGAGCTCAACGAGCCGATCAGGCCGATGTTCGGACCCTCTGGGGTCTCGATCGGGCACATCCGCCCGTAGTGGGTCGGGTGCACGTCGCGCACCTCGATCGGCGCGCGCTCGCGCGTCAGCCCTCCCGCTCCCAGCGCCGACAGGCGCCGGCGGTGGGTCAGCCCGGCGAGCGAGTTGGTCTGATCCATGAACTGCGACAGCTGCGAGGAGCCGAAGAACTCCTTCAGGGCAGCCACGACCGGCCTGATGTTGATGATCGTCTGCGGCGTGATCGTGTCCGCGTCCTCGGTCGTCAAGCGCTCGCGCACGACACGCTCCATCCGGTAGAGCCCGATCCTGAACGCCTCCTGGATCAGCTCTCCGACCGTTCGCAGACGTCGGTTGCCGAAGTGCTCGTACTCGTCGAGGTGCTCGGCGAGCGGCTCGCGCGGCATCGAGGAGGCCTCGGCGGCGTAATCCTTGATCTCGATCTCGCCGTCTTCGCGCAGGCCAAGGCGCTTGGGCAGCGAGACCAGCTCGCGCACGAGCGCAAGGATGTCGTCGTGGGTCAGGGTCCTCGTGTCGATGTCGATGTCGAGACCCAGCCTGGAGTTGAGCTTGTAGCGACCGACGCGGGTCAGGTCATAGCGCTTGGGGTCGAAGAACAGCTGGTTGAGCAGCGCCTTGGCGTTGTCGACGCTGGGCGGCTCCCCTGGACGCTGCTTCTTGAACAGCTCGATCAGGGCGCCCTCTTCGGTGCGCGTGACCTCCGTGTCGGCTTCGATCGTGTTCCTGATGTAAAGCGAGTCCTCGAACAGCTTGAGGATCTCCTCGTCGGTCGCGTAACCCATCGCTCGCAGCAGCACCGTCACGGGCAGCTTGCGCTTGCGGTCGATGCGTACGTAGACCTTGCCCTTCTTGTCGATCTCGAGCTCGAGCCAGGAGCCGCGCGCCGGCATCAGGTTGGCGATGAAGACCTGCTTCTCGCGGTCCTTCGGCTCCATCAGATACGCGCCCGGCGAGCGCACGAGCTGGGTCACGACGACGCGCTCGGTGCCGTTGATCACGAACGTTCCGCGCTCGGTCATCCACGGGAAGTCGCCCATGAACACCGACTGCTCCCTGATCTCGCCCGTCTCGCGGTTGATGAAGGCGACCGTCACGGTCAGGGGCCTCGCGTAGGTCAGATCCTTCTCACGACACTGCTCCAGCGAAGCGACCGGTTCGTCGAACACGAACTCGCCGAACTGCACG
Organism: uncultured Solirubrobacterales bacterium; assembly: GCA_963718935.1. Taxonomy (GTDB): domain Bacteria; phylum Actinomycetota; class Thermoleophilia; order Solirubrobacterales; family Solirubrobacteraceae; genus Palsa-744. The sequence continues at coordinate 1,705,206 of OY970379.1, read as the reverse complement.
GCCAGGTTGCCGGTGTAGTCCTCGATCGGCGAGATGTCGTCGATCGTCTCACGCAGCCCGCCCGCCTTGGGGTCGGTCAGCCACCTGAATGAGCGGCGCTGAATGTCGATCAGGTTGGGTACGTCAACGGTCTTGTCCAGGCGCGCGAACGTGCGGCGCGTCCGGAGAGCATCTGCAGCGGCCAAATGAACGTCTCCTTCGGAAGGCGAGGGGCGAACGTGATCGAGGGCGCTCGAAAGCGCGACCAGCGAATATAGCACAGACCATCGCCACCCTGAAGTGGGCCACCGGCGCTCACGGACCCCGCCCTCGACGAACGCGTATGTGGCGCGGCGCCATCCTGCTCGAGCGGCTGCGGCTATCGGCCGGCGGGCGGCAGTTTACCGGAAAATCCGCTCATTTGTTAGGTCCAGCTAAAGAGGCCCGGAGGCGCTCTCGGCGGGGTCGGCGGCAGAGGCGCTCTCGGCGGGGGTGCTGCGTGCTGCGCGCGCGTACGTACGCGCGCGCAGCACCCCTATCCGAGCAAGCCACGTCAGAGCGAGCACGCATGCCGTCCGCCATCGACTCGCCAGCGTCCTCCAGACGCCCAAGCGAGCCCGAAGCCCACAGACACCAACACGCGCCGACACACCGGCACACCAGACGGACGACTCGAGACGCTACCCGGCAAGGCCGGCGATGCCGTTGCGAAGCAGAGCGGCCGCCAGCAGCACCAGGATCCCGGCGGCGAGCGTACGCGCGTGCACCTCCAGCCAGCCGCGAGCCCGTGCGAGCACGCGTAGCGTCCGCTCGGGAGCCAGCCCGAGCATGACCAGAGCCAGCAGCAGCGGCAGCAGCGAGACAAGCGCGAACCCGACCCATATGACCACGTATTCGGTGGCGCTCGGGTCTGTCTGGGAGATGTCCTTCAACGCCAGCGGTATGAAGCCGCCGGGGTTCGCCAGGGTTGCTCCGGCCGCGACGATCGCAATCGCCGGAGATGAGGCCAGGCCACTCATCTGCTCGATCATGCGCTTGGCGCGCGCGGGATCCGCCGGCCGGCGCATGAAGCGCACGATCACGACCACAATCAGGACCGCCGCCGCGATGTCGACCAGGCACACCCACGTCTTGGGCGTGCTCGACCCCGCTGGCGCCGCGGCGACATCGCCGAGCACGAACGCCGCCAGTACCCCGATCAGCAGCGTGACACCGAACGCGCCGAGATAGAACCATGCCCCGGTGCGCAGCGGACGCTCGCCCAGCACGAGCGCGAGCACCGAAAACGACAGCGTCGTCGGTGAGAGCATCGCGCCCAAGGCGACCAGCGCGAGCTCGGTGTCGACCGAGGCCATCGGTCAGAGCTTATATGTGACCCGTCACACCTTGGGCTCGGGAGCCTGGCCTGACACCCGAGCCCAAGGGTCCCGCCCAAACGAGACCCGTCGCCGGCCTACTTCAGCTCGACGGTCCCGCCGGCCTCCTCCAGTTCAGCCTTCAGCTTGTCGGCCTCCTCCTTCTCGACGCCCTCCTTGACGGGCTTGGGCGCCTCGTCCACGAGCGCCTTGGCCTCTTTCAGGCCGAGGCCGGTCGCGGCGCGCACGACCTTGATCACCTGGATCTTCTTGTCGCCGGAGGCGGCCAGGATCACGTCGACCGTGCTGCTGGCCTCCTCCTCGTCGCCGCCGGCGCCATCGCCGCCCGCCGCACCTCCGGCCGGGGCGGCCACCGGCGCGGCCACCGCCGCGGCCGACACGCCGAACTCCTCCTCCAACGCCTTGATGCGCTCCGCGAGCTCTAGCACCGAGATGCCCTTGAGCTCCTCGATCCAATCCTGCGTACTGGTTGCCATGACTAGGTCAGTCCTCCTTCGGGTCGGATTTCGCCTCGGCGTCCTCTTGCTGGGTCTCAGCCGAGACTTCCGCCTGGTCGTCTACGTTCTCTGGGGCCGGCTCGTCCTGCGCCGGCTCAGCTTGCGCCTCGGGCGCCTGCACGCCTGAGGTCTCATCGTCGGTCGATCCCGCGTCGGCCGCCGGCTCCTGCTCGGCGGCGTCCGAGACCTCCTCGGTCGCCGGCTCCTCGACGGAAGCTTTCGTCTCCTCGGCCGCCGACTCCTTCTCATTGGTTTCCGAGGATTCCTCGGCCGCCGGCTCCTCTGCCGCCGAGACTCCCTCGGCCGCCGGCTCCTCCACGGCTGCTGTCGTCTCCTCGGCCGCCGACTCGACCTGCTCCTCGGAGGGCACCTGCGCGGCGGGCGTCTCGCCCGCGGGGATCTCTCCCGACTGCTTCTTCTCGTTGACCTGGCCGAGAGCCGCCGCCAAGCCGCCGATCAGCGCACCGAGCGTACGGACCAGGCCGCTGACCGGAGAGGCCACGACGCCGACGAGCTGGCCGTACAGCGCTTCGCGGGATGGCAGTTTGGATATGGAGCGGATCTGGTCGGGGTTCAGCGCGGCGCCGTCCATCAGGCCGCCCTTGAACGGCAGCAGCTGGGTGGCGCGACCGTAGTCGGCGAGAGCCTTGGCGGCGGTGGCGGCGTCCCCGCGCACGAACGTCAGGGCGGTCGGGCCCCGCAGGAGGGCCTTCAGCTCCTGGGCCTCGACCTCATCGGCTGCGCGTTCGGTGAGCGAGTTCTTGACGATCTTGAAAGTCGCGTCGGACTCGCGCAGCTTGGCGCGCAGCTCGGCTGCCTGGGACACGGAGATGCCCTGGTAGTCGACGGCGAACACCGCCTGCGATTCCCGTATGTGCTCGGCGATCTCTGCGATCGCCGCGGCCTTTTGATCTCGGTTCATTCACTGGCTCCTATCCCGGTCTTACGCGTCCGATCAAGGAGATCGGACGGCCGCCGGAGGTCTGTGGTGGCCTTGGAGGTAGCGCTTATGCGGCTGCTGCGGCCGGCGCTGCCTCCCCGATGATGTCACGTGTGCGGCTGGGATCGACCTTCACGCCCGGCCCCATGGTCGAGGTCAGCGTGACGGTCCGCAGATACCTGCCCTTCGCGGCCGAAGGCTTGGCGCGAACAAGCTCTTCGATCACCGCCGCGTAGTTCTCCAGCAGCGCCTGCTCGGTGAAGCTCGCCCGACCGATCACCATGTGCACGATCGCGGTGCGGTCGGTCCGGTACTCGACCTTCCCTGACTTCGATTCCTCGACAGCCCCCGCCACGTCCATCGTGACCGTGCCGACCTTCGGGTTCGGCATCTTGCCCGATGGGCCGAGGATGCGCCCGAGACGGCCGACGACCGACATCAGGTCGGGGGTGGCGATCACGACGTCGAACTCGTCGAAGCCCTCCTCGATCTTTTTCGCGAGGTCCTCACCGCCGACGACGTCGGCCCCGGCCCTTTCGGCCTGGCTTGCGCGGTCGCCCTGGGCGAAGACCGCGATGCGCACGTCGCGGCCGAGACCGTTGGGCAGGGCGATGGTGCCCCGCAGCTGCTCGTCTGCGTGCCTGACGTTCAGGCCGGTCCTCACATGCAGCTCGACCGCCTCGTCGAACTTGGCCGACGCGAGGCTCTTGACCAGAGCGACCGCCTCGGCGGGCTCGTACTCGCGCTCGCGGTCGACCTTGCCGAGGCCCTCGCGGTGGCGTTTGCCGTGATGGGCGGTCATGCCTCGACCTCCACACCCATCGAGCGTGCGGTGCCGGCGATGATCTTGGCCGCCTGGTCGACGTCGTGGGCGTTGAGGTCGGCGAGCTTGCGCTCGGCGATCTCACGCAGTTGCGCCTGGGTGATCGTGCCGACCTTCGTGCGGTTCGGCTCGCCTGAGCCCTTGCCGATGCGCAGAGCCTGCTTGATCAGGACGGCGGCCGGCGGAGTCTTGGTGACGAACGTGAACGACCTGTCCTCGTAGACGGTGATCACGACCGGGATGACGGTCCCCGTTTCGGACTGGGTCTGGGCATTGAACGCCTTACAGAACTCCATGATGTTGATCCCATGCTGGCCCAGAGCAGGGCCAACCGGCGGGGCCGGGCTGGCCTGGCCGCCGTTGGCTTGGAGCTTGATGGTTGTCAGTACCTTCTTTGCCATTGCTTCGAGTTCGCTTCCAGTCCGTAGTTCGTTGTTGAGAGCTTATTAGGAGTGTGCGCCTGAGCCGTTCGAGGACCAAGCGGAGCAAGGACGCAGTGAGCGAAGTGTGCTTTGCCACACGAGCGATCGAGGACGCAGCTCCGCGCCGGTCGTCGGGCGGCTCAGAGCTTTTTGACTTGGTCGAAGGATACTTCTACGGGCGTCTCGCGGCCGAAGATTGATACCAGGACCTTGAGCTTGGTGGCGTCCTCGTTGATCTCGGAGATCTCCCCGGAGAAGTCCGACAGCGGTCCGGAGACCACCTTGACCGACTCGCCGATCGTGAATTGGGCGCGCGTTCGGGGCGCCGTGGCGACGTCGGTCTTGTGCAGCAGCCGATCGACCTCGACCTGGGTCAGAGCCACCGGCTCCTGCGAGGCGCCCACGAAGCCGGTCACGCCAGGCGTTCCCTTGACAACGCCCCAGGAGTCCTCGTTGAGCTCCATGTTGACAAGCACATAGCCCGGCATGGTGCGCTTCTCGACCGTGACCTTCTGGTTGTCCTTCATCTCCGAGACCGACTCGGTCGGGACGACGACGTTGCGCACCGCGCGCTGCTGGCCGAGCGAGACCACGCGATGCTCGAGGTTCTGCTTGACCTTGTTCTCGTGGCCTGAATAAGTGTTGACGACGTACCAGCGAAACATTCGTTCTATCGGTTCCTGACTCGGTCGGTGGCTGTGGTTCTGTGGCGGACGGGCCGCGGCAGCCGCGGGCAGGGCATGCAGATGTCTGACGGCACGCGGCTCACCTGAAGCTGATCAGAGAATGAATTCGACGATTTCCTTGGCGACCACGTCGGCGACGCCGAGGTAGACGCCGGCGACAACGACGAACCCGAGGACGACGGCGGTGGCCTGAAAGACGTGGCGCCTGTCTGGCCACTGTACCCGCTGCAGCTCTGCCCAGCTCGCGCGCAAGAAGCCGATCGCCCGGTTGCCCGAGCGGATCGGGGCACCGGACGCCCGCTCCGGACCAACGCCTTCGGCCCCGTTGCCAGCCTCGGCGCCGGGCGCCAGCGCCAGCTCCTGCAGTTCGTCCTCACCGAGATCGCCCTCGGCCTCGGCCTCTGCCTCGATCTCGGCCTCCGACAGCGTCTCGGGCGTGGCGGCGACCCCGTGGGCGCCGGCGACGATGGCCGCGTCGAACTCGTCGACGTCGCCTGCGTGCTCGAGCGCACCTGGCAGGTCAGCGCGCTCGATGCGGCCGACACCGAGCGCCGCCTCGCCGTTCTCTGACGACGCGCCGTCTCCGGTTCGGGCCTGCGAGGACCCCTCTGCGGGCGCGCCGGGCGGCCTCTGCTCGGCCGAAGCCGGCGCGGGCGCGCCCCGGCGGGCGCGTCGTTGCTTTGCGCGTTTGCGATCACGGGCCACAGCAGCGGCTCTCCCCCGCTAGCGAGTCTCCCGATGGGAGGTGTGACGGCGACACCACCGGCAGTACTTGCGCAGCGACACCCGGTCGGGATTGTTGCGCTTGCTCTTGTTCGTCTGATAGTTGCGGTGCTTGCACTCCTCGCATGCGAGGGTGATAGCGATGCGAACGTCTCCGCGGGCCATTGCTCGGATGTGCTCCTGCGCGATCGTATGGTTTCGGACCCGGCCCAGGCGAAGAAAAACCCCGCCCAGGCGCGAGGTATGGGGAGTCTAGCGCGATACCGCCGACGGGGCAGAGCCGGGCGCAGATGCTTAGCGCGCGCGGGCACGCTCGCGACCGCGGCCTCTCCGAACCGTCTCCCTGGCTCCCACGAGGCCGTCGCCGGCAAGAGACCGGCGCCGTCTCTTACTCGTACAAGGTCAAGGCCGCCAGGATCACGTACAGGGCCACGAGCGCCCAGCCCTCGAACGCGGCTGCCTCGCCGTCGCCGGTCACCTGCGAGACCGTCAGCGCGGTCAGGGCCAGCGCGCCGATGTAGACGGGGGCCAGCGCGAACGTCAGCTGGGTGGGCAACGCGAACGAGATGAGCACGAGCACTGGAAACAGGAACGCGGCGATCTGGGCGACCGAGTTCTTGACGACCGAGATCGCCAGGTCGTAGCGGCGCTTGTAAGCGAGCACGATCCCGGCCACGTTCTCGACGGCGTTGCCCGCGAGCGCCACGATCACCAGGCCGGCGAACGCCTGGGACACGTGCAGCACCGAGATCGCCGGAGCCAGGGCGTTGACGAACCATTCCGAGACGAACGCCGAGCCCGCACCGGCCAGGACCAGGAGCGCCAGGGTCACGCGCAGCGACAGACGAGGGCCGGCCACGGGCTCTACCGACCCCGGCCGATCCGTCGCACCGGCGTCGAAGTCGGAATCGGCCCGCAGCACCCTGCCGATGTCGAGGTCCGCGTTCGTCTCCCCCGCTCCACCGCGTCCGGTCGCGGCGTCGGCGCGCAAATAGGGCACCACCCAGGTCATGTAGACGACCAGCAGGCACACGGCTCCGACCGCCGAGATCGACTTGACGTGATGGCTGGCCGGATCGTGTGCGGCGAGCGACAGACCCAGCAGCACGATGATGAAGGCCGCGAGCAGCAGCAGCGTGGCGGTGTCTCTGGGCAGGCGCTTCGAGAAGCGCATCACACCGTCGGGCGAACGTCTGGCGCCAACGACGATCACGAGCCCCAGCACGAGCAGCGCGTTGGCCAGGATCGAGCCGATGATCGCCGTCTGGGCGACGACCAGCTCGCCGGCTTTCAAGGCGAACACGACGACGAACAGCTCGGGCAGGTTGCCGAGCGTCGATTGCAACATGCCGGTCGCGCCCGGACCCAGACGCTCCCCGAGTTGCTCGGTCGCCAAGGACACAGTCCAAGCCAGCCCGGCCAGCGCGAACGTCGCCAACGCGAACCGGGGCACCGGCGCCCATTCCCCGTAGTTGGCCGCGCCCGCGAGCGCGCTCAGCACGACGACGCAGGCCAGCGCCACACGCTCCAGTCGGATCAGGCCTGACATCTCGCTAGGCGAGCATAGTCGGCGCCGCGGCGGGCGGAGCGCCCAAGTTGCTAGACGGCCGAGAGGCATGCTGGCCGATCGGAGATCCCGTCGATCTCCGATCGGCAAGGACGCAGCGAGCGAAGTGTGCTCGGCACACGAGCGAGCGAGGACGCCGCATCGCGCCGCCTATCGGCCGTCTAGTGGCTCTCGAGGACGCGGTCGATCAAGCCGTACTCCTTGGCCTGCTCGGCGGTGAAGAAGCGGTCGCGCTCCATGTCTTCGCGGACCTGGGCGACAGGGCTACCGGTGTGCTCGGCATAGATTTCGTCGAGCCGGGCCCTGACCGCGAGGATCTCGCGGGCGTGGATCTCGATGTCGGTCGACTGGCCTTCGAAGCCGGCCGACGGCTGATGGATCAGGATCCTGCTGTTCGGCAGGGCCGCGCGCTTGCCGGGCGTGCCGCCGGCCAAGAGCAGCGAGCCCATCGACATCGCGACGCCGACGCACATCGTCGCGATGTCCGGCTTCACGAACCGCATCGTGTCGTAGATCGCCAGGCCCGAGTACACCGATCCGCCGGGCGAGTTGATGTAGATCGAGATGTCCTTTTCGGGATCCTGGGACTCCAGGTGCAGCAGTTGGGCGACGACCAGGTTGGCGACCTGGTCGTCGATCGGCGTGCCCAAGAAGATGATGCGCTCGTTGAGCAGCCTCGAGTAGATGTCGAACTCGCGTTCGCCGCGCGCGGTGCGCTCGATGACCATCGGGATCAAAGGCATGTCCGGCTCACCCTATCGCGGGGAGACGCCGGGCCGGGGCCAAGGACCACGCTGGCCAGGTGCCACGCGCGCGCGCGTACGGCGCCACGGAGAGCCGGAGCCGGAAGCCAGAGAGCCGGAGCCAGAGGCCATGAACCGCGCCGCACACGCGCGCGCGCGTACGGCGCCACGGAGAGCCGGAGCCGGAAGCCGTAGGCCGGACCGCACATCGCGCGGGCGCGATGCCTCCGCAACGCTGGACGTATGTCTGAGCGCCGGTCTGCATGTGATCGGCGAGACCGGGAACAGACGATGCATACCTCATGCCACGCCCGCCCTGCCCTTTGCACGCCATTAGCCGCTCGCGCTGGCCCGCGCTTGCGGCGGCGCTCTGCCTCACCGCGACGCCGGCGGTCGCGATGACCAGCCACGCGGGCTGGCCCGCCGACCAGCACCTGGAGATGGACAGGGGTCCCGCCGGTCTGCACCACGTGCTCGTCGGCAAGCCGCATCTGCACAACTACCTGCTGGGCGGCTACGGCGACGACACGATCTACGGCGGCGAAGCCGGCGACGTTATCTGGGGCGACTACCACCCAACGGGCTGGCCGAGCCGGCAGGTCGCGGTCATACATGCCGGCAACGGTCCGAACTTCATCTACGCCAACGACACCTACAACTATGTCTGGACCGGCACCGACCCCAAGACGGTCGTCCACGCGCACGAGAACGGCGGGATCATCCACTGCGAAAACCGGGACATCGTCGTCTTCACGAGCCACCGCGCGCTGCCCCACTACAAGCTGGACGGCTGTAAGCGGGTCAGCTTCTACTCGGTCGGGTATTGAGGAAGCCTGGCCGCATGCGGCCAGGCTGGAACCCGCGCATGCGCGGGTTCCCCGTTGGCGCATGCGCCAACGGATGACGCGCCGCATGCGGCGCGTCAAGGGCCGCCCATGGGCGGCCCTGTCGTCGGCGCACGCGCCGACGACGACCCAAAAAGGCGGGTTCAGAGGTTGACCGAACTCATGACCTCGGCCGGATAGCGCTCGCCGGCCGCCGCCGGTACGGCGTCGGCGATCCGCTGGAACTCGTCATCGGTCAGCCTGACGTCGGCGGCCGCGAGGTTCTCTTCGAGGTAGCCGACACGCTTGGTCCCGGGGATCGGCACGACATGTCGCCAACGGTGCAGGACCCAGGCGAGCGCCAGCTGGCCGGGTGTGATCGAACGCTCCGCGGCCAGTTCGCGCACGCGCGCGGCGAGCTCCAAATTGTGCTCGAGGTTGGAGCCGGTGAAGCGCGGCCCGTGGCGCCTGTAGTCGTTCTCCTCCAGCTCATCCGGCGATTTGAAGCGGCCCGACAAGAAGCCGCGGCCCAGCGGCGAGTATGCGACGAGCGCTATCCCCAGCTCTTCCAAAGTCGGCAAGATCTCGGCTTCGACGTCTCTGGTCCACAGCGAGTACTCGGTCTGGACGGCCGTGATCGGGTGCACGGCATGCGCGCGTCTGATCGTCTTGGCGCTGGCCTCCGACAGACCGAGGTAGCGCACCTTGCCGGCCGCCACCAGTTCGGCCATCGCCCCGACCGTCTCCTCGATCGGGGTCTTCGGATCGACCCGGTGCTGGTAGTACAGGTCGATGTGGTCGACTCCAAGGCGCTGCAGCGAAGCCTCGCAGGCCGAGCGCACGTAGTCGGGACTGCCGTCGACTTCGCGCCTCAGCAGGTCGTCGTCTTTGACGAGCTTGATCCCGAACTTGGTCGCCAAGAAGACCTCATCGCGCCGGCCGGCGATCGCGCTACCGACGAGCCTCTCGTTGGTGTGCGGGCCGTACATGTCCGAGGTGTCCAAGAAGTTGCAGCCCGAATCCAGGGCCTTCGCGATCGTCGCCCTTGCCTCGGACTCGTCGGCGGTCCCGTAGAACGCCGACATCCCCATGCAGCCGAGGCCGATCTCCGACACCTCCGGGCCGCCCGGCCCAAGCGTGCGCGTTCTCATGACGTTTCCCTTTCGGTTGCCGATAATCTCGCGGAACGTGTTCCCGTTGAACCTACCCAATGCGCTGACCGTCATCCGGATCATGCTGGTACCGGTTCTGGTGGTCGCGTTGCTCGGCAACACTCGGGAGGGCGACGTGTTCGCGGCGGTCGTTTTCGCGGCCGCCTCCCTGACAGACTTCGTCGACGGCTACCTGGCCAGGTCACGCCAGTCCGTGACCACGTTCGGCAAGCTGATGGATCCCCTCGCGGACAAGCTCTTGATCGTCGCGGCCCTGATCGCGCTGGTCTCGCTGGACAGGCTCGAAGCCTGGGTCGCGATGGTCATCATCACACGCGAGCTGGCGGTCACCGTGCTGCGACTCGGCGCCACCCAGGCCGGCGTCGTGATGGCGGCCTCGATGCTCGGCAAGGTCAAGACCTGCTTCCAGATTGCCCTGATCCTGGCCCTGATAGCGGTCCACGGACAGCCTCTTTGGCTCTCCTTCCTGCTGTATGCGACCGTGCTCGTGACGATCGCTTCGGGCCTCGACTTCTTCTTCGGGCTGCGCCGCCGCCTCGCCCAGACTCAGGCCGGCGGCTGAGTAGCTCAAGCCCCCGCGCCCGCCTCGCCGGCGGCCAGCCACTCGTCGAGCGTTGTCTGCTTCGGCGCCGGTTGGCCGGACTCGATCTCGGCGCGCAGCTCCGAAAGCAGGCCGTAACGTTCGGCGAGCACGTTGTGCTGGTGGATCGTCTCCAGGTTCTCTTGCTTGGCGCTCACGAAGCTGGCCCCGTCGAGCCCCGGCATGCGCTCGATCAAGAAAGCCAGTTGCTCGCGCACGCAGTCCTCGACGAAGCGCGGCCGCGCGTGCGCCTTTTCGACGACCGCGACCTCGTCCGAGCGCTTCATCAGCTCATAGATCTCCGAAGACATGCTCGACTCGACGATCTCCAAGAGAACGGATGCGTCGATCTCGTCGTCACAGCCCTCCACGCTGCCGACGTGCAGCGTGCCCAGGCCGCGCTGGTTGTGCGTGGCGACAGGGACCTTGGCCAGGATCCTCTCGACCTCGGACTCCGAGAACCCGTCTTCCAGCAGCCGCTCCCGCGCGCGCGCGGCGACCAGCTCCTGGGCGCACGGGCAGGCCGTCATGCCGGTCGCCGAGACCCCGACGACGCGCCGCGTGCCGTGCTCGAAGGCGACCGCCCTGCCCAGCAACGTGTAGATCTCCTGGGTGCCGATGCCCGACACCGGAGCCGGCTTGTGCTCGGGGTAGCGCGCCGCGATCGTGACCTCGGCCCGTCGCGCGTCCTGGCGGCTTCGCACCAGCTCGGCCACGTGCTCTGCCAGCGTCTCGGCCCTGAACGGCGACTCGCTCAACAGGACCTCGCCGATCGCTTCGTTGACGACCTCCTCGAACCGCGACATGTGCGCGCCCTTCTGGTCCGAGCCCAGGTCCACGTAGCAGGACAGCTTCGCGGCGAACAGCTCGTCGCGGATGCGCACCACCTTCTCGACTCCGGTCACGCCCACCCGCGACAGGCCGACCGGGACGCTGGGCGTCCTGGACTGCACGTCCTCGCCGGACGGTTGCGTCAGAGACAAGGAACCGATCCGCGATGTCGCCTGCACTGGCGCCAGCCTAGCGTCCGGCGCGGCAAGCGCCTGCGCTGAAGGGTTCTGGTATGACTTCGCATTCAGCCTGTCGGGTTCGGAATGTAGACGGTGTCCTCCGCAGACCGGAGCGTTCGGCCCCAAGGCGTGTTACAGGATCAGGACTAAAGACGGGTCAACTAAAGAAAGCAGCCGAGAGGAGGCCTTCCGAGTACAGCAACAGGGGTCGAAGCGCATCGTTCGCTTCGATGGGGAGCCAGTTGGATTTGGGGGTCACGAAGTGAGCCACAACGTCGAAGTCTTGATCGCCGCGGACGCGACGCCCGCGGCAGACGCGGAGGAACTGCAGAACATCGTCGCCGGCGGCGTCGAGCCGAGCCTCGACTCGCTGCGCCTGTACCTGCACGCGATCGGCCGTGTGCCGCTGCTCAGCGCCGACGAGGAGATATCCCTGGCCAAGCGCATCGAGCGCGGCGACATGCTCGCCAAGCAGCACATGGTGGAGGCCAACCTGCGCCTGGTCGTGTCGATCGCCAAGGGCTACGTCGGTCGCGGCCTGACCTTCCTCGACCTCATCCAAGAGGGCTCTCTCGGCCTGATCCGCGCCGTCGAGAAGTTCGATTACCGCAAGGGCTACAAGTTCTCGACGTACGCGACCTGGTGGATCCGCCAGTCGATTACCCGCGCGATCGCCGACAAAAGCCGGACGATCAGGATCCCGGTGCACGCGATCGAGCGCCTCAACAGCGTGATCGGGGCCGAGCGCGCCCTGATCCAGCGGCTCGGTCGCGAGCCCACCAGCGCCGAGATCGCCTCGGAGCTCGAATGGCCCGCCGAGGAGGTGCTCGAGATCCTGCGCATCGCCCAACAGCCCGTCTCCCTCGAGAAGCCTGTCGGCGAGGAAGAGGACACGACGCTCGTCGACTTCGTGCCAGACGACGCCGCCGAGTCTCCGTTCGAGATCGCCTCAGAGGCCCTGCGCCGTGAGAACGTCGTGCGCGTCCTCTCCGCTCTGCCACGGCGCGAGCGCGAGGTGATCGAGATGCGCTACGGCATCACCGGCGGGCGCCAGCGCACCCTCGAGGAGGTCGGCCGCGCGTTCAACATCACGCGCGAGCGTGTCCGCCAGATCGAGAGCCGCACGCTCAAAAAGCTGCAGACCCTGCCTGAAGCCCAGCAGCTGCGCGAGGCCTGCTGAAAGGACCCGAGCACGCGGGCTCAGAAAGCCCGGGGCCTTCGCCGGGGGCTCTGCCCCGAACACTCGCGCCTTCCGTCCGCTCGCCTGCCCGCCGCGCGCCGAGCCCGCCCTGCACTGGCTAGAATCGCCCATCTCGACCGGCGTTCGTCGCCGGGACGCCTGGTGGGGTGTCCGAGTGGTTAAAGGAGACGGGCTGTAAACCCGTTGGCTCTGCCTACGCAGGTTCGAATCCTGCCCCCACCACTTCCGCGCCGGCTCCCATCCGGGCCGGCAACCCCCGCCGGCTCCCCACCCGGGCCGGCAACCCCCGCCGGCTCGGACCTCACCCCGCTCGGCTCGACCGGGCCGGCCTTGGGGTGATCCGCTCGGCCTTTGCTTGGGTCGGCGACCCATATGCCCTTGAGAGAGCCAGGAAGGCTTGTCAGTAAGATGCTCGTATGTTTCTGATCTCACGCGACCGCGCTCTGGGACGCCGCCGAACGAGCCGAGCGCGAGCGCGAGCGCGATGAAGTCGGCGCGGACCCCCAGGGAACAGTTCGCGACCAACCTCAAGGCGTTGCGCGAACGCGCAGGCATGTCCCAGGAGGAGCTAGCTTCTCGGTGCGGCTTGCATCGCACCGAGATCAGTCTGCTCGAGCGCTCGAAGCGTTCGCCGCGCCTAGAAACGATCGTGATCCTGGCGCGTGCTTTACAGCTCGACTCGCCCGGCAGTTTGCTCGCCGGCATTCGCTGAGCCCCCGCGCGCGGGCGCGCGCGCAGAGCACGCCGCCGAGTATGGCCTGCCGGGCGCTTCGGCGAGAAAGCGTTCGACCGCGTCGGGCGTGAGCGGGCTGGCGAACAGGAACCCTTGAGCGAGGTCGCACCCCTCGCGTCGCAACTCCTGTGCCTGGTAGTCGTGCTCGACCCCCTCGGCGAGCGTTTGCAGGCTTAGCGCCTTGCCGAGCTGGACGAGCGTGTGTGTCAGTGCGTGCGCCTCGTTCGATTGCGCCAGGCCGGTTATGAAGGTGCGGTCGATCTTCAGCGAGTCGACTGGAAACTGGCGAAGGTAGGCGAGGGAGCTGTATCCCGTTCCGAAGTCGTCGACCGCTATCTGAACCCCGAGCGCCTTCAGCTCGGTGAGCAGGCGGGCGGTCGCGTCGGGTTTGCGCATGAGGACGGTCTCGGTGATCTCGAGGGTCAGCGCCGCCGGGTCGAGACCGGCGTCGTTCAGCGCCGCGCGCACCTCCTCGACGAACTCTGTCCGTTCGAGCTGTCGAGCGGAGACGTTGACCGAGATGCCCAGCCGGTGGCCTTTCCGGCGCCAGGCTGCGCCCTGGACGCAGGCGTCTCTGAGCACCCAGCGACCGATCGGGACGATCAGTCCGTTGTCCTCGGCGATCGGAATGAACACCTCGGGGGCGATCGCACCGCGAACGGGATGGAGCCAGCGCAGCAGAGCCTCCACGCCGACGACCTTCCCGTTCTCTAGGTCGACCATCGGTTGATAGGCCAGGAATAGCTGGTCCGCGTCAAGCGCCCGTGCAAGATCCAACTCCAGCTGCATGCGGTCTCGGGCGACGGCTTGCATCGCTGTCCCGAACACGACATAGCCGTCCTTGCCGACGGCCTTGGCCTTGTACATCGCGAGATCCGCGTCCTGCAGCAGGTCCTCCGCCGAGGCGGGCAGCCCGGTCGCGACGCCAACGCTCGCTGTCACCGAGACCGGCGAGCGCGACGGCTGATGAAGCTCCATCGGTTGGCGAAGGACGTCCAAGATCCTTTCGGCGACCAGCTTGGGAGCCGTTTCCGACCCAGTTGGGTCGACCAGCATCACGAACTCGTCCCCGCCGATACGACCGACCGTGTCGCTGTCTCTCAGGATGGTCTTGAGTCGTGCCCCGACCTGCTTCAGAACCTCGTCTCCGGCCTGATGGCCGTACCGATCGTTGATCAGCTTGAAGCCGTCGACGTCGACGAACAGCGCGCTCACCGGAACGTCCAGCCGCCGTGCGCGGGCGAGGGTCTGATCGGCCCGGTCGAGGACCAGGCTCCTGTTGGGCAGGTCGGTCAGCGGATCGTGCAGAGCGCGGTATTCCAGCTCGTCGGTCTTCTCTCCGACCAGTCCCCACGCCCGCTGGCGCGAGCGTGAGAGCACGCGGTAGAGCACGAATAGGAGGACGCTCACGAGCAGTCCGACACCGAACACGATCAGACCTTGCGCATCCGCGGAGATAGCGCTGTTCGGCGTCCCCGTGACATCGACCAGCCATCCTGCTCCCAGCTTGCGGCGCTGGGAGTAGGCGAGAGCGTCCGAGTACCCTCCCGGCTGATCGCCCGCGCGGGCGATCAGCCGCAGCGGGCCTCCGGCGTTCCGGTGGTACAGAGTCAGCTCTACCGAGCGATGGTCGGCCAGCAGTGGCCGAATCAGCGTCGCGCCGTCAAATGACGTGCCTATCAGGCCGGTCAGCGCCGCGCGGCGTGCTTGACGTGTCGCGATCGGCGCGCCCCGTCGGTACACGGCTTCGCCGATCGCGACCAAAGAGAACCCCGGTATCGGAGTGACGATCGACGATCCGGTGTCCGTCGCGGTACGGATCAACGATGCGAACGGCGACCGACCGATGCCCGGAAGCACAGGCGCGCAATAGTCCAGCAGCGTGGGATACAGACTCGTCGCGGCAGACTTGCCGACAATCGCTCGAGTGAGACAGTAGACCGGTCGCTTACCCGGCGGGACGATCTGGAACCTACCGCCGAGCAGCGTGCGAAACGCCGGGTCGCTCTCGGCTTGGCGTCGGAACGCCGACAATCGAGATGCCGCTACCGGCTGGATCAAGACGGTAGCCACGCCACTTGGAGCAGCGACCCCAAGCTGCAGTTGCCTATACCACTGGCGAAAGCGCGTGTCGCCGACCCCTGGCTCCATCGCCGCGATCGAGCGCATCGTCCGCGTGAGTCCGATGCTTGCACCCAGCCTGGAGTTCAGCGCACCGCTGAGATCCGAAGCGGTAGATCTGAACGACTCGCGGTTCGTGCGCAGCACGTTCGAACGCCATTCGACAGCCAAGAAAGCCGACGCGACGAAACCCACCACAACGATCAGCCCGCCGACCAGGGCCGTTCGGACTCGCCCCGAAATGACGCTACCAGGCTGCTGTCCTGTGGCGATACGCGGGCTATCCCGCATAGAGTCCATTGGCTAGACAAATCAAATCATAAGGGATTACTGCCAAATATGTGGATAGAGCACCTTTCTCAACGCCTCAACGACTTTTGAATTAAACAAAACGTATAATTCTAATTTATAGGCTCGTTTATAATTTGCTAGAATTCTGAGTGGTAGAGTTCTTGGGGACTGTGGATGACAAGCCGACGGGCGCCGATCCACCGGAGCGGCGGGTGGCCGCTGGTGAGCGTCGGCGAGGCATTGGCGGCTCGGCAGGGTCATCTCAGGCCGGCCCTGACCAGCTGGCCGTGGACACCGACCAGAAGCTCTCCGACGCCGACCAGGCCGCGTCCGATGTCGACCAGACGTCCTCCGATGCCGACCAGACCGCCTCGGAGGCCGACCGACACGCCTCGGAGGAGGACCAGGCCGCCAGCGATCAGGAATCCGTCGGGGGAGCCGATCGACTGGTTCGCGATCGGAGCAGCGTGCATCGTCAGCGGGCTACAGCCGATCGGACCAGGGCGGCGACCGATCGCGCCAGAGCCGCGGCCGATCGCGCCAGAGCGGCCGAAGAACGCGCTCACTCCGCCCGCGACCGTTCCCTGGCTGCGCGCGATCGCGCCGAGGCGGCACGGGACCGTGAAGCGTCCGAGACCGACGAGCTGACGAAGGTCCGTAGGCGAGGCGCCGGGATGGCGCAGCTTCAGAGGGAGGTCGATCGCGCGCGTCGCGCTCCGGAAGAGCTGGTGGTGGCTTTCGTGGACGTCGACGGGCTCAAGCAGGTCAACGACAGCGAGGGCCACCTCGCCGGGGACGCTCTGCTCGTCGCGGTCGCCGACTCTCTGAGAGCGTGCTTGCGCTCATACGACCTGATCATGCGCTTCGGCGGCGATGAGTTCGTGTGCGTGCTGCCCCGCGCCTGCGTCGAGACGGTTCGCGAACGCTTCCTCGAGGTGTCCAAAGCCCTGGCGGCCGGTGTCAACGGGGGCTCGATCACAGTCGGCTTTGCGGAGCTCGACAACGGCGACTCGCCAGAGGATCTCATCCGCCGGGCGGATCAGGATCTGCTGGCCCATCGTGGGCATCCGTGAGTGCGCCCACGCTCCGCCAGCCCCCCATGAGAAGGCGCTCGTAGGGATGGTCCGCACGCTCGTGACCGGAGCCTCCGGCTATGTGGGCGGCAGACTGGTGCGGGAGCTCCGCGCGCGCGGCGAACCGGTCGGGTGCGTGGCGCGCGAACCGAGCAGGGTTAGCTTCGACCCAGCCGTCACGGTACACCGAGCCGACATGCTCGCCCCCGACTCCCTGAGCGCTATCGGGGACGGCTATACGACGGCCTACTACCTCGTTCACTCGATGGGTCGTGGAGGCGACTCCGACTACGAGACACGCGATGCCCGTGCGGCGTCCAACTTCGCCCGCTTCGCGACCGCCGCCGGTATCGAGCGGATCGTCTACCTCGGCGGTCTCGGCGATCGTCCCGCGTCCCAGCACCTGCGCTCGCGCCTGCGGGTCGGAGAGATCCTGCGCGACGAGGGGCCACCGCTGACATGGTTTCGCGCCGGCATGGTTGTCGGAGCCGGCTCCGAGAGCTACCGGACGCTGCGCTCGCTCGTGGAGCGCCTGCCGGTGATGCTCGCTCCGTCGTGGCTGTCCACGCCCACCCAGGCGATCGCCATCGCCGACGTGGTGCGCTATCTCGTCGAGGCCCCTCGCATAACGGAGACTCGCTCGCGCGAGATCCAGATCGGATCGGCCGAGATACTCACGTACGGCCAGATGCTCGACCGGATGGCCGCCGCGTTGGGACTGCGCCGCCGTCCACGAATCCCCGTACCGCTGCTGACTCCCTGGCTCTCCTCGCACTGGATCGGGCTCGTCACGCCCGTCGACGCCGGGGTCGCCAGGCCACTGATCGAGGGACTCTCGACCGACACCACCGTCACCGATCCTTCGGGCATGGAACTGTTCGACTTCAGGCCGAGATCCTTCGAGCGGGCGCTGCTCGAGGCGATCGCCGAGGAGGAGTCTCAACCCCTCGCGGGATCGAGCCGATGAGCGAGAGCTCACGTCGGGCGGCCGATCGCCTGCTTGCGGACATCGGCGAGCGCTATCGGGCAGCTCTGTGCGCCGCCGATGCGCCGGTGGCTGAGGCGGTTGTCGCGGAGGCGATCGCCGCCGGCATCGCGCCGACGACGATCCTGGTCGATGTGATCACGCCCGCGATGCGGCGTATCGGAGAGTGTTGGGAGCAGGGGGAGTTGACGGTCGCCGACGAGCATCTCGCGACGGCCCTCAGCTATCGGGCGCTGCTACCTCTACAGGAGCCCTTGCAGATCGCGCCGCCGCGCTCCCGCGAGCGTGTTGTGCTCGCCGCGATCGCGGGACAGGCACACGTGCTTGGGCTGCGCATGGTCGCCGACGTGCTGGCGGGGGCGGGCTTCGACGTGCTCTACCTCGGGGCGGACGTCCCCGCGGACGCCCTGCGAGAGTTCGTCGCCGAGCAGAAACCGGCGGTCCTCGGACTGACCTCCACGCAATCGCGCGACGGCCCCCATATCGCCGAGGCGATCGTGGCGATCCACGACATCCGCCCGGAGTGCCGGATCATGCTGGGCGGCGAAGGGGTGCCGCTCGCATGGCGTGGCCCAACCCATCCATGGGTGCCCGACGCGAAGGCAGTGCTCGACGCGGTCGAAGGACTGCTGCACGGTCCCTTCCAGGAGTTCGCGCCGGCGATCGCATGGTCGCCTTCGGATGCCGCCGGGACGCCGCCGTCGCCCACGCTTGCGGACACGACGGAGGATGAGCGCCTCGCCGCCGAGATCGCCGACGCGAGCGAGGTCACGCGACGCTACGCCCGGCGAGCCGCCGAGTACCGCTATCTCGCTTACCGCGATCCCCTGACGGAGTTGCCGAACCGCCGCGCGTTCGACGACCGCCTGATCGCGCTCAGCACTCTCGGACAGCCCAACGCGCTGCTCGTAATCGACGTGGACGATTTCAAGGAGCTCAACGACACTCGAGGTCACGAGGCCGGCGACGCGCTTCTGCGCCGGATCGGCCAGGTGATCCGCGGCGCGGTTCGCGCCGGCGACACCGTGGCGCGCATCGGCGGCGACGAGTTCACCGTCCTGATGCCCGTCTGCACTCAGGCCGAGGCAGGCCGAGTCGCCGAGCATGTCCGCGCGGCCGTGCTCGAGATGAGCGGCGGCGAGGTGACGGTGAGCATCGGCGGCGCGACGCTCGGCGCCGACCGGCGCGGCGCGGTGCTCGGCGCCGACCGCGCCCTCTACGCCGCCAAGGCCGCCGGTCGCAATCGCTCTGAGGTGCCCGCGGCGCCGTAGGCGACTAACGCCCTCGTTAACTCTGCCGGTACCTGGTCCATATATAGGACGACAGCTCATGGCCTATGCGCTGTCGCCTTCGTCCGTTATTCGTCACGATCCTGGCGTATATGTGGATCGCGACCGGTTCTATTCCCTGGTCGTGGTTCTGGGTGCTCGTCAGCGCCTTCATCGCTCTCGAGCGAGCGCCGCGACGCTAGGATACGCGGGCCAGGCCGACGTAGCTCAGCTGGTAGAGCGCATCCATGGTAAGGATGAGGTCCGGGGTTCGAACCCCCGCGTCGGCTCTCCATTTCTGCCGCAACGCCACCGCGGCACGACACGCTTTCCAGCCAAGCTCGTCCTCTTGCGCGTTTCCTGCGAGGGCGACGAACCGTCATCGCAGAAGTCACGTGTCAGCACCCTGACCGGCCTCACAGCTGCAGCCCTACGAACCCGAGATACAGGACTATGAGGGCGATGGCGCCGGGCCTGCGCATGCCTCGGGCAGGGGCCAACAAGAGCAGGCTGACGAACGTCATCCCGACCAGCCATCCAAGCTGGAGCCTGGCTGTCCCAGCAGAGACCGCCAAGGTCACGAACAGCGACGGGATCAAGACCCCGGCCGCCAGGTTGATCGTGTTGCTGTTGAAGGTCTCTCCGACCAGCGCCGCGCCGCGATTGGCCAAGCCCAGGCGAACGGCGGTGATCGCGTTCGGCAAGCTCGTCAGCGGCGCGAGGATCAGGATCCCGAGGACTCCCGCCGAGATGTGCCAGCGTTCGCCCAGGCTCAGGGCCGCCTGCACCATGCCGGCGCTGCCGGCCACAATCAGGGTCACGTCCAGGACGACCAGGCCGAGCAGGTGATGCGTCGGTGAGTCAGAGGACCCAGCCGGCGACCCCCCGGCGAGCAGTTCCCCAGCGAGCGGCCCCCCGGCGGGCGTGTCCTCAACCGGCTTCCCCGCAGCGGGCGGCCTCCCAGACGGCGGCCCCGTGGCACTCGCCGGCGAAGCTCGACCGACGGAGTCGCCGCGCGAAAGCAAGCCAGAGAGCGCCCAGCGGGCGAGCCGGCGCGGCCGGCCGGTGACCAGGACGAGGTACGGCAGCAGGACGCAGGCCGCCAGGACGGCGGCGATGGTCGACGCGAGCCAACCCAGCAGCACAGCTACTGCGATCAAGGTGATCAGACCGCCCGCCAAGCCCTCCAGCAGGAGCGTCGCCCGCGACAGGCTTATGCAGCCGGCAAGCAGACCACTGAGCCCGATCATGGCCGCCAGGTTGAAGGCGTTCGAGCCGACGAGCACGCCCACGCCGACGCTGTGCTGGCCCTTGGCCAGGGCAAACAGGGCCGACGACACCTCGGGACCGTCCGCCGCAAGCGCCGTCAACAGCCCGATCAACGCCTCCGGGAAGCCGAAGCGCGAGCCGAGCAGGTCAAGGCGCCGTGCGAAGAGCCGCGCCGCCGACAGGGTCACGACGACGGACACAACGAACAAAGGGACTGCTGCTGTCGGCTCCACGGGAAAGCCAATCCTCCAAGGGTCGGACGCCTGACGCCGACCAGGCTTCCCGGCAACACCAAGCCCAAAGATATCTGGCCGCGCCCACCGTTGCGTCCCAGCCAACTCGCCGGCGCCCGCATCGGCGAGCGCATAGCCGGGCCTCGTCGGAATAATCCGGCGATCGCTTCCGAGCCCACCAACCAAGCGTCCTCCCAAGCGGCCAGTCCCGGAGACGCCGGACGCGGCCGTTCCGGCGCCGACGGCTTGAGACCTGGCGGCCCGGAGCCCCGGAGCTCGACGCCAGGCCGCCCGGGACCCGGCCGCCTACGACGCGCCAGCGTGTGGGTCGTGAAAGGCGGCAGCCCCGAGCGGGTCGTGTACGGGGTGATCCTCGTGGGCGCCTTGATCGCCGCGGAGAGCGGCTCGCACGACGGCTACCTCGACAGAGCCGTCTCGACGCTGCTGGCGATCGCGATCTACTGGCTGGCCCACTCCTACTCGACCGTCCTCGGCCGCAGGCTCGAGCACCAGAAGAAGCTGACGCTCGCCGGCCTGGGCAAGGCGATGGAGCACGACTGGGGGATCGTGCGGGGCGGCGCGGTCCCGCTGATCGCCTTGCTGTGCTGCTGGGCTTTGGGCGCATCCCAGGAAACGGCCGTGAACGTGGCGATCTGGGCGGCGGTCGTGAGTCTGATCGCCTTCGAGCTGGTGGCTGGCCTCAGGGCGAGGTCGACGCCTCGCGAGCTGGCCTTCGAAGGCGCCGTAGGCGTGGCCATGGGCGTGGCCATCCTGGCGCTGAAGACGCTCGCGCACTGAAAGCGCACACCCGGCGGGCGCGGTCCCGGGCATCGATCTAAGCCTGATCGAACTCGTCCGAACTCGCAAAAGGCGTCGAGGAGCAGGGAAAAAAGCGACAGTCCGGACGAGTCCCGGAGGCTCGACGCCGCCAGTCAACGCTTAGGTGTAGACAAAAAATAGCTGACATGGAATAATTCCCGCTGGCCAGATCGATTGACAGGCATCTGGACAGATAGACCGTTTCGGGGAGGTGGAAGAGGTGGCCGATCGCGACAATGGGCGGTTGCAAAGAAGATCGATCGCGCCGATATACAGGCGCCTGCCGAGAGGGCCCCACAGCCTGGGCGCCAACGAGGTGGCCCGGCATCAGCGCCTGCGCATGCACGGGGCGATGGTCGAGGCGGTCTCGACCAGCGGCTATGCGGGCACCAGCGTCAAGCAGGTGATCGGCCTGGCCGGCGTGTCGAGGCGCTCTTTCTACGAACAGTTCGCCAACAAGCAGGAGTGCTTCTTGGCCACATTCGACCTGGTGGCCGCTCGCGGGGTGCAGCGCATCGCCGAGGCGTACCGCTCGAGCGGAGGGGAGCTGGAGGATCGGATCAGGGCGTCGGTGGCGGTCGTTGCCGAGGAGATCGAAGTCAACACCAAGGGAGCCGGCCTGGTGCTCGTCCACGCGCCGACGGCCGGTGCACCCGGGCAGGCCCGCCTGCGCGGCATGACCGGCATGTTGGAGCAGCTTCTGACAAGCAGCTTCGCCGCCTCGCGCGAGACGGCGAAGCTGCCGAGCCCGATCGTCAGGGGCATCGTCGGCGGCGCCCAGGAAGCGGTGTCGCTGCGGCTGCGCACCGGACGCCCGCAGGAGATAGCGGCGATCAGAGAGGAGCTGGTGCGCTGGACGCTCCTGTTCCAGACCCCCGCTATCGAGCACGCGTCCGAGCTGCTGGCCGCACGCGCGGCTGAGAGCAAGGCAGCGGCGAGCGCGGCTGCGGCCGGGGTCAGGGGGAGCGGGACGGCGACCGCGGGAGGCGCCCGGCTGCGCTCGCGCGTGCGACTGCTGCCCGATCCCAGGGCCGGGTACCTGGTCCAGGTCGATGAGCCTGGGCCCGCCTGGGTGCCGGCGGGCCTGCACACGCTCTCGCCGATAGCGGCGCGCAGGTTCGCCGGTCCACGAATTTCCGAGAAGGAGCTGCGGGCACGCCTGCGGACGAGCGTCCTGAACCTGGCGGTGGTCGAAGACTATGCCGAGCTGACCGCTCCCCAGATCGCCGAGGCGGCGGGGATCCCGATCGAGGCGTTCTGCGAGCTGTACTCGTCCAAGGACGAATGCTTCTTGGCCGCATTCGACGAGCTCAGCGACGAGCTGCTGCAGGTAACGGCCGATCCGGACCTGGTCAGCGAAGACTGGCCGCGCGCGGTCAGGCGCGTATTGGGCAATCTCTTGAGGTTGCTCGCCGAGCGGCCTCTGTATGCACAGGTCATCGCCTCGCAGGCGCTCAGTGCCGGAACTGAGCCGCTGCAACGGGACTTCGCGCTGATGAGCGACATCGCGACGCTGCTAACCGAGGGAGCGCCAGGGCCCGCCCGCAGCAAGCTCGCCGTGGAGGGGGTCGCGGGAGCGATTTGGCAGACGATCCGCTGCCAGGTCGCCAGCGGGCAGATCGATCTGCTGCCGGCGCTGACCGACTACCTGGCGTATGTCGTGCTGACCCCGTTCGTCGGCGCCGACGAAGCGGCCGAGATCGTCGTCGAAGAGGAGCTGCAACTGGCGGCCTGAGCACCGCGCGGGCCTTACGCCCCCGCAAGCTCAGGCGCGCTGGGAGCGCGGCGGCGCCAGGCGGCGTTCGGCGTTAGGCGTCCGGCGGGCCGCCTAGCGGCGTCGGGCGCGACGTTCGGCCAGATAGGTGAGCACGACCCCGATCAGGAAGGAAACCGCGATGACGACGATCAGGGGTACCTGGCCGGAGTCGAAGATCCAGTTGACTTCGACCGATTCGAGATTGAGCACCGCGAACAGCGTGATGAAGACGGCGAGAACGACGAAGCCGCCGGTGCGCGCCAGCTCGCGGCGACTTCGCTTCTGGGGCGGTCCGGGCGCTGGCTGGGACATCGCAGGCCGATCCTAACCGACCCGTCCGGCCGTCTCCCGCTCGGCGGCGATCCGCTCGGCGTCCTTGTCCCGCTCGGCGGCTACCCAGGGGCATTGGACCGACAGTTCTTCGACCCCCATCGCGGCGGCCACGTTGAGCGCCATACCGTGCCTGAAGAAGTCGTCCAAACGCTCGGGCTCGGCGCCTGACAGCTCGCGCGCGAGATCTACGAGGTTGGCGAAGCCGTGGCGTACCCGGGCGCAGACGACTGGGTCGTCGCAAGCGGCATACGACTGGTGCTGGAGCATCAGGTAGTCGCGGTCGGAGTCGAGCAGCGCCTTGTAGGCGATGCCCATCGCCTGCAGCGCGTCTTCGCATTCGGCCGGCGCGCGTCCGGCCTTGTAGTCCTCGGCGGCGCGCTCGAACGCGACGGCGATGCGCTGAAAGCCCCTTTCGAGGGCAGCCAAGAAGAGGTCACGCTTGGACGGGAACAGGCTGAAGACGTACGGCTGGGCGACGCCGACCTGCCTGGCGATGCGCTCGACGGGGGTGCCGTGCAGGCCGCCGCGCGCGAACTCGTGGACGGCGGCTGCGATCAGCTCCTCGCGGCGCTCGGCCGCGGGCACGCGCCGGCGCGCTTCGCGATCGTCGCTCATGCGGGCTCCCCGGCCACGAGGGCGGGCTGAGACTCGGCGACGGGCGCGGCGCCCGTGGCGGCGCGCCCGTCGCCACCCTCCAGGCCCACCGAGGCAGGCTCGGTCGTGGCGGCGGTGGTGGCGGCCCGCGTGCTGAAAGGCAGGGCCAGCACGGTGAGGGCGCCGACGCCGAGCACAGCCACGCCGACCCACAATGCCGGGATCAAGCCAGCGACGAACTGGGCGGGATCGGCATAAGAGCCGGCGCCGGTGAAGACGGAGGCGAGCACGGCCACGCCGAGCACGCCTCCGAGCTCGCGGATCGCGTTGTTGGCGCCCGAGGCCTGACCGGCCTGATCGGTGCGCACGGATGCGAGCACCGCGTTGGCGGACGGTGCGAACACGAGCGCCATGCCGGAGCCGGCCATGATGAAGGGGACCAGCATCTTCGAGTAGGCCAGGTCGGTCGAGGCCATCGTCGCGAACCAAGCCAAAGCGCCGGCCTGCAAGGAGAGGCCGGCGAACATGAAGGGACGGCTGCCGAGGCGCTCCGAGAAGACGCCGGCCAACGGCGCGACGACCATCGAGGCGCCGGTCCAGACGAGCAGCTTCAGGCCGGCCTGCAACGGAGTGTTGCCGAGCACGTACTGCATGTACTGGGACAAGAAGAAGATCGAGCCGAACATGCCGAAGAACATGGTCAAAGAAGCTACGTTGGTGACGGCGAACGAGCGTTTGGCGAAGAACGACATCGGCAGCATCGGCTCGGCCGTAGAGCGCTCGCGTAGGACGAAGCCGCCAAGCAGTACTGCCCCGCCGATCAACGAGGCGAGCACGGTGGGGCTGGACCAGCCGAGCGACTGGGCGCGCACCAGACCGAAGACGATCCCGAAAGCGCCGGTCGAGACCAGGACCAGGCCGGGCAGGTCGAGCGTGTCGTAGGGACCTTTGGACTCGCGCAAGACCCGCGCGGCAAGGGGCACGACGACACAACCGATCGGTACGTTCAGCCAGAAGATCCAGTGCCAGGAGATGCCCTGCACGACGGCGCCGCCGACGAGCGGGCCGATCGCGACCGCGATGCCGCTGACGCCCGACCAGACCCCGATCGCGATGCCGCGACGATCGGTCGGGAACGCCTCGGCCAGGAGCGTCAGCGTAAGCGGAGTGACGGCCGCGGCGCCGGCCCCCTGGACGGCACGCGCGGCCACGAGCAGGCCGGTCGTGGGCGCGAGCGCGGCGCCGGCCGAGGCGACGGTGAAGAGCGTGAGCCCGGCGATGAACATGCGCCGGCGCCCGAAGCGGTCGCCGAGCGCGGCCCCCGTCAGCAGGAGCACGGCATAGGCGAGCACATAAGCGTTGACGGTCCACTCCAAGGACTGGATCGAGGCGTGCAGGTCGCGGTGGATCGTCGGCAGGGCGACCGAGACGACCAGGTTGTCGAGCACGACCATGAACAGCGCGACCGACACGATCCCCAAGGTCCAGCCGTTGCGCTTGGTCACCGGCTCGCCCCCGACTCTGAGCGGCCTGCGAAAACAAGGCGAGCCTGCAACGACCGGGCCTGAACGAAGCGCATGGCCGATAACTTAGCAGTGACTAATAAGTTTGTCAAGGGTCTGCCTGGAGTGGTCGGCGAGGTGCAGCCTGGAGCCGCAAGCCTCAATACCATCGTGGGCGATGGCTAAGCAGACAAGCGCGACCCCGGTTCTGGCCGTGACCTTGGCGGCCGCGACGATCGCGATCCTGGCCGGCTGCGGCGGAGGCACCCAGACCGTGTCGGCGAGCAGCGAACCACAAACCGCGACCGAAACGAATGGAACGACCGGCGGCACCGGCACGAAGCCGAGCACAGCGACCACCAAGACGCTTGCCACCGTGCCGAGCGCCGGCGCCTCGACGCCCGCGACGACCAGGACCGCGCCCGAGCCGGCGTTCGCCGAAGCGGGCAAAGGCTCGGGTGGCAATGGCGGCGGCGGCAGCAGCAGCAGCGCCGGTGGCGAAGGGCTGGCCGCGGCCGAAGCGACGGTGCGAGGCCAGGGCTTTACGGTCGATGATCCGAGCGACTACAAGCCGAACCAGACCCTAAAGGTCTTGATCGGCACGGGCGCACACTCCAACGACGGCTACGACAAGCGGGCCTTCTTCTTCCTGGACAACAAGTACATCGGCACCGACGCGAGCGCGCCCAGCGCCCAGGTGAGCGTGGCTTCACAGAACGACACCGAAGTCGTGTTGGCCTATGCCCTGTACAAGCCCGGTAACCCTCTGTGCTGCCCGGCCGGCGGCCAGGCGAAGGTCCGGTTCCAGCTGAACAACGGCCAACTGACCCCGCTCGACCCGATCCCACCGGTCAGCTCTACGACCGGAACCAGCCGGCAGTAGGCCGGCACCAAGCCGGCGTCGCACACGCCGCCCATACGGCCAGGACCGCAACACGACCCTCGCTGGCAGCACTCGCGCGCGCGCAGCACCACCCAGCGAGGTTGCGCGCGCACGGCAAGGCCCCACGCGCGCGCGCAGCACCACCCAGCGAGGTGACAACCGCACAGCAAGGCCCCACGCGCGCGCGCAGCGCCGTCCGGACAGGGTGCCCGCAGACCGCCGGAAGGACTCCGGCGAGCGCGCGCGAACACCGTCTGCGATGAGCGTCTCCACGGAGGTGCGCCGCACCCTCGTCAAGTCACCGCCAGAGCTGTGGTCGGAGCTGAGCGACCCCGCCAGCCTGGCCAGGCACCTGGGCGAGCTCGGCGAGATCAGAATCGTCAGGACCGATCCCGAGAAGGTCGTCGACTGGGAGGCGACGACCGTCGACGGGACCGTAGCGAGCGGCACGGTCCAGATCGAGCCCTCCGGTTGGGGCACCAAGGTGACGCTGTCGGCCATCCGCGCCGCGCCGGCATCCGCCGAGCCGGAACCGGAACAGGAAGCGACGGTCGAGCCCGAGCCGGAACCGGATCTGACGGTCGAGCCCGAGCCGGAACCCGAGCCAGAGATGACGGTCGAGCCGGAACCGGAACCAGAGATGACGGTCGAGCCCGAGCCGGAACCGGTCCTGGAATCCGAGCCCGAACCCGAACGTCGCCCCAAATTCTTTGCCCGCCTCTTCAGCCGCCGCAAGCGGATGAAGCCCATCGAATCAGAACCGGCGACTGAGTCCGAGCCGCCAATGGAGGAACCGACCGCCGAAGGGCCGGCCCCAGAGGAGGCAACACCGGAGGAGCCGGCCTCAGAAGAGACAGCACCGGAGGAGCCCGTCGCCGAGCATCCGGCCCCGGACGAGCCAACCCCAGAGCCGGGCATAGCCGGCGAACTGGCCGCGCTCGAAGAGCAGACGACGGCCGTGCTGACGGGCGTCCTTGACCGGCTGGGCGCGGCCCATCACCGGCCGTTCTCCCGGGCCTGAGTAGCTCCGGGAGGCTCCCTGTTGGGCCACAAGCGCGATGTCAAGCAGTTCCGGCAGGCGTGCAAGGAGGCCGGCTTGACCGTCAGCGAACGCTATGACGCCAGCGACGCGCTGCACGCCGAGAAGCAGGCCGGCGAGGTGCAAGCGGACATGAGCTATCGGGAACTGCTGACTTGGCTGCGACAATGGAAGGCCTCATGGCGACCGTCCTAGCCCTAGACGCTTCCCCGATCAACGTCTTGCGTTTGCTACGCGGGCCGATAGTCGACGCGCGCCTCGCCTACCCAGAGGTCCTTCATGTCGAGGTCCGCGACTCGCACGGACAGACCTGGCGTCTGGCAACTCAAGACGCCGAGTGGTCGCCGGCCGACCCCACACAACTGGTCGGACGCTCCGTCGAGGACGCCGACATCGATGAGGCGACTGGCGAGCTGCGTTGCGGCCTGTCGGATGGCTCGGTCCTCGACATCAGGCCGGCGACAAGCGAGCCAGCAGACGATGACCCGCCCAGCTGGGAGCTGATCAGCCCCACCGGGATCGTGCTCGAGTTCGGTCCCGGCCTCCGCTGGCAGATCAGCAGCGCCGACGGACCGGTATCGGCACGCCGCTGAGTGCGATCTCGGCGCCCGCGGCCAGGTGTCTAAATTGAGCCCCGGCTAACATCACGCGCCCGATGGCTACCAGCTCACACGACCGCCACGCAGACGCCGCCCTGCTGGCCGCATCGCGCAGCGGCCACCGCAAGCCCCCCAAACAGAAGGCGCCAGAGACCTACGAGGAGAAGCTGGCCCAGCTGCAAGAGCTGCGCGAGGCCGCGATCCACTCCTCGCCGGAAGCCGAGGAGAAGCAGCACGCACGCGGCAAGTACACCGCCAGGGAGCGCGTCGAAAAGCTCCTGGACCAAGGCTCATTCCAGGAGCTGGACACGTTCGTGAGGCACAGGACCCACGACTTCGACATGCAAAAGAACCGGCCCTGGGGCGACGCCGTCGTGACCGGCCACGGCACGATCGACGGCCGGACCGTATGCGTCTTCAGCCAGGACTTCACCGTCTTCGGCGGTTCCCTTGGCGAGGTCATGGGCGAGAAGATGTGCAAGGTCATGGACCTGGCCGCCAAGATCGGTTGCCCGGTGATCGGCATCAACGACTCCGGCGGCGCCCGCATCCAGGAGGGCGTCGTCTCGCTGGGCGCTTACGGCGACGTCTTTTTGCGCAACGTACGCTCCTCGGGGGTCATCCCCCAGATCAGCCTGATCATGGGCCCGTGCGCCGGCGGCGCCGTCTACTCGCCGGCGATCACCGACTTCATATTCATGGTCCGAGAGACCTCCCACATGTTCATCACCGGCCCCGATGTCATCAAGACCGTCACGGGCGAGGAGGTCGGCTTCGAGGAGCTGGGCGGAGCGATGTCCCACAACACGAAGTCCGGTGTCGCCCAGTTCGCCTCAGACGATGAGGACGCCTGCCTCGAGGACTGCCGTTACCTGCTCTCGTTCCTGCCCTCGAACAACCTGCAAACGACCCCACGGGTGACGCCCGGTGACGATCCGGCACGCATGGACGAGGCTCTGGATCGGGTCGTTCCAGACAACCCCAACAAGCCGTATGACATGCGCGACGTCATCAGGCTGATCGTCGACGACGAAGAGTTCTTCGAGGTCCACGAGCACTACGCCATGAACATCGTCTGCGGCTTCGCGCGCCTCGACGGCCACGCGGTCGGTATCGTCGGCAACCAGCCCAACCAGCTCGCCGGGGTCCTCAACATCGACGCCTCCGCCAAGGCCGCCCGTTTCGTGAGGACCTGCGACGCGTTCAACATCCCGTTGATCACGTTCTGCGACGTGCCCGGCTTCCTGCCCGGGACCGCCCAGGAGTGGGGCGGCATCATCAGGCACGGCGCCAAGCTCCTGTATGCCTTCGCCGAGGCGACCGTCCCCAAGATCACGGTCATCACCAGGAAGGCCTACGGGGGCGCCTACGACGTCATGTCCTCGAAGCACCTCGGCGCCGACTTCAACTTCGCCTGGCCGACCGCCGAGGTCGCCGTGATGGGGCCCGAGGGCGCCGTCAACATCATCTACCGGCGCGACCTGGCCAGCAGCCCCACGCCCGAGGAGCGCCGCCAGAAGCTGATGGCCGACTACAAGGCCAGGTTCGCCAACCCCTATACCGCCGCCGAGCGCGGCTACATCGACGACGTGATCGTCCCCCACGAGACCCGGCCGCGCCTGATCGCCGCCCTGCATACCCTCCACTCCAAGCGCGAGCCCGGCCCGCAACGCAAGCACGGCAACATCCCGCTGTGAGCCCGTCCGCCGCAGCCGATCCAGAAGCCGCCGGCCGGCCCCTCGACCACCACACGCCGGCCCCCCCGGCTGTGACCCCGACGCTGGCTTCGCCCACCGCCGACCCGGAGGAGGCAGCCGCGATCGCGGCTGCGATCGAGCGCTTCCTGGCGGACACCGCTCCCCCACCGGCCCCTTCGGCCGTCGGCCAAGACGGCTGGCTGACCGCGGCTATGCTCGAAGGCGTCTCGCGTGGAGACTTCGCCGATCGCGCTGGCCCGGGCGCCGACTCCGCCCACCGCTGGATAAACACCTGAAACCCGCTAGGCTTTAGCCTCAATCGCTTTCCGAGCCACCACCCGACAGTGAGCCGGCCGCTGAAGAGGCCGGGCCAGGAGGTCCCGTGATGGAGCAGGCAACCATTCCCGCAGAACCCCGCGGCACGCTCGAGGATCCCGAGATCCTGCAGAACGTGCCCGGCCACGTGATCCCGATCCTCAAACAGGAGTTCGAGGACTTCAAGACCGAGGCCACCAAGTTCCTGGCGGGCGACACCAAAGAAGAGGACTTCATCAAGTTCAGGCTCAGGCAGGGCGTCTACGGGCAGCGCCAGCCCGACGTCCAGATGATCCGGGTCAAGCTCCCGTTCGGCGGGATCACGCCGGAGCAGATGGACAAGTTCGCGGACGTCGTCGAACGGTACGCGCCGCTCGGCAAGGGCCACGTGACGACCAGACAGAACATCCAGATGCACCACATTCCCCTGCCCGAGATCGACCAGGCGATCAGCGAGCTCGGCGAAGCGGGCCTGTCCAGCAGGGAGGGCTGCGGCAACACGGTCAGAAACGTGACCGGCGATCCCTGGGCCGGCGTGGCGGCCGACGAGCTGTTCGACCTGACTCCCTACGCGGGCGCCTATGTCAGGTACTTCGTCAGGCACCCGACCACCCAGGGGATGCCCCGCAAGATCAAGACCGCCTTCGACGGCTCGGCCCAGGGCCGGGCGATCGCCGAGATCCACGACATCGCCTACAGAGCCAAGGTCCAGGAGGTCGAGGGCCGCGGCCAGGTCCGCGGCGTGCAGATGCTGGTCGGCGGCGGCACCTCGATCATGCCGAGGGTCGCGCCCGTGCTGTACGAGTTCGTCGAGCTCGACAACGGCGACTACCTGAAGGTCGCCGAGGCCGTCTTCCGGATCTTCGACCGCCAAGAGTGGCTGCGCGTGAACAGGGCTCGGGCCCGGATCAAGGTGTTCGTCGACAAGTACGGCATCGAGGAGCTGCGCAAGCAGGTCGAGGAGGAGCTGAAGGGCGACTGGGTCTCCGAACGCGACTTCTCGATCGAGGATCGCCTGTTCGTAGACGACGAGCGCGAGTCGGCGCCGGCGCCGCCCGAGGTCTTTGGGACCCCGAACGGGGACCTCTCCGAGTTCGAGCGCTTCCAGGCCGCCAACGTGGCCCCCCAGAAGCAGGCCGGCTACGTGACCGTCGAGGTCAAGATCGTCAGGGGCGACCTCACCCCCCAGCAGTTCCGGGGCCTCGGCCAGATCATGCGCGAGCACGCCGGCGGCTACGCCAGGACGACCGTCCAGCAGAACCTCGTCCTGCGGTGGGTCCGCCAGGAGAGCGTCTACGACGTCTGGCGGGCCCTGTCCGAGCTGGGCCTCGGCGACGCCGGCGCCCGCGAGGTAAACGACGTCGTGTCCTGCCCCGGCACCGACTCCTGCAAGCTCGGGATCACAAGCTCGATGGGCCTCAACCAGGCCGTCCAGGAGCGGATCGAGGCGATGGGCATCGAGGACCCGCTGACCAGAGACATCCACATCAAGATGTCGGGCTGCCCCAACGGCTGCTCTCAGCACCACGTCGCCGACATCGGCTTCTACGGCGCCTCCATCAAAGCCGGCGATCACACGATCCCCGCCTACATTCCCCACGTCGGCGGCGTCTACGAAGGCGCCGGCGTCCAGTTCGGTCAGCGCCTGAAGCTGCGGCTGCCCGCCAAGCGCGTGCCCGATGCGATCGAGCGCTGGCTGCGCCACTACGAGGCGACGCGGTCGAGCGAGACCGAGACCTGGGGCGCCTTCTGCGAGCGCGTCGGCACCGCCGAGCTGGAGAGCTTGGTCAAGGACCTGTCGATGCCCGTCGAGTTCGGCCTGGATACGATGAATCAGTTCATCGACTGGAACAGGAACGTTCCCTTCGAAGTCATCCGTGGCGAGGGCGAGTGCGCGGTATAGATATCTAGGCAATCGATGCACCCTCTCCAGGACGACATAGCCACCGACCCCGGCATCGCCGCACAGACCGGCCCGGCCGGCCCGGCCAGCCCGGCCGGCAGCCCGAGACCGGGCGCCACCGCTCGGATCATCCCGGCCGCGGACGCGCCCGCGCGCGCCAGCTTCGACCCGGCCACGGGACCGTCCGAGGACCTGACCGCGACGCTGCGCGAGGCGATCGCCAAGCATGGCGAGAAGGCGGTGCTGCTGTGCTCCTTCCAGAAGGAGGAGTCGGTCCTGATCGACGAGCTGCTGCGCCTCCAGGACGGCGACACCGCCGCGGGCGTGCGGATCGTGACGATCGACACCGGGGTCCTGTTCGAGGAGACGATGCAGACCTGGCGCGAGTTCGAGCGGCGCTTCGGGGTCACCATCGAGGTTCAGGACGCCTCCAACAGGGCGGGTGGGTCCGATACTCCGTGGAGCGGACCCGAGCACTGCTGCTCGGCCGCGAAGGTCGCCGCGCTCGACCGGAGCCTGGCGGGCGCCGAGGGCTGGATCACCGGCATCAGGCGCGAGCAGGGGCCCACCAGGGCTGGCGCCGAGCTGATCGAACACGACTCGGCCAGGAACCTCTTCAAGTACAACCCCTTGGCCCGCTGGACCGACCGGGACATCTGGCGCAGGATCAACGAGCGCGACCTGCCCTACAACCCGTTGCACGACCAGGGCTACGAGTCGATCGGCTGCGCGCCGTGCACCCAGCCCGGCTCAGGCCGCGAAGGCCGCTGGGCGGGACTGGACAAGACAGAGTGCGGCTTGCACGTTGATGGAGTGAGATGAGCGTCGCGGCCGGGCCCAAGCAGCTGTCGCATCTTAGGGCCTTGGAGAGCGAGGCGATCCATGTGATGCGCGAGGTCGCGGCCGAATTCGAGCGACCGGTCCTGCTGTTCAGCGGCGGCAAGGACTCGATCGTGCTGCTCAGGCTGGCTGAGAAGGCGTTCAGGCCGGCGCCGTTCCCGTTCCCTTTGATGCACGTCGACACGGGCCATAACTTCCCGGAGGTGATCGAGTACAGGGACCGTCGGGTGGCGGAGCTCGGCGAGCGCTTGATCGTGGCCAGCGTCCAGGACTCGATCGACAAAGGCAGGGTCGTCGAGGAGACCGGCCCACGGGCATCGCGCAACCAGCTGCAGACGGTGACCCTGCTCGACGCGATCGCCGAGCATCAGTTCGACGCCGCCTTCGGCGGGGCGCGCCGCGACGAGGAGCGGGCCAGGGCCAAGGAGCGGGTCTTCTCCTTCAGGGACGACTTCGGCGGCTGGGACCCCAAGAACCAGAGGCCCGAGCTGTGGAACCTCTACAACGGCAGGATCAAAAAGGGCCAGAACGTGAGGGTCTTCCCGATCTCGAACTGGACCGAGCTGGACGTATGGGAGTACATCGACCAAGAGCAGCTCGAGGTCCCGTCGATCTATTACGCCCACGAGCGTGAGGTCTTCGAGCGCGACGGGATGCTGTACGCCTGGCGCGAAGGCGCCGAGCTGCTGGAGGGCGAGCAGGTCTTCACCGAGACCGTCAGGTACCGGACGGTCGGCGACATGAGCTGTACCGGCGGCGTGCGCTCGCAAGCCGCCACCCTGGTCGAGGTCGTGACCGAGATCGCCGCGACCAGGGTCACCGAGCGCGGCGAGACCAGGGCCGACGACAAAGTGACCGAGGCAGCGATGGAGGACCGCAAGAAGGCCGGCTACTTCTGATGTTGGCGCGTCCTGTTGTCCGCTCGTTCAGTCGCCGCGGACCGGCGGAGCAGCGGGGCGAGATGCCGGGACCGGCGGGGCCAGCGGGGCACAAGATGCCGGGACCGACGGGACGACTTGGAGGGAAGTCTCCGGTGTGTAAAGACTTTGTGAAGGAGCGGAGTGCCTAGTACTTTTTTGGGTGGCGTCTGACTATGGCTATACGCCAGTTCTTTTTTAATGCCCCACATCTCCCCCTTTATCTTTCCGTCTAACTATCGCTATACGCACAGCGATGAGCTTGCATCGCGAAAATGGGTCTACCGCCCGACCTATCGCCCAGCGAGCGTCCCCAGATGACCCTCGACCTCCTGAGGTTCACCACCGCGGGCTCGGTCGACGACGGCAAGAGCACCCTGATCGGCAGGCTGCTGTACGACACCAAGCAGGTCTTCGAGGACCAGCTCGAACACGTCGCCAAAGCCAGTGAGCGCCGAGGAGGGCAGGGCGCGCTCGACCTGGCGCTCCTGACCGACGGCCTGAGGGCCGAGCGCGAGCAGGGCATTACGATCGACGTCGCTTACCGCTACTTCGCGACTCCCGGCATCCAAGGCGTCAGCGAAGGTCGCAGGTTCATCATCGCCGACTGCCCCGGGCACCAGCAGTACACGCGCAACATGGTGACCGGCGCCTCGACCGCCGACCTGTCTGTGATCTTGCTGGACGCGCGCAAAGGCGTCGTCGAGCAGTCCAAGCGCCACGCCTTCATCAGCGCCCTGCTCGGCATCCCTCACCTCGTGGTGGCCGTCAACAAGATGGACCTCGTCGAATACAGCAAAGACCGCTTCGAGGAGCTGGTCGCCGAGTTCGAGGGCTTCGCGCACAGGCTCGGCGGCGGCGCCCCAGATACCATGGCCAGCGGCGGCGAAGAGGAGGGCGGCGCCGAGGAGAGCCTTCGACGCGACATCCTCTACATACCGATGTCGGCCCTGGAAGGCGACAACGTAGTCGAGCGCTCAGCCCGGATGGACTGGTATGACGGGCCGACGCTGCTGGAGCACCTGGAGAGCGTCGAGGTCGCCTATGACCACCCCTACGAGAAGCCGGCGCGGCTGCCGGTGCAGTGGGTGATCAGGCCGTCGAGCCGCAGCTTGGCGGCGAGCCGGGACTCGGCGTCGGACCTGGGCCTGGCGTCGGACCTGGATGCAGCCTCGGACCTGGGCACGGCCGCGGGCGACTACAGGGGCTACGCCGGCCAGATCGCGAGCGGGGCTCTGAGCAAGGGCGACGAAATCGAAGTGCTGCCGAGCGGCAGGCGCACGCGGATCGCGGCGATCGACACCTATGACGGCGAGCTTGAGGAGGCGGTCGCGCCGATGTCGGTGACGGTCAGGCTCGAGGACGAGCTGGACGTCTCGCGGGGCGAGTTGATCTGCCGGCCGGACGAGGCCCCTGGCGTGGAGCGCGAACTGGACGCCGACGTCTGCTGGATGAGCGACCGGCCGCTGCGCGCGGGCGGGCGTTACGCGATCAAGCACACGACCAACAGCGCGAACGTGATCGTCGAGAACCTGAAGGACTTAGTCGATGTGCACACGCTCGAGCGTTCGGCTGGGCCCCCGGCGGAGCTGGCCTTGAACGACATCGGCCGGATAAGCCTGCGCGCGAGCAGCCCGATCGCATTCGACCCGTACGCCCGGAACAGGCGCACAGGCAGCTTCATCTTGATCGACGAAGCTTCGAACGAGACCGTCGCCGCCGGGATGATCGTGGGCGCCTGAGCCGACGCCCGGCGGGTCGCTAAGCTAGCGCCGCTTATGTTCGAGAAGGTGCTGATAGCCAACAGGGGCGAGATCGCCGTGCGCATCGTCAGAGCCCTGGACGAGCTGGGGGTCGCCTCGGTGGCGGTCTACTCGGAGCTCGACAGGGACGCGCCGCACGTAAAGCGCGCGGACGAGGCATACAACCTCGGCGACGGCCCGGCCGCCGACAACTACTTGAACGTCGAGAAGATCCTGGACGTCGCCAAGCGCGCGGGCGCGCAGGCGATCCACCCCGGCTACGGGTTCCTCGCCGAGAACGCGCCGTTCGCAAAGGCGTGCGAGGACGCGGGCATCGTCTTCATAGGGCCACCGGCGAGCGCGATCGAGGCGATGGGCTCGAAGACGAAGGCAAGGGAGCTGATGAAGGCCGCCGGTGTGCCGATCGTGCCGGGAACGACCGAGCCGGTCGCGACGGTGGCGGACGCTTTGAGGATCGCCAAGGAGCAGATCGGCTTTCCGGTGGCGGTCAAGGCCGCGGGCGGCGGCGGCGGCAAGGGCTTCAGGGTGGCGTTGAGCGAGGACGAGCTGGAGGGGGCATTCGAGGGGTCCAGCCGGGAAGGCGAGAAGTTCTTTTCGGACCCGACCGTCTACCTGGAGCGCTACCTGCCCGACCCCAGGCACGTCGAGGTCCAGGTCCTGGCCGACAGGCACGGCAACGTGATCCATTTGGGCGAGCGCGACTGCTCGATCCAGAGGCGCCACCAGAAGGTGATCGAGGAGTCGCCGGCCCCGGAATGGGTGATCGACCCACAGATGCGGGAGCGCATCGGCAAGATCGGGGTCGACGCCGCCAAGGCCGTCGGCTACGTCGGCGCCGGGACAATCGAGGGGCTGTTGGCCGAGGGCCAAGGCATCGAGCCGGACTACTTCTTCCTGGAGATGAACACGAGGGTCCAGGTCGAGCACTGCGTGACCGAGATGACGACCGGGATCGACATCGTCAAGGAGGGCATCAGGGCGGCAGCGGGCGAGGAGCTGGCCTACGCCCAGGTCGATGTGGAGCTGAAAGGCCACGCGATCGAGTGCCGGATCAACGCCGAGGACGCGTCCAAGAACTTCGCGCCGGCCCCGGGCAAGATCGGGGCCTACAAGGAGCCGAAAGGCCCGGGCGTGAGGGTCGACTCGGGCGTGGAGGCCGGTGGCGAAGTGTCGCCGATGTACGACCCGATGGTCGCGAAGCTGATCGTCTGGGACGCCGACCGCGAGCAGGCGACCAGGCGCATGCTGAGGGCGCTCTCCGAATACGAGATCGAGGGCCTGAAGACCCTGATCCCGTTTCACAAAGCGCTGCTCGAGACCGAGCAGTGGGTCAAAGGCGAGACCTGTAGAGACCTGCTGGAGGACAAGAAGTGGCTGAAGACCTTGGCCTTCCCCAAGGCCGAGCCGGCGCCCGGCGAGACGGCCGACGGCGAGGCCGAGAAGGTGAAGCGCACCTACGAGGTCGAGGTCTCGGGCAAGCGCTTCGAGGTCAACGTCTTCGGCGACTCGGGCGGTCCGCTCGCGGGCACGGGCGCCTTCGCGGCGGGCAACGGCGGGGGGGCGGCGGCGGGGACCAGTGCGGCGGCCGGCGGCGGCGGCGGCAGGCAGGCGCCCCGGCGAGGCGAGCGGAAGCGCTCGGGCGCCGCGGCGGGTGGCGACGTGCTGGCCTCGCCGCTGCAGGGCAACATGTGGAAGGTCTTGGTCAAAGAGGGCGACACGGTCAGCGAGGGCCAGTTGCTGTGCATCATCGAGGCGATGAAGATGGAGAACGAGATCACCGCCCACAAGGACGGCACGATCGCCGAGCTGCCGATCTCCGAGGGCGCGCCGATCGCGGCGGGCGCGCCGATCGCGACGATCAAGTCCCCGGACTGACGTTCACCGATCGACGAGCGAGTCGCCGGGATGATGATTGAGGTCGCTCCCGGCGAGGTTTACCTCGCCGCCCGGCTGAGCGCCCTCAGCCCGGCAAGGTGCTCTTCGAGCACGCCACGCGCGCGCGCGGCGTCGAGCACGGGCCCGTGGCCGGGGACGACGTGGCTCGCCGCATCGACCAAGGGGCGCAGGCGCTCGAGCGTGGCGATGTAGGAGTCGGGCGAGCTGCCGGGACCGACGTCGGGGGGCTCGACGGTCGAGAGGTAGTCGCCGACGACGAGCACGCCGGCCCAGCCGATCCAAACGGCCATGCCGTCGGGGGTGTGGCCGTCGGCGGGATGTAGCTGCAGCTCCTGAGCGCCGATGTCGAGGCGCCCGGGGACGGGCAAAGCCTGGACCTGGCCGAGCTGGAGGGGGCGGGGGCGTTCGATGTAGAAGGAGCGGTCGAAGGCGCGCAGCTCGCGCTGGGCCTCGCCGGGCGAGTCCGCCAGGCGGGCGGCAGTCGTCTCGGCGCAGCCGAGAGCAAGGCTGGGGAAGGCAAGGCGCCCGAGCAGGTGATCCCAGTCGCCGTGAGTAGCGATCAGGCCGGTCGGCTGCGGAAATCGGGCCTGCTCGGCCAGGGCGGGGAGCGCATCGAGCTCGTCGGGCAGGATCGGCGAGTCGATCACGAAGGTCTCCCCGCCCAACTCTGGGCTCTCGCGCGCGCGACCCTCCCCGGCAACCCCCTCGCCGGATCGTTCACCTTCACCGCCGCGCTCGCCTCCCTCCTCCGGCCCGCGGACGCCTCCCTCCCCCGGCCTACGCTCGCCGTCCTTCTTAGGCCCGCGAACGATCAGGCAGTTGGTCTGCCAGATCGAGCTCGTCGCGAGCAGGACGTCCGGGTGCAACGAGACGACTCGCACCTGGCGGCCTCTCCCCTCAGCCTCGCTCGCAGCCGCCCAGCCAGCCTGGCGCTCAGGTGGCGCCGAGCAGCTTGGCGGCCTCGCGCAGGTTGGGAACCTCGGCGGTCGGCTTGCGCTGGGAGGAGTCGAGAACCTCTTTGGTGCGGTTGACCCAGATGACGGGCACGCGGGCTTTGATGCAGGGCGCGACGTCGTGGTAGTGGCTGGCGGCGACGTGGACCCAGCCGCGCTTGCCGCCCATCCGCCGGGCGCACTCGGTGAAGTGGGCGGGGTCGGGCTTGTAGGAGCGGACCTGCTGGGCGGTGACGACGAGGTCGAAGTCGGTCGGGATGTGGCGGCGGGTCTGGCCGAGCAGCTTGTCGTCGATGTTGGACAGCAGTCCGAGCTGGTATTTCTTGGCGAGCTTGGCGAGCTGGATGTTGGTCTCCTTGAAGGGCTTCCAGCGCTGGACCGAATCGGGCAGGAAGCCCGAGCGCGATGGCTCGAGGTCCCACTCCAGGCGTTTGGCGACCTCGATCGCGGTGCGGCGCAGGACCTCGGCGTAGAGCTCGTAGGAGCCGCCCTCGATCTCGCGGGTGATCTCGCGCACCAGCGCCAACAGCTCGGCGCGGTCGAGCTCCACTCCGTCGCGGGCCGCCTCGGCCGCGAACGCGTCGTAGATGCCGGTGTCGCGGTCGATCAGGGTGCCGTAGACGTCGAACGTGACGAAGGTGATGTTCTTGGGCAAGGCCATGGGCTCGGGCATTATGCCTTGGAGGACGCCTCGGCGCGTGCACCCAGCTTTCAGCTAGAGTCTCGCGCCGCGATGGAGGATGGGCAGACCCGCCCGCCCGGGCAGGCCCGGTGGGCGGGCTCCCCCAGACCCCCTCCCCAAGAGGAAGACGAAATGGACCTGCTCGAGTACCAAGGCAAGCAGTTGTTCGGCAAGCACGGCCTGAAGGTGTCGGACGGCCGCGCAGTGACGAGCGTGGAGGACGCGGTCGCGGCCGCCAACGAGGTCGGCTACCCGGTCGTGGTCAAGGCGCAGGTCCTGATCGGCGGGCGCGGCAAGGCGGGCGGGGTGAAGCTGGCGGGCAACGAAGCGGAGGCGCGTGAGCACGCGCAGAACATCTTGGGCATGGACATCAGGGGCCATACGGTGCACAAGCTGTGGATCGAGCATGCCAGCGACATCGCGACCGAGTACTACGCGTCGGTGCTGCTGGACCGCTCGGCGAAGCTGCCACTGGTGATCTTCAGCGTCGAGGGGGGCGTCGAGATCGAGCAGGTGGCCGAGACCAAACCGGAGGCGCTGATCCGCAGGCACGTGGACCCGCTGCAAGGCCTGACCGCGGAGGAGGCCGTTGAGATAGCGACCGAGGGCGGGGCCGACGAGGACGTGATCGACCAGGTCGCCAAGGCGCTCGCCGCTCTGTACGAGGTCTGGATCGAGGAGGACGCGACGCTGGCGGAGATCAACCCGCTGATCGTGACCCCGGAGCGCGAGGTCAGGGCGCTGGACGCGAAGGTGTCGCTCGACGGCAACGCGCTGTACAGGCATCCCGAGAACCAAGGGCTGTCGGACAGCGAGAACGAAGACCCGATCGAGCGTAGGGCACGCGAACAGGGTGTGCAGTACGTGGCGCTGGATGGCGACATCGGGATCTTGGGCAATGGCGCTGGCTTGGTGATGTCGACGCTCGACGTCGTCGCGCAGGCGGGCGGCAAGCCGGCGAACTTCTTGGACGCCGGCGGCGGCTCGGACGCCGGCAAGGTCAAGCAGGCCGTCGAGCTGATCCTGAGCAACGAGAAGGTGAAGGCGGTGTTGTTCAACATCTTCGGGGGCATCACCAGGTGCGACGAGGTCGCCAAAGGGTTGATCGCGGCGTTCGAGGAGATCAAGCCGGACGTGCCGTTCGTGGTCAGGCTGGACGGCACGAACGACGTGCAGGGCCGTGAGCTGTTGCAGGAGGCGGCGCTGCCGAACGTGTATGCGGCGAGGACGATGAACGAGGCGGCCGAGAAGGTCGTTGCGCTCGCGGAAGGGCGCGGCGTCGAGAGCGCGCCGGCCGGCGCCGGAGCGGGGGCGAACGTCTGATGTCGATCCTGATTGACAGCGACACGCGGCTGGCGGTCGCCGGGATAACGGGCAAAGAGGGCGCGTTCCATACGCTCAACAACAGGCGTTACGGCACAAACGTCGTCGGCGGCGTGACGCCGGGCAAGGGCGGCCAGGACGTCGAGGGCATACCGG
This sequence comes from uncultured Solirubrobacterales bacterium, assembly GCA_963718935.1. Taxonomy (GTDB): domain Bacteria; phylum Actinomycetota; class Thermoleophilia; order Solirubrobacterales; family Solirubrobacteraceae; genus Palsa-744. The sequence continues at coordinate 1,664,720 of OY970379.1, read as the reverse complement.
TGTTCGACAGCTGGCAGGACGCGGCGAAGGAGACTGGGCCGAACACGGCGATGATCTTCGTGCCGCCCCGGTTCGCGGCGGACTCGATCCTGGAGGCGGCCGCGGCGGGAGTCGAGCTGGTTATCGCGATCACCGAGGGTATACCGGCGCACGACGAGCTGAGGGTCTACAACACGCTGGAGCGCGATTTCGAGAACACACGGCTGGTCGGCCCGAACTGCCCTGGCATCCTGTCGCCGGGCAAGGCGAACGTGGGCATCATCCCGGCGTCCTTCTTCAAGCAGGGCAACGTCGGCGTGGTATCGCGGTCGGGGACGTTGACCTACCAGATCGGAAACGAGATCGCCCAGGCCGGTTTTGGCTGCAGCTCGATCGTGGGCATCGGCGGCGATCCGGTGCCGGGTAGCTCGTTCGTGGACGTGATCGAGCTGTTCGAGGCCGACCCGGAGACCGAGCTGATCGTGCTGTCGGGCGAGATCGGCGGCACCGCCGAGGAGGAGGCCGCAGAGTACATCGCGGCCAACGTGAGTAAGCCGGTGATCGCTTATATCGCCGGCTTCACGGCGCCGCCGGGCAAGCAGATGGGGCATGCGGGCGCGATCGTGTCGGGCTCCGCGGGTACCGCCAAGGCGAAGGCGGAGGCCCTGGAAGCCAAGGGTGTTCGCGTGGGACGGACGCCGACCGAAGTGGCCGAGCTGGCGGTCGAGACGCTCAGCGGCGCTTCCAGCCCGGCAGCCTGAGCCGCCGCCTGACGACCGCACCGCCCGGCCCGCTACGCTTGGCTGCGTGGACCAAGAGACGGCACAGACACTGGGCGAGCTGGAGCGTAAGCTGGGCGAACTGGAGCGCGAGCTGGCTGCTGTCGGCGCCAGCAACGGCCGCGTCGTGGACGAGGCGGCCGAGCCGCCGGCCCCCGTGCCTCCGGCGCCGCCCGCCTCGCTGTCCCCATCGACGCCGGGTTCGCAACCACCGCGGGCGCCCAACCCGCCCGGGTCGCGGCAGGGGCCACCGCCCGGCCCTCGACTGGAGCCGGTGGAGAGCGGTGACCAAGCTCGCTCGCCATACGCTCCCGGGGCGCGCCAATCGCCGGCGGTCGAGCCGCCGGACGCGGATGAGCTGCTGCGGTTCAGGGAGCGGTTGGAGCGCACCGCCAGCGAGCTGACGCGAGACTACGACGAGCTGCTCGGACGCCTAAGCTACGCGGCCGTGCCGGCTCCAGAGACCTTCACGGGACCCCCGATCTCCTTCGCCAGAGGAGCCCCGTCCCTCGACATCGTCGACGTCGAGGGACTACGGGAGGCCGCGACCAGGGCGCTGGAGAGCGACCCGGGCGGGGCGACCGCATACGGGACGTCGGTCGGCTACCTGAAGTTGAGGGCCTGGATCGCCGAGCAGCACGGGGTGGCGCCGGAGAACGTGATCGTCACGAACGGGTCGATGCAGGCCGACGCGTTTCTGTTCGAGCAGCTGGTCGGCGCCGGCGATGAGGTGATCGTGGAGAGACCGACCTACGACCGCACGCTGCTGTCGCTGCGCAAACGCGGGGCACGCATACACGCTGTCGAGCTGGAGGCGGACGGCATCGACACCGACGCGCTGGGACGCCTGCTGGCGGGTCCCGCGGGCGTGAGGCCGAAGCTGGCGCATGTGATCCCGAACTTCCAGAACCCTGCCGGTTATACGCTGTCGGCCGCCAAGCGCCGGGCGCTGCTGTGGATGGCCGCCGAGCACGGGTTCGTCGTGTTCGAGGACGACCCGTACGTGGCGCTGCGGTTCACGGGCGAGCAGCTGCCGACGATGCTCTCGATGGACCCGGACCGGGTGGTGTACGCGTCGTCGTTCTCGAAGACGGTCTGCCCGGGCATCAGGGTTGGGTACCTGGTCGGCCCGCGCGAGCTGATCGAGAGCGTGGCCGAGCTGGCGACGAACACTTACATCTCGCCGAGCATGGTCTCCCAGGCGATCGTCTACGAGTTCTGCGCGTCAGGTGCGATCGAACGCTCGATCGCGACCGTCAAGGCGGCGTTGGCCGAGCGGGCCGGAACCCTGGCGCAGGCGCTCGATCGCGAACTGCCAGAGGCCAGGTTCGTCGCGCCGGAGGGCGGCTACTTCATGTGGGTGACCTTGCCGGAGGGCACGGACGTCGCGGCGCTGCACAGGGCCGCCGGCGAGCGGGGAGTCGCGTTCGTGAAGGGCACAGATTTCGTGCTCCAGGGCGGCGAGAACACCCTGCGGCTCGCGTACTCCGGGGTTACCCCGGAGCAGATAGACGAGGGCATCACGCGCCTGGCGGGCGCCTACCGCTCGCTTCGCTAGAGAAGCGCCTGAGGCGGACGCACCGAGGCCGGCAAAAACCCGGCTTCCGCGGGATCAACCCTGGAAGGCCGATGAAGATGGCCGACCCGATCTGGGACGAAGGAGATCTATTCCTGTTCGTTTGGGCGGGTTAACGTTTTCTATGTCTCACAATGGTAAACAACGGGCTTTATATTTCCGTATAGCTATAGACTCAACACGTATAACTATAGTTAGCTAGAAAATCGTTAAGCCGCATTTTTCGACAACCTGGCCCACGCACCGTCAGGCCGCCTGCCTCTCAACTCCTGCCCCTACCCCTGGTCCTCAACCCACGCCCCAAGCCCCTGCCCGCTCAGCGCCATTCATCTGCCATAACGCTGCCCGAGCACCAACTGCTCGGGCAAAGCCGTGCGCGGCGGAGGGGACGGATCGGCGAGGACCGAGACCGTCTCGGCCACCGACGGCGTCACCGCGCAGCGCGACCCGTCGGCGGCTTCGACGACGACCTCGGTGTCGTCGCTGGCCGCCAGCGAGCCCTGCAGGCCGGGCTCGAGACCGGAGGCCTTGAGGTAATGAAGAAGATCCTCGGCCTCGTTCTCGAAGCGCAGCACGCGCACGTTCGCGCCGATCTCGACATCGGCCAAAGGCACGCCCGCGAGGCGCTCACCGGCTGCGATCGGATGGCCATGGGGGCATGTCTTGGCGTCTCCGATCGCCGCGAGCATACGCTGCTCGAGCACGGGCGACATCGCATGCTCCAACCGCTCGGCCTCCTCGTGGACCTCGTCCCAGGGAACGCCGAGCACGTCCGTCAGGAAGCGCTCGATCAAACGGTGGCGCCTGACGATCCCCTCGGCGTGAGCGGAGCCGTCGGCGGTGAAGGCGATCACCCGGTCCTGGCCCCTGGTCACGTAGCCGTCGCGTTCCAGACGACCGACCATCTCATGCACGGTGGGCGCCGACAGCTGCATCGCGCGGGCCACGTTGGCGCCGGTCATCGGCAGGCCCGCCTCCTGTAGCCAGAACAAGATCTGCAGATACTCCTCCTCGGCGACCGTGGCGGTGTCGGTGCTCATCGGACCGCTGATGCTAGAGCACGGCCGTCGCGCCGCCCCACGCGACCGCCCCACTGCCCGCGTGGCTGGCGTGTCAGTCGATCAGCTGGGCATACGTGCACTCGCGCGGCGGCTTGTCATCGCGCCAGCGTCTCAGCTTGGCGCCGTGGCGAATGCGCCCGCCGGAGACATGGTCGAAGTCGATCTCGACGACCAGCTCCGGCCGCAACGCGACCCACTCCAGGTCGCGGCCGGAGCTCCAGCGGCTGGGGTCGGCCGAGCCCCGCTCGCCCGTCTCGTACGCCGCCAGGAAGGAGACGAGCCGACGCTTCTCGGCGGCGCTCAAGCCCGAGCAGTGCCCTACGACGCGCAGGTCGGGCCCGTCGTAGAGCGCCAGGATCAGGGCGCCTACCGTGTCGGGCTCCTTGCCCGGGCGCCAGCCCGCGACGACGGCGTCGATCGTGCGGACCCTCTTGACCTTGAACATGCCGGTGCGCTTGCCCGGCTCGTACGGCGCCGACCTCAGCTTGGCGATCGCGCCCTCCGCTTCGTGCAGCCATGCTCGCGCGCGTGCGGCATCGCCCGTGGAGGGCATCAGCTCGACCGGCGCATCCGCGAAGCCCGGCTCGGCCAGGAGTCGCTCGAGCGCGGCCCGGCGCTCCTCGAAGGGCAGCGCCAGCAGCGAGTCCTCGTCGCGGGCGAGCAGGTCGAAGGCGACATACGTGGCCGGGATCTCGGCCGACAACAGCTCGATCCGAGATGCAGCCGGATGGATGCGCTGCTGCAGAAGGTCGAACTGCTCGCGGCCCTCTCCGTCGCGGATCACGATCTCGCCGTCGAGCACGTACCGCCCGGCCGGGAGCGCCAGCTCAGGGAAGTAGCGCTGCAGAGGCTTCGAGCCCCGCGACTGCAGATAGACCGAGTCGCCGTCCACGAAGGCGACGCACCGAAACCCGTCGAGCTTGATCTCGTACGCGTACTCCTCTCCCACCGGCAGCTCCTTGCGTGAGAGCGCCAGCGCCGGGGCCAGCGGCGGACTCAGGGGCAGGCTCATCGCGGGCACGCTTCCTGATTCGAGACGGCCCCGCCCGGCCCTTGGGCCGTCACGCGTCTTCTCCAGCATCCGCGCGCGCCCGGCTGGGCTGGACGCGCTTGGGCTCCCCTTGCTGCTTGCGGAAGTGCGGCGGCCACGGCGCGTCGCCAAGACCCTCGCGCTCATCCCTGGCGGCCAGCTCGAGCAACGGATCAAGCGATGCCGGCGCGTCGTCGATCGTGGCGGACGGATCACCGTGCTCACGCAGGCGGTCCGGCACGGTGTCGATCCGCAGGTCCTCGGGCTCGACCGCGGGGACCTCAGCCCAATCCAACGGACACGAGACCTTCGCGTCGGGCACCGCCCTGACCGAGTACGCGGAAGCGATCGTGCGGTCGCGGGCATTCTGGTTGTAGTCGATGAAGACGCCTTCGCGTTCCTCCTTCCACCAGCGGCTCGTCGCGCGGCCGGGCATCTGGCGCTCGACCTCGCGCGCAAGGGCAAGCGCGGCGCGCCTGACTTCGGTGAAGCCGTGGTCCGGGACGATCCGCACGTAGATGTGGATCCCGCGCGAGCCCGAGGTCTTGGGATAGCCGGTCAGGCCGTGCTCATCGAGCACCTCGCGCACCGTCAGCGCGACCTCCCGCACCTCCGAGAACGGCACCCCCGGGCCGGGGTCCAAATCGATCCGCAGCTCGTCGGGATGGTCGAGGTCCGACCGGCGCACCGGCCACGGATTCCAATCGATCACGCCCAAATTGACGCCCCACACCAGATGGGCGCCGTCGTTGACGACCAGCTCCCTGGCGTGCCTCCCGCTCGGGAACGTGACCGTCGCGGTCTGCAGCCACTCCGGCGCCCCGTCGGGAACCCGCTTCTGGAAGAACGGCTCGCCGGCGACGCCGTCGACCCAGCGCTTGAGCACGCTCGGGCGCTCGGCCAGGTGCCTCACGACGGCCTGTTCGCAGGCCAGGTAGTACTCGACCAGGTCCAGCTTGGTGTGGCCCCGCTCTGGAAAGAAGACCTTCGCCGGGTTGCTGACCTTCAACTCCCGACCGCAGACCTCGATCGTGACGCGATCCTGCCCTTTCCCGGCGGCCATGGCTGAAAGGATGCCAGGGTATGTGGATCCCGGACACTCTCCTGGTCGCCGTCTGCCGGTTCGGGCCGGACCTGCCGGCCCAGCGCGCGGCCGAGGCGATCGCAAAGGGGGTCCTCGCCGCGGGCCGGCCCGAGCCGGACCTGTGCCCGATCGACGGCGAGCTTGGCGGGACCCGCGCGGGCGCGACGGGCGCGGGGGCGATCGGCGCGGGCGCGATGGGCTCGATGGGCTCGATGGGCGCGATGGGCGCGGGCGCGATGGGCTCGATGGGCTCGATGGGCGCGATGGGCGCGGGCGCGATGGGCTCGATGGGCTCGATGGGCGCGATGGGCGCGGGCGCGATGGGCGCGGGCGGGGTGGCCGCGGCGCTGGGCGCTGTCGACTTCGACGAGCGCCTGCGACGTGCCCGGGCGGTGATCGTCGGAGCCGGGCTTCTCAGCAGGGAGACGCTGCCCGGCAGCCCTGTGTTCGAGATCGCCACCAGGGCGCGCCAGGCGGGCGTGCCGGCCTACGCGGTGACCGCGCACAACGAGCTGGACCCGTTCGACGCGCGGATGCTCGACCTGCAGGTCGTCCTCGAGGCGAACGGGCCGCGCGGGCTGAGCGCGGCGGGGCGCAAGCTCGCAGAGATAGCCTGAGCCTACGACTCGCCGGCGACGAGCGAGCCGGCGACGTCGTAGACCAGGCGGACGGCGTCGGCGACGGTGGCGTAGTCGAGGTTGGCGGGGATGTCGGTCGGGAGGTGATAGTTGGCGGGGGCCAACCAGTCGGCCATCGAGACGAGCGTCGCCGTCGGATAGCCGGCGCGGCTGGGGATGATGGAGTCCGTCGAGGCGCGGGCCCTGTAGCCGCGCAGCAGGGGGATGCCGAGCGCCTCGGCCCGCTGCTCGAACCGGTGGCGCAACCAGGGGCCGCGGTACTCCTCCATCCGAACCGGCCCCTCGGCCTCCAGCAACAGAAGATGAGGCGAGCCGACGGTGTCGAGGTTGACGAAGCAGGTCGTCTCGGGGTCGAGCTCGTGGCGATGGCGGCCGACGAACGCCCGGATGCCGTCCTGCAGGGTCTCCTCGGCGCCACAGGAGACGAGCAGCACGCGCAAACCGGGGATCGGCTCCTCGCGCAGTAGCTCGGCGAGAGCGACGAGCGAAGCGACACCCGACAAATTGTCATTGGCGCCGGTCACTGTCGGGCTGCGCAGGACGTCGGCAACGAGCAGTGTGCCGAGCAGGCCGAGCACGAGGCCGAGACGGCGACGGCCTAGCAGCGTGGCGAGCGGTCCGGCAAGCCCGAACCACCACTGCGGCAGAGGCGTCTTGAAGCGTTCGACGATCTGGGGCGCCCGTTCGTAGGCCCGGCGTTGCAGAGTCTGGTCGAAAAGGATCCCGGTCTGCGGCGCGTCGTGATGAGCGATCACGACGAGCGTCCGCTCCGCGTCGGGGTCCCCGGCCCGGGCGATCAGGTTGACGGTGTTACGGCGGCGGCGGACGAGCCGGCGCAGGTAGCGCGGCCCGTTGTGGGCCTCGTCGACGATCCCGGCGAACGTCGCCGCCGCCAGGAGCGCTCCAAGTGCGCGCCGTCCGCGTGAGTCGCGCCGGCGATCGTCACGCGGGCCGCGCAGGCCGAGCAGGGCGCCAAGCACGCCGGTCAGGCCGAGGCCGACGGCGGTCGGGGGAAATGTTCCCCACGAGGGCTCATCCTCGAGCTGGACGTCCACGCCCGGGACCGCACCCAGGCGCGTGTGCAGCCACTCGGCGGCGGCTCGCTCGCCGGGCGAGCAGGGCGTGCGCTCGAGCGGGGCGAGCGTCTCGACGACCTCGCGCAGAGTGGGCTCGATCTTGGCGGGGCTCATAGGAAGCATTGTCCATCACCGCGGTACGTCGGCGCCTCCTCGACTATGGCGTCGCCCGCGAGCAGGTGCAGGCTGGGGAAGCGCTCGCACAGCTCGCCGGCCTTGGCGTGGCGAAACCAAACCCGATCGCCGACCGACAAGCGATCGGCGGCGGCGCCGAGCAAGGGAGTCTGCACCTCGCCGGCGCCCTCCCGTGAATCGAGGCGCAGGCCGGCGGGCAGGAAGGGGACGGGCAGGCGCTGAGGGTCGGCGGGACCGGAAGCCAGATAGCCGCCCCCGAGGACTGTCGCAACGCCGGGGCCGGGCCTGCGCACGACAGGCAGAGCGAATAGGGCGGCCGGAATGGGCGCGAACGCGCGGTAGGCGTCGAACAGTGTCGGCCCGTACAACCCTGAGCCGGCAGTGACCTCGGTGATCGAAGGCTCGCGGGCGGTCAGGTGCAGGCTGCCGGTGCCGCCGCCGTTGACGTACTCGAGCGGCGCGAGCTCGCGGACGGCCGCGACGGCCGCGGCCCGGCGCTCGGCCAGCTCGCGCGCGGAGCGGGCCTGGAGGGCGCGAATCAGGCGGGCCCGGAGGGGATGGCCGGGCGGGGCGTCGCCGAGGCCGGCGATGTGGGCCTCATAGGACATGATCCCGACGAGCTGGGCCCACGGGCGGGCGATGATCGCGCGGGCGAGCGAAACGGCCTGCGCGGGCGTGTGGACCGGTGAGCGCTTGGCGCCGATCGCGATGCGCCCAGCGAGCAGACGGTAGGAGGCGTCGAGGTCGATGCAGACCCGGATCGGCGATTCCGTCTCGGGGCGTTGTCCGGCGGCGCCAGCGACCGGGCCGGGCCGGGGGCCGCGACCGGCAACGCCTACGCTGGCCGCGCCCACGCTGGCCGCGCCCGCACGACGGCCGGCCCCGATCGCGGACTCGATCAGGTCGAGCTGGGCGACATCGTCGACCATCACGGCGACACGGGCGTGCGGCAGCCCGGCGGTAAGGGCGGACAGCTCACGCAAAGCGGCGCGATCGGCTGTTGGATAGGCGACGAGGATGTCCTCGAAACCGTGCCTGGCAAGCCACAGAGCCTCGGGCACTGTGAAGGCGAGCGTGCCGGCGAAGCCGGGGCGCTCGAGCACGCGGGCCTGCAGGGAGCGGCAGCGCAGCGACTTGGAGGCCAGGCGGATCGGCTTGGGCGAGGCGCGGCGTTCGAGGTCGGCGGCGTTGTCGAAGAACGCGTCGAGATCGATGACGGCGAATGGCGGCTCGATACCGGCCGTGGCCCGTTCGAGGCGCTCCAGGAGGTCAGGCATCGACCGGCTCGAGCACGCGATCGGTGTAGGGGTTGGAGAAGAGACCGTGGGGATCGAGGCGCTCGCGGACGCTTTGGTAGATCGCCCAGTCGGGATACCGGTGACGCAGGGTCTCGAAGGTCTGGTTGTGGCGCTTGCCCCAGTGGGGCCGTCCGCCGAGCTCGTCCATGATCTGCTCGACGGCCCGGAAGTAGGGCTCGTGGGGCATGCCCTCGAACATGTGAACGGCCACATATCCGGAGTCGCGGCCGGACGCGGGACTGAGCAGAGCGTCGTCGCCAGCGACGGTTCGGACCTCGATCGGGAAGGGCACGGCGAAGCCGAGCTCGGGGACGAGCGCCATGACGCGGCGGACGGCCTCGGGCGTGGCCTCGCGGGGCAGGGCGTACTCCATCTCGGTGAACCGGACGAGGCGGGGGCTGACGAAGATCGCGTCGGAGCGATCGACGCGCGTGCTGGTGCCGGCCAGGCGGGTGACGAGACGGTTGATCTCGGGGATGCGGCCCGGGAAGCGCCGGCCGAGGCGACAGAAGAGGCCGAAGGCGTGGTTGGTGAGGAGCACGTCTTCGGCGTATGCGCGGGCGCGCGAGCGGGGACGGGGAGGCTCGTCGGTGCGGTTGTTCGTACGCGTCAGGGCTGTGTCGGCGTGGGGGAAGACGAAGAACTCGAAGTGGTCGTTGGCGAGGGCCAGATCCTCGAAGTCGTCGAGCGCTTCAGCCAGGGGCCGGGGAGCGTCGGTGCCGCGCAAGGTGAAGGCGGGGACGCAGCGGAGGGTGACCTCGGCGATCGCGCCAAGGGCTCCGAGTGAGACCCTGGCGGCCCGCCAGACGTCGGTGTCGGCGTCGGCGGCGCAGCGTAAGGTCGAGCCGTCGGCGAGCACGAGCGTCAGATCGTGGACCTGGGAAGAGAGGTTGCGCAGCCGGGCGCCGGTGCCGTGGGTGGCGGTGGCGATCGCGCCGGCGAGCGTCTGGGCATCGACGTCGCCGAGGTTCTCCAGCGCGAGCCCGTGCTCGGCGACGCGCTGGTTGAGCTCGTGGATCGTGATCCCGGCCTGGACCCGGACGAGGCCCGACGAGCGGTCGACGTCGAGGACACGGTTCATACTGTCGAGCTTCAGGAGCAGGCCGTCGGTGAGGACGATGTCGCCGAAGGAGTGGCCCGAGCCGGCGACCCTTACGCGCAGGCCGCGCTCGCGCGCGCGCAGCACCGCGGCGGCGATCTCCTCGATCGAGGCCGGCGTCTCGATCAGGGCGGGCCGGCAGGACTGGTCGCCGGCCCAGTTGCACCATCTGTCAGTAGGCTCGCTCATCGTGACCGAGCCCGAGCCTACTCCGAGCCCGGGCGGGCGTGGCGCCCGCTCGCGGGTGCTGCCGACACCGGGGCCGCGACGGGCGAGCGTGATCGGAGCCGGCTCGTTCGGCACGGCGCTGGCGGTGCTGCTGGTGCGCGGGGGCCTGCGCACTACCCTGCAGACGCGGACGGCCGAGCAGGCGGCGCTGCTGGAGTCCGAGCGCGAGAACCGGGCCTACCTGCCGGGCGTGGCGCTGCCGGCGGGGCTGAAGGTGGAGCCGGCGGCGGCGGGTGTGGCGCGCGCGGACTACGTGTTCCTGGCGGTGCCTTCGCGCGGGCTGGGCGAGGTGATCGACGCGCTTGCCGGCGCGGGGGGCGCGGGTGGCGCGGCCGGCAGGAGCGGGCCGCAGACCGGACCGGGCGGCGGCGGCCTACCCCGGCGTGCGGCGGTCGTGTCGGCGGCGAAGGGCCTCGTACCCCCCGACGGCGCGCCGCCGACGAGCCTGTTGAGCGAACGGTTCGGCGCCGGGCGGGTGGCGTGCCTGGGCGGCCCGGCGCATGCCCAGGAGATGGTCAACGAGGGGGCCGCCCTGGTGGCCGCGTGCATCGAGGAGGACCTGGCGCGCTCGCTGGCCAACGTATTTACGAGGGCGGGGGTCGTGTGCGAGCAGTCGAACGACCCGGTCGGGGTCGAGCTGGCTGGGGCCGCCAAGAACGCCGCCGCGCTGGCGGCGGGTGCGACGGAGGCGCAGGGCCTGAACGCGGCGGGGGCGGCCGCGGGTCACATCTTCGCTGAGGTCTGGCGCTACGCGGAGGGCCTGGGGGCGCGCCCGGAGTCGATGATCGGGCTGGCGGGCGCGGGCGATCTGGTGGCGACGGCGCTCGCGCGCGAGAGCAGAAATCGCCGGGCCGGCGAGCTCCTGGCCGGGGGCGTGCCGGCGGCGGAGATCCCGGGGCGAATCGGCCAGGCCGTTGAGGCCCTGGAGTCGGTGCCCCTGCTGGGGCGCACGCTCGAGCGCGCGGGCATACAGGCACCGGTCACGGTCGCCTTGGGGCGGCTGATCTCCGGAGAGCTGCCGCTGGCGGAGTGGGTGGCGCTGGTGCGCGCCACGGTCCCCCCGCCGGCGCTCTGGCGCCGCCGCCCGCAGCCGGGGTTCTGGCGGAGGCTGTGGATGAGGCGGCGAAGATAAAGGCGTCGATGTTCGACTTCTTTTTTTGACACGCGTATAGCGATAGTCATACGCCAGCCAAAAAATAGAAGCACACTCAGGGCCCGATATCTTTCGTATATACTAAGCCCCAGTGGCGCGCTCAGAGGAAGTCGACCCGACCAAAGGCCTGTCGCTCAACCCGGACGAGTTCTTCGAGGCCGAGGCCAAGCGCGAAAAGGCGCTCCAGATGCAGGACATGATCAGGCCGGGCCGCACGACTCCGATCGCGATCCGCTTCGACCAGTTCACGTTGAAACGCCTGCGAGCGCTGGCGGCCGCGCGCAACACCGGCTACCAGACCCTGCTCAAGGAGTTCGTGATCGAGCGCCTCTACGAGGAGGAGAAGCGCGAAGGCATCATCTAGGCCCCGTTGAAGCGGGCCAGTCGAGAAGGGTCGCCCGTCGACCTCCGCGAGGCGCCGCCGCCGGTCAGCCCATCAGCGTGCCGACCACCGCCTCGTACACACCGGCGCCATGGCCCGACTCCGTGACCCGCGCGTTTGGGTAGCCGGACAGCTCCTCGCGGATCGAAGGATCGCGGGCGACGGCGTTGGCGACGAGCCAGAACTTCGCGACCTCGGCGGCGCACGCCAGATCCTCGCGGGAGTCCCCGATTGCGATCGTCTCGCTTCGCTGGTAGCCCTTGGCACGCCTGTGGAAGGCGACGGCCGCCGCCTTGGAGGCGCCCGCCGGCACCAGGTGGTAGCCGCGTACGTGCGGCAGCCCGACCAGAGCCTCGGAACGGCGGTTGACGACGCCGTTGTCGACCAGGCGCAGACCGGCGTGGCCGTGCTCGACCAGCAGGGCATCCACCTCGGTGGCGTCGACCAAGCCCCTGAAGAGATGCGAGACCTCGCGCTGGACGTGCCAGGGCTCGTGGTACTCCAGGCGCCCTTCGTAGCGCTCCAGCAGCAGCCCGGGCGCACCCGAGCGCTCGATCTGCTCGGCGATCGTCAGCTCGCCGGGCACCAAATCGCCCGTCAGCCAGTGCTCCTCGCCGTCGAGCACCACGCAGGCGCCCGCCTCGTAGATATACGAGGACTGACCGATCAGCCGCGCGTCCTCGGCCACCTGTATTCGCCTGCGCCCCGACATCAGCACGACCTCGACGTCCGCCCTCAGACAGGCCTGGATCGCGCGCACGCCATCGATCGTGACGTTGCCCTCGCCGTCGTGCAGCAACGAGGCGCCCCGGCCGAGCAGGGTGCTGTCGAGGTCCAGGTAGACGCCGCGCAGGCTCATGGCGCCGCTCCAGCCTCGCGCAGCCCCTCTGGCTCACGCGCCGCGTCGGTCCTGGGGGCCTCACCGCGCGCGCGCATACCCCCACGTGCCGCCCTCGCCTCACACAGCGGCGGACGTTCCAAGGGCGCCGCGGCCAGGCCGCCCTCCGGCCCGGTCAGTCGCCCCTCCCGCCGCATACGCTCGGCGACCGTGGCCAAGACCGTCTCGGCCATCGGCACGAGCGCGGCCAGAGACTGGTGGCGGTTGCGGTGCTCGTCGAGGTCGACCTGGGCGATCGCGTCCAGACCGACCGCCCGCCAGACATCGATCAGCATCCCGATCTCGACGCCATAACCCGTCGCGAACGGCAGTTCCTCCAGCAGCTCGCGCCGCGCCGCCACCTCGCCGGCCAGCGGCTGGCGGATGCCGGCCAGCTCGGGGTAGAAGAGGGTCAGAGCGGGACGGGCGGTCAGATGGTTCACGCGCCCGCCCCCATCCGACTCCCCCGCCTCCGCGCCGACGTCAGCGCGCGCCATGTCCGCCCCTGCGCCACCGCCCGCGTCTGCGCGCGCCCGCAACTCCCCGCCCGCGCCGGCGCGCGCCCGCACCTCCGCACGCGCGCCCACGTCCCCGATCGGCCGGCGATAGAAGGCCTTTACGAACGAGACGCTCTCCTCGCAGACGAGCGGCCCGAGCAGGCCGGTCGCGAAGTGGGAGGAGAAGCTTTCGGTGTCGGCGTCCAAGTAACAGACCAAGTCGCCTGCCAGAACGCTCAGAGCCCGATACATCGCGTCGCCCTTGCCAAGGATCGGTCCCAGCTCGGGCATCAGCTCAGCCTCCTGGTGGACGCTCGCGCCGGCGCCCTGGGCGACCACGGCGGTGCCGTCGGCCGAGGCCGCGTCGATCACGAGGATCTCGTCAATCGCGCCGACGTCGCGCAGCACCACCAGTGCGGCGACGATCTCGCCGACCGTCCCGGCGCACTCGCGCGCGGGCAGGCACACCGACACAGACAGCCCCAGCTTGGCCTTCGCTTCGGCGATCGAAGCGGCCGGGTAAAGGGAATGGTGGAAAGTGCGGGCTCTGGGCCAGGCGGCGCCAGCGGAGTCAGGCATCGGGCCTACTATCGCAAGCGATGGCGACGATCGGCACGACCGAGCCCACTGCCCCGGCCCCGAGCGAGCCCGTTCCGGCCGCCCAACCGCGCGGGCGTGGGGTCAAAGAGCGGACCGTCTCGCCCTGGAGCGGCCTCCTGGACGAGGGTCGCGCCGACGAGCGACTCGTACGCGAGGCGCGCGAAGGACCGGGGCCCGCGAGCTATGCGGAGCTTCCCCAGGAGCTGGACCCAAGGGCGCTGAAAGCCCTGCAAGACACCGGGATCGAGCGCCTGTACAGCCACCAGGCCGAGGCCCTGCACGCCGCGACGACCGGGCCGGTGATCGTCACGACCGGCACGGCCTCCGGCAAGTCGCTGTGCTTTCAGCTGCCGACCCTGCACCTGCTCTGCGCCCAGGCCGGCGCCCGGGCGCTGTACCTGTACCCGACCAAGGCTCTGGCCCAGGACCAGGCCAGGGCCCTGAACGCGTTCGGCCTGACGAAGCACGTAAGGCCCGCGATCTACGACGGCGACACCCCGCGCGAGGCCAGGGCCGAGATCAGGCACAACGCCAACGTCGTGCTCAGCAACCCCGACATGCTGCACGTCGGCATCCTGCCCAACCACGAAGCCTGGTCCGAGTTGTTCGCGAACCTGGCGATCGTCGTCGTCGACGAGGCCCACGTCTACCGGGGCGTATTTGGATCGCATGTAGCCGGAGTCCTGCGCCGGCTGCGCCGGATCGCAAGCGCCTACGGCACCGAGCCGAACTTCATCCTGACCTCGGCGACGATCGCAAATCCGCAAGAGCTGGCAGAGCGCCTGACCGGTCTTGCCGACTTCTCGCTGATCGCCAAGGACGGCTCCCCGGCTCCGAAGCGCCAGGTCGCGATGTGGAACCCGCCCTTGACCGACGCCGCCCTGGGCACTCGCCGCTCTGCCCTGGCCGAGGCCGCCGAGCTGCTGGCCAGGCTCGTCCGCGAAGGGGCCAGGACGATCTGCTTCATCAACTCGCGCAAGGGCGTCGAGCTGCTCAGCAGGCTGGCCGCCCAGGAGCTGGAGTCGGCCGGGCATGCCGATCTGGCCGACCTTATCGCGCCCTACCGCGCCGGCTACACCCCCCAGCAGCGCCGCGACCTGGAGGCGCGCCTGACCAGGGGCGAGCTGAAGGCGGTCGTCACGACCGACGCGCTCGAACTGGGCATCGACGTCGGCGAGCTGGACGCGGCGCTCGTCGTGACCTTCCCGGGCACGGTCGCCTCGCTGCGCCAGATGTGGGGCCGCGCCGGACGGCGCGGGCGCGGCCTGGCCGTATACGTGGCGGGCGAGGACGCTTTGGACCAGTTCTTTTGTAAGCACCCCGACGAGTTCCTGGAGCGCCCGGTCGAGGCCGCGATCCTCGACCACGAGAGCCCGCCGATCTTCGAAGCCCATCTGCTCTGCGCCGCCCACGAGGGCCCGCTCGAACCCGCCGACGTCGACATCTTCGGCCCGCGCATGCAGGCCCAAGCCGAGCGGCTCGTCAGCGCCGGCCATTTGCGCCTGCGCCGCGCCGGCGGGCGCGAGGCTTACGTTCCGCGCCACGCCGGCCGATACCCGGCGGGCGAATTCTCGCTGCGTTCGGCCTCGCCCGAGCAGTTCGCGATCGTCGACATCTCGTCGGGCGAGCTTCTTGGCCACACCGAGGCCGCACGGGCGCATTCCACCGTCCATGCCGGTGCGATCTACCTGCACCAGGGACGCCCCTTTGCGGTCGGCGAGCTCGATCTCGACCACAGGCGCGCGCTCGTTTCTCCCTTCGACGGAGATTGGTACACCCAGCCCAAGCGCCAGACGGACACAGCGATCGAGCGCCTGCTCGACCGCCGTGAGACGCTCGGGGTGACGCTCAGCTTCGGCCAGGTCTCCGTCACCGAGACCGTTCTCGCCTACCAGCGCCGGCGCATCTCAGACCACGCTCAGATCGACCTCGTGGCCCTGGACCTGCCGGAAACGAGCTTCTCGACGCAGGCCCTCTGGTTCGAGCTCGACGCCCCGGGCCTCGAGTCGACGATCCCCTTGGAGTCGCTGCTCGGCTCTTTGCACGCCACCGAGCACGCCCAGATCGCCGTCCTGCCTCTGATCGCGATGTGCGACCGCTGGGACATCGGCGGCCTGTCGACCAACCTGCACCCCCAGACCGGCCGCCCCACGATCTTCGTATACGACGGCCACCCCGGCGGCATCGGCATCGCCCACACCGCCTTCGCCCGCTTCGAGGAGCTCTGCTCCGACGCCCACCGCCTGATCGCGGGCTGCGGCTGCGCCGACGGCTGCCCCTCGTGCGTGCAATCGCCGAAGTGCGGCAACCTCAACGAACCGCTCGCCAAGGCCGGCGCCAAGCTGCTCTTGGAGCGGATGCTCGCCGCCACCGATGTCGCTGACGGCACCGGCGCCGCCGGCGACCACGCCGTGACGGCCCCGTAAGGCCGCTCTGAACGCCGTCCGGCATTGTTTAGTTTGGCCGGTCTCCGAGTGCTCCCGACAGTTGGGGGCTCGATAGGTCTTTGAGGTCAGACGGGTCCCGCCGATCGGCGGGACCCGTCTGGGCTGTGGCTCAGGCTGCCTCCTTCACCCGCAAAGTGAACAGGAGCAGAGCCATATGACGAAGGATGACGTGCTGTTCGGCTACCGCCAGCAGTTGTTCGCGGAGGCCGCGAGGACGAACGTCTCAGCGGCATGCCGGACGTTCGGGGTGCACCGCTCCACCTACTACGCCTGGAAGCGCCAGGTCGACCGGCACGGGCTGGAGATGCTCCGCCCGAGGGAGCGCCGCCGGCCGCAGATGCCGAACGCTTTACCGAAGATGATCGAGGAGCGGATCGTGTCCTTCTCGATCGCTCACCCCGGGCTCGGCCCGCGACGGGTCGCCTCGGAGCTCGCCAGGGAGAAGTGGGGCGGGATCATCGTCTCGCCGAACGGGGTGTGGAAGGTGCTCTGTCGTCACGGGTTGAACACCCGCGCCAAGCGCCTCGGGCTGATCGCGGGCTACGCAGCTCCCTATGAGCCACCGAGAACACCAGAGCCAGAGCGCCATATCGACATCTCACGGCCCGGTGAGCTGGTCGGGATCGACTGCTTCTATGTCGGACGACTGAAGGGCACCGACGGCGCGATCTGGCAGCTCACAGCGATCGACATCGCGTCCTCCTACGCGTGGGCGGAACTCGTGATCTGCAAGCAAGGCAACCCCACCGCCCGGCAGACCAGCAACCTCGCACAACGCGTCGCCACCGAGCTGAAGGCCGCTGGCTGGAAGCTCGAGCGCTTCCTCTCGGACAACGGCAACGAGTTCAAGGGCGACTTCACGACCACCGTCGACGCGTTGAAGGTACGCCACACCCGCATCCACGCAGGACGCCCACAGACCAACGGACACGTTGAGGCGCTGCACAAGACGATCCTCGATGAGTGCTGGAGACCAGCGTTCGCCCGCTACCTCTATCCCCGCTACACCGGGCTCAAAAGAGAGCTCGACACCTACCTGCGCTTCTACAACAACGACCGCGTGCACCACGGACGACTCACACAAGGACGCATCCCCGCCGACATCGTCTACCGTGCCCGAAAGATGGAAGCCAGATGAGCCGCACCTGTCGGCACATCCCGGAGTCTGCCCAGTTTAGTTCCCTACCGATGCCTGACTCGCCCCGCCGACAACCCTCCCTTCCCGCGCGCGACCTCTCCGGCGGGCCGTGACCACCGCCCGCCGCCCATGACCACCGTCCCCGCCAAAGCCGCGCTTGCGGGCGCCGGCGTCTGCGCCGTCCTGGCCAGCATCCTCGCGCTCGGCCTGCTCTCCCCCGGCGCCGCCCGGCCGCAGGGAACGACGGTCGAAGCGATCCCCAGCTCCTCGCCGATCTCGGAAGGCCCCGGCGGTCGCACGGCCCTGACGCGCTGGACACGGCGCCTGGACCCCACCGACAGAGGCATGGCGCGCGGCTGGCAGCGGGGCGGCTTCGGCGGCAGCGGCGTACAGGTCCCGAACGTCGTCGACCCATACGGCTGGCAGGGCAAGGCAGCCCAGGCCAACTTCGAAGGCTCGGTCGCCTGGTACGAGACCACGTTCGACGCCGCCACCGCCGGCCCCTACGCCCTGACGTTCCAGTCCGCCAACTTCTATGCCTCCGTCTGGGTCGACGGCCGCCTGGTCGGCTCCCACAAAGGGTCCTACCTGCCCTTCGAACCGCGCACCCCAAGCCTTGCCGCCAGCCGCCACACCGTCGTCGTGCGCATCGATTGGCGCGACCCGGCGGCCCAAGAGAGGCTTGGCTACCACAGGACCTGGTTCAACTGGGGCGGCCTCGGCGGCCCAGTCGAAGTGCGCCCGATCGGCTCGAGCGTTCTGCTGCACCCGACGATCGCGACGACCTTCCCCGCCGACACCGCCAGTCCCACCGGCCAAGCCATCTGCGTGCGCGCTCCCTGCCCTGGCGCCCCCGCCGCCCAGGCCGCCGACGTCAAGGTCGGGGTCGAAGTCAAAAACGAAGGCGCCGCCGGGCGGCCGATCGCGGTCGAAGGGACGCTCGTGCACGGCTCCCAGACGATCGCCTTGCACTTCCCCGAAGCCGACCTCGGCCACGGCCAGGCGGCCGTCATCGCGACCACGGTCGAAGTCCAAGAACCGGCCCTCTGGTCGCCGAGCAGCCCGTCCCTCTATCAACTGACGCTGGCGGTCGGCCACGAGTCCAGCTACTCCGCGAAGGTCGGCCTGCGCCAGCTGGCCTGGCACGGCGGGCAGCTGTATCTGAACGGCCAGCACCTGCAGCTACACGGCTCGAGCATCCAGGAGGACGCGCTCGGGCACGGCGACGCTTTGACGAGCGGCGACGAGAACGCGATCGTCAGCGAGCTCCGCGCGACCGGCGCGAACGCGGCGCGCGCCCAGCACCCCCTCTATCCGGGCCTGCTCGAACGCCTCGATGCCGCCGGGATTCTCGTCTGGCAGGGGATCGGCCCCGTCGAAGGCGCCGGCAACTGGTACTCGACCACCCCCGCCTTGCTGGCCGGCGCCGAGGAACAGGCGCGCCAGGGAGCCATCGCCGAGCAGCTGCACCCGTCCGTGTTCGCCTGGAACCTCCTCGACGAGGTCGCCGACAACGGCCACGACTCCGCCGAGGTCCGCTACGTCCAGGACATGACCCACTGGCTGCACGCCCGGGACCCGGCCCGGATGGTCGCCGTCGACGTCTGGGGCGATCACCCGCCGCACAGTCCCGGCGCGCTGTACGCCGGCGTCGACGCGATCGCCGAGACCGACTACTCGGGCTGGTACGACAACCCCCGCAACTCGCCGTCAGCGGTCAGCGCCGAAGTCCTCAGGCGTTTGCGGGCGATGCAGCGCACGTTTCCCGGCAGGGTCCTCGTCGTCAGCGAGTTCGGAGCCGAATCGAACACCCTCGACCCGCCCGGCGGCCCCGGCAGCTACGGCTTCCAGTCGGCCCTTCTGGCGAGGCACATCGACGCCTACCGGTCCGACCCCATGCTGACCGGCATGTTCATCTATCTCCTGCGCGACTACCCGTTGGTGCCGACCTTCCAGGGCGGCTCGATCCACACCCACCTGCCGCGACTGCGCCTGATCGAAGGGCTCGACCAGAAGGGCCTCTACACGTACGCCGGCCAGCCCAAGCCCGCCGCCGCGACAGTCGCCCGGTTGTACCGGGGCCTGCCCGCCGGCTAGATGGCCTGCGACCCGCCGGCCCGTACCGTCCCCCATCGGACACCGGGCCCGGACAGAATGTTCTTCTCGTTTGGAGTGCTGCGCGCGCGTACGCGCACGTACGTACGCGCGCGCGCAGCACCCCGTTTTGAGAAGGTCACACCCAGGCCCCCTCCCGGCCACCCCCACATGCGAACGCCTTCACACTTTGTTCCCGAGCGCGATCCGTTTGAGATCGATGACCTCGTCGTAGACCTTGGCGTCGACGCCCTCCTCGAGGGCGATCTCGCGCAGGGGGCGGCCGGTGGCGGTGGCCTTCTGGACGATCGCGGTGCCCTTGTCGTAGCCGATCACACCGTTCAGGGCCGTGGCGACGGCGAGGGTCGCCCCGGCGGACGCGTCGGTGCCGGCCCGGTTGGCGGCGATCCCGGCGACGCACTTCTCGGCCAGGGCCCGCGAGGCGTTGGTCAGGAGGTTGAGCGACTGCAACAAGTTTCGCGCGATCAGCGGGATCCGGACATTCAGCTCGAACTGGCCCTGCATCCCGCCGATCGTGATCGCGGTGTCGTTGCCGATCACCTGGGCCGAGACCTGCAGGACGACCTCTGGGATCACCGGGTTGACCTTGCCGGGCATGATCGAGCTGCCCTTCTGTAGCTCGGGCAGGAAGATCTCGCCGATGCCGGCCCGCGGCCCGGAGCCCATCAGGGCGAGGTCGCCGGCGATCTTGGTCAAGGAGACCGCTATCACCTTCAAGGCCCCAGACAGCTCGACCAGGGCGTCGCGATTGGCCTGAGCCTCGAAGGGGTCGGCCGGCGGGGCGATCTGCTTCAGGCCGGACTCCCGCTTCAGCTTGGCCCGGACCTTCTCGGCGAACCTGGCATGCGTGTTCAGGCCGGTGCCCGTGGCGGTGCCGCCGAGCGGGATCTGACCGACGTGCACTAGCGCCGCCCTGACAC
Organism: uncultured Solirubrobacterales bacterium; assembly: GCA_963718935.1. GTDB lineage: Bacteria > Actinomycetota > Thermoleophilia > Solirubrobacterales > Solirubrobacteraceae > Palsa-744. The sequence continues at coordinate 1,644,608 of OY970379.1, read as the reverse complement.
GCTCCTGGCCGAGGGCGATCTGGGTGGCGTAGCCGGCGAACTCCTGGCCGAGCGTCACGGGGACGGCGTCCATCAGGTGGGTCCTGCCCGCCTTGACGACGCGATCGAACTGTTTGGCCTTGCGGGCGAACGCCCGCTCCAGCTCCTTCAGGGCCGGAAGCAACTCGTTCTGGGCGACGTCAAGGGCCGCCAGGTGCACGGCCGACGGGAACACGTCGTTCGAGGACTGGCCCATGTTGACGTGGTCGTTGGCGTGGACTCGCTCGCCGGCGAGCGCGGCGATCACCTCGTTGGCGTTCATGTTCGTCGAGGTGCCGGAGCCCGTCTGGAAGACGTCGATCGGGAATTGGGAGTCGTGCTTGCCGGCGGCTATCTCCTTGGCGGCACGCTCGATCTTCGCGGCGCTGGCCTTGCTCAGCAGGCCGAGCTCGCCGTTGACGACCGCGGCGGCGCCCTTGATCCGGGCCAACCAGTGGATGACGTCCAGGGGCACCGTCTCGCCCGAGATTTGAAAGTTCTCGACGGCCTTGGCGGTCTCTTTGCCCCACAAGCTCTTCTCTGACGCTGGCATCTGCGATCTCCTCGGACGGGTCTGTGAACGACCCGGAACCCTACCCGCAGAATGCGACCAGCTCGCGGGCCAGGCCGACGGGGTCGTCGTAGGCCATCAGGAAGCCGGTGCTCTCCAGGATGCGCAGCTGCCCGTGGGGCAGCATCCGCAGCGCCTCTTCGGCCGGCGCCAGCGGGTTCAGCCGATCGCGGTCGGCCCACAGCAGGAGCACCGGCATGCGCAGGCGCGGGTAAAGCTCGAGCAGATCCTCGCGGGCGCCGGTCGGCCAGGCCCGCGCGCACTTTGCCCAGGCCCGGGCCAGATCCTGGTTGCCGGGCACGTCCGCGAACGCGTGCCTGAGCAGGTCGCGCGCGGCCGGATTGCCGCGCTCGGACAGGCGCACTCCGAGCTCGGGACTGAACAACGCCCGCGCTCCGTATCCCGCCACGCGATCCAGACCCGGGACCGCGCCGGCCATCGCGGCGGTCCTCCAGGCCGTCCGCCGGAGCGCGGCCTGGGGCGGGGCGTGCAGCCTGTTCGACATCAAGACCAGCCGATTTGGCCGGATGCGCCCGGTGGCGACGGCTTGCATCACGATCTCCGCGCCCGCGCCATGGCCTCCGATCGACGGCCTCGGTCCGAGCACGTCGGCGGCGAAACCGCCGAAGACGTCGGCGAACCAGTCGAGCGTATAGGGGTGAGCTGGACTGTCCTCGGAATCGCCGTGCAGCGGCATGTCCGGCAGCACGACCCTGAAGTGGGCCGCCAGCTGCTCGACCGACGGCTCCCACTCCATGTGCGAGAGCAGGCCCGAGTGCACGAGCGCCAGCGACGGACCCGTGCCGGCCTCGCGGTAGGCCACCCGCGTGCCGTCCGGATGGTGGTAGAGGCGCAGGCGCATCGGCATCGCTTGATCCTAGGCCCGTCTTACCCTCGGCGACGAAACCCAGCCAGTTCCGGTACGAGGCTCGTCGGTGTCAGCGGCAGAACCCGTCGGCGCCGGTGGCGCGGCCCCTGCGCCTGCAACGAGTCTGGCGGGATGCACCGGCGGTTGCGGAAGTTGTGGGCTGGCCTCGCAAAGCTGATCATCTCTGTATATGCCTCGTCTACACGACACCCTGACGGCGGGCCGAAGGCCATGAGCGCGATTCGCACGAACGCAGCCGCCGCGATGCTCGGTGTCAGCTCGAACACGCTGCGCGGCTGGGAGCGCCGGTTCGGATATCCGATGCCGAAGCGCACCGAGGGCGGGCACAGGCAATTCGAGCTGACCGAGATCGAGGCCTTGAGGCAGGCTTACGCCGAGACCAAAGACATCGCCTCGGCGGTGTCGATCGCCAGAGAGCGCGGCCAGGGACCCTCCTCGCCGGCGCGCCTGCAGAGCGCACTGGCGGGGTTCTCTCAGGACGGAGCCGACCGGCTGCTCGAGGAGAGCCTGGCTGTGAAGTCGGTCGAGCGCACCGTAGAAGAGGTGCTGCTGCCCGCCGTCGCGCTGCTTGGCGAGGGGTCGCCCGAGCGCGCGTTCGCCGGGCGCTACGCCACCGGCTGGCTGGCCGCCGCCACGCGCGTGGCCCCGCCGGCCTCGCGCGAAGAGGGCGTCCTGATCTTCGACGCCGCCGGGCCGGCAACCGCCGAGGCGCTTTCGGTGCAGGCGCTCGAGCTGTTCCTGCGCAGAGCCGGCCTGCGCGTGTTGACCCTGCCCGTGGAGCTGGACCCGGACAGGGTCGGCGCCGCGTTGCGCGCTTTGCGCCCGGGCGCGATCGTGCTGGCCGGCCCTGGCTCCCCGGATGTTTGGGGGCGCCTGGTCTATGCGGCCAGGCAGGCCGAGCCGGGCGTCGGCATATTCGAGTATCGCGCGGCCCTCTCCCCCGTATCGGCCCTCGCAGCTACCTCCACCTCCTCCCCGGCTTCCACCCCCTCGCCCGGCCCCGCGGTGGTCACCTCGACGGTCAAGCGGGTCGGTCCCGGGCCGGGCGTCGCGGCCGATCAGCTGCGCGAGCGCCTGACCGGTGTCGTGCTCGCGCACCCCGCCGTCGCGGCGTCCTGAAGCCGATCGGACGCGCCAACCTAGAATGGGCCGCCGATGGCGGCCGATGAGACTCCGAAGGCGGACCCGGTTCATCCGCTGATCCCCGAGCGCGAGGTCGATCCAAAACAGGATCTGCCGGCTCTCGAGCTGGAGGTCTTGGAGCGCTGGCGAGAAAGGAACGTGTTCGCGGAGTCGGTGTCCGCGCGCGCGGGGGCCCCACGTTGGAGCTTCTATGAGGGCCCCCCGACCGCGAACGGGCCGCCGGGCTCCCACCACGTTCTGTCGCGGGTCTTCAAGGACATCTATCCGAGGTACAAGACGATGAAGGGCTACCGGGTCGAGCGCAAGGGCGGCTGGGACTGCCACGGCTTGCCCGTCGAGATCGCGGTCGAAGCGCAGCTCGGCATCGAGCACAAGTCAGAGATCGAGGACTACGGGATCGCCGAGTTCAACGAGAAGTGCAAGGAGTCGGTGTTCGCGTTCCTGACCGATTGGAACCGGCTGACCGAACGGATCGGCTTCTGGATCGACCTCGACAGCGCGTACCGGACCCTGGACGAGACCTACATCGAGTCGGTTTGGTGGGCTTTGGCTCAGATCGAGCGGCGAGGGCTGTTGTATGAGGGCCACAAGGTGGTGCCGTACTGCCCGCGCTGCGAGACGACCCTGTCCTCGCACGAGGTCGCGCTCGGCTATCGGGACGTCGTCGACCCGAGCGTCTATCTGAAGCTGCCGGTCGTGGCGGACTCGGCCGGGGCCGATCCGGACGGGGTCGCGGGAGGCGGCGAAGCCAGGCCCGGGACGGCGTCGGGGGACCACGAGGATCGGCTGCTGGTGTGGACCACGACGCCGTGGACGTTGCCCGGGAACGTGGCGGTGGCGGTATCCCCGACGGCGCGATACGCGCGCGCGCGAGTCGGCTCCGAGACGTTCGTCCTGGCCGAGGCCCGGGTCGAGGCGGTGCTGGGCCAGGGAGCCGAGATCGTCGAGCGCTTCTCGGGCGCGGAGCTGGCGGAGCGCTACCGGGCCTACGAGGGGCCGATCTTCAAGACCGCGAGCCGGACCGAGCCTGAGCGTAGCCCGATCTTGACCGACGAGTTCGTGACGACCGACGACGGCACCGGCATCGTGCACCTGGCGCCGGCGTTCGGCGAGGACGACTACCGGGTGGCGGCCGCGGCGGGCCTCTTCAAGAGCGACGACCCGAGCTCGCTGCCGAACCCGGTCGCACAGGACGGCACGTTCGGGACCGACGTCTACGGCTGCGACGGCAGGTCGTTCAAGGGGCGGTTCGTCAAGGACGGAGACCTGACGGAAGAGCTGATCGAGGACCTGCGCGCGCGGGGCCTGCTGCTGAAGGTCCAGGACTACGAGCACTCATACCCGCATTGCTGGCGTTGCGGAACGCCGCTGATCTACTACGCGAAGACGTCGTGGTACATCAGGACGACCGCTCTGCGAGACGAGCTGTTGGCGGCCAACGAGACGGTCGCCTGGCATCCGGCCCACGTCAAGGAGGGCCGGTTCGGGGACTGGCTGAAGAACAACGTCGACTGGGCGCTCTCCAGGGAGCGCTACTGGGGAACGCCGCTGCCGGTGTGGCGCTGCCGAGAGGGGCACACGCACACGGTCGGCTCGTTCGAGGAGCTGGCCGAGCGTGGCGGTGTCGAGCTGGCGGACCACCACAGGCCGTACGTGGACGATGTCGAGTTTCCGTGCCCGCACACGGGGGCGGCGACCGCCGACGACGGCACGAAGGCCGTCGGGGCAGGCGACGGCAGAGCGTGCGGAGAGCCGATGAGGCGGGTGCCGGAGGTGATCGACGTGTGGTTCGACTCGGGGGCGATGCCGTTCGCGCAGCACCATTACCCGTTCGAGCACGGCCAAGCCTTCGAGGAGAGCTACCCGGCCGACTTCATCTGCGAGGCCCAGGACCAGACGAGGGGCTGGTTCTACTCGCTCTTGGCGATCGCGATGCTCGTCAATCCGGCCGGCGCCGAGGGCAAACCGCCGGCGCCGTATCGAAACGTGGTCTGCCTGGGCCTGATCCTCGACGAGGAGGGCCAGAAGATGTCCAAGTCGAAGGGCAACACGGTCGAGCCGTGGCAGGTGCTCGACACCTACGGGGCGGACGCGTTCAGGTGGTACTTCTTTACCTCCAAGCAGCCCTGGGACGGGTACCGGTTCTCGACGGACACGATCGGCGAAGGCGTAAGGCTGTTCTTGAAGCAGCTGTGGTCGACGTACTACTTCTACGTGCTCTACGCGAAAGCCTCGGCCGCCGAGATAGCGGACGGCGCTCAAGCGAAGGCGGCGGAGAAGGGAACGACCGACGGGCGTGAGCGTGGCGGGAGCGCAGCGCTCAACAAGGCGTCACCTGGACCGGCGGACGACCTGGACCGCTGGGCGCTGTCGAGGACGGCCGGGACAGCCGAGCTGGTGGCCGAGCGCTTGGACGCCTACGACGCGACCGCAGCCGGCAGGGCGATCGCCGAGTTGGTCGACGAGCTGTCGAACTGGTACGTGCGGCGGTCCAGGAGGCGCTTCTGGGACGGGGATGAAGCCGCGTTCCAGACCTTGCGGACCTGTTTGCTGACCGTCGTGAAGCTGCTGGCGCCGCTGTGCCCGTTCATCAGCGACGAGATCTACGACAACCTGGACGGCGCCTCGGCGAGCGTGCACCTGTGCGACTTCCCGCAAGCCGAGGAGGTGGGTCCGCGCGACCGGGACTTGGAGCGGGCGATGGCGGTCGCGAGGGAGACGGTCAGGCTGGGGCTGGGCGCGCGGGCGAGGGCCAAGATCAAGGTGCGCCAGCCGCTGGCCGAGGCGGTCGTGGTCGCCGCTGGAGCTGAGCGGCTAGCCGTCGAACGGCTTGCGGACGTGGTCAGAGAGGAGCTGAACGTCGGGCGCGTGCGCTTCGTGGCGGCAGCCGACGAGCTGGGCAGCTACGAAGTGAAGGCCAACTACAGGACCCTCGGGCCGCGGTTCGGCCCGGACATGCCCCTGGTGGCCCAGGCGATCGCGGCGCTCGACCCGGCGCGCGTGGCGGCGGCCCTACGCGAAGACGCCGGCGAGATCGGGATCAGCGTCGACGGGCGCGAGCACACGCTTACAGCGGACGACGTGATCCTGACGATGAAGGCCCCAGAGGGCTACTCGGTCGAGCGCGAGGGCGCCCACGCGGTCGCGCTCGACCTGACGCTCGACGACGATCTGCGGCGCGAGGGCTATGCGCGCGAGATCGTGCACGCCGTACAGAATGCCCGCAAGACGGCCGGCCTTCAGGTCGAGGACCGGATCGAGCTGGACCTGACCGGCGCGCCGGCCCTGATGGCCGCCGCCGAGGCCCACAGGGACTATCTGGCCAGCGAGACCTTGGCGGTCGCGCTTGACATCGGCGACAGCGTGACCGCGGCTGACGGCGCAACCCCGACCGCGACCCCGGCGAGCCCTGCTTTCGACTACCGCGAGCAGACCGAGATCGACGGCCTGGAGCTGGCGATCGCGCTGCGCAAGGCCGCGCGGCTGATCAGGCAGCCGTGAGAGCGGGCTCCAACTCCTGCTCGAGCTTCTTCTTGGGGTAGGCCCCGACGATCGTCTTGGCGGGAGCGCCGTTCTTGAAGAGGATCATCGTCGGGATCGAGAGGACCTGATACTGGGCGGCCGTCTGCTGGTTCTCGTCGACGTTGAGCTTGACGATGCGCAGGTCCGGGCGCTCACCGGCTATCTCCTCGAGCACGGGCGCCACGACGCGGCAGGGACCGCACCAGGGAGCCCAGAAGTCGACGAGCACGGGCTTGTCGGACTCGATCACTTCGGCGGCGAAGTTGGTGTCGGTTACTTCGGTCAGGGTGCCTGCCATTTTGGTCTCCTTGGGAATCGCGGTCAGCTATCACTATACAAAGTAAAGGACAGTATCCGGATGCGCCCCGAACACTGGGTCCACGGACCGACTGGAACCTCCGGACCGCACCCCGACCGCGGTTCCAGGCGCAGCCGGCAAGGCCCGCGTGTCAGGCCGTCCGCGTGAACGTACCCTCGGCTTCGGCCGGGGCCACGCCCGCGTGAGGGCGGCCCGGCGGCCCGACCGGCTGGCGGCCGACCCTCAGGAGCGGAACCAACCACATCGCCTCGGCGGCGATCCGCCACGACATCTTGGAAGTGCCAAGCTCCCTGTCTCGAAAGACGATCGGGACCTCGAGGACCTTGAAACCGGCCTGGACGGTGCGGTAGGTCAGCTCGACCTGGAAGGCGTAGCCCTGGGAGCGGACCGAGTCGAAGTGGATCGTTTCCAAGACCTCCCGCCTGAAGCACTTGAAGCCACCGGTCAGATCGCGCACGCGCAGGCCCAGCACGAGCCTGGCGTAGGTGGAGCCGCCCTCCGAGATGAAGCGGCGCAGCAGGCCCCAGTCGGTGACGCCGCCCCCGCGAACGTAGCGCGAGCCGAGGGCCAGGTCGGCGCCGCCCCTGACCGCCTCCAGCAGGCGCGCCAGGTCGGCCGGGTCGTGCGAGAAGTCGCAGTCCATCTCGAACACGTAAGCCGCGCCGTGATCGAGCGCGTACGCGAAACCGGCAAGGTAGGCCGGTCCGATGCCGTTCTTCTCGGTCCTGTGCAACACCTTTACCCAGGCTTTCTCGGCCGCCAGCCGGTCGGCGATCTGGCCGGTGCCGTCGGGCGAGCCGTCATCGACGACCAGGACCTTGAAGCCCTCCGGCGATGCTTCCGCCAGCACGCCGCTCGCGGCCTCGACCATCGCGGCCAGGTTCTCGGCCTCGTTGTAGGTCGGCAGGATCAGCCACGGCAGAGCGGGCGCGTCGGACATCGGTGGCCGTACCCTAGAGCAGTGGACCCCTCGAACGGCGCGATCGCCGATGCCCTGGAAGAGCTCGGCGACCTGTACGAGCTGGACGGCGCGATCGTGCACCGGGTCCTCGCTTACCGCAGCGGCGCCAGGGCCGTCCGCGAAGCGCCCGTGTCGGTCGCGGCCCTTGCCAGGGAGGGACGCGCGGTCGAGCTGGCCGGGATCGGCAAGACCTTGCAGGAGAAGATCGTGGCCCTCGCCGACACCGGCACGATCCCGGCCGCCGAGAAGCTGAGAGCCAAGTTCCCGGCCGGCCTGGTCGCGATCACGCGGCTGCCCGGGATCGGCGCCAAGCGGGCCCGGCTCTTGCACAACGAGCTGGGCGTCGACTCGCCAAAGGCGCTGCGCGATGCGGCCGTAGCCCAACGTATCCGTGAGGTCAAAGGCTTGGGGCCCAAGTTCGAGGAAGGCGTCCTGGTGGCGCTCGACCGGGGCCGGGCCGAGGCACAGGACGGCGCCGACGGCGCCGTCCCCAGCCGGGCCAGGCTGCTGCTGCCCCAGGCTCTCGAGCTGGGCGAGACCCTGGCCCGGGGCCTGGCCGACGGCAGATCAGGGGCCGGCGCGACCGTCCTGGTGGCCGGATCGGCCCGGCGGATGGCCGACTCCGTCAAGGACATCGACCTGGTCGCCTTCACGACCAAACCGGCGGCCCTCGCGAAGAGCTTGGCGGGACTGGCCGAGGTCGAGAGCGTCGCCGGCGCGAGCGCCGCCGGAGCAAGGGGCCGGTTGCACGTCGGCGTCGGCGTCGACCTGCGCATAGGCAGGCCCGAGCAGGCCGGCAACCTGTTGCAGCACTTCACCGGCTCGGGTCTACACAACGCGGCATTGCGCGAGTTCGCCGTCAAGCAAGGCTTCCACCTATCCGAGCACGGCGTCCTCGACGAGGGCTCCCAGGGCCGTGGTGCCGCGGCCGGGCGCGGGGCCGGGACTGGGCGCGGGGCTGGATCCGGGGCCGGGGCTGGGGCCGGGCGAACGCTGACGTTCGAGACCGAGCAGGAGATTTACGGCCTGCTCGGCCTGGACTACATCGAGCCCGAGTTGCGCGAAGACCGCGGCGAGTTGCAGGCCGCGCGCCTGGAGACGGCTCCGGTCCGGACCGGCCCGAAGAGGGCACGGTCGGCGCACGACCAGGCCAGGTCGGCGCTGCCGAAGCTGATCGAGAGAGGCGACATCAAGGGCGATTTGCACAGCCATACGATCGCCTCGGACGGCAAGAACACGATCGCGGAGATGGCGGAAGCCGCGCGCGAGCTTGGCTACGAGTACGTCGCGATCACAGACCACTCGGCGAGCCACGGCTTCGGCAACGACGTATCGCCGGAGGAGCTGCGCCGCCAGATCGAGCGCGTCCGAGAGGTCGACGAACGCATGGACGGAATCAGGGTCCTGGCGGGCAGCGAGGTCAACATCTTGCCCGACGGATCGCTCGACTATTCGGATGAGCTCTTGGCCGAACTGGACTGGGTCGTCGCCAGCGTGCACACCGCGTTCGGGATGGGAGAGCAGGAGATGACCGGGCGCGTGGTCGTCGGCGCGATCGAACACCCTCTGGTCGACGCGATCGGCCATCCGACCGGCAGGCTGATCGAGCGCAGAGAACCGTACGAGATCGATCTCGGCGCCGTGTTCGCGGCCGCGGCGCGTACCGGCACCTTTATCGAGATCAACGCGAACCCAGACCGCCGCGACCTCTCGGACGTGCATGCCAGGCACGCCGCCCAGGCGGGCGTGACGCTCGTGATCGACTCCGACGCCCACCGGACCGCCACGCTCCAGAACATGCGCTGGGGGATCGCCACCGCCCGGCGGGCCTGGCTGACGAAGGCCGATGTCGCGAACACCTTGCCCTGGGCGGAGCTGTCGGCGCTTCGCAAACGGGCGACTCGCGCGCGCGCGTAGGCGGCCTTCGGAGGGTCTTTGCCGGAGCCAGAGAGGTTCCGCAAACGAGCCACTCGCGCGCGCGTAGGCGGCCTCAGCCGAACCCCTCGCCTGACCGTCTGGCGAGCGCCATCGCCCGATCGCCGATCGACCCCGATACGCTGGGCCCGGTCTTGCTCATAGTCTGTTTTCTGTTGTGTAGAGAGCTTTGCCGACTATAATCCTTGTATAGGTGTCTGCTGAAGAGGCAGATGAGCACATTGGTCCGGTTGAGAGTGAGGAATCGATGGCTACCGCACGCAGAGCGTCAGTCGTAGACGACAGGCATCAGCCGCCCGCGTTCGAACCAGCCGCCGAAATCGAGCTCGATGAGCTGCGGGAAGCTCAGCGCGATCCGCGCATCAAGGCGCTTCTGAAGAAAGCGGAAGAAGTGGGAGAGCGCGTCGAGCGCGAGGGGCGCAGGCGCTGGTAACCACAGGCGGACTGACGCCGACGTGGACGCGCGAGCGAGCACACACAAACGTGGATGGAAGGGTTGGGAAAGCGCTGTGGCACAGGTGGTCGCCGGCCAATGCGCGGAACATCGCGTACGCGGACATAGCCCGCGGGGTCGCGGCGTTTGAGCCGCTGGATCTTCGGGCGGGACGCGCGGCGGCTGCCTGGCTCAAGAACGAAGCACTCGCGAACCACCCCGCGACGCTGACGTACGTGCTGGTACGCGACGGGCTTGTTGAGGGGTTCTTCGCAATCTGCTCGAGCGCGGTGACGCTAAAGGAGAGCCACCGCCGAGAACTGGCAGCCGTCCATGAGAGCCACGCGTTTGCGTCGACGCAGGGCGCGTCGATGCTGGTCTGGCTGGCCAAGCATCGAGAGGCGAGGTCGCCAGGCGAAGAAATCCTCGACTATGCGATCTCGATCGCGCTCGACGTCGCCAAGCGGCAGGGGACGTTGACGTTCGTCATCGACCCTTTTGATGAGCAGACGGCGCAGATGTTGATGGACAGGTACGGGTTCAAGCGATCCCGAACCGAAGTCCGCGAGGGGCTATGCCGGCTGTGGGCGCCGTTGTATCCGGAGGTGTAGCCGATCGCTCACCAGCGTCGGCGGCCTTCGCGCTCAACCCGAGCGCCCACTTCTTTCGCGCGTTTCAGCAAGGCGATGACCCGCTCGTCGCGCTGCGCTTCGAGGTACTCGTCGTAGTCGATCACGGGGAGACATCCGCAGCACCCAGTCTCCTTGAGGCCGAACTCGATCGCTCTGCCCTCACCACGAAGATCGGCCACCATCTCCTCGAGGGCGAACTCGGGGATCGCCTCGAAGTAGACGTGGCTCGTAGGTGATTCGACGGCTTCAGTCATCGCGACAACAGACCAAGGGGCACCGCCTCGTTGGAGAGTTTGCTCCAGCTCACTCCGCAGACAAAATATCACATCGCGCTCTGGAGCCGGCTAAGCAGCTTGCCGACGACGACGCGGTCGCAGGCGTCCCGCCGGAAGGTCGCGAGTGCAGCGGCGGCCCGCGCCTCGTAATCGGCCGCGGACTGATCCAGCGCCGTCCGTAGGGCCCCGCCGAGGTCGTCGCCGACCAAGCGCGGGTCCAGCGCGCGAGCGATCGGCAGCGCCGCGTAAGGCCCCGGGGCCGGCGTCGTGACCAGCAGGCAGCCGTCGGCGAGCGCCTCGAGCTGGGCGATGCCGTAGTCCTCGCGCCGCGGGGCGCACACGAACACCTTGGCCCGCCTCAGCAGGGCCCTGTACTCGGCTGGCGGCAGTAGGCCGACGACGCGCACGCCCGAACCCCCCGCGGCAGAGTCCCTCTCCCCCGGACCGACCGCGCCCACTTCTCTTCTTGAGCCGCGCACGCCGGACTCCTCCCCCGCCGGCACGGCCACGCCCGCGCGGGCCAGCTCCTCGGACGAGGCGCCTGCGAGCACCAGCTCCTCGCCGGGCTTGTGCACCTCCGCCCAGGCCGCGAGCACGCGGTCGATGCCCTTCTTGAGGGGGTTGGCGGCGTACGCGATCGCGGCGATGTCGCGCGCCGGCGCGAGCGCACCGGAGGGCTCGACAGGCATCGACTCGGCGGACTCCGCGGACATCGGCACCGAGGGCTCGACAGGCACCGGCAGAACGAGGGCACGCGCGCGCGCGTATGCCGCCGCGGAGGGATCGTCAGGCAGCGTCTCGACCAAGCCGCCCTCACTCCAGGGCAGCAGCAAAGGCGCCTGCGCAAGGCGCCGGCGCTCGACCGGCCGCTGCCAGAGACCGTGACGGCCGGGCCGGTTGCCGGCAGCCGGGGCGTCGAAGCGAATCGCGCCCGGGCGTGGCCACAACAGGGCGGCGGTCGTCGAGGAGTAGACGATCGCCTCCGGCCGGTGCTCGGCCAGGCCGGCCAGCGCGGCTCGCCTGGCGGCCATGGCCCAGGCGAGGTCGGTCAGAGCCAGTGTCCGTAGCGAGCGCTTCGGCGGTGACGCCGACACGACCGCCACCGAGGCGCCGGCCCGGCGCAGGGATCCAGCCAGCTCGGCGTCGGCGGCGTGCAAGCCGGTGGTCGAGCCGAGCGAGACGATCAGGACATCCAAGGCCTTTACGTGACCGCGCCGTTGGTGGTCTCGGGCCGGATCGCTTTGAAGCCGGGGGTCCGCTGCAACGCGATCGGCTCGATCGGGGAGGTCCTGCGCACGAAGAAGGCGATCCCGTCGCGCTCCTCGATCGCCAGGACGGCCGCGTGCTGGCGCCGCCAGGCGAGCGCCCAGATGATCGCGAAACCGACAGCGATCCCGGGGATCTGGGGCGCGAGGAAGGCGAGACCGCCGGCAAACAAGGTGAAGACGAGCAGGGGCCACAGCCTGTTGATCAGGATCGCGCCCGGGCGATGCTCGGGCAGGGCGGTCGAGGCGCGCGCGCCGGCGAGTAGCCGGGCGATCGCCGGCGAGGCCTGAGTGCGGCGACCAAGGCGCAGCCCGATCAGGGCGGCGACGATCCACCAGCCGAGAGCAGCCACCACGAGCCGCTCCTGGGCGCCGACGGTCATCTGGGAGTCGGCGATCGCCAGCATCGTGACGGCGGCCAGCGCCGTCGCGGCCGCGCCGCTGAGCAGGACGGTGGTCTTTAGGAACTCGACGAAGCGCATCTGAGCGTGCCTAGCTGTCCCTGGCTGAACGTGCTCGAACGCTCACTACAGCAGGGCCTCGAGCAGGCTGCGCACCCCGGAGGCGCCGTCCACGGTCAGGTCGGCCTCGCTGGACAGCTCGGGGGGCGTTTCATCTGAGTCGACGGCCACGCACAGCGCGTACCGCAGCCGCGATACGCGCTCCAGCTCGCGCAGCCCGCGAAAGGCGTCGAGGTCGGTCCTGTCGTCACCGACGTAGACCGCGACGCTGACCGGCTCCTCGCGCAGCAGCGCCGCGATGCCGAGGCCCTTGTTCAGCTCGACGGGCGGACGCACCTCCAAGACCTTGCGCCCCCAGTGCACGGCGAGCCCCTCCTCGCGGGCCTCCTTGGCGATGTCCGCGGCGGCGGCCTCGGCCGCCTCCTCGTCGGGAACGCCACGCCAGTGGAAGGCCGCGATTGCCTCCTTGTCCTCGCCGCGCAGCCGCAGCCGCCGGCGCTCGGGGGTGTCGGCGGTCGCGGCGAACGCGCGCACGCGGGGGACCCAGGCGGCCAGCTCGGGATCGAGTTCCGGCTGCGTGGCGCCCGGGCGCAGCAGTTCGCCCCCGTGGTTGCCGACGTAGGCGATCGTCCCGATCGCGACGATCTGGCGGGCAGTGCTGGCACGGCGGCCGCTGATGCAGCCGACGACGCGGTAGCGCCTGGCGATCTCGATCAAGAGCGAGCGCGTGGCCTCGGGCACGTGGGCGTCGGCGGCGTGTCTGACGATCGGCGCAAGGGTGCCGTCGATGTCGAGCAGCACCGCGGCCGCGGCGGGGTCGGAGCGAAGCGGTTCGAGCGCCGTGGCGAGCGTCGCGGCGGGTGACACGGAGACTAGTATGGCGTGCTCCGTGGCCGAATCGCACCACGCCTCAGAACTGAGCGCGCGCACTCTGAAGCTGGCGGCGATCGGGACCGCCGCCGGCCTGTTCAGCGGCCTGTTCGGAGTCGGCGGCGGCAGCGTGATCGTGCCGCTGCTCGTGCTGTGGCTTGGTTACGGAGAGCGCGAGGCGACCGGCACCTCGCTGGCCGCGATCGTCTTCATCGCAGCGGTCGCCGCCGCGGTGCAGGCCGCTTACGGCAACGTCAGGGCGCTCGACGCCGCCCTGATCGGCGTCCCCGCCGTTGGCGGCGTCCTGCTCGGCACGTGGCTGCAGCAGAGAGTCCACGTGCAGGTCATCGCATTGCTGTTCGCGGCCGTGCTGGTCGCCTCGGCGGTCGAGCTGGTGCTGCAGTGATCTGGCTCATCCTGATCGGCCTGGCCGCCGGAGTGCTCGGCGGGATGCTCGGCGTCGGCGGGGGCGTGCTGTTCGTGCCGGGGCTCGTGATCGTGGCGGGGCTGACCCAGCACGAGGCCGAGGCGACCTCGCTGCTTGCGATCGTTCCAGTCGCGCTCGTCGGCGCGATCAGCCAGGACCGCTACGGCAACGTCCGCCACCACGATGCCATGCTCGTCGGCCTGCTGTCGGTGGTGGGCGCCGTCGGCGGGGTGGCGCTCGCCAACGCTCTTTCGGGCGTTGTCCTGAGGGTCGCGTTCGCGGGGTTGATCTTGTTGATCGCGTTCCAGCTCGTGCGCCGGGTGCTGGGGGAACGAGCGTCGTAGAGCACTGCGGGAAAACCCGTACGAGGCGACGATCCGATGGTCTAGACTCAATCGGGATGGGACTCGACAACCCACTCCACATCGCGTTTCTGGTGGTGGTTCTGCTGCTCGTGTTCGGAGCCAGGCGCCTGCCCGAGATCGGTCGGTCGCTGGGAAGCGGAATGCGCGAGTTCAAGACGTCGGTCACCGGGGAGCTCCACCAGAACCAGCAATCCCAGTCGACGCTCGCCACGGGCGCCCAGCAACAGCAGCAGCAGCCGACCCCGGTCCAGGCCCAGCAGGTTCAGGCGCCGCCGGCCCCGGCTCAACAGGCCCCAGCCGAAGCGGTCGCCGTCCCGGCAGACCAGCCGCCGGCCTCCTGAGCGCTCAGCCGTCGCCGGTCCCGCCGAGCGGGGACTCGGGGTCGACCGCCAGCACCGCCGGGCGAGCCTCGGCGCGCAGTTGGGCGCCGCACTGCCAGCAGTAGGCGGCGCCGCGGCTGTGGACCGCGCCGCAGGAGCGACACTGGCCGTGGACGCCATCTTGCGCGCCGGCGAGCAGGCGCTGGAGCTCGTCCAGCTCGGCGTCGGCTTTCTGCAGCTCGGCGGCGCGCTGGGCGAGGACGTCGAGGCGATAGTGATCGCGGATCGCCATTTCGTAGGTCAGCCCGCCGAGGTCGAGCGTCAGCGCCGCGACGCGCTCGGCGAGCTCGTGGCGGCGGCGGCGCAGATCGGCGAGGGAGCCGGACGGCGCATCTCCCGCACGATGTGGAGTGCTCGCGATCCTGGCGGCAAATCCTGGAGGTACCGGTAGCTCGAGTGGGGCCACGACCGTGATCAGCCTCCGGTTTCGATTGGCTGGGCGCCGAGCTTGTTGATTTCTTGCTCGTGCTTTTGGCCGCTCGTGCTGCCGAGTTTTTTGAGTTTTTCGGAGCTGACCTTGACGGCTTTCGGAGGCGGCTTCTTTTCGATCGCCTTGGCTTCCTGGGCTTCGTGGGCTTCGGTCTTGGCCGCTTCTTTGGCGGTTTCTTTGGTGGCGGCGCTCGAGCCCGCGGACGCGGCGCCGGCCGCCGGCGTCGTCGCGCTCCCAGAGGAGGCGCCCGTAGATGTCGCCGGGGCGGCGGGAACGGCGGCGAGATTGCCGAGACCTTCCACCTTGACGACCTGCCGGCTGGGGGTGCTGCCCTGGGTGACCCAATGACCGACCAGCAGGCCGGCGACGATCGCCAGGAGCAGTACCGAGAGCAGGCCGAACAGGCCCGAGTAGCGGCGTAGCCACGCGTATGGGCCGGCGGACGGCTCGATCACGGGCGCGTACCCAGCCGGGAGGGCAACCGCGGATTGAGCGACTGCGCCTGCGTAGGGCTGAGCTTGGGCGTCTGCCGAGAGCACATCCAGGAAGGAGAGCCGCACGGGCGAAACCGGTTGGCCGCAGGCCAGGCAATAGCGCTGGTCGGACGCCAAGGGCGCCGAGCAGTTGGAGCAGGTCTCGGCCTCTGTTTGCTGGGAGGGGACCGGCGAAAGGCTCACGAGAGGTTCCTCTCGATGGCGCCACTCGCGTGCGCGCGTCGCGCGCGCGCGCGACACCGCGAAAAAGGAGTACGCGCTCCCGCCGACGACGGATCGAACCGGATCGGTGCTTCCGCCGTCGCCGCCGACCGGCCGGGCCAGACCATCAGCCGAATGCGCCGCGCACGTAGTCGCGCGTGCGGGTGGCCCTCGGGGACTCGAAGACCTCGTCGGCGGTCCCGTACTCGACGAGGTCGCCGAGATACATGAACGCGACCTTGTCGGCGACGCGGCGAGCCTGGGCGAGGTTGTGGGTGACGATCACGACCGCCAGGTCGCGGCGCAGCTCGCCGATCAAGTCCTCGATCACGCCCGTCGAGATCGGATCCAGCGCACTGCACGGCTCGTCCATGAGGAGCACCTCCGGGCGCGGCGCGATCGCACGGGCGATGCACAGGCGCTGCTGCTGGCCACCGGAGAGCCGCAGCGCGGGCCGGTCCAGGTCGCCGGCGACCTCGTCGTAGAGGCCGGCTCTGCGCAGGGCGTCGATCACCAGGGGCTCGAGCTCGCGCCGGCGCGGGCGCTTGCGCGACTGCTCGCGCAGTGCGAAGGCGACGTTGTCGAAGATCGACATCGGGAACGGGTTTGGCTGCTGGAAGACCATCGCCACGCGCGCGCGCAGGTCGGTGTCGGGAAGGTCGTGGATGTCCTGGCCGTCGAGCAGCACGTGGCCACCGCGCGCGGCGCTGGGCGTCAGCTCGGTCAGCCGGTTGAGCGTGCGCAGCAGGGTCGTCTTGCCGCAGCCGGAGGGTCCGATCAGGGCCAGGACCTCGCCCTGGTGGATCGACAGCGAGACCGACTTGACAGCGGGCTTGCCGGCGTAGGCGACGCTCAGCTCGCGCAGCGTAAGCCGCTCGGGGCCGGACGTCGAGGGCGCGGGCTCGCGCAGCGGGTTGCGCTCGCGCACGGGCGGCGCCACGGGAACGGGCGGTCGGTCGAGGACGATCGTGCGCACCGGCGGCACGTCAGTCCCATATTCTCCATCGAACTTATCGGCGATAAAATTCATCGGACCGATGAGGATAGCGAGGTGTTGCCGATCTTGTCAACGAGCAGGTTCAGGCCGAGCACGAGCACCAAGAGGACGAAGGCGGCGGCGTAGGCCTTCTGGGGCGCGGCGCCTTCGCCGGCGGGCGAGTTGTCGTAGACGTAGCTGGTCAAGGTCGAGCCGGTCCCGCGCAGGAGGTTGACGATCGGCGCCGGGCCTTGGCTTTCGATGTGAAGGGTCTCGCCGAGCAGGAGGAGCACGATCGCTGTGTCCCCGACGATGCGGCTGACGCCGAGCGTCACGCCGGTGGCGATGTTCGAGCGGACACTTGGCAGGAGCACCCTGCGGATCGTCGCGATCCGGGTCTTCCCGAGGGCGAATGCGGCCTCGCGCATGTGGGCCGGCACGGCGCGCAGGCCGTCGCGCGTGGCGACGAACAGGGGCGGCAGCGCGATCAGGGACATCATGGCCCCGGCGGCGAGGAACGATTTGCCGTAGACCCCGCCGCCTTCGGCGCGGAACGAGAGTGGCGCGAAGATGCCGAGCTGGAAGATCGCAAGGCCGAACAGGGCGAGCACGATGTCGGGGGTGCCGGCGACGATCTCGATGCTCGACTCGACGACCTGCGCCAGGAGGCGACGGCGCCGGCCGTTCTGGCCGTACTCGACGATCCAGATCGCGCTGCAGACGGCTAATGGGAAGGCCAGGACGATGCCGATCGCGGTCAGCAGGACGGTCCCGATCAGGGGGTCGAGGATCCCGCCGCTGTGGGCCTGGGAGGTGCTGAGCGAGGGGCGCGAGAAGAGCAGGCCGGGGCGCAGGTACTCGATGCCGCGGTAGCCCATGTAGAGGACGATCGCGGCGGCGATCAGGCATAGGCCAATGCCTGCGATCCAGGCGAAAGCGAGCATCAGGCGATCGGACCAGCGCCAGGTCGTGACCGACGAGCGCCGTCCCCGCCCGGAGGTCGGCGGAGGCGCGGCCGGGATCTCGGGGGCGAAGACACTCATCGGCGAGGGCCCCTCCTCGCCCGGTTCCCTTTCTCCGCCTTCATGCTGGCATCGCGACTGACGGGGCCCATCATGCCCGCGCCTGGTACTTGCGCAACGGCAGCTTGATGAGATAGCCGGCGATCGAGAGGACGAACGCGGAGAACAGGAGCAGCGCGGCGAACGCGTAGAGCGTCGAGCGCAGGGCCGGCGCGCCGACGCCTTCGCGGAAGTCGACGATCGCGGAGGCCAGGGTCCGGAACGGCTCATACAGGAAGATCAGGGGGCCGTGGGCGAAGTTCGGCGAGAAGAAGGAGCCGCCGGAGACCATCGAGATCATCACTGCCTCGCCGATGGCTCGCGCGGTCGCGAGCACGGCCGCGGCGACGATCGCCGGGCGGATCGCCCGCAGCGTGACCGCGCGGATCGCGCGCAGCGGGTTCAAGCCAAGCGCGACCGCTCCCTCACGCCAGGAGCGCGGCGTGGCGATGAGCGCCTCGCAGATCAGGGCGATCATGATCGGCGTGATCATCACGGTCAGGATCACGACCGTCACGGCAACGCCTTCGCCGGTGAGCAGGACGGTGTTCTGCACAGAGGTCTTCTGGGCGGGAGCGATCAGGTGGTTGCCGACGAAGGGCACGAGCACCAGGATCCCGATCAGGCCGTAGACGACCGACGGCACCGAGGCGAGCAGCCTGATGACGGGGATCGCGAGCTTGCGCAGGCGGGCGGGAGCGAGCTCGACGATGAAGATCGAGGAGAGGATGGCGATCAAAAGACCGAACACGACCGCGAAGGCGCTGCTGAGGATCGTGCCGTAGACCAAGGGCCAGGCGTTCAGGTGGTAGGCCGAGGCCGGCGGATTGACCGACGTGGCCTGCATGTTTTCGATCTGGTCCTTCAGGCTCGGACCCGGACCGAGCCAGGAGAGGCCGTCGTGCGCGAACGTCGGCCAGGCGCGAGCGGTGACGAACACGACCATCGCGATCACGCAGACGCCGACGAGCAACGACACCGCGCCGAGCGCAAGCTCGGCGCGGTGGTCGGACCATGGATTGCGCAGACGCTCGATCACGGCCTCACGGGGCGATCGGGACCCACTGGCTGGAGATGATCTTGCGGGCCGCGGCCGATTTGGAGATCCAGTTGATGAACGAGGCCAAAAAGCTCTGGGCTTTGCCGCGCGTCACCTCATAGAACCGAGCGATGCCGGCGTACTGACCGGATTCGACGGTCGAGCGGCTGCAGGCGGCGCCGTTGTAGCTGACCTGATTGAGCGAGCCCAGGGCTGCCTGGTAGTTGGACAGGAAGCCGATTGAGTTGGGATCATTTTCGACCGCCTGCCTCAAGAGGCCCTCGGAGGACTGTTCTGAGGCGAGCGAGGAGACTTTCTTGCCTTCCAGGAGCAGGGTCTGGAAGCTGGTCAGGACGCCGGCGACCGAGGTCCTGCTGATCAAATCGATCGTGCCCGAGGCGCTGGCCCCGGGGACCTTGCCCCATTCGCGGGTCTTGCCGGTGAAGATCGAGACCAGCTGCGAGGGAGTCAGGTTGGGGAGCGTGTTGGCCTTGTTGGTGACCACGCAGATCCCGTACTTGGCGATCGGATAGAAGACGAGACCCTTGGGATCGACGGGCAGCGGGTCGCGGGAGACGTCAGCGATCGAGACGCGGCTGGAGGCCACGTCGTTGATGCCGATCTGAGTTCCACCCTGGGTGATCTTGAACCTGACGGTGCCCGGTTTGAGCTTGACGTACTTGGCCGCCAGGAGCGAGACGAGCGGATAGGAGGCGGTGGCGCCGCTGATCGAGATCGTCGGCGCGGCCGCCGCGGTGGCGGGCATGGCGGCGACCGCGAGAGCACCCGACGCCGCCACGGCGAGGGTCAGGCCTCGAGGTCGCAGTCCTAGACGTAGACGGCGATTGGGTCTCATTGAAGAAGTGCTCCGTTTCGATTCGTTTGGCTTGTTGTCGGTTGATGTTTGGCTTGTTGTCGGTTGATCGATTGACACGCGAAGGCGCACAACCTACCATAATCCTCAGTAGATCGATCAACTTAAGCTATTTTATGACCATCGCAGACCGGCATGCGCCGGTTCCTTGGGTCGACAGCCCAGACAGCCACGACAACAGCCACGACAGATCAGCCGATGCCGAACCCCACAGACGACCCGAATCCATCCTCTTCACCCTCAGGCTCGAGCGCCCCGGCGAACCCCACCGCAGGGGCGCCGAGGCTGCCCTCGCTGCGCGTGAGCGCGGCTTTGGCGGCGGGCATGTTGGCGCTGGGCGTGGCGATCGGGGCGGCGATCGGCCCCGCGCCGAGCACATCGCTGGCAGGCGAGCCGCTCAGCCAGCTGCTGCCCCGAATAGCGGCGATAGCGATCGCGGGCGACGCGACCCGCGCGCGCTCCCAGCTCGCCACGACACCGCCGGCGAGCACCAAGCCGGCATCCGAACAGGCCCCTTCCGAAGCGAAGGCGCAACCCGCCGCGAGCGCGCCGGCGAGCTCGGCGTCCGAAGCGAAGCCGAGCAAGAGCACCGCCCCGAACTCGACGGGCACGGCCCCTTCGAAGGCGCCCGCGGCGAGCCCCAAAGCGGGCGCCGGACCGCGGAAGCCATTGCCTGAAGTGACACACGTCTGGCTGATAACGCTCACGGGTTCCACATTCAGCGCGGCGCTGGGCCAGGCGAGCGCGGCGCCATACATCGATGGCCAGCTGGTCCCGGCGGGCGCGCTGCTCGGCGCCTGGTCGGGCTTGCAGGGCAGCGCTTTGGCCAGCGAGGCGGCGCTGCTGGCGGGCGAACCGCCCCAGATCGTCGACTCGATCGTGCAGCCGCCGTGCCCTGAAGGCGCGGCCGGGGCGCCATGCAAACCGGAAACGCCGGGGGCCTTGACGACGGCCGACGGCTTCCTGAAGCAGGTCGTCCCGCCGATCGTCTCGAGCTTGGCTTACCGCGAACACGGCTTGGTGGTGATCGTTTTCGGGACGATCGGCAACACCGCCGCTTCGAGCCTGCCGGAAGGCTCATCGACCGCGACGCTCTCCAGCGAGCCGCCCGGCGGGGTCCTGATCCTCTCGCCGTTCGCCAAGGCCGGCACACGGCCGAGCATCGCCTATGACCCGACTTCACCAAAGCAGAGCCTGTCAGGGCTCTTGCACTAGACGAGCAGCAATCAGAAGACATCTGAACAACCGTTACCAATGACACACAGAGGACAAGGAGACCCACGTTGTACGCACTGAATAAAGCCCACCGCAAAGCCACGTGGTGGCTGGTCGCGCTCGTGGGCTTCCTCGCCCTGCCGCTCGCCGCTCCGGCGATCGGACGCGCCGAAGAAGCCAACCCCAACAACCTGTCCTGCTACGGCAGCATCGCGGCGGGAACACCGGAAGTGGGCAACGAAGAACAGCAGGTGGCGTACTCGTTTCACTGCAACGGGCCGATCACCGGCTATCAGCTGCAGTCGCAGATCCCGGTGACCGGTGTGCAGGCCGCGCCGCTGGTGAGCAACATCCCGACGGGCAAGCCCCTGCCGGACACGTTCTCGTGCTCGGGCGAAGTCCCGGGCTACGCCGCCAACTGCGTGGGCGCCACGAAGGCGTGGTACGAGACGATCGCGGGACAGTTCGCGATCGGCACGAAGATCTGTGCCGAGCCGCGGGTCGACCCATTGTTGACGGTGACCTACGCGTACCTCGAAAAGGGGGTCGTCACTCAGGCGATCTCCGGCCCGTTCGACCTCGGCCGCCCGACGGGCTGCCCGCCGACCGCCGACTCGGGCTTCAACCGCCTGAACCCAAGGCCGGTGCCGCTGGTAACCAAGAGCAAGAAGCACAAGAAGCACAGGAAGCACAGCCAGGCCAAGGCAAAGAAGGGAACCGCCTAGAAAGGGCAATGACAGCCGTAGACTGCGGGGAGTGACGCTTCCCAAGACCGTTGTCAGACGGAACAGGAGCCGGCCCTCGGGCCGGCTCCTGTCAGTTCTGTTGGCCGCGGGTCTGCTCGCAGGCTGCGGCTCGATCACCCCGACACACTCGACGGCGAGCGTCGCGGCGACGCAAGGCACAGCCACAACTCAGGGCACTGGGACAGCCGCCAGCCAGAAGACCGCCACGACCCCGAGCGCGGGCGCAGCCCTTGCGCCCGGGACCTGCGCCAAGATCGAGGCCGACACCATGGGCACCGTTGCGGCGCGGATTTACCACGAGGCGGCCACGGGCGGCGACGTTGCCCAAGCGGTGCACCGAGTCCAGACCTCGGGCGCCTTGGCCGAAGCGGTGAACGGCGGCGACGCAGCCGGCGCGACCGCGGCGCTCCGGAAACTGCTTTTGGGCCAGATCGTGCGCATCGAGGTCCTGCGCGGCGGCCATGTGTTCGCCCGGACGGGCTCAGGCGCCGCGATTGCGCCGGTCCGGGGCTCGATCCCGGGCACGGCGGCGACGTTCGTGCTCTCGACCCAAGCCAGCCGCAGCTACGCCGAAGTCGTGCGCCAGGTCACCGGCGCCAAGATCCTGCTGGCCACCATCCCGCCTGGCGCCCTGGCTGGCCAGCAGGCGACCACGCTCACGGGGACCGCGTATCCCGAAGGTCCGCTGCACATCGTCCTGATCGTGCCCAGAACTGGCGTTCCGTGTCCGGGCTCGGCGGGCCAGGCACGAGTGGCGACGCTTGGCAAGGTCGGCGAACTGATCTACGGCGAGGAGCTGCACAGCCCGGTCGTGGCAAAGACGGTCAAGCACATAGAAGCTTCGAAGGCCTTCCAGCAAGCGGTCTCCGCGCACGACCCGGTCGCTACCAGGAACGCGATCGTGGGCTTCTTCAAAGAACATATCCACGTCGTGCGGGTACGCGTGAGCACTGGCGCCGGACTCTTGGTCGACGTGGGCGGACCGTACGTGCTGGCGCCTGTGAAGGGCACGGTTCGCAGCAACAAGAAGACCGTCGGCACCTTCGAGATGGGGATTCAGGACGACGCCGGCTACCTGAAGCTGGCCCACCTGTTCACGGGAGCCGAGGTCTTGATGAGAAAGGGCTCGCACCAAATAATGGGCACCATCACGCCCGGTCCGGCCACGGTGCCCGACAGGGGGACGATCTCCTACGGCGGCCGCACCTACGAGGCGTACTCGTTCACGGGAACGGCGTTCCCGGAGGGCCAGCTGCGCATCTCGCTGCTGCTGCCGGCCTCCTGAGGCCAACTGCGCATCTCGCTGCCGCTGCCGGCCTCCTGAGGTTGCCGCTGCCGGCCTCCTGCGGCCAACTGCGCATCTCGCTGCCGCTGCCGGCCTCCTGAGATCTATCCAAATGTGGGGTGCCCGCGCGCGCGTACACGCGCGCGCGCAGCACTGCCTATTTAGGTACTACCTTCCGGCAGGCAGACCGGCAGGCCGGCAGGCGCCCGCCCTACGACAACAGGCTCGCGGTCATCCGCTCGATCTCGGCGATCGAGGTCAGGCCGTCACGGACCTTGCGCAGGCCGTCTTCGCGCAGCCTGGCCATCCCGGCCCGTTCGGCGGCGGCGGCGATCTCGTCGACGGAGGCGTGCTCGAGGATCAGCGAGCGGATGCGCTCGTCGACGGTCATGACCTCGTACAGGCCGAGCCGTCCGCGGTAGCCGCTGCCGCCGCAGCGCGCGCAGCCGGCGGCCTCGTAGGGCTGCACGCCGGTCAGGCCATGCTCGGAGAGCACCGCCTCGGAGAGCTGCTGGGGGCGCTTGCAGTGCGAGCAGAGCATGCGCACGAGGCGCTGGGCGACGATGCAGTCGATCGCCGAGGAGATCAGGAACGGCTCGATACCCATGTCCATCAGGCGCCCGAGCGCCGAAGGAGCGTCGCGTGTGTGCAGGGTCGAGAGCACGAGGTGGCCGGTGAGGGCCGCCTCGACGGCGATGTGGGCGGTCTCGCGGTCGCGGATCTCCCCGACCATGATCACGTCGGGGTCGGCGCGCAGCATCGAGCGCAGGCCAAGGTCGAAGGTGACGCCCGCCTTGGGGGCGATCTGCATCTGCTTGACCCCGGGCAGGCGCTGCTCGACGGGATCCTCGATCGTGAGGATCGAGCGCTCGCCGTCGTTGAGAACCTCCAAGGCTCCGTACAGCGTGGTGGACTTGCCCGAGCCGGTCGGCCCCGTCACGAGCACGGCGCCGTTGGGCTTGTGGATCGCGCGCTCGAAGCGGCCCAGCTCAGCGGACTCCATGCCGAGCGTCGACAGGCTCTGGACGGTGACGCCCTTGTCGAGGATGCGCAGCACGACGCTCTCGCCGGTCACCAGGGGCAGGGTTACGACGCGGATGTCAACGCGCCGGCCCTCGACGGTAAGGGCGAAGCGGCCGTCCTGGGGAGCGCGGCGCTCGGCGATGTCCATGTCAGCCATGATCTTGATCCGCGAGACGACGCCAGGGACCATCCGCCGCTTGATCGTCGCGGCTGGCGTCAGAACGCCGTCGACGCGGAAAAGCACATGCGCATCGCCTTCTTCCGCGCTCACGTGGATGTCGGAGGCGCCGCCCTGGATGGCCTGGCCGACAATCGAGTGCACGAGCTTGATGACAGGGGCGTCAGGGTCGGCCTCTTCGGCCAGCGTCGCCGCTTCGAGCTCTGCCTCGGCTTCGTCGTGGTCGTCGATGATGTCCTCGATCGACTCCTGAATACCTGTCAGGCGCGTCAACAGCAGGGTCAAGTCCTCGGCCGAGGCGACCGCGACACGCACGCGCCGGCCGGTGATCATCGCGACGTCGTCGATCGTCAGCACGTTCGTCGGGTCGGCCATCGCCAGGACCAGAGCTCCGTCCTCGGCGAAGCCGATGGGCACGGCCCGGTAGCGCTTGGCGGCGTCGGCGCCGATCAGATGGACGGCCCCCATGTCGACGTCGTACTCCGACAGATCGACATAGTCGAGACCGAAGCGCTCGGCCACGGCCCTGGCGAGCTGATCCTGGCGCAGGACGCCGTCGGCGACCAGAACTTCGCCCGTCTGGAGGCCCTGTTCGCGGGCAGCGTGCACCGCTTGCTCGACGGTCTTCTGGTCGGCGTAGCCGAGCGTCACGACGACCTCGCCGATCATCATGCTCGAGCGCCCGTTCGCGCTGGCCGGGTACAGGCCACGACCGGCGCGCTCGCCCGAGCGCCGCTCGCGCAGCGGCTGCTGGCGCTCGGTCTCGTGCGCGTCGACGGGCTCCTCTGCACGCAAAGCAGCGAGATCAGGGGTCGCGGTGTTTCCCATCGTGGAACCTATCGGCATCGGGCCTCCCTGCCTTGACGCGGCGTAGCGGCAGCGAGCCCGCCCCGGTCGGGCGCAGCCCGCAACCTGACAGCAAGACGGCCGACATGGGGTACGGTGTTGACAGACATGCCGCCGCTCATCTGGGACCGCAAGCCCGACGAACTGAGAGCCCCCGCCATGATCTGCGCGTTTCAGGGCTGGAACGACGCTGGCGACTCCGCCTCGAGCGCCGTGGCGTTCCTGGTCTCGGCGCTGGAGGCGAAGAGGTTCGCAAGGATCGACTCCCAGGAGTTCTACGACTTCCAAGCGAATCGCCCGAGCGTGCGCCTGCACGAAGGCAACGCCGAGGAGATCATGTGGCCGACCGTAGAGATCTACGAGGCGTTCGCGCCGCGTGCGATGCGCGACCTGGTGCTGGTCCAGGGCGTCGAGCCCTCGATGCGCTGGCGCTCGTTCAGTCAGCACCTGGTCGACCTCGCCGAGGTTCTCGGGGTGAAGGTGATCCTCTCGCTGGGAGCGCTCCTCAGCGACGTCGCCCACTCGCGCCCGGTCGCCATGACCGGCTATGCGTCGGACCCGACGATGCTGCAGAGTCTGGGCATAACCCCCTCCAACTACGAGGGCCCGACGGGAATCATCAGCGTCCTGCACACAACCTGCACGCAGGCTGGCATCCCTTCGGCGACGATGTGGGCCGGGATCCCCCACTACGTGGCGGCGGCAGCCAACCCGAAGGCCGCGCTGGCGTTGGTGCGTCGCATCGAAGGCGTGGTCGGCGTGTCGGTGGACGTGACCGAGCTCGAGGCTGCCTCAGACGAGTATGAGCGCCAGGTCGGGATCGCGGTCCAGAACGACCCTGAGATCCAGGCGTTCGTGGAGAGACTGGAGCGCGAAGCCGACGCCGAAGAAGAACGCTCGCCCAAAGAGGTCCCCGACGGCGACACCTTGGCCAGAGAGTTCCAGCGCTTCCTGCAGCAGCGCGGGATCAGACCCTGAATCTGCTCCTGACGGCGCATGCGCCGTCAGGCGGGGCCGTGCATGCACGGCCCCGCGGCAGGCCCGCATGCGGGCCTGCCGGCCACGTCGCATGCGACGTGGCCCGCTGAACTGGCCCTAGCGCTCGGCCGCCGGGCAGACGATCCGGAAGTCGCATAGCGAGCACGCCGCTCGTGAGGGCGTCGGCTCGAAGCGCTGGGCCATGATGCCCTCCCCGACCTCGAGCACCGTCGCCTTGACGCGTTCCTCATCGGTATGACCGGGAAGGCGCGCGATCGAGTCGTCGAGCACGTAGTAATAGGCTCGGCTGGCGGCCTCCACTCGCCACGCCTCGCGCGCGGCCAGGGCATACAGCGACAGCTGGATGTCGTCCTCCAGTTGCTCGGCGCTCCTGGGCCGGGAGGTCTTGTAGTCGATCAGCTCATACCGCTCCGCCGAGCCTGGCAGGCGATCGACGCGGTCGACCCGGCCGCGCAGGTGGTGGGGCCCGATGCGCAGCGAGAACTGGCGCTCGAACCAGACGGGCTCGAACTCGTCGCCGTGCAGCCTCGCGTGATAGCGCTCGAGCGCGACTCGGGCCTTTGCGTGCAGCTCGCGTTCGGACGGCCCCTCCCGGAAACCGCCGCGCCGCCACGAGGTCTCGAACAGGTCGAGCAGGGCGCCGAGCGACTCCCCGCCGGCGGCGTGGTAGCGCTCGAGCACCTGGTGCACGACGATCCCGAAACGCTGCCCGGTTGTGGGCTCGGTGGGGATGCGCAGGACCCTCGCGAACTTGTAGCGCAGGGGACAGCCACGGTAGGTCTCGATGTCGGAGGCCGACAGCGCAAGGCCGCCGCCCTTACGCGGCAGGAACGGCATCAGCGAGGGCTCGCCGCGAGGGGCGCGCGCGTGCGCGCGAGCAGCCGGCCCGACAAGCGCCGGGTCGGCCGGAGTCTCGCCGGCCTGGCGACGCGCGCCTCCAGGCGCTCCTCCCGCCCCCAGGCCCTGCGCCCCCGCGGTCAACGTCGCATCGAGCGGAGAGCTCTGCAGGATCTCGCGCTGCAAGGCCGTGGCAGCCCTAAGCAGGCGCGCGTTGACGTCCGCCAGGGCGTCTTCGAGGCTCTGCTCGGGCGGGCGCTGCGCAAGGGCCGAGAGCTTGAGCAGCTCCAGGTAGCGGGCGACACCGTGGCCGATATCGATGTCGGTGTCGAGGCGCAGCTCGGTCAGGTGCGCGCCGATGCGCCTGATGTCGGCGAAGACCTCCTCCCGGACGATGCGGTGCATGTCGCGCAGCGCCTCCTCGGAGACGTCCGGTGACACTGGCCCAGCTCCCGGGCGCGCTCCGCCTGGCCCGCCCTGGCCCGGGCGGGCCGGCAGGCCTTCGGACTCGGCCCCGAGCACTGCCCGTGCAAGCAGATCGGGACGAGCCGCGTCGAGGGCCTCGGTGGCCGCGCGGTGCAGCTCCAGGAAGCGCTGAATCCGCGTGCGCGCCTCGGGAGGCAGCCGCGGCGACTCGAGTGCGCCGCGCAGCGCCGCGACCATGTCGAGCTTGCGCCGCCTAGCGATCTGGATCACACGGGCGATGTCGACCTGGCGTAGCTCGATCGGCGGCCTGGCCAGCGCCCGCACGACCGCCGAGGCATCGCTGGGATCGGCCAAGAGCCGGGTCCAGGCGAGCACGTCTCTGACCTCGGAGCTCTCCATCTCGGGGGTCGCACTGGCCGATCGAGACTCGGACGAATCGGGTCGTACGACGCGCGCGCGCGAATCGGGCGCCGCCGACGAAGAGTCGGGCGGCGGGAACGGAGAGCCGGGCATCGCGCCCGCCGGCTCCGACCTCGCTCCTGGCGATCGAGAGTCGGGCGAATCGGACTGTTCGCGCGCGCGCGAGTCGGGCGACGCGGACGACGAGTCGGACCTGGCTGACAGATTTTCGTCGGGCGGCGCCGGCACGCTCCTAGGATATGAGCATGGGCTCGCAGCCTGGGCGTCGGGCGATCGACTGGAACACCGCCCAACGGGTCGGCGAGCTACTCGCGGGCTCCCCCTCGCCCGGCGGCCCACCTACCAAAGCTCCGTGCGAGCTCGTGCACGACTTCGCGCGAAGGGTCGGCGAGTACACGGGCCTGGAGCTCCCGGAGGAGCTGCCAGCGCTGGAGATGGTCGACCGGCCGGCTTGGATCGCCGCCAACCTGCTGACGATGAGGCCCGTGCTCGACCAGGCGATCGAGCGCCTCGTCGGAGAGGACGAAGACGGCGATGTCGACGGGAACGGCAAGGGCCACTGGAGCGAGCGGGCCCCAGGCATCTTGTCCGGGCCGTTGCGCGCGTCCTGGAGCACCGCTTCCGGCTCTCTGCGGGCGGCGTCTGGGCACCTGCTCGGAGCCCAGCTCGGGGCGGTGACGGGCATCCTCTCGCAGCGGGTGCTCGGCCAGTACGACGTGTCGCTGATCGGCCCGCCGGTGGCGCCGCGGTTGCTGCTGCTCGAGCCCAACCTCGTGGCGGCCGCGCACAACCTGGGCGTCGACCAGGGCGAGTTGACGGCGTGGGTGGCGATCCACGAGATCACGCACGCCGTCCAGTTCGCGGGCGCTCCATGGCTGCGCGGGCATCTGGGAGGCCTGCTCGAAGAGCTGCTGGCCGGACTCCAGCTCGCGAGCGAGAACGACCTCGGGGCGCTGCTGGGACGCGCGCGGAAGGGCGATCTCGATTTGGGCAAGCTCATCGAGCGCGCCAGGCAGGGCGAACTGCTGCGGCTCGGGCTCGGGGAGGAGCGCTGGGAGCTGATCGAGCAAATGCAGGCGGTGATGTCGCTGATCGAGGGCCACGCCGAGCACACGATGGACGCCGTCGGCGCGGGCGTACTGCCGTCGCTACCCGAGCTGAGAGCCGCGCTGAGCAGACGCAGGGCGAGCAAGGGCCTGCCGTGGCGGGTCCTGGAGAGGCTGCTCGGCCTGGAGCTGAAGATGAAGCAGTACGAGGTCGGTCGACGCTTCTGCGACGCGGTCGTGAAGGAGGGCGGCCCGCAAGCGCTCATGACGGCCTGGCGGTCGCCCGAGGATCTGCCGAGCGCCGCGGAGTTGAACGAGCCGGGGCTGTGGCTGACCAGAGTCCTCCTCGCCGCCTGAGATTCCCGCGTTGGACACTCGCCCGGGCGGTGGCCGGAGCGGGACCTCATCTGGCATCTCGGCTTCTCCCGCCAGCCCGAACACATGTTCCTGATGTTACAAACTCGACGTCGGGAGGCGGCCGTGGTTACAGAGATTTCACCGGGCGAGCGAACCTCGGTGTAACAATCTGCGAACAGCGGTTTACAAACGTGTGTTCGATGCTAACCTCGACCCCGAGAGGGTAGAACGGACAAAGAGCTAACGCAAAGGCGCTCGATCGAGAGCCGCCCCTACAAGGAGATCCCCGACCTGATGGCATCCGCTAACACGACTTCCCCTAAAACCGCCAAACCGCGCAAAGCCGCAAACACCAAACGCCAGGCCACGACGAGCACGAGTGCATCGGCGAGCACCAGGAACGCGTCGGTCGCCGAGCGAGCCGTGCTGATACCCGTCGGCGCCGCCCTGATCGCCCGCGAAAAGGTCGTGACGGGCGTGAACGACACGATCACGAGCTACTCGTCCACGTCCAGGGCGCAGGCTCAGCTGCGCAAATTCGAAAGGCGCGGAAGCACGGCCCGCAAGCGCGTCGAACGAGAGGTACGCAAAGCGAGGACCAGCGTCGAGCGCGAGCTGCGCAGGCGCCGACAGGACGGAGCCGAGCTGGCCGACCGTCTGCAGGGCCGCATTCAGAGCCTGGTCTGACATACACAGCTTCCCCCAGCACCGGCTAGGAGGACCGGATGTTGGGAGAGTCTGCCGGCCCATACCCTCGCCGGTGGAAGCAGCACCCTCTCCTCCCGGCCCCCGGAGCACCTCTCGCTCCGGGGGCTTCTTCTTGTGAGACTCGATCGCGACACCGGCCCGGCCCAGACCAAGATCACCGGCGGGGCAACGGGACCGGGATCGCCGGCATGGCACAATGGGTCGGTGATCGAAGAGCAACAGATCAGGGAGGCGCTGCGCGTCGTGATCGACCCCGAGCTGCGGCGGTCGATCGTGGACCTGGACATGGTCAGGTCCGTCGAGATCTCGGGCAACGGCGTGGTCGACGTGACCGTGTCCCTGACGACGCCGGGCTGCCCGATCAAGGACCATTTCCAAGCGGCTGTCGCCGAGGCCGTGACGGCGCTCGAGGGGGTCGAGCACTGCAACGTCTACTTCGACGTGCTCAGCAACGAGCAGAAAGCGGCGCTCCAGCAAAAACTTGGGATGGGCAAGCTCCCGGACGGTGCCCTCGCGCAGGTGGCGAACGTGCTGTGCGTAGGCTCGGGCAAGGGCGGGGTCGGCAAGTCGACCCTGACCGCGAACCTGGCCGCGGCGCTCGCGGGCGAAGGCAAGCGGGTGGGCATCCTGGACGCCGACGTGTGGGGCTACTCGATCCCAAGGATGTACGGCCTCGGGGCGACGCGGCCGCCGGTCTCGGCCCAACGCAAGATCGTGCCGTTGGAGGCGCACGGCGTGAAGGTGATGTCGATCGGGTTCTTCGTGGCCGAAGACGCGGCGGTGGTGTGGCGCGGGCCGATGCTGCACAAGGCGCTGACCCAGTTCCTGCAGGACGTCGACTGGGGGACGCTCGACCATCTGCTGCTCGACCTGCCGCCGGGCACCGGCGACGTGTCGATGACGTTGGCGCAGCTCTTGCCGCAGGCGAAGTTCGCGATCGTGACAACGCCCCAACCGACCGCCCAGAGGGTGGCCAGGCGAGCGGCCGAGATGGCGCACAAGGTGTCGCTCGAGATCTGTGGCGTGATCGAGAACATGTCGGGCTTCACGACCCCTGACGGCGAGCGCTATCAGCTCTTCGGCGAGGGCGGCGGCCAGGAGCTGGCCGACGAGCTGGACGTGCCGCTGCTCGGCAAGGTGCCGTTGACGATGCCTCTGCGCGAGCATGCCGACGGTGGCGTGCCGCTGGTGGTCGAGGACCCCGACGATCCGGCGGCCCAGGCGATCAGGCATGCGGCGAGGGGGCTGATCGCGATGGCCGATCCGGCTCCCTTGCAACAGTTGCCGACCCTGCCGACGCTGCCGCTCGTACAGGTGGGGCCTGGCAATGGCCAGGTCGGTGCGGGCAACGGCCGGGACGACGCGGAGACCGACGAGGCGCCGGCCGCGAGCGAGCGAAAACCGGCGGGCATGTCGTTGCCGATGGCCTAGGCCACGCCGGCGGGCGCCGGTCCTGGGCGCGCGATCGCATGGGCGGCCGAGCAGACACGAGCCGCTGGAGACATCCAAGGCGATCGCTTGACAAGCGTGACCGAGCTGAAAGGATCGTCTGAAATGCCCGTACAAGACCGAGAAGAGCAGGAGCAAGGGGAGCAGGAGGAGCCGGAGGGGCCGCGGGACGGCGCCGTCGAGATCGACGAGCGCAAGGCCAAGATGGAGCGGCTGCGAGCCGAAGGGGTCGACCCGTATCCGCCCGTCACGCTGTGGCAGACGCGCACGCCGATCGCCGATGTGCTGGCGTCGCACGACCCGGCGAAGCTGGAGCCAGGCGAGCACCCCGAGCTCGCCTACCAAATCGCCGGACGGGTGATCTCGAGGCGCGGCCACGGCAAGACGGCATTCCTGGACGTCAGGGACCTGTCGGGCACGATCCAGGCGGTGGTCAAGGTGGACGCGCTCGGCCAGAGCGAGTACGACAGGATCCTGGGCCTCGACATCGGCGACATCGTTGGCATCGAGGGCTGCGTGTACGTGACCCAGCGCGGGCAGCTGGCTCTGGCGGTCACGGAGTGCATGCTCCTGACAAAGGCGCTGCGGCCGCCGCCGGACCGCTATCACGGCCTCGGCGAGACCGGCACCCGGTACAGGTACCGCGAGCTGGACCTGCTTGCCAACGAGGAGACGCGCGAGCTGTTTCAGACACGCCACAAGATCGTGTTCGCGATCAGGGAGTGGCTGAACGAAAGGGCCTTCGTCGAGGTCGAAACGCCGGCCCTGCAGTCATTGGCGGGCGGCGCCGGCTCGAGACCGTTCACGACCCACCACAACGCTTTGGACCGGGAACTCTATTTGCGGATCTCGGTCGAGCTGTTTCTGAACAGGTGCATCGTGGGCGGCATGGAGAACGTCTACGACATGGGCAAGGTCTTCAGGAACGAGGGGATCTCTCCGAAGCACAGCCCTGAGTTCACGATCATCGAGTTCATGTGCGCGTACTCGGACTACAACGACGTGGCGACCGTCACCGAAGAAATGTTCAGGGACGTCGCCCAGCGCGCCCTGAGGCGGACGACGGTCAAGAGGAACGGCGAAGAGATAGACCTGGCCAAGCCATGGCGAAGGGTCACGATGAGAGACCTGATGCTGGAGAAGACGGGCGTCGACTTCATGGACGGCGATCGCGAGCGCGCGATCAGAAACCTGACCGAGGCTCTCGACGAGCCGGTGGCGCCCGGAACGAGCTGGGCCGATCTGGTGGCCGACGTGTACGGCAAGAGGATCGAGAGCACGATCAACCAGCCGACCCACGTGTTCGACTTCCCGATCGAGCCGTTCCCGATCACCAAGCGCCACTCCGAACATCCGGAGCTGGCCGAGCACTTCGACGCGGTCATCGGCGGGATCGAGCTCGTCTCGGGCGACACCGAGCTGAACGACCCGGTCGACCAGTGGCAGCGGTTCGTGGATCAGCGCAAGCGCAGGGCCGTCGACGACGGCGACGTGCCACACCCCAACGACGAGGAATACGCGCGGGCGATCGAGTACGGCTACTCGCCGACCGCCGGCGGGGGCATGGGCGTAGATCGCCTGGTCATGATCCTGACCGAACGCGAGACCCTGCGCGAGGTGATCCCGTTCCCCATCGTCCGGGAGCTGCGATGAAGTCGAAGCTCGACCTGGATCAGTCCGTGATCGCCGAGTGCAGGCAGGCGGCTGAGCAGATCGCCGCCCAGGTCGCGTCTGAGATCGAGGGCAAGACCAGCGTGTCCGTCGAGCGCACGGTGGCCAGGCTGCTGGGCGTCGATGGGGCCAACGAAGTAGAGGTCCCGTTGCCGAACGTGCTCGTCGATCGCTTGCACGACAGCGGCGACCTCGGCAAGGGCGTCGGCTGGTGGCTCGGCAACGCGCTCGTCTACGAGGACGGCCTCGAGGGCGGCGGACGCGGGCCCCAGCAGATCGCCGAAGCGGTCGACGCCGGCGAGCTGGACATGTCCGCCCTGCCGACAGCCGAGGACGGGGTGGTGCGCGCGCGCATCGCCAAGGAGTGCGAGTCCAGGCTCGGCCAGATCGCAAGCGCGATGGCCGAACGGCGCGAGCTGAGGGCCCAGCTCGGCGAGAAACCGCCACCGCTGAGGTACGTCCTGACGGCGACCGGCAACGTCTACGAGGACGTGACCCACTCGCTGGCGGTGGCCGAGGCCGGCGGCGACATCGTCGCGGTGATCCGATCCACGGCGCAGTCGCTCCTTGACTACGTTCCTTACGGTCCCACGACCGAGGGCTACGGCGGCACGTTCGCGACCCAGGCCAACTTCAG
Organism: uncultured Solirubrobacterales bacterium; assembly: GCA_963718935.1. Taxonomy (GTDB): domain Bacteria; phylum Actinomycetota; class Thermoleophilia; order Solirubrobacterales; family Solirubrobacteraceae; genus Palsa-744. The sequence continues at coordinate 1,611,224 of OY970379.1, read as the reverse complement.
GATCATGAGGAGCGCCCTCGACGAGTGGTCTCAGCAGAACGGCAGGTACGTGCGGCTGTCGAGCTTCTGCTCGGGCCTGTGCATGCCTGAGATCGCGGCGATGGGCGCGATCGAGGGCCTCGACAACATGGTCAACGACGCCCTCTACGGGATCCTCTACCGGGACATCAACCCGGTCCGGGGCCTGATCGACCAGCGGATGTCGCGGGCCGTGAACGGCTGGTTCGGCGTCGTGATCAACACCGGCGAGGACAACTACCTGCGGACGGCCGACGCGATCGAGGCGGCCCCTTCGGTGACGGCTTCGCAGTTCGTCAACCGGCAGTTGGCCCTGGACTCGGGCGTGCCCGACGAGCAGATCGCGCTCGGCGACGCCTTCGAGATCGACATGCCGGTCGTCAACGGTCTGCTCTACGAGTGGGCCCAGGCCCAGCTGACCAGGGAGCTGTTCCCGGAGTGCCCGGTCAAGTACATGCCCCCGACCAGGCACATGGACGGCAACCTGTACCGGACCCACGCCGCCGACTCGATGTTCAACCTCGTCACGATCGCGACCCAGCAGGGGATCCAGACGATCGGGGTGCCGACCGAGGGCATCTTTACCCCGCACATCCACGACCGCGTGATCGGCCTCGAAAACTCGAACTACGTGTTCGACGCGGCCAGAGACCTCGGCGATGAGATCGAGTTCAGGAAGGACGGGATCGTCCAGACCAGGGCCAAGGAGGTCCTCGCTGGCGCCCACGAACTGCTCTTGGAGATCGCCGACCAGGGCCTGTTCGCGAAGCTCGGCGAAGGGGTCTTCGGAGACGTGGAGCGCGACATCGAGGGCGGCAAGGGCGGCGAGGGGATCGTGCAAACGGACCCTTGCTACTTCAATCCGGTCTCCGAAGCGATGAGCTTGGCACCGTCTCATGTCTAGCCCCGCCGGCGCCCACCCCGTCGCGACGGCCCCCGCGGCCGGCAAGGCCGCCCACGCCGACCCGGCCGCCGCGGCCTCCTCCAACCAGGCCGACCTGACCATGGTCAAGCCATATGCGGACCACAGAAACGACGGGATCGTGCAGCTGAGCTTTACGCTGCCTGTGCCTTACGGGGTGGCTGCGCGGCGGGCGGCCCAGGAGCTGGCTCACAAGATGGGCTTGGCCAAGCCCGAGGTCGTGCACTACCAGCGGCTGACCGATGGTTGCACCTACTTCGTGATGTTCGGCGAGTGCGATCACACGGTCGACTACGAGGCGATCGGCGACGTCGGCCTCGACCTCGAATACATGACCGAGGACCAGATCGAAAGCTTCGCGAAGACCGAAGTCGGCCGGCCGATCGTGGTCGTCGGCGCGGCGACCGGCACCGACACCCACAGCGTCGGGATCGACGCGATGCTGAACCTGAAGGGCTTCCACGGCCATCACGGCCTGGAGGGCTACGGCGCCTTCGAGACCCACAATCTGGGCAGTCAGGTGCCAAACGGGGCGATGCTCGCAAAGGCGATCGACCTGGACGCCGACGCGCTGCTCGTCTCACAGACCGTCACCCAGCAGGACCTCCACATCCAGAACCTGACCGAGCTTGTCGAGATGGTCGAAGCCCAAGGACTCCGGCGCAAGCTGATCCTGACGTGCGGCGGCGCGCGCGTGACCAACGAGCTGGCCAAGGAGCTGGGCTTCGACGCCGGCTTCTCGAAGGGCACCTACCCGAGCCACGTCGCCAGCTTCATCGTCAGAGAGCTGGCCGCCCGCATCGCCGAGGATGGCTGACCCCGGGCGCCCGCGCGCCCTGGCCGACCTCTTGGCCGGCCTTCAGCGCGTGGCGATCGTGGGCCTGGCCAAGAACACCGGCAAGACACAGTCCCTGACCAGCGTCCTGGCCGAGCACGCCACGGCCGGCAGGACCGTCGGCGTGACCTCGATCGGCCGCGACGGCGAGGCCAGGGACGCGATCGACGCCCGCATCGAGAAGCCCCGGATCGAGCTGCAAGCGGGCAGCCTGGTGGCGACGACCGACGCCCTGCTGCGGGCGAGCGGCCTCGAACACGAGCTCCTGGACCGGACCGGCATCAGGACGCCGCTCGGCGAGGTTCTCGTCGCGAAGCTGGCCGAGACCGGCATCCTCGAAGTGGCCGGACCCAGCGCCGGCGAGGACCTGCGCAAAGTCGGCTCCGCGATGCTCGCGCTCGGGGCGGACCAGGTCCTGATCGACGGTTCGATCGATCGCCGGGCCGCCTCCTCGCCGGCGGTGTCCGACGGCTTGGTGATGGCTACAGGAGCCGTCCTGGGTGACCAACTGGAGGCCGTGGCAGCCGCGACCGCGGCGGCGGTCGAGCTGGTGAGACTGCCCCGGGCCAAGCCGGACGACGCAATCGAGCAGGCGCGCACGAGCGAAGGCAGCTATTCAGATGGAGGCGAGGACCGGGACGGCCGGCCGGTGACGGTGCCCGGCCGTTTGGCGCTGACGGCCGATCCGGACGAGACGAAGGGGCTGCTGCGCGATCATCCGGACGCGACCGTGTTCGCGGTCGAGGGCGCCCTCGGCGAGCGTTTCCTCGAAGGCCTCGTTGGCGCCAGGCGCGAGCGCGCCGGACGCGAGCTGAAAGTCGTCGCGAAGTATCCGACCGCAGTCTTCTTGAACGCGCACGACCCGGCTTGGTATGCGCGTCAGGGCATCGCCATCGAGGTCCGCCGAACGATCCGGCTGGCCGCGATCACCGTGAACCCGGTGGCCCCGCAACGCCACAGCTTCGACTCGGCCGAGCTACGCGCCGCAATCGAAGCCGCTATCCCCGACGTGCCCGTCCTGGATGTGCTGGCCCCCGACTACTTCGCGTTGGCGAAGTAGTCGGCGTTGATCTGGGCGTACTTGAGCCACTCCTCAGGGAGCTGATCCTCGGCGAAGCAGGCGTCCACGGGGCAGGCCTCGACGCAGGCATCGCAGTCGATGCACTCCTCCGGGTCGATGTACAGCATCTCGGCAGCCTCGTAGCCTGGCTCGTCGGGCGTCGGATGGATGCAGTCGACGGGGCAGACCTCGACACAGGAGTTGTCCTTGGTGCCGATGCACGGCTCGGCGATCACGTAAGCCATTCGCTTCCTTCTGGTCGGTTTCCGGGAGTGGAGCTGCATATTGTACGAAGCGATGGCTTCGACCAGGAACGTGACGTGCTGCTCCTAACTGGAGCCACCGGCCAGGTCGGCTCGGCCCTGCTTAGACGCCTCGTCGACGACGGCGAGGACGTGCGGTGCCTGGTCAGGGACCCAAGGAGGCTGGGCACGATGCGGGTCAGGGTCCAGATCGCGCTTGGCGACCTGACCGACCCGCCGTCGTTTAGGAACGCGCTGCGTGGCGTCGACACGGTCATACATCTGGCCGCCACCATCAGAGACCAGCGCCGAGGCTCGATCGAGGAGATCGACGGGATCGCCACCTGGCGAATCGCGAAGGCAGCTCAGCGCGCAGGAGCAAGGCGCTTCCTGTTCTTCTCGACCCTAGACGCCTCTGGCCACCATCGCACTCGGTTTCACCGGGCCAAGGCCGCCGCCGAGCAGGCTGTCTTGGAGTCCGAGCTCGACTGGACGGTCCTGGCGCCCTCCCTGATCTATGCCCCCGGCGATCGTTGGTTGACGCTCCTCGAGCGTCTCTCCCTGGCCCCGGCGATGCCGCTGTCGGGCTCTGGCAAGGCCCGCTATCAGCCTCTGTGGGCCGAGGACGCGGCCGCCTGCGCGATCGCGGCCCTGCGCGACCCCCTCAGCGCCGGGCGCCGCTACGAGCTGGCCGGTCCCGATACCTTGAGCCACGAGGAGATCGTCAGGCTCGTGCTCGACGCGATCGCCAGGCCCAGGCCGGTCCTCAAGATCCCGACGCCGGTCGTCTCCAGGGCGCTCCGGCTGTTGGAGCGGACATTCGGCGACAGAGCCTTCGCGACCTGGGACGAGGCCGAGCTTATGGAGTGCTCGGCATTGGCCGACCACGGCGCCCGCGATTCCGAAGAGCTGCTCTCCGGCGCTGCCCCCGCGCCGATGCGGGCCGTACTCGGCCTCAGCTGACCGGCGCCTATCGCTCGGCGCAAGCTGGCCGGCGCTCGCCGCGGCGAAGTCAGCTGACCGGCGCCCGCCGATCGGCCCACGGCAGCGCCTCTTCGAGCTGGGTGGCGAGCGCGAGGAGGGCCGCCTCGCCGGCGGGTCCGCCGACGAGCTGCACGGCCAACGGCAGGCCGTCCTCCCCTTGATACAGCGGCACTGAGATCCCGGGGTGCCCGGAGGCGTTGAAGATCGGGGTGAAGGGCGTGAACAGGCCCGACCTGGTGAAGGTGGACATCGGGTCGGTCACGGCCGTGTCGAGCGTGCCCAAAGGCAGCGGGCGCTCAGCCAGGCTGGGCATCAGCAGGGCGTCGTAGGGGGCCATGAACTCGCTGAGGCGCCTGGTGTAGGCCTGCAGCTGCACGGCCAAGCCCAAGCCCTGCGTGGCGTTCAGGTTCTTGACCATCGAGTAGATCGCCCAGCTGAGCGGCTCCAGGTCCTCGGCGGTCGGCTCGCGGCCGGAGATCATCCCGGAGGCGTAGACGGCCAGGGAGATGTAGATCGAGAAGACCACGCCGAACAGCTGCTCGGCGCCGGCGACCTGCCAGGGCGGATCGACCTCTTCGACCACGTGGCCGAGCGAGCGCAACAGACCGGCCGCGTCCTCGACCGCCCGCGCGGAGAGGGGATCGACGGTGGCGTCGGGCACCGGCGGCAGCGTCGTGACCGCGATCCGCAATCTGCCCGGCCTGTGGCCGGCGGCAACCGCGAACGGCTCTGCCGGCGGCGGCGCCCAGGTCGCGTCGCCGGGCTCGTAGCCGGCCAGGACGTCGAGGATCGCGGCCGTGTCGGCGACCGTCCGCGTGAGCACCCCGTCGCACTCGATCGGCGAATCGCCTAGGACCGGCGCCAGCGAGACCCTGCCGCGGGCGGGCTTCAGACCGACGAGGCCGCAACAGGCCGCCGGAATCCGGATCGAGCCGCCGCCGTCGTTGCCATGGGCGACTGGCACCATCCCCGCGGCCACCGCCGCCGCCGCCCCGCCGGAGGAGCCGCCGGGCGTCCTCTCCAGATCCCAAGGGTTCTTCGTGGGCCCGAAGATCTTGGCCTCGGTCGTCGGCAGGATGCCGTACTCGGGGAGGGTAGTCGTGCCGACGATCACGAAGCCGGCTCCACGCAGGCGTTTGGTCACGTTGTGGTCGTGGTCGGCCACATACTCCTTCATCAGCTCACAGCCGTTGGTCAAGCGCAGGCCGGCGACGGCCCGGTTGTTCTTGATCGCGATCGGCACCCCCGCGAACGGGCGCTCGTCGCCGGGACCGATCTCGTCCGCCGCCGCCAAAGCCCTTTCGGCGTCGACGTCGACGAAGGCGTTCAGCTCGGGGTTCAGCTCCTCGACGCGCCCGAGCGAGACCTCGACCAGCTCGCGCGCCGAGACCTCCCCGGAGCGGACCATCGTGGCGAGTTCGCTCGCCGGCCTGAACATCAGATCGCCGTCTGCCATCGACTCCTCCTCTTCTCCTGCTCTCGACCCGAGCCCCACCCTCCTGGCCGAGCCCTCCACTCCTCTTGGGCCGAACTTCGTCCAGCCGCCGGCCCTAAGGCCCGCTCGTCCTCGTAGCCCAAGACCAGTCATCATATGGGCCTGCTCAAAAGGCAGCGGGGCGGCCCGCCCAGAAGGCGGCGATCCGTCAAGCGACGATCAGGAAAGCGAGTTTCAATGAGCGCAGTAGGAACAGCAGAGCCGGAGGTCCAGGCCGGCCTCGAGGGCGTCGTCGCCTTCGCGACCGAGATCGCCGAGCCGGACCGAGCCGGGGGCGCGTTGCGCTACCGCGGCGTCGACATCGAGGAGCTGGTCGGCAAGGTCCCTTACGAGCAGGTCTGGGGCCTGTTGGTCGACGGCCGCTTCAAGCCCGGCCTGCCGCCTGCCGAACCGCACGCCCTAACCGTGAGGTCGGGCGATCATCGCGTGGACGTGCAGTCGGCTTTGGCGATGTTGGCCCCGGAGTGGGGCTTCGGCCAGCTGATCGACATCTCAGACGAGGAGGCCAGGGACAACCTCGCAAGGGCCTCTGTGATGGCGCTCTCGTTCGTGGCCCAGTCCGCGCGCGAGGCCGGCCAGCCGCCGGTGCCCCAGGATGAGATCGACCAGGGCGTGACGATCCCCGAGCGGTTCTTGATCAGGTGGCGCGGCGAGGCGAACCCGGACCACGCCAAGGCGATCGACGCCTACTGGATCTCGGCCGCCGAGCACGGCATGAACGCTTCGACGTTCACCGCCCGGGTCGTGGCCTCCACCGGCGCCGACGTCGCCGCCGCGCTGTCGGCCGCCGTGGGCGCCCTGTCGGGTCCCCTTCACGGCGGCGCGCCCTCCAGGGTCCTGAAGATGCTCGAAGAAGTCGAACGGACCGGCGACGCCGAGCGCTGGGTCTCAGACGCTCTGGACAGGGGCGAGCGTTTGATGGGCTTCGGGCACAGGGTCTACCGCGCAGAAGACCCCAGAGCCCGCGTCCTGAGGCGGACCTGCCGGGAACTGGGCTCACCCAGATTCGAGGCCGCCGAGGCCCTGGAGACGGCCGCGCTCGCAGAGCTGCAGGCGCGCCGGCCCGACCGGGTCCTGGCGACCAACGTCGAGTTCTGGTCGGCCGTCGTCCTTGACCTCGCCGAGGTGCCGCCGGACCTGTTCACGCCGATGTTCACGTGCGCCAGGGTCGCCGGATGGTCGGCCCACATCCTCGAGCAAAAGCGCGAGGCCAAGCTGATCAGGCCGACCGCCAAGTACGTCGGCGAGAGTCCCCGCCCGGCGGCGGCCGTCGAAGGGTAGGGCGACGGCCGCCGCTCGCGTTTCCTAGAAACAATCGTCCGAATCGCTGGCGGCCAGGCTCGCCGGCATGTAACTTGGCCTCCAGCGCACGAGCCGTTTGCGGTCCAGCAGGGGGTGCCGTATGAGACGATTTTTCAAAAAGATGCCATGTATGGCGATGATGGTCGTGGTACTGACCGCAGTGGGCTGTGGCAGCTCATCGTCGCCTTCTGGCTCAAGCTCCTCCTCGTCACCTTCCCCATCCGCGCAGGTCGCAAGCATCAATCGTTCCTCGAACCCACAGGCCGGCACCAAGAAATATCCTGAATCGGCGCTCGAAAAGACCGCGAGGCGGGGAGAAGCCGAAGCCGCCGGGAAGCTAGTGCCTAAAGAAGGCTCACCCCTGTTTACTCTGCATGTCTCGAGTCCAGTGCTGACGGACAAAGAGCACGCCATCCCCGACACTTATACATGCGACGGCGCCGGCATCTCGCCGCCGTTGCATTGGGGCAATATACCTCGCGGGGCAGCCGAACTGGCGCTGTTCGTGGCCAGCCTCAACCCGAGCTCGCCGGGGGGTGGCGGCGAGTCATTCTCCTGGGCTGTGGCCGGCCTGCGGCCAACGCTCAAAGGCCTCTCGGCCGGCACGCTACCTCCCGGCGCGATCGTCGGACGCAACAGCTCTGGCCTGAGCAGTTACACGGTCTGCCCTCAGAAGGGGAGCGGTGTTCAGCCATACATTATTGTTCTGTATGCCTTGCGGCATCACTTGGCGACGAGGCACGGCTTCTCGGCGCAGTCATTTATCAAACGGGTGGAAAAAGCAAGCATCTACAAGGGCGGCCTCGGCTTTACCTACACGCGTAAGTGAACTCGCAGTCCTTGCAGGGCGCGGACCAACGCCGGTAGAAGGTCGCGGACCGGGAACGCAACGCCCGTAAGAACGACGGCGGCCCACTAACCAAATGATCGAGCAACGACGCGCTCACGCCGTCCGCGGCCCCAGCGGCCAAATCGCGACGACGGCCTCCACGTCGCTCCCGCAAGCGAACAGCCAGGGATTGCGCTGGCCGACGGCCTCGCTGTGGAAGGCCCTTGCGATCGCCTCGTCGAGTTCGTACACTCGGCGCCTGTAAGGCTCGAGGCCGTCGCCGTCGCTCATGCGACCTCGCTCCCCCGAGCAGGCCCGCAACGAAGGCGCAGCCGCAATCCGGCCGAGGGGCTGAGCGCGTAGCGGAAGGCCCCGCTATCGGCAGTTAGGCGCATCGCGAAAGACGCCGTCGGTCGATCGGCCGCTGACGTAGAAGGTTGCTTGATGCGCGCCTGATCGGACGCATCCGGGCTCGGCGATCGAGCACGTAAGCCCTAGCTAGAAACAATCCCGCGAAATCGCTGGCGGTTCAGGTGGCTCGCGTGTAGCTTGACCTTCAGCGTTTGACGGGTTCGATTCGAGCGAAGGATATTCATAATGAAACTGTTCAGAATAGTGCCGAGCGGAGTGCTGATGCTGGGGCTGGCGATCGCGGGGTGCGGAGGCTCAGGCTCCTCGGCATCGTCCGCAACGCAGTCCGCGAGCATCGTCGCGCCTTCCTCGAACACACAGACATCCAAGAGCTCGGCCTCCGAAGGGGCGGCCAAGGGGTCCACGACCCAAGCCAAGTCCGAAACAGCGGCCGCAAAGGCCCACACCAGTTCTCCCTCGTTCGCACTCACTGTTTCGAGCCCGGCGCTGAAGAAAAGCGTTCTCTCCCATCGCTACACGTGCGACGGAGCCGACACCTCGATACCGCTACGGTGGAAGACCGTACCTCATGGCGTAAAGGAACTCGTCCTCTTCGTGGTCAACCTCAAACCGAACTCGTTGGGTACGGGCGAATCTTATTCCTGGGTGGTCGCCGGCCTGCAACCTACGCTCAAAGGCATCGCCGCCGGCAAGGTTCCAGCCGGCGCCGTGGTCGGCCGCAACAGCGCCGGCCAGAGCCGCTACTCACTGTGTCCCGCTAAGGGAAGCGGCGTGCAGCACTACGCGGCCATGTTGTTCGGACTGTCACATCCGGTGGCGACGAAGCCGGGCTTTACGGCCTCCGCCCTCATCAAGACAATGGAAAAAATGGCCTTGTACAGCGGCGGCGTCGGGTTCACCTACACGCGCAAGTAAGAGCCCGCACCGTCGCGCGCCGTCACGTTGCGTTCCTCCGCATCGCCTCCACAAGCGAACAGCCACGGATTGCGCTGACCGATGACATCGCCCTGGAAGCGCTTGGACCCGCCGTAGACGACCCAGGTCGTGTCGACGGCGCCGTAGACCTCCATGACCCGCAGCCTATCCGGGTGTTCGCGGGCGTAGTGAAGATGGGTGAGGCCGGCGTCGTAGGCTCCGGCCAGCAGGTTGCGGCCGATCACGGGCTTTGAAGGCTGATCGACGATCTCGGGCCAGCCCGAGAGGTCGAGATAGCCGCGCGTGGCAGACACGATGCCGAGACTCTTCGGATCGGCGACGTCGTTGCGCACGAGCAGGGCCAGCTCCTTGGTCGGATACAAGAAGGTGTCGATGACGAAGACCTCCGTATGAAAGCGCTCGGTTACGAGATGGACCTGAACATGGGCCGAACACTGCACCAGGAACATGTCCGGGCTACGCCTTACCCGCTCGATAGCTCCGAGCAGATCTTCGACGAGGACGACCTCGTAAGAGTCGATTTCCTGGAACCGGAGGTAGTGAAGAAGCGCGTTTTCGTGGCAGGTGCCGGCGGGGCCGAGGGTAATGAACGTGGGCGGCATCAGGCTGCCTGGTCTCCCGGCCCGGCAGCCGCCATCAGCTCATCCTCCATCTTGCAGGTGGCGCCGATCAGGAGCTCGAACAGGGAGCCTGTGAAGTCTGCGGGCAGGTCCAGATCGGCGCCCCTGGCAAGGTAGCGCTCACGCACCTGCTCGACCCGGCTGGGCTGCATCATCGGGATCCCGTGCTCCCTCTTGAAGAAAGCAATTTGTCGGCAGATCTCGAACCGCTCGCCCAGCGCCTTGGCGATCGTCTCGTCGAGCTCGTCCAAGCGGCGCCTGTAAGGCTCGAGGCCGTCGCCGTCGCTCATGCGACCTCGCCTCCCTCGAGCAGGCCCGCGACGAAGGCGCGGCCGCAATCGGCCAGAGACCCGAGCGCGTAGCCACCCTCCTGGACTATGCACACAGGTCGTCCCGTCCGAGCAAGCAAGCGCCCGATCCGGGCAAACTCGAGCGCGCTGAAGTCCCAGCAGCCGTGCGGATCGCCCTCGAGGAGGTCGTAGCCGAGCGAGAGCACGATCGCATCGGCGTCCTCGGCGAGCTCACCGGTAACGCCGGCCAGCGCCTCGATATAGGCATCGGGCGCAGGTGGGTCGCGGAAGGCGATCAAGTGCTCGCGCTCGCTCTGCGGGCACACGCGCTCCCACGGCAGGTTGGCTCCGGTGGCGCCGTGCAGCGAGTAGAGCGTTATCGCGTCCGTGTGCGCCACGATCGCGCTCGTGCCGTTCGGGTAGTGCAGATCGAGGTCCAGGATCCCGACCCTTGCGATATCGCCCGCGCGCAGTGTGTGGGCGGCGGCGGCGGCGTTGTTGAGATAGCAGTAGCCGCCCAGCCAGTCCGGGCCGGCGTGATGGCCGGGTGGCCGGCAGAGCGCATAGGCGTAGCGAGCCCCGGCCAGCACCCGACGCGCCGCCGCTATCGCCACTCCAACGGCCTCGTAGGCGCTTGCGACGGCCGCCGCATGAACGGGTGTGTCGGGCTCCAAACCCGGCTGGGCCAGCTCGGCAAGCAGCTCCGGCTCGCCGTTACGCGCGCGCGCGAGTGCCCGCAAATAGTGGTCCTCGTGCAGCGCGCGGACAACACGCTCGACGTCCTCCGGGCTGGTGTCGCCGGCGCCGGCGAAAACCTTTGAGTGGTCGAGCAGCCCGGCCCTGATCTCAGCCAGCCGGCGCGCGTCGTCGTAGCCCGGGCCACGCTGTCCGTCCGGTCCCAAGATCCACGGAACCGAGCCCTCTCTCGCGCGCGCGTGCTCGACCAGAACAAGCTCGGCGGCCGCGCCAGCCGGGCGACCACACGTGGAAGAAGACTCGATGACCCCTGCCGTGCCGCGGCTCACGAGAAGATCCGCCGCATCCGCGGTCCCAGCGGCGAGAAGCCGTTGCGCAAGTAGAAGGCTTCGGTCGCGGCGATGTTCTGGAAGCTCTCGCGCGGCAGGCCGACCTCCGCTCGAGCCATCCCCTGCTTGCCGGCGAGTGCGCACAACTCGGCCACCAGCTCGCGGCCGAGCGCGAGGCTGCGCCAGGCCGGCGCGACCCATAGATCCTGGATCACCGCGTACCGGCCAGGCACGTGCAGGGCGAGTTGGAAGCTCGCGACGAGCACGCCGACGATATCTCCCCCGTCGACCTCGGCCACGAGCAGGGCACCGCTTGAGGGGTCCTCGTACAGAGCCTGGGCGGCGGCGAGCATCTCGGATGCCGGCGGAGGCGTCGATCCGAGCTCGGTGAGCAGCTGGCCGACAGCCGCGACCACCGCCCCGAGATCGTCTGCCCCCGCCGGCCTGACCCGAGCCGGCCCGGGCCGGGGCACCGCCCTCGGGTCAGGCCCCGGCGCCGCCCCCGGGTCGGGCCTCGCTCCCGGACCGGGTCCCGCTCCCAGTCCGGGCTCCGCGGCGGCGGCCCCGGTGCGCGCCGCAAAGCTCATGCTGCCTGGGCGGTCGAGGAGGACGAGGCGGGCTCGAGCTCGACGGTCCAAGCCTCGGGCGCGTCACTGCCGGTGACGGCCTGGGCGATCGCGGCCATCGGCGCCCGCGCCTTGAGCAGGATCTCGGCGAACTCCTCCTCGGGATCCGACTGCATCACGATCGCCCCGCCCGCGCCGATCGTGGTTTGATTGGCGCCCCCGCCCCTCCGCATGACGATCGTGCGGATCACGATGCTGAGATCGACGACGCCGTCGAGGCCGAAATAGCCGAGCGCGCCAGAGTAGACGCCGCGGGCCTCACGCTCGATGTCGTCGATGATCTCCATCGTGCGCAGCTTCGGCGCACCCGTCATTGAGCCGCCCGGGAAGCAGGCGCGCACGCACTCGGCCGGCGTGCGCCCGCGCTCGAGAACGCCGGTGACGGTGGAGATCAGCTGGTGGACGGTCGTGTAGGGCTCGACGACCATCAGCTCTGGAACCTCGACGCTGTCGATCTCGCAGACGCGGCCGAGGTCGTTGCGCAACAGGTCGACGATCATCAGGTGCTCGGCATAGGTCTTTTCGTCCTGCGCAAGACCGGCGCACAGCTGCTCGTCGAGGACCGGGTCTGGCGAGCGTGAGATCGTTCCCTTGATCGGGCGCGCCTGCACCCGGCGCTGGCGATCGACCGAAAGGAAGCGCTCGGGAGAGGAACTCAGTACAGCAGTGTCCCCGAGCTTGAGATAGGCGGCGAACGGAGCCGGATTGACGCGCCGCAGTACACGGTAAAGCTCGAACGGGTCGGGGCTTGCGGAAGTGGAGATCTGGTCGGTCAGGCAAACCTCATAGGACTCCCCCGCCGCAAGCGCCGCCTGGCAACGGGCGATGTCGGCGAGGTACTGCTCGCGCCCGCGTCCGCAGCGAAAGACGACCGGACGCTCGGGCGGCTCGTGACTCGCCGTCGGCGGCGCGGACCGCACGGCGTCGGGCTCGCTCAGCAGCTTCAGCACCGCCGCTTCAGCCTCGTCGAGCCAGCGCTCGACCTCGTCCTCGCCCTCATGGCACACCGCGAACAGGTTGGTACGACGGTTTGAGTGGTCGACCGCCACGACCCGGTTGGCAAGCATCAGAGTCGCGTCGGGCATGTCTGACTTGTGTGCGTTGGCCGAGCCGCAGTCGGCCTTGCACTCGTACCCGAGATAGCCGACGAACCCACCGAGCAGCCCGCCCGCCGGCTCGGCGGGCGGCTCGATCGCCCGGTTGTAGAGCTCGCGGTCGAGGATATGGAAGATCGATCCGCGCTCGGTCTTGCTGCCCTCGGCGTGGCGGGTGGTCGTCATCCCGGCGGCGGCGTCGTACTGGAGGACGCAGCGGTCGCGACCCATGCTGGTGCCGAGATAGGAGCACTGCGCCAGGCGCGTGGGCGCGTCGGCGCTGTCCAGCCAGAAGGCGTGGTCGGCTGTGCCGAAGAGTCGTTCGAAAAGGGGCTCGGCGTCGGGCTCGCCCGCCACCGAGCGGCTGACGAGTCGCACCCCCGAGTCGTGGCGCCGAGTGCGTCGGCGCCGTCGTGGCGAGGCGGATGCAGCCGAGGCCGAGGGCCCGTCGACGCTGCGCAGCCGCGGCGGCCGGTTGCGATGGCGCAGGGCCATCTTGTAGAAGTTGGCCACCAGCTGGCGGCCGTGCTCGGTGGCGACCGACTCGGGGTGGAATTGCACGCCCCACAGCGGGCGCTCGCGATGCTCGATCCCCATCACGACCCCGTCATCCGTCCAGGCGCTGACGCGACCGGACTCGCCGAGCGGCCCCGTCACGGCGAGCGAGTGATAACGGACGACAGAGAAATCTTGTGGCACTCCGGCGAACAGCCCTTCATCGAGATGCTTGACCTTGCTGAGGCGCCCGTGCATGACCGTGGGGGCGCTGGCGACGACTCCGTCGAGGACGTGTCCGAGCCCCTGGTGGCCAAGGCAGATTCCCAGCACCGGCGTCTCGCTGAAGCGCAAGATGTCCGAGCAGACGCCGAAGTCGTGCCAGCGCTCGGGACGACCCGGCCCCGGCGAGAGCACGATCGCGTCGAAGTTCCAGCGCGAAAGGGCGCGCCAGGAGACCATGTCGTTGTGGACGACGATCGGCTCCTCGCCCGAGACCGCGGCGAGCAGGTGAAAGACGTTGTACGTATAGGAGTCGTAGTTGTCGACCAACAGCGTGCTCACGTTGTCCATCTCCCCCTAGTTGCGTGATTGTCAGACGGTCTCCAGGCCGAGACCCCGGGCGCTGCGGTCGAGCAGGGTGTGGACGACACGCTCGACGTGCTCGTCGCGCTCCCGCTCCAAATACCAGCGTGAAAGGTGCTTGAGATAGTGCGCGAGCGGGCGCACGTCGAAGCGCTTGATGGTCAGACGCAGGTAGCGACGGTAGAGCTCGGACTGAACGACCGCGAACCGGTAGTCGGGGTCCTCGATCGGCCGCCGTCCGCCCGAGGTCCCGCGCAGGCCGGTACGAGACCGGGCGCGGATGAGATCCCAACCAAGACTCTCCTCCTCGCGCAGCAGCTTGTCGGGCTCGAAGTCGATGCGCGGCGCGACCGGATGGGGCAGGAAATAACCGAGCACGATCTGCGCCGCGATCCGTTCGGGCGCGGGGTGGGCACGGCGGATCTCGAGGCGCTTGGGTTCCGAGTCGATCTGGGCATCGAGCCAGTCGGTCAGCTCATCGATCAGGAGCGCTCCTTCGCTGGAGGCCAGCGAGCGCTTCTGGCGGGCGACCATCCCGTTGAAGATGTCGAACGTCGGATGGACAGAGCCGTCTCCGTGGCCGTTGCCGTTGCCTTGGCCGCCGTAACCTGGGCCGCCATTCCCGTTACCGGCGCTCTTCCCCGCGTCCTCGCCGGCCGACTCGGTTGTCCCCTCGGCTCCGCTTCCGACGGCGGACATCAGCTCGTCCATCAGCTTGCGCCGGCAGGTGACGTGCGAGACCCACTCTGTGCCGCAGACCTGCATCGAGGTCATGTCGGCCAGTTCGGGAGCGGCCATCCAGTAGGCCAGCGCGCGCATATGCTGGGTTGGCAGGCCGTCGGCGCGCACGAGTGGAAACTCGGCGAAGTCGCGTAGCCCGGTCGGATAGAAGACGACCCCATCCTCGCGCCGGAGCAGGCGCCCGTCGCGCAAGCCGGAGGCGGTCAGCTCGGCGGCCTCGGTCAGGAAGTCGGACTCGAAGAAGACGCGGTCGAAGGCGATGCCCAGCCTCGCGAGCGTCTTACGCTGGCCGGAGATGACCCAGGCGCGCGTCTTGTACCAGAGCTCGAGCGCTTCGCGTTCGCCGCAGAGCACACGTTTGAGCAACTCATCGGCGGCGTCGCCGCGCAGGGTCAGCTCGCGGGTGAGCGAGTCCTCGGGGTGCTCGATCTCCTGGCCGCCAAGCGAGCGGCCGGCGGCTACGTAGTCGGCGTAGCAGACCCCGACAAAGTGATCGCTCTTCTCTTCCGCGCTCGGCCACGAGCCCTCGTGCCGGCCACTCGAGAGTACGCCGGCCATCGCCTCGCCCATGCTGCGGCCGGCGTCGGATATGAGGCTGCGGCGCTCGACCTGGGCGCCCGCCTGGGCGAGCGCCGCGGCGATCGCGTTGCCGATCGCGAGGTTGCGCAGGTGACCGGCGTGCAGCGCCTTGGTCGCGTTGGCATCCCAGAACTGCACCGAGAAGCGCTCTCCATGGGCGAGGTCCGAGAGCGTGGCCTCGGCGCCGGCGCCGGCCTCGAGGGCCGCGCCGGTCGTCTCGATCCACTCGTCGCTCAGACACAACCGCACACTTTCGCCGTCCGCGCTTACCTTCTCGACCCACGGCTCACGTTCGATCTGGGCGAGCGCCTCCAGCGAGTCGGGATCCTCGCGCCAGCGCTTGGCGCGAGGTACGAGCTTGACGTCGCAATCGTGGTGCGGGCGCCGTGGCGCCCGGGCCGCCCACGGCGCCGGCGTCTGCACGCCCGTCGAGATTTCCTCGAAGTAGTCGAAGAGGTTGAGGGTCATCGGCTGTGCTGTGCGAAGTAGTTCTCCATAGCCATGCACCAGCCGGGGCTCGAACCCGGATCAACGGCGTTTAAGGCCGTCCCTTTAACCGATTAAGGCACTGGTGCTCGTCAAGCCGACTCGCCCAAACACTTGCCGTAAGTCATGTGACGAATAGCAATAATCATTCGCACAATCGCGCTCGTGGTGGACGCATCGGTTATGATGCACCAGTCGACCGGTTCGTGCAAGCGATCCGTTCGAGGAGCCAACCGGCGGGACCTCTCCGGATCGAGAATATGGCTCTGATAAAGGAAAATCGAGAGAGAAACAGGGGCGGCAAAGACGGTGAAGAGGACAACGCCGGTAGCCCAAAGCGCACCTACGAGCCAGGCGATGAGTAAGAGAGAAACATGAGCGCCGAAATTTGGAGCCCCGCCAACCGCAATGGCGCTCTGTCGCTGCCTCCCGGACCGCGCATGCCGAGCGCCGTCCAGGCGATCGCCTGGACGTGGCGCTCACTGCCTTTCATGGAGCGCTGCCGGCGACGCTACGGCGATGTCTTTACCCTGCGCGTCCGCCACGGCGGCACGTGGGTCCTGCTGAGCGATCCCGAGGACATCAGGCGAGTCTTCACCGCCGACCCCGCGAGGCTCGGAGTCGGCGAAGCGAACACGCTGCTCGGCCCTGTGCTCGGCCCGCGCTCGGTGATGTTGTTGGAGGAGCCCGACCACATGACGCGCCGCAAGTTGATGCTGCCCCAGTTTCACGGACGTGAGGCGTTCGACGAGTACGGCGAGATGATGAGCGGCGTGGCACGCGAGGCGATCGCGGACTGGCCGCGCGGCAAGGCGTTCGAGCTGTGGCCGCGGATGCAGGAGATCACGCTGGACTCGGTCATGCGCGTGGTTTTCGGCCCGCAGCAGACGGACTCGCTGCGCAGGCTGCGCAAGCAGTTGCGCGAGCTGACCGACAGGATGAACCAGCCCAGGCGGCTCAGCCTCCTGGCGCTGCTCGGCCCGCGCTCGATGGTCGGCGACCCGGGATTCCGCGAGACGATGGATCGAGTGGAGGCGGCGGTGCTGGAGGAGGTCCGCAAGCGCCGCGGGACCGCGTCTGAGCGCGCCCGCGCGGGCGAGCAGGGGTCCTATCGCACGGCCGTCCCCCACGACGCCGCTGGATCCAACGACGGGAGTGGACTCAAAGAAGGAGCCGGCGCGGGTCGCGACATCGCCTCGATGCTGGCCGGCGCCCACTACGAGGACGGCTCGCCGATGACCGCCCAGGACCTGCGCGACGAACTGGTGACCCTGCTCTTGGACGGGCCGACCTCGACGTCGCTGGCCTGGGTCTTCGAGCGACTTCTGCGCCATCCAGACAAGCTCGAGCGCCTGCGCAACGAGGTCGAGGAGGGCCAGCGGGAGACCTACCTGGACGCGGTCGTGCGCGAGACGCTGCGGCTGTGCCCGCCGGTGCCGATCGTCGTGCGCAAGCTGCTCGAACCCATGAGGCTCGGCGGCTACGAGGTGCCGGCGGGCACGATGGTCGCTCCCTGCATCCACCTGGTGCACCGCCGCGAGGACGTCTATCCCCATCCGCGCAGGTTCATGCCCGAGCGATTCGTCGAGCAGCCGGCCGGCACGTATACCTGGATCCCGTTCGGCGGGGGAGTCAGGCGCTGCCTGGCGGCGAGCTGGGCGTTGCTCGAGATGAAGCGCGTGACGAGGACCGTCTTGGAAGAGGTCGAGCTGATCCCGGCGCAGTCCTCATCC
Organism: uncultured Solirubrobacterales bacterium; assembly: GCA_963718935.1. Lineage (GTDB taxonomy): Bacteria > Actinomycetota > Thermoleophilia > Solirubrobacterales > Solirubrobacteraceae > Palsa-744. The sequence continues at coordinate 1,593,955 of OY970379.1, read as the reverse complement.
GAGCACGTCAGGAAGAGCGCGATCTCATACAGCCCGGGCCGGCGCGGCCTCGTGATCGTCAAGGGCCAGGGTCTACGCGCGCGCGGATCGACCATGCCAGCCTCCGGCCCCCAAGCCCCGACAGGCCCTCAAGCCCCCACGGCCTCCGCCTCCCCAGCCGGCGCCCAAGCCTCGACAGCCTCCGACGCCGGCACCTCCTCTTCCGAGCAATCGCGCCAGGCGGCCGCGGCGTGAACGGCCAGGCCAAGCTCGCCCCGGAAGCCGACCTGCTGATCGTCGGCGCGGGGGCCAAGGCCACGGCGATCGCCGCCAAAGTGCACGTGCTGAACAAGCTCGGACTGGGACCGATCGCGCTGAGGATCGTCGAGGTCAACGAACCGGCCGCCTCCTGGACCGGACGCAACGGCATGACCTCAGGCGAGGAGCCGCTCGCGATCCCGCCGATAAAGGACGTCGGCTTCCCGTATCAGAGCCATCAGAGCTTTGGCGAGACCTACGGCGATGAGATCGACCGCGCAATGATGCGGTTCACCTGGCAGCAGTACATGATCGAGAAGCGAAGGTACGTCCGCTGGGTAAACGCCGGCTCGCCTTCGATCCAGCACCGCACCTACGGGCACTACCTGGCGTGGGTGCTCGAGCGAGCCACCGAGGGGGTTCAACTCGTGCACGGGCGGGTGACCCGGGTGTCGCTGCGCTCGCGCTCGCCAGAGGCGGACGCTGGGACCGAGCGCTGGGAGATCGAGGTGTCCGACTCAGACGGGCAGCCGCGCTACGCGGGCAAGGCTTTGGCGCTGACGGGCCCGGGCGTACACAGGCCGTTCCCCCACGACCGCCAGGCGACCTCGCGCATATTCCACTGCGACTCGCGGCGTATCGAGCTAGCCAAGATCCCGATCGATCAGAGCGCCGAGATAGCGATCGTGGGCGGCGGCGAGAGCGCGCTCAGCTGCGTAGCTTTCCTGCGCGCCTTCAGACCCGACGCGATGCTTACGGTCTACACGCCGACACTGCCGCTCTCCAGGGGCGAGAGCTTCCTCGAGAACCGCGTGTTCTCGGACCCCGACGAGGTGGCTTGGGGAACGCTCGACGAGCGCACCCGAAGAGACTTCGTCAGGCACTGCGACCGCGGCGTATTCGACCCGCAGACGCTGGCGGGCATCGCATATGACGAGCACTGCCGGTTCGTGACCGCTCGCGTGAGCTATGTCAGGCCAAGCGATCGCGGCCGGGGCGTGCTTGTCGATTGTAAGCCCGCCGACGGAACCGACGCGAGCATCCCGCACGACTACGTGGTCAACTGCACCGGCTTTGACCTGCTGGAGCAACTGCGCGGGCTGTTCGAGCCGGCGCTGCGGGCGGAGATCGAGCGTCGCGTCGGAGCAATCTGGGACAGACCGCCGGGCCAGGAGGTGCCGATCGGGCGCAATCTGGAGCTCGACGGCATGCACCCGCGGCTGTACATACCCGGTCTTGGCGCTTTCAGCCAGGGGCCGGGCTTCGCAAACCTGGGGTGTCTCGGGCTGCTCGCCAACCGCGTGCTCGAGCCGCTGTGCGCCGCTGGGCGCGCACATTCAAGAGAAGAGCAGAATCCAATCAGGGAGGTCGTTTGATGCCGTCACGCTCGCGTCAGGTCCGCCGAGCCGAAGCACGAAAGACGCAGGCCGGCAAGCAGTCCCGCCCGTCTGGCAATGGAGCAGGCGGAACCGGCGCAGGAGGTGACGGGCGGGGCCCACGCGGGCTCCTACAGCGGATCCCTCGCGTCGCTTGGATCGCCGGCGGAGCCATCGTGGCGGTCGCGATCGTCTTGGTCGTGGTGCTGTCTGGCTCGAGCTCGAGCTCGCAAAGCGCGAAACTGACCGGCTCGGGCTATCCGAACGGGAACGTCTCGAACACCCGGTACACGACGGGGCCGATCGACTCGAGCACGGTCTCGAAGCTCGAAAGCTCTTGGACGTTGCCGCTGAGCGCAAAGAGTCAGTACGGCAGCTATTCGGCCTCGCCGGTGATCTCGAACGGCGTCGTCTTCTCGCAGGATCTCGAATCCAACGTGCAGGCGATCGACCTGCAGACGGGCAAGGTGATCTGGACAAAGAATTACGAATCGCCCGATCAGGGACCAAACGGGATCGTGGTGCAGGGCGGGATGGTCTACGGGGCGACGGCCACGTCGGCGTTCGCATTGAACGAGAAGACCGGCGAACAGGCCTGGCAGGTGACGCTGGCGCGCAACGAACACGAGGGCATCGACATGGCGCCGGGCTATCACAACGGGATCGTGTACGTGTCGACCGTCCCCGGCAACAACACCAAGTTCTACGGAGGGGAAGGGATCGGGATCCTGTGGGCGCTCGACGGCAAGACAGGCGCGAAGCTGTGGCACTTCGACACCGCCCCCCAAAATCTGTGGTCGAGCGAAAACGCGAACATCAACTCGGGCGGCGGGCTCTGGTACACACCGGCGTTCGACACGGAAGGGAACATGTACATCGGCACCGGCAACCCGGCGCCGTTCCTGGGCACCGAACAGCTTCCGTGGGGTTCGAGCCGGCCGGGACCGAACCTGTACACCGACTCGATCGTCAAGCTCGACGCCAAGACCGGCAAGCTCGAGTGGTACTACCAGCTGACGCCGCACGACCTCTACGACCACGACCTGCAGGACCCGCCGATCCTGGTCAACGCCGGCGGCCACAGCGAGGTGCTCGCGGCCGGCAAGTCGGGGTTCGTGATCGCGCTCGACAGCTCGACTGGCAAGCTGCTGTGGAAGCGCTCGGTCGGAGTCCACAACGGCCACGACGAAGACGGCGTGTACGCGATGAAACACGAATACTCGAAGCTGGAATTGCCCGAGACGGTCTATCCGGGACTGCTCGGGGGGGTGATCGCGCCAATGGCCAGCAACGGCAAGAGCGTGTTCGTGCCGGTCGTCAACCACCCGGTCACGTTCACCAACCAGACCGAACCCCAGGAAAGGGGGCCGAGCACCGGGGAACTGGTGGCGCTGAACGCGGCGACCGGGGCGGTTGAGTGGGACCACAAGTTCTCGAGCTCTGCTTACGGCGCGGCGACCGCGGTCAACGATCTCGTGTTCGCGACCACCTTCGAAGGCAACGTGTACGCGTTCAAGGCAAGCAACGGCGAAATCGTGTGGGAACTGAAACTGCCCGCCGGCACGAACACCGGAGTAGCGGTCTCAGGCAACATGCTGATCGCACCCGCCGGACTGGCGCTCGAAAGCGGACAGACGCCTGAAATCGCTGCCTACAAGTTGCCGTGACGGGTCCGGAGTAAGAGACAGTAAGGCCTTTGTAGTTGCGGGCGTCAGCTCTTGCCGTGCCCCGATTGGCCAGTACCAGACAGGCATTCCGGGGACCTGCCGCAAAGCCGTGTCGCGCCGCTAGCCGACATACCCTTGCTGCCCGCGCTGGAAGCTTACCCTGCACGCATGGAGGCTATCGCCCCTTACACGACGACGGCCAGGACCGTGCCCGCGCAGAGTCAAGACCTGCTGATCGTGATCCCTGCCTACAACGAGCAGGGACGCGTCGGCCAGGTCATAGCCGATGTCAGAAAGGCGCTGCCAAGGGCTGACGTGCTGGTGATCGACGACGGATCGGCCGACGCCACGGCCGAGGAGGCGCGGGGTGCGGGGGCCGCGGTACTGCGACTGCCCGTCAACTCCGGCTACGGCGTGGCCCTGCAGACTGGTTACAAGTTCGGGGTACGCGCCGGCTATGGAATCATCGGCCAGATCGACGCTGACGGTCAGCACCGGGCGGAGTATCTGGCAACGATGCTGGAGGCGCTCGAACGCGACGACGCGGACGTGATCGTCGGCTCGCGTTTCCTGGGAGGCGACGGCCATTACAAGCCCTCACTCGCCAGGGTCGCCGGCATTGGGCTGTTCGCGCGTCTGGCGTCGGTGCTAACGCACGAGCGCATTTCCGATCCCACTTCCGGCTTTCAGATGATGCGCAGCCGCGTGGCGGAGTTATTCTGCTCAGAGGTCTACCCGACCGATTATCCGGATGCGGATGTTTTGATATTGCTGCATAGAACCGGCTATCGCGTACGTGAGATTCCGGTGCAGATGAGACCGTCACCCGGGAAATCGATGCACTCTGGGCACAGCGGCCCCTACTACATGTACAAGATGCTGCTCTCGATCTTCGTGACGCTGCTGCGACGGGGTGTGAAGGTCGTCCCGCGGGCAGAGCTCGCGCCGTGATCGCCACCGACCCTGGACCAACAATCAGCACCAACCTGCGCGTCGTCGCGATCGCGGGCAGCCTGGCATTGCTCGTTTTCATCGTGGAGCTGGTCAGGCGCCGGCGCCTGAAGGAGGAGTACTCGGTCCTTTGGGTAGCCACGGCGCTCGTGCTGCTGCTGCTAGCGGTCTGGGGCGGACTCCTGCGCGACCTCGCCCACCTGATCGGCGCCGGCTCCCAGGCCAGCGCTCTCTACTTCTTTGGGATCATCTTCGTCGTCTTCCTGCTGCTCCACTTCTCCGTGCGCGTCAGCAACCTCGAGCGCCGGGTCGTCGTGCTCCTCCAGGAGGTGGCGCTGTTGAACGAGCGCACGCGGCGCCAGGCCGCGCCCGGCGAACGACTGCCCGGGCCGGGCGCGCTCGGCGAGCTCGCGGAGAGCCCCGCCTCCAGGGGAACACGGGGCGCGAACGGAAATTTGAAAGGCGCGCTCCCCGGAGACGCGCTCGCCGAGCGCCTACCCGAGGAGGGTCCGGGCGAGCGCCCCCGCAAGGTGCGCATGCGGTGAGCATCATGGGCCAGACACGCAAAGAGGGACACAGCCGCAGCTACTTCGAAGCGACGGCCAGACTGGCCGAGCTGATCGACATCGATCTAATCGACCGGCTTGCGCTCGGGCTCGCGGAGATCAGAGAGCGAGGCGGGCGCCTGTTCCTGCTGGGAGTCGGAGGCGGCGCCGGCCACGCCTCACATGCGGTCAACGACTTTCGCAAGCTGTGCGCGATCGAGAGCTACGCGCCGACCGACAACGTGTCCGAGCTGACGGCGCGAACCAACGACGACGGTTGGGAGAACTCGTTCACTGGGTGGCTCGAGGTGTCGAGGCTGGGCCCGGCGGACGGCTTGCTCGTGTTCTCGGTCGGAGGCGGCTCGCGCGAGCACGGCGTGTCGGTGAACCTGGTCAACGCGATCGAGCTGGCACGCACACGCGGGACGGCCATCTACGGAGTGGTTGGAGCCCCTGGCGGAGCGCTTGGCGAAATGGCGGATCTGGCGATCTCGATCGACCCGCCGGCCACGCTCAGAACCCCCCTGGTCGAGTCCTTCCAGGCGGTTGTCTGGCACGCGCTCGTTTCGCACCCCGAACTGGCCGTCAAACCTGGACACTGGGAGTCGCTTGCCAGCCTTGCCCTCACAAATGGGTGAGCGCCCGCCTCGATGACCGCCACAGCTGCCAGGGCCGGCGTGTTCCTGGATCGCGACGGCGTGCTGAACGAGCTGGTTCTCGATCGGGTATCGGGCCGACCCGAGTCGCCGTTGCGGGTGGCGGACGTTCGCCTCGTGCCGGGCGCCGCCGCGGCGGCGGCGCAAATGCAACGACTCGGCTTTGCGCTCGTGTGCGTCTCCAACCAGCCGGCGGCCGCCAAGGGCAGGGTCTCCACGGCGGAGCTGCTGGCGGTGCACGAGCGGGTGATGGAACTACTCCGCGCGGAGGGCGTGCGGATCGCGGCCTCGCGGCTATGCCTGCATCACGAGCAGGGAGTCGTGCCTGCGCTGACCGGGCCATGCGAGTGCCGCAAGCCGGCTCCCGGAATGCTGGTCGAGGCCGCGAGCGCTCTCCTCATCGATCTCAGGATTTCGTGGATGGTGGGAGACACGGACGCCGATATCGTGGCGGGCAAGGCCGCCGGCTGCATGACGGCTCTGATCGAGTACCCGGGCAGCGTTCACAAGCGTTTGCAGGCAGTTTCACCCGATCTGATCGCCGACAGCCTCACCGATGTGGCGGCGCGCCTGACAACCGAGACGTCGAAGGCGATCTGAGCGAAGCGAGCGCCTTTATGGTGGCCTTCGTTCGTGAAGGGTTCACCATGCTCGATCAGATCACAACTCGGATATTCGCCGACGGCGCCGAGCTGGACGGCATCCTGGCGCTCGCAGCCGATCCGCGCATCTCGGGGTTCACCACCAACCCGACTTTGATGCACAAGGTCGGGCTGACCGACTACGAGCGCTTCGCGAGGGAGCTGCTCGGACACGTCGACACGCATCCGATCTCCTTCGAGGTCTTCGCGGACGAGGCTCCCGAGATGCGCAGGCAGGCCACACGGATTGCCTCTTGGGGGGACAACGTGTACGTCAAGATCCCGGTGACCTCGACCAGCGGCGAGTCGATGGCTCCGCTGGTACGAGAGCTGTCGGAGGACGGGATCAAGATCAACGTCACCGCGCTGTTCACGACCGCCCAGGTCGAACTGGTCGCGGCGGCGGTCGCCGACGGAGCGCCCTCCTACCTGTCCGTGTTCGCCGGGCGCATCGCCGACGCCGGGGTCGACCCGGTGCCGATCGTCGCCCGCTCGCTCGAGATCATGCGCCAAGCGCCGAGCGCCGAGCTGATCTGGGCATCGCCGCGTGAGATCCTGAACCTGGTCCAGGCCGATGAGGTCGGCGCCCACATCATCACGATCACCCACGACCTCCTGAAGAAGCTGGACTGCCTCGGCAAGAGCCTTGAGCAGTACTCGCTGGAGACGGTCAAGATGTTCCACAGCGACGCGATCGCCGCGGGCTTCACCCTGTGAGACGCGCGTGCATCACGGGTGGGGCGGGCTTCATCGGCAGCAACCTGGCCGACGCGCTGATCGCCATGGGCGTCGAGGTGTCGATCGTCGACGATTTCCGGACCGGTCGCCACGAGTTCATCGCGGACGCGCTCAATCATCAGGGGGTCCAGCTCTTCGAGGGTGACGTGCTTGACGAGGCGATCCTGAGAGATGCCTTCAGGGGGTGCGATTGGGTCTTCCATCTGCAGGCAAACGCCGACGTCAGACGGGGCCTCGAACATCCTGGCCGGGACCTGCTGCAGAACACGTTGGCGACCGGGCGCGTGCTCGAGGCGATGCGGGCCGAGCAGGTCAGCCGGATCGCGTTCTCCTCGACGGGATCAGTGTATGGCGAGCCCGAGGTCTTCCCTACTCCCGAGGACGCGCCCTTTCCGGTCCAGACATCGCTGTACGGCGCGTCCAAGCTGGCCGGCGAGGGCCTGATCGAGGCCTACGCGGCCGGCTACGGCTTCACCGGTTTGATCTTCAGGTTCGTGTCGATCCTCGGCGAGCGCTACACGCACGGCCACGTGTTCGACTTCTACCGGGCCCTGCGGCGCGATCCGACGCGCTTGCGCGTGCTCGGGGACGGTCGCCAGGAGAAGTCGTATCTGCATGTCGGCGACTGCGTAGCGGCGATGCTCACCGCCGCCGACCACCACGCCCGTGAGCCGGGCGCGCACATCTACAACCTGGGCACCGACGAAACGATCGTCGTGGACGACTCGGTTCAGATCATCGCCGAGCACCTGGGGTTGGGTCCCGCGATCGAGCACGCCGGCGGACGGCGCGGCTGGACCGGCGACAGCCCGCTGATCAGGCTCGACACGACGCGCATCCGCGGCCTCGGCTGGCGACCCAGGCTTACGATCCCCGAGGGAATCGCGCGAACGTTGGATTGGCTCGGCGCCAACGAGTACGCATGGCGCGAGCGACCCGCGGAGCTGGCACGGTGAGCGTGATCTTCAGCAGAGCGCCCCTGCGGATCTCGCTCGGGGGCGGCGGGACTGACCTGCCGTCCTACTACGAAGCCCACGGCGGCTTCCTGGTGTCGGGCGCGATCGACAAGTACGTGTACATGCTGATGCACACGGCCTTCCAGAGGCGCTACCGGATGAAGTACTCGGAGCTCGAGGAGGTCGACGAGGTCGGTGACATCAGGCACCCGATCCTGCGCGAGACGCTGTTACGCCACTGGCGCGGAAACCCTTTGGAGATCGCCTCGGTGGCCGACGTGCCGGCGGGCACCGGGATGGGCTCCTCGGGCGCCTATACGGTGTGCCTGCTCAAGGGCTTGGCCTATGCCAGGCGCCAGTCGATCACCCCGGAAGGCCTGGCCGAGGCGGCCTGCGAGATCGAGATCGGGGCGCTGAAAGAGCCGGTCGGCAAGCAGGATCCGTACGTGTCGGCACACGGCGGTATCTGCGCGTACACGTTCGGAGCTGACGGGACGGTCGAGGTGGCGCCGCTGGAGCTGGACCAGGAGACGCTGCGGCGCCTGCGCGATCACCTGCTGCTGTTCTACACCGGCGAGGCGAGGTCCGCCGCGGACGTGCTCTCCGACCAGGACAACAGGTCAAGGAGCGGGGACAAGCAGATGATCGAGAACCTGCACGCCACCAAGGCGCTGGGCCTGCGCAGCCACGAGCTGCTGCAGGACGGCGACCTCGAGGGGTATGCCGAACTGATGCACGAGCACTGGGAACACAAGCGAAAGCGCTCCCCGGGGATGAGCGACGAGCGCATCGACGGCCTCTACAAGCTGGCGCGGCGCAGCGGCGCTATCGGCGGCAAGCTGGTCGGAGCCGGCGGCGGCGGCTTTCTGCTCGTGTACGCGCCAAGGACGGAGGACACCAGACAGGCGATGGCCTCGGCCGGGGCGGACGAGCTGGCCTTCGACTTCGAGTTCGGCGGCGCCTATGCAAGCGAGTACACATGAACGGCCTGAGCATCGGGATCATCGGCTGCGGCCTGATCGGCGCCAAGCGGGCCTCGGCTTTCGGGCCGGAAGACGAGCTGCTCGCCTGCTTCGACCTCGACGAGCAGGCCGCAAGCGCGCTGGCCGAGCGCCATCGCGCGAAGGCCTGTAGGAGCGTCGAGGAGCTGCTCGACACCGCGCCGGACGTCGTGGTCGTGGCGACCGTGCACGACCGTTTGGCCGACCTTGCCGAACAGGCGCTCTCGGCCGGCGCCAACGTGCTCGTCGAGAAGCCGGCCGGTATCGGCACGGCCCAGATCGATCGCCTGATCGCGGCTCAGCGCGCCAGCGGGCGACTGGTCAAGGTCGGCTTCAACCACCGCTTTCACCCCGGGATCGAGCGGGCCGTCGCGGAGGTCGCGTCCGGCCGCCACGGCGAGCTGATGCACCTGAGAGGGCTCTACGGCCATGGCGGGCGACTCGGCTACGAGCGCGAGTGGCGCGCCGACCCGGAGCGCTCCGGTGGCGGCGAGCTGATCGACCAGGGCTTTCACCTGCTCGACCTCAGCCACTGGCTGGCGGGGCCGCTGCCGCTGCACTCGGCCCTCTTGAGGACCCACTTCTGGGATGTGCCGGTCGAGGACAACGCGGCCCTGATCCTGGGCGAGGCGCACTCGCGCGACGCTCCCTGGGCGCTGCTGCACGTGAGCTGGACGGAGTGGAAGAACATGTTTTCGCTCGAGATCTACTGCACCAAAGCGAAGCTCCAGATCGACGGCCTCGTCCGTTCTTACGGGCCTCAACGACTGCGCATCCACAGGATGGGTCCCGAACTGGGACCGCCCCAGACCGAGGAGATCGCTTACGCCGACGAGGACCTTTCGTGGGCGCGCGAATGGCAGAACTTCAGCGCCGCGATCGCGGCCGGCGACGAGCGCCTCTTGAACGGTGGCCTGCCCGATGCCCGCTACGCCTGGGAGCAGGTCGAGTCCGCGTACGCGGCGGAACACCAAGCCCCAATGCCCGAACAGGTGCCGGTCTGATGTCCTTGCCGGGCATTGATCGCGGGCAGCTCGCCGAAGACCGGCCGAGGACGGCGCCCGCCGAGGGAACCTCCAAGCGCGCGGTTATCACGGGCGGCTCGCGCGGGATCGGCAAGGCCGCCGCACTGGCATTGTCAGAGCTGGGCTGGCGCCTCGTGCTGGTGGCGCGCGATCGCGACACCCTCGAGGCGACCCGCCGCGAGCTGGCCGGCTCAGACCACGAAGCGTTTGCGCTCGACGTCAGCGACAAGGCCGGCTGGGAACGTCTGGCGCCCAAGCTCGGCAAGGTCGACGGCTTGGTGTGCGCGGCGGCGAGGCTCGATCCGGTCGGGCCGATCGGCAGCTATGACGCCGCCGACTTCAAGCGCACGCTCGAGATCAATGTCCTGGGCACACTCCTCGCGATCCAAGCCTGCCTGCCGAGCCTGCGTGCGAGGCACGGCGCGGTCGTGACATTCAGCGGCGGCGGAGCGACCAAGCCGCTGCCCAGGTTCGACGCCTATGCCGCCTCCAAGGCGGCGGTGGCGCGCCTCAGCGAGAACCTGGCGGCCGAGCTGGCAGGCGACGGGGTCCAGATCAACTGCGTTGCCCCCGGCTTCGTGGCGACCGACATCCACCGGAGCACGCTCGCGGCCGGCCCCGAGCTCGCAGGGAGCGACTACTACGAGCAGACAAGCGCGGAGCTCGAGCGCGGCGGCGTACCAGCGAGCGAGGCGGCTGAGCTCGTCTGCCAACTGCTCGTGCACGACTCCGAGGCGCCATTCACAGGCAAGCTGATCTCCGCGCAATGGGATGACTGGCACGATCCCGACTTCCGGCGCAGGCTCGCCCGAGAGCCAGACCTGGCGACGCTCCGGCGGATCGACGACCAGCTGTTCGGGGCGAGCGCCGAGCGGGTGAGCGCATGAGCGTTCCCTTCAGCCACAACCTCGAGCCCAGGCGCACCAGCCCGTCCATGGCCGGCGACCTGGCGCCCGGCCCCAAGGTCAACTGGTCTGAGGATCTCGAGGAGCTGCATGAGCAAAGCACCAGGACGCACTTCATCGACGTGTGGACGCGTCGCGCGATCCTCGCGCGGCTGGGAGCCCTGCCGGCTGAGCCGACCGTTCTCGATCTGGGCTGCTCGTCAGGGCATCTGCTCGTGGATCTGCGCACCGCCCTACCGGACGCGGGCTTGATCGGCGTCGACCTCGTGGCGAGCGGACTGCGCAAGGCCCGCAGGCAGGTGCCGGATGCGAGGCTGCTGCTGGCCGACGCCTGCGCGCTGCCGCTCGCCAGCGCGAGCGTGGACGGGGCCGTCAGCGCCAACCTGCTCGAGCACGTCCCCGATGACGAGCGCGCGCTCGCGGAGATCTTCCGGGTGCTGCGTCCGGGGGCCCGAGCGGTGATCGTCGTGCCCGTCGGTCCGGGCAACTACGACTACTACGACCGCTTTCTGGGCCACGAGCGCCGCTATGCGAAAGGAGAGCTGGCCGGCAGAGCCGCCGCGGTCGGCCTCCATGTGCTCGAGGACATGTACCTGGGGGCACCTCTGTATCCGGCGTTCTGGGCAACCAAGCAGCGCAATCGCAGACGCCACGGCGCGCTCGAGGGCCGGGCGCTGGAGGCAAAGGTGAGAGCCGACATCGAGCGCACGGGCGACTCTCCGCTCGGACGTCTGGCCTGCCGAATCGAGGAGCGGCTGCTTGTGTTCGGCGTCAGGCTGCCGTTCGGCATCCGCGGCCTGACCGTGCTCGCGCGACCGGGCGAGCACAGATGAGCGACCCGATACAACTGAGAAGCCCCACCCAACCGAGAAGCTCGGCGCGGGTGAGGAGCTCGGTACGGCTCAGAAGCGCCGGCGAGGCGTCCAACGGGCGCGCGCGCGAACGGCTGAGCGTGGTGATCCCCGTCTACAACGAGCAGGACAACGTGCGCCCGGTGTATGAGCGCCTGTGCGAGGTCATGGAGGGGCTCGACGTCGATTGGGAGCTGATCTTCTGCGTCGATCCTTGCACCGACCGGACCGAGGAGCTGATCCTGAGGCTGCGCCGTGAGGATCCGCGCGTGAAGATGCTGCGCTTCTCGCGCAGGTTCGGCCAGCCGATGGCGACGATCGCCGGGCTTGAGGCCGCCAGCGGCGACGCGGTCGTGGTAATCGACTGCGACCTGCAGGACCCTCCCGAGCTGATCGCCGAGCTTCTCGCGCGCAGGCGCGAAGGGTATGACGTGGTGTACGCGCAGCGGCGCACGCGGGCGGGCGAGACGCTCCCAAAGCGCATGGTGGCGGCCATCGGTTACAGGCTGATCAAACGGATCGCCGATGTCGAGATCCCACCGAACACGGGCGACTTCAGGCTGATGAGCAGGCGCGTCGTCGACAACGTGGTGTCCTTGCAGGAGAGCCACGGCTTCCTGCGCGGGCTGGTCGGGCTGGTCGGCTTTCGCCAGACGAGCGTCCTCTACGACCGCGACGCCAGAGCGGCGGGCAGGAGCAAGTACAACCGTTTCTGGGGCTCGCTGGTGATCGGCGTGAACGGGATCGTCGGCTTCTCGCGCTATCCACTGCAACTGATCTCGATCATCGGCATCGGCCTGTCAGCGATCGCCTTCCTGCTGGCGCTCGCCTATCTGGGCTTGAAGCTCGGCGGAACGAGCTTCCCGCTCGGCAACCCGACGATCGTGATCGTCGTCGCCTTCTTCAGCGGCATCCAGCTGCTCTCGCTGGGAGTGATCGGCGAGTACGTCGGACGGATCTACGACGAATCGCGCAACCGGCCGAAGTACATCGTCGAGTCGAGTCACGGTTGGGATGAGTAGCTTGCCCGTCGACGCCGCCCGGTCGCTCGCAGATCCAGCCACCGGCCCGCGAGACGGCGAACGGCTGCCACCCGTGTGCATCCTTGCCGGCGGGCTCGGCACCCGCCTCGGCGGACGCGTGCGCGACACGCCCAAGCCGCTGCTGGAGGTGGCGGGCGAGCCCTTTCTGATCCATCAGCTGCGCTTGCTTGCTGCACACGGGGCGCACACGGTCGTCCTCTGCGTCGGCTATCGCGGTGAGCAGATCCAGTTACGCGTCGGCACTGAGCTTTTCGGGATCGAGATCCGCTACAGCTTCGACGCGATCCCGGGCAGAGATGGCACCCTCGGCGCGATCCGCCGCGCACGAAAGCTCTTGGGCGAGCGTTTCCTGGTGCTCTATGGCGACACCTACCTGCGGATCGACTATCGGGCGGTAGCGTCGGCCTGGGCACAGAGCGGCATGCCCGCGGTGATGACGGTGTTGCGCAACGAAGGAAGATGGGACACGTCCAACGCCGTCTACCGCGACGGCGTGGTTGTCCGTTACGACAAGCGCTCGCCGACCCCCGAGATGCTCTGGATCGACTACGGCCTCGGCGGGCTGACATCCGGCGCGCTTGACCGGGCGCCAGGGCGGGAGGAGGATCTGGCGGCGCTGTACGGACTGCTTGCGAAACGGCGCGAACTGATGGGATTCGAAGCGAAGGCTCGCTTCTATGAGATTGGCACAGTCCGAGCGCTGACCGAGACCGCGGCTTTTCTGGCGGCACGCGACGCCTCGGCCGGGACCGACCTCATTGAGTGCCCGACCGTCGACAACGGAACTTGCCACATCGCGAGAAGCCACTCCATCGAAGGGTCGGACTCCGGCGGCGAAGGAGGCGATCGGCCATCGGCTCCAAGGCCATAAAGCATGTACTTCGAGGCGGAAGATGGCCACAGCGAGTCGGCGAGAGAGAAACGCCCGACGATACGTACGCCTCGGCGCTCGTGTACCTGCTGCGCGCACCCGACCCGGGGGTCACACGCCAAGGGCTGCGCTTCGCCCTTGCCGGTGGCAGTGTGACAATCATCTATCTCGCTACAACCGTCGCCCTGGCCAGCATCGCAAGGTTGCCGTTCCAAGCCGCGCTCGCAATCGGCTTCTGCACTGGCATTGCAGCCCATTTCACGCTACAGCGACGGTTTGTTTGGACACACAGAGATGAATTTGCACTTTCCTTGGGCAGCCAGACCGGCCGTTACATGGCGGTCGTCGCGGCTCAGTACGTCGTGACCGCCGCCTCCACCCTGCTGCTGCCGCCGGCCCTCGGCGCTCCCACTGAGGTCGTCTATCTCGTAACCCTGGCGGTCGTGGTGTGCATGAATTTCCTGGTGTTCCGACATCTGATCTTTCATGCCAGGCCCGCTCGCCCGGGAGGTCCGCCCACTCCACCGGGAGGTCCGCCCACTCCAGAGCCGGTCGCCGGCAGATCGGCCAGCGAGACGGCCTTCACGTATGCGATTACCCCACAGCCGCCAGCCAGCGGACCGATCGGGCGCGAAGCATCCGCCGGCATCGGACCGGCCTCCGGCCGCGGTGAGGCCCGCTCAGCGCCCGAGCGACGCGGCGGCGCGACACGCATGGCGCGCGGCATCGGCGACCGGCTGCGGACGCCCGCGGCGCTCGATGCGGCGATCGGGACGCTCGTCGTGCTGTTGATCGCATCGCCGATGCTGTTCACCAAAAACGGGTTCGCGCCGGACTTCACGAACGACATCTGGCTTTCGAACTACCAGGAGCACATGATCGCGGCGCACCTGCACCCGACGCTGTTCCTGCAGACGCAACAGTTGGGGGTCTTCGATCCGCTGTTCGCTTTTTACGGAGGAGGCGTGTTCGCGCTGACGGGCGGTCTCGGCGCGATCCTCGGCGGCTCCACGATCTTGGCGTTCGAAATCATGACGCTCGCCGCGATCGCCGCGGCTTACGGTGGCCTCTTCTGGATCGCGCGACAGCTCGGCGTGCGCGGCCTGATGGCGCACGCACCGGCGATCGTGTTCGCGACGAGCGCCTACTACATCACCAACCTCTACGGACGAGGGGCTTGGGCGGAGTTCATGGCCACCTCCGCACTGGCGCTTCTGATCGCCGCTGCGCTGCGCCTGACGCGCGGCCCCTTGCGTATCGCGCCGGCGGCATGCCTCGTCGCGGCGAGCACGATCTTCAGCGGCAGCCACAACATCACGCTGTTGTGGGGAACCACGCTCGCGATCCTCGCGCTCGCGCTCTACTGGCTGCTCAGCGGCGTACCCCGCCGGCTGCCGTGGCGGAAAATGCTTGCCACCGCCGGTCTGATCGCGCTCGGTGTCGGCCTCGATGCCTGGTTCCTGCTTCCGGACGTGAGCTACGCGCACAGCACCGCCATCAGCGCCTACTCGATCCCGTGGAGCGCCACGGGCTTCTTCAATACGTTCGGTGTGATCTTCGATCCGCTGCGCACTGTGCCAAAACGGTCGGAAACGCCGGCTCTCTACGTTCAGGCGCCGGTGCTGGCGCTGGTTTGGGGGCTGCTTGCGCTGCCGCTCGTGTGGCGCTATCGGCGCCTACGGGCCGGGATCGTGACGGCACTGGCGGCACTCGGCGGTCTGCTCGCCGTGATCATGTCCGAAAGCGCATTCGCGCTGCTGCCGAAATCCTATGAAGTGATTCAGTTCGCTTATCGTATACAGACATATGTGACGCTCTCCATCTCCGGCCTCGTCCTGCTCGGCGTACTGGCGCTCAGCCGCCGTGCGCAGAGCGGTCGCACGACCCGCATCGACCGCGCGTTCACGATCGGGCTCGGACTGGTCGTCGTCTTCGGCGTCGGGCTCGCGACCTGGCAGCTGTGGGTGCCGAACACGCACATAAAGCCACAGTCTTACGAAAACCGAGACGAAGTCTTGTCGGGCTCGACGACCACGCTGCCGACATCGTGGAACGCTCCGAACGACTACGGCGAGGTTAGTCTGCCGGTCGTTCCCACGAGCAACGCGCTCGCGCTCAAGCCGGAACAGATCGACGACGACCGGATCGCTGGCTCAGCGCGACTGCCAGCCGGACCGCAGCCGCTTGCGCTGAACATAGTGGCCGGTCCGAACCTAGTCCACGTTGGCGGCGGCGTGCACGTCGTCGGGCGCAGCCTCAACGGGGATCTCGTCGTCAAACGCAACACCAACGGGTCGCAGGCCATCCCCCTGGAAGTGCGACCCCAGCTTAGCGCGCCCGTCCTGATCGGCAGAATCCTGACAGCGGCGTCCGCTTTGCTGCTGATCGCCCTGGCCATCGTCGCGTTCATCCGGAGACGGGGGCGGCAGCGGCGGCGGCGGGACGACGATCTGGAGGCACTCGCCGGAGCAGGCCATCGAGCCTAGCCGCGTCATGGTGGAGAGCACACCAGAGTCGACCGGAGCGGAGCACATGCCAGAGCCAAACTCACAGGGGCCTCTCGTGTGCCGCATCTGCGGCCATCGCACGTCGCCAGCCGGCGCCCTGAAAGGCCGCTATAGCGGACGCCTCTTTCATCTGGCCCGCTGTCCGGATTGCGGCTATGCCTTCGTGACCGACCCATGGCTCGACTACGCCGAGATCTACGACGACCGCTACTACGCCGGACAGGGCGCGGACCCGCTCGTCGACTATCGGTTCGAGTTCGAACATCCCGAGCTTTCTGTTCGAAACTACGAGTGGTCGGGAATCGCGACGGTCGTCGCGGAACTCACGGGCGATCGCGATCCCGCCAAACGCTGGCTCGACTACGGATGCGGCAACGGCTGCCTCGTGCGTTACCTGCGCGACCAGCGCACGGCTGACGCATATGGTTTCGACGAAGGTTCGATCGCGGGCGAGGCGCAAGCCCATGGAATCCCCGTGGTGAGCGATGAGGGGTTGGGTTCGCTCGAGGGAGCATTCGATGTGGTGACGGCGATCGAGGTGATCGAGCACACGATCGACCCGGTGGCGGAGCTCCGCCGCATGAGGCGGCTGTTGCGACCGGGAGGCCTTCTGTTCGTGACCACCGGCAATGCGAGACCGTATGCGGACAGGCTCACCAGCTGGCGATACCTACTCCCAGAGATCCATGTCTCGCTGTTCGAGCCGCGTACGCTGCATCGTGCCTTCGCAGCCGCCGGATTTCGCCCGGAGCTGCGACCGCGGAGCCCCGGTTTCGATGAAATCCTGAAGTTCAAGGTGCTCAAGAACCTGCGTATTCGCAAGCGCTCACGGCTCACCGACGCGCTGCCGCCCGGCCTGGTTGCACCGCTCGCCGACCGCGTCGCCAAGCTCAGCGAGCACCCCGTCGGATGGGCGCTGTGACGGCCGCCCCAAGCGCGCCCCCAGCGCCAGCCACAGCCCGTACCACAGACCGACGCACATCGCCAGAAGCCAGTTGGGCCCGACCCAGGCGGCCGAGACGACGGTCGTGCGGTCGCGGCGCAGCGCGAGCGCGACGGCGGCGAATGGGAGCGGCGCGGCGGTGGCCGCCCGTAGGGCCAGGCGCGGGCGGCGCAGAGCCGTCGCGGCCGCGAGCAGGCTGAGCGGGAAGTAGGCGAGCACGAGCCCGAAGAAGCGATCCCCGGGGCGGCCATAACTGTCGACGAAGGTCTTGCCGCGGTGAAACACGTTGCGCATAAACGCCCGGTAGCCTTCGTGCGCGGCGTAGGTACAGGCGAAGTGTGGCGAGACGTTGATCGGCTGGCGCGCCGCCAAGAGTCTGATCAGGCCGGTGTCGTCACTGGCGTTACGGGTGTCGGCGTAGTAGGAGCTGAACTCGGCCTTGGCTTGCAACAACAGCTCGCGCGGCGCCAGAAAGCAGGTGGTGGCCTTCGAGAAGCGGTCGTATTCCTCAAGGCCAAAGCTGGTGGTCCGAGGCTCCGAGTAGTAGCGCCACCAGACGAGCGGGATGATCACACTCCAGAAGCGGCCGTAAGGACTGTCGAGGTTGAAGTCGATGTGAGCGGACCAGGTCGGCAGGTCGTGCTCGCCCTCGATGCGATCGGTGACGAAGCGCAGCGCGTCGGGCGCGACGGACACGCGCGCGTCGAGCAGCAGCACCAGCTCGCCGGTGGCCGCCTCGACGCCCTGCTGGCGCGCGGCAAAGCGCCCGGGTCGCTCCTCGTCGAGCACGCGCATCGGCAGTGGCGCCTGCAGCCGCGCGAGCGCTGCGCGTGTGCGATCGTCGGCGACCACGACGACCAGCTCGGCCTTTTCGAACCCGGAGCGTTCGATCGCCAGTGCGACGTCCCGGATCGTGCGGCCGATCCACTCGGGCTCGTTGAAAACTGGGATGACGACAGACAGGGAAGGCATCGACATGACATTGAGACCTCTCGCGGGGTCGATCCCGTCCGGAAGGCGAGCGCGCGCGTACGCCGCGGAACGGACATGGACGCCGCGGAACGGGCCGGCGCCGCCGAGTGGGATCTTTCAGACCCAGGGACGCGGTCCGAGTTCACCTCCTCCAAGCCGTCTGAGCAGGCCGCGCGACCCGAGCGCGTCGTGGACCTCCGGAGGCACCATGCCGATCAGCTGGCCTACGCCCAAGAAGAGCGCGCCCGCGAGGGCCGCGGCCACCACGGCCGGCACACCTGGAACGACCAAGGCAACGCTGGCGGCGGCCGCCGCCAGGACGACCCTGCCCAAGAAGCCAGCACGCACGACCACCTTCACGCCGCACGAGTGAAGTCTCCAGTAGATCAGGACAGCGAGCAGGGCGTCTCCGAGCACGCTCGCGGTCGCGCCGCCCTCAGCGCCGAAGGGACCGACGAGCGCGGTCGCGAAGGCCGCGATACCGAACAGGCCGAGGGCGTTCGTCAAAATCAGCTCGCGCTGACGACCGAGCGCCAGTAGCGAGACCGCCCAGATCTGGGCGAGCGCGCCGAACAGCAGGGCGCCGACCTGGATCCGCAGCACCGCGCCCGCCGGCCCGAAGGAGTGGCCGCCGACGATCGCCATCACGGGCTCGGCCAGACGAACGGTGACGAGCACGACGAGCACGCCGGCGATCACGGCGCCCTCGCTGAGGCCCTCGATCGCGTAGCGCAGCCTGGCTCGGTCATCGCGTGCGGCGGCCGCCAAGAGCGGCAGCGCAACGCCGGCCACGAGGATCGGCAGGCTGACGAGCGCTTCCATCGCGCGCAGCGAGCCCCCGTAGTAGCCCGTCTGCTGTGGGTCCGAGACGATCGACATCAGCAGGATCACGAGCCTGAAGTAGACCTGCCCGAGCACGAGCGCGGCGGCCAGGGGCAGAGCTTTGTGCAGCAGCGCGCGCTGCTCTGGACGATCCAGGCGCGGGCGCACGAAGGCCTGCCACCCCGCCAGCAGAGGCGTCACCGCGGCGACCGTCAGACCGGCGACGAACAGGACGGCGAAGAACGGCGTCAGGCCGGCGCCGAGCACGACGAGCAGCGCCACGCAGGCGAGCGTGACGGCCTGCTTCAGGAAGTCGACGAACGCCAAGCCAGCGTTGCGCAGCTCGACCGTCAGGGGCAGCAGGAGCGCGTCGGCGAGAGCCATCGCATACAGCCCGGCACCGGCCAGCACGGTTCCGATCCGCATGCTCGACGGATAGCCGGCGAGCACCGTGAAGCAGACGATCGCCACGATCGCAAAGGGCGTCACGAGCAGCCGCTGTCCGAGGACGTTGGCCATCAGGGCCCTGCGTGCGCCTGGCTCCAGCAGGGCCAGCTCACGGCTGGCACTCGTGTTCAACCCAAGGTCGACGACGCTCGATGCGACCGCCACCAACGACATGACGGTCACGTAGCGCCCGGACTCGGCGACCCCGAGATGCCTGAGGAGCAGCGCCGCGGTGCCCAGACCGGCGGCGATACCCGCGACATTGCCGAACACGCGCCAGGCGCTGCCGCGAATGACCCGGCCGCCGGCCTCGGCGGAGCTGAGAACGTCCTCGACGGTGTGAGAGCTCATTTGCTCGGCGAGCGTACCTTGCCGACGGATGAGCGCCAGCCCGCGAAGGGGCGCCTGCGCACTCGTTACGGGGGTAACCGCCTACAACAATCTCAGTCGGAGACAAAACCCCCGATTTTGGCCTCCGCGCGGCCGGCTGTTCGCGGATACGTGCACAAACACGAAAGCGGGCCCTCGCGCGCGGCCACGTGGGAAGCGGGCACTCGCGCGTGGGCACTCGCCCGTGGAAAGCGGGCACGCGCGCATGGGCACTCGCCCGTACGCACGCGCGCGCGCGCGCGCGCGACACCCCCAAAAAAGTGACACTCAGAATGACCCGAAACAGAAGAGGCCCGGCAGCACGCTGCCGGGCCTCCCAAAGCCGACCTTCAGGCCGACGCCGCTTCGGAGGGGCGGTCGTAACCGCCGGTCCGAAGAGCGGGCCCTGCTACATCATCCCGCCCATGTCTGGCATGCCGCCGCCCGGCATGGCCGGTTCCTTTTCGGGCGTCTCGGCGACGATCGCCTCGGTGGTGAGGATGTTCTTGGCGATCGAGGCCGCGTTCTGGAGGGCCGAGCGCGTGACCATCGCCGGGTCGATGATGCCTTCGGCGACGAGATCGACGATCTCGTTGGTCGCGGCGTTCAGCCCCTGGCCGGCCTTGGCCTTGCGCACGTCGTTGACGACGACTGAGCCCTCCAGGCCCGCGTTCTCGGCGAGCTGGCGCAGGGGCTCCTCCAGCGCGCGCAGGACGATACGGGCTCCTGTGCGCTCGTCGTCGGAACCGTCCGCAGAGGCGCCGTTGTCGGAGATGTCGACGGCGGTCGAGGCCTGCAGCAGGGCCACCCCGCCGCCGGGAACGATGCCCTCCTCGAGCGCGGCTCTGGTCGCCTGCAGGGCGTCCTCGACGCGGTGCTTCTTCTCCTTCATCTCCGTCTCGGTGGCCGCGCCTACCTTGACGACGGCGACGCCGCCGGAGAGCTTGGCCAAGCGTTCTTGGAGCTTCTCGCGGTCGAAGTCCGAGTCGGTGTTCTCGATTTCGGCTTTGATCTGGTTGATCCTGCCCTTGATCGCCTCGGCATCGCCGGCGCCGTCCACGATCGTGGTCGTGTCCTTACCGACGACCACCCTGCGGGCGCGGCCGAGCTGAGAGAGCTGGGTGTTCTCGAGCTTGAGGCCCATCTCCTCGGTGATGACCTCGGCCTTCGTCAGGATCGCGATGTCCTCGAGCATGCGCTTGCGCCGATCGCCGAAGCCGGGGGCCTTGACGGCGACGCCCGTGAACGTTCCACGGAGCTTGTTGACGACGAGCGTCGCCAGGGACTCGCCCTCGACGTCCTCGGCGATGATCAGCAAGGGCTTGCCCGACTGGATGACCGCCTCGAGCACCGGCAGGACGTCCCTGACGGAGCCGATCTTGGAGTTGGCGATCAGGATGTAGGGATCCTCGAGCGTGGCCTCCATGCGGTCCTGGTCGGTGACCATGTAAGGGGAGATGTAGCCCTTGTCGAACTGCATGCCCTCGGTGAACTCGAGGTCCATGCCGAACGTCTGGCCCTCCTCGACGTTGACGACGCCGTCCTTGCCTACCTTCTCGATCGCGTCGGCGATCACGTCGCCGATCTCTTCATCGCCGGCTGAGATCGTCGCCACGCGGGCGATCTGGTCCTTGCCGGAGACCTCCTTGGACTGCGAGGCGATGTTGGCGACGACCTCGTCGACGGCCTTCTCGATGCCCCGCTTGAGCGCCAGTGGATTGGCGCCGGCCGCAACGTTCTTGAGGCCCTGCTTGACGATCGCCTGGGCCAGGACGGTGGCCGTGGTGGTGCCGTCGCCGGCGACGTCGTTGGTGGCGGTGGCTACCTCGCGCACGAGCTGTGCGCCCTGGTTCTCGAAGACGTCCTCGACCTCGATCTCACGCGCGATCGTGACGCCGTCGTTGGTGATCGTGGGGGCGCCGAACTTCTTGTCGAGGACCACGTAGCGGCCCTTGGGGCCGAGCGTGACCTTGACGGCGTTGGCGACCGCGTCGACCCCGGCCTCGAGCGCCTTGCGCGCGTCGCCGTTGTACTTGATGTCCTTGTGAGCCATATTTCTCAGATCTCCTTATGCAACCTTGGCGAGGACGTCTGACTCGCGCAGCACGAGCAAGTCCTCTCCGTCGACCTTGATCTCGGTGCCGCCGTACTTGCTGTAGAGGACCTCGTCGTCCGCCTTCACGTCCAGCGGGATGCGCTTGCCGTTGTCATCGAGCCTGCCGTCGCCGACAGCCAGGACCTTGCCCTTCTGCGGCTTCTCCTTGGCGGTGTCGGGCAGGACGAGGCCGCTGACCGTGGTCTCCTCCTCCTCGATCGCCCGCACGATCAGCCGATCGCCCAAAGGCTTGAGCTTCATATTGAAAACCTCCGTCTAGAGAGTGCGACCGGCGACCCGCTGGGATGGGGCCGCCCCTTTTGGCACTCCTACTACGAGAGTGCCAACGACACGCTCAATATATAGCAAGCTCGGCCAAAATCAAGTCTGATTGGCAGTCGCGTGACGAGACTGCCTGGATGACGGCGACAGGGCTGGCCGGACGAATATCGCCAGGCGGGCGGGCGAGAACGAGAAAACTGGCCGACGACCTCAAGCGACCGCCGGGCGGCTAATTCTGGGCCCCGCCGAACCCCTTCATGGCCTCGGTGATCCCGGCCGGCTTGTCGAGGATCTGGGAGAACCGAACGACGGTGACGATGTCCTCGGTCGAGACCGAGCGGCCGTAGATCTGTTCGAGGAAGTGGATGAGTTCCTCGTGGCGTCTGAACTCGGGGTTGTCGTGCTTGATGTCCCTTGGCGAGAGATCGCCGAGGGCCATGACCTCGACCTGGTCGATGACGGCTTCGAAGATCCGTTCGCGGGGCGAGTACTGGTAGCCGATCGTGACCAGCACGGCCTGGTTCTTGCGGTACTTGCCGGACTTGTCGCCGAGCCTGATCGTGGCGGTCTTGCGGCCGCGCAGCAGCTCGTCGGCGAAGATCGTCGAGTAGAAGTTCAGAACCTGCATGACCAGGGCAGGCTACCGGTCTTGGCGGCGCGGGCGACGCCCACCGTCTCCGCGCTCCTGCGGCGGCACCGGCGCGCCGAGCGTTTGCAGGGCCTTCGCGACCGTCTCGCGCTCGCCTTGGTAGCTGAGCTTCGAGAGGGCTCCACGCAGGTCGATCCAGCGCGCCCGCTCGACCTCGTCGTCGTGGTCGGCCAGGTCGCCGGATACGTAGCGGAACAGGAAGAAGGCGACCGACTTGGAGACGGTCTTGCCTTCGCGCCTGTACCAGTAGCCGATCTCGCCCAGCTCGGCGATCAGCTCGACGTTGGCCCCGGTCTCCTCGCGCACCTCGCGCACCGCCGTCTGCAGGGCGTT
Source organism: uncultured Solirubrobacterales bacterium (assembly GCA_963718935.1). Taxonomy (GTDB): domain Bacteria; phylum Actinomycetota; class Thermoleophilia; order Solirubrobacterales; family Solirubrobacteraceae; genus Palsa-744. The sequence continues at coordinate 1,571,073 of OY970379.1, read as the reverse complement.
CTCGCCGGGGTCGATGTGGCCCTTGGGCAGACACAGGACACGCCCGCCGCTTGGGGACCTCCGAACGGGAACGATCGCCACGAGCTGCTCTTTACCGGCCTCTCCCCGGATCACCACCCCGCCGGCCGATGTCTCGTGGTCGGAGCCGCGTTTGGTGCGCCGCTTGGAGCTTTTGGCCCTCTTCGAAGCGGTGGGCTGCTCGGGACCGGGCTCAGAAGACATAGCGTCGAAGCGCCTGGACGTCGTGAACGGTTAGGCGGCCGCGCCCCTGGGAGATGACCCCGGCCCGCTCGAGCGCGGCCAGAAAGCGGCTGGCCGACTCGCGCGATGAGCCCGCCAGCTGCGCGAGATCGGCCTGGGTGGCGGTGACGAGCACGTCCTGGCCTTCGCCGGCGCCTGGGCTTTCCTGCTCGACGAGCTCGGCCAGAACGGCCGCGACACGGCTCTGGACGGTCTGAAAGGACTGCCTCGAGAGACGCTCGTTGGTCTCCCGCAAGCGCCTGCCGAGGGCGATCACCAGGCGCGTGGAGATCTCGGGGTGCTCGGTCAAGAGGCGCCTCATGTCGGGGCCGAGCACGGCCACGACGTCGGTCGGCTCGATCGCTTCGACGGTGGCGGAGCGGCGCTCGTCCTCGAACATGGCCAGCTCCCCGAAGAAGTCGCCCGGACCGAAGGTGGCGAGCGCGATCGTGCGCCCGTCCGAGTGCTCGCGTACGGCCCGGGCGCGGCCGGAGCGGACGATGTAACAGGTGTCGCTGGCGTCGCCCTCTCTGAAGACGACCTGGCCGGGCTCGAACGAGCGCGGGACCGCCAGTTCGGCGATGCGCTCCAGATCGACCGGCACGAGCTCCGCGAAGACCGGCACGTGGGCAAGCAGATCGACGACCTCGGCTGAGCGCATCTTGGCCACGGCGGCCAGGGATATCACACCGCGACGGGCGTGACCGCCGGGCCGCGGAAGCGCCGCCGCGACGACCTGCGCGGCGGTATCTTGGGGCGTGATGAGCGACCTCTTTGGCGGCACCTCGGGAAGCACCTCGAGAGCAGGGCCCCGCGCGCGGGTGCGGGTGCGGGTGCGCGCGCGCGGGGGCATCCTCGTTTTGGGAATCTCCTTCGCCAGCGCCCTCGTTTTGGGAATCTCCTTGGCCGGCGCCGCGACCCGTACGCCCGGCACCGGCACTGCCGTCAGGCGCTCGCTGCTGTCCTCACGCGAATTGTGGGCGACGGTCGACGTGTGCGCCCCCAAGGACGAGCCCGACACCGTCGGCATTCGCGGCTCGATGCCCGGAGACCCCGGGGGGCGGGGCACGGCCATGTACATGCGCTTTCAGCTGCAGTATCGGGAAGCGAAGAGCGGCGCCTGGGTGGATCTCGCTCACGGCGCCGAGTCCGGCTTCATCGAGGTGGGCACCGGCAAGGCGGCGCGTCAGGGCGGGACCAGCTTCCAGCTAGTCCCCGCCAAGAGTGGTCCCGGATACACGCTCAGGGGCTTCGTAACGTTCCAGTGGCGCCGGCACGGCCAGGTCGTGCACGAAACCGAGCGCGCTACCACCGCGGGGCACCAGAGCCTCGCGGGGTCGGATCCACCCGGCTACAGCGCCGCCGAATGCACGATCCCTTAGCGCGCCTTCAGGGGGTGCTAGCGCGGCGGGCGCCGACGTGAGCGGCTGGCGGTCGACTGCTCGACCGCCAGCTTTTCGGCCTTGGCGCGGGACTGCTTGGGAGCTTTGCTCGAAGTGGTCTTCCCGCTTGCGGCGTTGGCTGGCGCGGACTTGCCTGCGGTGGCTTTCCGCTTCGCGACTCTACCTTTTGCGGCCTTGGCGGTCGACTCGGCCTTGGGCGTCGCGGACGACTCGGACCGGGTCCGGGCGGACGCGGGCTTGGCGGGGGCGTCCTTGGGCTTGGCGGGCGCGAGCGCCGTGGCAGCGGTCGCGTCCGGCGAAGAGCCCTTCGTGAGGCCCTGCAGGATCTTGGGTTCGCTGCGAGCCCGTTCGATCGCATCGATCGCCTCCTTGGCGCCGATGTAGGGAGCGAGCACGAAGTAAGAGATGTAGTGGGAAAGGCAGGGCAGGTAGCGTATGCGGTCGCTGGCCGAGTAGGCGCTGAAGAGATCCCAGATCGCACCGGCGACGACCTCTTGCGCGATCTCGGGGGCGCGTCGGGGCTCGGGGCTGCCGACCAGTAGGGCATCGGTTAGACGATCGGTGACGGTCGTCAGGTGGCCGTTCATGCCGGGGCCGAGCTCGAACAGGTCGACGAACGCAAGCCGCAGGAGAGCCGGACGGGCGACAGCCTGGTAGATGAACGACTGGATCCCGAGCACGACCGCTTCCGGCCAGGTCTCGGCCCGCGCGGTGACGCGTTCGACGTGATCGACGGTTTCCTCGGCGAATTCGTCGATCGCCGCGAGGTAGCACTCCTCCTTGGAGCGGAACTCCTTGTGGAAGGCCTCGGTCGAGACGCCGGCGAATTTGGCGATGTGCGGGTCGGTCAGCTCGCCGTAGCCCTCGTCCATCGTCAGGTGCACGATCGCGGCGAGCACGCGCGCACGCTTGACGTCGGAGTCCAGGAACGCGGCCGTGGCCAGCGGTATGCGCGGCGCCTGGGGCCGCATCATCGTCTTCAGCCGCGCAAGCATCGGGGTGCGGTAGGCCTCGACCCAGTCGAGCAGTTCGTCGGCGAGCGTGCGCAGCTCGGGCAAGCGCTCTTCGCGTATGCGACGGTGGACGATGTGGCGGACGCCGCCGACGATCGCGCGCGAGGCGATTCGCGGCAGGGGCACCGGATCGGCGGAGGTGCGGAAGGCCTCGGCAAGCAGCCGCTCGTAGGCGTAGCCCGCGAGGTGCAGGCGCTCGCGCGAGCGCACACCGATGCCCAACGAGTCGATGAGCACGAGATGGGTGCCCTTCGGTTCCTCGACGACCTCCTCGAGGAACGCCTTGTAGGCGGCGTGCAGGCGGTTGTCCCAGCCGCGCTCAGAGCCCCAGGCGCTGAGCACACGCTTGCGCGAGCGCGCTACGACGATGTTGAAGGTCGCCAGAAAGCAAGCTTCCTTGTTGCGGAAGTGCTCGTAGAAGGCGCGGCGGGAGACGCCCGCCAGACCGATCACATGGGCGACCGTCGTGGCCGCATAGCCACGATGGGCGATCGACTCGATCATCGCCCCATATAGACGTGTCCGCTGGTGTCTGGCGACTTCTTCTCGCTTCATGCCGTGCGGGCCATGAGGCAGTCGCCGATACATCGGACCTAGGTCTCTGTCTGTTCCAGTTATCCCCACGGTTGGAAAGAATAAGACTCAAGTAGGTTATTGACAAATTCAGTACAACAGGATCGCATTGTATGTTTCTCGCAATATGCGCGCAACTTCGTTGTGTCCGACAGACAAGCGGATTCCCGCAGCTGGTAGCGACCGAGAGTTCAAATCATCGAATAGTCGGGATTAGCAGGGATTTCCCCCGTTCCTTAGAAGCCCGGGCACCCGCGACGGTCGGTCGCCGCTCAGGCGGAGAGCTCCAGGCGCCGCGGCGAGACGCGGAAGCCGAGCTTGCAGAGGGCCTCTTCCCAGCGCGAGCCGATCGCGGCCTCGCCGTCGATCCGCTCGAGCGCCAGACGGCCGACGTGGCCGGCGCGCACGGCCGCGGCCAGCTCCTGCAGGGCCACATGGACCGTCTGCGCGGAGGAAGGCTCGGTGGACGGCTTCAGCACCGCCAGCGAGCGCAGGCCTCGCTCCAGATAGAGCACGGGCGCGCCGGCGAGGAGGACCACGTAGGCGCCGGACACGCGCGCGGGGCCGCGAACTCCAGAACGCGCGGGGCGTGGCCAGGGCAGAGCGCCACCGTAGGGCTGGGCGGGATCGCAGGCGGCGAGCACGAGCGCGCCGGAACGAGCGGCGCGCCCGGCGCGCAGGCGCTCGACAGCGCCGGGAAGCGCGAACTGAGCGCCGCCAAGGCCCTCGACGAAGTAGCCGCGCCGGCAGATGCCGAGCGTCTCCAGGTCGCAGAGCGTCGAGTACAGCCCCGCGAATCCGCCCTCGATACGCTCGGCCAGGATCTGCTCTCTGGTGAGCACGCCGTAGCGCTCGAGCAGCAGCTCGGCCTGGACGCGCCGGCGCTCGCGCGCCGGCACACCGTCGGCCCCCGCGAACACCGGCGCGGTCAGAGACCAGCGCCCGGGCGGGTGGGCGCGGCCGCGCCCACGGGCCAGAGAGCGCCGCCGCGGGGCGAAGCGTCCTCCTCCGGGCGCGGGCCTGCCGGCCAGCGCGGAGGCGCCCGGCGCGGGGACGGCGGTCAGCCGGACGGGCGACCGATCGGAGATCGGCCAGCGAAGAGGCGCCCAGGCGTCGTTGGTGACCTCGCCGGCCCATACGAGTTCGAACAGGGCCAAGCGCAGGGCCTCCGGCGAGAGCCCGGCCCTCCCGGCCCCGACGGCCTCGGTGAGACCGGCGTCCCCGGCCGCCCCGGCCGCCTCGGGCGAGAGCTCAGCCCCGGCCGCCTCGGCGAGCAGGTCTGCGAAGAAGCAGGGCGCTTGGGCAAGGCGCGCGCGCAGCAGCTCGTGGACGGGCTCAGACGGGGGCGGGCCAGAGCCGCGCGGAGGCTGAGGGGGGCCGAGCAGGGGCGCGTCCTCGCGGAAGTAGAGCGCCGCGCGGGCGGGACCGGAGCCGACCCAGACAAGCTCGCCGCTGGCGCACAGCTCGTCGAGCCAGGCCGGCGAGTAGGCGCCGAGGCGGCGGGGCAGCACGTCGCGCTCCCATAGCTCGACGGGCAGAGGCAGGCCCTGCAGCGGAACGAGAGCCTCGCGTAGGCGCTCGGGGCCGGCTCCGGGGCCGACATGGCGGTCGACGTTCTGCCAGGCCGGCAGGAAGCGCGCAAGGGCGCTCTGAGCGGCCGGCTCGACCTCCCGGCGCAGGACCGCGAGAGAGGCGCGGCGCAGGCGGCGCAGAACCTCGGCGTCGCACCAGTCGAGGGCGCTACCCCCGGGCGCGATCTCGCCGCGCACAAGCGCGCCCGAGCGCTGCAGCTCGCGCAGGACGGCGCCGACGTCGACACCGTAGCGCGCGCGCAAGTCCTCGGCGGCGAAGGGTCCGTGCGTGCGCGCGTAGCGGGCTACGAGCTGGGTCAGGGCCTCGGGAACGTCGGCCAGGAACGTGGCGGGCAGGCCGCCGGGCGGCATCGTGGCGAGGGCGTCCCGGTAGAGCCCGGCGTCCTCGGCCGCGACGTACCGGGATTCGCCGCCGAGGCGCAGCTCGATCGCCCGGCGTTCGCTGCGCAGGCCGGCGAGCAGAGTCTCGGAGTCGAGGTCGGGAAGCACGCGCTCCCTGACCTCCTCGAGCGTCAGGTCGCCGAGCTCGCGCAAGACGTCGTGCAGCTCGTCGCGGCTCGTGGCCTGACGAACCGCCGAGCGGCGCTGCAGGTCGGCGACCAGACGCTCGAGGGCGCCGGGGTCGATCAGCTCGCGCAGCTCCTCGGAGCCCAGCAGCTCGCGTAGCAGGTCCCTGTCGAGCGAGAGCGCTGCGGCGCGGCGCTCGGCGGTCGGCGCGTCCCCCTCGTACATGTAGGTCGCCAGGTAGTCGAACAGCAAAGAGGAGGCGAACGGCGAGGCTGCGGGGGTCTCGACCTCGACCAGCTCGACCTCTCTGCTTTGCATGGCCCGCAGCAGGCCTTCCAGGCCGGGCAGGTCGAGCACGTCCTGGAGGCACTCGCGGTAGGTCTCCAGGACGATCGGGAAGTCGGGGTGCTCGCGGGCGACCTCCAAGAGGTTCTGGGCCTTCAGGCGCTGCTGCCAGAGCGGCGTGCGCCGGCCCGGGTAGGCCCTCGGGATCAGGAGCGCCCGGGCGGCGGCCTCCCGGAAGCGCGCGCCGAACAGGGCGCTTGAACCAAGCTCGGCCGTGACGATCTCGCGCAGCTCGGCAGGTTCGATCTGGATCAGCTCGGCTGCGCTCGGCAGCGAAGCCTGCTGGTCGGCGTCCAGCTCGGGCAAGCGCAGGACGATCCCGTCGTCGGACCACAGGGCGTCGGGCTCGAGACCGTAGTGGTCGCGGATCCTCGCGGACAGGGCCAGGCCCCAGGCGGCGTGTACGCGGGCGCCGTACGGTGAGAGCAGACACAAACGCCAGTCGCCGATCTCGTCGCGGAAGCGCTCGAGCACGATCGTGCGGTCGCTGGGCAGGACGCGCGTGGCGTCGCGCTGCTCGCGCAGGTACTCGACGAGGTTGTTGGCGGCGCGCTCGTCGAGATCGTAATCGCTGGCCAAGGTCTCGGGCTCTTGGTCGACGGCCCAGCGCGCGAACGCGCCGATCTCGGAGCCCAGCGAGAGGGGGCGGCCAAGGGTCTCTCCCTTCCAGAAGGGCACGGCACCGGGAGCGCCAGGCGCGGGGGTGACGATCACGCGGTCGCGGCCGATCTCCTCGATGCGCCAGGTCGAGGCGCCGAGCATGAACGTCTGGCCGGGCCTGGCCTCGTAGACCATCTCCTCGTCCAGCTCGCCGACGCGCCTGCCGTCGGGCAGGACGACGGTGTAGAGGCCGCGGTCTGGGATCGTGCCGGCGTTTGCGATCGCCAGCCTGCGGGCGCCGCGGCGGGGCCTGATGACGCCGGCGAGGCGGTCCCAGACGATGTAAGCCTTCAGGCCGATCGTCGAGCGGTCCCCGAGCCCGCCGGCCCAGCGCCCGTCGAGCATGTCGAGCACGCGCTCGAACAGCTCTCTCGAAAGCTCAGAGTAGGTGTGGGTCCTGGTGACGAGCCCAAAAAGGCCGTTGACGTCGACCCCGCCCTCGTCGTCCCGCTCGGCGGCGGCCGCGATCGCGACGATCTGCTGGGCGAGCACGTCGAGCGGGTTGCGCGGGACCGACGTCGGCTCGATCGCGCCTTTGCGCATCAGCTTGCAGACGACGGCGCACTCCAACAGATCGCCCCTGAACTTGGGGAAGATCAGGCCTTTGCTGACCTCGCCGACGGAGTGTCCGGCGCGCCCGACGCGCTGCAGGCCCCTGGCGACCGACTTCGGGGACTCGACCTGCAGGACGAGGTCGACGGCGCCCATGTCGATGCCGAGCTCGAGCGAGCTGGTGGCGACGATGCACGGCAGAGAGCCGGCCTTCAGAAGCTCCTCGACACGGGTGCGCTCTTCGCGGGCGAGCGAGCCGTGGTGGGCGAGGGCGATCTCCTCGCCGGCCAGCTCGTTCAGGCGCAGGGCGACGCGCTCGGCGGCGCGCCTGTTGTTGACGAACACGATCGTGGAGGTGTGCTCACGTATGTGCTTAAGCAGCTCCGGGTAGATCGCTGGCCAGATCGAGCCCCTCGTAGACTCACCGCCGGGCAGCGGCTCCAGCGGATCGCCGGCGCCGGCGCCGGCGGGACTTGACGCGCCCGGATCGGCCATCGACTCGACGGGCACCTCGATGCGCAGGTCGAGCTGGGCAGGGGCCGTTGCGTCGAGGATCGTGACCTCGCGCCCCGGACCGCCCAGGAAGCGGCCGATCTCCGCGAGCGGGCGCTGAGTCGCGCTCAAGCCGATGCGTTGCGGCCCGCGGGCCACGAGCGCGTCCAGTCGCTCGAGCGTGAGCGCAAGGTGGGCGCCGCGCTTGGAGTTGGCGACGGCGTGGATCTCGTCGACGATCACGACCTCCACCCCGGCGAGCATGGTGGCGGCCCGGGAGGTCAGCATCAGATAGAGCGACTCGGGGGTCGTGATCAGGATGTCGGGCGGCTTTCTGAGCATCGCGGCGCGCTCGCGCTGGGGCGTGTCGCCGGTGCGGACCCCGACACGGACGTGCTCGGCGCCGATGCCCCGCAGGGGGACGCGCAGGTTGCGCTCGATGTCGTGCGCGAGGGCCTTCAAAGGCGAGACGTAGAGGACGCTGACCCTGTCGCGCGCGCGCGTGGCGCCCCCCTCTGCGCCGCGCGCGGCGCGCGCGGCCTTCGCCTTCGCGCCGGCCGCGCCCCGCCGGCCTGCATCGCCCTCGTCCCCGTACCGCTCGCCCTTCCCGCGGCCGTCGTCGTCTCGGGCGCCCGAGACCCATCCGCCGCCTTCGGCGCGCACGAGCCGGTCGAGCGCCCACAGAAACGCAGCCAGGGTCTTGCCCGAGCCGGTGGGCGCGCACAGCAGGACGTGATCGCCCTCGGAGATCGCAGGCCAGGCCAGAGCCTGGGCGGGCGTGGGCGCGTCGAAGGCCGCCGCGAACCAGGCGCGCACTCGCGGATCGAAGTCGGCGAGGGGCGCGGGCGGGGCGGTGATCACGGCTTTGCCCAGACTAGCGCAGGCCTTCACAGGCGCCGCGCCGTCCAATGGCTGCGGCGCCCGCGGAGACCTGGCATCGTCGGGGGGACGCCTGGATCTCTGCCCGATATCGCCGGAGAGGTTGGGCGATCATCGAGCTTCTCGACCGCTGTGCGCTGGGTGACGCGGCGCGGTCAAGCCGGGAGAACGGCTATGTGATCGATACCACTTTAGTTCTGACTATCAGACACTGCTAGGGGTGTTTTTCACTCCGTTTCGCTCCACGACGCCCCCCGAAGGGCACTGGAAACATTTCGAGACAAATAGTGGCTAGATCAGAAAAGTAGAACTACGCTGGACACGTGCAAGCTCGCCATGGGGGATCAGGCGTGCGCTCAAACGCACGCCGCCGCGGCCAGTGGACGCCGCTGGCGCGGGCAATGGACGCGACGGGCAACCAATGGACACTGCTGATTGCGCTGGGGCTCGCGCGTGGACCACAGCGTCCGGTCCAGCTACAGCGCCGCATCGCCGGGATCTCGGGCGCGGTACTGGACAGATACGTGCAGCAGATGCTGGTGGCCGGGCTGCTGTCACGCAGGCGCTATCGCGAGATGCCACCCCGAGTCGAGCTCGAACTGACCGACGCCGGCCGCGAGCTGTTGCCGATCGTGGGCGCGCTGGCACGCTGGGGAATGCGCCACTCGTGGTCGGCGCCGGCGACGTTCGAGCGGATCGACATGGTCTCGCTGCTGGAGCTGCTGCCAATCCTGCTGGAAGATGCCGAGGGTCTGCCTGTGGGCACGCTCGAGCTTGTCGTCGCACCGAAGCCAGAGGAGCCGGAGCCGCAGCTCGCAGGCACGCCACAGCTCGTGCGGCGGCTGACGATCGAGGCAAGCACGACGAAAGTGTTGGAGGACGAGGAGGAGGCCGTGGAGGCCGACGCCAGCGTTTGCGGCGATCGGCAGAGCTGGATCCGGGCGCTCGGACCGGAGCGCGACCGAGCGGACCTGCTAATCCGTGGACATCGGGAGCTGGCCGAGGCCGTCTTCGCGGCCTTGCCCGAGACGGTCCCGTCAGCCGTGTCCGCACAACCCACGGGCGAAGCCACGGAACCGACGGAGGCGGAGCCAAAGGCCCCGGGACCGACGACCGAGCCCGAAGCGACGGCGCCAGAGACCCGGGTGCCGTCCCCGGGGCCGCCGGTCAGCTGATCCCGTCGAGCAGGTCCGCGGGCGAGTCGAGCTTCAGACCCCTCGAGAGGACGACGATGGTCTCCAACCGCGGTGAACGCTTGCAGCGCTCCAGCAGGCTGATCTCGGTGCGGTGCAGTTCGCAGACATAGCCCAACCCTTCCTGGGAGAGGCCGGCCCGTTCGCGACTGTTCCGCAGATTTCTGGCAAAGCGTTTGCGCATACGGTCATCTGAGGACATCACCGTATTGTCGCACATCGTCGAGTTTTTAGCACACAAAACATTTCATAGCAGATTGTCTATATAGTAGGAACACTTTTGTTGGTACGATCCGGCAGGTGTCGCCTCCCGCCGTAGCCGATCCAGAGACGGTTGCCATCGACGGGTACACGCCGCGGATCGCTGACGCCGAGCTGGACGGACTGCTCAAGGCGGCCCCGGCGATCGCGGTCGAGGGGGCGCTGGGCGTCGGCAAGACCGCGACGGCAAGACGGCGCGCCGAGACCGTCCACACACTCGAGGACGCGGAGCAGCTGAGCGCCGCACGGGCCCAACCAGGACGTCTGTGCGAAGGGCCGGGCACGGTCCTGATCGACGAGTGGATGCACGTGCCCCGAGCGTGGCACCTGGTGCGCCGGGCCGCCGCGGGCGGCGCCCAGGCCGGGCGATTCCTGCTGGCCAGCTCGACCATGCCCGTCTGGCTCGCGGAAGAGGTCGGCGGTATCGAGGTACCGAGCCTGCGAATGCGCCCACTGGCGCTGGCTGAGCGGTGCCTCGATACCCCGAGCGTGAGCCTGCGAGAGTTGCTGGAAGGCGCCCGTAGGTCTCTCACCGGCAGCACGAGCCTGGGCTTCGCGGACTATGTCCGCGAGATCGTCGTCTCGGGACTGCCCGGGCTGCGCGGACTCTCCGAAACGCAGGCGCGCGACCAGTTGCGCGACTACCTCGAGCGCCTGATCGATCGCGAGCTGCCGGCCCGCGGGCGCTTGGTGCACGATCCCGAAGCGTTGCGACTGTGGCTGACGGCCTATGCCGCCGCCTCTTCGCTGGCCGTCTCCTTCGAGGCGATCCACGACGCGGCCGGCGGCGACCGGCGCGAGCGGCGACTGAGGTCGCTGGCAAACGCTTATAGGATCGCACTCGAACGGCTGTGGATCGTCGACCCGGTCGAGCCGTGGGCACCCGCGCAGATGGGCAGCGGGGGCATACGGATGGAGCCCAAGCAGCAGTCCGCCGACCCGGCGTTTGCGGCGCTGCTGCTCGGCGTCGACGCCGATCGCCTGCTCACCCCCCCTTCTGGCGCCCGCGGGCGCTCGCGCGAGGCCCGCCGCGACGAGACGTTGCCGACAGCGCTGTTCGAGTCGCTCGTGACGCTGTCGGTGCGCGTCTATGCACAGGCGGTGGGCGCACAGGTATCGCATCTGTGCGGATCTGTGGACTGGCCGGACATCGAGCTGATCGTCGAAGGCGAGGACGAGCGTGTGGTCGCGATCGCGGTCGCGACCGACGAGGAGACCGAGGATCGGCGTGCACGGGCGCTGCTGCGCACGGCCCAACTGCTCGAGCACACGCTTGCCGATGCGGTCGTGATCACCGCCGGGCGCGAGGCCCGCAGGCGAGAGGACGGAGTCGCCGTGGTGCCCGCCGTTCTGCTTGGACCGTGAGACAACCAAGGGCGCCCGAAGATCACTCCAGTAGTGCCCGCCGGCAGCGGGCGACGACCTCTTCGATCGTGGCTTCGTCCATCGCGGTAGACACGCAGCAGAGCCCGTCGGCGGCGATCAGCACGCCCTCCTGGTAGAGGCGGCGCCAGAGGGCGGGCAGCTTGGACGAGTGGAACTTGAGCAGCGAGCCGCGGCCGCTGATCGCGTAGCCCCGGTTGCGCAGCTCGGCGTGCAGGCGCTCGCCGAGCGAGTTGGCGCGCGTGATCGCGGTCTCGTCCAGGGCCTTCAGCGCGGCCAGGCCGGCGCGCATCGAGACGGGGTTGGCCGAGAACGTACCCGACAGCGCGACCGGCTCGGGCTGCTCGGGGCTCGCGGGGCTCGCGGGGTCGAACACGCGCATGACCTGCTCGCGCCCGCCAAGGGCGCCGCAGGGCAGGCCGCCGCCGACGATCTTGCCGAGCGTCAGGAGATCGGGCTCGAGCCCGTAGAGGCCGTGCAGGCCGGATGTGTCGAGCCGGAAGGTGATGACCTCGTCGACGATCAACAGGGCGCCGTGCTCGCGTGTGAGCCTGCGCACCAACTCGGCGAAGGCGGGCTCGACGGGATGCAGGCCGGCGCGGTTGGGCATCAGGTCGAGCAGCACCGCTGCGACCCGATCGCCCTCTGAGCGCATCGCCTTGGCGAAGGCCTGCTCGGGCGTGCCGCGCTCGGCGTGTTCGAGCGGGAGCGTGCGCACGTCCGCCTGCGCGGAGCCCGGCACGCCGCGCGCCCCTGGCTGGAGCAGGGCGTCCGAGCCGCCGTGGTAGCAACCGGCGAAGCGCACGATCAGATCGCGCCCGGTGAAGGCGCGAGCGGCACGCACGGCCGCCATCACGGCTTCGGTGCCCGAGCCTGTGAAGCGCCACAGCGGGGCGTCGGGCACGCGCTCGGCGAGGTGCTCGGCCAGCTGGATCTCCGCGAGCGTCGGCAGCCCGAAGCAGAGCCCGTGGCCACAGGTCTCGGCGATAGCGTCGAGCACGGGCCCGAAGGCGTTGCCGTGCACCAGCGATGAGTAGTTGGCATGCATGTCGATCAGCTCGCGACCGTCGGCGTCGAGCAGCAGAGAGCCCGACGCAGAGACGGCGTAGGGCGGGTAGGGCGGCGTGAAGAGCGTTCCACGCGAGGCGCCTCCGGGGATGTGTCGCGACGCGCGCGCGTAGAGCGAGGCCGAGGAGGTTGGCGACGCGTTATCCAGGGGAGCCTCGAACTCTGTCATATGTGCGGTCAAGCCTCCGGGGAGGACGCCGGATCGAGGACATTAGACCCGGCGGCGGTCGCAGCCACAACGGGCGTTTCTCGCTTACACGCGTGGCGCCGCTCAGCCGTAATAGCGGCCGATGACCTGCAACTGACTGAAGAGGTCGTGGCCCAGGAAGAGGACGACCAGAGCGGCCCCGACGACTGGGATCCAGCGCCGCCCGCCACCCCGCACCGACAGCGCCACGATTGCGGCCAGCAGCGGCAGCAGCGGCAGCAGGTAGCGAGGCTCCCCCAGCGCCGTTTCGTGCTTGACCACGTCGCCGGCGTACGAAGAGGCGCCGAGCATCGCCGCCAGGGCCAGGGCGATCGCGCTGTAGCCGGCCAGCTCCGCCAGCCGTCCGCGCAGCGCCCGGCGCTCGAGGAAGACCGCCCGTATGAAGAGCAAGGCGATCGCGCCCGCGAACACGAGCGCCACGTTGTCGACCCAATCCGGGAAGGTCGTGTCCATCCAGCCGTACAGCCCGACGAAACGGTCGAACCAGACTTCCCGCCAGGTCGAGATGCCGGGGAAGTAGTGGGTCATGCCGGGCAGCCGCGGCAAGAACAGCTGCCAGGCGTAGCTGACCTCGTGCCAAAGCGAGCCGAGCGAGAGCGAGTTGCCGGTGCTCGAGGCCGACCCGAACGTCGAGTTGCCGGTTATCGCGTTGCGCAGCGCATAGTAGATGGCGGGAGCGAGCCCGATCGCGTACACGCCTGCCAGCGCGGCGAACGTCTCGCGGCGGGGCCCTCCGGATTTGACCTGGCGCACGGCGAGTACGGTCGCGGCGACCAGCGCACCGGCGGCTACGCCGATGAAGCTGAAGTACGTCGCCAAACCGATCGCGATCAGGACGCCCAGCACAATCCCCAGGCGGGGGGTGAACCTGCGCCGAAAGCCCCGCGCCAGACACAGGAAGATGCCGGCTGAGAGCGGATAGATCAGGGCGTCTGGGTTCAGGCTGGCGGTCGTGAACGCGAACTGTGGTTGCAGCGCGGCGCAGATCGCGCCGACGGTCGCCGCGGCCGGCACGCCTGGCAGAATCTCGCGCAAGAAGAGGAATATGAGCAGCGCCGTCAGCCCTCCGAGCAGCACGTCGAAGATCCGCATCAGCTGCAGTTTGTTGAGCACGTTGTGGCCGCCGAGGGTGTAGGGGATCGTCTGCAGCGCGTAGAAGAAGGGCGGGGCGCCGCCGGTGCCGCCGGCTTCGCCGGAGCCTTCCGCCGAAGCTTCCGCGTTTGCGTCGGCAGTCAGCACGCGCTGCTCGGCGACCGAGGAGATCGCGGGCGCATAGGAGGTGAAACGAGTCTGCCAGTAGCGTAGACCTTCGATCACGAGATTCTCGGCGGGCGAGAAGTTTTCGGGCCCTTCCTGCGGACGTGGCGTGGTCCCCGTTTCGGCGAGCAGGGCCACGTATGCATAGTGGCCGTCCTCGTCGCGCCCCTGGAAGGGCGGCGTGATGAGCGACCAGGCGAAGGCGTTCAGGATCGCGATCGCCACGCACACCCAGGCCGCAACAGGCACCCGTCTGAGGCGAGCGCGCAGATCGGGGCGAGAGCCGATCTCCGGGCGCGGGATTGGCCGGCGCGCCGATAGCACGCGCGCGGCCTTCATGCGGCGCCCAAACGACCGAGCACCGACCGCGCCTTTCTTGAGCTGGGGGGAGCGGGCCGGGGCCTTGCTCATATGGCGTCCTCGGACTGTCTCGACAGCTCCCGCAGTGTCAGTCCAACGGCGAGGGCGCAGGTGGCGGCCATCAGGGCGGCGACCACAAGCGCGATCCATGTTCCGCTGAAAGCGCGACCGAGCCCGAGGTGGCGGGCCGTCGCGAGGATGCGCGACCACCACGAGCCGCTGCCGGCCGCAAGATATTCGACCGCGACCCTGCCGCGAAGCAGGCCTGGCGGCGTGGCTTCACCAGCGGTCGAAGGGTTGGTCCGCCAAATCGCCGCCGCCAGCCGCCGGGACGTGCGAGGCCCGAGTATGTCGATCGGCTCGCTGTTCGGTCCGAGCGCGAAGCAGAGGGTCACGCCCGAGGTCGTGTGGGCGATCGGCTTGACGGGCACGGTGACCGAGTCGCTCGTCCAGGCCGCGCCCCGCCTGCCTTCGGTGAGCAGCCGCGATCCGTCGTAGGCCGTCACGTGCACAGGCGTTCCGAAGAAACCCCACACCGAGAGGCGGATGGCCGACACGTGGCTGGGCAGCACTTCGCCTTGCTGACAGACCAGCGGGCTGCCGGTCGTGAGGTACAGGGCGCTTGCCCCGCGAGCGTTGATCGCTCTTTCGCCCGGTTTGCCGATGAGCACGAGGCGAGGCGGCGCCTGGCTGAGCACGGCCGCGGTGATGCCGACGAGCAGCACCGCGCCGACGGCGAACACGATCGCGGCGCTGCGCACCGCCAAATTGCGAGCAAACACGGACGATCGTCTATCGCCATTCGCGCCGAAGCTCAAGCGGTCGTGCTCAGACAGTCGCGAAACGGCCTGCTGGCAAGGCGCGCCCTCCTCGAGATGTCTCCGACTCTCGGTCCGCAAGGGACCGTCCGCCTGCCGCGCGCGTGTTGGGAGACCGGCACAAAAAGGGCCGCCGCGCACGAAAAAGGGGCCCCCGCCAGACGGCGGGGACCCCTCTTGCTAAGCCATATCGCGGACGACTACGTCGTACCGCTCAGCGTCGCCGATCGGTCATTCGCTTGCTTTGACTGCTTCTGGGTTTGCACTCGACAGCTTGCCTTCGAGGATCGCCGTGTTGTTACCGGCGGCCGCGGGCAGACCGAGCTCGGCGTTGACCGCCGGATCGATCAGGAACGACAGGAACCCACCACAACCGTTGGCCCCGGGGGCCGCGAACGAGTTGTTCACGAGCCTGCCGCCCGACAGGGTGACAAGCGTGAACGATTCGTTGATGCTGAGCGTACCGCCGGTGCCCGTGATCGGTTTGTTCGGCGGCGGCGGCGAGGTTGTTCCGGTCGTGAGTTCAATCACGATCGGAGCCGAATTCGAGCCCACGTAACAGCTTTCGCCCAGGAACGCGTTGCTCAATTTGATCTTCACAGGCAACGAAAGCGCGGTTTCCCTTTCGAGTAGCAGATTTTCAATATTAACCACTACGTGGTTGGCGGGTGCCGCCAGTTCGGTAGTCGCCGTGACTCCCGTGATGCCTTCGTTGATGAAATTATTGAAGATTTCCCGGAGCCATTTCGGCAGGTATTCCGGCGCTAGGATGTTCAAGAGCCCGCCGGGTACCGTCTGGGGCGTTTTGGAGAGCGTTTCGCCGTTTTCGGCCCCGATGAATTCGCCCGTTTCTCCGTTGATACCACCCTGCAGGGTGATGGTTTTCGTAATCGGGACGTTACGTTTGCCGACGGTGAAGCCGCCACCGCTCGTTTCCGCAAGGATGCAGGCTTCGAGTGATGGGTTGCTCAGCGGACAGTACTTGAAGGGCGCAAATTCGCCTTTCGGATGATGTTCGCTCGCAAGCGCCGCCGAGGGCGACCCCAGCATAGCCAGCGGGACGATCGCGCCAGCGGCCAGCGCAAGCACCGTCCGCCAAGCGCGGTTGATAGTCGTTCCAATCATACTAAATCCCTACCTTCCTGAGAGTCTCTACCAGAATAGAGTGCTGCGTCGAGCAGCATATAGGCGCTTCCCACCGCCCACAAGAAATGTTTCTAACCTTCCAGAAACGGCTCGCCGGGCGGCCCGAACGCGGAGCAAACAGGCCCCCGTCTCCGTCCGTGTCGTGGCGATGCACGAGCACGGACGAGACGAGGGCCCTGAGCCGAGAGCGAGTCTGGCCTGAGCCTATTAGGCTACGGTGCCGTCACCGCCCAGATACCCTGATCGCGCAGCACGCCTTTGGGCGCGACTTTGAACGACATCCAAACCCCGAACTTTGAGTAACCCTCGGTGAGCGATTCGGGTTCTTCGGGTATCTGGAATGCCTGGAATTGGGCTTCTTTAGATTCTACATGAGTAAAGACGCACAGCGTGCCGGCAGGGGCCATCGGCGCCCCGCCCGTAATTTTGCATTCGTTGGCCGCTGTGTTCCTCGCTTCTGCTTCGATTTCTTCGGTTTCTTCCGCATCGAAGAAGAACACGTGTTCTTTCTGACCCTGTGCCAGAGGTATCGGGAAGGTGATGGCAGACGGCGCGATCAGTTCAGTTGCGGGCGAGGTCGTTACGGCGGTCCAGGTTCCCCGCTCGGTATCGCCGGATGGAAGTGGGCCCACCAGTCCAGCCGGCCCGGTGGCACCCTGTGGGCCAGTGGCGCCTTTTGCTCCCGCGTCGCCCTGTGGGCCCGCGGGTCCCTGTGGGCCCACAGCGCCGTTCGAACCTGCTGGACCCGGCCCACCGGTTTCGCCCTTTGCTCCGGAGGGCCCCTGCGAACCCGCGGCTCCGTTGGCTCCCGGTGCGCCCTTGGCGCCCTTGGCGCCCTTGAGCTGAGCGAGCACGCTCGGCTTGATCTGCTTGGTCGACGTGATGAGATACCTGCTAGCCGCCAGCGCCCCCCCGGTCATCGCGAATATGAGCGCGAGCGTGGCGACCACGTTGGCATACGTGACCCGCTTGCGGACCTTTGAGAACATGTGCCTCTCCTTCTTGGATTTCTAAACTTGGACTTGATACACCGCTCGGTGGGTGACTCTACTTGTCCGAGCCTACGAGCCGCAAGCGGTGTTTCCGACTAGCGCTTCTTCTTCTTATTCTTGGGCGTGTGTGCCGGTTCTCGTTTTGGACAGCCGGTGACATTGACCTTGGTGTTCTGGCTGATGACCGCGCCATTTTGGCCTGTGATCGTGGTCGGGATGGTCAGTGGCACTGCCACCCGCTGGGTAACGCTCCTGGTCACGTGTCTGATGTGGCCTCGCTTGCCGCGGACCGCCACACGCTTCTTGACCTTGACTGTCTTCGTGGGCGCGCAGAGGTTCGTCTGTCCGGGCTGTTCGGTCGTGAGCGCCGAGTGGGGACCCTCGGGAAGGACCGTTTCAAAAGAGCTGACGGGGGCGTCGGGAACCGTTTCGAACCTGGAGTAGGTGATCCCGCCTTTGATGTCGGTCTTGCCGTCGAGGATGATCTCGACCGTCCCGCCGCGTTCGGTGGCCTGCAGCACGAACTCGACGTCTGGGAACGCCGCGTTGCCGTGGGAGACCAGATAACCCGGCCCGGTGAGGGGTTCCTTCAGGATCGGGGTGTGTGCGGTCGCGGTGGCAATGACCGAGCCTTCCGGACAACCTGCCGGGTTGGTTTCGAACTGCTTTTCGGCGCAGGCTTTCTGGAGCGTCGTCAGGCGTGCTGGGAGGACCTTTGGTATCTGCAGGTCGACTTTGGCGATATTGGCTTCTTCGCCTGGCTTCTCGGCTACTTTGACGGTGAGACCGGCGCCGCCCGCTTTGCTCGTCTTCGCTTCGGTGGAGACCTCGAACAAGGGCTTGAACGGGAGCGCGGCGCAGTTGGCCGCGTGGAAGGGGCTCGACTCGGCGACTGTACTCTCGCCTTTCGCGGAGGTAAGCCTCGCGGTGATGCTAAGAGCCGAGCAGTTGGTGGGGTTGAATGTGAATTCGGGTCGGTTGAGCGTGACGCTGACCTTGCGTATGTCGGTGGGTACACCCGCGTTGAACACGAATTGTGGGAAGGGATCGGATTTGACGGTGGCCTGGCCGGTCATCGGGTCAATCGTGATCGCACCGCGTACGGTCACTGGCCTGCCGTTTTGAGCAGGACTGGGAGGGTCGGCCAAAGCGTTTTCGTTGAGATTGAACGGACCGGCGACCGCTGGGATCTCCGCGACCTCGCCGAATGGGGCGCCCTCATATGGTCCGGTCAGGTAGATGCCGCCGTTGACGAGTAGCGGTTCCCGGCCCGGACCGGCGCTTGCCGTGACGATCCCGATCTTCGAGGCTTCGGGACACACCCCCGCGACCGCTTCGGCGCTTCCGCACAGCGCGACGCCAGCGATGTCGGCGAGCAGGCCCGGTGGCAACGTCTCGGTGAACCCTTCGAGGCGCTGTTCGCCGTCGTCGCGGGCGATCGAGGTCACGAAGGGGCTGTGGGCGGCTGCCTGCGAGTTGGTCGTGCCCGCCACGAAGGACGGTTTGAACGTGTGCGAGCAACCTTCGCCGATCGTGAAGCTGCTCGAAGGTTCGGCCACAACGAGGTGTTCGGGTGTGCTGCTCCAGGCGGTCAGCGTCGATGTTGTTTCGTAGGTGCCACATTCGGTAGGTGTGAGCAGCGCTGCCTGGGGACCGCCAAAGAAGCTCATCTTCAGCCTGCTGTACGGGACCTGAGGCAAGAACACTTCTCCCGTCACTTTGTCTTCGACGCCTCCGAAGCGCGCGGTGAGCTGCCCGGTCTTTTCGTCCAGTTCGATCTCGCCCGGGATCTTTGCGACGACGCCTTCTCCTTCGACGACGACGTACATCGCTAGCAGCGACCCGAACGGGTTGGACGGCGCATCAAGCGGCGATTCGGGGCCGTTGCGGAGCAAGTCGCCCTGTTCGGCTAGGAACACCGAGCCTCGCAGGGGGTGTTCGAGCAGCGGCGTCTGCACTTCGACGTTGCCGAGCTTGGATGCGTTGGGGCAATGAGCCGGTGCAGGGGAGGCGAGATCGATCCGTGAGAGCGGACATCCCTGCAGCCCGCCGCTGGCAGCCGAGGGCGAGACCGTCATTCCCTTGGGCAGCACGACCTGGGCCTCCTCGAGGTCAGCCTCCGCTAGCGTCCCAACATCTTCCGGCTGTGGGATCTCCAGTTCTGCGATCAGTCCGCTCGGGGATTCCGCGCTGTGCGTGTCCGGCTGCACGCTCAGCCGCGGGGCGAAGCTCAACTTTTCGCATCCCGACAGTCCCGCCGGTTGGCCCGCGTCATTGCGCGAGACGGCTTCGGCCACTGCTTCTTCGCCCTGCAGCGACACGGCCCTCAGGGTCGTCACGAGTGGACCGGTGCACGAGGTCGGCAGTGTCAGGAAGGGTCTCGGCGTCACCTGGCTCGAACAGCCGTCGACTTTTTCTATCTCCTTGGCTTCGGTTTCGAAGATGCATGTCCGTTCGTGATTGTGGCTTTCTTCGGGCGGCACGCCCCAGATCGTCTCTTCCGCGCGGATCACCGGCGCGGGACTGTTGTCGACACTTACCTGCACGCCATAGCCGGCGCCGGTGCGAACCGACGCTTCCTCGATGCCGTTGAGGCTCGTCGCGCTGAAGCCAAAGCTGGCGGGGACTCCTGGAAGCGGCACGAGGTCGTAGACCGGGATTATCGCTTCTGGAGCACCAGCGACGAGCGCGCGTATGAACCCGATCTCGGTGTCGCCGGGGCATTTGGTGAACTCCCCCTCGAAGTCGTGCCGCGAACACCGCGGCACCGCGCCTGGATTCCCGACCAGCCCCGGCGGTAGGTCGACTTCGACGCTGCGCATGTACCCTTCGGGTTCCTCATCCGAGGTCCGTATCGGGTTCTGCCTGTGGTTGAGTTCGAAGCTTAGCTTGTACTCGTACGGATGTGACCCGGCCTGCCTATCGACGGTGCCATTGCGATTCAGTGCGGCGGTCGTCACACTGCCCGGGACAAAGCCAAAGCCCGCCCACGCGCCTGGCGCCAAGTAGCCGCACGCCGCGAGCACGACAAGCGTCGTAGCCGTGACAAAACGTCGCCGAGCCAACTCTCGGGGACGAACCGCCTCTCTGACGGCGCTCATCGGTGCGATCCCTTCTTCGCCTTGCGCTTCACTTTGGGGCCGTAGAGCTTGCGTGCCTTGGCTTCGCACGCCTTGCGTGCCTTCCTGCTTTTCTGTTTTCCGCAGAGCTTCAGTGCCCGCGCGAGCTTTTGGGCGCGCGTCAGGGGAGGTTTGACGAGCGGCGGGTTGGTTGCCACCGGCGATACCAGGTTACCCGAGCCAAACGGCGTCGTGCTCGATGGCGCTCCCGCCGCTTCGGAAGCGGAAGATGAGCTCGTCGGCGGCCTGCATTCCGCGGGCGACGAGCATTCACCACCACCTTCCCCTTCCCCTTCCCCTTCCCCTTCTCCTTTCCCTTCCTTTTCTCCTTCTTCTCCCTTTTCCACTTCTTTTGGCCGTCCTTCGTGTGGTTCGCGGGCATCGTACAGGTCGAGCAGTTCGTCTCCGTCTTGAGCCACAAGCTGCGTACGGGTAACAAAGAACGCGTCACTGCCGTCGGGGTTGGCGTCGATGAAGCTGGAGTCGACGCCTTCCGATCCGGAAGAAATCAGCATGACGCAGCCCCCTTCACCTTTCAGCCCTTCCTGGCCGGGTGTCGCCTGGGCGGCTGAACACGATCCCGTGCCCACGGCCTCATACTCATACACGTCTTCGTGTCCCCCGTTCGTGTCGTACGGGGAGAGCGAGTCGAAGCTGTCGAAGAACAGACGCCCGTCGGCCAGCAGGTTGTGCGGCTGCTGCAACGTGCCGCCGCCAGCTCCCGGGACGATCAGATTCAGACTCGAGTCTCCCAGCGGCCTGGTCAGCGTGGGGTTGCACGAGGCGCACGCGAGCCGGTGGGTAACCGCGTCGTACTCAAAGACCTCAAAGAAAGCGCCGTTGTCATAGCCCGTAAGTGGGGAACTCGACATAAACGCCGCGTATTCGCCGCTCGGGGTCACCTCTGCGGTGCGATCCGACGGCGACGCGGCCCAATCGCTCACATATCCGCCGGGAAGCCCGTGTTGGCCATCGCCGGCGCCCGTGAGAACCGTGATGAACGTGACCGACCCATTTTCCCACAGATAGAGATTGTGATCTTCTTTCTTCAGTTCATCTTCTTCTTTCGCTTTGGCGCTAAACGCGGCCGTGTCGATAAAATAGATTCGCGACAAGTCTTCGCTCGCGCCCAGGATCCCCACAAAACCGCCCTGGCCCTGGGTGAGGTCGGCGACCTCTTCCGGTGAGTGCGTGACCGCGTCTTCCTTTGCAACATCAAAGATATGTCCGTCGCTCAGCAAGGTCTTCGAGCCGTCGGCGCTCGCCGTCACGAAGCGGCCTTCTTCCGAGTCTTTGACAAAGACCGTCTTTTCGCCGTCTTCACGGACATAGACGTGAATATGGTGTTCTTTCTCGTCAGTCCAGTAGATCCGCGAGCCTTTGTCCGAGATCGCGTGGCTGTAATCCGGATCTCCGGCTTTCGTCGCCAGCTCCAGGCCCGATCCCAACACAGCCGAAGCGCTCGCCTGCGCGTTGCCCGGCAGCACATTGACGAGCTTCAACGCCCCGTCGCTCCATTCGTAGAGATCATGAGCGCTGCCCGCTTCGGCTCCTTCTTTTGAGATACTGGGCGCGGCGGGCGCCACGCCAGATTCATCCGTCAGCGCGTCGTTGGCCTGAAAGATCACTTGGCTGTAATCTGAGGAGGCACCGGCGAATCCAAGCCTCAACTGGTCCTGGTTAGTTCCTTCTTCTGCCTTGCCTCGCGCCGGCGGCTGCCTTGTTACGAGCGGGCGCAGTACAGATGGGTTGCTGCTGGCTTGCAGATATAGGTTGGGATATTCCGCTGGCGCTTCGGGCGAAAGCGACGGTTCCATCGACTGATACAACACCTCGTCGGAGAGATCCGACGCAAAGCCCTTGTAACCTGCGCCTGCACCAACTTCCCGGCGCTCGCTTTTGGGACTCAAATCGCGTGTCGACCAACCACCGCCCGCTTCGCGTTCGGACAGGTACTCGTTTTCGTTGACCGCGCCTTCATTCGAGAAGGGATACCCCTCGTACGCGATCTCGTTCCCGTCGGGCGCGCTCACCATCGGGAACATCTGATCGTTGAGACCCGGTAGACACTCAGCACAATCCCCTAGGAACGGGCTGGTCTCGAACACCTCACCGCCTTTCTTGTCGGGCGGCGAGACCAGCTCGAACGCGCGACCGTCAGGCAATCCCCGCGCCACGGCATCGTACGTATTGAAGTCCACATATTCTTTGACATCGGGCTTGCGTTCGGCCTTACATTCTTCAGACGGAATTTCTGGGTTACAGTGACTCCACGCTGAGATTCGGAACCGGTAGGCGGTTCCCGGCAACAAACCTCCAACCACCGTGGGAGGAATCGCGACGCCCGAGCCGCCGGACGCAATCGTTTCCACCGGCGTATTATGACATTCCCCGGGCAGCGAGCAGTCCGCTCCTACCGGACCGTATTCAAACCGGTATTCCGTCGCGTGGCCTCGCGGATCGATCACGCCTTGTAGTTCGGCGCGCAAGCTTTCAACGCCCAGCACCGACTCGCCTTCGATGATCGGCGGTTCCTTCGGTATCGTCGCTGGCGGCGCAAATACCAGCACCTCCTTCAACGCTTCGTCGACCCCGTACAGGATCCCCGCATGGCGCCCCGGGCCCCAAGACTGAGTCGGGCTATACGCCAGGCCTTCCGTCGAACGCTCGCCGGTAATGCCCGGAAATTCCGTTCCCGCTATTTTTTCGCACGACGTGTTCAGCTCGACGAACAAGTCTTTTTTCCCCGAAAAAGCAAAGACGCCACCCGACGTGGGTTCGGAGGCCATACCCTCAAATTCCGACGACTGATGAAAATTGCATGCCGACGAGTTGAAACTGCCCGCCGCAAACTTGCTCACTTCTGTTTCGTTACTGATAAATACGTCGCCCGCCAAGTCCAGTCCGACCTGTCGAGGAGAGTGTCCCTTCCCGAATTCTTGTTGATATATATATTCTTCATCCGCACTAGTCTTTGGCGCAAAGACCACCACCCGACCTTCCGCAAGCTCATGCCCACCCAGATAGTCCGTAATGAACACAGTTCCTTTATCGCCCACTGCTACATTTTCGGGACTATTGAAGCGTTCGGGGTGCCCTACTTCTATAACTTCATGCGAGTTAGTGCGTTCGCCAAAGCTCGCAACGAGGTGTTCGCCGTCGCCGTTGAACTCCTGAATCACCCCTGCGTGGCGTTCGAAGTCCCCAACATAAACGTTCCCTGTTTCCTGATTAACCGCGATCGCGTTGGGGGTGCCAAATGCGCCGCTTTCTACCACGTTGCGTACGCCCGATGCTTCGCACGTAGCAAATTTTGCTTCGTGCGCTTCGAAAGCCGCTTTGCCGCAAGTCTGAAATTCGCTGGCGTGATTGGCAACCCCCCAACCCCAGGCCTCGAGAAATTCACATTTTGAGTTAAATCTCGTCACACGGCGCTGGCTGCCATTTGCGACGTAGACATCCCCGGTTGCGTCGTCAACCGCTATCGCCTTTGCTTCTTCAACGACAGCGCCTTCGCCGCTCGCGGCACACGTCTTGACCTCTTCAAATGCCGCCGCCTGCGCGCCTCCAGGCGCCAATACGCCGAGCCCGACGGCTAGAGTGAGCGTGAGCGTGAGCGTGAGCACTGCGTTTGCCGCAACCCGCGCGGGTCCACTCCCGTCGAGCCGCCAAATCCAGCGGTTGACCACTGTGTCAGTCGTAGCGTCCATCATCGGCCCATGCTCCCTCTCCTCTAGATCCCTATCCCTGTCTGGCCCCTGCCTATAGCCAAAAACCATCTTGACGTATGAGCGCCATCCTTGCCACCCTGTGTTTCTGACTTCGGCGAATCAGCTAGAGACGGCGGGCCCGCGCCTAAAAGACGCGGGCCCGCCGCAGTCGCCAGCTTGCGCCGTCACGTTCCAGTTCTTGCGAACGGCGCCTCCTACTGCACTACGGATTTAATACCAGCACGCTGCTATCAGATAAGCCCGACAGGGTCACTGACGATTCGCCTTTGAATTCAGCTTCGTTACCGCCGAATTTCAGTCCATTGCCTTCTTTACTGAACGACAGTGTACCCGCCGCGTTGTTGATCGCACCTTGTGTGTAGCCTTCAATATTGTAGGTGCCGTTGAGCAGCCCACAGTTTTCCAGTTTCACTTTGACAAACGTGGTACCCGTTTCATCGGGCGTGAATAAATCTAACAGAGTCCCGCTCCGTTCGACCAGTTCGGTCTTGGACGTCGCGACGATCGGTTGGGCAACCGTACAGCCGGACGGTTTTTTGACTTCACAGGTGCTAAAGCTGTTAGTCGTTAAGTCCAGTCCGGCACCACCGCCTGACGGGTTTTCAATCCAGCCTTCGCCATGCTCGGCCGCACAGATTATTTCGATTTTAACGCCGAGCAGTTCTGATTTGAGTTTGTAGCTAGTGACCTGGGTCGATAAAACGTTTAAGCGCGTACCTTCAGGCGCCTTTTCTAATTCGTATAGTTTAGCCCCAGTTTTATTGCAAAGGGCATTTTCATATGCGCCACCTGACTGTAAGTAACACAGGTAGAAATGTGGCGCCGCCGAGGCGGATGCCGCAGCCATAGCGCTGACCGCGAACACCGCGAGGACGCCCACTACCAGCAACCTCATTCTAGACATATGAATCACTGACCTCCATCCATCCTGGACTCAGCCGGGATGGTTCGTTTTCAGACCTACGCCTCGTCTCCCAATCCAGACGATGCGACGGTCGATTCATTTACCCCGTCCGCACCCGACGGCATGGCGCTGACGCACCGCGACGACGAGCGTGATCGGACCTGCGTAGCATGCCGACTCCATCCGCATCGGTCAACCGGCTAGCTCGAACCCATCTATTTATGTGGGCCGCCTCGCAACGACATCCACCTGAAAGCGCCAGCATCTACCGCAATTCCAAACTCGGAGAATCGCGTCTCGCCCTTTCAAGGAGTGGGAAACAGAGCGGCCAAAGCAAGTCGTTTCCGGCAGGGCGACCTCTCAGGAGCACCGCCAGCAAGCCGTGCGCAAAGACCTGCAGCGTGTATCCATGGGAGGCGGCCCGGCCTGCGGAGGATGCGGAAGAACTTACCGGAGCGCTCGACTCTCGGCCACAGCAGTGGCACCAGCACGTTCGTCTGCACCCCGGCACCAGAATAGACCGGGTGCCGAGGATGGCAGACAGACAAACTCCACGAGCGGACGATATCTCCCCTACGGGCAGCCCACCCTTTGACTATGGATTTAACACCAACACATCACTATCCACCTCCACCACCAATACCACTGTCGATTCGCCTTTGAATTCCGCTTCATTGCCGCCGAATTTTAGACCGTCGCCTTCTTTGCTAAATGCCAGTGTACCCGCCGCGTTGTTGACCGTTCCTTGTGTATAGCCTTCTATATTGTAGGTGCCGTTGAGCAGACTACAGTTTTCCAGTTTTACTTTGACAAACGTCGTATTTGTTCCATCGGGCTTGAATAAATCTAACAGAGTCCCGCTCCGTTCGACCAGTTCAGTCTTGGACGTCAGGACGATCGGTTGGGCAACCGTACACCCGACCGGTTTTATAACTTCACAGCTGCTAAAGCTGTTAGTCGTTAAGTCCAGTCCGGCGCCACCACCTGACGGATTTTCGAGCCAACCTTCGCCATGCTCGGCCGAGCAGATGATTTCAATTTTGATGCCGAGCAGTTCGATTTTGAATTTAGAGCTTGTGACTTGTGTCGATAAAACATTTAAACGCACGCCTTCAGGCGCCTTTTCTAATTCATATTCGGTGCCGGTTTTTCCTTTACAAAGCGAGTCTTTATATTTCCCGCCAGCATGTAAGTAACACAAATAGAAGTGCGGCGCCGCCGAAGCCGACGCTGCCACCATGGCGCTCAACGCCAGCGCGGCAAAACCCTGCCAATACCAGTAAGCTCAATTTCGACATTCCGATCACTGACCTCCCTCCCGGACGCGTCCGGGATGCTCGTTTGGATTCAACCCTGCACACGTGTCGATGCGCCGCTGGCAGGCGACGTCTTCGCGTGAAGAGCACGACCGGAGTGTGAGCGGCGGCGCAATTCGAGTCAAACCGGCCCGGCCCGGGACGCCGCCGGCCTCCCCTAGGGCAGCCTTCGCGGACGCCGCGTGCGATGCCAACACAGCGGCGTCCGGAAGGCCCTTGCATGGGACCGAGGCCGCCATCCCGGCCAGACAACCACGGGCCGAGACCGCCTCTGAACGCCCGCCTTTCCGGCATGCTGGTCGCCTTCTGGCAGGCAGGCGCTCCCGCATACTTTCAAACGCCGCCGCGCCCGTGTTGCACTGTTTCCGACTATCTGCATGCGCGGAGATCGGCGGGCCTCGAGGCGCCCGACTTGCCAGTGCCCCGGACGCCGGCGAGATGCCCTTCGCCCTGGCGCCCGGGGTGGCCGCTCCCCACAGAACGGCCCGGCATGGACCGAGACCGAGGGGTTCCGCCTCGGATCCTGGGCGGGTCGCATGTACCGGGGGGCTGCGACCCGTGTAAGCAATTCTTCCAGGGCCCTGACCCGCGCACCAGGGGCGTTTCTCACTCCTCGCCGATAGGCCGCGGACCGCGTCCCTCGCGGTCGAACAGCTCGCTCGGCTCGCCCCTCCAAACGATCGCACCCCGCTCGAGCGCATAAGCCTTGTCCGCCAGCGCTTCGACCATGCCCCGGTGCTGCTCGGCGATAACGATCGTCAGGCCGCTGCGCCGCACTGTCAGCAGCTGATCCACCAGTGTTTCGACGACCTTCGGGGCGAGGCCCTCGCTGGGCTCGTCCAACAGCAGCAAGTCCGGGTCGCTGACCAAAGCCCGTGCGACCGTCAGGATCTGCTGCTCGCCGCCGCTCAGCCACTTCGCCTTCGTGCCCTGGACCCGCTCGAGCACCGGAAATACCTCCCACACCCGTTCCCGCGGCCACCTGCCACCACCAGCTCGACCGCGCCGTCCATCACCGCCAACAGCGACCAGGCCCTCGGCGACGTCCAGGTTCTCGCGCACCGTCAGCTCTCCAAAGACCCGCCTACCCTCTGGCACCAGGCCGACGCCCAGCTTGGCCAGCTCGTTGGGCTCCAGGCCGAGGGTCTCGACGTCGTCGACCTTCACCGACCCGGTCCTGCGCACCCCACCCGTCCCGGTCAGGCCACGCAGCACGGTCGTCTTGCCGGCGCCGTTACGACCAACGAGCGCGACCGTCTCGCCCTCCTGCACACCGAATTCCACGTCAAACAGAACCTGCGCCGCGCCGTACCACGCGTTCAGGCGCTCGACCCTGAGCTTCACTCTTCCTCCTCGCCGCCCAGGTAGACCTCGCGCACGCGCCTGTCCGTGCGCACCCGCTCGGGCGGGCCATCCGCTATCCGCTCGCCTCTGTCCAGCACCACGATCCGCTCCGCATAGGCGAACACGGCGCCAATGTCGTGCTCTGTGAAGACGACCGTAACCTTCCTGCGCTCGACGCTCTCCGCAACGAGCTCCATGATCTCCGCCCGCTCCGGGCTGCCCATCCCGGCGGTCGGCTCGTCCAGCAACAGCACCTTCGGCTCTCCCGCCAGGACCATCGCCAGCTCCAGGCGCTTGCGCTCGCCCTGAGCCAGCTCGCCGGCCTGGCGTCCTGCGGAGCGCTCCAGACCGACCTCCGCCAGCGCCCGCCCGGTCGTCTGGCCCTCCCGCCGCCCGGCCGCCCCACGCCGTCCCGGCCCCAGCAGCGCCAGCTGGTAGTTCTCGGCGACCGACATGCCCGCAAACACCCTGGCGCTCTGGAACGTCCGGCCGAGGCCGAGGCGCGCACGAGCCTGTGGCGCAGCGTTCGTGATGTCGTCGCCGGCGAGCAGGACCGCGCCTTCGTCGGTCTCGAGCTCGCCGGCGATCAATGCGAACAGGGTCGTCTTGCCGGCCCCGTTGGGGCCGATCACCGCTACCCGTTCGCCTTCCGCTACCCGCAGCGTGAGTGGGTGAACCGCCTGGATGGCGCCGAAACGCTTGCTGACGCGCTTCAGCTCCAGAGCCGGCGGCTCGGTCAATGAATCCCGTCGAGCAGTTCCGCCGGTGACTCGAGCTGCAGAGCGCGCGCCAGCACCACGATCGTCTCCAGCCTTGGCGAGCGCTTGCACCGCTCCAACAGGCTGATCTCCGTGCGGTGCAAGTTGCACGCGTCGGCGAGCGCTTCCTGTGACATCCCCACCCGTTCGCGCTGTTTGCGCAGGTTCGCGGCAAACTGCTTACGCAATCCCTCAGTTAGTCGCATTTGAAGCATTCTCTCATTTGGCAGACTAGCGTCTACCGACAACTCATCGCCGGCCTTTTGTCTGCACAACCTTTACTGTCAAAGCTGAACTCGCCTCCATCTAGGAGACCTGGCCAGGGACTGCCCTGGAGCCGCCGAGGCCCTGCCACAACGAGGCTACTCCTTTGGGCGCCAGCAGGATCACAGCCAGCAGGACCAGGCCTTCGACGAGAACCGTGTCGGTCGTCAATTTGCCCACATAGAAGTCGATCAGGCCGAGCAGGACGGCGCCGACGATAGGCCCCGAGAAGCGGCCGACCCCGCCCAGCAGGGTCGCGATCAGGGCGTTGGCCGAGACTTTCCAGTCGAACACGCTCGGATAGACGATCTGCTCGGAGAGAACCGACAGGCCGCCGGCCACCCCCGCCACGCCGGCGGCCAGCGCGAACACGGCCAGCTTGCGAGCCTCGACCTCGACCCCCAACGTCCTGGCCCGCAGTGAGTCTTCCCTGACGGCCCGCAGGATCAGGCCCCCGCGCGAGCGCACGAACGCGAAGACGCCAGCCAGCACGAGCGCCGAGCAGCCGACGATCGCGTAGTAGGGACCGTTCACGCCGGCGACGAAGCTCAGCTCCGACGGCAGCTGTGCGACCAGGCCGCTGTCGCCGCCGGCGAACGAAGGCGTGTGTTCGGCCAGAAACTCGAACAGGGCGCCCAACGCGAACGTGAGCATGATGAACGCGACCGGCTCGACCCTGACCAGGACCACACCGCTCGCCAGGGCCGCGATGACCGCGACCAGGACCCCGCCGGCGAGGGCCACGAAGAAGGGCGCGCCCAGTTCGTTCATCAAAAGAACGGTCCCGTAGGCCCCCAGCCCGTAGAAGAGTGACTGGCCGAACGAGAACATGCCGGCGTAGCCGAACAGCAGGTTGAACGAGACCGCCACGAGCGCCGAGACCGCGATCGAGGCGGCCAAGAGCACGTACTCGGTCGAGACGATCGCCGGCAGGACGGCCGCCAGCACGAGCAGCGCCAGCGCGGGCCCGCCATCGGCGAGCGCGCCGGGCAGGCGCCCGAGAGCGCTCAGGCGGCGACCCACCGCCGGCTCCTCCCGCGCGCGAGCAGCACGATCGTCATCACCGCATAAGGGGTCAACTGCGCGAACGTGGCGTCCTGAAGGGTCACGAACGACTGCGCGATCCCGATCGCCAAAGCCGCCAACAGCGCGCCCGTCATGTTGCCGAGACCGCCCGTCACGACAACGATGAAGGCCGGCACCAGAGCCGTCGTTTCGAGGTTCGTCGAGACCGTGCTCTGGGGCGCGATCAGGACCCCACCCAAAGCGCCCAAGGCGATCCCGAAAGCGAACACGGCCGAGTAGAGCCTGTTGACGTTCACCCCCAATACGCTCAGCATCTCACGGTCGTCGACGGCCGCCCGCGTCAGAAGGCCCGCGCGCGTGCGATACAGGCCGAGCCAGATCGCCGCGGTGACGGCCAGGCCGAGCACGATCGTCAGGACCGTGTACTGCTCGATCTGAGCGCCAAAGATCGTCCACGTCCCCGACAGGCCGCTCGGCAGCGAGACCGTCCTGAAGTGGGTGCCATAGACGAGCACGACGCCCCCGGCGATCAGATAGCTGAGCGCGAGCGTCAACATGAACTGCCGGTTCTCGTCCTGTTGCCTGTAGGTCCTCCTCAGCAGCGCGATCTCGGCGATCGCCCCGAGCCCGGCCACGGCCAGCGGCACCACGATCAGGGCGGCGGTCCAGCCCAGCGCCGAGGCGCCGAGCCGGGCGATCACCGAGGTCGTCAGATAGGCGCCCAACATGTACACCGACCCGGCCGCGAAGTTCATCACGCCGAGCACGCCCCACACCAGGTTCAGGCCGGCTGCGCCAAAGAACAGGACGAAGGCGAGGCCGAGGCCGGCGAACAGCTGGCCAACGAACGTGACGAAGCTCATCGGCCGGCCCCGCGCGCGCTAAGGCCTCAACATTCGAAGTACTTTTCGGTGCTGACCAGGCGCAAAGGTTCGAAGTGCGGGAAGGGCATCGAATGGCTCGGTCCGACGACCGTGCCCATCGCGATCGGCATCGCGATCCCGTGGTTGCAGGCATGGATCTTGACGTTGCCCTGGACGGTCTGGACTTCGGCTTCGCCGAGCGCGTCCCTGACCTTCGTCGGGTCGGTCGACTTCGCTTTGGCGATCCCCTGAGCGATGATCTGGATCTGGTTGAAGGCGTCCCCGGCGGCGCCGCCGTTGGCCACGGCGCTGCCCAACGATTCGATGTCTTTGCTGAACGGCGTATGGTAGATGACCGCCGACGGGTAGTAGGTATAGCCTTCGACGCCGGTCGGCAGCTTCGGGACGAAGGCGATCGTGCCGTAGTCCATCAGAGCCAGGAAGGGCCTGTTGAAGAAGCCCAGCGGCAGGCCCTGCTTGACGAGCGTGATCGTGTCTTCGGTGATCACCGTCGAGTAGACCGCGTCGGGGTGCTCGGAGTTGATCTTCTGGATGTACGGCGTGTAGTCGGTGCCGCCCGAAGGCACGTAATCCTGGCTGATGATCTGCTGGCCGGAGCCGGCCATCGCCTTTTTGAAGGCGGCGGTCACCTGGTAACCGTAGCTGTAGTCCTCGCTGATCACCGCGATCCGCTTCCATTCGGGGTGTTCTTTGAAGTAGGCGGCGGCGTTGCGACCCTCGATCGTGGCGGTCGGGATCGTGTTGAAGGCATAGATTTCGGGGCCGCCGGCGAACACGTTCGGGTCAGCGACGCCGAGCACATAGATGACGTGGCTCGGGTTGGCGACCAGCTGGGTCACGCTCTTGCCGACCGCCGAGGAGCAGGTCCCGGCCAGATATTTGACGTGGCTCGAGAGCACCAGGTCGCGCGCCTGACTGACGCCGACGCTGGGCGTTGCCTTGTCGTCGCGCACGATCAGTTCGAGCTTGTGGCCGTCGACCCCGCCCGCTTCGTTGATCTGCTTTACCGCCAGGTCGGCGCCTTTGACGTATTCCTGGGAGAAGGTCGAGCAGAAGCCGGTCAGCGAGGCCAGGTAGCCGATCTTGACAGGCTGGCCCGCGGACACTTCGTTTTCGCCGGAAGAGTTAGAAGAGGAACCGCAGCTCGCGGCCCCGATCGCGAGCACGCCGCTCGCCAACACGCCCGCAACCTTACCGCTCATGTCCTTCACGCCCCCTCCGCTCGAGTTTCGACCCTTGATACGAACCATATCCCTAAGAGCGGAGTAATGACACCACCTCTGGGCGTTTTAAGTCCGCGGCGCCGGGACCGTCCTGCGCTCATCCTTGAAGTCGGGCATCACCTCGCGTGCGAAGCGCTCCATCGAGGCGCAGACCGAGTCGTGGGGCTGGCCGACGTTGTGCCAGGCCGAGAACAGGTCGACGCCGAGGTCAGCGTAACGGGCCAGCTTGTCGCGGACCTCGGAAGCGGTGCCATAAGCGATGTTGCGGTACATCTCGTCGAGCTCGGGCTCGTCCTCGCGGACGGGCTCGTCGACGACGTAGTCGCCCTGGCGGACGCGCTCGCGATCCCCGAGCTGCTGGTCGATGACGCGGTGATTCATCAACACGTAGCGCAGGACCTCCCTGCACTCGGCCTCCTCAGAGCCGACGAACGTCATGCGGTTGACCCCGAACCGGGCGTCGGCGCGCGCGCGTCCGGCGTCGGCGAGCGCCTGCAGGAACGCCTCGTAGACGCCTTCGACGTGCCCGAAGGGCTCGCGGAAGGGCGCGAACATCGCGTTCGCGCTGAAGCCCAGCTCGATCGCCCAGCGCATCGACCGCGCCGACAGGGCCGCGATCCACAGCGGCGGGTGCGGCCGCTGCACCGGCGGCGGCAAGACCGAGGCGTTCGGGTAGGAGAAGAAGCGGCCCACATACGCGCGCGCCGAGGGATCGGTCCAGTGGTCGACCATGATCCTGAGGTGCTCCTCGAAGAACGCCCGGCTGTCGGCCTCGGACATCTCCGTCTGGAACTGCCTCATCTGGTACGGCGAGGCGCCGCGCCCGCAGGCGACATCGAAGCGCCCGCCGCAGAGCTGGTCGATCTGGGAGATCTGGCCGGCCAGGCGCAGCGGATGGTGAAAGGGCAGCACGAACACGGCCACGCCGATCCTGATCTTCGATGTGCGCTCGGCGATCATCGCGGCCAGCTGCAACGGGTCGGGCGCCGCCAGGAAGCTCACCAGATTCTGCTCGGCCAGCCAGACGCCGTCGTAGCCGAGCCGCTCGGCGAGCACCGCCTGGTCAAGCATCTCCTCGTACAGCTGAGCGGCCGGCTTGGCTCGATCCCACCATTGACCGGGCAGGAACAGATAGAAGCGCATCGACAGACAGACTACGCGGGGGCGCGGCCAGAGACCCCGCCGCCGGACGCTCGCTCGCCGCCAGGGGCCCCGCCGGAGGGGCTGACCCGCCGGCCCTCCGAGAAGATCAGCTCGCCGGCGACGATCGTGTGGGCGACCTCGACATCTCCGATCTCGGCGTCCTGGACCTCGGCGAGGGGCCTGTCGAGCACGATCGCGTCCCCGAGGAGGCCGGGCGCGAGCATCCCGCGCGAGCCCTCCCAATGGCCGGCGAAAGCGGCGTTGCGGGTATACATGACGAGACCCTCCTTGAGTGAGATCCGCTGCGCGGGATCGACCACGCGGCCGGCAAAAGTCTGGCGGTTTACGGCACACCAGATGTTGTGGAACGGATTCAGCAGGCGCGGATCGCCGCCGGTCGTGTCGGACGTGCCCGGCACGGGAAAACCGGCATCCAGGAGGCCGCGCAGTGGCACACAGCCGCGGGCGCGCTCGGAGCCAAGCGAGCGCGGCCAGAACTCGCCGTAGTTGTGGATGAAGCCGAGGTTCGGCACCGGCAGGACGCCGAGGCGCCGGCACCATCGGGCCCGGGCGTCGGTCCAGCAGGTGTTGGCGCCGTGCTCGATGCGCGGGCGCAGGCCGGCGGCCGGCGTGGTGCCCGCCAGCTCGAAGGCGGCGAGCACGAGGTCCAAGGCGAGGTCGCCGCACGCGTGCACCGCCACCTGCGCGCCGAGCGCCTGGGCTTCGGCGATCGCCTCGACCAGCTCGCCGAGCTCGTGGTTGAGCGCGCCGCGCCCGGGCGCGTCGAGGTAGGCCTCGTAGTAGGCGGCGGTATGCGACGAGGTGCCGCCGTCGGCGAACAGCTTCACCCCGCCACCCTCGAACCAGCCCGGCCGCGTCGCCAATTCGCCGATGCGCCCGCTCGCCACCTCGGAGACCGAGCCCGCGAGCGGGACCCAGCCGAGGCCCCGCACGCGCAGTGGCAGCTCGCCGGCAAGCTGGGCCTCGGCGATCGCGGCCATGACCGGCCCCGAGTCCCAGATCTCCTGGATCGAGGTGACGCCGTGGGCAAGATAGTGCTCCCAGGCGGTGCGCTCGATCGAGGCCCGCAGCTCGGCCTCGGTCGCGGGCGGGATCGGCAATCGGTCGAACATCTCGGCCATCACGCCCGTCGGACTGCCCGTCTCGTGGTCGCGCTCGATCCGGGCGCCCGGGGGCGTCGGCGTGTCGGCGTCGATGCCGGCCTCGCGCAGGGCCAGGCTGTTGAGCACGAGGTGGTGCAGACTCGAGCGGTAGACGATCGGGTGCGCCGAAGAGACCGCGCTCAGCTGGACGGGCGTCGGGAAGCGCCCGTCCTCGAGCAGCTCGTCCTGGAAGGTCGTTCCCTGCAACAGGATCCAGGTCCCGGGCGCGACCGCCGCGGCGCGCTCCCGTGCGCGGTCGAGGAGGTCTGACACCGAGCGGTTCGGGGGGGTGCGACAGTCGACGGCTGTGGCCATCGAGCGGGCGACGTGGCCGAAGTGCCCATGTGCGTCGATCAGGCCCGGTAGCACGGTCGCACCGGCGGCGTCTATGACGGTCGTGTCGGGGCCGTGCAGGCCCGCCGCCCGCAGCTCCCCGGCCTCACCAAGCGCCAGCACACGTCCATCTGTAAACGCCAGCTCAGACGCCCGCGGACGTCCCGGGTCCATCGTTCGCACGTCGCCGTTTATTACCACCACGCGAGCGGTGTCGGTCATCGAATTCGGTCCTCGGGAGAGAGACACAACCCGGCACGTTTGACCAGCGCCCGATTGGGGACACTGTGTTTATGATTGAGATCGATGGTCACGCCGACTATGATGGGCTTCTGGAATGGAATATCCATTTGAAGAAGCACACAGCTATAGCAATAAGGAAACCGATTACGATGCCCAGAACTAGTTCGAATACTTCCAAAAACTCCGGCAGTGCGCCGGAACCGGCTTGGTCGATCCCCA
The DNA here is from genome assembly GCA_963718935.1 of uncultured Solirubrobacterales bacterium. Taxonomy (GTDB): domain Bacteria; phylum Actinomycetota; class Thermoleophilia; order Solirubrobacterales; family Solirubrobacteraceae; genus Palsa-744. Next base: position 1,536,461 of record OY970379.1, on the reverse strand, counting down.
GCCTGCGCGAACCACGCTACTCCCAATCACTCGAGCGCGGGTTGGCGATACTCGGCTGTTTCACCCCCGAGCGCCCGGTCCTCGGCATTGCCGACATCGCCGACGAGCTCGGCATGAGCCGCTCCACCACCCACCGCTACGTGATCACGCTGGTCGCGCTCGGCTACCTCGAGCAGGGCGCCTCGCGCAAGTACAGGCTCGGCCTGCGCGTGACCGACCTCGGCATGTCGGCTCTTAACTCGACCGGCCTGCGCGAGCACTCCCACCCCTACCTGGAGGAGCTGCGCCAGCGAACCAGCTACACGGTCAACCTGTCGGTGCTCGACGGCGCTGACATCCTGTACGTGGACAGGGCCCGCAGCTTCCGGCGCAACCAGAGCAAGATCGACCTCGGCCTGCACCCGGGCTCGCGCCTGCCGGCGTACTGCACGTCGATGGGCAAGCTCCTGATGGCCTACCTGCCCGACACCGAGCAGCGCGAGCTGTTCGGTGAGATGAAGCTGACCAAGCGCGGCCCGAACACGATCACCAGCAAGAAAGCGCTGCGCGACGAGCTCGAAGAGGTCGCGGACGCTGGCTTCTCCGTCAACGACGAAGAGCTTGCGCCCGAACTGCACTCGATCTCGGCACCGGTCCGCAACGAGTCCCGCGAAGTGGTCGCCGCCGTCAACATGGCCGCCCACTCCTCGATGATCTCGCTCGAGGAGCTCGTCGACGCGCTCGGCCCGCACCTCGTCTCCACGGCCGACCGAATCTCCGCCCGCCTCGGCTATAGGCGCGACGACGAGTCGTAGGCCGGTCACGTAGGCTTCCGGGCCGATGATGGCCCGCCGAGCCATAGCCGCGCTGTGCGCGCCCGTGCTTGCCACGGGCGTCGCGGCGTGCGGCAGCACGGTCTCGACGAGCTCGTTCAAAGGCGAACAGCAGAAGGTCGCCCAGGCGGTCGCCAACCTCCAGAGCAACGCCGTCGCTTTGGAAGCGAAGAAGATCTGCGGCGAAGATCTGGCGAAGGCGCGCGTCGCCCAGCTGAACGCCGCGCCCGGCGGCTGCAAGAAGGCGATCGAACAGCAGGTCAAACAGGTCGACAACTACGACACGACCGTCGAAGCGGTCGCGATCGTCGGCAAGACGGCGACGGCCAAGGTCAAGTCCGACTACGCCGGCAAGAAAGCCATCCAGACCTTGACGTTGGTCAAGGAAGGCGGCAAATGGCGGATCTCTGGAGTGGGCTGATCGCGATTCATGCAAGCCTCCTCAGCTGGGCGAGAGTCGAGCTGAGCAAGGACGCAGGGAGCGTAGTGTGCTTTAGCACATGAGCGACTGAGGACGCCGCTCAGCGAAGGCTATCGTTCAGCTGAGTGCCGTACTGGCGTTCGTAGTACTGGCGATAATCGCCGGAGCGGATGGGCTCCCACCACCAGGCGTTCTCGCGGTACCAGTTGACGGTCTCGGCCAGGCCGTCCTCGAAGCGGACGCGGGGCTCCCAGCCGAGGGCTCTGACCTTCTCGGAGGAGAGCGAGTAGCGCCGGTCGTGGCCGGGGCGGTCGGCGACGTGCTCGATCTGGTCCTCGGAGGCGCCGGTGAGCGCGATGATGCGGTGGACGACGTCGATGTTGGGCTGCTCGTCGGGCCCGCCCGCGTTGTAGACCTCGCCCGGGACGCCATGCGCGAGCACGTGGCCGATCGCGCGGGCGAAGTCGGTCGAGTGGATCCAGTTGCGCACCTGTTTGCCGTCGCCGTAGACCGGCAGCGAGTCGCCGTGCAGGGCGTTGAGGACCATCAGGGGGATCAGCTTCTCGGGATATTGGTAGGGCCCGTAGTTGTTGGAGCCGCGCACGATCGTGGCGGGCAGGCCGTAGGTGTGGAAGTAGCTCTGCACGAGCAGGTCGGCGCCCGTCTTGGTCGCCGAGTAGGGCGAGGAGGGCTGTAGTGGCGAGGACTCGGTGAACGTGCCGACCTCGATCGAGCCGTAGACCTCGTCGGTCGAGACCTGCACGTAGCGCAGGTCTCGCTCGCGGGCGGCCTCCAGGAGCACGTAGGTGCCGAGCGCGTGGGTCTTCACGAACGCGTCCGGTTCGGCGATCGAGCGGTCGACGTGGGTCTCGGCGGCGAAGTTGACGATCGCCTCGACGGGACCACTCGCGCGCGCGCGCGCGCCACCATCGAGACCATCGACGCCATCGACGCCATCAAGGCCTTCGAGGCCCTCGAGCGCGGCGGCGACCGCCTCGGGGTCCTCGATCGCGCCGTGCACGAACCGGAAGCCCGGATCGTCGGCGAAGTCGTGGAAGTTCTGTTCGCGGCCGGCGTAGGTCAGCTTGTCGAGCACCGTCACCTCGTCGCCGTGCTCGTGGAGACGCTGGCGCACGAAGGTCGAGCCGATGAAGCCGGCGCCGCCGCAGACGAGGATGTTCATGGCGAGGTCATCTTATTGTTTGGGCTTGGAGAAGGGCAAGGGTTACGTCTTGTTTTGGGGTGGGGTTAGGTTTTCCAAGGCTTACCAAAGTAAACATCGGGCTTTAGAAAAGTGTATATCTATGGATATACGGAGGTTGGATTTTCGATGCCTTTCGCGGCCGCCAGATAGCCCGCCAGGCCGTCCTGCCAGGGCGGCATCGGCAGAACGTCGGCGCGTTCGGAGTCCAGGGCCGACCAGGCCGGACGCGGAGCCGGACGGGCCATCTGATCGCTGGTGGCGGGCTCGACGCGGCAGGCGAGGTCGGCCTGCCTGAAGATCTCGGCGGCGAACCCATTCCAGGAGATTTGGCCGGCGCCGGTCATGTGCACGAGCCCGGCGACCCCGCGCTCGAGCAAGCCCAAGAGTGCGGGCGCCAGGTGGCCCGACCACGTGGGCGAGCCGATCTGGTCGGTGACGACCTGCACCGCCTCACGCTCGCCGGCCAGCCGAAGCATCGTCGCGACGAAGTTCTTGCCGTCGATCCCGTACAGCCAGGCGGTGCGCACGACCGCGTGCTTGGGAGAGGCCGCCAGCACTCGGCTCTCGCCTTCGAGCTTGGTCTGGCCGTACACCGAGCGCGGGCCGGTCGGGTCGGACTCGACATAGGGCCGCGGCCGACCTGAGGCGTCGACCGGGGCGACGCCGTCGAAGACGTAGTCGGTCGAGACGTGCATGAGCGGTACACCGACGTCGGCGGCCGCCCGAGCGAGGTTGCCGGCGCCGTCGGCGTTCACCGCGCGGGCCTCCTCGGGACGGGACTCGGCCCCGTCGACGTCCGTCCAGGCCGCGCAGTTGACGACCCCGCCCAGGCCGCCAGGTTCGCCGAGCACGCGCGTGCAGAGGCCTTTGCAGGCGTCGGCGTCGGTGATGTCGACCTCGGGCAGGTCGACCCCGACCAGCTCGTGGCCGGCGCGCGCGCCCGCGCGCGCGACGTCGCGGGCGAGCATGCCGTTGGCGCCGACGAGCAGCAGCCTCACAGGATTGAGATGTCCGAATTGTCGCCCACCATGAAGCGGTAGGCGCGGGGTTGGCCGTCGGAGCGACGAACGCTGACGTTGCGCCCCAACAGAGAGGACTCCATGCGGCCGTCGAGGTCGCAGACCGAGGAGCCTGCCAGGAGGATCGAGTGCTCGACCTCGGCGCCCGTGATCGTGCAGTTCTCGCCGACAGCCGTGTACGGGCCGACGTAGCAGTCGCGCAGCTGGGCGCCGGCGCCGATCACCGCCGGCCCGCGCACCGTCGTGCGCTCCAGGCGCGCGCCCGGTTCGACCACCACGCGGCCGTCGATCTGGGAGTCGATCAGCTCGCCTTCGCAGCGCTCGATCAGGTTGTCGAGGATCAGGCGGTTGGCCTCGAGCATGTCCTCGAGGCGGCCGGTATCCTTCCACCAGCCCCTGACGATGTGGGGCTCCACCCGGGCGCCCGTGTCGAGCAGGTACTGGATCGCGTCGGTGATCTCCAGCTCCCCCCTCGGGGACGGCTGGATCGCCCGGGCGGCGTCGTGGATCGAAGCGGTGAACATGTAGACGCCGACGAGCGCCAGGTCGGTCTTGGGCTCGGCCGGCTTCTCGACGAGCCGGACCACCCTGCCGGGGCTGCCGCCGACGGCGCGGCCCGTGGCGCCCGCATCCGATGGCGCCAGCTCGGCCACGCCGTAGTGCTCGGGGTCGGGCACCGGTGTCAGCAGGATCAGAGCCTCGGGCGAGTGCTCGGTGAAGGCGGCCACCAGGTCGGAGATGCCGCCCTGCAGGAGGTTGTCGCCCAGGTACATCACGAACGGGCTCTGGCCCAAGAACGGCTCGGCCGTGAGCACCGCGTGGGCCAGGCCGAGCGGCTCGTCCTGGACGATGTAGTCGATCTTGACGCCGAACCTGGAGCCGTCGCCGGCCGCGGCTTCGATCTCGGGGCCAGTCTCGGGCGCGATGATGATGCCGACCTCCTCGATCCCGGCCGCGGCCATCGCCTCGATCCCGTAGAACAGGACCGGCTTGTTGGCGACCGGCACGAGCTGCTTGGCGCTCGTGTGCGTGATCGGGCGCAGGCGTGTTCCCTTGCCGCCGGAGAGGATCAGGCCCTTTAGGTCTGCTGGCATTTCGCGAGCAGCCTAGCGGGCTCGCGCGCCGCTAATAGCCTCCGCTGAGCTTGCGGTGGTCCCAGGTGGCCCGTTTGCGCTCGACGAACTCCAGGCCGACTCGCTTGGGGGCCTGGGCGCGCACGGCCACGAGGGCGTCTGGGGGGAGCTGGGGCGGGGGGTCCTCGCCGCGCGGGACCGCGTTGCGCAGCAGGATCTCGGCGCCCAGTGCAGCCACGACGTCGGGGGCGCGGTGGATGATGGCCTCGCATTCGAGCATCACGCCGCGCAGCTCGGCGTACGCCTCGGCGGCCTCGACCTGCAGGGTGGCCCTCGGATCGCGTTCCAGGTTCTTGACCTTCTGGGAGCGGCCGTACGTCCAGGCCCAGATGCGGGGGCCGGGGGCGGCCAACGGGTCCGACGAAGCCGCCGCGACCGGCTGGCCGTCCGACCCCGCCCTCCGCGGCACCGCGCCGCGCACGACATACCAGAGCGGCATCAGGTGGGGCCATCCGCGGGGGCCGATCGTCGCGCAGGTGACGGTGCGCTCTTCGGCTAGGAAGGCGGCGACCTCGGCGTCGGTCATCTTGATCTGGTCGCGGCGGGACATCTCGGTGCAGGCTACATAACCAGCGCCGATCGCCGGCCGTGTGGGAACCGAGTAGGAGCGGCCTGAGGCCCCCAAGACAATCCTCGAAACCGGTGCGCGCGCGCGCGAGCACCCCGGAATAGACAAGACGAAGCGCCAGGCGGCGACCTTGTCACGCCCTGGTTCTCTGACGGACAGCACGCCCGGCGCGGCGGTCGAGGCGTCCGGAGCGGAGCCTAACGTGATTGGAAGCATGTTCGTGAACGAATTTGAAGACGGTGCGGAGATCGATCAGGTGCTGGCGGTGAGGGAGGCGGAGCGCCGTCCGAAGCGCAACGGCGAAGGCGACTATCTGCGCTTGATGTTGGGCGACCGGACAGGTGCGGTCGTGAGCATGGTGTGGGAGGAGATCGGCCCCCACGAACGGCTGGCGAAGGCTGGCGCGGCGGTGCACGTGGAGGGCCGCTATACCGTGCACCCGAGGTTCGGGCCGCAGATCAACCTGAGGACCCTGAGCGAGGCGGCGCCGGGGAGCTACGTGGCAGAGGACCTGCGAGACGGCCCGGCCCTGAGCGTCGAGCAGTTGGAGGCGCAGCTGAGGGAGCTGGTGGAGACGGTGAGGCAGCCGTGCCTGAGGGAGCTGCTCGAGCGGGTGCTGGGCTCGGGCTCGGAGCTGTGGGCGCGCTACCGGGAGGCCCCGGCGGCCAAGCGCTACCACCAGGCGTATAGGCACGGACTGCTGGAGCACAGCCTGTCGGTCGCCGAAGCGGTCAGCGCGACGAGCGCGACCTTCGGGGGGATCGATCGGGACGTGGCCGTGACGGGCGCGCTGTTGCACGACATCGGCAAGCTGGACGCCTATGCCGAACAGGGCGGAGACGGGACGATCGAGCTGACCGACGCGGGGCGCTTGCAGGGCGAGATCGCGCTCGGCTACTACCGGGTGCGGCGGCTGATCGAGGAGATCGACGGCTTTCAAGAGGAGCTGGCGGAGGCGATCGTGCACATCGTGCTAGCCCATCACGGCTCGCTGGAGCACGGCAGCCCGGTCGTGCCGTGCACGAGGGAGGCGATGCTCGTGCACATGATCGACAACCTGGGGGGACGTTTGGGGAGCTTCGATCGGCTCGAGAAGGAGCTGGCTCCGGGCAGCAGGTGGTCGAGCTATGACCGGGCGCTGCAGACGAGCGCCTTCTTTGGCGGCTCGCCCGCACAGGCCGCGACGCCCGGCGAGCCGGTCGAACAGGCCCTGTGGGCCGCTTGAAAACCCGCAAATAGCGCTGGGCGCGGCGGGCGGCCGGATACGGGCCGACGCGGGGCTCTAAGGTTGGTCGGATGGATTCGCAGAACATCCGGAACCTCTGGTGAGGCGGCGAGGTCGATGGCCAAGGACACAGAGAAGCTGATCAGACAGCTGTCGCTGATCTCGTACCTGATGGCCGAGCGCCGGCCGGTCACGGCTCTGGAGATCAGGCGCGATGTGGAGGGCTATAGCGGCATGAACGAGGACGCGTTCGCGAGGCGCTTCTACGCGGACAGATCCGAGCTCGAGTCGTTGCGGATCCATCTGACCGTCGAGAGGCCGACCGACGGGGCGGCCGAGCAGGAGAACTATTCGCTGAGGCCTGAGAACTTTCATCTGCCGGCGATCGCGTTCACCGACGAGGAGCTGGCGGCGCTGGCGACGGCGCTGAGCCTGCTGGACGGGGAATTCGCTTACGCGGAGCCGCTGCGGCTGGCCTTGCAGCAGATCACGTGGGGCCGGCCGAGCCCGCTGCGGGCGCCGGAGCAGCGGTCGGTCGCGCTCGGAATAACGGCGTCGGCGGGCGGGCATGAGCTGTCGGCGAGGCTGGCGAAGATCGAGACGGCGATCTTCAGGAACAAGACGATCACGTTCGACTACTACACGATGGGGCGCGACGAGACGGGCGCGCGCAAGGTGGACCCCTATCACCTGCTGTTCCAGGGCGGGCAGTTCTATTTGTTGGGCTATGCGCACGAGCGCAAGGCGATCAGGGTGTTCAGGCTGTCGCGGATCCAGGGCAAGGTCGCGTATGCGACCAAGGCCGAGCACGACTTCAGGCGGCCAGGGGACTTCGATCCGCGCAGCTATGCCAGGAGAGCGGACTGGCAGTTGGGCGAGCAGATCGGCCTCGCCGAGGCGCTGATCTCAGAGCGTGTGGCCTGGCAGGTGCAGCGCCACTACGGCCGCTACGGCGAGGTCCAGGCCCACGATGGCGAGAACGAGGGCGGCGAGGGCGACATCGTGTTCAAGACCGGCTATTCGAGTCCGCGCACGATCATCGCGTGGGTGCTTGGTTTGGGCGTGAACGCGAGGCTGCTGGGCCCGCCGGAGCTGGTCGAGGAGCTGGATCAGCGTGTGGAGCTGCTGTGGGAACGCCATGGCGAGGACTTCTTGGAGTCGATGGAGAGACCGGAGGCGAGGAGCGGGCGTGACCGCTCCAGGATCGCCGCGGCAGCGAGCGGCGCCCCCGGAGCACGAAGGGAGCGTGCGGCCAGCGGTCGTTCGCGGGCGAAGGGGGACGACGAGCGGCGCGAGGACGGGCGCGAGGAGAACGCGGCCGAGGGACGCGGCGGGGAGACCGCCGCGATCAGGCCCGAGCGCTTCGCGCGGCTGGTGACGCTGGCGAGCATCCTGATCCAGGCCGGACGGGCGGACGAGCGCGTGCCGGTGAAAGAGGTGTGCGAGCGACTGAAGCTGAGCGAGGAGGAGCTCGAAGAGGATCTGAGCGTGCTGAACGTGGTCAACTTCGGCGGCGGCTCCTACGTGTTGTACGCGGAAGTCGTCGAAGCCGCCGGAGGCGACCTGGAGATCGACGTCGACCCGGAGCCTTACAGCGACAACTTCGACAGGCCCGCCCGGCTGTTGCCGGTCGAGGGCAAGGCCCTGGTGGCCGCGATCGACCTGATCGGCGAGCACATACCGGAGGGCTCGTTGCAGAGCGCGCGCGAGAAGATCGTGGCGGCGCTCGGCGAGGATCCGATGGAGCAGGGCTTGCAGGTGGCGCACGGCGCCGGCGACGACACCGACCTGGCGAAGCTGATCTCGACGGCGATCGTCGAGCACAGGCTGGTCGAGCTCGAGTACTACAAGCAGAACGAGGACGAGATCTCACATCGGGTCGTCGAGCCGTATGCGCTGACCAACGGTAGGGAGGGCTGGTACGTGGCGAGCTTCGACCCCGAGCGCGAAGGGGTCAGGCACTTCAGGCTCGACAGGATCAAGCAGGCGAAGATCTCGAAGCGGAAGTTCGAGCCCAGGCCCGAGGTCGATCCGGCGGCCGAGGTCGACGGCTGGCTGAGGACCGGCGAGGTCGAGGCATCACGGGTCGCCAGGGTCTGGGTCTCACCGGAGCGGGCGCGCTGGGCGAGGGAGGCCAGGCGCGTGGTGGCCGAGCGCGGAGATGGGTCTGTGATCGTGGAGTTGAGCTTCGCCGGGGTCGACTGGCTGGTCCGGGAGATCCTCAAGGAAGCCGGCGACGCGGCGGTGCTGGAGCCCGAGGACGCGCGCGAGGCGGTACGCGAGGCGGTCGGCCGGCTGCGCGAGCGCGGGAGCGTGACGGCAGGGGTGTAGGCCGCCGTCGGGCAAACCGCTTACTACTCGCCGGTCCAGCCTGGCCCGCCCTCTAGCCGCGGCGCTGCTGCTCCTCGACCGTGCGCTCCGCTGTCGGGATCGCTTCGAGGCGCTCGTCGGGGATCGGAACGCCGCTGTCTACGGACAGGCCGTAGGTCCCTTCGCGCAGGCGCTGCTCGGCGCGCTCGAGCGCAGCAAGCTGCTGGGCGAGGCCCTCGGCGAGGCCGGTGTTGAACTCGTGTTCGTAAAGATCCTCCGAGTCGCGGTCGCCCGGTTCGTTTTCCTCGGCGAGCGAGCGCTCGCCTTCGGGCTCGAGCTCGGCCAAAGCGCGCTCGATCCGTGAGCGCTCGCCGGCAAGCAGCTCACGTGCGCGATCGGGGTCCATGCGCGGGGACAATACCTGGTCGGCGCAAAGACACGATAGACACAGCCGTCACAAGGACATGGGCGGTCGGCTTGCGGGGCCGGTCGCGCTTGCAAGGCCAGTCACGCCGCAGGGCCGGTCGCGCTTGCAGGGCCGGTCGGCTGATGTCTCACAAGCACCGTGGTAGAAAACCCTACGCTGCTTATTGTCTTACTTTTATAAAGCAACAATTTTTCACAATTGACCGGGTAGAAAACCTACCCGCCGCTTTTCGCAAGACAACATCCTCACCCCCGCGGCAGATCAGGGCAGCAGCCGGTGCGGCCCGCGATACAGGAACGTGACCTCACGGACGTTGTCCTGAGCGAGGAGCTGCATCAACAGACGCGTCAACCCGAAACCGAAGCCGCCGTGGGGCGGCGCGCCGTACCTGAAGAAGTCGAGGTAGTAAGAGATCGGGCCGGGATCGACACCCCTGTCGCGCGCCTGGTCGAGCAGCACGCCATGGCGATGCTCCCGCTGAGCCCCGGTCGTCAACTCCAAACCCCGCCACAGCAGGTCGAAGCTGCGCGTCAAGGTCGGATCTGAAGGATGCCTCATGTGGTAGAAGGGCCGCACCGAGGCCGGGTAGTCGGTCACGAACGCGAACTCGTGACCGTGCTCGGCCGCCACGAGCGCCGAGAGCGCCCGCTCGCTAGCCGGGTCGAGGTCGTGATCGGGACCAGGCACCCCCTCATGACCGTGCTCGCGCAGCAGCTCCTTGGCCTCGGCCAACGCGATCCTCGGAAACGGCACGCTCGGAACGGTGACCGTGGCGCCAAACGTCTGCTCGATCTGTGCGCCGTGCTCGGCCGCGACCACGCCCAGGACGTGCGCCAGCCAGCGCTCCTCGAACGCCATCACGTCCTCGTGCGAGTCGATCCAGGCGATCTCGACGTCGACGCTCGTGAACTCGGTGTCGTGACGCGAGGTGAACGACGGGTTGGCCCTGAACACAGGCCCGATCTCGAAGACCCTTTCGAAGCCGCCGGCCATCGCCATCTGCTTGTAGAACTGCGGAGACTGAGCCAGGTAGGCGGTCGTGTCGAAGTACTCGACCTTGAACAGCTCGGCGCCCGACTCGCTGGCCGAGCCCATCATCTTGGGCGTGTGAATCTCGACGAACCGCTCGGACCGCCAGTGCTCGCGCATGGCGTGCTCGATCGTGCTCTGGACCTCGAAGATCAAGCGACGGTCGGGCCGGCGCAGGTCCAGATAGCGCCAGTCGATGCGCTTGTCCAAGGCCGAGTCCGGAGCGATCGGAAGCTCCGGCTCGGCGACCGACTCGACCTGCAACTCCCGCAGCTGCAGCTCCAGGCCACCGAGATTCACGCGCTCGTCGGCGACCACCTCGCCGGTCACGGTCACCGCCGACTCAGGCGTCAGCCCCGAGACCGCCTCGTTGAGGTCGCTCGGCGGATCGTCCTTGCCGAGCACTACCTGCACCGCGCCAGCCTCGTCGCGCACGACCACGAACTGCACGCGCTTCTGGTCGCGCACGGCCTGTACCCAGCCCTGCACGGTGGCGATCGCGCCGACCTTCGCCGGCAGGTCTGATGTGAGCGCCCTGGCCAAGGCCGGGACCTTATAGGCAAAAGGTCAAGTCAGGGGACGGGGCAGCCCAGTTTCCAGATCCTGGGGACGCCCGGACCGGGGGCCTTGCCGGTAAACCGGAGCGTGAGCTTGGCGTACACGCGCAGGCCGTGCATACACAAAACCGAGCCGGTCGCCTTGACCGCCGCTTTGAAGCTGAGACCTTTGCCCGAAGCGCAGTTCGGTTCGCAGTTGTCGGTCACGAACGTGCCCCTGCCCTGGGCCGTCGAGCCTCCAAAGCTCGACCAGGTCAGCCCTTTGAGCGACGTGTTTGCATCGGCGCACGTCAACACGACGGCCTTCGGCCGGCTGACGGCCGAGTAGCAGTTGGTGAGCTTCAAAGGCGCCGCCGCCGAGGCGGACAGCGCGAAGGACATCGCCAGCAGGCAGACGGCCGGCAACGCGCCAGCCAGCACGTTTCGAGCTGGTTTCCCCATGTCCCGGATCATCTCAGACGACCAGGCGCACCTCAGCCCTGCGCCGCCTCGGCCAGCTCGACCTCGACCCCGAACTCCTCGGCCTCGACCGGCTCGAACTCCTGGACCGCACCCGCCGCCAGCAGGTCGCCGAGCCCGAGCCGCAGGGCGCTCAGGCGCTCGGGCGTGTCGTGGACGCGGACCAGCCTCACGGGCGCGCGCATCGCCAGCCTGGCCTCGGACTTGGCCTTGCGCACTTCGCGCAGCACCTCGGCGGCGACCGTCAAGGCCAGGTCCTCCTCGCCGCGCTCACCCGCGCCCTCGACGCCGAGCTCGGCCAGCAACTCCTCGGCGTCCGGCCACGGCGCCCGGTGGATCGAGCCATCCTGCCACCACGACCAGACCTCCTCGCAGACGAATGGCAGGAACGGCGCGAAGAGCCTTTGGAACGCCGACATCGAAAGGCGCAGAGCCCGGCTCACCGACGCGGCTCCCTCGGGGTCGCCGGCGGCCTCGTAGCGACGACCCTTGACCAGCTCCAGGTAGTAGTCGCAGAACCACCAGAACAGCTCCTCGGCGTGCTGCAGCGCCCGCGCGTAGTCGTAGGCCTCGAAGCTGGCGGTCGCATCCTCGACGACCCCGGCGATGCGCGCGAGGACCGCCCGGTCCAGCGCGGCCGTCAGCGACTCGCCGGCGGCCGGCAGGTCGGCGAGCGCGAACTTGGAGGCGTTCAGGAGCTTGACCGCCAGGCGCCGCCCGACCTTCATCTGCTGGGGGTCGAAGGCGGTGTCCGTGCCGGGTCGCCCGCTGGCCGCCCAGTAGCGCGCGGCGTCGGCGCCGTGCTCCTGAAGGAGATGCATCGGCGTGACCACGTTGCCCTTCGACTTCGACATCTTCTTGCGGTCCGGATCCAGGACCCAGCCCGAGATCGCCGCGTTGGTCCACGGCAGCGCACCCTCGTCGAGGTGCGATCTCAGGATCGTCGCGAACAGCCAGGTCCTGATGATGTCGTGGGCCTGCGGCCTCAGGTCCATCGGGTAGACCTTCCTGAACAGCTCTTCGTCCTCGCCGGCATGACCGGCCAGCTGCGGCGTCAGCGAGGAGGTCGCCCACGTGTCCATCACGTCGGGATCGCCGACGAAGCCGCCCGGCCGGCCGCGCTGGTCGGCGTCATAGCCGTCGGGCACATCCTCGGACGGGTCCACCGGCAGCCTGTCGAGCGTCGGCGCGATCGGCTGGTCATACAGCACAGACCCCGTCTCGTCGATCGGATACCAGACCGGGAACGGCACGCCGAAGAAGCGCTGCCTGCTGATGCACCAATCGCCGTTGAGCCCGTTCACCCAATCCTCGAAGCGGGCTCTCATGTGGGTTGGATGCCAGTGCAGCTCGCGCCCCCTCGCGATCAGCTCCTCGCGGTGCTCGAGCGTCCTCACGAACCACTGCCTGCTGGTCACGATCTCCACCGGGCGCTCGCCCTTCTCGAAGAACTTGACCGCCCTGTTCACCGGCTCCGGCTCACCGACCAGCTCGCCGGACTCGCCCAACAGCTCCACCATCCGTTTGCGCGCCTGGTTGATCGTCCTGCCGGCCAGCTCCCCATAGCTGGCGCGCGCACGCTCCGGATCGGAGGTCTCCCAGCCGGGCGTCCCCCACGGCACGTCCAAGAGCCGGCCGTCGGCGCCGAGCACGGCCCGCACTGGCAGGCTCAGCTCACGCCACCAGGTCACGTCCGTCAGGTCTCCGAACGTGCAGACCATCACCAGCCCGGTGCCCTTGTCCTTCTCGACCAGCGGATGGGCTAGCACCGGCACCCTCGTGCCGAACAGCGGCGTCAGCGCCTCGCCGCCGACGAGCCCAGACCAGCGCTCGTCTTCGGGATGGGCCAGCAGGGCCACGCACGCCGCGATCAGCTCCGGCCTGGTCGTCTCGATCAGGATCTCCGCGCCGGCGTCCGCCCCAAAGCGCACGCGGTGCATCGCGCCCGGGCGCTCACGATCCTCGAGCTCGGCCTGGGCGACCGCCGTCTGGAAGTCCACGTCCCACAGCGTCGGCGCCTCCAGCTGATATGCCTGACCGCGCTCCAACAGCCCCAGGAACGAACGCTGGGAGACGCGCCGCGCGAGCGTTCCGATCGTCGTGTAAGTCATCCGCCAGTCGACCGACAGGCCGAGGGTCCGCCACAGCTCCTCGAAGGCCAGCTCGTCGCTGACGGTCAGCTCCAAGCACAGCTTCACGAAGTTGGGCCTCGATATCGCGACCGGCTCCCGATTGGCGTCTCCTCCGCCTCCGACCGGCGGAACGAACCCCGGGTTGTAGGGCACCGACGGGTCGCAGCGCACGCCGTAATGGTTCTGGACGCGCCGCTCCGTCGGCAGGCCGTTGTCGTCCCAGCCCATCGGATAGAAGACCTCTTTGCCGCGCATCCGCTGGTAGCGTGCGACGGTGTCGGTGTGGGTGAACGAGAAGACGTGGCCCACGTGCAGCGAGCCGCTGACCGTCGGCGGCGGCGTGTCGATCGAAAAGATCGAGTCCTTCGGAGCCGACCTGTCGAAGCCGTAGGTCCCCTCGCGCTCCCAGACCTCGCCCCACTTGGCCTCCAAGCCCTCGAGCGTCGGGCGCTCGGGGACCTCGGGCTCGGGACCGTCGAGGCCGAAGGAGCGCGACCCGGGCTTGGCGGGTTCGGGAGCCCCTGACTCGGGACCGTCGAGGTCAGCCCGCGTACGCGGCTGCCGGCTCTGACTCTGGCTCTTGCTCTGGTGCGAGGACAAGCTCGGGATCGTAGCCGAGCCGTTGCTCTCGCTCGGCACGGTGCGCCGGGCAATACACACCGCGCACGCTGCCGTCCGGCATGCCGTAAGCCAGCCAAACCTCGCCGCGCCAGGCGAAGTGAAAGAACCCGACCGACGCCCGCCGCAGCTCCAGCTCACGCCGCCAAGCGGCGGCCACAGCCCTGACGGGGATCCTGCAGTCGCAGTGGTGATCGCCGTCGAGATAGTCCGTCCAGACGCAACGCCGAGGCAGCTCGGTGATCTTGACCGCACTCGCCTGGAGCACCCCTGCCCGATTGAAGTCCATACCTGCCCGATTGGAACTCCTCATGTCGGTCTTTTCGGACGACACGGGGAAGTACGATCGATCCGTCCGTTTATTTGGACGTTTGTCCTAACGCAAAGGCCCGGGCCGCACAAGGGCTTGCACGGACACCTTCAGCGTGGGCGCCGGGCCGGCGGGCGCTCGACCTCGAGCGCCATAACCGGCGAAGCCTCGATGCCATGAGCCGCTCAACGCGGCCACCGGCCGGAGCGCACCATGAGCGCCGTAACCAGCGAAGCCTCGATGCCATGCGCCGCTCAACGCGGACGCCGGCCGGAGCGCCCCGGGACGCGCCCCCCTTCGGCGCCGGCCTCAGAGGCCGGGCCGCCGGCGGCCGAGATCCCGAGCACCCTCATCGCCTTCAGGCCGAGGCTCAGCTTCTCGCGGCCGTCGCTGGAGCTGACGTCCAGGCCCGACAGCTCGCGTACGCGCTCGAGCCTGTAGTAGATCGTATGCCTGTGCGTGAACAGCCTCTGGGCGGTGCCGGCCACGTTGCCGTCGGCCTCCAGGAACGTCGCCAGGGTGCGTACCAGCTCGGTCTCGTACTGCTCGTCGTAGGCGAGCAGCGGCTCGACCGTCTCGGCGTAGAAGCGCTGCAGCTCGGCCGGGTTCTCGGTCATCGCGCTCAGCAGCAGCCGGTAGGCGCCGGTCTGCTCGAAAGCCAAGAGCGCCCCGTCGGAGCCACCCTGGGCCACGTTCGCCGCGAGCAGGGCCTCGCCGGCGGCCCGCCCCAGCTCCGCCGGGTCCTTGGCGATGCGGCTGCGCCCGACCGCGAACGTGTAACCGGCCAGACCCGCTTCCATCTCGCGTAGCACCCCCTCCGCGGCACGCTCGGCACTCGCCTCCTCGCCGCCCGGGACCAGCAGCAGGACCTCAGCGCCCGCCGCAACAGCGCCGCCGGCGTTCTCCCGGTCGGCCAGCGCCGCGATCGAGCGGCTGACGACCGCCCTGGCGCCACGCTCGGCGACCGCGCGCACGCGGGCACGCCAGCCCTCGTCGGTCGGCGCCTGCGGGTGCGCCCTCGCGACGATCACGCTGGCGCCGTCGGCTATGTCCAGCGACAGGTCAGCCGCCCTGGCGACGAGCTCCTCGCGATCGGTCAGCTCGCGCCGCACGATCGCGCCGAGCAGCTCTGCCGCGGCCGTTTCCGACACACGCTCGGGAGCGCGCACGCGCTCGACCTCCGAGGCGATCATCGTCACCAGCAGCCGCCTCATCTGCGCGTTCTGCTCACCACCGTCGGTGGCGGTCGCGCGCATGTGCAAGTTGCCGACGACGGTGTCTCCGACGCGCAGAGCCACGCTCGTCACGCCTTTGCCCTGCGTCAGGAGCGCCCGCTCCTCGGCCGGCGACCGGGCGGCGACCGCGAGCGTGGCGCCCCAAGCGTCCGAGACGGCCAGGCTCGCGTCGAGAGCGCGCGCGGCCGCGCGCACCACCTCGGGCAGGCCCGCGCCAGACTCGACCGCCTCGGTGACCGCTTCCAAGGCGGCGAGCTCCGACACAGAAGGTCAGCCCCAGAAGTAGACGACCGCGAGCGCCCCCGCAACGCCGATGCCGACGAGCACGGCCAGCACGTACAGCGACAGGACGCCCGCCGCCACACGCTCCCACAGGCGCGAATAGCTGGTCCAGGCCGGCACCAGGATCAGGCCGGCGTACAGAGCCACCCCGAACACTCCCGCACAGACGGCAACCAGATCGTTGACGGTCGTCCTGCTCATCGCCCTGGATTGTGACGCACATCGATGTCGTCCACCGCCGCGAGCCCCGCCTCGACGGGCGTCGCCCAGCTCGCCAGCGGCTCGCGCCCGGCCAGTCCGGCCGCCGCGTGGCGCGCCCGGCCGGGCCCGTCGGCTCCCGTGAACAGGCCGACGACGGTCGGGCCCGAGCCCGACACGAACGCCGCGTCCGCGCCCGCCCCGCGCGCTTCCTCCAGAGCCGCTTCGATCTCGGGGCAGAGCGAGATGGCCGGTGCCTGCAGATCGTTGCGCAACAGCTCCGGGACGCCAGCCACCGGCGCGCCCGACACATATGCCGCCCGCAGCCGGTGCTCGATCTCTTCGAGGTCCTTGCTCGAGCGCCCGTTCCCTCCGTCGACACCCTCCTCGCCTCTCATCTCGTCCAGCCGCCCATACACGGCGCCCGCGGACAGCTCGGCGGCGAGCCCCAGCACCAGGACGCCGAACGGTCGCTCGGCCGGCGCCAGGTCGCAAAGCCGCTCGCCCGCCCCCGTCGCCAGCCAGCGTCCGGGCTCGATCTGCGCCGGCACGTCGGCCCCCAGCCGGCCCGCCAGGTCGCGCAGCAGCTCTGGCGAGCCCTTGCCCGATACGTGCCTTGCCAGTCGCAGCGCGGCTGCCGCGTCGGCCGAGCCCCCACCCAGGCCGGCGGCCACGGGGATGCGCTTGTCGATGCTCAGCCTCAACGCTTGCCCATCCCAGCCGGTCTCCCCACGAAACAGCCGCAGCGCCACCGCGGCCAGGTTCTCGCCTGGAGGACCTTGAACGCCTGGGCAGAGGACCTCGTCCTCGCGGTCGTGCCGACCGTCCCGGCGGGCGCCTTCGAGCGGCTCCACCTCGCCGCCTCCTTCGAGCGTCAAGACGTCGGCGAGCGAGATCGACTGCATCACGCTCACCAGCTCGTGCTTCCCGTCGGCCGCCCGCTTCGGTCCCACGAACAGGCCGAGGTTGATCTTCGCCGGCGCCAGCGCCCGCAGCCGCCAGCTCATCGCAGCCTCGCCTCCACCGACGACCTCCCGCCCAGGGTCGCTCGACTTCGGCCAGCACCCGCACGACCGCTCATTGCCTAAGCGCCTCCGCCAGAGCCACGAACTCCGCCGGCGCCAGCCGCTCGGCCCGCTCGTCGCCGGGATGGCCAAGCTCGACGAGCGCCGCCCGCACCCGCTCGCGCCCGTCGGCGTCGCTGGTCCAGCCCGCCAGCTCCAGCGACCTCGCCAGCGCCTTGCGCCGGTACGCGAACGCGCCGCTCACGAGACGGCGCACCTCCACCCCGACCTCACCATCCGCTCCTGCCTCGCCTCCGACCCCGACCTCGACCTCGACCTCGCCTCCGGCCTCGACCCCGACCTGGCGACCCTCTCCGACATCGCTATCGCCTCCGACCTCGCCGCTCCTGCGTACGAGCCGTACGAGCACTGAGTCCACGTTGGGCACGGGAGCGAACACGGTGCGCGAGATGGCCCGCAAGATCGTGACGTCACACTCCAATTGCGCCAGCACCGAGCTGGCTCCATAGGTCCTGCTGCCCGGGCCGGCCGCCAGGCGCTCGCCGACCTCCCGCTGGACCATCGCCACCCAAAGCCGCACGCTTGGCAGCTCCTCGATCGTGCGCAAGATCAAGCCCGCGGCGATGCCGTACGGCAGGTTCGCGACCAGCTTGTTCGGCTTGCGCTCGATCGTCGCCAGCTCGATCTTCATGGCATCGCCCCACCAGACGTTCACGTTCTCGAACCCGGCCAGCCCGCCCTCCAGCGCCTCGCGCAGACGCTCGTCCAGCTCGATCACGTGCACGTGGCCAACCCTTTCGGCCAAGTACCTCGAGAGCACTCCCTTGCCACCCCCGACCTCCAAGACCACGTCCCGCCGCGAGAGCTCGCTCGCCCGCTCGATAACACCGAGGATGTTCGGGTCCCTCAAGAAGTTCTGGCCCAGGTCCCTGCTCCGCGCCGACATCACCAGCCGAACACGCGGGCCGCGTTGCGCTCGACTATCCCGTCCAGCTCGGCCAAGCCCACGCCCCGCTGCTCGGCCACAAACGCGGCCGTGTGAACGACGAAGGCCGGCTGATTTCGATGCTTGCGCACGACTTGGGGGGT
Source organism: uncultured Solirubrobacterales bacterium (assembly GCA_963718935.1). Taxonomy (GTDB): domain Bacteria; phylum Actinomycetota; class Thermoleophilia; order Solirubrobacterales; family Solirubrobacteraceae; genus Palsa-744. The sequence continues at coordinate 1,518,408 of OY970379.1, read as the reverse complement.
CAGATAGGGGGCGTCGGTCTCGACCAGCAGGCGCTCCGCCGGCACCTCGCGCGCCGCGCTGGCCAGGCCGGCCGAGCCCTTGTAGGTGACATTGCCCGCGAACGAGATCAGATAGCCGTTGTCCAAGCACTCCTGGAGACGCTCGGGCATCGAGAAGCAGTGGATCACGACCTGACAGCCCTTTGCTTCGGCCGCCAGCTGAGCCAGCGTCTCATCGGTCGCGGCCCGCGAGTGGACCACCAGCGGCAGGCCGGTCTCCCGCGCGAGCCCGATCTGGCCGGCGAACGCGCGCTCCTGGTCCGCGCGCGGCGCGCCGTCCCGATAGAAGTCGAGCCCGGTCTCGCCGATCGCCCGGCAGCGCTCGTGCGCCGCCAGCGCCCTCAGCTCGGCAAGGTCGGCGTCGTCGAACCCGGTCGCTTCGTTGGGATGCCGGCCGACAGCCGCCCACACCTGCGGGAAGTCCTCCGCGGCTGCAAGCGCCGCCCCGCAGGACGCCGGTTTCGTGCCGATCGTCAGCATCTTCGTGACGCCCACCGCCTCAGCCGCGGCAACCAGCTCGGTGTTGGGCGCCTCGCACAGGTCCAGATGTGTGTGGCTGTCGATCATCGGAGATGGCCGGCCCGCCCGTACCGATCAAGCCGCCTTCGCGGCGGCCGCGTCGCCCTTCGGGAACAACGGCTCGATCTTGGCAACCTTCTCGATCCGCCCGCCGCCCAGGCTCGCCCCCGAGAGCTCGAGCCCTGGCGCGCCCAGCGCGTCCAGCACCTTTTCGGCGCTCGCCGGCAGATACGGCCACAGCAGCACCGAGACCACCCGCAGGCCCTCGACGAGCGTGCCCAGCACGCGATCGAGATCGCCAGCCCTTTCCTCGTCGCGAGCCAGCCGCCAGGGAGCCTCTTCCTCGACGTAGCGGTTCAGCCTGCGCACCCGCTGCCAGATCTCCTCGAGCGCGACCGTCAGCTCGGTCTCATCGAGCAGCTCGGCGACCCTCTCGGACAGCCCCTCGAAGTCGCCGGCAAGCGCCGGGTCGGGCGCGGCGCTCGGAACCACACCGTCGCGGTAGCGCTCGACCATTGCCAACGTCCGACTCGCCAGGTTGCCGAGCTCGTTGGCCAGCTCGGATTCGTAGCGCTGCTCGAAGGCCTCGGTCGACACCGAGCCGTCCTGGCCGAAGGAGACATCCCGCAGCAGATAGAACCTGAGCGCATCTGGACCGAAGCGCTCGATCACGGCGAACGGGTCGAGCACGTTGCCGAGCGACTTGGACATCTTCTCGCCGTCCATCAACAGGTACCCGTGCACGAACACCCGCTTCGGCAGCTCGATACCGGCGGCCATCAGGAGGGCCGGCCAGTAGACCGCGTGAAAGCGCAGGATGTCCTTGGCGATCACGTGGCAGTCGGCAGGCCAGAACGTGTCCGTCAAATCGCTGCCCGCCACCGACATCGACGGCGGCGCCGGCGCGTATGACAGGGCCGAGTAGTAGTTCAGAAGGGCGTCGAACCAGACATAGAACACGTGGTCTTCGTCCCACGGCACCTGCACGCCCCAGGTCAGCTTGTGCCTGGTCAGCGGCACGTCGCGCAGCCCCGACTTGATGAACGACAGCGCCTCGTTGTACCTGGTCCTCGGCGCCACGAAGTCCGGCCGCTCTGCATAGAGCCGTTCGAGCGGCTCCTGAAAGGCGGAGAGCCCGAAGAAGTAGCTGTCCTCCTGCTCGCGCGTCAGCTCGACGTGGTGGATCGGACAGCGGTTGCCCTGCTCGACTTCGTTCTCCGGCTTGAAGTCGGCGCACTTCGGGCAATACCAGCCCTCGTAGGTCCCCTCGTAGACGTGGCCCCTGTCGCGCACCTCCGCCAGCACTTTCCGCACGACCGCCATGTGCTGTCGATCTGTCGTCCTGATGAAGAAGTCGTTCGAGGCTCCGATCAAGGGCGCCAGCGCCTTGAAGCGCTCGGCGTTCCTGTCGGCCAGCTCCTGCGGCTCGATCCCGGCGGCATGCGCGGCGTCGGCGACCGGCTCGCCGTGCTCGTCGGTGCCCGTCAAGAAGAACACCTCTTCGCCACGCTGCCTGTGATGCCTCGCAAGCACGTCGGCGGCGATCGTCGTATACGCGTGCCCCAAGTGCGGCGCCGCGTTGACGTAGTAGATCGGGGTTGTCACGTAAAAGCTCATCCGAGCTTGAAGGCTACCCGCCGGACTCCAGACGCCCCGATCCGCCGGCGCGGGTGGTTAGGGAGTTGGGGGAGGATTTGAGGGAGGCGGGTGAGAATTTGGGGAGATGGTGAGGGAGTCGAGGGAGGCGGTGATGAATCGCTCCGGGATTCTTGGAGGCCAGTTGGGTGAGGCGGGTGAGGAAGGCGGTGAGGCCAGTTGAGGAGGCGGGTGAGGAAGTCGAGGGCAGTCGATAAAGATTTGATAAAGAGAGCCGGGTGCGATGTATTTTTCTGGCACGCGTATAACCATCGATATACGCGTGCCAGAAAAGTTGATACGCCTCTACGCCTTTATCTTCGATCTGGAGACCTCGCGCCGACGACCAGCACGATCTCTCCCTTCGGCGGGCGCTCGCGATAGCGCGCCGCCAACTCGCCCGCGGACCCGCGCACGACCTCTTCGTGGAGCTTGGTCAGCTCGCGGCAGACAGCCACCGGACGCTCGGGATCGAGCCCAGCCAGGATCTGCAAGGTGGCGGCCAGACGGTGTGGAGACTCGAACGCGACGAGCGTGTCGGTGGCGTCGGCCAGCATCCGCTCCCGCTGGCCGCGCTTGCGCGGCAGGAAGCCGACGAAGCACCATCGCGCCACCGGCAGGCCCGACGCCACCAGGGCGACGAGCACCGCGCTCGGACCGGGCAGCACCTCGACCGGGATGCCGGCCGCCTGGCATTCGCGTATCAGCTGAAAGCCCGGGTCTGAGACCGCCGGCATGCCGGCGTCGCTGACGAGCGCGACCGTCTCCCCCGCTTCCATACGTGCGGCCAGCTCGCGGGCGCGAACGCGTTCGTTGCGGTCGTAAAAGCTGACTAGCGACGCCGCCTCGATGCCATGGCGGTCGAGCAGGACCCGGCTCCGCCTGGTGTCCTCGCAGGCGATCATGTCCGCCTCACCGAGCACCCTCAGCACCCGCAACGTCACGTCTTCGAGGTTGCCGATCGGGGTCGGGCAAACCAGCAAACGACCATGCCGACCGCCGCCTGCGCCGGCGGCCAGATCACCGCCGGCTACGGCAGCCAGACCACCGCCAGCGGCCGTCTCAACGCCGCCGGCGACGCCTGCCAAATCGGGAACCGGAGGGTTTTGGGCGCTCATCTCGCAATATAGGTTCGTCACCAGAAGAGTCCGTCCTTGACGAACCGAGATTCCAGTCGAGATGCCGACGACGCCCGAACGCCCCCAATACACCCGCTATCGCGCTGGCCTGCGCCTGCGTTCGCGCGCGCCCGAAGAGAGCCCGCTCGACCCGCTCCAGGCCGAACGCGCCCGCGAGGCGAGGCCGAACCGCGACTGGCGCGACCGGTTCACGCCCAAGCGCGCGATCCTCGCCGTACTGGCCCTGATCGCCGGCTGGCTGGTCCTCTCGGTGCTCCTGTTCCTCCTCAGCTCCCACTTCGAGCGGACCTCTCTGCCCGCGGACGTCGCCAGCGTGTTGGACCCGGCAAGCAACACGCTGACCTCCGCCAACAACATCCTCGTGCTTGGATCAGACCGCAGGCAGAAGAACTCCAAGGAACCGGGCGCCGAAACGACCGGCTACGGGCGCTCGGACACGATCATGCTGATCAGGACCGGCGGCGGCCAAGCCGCACGACTGTCGATCCCGCGCGACACGGTCGTCGAGATCCCGGGCCACGGGTTGCAGAAGATCAACGCCGCCCACGAGTTCGGCGGCCCAGCCGAGTCGGTCGCGGTCATCAAGAGCTGGCTCGGGATCCCAATCAACCACGTGGTCGAAGTCAACTTCGAAAACTTCCCGGCCCTGATCGACGCGATGGGTGGAGTCACCTATACCGGCGGCTGCGTCGTCTCCAGGCTCGACGGGGGCTCCGCCAACGGCGGCTTCACCCTGCGCCTGAGCGCCGGCACCCACACGCTCGACGGTAAGCAAGCCCTGGCCCTGGCGCGCACCCGCGAGAACCTGTGCGCCCCCAACGAGACCGACATCCAGCGCGAGGAACACCAGCAGGCCCTGTTCACCGACATGAAGGGCCAGCTGCTGGCGCCGTCGAGCTTCCTGAGGCTGCCGTTGATCGCCTGGAACGCCCCGCCGGCCATCATCTCCGACATGAGCGGGCCCGCGCTGCTCGGCATGTTCGCGGCGCTGGCGGTCACGGGCACGCCGCCGACCCACGTACTTTCGCCGACCGGCCAGGTCACGCTGCCCGATGGTGCGCAGGGCCTCACCGTCTCTGAATCGGCCCGCCGCGCGGACGTCGCCCGCTTCATGGCCGGCTGACCCAACGACGCCGAGCGGGAGGCCCCCCTGCTCAGCTCTTGGCCGAGGCGGGCTTGGCGGACTTGCCGGGGGACACGCCCTTGTTCGAGGAGCCAGCGGCATCCGTCGAGCCGCCTTTGCCCGATGCTTGATCGGTCTTGGTCTTGCTCTCGCCGTCGGTCCCCTTGGAGCCGTCGTCTTTACCGGCCTTCGACTCCTCCGAAGAGGAGGCAGCGTTCTCGCGCTGGCGCTTGCGGGTGCCGTAGTCGGTGTTGTAGAAGCCGCTGCCCTTGAAGTGCACCGCCGGCGCGTGCAGAACACGCTGCACAGGGACGCCCGTATCGGGATCGTTGGTAAGCGGCTCGTCGCTGAAGGACTGCACGACTTCGAACGTGCTCCCGTCAGGGCGCTTGTACTCGTAGATTGGCATCTGAGGCCAATTATATGGCCGGCCCGTCAGCTCAATCGGCCGATGTGCCGTCCGGAGGGGGCGTCAATCGACCGATGTGCCGCCCGGAGCGGCCCTCAATCGGCCAGCAGAGCGCGCGCGCACGCGATCCCGGCGGCGACCGTCGCCTCGAAGTCACGGTCGGGCTCTGTGAGCATCCGCAAAGCAAAGCCGTCGCCGAGCGCGAACAGGACCTCCGCGACGGAGTCGGGCTCGGCGTGCAAGCGAACGACCCCCTCACGCTGGGCGGTCGCGAGCAGGTCCGCGACCTGGTCACGAGTGCGGCGAATCAGCTGGGCGTACTCGACGGCGATCTCCTCGTTGCGCCTGGCCAGCGTGAACAGCTCGAACATCAACGTCACGAAGTCGGGATCCTCGCGCACGACCTGTTGGAGGTTCTCGGCCATAAGGCCGATGAAGTCGTCGGCCGTGCGCGCATCCGCGAGCTGACGCTCCAGGAGTTCCATGCGCAACTCGCAGTCGCGCTTGACCGCCTCCACCAGGAGCTGCTCCTTGGTGCCGAAGTAATAGTGCAGGAGGCCGCGCGAAACGCCAGCCTCGCGCGCGACGTGGTCGAACGTCGAGCCAGCCGTACCGCGTCGGGCCACGCTGCGGCGCATCGCCTCGATGATGCGCCGCGCCTTCTCGCCGTCGGTCGCTGTCTGCCTGGAACTATCCTCGACCGTGGCGGCCATCTTCGCGGTATCCCGAGCTCTCGATCAGGCGGCCGAGGCGGGCGCCGGGGCCGGCTCTGACGGGGACGTGGTCGAGCTGTACTCGAACTCGTCCTCGGCGCCGAACAACAGGTCGAGCACCTTGCCGCGCAGATCCTCGCTCAAGGCCAGAGCAAGCACCCCGGCGAACACCAGGAGCGCGAGCTTGCGAGCGATCCCACCCCGCCGCCGACCCGCCTTGCGCGGAGGCTGGCGCAGCGAGTCCGCGGCGTCGCGGAGAGCATTCGCCGCCTCGCGCAGCTCTTTCTGGAGCTTGCGATCCTCGAACAGAGCCTTGCTGGCGGGCTTGCCGTTGTTCATACGCCCGTAAGCGTTGCGGGCCGCGCCATACGCCGCCAGCAGGCTGCCGCGCAGTTCCTCGTCTTCGATCAGCCGCTCGACGTACCGGTTGTGCCGCGCGGCCCGCGCCGCATCGCCAGCCTTGCCGAAGCCGCTACTGCCACTGCGATCTTTCGCCGCCATGATTTGGCCACCACCTGATTTCTCGGAAGAAGCGTTTGCAGTTCTAAGGCCCAATATACGCCTCCGCCGGGCCTAGCGTCCAATGCGTGGCGGAGCCGAAGATCCTCAGGTGTGGAGCGCCGCCTGCTCCTGGGCAGACGGGAAGGCCCAGGCGGCGCGTACTCGGCGCTCCTGCCGGAACACGAAGCGCAGTTGAGGCGGCGGCTTCAGCTGGGCCTCGTTGGGTCTGAACGTCGCACAGGGCTCGTCGAGGTCGAGTGCGCAGAGCAGGTTGCAACGGAAGAAGCAGTCGTCGCAGGTGACCGTCTTGCTCGTTCGCTTGGCCTGCTTTCTCTGCACGGACACCCCCTGGGATCGGACTCGACGCACGACGGCGAGGATCATCGCACGGGACGTCCGGCAGCTCGCAAGCCATCCCGCAAATCGCAGAGAAAACCGATGTCCACCCGGAAATAGCCGACATCTGGTCGCCGTCCCTCGAGACTCCGTTGGCCATTCCCGCATTTTGGGCTTTGGGGCGCCCCTTGCGGACGAGTGCCGGCCGGCGCGTCATCATCTGAACGGCATGCGCATCCTCGTCACCGGCGCCAGCGGCTTCGTCGGCTCGCGGCTCATGCCGGAGCTGCTGGCATGCGGGCATGACGTGCGCGCGCTCGCGCGCGAACCGGCCAGAATCGATCTCGACAACCTGGACATCGCGGTCGCGGCCGGAGATGTGCTCACGGGCGAAGGACTCGCGCGCGCGCTGGCGGACATCGAGGTGGCCTACTACCTGATCCACTCGATGGAGCGTCAGCCCACACGTGGCGCCATTGCTCTGCGCGACACGACGGCCTCGCGCGACACCACCGCTTCGCGCCACACCACCACTTCGCGCGACCAATCCTCGGCGACCTCGTTTCCCGAGCGCGAGCGCCAGGGCGCCGAGAACTTCGCCGAGGCCGCGGCGGCTGCCGGGGTAAAGAGAATCGTCTACTTGGGAGGACCGACCGCCGCCTGGCTCACGACTTCCGATGCGGAGGCGCACGAACTCTCGCCACATCTGCGCAGCCGTGCCGAGGTCGAGCGCATCCTGCGCGACGCGGTCCCTGGCATGGTCGCGCTGCGCGCCTCGATCGTAATCGGCGCTGGCTCGCGTTCGTTTCGATTCATGGTGAAGCTGATCGAGCGCATGCCGGTGCTGCCGTTGCCAGCATGGCGCGAGCATCGCACACGACCGATCGACGGGCGCGACGCGATCGCGATGCTCGTCGCCGCGGCGAGCGCCCCGGCGGTGGCCGGACGCTCGCTGGACATCGGTGGAGCGGACGTGCTCAGCTACGGCGAGATGATCGAACGTATCGTGGAGCTGATGCTGGTGGCGCGGCCGGCCGTCAAGCTTGGGGTGAACGCGACGGTGCTCACTGGACGCGTGGCGGCCGCGATTACCAGGGAGGATCCCGAGCTGGTGATCGCTCTGATGGAAAGCCTGCGGGGAGATCTGCTCCCGGATGGGCCCACCGGAGAAGCACACCTGCGCGCGGCCGAGTCTCTGGGAGTCGAGTTGCACGGGTTCGATGCGGCTGTGGAATGCGCGCTACGCGAATGGGAGATGGTCGCGCCGCTGGCGGCCAGGTGAGGTGACGGGATGAGCGTCGTAACGGCATCGATTCACATCGACGCCCCGCCGCGGCAGGTGTGGGAGCTGGCGATGGACCCAAGCAAGCTGGCCGACTGGGTGACGATCCATCGCGGTTTGCACGATGCCGACCCAGGACCTCCGCGCGTTGGGTATCGGATGTGTCAACACCTACACCTACGCGGTGTCAACATCGAGGTTCGCTGGAAGCTCGCCGAGTGTGACCCTGGCGCACGCGCCGTGTGGGAGGGCCGTGGGCCGGCCCGGTCTCGAGCGCGCACCGAGTACCTGTTGCACGCCGAGGACGGCGGTACTCGCTTTGACTATCGCAACGAGTTCCATCCACCGTTCGGACCCCTCGGCGCGATCGTCGGCAGGGCGCTCGTGGGAGGCATGCCGGAGCGCGAGGCGGTGCACACCCTGCAGCGATTGCGCGCCCAGGTCGAGGATGGAGCATGAGCGCTTCGTCCGGTCGACCCACAGGTGCTCCATGGGTGCTCAAACCGGCTGCACGCGGTTTTGCACTTACCTAAGAACTGGCTTAATTCACTACCGGACAGGGGTTCCGTAGTGTGATGGTGTAAGGTGACGAAAACCGCGAATGTGACATGCATGCATTCGCACTAGCGAACAGGACTGGATCGTGACCGACTTCCTTGACGAGAAGCGCAAAGAGATCACCGCGCGGCTGAGTGAGCTGGAGCCGCTGGTGGAGGAGTACAGCCGACTCACAGCCGCGGCTTCGGCCCTGGACGGAATCGGCGGAGCTGCCGCCGTCGCCGCCCCCGCCCGTCGCGGCCCGGGCCGCCCGCCGGGCTCCACCGCCAAAGCGGCCGCCAGCACCGGTACCGGGACCAAAAAACGGGGCCGGCCCCCGGGACGCCCCAAAAAAGTGGGCCGCCCAAAAACCAAAAAAGTAGGCAGGCCGCCGGGCTCCGCCAACAAAGCAACCGCCCCGAGCGCCGCAACGACGGCGACCGCCCCCTCGAAACGCCGCGCCGGCAGGCGCAAAGGCAGCGGCACCCGCGCCGCTCAGGCCCTTTCGTTCGTGAAAGGCCAGCCCGGGATCACGATCCCCGAGCTTGCGGCGAAGATGGGCATCAAGCAGAACTACCTGTATCGCGTGCTGCCGGCGCTCGAACAGGAAGGCAAGATCAACAAGCAAGGACGCGGCTGGCACCCAAAGTCCTAGTCTCGTCGCCCCTGACGGCGTCCTCGGTCACTTATGTGCCGAGCACACCACGTGGGCGGGCGGGCGTCAAATCCTTGTCAGGAACGACGATCCGTCGGACTGCGTTTAGCAACCAATCGGTCACAAAAGGGCGCGGCTTTGGCCGCGCCCTTTTTTGCGTCTTAGATGAGGCCCAGGTCGGCGACCGTGTCGCGCTCGGAGACGAGCTCCTGTACGGAGGCGTCGATGCGGGACCTGGAGAACTCGTCGAGATCGAGGTCCGGAACGATCGTGTACTCGCCGTTCGAGCAGGTGCACGGGAAACCGCAGATCAAGCCCTCGGGGATGGAGTAGGAGCCGTCCGCGGGGACACCCATCGATACCCAGGCGCCATCGGTCCCGTTTACCCAGTCGTGGACGTGGTCGATCGCCGCGTTTGCCGCCGACGCGGCCGAGGAGGCTCCGCGCGCCTCGATGATCGCCGCGCCGCGTTTGCCTACGTTCGGCAGGAAATCGTTTTCGATCCAGGCTTGGTCGTCGACGACCGCGGCAGCCTGATCCCCGCGGACCTTGGCATGGAACAGATCGGGATACATCGTCGGCGAATGGTTGCCCCAGACGCCCATCTGGGTGACGTCGCTGACGGGAACGGCGAGCTTCGAGGCCAGCTGGGCGATCGCGCGGTTGTGGTCGAGGCGCAGCATCGCGGTGAAGCGCTCGCGGGGAATGTCGGGAGCGCTGGAGGACGCGATCAGGCAGTTGGTGTTGGCCGGGTTGCCGACAACCAGGACTTTGACGTCGTCGGCGGCGCGCTCGTTCAGGGCACGACCCTGAACCGTGAAGATCTTGCCGTTCTCGGAAAGCAGCTCGGCCCGCTCCATGCCCTTCGTGCGCGGGCGCGAGCCGACCAAGAGCGCGATCTGGGCACCGTCGAACGCGTCGTCGGGGTTGTCGTGAAGGTCGAGACCTGAAAGCAGCGGAAAGGCACAGTCGACGATCTCCATCGCGACGCCCTCGAGGGCCCCCATCGCCGGCGGAATCTCCAGGAGGCGTAGATCGACCGGTTGGTCGGGGCCGAGCAGCTGGCCAGAGGCGATCCGGAACACGATGCTGTAGCCGATCTGTCCGGCGGCGCCGGTGACGGTGACTCGTACTGGTTTGCTCATGCTCGCGCCTCCATCCAGTCGGCTCCTTTGATGGGGTCGGGCGCCATCCTGGCGCCCTTAACCGTACCGTTGGTACTCATTAGGTCATCTCCCGCTTGAGGTTGTCGTCGATTGAAGTAAGGAACTGTTGGGTGCTCTGCCACTCTTGGTCGGACCCGACGAGCACCGCCAGGTCCTTGGTCATGTGGCCCGCTTCGACGGTCTTTATGCAGACGCGCTCGAGTTTCTCGGCGAACTCGCTGACGGCCGGCGTATCGTCCATCCGCCCGCGCGCGGCCAGGCCGCGCGTCCAGGCGAAGATCGAAGCGATCGGGTTGGTCGAGGTCGGCTTGTTCTGCTGGTGCAGGCGGTAGTGCCTCGTGACCGTCCCGTGCGCGGCCTCCGCCTCGACGGTCCTGCCGTCGGCGGTCATCAGGACGCTCGTCATCAGGCCGAGCGAGCCGAAGCCCTGGGCGACCGTGTCCGACTGGACGTCGCCGTCGTAGTTCTTGCAGGCCCACACATAGCCGCCCTCCCACTTCAGAGCGGAGGCGACCATGTCGTCGATCAGACGGTGTTCGTAGGTCAGCCCGGCGGCCTCGAAGTCGGACTTGAACTCGGTCTCGTAGACCTCCGCGAAGATGTCTTTGAAGCGGCCGTCGTACTTTTTGAGAATCGTGTTCTTCGTGGACATGTAGACCGGGAAGCCACGATCCAAGCCGTAGCGCAGCGAGGCTCGCGCGAAGTCCCGGATAGAGGCGTCGAGGTTGTACATCGCCATCGCGATGCCGGGCCCCTGAAAGTCGTACACGTCAAGCTCGATCGGCTCCGAGCCATCTGATGGGGTGAACGTCAGCATCAGCTTGCCCTCACCGGGGATCAGTGTGTCGGTCGCCCTGTATTGATCTCCGAAAGCGTGCCTGCCGATCACGATCGGCTTGGTCCAGCCTGGCACCAGCCTCGGTATGTTCGAGATCACGATCGGCTCCCTGAAGATGACCCCGCCGAGGATGTTGCGGATCGTGCCGTTCGGCGATTTGTACATCTCGTGGAGACCGAACTCCTCGACCCTGGCCTCGTCGGGGGTGATTGTGGCGCACTTGACGCCGACGCCGTACTTCTTGATCGCTTCGGCAGCTTCGACGGTGATCCGATCGCGGGTCGCGTCGCGCGACTCGATCGACAGGTCGTAGCGACGCAGGTCGATGTCCAGGTAGGGCACGACCAGTTGATCCTTGATAAACGACCAGATGACCCTCGTCATCTCGTCGCCGTCGAGCTCGACTATCGGGTTCTTGACCTTGATCTTGTCAGCCATGTTCGGTCCTTGGGGGTGTGGGGAGGGTCGCCGGGCTGGCGATGCTATCGCGGGCGCCGCGCCGGTCGCGACCAACCACATGCGAGTACCCTGTCGAGTGGACATGGCGACGATCCCGACTACTAAGACCGGTGAGGACAGGGCCCCGTGGAAGACGCATGACGTCTTCAACCAGGTCCCGCCGCTCGATGGCCGGAACGTGTTCGCCGACAACACGCCCTTGGTCGAGGCGACCGAGCGCGAGGGGGCCTCGTGGGTGCTCGAGCGCGCGGACGAGTTGGGCGAGCTGATCGGCGGCGAACCGCAGCAGGTGTGGGGGTGGCAGGCCAACGAAAACCCGCCGCGGCTGAAGACTCACGACCGGTACGGCCACAGGATCGACGAGGTCGAGTTCCATCCGGCTTGGCATCAACTGATGAGGATGGGGGTCCGGCACGAGCTGCATTCACTTCCATGGCGAGAGGTCGCCAAGCCGGCGGTCCATGTGGCGAGAGCCGCGATGTACATGACGGCGATGCAGGCAGAGGCCGGCTATGCGTGCCCGATCACGATGACGTTCGCGGTCGTGCCGGCGCTGAGAGCCCAGCCGGAGCTGGCGGCCGAGTGGGAGCCGCTGGTGACGGCAACGACCTATGACCCGCGCTCTGTCCCGGCCGCGGAGAAGGGTTCGGCGATCGCGGGCATGGCGATGACCGAGAAGCAGGGAGGCTCGGACGTGCGGGCGAACACGACCGTCGCCAGACCCCTGAACGGCGGCGGTCCGGGGGCCGAGTACGAGCTGACGGGCCACAAGTGGTTCTGCTCGGCGCCGATGTCAGACCTCTTCCTGGTGCTGGCCCAGGCCGATGCCCCGGACGGCGAGCGGGGCGGCCTGTCGTGCTTTCTGATGCCGAGGATCCTGCCCGACGGCACGCGCAACGCGATGCACATCCAGAGACTGAAGGACAAGCTCGGCAACAAGTCGAACGCGTCCAGCGAGATCGAGCTGCATGGCGCCTGGGCGCGGATGGTCGGTGAGCCGGGCAGGGGCGTGCCGACGATCATCGAGATGGTCGGCCACACGAGGCTCGACTGCGTGATCGGCTCGGCCGCGGGCATGAGGGCGGCGGTCGTGGGCGCCACGCACCACGCGGCGCACAGGTCCGCGTTCGGTGGCCTGTTGATCGAGCAGCCGCTCATGGAAAACGTGCTCGCCGACCTGTGCCTCGAATCGGAGGCCACGACGGCGCTGGCGATGAGGCTGGCCAGGGCTTACGACGAAGCCGCGGACGATGCCGAGGCCGGCGAAAACAAAAGCGACGCGCAGCTGTTCAAGCGCCTGGCGACGGCGGTCGGCAAGTACTGGACGTGCAAGCGGATGCCGAACCACGCGTTTGAGGCCTTGGAGTGCTTGGGCGGCGCTGGTTACGTCGAGGAGTCGGGGATGCCGAGGCTCTATCGGGAGGCGCCGCTGGCCTCGATCTGGGAGGGCTCGGGCAACGTGATGAGCCTGGACGTGCTGAGAGCGCTCGTCAAGGAGCCGAGGTCGCTGGAGGTCTTCCTGCACGAGGTCAAGCTCGCCCAGGGCGCGGACCACAGGCTGGACGCGAGGATCGCCGAGCTGGAGTCGCAGTTCACGGCCGGCGAGCCCGAGACGCTGCAGGCGAGGGCACGCAGGATCGTCGAGTCGATGGCGCTGTGCCTGCAGGGCTCGCTGCTCGTCAGGCACGCGCCGAGCGCGGTCGCCGACGCCTTCTGCGGCGCGCGCCTGGCGGGCGACTCGGGCCTGGAGTACGGCACGCTGCCGGCGGGCACCGACTTTCAGGCGATCATCGCCAGAAGCCAGCCCCGGGTATAGACGACGACGCCGCCGCGGCCTGTCGCGACCGGCCGCCGCCGCTGACGGCCATTGCTTCCGGCAGGGTCCTGGTCGCGGGACGTGAGCGCAGACAGGTTCCGGCCGCGCCGGGCCGATCGCGCGATCGGCCTAACATTGACGGGGATGATGGTCAGGCGCACCAATTTCCAGCTCGCCAGGGTGTTCGGCATCAGGATCGGCGCGGGCATCAGCTGGTTCGTGGTGCTGTTCTTGTTCGTGATCGCGCTGACGCCGTACCTCCACGAAGTGCTCGGCGGGTCGCAGACGAACGCGTACTTCGTGACGGTCGCGATCGTGCTGTCGTTCTTCGTGTCGGTGATCCTGCACGAGCTGGGACATGCCCTCGTTGCAAAGCGCAACGGTTTGGCGGTGCTGGGCATCGATCTGTGGGCGTTCGGTGGTTTGACGAGAAGCGAGCCGGCGCGCACGCCCGGATCCCAGCTGCGGGTCGCAGCCGCCGGCCCAGCGGTGACGCTCGCGGTGGTCGTGCTCGCCACGCTGGCCGCGCACCTGACGGAACCGGGCGGGCATTTCACCGAAGTCGCGACGGCCGGCAGCGGCGTGCACGCGACGCCCCTGTTCGTGTGGCTGAGCTGGCTGGCGACCGTCAACATGTTCGTGCTCGTGTTCAATCTGATCCCGGCCTTCCCCTTGGACGGCGGGCAGATCGCGCAGGCGCTGATCTGGTGGCGCACGGGCGACCGCAACCGGGCGACGAGCTGGACGGGCAGGGCCGGCCAGGGCTTTGCGCTGGCGCTTGGCGCCCTCGGCCTAGCCCTGATGGCGACCGGCGACAGCTTCGGGCTGTTCACGATGCTGCTCGCGTTCATCCTCTACCAGGGCGCCAGCGGGGCCGTCGCCAGCGGCGCGTTCGGCCGGAAGATCGCGGGAGTGACGGTCGCGGACATCATGGACCGCGAGCCGGTGACGATCCCGGCGGGCATGAGCCTGCTGGACGCCCAGGAGCAGTTCTTCTTGCGCTACCGCTGGCCCTGGTTCGCGGTCGTCGACCCGGGCAGGCACTTCCTGGGGGTCGTGCGCGAGCAGCGTGTCGATGCGGAGATCGAGGCGGGCCGGCCGGCGTTGCCGGTCGTGGACGTGCTGGAGGAGGACATGCCGGTCAGGATCGCCGAGGACCAGCCGGTCGAATCGCTGCTGCGCAGCGAGGGCCTGGGGCGCCTGGGGGCGATGGTCGCGGTCGACGAAGAGGGTGTGCTGCAAGGGGTCGTGACGGTGGCGCAACTGCGCCAGGCCCTACGTCCAGCGGCTCAAAGTTGACCGGCGTGGCGACCGCAGGGCGCTGGACGGCCGCCTCCCGACACCCTCGGGACACAGCCTCCGAGCAGTGCGAGAGAGACAGCGTTACGGTCCACACCGCGCACGTTGCGCTGCCTCGGACGGCCCGCGTTATAGAGTTCCGGCGCGATGCCGGCGCATGACGTACTGATCATCGGAGCGGGCCTGGCCGGCCAGCGGGCCGCGCTGGCCGCTGCGCAGGAGGGCGCGAGCGTGGCGATCCTGAGCAAGGTCCACCCGGTGCGCTCGCACTCGGTGGCGGCCGCGGGCGGGATCAACGCGGCGATCAACGTCGCCGACGACTGGCGCTCGCACGCATACGACACGGTCAAGGGCTCGGACTTCCTGGGCGACCAGGACGCGATCGAAGTGATGTGTTCGGAGGCTCCCCACGAGGTCATGCATTTGGAGCACATCGGCGTGACGTTCCACCGCAACGAGCGCGGCGAGCTGGACCTGAGGGCATTCGGGGGCGCCTCGATGAAGCGGACGGCGTACGTGGCGGACATCACCGGACAGGCGATCTTGCATGTGCTCTACGAGCAGTTGATGAGGCATCACGAGCGCGTGGAGCGCTATGAGGAGTGGTTCGTGACCTCGCTCGTCCAGGACGAGGAGGGGCGCTGTTGCGGCGTCGTGGCCAGGGACGTGCGGACCGGCCACATGGAGACCTTCAAAGCCAAGAACGTGATCCTGGCGTGCGGCGGCGCCGGCCAGGTGTACAGCCCGACGACCAACGCCCTGATCGTGACCGGCGACGGGATCGCCCAGGCCTACCGGATCGGCGCGCCCTTGATGGACATGGAGATGGTCCAGTACCACCCGACGACGCTCGTCGAGAACGGCCTCCTGATAACAGAGGGCGCGCGCGGCGAGGGCGCGGTGCTGCTGAACTCCGAGGGCGAGCGCTTCATGGAGAAGTACGCGCCCAACAAGATGGAGCTGGCCTCGAGGGATGTCGTCTCGAGGGCCGAGCAGACCGAGATCCTCGAGGGTCGGGGCGTCGGCGCCAACAAGGACGGGATCTACCTGGACATCACGAAGGTGCCCCGCAAGCGCACCCTGGAGGCGCTCAGGGAGATCGTGAACATCGGCAAAGACTTCGCCGGCGTCGACATCACCCGCGAACCGATCATGATCAGGCCGGGCCAGCACTACATCATGGGCGGGGTCAAGACCGACATCGACGGCGCCACGCCGGTCGAAGGCCTGTACGCGGCCGGCGAGGTCGCGTGCGTGTCCGTCCACGGCGGCAACCGCTTGGGGGCCAACTCGCTGCTCGACACATTGATCTTCGGGCGGCGCGCCGGCGAGCACGCCGCCAAGCGGGCACAGACGATGGCGATGCCAGACGCCTCGGAGGCCAAGCGGCGCGAGGACACCGCGACGATCGAACGGATCCTGAGCCGCGATAAGAATGGAAGCCCCACCCGCCCACGGCGCGTTTCGGAGATCAAGGCCGAGCTGGGCGCCACGATGAACCAGTACGTGGCGGTCTACAGGGACGAAGAGGGCCTGCAGAAGGCCCGCGAGACGGTGCAGAGATTGAAAGAGGAGGCCGAGAGCGCCTACGTGGACGACCGCGGGACGGTCTTCAACCAGGACGTCCTGGGCGCGATCGAGCTCGGCTACATGCTCGACTGCGCCGAGGCGACCGTGGTCGGGGCGATCGAGCGCAAGGAGTCCAGGGGCGCCCAGTTCAGGACCGACTACCCGGAGCGCAACGACGGAGAGTGGCTCAAGCACATCGACATCACTGCGAGCGCCGACGGTGCGCAGGTCAGCTACTCGCCGGTGACGATGACCCAGTGGCAGCCCGAGGAGAGGAAGTACTGATGGCCGAACTCCAGGCCGCGACACCCGAGAAGTTCACCTTGCGGATGCGGCGCTACGACCCGGAGTCCGGGCAGGCGCCCTACTGGGACGAGCACACGATCGAGCTGGAGCCGCATCGCTCGGTGCTCGAGGGGATCCTGCAGGCCAAAGCCAAGTTCGACGGCTCGATCGGGATCAGGTGCTCGTGCCGGGCCGCGATCTGCGGCTCGTGCGGGGTCAAGATCAACGGCGAACCGGGGCTGGCCTGCCACACCCACCTGGACCACGCCCGGGCGTCCGCCAAGGGCGACGGCGTGATCGAGATCGAGCCGATGGGCAACATGCCGGTGATCAAGGACCTGATCGTCGACATGGACGCGGTCCACTGGCGCAAGATCCAGCGCGTCACCCCGTGGCTCTTGGCCAAGCAGCCGGTGCCCGAGCGCGAGTACATCGTCCCGAAAGACTCGATGGTCGACATCACGCAGTCGATGGCCTGCATCCAGTGCGGCGCGTGCGTGTCGGACTGCCTGGCCATGGAGGTCGACCCGGAGTTCGTCGGCCCGGCGGCCCTGGCCAAGGCCTACCGGTTCGTGGGCGACCCGCGCGACGCCGAGCAGCGCGAGCGGCTGAAAGACCTGGCCGAAGACAAGCACGGGCTCTACGACTGCACGCACTGCTTCAAGTGCGTCGAGGCGTGCCCCAAGGACGTCAACCCGATGGGCCAGATCATGAGGCTGCGGCGGATCGCGGGCTCGGACCAGCACATCGTCGACCGCAACAACGGCGAGCGCCACGAGGACACGATCGTGACGCTGATCCGCGACTACGGGCTGCTGCACGAGGCCGAGATGCTGCCGAGGTCTTACGGCGGAAACTCTTGGTTCGGCAAGTTCCATCCGGCCGCGGCCAAAGAGCTCGTCAGCTCGCTGCCGACCGTCATCAAGGGCGTGCTGCGTGGGAAAGTGAGCCCCAAGATCGCGATCTTCGGCCACAAGATTCCAAAGCAGGACCTGAACGCGGTGCAGTCGATCTACAAGACGGTCGAGAGCCGGCCGCAACGCTACGAGCTGAACCTGTATGTCGTCGGGGAGGACGAAGAGGACGAGGCTCCCGTCGCCGCCGGCGCCTCCACGGCGGTTGAGTCCCCCACCACGGAGGGCGGGACCGAGTCCGAAGGGAGTGTGAGCGCATGAAGGTCGCCTACTGGCCCGGCTGCGTCAGTCGTGGCTTTACCCCGGAGTTGCACGGCTCGATGGCGAAGGTGGCGCCGCTCTTGGACATCGAGCTGGTCGAACTCGACCGGGCCAACTGCAGCGGCTGCGGGGTGATCGCCGAGCACAACCAGGAGCTTGCGGACACGCTCAACGCGCGCACTTTCGCTTTGGCCCAGCAGGTCGACGGGGCCGAGATGATGATGAACATCTGCTCGACCTGCCAGGGCGCCCAGGGCGAGTGCCAGGAACGGTTGGACGCCAACGCCGAGTACAGGGCCCTCGTCAACGAGACGCTTGCCGGCGAGAACTTGAAGTACGAGAAGGGCCTTACCAACAAGAACTTCCTGTGGCTGTTGGTCGAGGAGATCGGCCTGGACGAACTGCGCTCGAAAGTGAAGCGGCCCTTGACCAACCTCAAGGTCGGCCCTTTTTACGGCTGTTACATCGTGCGCCCCCGCGCGCGCCTCGGCATCGACGCCGAGCACCCGAGGGACCATTATCTGGAGCAGCTGATCGAGGCGCTCGGCGGAACCGTGATCGAGTACGCCGGGATGCGCAAGTGCTGTGGCTTTCCGATCGTGACGATGAACAAGCAGGCCTCCTTGACCCAGGCCGGCCGGCATCTCGGCGACGCGATCGACGCCGACGCGGACTGCGTGGTGACGCCGTGTCCGCTGTGCCACCTGAACCTCGACTTTCAGCAGCCCGCGGCGGCGGGCGTGGTCGGGCGCGACCTCGGCATGCCCGTCCTGCACCTGCCCCAGCTCGTCGGCCTAGCCCTGGGCTTGGAGCCCAAGGAGCTCGGCATGCAGCGCCACGTCGTCAGGCCGACCTCGGTGATCGACTGGTCGACCTCGGTCGTCGGCGCAGCCGCTTAGGAGATGCCGTTCCAGTCGGCGCCTGCGCTGACCGAAGGGCGAATGAGGGCGAGAAGCGAGTGCCTCCCCGTTTCGGCTGGCCGAGATGTCCCCGTGGCGCTCATGTTGCGCCGGCAGAACTGTAAACACATTGTAATAGGGCGCAGGTGTGCACTAATTTTTGACACACGTATAGCAAAGGTATTGCGAAGCCCCCCCAACATAAAGGGCCGAGTTTACTTTAGCTATACATAGAAAACCTACGCGCCTGAAACCACAACACATCTCCCCCGCCCCCGTCACCTCACCGGCACACTCGTAACACACGGATGACACACGGCATGAGAATCCTCACGGTTATCGGAAACCGGCCCCAGCAATCAAGCGGGAGGGTGGCAGGCCCCCCTCCCGACCACCCCCCCGTCCTCCACCAAGGCTGAGACCGTGCGAATCCTCACGGTCATAGGGAACCGGCCCCAGTTCATCAAGGCCGCGGCCGTCTCGGGGCCACTGCGGGCCACGCACGAGGAGATCCTGGTCCACACCGGCCAGCACTACGACGACACGCTCTCGAGGGTCTTCTTCGACGAGTTGGGCGTGCCCGAGCCAGACCGCACGCTCGGCATCGGCGGCGGCTCGAATGCTTCCCAGACGGCCAGGATGCTCGCCGCCCTGGAGCCGTTGCTGGCCGAAGTCGAGCCCGACGCGGTGCTCGTCTACGGCGACACCAACTCGACGCTCGCCGGGGCCATCGCGGCCGCCCAGGCCCAGATCGAGGTCGTTCATGTCGAGGCCGGGATGCGCTCGCGCGACAGGACGATGCCCGAGGAGCTGAACCGCGTGCTTACCGACCACGCCAGCGCGCTGTTGTTGTGCTCGTCGGAGCCCGCCGCCGCGAACCTCCTCGCCGAGTCGGTCGCCGGCAAGATCGAGGTCGTCGGCGACGTAATGGCCGACATCATGCTCAGCCGCCTGCCCGCCGCGCGCGCGGACACCGCCACCCTGAGCGCCTACGATCTACGCCCTCACCAATACCTGTTGCTGACCGCCCATCGCGCCGGCAACGTCGACGATCACGAGCGTCTAGGTGATCTGGTCGACCTCGTCAAGGTGCTGCCGCCCCCAGTCGTCTTCCCAGCCCATCCCCGTACGCGCGCGCGCCTCGAGCAGGCCGGACTGTTCGGCCGGCTGGCAGCCGTCCCCGGGATCGTCCTGACCGAGCCGCTGCCATACATGCAGCTTGCCGCCCTGCTGTGCCAGGCCCGAGCAGTGCTCACCGATTCCGGCGGCGTCCAGAAGGAGGCGTATCTTGCCGGCGTGCCCTGCGTCACGCTGCGCCCGAACACGGAGTGGACCGAGACGGTCGACGCCGGCTGGAACACGCTCGTCGATCTCGACGCCCCGGCTGCGCTGCGAGCCCTCCAGCATGAGCCGCCGCCAGAGCGACCGGAGCTCTACGGCGACGGCCACGCCGCCGAGCGCTGCGTGGCCGCGATCGGGAAGCTTGCCGAGCGGGGGGCCGGACGCCGATGAGGATGTCCTTGCATCGACACACGCGTGCCATGCGGTGTTGGCGTGTGCGCGCGCGGACATCAAGATTTGGATCGCGATGAGCGGCGCCGAGCGGACCGTCCGCGTCGGGGTCGCCGGTCTCGGCTACTGGGGCCCGAACCTGGCCCGCAACCTGGCCGCCCTGCCGGGCTGCGAGCTGGCCTGGCTGTGCGACCCGGCAGAGGCCTCGCGCGAACGCCTGGCCTCGGCGCACCCGTCCGCGCGCCTGACCACCGACCTACAGGACCTGCTCGAGGACCCCGACCTGGACGCGGTCGTGCTCGCCACGCCGGTGCCGACCCATGCCGAGCTCGCGGCCGAGGTCGCCCGGGCCGGCAAGCACTGCTTCGTCGAGAAGCCCTTGGCGACGACCGCCGCCGACGCCCAGCTGGCGGTCGACGCCGCCGCGCGGGCCGGCACGATCCTGATGGTCGGACACCTGCTCGAGTATCACCCAGGCGTCCGGCGGCTCAAGGAGCTCCTGGACTCTGGCGAGCTCGGAGACCTGTACTACGTGTACGGAAACCGCCTGAACCTCGGCAAGCTCAGAGCCGACGAGAATGCCCTCTGGAGCCTCGGCGCCCACGACGTGTCCGTCGTCCTGGCCCTGATCGGCGAGGAGCCAGTCGAGTGCACCGCCTACGGCCGCGGCTACGTGCGCCCCGAGGTCGAGGACGTCGTCTTCTGTTACCTGCGCTTCCCCTCCGGCCCGGTCGCGCACCTGCACCTCTCCTGGTTGGACCCCCACAAGGAGCGGCGCGTCACGGTCGTCGGCTCCAAGCGGATGGCCACCTTCGACGACATGCAGATCGAGGGCAAGCTGACCGTCTACGACAAGGGCTTCGACGAGGACGTCCGCTCCTGGGGCGAGTACATCGCGCGCTCCGGCGACATCTACTCGCCCCGCATCTCCAACGTCGAGCCTTTGCGGGTCGAGTGCGAGCACTTCGTCGACTGCATCCGCACCGGCTCCACCCCGCGCTCGGACGGCAACAGCGGCCTGCGCGTCGTCAGAGTCCTGGAGGAGCTGCAGCGCTCGCTGGACCAAGCCGCCAGATAAGCGTCCTTCGCGCCGAGGTCGGTGGTGCGCGAGGGCCTTGGGCCGGTGTGCTCGAGGGGCGCTGGCCTCAGCGGATGTAGATCGGCGGGCTGTAGCCCGAGACGCGAGCGGGGTCGGCGATCTTGACGAGCGCCCTGTACACGCCGGGATGCTTGATGTGGACGACGCGCTCGAAGCGTGACGTCGTGGCTGTGCCCGGTTTGACGCCGGTTCCGCCCTCGTTGACGGAGTTGCCGGGCTTCAGCAGCTGAAAGCCGACGAGCGCACCTGCCTCGGAGGGGGTGACGGTCCCCGACAGCCGCCAATACCCGCGCCGCCGGGTCCGCCTGGCGCGGAACGAGACCCTGACGGCCACGTCCTCGACGACGACCGGGCTGGCGACGATCGTGCCGCCGCCGACGGTGGCAACGCGCAGCTGCGTGTTTTCCAGGAGGCCAAGATACGGGAACGAGAAGGCGCCGGTCGCGCTCGTCAGCTCCGGGTTGCCGATCGTGTGAAAGCCGGCCATGAACGGATAAGGATTCGCTTCGAGGATCACCTCCCGGCCTGCGGCGCCCGTGCCCGACAGGTTGCCCTCGATCAGGAACGGCTTGCCGTAGGTGACCGGGTTCGGCGTGCTCGTGATCTGCAAAGACAGCGGCACGGGCACCGTCTTGAACGTGCGGTCGCCGCCGTATGCGAGCCCGGCGCCGTTGACCGCCACGATCCGGTAGTGATAGACCGTCCCTGGCTGCAGGCCGTCGATCGTCTGGCCGACCTTGACCGAGTTCTTCTTTTCGCCCGCCGGCGCCAGCGCCGTCTGCCCGCCGTAGCCGGTCGTCGTGCCGTACTGGAAGGCGTACCCGGTCGCGATCCCGTGGGCGTTGACGTAGCCATAGACGGTCACCGACGAGTAGGTCGCGTGCGCGGCGTTCGAGGTCGTCACGGTCGGCACCAGCGAAGCCGCCCCGGCCCCGGACGCGGTAATGGCAGGGATGGCGGCGGCGAGCGCAAGCGAGAGCGGTATGGCGATCAGACGATGACGGGTCATACAAGCTATATACCCAAATCTCCGCTTAAGTCTCGCCCGGACGTCAACGCCAACCTGTTGTACGGCCTCGCCTGGACAGCGGCCGGCCGCTGTACGCTGCTCCTTGGTGACGTCTTCGATCGCCCAGGTCCAGGTCGCCCACGACGACCGCGACGCCCTGCAGGCCATAATCGACACGCTCCTGGCCGAGCGCCTGATCGCGTGCGGACAGATCGTGGGGCCGGTCTTCAGCACCTACGAGTGGCAGGGCGATGTCGAGCGCGCCCAGCAGGAGTGGCTGGCCCTGCTGAAGACGACGACCGCGGTGGCGGCCGACCTCGTCCAGCGGATCGAGGAGCTGCACACATACGAGCTACCCGAGATCCTGGTCGTCGAGGCGGCCGGCGGCCACGGCCCTTACCTCGAGTGGGTGGCCGCCCAGACGAGTTGAGCCTCCCCTACAGCGTGCCGCCGGCGGCGAACGGCTCTTCGGGGACGATCGTGTCGGGACCGGACAGCTCGAACGCGTCGTGCAGGGCCCGGACGGCGTCGGGAACGCGCTCGCCGGCGATGACGCACGAGATCTTGATCGGGGAGGTCGAGATCATTTCGATGTTGATGTCTTCGTCGGTCAGTGTCCTGAAGAAGCGGGCCGCGACGCCCGGATGCGTGCGCATGCCGGCGCCGACGATCGAGACCTTGCCGATCTCCTCGTTCGAGATCAGCTCGGAGTAGGCGTCGCCGGCCAGCGGGGCCAGCGCGTCCTTGGCCTCTCTCAGGTCTTCGCGGGGCACGGTGAACGAGATCTCGGCCAGGCCGCCTCTGGATGTCGGCACGTTCTGGTCGATCATGTCGACGTTGATGTTGGCCTCGGTCAGGGCTTCGAAGATGCGGGCGGCCGCGCCGAGCTCGTCGGGCACGCCGACCAAAGTGACCCGGGCCTCAGAGGTCGAGTGGGTGACGGCTGTGATCAGTGGGTTCTCCATGGTGTCCGCTCTGTCGAGCACAACGGTACCGGGCGCGTCCTCGAAGGAGGAGCGGCAGTGGATGCGTACGCCGTGGTTGCGGGCGTACTCGACCGAGCGCAGCTGCAAGACGCCCGCCCCGGAAGCGGCCATCTCGAGCATCTCCTCGAAGGAGACGGTGTCGAGCTTTCTGGCGTTCTCGACGATACGCGGATCGGCGCTGAACACGCCGGGCACGTCGGTATAGATTTCGCAGACCTCGGCGCCGACGGCGGCGGCCAGGGCCACGGCGGTGGTGTCCGAGCCGCCACGCCCGAGCGTCGTCACGTCGCTGGAGGTGTGCGAGACGCCCTGAAAGCCGGCGACGAGCACGATCCGGTCCTCTTCGAGGGCCGCCACGATACGCTCGGCGCGCACGTCGAGGATGCGCGCGCGCGTATGCGACTCGTCGGTGACGATCCCCGCCTGCGAGCCGGTCAGCGAGATCGCCTGGTGGCCGAGGTCGTGGATCGCCATCGCGCACAGCGCGCAGGAGATGCGCTCGCCGGTCGACAGCAGCATGTCCATCTCGCGCGGGTCCGGCGCGTCCGACACCTCGGAGGCCATCGCGATCAGCTCGTCGGTCGTCTTGCCCCGCGCCGACAGCACCGCCACGACGCGCGCCCCAGACTCGCGCATGGCGACGATCCGCGCGCTGGCGCGCTTGATCCGCTCGGCGTCGGCGACGGAGGTGCCGCCGAACTTCATGACGACGGTGCAGGACATCGGGCCTGAGGCTACAAGGACCGGCGTCCAGCGAACGCCTTGCCGAGGGTGACCTCGTCCGCGTACTCCAGGTCCGACCCGACCGGCAGGCCGCTGGCCAAGCGCGTGACGGTGACCTCGGGCGCGCGCGAGCGCAGCTCCCCAGCGATGTGCAAGGCGGTCGCCTCGCCGGTGGTCGTCGGGTTGGTAGCGAGCACGACCTCGCGCACTGGCTGCGTCTCCGACTGGACACGTTTGTACAACTCGGCGATCTTCAGGTCCTCCGGGTCGACGCCGTCGATCGGCGAGAGGGCGCCGCCGAGCACGTGATAGACGCCTTGGTACTCGTGGGTCCGCTCCATCGGGATCACGTCGCCGGGCTCCTCGACGACGCAGATCAAAGAGTGGTCGCGCCTCTGGTCCTGGCAGATGCGACAGCGCGGTTCGTCGGTCAGGTTGTAACAGGTCTCGCACAGCCCGATCTTGGCCTTGACCTCCTTGATCGCCTCGGCCAGGGCGAGCGCTTCGGCGTTTGGCGTCCGCAGGATGTGGAAGGCCAGGCGCTGGGCCGTGCGCGTGCCGATCCCGGGCAGCTTCGACAGCTCGGTCACGAGCCTTTGGACTGGGGGCGCGTAAGAGCTCACTCGGTCACGGCTCCGCCGGACCGCGCCCCGCCTGGCCCGACACCGCTGAACACGACTCGACCCGCCAGGACTGGGCTGAACACGACTCGACCCGCCAGGACCGGACTGGGCACGACCAGACCGATCACGACTCGAGGCCGGGCAGGCCGAGACCGCCCAAGCCGCCGAGGCCGCCGAGCGCGCCGAGGTCGACGCCACCGGTCGCACCGTCCATACGGCTGGCGGCCAACTCCTGGGCGGCCCGCAACGCCTCGTTGGTCGCCGCCAAGACCATGTCGCAGAGCATCTCGACGTCCTCGGGGTCGACGGCCTCGGGGGCGATCTCGACCGCCGCGATCCGCAGATCGCCGGTCGCCTGGACCGTCACCACGCCGCCGCCAGCCGACGCCGAGACGGTCTCGTGCTTGAGCTGCTCCTGGGCCTCGGCCATCTCCTGTTGCATGCGCTGGACCTGGGCCATCATCTGCTGCACGTTCTGCTGGCCCTTGCCGGCCCCACCAGGCCCGCCGGGCCGTGCCTGCGCGCGCGCCTGCCGGCCGACCGGCATGTTGCGGGCGGAGCGTTTGGACATCGCTCAGACCTCCCTTCGCTCGCCGCCCGCGCCCGCGGGCTCGCGATCGTCGTCGGTGTCGGCCTCAACCGGGATCTCTTCGGCGTCGAGCTCGGCCTTGAAACGCTCGATCCACTCCTCCTCGGAATACGCGCGCGCGGCGCCACCCTCGCCAACCACGTCCAGCTCGGGGTCTAGCTCATATGAGATCCGCCAGCGCCCGCCCGCGACCTGGCGCAGCGCCTCGGTCACGATCTGGCGGTTCGCGGGGTCTTCGGCCTTCTTCTTCAAGAACTCGGCGCCCGTCGGGAATCCGACCGTCAGATCTTCGCCGGCGACCCCGGTCGGGCGCGTGTCGGCGATGACCGCGCCGCAGAGGGCATGCTCGGCGAGGACCAGCTCGATCACGGCGGGCCACAACTCGACGAGCGCCAGCAGGTCCGTTGCGGGCGACGCCGGCGTCTCGGTGGGCACCTCCGACGTGGGGACCTCCGACACGGGCACCTCCGACGTGGAGACCTCCGACACGGGCACCTCCGACGTGGAGACCTCCGACACGGGCACCTCCGACGCGGGCTCTGGGCGTGCGGGCGCGGCGTGCGCGGGCTCGTGCGCGGGCGCGGCGGGTCCAGGCGCGGGGGCTTGCTCGACCGACACCGGACGGGCATCGGACGCGAGCCCGGCATAGGACACCGTGCTCGCCGGCGTGGTCGCGGGCACAGCGGTCGCGGGGCCGGCACTGGCAGGCTCGGGCGGAAACGCTGGGGGCGAAGGCGCCGGCGGAGGCGCTGGCCGGGCAGGTGCGGCCGCAACACCAGCGCCCTCCAAGCGCTCGATCCTCGAAAGGAGGGCCTTGGTCGAGGCGTCGACCTCGGGCTTGGCGGCCTTGACGAGGGCGAGCTCCAGGCAGGTGCGCGCGTCGGCGCCGGCGCGCACGGACTCCATGGCAGACCCGATCAGCTCCAGCAGACGAACGACCGTCGCGTGGGACACACGCGCGGCCTGGTCGGCCAGGCGAAGGTCGGCCTCGGGGGTGAGCGCCAACTCAGACGGGACCTCGCCGAGGGTCTGCACCACGAGCAGATCACGAGCGCGCGACTCGAGGTCTCTGGCGAACGAGCCGGCGTCCCGGCCGGAGTCGGCGCACTCGGCAAGGGCCAGGAGCGAGGCGCGGGCGTCGCCGGCGGCGACCGCCTCGACGGTCTTTTCCAGGAGGCCGGAGTCGGCGATGCCGAGGACGGCGAGCACGTCGTCGAGCGCGACCGTCGAACCGTCGCTGAAGGCGAGCAGCTGCTCGAGCGTGCCGAGCGCGTCTCTGAAGCTGCCGGTCGCCGAGCGCGCGAGCGCGGCGACCGCCTCGGGGCCGACATCGATCGACTCGGCCTCGGCGGCGCGTTTCAGGACTTCGGCGATCTGCTCGACCGAAGGGCGCTGGAAATCGAAGCGGTGGCAGCGATCGACGACGGTCGCGGGCACCTTGCCGGCCTCGGTCGTGGCGAGCACGAAGACGGTCCCGGGCGGTGGCTCCTCGAGCGTCTTCAGGAACGCGTTCCAAGCAGCCGTCGAGAGCATGTGGGCCTCGTCGAGGATGTAGACCTTGCGCTTGCCCGAGACCGGCGCGAACGCGACCGAGTCGCGCAGGTCCCTGATGTCCTCGACCGAGTTGTTGGAGGCGGCGTCCATCTCGATCACGTCCAACGAGTTGGCCTTCGCGATCGAGACGCACGAGTCGCATTGGCCGCAGGGCTCGACGGTCGGTCCGTGCTCGCAGTTCAGGCAGGCGGCCAGGATCTTGGCCATCGAGGTCTTGCCGGTCCCGCGCGAGCCGACGAACAGGTAGGCGTGGTGGACCTGGTCGCGTGAGACCGCGTTGCGCAGGGTGCGCACGACCGCGTCCTGGCCGACGACGTCCTCGAACGTGCGCGGCCGGTGCCTGCGATATAGGGACGTTCGCTGCTGGTCGAGCGCTTCGGGCACCGTCTGACTGAGTCTACCCGCGCTGGCCGTGGCGACCGAGGGCGAGTGGTTCGCGTTCTGGGGTGCTGCGCGCGCGTACGTACGCGCGCGCAGCACCCCAGTCCAGCACGAAGAAGATTCGCCGGCGCCCGCAAGCGAAGGCCTCCCGAGCGGAGCCCACAGCGGACGGTCCCGGCGCCACGGACGTTCCCGGCGCCCGATAGCGTGCGCCGGCGTGAAGCTGGAGACCTGGATGAGGCGGCTGCGGGTACCCGGGGCGATCGCTGGCGGGGCGATCGTGCTGCGGCTGGTCGCGGGCGTGGGCTTCGTGAACTACGACACCCTGTATGGCTTGGCTTGGGGCGGCCAGCTCTCGAGGGGCTCGGACCCGGCGTACGGCGTGCCGATCGCGCCGACGCCGCACCCGTTGGTCGAGCTGGTCGGTGTCGTCCTGGCGCCGCTCGGGCCGCACGGCGTCCTTCAGGCGACGGTCTGGCTGGCGTTCCTGGCCTTGGCGGCGTGCGGTTGGGTCGTGTACGCGCTGGGCGCCCGTTGGTTCGGGCGCGCGGCGGGCGCCTTGGCGGCGCTGCTGCTGGTGAGCAGGGTGCCGGTCGTCTCGTACGGCGTAAGGGCTTACGTGGACATCCCGTACCTGTTGCTGGTACTGAGCGCCGTGCTGGTGGAGTCCAAGCGTCCGAGGGCGGGCTGGCCGGTATTGGCGCTGCTGGCCCTGGCGGGGCTGCTGAGGCCAGAGGCTTGGGCTTTCAGCGGGCTGTACTGGCTGTACCTGATCGCTTGGCCGGCCTGGCGGGTGCGGCGAAAGCGCGCGGCCGAGGACGCGGGCAAGGCCGGAGACGAGGCCGAGGACGGACGCTCGGGCAAGGAGGTCGCCTGGCTGACGTTGCTGGCGGCGAGCGCGCCTTTGCTGTGGGTCTTGAGCGACCTGGCGATCGCCGGCGACCCGGTCTGGTCGCTGACGAACACGAGGCATACCGCCGAAGTCTTGGGCAGGGTGACCGGTATCGAGAACGTGCCCGAGTACATACCGCGACGGATCGGCGAGATCTTGGGGGTGCCGGTCCTGGTGGGCGCGGCGCTTGGCGGGGTGCTGTCGCTTTTGTGGCTGCATACCGATCGAAGATCGGCCAGCACGCGTATGGCCGCGATCGTGGGGATCGTGGCGGTGGCCGTGTTCGCGGTGATGGCGAGCGCGGGCCTGCCGATCGACACGCGGTACGCGTTTTTGGCGGCCTCGATCTTGTGCGTGTTCTGCGGCGCCGGCGTCTTCGGCTGGACGGCCCTGGCGCCCGGAGACCCGAGGCGGCGCTGGTGGATGGCGGGCGGCGCGGTGGTCCTGGTCGGCCTGGTCGCCTACATCCCGAGCCAGTACCGGACGATCCATAAAGAACTGGACAAACTGGCAGCCCAGCAACGCATCGAAGACGACTTGGTGGCGCTTGTCAACAACGGATCGATAACGCTCGAATGCGGGCCGGTGGGAGTCCCCAACCATGCCCCGATCCCGTTGTTGTCGTTGTATTTGAAAACGAGCCCGAGCAACGTGATCAGCGCGCAGGCGGGACCGATCGCCCAGGGAACGTACATAGACCCTGCGAGCATGGAAGTCGAACGCGACTATGTGCTCGATCCCAAGGACCCGCACCTGTCCGTGAACGTGCCTTCGGGCTTCACCGAGTCGGCGACGAATAGGTCCTGGCTGATCTTCAGACGTTGCCCATAGCGAGGGCCGCGCCTGGTCGATCCAGGGCGGCGGGCGAATGGACCGTGCACCCCTTGTCGTGGCCCCATCCCAAACGCCTGATCGCCGTGGCGAACTCCGGTCCGGGAGCGCCCGTTGCGCCTGCCGGTGATCGCTTAAGGCTGCTTCCTTCCGGACCTGACCTGGTTCGCGAGCCGACACCGCACGGGACCCGGACCATCGCCGCCCACCGCGGCGGGGCGAAGGGGACGAAGACCCCTCTGAGGGGGATTCAGCCCCGCTAGAGCGGATTGCGGGTTCAGGGCGCCGCTAACTCCCCGCCTAGCACGGTCCTTGGCGATCCTAGCGTGCGCACGCACAGCCCGAGAGAGCCCCACACGCAGCCCGCTCGGCGCGCCCCACGCACGGCCCGCTCGCCGGGCCTTACGAACAGCCCTCGCACCGCCCGCTCGCCGGCCTTCAGATTCCTAGGGAAATGCCGATTACAGACCGTATGCGTGCCTGGCGCCGGCGCCCGAGCCTGAGCCTGACCCAGAAGGTCGCGCTGCTTAGCCTCGTCCCGATCGTGGCGCTGGGGGTCGCGCTCGCCCTGATCCTGCAAGCCCAGGTCGTCAAGCAGACGCTGACAGACGCCGACGAGTCGGCCCAGCTGATCGCCCGGATCGGCGTCCAGCCGCGGCTCTCCAAGCAGGATCTGAAAAACGGCTTGAGCGAGAAGGAAGTCCACAAGCTGGACGAACAGCTGAGCGGGCGCTCGATCACCAAAGACCTTGCCCGCCTGAAGATCTGGAACACCAAGGACCGGGTGATCTACTCCGACGACAAGCAGCTGCTCGGGCGCACGCTTACCCCGAGCGATGATCTGGCGGACGCGCTCGCCGGCCGTCCACATCCGGCCGAGGTCATGAACCCGCGGCCCAACACCGAGACCGCGAGCGAGGTCGGCCTTGGCCGGCTCGTCGAGGTCTACGTGCCCTTGCGCTTCGCGGGCGCCGAGCGCCCGGAAGGCGCGTTCGAGATCTATCTGAGCTACCGCCCCTTGGCTGCGGCGATCGCTCGCGAGCAGCGCACGATCGCGCTGGTCGTCTTTCTCGGCCTGGCGCTGTTGTGGGCGGTCTTGTTCCGGATCGTCGCGGGAGCCTCGCGCCGTTTGCGCAAGCAGGCCCGCGAGAACTACCAGCTCGCGCGCTACGACCAGCTGACGGGCTTGCCGAACCGCACACTCTTCATCGAACGGCTCGCCGGACACCTGCGCCGGGCCGAACGCCGCGGCGAGAGCACGGCGGTGCTGTTGCTCGACCTGGACGGGTTCAAGGAGATCAACGACACGCTCGGCTATGGCACCGGCGACGCCGTCCTTTGCGAGATCGGCGCTCGCCTGCGCTCGGTGCTCGAGGCCCGCGATCAGGCGTTCGCTGCGCGGCTCGGCGAGGACGAGTACGCGGTCATGTGGCCGGACGTCGCCGACAGGACTGGCGCACGCGCGCTCGGTCGCCGCATCCAGGAGTGCCTGCAGGCCCCGCTCGCGCTGGACGGAAACGGCGAGGGGTCCAGCCAGGAGCCGGGCATGGCTCCTGACGGCGCCGCGTACGCGCGAGCAGGCGGAGCATCGGATGGCGGGACCTTGCACATCGAGGCGAGCGTCGGCGTCGCGATCTCCGGCGCGGAAGGACCCTGCGCGAGCCCAGAGACGCTGTTGCAGCGCGCGGACATGGCGCTGTACCGGGCGAAGTCCGACAGGAGCCGCCTCGAGGTCTATACGCCTGGGCACGACCGCTTCGACGCCTCGCGACTGGCTCTGCTCGGCCAGGTCCGTCCGGCGCTCGAGCACGGCGAGCTGATCTTGCACTACCAGCCTCAGGCCGAGATCGCGACCGGGAAGATCGTCGGCTTCGAGGCGTTGCTGCGCTGGCATCACCCCGAAAGGGGCCTGCTCGCGCCCAGCGAGTTCGTGCCCTTGATCGAGCAGACATCGCTCGTGGGGCCCGTCACCCTGTACGTGATCGATCTGGCGCTCAGCCAAGCGGCGCGCTGGCGCGAGCTGGGACTCGAGCTGACGTGCTCGGTGAACCTGTCGGCCCGCAACCTGCTCGACCCCGAGCTGCCCGACCAGGTCGAGGCGTTGCTGCGCAAACACGGGGCGCGGCCGCGAGAGCTGACCGTCGAGGTGACCGAGAGCGCGACGATGGCCGACCCGGGCCGCGCGGGCGAGATACTGGAGCGAATGCGCGCGATCGGGGTCGGCGTGTCTGTCGACGATTTCGGCAGCGGCCACGCCTCGATCGCATACCTGGCGAAGCTGCCGGTCGGCGAGCTCAAGATCGACCGCTCGTTCGTGACCGGGATCTGTGAGAGCCCTCGCGACGAAGCGATCGTGCGAACCACGATCGATTTGGCCCGCCACCTGGAGCTGAGGGTCGTCGCGGAGGGGATCGAGACGCGCCAGGCCTGGGAGCGCCTGGAAAGCCTCGGCTGCGACATCGGGCAGGGCTACTGGATCGGCAGGCCGATGCCCGCCGTGGAGCTGACCGAACGCCTCCTGGCACAGGGTCCGGAGACGCCAACGGACAGGTCGTCGGCGAGCACGTGCGAGGCGCCCGGGAGCGCGGTTGCACACACGAGCCTGCAGTTGCGTTAGGCTGCCCGGCCGTGACCAACTTCAGCGACGTGACCAACCGGCTTCATCTTCGCCCGCGGGCCGCCACTGCCCGCCGCATCGTCCTCGGCCTGGGCGCCCTGGGCGCGGCGGCCCTGATCGCCGGCTGCGGCTCGGGGGGCGGCTCCAGCACGATCACCGTCGGAAACGAGAACAAGGCCGACGAAGCGCTGATCAACAAGAGCGCGTCGACCGGCACGACCGGCCCGAGCACGACCGCCACGGCCAAGACGCCGACGAGCGGACCGCTCTCCAAAGAACCGCACGTCACGCCGCCGAGCGGACCGCCGCCGACGAAGCTGGTGACCAAGGAAATCGTCAAAGGCACCGGCGCCGAAGCCAAGACGGGGAGCACCGTCAGCGTCAACTACGTGGGCGCTCTCTACAAGACCGGCAAAGTCTTCGACGCGTCCTGGAAACGAAACGAACCGTTCTCGTTCACGCTCGGCAAAGGCCAGGTCATCCCCGGCTGGGAACAGGGCGTCCTCGGCATGAAGGTCGGTGGACGGCGCGAACTGATCATTCCGGCCGCGCTCGGCTACGGCGCCAAGGGCTCGCCGCCGTCGATCCCGCCGAACGAAACCTTGATCTTCATAGTCGACCTCCTGAGCGCCTGATCAGGGCGGCCGCGACCCTGCTGCTGGGCGGCCTGGCCGCCCTGGCGGTGACGGGCTGTGGCGGTGGCCACAGAAACGCGGCCGAGCTGAGGCTCGAGCGCGAAGACCTGGTCGCGGTCTGCCGGGCCCTGCAGCGGGCCGAGCGTCCGGTTTCAGAACAGCTGCGAGCATCCAAGCGGGCCTGGCCGTCGGTCTACGCGGGCCTGCCCAGGAGCGCGGCGGCCCTGGCGACCGCGAGGCCCGCGATCGGCGAAACGGCGCTGAAGGCGGCGCGACTGCCGGAACCGCCGCCGATGACGGAAGCCGAAAACAGGTACCTCACCGGCCCCGGCTCGCCTTTGGCCGGGCTGTATCGGACCTATGTCGGCCTGGCCAGCAAGGGCTGGGTCCAGATCGCGGCGATGCAAGCCCAGATCGAACACGGCAACGTCCCGGCCAAACGCTTCGCCCGCGAAAACGTGGCCTTCTACATCGAGACCGTCTACGACGGCCAGTTCGACCTCGGCCAGATCCAGAAGCGCCTGAAGCGCGGCTACGAAGAAGTCGGCGGCGAAACCGAGCTCGGCAAGACCCTGACCCAGGCCGAAGTCAGCGCCCTCGAAGAGGCCTACTCGGAAGCGGCCGCGCGCCTGGAACCGCACCCCACGGTCAAGCTCGGGTCATAAGGCCCGGCCGGACCCGGATCACAAAGCCTCATAGGGCTTGGATCTCGCGGCCGAGCGTGTGCTCGATCCAGGCCAAGCGGTGCCAGCGCGCGGACTTCAGGGTCCGGCCCGACCTCAATGTCGCCAGGGCGCATGCCAGGAAGCAGGCGGCTCCAAGCGAGGTGTTGAAGTTGGACGCCCCCAGATCCAGTGGCGAGCCGGTCGCGGGCACCACGTAGCCGGCGATGGCCGAGATTCCGAAGAAGACGCAGCCGGCCAGGTTGACGGCCGGCTCCCACCAGCCTTGGAAGGCCCGGCTCGGCGCCAGACGCCAGCGACCGACCCTCGGCGAGGCGCCGTAGGCGATCAGGCCGGAGACCAAGAAGCAGACCGAGCCAAAGGCGTCGGGCCGCCACACCAATCGGTTGTACTCGGGGCTCGACAGAGCCGTATGCAAAGCCCGATAAGTCGTCACGTTGAAGAACAGCGTGCCCGCCGACTGGATTACGGCCGCCCACCAGGCGCCGCGGCCGGCTCCGCGGCGAGCCGGCGCAGCGAGCAGGCTCTGCAGCGCGCCACCGACCGTAAAGAAGATCGAGCCCGCAAAGAACGTCGCCGCGTCTGCCGTATCGCCCACAAGATCCGCGAAGCCCGGGAACGGGCCTACCAGGAAACAGGTCGAACCGATCGCGAACGAGGCCGCCATCCAGCGCTCTTTGCTCATCGCGCTAGACCTTAGTCTTCGTCACCGGCCGTCCAAGCCGGAGCTCGGCGGCCCGGGCGCAGGGCCGGACGAGGATCCGGGCGCGGGCCTGGACGAAGAGCCGGAGGTGGGCGTGAACGGGTGGATCTGGTCGTGTCCGGCCGCGATCACCGCGTAGCTCGACTCGGGCATCTCTCGCCAAGCCCCTGGCAGGTCGCCGATCGGCTCGGACACGACGAGACGCGCGTCGGCTGACAGCTCTTGCAGGATGCGACGCTCGGGATAGAGCGAACGCAGCGTCGGCACGTCGGTCGTATAGAAAAGGGAGCGCGACTGGCCGGCGCTCGAATACCTGAAGATCCACATCCGTTCGCCGTCGGTCGTCGCGAGCGTGCCCTGGAAAGGGTCGGCGACGCCTTTCGCGCGGGCGGTGGCCTCGACGAGGCCGATCGCTTGGGCGACGGCGCCCGGCGGGTCGTCGGTCAGGCCGAAGGTGAGCGCCAAATAGAACAGGACCTCCGAGTCGGCGCTGCCTTCGATCTCCGGATACAGAGCCGGATCGACCGCCAGGACGAGGTCGCGCTTGAGCTTGCCAAAGTCGGCGATGAAGCCGTTGTGCATCCACAGCCAAGAGCCGAACCTGAACGGGTGGCAGTTGGTCTGCTGAACGGCCGAGCCGATCGCGGCCCTGACGTGCGCGAAGAAGTGTCCCGAGCTGACATGGTCTGAGAGCTCGTGCAGGTTGCGGTCGTTCCAGGCCGGCTCGATGCTCTTGAAGAGCCCCGGCTTGGGAGCTTCGTCGTACCAGCCGATGCCGAAGCCGTCGCCGTTGGTCGCCTCCGCCCCGAGCCTCGCATGCAGGCTCTGATCGATCAACGAGTGCGCCGGCGCGTAAAGCGCCTTCGAGAGGACGATCGGCGAGCCCGTATATGCAAGCCAGCGGCACATCGCGCCCCGTTAGGTTCCCTTGGCGGGGCCAGGCCGGCCAGGGCACAAGGCCGCAGTTGGGGTTCGGGAAAGTACTGAGAGCTGGCACGGCAAGGAGGATGGCCGCCAGACGGGCCTTCGCAGCCCCTCAAAGCCCAATAGACTCGGGGCTGTAGGGCGCGTAGCTCAGTGGGAGAGCGCTCGCTTCACACGCGGGCTGGCGAGTGGGCGTCGAGACCTTGGTCTCCCTGTGTTTGCTGAGATTTCGGCCGATGGCTGGGTGCGGCGACCCGACAGGATTGGCGGCGATTTGGCGGGGTTTGGGCAGCGAAATGGGGCTGCTACCCCATGACAATCCTCGACGGTCGGAACGCAAAACAAGGTGCTGCCGCCTGCCTCATAGTCATACTTCACCTGTCGTTCTTAAAGATGGACCGGCATTCAAGCACAGCGAACAATCCGAAGCAGAGGCACATATGGCTGAGACAGCGAAGGGCAACAAGATCGTGAAGGTCCCCTCCTACACAAAGGCCAACGGAACCAAAGTGCGGGCGCACGATCGTTCCACCCCTGACACCTCACGAGGACCGGCTAAGCGATCCCGGCGCCAGCATCGTAAATAGGAAGGATCGCCCCTACCAGCATGTGGGCAGGGCGATCCGACGTCTAGCAAGACAGGAGGCGAAGCCGACGCCTCCGGTACACGTAACCGCGGCGACCCGTCCGCAACAACCCCCGACGTCGGGGCTGCCCGTGGTCCTCGCGCGCCCTCGATCACCGCCTCGCGCATCCCCCTGAGTGCTGCTTTTCCGGTCCCTCTGGGGCGCGTCCTAAGATCGTCCGGCCCATGCCCAAGGATCGGATCTGGCGCCACCGCCTTGCCCCCGACGTGCGCGTCGTGATCGAACGTTCAAGCGCTCATCCCGTCGAGTACGCGATCATGCTGCTCGTAGAGCGCGAAAGGGAGTGGCACACGGTGCGCCTCTTTGACAACGCCCACGATCCGACCGAGCACCACGAGCACCGCTATGTCGGCTCCGAAAAGCAGGCTCCGATCGTCACACGTGGGCCCGTGAACGACGCGATGCACGCTGCCGAGGTTAAGCTCAGGGGAGGCTGGTTCGATATCGTGCGTAGCTGGGAGAACACCCGATGAGCGCCGTCTACGACAAGACCTGGGATCTCTTTATGGCTGCGTCGCTCAGCGATGACGATCTTGGCTATCCCAATGAGGTCGAGTTCGTCCCTGGGGACCAGGAGTGGGCCGACGAGGTCGTCTGGCGCAACCTCACAGAGGGCCACGCCACCGTGCTCGTCAGCGAGGATGCCGAGCTGCTGCTCGCTCCGCAGCCGCGCAGCCTGATCGATCGGCTACGCGGGCGCGTCGAGGTAAAGGTCGCTCATCGCACCCACGGGCACGCCTCGCCCTACGCGATCACCGGCCGGCTGGGCCGCCATCCTGTGCGCCAGATGCGCGAGCTGGCGCACGCGTAGCTCGGTTCCCGGCAAGGTAAGTAGACCCACCCATCTGGCGGAGCGCCGGGTGTCCAAGCGTCGGTGACGCTGCCGCCTTCCTGGCGGAGAATGTGGGGGCATGGGTCATCGCAAGCAGATCGGGGATTATGTGGCTCACCGGGAACCATTCTGGCGTTGGGGCATCGAGCGCGACGGGACGGCTCAGGGCTCTCATCCGGATTTTGGCCAATGGCCGGGCGCGGCGATCAGGCGGAATAATGGCGATTCAGTGGGGTTTGGGCAGTAGGTTTGGACCGCTGCCCAAACGCCGAAGCACGCAGAGGGCGAGGCAGGCCGCCAAATTGCTACGACTTCTTGGTCGCTTCTGCGTTGAGCCAGAGCCAGAAGCCCGATACCGCGTCCAGGGACGCTCTCGCTGAGTCTTCGTCGATCGCTTGACCTCGATGCACAACCGCCCCTCGACGGGACACATGCGCCATGTAATCACCCCACCCGGATAATCCTTAACCGCCACATCAAACAGAGCCGCCAGGATCGCTTGCACGAACCGATCGTGGGGCGACCAAACGCGTCGCTCATCTAGCACGACCCCGGGAGCGTCTTTGGAGCCTGCTTTGACAGCCGCTTCTACCAGGACTCGCACCTGGACCTCAAGGTGGATCTGGGCCGCAACGACGGCCATCTCGTTGTGTTCGTTGCCGATTAGGCTTTCGGCTTCTGAGAGGAACCGGAGGCTGCTCGGATGATCGTCTGAGAGCCGCGCAACCCAGATAACGGGCGCCTGACGGACCGTGATATTCGCACGCCGCTGAAGCTCGCCGAGTAGGTGTTGTGCCCTCACCCGCGCGTCGTCGGGGTCGGCGCCGTCGATCTCGACGGTGAATGCTCCAGGCTCGTCTGCCTGGTCAATCGCCCTACGACCGATGGTCATGCCGTGGACGTCGGATTGCAAGGCGTACACCATCACCGAGCTGATCGGCCCAGCTTCCCTTTCTTCGAGCGAAAGGCGCACGGACCACTTTGAGAGCGCCATTTTGCCAGTCTGCCAGTAAGCCAGCTACGGCCGTGCGAGGCCCGGCAGCGGCCCTCGGTTTTGAGCATCCAGGATTTCGACTAGCGCACTGATCTTCCAGACGCGCCCAAGGTCGGATTCTTTGTTGATCCGCCCGGAGTACACGCCGACGAGACGCGCAGCGGCCACGCCGTTGTTGATGATGTCGCCCCCTTCGGTTACGTACCCGTCAGTGCGATAGAGGATCACGGGCGACCCGGACTGACCTTCTCTGGTCCTGCTGTCCACAAGCAGAAGCGGCACGTCCCCATAGTCGATCGAGGGCTCAGTCGCGAGCGTTCCCTGCACCCAGACCCCGAGACCCCCACCGCCGGACAGCGCGAATGGGAAGCCAATAATCGACACGGCGTCGCTTGGGCCGAAGACGATGCGCGACCCTAGATCATGGAGGTCGTATGGAAAGAACTGGATGTCCTTTACAGGGCCGAGCGGCAGCGCTACAACATCCACCGATCGGCCGTGTACGGGGTGCTCTAGCCACTGCGGGGCGTCATCGTCGTCATACAGCAGATGGGTCCAGTATTGCCAGTGACCCGGCTTGCTCGCGACGTGGTGAAGGACGGCGAGTCGGTCCGGCACGCCACCGCTCTGCGAGACGACAACGCCGGTGTCGGGATTACGCCCAGCCGCGACGTGCCAGTTCGTCACAAGGTAATGCCTGCCACGATACGTGACGACGAAGGCGGTCGCCGTTCCTAGCTCTTGGCACTTGAACCTCGCGGACACGGCGAGCGACATGAGCCCGGGCTGCGCGAGACGATCCAGCGGCGAGGCCATTGCGCGAGCATAGTTCCGCTACCAGCGGTGCGTCATGGGCGTTGCGAGCCACAGCGACAGACACGACCACCGAGGACAAGCTGACCGATGCAGCAACGGCATCAGGAAGCCTCCTCCGAGGCTAACTGTAACGCGCAGGCGCAATAGACCGCCTTCGGTCCCTCTGGCGCGCGGCCTAACATCATCCGGCCCATGCCCAAGGACCGGCAACGAGAACTGCTCCTCGCTCCCGACGTGCTCATGGTGGTGCAGCGTTCAAGCGTCCATCCGGTCGAGTACGAGCGTCCATCCGGTCGAGTACGCGATTGTGCTGCTGGTCGAGCGCGATGGGGAGTGGCATACGGTGCGGACCTTCGACAACGCCCACGCGCCCGATGAGCACCACGAGCACCGCTATGTCGGCTCCGAGAAGCAAGACCCGATCGTCGGGCACGGCTCTGTCAACGAGGCCATGAACGCTGCGGAGGTCAAGCTGATCGGCGGCTGGAGCGATATCGTTCGTAGCTGGGAGAACACTCGATGAGCAAGACCGTAGACAAGACACATGAGCTGTTCATGGCCGCCACGCTCAGCGACGATGATCTCGGCTACCCGGACCGGGTTGCATTCATTCCTGGCGATCAGGAGTGGGCTGACGATGCGCTCTGGCGCAATCTCACGGAGGGTCGCGCCACCGTGCTCGTCAACGATGAGAACGAGCTGCTGTTGATCCCACAGCCAAGAGGCCTGATCGACCGGCTACGCGGCCGCGTCGGCGTCAAGGCCACACAGCGCATCCACGGACACCCCGCGCCCTACGCGATCGCGGGCCGGCTGGGTCGCCATCCTGTGCGCCAGATGCGCGAGCTGGCGCACGCGTAGCCGGCCGGCTCCCGGCAAGGTCAGTAGACCCACCCATCTGGTGGAGCACCGGAGGTCCAAGCGTCGGTGACGCTGCCACCTTCCTGGCGGAGAGTGTGGCCATAGTCGGCGAGGCTGACCTGGAAGGTCAGCTCTTCGCGCGGGTCACGGCAGTTGTCGTCGATCATCTGGCGCCATACGACGAAGGCGCACAGGGTCTCCACGTGCGCGTCGCTCTCCCACCAACCGTTCTTCAAGCCGGCGAGCACTGCGGGTAGCGGCCGTGGAGCGCGACGATTCCGCCCCACATCAATGAGCGCCATTGCGGCTCCCCGCCGTAGGGCTCCAGCCACGGCGCCCGCTCGTCGGACTCCTCGTCCTCGGATGAGTCGAGCACGGCTGGCGCTGGCCTGGCGCGCGGCGGGCGAACCAGTCCGCTGGCGGCGGCCTCGGCGATGCCCTGCCGGACCATCTGGCCGGCGAGGCTGGCCACCGGGTCACCCGTGTTCGCCGCCAGCTCGTCCTGGCGATATTCACGTGGGCCTGTCGCACATGGCCGAGATCATTAAACGCTGGAGGGCCGACGCCCTGCCAGGCGGTTTCGAGCCGGCGTTTCGAGAGCTAACGGGCGGGTACGTCGCGGACATCTCGGACACTGCGAGAACCAAGTACCGGAGCGAATATGAGCGCAAAATCGACGGAAAGACCTTCCTGCTCGGCCCGCACCTCAAGTTCGGACAAGGCACAGCGGAGTACTGCGCGCGTATCTACTGGTGGGTTGACCGCGAGCAGCGTCGGTTCGTGATCGGTCACATCGGCGTCCATCTTCGAGACGACAGCTGGTGAATACTCCACAAGGGCCGCCGTGCCAAGGGGAAGCCAGGCACGTATTGGCGCGAATGGGCAGCAACGGGCAGCGACCCGTCCAGCTGCGTGTCCGGCCAGGGCGCCGGACACGACGAAACCCCAATAGAATCAGCCGTCCAGGGCGCGTAGCTCAGTGGGAGAGCGCTCGCTTCACACGCGAGAGGTCGCAGGTTCGAAACCCGCCGCGCCCATGGAAGAACTGCCTGCAAACGGGCGGTTTTGTGAGCCTGAGGCAGAGCAGTTCGATGGACCTCGGAGGGGTGGTGGGAAGGGCCAGTGCCCAATAGTGCCCAATCAAACCCGCGTCAAGGCCCCCCCCCGAGCGGTACGAGAGAGGGCGACCGTGCCCATTGCAGAGCGGTCGGCAGCCGCTGGGATCAGGGGGTTTGATTTCTGATCCGGATGACGAGGCCGTCCGCGCCTGGGTGGCCGAGGATGTGAGGCCAGTCGAGGTTGCGCTGCTTGACGATCTGGGCGAACTGCCGGACGCAGGCCTCGAAGGGACGCCGGTGGACGGCTTGGGCGGTGAGGGCTGAGCGGCCGGACCCTCGACTGGCTTCGAGGTCCGCGTGCATCTTCCACGCCCGTTTGGCGTCGATGAGGTCGTGCCCGGCGGCGGCCAGGATCATCGTCAGGATTGAGCAGTACGGAGCGTTGTAGTCCCGCGCGGCCTTTTGGCCGTTCGAGTCGTCGATGATGGCGGTCCACTTCTGGCTGGCACACAGCACCACGACCTCTGCCTCGCCACGGTCTTGCCCGGCCTGGCGCCCGTAGCGGCGGTGGATGTTCGCTACGTCTTGCAGCGCCGGCGGCTCGGTGATGGAGGCGGCCTCCAACCACGGCGCATCGAGGATGGCCTGATTCTTGGGGTAAGTGGCGAGATGGCCACGGATCTCCTCCTCGATCACAACAGACGGCGCGAAGGCACGGTGAAACCACGCGCCGAGCGTGTCGAGTTCTCCGATCGCGTTGAAGTGGATCAGAGCGGTGGTGTCAAAGCAGACCCAGGCGCTGCCGGTGGGCAGCGAGGTCATGGAGTGCGCAAGAGAGCATCGACGGCGTCCTCGTCCACCGGCAGCTCACTTACTGGGCGTACGTCCCGTTCCTCGGCGAAGGCGACTGCGTCGGACAGGGTCATGTCGAGCAGCTCAGCGAGGCGATCGGGCGATACCACGCGATCTTCATACAGGCGCAGCGCAGCGTTGATATGCGAGCGCGGTAGACGTGCCGGCGCCTTAAAGATCGCGTCCTCGTCCAAGCCCGCCCGTCGCAGACGGTCCTCGACTTTCGGGTTCTCGGCGAGGGCTGTCCGCTGCGCGTGGTTGATGACCTCAGCGTTGAGCAGACGCCACGTGGTCGCCTCGTAGGACAGGCCAAAGACGCCCATAAGCTCAACGACGAGGTCTTGCGTGACCTGCTCGCCCTTGCGGTCGCCGACGACGCGGCGGACGGCCTGATCGGGCGCCAGGAGATACGCGGCGAAAGCGTTGGCCTCGACCTCCCGCGGGTCGCCCGAGCGGAAGATGTCCTGATCGGTGATCAGGAGCCGGGCGGTCTCGAATCGGTGCATCTCGTGGTGTCCCAGCTCGTGCGCCGCGGTGAAGCGCTGGCGGCTCGCGCGTGTGCTGGCATTGACGACGATGAACGGTTCGCCGCCTTCCCAGAGGTAGAGCCCATCCCCAGCGTCGGGTCCGAACTCGTGCCGAGCGGTCGGGATCTCAAGGCGCTCCAACAGCTGCCAGATATCGACCGCTCCAAATCCCAGCTCCTCGCGAAGGCGAAGCGCTTGGGCGGCCTGCGTGCCGCGCACGTGCGCCGGTCGTTCATCAGCCATAGAGGCGGGACACTTCGTCGCGGACGAACGCCAGGTCCGCCTTCATCTTGCGCGCCCATTCGGCCATCTCTAGCATCGCCTCGCCATCGGCCTCCCGCGCGAGCGTCAGCGGCTCAGCCGCAGCGAAGAATCGATCCATTGGCACGTCTAGGGCGTTTGCGATCCGACGCAGAATCAGGCTGTCGAGGCCACGCTGGCCGTTCTCGATCCTACAAAGCACCGTGTCATCAATGCCGACGATCTCAGCGAGCCGCGCCTGGGTGTAGCCGGCCGCCTCCCGTTCCTGCCTGATGCGCTGGCCGATCAACGTACGGTCGCTCATCATCGTCTCCTTGGTCGTAGAGCAAATAATACCAGCCGGCCTTGCCGAATCGGCAATCACCCGCCCTTGCTTGAGGTAACGCGCCTGGGCCTGCTCGAAGTCCGGGGAACACGACCCCGCTTCCCGGGCTTGCGCAGCGGGCGTCCCTCGACCAGCGCGCGCAGACGACGACGCTCGCCCGCCTCCTGGCGCATGGCCTTCGCATAGATGCGCAGCGTGAGCCGCGCGTCGGTGTGGCCGAGCTGCTCCATGACCTCGGGCGCGGAGCAGCCCAACGCGAACAACAGCGAGGCGAAGGTGCGCCGCAGAGAGTGAGGCGTGAGGCCACCGGGTAGCGGTGAGGCCTGCCGCTGCTTCAGGAACTCATCGGCGCGCTCGCACGCGCGATCGAGCACTCGCCGGCGAATGTTGCTCGGCGACTGCGGTCTCCCGCGCGCGGTTC
The DNA here is from genome assembly GCA_963718935.1 of uncultured Solirubrobacterales bacterium. GTDB lineage: Bacteria > Actinomycetota > Thermoleophilia > Solirubrobacterales > Solirubrobacteraceae > Palsa-744. The sequence goes on along the minus strand of OY970379.1, from coordinate 1,476,659 downwards.
CGAACACTAGATCCTCGGGCTCTGGCTGTGTCCTTGCCTTGAGCGCCGCGAGCTCGTCGTGCAACGCCGGCAGAATACGTACCTCGCGGATACCCGCGTCGGTCTTGGCCTGCCCGACCCGCAGGCGCCCGCCAGCGAGGTCAACGTCGCACCAGCGCAGCGCGATCAGCTCGCCAATGCGCAGGCCCGCCAGGGTCAGGGTGCAGAGGATCGCTTGGCGGGGCGTCGGACGGTCCTCGCGCGCCTCGCGGTCGAGCTGGCCGGCGGCTTTCAGCAGCGTCTCGATATGGATGGCCTGGTCGATGTAAGTCCGCCGGGGCGCAGAGGCACGCAGCTTGCGTCGACGGCGGTTGACGCTCATCGGATTGCGCGCGATCAGCTCGCGCTCTTCTGCTACGTCGAGGATCTGCCCGAGCCGCGTGAGCGTCTTGTTGATCGAGGACGCCGACAGGCGCTGCTCACGCACCTTCTCGGCGCGGTAGCGATCCACCTCGGCGACGGTGATCTGGGAGAGACGATGGTCCTTGAAGAACGGCAGCAGATGGTGCGTGAGCTGCCAGCGGTAGTCGAGAACGGTGTTCGGCCGCAACGTCGGCTCCATCTCCGTCAGCCACTGCGAGGCAAACGCGTGAAAGGTCGGCTCGGCTGTCGGCTCCGGCGGTGGCGGCGCGGGCCGCAGTGGCTGCCAGATGCCGCGGCGCACGTCAGCGAGGACATTCTGCAACTCAAGCTCGGCCTTCGTCCGTGTCCAACCCTCCTCGCGATACCCCAGCGTCACGTAGCGGCGAGTGCCGTACGCGCGGAAGCGCAGCGCGAGCACGGCCCCGTGGCCGGTCTCCCGTTCGACTACTTACTTGTCCTGTTGCTTGCCGTGCCATAAGCGTGACCTTTAGTCTACAGCGTGCGGCGGCGGCTGAAGATTCCGCGGTGGCGTGGTTCGTGGACGGGCAGCAGCGGCACGGTCGTGGCCGTGGGACGGCGGCGCGGCCGTCCCGGCCGTGACGGGGTCTTCGCCGGTTCGGGTTCGCCGCGTCGCTCGCGGGCGTTGAGCGCCTGTGTCGCGGTGTCCAGATCGAAGCGCAGCCGCGCCTTGGAACCGGAGCCGAGGCGGGTCGCGCCGAGTTCGTTGGCGTGCTCGTAAACCCAACTGCGGCCCAGCGGTACGCGGTCCGTTCCTTGTGACGCGAGCCGTACGCATAGCCCAGCGTGACGCCCTCGTGTTCAGCCACGACCCACGCGTACGCCGCAGCGATGCGACCCGCCATCTCGTCCACGATCGGCGGCCGCTCCTCGAAGGACACGGCCGAGCCGGAGACGTACGGCCCATAGATCGCCGCACACGCCCTCGCGTCGCGCTCTGGGTCGGCATCCCGGATCAGCATGCCCGCAGACCATAAACTGCAAGCGGACTGCCCTGCACGACGACGCAGCGTAATGCTGTGGATCGCGCAGTCCCGCCAGTCGTCCGAGGCAGGAGTGACGACGGCCATCGTTGACTCGCCCGCTCTGCCAGCAAAAAGCGCTAGCGATGCCCGTGAACAGGACTAGCCATGCTGTGGTGCTCCGAAGCGCTCTGACGGTCACGGGGCGATGACCTAGAACGTTTGAGGGTGGAGCTTTCGACGGGAGCGTCGAGGTTGCCAACGGATGTAGCAGAGCTGCTTTCGGCGGTAGGAGGGCTGAGGGCGCGGACCGGGCGGCCGGCGCTGTCGAGCCATTCGATCCGCGTCGGCTCGGTTTCATCCACAGTCTTGTCCCACTGCAACGTGATACGGCGACGTTGGGCCGTGGGACGCTGGGCCGTGGTGGGGTGCGTCGACACGATCACGACGGGCCCCTGCCGCTCCTGCCGCTCCAGTCGCTCCAGCCGTTTCAGCTCAGCCTCGACACGAGGTGTCGGCGGCGGTGGTGTAAACAAGAAAGCGTTTTCGCTGACAGCGACGCCGACCGCGGGCGTTTCCCGGTAGTCGATCCGAACCGAGGCGACACCGTCGGGTACGAGTGAGACGATCGGTTCCTTGTACAGGTTCGGCTGGAAGACCCGGCCAGCTTCGCCGACCGCAGCGAACGGTTCACATCCCTGACGGGGCGCGTTTTCACTGCCTCCACCCACCTCGATGATGCAGTCGACCGGCTCGACCAGGCGCCTATGCTGCTCTTCAACCAGTGCGCGCCGCTCACGCACGCCGCCCGCCAGACAGCGGGCCGGGACGACTGCTTCGGGCCGTCCGTACGCCGGGATCACGAAATAGCGTCGACCGTCGGGAAGCCTCGTTAGCTGGCGGACGTAGGCGGGGTAGTAACTCGAGAGATTGTAGTAGAGGTCGCGGCCCAGTTCGCCAGCCGTCAGGTTCAGCCCCGGAGGCTCATCGCTCGGTAGCGGGGGCCTGCGAAAGATGGCGAAGCTGGACAAGATCGCGGCGTCCAGCGGAGTCGAGAGCGCCTTGGGGGGCCGGGGTACAAGCAGGAATTCGGGCGGTATGCAGGACGGGGATAGGCGCATTCCGCTCGCTGTCGCCGTCCCTGCGGAGGAACCGCAGGCAGTGAGGACGAGCCCAAGCGCTGCAATCAACACGACCAGGCCGCTCATGCAGGCAGACCGCAGCCAGGCGCGATCCCAGCAAAGCAAGTGGTCACTCACCTACAACGCTCCGCGCTCTGAGCCGCATAGACCAACCCCTTACCGAGTATGCACGCCACACATAGAAACTACCGCAAGCGGGTCGCGGAGCGAGCCAAGGTGTGAGCGAGCGCACTGTCCTTTGACGGGCGGGAGGCAAGCGTCTCATCCGCTTACCCATCGGACGACCAGCATGTCTGAGGTACCCCGGGGCGAGCGGTTCCGCTCGCCCCGGGCAAGCGGGCGTTTTTCCGGACCTTCGGTCAGTGCGCTCGCGGCTCGTCCAGAGCGCAAGCGACGGACGAGGCAATGGGCGCGCTCGCTGGCCGGCGAATGCAGGAGCCGGCAAACCGTCATGCTCGCTTGTGCGACCCGAACAAGGAGCGCCGGTGCGAGCGCCTGCTGGGTGTCCGGGATGCTTCACACTCTCAGGCCACATGAGATGAGTCACGTCTGGTTCACCATCCGTTGGCTGCACATTCTCGCGATGGCGTTCTTCGTCGGCGGGCAGCTCTTCCTCGCAGCGGTCGTCGTACCCGTCGAGCGCCGCGCGCCCGACCGCGAGCGGTTGCGCGCGATCGCCCGGCGCTTCGGCTACGGGACGCTCGTAGCGCTTGGCGTGCTGCTCGTGACGGGCAGCATGATGGCGAGCCACTTGCATCTCTGGAGTGATACGACGTTCCAGGTCAAGCTGGCGCTCGTCGTCGCGGTTGCCGCGCTCGTCGTCTGGCACATGCAGCGCCCGACGCTGCATGTCTTGGAGGGCACGATCTTCCTCTCCTCTCTCGCGGTAGTGTGGATCGGGCTGTATCTCGCTAGCGGATACAGCTAGCGGGTAGGGCGCTGTGACGCCTGCTTGGCTGCATGGCGGCGCGAGTAGAGCTTCTCTCGAATCGTCATTGCGCCAGGGTGGCCGGCACCGGGCCAAGGGGTCAGCAGCAGCAGGAGCCGTGCAGCTGAGGATGCGCGAACCTCGTGGCGTTCCCGTGGGGAGAATTCGATCAGCAGTCCGCCACTACCGCTCGTGCGTTCGCCGGTAGTCGTGGTCACCTCGATCGTGCCTTCAATCACGAGCAGCCACGCGTGCTCATGAACCTCATGCTCGGAGAGGGTCTCGCCTGCCGCGAGATCGAGTGCGATCGCGCGGGCCGCATCGTTCGAGGAGAGGATCTCTGGCAATCGTGGCTTGAGGTCGAGGGTCTTGAGATTCCAGGTGTTCAACCACGCCTCCTTGAGGCATCGAGGATGTGCGGTGATCGTACGGTCCGATCAGATTAGCCTTCTGAATCGCTTCGGGAAAAGTGCCCCATCACGCGGAGGTCGGCGATGACATCGCCTGCTGCCGCGGCCGTCGTCGAGGCTGACCGGGCTCACTCTTGGGCGACTCTTGGTGCCGGTGGTGCCAGGTTCGGTCTGGGTGCCGTAGCCAAGCTGGTTTCGGGTGCGGCACCTACCATTGTCTATTCTATCAATCTTAGAAGATGGTAGGGTAATAAGGATGGCGAGCTTGGAGGCGAGATTGCCCGGTTGGACCCCAGTGGAGTTCCCGCTTCACGCCTTCAGCCTCACAAGTTCTCACGCGCGTGCAAAGGCTAGGCGGGCGAGGGAGACGGTTTGGCGCCAGATGTTTGGGGAGCTGTGGAGCCAGGCCGTTTGCGGGGATTTGATCGCTCACCATGCCGATCCGCCGAGCGTTGGAATCAGAGCCAAGCGGCATTTCCGGGTCGTCCAACGCGATCTGCTGGCACTATGGGAAGGGGCCGACGCGAGCCGTCGCTCGGTATTGCGTTCGGCCGTTGTCCCGCTTGAGTGCAGCGCCCGGGTCTGGCAAACCTTCGGTCCGGTGGCCGGTCGGCGCCACCTGCATCTGCTGCGCCGCCTAGATGAGACCCTCGCCAAGAGAGAGCGCGAGATCCGAGCCGCCGAGCTGCCGTTGGCGGTCAATCGTGCGACGGTTTCCCTGGCTGCCCGCACGGCACGTGATGCGATCGACGATCTTCTCGGCGCAACGGTTGATCGTGCTGAGGCACTTGCTGCTCTGGAGGACGCCGCGGTCGAGTTCGCATCGTTGGCGGTACGTATCGCCGCGAACTTGAACGCCGTCAGTGGCGCTCGACGTGGATACCCTCAGCCGCCGCCGACACTCAGGTGCCAGCTGGAGGCGCTGGTCGCAGAGGTGAGCGCCGCCGCACAGCAGCGCCGTGCAGAGACGGTCAGCGATGCGCAGGAGGACCACCTCGGCATGTGGCTGAGCAGGACCCTCGGCGTCGCGTTTCCCGGCGAGGCGATCGCGCTCGCCGGTTCGAGCAGCGGCGATCCGTGCTTGCGCGCCGACGCGCGTTGTTCGCTTCGCGCGTGCTGGCTTGAGTTGACTGTCGGGCTGTGGGTGATCGTGCAGGCGCTGGATGATCTGCTGGCACTGGAGACCTTCGGCGATCAGGAGCGCTTGAAGGGTGCGGTGAGCTCCCGCGCTGGTATCGCGCTGATGACTAGCGGGCTGTGCCAGAGTCCACACGATTTTGACCATTTGCTGGCGTGGAAGAGCCACCACGAGGCGTTGTGTGCCCTGGTTGGCGAGGTCTGCCTGGCATTGCAGACGCGCGAGCCCGATGCGACCGTCCGCGCTCAACAACTCGCGTTGCGCCGGCTTGCACGTGCGCTGGCCGCGATCTGGACCGTCGACGAGAGTGTGCGCTCGCCCGTGCCAGCGAGCTGGTTAGGCCCTCGAGAGCGGCGATTGTGAAGGCCGACGTTTGCGAACGCTACGACGCGCGGTTGGCTCGGGGCATACTCGAGGGCGGGCCTGACGCCCCGACGGCGGCGATGGCGCTGTTGGAGTACCGTGATCCTCCAACACTTGCTGCTGCGGTCGCGCTTCTCGCCGACTACGGCACGGCGACGGAGGCTGCCTCCAGCTGCGTCGCGGACGCCTGGGAGACATACCGGCACGTCAAGCATCAGTCTTGGGACTAGCTCGTGGCGCTGCCCTCACAGGGTCAACGCTCACGGCCTCGTGGCTTGCGGTTGCGCAGCTACGTGCTTGACCGGCGCGACTTCAACGAGATACGAAAGCGGCTGCCTCGTGCTGTACGGCGCGATGTGCAAACCGTCCCCGAGGGGCATGTGGGCCTCGTCGCCCAGGCAATCGTGGGCGAGGAGGGGGATCTGCCGCTCGCGGTGCTCTACGACAACGCTCCCGCTCCGCTGGCTACCGAGGGGATACGCAAGCTCGAGCAGCGCCTCACGGAGCTGCTCGGATGAGCGTTTGTGGATGCGTTCGCGGGGAAAAGACCCAACAAATCTTATTGGGTTCTAAGACTAGTTGCTTAGAAGTTCCTTGCTATAACCTTGTCGGGTCGTGACCGGCCCAATTCACCAACTAACGGCCGAGCCCAACATTTGCCGTGCGGCGAGGTGCGGGCTCGGTACTGCTTGTCGTCTGTCGCTATGAGCACGGTGATCCTTGTCTGGCCCGTCTCGACGTTGCTCGCTCGTGGGTTGAACGCTTGATGAGCGCCACGGACGCGCTGGTTCTCGCCGGTGCGGCGGCGGTCGTTGCCGGCACTCCGGCGGCGTGGTTCCTTCGCTTCTCGCGCGCTGCGCTGGCCTGGCAATCGTTGGGTGTTGCGCTGCTCGGGGCCGCCGGCGGATGGGTACTCGCCTCCGGTCACCCGGTGGGCACTGGATTTCGCGGGGATGTGCACTTGGCGTTTGGTATCGACGGGCTTAGCGGCTTCTTCCTGCTGGTCATTGCTGTCGTTGGCGCACCAGCGGCGTGGTTCGCACGCGACGCATTGCAGACGGACGGCCAGGGCCGTTCGCTCGCCGTCTCGACGGGCGTGTTCCTGCTCGCGCTGGTCGGGTTCGTGTGCGCGCGTGACTTGAGCACCTTTCTCGGATTTTGGGAGCTGATGACGCTCGTGCCCGCGGCGGCGATCCTGCTAGCGCGCCAGGATCGCGAGGCGCGCCACGGGGTGTTCGTGTACCTGGCGATCACGCACATCGGCGGTGCCGGCGTCTGGGTGTCGGTGCTCGTGCTCGCCCAGCACGGCGCGCTGGGCGGCGCCCCACTGGGTGGCACTCTGGCAGCGTTTGTGGCTTGCGCCTCGCTGGTGGGGTTCTCGACCAAGGCCGGGTTGATGCCGTTGCACTCCTGGCTGCCGCGAGCGCACCCCTTGGCTCCCGCGCACATCTCGGCGCTGATGTCGGGGGTGATGATCAAGCTCGCGCTCTACGGTCTGATCCGCGTGCTGTTTCAGTGGCTTGAGCCGCCGGGCCTGTGGGTCGGGATCACGCTCATGGCGGCCGGCGCACTGTCATGCCTGGGTGGCGTGCTCTATGCGCTAATGCAGCACGAGCTGAAGCGCCTGCTGGCATTTCACTCGATCGAGAACGTGGGGATCGTCGCGCTCGGGCTCGGAGCGTCGCTCATGTTCAGAGACATCGGGCAGCCGATGTGGAGCGCGATCGCGTTCGCGGCGGCGCTGCTGCACGCGCTTAACCACGCGCTGTTCAAGGGGCTTCTGTTCCTCGGCGCCGGAGCCTTCAGCAGGGCCGTCGGCAGCTTGGAGCTCGACCGGTTGGGTGGTCTGTTGCGGCGGATGCCGTGGACGGGCGCGACGTTCGCGCTCGGCGCGATGGCGATCGCCGGCGTGCCGCCGCTAAACGGGTTCGTTTCGGAGTGGCTGACGCTGCAGGCGCTGCTGCATCTCGGGGTGGCGAACCACGTCGGGGTCGCGCTGACCGGCGCGCTGGCGACCGCAGCGCTGGCCGGGACCGCGGCGCTGGCGGTGTACTGCTTCGTGAAGGTGGTCGGGCTGGTGCTGCTCGGCTCACCACGGCGCCCGGAGTGCGAAAGCGCGCAAGAGGCGCCGGTTGGGATGCGGGCGAGCATGGTGTTCCTCGCGGGGGCATGTGTGGTGCTGGGCGCGGTGCCCGCACTGCTGGTTCCGACCCTCGCGGGGCTGGGACCGGGGCATGCCACGTTGCGTGACGGCGTGGCGCTGAACATCCCCGGCACCGGGTCGCTGCCGACGCTGGCGTTGGCGTTGGGACTCGTGGTGATTGTGGGCGTGCTCGTGAGACTCGCCGGTGCCCGCCGTGCCGCGCCGGCGCCGACGTGGGTCTGCGGCCAGTCGAGCGCCGCGGGCCTCGCATGGAGCTCGGCGGGATTCACCAAGCCGCTGCGACTCGTGCTCGAGGTTATCTTTCGCCCGCACCGCCAGGTGCAGGTGACCAGCTCCGGCGGGATCGTTCAGAGGATCGACTATCGGGCTGAGGTCCCGCATCTGTTCGACACGCTGCTCTACGGACCCGTGTCGCAGGCCGCGCTACGCGCATCGGGGGTGGCGCGTCGCCTGCAGTCAGGCAGCCTGCGCGCCTATCTGGTGTATCTGCTGGCGCTGCTGTGTGTGCTGCTGGCGCTGGCGCGAACGGGGATCTTCGGGTGAGTCCAGCGACGCTGATCGCGGGTGTGGTGCAGGTGGCCGGCGGGGTGCTGGGCGCGCCTGCGATCGTCGGCATTATCCAGCATCTGAAGGCGCGTCTGCAGGGTCGACGTGGACCCTCCGTTCTGCAGCCATACCGCGAGCTCGCGCGCCTGTGGGGGAAGAGCGGCGTGGCGCCCGAGCCCCGCACGCCGATCTACGCCCTGGCGCCCGCCGTGGTGGCCGCGTCCACGCTGCTGGCGCTGGCGCTGTTGCCGATCGGCGAGCACGCTCCGGATTGGGGACTGGGTCACGACGCACTAGTACTGGTCGGGCTGCTCGCGCTCGCCCGCTTCGCGGTCACGCTCGCGGCGTGGGACACCGCTGGCGGGTTCGGCCTGATGGGTGCCGCCAGGGATCTGATGTTTTCGGTGTTCGTGGAGGGGCTTCTGCTGCTGGTGCTGGTGCTGCTCGCGCTGCCGCTGCACAGCACCGACCTGCTCTCGATGAGCCACGCGGCGACCCTTCCGGCCGTGTGGTCCACACCCGCGCACTGGGCTGCCGCCGCCGCGTTCTGTCTGGTGATCCTGGCCGAGACGGGCCGCCAGCCGATCGACAATCCGGACACTCACCTGGAGCTGACGATGGTCCACGAGGGGCCCCTGCTTGAGTACGCCGGACGCGAGCTCGCATATCTGCAGTGGTCGGCGGCGGGCCGGCACTGGATCGTGCTGGTGCTCGGATGTGAGCTTTTGATCCCGCATCCGGGGCCGTTCGTGGCGCAGGTCGCAGTGCTCGTCGGTGGCGTGTTGGCGCTCAGCATGGCGCTGGCCGTGTGCGAGACCGTGCAGGCCAAGATGCGGGTGCTGCGCGTTCCGCTCCTGTTGGCCTCCGGCGCTGCGCTCTGCTTGCTGGGGCTGGCCAGCTGGTTCGCGGGCGGCGGCGGATGACCGGCGCCGTGACGTGGGGCCTGGTGACCAGTTCGCTGACGGTGATCGTGGTGCGCCGGCGGTCGCTTGCGATCGCGCTGGTCGCGGCACAGTCGCTCGGGCTCGGCGTGTACGCGATCACCCAGGGCTCGCGAACCTCGACGGCGTTGGCGGTGGCCGGCACTGTTCTGATCGCCAAGGCGCTGGGGCTTCCCGCGCTGCTGGTGCTGACCGTGCGCCGGGCGCGCAAGGAGCAACTGATCACGACCGAGCCGCCGGCGCTCGTGCGGCTGGCGGTCTCGATTGCGGCGGCGCTAGCGGTCGAGCAGTTGATCCCGCCCTTCGGGCTGACCAGCGCCGGCGTGGAACACGCCGCCGTTGGCATGCTGGCGCTCGGCATCCTCATCGCGGTTGTGCGCCGAGCCGTTCTCTTCCAGGCGCTCGGATTCCTTGTCGCCGAGAACGGCGTCTACTTCGCGGGCCTGTCGCTGCCCGGCGGCCTACCCGTATTCATCGAGCTCGGCCTCGTATTCGACCTCGTCGTGATCGTTTCGGTCGCCGCGGCCTTCGCGGCCAAGATCCACGAGCAACTCGGCAGTGGCGACAGCTCTCTGATGGAGGCACTGCGTGACTGACTTGCTCCTGGGCGCCGTGCCGCTCGCGCCGCTGCTGGGGGCGGTACTCGTGCGGGCGCCCCGCACGACGGTCGGCGCCGATCGCATGAACGTACTCAGCGCGAGCGTCAGCGCCGCGGTGGCACTCATCGCGGTCGTCGTCGGCCTCATTCACGGTGCGGACGGCCTGCGCGGCTCCTGGCTCGTCCTTGACCGTGCTGGCGCGTGCTTTCTTGGGGTGATCGCGATCGTCGGGTGGTGCAGCGCGATCGTCTCCCCCGCCTATCTGGCGGGTGCCGGTAAGAGCCTCTTTACCGCGCGCCAGGCGCGGGCCTGGTACTACACCGCGTTTCACCTGTTCTGGGCGGCGCTGCTGGCGCTCGCGCTCGTCGAGAATCTCGGAGTCTCGTGGCTCTTGCTCGAGGCGACGACCGGGGCCTCTGCGCTGCTCGTGGCCTACAGCGGACGTACGCACGCGCTGGAGGCCGGTTGGAAGTATCTCGTGCTGACCACGTTCGGGTTGGCGGTCGCGCTGCTCGGCATTCTTATCCTGTTCGTCGGCCTGGCCCCGCACGGCGGGACGCTCGCGACACTGGATTGGCAGAGCATCGCCGATCACGCTGGCGGCGTGCCACGCCAGACGACGCTGTGCGCGCTGATCCTGATCCTCGTCGGGCTGGCCGCGAAGGTCGGCTGGGCGCCTGTGCACAACTGGCTGCCCGACGCTCATAGCCAGGCGCCGCCCCCGGTCAGTGCGCTGCTCTCTGCTGCGCTCTTGCCGACCGTCATGCTGATCGCCTGGCGGGTGTTGCTGACGCTCGGCCCGGCTGTCGGAGACCATCTCGCGGATCATCTGGTGCTCGCGTTCGGCCTCGCCTCGCTGGCGATCGCGGTCCCGTTCTTGTGGCGGGCGATGGCCTGGAAGCGGATGCTCGCGTATTCGAGCCTCGAGCACATGGGCATCCTCGCCCTCGGGATCGGGTTCGCCACACCACTGGCGACCGTCGGCGTGGTCGTCCACCTGGCCGGGCACGCTCTGGCTAAGTCCCTCGGGTTCTACGCGGCGATGCCACTGGCGCGCCACGACCCCGCGAGCGCCCATCGGCCGCCGCGCGGGCTCGCGCGGCTCAGCACCCCGGTCGCCGCTGCGGCCGGGGTCAGCCTCGGGACGCTCAGCGGGCTGCCGCCCTCGCCACTGTTCTTCAGTGAGCTCCTGATCCTGCTCGGTGGGATCGCGGCGCACCAGGTCGCGGTCGTCTCAGTCGCGGCGGTGTTGATGGCGCTCGGGTTCCTCGGGCTCGCGCACGCGCTGATCGAAGCTCTCGCTGGCGAGAGCCGCGGGCATCGCTGGCATTCAGGGCGCACGGTGCGGCTCACCGCCCGGCTGACCGTCGGGCTGACCATCGGCCTGCTGGCCCTCTCGGTCGGCGCCTACCTGCTCGTTGGCTCTAATGCCGGCGAGAGCTTGATGGGCGGAATCGCATGAGCGGCAGGGACCGCATAAGCAGCGGGAACCGCTCGAGTGCTCGCGCGCGAGCGATCCTCCCCGTACTGACGTCCGCTCAGGTGCAGCGCGTCGCGCCGCGGGAGTGGCGCACAGCGTGCGAACGCCAAGCGCAGGCCGGTGGGCGCTTCTGCGGGCTGTTCGCCGGCGACGGGCAGCAGGGCCTGCAGGTCAACTGCGTGTTCGCTCGCGGCGGCTTGGAGCACGTGCTCAGCGCGCCGGTGCCGGCGGGCACGATCGACACGCTGGTCGACCTGTTCGCGGCCGCTGCTTGGGACGAGCGCGAGGCATACGACTCATACGGCGTGCGCTTCGACGGTCACGAGCCACTGCGGTCGCTGCTCGAGCATCCCGAGGAGTCCGGTGTATGGACGGTCCCCGTGGAAGGCCACGATCCCTACCAGGTCGCGGTCGGCCCGATCCACGCCGGAGTGATCGAGTCCGGGCATTTCCGCTTCACCGTCGTGGGCGAGCGCATCCTGCACCTCGACCTGCGCCTCTTCTACAAGCATCGCGGGCTCCAGGTGGCCGCCGAGGGTCGCCAGCTCACCGAGGGGCTGGCCTACGTACAGCGTGCGTGCGCCGCGTGCGCGGTCACGAACACTGTCGCTTACGCGCAGGCTTGCGAGTCGATGTTGGGGCTGGCGCCCGACAGTCACCTGCGGCGCGCTCGCACGCTGCTGCTTGAGCTCGAGCGTCTCTACAATCATCTGAACGACGTCTCAGCGATCTGTGCAGGCGTCGGCTTCGCGCCCGGCTCGATGGCGTTCGCGGCGTTCAAGGAGCGCGCGCAACGACTCAACCAACGTCTGACCGGCCATCGCTTCCTGTTCGGCACCGTGACGCTCGCCTCGAGCGCGCTGCGGATCGGGCAGGCCGACGCGCGCGCCGCGCGCGAGGAGCTGCGCGGACTGGACGGCGAGCAGCGCGCCATCTGGCGTGAGTTGCGTTTCGCGGGGTCGCTGCAGGATCGACTCGGCTCGGTCGGACGGCTGACAAAGGACGACGCGATCGTTCTGGGGATGGTCGGACCGTCCGCACGGGCCGCCGGCGTCGACCACGACACGCGCAGTGAAAGCCCGCGACTCTCCTACGCACGGTTCGTGTCCGCAGCGCCGGGACTGGTGAGCGGCGACGTGGCCGCGCGGCTCGACATCCGTCGAGTTGAGCTGGAGCAGACCTTCGCGATCCTCGACGAGCTGCTCACCGCCAACTTCGCGCCCGGCGGCGCGAAGAAACTCGACCTGGCGCCGACCGCGCTCGGCGTCGGGCGCGTGGAGAGCCCGCGCGGAGAGACGGTCTGCACCGTACAAAGCGACGGGAGCACGATCGCACGCCTGCAGCTGCGCACCGGCTCCTACGCCAACTGGCCCGCCCTCGCGTACGCCGCGCGCGAGAACCTGCTCCCCGACTTCCCGCTGATCAACAAGAGCTTTGAGCTCTGTTACGCATGCGCCGACCGCTGAAGCGATGTTCGTCTTGCTCAGACACCTACAGCAAACCCGCAAAGAGATCGCGCTGCCCACCCAACGCCAGCGGGGATCACTGGCGCTGCGCCACGTCGACGCGGGGTCATGCAACGGCTGCGAGCACGAGCTGACCGCCGCCGCGAATCCCTACTACGACCTACAGCGCCACGGTCTGAGCATCGTCGCATCGCCCCGCCATGCCGACGTCCTGCTGGTCACCGGGCAGATCACCACGCGCATGGCCGGGCCACTGCGCCGTGCGTATGACGCGATGCCCGAGCCACGCCTGGTTGCCGCGCTCGGTGACTGTGCGGTCGGCCGCACTGTGCTCGGCGACCCCACGCAGCTCGCCGGGCCGCTAGAGGAGATCGTACCCGTCGACCTGCGCATCTCAGGCTGCCCACCCAGCCCGCAGCAGATCGCCGACGCGCTGCTCAGCCTGATGACCAACACGAGGCGAGACACTTCCGCACCCCGATCTTCGGGTGAGAACACGAGCATCCCGTCGACTGACGCCGGCGGTTTACACACCGACACTGAGGAGCAATGACATGCCTGACATCGAGTTCCCGACCAGCGCTGGCAGCACGCCGGGCTACCTGGCGGTACCCGCCGCCGCGTACGGCCCCGCCACGATCGTCTTGCAGGAGTGGTGGGGCGTTGACGAACACATCCGCTCGGTCTGCGATCGACTCGCGGCCGAGGGTTTCTACGCGCTGGCCCCCGATCTCTATCGAGGACAGACGACTATCCAGCCCAACGAGGCCGAACAGAAGATGATGGCGCTCTCGATGGACCTGGTAGAGCAGGATATGTGCGGAGCCGCCGATTACCTTGCCTCCCAGCCGGGCTTCGAGGGCCGGGGCGTCGGGGCGGTCGGATTCTGCCTCGGCGGCGGACTCGCATTGTGGGCGGCAGCCACCTGTCCGAACATCGCCGCCGCTGTCACCTACTACTACGTGATGCCACACGGCAAACCGGACTTCACGAAGATCAAAGGACCTGTCCTCGGACATTTCGGGACCGCCGACACGTTCATCTCGCTCAAGGACGCCAAGACCCTCGAAATGGAACTCCGCGCCGCCGGTGTGGATGTCATCTTCGACAAGTACACCGGCGCCGGGCACGCCTTCTTCAACGACACCAACCGGCTGGGCACCTATGACGCAGACGCCGCCCAGCGCTCCTGGGAGCGCACCGTCAAATTCCTGCGCGACCGGCTCGCCACACCCGCCTCCTGACCACATATCTCACTATCTACTAAGATTCTAAGGAGCTTTGGCTGGGCCGGAGCGCCACGGTGCCAGGAAAGAAACCACAACGCCACGACCCGCCCGACGGCTCACGTTGCTCAGTGACGCGCACGGCCGACGAGATCACCCAGCAATGGGTCCTCCAGATCTCCAGGCGCGTGCCACGCGCCAAAGACCTGCTCGGAGCGCGCGAGCAGCGCAAACCGCCAGAGAGCGCTCCAACACGCGAGCCTGCCGCGACGGCAGACGAGCCCGAGCACAACAAGGGCAGCCAAGGGCTCGCCTGAGAATCGAGACGACGCCACACGCCAAGCCAACGCCATCCGCGAGCGCTAGCGTGCCGCCTGCGTCGCGGCACTTGCTTGATTCAGCCGCGCGTCAATCACCCAAAGCGCCGCGACAGCACGCAAGAGCCGGGTCAGGACGATGAGCTGCGCCTGGGTATGCGCGGGTTCGTGACAGCGCAAGCCGGCTGTGTAGAACTCAACCGTATGGGCGAGACCGTCATGTTGGTGCACAAGCGCATTGACGAGCAGGAACTCGTCCGGACGGTCCAGCAGCCGCCCTCCCACGAGGACATTCGCAGCTCCAGCGACCACGGCCTGACGCAACGACGGAAAGTGCGCGTAGCTCGGAGACCGCAGCTCGCGGTCGAGTAGACGCACTATCTCAAGCTCGCGCGCACCAATGTCAAGCCAAACCGACCGCACGACGACGAGCGCATTACGGAGCTGCGGCGAGGAGGACTCTGCTTCGGTGAGATCGTCAACCACGTGCTTGGGAAGGCCCGCGCGCAGCACTTCGCTGAGAAGTCTGCCGACACGGTCGCTCTCGCCTTCGGGGGTCTCGGGAAGGCCACGAGCCCCGCGATCGATCTCATCGACGATCAGTTGCAACTGGCTGAGCACTCTGGAGGAGACGCCTGGCGAAGATGTGAGACCGACGGCTTCCGTGTCGATGTTCGCCACGGTGCGCACAGCGGCGATGAGCAGCACGACCGCCGTTTCTTCAAGCCTCTCCCACGCTGCCGGAGAGCTGGACTCTCCGTCGAGGCCGGACAACGAGGCGTCCCCGCTCTCCGGAATCTCGCGCAGGACGTCGAGGTCCAGCGTGTAGGTCTGCTCCCCACTGAGCACACTGTTCTCGTGCGAGACGAGGCGGTCATCGACTGTCCGCAGAAGCTGCCATGCAACTACTGGGGAATCGTCTGGCGGCGCGATGCTCGCGAACGCCCGGAGCACCGATGCCGCGCACTCCAGAGCGCCGCGGCGGCAGCGCTCACTATCCGCAGGGGACGCTGCCAGCAACTCCTGAAGCCCTGAAGCGCACACGTCGAGCGTGTCGTCGATGCGCTGAAGAGTCGCCCGCTCGTCCGCCGCGACGATCTGCGCTGTCTGCGAATTCGCGACCAAACCCCACGCCTCCTGTAGCGGTGAGGAATGCAGGGACGCCGCCGTCACCGTTGCCGAAACCAGGCAGACGACCGGATGGCCCGCGAAGACATGCTTATATTGTAGCCTTATAAGGCTAGATACCAATAAGGTTGCGGGTGGCGCCGGTGCGTGCGCCATGCTTGTCCGCAACTTTGATTGGGTCGCGTAAAGAACTATGAACCTAACTTCCACCCGAGGAGTGCTGGCATGAGTCGACGCTCGCGCGAGAGTGCGGTGCCAGAGGCGGTTCAGCGCCGCGCCGTCTACCAGATGAAGGCCGAGTTCTTCCGTATCCTCGGACACCCTGTCCGGGTTCGTATCCTAGAGCTACTCAGGGAGGGCGAGCGCACCGTCGGCGACCTGCAGAACGAGTTGCAGATGGATTCCAGCGGAACCTCCCAGCACCTCGGGGTGTTGCGCAAGCACGGCATCTTGGAGGGTCGCCGCGAGGGCACAAGCGTCTACTACACCGTGCGCGACCCACGCATGTTTCAGCTCCTTGAAGTGTCGCGGCAGATCCTGACGTCCAGCCTCACCGAGTCTCAGGCAGTCCTCGGCGAGCTCTCGGGCTCCGAGTAGTCCGCCCCACCACGGGGTCAGTCAGGGCGCAGGCAGTCTTTGTGGAGCGCCACGCTGCCGGGCTGGCGCAGTTCGTCGCGCAACGTCAAGCGCGACCCCGTGCGCTCGCTGCCGTCGCACAAGATCACCCGCATCGGCTCATACACCCCGATGACCTCCTGACAGATCTCACAACGTAGATCGTCCATCTTCTTAAGTCTGTGAGATAACGAGCAGGATGTGCCTCCGTCGAGACCCGAGTGTCGGATGGGTGGTTTTCAGCGTTATGTCCGCGGCGAGCAGCGCGACCGTCATGTTGGCGGACTGGCGGGAAGCACGTTGTCGGTCTTTGTGTCGGCTTTGCGTGAGAGATCGATCGCCGCGATCGCTACGGCCGCCCGCACGAGGCGCGTCAACGTTAGCGCCTGGGCGCGCTGGAACCCGTCGGAGGCCCCGGGAATACCGTTGATGTACATCTCTTGGGCGTAGCTGAGAGCGGTGCTCTGTGCACACCATGCCTGCTCGTGGCGGAATGCGCTTGCTCGCGCGAGGAGCCGTCCCCCGCACAGGACCTTCGTGCTGGTCTCGATCACGGCCGCGCCCAGCGTCTCATGGCGCGGTTGATAGGTCGGTGTGGGCAGTTTTCGATCGAGCGTGGAAATTGCTATGTGCTCGAGTGCGGCAACGTGCAGCCACGCTTCACGGAGGCAGTCCAGATCGGCCGTGTCGCGAACCAGAGCATCCGGCGATATTGGTGGCACAGGTACACGCAGCGCGCTAGCCAGGTAGTGGCCGACCGAGTCATACCCGTCGTCTAGGGTTCGCCTGCGTGCCTCGGCGTGACTTACAATCTCACGCTCGATGCGCCGCAGGAGCCGGTCGAGCGTCGCGGTTCGCCGTTCCGGCGCCTCGCTGGCCAACGCACCCGTAGCGATGTTGCCAGCCACCCGCAGCAAGAGTGCCGCGAGGGTGATCGCGGCGGTCTGCGCCGAGATCAGATCGCCGAGGCCGCCGTGATCGCGACTGGCGAGTTCAGCGAGCGATTGACGCATCCGAGCGGCGGGCTGCTCAGCATCCGAGTTGCTCAGGGAGTAGGTCAGCTCGCCGCTGAGTACGCCGTGCTCGTGCGCGCTGAGCTGACGCTCTAGGACGGCGACGATTGCCGGGAGGCGGTCCTCGTAGGTCGTAGCGGTGTGCGCTAGCCACAGCTGCGGGATTGCGCGCACCAGCGCAGCCGCATCGTCGGTGAGCTCGCAGATGGCGCCCTGGCCCTGGCCCTGGCCCTGGACGGAGTCGCCCTCGAGGGCCGTCAGCATGTGGGCATGAGCGCTAGCGAGTACCACCGAGGCGCTTTCGCGTGCCAACGGCGGTGAGATCGAGCGCTGCGCATGGCTGGCGGTCAGCTCCTGCTCGAGTTTGTCTTCGGCTTGACTGAGCACCGGCCCCCAGACCGGAGAGATGAGGATCTCGGGCATTTGCTTGGCTGGCTGCGCAGTGGACATGCGTAAATCTTATTCACTTAGGACCTCCTAAGATTACCGACCAGCGTAGTGTCCGCGACCCCAGGAGGACAGCCCGTCCGATGACCGATACAGCGACCCCCGATACCCAAGCGCCCACCAGGCACCCAAAGCTGCTGGCGTGGGTCACACAGACCGCCGAGTTGACCGAGCCCCAGAACGTCCACTGGTGCGACGGGTCGCAGGAGGAGTACGACCAGCTCTGCCAGACGCTCGTCGACTCGGGCACCTTCAAGCGGCTATCCGAGGCCAAGCGGCCGAACTCCTATCTCGCGCTCTCAGACCCCGGGGATGTCGCACGCGTCGAGGACCGCACATTCATCTGCTCGACGACAGAGGCCGGCGCTGGGCCGACCAACAACTGGCGCGACCCCGCCGAGATGCGCCAGACCCTGAATGGCCTGCTCGCGGGCTGTATGCGCGGACGCACGATGTACGCCGTGCCCTTCTCGATGGGGCCGCTCGGTTCGGACAAGTCCTATATAGGGGTGCAGCTCACCGACTCGCCCTACGTCGCGGTGTCGATGCGGATCATGACGCGGATGGGCCAGAGCGCTTTGGAGGCGCTCGGCTCCGAAGGCGAGTTCGTGCCGTGCCTGCACTCGGTCGGGATGCCGCTGGACGACGGCGCCAAGGACGTTGCCTGGCCGTGCAACGCCGAGAACAAGTACATCGTGCACTTCCCCGAGACGCGCGAGATCGTCTCCTACGGCTCCGGGTACGGCGGCAACGCGCTGCTCGGCAAGAAGTGCTTCGCGCTACGCATCGCCTCGGCGATGGCGCGCGATGAGGGTTGGCTGGCCGAGCACATGCTGATCCTCAAGCTGACCTCCCCCGAGGGCCAAGTCAAGTACATCGCCGCGGCCTTCCCGAGCGCCTGCGGCAAGACGAACCTCGCGATGCTGATCCCAACGCTTACGGGTTGGAAGGTGGAGACGATCGGCGATGACATCGCCTGGATGAAGTTCGGCCCAGATGGGCGACTGTACGCGATCAACCCCGAGGCTGGCTTTTTCGGCGTGGCACCAGGCACGGGATACGAGACGAACCCCAACGCGATGAGAAGCATCGAAGCGAACACGATCTTCACCAACTGCGCGCTAACCGACGACGGGGACGTGTGGTGGGAGGGCATGACCGAGGAAACCCCCGCGCACCTGATCGACTGGCACGGCAACGACTGGACACCCGAGACAGGAACTCCAGCTGCACATCCGAACGCGCGCTTCACCGTCCCGGCTACGCAATGCCCCGTGATCGCCCCCGAGTGGGACGATCCAGCCGGCGTGCCGATCGACGCCTTCCTGTTCGGCGGACGCCGCGCAACGGTCATCCCGCTAGTGCGCGAAGCGTTCGACTGGCAGCACGGCGTGTTCCTGGGCGCGACGATGAGCTCCGAGAAGACCGCGGCCGCCACCGGCACCATCGGCGAGCTGCGCTTCGACCCGTTCGCGATGCTGCCGTTCTGCGGCTATGACATGGCCGACTACTTCGGTCACTGGCTGCAGATCGAACGAGACGCCGACCCGGAAAAGCTGCCCAGAATCTTCTACGTCAACTGGTTTCGCAAGGACGCAGACGGTAGATTTCTTTGGCCCGGATACGGTGAGAACTCAAGGGTGCTCGCGTGGATCTTCCGCCGCTGCGAGGGCACCTCTAAAACCATGAAGACACCGATTGGGCGCGTACCCGCCCCGGGTGCGCTGGACCTCAGTAGCCTCGACCTGCAGCCAGACGCGCTCAGCCACATGCTCGAGGTCGACCGCACCGAACTCCAAGCTGAGCTGCCGCAGATCGCGAAGCACCTGGAGCAGTTCGGCGAGCGCCTACCCGCCGAGATCGGCGAACAGCTCAGGAGTCTCGCCGCCGAGCTGGACCCAGCAAGACCCGCGAGCGCGACCGCTTCTGAGCCAACGACCAACGGCAGGCTCACAGCCACACGAACCTCGACGACCACAGGCAAAGCCAAACGCCCGCCCAATTGAGACCGAACGCCTCGTAGGGGCTCTCCTGATACTGCGGCAGCTCACTGCTCGCCTGTTTCGAGCACACGTGCAAGATCGGCCGCGCTGATCCCGTCAACCTGCACAACCTTTTGGCGGGAACTCACGCCCCGCACAATCGAGACCGAGCGGACTCCCACGCCCGCGCGCTTGGCGAGCACGCGACACAGCGCCGCATTCGCGCGACCACCCTCGGGCGGGGCTGTCACGCGCACAAGTAGCACACCGTCCCGCCGGCCGACTAGCTCATTGATCCGCGCACGCGGAATCACACGCACCGCGACCCTGGCGCTTTCTATAGCCATATCATCACGCGGCATGATCCTCGTTGCTCAATCGTAGAGCTTCCTCGGATGATTCACACTGTCTGTGGCGTACCGCTGGGTCATTGAGGCTACCGGAGTTGCCGTGAAGCAGGTACTCGAATTTCCTCGCGGCGAAGATCAGCACCCGGGCACCGGTGAGCCGACCGCTGATCCGATCATCGACCTTTCGATCTGCTTGCGGATCACGTGACAGCCCTGGCCAACCGTGTCGGTCACGACGGTTCCACGTAAACTGGAACCGACCACGCTGTTGCTTTGTGTGGGCAAAGCAGACGTCTCGATCGACCTTTCGCAGAGTGTCGGAATGGACGACAAGCAGTGGTATCAATCATTTGGGCACTGGCCCCATCCCAGTGCCCAAACCCCCTCGAAAAGCCCGCAAAATACGGCCATCTGAGTCGGTAGCCAACCACCCCCGCTCATGCCCAAATCTGGCTCAGATACAGGTGATTCTCGCCATCAGAGGACCCTTTTCAGGATGCTTCACACGCGAGAGGTCGCAGGTTCGAAACCCGCCGCGCCCATTGGAAATTGCCTGCACATGAGTGATTTTTGGCATGCTGCGGCTTGTTGCTGCGAGCCTCGTCTCCCGTTTCTCGCCCGCAAACCCCCGGGCGCCGGGCGGTTCGGGTCGCGCACAACGCATCCCACCGGCTCGCCGAGCACGCGAAGCTCACGGACCAGCCGGCTGCCCACGTAACCAGAGGCTCCGGTGACGAGTGCGCGGGCCATGTCTATCGAGCCCGTGCCCGCGGCGCGTCATACGCGCTCGTGAGGCCTGCGTATCGGCGCCACCCCGGCTTGGCCAGCAGCATCTGCACGACACCGATCCGCCGCTCGGCGAAGCCGGCCTCGCAGTAGGCGAGGTACATCCGCCACAGTCGCCGAAAGCGCTCGTCGTAACCGAGATCCTCCAGGCGCATGGTCGCGGCCTCGAAGTTGGCGCGCCAGCGACGCAGCGTCTCGGCGTAATGCGGTGTCAGATCCTTGAGTCCGACGGTTCGCATGTCGGTGTGCCGAGCGACGCAGCCCGCGATCACCGCGAGCGAGGGCAGACAGCCGCCCGGGAAGATGTGGGTGCGAATGAAGCTCCGCGAGGCCTTCTCAACCTCGTAGGCTCGATCGTCGATGACGATCGTCTGGAGCAGCATTCGCCCGTCGTCGGCGAGAAGGTTCGAGCAGTGCGCAAAGAACGTGTCGAAGTCGCGATACCCGACGGCCTCGATCATCTCGATGCAGACGAGCTTTTCGTAGCGTCCGCGCAGGTCGCGATAGTCCTCGCCCAGCACCGTGACTCGATCGGCGACCCCGGCCGCTTGCGCCCATTTACGGGCGTGCTCGCGCTGCTCGCGCGAGATCGTGGTGGTCGTGACCTGACAGCCCCTCGTTCTCGCGGCGTGGACGGCGAGACCACCCCATCCCGTGCCGATCTCCAGCACGTGGTCGCCGGCTCGCAGATCGAGCTTGCGACATACCAGCTCGAGCTTTGCTCTCGAGGCCTGCGCGAGCGTCATGCCCCGGCTCGGGAAGTAGGCGGACGAGTACATCATCGTCTCGTCGAGCATCAACTCGAAGAGCTCGTTCCCGAGGTCGTAGTGGGCCGCTATGTCACGGCGGCTGCGCGCTTGAGTGTTGCGTGCGCGGATTCCCCGTGCGGCCTGCAGCGGGATCCGTGCCGGCGCAACGCGACGACGCCACTCATCGAGGGCCGCGACGTTGCGGGCAGCCACACGCACTACAGCGGCCGGATCCGGAGACTCCCACAATTCCTGCGCGTACGCCTCGGCCATACCGCGACTGCCATGCAGCAGCCTCG
Source organism: uncultured Solirubrobacterales bacterium (assembly GCA_963718935.1). GTDB lineage: Bacteria > Actinomycetota > Thermoleophilia > Solirubrobacterales > Solirubrobacteraceae > Palsa-744. The sequence continues at coordinate 1,455,188 of OY970379.1, read as the reverse complement.
GCCACAACGCGGGCGAGCGGACCTGGACGTTTGCTCGCGGGCAACCATTCCCCAGCACGAGCTGCCGGCCGTCCTCGATAATCGTCAGCTGCCCCGAGCGCAGACGCTTCAGCAGGCCAAGCACGATGCCTCGTGCGACGCGCTGGGCCACCGTCACGATGGCTCTTTGGGACGGGTGTGTAGCGGCACGCCTTTGAGCTTCAACGCGAGCGCGTGCCCGTAGATGAGCGCGAGCACGCGCAACGTCGCCGCCGGGTAGCGCGTGGTGAGGCGAGCCAGACCGCGGCTGCTCAGCGGCGCGCGGCGCAGCGCGAGCGTCGCGTCGAACGCGAGCGCTCCGAGCTCGTGGCTTTCGATGTGAACCGCCAATGTCGCGCCGGGCACGGCTGCGCGCAGGGTGTAGCGCTGCTCCATCCCCATGAACGGGGATACGTGCAGCGCCTTCGCGAAGCTGGCAGCCAGCACCTTGCCTTCGCCGCTGCGCTCGAGCACGTAGGCGTGCCTCTCCCCCCATGGCGTGTTGGTCACCTCCGCCACGACCGCGTCGAGCTGCTCCTGGGAGGTGAAGCAGTAGTAAAAACTGACCGGGTTGAAGCAGTGCCCGAACGTGCGCAGGTGCGTGAGCAGGCGAATCGGGCCCGTGGGCGTGCTGCCCGTCTGGCGCTCGAGGAGCATCCGCACAGCGTCCCCGAGCCCGACATGGGGATCGCCGAGATAGTCGCCTCGACGGAACCGCACCAATCCTGGACGGCCGGCGATGAGCCGGCCGCCAAGCAGGCTGTCAAGCTCCCCCAGATCGAGATATACGAGCGCGATGCGGTGGCTCATCTCATGAGTGCGCACCGCAAAGCGGCGGTGACGGATCGTGCCCTCATAGATCGCGCTAACGGTCATACCCGCACCCGGTTCGTCCGCTGCCCGGCGAGCTCGCCCACCACCCGTCGCGCGCTGCTGAGCCCATCCTCGTGAAAACCCCATCCCCAGTAGGCGCCGCAGTAATGCGTGCGATTGCGCCCGCTGATCTCATGGTGGCGAGCCTGCGCCGCGACACCCGCCGGGGTGTAGATCGGGTGCGCGTACCGCTTCTTGCAGATGATCCGCTCCGGATCGATCGCCTCGGTGCGGTTGAGCGTGACGCAGAACTCGCGGTCGGCGCGCAACGACTGCAGACCGTTCAAGTGGTAGGTCACCGTGCAGCGCCCTGGAACACCGTTGTCGAGATGGAAGTTCCAGCTCGCCCACGCACGCCGACGCCGCGGAAGCAGCGAACGATCGGTGTGGAGGACCACCTCGTTCTGTTGATAGGGAATCGCACCCAGCAGCTCACGCTCGCGCTCGTCCGGATCGGCCAGCAACGCAAGCGCCTGGTCGGAGTGCGTCGCGATCACGACCGCATCGAAGCGCTCCGGCTCTCGGCCGCGCGAGGACACCATGACATGACCGGGATGACGCGCTACCGCCGTCACCGGTGTGGAGAGCTTGAGATGTCCGCGCCAGGGCTGTATGAGAGCCTGCACATACCTGCTCGACCCACCTACGATCGTCCGCCAGCGTGGCCGACCACGGAATCCCAACATCCCGTGGTTCTCGAAGAACTCGACCACGAAGCGCGCCGGGAGCGACCAAATCCGCGCCGGGTCCGCCGACCACACGGCCGATGTCTGCGGGACGATCAGCCGTTCCACGAACATGCGTGAATAGTGCTGCTGTGAAAGCCAATCTCCAAGGGACGGATCCTCACCGCGGGCGAGCAGCCGACGGGCATCCCGGTTGAAGCGGATCAGATCGCCGATCATCCGATGGAATGCCGGCGCTATCAGATTGCGGCGTGTCGCGAACAGGCCGTTCGGTGAGGCCCCGTTGTACTCGAAGTCCACGCCATCGCTCACCCCGAAGCTCATCCGCGACGGCTGCGTCGCCACGCCAAGCTCTCCCAGCAAACGTTCGAACCCGGGATAGTTGCGGTCGTTGAAGACGACGAAGCCCGTATCGAGATCATAGGCCCCGGTATCCGTCTTGACGCGAACCGTGTTGGCGTGCCCTCCAGCCCGGTCGGTCGCCTCGAATACGACCAGCTCGTGATCGCGGTGCAGCATGTGCGCGCATACGAGCCCTGAGACGCCCGCACCGACGATCGCTATCCTCATGCGTGTTCTACGTCATAGAACGTTTCCAACCTAATCTACATAGCACTATTCTGCGCTCACTGCTCGACACGATCCTCGACCGCACCGTGATCGCGGGCTATACCAGCGTCGGCTATCGCATGCGCAGAGGCATGTGGAGCACCGCCGAGGAGCAGTCGATGGACGGAAAGGTCGTGCTCCTCACGGGTGGAACCTCGGGGCTCGGCCTCGCCGCCGCCGAAGGCTTCGCGCGTCTCGGCGCAACGATCTGGTTGCCGGCCCGCAGCGAGCAGCGCGGCGAGCGTGCCCGCGCGCAGATCGTGGCACGGTCTCCCAACAGCGACGTCCGGGTCGGTCTCTGCGATCTCAGCGACCTGAAATCCGTGCGGCAGTTCGCCGAGCTGCTCGGCGGGGAGACGGAGCGCCTGGATGTGCTCGTCAACAACGCCGGCGCGCTGGCGAGCGAGCGGACGCTGTCGGTGGACGGCATCGAGCTGACCTTCGCGACCAACGTCCTTGGTCCGTTCCTGTTGACCAACCTCCTCGTCCCGCTGCTGGAGCAGAGCCAGCCCGCCCGCATCATCAACGTGTCCTCGGGCGGCATGTACACGCAGCGAATACATCTCGAGGACCTTCAGATGGAGCACGAGGAGTTCGACGGTCCCACCGCATACGCGCGCACCAAGCGCGCCCAGGTCATCCTGACCGAACTGTGGGCGCAGCGATTGCGCGGCACCGGCGTCGTTGTCCACGCGATGCACCCGGGCTGGGCGGACACCCCGGGCCTAAAGTCCTCGCTACCGCGCTTCTACAGTCTGACAAAGCGACTGCTGCGCACGCCCCAAGAAGGCGCCGACACGATCGTCTGGCTCGGCGCCGTTCCCGAGCCGGCGCGCAGTTCGGGCGGCTTCTGGCATGACCGCCGACGGCGCCCCACCCACCGCGTGCCGTGGACCAAGCAGACGCCCCAGGACCACGCGCGGCTATGGGCCGAGTGCGAGCGCCTCAGCGGCTGGCACGAAAACCCAGATTCCGACCGGCCCTGATTCGAATCGATAAGGAGAACCCGATGGCCCACTACAACGCAAGCCTCGACACGTCGCGTCCGCCCGATGAGATGTTCGCCTACCTGAGCGACTTCTCGAGCACCCAGGAGTGGGACCCTGGCGTCATCGAAGCCGAGCGCCTCGGCGACGCACCAGTCCACGAGGGAACCGAGTTCCGGCTCCTGGCCAGCTTCCTTCACCGAAAGACACCCCTCACCTACCGCATCGTCGAGTACGACCCTCCCAGCGCCGTCACGTTTCGCGCCGAGAGCTCCACCGTCGTCTCGCTGGACCGGATCACCTTCGAACCTTCCGAGCAGGGCACACGAATCACCTACGACGCGGATCTCGCACTGAAGGGGCCGTTCAAGCTCGCCGGCCCGCTGCTCGGGATGGCTTTCAACCGCGTCGGTGCCCGCGCGCTCGCGGGCCTGCGCAGGACACTCGAAGAAGGCCACTGAGCACCCGGCGCGCATCACCGAACGCCAACACTCCCAGCAGTGGGCCCTCGAAAATCAAGGGTGCCCGCTCGGCAGCCCGGCGTGGCGCAGGAGGCGCGCCATGTCATAGAAGCCGGTCTGGAAGTCGGTGAGCCGGCCCGGCTGCCCGCCTGAGTCGACCGGCCTTTCGAACCGTGCTTCGGCCCAGCTCTTGCGCCATTCGACCATCTGGTTGGCGAGAGCGCTGTGGTCGGCTGGGGCCGGTCCCCGGGAGGGGGCCTGGGAATCGCTGAGGAGGTGCCCGAGGTGCTCGGCCGCGGCAACTCTGGAGCTGAGCTTCGGGATCTGCCCGCCGGCGTTGCAGAACCTGGCGAAAATGGTTTTGATGATCGAGGTGTGGTCGAAATGAAGGTCCGGCGCGAGTTCGCTGGACGACGATCCGGCGGCGAGGAGCGGCGAGATCAGCAGCGCGGGCACCCGCACCCCGAGGCGCTGGAACTCGGGGTCATCGTCTACGGCTTTGGGTGGGGCGACGTGGTCGTAGAACCCGCCATGCTCGTCGTAGGTGACGATCAGGAGCGTCTTGTCCCAGGTGGGCGCGGAGCTGAGCGCGTGGTAGATGGTGAGGACGAGATCCTGTCCGGCGATCACATCACTCGGCGGGTGGTCGTCGTTCGAGTCGGGACCCAGAACCCGGAGATCCTTGAAGCGCGGGTCGATCCAGCTGACCTGCGGCAGCTTGCCCGCTTCGACGTCGTCCAGAAACGAGGGCCCTTCCTCGGTGAGCTCGCCGGCGAGGCGCTCCAGGGTGCTGAGCTTGCGCGCGTCGACGAAAGCGAAACGGTCGTGCTTGCTGAGTCGGTATTCGGGGTCGATGGCTCGCAGGGTGGCGGGGTCGAACGAGTACCAGCGCCAACCGACCTGGTGCTGGTCGAGGTAGCGGACGAAGCTCGGCAACTCGTAGACCGGCACCGGCTTGTCGTCGCGGCTGCCTTCGGCGCGTCCGGCGACCGAATACAAACGGTTTGGCCAGGTCGCGCCCGGGACGGAGCTGAACCAACGATCCACGACGCAGTACTCGCTGGCGAGATGGTCATAGACGGGAAGGTCCTCGGCGTCGTAGTAGCCCATGACGAGCCCCGGATCGGGTGCCGGCACCTTGAGCTTCGAGGCGCGTTCCCGGGAGATGCGCGCGAAGTTGCCGACGAAGCCCTGGCCGCCGTTTGCCAGCTGCTCGTCGACCGACCCGCCGGAGTGATCGGGGTCTTCGGCCTCGCCTTTGAACATCGTCGCGGCGAGGCGGTGGATCGGGTAGGCCGTGCCGTCATGGCTGTTGACGTTCTCGGTGGGACCCGTGAGGCCGTCGACGTTTGTACGTCCTTTGCCCCCTTCGGCGGCCGGCAACGAGAGATACCCGAGCATGTGGTCGAAGGAGCGGTTCTCGAGCATCACGACCACGATGTGCTCGACCTGGTCGAGTCGCGAAGCCGCGGGGTCGGCGGGCGCGGAGACGGTGTCTTGCGGCGTCGGCGGCGCGGGGGCCGTGGCCACATCGATCATCTGCTGCCACGACGCCGGCAGCAGATGCGCAACGCTCCGAAGAGCCTTGCGCTCTGCGCCTTCCAAGAAATCGCTCATGCTCTGCCGCCCCGAGAAAGGAATAGTAAGTATATCTGAAACAAGCAGACTACAGCAGCCGGCGCCCCGCGTAGCGAGCCGGCCCGTAGATTCGGACGACCGCCAGCGGGACACTACGGTGGTCAGAGGAAGCCGTACCGTTGAAGATGTCGTTCATGGCAGCGCAGAAGCGGACGGGCGTCAAGGAACGGATCCAGGTGACGTGCGTGGCCTGCGGAGCCGCGATCGGCAGGCATGAGCCATTCATGGCCGTCAGCCGCCAAGGGAGCCGCCGCGGCACGCTCGCGACCGAGTCGCGGCCGCCCGCCGCGGGAGAGGCGATCTATCACCCCGGCTGCTACAGGCCCGCGCACGGCAGGCGCCCGGCGGCCGACGAGCGGCGGGTGTTCGCGGAGGCGCTGTGCGGGGTGGACGGCGGCGAGGAGAGCTTTGCGGCCGTGGAGCAGGCGGCGAAGCTGGTGGGGCCGGGCGGGCATCTGACCGTCCTGGTCGTTACCTCGCTGCGCAAGGGCGTCGGTCAGATGTTGCCGGCGAGCGCGATGGAGATGGTGGAACGCGCAAACACGCTCGCCGACCGGGCGGATGTCTCATGCACGGTCGAGGTCGACCCGGCCGGGCCGGTGCACGAGGTGATCCGCGACTGGGTCGCCGGGCACGATCTGCTCGCGATCGGCGCGCCGTCCAAGTCGGTCATGGCGGAGATGTGGTTGGGGGGTGTGACCAACACCGCGCTGCGTTCGCTTTCGACCCCGCTCCTGGTCGCCCGACCGGCGGGCGCGGCGGAAAGCTTCGGCGAGCGGATGCTCGTCGCCAGCGACGGGCTGCTCGGCTCGGACGAGCTGGTCGCTTTCGCGAGCCGGGTAGCGGGCGAGAGCAGCTCGGCGCTGACACTGATCCACGCGCTGCGATCGCGTTCGATTGCGCGCAGGTCGAAGGTCGACGCCCAGGTGAAGCGCGTCCAAGGAGAGCATGTGAAGGGCATCGACGGCGAACCGGCCGTGATCGAGGCCGGCAGCGCCGACGAGACGATCGTCGCCGCGTCGGCACAGCTCGAGGCCTCGTTGATCGTGATGGGCAGCCGCAGGCGTTCCGGCTTGAGCGCACTGGGAAGCGTCAGCCGGCGGGTCGTCCACCACGCCGGCTGCTCCGTGCTGCTCGTGCCTCCGAGCGATCGGCGACGCGCGCCGCTCGAAGGCGGATGACGTGCGAAGCTAACCCGCGGTAAGCCGATGGCAGCGCACAATGCCCGAGCGATGGGACTGACCGAGGTCGAGGTGACAACGCTCGACCCCGATCGCCTGCGCAGCGTGCTCACCGCCGACGCGCTGGCACGCTTCGAACACACGCTGACCAGGGGCCGTGAGCTGCTGACGGAGCGAACGTTCTGGAACGTGAACTCGACCGCTCAGGGGGGCGGTGTCGCCGAGATGCTGCGCTCGCTGATCGGTTACGCGCGGGGAGGCGGCGGCGAAGCGCGCTGGCTGGTGATCGAAGGCGACCCCGAGTTCTTCGAGATCACCAAGCGCTTGCACAACAGGCTGCACGGGCACAACGGCGACGACGGCCCGCTGAGCGATGCCGAGCGTGGCGCCTACGAGCGCCGCACCGAGGCAAACGCCGAGCTGCTGGCCAAGCGGGTGCGCCCGACGGACGTCGTGCTGCTGCACGACCCGCAGACGGCGGGCATGATCCCGAGGATGCTCGAGACGGGAGCGGCGGTCATCTGGCGCTCGCACGTCGGCATCGATCCGCCCAACGACCTGGCGCGCGAAGCGTGGCGCTTCCTGGAGCCCTACGTGGAACAGGCGGACGCGTATGTCTTCTCGCAGTCCGGCTACCTCTGGGAGGGTCTCGATCCGGCCAAGCTGACGGTCATAGCGCCATCGATCGACGCCTTCTCGCCGAAGAATCACGCGATGGCTTTTACGAGCGTCACGGCGGTGTTGCGCGCGGCGGGGCTCGCGGCCGACCGCTACCAACGCCACGCAAGGGCGCTGTTCGAGCGGCTCGACGGCACGGTCGGGCGCGTTCGCGTACAGGCCCAGCTGATCGAGGAGCAGCAGCTGTGGCTCGGCATACCGCTGCTCGTGCAGGTCTCGCGCTGGGATCGCCTGAAGGACCATGCCGGCGTGCTGGCGGCGTTCGCCGAGCACGTGCACGTCGAGGACGAGGACGAGCAGCCGCACCTGGTATTGGCGGGCCCCGACGTCACCGCGGTCACGGACGACCCCGAGGGCGAACGGGTCTTCGAGGAGGTTCATGGCCTCTGGAGCGGCCTGCCGCGAAGGATCCGTCGACGCGTTCACCTCGCCCTGTTGCCGATGGTCGACGCCGACGAGAACGCGGTGATCGTCAACGCCTTGCAGCGCAGGGCCGACGTGATCGCCCAGAAGAGCCTCGCCGAGGGCTTCGGCCTGACCGTCGCGGAGGCGATGTGGAAGGGTCGTCCGGTGGTCGCCTCGGCGATCGGTGGCATCCGCGAGCAGATCGAGGACGGGCGGACCGGCATGCTCGTGGAACCCAGCGATCTGCGCACGTTCGGCGAGCGCGTCAGCGAGCTGCTGAACGACCCGCACGGAGCCGAGCGCATGGGCGAAGCGGCGCAGACCAGGGTGCGCGAGATGTATCTCGGTCCGCGACACCTCGGCCAGTACGTCGAGCTGCTCGAGGACGTGCTGAGCAGGCGCGCTTGAGCCATAACCACGGCCGATCGAATACGGGATGGCTCACGACAGCCTTACGCCGCCGTCAGGGGTCAGCGTCCAGTGCGGGTTGTGGGCGACCTCCCAAGGGTGGCCGTCGGGATCGATGAACACGAAGCTGTAACCGCCCCAGAACGTGTCGGCCGGCTCGCGGCCGATGGTTGCGCCGGCCGCACGGGCCTGCTCGGCGACCGCGTCGACCTCGCCCGGCGAGCCCAGGTTGAGGGCGAGCGTCACTCCGCCCCAGCCGGCAGAATCCTCGACGCAGCTGTCCTCGGCGAGCCTGGCCCGATCCCAGAGGGACAGAACCATGTCGCCGGCCTGAAAGAAGACGACATCGTCTTCGACGCCGGCGCCCGTCTGCCAGCCGAGGGCTTCGTAGAAGTGGCGGGCCCTTGCGAGGTCGCTTACGCCAAGGGTGATTACGGTGACTCGCTGCCGCATGGCTTGATTCTGGCGAAAACCCCTGCCGGCTTGGCTCATACCCGAAGCGCGGGCCGAGACCAGCCCTCGGTAGGCCTGTCCGTCAAAGCCGCACAGGCAGGCTCTTGAGCTGGTTGATGAACAGCGACTGGACGTGGGCTGGCCTGCCGTCGAGCGCGATGTTGGGGTAGCGGGCGAGGGTCTCCTCGAACATGACCTTGAGCTCCAGGCGGGCGAGGGCGGTGCCCAGGCAGAAGTGACGTCCGCCGGCGCCGAAGGCCTGGTGCTCGGCATTTCGAGTGATGTCGAAGCGGTCGGGGTCCTCGAAGCGCGTGGAATCCCGGTTGGAGGAGACGTACCACATGACGACCTTCTCGCCGGCTTTGATCTGCTGGCCGTGCAGCTCGGTGTCGCGGGTCGCGGTGCGCCGGAAGTGGGCGAAGGCGGGGAACATGCGCAGCGACTCCTCGACGGCGCCCGGGATCAGGGAGGGGTCGTCGATCAGCATCTGGAGCTGCTTGGGATCTTCCATGAGGGCACGCATGCCGGAGCAGTAGGTGGCCTTGGTGGAGTCGTTGCCGGCGGCGACCAGCAAGAAGAAGCCCATCACGATCTCGTGCTCCTCGAGCTTCTGGCCGTCGACTTCGGCGTGCACGAGCACGCTGGTCAGGTCGTCGGTCGGATGCGCTTGGCGGGCGGCGATCATCTGGCGGCAGTGCTCGAAGATTTCGGGCAGATCTTTTTCGAGCGCGCCCTCGAAGCCGTCGGGGTTGAGGTCGGGGTCGGCGGCGCCGAGGGTGGAGTTCATGAGGCGGGCCCACATCGCGTCGTCCTCCTCGGGGATGCCCATAAAGCTGCCGATCACCCTCGAGACGGCCGGCTGAGCGACGTCTGTGACGAGATCACAGGTCTCGGAGCCAGCGAGCCGGTCGAGCACGCGGTTCACGATCGCGCGGATCGAGTCCTCGTGAGCGGCGATCCGCTTGGGCGTGAAGCCGGCCTGGAAGAGCGCCTTCAGGCGGTCGTGCTTGGGCGGGTCCATGCCGATGAACATGGCCTGGGCGAGCTCCAAAGGGAAGCCGGCGGCGGCGGCCAAGACCCCACCGCGTTCGGAGGAGTAGGTCTGCCAATCGCGGCTGACGGTGTGGATGTCGTCGGCCGTCGTGACCGACCAGAAGCCGGGCTCCTCAGGGAACAGTTCGAAGCTGTCGGTCCAGTGGATCGGGCATTCCTGGCGCATCCGCTTGAAGGCCTCGAGCGGCGGACCGTCGGCCCACAGCTCCTCAGCGGTCAGTTCCAAAGCCTCGATGTCGCCACCAACGGTCGTCATGCTCGGACCTCCACAGATCGCCTCGACAATGGGTCGCCGATGATACTGGCTGGCTGGCCAATCCCGGGGGTAGCAGCCAAGCGAGACCGCGCCGGTCTGGCAGGAGCACGCGTGGAGCCGACGAACCAGTCCGTTGAGGCCGCGCGTCGAAAGCGCGGTCAGAAAAGGAGGGCGAGACGATGAAAGACGCATACCCGGTCCAGTTCTCGGTCGAGTTTCCGGATCGCAAGCTGAACCGCCTGACGAGCGCGCTGCGGATCTTTACCGTCATCCCGATCGCGATCGTGCTGGGAGCGGTCAGCGAGTCGAGCTCCAGCTGGAGCAGCGTGTCGGGCCATGCCACGACCGTCAGCATGGGCGGCGCGGGCCTGCTGTTCTTGGCGCCGCTGTTGATGATCGTGTTCAGGCAGAAGTATCCGCGCTGGTGGTTTGACTGGAACCTGGAGCTGCTGCGGTTCACCAACAGGGTGGGCGTGTATTTGGCGCTGATGGACGACACCTACCCGGCGACCGACGAGCAGCAGGCGGTGCGTGTCGACTTCGGCTATCCGGACGCGAAAGCGGACCTGAACAGGTGGCTGCCCTTGGTGAAGTGGCTGCTGGCGATCCCGCACTACGTGGTCCTGTTCTTCCTTTATATCGGCGCCGTGGTGGCGGTCGTGGTGGCCTGGTTCTCGATCCTCTTCACCGGCCGCTACCCGGAAGGCATCTTCAACTACGTGGAGGGCGTGATCAGGTGGGCCAACCGGGTGGCCGGCTATGCGCTCATATTGGTCACCGACGAGTACCCGCCGTTTCGTTTGGGGCAGTGATGAGCCGCGACGCTGGTAACCGGACGATCAAGGAGGCGGAGCCGGGCGACCATCATCGTTGAGGGTGAAACCGTCAAGAGCAAAGCGCTCGGCGAGGATCTCCGGGATCGCGTCTTTGGCCACCGGTGTGACGACGGTGCCGCGCGAGGAGCCGGTGCCGACAGTCCGCCAGGGCTACACTCGGAGGCCCGAGCGAACACAGGAGGAGCAGATGGCCGACGAGGATTTGGAGCTGGGCCCGGTTGACATCGTCGTGATCGGCTATCCGGCGGACGCGCCGCGGACGGGCGAGGCGATTCCGATCTTCGTGGACCTGGTGGACAAAGGGATCATCAGGGTGCTCGACGTGCTGCTCGTCAACAAGGCGCAGGACGGCACCGTCGCCGGCATCGAGCTGAGCGACCTCGGCGAAGGCCTGGAGGAGCTGCAGGTGTTCGAAGGCGCCCGGACCGGAATGCTCGGCGAGGAGGACACGTCCGTCGCCGGCGACGCGCTCGAGCCGGGGGAGTCGGCCGTGATGATCTGCTTCGAGAACGCTTGGGCCGCGCCGTTCACGAGCGCGGTGCGACGCAACGGCGGCCAGGTGCTCGCCTTCGAGCGGATCCCGGCCCAGGACGTTATCGAGACCGTCGAAGCGCTCGAGGCCATCTAGGCAGAGTCGTAAAGAACCGAAAGCGAGGACGTAAAATGCCGGGACTTCTGAGAATGGCGGGCAGGACAGCCGTCGTGGCGGGCACCGCGACCGCGGTGTCGGGCCGGGTCGCAAGGCGCCAGCAGGGCAGGTGGGCCGAGCAGGAACAGCAGCAGTACGAACAGCAGCAGGCCGCGGCCGCCCCGCCGCCCGCGGCGGCGCCGGCGCAGGACGACCCGATGGCCAAGCTCAAGGAGCTGGGCCAGCTCCACGACTCCGGCGTGCTGACGGACGACGAGTTCGCGGCCGCCAAGGCCAAGCTGCTCGGAATCTAGGCGCAGCCGCGCGCGGGTGGCCGCGCGCGAAAGAGCATTTGGGGCGACGCTGCCCGCGCGCGTGTGTGGGGCGCCTGCCAGAGCCGCACGGCCCGGGAGCCGGCGGACCTGCCCGAAAGCGAGTCTAGTGGGTTGGTAGTGGTAACCTAGTGGGCATGGCGTACGTGGTGGCACGCCCGAAGGGCCGGTTCGAGGTGCGCGAGTCGCTGTATACCCCGAAGGGTCCACGTGCGCGTACGCTCGCCGGCTTCGACGTGCTGACCGACGAGGTGCTCGCGGCAGCCAAGGCACGGGCGCAGCGCCCGCTCGACGCTGGCGCAGTGGTCGAATCGGCCACGCGGGCTGGTGCTCAGGTGAGGATGAGCACCAGCCCGACGACTCGGGCCGGTGTGGCGACCGCCACGACACTGGACGCCCAGTCGGATCCCGACGCGGCGGCCAGACGGTTCGTGGAAGCGTCGCGGCGCATGGCTAAGTCTTTGCGAGCCAAGCCGCACCGGCAGACGAGTGATCCGGGCGACACGCTGATCGATCTGCTGGGGTTCGCCGACGAAGTGGCGCGCAGCCAGCCGGCCAGGACGCGAGAGCCATTGCTTTTTCCTGTGCTTGCTCGGCTCGTGGAGGCACGCCGCTCGACAGCGGACTCGCGGTCGCGATGAGCCGGCGCTGAGATGAGCGCAAACGCCACGCTGAGAGGCCTCGCGGGCAGGATCCTCGCGGCCCACGAGATGATGGACTCGCTGAACGTGGCTCACCAGTTCGGCGGAGCGATCGCCCTGGCCTGGTATCGCAGCCCGAGGGCCACGACGGACGTCGACCTGAATGTGACGGTTTCCCCCGCGGACGCCAAGCCGGTCTTGGGCGCCCTGACCCATCTGGGCGTGACCGTGTCGGAGGCCGATAAGGCATTGGTCGCGCGTGACGGCCAGGCGCGGCTGGATTGGTATGGGTCCTACCTGGACCTGTTCTTCGCGACTCTCGACTTTCACCGAGCGATGGCTTCGCATGCGCGCAAGGTTGAGTTCGGTCCGGTCAAGATCCCGATTCTGAGCCCCGAGCACCTGATCGTTTGCAAGGCGGTGTTCGACAGACCAAAGGACTGGGTCGACATCGAAGAGATGGTCGTCTGGGGAACCGCAATCGACGAGGTCGAAGTCATGCGCTGGATCAAGGAGATCCTTGGCGAGGACTCAGAACAGCACGCCCGGCTGGACGGGATCCTGGGACCGGCGGCGTAGCCCGATCGGGATCGCCGCTTGCACCCAGCCCAGACAACCAGAATCGTCGGCGTGAGACGACCGAGGACCGCGGACATGAGATCTTGGGATGCCAGACGATGTGGCTGCAACGCGAACTGACGCTGCGGGCCAGGCCGCGCGGGTTTCATCTGGTGACCGGCGAGGTACTTGCCGGCCTGCCCGAGATCGGCGAGGTCGCCGTGGGGCTGGCGCACCTGCTGCTGAAGCACGCCTCGGCGTCGCTTACCTTGAACGAGAACGCGAGCCCCGAAGTGAGGCGCGACATGGAGGCCTGGTTCGATCGGGCGGTGCCCGAAGGCGGGCGGCTGTGGACGCACACCTTGGAGGGCGACGACGACATGCCGGCTCACGTGAAGGCTTCGCTGCTGGGCCCGAGCTTGACCTTGCCGATCAGCGGCGGGCGGCTGGCGCTCGGGACATGGCAGGGGATCTACCTGTGCGAGCACCGCGATCGGGGCGGCGGCCGGTCGGTGTTGGCGACCGTTTGGGGGGAGCGGTAGGGCAAACGAACCACACCCAAACCCGACGCTCAGCTGCTCCCCTCAAGCCCACCGACCAAACCCTGATACAGCGCGTCGGCTTCGTCCTGGGAGCAGACGACTCGGCGCCGGGCCATGTGTCCGGCGAGCATCCGGGCCGGCAGGATCGTCACGCCGCGACTCTTCCAGGGCACATGGCCGACGAGATAGGCGTTGCTGAACACGAGCAGCGGCTCGACGTGGCGCCCCGCAAGCTCTTCGATCTGCTTGGCCTCGGCGTAAGCCTGCCTGAGCATTCGCTCGTGGATCCGTTTGACGTCGATGCGACCGCGATGACTCTTGGTCTCGATTGTAAAAATGCCGGCCGGTCCGACCAGAACGTGGTCGATATTGGGGCCGCCGAACGACACGTCGTGGATCGCGCGCCAACCGTCGTCGCGCATCTGCTCGATCACTTTGCCGACCTCCGCCTCGCCACGAAGGTCGGCGATCCCCACTGGACGCTTTAGTTGTGCAGTCAGAGTCGTTGCCGGAGAGGCCCCTTGGCAGCGCGATGCAGAACGGGAAGCGTAAGCTTCAAGGCATGTGCCGAAACATAAGGAACCTATACAACTTCGAGCCGCCGGCCTCCGAGCAGGAGGTCAAAGAGGCGGCCTTGCAGTACGTGCGCAAGATCAGCGGTTTCACGAAGCCGTCGCAGGCGAACGAGGTCGCGTTCGAAAGGGCCGTCAAGGAGATCGCTGACGTGTCGGCGAAGCTGCTGGACGGACTGGTCACGAACGCGCCGCCCAAGGACCGCAAGGTCGAGGCGGCCAAGCGCAGGGCCCGCAGCGCCGAACGGTTCGCGGCCTAGCGCTCGGTCGGGCGGGCGGGCTCCAATACCAAGCTCTGCTCGACGTCCGACCCATAGGCATACCCCGCCATCAGCGCGGCGACCGCGACCTGATCCTCGCCACCTTCCGCGCGCAGGCCTGAGATCACGCCGGACCGATTCTCGGCGGACCGGTTCTGGCTGAGCTTGCGCTTGCCTTGGATCGAAGCGATCGGCAAGTCGAAGGCGACGATGTGTTTGAGCAGCCCGGCGACCTTGCCCGGCTCGGCGTCCTCGATCGACCAGGGCACCGCGCGCAGGCCCGCGCGCGGGCGCTCGTGCGCGGCGACGAGCTCGCCGAGATGACGTTCGACTGACTCGGGCTCGTCGATGACCTTGGGCGTGCCGTAAGCGTGGACCGCGACGTAGTTGTACGTCGGCAGGCCGCCTTCTGGCAGCCATTCAGGCGAGACGTACGCGCGCGGACCGGCAAAGATCGCCAAAGCCTCGCCGCCAGCGCCGAGGTGCCGGGCGAGCGGATCGGCCCTGGCGACGTGCGCGCAGAGCGTGCCTTTCGGACCGGCGTCGCGGTCGAGCACGAACGGGATGTGCGCCGCCAAGGGGCCGTCGGCGCAGAGCACGAGCACACCGAACCGAGACTCTTCGATCAAATCGTGCAGGACGTCGAGGTCGCGCTCGGCGAAGTGTTCGTTGACGTACATCGCTCCAGATCACGATATTGAGACCGGACCGCACATGTGCGGTCCGGCGGTCCGGTACATGTACCGGACCGTGGCGGGCCACATGTGGCCCGCCGTCCGTCGGCGCATGCGCCGACGGACGGGACGGCACATGTGCCGTCCCGAAGAAGGGCCGCATGCGGCCCTTCTGACCATGGCGCATGCGCCATGGTCACAGAACAGCTCTATCGAGCCATCAAGTCAGCGGGCGGGTCAGTCCTGGCGTGCGACGGCGTTGCGGCGCCTGAGGACCGGGGTGTCCCTGGACGTTTTGACCCGGGCGGCCCTGGCGGCGCGACGTTGGCTGCGCTCCTGCTCGACGACCCACAGCCTGATCTTGCGCTCGACGATGCTCTCGTGTCCGTGCATGCCGGGCATACTCGCGCGCGCGCCGCCTGTGCGCACTGGACAGGAGTCCCAAATCGAAGGCCAGCCGCTGGACATTGGGTCCAGCAGGTACGCCGCGCGTAGGCCGCTTCGTACATGCTCCAAAATGAGGGTGCTGCGCGCGCGTACGCGTACGCGCGCAACCCATCCCGACCGAGAACACCCGCCACGGTCCGACGAGTTGCCCGCCAAGACCCGTCGCCTTGCCGGCCACGAGCGGAACGAGTCACCCGGCCGGCGGCGTCACAGGAGTATGGTCTGAGCATGGCCACCGTCGAGAGCACTCCCAAAGTGGTCCCTCACCTGAGCGTCGCCGAGCGTGTCGCCAGAGGCAAGGCGGCGCGTTCGGAGGTCCCGCGCTCGAGCCACGGCTCGTTCGAGCCAGCCCCGCACAGGCCCGACCCGATCGCGATCCTCGAGGCCCAGGCGAGGACGCGGGTGCCGGAGCTGGTGCCGATCAGATACGGCAGGATGCTGGTCTCGCAGTTCACCTTCTACAGGGGCGCGGCCGCGATCATGGCCGCGGACCTGGCGGCGACGCCGCGGTCGGGCTTGACCGTGCAGTGCTGCGGAGACGCGCACCTGTCGAACTTCGGCGTGTTCGCGTCCCCCGAGCGACGCTTGGTGTTCGACCTCAACGACTTCGACGAGACCCTGCCGGGGCCGTGGGAGTGGGACGTCAAGCGTTTGGCCGCCTCCATCTTGATCGCCGCGCGCGACAACGGCTTTGCGACCAAGCACCAGGACCAGGCCGTGCTCGACACGGTCGAGGCCTACCGAACAGCGACGGCCGAGTTCGCGGGCCAGCGCAACCTTGACGTCTGGTACGCGCACCTCGACGTCGAGAGCGCCCTGCAAGAGCTGGGGCCCCAGCTGGAACCGAAGCAGGTCAAGCGCACCGAGAAGAACCTGGCCAAGGCGAGGACCAAGGACAGCATGTCGGCTTTCGCCAAACTCACCGAAGTCGTCGACGGCGAGGCCAGGATCGTCGCCGAGCCGCCTTTGATCGTGCCGATGCACGACCTGCTCGAAGGCTCAGAGCGCGACGAGATGGTCGAGTTCTTGCACAACCAGCTGCGCTCCTATCGCGAATCGCTGCCCCAAGAGCGCCGCCAGCTGCTGGAGCAGTTCAGGCTGACAGACTTCGCGCGCAAGGTCGTCGGGGTCGGCAGCGTCGGCACGCGGGCCTGGATCGCCCTGATGCTCGGCCGCGACGGCAGAGACCCGCTGTTCCTGCAACTCAAGGAGGCCGAGGCGTCGGTCTTCGAGGAGCACCTTGGCCCGAGCCGGCTCACGAATCACGGCGAGCGCGTGGTCGTCGGCCAGCGCCTGATGCAGGCCTTCAGCGACATCTTCCTCGGCTGGGTCCACGTCCCGGCCGGCCTCGACGGCAAGCCGCGCGACTTCTACGGGCGCCAGCTGCGCGACTGGAAGGGCTCGGCCGAAATCGACCAGCTGGTGCCCCACGGCCTTGCCCAGTACGGCAAGCTCTGCGGCTGGACCCTGGCCAGGGCCCACGCCCGCAGCGGCGACCGTGTCGCGATCGCCGCCTACCTCGGCAAAGGCCCCACGTTCGACCGCGCGATCGTGCGCTTCGCGCGCGACTACGCCGACCAGAACGACTCCGACTACAAGGCTCTCCAGGCGGCCGTCGACTCCGGCCGGGTCATCGCCGAGACCGGACTGTAAGGCGCCCGTCGAGGGTGTCGGAGGCGCCCGTCGCCCGGTAGGACCGCCGTCGCGCCCGGCGGTCCTACCGGTACCTCACCCGCCGTCCGGCCCGGCCTCCCCCGGCGGGGCGCCGGTCTTGGGGATCCCGGGCGGCACCGCTTCGCCGCGCTCGATCGCGTGGGCCAGGCGCTGGCGCTCGCGCAGGGCGCCCGGCTCGAGCACGCCCGAGCCAGCGGCGTAAGAGATCGGGTCGCCGCCGCCGCCCCTCAGGATGTAGGCGCAGCCGACCGCGACGATCGCGCCCGCGAGCGGGCCGGCCACATAGACCCAGTAGCCGCCGAAGTCGCCGCTGACCAGGGCCGGCCCGAACGACCTCGCCGGATTCATCGAGGCGCCGCTGACCGGCGCCGCCCACAGGCCCGCCAGCGCGATGTAGCCGCCGACGCCGAGCGCCGCGATCGCGCCCACGTTCTGGGCCGCCGAAGCGGTCCCCAGGATCACGCTGACGAGCATTCCCGTCAGAACGATCTCGATCAGGAGGGCCTGCCAGTCGGCGTATCCGGGCCCGGGCAGGGTCGCGCCGAGGTGGTTTACGTTCCCGAAGACGGCCTCCAAGAACAGGCACGCCAGGGTGGCGCCGGCAAGCTGCACGACCACGTAGCCGAACAGTCTCCGCGACGGGAAGTCTCGGCGCAGGGCGAACGCCAAGGAGACGACCGGGTTCAAATGGGCGCCCGAGACCGCGCCCATGAACAGGATGATCGCCATCACCATCAGGCCCGGCGCCACGACCGCGGCTGCGATGCCGATCTGGCCTTCGGCGTGCACGATCGAGCCTCCGGCGGCGACCAACACGAGCATGAACGTTCCGAGCAGCTCCGCGAACAGGCGCCGCCACTCGAGCTTCGGGTCCGCGAACTGCGCCTTTGAGCCAAACTCGAGGGCCAGGACATGCTTCGTGCGCGGCCCGAGCAGCCCGAACGCCGGCGTCTCTTCGGCCAGCTTCCCCTCGGTGACACGCTCGCCGGGCTCGTTCGGCTCCTCGACGGGCATCCTCACAACGTAACACCGCTCCTGAACGCCCGCCCCAGGTTGCGCCCACGAAGCGATGCCTACAGACACGGCCGGCGTGACCCGAAGCCCAACCGTGAGGAGCCGAGAACGACCGGTCCAGGCCTTCGCCTGTCAGGACGACTCGTTTGTCGCTCCGTCCGAAGGAGTCTCGGGAACCCCATCCCAGCCGCGCTCGCGCGCGCGCCCGTCGGCCCCGCCGGACGGGCGCTCGTCGTATGCCTGGGCGCCGGCCAGAGCCAGCAGCAGCCAACCGATCCGTGGATGCCTCGCCAGGACCCGTTCGCGCCGTTCCCGGCGCCTGCGCTCGTGCTGACCTTGCGCACCGGCGCCTTGGGCGTCCTCTCCCGTGCTTGTCCCGGAATCGTTCGTGCAGTCGACGGAATCATTCATGCAGTCAAGAAATCTACCTTTTCGCGCGACATATGTGTCTGTTCGGTCGACTGGAACCGCCCATCTCGCGGAACTCTTGCGGCCAGGCAGCGGCGCTAGGCGACGGCGCGCAGCGCCCGGTAGGGCTCGCCGGCCAGCTCGCGCACGAGTGCGTCCACGACGCCCTCCTCGTCCCGGTCGTGCCCGTCGGTGACGGCGCCGATGACCGCCCGCTTGCGCTCGAGCAAGGTCGCGATCGTCTCGTCGATCGTGCCGGCGGCCAGCAGGTAGGTCGCGTTGACCGCGTCCTGCTGGCCGATCCGATGGCAGCGATCCTCCGCCTGGTCGTGCTTGGCGGGCGTCCAGTCGAGCTCCAGGAAGACGACGTTCGAAGCTCGTGTCAAGGTCAAGCCCTGACCGGCGACCTCCAGCGAGCAGACGATCAGCTGGGAGTCGTCTTGCTCCTGGAATTCGCGCAATGCGGCGTCGCGCGCGGCGTGGGTGTCTTCGCCGAGGATGTGCAGGGCCGCTGGGAACCGCTCCATGACGGCACGCTGGATCTCGCGGTGCTTGGCGAATACGACCAGCGGCTCACCCGACGACGAGAAGTCGTGGATCCAGGCCAGCGCGGCCCTCAGCTTGCCGCGCGCGGCGAGCAGCTTGAGCGCGTTCAGGCGCACCAGGCGTTCCGCGCGCAGGGCCGCCGCCACACGTGTGTCCAGCACCCGCAGGTCCAGCGGCTGACTGCGCAGCCATGCGATCACGTCGCGCTCGGCGAACCTGTACTCGGCTTCGTTGTCGAGCTCGACGGGCACGATGCCGCGCGTCTTCGGCGGCAACTGCTTCAGCACGTCGGCCTTCAAACGGCGCACATAGCAGCGCGCGCGCAGGTGCCAGTGCAGACGCATGTGGGCGTCGGTCCCCTGAAAGCGCCGGCCGAACTGGGCGCCCGAGCCGAAGTCTGTGAGGCGCCCGACGATCCGCAGCTGCGAGATCAGCTCGGCGGGCCTGTTCAGGATCGGCGTGCCCGTCAGGGCCAGCACGAGCCCGTCATCGGCAACAGAGCCCGCCAGCCGCTGGACCGCCTGGGTGCGCTTGGCGGCCGCGTTCTTGCAGTAGTGGGACTCGTCGATCACGAGCGCCTTCGGCCGCAACCCGTGCAATCGATCCAGGCGCGAGGCCACGATGTCGTAGTTGACGACCGTCACGTCGGGCGGTGCCGAGGCGACAGGCGCAGAGGTGGCGCCCGCCGCGCCCCCGATCTCCTGCGCCCTGATCTCGCGCGCTCCGGTGCCGACCAGCGCCTGGGCGGTGCGGCCGGGCAGCCAATGCTCGATCTCGCGCAGCCAGTTGAGCTTGAGGCTCGCTGGGCACACGACCACTGCCGGGAAGGCGTTGTCGGCCTGCAGGGCGGCCAGCGCCTCGATCGTCTTGCCCAGGCCCTGCTCGTCGGCGAGGAAGGCCCGGCGCTGTTCGAGCAGGTACTCGACGCCGGCCCGCTGGAAGGGCTTCAGCTCGCCGCCGAGGCCAGGCACCTCGAGCTTGCCGGTGCTCGCTTGCGAGAGCGCCACAAGCCCCTCTCCCTTGGCGTGCTGCTCGCGGACCTCTTGCAGCAGCGCCAGCGCCTCGGGCTCGACCCAGACCCCGTGCGCCGCCAGGAAGCGGTCGAGCTGGGGCACGCAGAATGGGTCGGCCCTGATCGAGGCCAGCCGCGCGTGCTCGTAGGCGCCGCCGCGCCTGCCCGGCGCGATCGCGCCGGGCAGCTCGCCGAAGCGCGCGCACAGCCCCTGGTCGTGCCCGGGCGCCAGCACGAACGCCGGGTCCTCGTCGACCCTCGAGATCTCGAGCACGGCGGCGGGCGCCGGGCGGCCTGCCAGCAGCGCGGCCACGCAGCGCCTGGCGGCGGTGCTGGTCCAGCCGTGCAACTCGGCCTCGATCAGCCGCCAGGACTCCAGTGTCAACGCAACGCTGGCGCCTCCGGGCGCCCCGGTCGCGCGCTCGCGCAGCTCCGGCGGCAGGCGCTTGACGTCGCCGAGCAGCAGGAACACGGGCTCGTCGGGGTCGCCCGCCACGTCGATCGTGCCGCGCCAGGGCGGCGGCGCGTGTTCGATCCTCTCTTCGGGGCTGCCCGCGCGCGCGCGTGGGTCGCCGTCGAAAGCAACCATGGATGCGCCGTCTTCACGCCGATGCGACGCGCCCGAGCCTCCTCCGGCAACGGCGCCATGGCCCGCAACACGCCAGCCCGCGTCTGTGTCGAGGGCCCGCTGCGCGACCTCGGTCAAGGCATGGTCGGCGTCTTCGGTGACCAGCAACGTCCGCGAACCGTCGAGCCTCAGCGCCTGGACGATCTGGTTCGAGCGCTCGTCCAAGGGGATCAGCGCCCTGCCGAGCGCCGGGATCAGGCGCCGGTCGGGATGCTCGAGCAACGCCTCCACGACCCCTGGGGCGGCGTCGACCGCGAAGCTGAGCCACCAGCTCTCGTCGGGCCGCGCCAGGTCCAGCACGCACTCTTCGCGGCGACGGGCTCTGCGGCGCACGATCGCGCGGGCCAGGTCAGGACTCACGTGCGGCCTGCCGGGCAGGCCTTCGAGGAGTCGTCCGAGCGCGGCCGCGCTCTCCGGATCGAGCGGTATCCGCCAGGCCTTTTCCTGTGGATCCCAGCGCCGTCCGGGAATCGTGCGCAGCAGCAGGCGCAGACGTTCGTCGTAAGGGAATCGCAGTACGGCTTCGCCGCGATCGAGGGAGGCAAGGAACGGAGTGAGCACGAATAACGCACGATAGGCATGACCGTGGATGGCACACCCCCCGACCTCGAGCCCAAGGGCGCGCTGTTCCTGCGCAGCCCCGCGCACGGCACCTACTCGCCGCCGGCGGGGCGCTCGCCCGCGCGACCGGCGCGACGCCCCTCCTCGCCCGCGCGGCGCTCCTCACCCGGAGGACCGCCCTCCTCTCCACCACCCGACCGGCGCGAGCGCCGGAAGAGCCAGGCCGGGTCTTCCCGCCTGGTCCTGACCAAGCGCGGCCGGCGCGCTCTGCTGGAGGGGGTCGCGATGCTCGCCTCGACCGTGCTCGTCGTCGCGCTGCCGGCCAGCGTGCAGACGCCCGGACCGTGGTCGGCGCCGGCGACGCTCGCCGCCTGCTCGGCGCCGGGCGCGCCTGAGATCGTGTTTCCGAGCGACGAACCGCGACACGGCACCGGTCCCGGCGCGATCGCCTGGGCCTCGGGCGGTGGCTGCGGCGGCCCGGCCGGCGCAAGGATGGCGGCGATCCCGCAGGGCGACGACGTGCCCGGCCCTGGGACCGCCCCCAAGCCACCCCTCGGTGGCGCGCTCGCGCTCACGGGACCGCTTGCCACGGCGGCGAGTCCCCGCGGACAGATCCTGCTGGCGGGCGCCGTCCCAAGCGCCGCGCGGCCCCGCGCGGCTTTCGGCGAAGGCCAAGCCGGCGGCCCGTTCGCTTCGCCCCAGGCGACCGGCGGCCCGGCGACTCCGATGGCGGTCGCGAACGCTTACCTGGGCGACGTCGCGCTCGCCTCCCCGGGCGCCCCCGGCCGGACCGCGGGGCCAGCCGGGGCGATCGAGCTGCGGATGCACCGCTACTACGAGAGCGCCTTTCAGCCGCCCGTTCCGGTGACCGACCGGCGCGGCGTGGAATCGCTCGCCCTCGCCCTTGACTATCGGTCGGACGCGCTCGTGGCCTGGGAGCGCGGCGGGACGATCTGGGCTCGCTTCATGCCCGGCTCAGACCGCACCGAGTACCCCAGCCGGCGCGTCGCGACGGCCGCGCCGGGCGCCCGGATCGCGGCGGTCCTCAGCGACGACAACCGGGCGATCCTGGCCTGGAGCGAAACGAAGGCCGGCGTCACCAGCGTCTACGCCGAGCTGTCTTCGCCGATGGTCCGCTTCGGCCAGCCGCGACTGCTCGAAAGGTTCGCCGACCCCGGGGGCGTCCTGGAGACCTCGGGCGGGGGCCCGCGACTCGTGCGGTTGGCCTCCGAGTCGGTGATGCTCGCCTGGACGGGCGCCAGCAATGGACATTGGGCTGTTCGCACGGCCGCCGTCGACCTGAACGGCGTGCGCGCGACCAGCACGATCTCGGCGCCCGGCCGCAACGCGATCCTCGCCGACCTGGCGCCCGGGCCCGCGGGCGAGGCGTTCGCGCTCTGGAACGAACCCCAAGCCTCCTCGCCAGGCGGGTCCGCGGCCGGCGGGTCCGCGGGCGGGTCGACGGGCGGGTCGGCCGGCGGGTCCGCGAACGGGCCGACGAGCGGATCGGCGGACGGATCTCTTGGATATGGCGATGGCGCGCTGTATGCGGCCCGCGGAATCGACGCCTACCCGGGCAAGACCATCTTCGGCGCGCCCCAGCTGATCGCCGCGCCCGGGAGCGACGGAACGACCGGGGAAGCGAGCGTCGGGATCGATCCGAGCTCGGACCGCGCGCTCGTCGCCTGGCGCACCTCGGGCGGCGCGATCGACTACTCGCTGCACGCCGTCGGCGCCCGCTAGAGCAGCTGCTTGTAGATCAGGAAGGCGTTCAGGGCAACGATCACGGCCGCCAGGCCGAACGCGACGACGGTCGTCAGGCGCCGGTTGACGTGGACGCCCATGATCTCGCGGTTGCTGGTCAGCAAGACCAGCGGGACGAGCGCGAACGGGATCCCGAACGAGAGCACGACCTGGCTGAAGATCAAGGCGCTCGTGGGGTTGACCCCGAGCGCGAGCACGACGATCGCGGGGATCATCGTCACGGCGCGGCGCACCGGCAGAGGGATGTTGACGTCGATGAAGCCCGCCATCACGACCTGGCCCGAATAGGTGCCGACCGAGGAGGAGGAGGCGCCGGAGGCCAGCAGCGCGACCGCGAACGCGAGCGCCGCGCCGCCGCCGACCAGGCGTCCGAAGCCGGCGTGGAACTGCTGGATCGAGTCCAAGCCGGCCAGGCCGGGCACGTGGAAGAGCTTGGCGGCGACCGTCAGCATCGCCATGTTGATGATCCCGGCGAGGCCGAGCGCGATCACGACGTCGGTGCGCTCGAAGCGCAGCACGCGCCCGCGCTCGGCGACGTCGCGGCAGGGCATTCTGCCCTTGGTCAAAGCCGAGTGCAGGTAGATGACGTGCGGCATCACGGTCGCGCCGAGGATGCCGACGGCCAGGTACAGCGAGCTGGCGCCGTGCAGGCCCGGGATCAGGCCGTGCAGGGACTCGTGCGCCGAGGGCCCTATGTGCAGCGCCTCGTACAGGAAGCCGGCGAAGATGATCGCCAAGAGGCCCGAGATCGCCAGCTCGAAGCGCCGGTAGCCGTGGGTCTGTAGCTCGAGGATCGCGAACGCGATCAAGCCGGTGACCAGTCCGGCCGGCAGCAGCGGCATGCCGAACAGCAGGTTCAGGCCGAGCGCGGCGCCCAGGAACTCGGCGATGTCGGTCGACATCGCGACGATCTCGGCCTGCGCCCACAGGCCCCACGTCAGGGTCTTCGGGAAGCGCTCGCGGCAGAGCTCGGGCAGGTTGCGGTCGGCCACGATCCCGAGCTTGGCCGACAGGTACTGGATCAGCATCGCGATCAGGTTCGCCGCCAAGACGACCCACAGCAACAGGTAGCCGAACCGGGCGCCGCCTTCGAAGTTGGTGGCGAAGTTGCCGGGATCGACGTAGGCGATCGAGGCCACGAACGCGGGACCCAGCATCGCCAGGGTGGCCCGCACACGCCCGCGTGCGAGCAGCGCCTCCAGGTGGCTCGGACCGCCGAGCGTGACCTCGGCGCCGACGCCCGCCGCGCCCGCGCCCTCGAGCGCCGGCTCGATCCCGATGGCGGGCGGCGGCGGGGGCGGGCTCATACCTCGGCGGGCTCCTGCTCGCCGGCCGAAGCGTCGGGGGATCGATCGCGCGGGCCGCGGCGCTCGGACCTGGCGCGGGCCGCGGGACTCGACTCGGAGCTCGACTCACCGGCGGGCGCCTCCCCGGGGGCGATCCGCATCGCGCGCGCCAGCTGGCCGCCGATCGCCTGCTCGCGCTCGCCGCCGGCGAAGCTCACGAGCAAGGGCCCGCCGAAGGGCTGGCGCTCGATCACCTGGACGCGGTCACCGGGCGCGATGCCGTGGTCTGAGAGGTAGCGCAGCATCTCGGGGTCGGCGTCCGAGACGCGTACGAACACGCCGCCCTCGCCCTCGCGCAGCCGGTCGAGGCTGCGGGTGTCCTCGGCCTCGGGCAGCTCCAGCTCGGCGCTTGGGATCGGGTCGCCGTGGGGGTCGCGCGTGGGATCGCCGAGCTTGGCCGCGATCAGGCTCTCGAGCTCGTCGGAGAGAACGTGCTCGAGGACCTCGGCCTCGGCGTGGACACGATCCCAGGGCATCTGCAAGGTCTCGGCCAGGAACAGCTCGAGCAGGCGATGGTGCCTGATCACCTCGAGCGCGACCCTGCGCCCCGCGGGCGTCAGGCGCACACCCCGGTAGGGCACCCTCGCGATCAGGCCCTCCCCGTCCAGGCGCTTGAGCATCGCCGAGACCGAGCCGGGCGTGATCTGCAGGCGCTCCGCCAAAGCGTTTGTCGAGACGGCCGCCTCGGCACGTGACTCGAGCGTGAAGATCGCCTTGCAGTAGTCCTCTACCGCAGGCGAGCGCTGATGCTCTTGGACCGCCATAGGCCAAGATTATGGCATGCCAAGATTTTTTTCAAGGCTGAGCCGCAAGAAATATTGCGGCCCGTGAGCGCAGAGCGCGAAGCGGCCGGTTCAGGAAAGATGGCGGGCCGATGGACCGCGACTACGAGCTGCAGACCCACAGGGCCGAGGACCGTCACTGGTGGTACCGGGGGCGCCGCTCGGTCCTGGAGGGCGTGATCGAGCGACTGCGCCTG
Organism: uncultured Solirubrobacterales bacterium; assembly: GCA_963718935.1. Classification (GTDB taxonomy): domain Bacteria; phylum Actinomycetota; class Thermoleophilia; order Solirubrobacterales; family Solirubrobacteraceae; genus Palsa-744. The sequence continues at coordinate 1,430,061 of OY970379.1, read as the reverse complement.
CCCGCCCGCGCACGGATTCTCGACGCCGGCTGCGGCAGCGGCCGCAACATGGTCGAGCTGACGCGCCACGGGACCGTCACCGGGGTCGAGCTGTCGCCGGCCAGCGTCACGATCGCCCGCGAGCGCGGCGTCGGCGAGGTAATCGAAGGGTCGGTCCTGCGGATGCCCTTCGAGTCCGGCAGCTTCGACCTGGCGGTCTCCCTGGACGTGATCGAGCACCTGGAGGACGACCTCGCCGCGCTGCGCGAGCTGCGCCGCGTGGTGGCGCCCGGCGGCGCGCTCCTGGTCACGGTGCCCGCCTATCAGTGGCTGTGGAGCGGCCACGACGAGATCAACCACCACTTCAGGCGCTATACCAGGAAGTCGCTGCAACTGGTCGCCGAGCAGGCGGACTGGGAGACCGTGCGCACGACCTACTTCAACTCGCTGCTGCTGCCGGTCGCGATCGTCCTGAGGGTGCTCGACCGCTTCTCGAAGGCGACGACCGAGTCGAGCCTCGACCTGTGGGTGCCGCCCGAGCCTGTCAACTGGACGCTGGAGCGCCCGCTCGCCCTGGAGGCCGCGGCGATAGCCCGCGGCGGTCGGATTCCGGCGGGGCTGTCGCTGCTGACCTTGTTCCGCTGATCGCTGATCGATTGATCGATTGATCGATGGGTGTCGCGCGCGTACGCGCGCGCGCGCGCAGCACGCCGTTTTGGGAAGAGTGCTGCACATCCCGCGGGTCAACTGCGACACGCCCCGCCGGACCACGGCGGGCTACCGCTGCGGACGGCTGTCCTCAGGCGGGCTGTTGACGTTGTCCACATAAGCGGGTGTCGCGCGCGCGTACGCGCGCGCACGCAACACGCCGTTTTGGGAAGAGTGCCCTACACCACGCCGGGCCGGCCGCGACACACTCGCCGGGCCGACTACGCCGACTCGGCGGCGGGCGCGTGCACGCGGAACGTCCAAGCCCGGTTGGCGACGAACGTCAGGACGGTCACGATCGCCGTCGCCGGGATTTGGCCGACGAGCTTGTCCAAGCCGAGGTCGTGCACGAACAGGTAGACCAAGCCGAGGTTGCAGACCAGGCCGCAGCTCTGCACGACCGCCCAGCGCACGGGCGTCAGCGCGTCGCCGACGTGTTCGCGGAACGTCCAGCGCCTGTTCAGCAGAAAGCCGTTGACGGCGCCTACCGCGAAGCCGATGCCCGAAGCGGCGACGTACCAGACGCCGAAGACCTTCAACAGGATCGTGTAGACCGCGAACGCGATCAGCGTGTTCGAGACGCCGACGATCCCGAACTTCAAGAACTGCAGGACGACCTTCACGTTTAGCGCTGCCATATCCCGATCGCGTAGGCTGTTCATCGGCTCCGAGACCTACTGTAATCGGCTACAGGCACGATGGCCACGGCATATCCCGATCGACACAACCGACCGCGCACCCCGATGCTGCTGAGCATCGTGGCGCCTGTCTACGACGAGGAGCAGCTGATCGAGCAGTTCGTCGCCAGGGCGATCGCGGCGGTCGCGGACGACCATCCATTCGAGCTGGTGCTCGTCAACGACGGCTCGCACGACAAGACGCCCGAGATCCTGGACCGAATCGCCGACGCCGACCCGCGCGTGCGCGTGGTTCACCTGTCGCGCAACTTCGGTCACCAGGCGGCGCTGACGGCCGGCCTGGAGCACGCCAGGGGCGACGTGGTGGCGATGATCGACGCCGACCTGCAGGACCCGCCCGAGCTGATCGCAGAGATGGTGGCGCGCTGGAGCGAGGGCTTCGACGTGGTGTATGCGGTACGCGAGCACCGCGAAGGCGAGACAGCCTTCAAGCTGGCGACCGCCTCTTGGTTCTACAAGCTGTTCGACAAGCTGGCCCAGGTCGACCTCGAGCCGAACTCGGGCGACTTCAGGCTCCTGGACAGGCGCGCGCTGGATGCTTTGCTGTCGATGACCGAGCGTTCCCGGTTCCTGCGCGGCATGACCGTCTGGGTCGGCTTCTCACAGACCGCGGTCTCCTACAAACGCGACGCCAGACACGCGGGCGAGACGAAGTACACGCTCAGGCGGATGCTCAAGTTCTCGCTGGACGCGATCGCCTCCTTCTCGCATCTGCCCCTGCAGCTGGCCACCTACGCGGGCCTGCTGTCGGCGGGCGTCGCCTTCGTGGCGATCCCGGTCGTGATCGCCCTGCATTTCGCGGGCTCCTATTTGCCCGGCTTCGGCTCCCTGACGATCGCGATTCTGCTGCTGGGCGGGATCCAGCTGATCGCGCTGGGCGTGATCGGCGAGTACGTGGGCAGGATCTACGACGAGGTCAAGCACCGGCCGTTGTACATCGTCCGCGAAGAGCGCAACATGCCCGCCGACGAGCCGGGCGAGCCGGCCGCCGCGCGGATGGTGACGCTGGGACGCGCGGGCCTGCAGGCCAGGCCGCCCGAGCGCGTGGGTTGACGGGCCGCATGCGGCCCGTCTCCGGACGGTGCATGCACCGTCCGGCCGAACCGCACATGTGCGGTTCGGACCAGGGCCACATGTGGCCCTGGTGACCCCGTCGCATGCGACGGGGTCTCATGTGACAATCTCGGGATCGTCCGCTACGCGCGCGCGGGCCATGTGTTGTCATGTTCCGATGCGCTACGCATGCCTGGCCGTCCTTCTCGCGCTGCTCGCCGTCCCAGCGGCCGCCCGGGCCGAAGCGTGCCCTGGCTCGGGCTCGGCGCCGGCCTGCCTGTATGCGTCGGCCGCGCTGCTCGGCGAGCGCGCCGAATCGATCCTGAGGTTCCCGGAGGCCGTCGCTCTCGACGGCACCGGGGACGTGTACGTGGCGGATCAGCTCAGCTACGTCGTTCAGAAGTTCAGCCCCTCTGGCGGTTTCATCACCTCCTGGGGCTCCTTCGGCGGCGGCCACGGCCAGTTCGGTCCGATCGCTGGACTGGCGACCGACGACGCCGGGAACGTCTATGTGGTCGACTCCGAGCACAACCGGATCGAGAAGTTCACGCCGAACGGCGAATTCATCGGCGCCTGGGGCCACAAAGGCCACGAACTGGGCGATTTCGAATTCGGCTCCTCCCAGAACTACACCCAGCCCCCGGGCGGCGGCATCGCGATCTCGGGCGAATATGTGTACGTCGCCGACTCCGGCAACAACCGGATCGAGCGCTTCGACCTGTCGGGCAACGAACCGATCGAATGGGGCTCCAAGGGCGCCGGGCCCGGCCAGTTCTCGTACCCGCGGGGCGTCGCCGCCAACGCCGGCGAGGTCTTGGTCGCCGACGACGACAACCACAGGATCGAGCGTTTCGGCCCGGCCGGCGAATACGAGGGGTCGATCGGCTCCTACGGCGACCACGGCCTCGAGTTCGGTTTCCCGTACGGCATCGCCCTGGACGCCGCCGGAAACGTGTTCGTCGCCGACGACATCAACCACCGGATCGTCAAGCTCGACCCCCAGTTCGGCTTCGCCGGCGAATGGGGCGGCTTCGGGTCGACGCCCGGCCAGCTCGCGTTCCCGAGGGCCTTGGCCAGCGACCCGGCCGGCGACACCTACGTGGCCGACACCGCCAACGACCGGGTCGAGGTCTTCGGCCCGAGCGGCGCCTACCTGCGCACGATCGGCGCGCCCGCGCGCTCTGCTCCCGGCGCGTTCGTGGCGCCCCGAGGCGTTGGCGTAGACCCGACCGGCAGGGTCTATGTGACCGACACCGACGACAACCGCATCGAGTACTTCGGCCCCGGCGGCGGCGCCTTCATCGGCGCCTGGTCGACCGCCGGCGGCTACAAGCCCGGGTTCGACGAACCGTCGGCGCTCGCGTTCGACCCCCACGGCCCCGTCTATGTCGCGGACACCGCCTTCGCGCGGGTCGTCAGGCTGTGGGGCGAAGGCGAATACCTCTCTGAACTGGCCGGCCCTTCCGACCTCGGCGGCGCCGGCCTGAACGACGCGCAGTCGGTCGCCGTCTCGCCCCAGACGGGCGACCTCTACGTGGCCGACACCGGCCACAACCGTGTCCTCGTCTACTCGCCGAACGGCTCGCTCCTGGCGAAGGTCGGCGCGGGCGGCGGCGACGGCGCACCGGGCTCGGGACCCGGCGACTTCCGCGGGCCTCAGGCCGTCTCCGTCTCGCCGGCGACCGGCAACGTGTTCGTGGCGGACACCGCCAACAACCGCGTCGTCGAGCTATCGCCAGGCGGCGGTTTCATCGGAGAGTTCGGCCAGCTCGGCTCCGGCGAAGGCAAGCTTCACACCCCCACCGGAGTCGCCGTCGACGCGGCCGGCAAGGTCTATGTCGTCGACAGCTCCAACAACCGGATCGAGGTCTTTACCGAAGCCGGCCAGTACCTGGCCAGATGGGGCCTGCGCGGCACCCACCTCGGCTACCTGTCCCAGCCGAGCGGCGACGCGGTCGGCTGCGAAGGCAGCGTCTACGTGGCCGACACCAACAACAACCGGGTCGTTCGCTTCGATCCCGCCGAACCGGCCGGGGTCGGCTGTGTGGCCGCCGGCGCCTGGCCGCCGCCTTTGAACGTGAAGCCGGTCGTGAACGTCAGACTGCCGCGAAGCTCGGGCGTCCTGGCCGAGCGCGCGCTCGCGCTGTCGGTCGGCTGCCGGCGTGGTTGCAAGGTCCTGGTCACGGCCACCCTCTCCCCCCGAGCCGCTCCCGCCAGGCGCGCCGCCGCGCTGATCGCCGCCGCCAGGCCCCTGCCGCCGAAACACCCCGGCCACGTGCGCCTGCGCGTCGCCCCGGGCACGCTCAGGCACCTGCGCAGAGCCCTCGGTCGCCGGGCGGCGATGACCGCTGTCGTGCACGTCGTGGCCGTCGGGCCGACCGGTTTGCGCACGTCCGTGACACGGACCTACCTGGTCACGCGATAATGGGGTCGTGAGCACCGACCCAGCCCCCACGGCCGGCCCGCCCGATCCCGACGCCCAAGCGATCGGCCTGCCCGACGACGACCCCGACATGGGCGGGATGGAGCACCGGCGCGAGCGGATCGAGGTCGAGACCGAACGCCACCGCATCACCGGCCTGGTCACGCTCGCCAAGGACGGCTACCGCAGCCGGGTCTCCGACGTCCTGAACGCCCCCGAGCGCGACTTCCTGACGCTGACCGACGTCACCGTCGAGCCCCTGGCGGGCGGGCCGGTCGAGCTGTACCCGTACCTGACGCTCGCGCGCAGGCACATCGTGTTCGCGGTCGCGGCGCCCGAGGCGTCGTAACCGGCCTCGGCCTGGCCTCCAGGCGCTGGCGGCGCTCAGCTCAGGCCAGGTCAGTCCCGCGATCAGCAGAGCCGACTCCTACACACTGATTCCGAGGACCGACCGGCCACGCTCACCGACCACATGCGCGAACTCCTCGCCGAGCCACAGATCCCAGTCTCACCGACAGGATCGTGAGTACCGTCAAGCGTTAGCCTTCCGCGCAGTGGACGAACATCCCTTCCGGAAGGCCTGGCGCACGCGCGAACTCGACGCGTGGATCGAGGCTCTCTCGCCGGAGATCGTGCTGCACTCGCCCATCGTGCGGACGCCGTTCCGGGGACGCGCGGCGGCAACCGAGCTGTTCGGCGTCCTGTTCGAGACGTTCGGCGAGGTGAAGATCACCGGCGAGTTCGCCGACACCGACTCTCACGCGTTTTTCTGGCGAGCAAACATCACCTGCGTCAGCTGAGCGAGCGAGTCGGCCATGACAACGCGGTCAACGGCCTGAGCGGCCCCGGGCGGATCGATTAGCCTTTCGCCGTGGCCATGGAAGGGTGGCAGAGCGGTTGAATGCACCGGTCTTGAAAACCGGCAGGCGGGCAATCCCCGTCTCGAGGGTTCGAATCCCTCCCCTTCCGTCCCCTTCCGTCCTTGTCGCGCTCGCCGTTTGTCGCTCAAGGCGGGCCCGATCCGCCACGACGGCTGGCGCCCTTCAGGGGGCCAGGCGCCCGACGCGCCAGCCGGCGTCGGTCAGCTCATAGAGCAGGCGGTCGTGAAGCCGGTCGGGCGCCTGAGTCCAGAACTCGACCGCTTCGGGGCGGACCCGGAGCGCGCCCCAGTCCGGCGGGCACTCGGGCGGGGCCTCCATTGCGGCCATAAGGTGGGCGTGGCGAGAGCGCAGCGGCTCGACGCTCTCGATCGGCTGGCCCTGGCGCGAGACCAGAGCCTGGATCCGATGGGAGAGCGGGCGCTCGTCGAACAGCTCGACCGCGAGTTCGCGCTCGGCGAGGACCGCTTGACCGGCGATGTGGATCTGGCGTCCGATAAGAGGCCAGTAGAAGAGCAGGGCGACGTGGGGGTTGGCTTCGATCTCGATGGCTTTGCGAGTCCAGAGGGCCGAAGTGAAGATGAGCGAGGCCGACTCGACGCGCTTGAGCAGGACGGTCCTGGCCGTAGGGCGTCCGTCGGGGCTGGCGGTCGTGAACGCGACCGCCCCAGGCTCCGGCACCCCCGCGGCCTGGGCATCTTCCAGCCAGCGCTCCAGCAGCCGCAACGGGTCCGGCTCGGGCGGCGCGGGCGGTTGGGCTTCGAGGTCCACCGGCTATGCAGGCTAGCGGGGCGGGCCCCAAACCTGGGCCCCGGCCGACTACACTGGCCGAACCTCAAGGGAGAGGTGGCCGAGTGGCTGAAGGCACTCGCCTGCTAAGCGAGTATGGGGGTCAAACTCCATCGCGGGTTCGAATCCCGCCCTCTCCGTCGCCATCGGGTTCGTGGCGTTGTTGGCTTTGTGAAGCCAAGACTGGCCAGGTGATCGAATGGGTGCGTGTGACCGATGTACGAACCCGGCGAGCGAGCCGGGTCAGCTGGGAACGTCCACAGCAATGTTGGTACGACGGGTTAGGCCCACAAGTATGTTGATGTCGTGTGGATCGCCCGTGATGATCGTGACCGCGCACCGGTAGCTACGTTCCTCGGCCATCGCCACGATCTGGGCGTCGGTGGTGGAGATGTCTCGACGCGAGCCACGCGATGCCTCGCCGCGAAGGACCCCGGCGCGCACGGCCGCTTCGACGGTCAATGACGCATAGACCTTGTCCTCGGCGCCTATCGCCTTGATCAGGCGGTCGACGAGCGCGTCGGAGCGACGGCTGCCGGATCGCACCTCTGTGAGGACCGGAATCGGGATCAGGAGCGCTCCGTCGAAGCGGAGTCTGAGCAGATCGAGATATGCGACGAGAAGGTCTCGGTCAGCTGCCAGTGCGCTGACGCCGCCGCTGTCGAGCAGGAAGTCGCGCCTGGGCCTGCTGGTCACTCAGGCCAGGGGTCGGCGCGGCGCTGAAGTTCGGACAGGCGCTTCGAACCGTCAGCGCCTTCGGCGACCAGCTCCTCGCGCAACTGCTGGAGGCGGGCTCGCTGAGCGTCACGGAGCTTGGGGTCGTCCGCTGGGTGCTGCGGCGGTTCGGGTGCGGCGGCTGCCTCCATACCGGCGATTGTAGCCGTTGTCGTCGGTGGACCATCGGCATCGAAAACATGTTTCGCCGATACTTCCCATAGGTTTCAGCGGGCCGTGCGCCGCACAGCCTGGGCCGCTCTTCGTCGTGCCTCCCGCCCAACACGCTCCATCAGCGCCTCAAGCAGCCGATCCAGATTGGCGACCGGGTTCGCATGTCGTCCCGACTGCCCCGTCTTCGCTGGGTTCGTGAAGGTTGTTCGAACCACGCTCCGACTGAAGGCCGGCCACGGGCTCGGTGAGTGAGGCGTAGACTGGCCCAGCGGTCCGATGATGTCGGGTTCTGGGTGCCGACAGGTGGACTACGCTAAGCGCATGGATGCTCGCATCGAACAACGCGCCCTGACCCCCAGGTACACGATCAGCGAGGCTGCCACGCTCGTTGGGCGACGCCCCGAGACGATTAGCCGGTGGAGCTTCGGTCACGAACGTCTCTACAAGGGCCAGCCTCGCCGGGACGATCCGCTGATCCCGGCAGACGGAGCCAAGGGTGGGCTCGCGCTGTCCTTCCTCAACCTGCTTGAACTCAAGACCCTCTCGATGTATAGGGGCGACGCCGCGCTTCAAGCCATTCGACGCGCCCTCGAGTACGTAGGCAAAGAGCTCGGTGAGCAGCGTCCGCTGATGACCAGGCAGTTCCAGGTATACGGCGGCGATCTGCTCACGAAGTTCACCGAGACCGACGACGGCGCAATGCTCCTCAATGCGTCCCAAGGCGGGCAGCTAACTGCGGAGAAGCTCGTTGAAGGCGCACTCTGGACGCGAGACATAGACTACGACGAGGACGAGCGCGCGCGGCGCTGGTGGTTCAAGACCAGGGCCGTGCCAGTGGTCGTGGACACACAGGTCGCTGGCGGACACCCGATCACGGCTGGGACCGGTGTGCGTCTAGACGCGATTGCGACTCGTCATAGCGAGGGCTACTCAAACGACGAAATCGAGCGCGACACCGGCGCCACAGAGGCCGAGGTGGTCGCGGCCATCCTGGCCGCGTGATCCGCCACCTCTATGTCGAGAACTCAGTCGGTCGTGCTCTGACCGACACGATCAATCGCTTCACGCGAAACCACGGGGTGACCGCGCACTTTCAGCACGACATACATCCCGAGATGCAGCGGCCCCAGAAAGGCGACGAGTGGTGGATCGCGGATATAGCGACACGTGACATGGCGATTCTCACCCAAGACGCCGCGATTCTTGGCATACGCCAGAGGGTTCAACAGGGAATCATGACCGCCGAGCGACAGGCCATTGTTGAGAACGCGGCGCACGTCTTCGCGTTCGGCGACGCCAAATACAGCCAGTGGCTGAAGCTTCGCTGCTTGCTCGACCATTGGGATGCAATTGTGGCTCTGCTCGATACGCCAGGCCCCCAGGCAGGTGTGCTCCACATCAGCAGCTTTCGCACCGAGATCCTTCCCTAGCGTCTACGCACGGCTACGGAGCGTCGAAGCGCCTAGTTCAAGCAGAAGGGTTCTCGCCGGCGCACGCGCGGCGGACCGAGTCGGCCGCTCTCTTTCGCGCTTCCCGGCCTCCAGGCTCCACCAGCGCCTCGACTAAGCGCTCCAGGTTCGCGGAGGGTTCGCATGTCGTCCCGACTGCCCCGTTTCGGCCGATGCCTTTTATCGCCGGCTCGCCGACATGGATCACACAGTCGCCCGCAGGTGCGAGAGGATCTGTATGCGCTGACGCAAGCTGGCGCCGCCTTCCACCGCAAGCCACGCGTTGCCGACACGCCGCGCGAGGATCTGCCCGCAACAGCCGGGGGTGCTGAATAGGCCGGGATGATGGTGCACTGGGACGGCGCTGGGCAGTGGCATGGGCGTCACCGAGCCCGGCTGGGCAGCGTCGAGCAAGACCGCCGCATCGAACGAGGAGTGCGCGAACGAGTACTCGGTGTCGATGCACGACGCGAAGCCATCGCCAGCGAGTCCAGGCGTGGGAGCGAGGCTCGTTACGACATGGCCGAAGCGAGGCGTGAGGCCTTTCAAGTGTCCGGCGGCGATCGAGCACACGCCGGCGGGCGGATGTTCGGGGGCCCGCCAGCCGCTGGCTGGCAGAGCGGCCGAATAGGCGCGCTCGGGTGCGCCGAGGCCCCGGCCGCCGCTGCTCCTGAAGTTTCGGAGCACCGGCTCGAATTCATCGAACCAGCGCGACCCGGCTGGAAACGGCTTGGGAACTTCGACGAGCGCCGCGGCGACTCCTGGGACGCCCGGCACGGGCACGGCGACCTCTGCCGTGCTTGCTTCGTCGACGGCCACGGCTTCGATCGGAGCATTAACGAGGGCGATGCCACGCGTCCCGCTCCCGCCCGCTTCCCAGCGTTCGTAGCCGATCTGTTCCCGCCTGGGCGCCACGGGACAGCGCGCGGCGCGATAAGCGCTGACACGAACGCTCATGCACCACCCGACCCAGCCGCCCTCGAGTCCGGGGGCGAGCCGGACTTCCCATGTCTGAGCGCCGACAGCGAGCTGGCCGCGTTCTTTCCATTCCTTGACATCCGCTTCGAATTCGGCCTCGAGCGCTGGATTCACGGGCGCCGGCTCGATCGCTCCGGGCCCCGTTGAAGTGCCCGTCGACGTCGGTTCCGCCAGTTTCTCGTTTGCGAGGTATTCGCAGACCGGGTTCTGGGTCGGCGCAGTGCATTCGGTGCTCGTCGGCGCCGAACTCGCCGGAGCGGCCGCGAGGCCGGCCAGGGCCAACGCGCAGGAGGTAGCGAGAACGATAGACAGCGATCGTGACACTGGCGCGTCGCTCCGCCTTAACCCGCCCAGCGCCCGATCCCATGCCGGGCCAGCTCCAACCGCGCGATGACCCCCCTGTGGACCTCGTCGGGCCCGTCGGCGAGGCGCAAAGCCCTGGCGATCGTCCAGGCTGCGCCGAGCGGATGGTCGTCGGAGAGGCCGGCGCCGCCGTGGATCTGGATCGCGAAGTCGACGACGGCCTGGGCCATGTTCGGCACGGCGACCTTGATCTGAGAGACCGCGCCGAGCGCGTCGGGCGAGCCAACATCGAGGAGCCAGGCGGCGTGCAGGACATGGAGCCGAGCCTGGTCGATCGCGATCCTGGCATCGGCGATCCGCTCGCGGTTGCCGCCGAGGTTGGCGATCGGCTTGCCGAACGCGACGCGCGCGCCGGCGCGCTTGCAGGCCAGTTCGAGCGCCAGCTCGGCGAGGCCGATCAGCCTCATGCAGTGGTGGACCCTGCCGGGGCCGAGCCGGGCCTGGGCGATCGCGAAGGCCTGGCCGGGACCGCCGATGATCGCGCTCGAAGGCAGGCGGACGTCCTTGAAGGAGACTTCGCCGTGGCCGGAAGGCGCGTCGTGGAAGCCCATCGTGGAGAGCATCCGCTCGACCGTGACGCCAGGGGTCGGCAAGGGCACGAGGACCATCGAGTGCTGGTGGTAGCGGTCGGCGCCGGGGTCGGTGACGCCCATGAAGATCGCGACCCGGCAGTCGGGGTGGCCGATGCCGGTGCTCCACCACTTGCGGCCGTCGAGCACGACTTCGTCGCCGTCGAGTAAGGCGGTGGCCTGCATGTTGGTGGCATCCGAGGAGGCGACGTCGGGCTCGGTCATGCAGAACGCGGAGCGGATCGTCCCGTCGAGCAGAGGCCTTAGCCAGCGCCGCTGCTGCTCGGGGGAGCCGAACTGGAGCAGGACCTCCATGTTGCCCGTGTCGGGCGCGTTGCAGTTGTAAACCTCGGCGGCGATCAACGACCGGCCCATCCGCTCGGCGAGCGACGCGTACTCGACGTTGGTCAGGCCGGCCCCGATCGGCTCGCCGTCGAAAGTGGCGCCCGGGGGCAAAAACAGGTTCCAGAGGCCCGCTTCTTTGGCGAGTTTCTTGAGGAGAACGACCTCAGGCGAAACGGACTTCCAGGGATCGCTGGTCGCCAAGATGGCTCGGTGGTGGGGCTCCTCGCGCGGCCCGATCTCGCGTTCCTGGAAGCTAGTCAGCTGGTCGAGCAACTCGACGGTTCGCGGCGATCGGGTGAAGTCCATGGCGGGCTGGTCTCTGTTTGGGCGCTTGGGTCGGTCGAGGCTGGGCGTTGGTGGGTCTCGTTGGGGGCGCGTCAGTCGGGCAGGACGTCGAGGACGACCTTGCCGAGGGCTTTGCGCTCGTCGATCTCGTGGAGCGCGGCGGCGGCCTCGTGGAGTGGATGGCGGGAGCCGACGATCGGCGCCACGTCGTTTCTCTCGATCAGCGGCTCGAGCGCTTTGCCGATCTCGATGCACAGTTCGGGCCGGGCCATCGCGTAGGCGCCCCAGCCGGCGCCGATGACCTCGGTGTTTCCCAGCAGGAGTCGGTTGACTTTGACCTCGGGGATCGAGCCGCCGGTGAAGCCGACGACGACGACCCTGCCGTTCTCGCGCAAAGAGCGCAGGCTGTCGGTGAAGCGGTCCCCGCCGACCGGGTCGAGCACGAGGTCGACGCCGCCGTTCGAGAACTCCTTGGCCTCGTCCTTCCAGGGACCGTCCGAGCGGAAGACGTGGTCGGCGCCGGCCTGTTCGGCGACCTTCTGCTTGGCGTCGTCGGAGACGACCGCGATCGTCTTGGCGCCGAGGCCCTTGGCGACCTGGAGGGTCGCGGTGCCGACGCCGCCGGCCGCGCCGTGCACGAGCACGGTCTCCCCGGCCTGCAGGCGCCCGCGTGAGACGAGCGCGAAGTAGGCGGTGTGGTAGTTGAGGATCAGGCCGGCGCCCTGGGCGAAGTCGAGCTGGGGCGCGAGCTTGAACGTCAGGAACGGCGGCGCGACCGCTTGCTCGGCCCAGCCGCCAAGCGCGCAGAAGGCGGCCACGCGGTCGCCGACCGCGACCGAGGCGCCAGGCGACGCCTCCCTGACGATGCCTGCGATCTCCGAGCCAGGGACGAACGGAAGTGGCGGTTTGATCTGGTACTGGCCCCTGGTCTGCAGAAGCTCTGGGAAGGAGACGCCGGCGGCGTGAACATCGATGAGGACGCCGGACCCCTGGCTGAACATGTGCGAGGGCGGCGAGTCGGGCTCCGGGACGTCGACGATCTGGAGCGCCGAGTCGGGTCCGGTCTCTTGGACGATCTGGACGGCGCGCACGGCTGAGGATTATGGCCGATGGCGGCGGGGCGCGCGCGAGGGGGGCCTACGGCTTGGCATGTCTCGCGGTCGCGACGCTTGCCGGTGGGGCCGGTCTGCCTGCGCGGCGACCGGCCTGCTCACTCGGACGACGCGGCCGCCACGTACAGCGCCGCAAGGGTCCGGGCGACGGCGCCGACGGCCTCGTCGGGCGGCAGCAGCTCGGGGTGGTGCAGCGGCCGTGTCGTGAAGCCGAGGGCCCCGTCGAGACCGACGAAGGCCATCGCAAGGGGCGTGCCGTAAGCCCCAAAGAAGGCGAAGTCGTCAGAGCCGTAAGAGCGCCACTCTGGCGCCAGCATGAAGCCGGCCTCGGGCAGCAGCGCGCGCGCGTCGGCCACGATCGAAGGGTCGTTGTCGAGGGCCGGCTCGCCGGGCGAGAGCTCGACGTCGGCGCGGCAGCCGTGGGCGGCGGCGACGCCGTGAGCGACCTCCTCGACCAGGGCGCGCAGGGCGAGCCTGTCCTCGGGCCTGTACGCCCGCAGGGCGGCGCGCGCGCGGGCCAGCGCCGGGATCACGTTCTCGGCGCTGCCGCCCTCGATCACGCCGACGGTAAGGGTGGCCGGGTGCAAGGGGTCGATCCGGCGGGTGACGAGGGCGTTCAGCGAGACGACGATCTCGGCGAGCGCCAGGATCGGGTCGCGGCCGAGGTGCGGGTAAGCGCCGTGGGCGGGCTCGCCGTGGACCTCGATCGCGACGTAGTCGCATGAGGCATTGACGGGGCCCGGGTCGAGCGCGACCGCGCCCCAGGGCAGCTCCGGGTGGACATGGGCCGCGAGGATCGCGGCGGGCTTCGGCGCGGGCGGCGAGGGACCGGCCAGGGCGGCCGCGATCTGCTCGGCACCCGATGGATAGGCCTCCTCGCTGGGCTGGAAGATCGCGAGCAGCGGCGCCGGCAGGCTCTCGCCAAGGCCGTGGGCGGCGCGGGCAAGCGCGACGAGGGCGGCCATGTGGACGTCGTGGCCGCAGGCGTGCATCGCGTCGCCGTTCGCGCTGAACGACGCTCCGGTGCGCTCGGCGACGGGCAGGCCGTCCAGCTCGGCGCGGATCGCGATCGGGCCAGGACCAGCCGAACCATCGTCATGGATCGCAATCGGGCCGGCCCCGGCCGAACCTTCGCCAATACCTTTGTCTGTGTCCGCGCGCGCGGAGGGGCCGCCGATCTGAGTGCTCGCGCGCGCACGTGGGTCACCGATCTGTGCAATCAAGCCCGTGCCGGCGACGGCCGTGCAGGGAACGGGCAACTCGGCGGCGACGGCGGCCGCGGTGCGGTGCTCGTGGTGGGCCAGCTCGGGATCGGCGTGCAAGCGCCGGCGCAGGGCCACGGCCGAAGGCAGCTCTCGGTCGATGCCGGCCAGCAGCGAAGCCAGTGGGTCGTCGGGCCGGGTGGTCGCGTCAGTAGACATGGGCATAGCGGCGCAGTGTTTCCGCGATGTCCCAGTCCGCGCTGGCGCGCAGGTCGGCACGGCGGACGGCCAAGTAGGCGTCATACAGCAGGGGGCTGAGCCAGCCGCGAGCGACGTCGTCCTCGGCGAGCGCTTGCAGGGCCTCCTCCAGAGAGCTGGGCAGGGCGCCGACCCCGAACCGGCCGGCCTCGACGGTGTCGAGCGTCGATGGGTCGCGGTCGAGGACGGGCGGGGCGGGCAATCCGGCCTCGAGGCCGTGCATCCCGGCCTTGACGATCGCGCCGAGCGCGAGGTATGGGTTGGCGGAGGCGTCGGCGGCGCGATACTCGAGGTGCAGCTGGCGGGCGGGCTCTTCGGCGCCACCGAACGAGATCACAGGGGGCAGGCGCAGCAGCGTCTCGCGGTTCTGGAGGCCGAGGCAGACCGCGCCGGCGCTCCAGTGGTGGGGGGCCAAGCGGAGGCTCGAGATCGGGCTGGGCGCCGTCAACGCGATCAGCGCGGAGGCGTGCAGGAGGATGCCGGCCGCGAAGCGCCCGCCCAGCTCGCTCAAACGGCCGGGCTGGGCCTCGTCGTAGAGCACGGGCTCGCCGTCGAGGCCGACGAGCGAGAAGTGGATGTGAACGCCGTTGCCGGCGTGATCGCCGTCGAGCACGGGCGTGAACGTGGCGTGGCGGCCACAGCGCCTGGCGAGGTCTCGGACGACCTCGGTGAGCACGACGCCGCGGTCGGCCGCCGCCAAGCCCTCGGCCGGGCTGATGGGGATCTCGAACTGGTTTGGCGCGTACTCGGCGAAGACGCGCTCCGGCTGCGCGCCGGCCGCGCGCAGGGCTGCCATCGCCAAGCTCGGGAACGGTTCGGCGCGGCGGGAGGCATCGAGGGAGAAGGGCAGCGGCGGCGGCGAGAACTCCCCGGATCCGGGTCCGCCGGCCCCGCCCGGTCTCGCGGGCCCATCGGGAGGCGGATCCTGTTGGATGACGGAGTCCGGGAGCAACTGAAACTCGTGCTCGAAGCTGGCGCTCAACCGCAGGCCGTGATTGTCGGCCAGCTCGGTCAGGGCGTCGGCGAGGAACCGGCGCGGGCAGCACTCCCAGGGCGTGCCGTCGGTCTGGACGATGTCGCACAGCACCATGTCGAGCGCTCCAGGGCCCTCGCCGCACCCGCGGGAGCCATCGCCCGAGCCCTCTCCGGGACGGGGCACGCGCGCGCGCGTGGCGATGACCGGCAGTAGGCGCAGGTCGCCGGTCGAGTCGAACGGGTTCGGTTCGGCGAGCGGCCCGAGCGGGGTCAGGGCGTGGTTGGCCGGCACCCAGCCGACGCCTGAGCCGACATGGAGGCCGAGGTCGCGGGCCGGCACCGAGCGCCCGCGCACGATCGCGCCGAGGTCGCTGCACACCAGCGAAACCAGACCACTCTCCCCCACGCCGCCCTCGCCCCTGCCTCCGGACCCGGCCTCGCCGACGACTGCCCCAGGCTCGGCCGCGCCGTCGATCTCCGGCGGACGTTCGGCCGGGCGGCTCATGACGGAGGCTCCGGCGCGGGGGTGCCGTTGTCCCAGACGCCCTCGTCCAGGCCCAAGTCGGCGGCGCCCGCGCGCACGGCGGGCGCGTCTGGGACCGCCACGACCGCGAGCACGCCACCGGCCGGTTTGTCGCGGCGGTCGATCGCGGCGGCGAGACGCTCCCGGGGCTGCACGTGGACACCGGCGAACCCAAGCGAGGGATACGTGTCGGCCACCGTGTAGAGGCTGCCGCGGGGTCCATCGACACGGCCGAGCACGCACACGAAATGGCCGACGTCCCAGTCCGGCGGCGGGCCGTCGGTCGCGCCGTCCAGAAGGTAGGCGAGCAGACGGTCCGGCCGTGGATGCGAGCCCCAGAGGTGGTGGGTGGCGAGGTTCGCGACCATGGCGGCCGGCCGCGGCTGGGCGGCGAGGAGATCGAACAGGCCGTCGAGCGTGGCGGGGGTCCAGGGGCCGGCGTACGGGATCGCGACAAGGCGCTTGTCCGTGAGCCGGTCGACGGCGGCGATGAGCCCGGCCGCGGTGGTTCCCGACAGGGCGGAGTCCTCGATCGAGGGCAGCGAGAGACGGTAGTCGCGCCGGCCGGTCTCGCCGGCAGGCAGGATCGAAGGGTCGGGCTCGCGCGAGATGACGGTCCCGGCGGCCAAAGCCACGGCGTCCTGGTCGAGCGTACCGGCATCACCGGTCCCAAAGTGTCCGCTCGTGCCC
Organism: uncultured Solirubrobacterales bacterium; assembly: GCA_963718935.1. Classification (GTDB taxonomy): domain Bacteria; phylum Actinomycetota; class Thermoleophilia; order Solirubrobacterales; family Solirubrobacteraceae; genus Palsa-744. The sequence goes on along the minus strand of OY970379.1, from coordinate 1,413,898 downwards.
GAGCCGGCCTGTTCGCCGCCAGGGTCGCCGGCCACGGGCACGTCCGCCGCGAGCGCGGCGCGCAGAGCGAGCGAGACGCAGAAGGCGCCGCACAGGTCGTCGCGCTGGGGCAGGTCCAGGGCGTGCATGTCGAGCAGGGCGCGAGTCCCCGGGAGCAGGGTCAGCTCGAGAGAGGCGGAGACCGGCATTCGGGCAAATATACGCGCGGGATCGTAGGCTGCCGTGTTTATGAGCGCGATCGACGAGCTGGTGGCGAACAACAGGGCCCACGCAAAGACACGCGCAGGCGCGATGACAAGCCCCGGTGCGGATGCACGTGTGGGAGCAGGCGCCGGCGCCGAGGCAAGGGCAGGCGCGGGACCGGGGGCGGCGCCGGGCGATCAAAACGAAGCGCGGCCGACACGAGCGATCGCGGTGGTGACGTGCATGGACGCCAGGATCGACCCCGCCGCCGCACTCGGCCTGGAGCCCGGCGAGGCGCATGTGCTGCGCAACGCGGGCGCGGCCGTGACCGACGACGTGATCAGGTCGCTGGCGATCAGCCAGCGGCTGCTTGGCACCAGGGAGGTGATGGTGATCGGGCACACGCTCTGCGGGATGCAGGGCCTCGACGAGCATGAGCTGACGGCCGAGCTGGCCGCGAAGGCCGGCGTGACGCCCGCGTGGGCGATCGAGTCCTTCGCGGATCTCGACGATGGCGTACGCGGATCGGTCGAACGGGTCCGCCAAAGCCCGTTCCTGGAGCATCGCGACCGGGTCAGGGGCTTTGTGTACGACGTGCGGACGGGCGGTTTGCGCGAGGTGCGCTGAGCGTCCTGGACGCGGATCATCCGGGCGCCGTGTACGCGCGCGCGGGGCACTCCATTTTGGAATGCATATATGGCCGCCGCCGGGCCCTCGAGTCAGGGTCCGGTGAACCCGAGAATCAAATCGGCGGCCTGTGGGGGCACGTCGAGCTGGGGGCAGTGGCCGATCCCGTCGAGCACGACCCAGTCGGCGTGGGGCAGCCAGTCCGAGCGAAAGCGGGCGGCGGCGGAGGGCCAGGGCAGGAGCGCGTCCTCGGTCCCCCAGACGACGCGGACGGGACACTCGATCCGCTCGGCGTCGAGGTCCCAACCGGCGGACAGCGCGTGGTCGATCAGGGGCTCGACGGCTTCGCAGGCGACGACGCCGCGCATCTGGTGGGCGAGCAGGTCGGCGGGGATGTGTTTGTAGTTGACGGCGATGAACTGGGTCGCGCGGCGCCTGCCCTCGGGCGAGGCGAGGATCTCGTCGACGTGGGGCACAGCCGCTTTGAGCAGGGTCTGCATGGCGGTGAAGTGGGCCAAGGTGTCCCGGTAGGAGAGGTCGTCAACGGCCCAGCCTCCTGCCGGCGCGAGCGCGACGACCGAGCGCGCGCGCCCGCGGGCGGCAAGCTGCAGGGCGAGGTAGCCGCCGAGCGAGTTGCCGACAACGTGGGCGGTCTGGAAGCCGGCCTCGTCCATCGCCTGCTCGACCGCGTCGAGGACCGTTACCTCGCTGATCTCGCCGCCGTCGAGGGACGGGGCGCCGGCGTGGCCGAGCAGTGTCGGCGCCAGGACCTCGTGGCGACGTTCGAGAGCGGGCAGCACGAGCTCCCAGGTGCGCCAGGTGTCGGTGAAGCCGTGCAGACAGACAAGCGGCGAGCCGGAGCCGCCGCGATGCGAGGGAGTGAAGGTCGAGAAGGTCGAGCGCACCGAAGGGGACGCTAGCGCGCCGGGCGGGAGCATGGCGAGGAGAGGGGCGGCGGGCCCGAGCGTTGGTGTACCGCCGGCGGGCCCGAATGTCGCGCCGGCGAGCCCGAATGTCGATGTCCCGCTGGGGACGGGCTGTCGGGGAGAGGGGTAGAGGCACCTACGCAAGCGGCAGACACACGCGCGCGCGTAGGCCTCGAACAAGACGAACTAGCGAACAGGAGCGGACATGCCCAGCAACATCAACAACGTAGTCCTGACGGGCCGCCTCACGAGCGACCCCGACCTGCGCGCGCTGCCGTCCGGCGCGAGCGTGTGCCACCTGCGGATCGCGGTAAACGTGAGGCGCCGCGACGCCGCCGGCGAGTGGGGCGAGAAGCCGAACTTCTTCGACGTCGTCGTGTTCGGCGCAAGCGGCGAGAACGTCGCCAGGTACCTGCGGAAGGGCCGCGCCGTCGCGGTCGACGGGCGCCTGGACTGGCGCGAGTGGGAGACCAAGGAGGGCCGCTCGGCGCAGGCCGTCAGCATCGTCGCCCGGACCGTCCAGTTCCTGGACGGCCCGCCCGCCAACCTCGGCGCCCGCCACGACGAGGACGAGGACGAGGGCGGCGAGGACGGCGGCATCGGTCTGCACTCGATCGCCGGTGGCGAGGAGGAGGACCTGGACTTCGAAGACCAGGAGGCGATCGCCGCCGCGGCGGCCTGAAAGCCGAAAGCGCTGCGGCAGCCTGAAAGCCGCGAGCGGGGCGGCCGGCCCGCCGAGCCGGCTAGCCCCGCGAGCGCCGCCGCGAACCGGAGCTCGTGTGCGGTCGCGGCGGGCGTTGGGTGGCGCGGCCGGAGTGGCCAGGGTCGCCGGCGTCGGGCTTGGAGCCGGGCCGCGCGGCGCTCGAGCTGGCCGCGGAAGCCCCTGGCGAGGACTCGGCGCGCGGCGGCGCTTCGTCGGGCCAGTGGCCGTGGGCCAAGAAGTAAGCCCTTGCCGAAGCCTCCCGCTCGCGTACCATGTCGCCCTCGATCGAGGCCCTATAGAGCCAGTTCATCGCATAGATGGCCAGGCCCGCGCTGACGATGCCGGCGCCGCCCTCGAGGTCGATTTCGGAGCCGAACGCCATCACGATCAGCCCACCGACGACGGTCACGGCCGGCAGGACGTAGCGCAGGGCGAACATCAGGCCGCGCTCGAGCTTGGGGGGCATCGCTAGGCGACCAGCGCCAGGTCTTGCTCCGGGGCCCTGGCGGGGCCCCGGCGGGGGCGACTGCGCACGAGCGTGCCGTGGCGCGGAGAGAAGGTCACGTTGCGGCGCCTGGCCAGCTCTTGCTTGGGATCGGCGGGCTCAAGCTCGCGGCGTTCGAGCACCGCCCTGAGCATGATCCGCATCTCCATTTCGGCGAACGAAGCTCCAAGACAGCGCCTGACGCCACCCCCGAACGGGACCCAACCGTAGGTGTTGGGCGCGTTCTCGAGGAAGCGCTCGGGCCGGAACGCATAGGGCTCGGGATAGAGGTCTGGCCGGGTGTGGGTCAGCCAGATCGCCGGCGTAACGTCGGTGCCGGCGGGCAGGCTCAGACCCTCGACGTTCAGGTCCGAGGCCAAGCGCCGCCCAGCCAACGGCACGACCGGGCGCAGACGCAGAGACTCGGCGATGACCGCCCGCAGATAGGTCTCCTCGGAGCCGGCGCCCAGCTCGGCCCGCAACAGGTGCAGCGTGGCCGGGTTGTGCAGCAACAGGTCGAAGGTCCAGGCCAAGGCGGTCGCGGTCGTCTCGTGGCCGGCCAACAGGAGGGTGATCAGCTGGTCGCGGACCTCCCTGTCGGACATCTCGGTCCCGTCCTCGAACTTGGCGTTGACCAAGACCGAAAGGATGTCTTGGCGGTCCGCGCTCCCCGGATCGCCACGACGCTCGGCGATCTCCGACAGCAGAATCTCGTCGATTTCGGCGACCAGCTTGCCGAGCTCCTCGAGGGGCTCGCCGCGCCCGAAACGGCGTGCCAGGAGCACGCGGAACTGCAGGGCCGGAGAAGCCGTGTCGCCCAGCAGCGACCGCAGCAGCTCGCGCAGGCGATCGCCGCGGATTGGATCGGCGACGCCGAAGACGGCCCTCAGGATGACCTCGAGCGTGACCGCCTGCATACGCGGATGCAACGCGAACGGCCGGTCCGTCGGCCAGGTGTCGATCTCGCGGTCGGCCACGTCGCGGACGGTCTCCTCGTAGGCTCTCATCCGCTCGCCGTGGAACGGAGGCAGCATCAGCTTGCGCCGAGCCAGATGCTCGCGACCCTCCAGCAAGAGGATCGAGTTGGGGCCCATGATCGGCAGCAGCGCGATCGTGCGACCCGGCGGCAGCCCGTGCTCGGGCGCGGTATAGAGCGCGCGGATCGCTTCAGGATCCGAGAGCATGAACATCGGGCGCTCGAAGCCGAGGAAACGCACGCCGAAGGCGTCGCCGAAACGCCTGCGACAGGACTCCATGAAGGCGACGGGCCGCAAGAGCCAGCGGGCGGTCTGGACCGCGGGTGGTTCTGTGGCGAGGACCGGAGAAACGCTCATGTCGCTAACTACCTTACGCGACTTCGGGGCCCACGCCCGCGCGCGCGCCAGCGAGGGTCGGCAGGGAAGAGTTTGCGGAACCCCCCGCGCGCGCCCGTGCCTTCGCGGGCGGCAAGCGGCAGTCGGCGCGGCCGACGGCCGGTCTTGGCTTCGGCGCGACTCAGCCGACCAGGCGCTGCACCCGGTAGTTGCGCGGGCCCCTCGGCGTGCGCACCTGGACCGACTGACCGACCTTGGCGCCGAGCAGAGACTGGCCGACCGGCGACTGCGCCGAGAGCTTGCCACTGCCGACGTCAGCCTCAGTGGAGCCGAGAATCGTCCAGACATGGACCTTGCCCGTGGACTCGTCCAACACCTCGGCGGTGGCGCCGAAGCCGAAGACTCCGTCCGCCGCGGCGGCGTCGGCCTCGATGATCAGGGCGTTGTCGCGGCGCGCGCGCAGGCGCTTGATCTTCGTCTCCAGGTGGGCCTGGTCCTCCTTGGCGATGTGGTACTCGGCGTTCTCGCTGAGATCGCCGAGCTCGCGCGCGGCCAGGATGCGCGCGGCCATCGCCCGCCGGCCCTCGGTTTCGAGCCCTGTCAGCTCGGTCTCGAGCGCTGTCATCCCCGCCGGGGTGATCGGCTCGCGGTCGGACTCTGTCGTCGTCAAAGACTCACCGCCGGGCATCGTCGCAGATCGTCGGTCCGGCCGACCCGGACCCCTCAGGTGTGGCGCCAGGGCTCAGGGCGTCCGGCGACGCAGCGTGAGCGCGCCGAGCGCCAGCGCCGCGATCGTGAAGGCGATAACAACGATCACGTCCCAGGTCATCGTGGCGCCGAGCGGTCCCGGCTCGGTGGCCTTGGCGAGCGCGTCGTATGCGTAGGTGAGGGGCATGGCCCAGGAGATCGCGTGCAGCCATCCGGCCATCTCGTCGCGGTCGACGAACAGGCCGCAGAGCAGGAGCTGCGGAAGGACGAAGGCCGGCATGAACTGGACCGCCTGGAACTCGGTCTTGGCGAAGGCGCTCGCGAACAGGCCGAGGGCCATGCCGAGCAGCGCGTTTGCGATCGCCAGCAACCCGACCAGCCAAGCTCCGTGAGGAGCTTCGAGGCCCAGGGCAACGAAGCCGACCGTGCACACGATCGCGGTCTGGAGAGCAGCAAGGAGCCCGAAGGCGAGGGCGTAGCCGAAGAGGACGTCGGCCTTTGCGATCGGCATCGTCATCAGCCGCTCGAGCGTCCCGCTGGTGCGCTCCCTGAGCATCGCGATCGACGTGACCAGGAACATGACGATGAACGGGAACAGGCCGCACAGCGGCGCGCCCAGCTGTTGGAAGGTCCGGGGCTGTCCTTCGAGGATGAAGTAGAGGAGGATCAGGAGTCCGGTCGGAACCCCGAGCAGCAGACCTATGGTGCGCCGATCGTGGCGGATCTGCCAGAGCACGCGCCGGCCGGTGGCGATGGTCGTGCCCAGATTCATCGGCCTGGCCCCGGCCACGGCTCGTCCTTCGGCTCCTCCCCGGGATCGGCCTCGGGATGGTCCCCGGGGTCGGTCTCGGCCTTTGCCCGGTGGCCAGTCTCGGCCTCGGCCCGCTCGATGACCGCCAGGAAGGCTCGGCTGAGATCCCGCTCGCCGGTCTGTCCGCGCAGCCCCTCCGGCGTTGTCTGCTCGAGCAGCGCGCCGTCGCGCATCAACAGCAGCGAGTCGCACTCGCTGGCCTCGTCCATCACATGGCTGGAGACGAGCAGCGTTGTCCCGAGACCGGCCAGCTCGTGGAAGGACGCCCACAGTTCGGCCCGCAGCACCGGGTCCAGCCCGACCGTCGGCTCGTCGAGCACGAGCAGCTCGGGCTCGCCGAGCAGCGCCGTCGCGAGCGAGACCCGCGAACACTCGCCCCCGGAGAGCGAGCCCACGAGGCGATGCTCGTAGCCACGCAGGCCAACGGTTTCGATCGTCTCGGCGACCCGCCCGCCACCGAGCCGCCTGCCGCCGAGCCGCCCGCCACCGAGCCGCCCGCCGCCGGCTTCGGCGATCGCCGCGAAGTAGCGCAGGTTCTCCAGGACCGTCAGATCGGCGTATACCGACGGCGCTTGCGTCACGTAGCCGACCCTGCTCCGCAGCTCGACCGCTCCGGCCGGACGCCCGAGCACCGTGACCGTGCCGCCGGCCGCGATCTGCACGCCGACGATGGCCCTCATCAACGTCGTCTTGCCGCATCCGCTCGGGCCGAGCAGGCCGGTCACCGTGCCGGTCGCGACCGCGAGCGAGACTCCGTGCAGGACCTCGCGACCGCCCCGGTCCACCACCAGTGAGTCGACCGTGATGGCGGCGTCCTGCTGCCGCACGCCGTCGGCCATGCTCAAACCTCTAGGCCTCGCGTAGAAGGTCGGCTGGGTCCTCGTAGACCACGCGATCCTGAGCGTACCGCCTGGTCCGGGTAGGCTGCGCGTCGTGCGACGTCGGACCTCGATCGGCAGGCTGCTGCTGGCCGTTGTTGGAGTGCTGGCCATCGCGGTCGTCGTGCTCAACTGGACCTACGGGCGCCTACCCGCGGAGCCCAAGCCGACGGGCTCGTTCGTTCAGGTCGGCAAGCTGCGGATCCACTACATCGAACACCCTGGAGCCGGCACGCCCGTGGTGCTGATCCACGGCCTGCCGGGGACGGCCGAGGATTGGGAAGACGTGACGCCGCTGCTTGCCGGCCATCGCACGATCGCGATCGACCGGCCCGGCTTCGGCTACTCGGACGGCGAATACGTGCCATTCGACCGGCAGCTGGAAGCGATCCATGAACTGCTCTTGGAGCTTCACATCACGCAGCCGATCCTCGTCGGCCATTCCTATGGGGGAACGGTCTCGCTCGGTTTCGCGGAGCGCTATCCGGGCGAGGTCCGCGGACTCGTGCTCGTCGACGCGGCTGCCGCCGGCCAGAAGGTCGAGGCCCTGACCGATGCCCAGGCTCACACGGTGAGGTTCTTGCAGCTACCGATCGTCAGGCAACTTGCCAACGCCACCTTCGGCCAGCTGCTTACGACCGTGTCGGTGGACATGGGCGAGAACGAAGCGTTCGACCCGCAGCCGGTCATCGCCGCGCACCGCAACCGCCTGCTGGCGATCAACATGACCCATTCCAACTTGGAGGCTTGGGCAGGTGAGGTGTTTGAGGCGAACGGCGTAATCGAGCGGATCGACAAGCGCTTGGGCGCGATCAGAGCGCCCGCCGTCGTCATCCAGGGAGACGGCGACAAGCTGGTCCACCCGATCTATGGACGGCGCCTCGCCGCCGAGCTGCCCGACTCGAGGCTGGTGCTGGTCTATGGCGGGCACATGCAGCCCTACGACCATCCGGCGGCGATCGCCGCCGCGGTGAAGAGCCTTGGTCTGGCGCCGAGCCGGCGAGAGCAAGCTCAGGCGCCGACGTAGGCCGCCAGGTGCTCGCCGGTGAGGTGGCCCGCCCGGCGACGAGGTCGGCGGGCGTGCCCTCGAAGACGATACGACCGCCGTCGTGGCCTGCACCGGGGCCGAGGCCGGTGCTCACGGGTCCTGAAGCAGCCCGAGGACGTTGCCGTCGGGGTCGGTGAAGGTGGCCACCAGGCGCCCACCGCCGACGTCATGTGGGGGCTCCTTCACGGTGGCGCCGGCGGCGGTCACCTCGGCCAGCTTTGCCTCTATGTCCGGCACGTGCCAGTAGGCCACCGGCGAGGTCATGCTCTGCGGTCCACCGCCCGGCACCAGCCCGATCTGCTGGCCCTCGGTCTCGAAGCCGACGTAGTAGGGCGAGTCAGACGTCGGGGAGACGCCGAGCAGGGCCGTGTACACCGCCTTGGCGCTCGCCAGGTCGGACACGGGATGCAGCACGGTTTTGATTCCCTGGGTTGAAGAGCCGGTCATGGTCGCTCCTGAGGTCGTGGGTCAGATCGGCAAGCCTTACCCATCAATCTAGGCCACACGCCAGCTGCGCGGCGTCTCACTATGGAGCCTTGACGTGGCGCTCCTTGTTGGACACGCCAAGGCTGTCGACGGTCTGGTAGGTGAGGCTCTTCAGCTGCGCGCGCGTGAGCTTCAGCGGGCGCAGGTAGACTTTAGGGTTCGCCTTGCCAATGCGGATCCACGTCGCCAGCGGTCTGGCGGCGCCGTGGACGGAGAAGCGCACGACGTAGAAGCGCCCGCGCCGCGACACGGACACCTTGGTCCGCGGCGCCGCTGGACGCCTGCTGGCCTTCAGCGGCTTGCCGTTGCGCCGCACCACGCCGGTGTCGCTGATCGTCAGCGTGCCGTGCGCCGGGCCGAAGTAGCGCGCGGGGCCGGTCACCTGCTTGAGCGACTTGCCGGAGCCCGAGCCCTTCAGCGCGAGTACCCTGGCGGTGACCCCGGAGCCGCTGAGCTGGACGGTAACCGGATGCTTGATCGTCGTGACGATGATCGTCTGAGGGCCGTTTTCGACCAGTTCGACCAGGCCCTCCTTCGCGGCCTGTTCAAGGCTGAGCAGGCCTTTGCCGGAGGCGATCCTTGCGGATCCATCCGCGGCGGAGCTGCCCGCCGCGATCAGCGCTGGCCATCGGAACACTTCGACCTGCGCTCCTGTGATGGTTTCGCATTTTTCCCCGGGTTCAACGACTTCTTCGCCCTTGAGCAGATAGTTTTCGATCCTTCCTTGGACTTTTGTGTCCTCCGGCAGCGGCATGTGGCGGACGCCGCATTCCCAGCTGACGGGCAGTTTGCCGTCGCCGCCGCCCACGAAGGCGCCCTCGCTCGCCGAGAGGGCAGGCACCGTGCCGTCGCCGGAGCCGAAGTTGACGGTGACTTCGTCATAGAGCGTGCCCGGATTGATCGCCATCCCGGTCATCGTCGGCACGCCCGTGCCGACGAGCGCCTTGTACTGGACGTCGTTGGTCGTGAGGCTGTCGAGCGTGCGGTGGGCCGCCATCGCCGTGTCGACGAGTTTTGGATTGCCGCCGAACTGGCTCACGATCGGACCGACGTTCGTGCCACCGACCGGCGCCGGCGAGACGAACGGCGAAATCAGGCTCAGCCACGGGCCGTAAGCCTCGGAGGGGTAGAGGAAGAACAGGCCCTGCCAATTGCGCGCCGCTTCCTGCAGGTAGTTACGATTGCTCAGCCTGAACGAGCGCACGTTGGTGAAGAGGTTTATCCCGACGACTTCGGTGTTGATTTCGTCAAATTTCCCGGTCAACAGCGAGACGAACGACTTGACCGCGCCCCAATAGGGGGTCCCGAGCGTGATCGCCCGGCTGACCTTTTCGGCGTAGCTCGAGTTGGCGACGTAGGCCTCCGTCACGAGCCCGCCCATCGAGTGCCCCATCAGCACCACGCGCTTGGCGCCGGTCTTGCTCAGCGCATCGTCGACCGTGGCGTTGAGTCCTTCGAGCGCCTTCAGCGGAGACTTGCGGAAGTCATACGGATAGAAGAAGGCGCGTCCGGGCGCGATCTTGTTCAGCCACGCGACCACGCCACCGTAGACGTCGCTGCCACCCGCGGACATCACCATCCCGGCTTCGCCGCCGGGCGGGGTCGTCGTGGTCGCACAGGGGCCGTCTGTCGAATTGTCTTCACCGTTTGACGCCAGGCGCATGTCTTTGAAGTCGGGGTTGGGGAGGTTCGTCCAGACTTCGCCCGTCGAGCCGTTCGATTCGGTGCAGACCAGCCGCGAGCCGAGGAACCCCGGGATGAAGATGATCGGGCAGTGGGTCGGCGGTTTATCGTTGGGCTTCCTGTCGGTGGCCGAGCAGTAGGTGTATTCGAAGCCCGCACCAGCGGTTTCACCGGCCGAGACGTGTGGCAGCGTGCAGGTTGCACCGCTGACCGTCCCCTTGGTTACGCTCGGCGCCGTGCCGATCGGCACGCCGGCAGCGACCGTGGAGTCATTGCAGTTGGTGGCCTTCAGCGTGCCACCGTTCTGTTCTGTCATGTCTCCGCTGGCCTTCACCGAATAGTTGCCGGGAGGCACTTCGAATGAGTATTCACCGCCGTTGCCGGTGTTCATCGACTTCGACACGGCTTTCGTTTCGTCGTCGGTGCCGGTGAGCGAGACGGTTACGCCCGGCGCCGGCTTGTTGGAGTTGTCGACCACTTTGCCCGAGACCGTCGCCATGGTCGCCGCGCGTTCGGCTTCGTAGGTTCCGCTCGTGCCGTTGTTGTCGCTGACCGGGCCGACCCATTTGAGGCCGTCAGCGGAGATCGTGAGCGTGCCGAAGGCGCGATATCCGCCGGTTTCGCTTTCGTAGCTGAAGCTGTTACCGCTCAGCGTCCCGTGGATCGATTCCGTGCCGTTGCTGCCAGTCACCAGGTTCGAGCCTTCTTCCTGGGTGAGGACGTCGACGGCTGGGAATTCTCCGCCCACGCACCAGCCGACTTCGCAGTGGTAGACCGCGTGCCAGCTGCCCGTCAGGTTCAGCGCCGACGCGGACGCCGCCCCCACAGCCAGCAGCATCACGACCGCAAGCGTGGCAAGCGTGATGCTCCTACCGCGGAGTCTCCGCACACAGAGGCGGTCGGGAATCGGTACTCCAACCAAGCATCGCATCGACTCAGCCACCCCCTGTTCGAGCTTTCCGGTTACCAGCTTCCGGGCGCGCGCAGGCTATCAGATGCCTGGACGGCGAAATGGATCCCGCAAACCGCTCGTAGGCCTTGGGGCAGGTAGAACTCACTCCCGCAACCGCTCGTAGACCTTGCGCAGGTAGAACTCGCCGAGCATCGCCCGGAAGTCGTCGTCGTCGAGGATCTTCTTGTAGATCTCGTCGTTGGCGTCGACCCTCGTGACGATCGTCTGGAGGAACTTACGGTCGAAGACCAGGCGGAAGTTGTCGAGGCTGTTGTTCCTGGCCTGATCGGACAGCTCGTCGTCGGCCACCCATGTCTCCTCGAACTGGTCGAGCAGCAGCTTGTCAACCTCGTTCAGGTCTGTGCCGAAGCGCTCGTTGAGGGTCTCGATGATGCTGGAGAGGCGCTCCAGTTCGAGCTCTTGCTGGTTGCCCTTGCCCTCGCCGAAGAACGACCGGACCTCGCCGACCTCTGACGTCAGCGACAGTTTGCCGCTGAACGTCATCTGGTGGCGCAGGTGGGTCAGCTCGACCTCGGTTCCCAGGTCGAGCCGCTCAACCGTGCCGGTGTCGCGCAGATAGAACGAGAGCGCACGGCAGTAGAGGTAGTCGCGCTCGAGCGACGGGTCGGTGAAGGCAACGATCTGAGAGACGAACGAGTAGGTCCGCACGAAGCGGGTCAGGGCGTCGCGGAACTCCAAGCGCTCCTCGTCGCTCAGCTGCTCGAAGCGCGCCTTGCCCGGTCCCAGCGCCGCGTAGGTGTCAGCCGAGCGCTTCTCGTCTGAGGAGCCGGCGCCGAGCAGCGCGGGCATCGCGGCCTCGATCTCCTCGGCTCGCAGCACGTCGAACGCGTCGAGGCGCCGCCGGGTGTCCCACAGGATGTTCGGATCGGTCGGCGGCGCGACCGTGCACCCGTGGAACTCCTCGAAGGCGGCCACGATGTCCTCGGTGTCGTTGCGGAAGTCGAGTATGAAAGTGTTCTCCTTCAGCGGGTGGATGCGATTCAGGCGCGAGAGGGTTTGGACGGCCGCCAGTCCGACGAGCGTCTTGTCCACATACATGGTGTGCAGCAGCGGCTGGTCGAATCCGGTCTGGAACTTCTCGGCGACGATCAGGACTCCATGGTCGGGTGTGTCGAACTCCTCGGCGGTGCGGCTCTCGGGGACCCCGTTCATGTTGGTCTCGGTCAGCGGCAGGCCGGTGCCGTCCTCGATCTTGCCGGAGAACGCGACCAGTGTTTTGATGTCGGTGTAACCCTTGGCATCGATGTACCTGTCGATGCTCTGCTTGTAGCGAACGGCGTGCAGCCGCGACGACGTGACGACCATCGCTTTGGCCAGCCCGCCTATCTCCTTCGCGGTGTGCGCCCGGAAGTGCTCGACGATGATCTCGGCCTTCTGGGCGAGGTGGTGAGGGTGAAGGCTCACGAACCGCGCGATCGCGTTACGTGCCTTCTTGGCGTCGTACTCGGGGTCCTCCTCGCTCTTTCGCTCGACCTTCCAGAAGGTCTGATATGTCGTATAGCTTTCGAGCACGTCCATGATGAAACGCTCCTCGATAGCTTGGCGCATCGAGTAGAGGTGAAAAGGTTCGTGCTTCCCGGTCTTTGGGTTCAGACGCCCGAACGTGTTGAGCGTGCGCCCCTTCGGCGTGGCGGTGAATGCGAAGTAGGAGAGGTTCGATTGGTGGCCGCCACGCGCGCTGGCCGACTTCGCGAGCGCCTCCTCGACCGGATCGATGGCGGCCGCGAGCAGACCGGCGTCCTCGGCCTCGGCCGCGGTCAGCTCCTGCTCCTCGCCCGCGCTCAGCGCCAGCCGGAGTTCCTTGGCCGCCTCCCCTGTCTGGGATGAATGCGCCTCGTCGATCACCACGGCGTAGTTGCGCGCCGGGAGATCGCCGATCTTGTCGATCACGAACGGGAACTTCTGCAGCGTGGTGATGATGATTCGCGCCTGCTCACCGGCCAGTGCCTCGGCGAGCTGGCTGGAGTCCTTGTCGATCTTCACGACCACGCCGCGAGCGTGCTCGAACTGGTAGATCGTGTCCTGGAGCTGTTTGTCGAGAATCACGCGGTCGGTGATGACCACGACCTTGTCGAAGGCCTTGCGGTCCTCGGCGGTGTGCAGGGTGGAGAGGCGGTGTGCGGTCCAGGCGATCGTGTTGGACTTGCCCGACCCGGCCGAGTGCTGGATCAGATAGGAATGCCCGGCGCCGTTCGCGGCCGCGTCGGCCTCGAGCTTCTTGACAGCGTCCCATTGGTGGTAGCGGGGGAAGATGACGGTCTCGGCCGCGCGTCGGGCGGCGATTGAGCCCTTGTCAGGGCGCTCGACGTGGATGAAGCGATGGAGGATGTCGAGCCAGGCGTCCTTGGTCCAGACGCGTTCCCACAGATAGGCGGTCTTGTGGCCGTCGGGATTCGGCGGATTGCCTTTGCCGAGGTTGTAGCCCAGGTTGAACGGCAGGAACCGCGTCGATTTGCCCTCCAGCTCGGTCGTCATCGCGACCGAGTCGGGGTCGACGGCGAAGTGGACGAGCGCGCGACGCGCGAGTGTGGTGTTCTTGGGATCGCGGTCGTTTCGATACTGCTCGAGCGCAGGGTGCAGGTCGATGTCGGCGAAGCGGCCGATCACCTGGTAGAGGATGTTCGCCCTGCGCAGGCGGTCGATCTGGACGGCGAAGTCGAACTTGTCGATGATGTCCTGGGCGGCCTGGGAGAAGCCGCCGATGTAGAGGGCGAGCGAGTCGGCGATCCTGTCCGGGTCGTCCAGCAGCTTCGTGAACGTCAGCGGGCTCGTGTTGAAGAACTGCTGGTCGGCGACGGCTTGCAGGACGGGCTCGACGTTTTCGATCCGACCTTCGAGCTGTTTGTGCTTCTTCAGAACGGCCTGCTTGGTCGGCTCCAGCACGCAGTCCAAGCGTCGAATCACCGTAAACGGCAGAATCACCTTGCCGTACTCGGACTGCTTGTAGTCGCCGCGGAGGAGATCGGCCACACTCCAGATGAAGGCGGCGTGGTTGTGGATGGCCTCGCGCTGCACGCCGGTGGCTGGGGAGGCGGCCGTGGCCATCGCGGGTAGCCTAGCCCGTGGCTGAGGCTTCCGGCGACCGCGCCGCGGGTTCAGCGCACGTGCTCATCGAAGAAGCTGAGCATGCGCTGCCAGCCGTCGCGGGCTGCTGGCTCGTCGTAGCCGACAGCCATCGGCGTGGGCACCCGCGCGAGCCAGCCCTGCCAGCCGTCGACCTGGGAGAAGAAGGAATGCCCGGCCTGATCGTACGTCTTCACGTCATGAGGCACGCCGAGGGCGGTGAGGTGGCGCTCCAGACGCGCGGCCATCTTGGGGCCGAACATGCGATCCCGGCCTCCGAAGCTTGCGACCACCGGACAGACGCCGTCCAGGCGCGAACTGTCCGCGGGCACGTCGCCGTAGTTGACGGCGGCCGCGGAGAACCCCGGCTGCGTGCCAGCGATCAGGGCAAAGCCGCCGCCCTGACAGAACCCGGCCACGGCGATCCGCTCGGAGTCGACCTCGGGGCGGGCGGCGAGCGCATCTCTCGCCGCGCGGATGTCGGAGATCTCGCGCGCCACGCTGCCCCGCAGCATGTCGACCATCACACGACTGAGACATACGATGCGCGACCCGTGCGAGTACAGGTCGGGGGCAAGTGCGGCATATCCAGCATCGGCGAAGCGCTGGGCGATTCGGCGTATGTCGTCGTTGAGGCCGAACGACTCGTGCAGCACGACGACCCCCGGGTGGGGACCCTCACCGACGGGCGGACAGAACTCGGCACTAAACATCGAGCCATCCGCCGTGGAGACCTGCAGAGGCGATCCGCTCTTTGACATCGCGGCTGACGATACCCGAGCTGGGGCGCCCGGGTAAGGTGCGGGGATGGACCAGGGTCGGGCGGCGGACTTCGTCAGACGCTTCGCGGAGTTCTGGCAGGCACCGGTGGTCGAGCGCCTCGACACGGTGCCGCATCAAACAGATGCATCGCTAAATGAGCCGGACCGGTATTGACGGCAAAAGCCGGAGCGACGAGGGTCGAGCGCGCGTTTGATACCCCGGCGATCGAGATCCGGCTGTGAGGCGAGCCGGGGACACGAACAGGCGATTGGCCGTCCCGGGTGGCTGGTATGCCTATTCGACGATGAGCCCCGATAAGCGACAGCGGCGGCGTGATTCGCCGCGGAAGCCAAGCCGCCTCCTTCATCCAAGCCGACACCCGACCCCGGACCGCCATATGAAGTGCTGTGGCATCCAGCGGCCGACGCAGAGCGCGCCGCGATTCCCGATGCGGCTGAGCGCGCGGCGATCCAGCACGCGCAGGAGAAGCTCGAAGCGATCGGTCCACGGCTCGGCGCTCCGCACAGCAGTGCGATCAAGGGCGAGGCTGGGTCGGGGCTGCGCGAGCTGCGCCCACGCGTAGGACGCAGCCGCTGGCGGCCGATCTACCGGCAGGTTGGTCCTGGGACCTTCGTGATCCTCGCCGTCGCCCCGGAGGCAGAGATCGACGGGCGCGGCTTCGATGAGAAGGTGCGTGACGCTCGGCGACGCTTCGATGAGCTGGAGACGTGAGCCTACGTCCCGCCGTCGATAACAACCTTGATATCATCTGGACTGGACAGGAATCCCCAGGATCGAAGGAATGGCATGAAGCTGAGCGACATGAAGACAAGCGAGCAGGTATTGGCCGAGGAGCTGCGCGACCCGGAGTTCCAGCGCGAGTGGGACCGCACCGCCGTCGCACGGGCCGTCGCACTGAAGGTGCTGACCTACCGCACCGAGCACGGGCTCTCCCAGCGAGCACTTGCAAAGAAGCTCGACATGACCCAGCCACAACTCGCGCGCCTGGAGGCCGGCGAGCACAACCCCACCATCGACACCCTCGCCCGCCTCGCACAGACACTCGACATCGAGTTCGCCATCGACATCCACCCCCGCCAGCGTAAGCCCAAGCTCCTCAGCGGACTAGCCCAAAGCAAGAATGCCATCGCCTCCTATCAGACAGACGCTGCGGCGGTCCTCCTGGCCGCCGGCTGACCTCGAAGGTAGCGAGAAATGACCGACCGAAAGCGGGAGAGCGACGGGGCTTCGTCCCAGCGTTTGCCCCCGGGCCGGGATTAGATCGAGGTGTGGACGGAGCCGCCGAGAGAGACCTGCGGTTAGTCTTCCGACTGGTCCGCCCGCCGGTCATCGGGCCACCGCTGCGACGGCCAGGCCAGCGACTCATCTGGCGGGCTCGCGGTCAGCTCGTAGAGGCGAAGCATGTCGCGGGCGATCAAGACCGCGATGTCGGCATCCAGCGTCGCGATGGATGCCGCTACTGCCTCTGGCGAGTACTCGTCGTCGTCGGTGTCATCGTCCTCGGCGCCACCGCTTACGAGACCCGAAGCTATGCGGTGATAGAGGTTCCGCTCCAGCCCGGTGACCAGTTGGGTCTCTGGGTCTAGGGTCCGAAAGCTCTCCTCTGCAATCTGCAGACGAGCACGGATCGGCTCCGATCCGGACACGAGCGCATCGACGGTCCTGCGCATCGTGATGTAAGCGATCCGAGCTTCCGGAGCGGACATCGGCTCACTATTGCTCACGCTCGGCCCTGGCTTCACGACGGCGCACTCTCGCCTTCAAGAAAGGCGAGATCGGAACGGTCATTCCGAGCAGGGAGAGCACCAGCAGCACGATTCCCAGCACGCGCGCTCCACTCCCGCCCCCGATGAGAAGCACTACACCGACGAGCGCGAGTAGGCTGGGCAGCAAAGCGAAGGCCCAGGCCACGAAGCGCTCCGGCTTCGTCAGAAGCTGCCGCCGTTCCTCTCGACCCCGTCGCAAGTTGGCCCTGATCTCGTGCAGGCGCATCGTCCGCATCGTAAGTCTTTGCTCCCCTCTAACGGTGTCGTCCCGCTGGCGACCAATCCGAGCGCGCCGTCTGCACTTGCCACGATATGAGCACCGTCCTATCCTGAGGGTATGGATCAGCCACGCGAGATCGAACTAGTCTTCGCTCCCCAAGAGGAGGGTGGCTACCACGTCTACGCCCCAGACCTTCCCGGCCTCCATACGCAGGGCGACACGCTCGAGGAGGCGAGCGCCAACGCCGAGGAGGCCCTGGAGCTCTACGTCGAGGGGCTGCGCGAAGAAGAACGCCCGCTCGACGCCGGCGTGATCCGTCGCAAGTTCCCGGTCCCGGCGTGAGCGACGGGCTTCCCGTCGTTTCAGGCCAGCGCCTCGTCAAAGCCCTCGAACGCGCAGGGTGGGCGGCTGCGCGTCAACGTGGCAGCCACGCTCGGATGAAGCACCCAGATCGCCAGGTGTCGCTGACCATCCCGCTTCATCGCGAGCTGAAGCGGGGAACTCTCTCTGGCATCCTCGGTGATGCCGGGCTCGACGGCGACCAGCTTCGTCGCCTGCTCTGACCAGCTTCGGCACCTGCATCGCACCGCCCGCGACCGCGCCTTCGGTAAGGACACCGTCCGCGAGATGCTCTGCAACGCCGCCTACGCCGGCTACGTCTCCGGGCTGCGCGACAAGACCCGCGCGATCAAGGGACTTCACGAAGCGATCATCACTGACGAGCTGTTCGACCAAATACAAGAGGTCCGCTCGTGGCGTACCCGCGTCGTTAAGCCCGGCCGCCCATCCGAGGAGTACCTGCTGCGAAAGCTCCTGTGCTGCGAGCGTTGCGGCGCGCGTATGCACGGCACTCGCGGCTCGCGCGCCGGCATCCGTCGCTACCAATGCTCAACCCGCCGCCACCACGGCGACTGCCAACAGACCATCGTCAAGGCCGAACCACTGGAGGAGCAACTCATCGACTGGCTGCACGCCTTCCAACCCGACGCCAAGCTCCGCAAACTCGTCCTCGACACGATCACCTCCGCGACCCACAACCACCCCGGCGGCGAAGACCAGGAGCGCCGCCGCGAGCTGCTGACCCAGCTCGACCGCCTACAAGACCTCTACGTCCTCGGCGACCTCACCAAGCCCCGCTACATCATGCGCCGCCAGACCCTCGAGGAAGAGCTGCAACGCCTCGCGCCGCCCGCCGACCCCCAACTCGACAGAGCCCAAGAACTGCTCGGCGACTTCGCCGCCTTATGGCACGCCGAGCCCGACCCCGCCGAGCGCCGCAAACTCATCGCCAGCCTCTTCGACCACATCTGGCAAGACAACGGCCAGATCGTCGCCGTCAAACCCCGACCAGCCTTCGCCGCCTACTTCAAGGCCCTCGACAAAGCCCGCCCCACACCCCGAAAACAAGGGCCGAAAGGCGGGGTGACAAAAGCGGGAGCGACGGGGGTCGGGTCCAGTGTTTACACACCGGGGGATTGCGATCCGATGACGTCCGGGAGGACCGGCAGCAAATCCGATCGCCCTCGACACCAGCTTCGTGGTCGAGGCCATCACTCGCGGGCAGACGATCGCTAAGCTGGCGACATGACGACCAAGGAAAAGCTGCGAGCGCAGCTCGAGGAACTTTCCGAGCAAGAGGCGGAGCACGCGCAGATCGTCGTCGAGCGCCCTGAGCCCGACGTGGTCGGACTTCCTGACGGCTGGGGCGAGACGCTGACCGGCGAGCCGATGCCGAACGTCGTCGCCGCGGTGCGTCGTGTGCGCGACGAGCACTGAGCGTGCTGGTCGTTGACGCGAACGTAGTCGTCGAGGTCACACTGGAGCGGTTTGGCGCGAAGGCGCTGGACATGCTTGGCGACGAGCAAATGGTTGCGCCCTGGCTGCTTTGGAGCGAGGTGCCAGCGGCGCTCAGCGCGATGGTCTTCCGCACCGAGATCTCCAGGGAGTTGGGCGAGTCCGCACTCGGACGCCTCGAGACGATCAATGTCGAGCCGCGCCATCCCGATGGCCTGATCACCGAGGCATGGCGCATCACCAAGGAGCGCGGGTGGGCGAAGACCTACGACGCCGAGTATCTCGCTCTCGCCCAGCTGCTCGGCTGCCGCCTCGTGACGCTCGACGGACCGCTGTGGCGCGCCACCAGAAATCTCGGCTACGTCGTGACGCCAGAGGAACTCAAACTCCCGGCAGAGGATGCCTCGACAGCACCCGAGGCATCGGCACCAGGGGACGGAGCCACCGACTCTAAGTAGCGCGCTAGGTGACGTGCCCGGGGACGTTCAGAACGCCGGGTAGGTAGGTCCGGGCCTACCGAGAGGCTGTGGGTGTCAAAGCTCACCACCTCAAGGAGGCCCGGGATGTCGCACCATAGAGCCCGTATGACCCCGCGTGGGCGGGAGATGGTCGTTCGTCGTGTCGTTGATGATGGGATGTCCTTCGCTCAGGCTGGGGCGTGGGGGAACGTGTCGAAGTCCACGGTGTGGGAGTGGGTGCGCCGCTGGCGGGCGGCGAGTGCCGACGAGCGGGAGTCGCTGGTGTGCCTGACGGAGCGTTCCAGTCGTCCTCACCGGTCTCCCTCTCGATGTCCTGCCGAGGAGGAGCAGCGGATCTGTGAGTTGCGCCAGCGGACGGGCTGGAGTCCCAGGACGATCGCGATGCTGATTGGGCGCCCTCACTCGACCGTGCACCAGGTGCTGCGGCGTGGGGGCTGCTCACGGCGGGAGCCCTCCGAGCGCGCGGCGGTCGTCCGTTACGAGTGGCCGTGCCCCGGGAACCTGCTGCATATGGACGTCAAGAAGTTCGGGAAGTTCACTGAGCCTGGGCACGCGCTGACAGGGGATCGCGCCCGGCGCTCCCGGAGGGTCGGGTGGGAGTACGTGCACTCGATCGTCGATGACTGCAGCCGCTTGGCGTACTCGGAGATCCACGACGACGAGAAAGCCCCGACCGTGACCGCGTTCACCCGCCGCGCACTGGACTGGTTCCTGGAGCATGGGATCGTCACCGAGCGGCTGATGACCGACAACGCGTTCACCTACATTCACAACAAGACGCTGCGCGAACTGTTCTACCGCCGCGCGATCCGTCATCTGCGCACCCGGCCGTACACGCCCCGCACCAACGGGAAGGTCGAGCGCTACCAGCAGACCCTGCAACGCGAGTGGGCCTACGCCCTGCAATACGCCTCAAGCGACGCTCGCCGCGCAGCGCTGCCACACTGGATCCGCCACTACAACGAGCAGCGCACCCACAGCGCCCTCGGCAACCGTCCACCCATCCACCGCGTTCGGGACGTCACCGGGCACAACAGCTAGGTCGATGGCATAGCCGTCGCGGAGCGCTCCTTCCTGCTCGCCAGCATCATGCTCGCGCGCTTCGCTTTGTCGCTGCTGAACGGATAGCTCGACTCGGCGGAAAGCTCGAGTCTGTTCGATGAGGCTGGTCGAGCAAGGACTTGCGCTTCTGTTCGGATCGAGGTAGGACGTTCGACCGATCGGCGCCCGTGGGGCGAGAGCGAAAAGGAGAACGGCATGTCAAAGACGACTTCAACATCCGCGAAGCGGGGTAGCGCCCGGCGACGAACGGCGGCGAACAAGGAGAAGGCGGCAACGGTGACGACCAAGCCGGCCGCGGCGGGAGCCAGGACCGCCAATGCGCGGACCACAGCACGGAAACCGGACGGACCACAGCGGGCGCAGGAGCCCTTGAAGCCCGGGAAGCTGGACGGGCTTGTGCTGGCGTACTTGAAGAGCAACGCGCACAGCACGCCGCATGGGCCGTCAGGGATCGCGAAGACGCTGGGCCGGTCTTCTGGTGCTGTCGCCAACTGCCTCGTACGGTTGGCGCGGGACGAGCGGGTGGTGGAGGTGAGCGAGCGTCCGCGTCGCTATCGCCTCCCGGCCTGACGGTGCGGGTGGGACTTGAGGTTCTTGGAGGTTCGAGCTAGACGTTCTTGAAATCGAAAATCTGTGGCCGGGCGAGTGTTAGTAGCACCCGCCCGGCCGGTGACACCGAACGAGTACTTCGGTGCCGCTGCTAACGGTATCCGCCCGAGAAGCGGGCCTGGGTGCTGTTGGTGCGCGTGCCCCCGAGCCATGCTCGTCGTCCGGTGTCTCCTGACCGGAAAGGAAGTGATGGTGATGAGCACGACGTTTGTCGTCAATCGGGAGGTCGTGAGGTGTCTGCGCAGCGGCCTTCATTCGATCCTGGGTCAAGCCGCGGAGACGGTCTGCGAGGTCGTGGAGCAAAAGGATCGGGAGTATCACCGCGAGTGGTACGCCGGCCCGCTTGGTCGCTTCGATACCGCCCGGCATCTGTTGGACCTGGTCGGGTGGGAGCGCGGCAGCACCGGTGATGATCGGGAAGTCGCGGTCGACCTGTTGGACTGCGGTCAGGTGCTGGTGGATGCGCTGCGCATCCAATTGGCGGTCACGCAGGAGGAGTTGAGCGCGCGTGAGCACACCGAGCGGGCGCGCGCAAAGGATGGTCAGCGGACGACCGACCTGGCGCGGCGCGAGAACGCGCTGCAAGTCGCTCTCGTGCGCGCCAATATCCAACTGGAAGCGCTCACAAACAAAGACGAAGATGACGAAGATGACGACGGCGGGGATGGCGAGGAGCAGATCGCGTGGAAGGAGCAACGATGAGCGGCGATCCACGGCGTACTCCGGCGACACCCGACCCCTCCGAACCCGCGCCCGGCCGGCAGGCGCAGACGCCACGCATGGAGATGCCCGGCGGGGGCGCCCTGTTGATCATGCCATCGGGTGCTCAGCTCGGTCGGGCGATCCGGCGGTTGCGTCGGGCGCGTCGTTTGACGATCGAAGAGCTCGCGTTCGCGGCCGACATACACCCGACCTACCTTTCGGGTATCGAGCGTGGTATCAGGAATCCGACTTGGGTGAAGGTGTGCGGGCTGGCGATCGCACTCGGAGTGCCGTTCTCGGCGCTGGTCCGCGACGCTGAAGTCGAGGCGCAACTCGACGCACGTATGCGCCGGGCGCGTGCCGAACTGGGTATCGCGGTGTGAGCGGCCGCGTCGCATGGCGGGCCCGGCACGCACCCGCGCGCGCCGAGCAAAGCGGAAGCGCTCGCACGGCCCTGATACAGACCCCGTCTCGTCCGAAGCAGCTACGTGCCGGGGGTTGATCGAGACGCCCTTTGCGCTCGCGAAGCGGCAGTTCTGACATGTCTGAGCCTGAATCCACCGCATAACCCAGGCTGAGCGCTTCGTGTGATTGTTGAGGTTGGGCAGGTTCGTGGTCAAACTGAACCCCCAAGGAAGGCAGCGCGGTCACTCTGGCTCGTCCGGCAGGATCAGGCCGAGGCGCTCAGCGAGCGGGACGGCGGGGCGGCGCAGCAGCTCGAACTCGCTACGGGCGGCCGCGAGGATTGCGTCCTTGACGTCCTGTGTGTCGAGGAGGTCGTCGCCGTTGGGGTCGTCGCTCAGGACGGCGAGTCCGCACATCAGCAACGGGTCCATCTCGGGCCAGGTCTGCAGCCAGGGGTCGCCGAGCGGTCCGATCCACTCCCTGGGAGGAATCGGGAGCCGGTCGAGCATCGCCTGGGCTTGCTCGGCCTCGGCGTTCAGGTTCTCTGCCGTCCACGGGTCGATCTTGCGAAGGCGGGTACGCACCTGGCCCCTGACGAGCATCATGAACATCCACGACGGGCCGACCGCCGACTGGATCCGTTCCGTAGCCGACATCCCTGAGAGCATGGCGTCGGAGAGCTGGGCGAGCGGAGCGAGCGCCACGATTCGCGCCACCGAGGGGATGAGCGCGCGCTGCAGCTTCCAGGAGGCGGCGCTCACGGGCATGTCCTGGAAATCCAGCAGGTGGTGGCGAGCGAGTTCGCGGGCGAGCTCACTCGCCTTGGGCTCACACCCGGTATCGCCACGTAGAGCCAGAGCGCCGCTGAGCACGACCGTGTGTAGCCACCAAAGGGGACGCCCCATGAGGGTTTTCCACGCTCGGTCGAGCTCGTGCGCACGCCGCGCCGCCGGCTGGGCGAGCACCGCCTCGGCGAACTCGCGGCCGTCTGCGACGGAGCCGATCCACGGGCTGTCATGCAGGTCGAGCACGCCCCGCACGCCGTAGTCGGCGGCGAACTCTTTGCGGCTCGCCTCGCCCTTTCGCCACGCCTCCCTGCGCAGCTCGAGCTCTCGCTCGTTGTTGCGCTTGCGGGCCTCACCGAGGATCTTCTGTATCTGCTCCTGGACTTCCGGGAACGCCTTCGAGTCGAGACTCTCGGCGAGACTGTCGCCGAGAGCCTCGACGTATCGTCGGCGGATCTCGCCGTTCGCAACATCGTCGCGGGCCGCGCCGCCCTGCGCCCACTCCTCGAGCTGCGCGGCGAACTCGGCCATCGTCGGACGATCCTCTGACCGTTGGCCGGTCGCGCGTTCGAGGATCAGCCCCAGCGCGACCGTGCCGCCACCGCCTGTCCATTGCCCGAGATCGTGATCGGCGACGTCGACACGGATCTGTCCCTCGGGCGGGTAGCGCTGACCGGAGGCAAGCGCCCACAGCGTCTTCGCGAGCGAGTACACGTCGGCGGGACCGGCGTCAGCGACATCCGGTTCGCGGAGCATCTCCGGCGCGATGAAGTACAGAGGGCCGAGGCGCCGCTCGCCCACGGTTATGGGCTCCTTGCCGGGGTAGGTCACGAGCCCGAAGTCGCCGATCACCCACCGGCCCTGGTGTCGGAAGAGATTCTCCGGCTTCAAGTCCCGGTGACCGATCCTTTTGGCGGCGAGGCCGGCGAGCGTCAGCGCATATTCGAGCACCGCATCGATGACGTCCGCGAGCGGCGTGTCGCCGCCGAGCGCATCCGTCGCGCGCTCAGCGACTGGGGTCGCCAGCCACGCGCGCTCGCGGGCGCCAGGATCGGGCAGCTGGGCGGCGAGCAACTTCAGCACGCCTGGGTGATCGCCCAGCTGCTGCATGACTGTCACCTCGTCGCGAAAACGCTGCCAGCGATCTCCGCCCTTACGAGAGAGCACCTTCAGCGCGCATTCGCCGAGCCCGGCGCGAGTCGCGCGCCACACCTTGCCATTGCCGCCCTCCCCGAGCGGCGCGATCAGCGTCCAGTCGTCGATTTGATCCCCGGCCTTCATGCGCCGCACCTTGACATACCGCGGCGCAGGGCGGGCGAGGGCCTCGGTGCCTATCACGGGACGAACCCTCTCCCGTCCTCGCGCAGGTCTACATTCGGTTGCATGTCTGTGGCTCAGACGCGAAAGAGGAACCGCAACCCAGGGATGCTGGTTCCCACGTGGACGCGCTCCGAGGGCGGGGTATGGATGCCAGCTCCCCCCGGCCGCGAGACACTTCAGCTGGAGCTCGGCCGCAACGTGGCTGGTGCCCGAATCGTCGCCGTGCTTGAGAAGCTGCCCGACTCCGAATCGCAGGTCTTCGCGTTCCTAGACGAGCGCGCGATCGGTATCGCCCTCTCGACCCTCCCTCAGCAGATCAACCGTGTTGCGCGCGTCTCGTTCGAGTCAGCCGCGCTCTACATCAGCGCCATGAGCATGGCAACCGCACAGGTACCGCCGGGCCGCGAGCGGCAGATCACGCTCGTCCGGGACCTGTTCATCGACGGGGAGATCGCTGCAGGAGCTGAGCGGGCTTTGGCGGCGGGTGAGGGCAGCGTCGCGGTCGCCGAGCAACACTTGAGCGCCCTAGCCCGGCTCGCGGTCCGGCACAGTGACAGATCCCGTTCCGCCGACCTCGAACGCGATGCGCGCACGTTGGAGCGGGCGCTCGTTGGAAGCTCCGCGCTAGCGATGGGCGACGCTGAGCGGATTACGGGCGAGCACGCCGGACCATTCGACGCAGTGGCGATGCTCGTGCACCATGGCGCTTTCTATACGCGCGAGCCGCTCGCCAATGCACTGGCGCGAAACAGCTGGCTCTACCGCACGCTTGCCCTTTCATCTGAGGGACAGGCGCATCCAGCGTCCTGTGACCTAGATGCATGGGCTCGGGCGGACAGCGGCCTCGGGCTACTGGAGCAGTTCGCGGCCGGAATGGCCGCGCTTGGCAGCTCGCGAGCAATCGATGACGACGGGCCGCTCGGAGGGCGCGGCTTGCTGTCGGCAGACTGGGCGACGACGACCGGAGACATGCTCGGCGTCTCGGCGCAGGCAATCCTCGACACCTTGAGCGCTGAGCCGAGCTGGTACGCGGAGGAGTTTGAGAGGATTGAGAGGACCTATGGCCTCGATGAACGGGAAGCCGCAGCCGGCTGGACGACCGCTCCCTTCGAGACCAAGCCGTTCGTTCGGCTGCGGGACGGTCGGCTGTGCCTGTGGTCGACACGTGCATTGCTCAGCTGGCTGACCGACGGCTTCTATTACCGTGCTCTGACCCATGCCCAGGACGAAGGCCGCAGCGGCGGGTTCACCACGTTCAACGGCTGGCTGGTGGAGCGCTACGCCCGCCAAGTGGTCGAGCAGGCGCTGCCCGCCGAGAAGCCACATGGCAGCGGGCGTGCGCTGGGATCGGTCCGCTACGCAGGGCAGTCCGGCGGCGTTGACTCGCCGGACATCGCGCTGGACTACGGCACCGACCTCGTGTTCATCGAGGTGTGCTCGGGGCGCCTGCGGCTAGACACTCGCCTGACCGGAGATCCGGCGAGCGTCGGTGAGGACCTGCGGCGAGTCCTGACCGGCAAGGCGCAACAGCTAAGTCGCCGGATCGACGATTACCTCGCTGGCGCCTTTGAGCTTGAAGGCGTTGATCGGAACGTCGTGGAGCGAGTCTGGCCGGTCGTCTTGACGGGCGCGAGCTTCCTGATGACGGAGCTCGTCTACGAGTGGATCATCCGTGAGGTCGGCGACCACCTCGGACAGCCGGCGACACAGCCGCTTACGGTGCTGGACATCGCGGACTGGGAGCAGCTGTGCGGCCTCGTCGAGGCCGGATGGACGGTCCCGCGGCTGCTCACCCGCAAGGCCGGCGCATACCGAGGACTCGACTGGCGGCGAATGGTCAGGGACGACCCGCACTTGCCGCACGAAACGCGGCCGTCCGTGGTGGCCCAGCAGGCCGACCGGGCATTCCGCGAGGCGGTCGCTCGCCTCGGCTTCCAGGCCCTCGCGGAGCGAGGGTTCGAGGCCGGGCGATAGGCACACTTCTGCTCTCGCAGCCAAGCGAGCGTGCGGGGAACCTACCCGGACGCTATCGCTCGGGACGAGATGGACGACAGTGGGCGGGGGGCCGGGCGGACTCCTGTTTGCCGCTGGCGATGCGAGTGCCCACTGAGGCTGCGTGAGCCTCGGGCCCCGTCGCCTGTCTGCGGATGTCCAGTCGGAGGCCTCGATGAAGCAGCACGTTGGCGATCCGGGGGGCGCCCTACGATCTCCTGCGTGGACGACCAGCGATCTGACCCACGCGAACGCCGTCGCTGGTTGCGCGTACTCGATCCTGTTCTGACAGACGAGATCCGTGATGCGGGCGCGTTGTCGTGCGAGGAACTCATACAGATGGCAGCGCACCCGCTCAAGGGTCGTGCCTCGCGCGCGACCATCGAGGAGTGGTGGGAGTACGCTCACCGGCGCTGCTGGCTGGAGCAGCATAGGGCCGGCCGCTACCGTCTTACGAGCATCGGCCGAGAAGAGCTGCAGGTGCGTCGTGAAGACGTGGACGGGCCGGATCTAGCCGAGTGGGCCAAGACCATCATGAGGTGGACGCTGGCAGGCGGGGCAATCGGTGCTGCCGTCTACTTGAGCGGCAGATACGGCACGGTGTGGCTCGCGCTTCTGGTGGTGTGCATTGTCGTCGCGCTGATGCTGTTCATCGCGGCGCCGATCGCGCGATCGATTGATCGACCGGCGGACCGCTGGGCGGCCCGTCACGCTTGCGACTGGCTCGACGGCCGTCCCATCAGGTGTTGGGTGCGCCGGCATCCCGCCGTCAGGGGCGAGGTTCGCCGGCTCTACCCGCCCGATGAGTTGAGGACCGTTGCGGCTTCGTCACCACCGGCCTCGACTGGCTAGCCTCCGCGCCGGGCTCAGGTAGGTGCCGCTACGAGCGGGGCACGTGACCTCCCGTGGACCACCGGTTATGGACTTGACTTCAGCGCGTGTTGGAGCTACACCGTCCAGTCCCGTGATGCCATGTCCTTCAGCTTCTGCCCATCTCGCGCCCCGTTTCCGGGTCTGCCGTGGCCGTCTGGGGGTTGCCGTTCGCTCGTTCCCGATCGGCAAGGCCCGGAGCGCGGTTCTCGGCATTGTCACGCGGGTTTCGTGGCATCGCCGCGCGCCCGACTCTCTCCACCATCCATCTCTCTGTACCTGTCTTCTGGAGGTCTTCTATCTATGACTCTTTCTGGCTCCGCCGGCCGCGCTCGTGTCGTGCGGCCTCGTCGTCGTTCTGATCCGAACTGCGCGCTGGCCGAGATCGACCGGCGAGTGCTCGGCGTGCTTTGCACGCACCGGGTGGTGCGCCAGGATCAGCTGGGACGACTGTTCGGCGAGATCCCCGAGCGCACGCTTCGCTACCGCACGCGCCGCCTGCATGAGCTGGGCCTCGCTGGCCGCAGCCGGCCATACCGCGATCGTGGATCTGCCCCGAACCATCACTGGCCGACACGACGCGCGGACGCCCTCATGCGCGGCGACCAGTTGCCGCGCGGTGGGGAGCGCCATACGCCGAACCCGGTCTTCCTCGCGCACGCCGCCGCTCTCACCGAGCTGTACGTCACGTTCGCTACCGAGGCACAGGTAGCCGGGCTGGTCTTGCGCGAGTATCGTCGTGAGGGCGACGCGCGCGAGCCGTTCAAGGACGACAGCGGGCAGGAGCGGGCGCTTGCGCCGGATGCGCTGCTCGTGCTCGGCGATGAGCAGGGCAGGGAGCTGAGAGCGTTCGTGGAGATCGATCTGGGCACGATGTCCCACGGCCGGCTGCGGTTCAAGGCCGGGCTGTATGCCGCCTACGCGGCCTCGGATGCTTGGCACGGGCATCACCCGTTCCTGCCCGCGCTGCTGTTCCTGACGACCACGCCCGCACGGGCGAGGAGCTTCCTCAAAACACTGGGGCAGTTGCTCTCCTACGAGCCGAAGCGTCGGCGCTTCTGTTCGTCCTCCCGCAGGCCGTTCGTCGCCGGTGCGGGCGCGCTGGCCTTCACGCCCGGACGCCTGCTCGATGAGGGGTGCCTGGCCGACCTCGACGGCCACGAGGGACTGCGGCTGATCGATGTGCTCAATGCGGCTCGCGCCCCGTATGACGAGCAGCTCGCCTACCAGCGTGAGCGACAGGAAGCTGAACAGGAGAAGCGTCGGCGCCTGTGGGAGGAGCCCGAGGCGATGCGCGAGCACCTGCGCCGCCACGAGAACTGGCTGGGCGACTACGGCGCGGCACTCGGCCCGACCGGCGCTGAGGCGTTCGCGCTGCTGCTGGCCTCGGATGAGCGCCCGCTGCCCGACGAGCGCGGGCTGTTGCGCGCGATAGCGCGCGACCTCGGCGACGCGCTGGTCGAACCGACGCCAAGGACCATCCCCTCCGCCCCTGGCGCGGAAGCCAAGGGTCAGGCGGCACTGCTGATCGATTCCTATCACTCCATCCAGGAGCGACAGCTGCGTGCGCTCACCGACCGGCATGGGATGGGACCGCACGTGCGCAAAGCAGCGGCGCAGCTGCGGTCCGGGCTGATCGAGCCCCGCGATCTCAAGGCGCTGCCCCGTGAAGCCGAGCACGACGCCGCCGGCCGCGAGGAGCAGCGCAAACGCCGGCTCGCCTACCTGGAGTGGCGCAAGGGCGCCGCACGCCAGCGTGCCCGCAAGGCCGGCCCGCTCGGGCGGCTCACCCACCGCGCCGAGGACTTCTACGAGCCAGTCGACCGCCGGTGGCTTCGGGTCTGCCGGCGCTGCGATGAGATCGTCTACCCCGCCGTCAGCGCATCCGGCGGTCTCGAGGACGAGCCCAGCTGTCACTACTGCCACAGCACCGAACGGGTGACGGCCTATCGCAGGTACGACCGGACTGACCAGGAAGGAGAGATGTACCTATGAGACAGGATCGATCCCCCAAGGACCCGATGCCGTGTCCCGCGCCCGGCAGACGCCGCCGCGGCAACACGTGCCTCGACGTAAGACCCCACCAGCGCCAGCCGAGGGATTTGTGCCCGCAGTGCCGGCGCCTGCCCGATCCCGACCATGAGGCGTTCGTGGACTGGTTTGTCCTCTACTGGCGCCAGCGCGGAGCACACCTCTTCGCGGGCGAGCCCAAAGATGAGAAGGAGGCATAGGAGCGACATGCCCCAGCAACAGGAGCAGCAGACACGCCGCGCGGTCGCCTACGTCCGCGAGTCAACCGAGGAGCAGGGCCGCGGCTACTCGCCCGACGGGCAGCGCCAAGCCATCGCCCGCTACGCCACCGACCACGGCCTCGCGCTCGGGGACGAGTACCTGGACTTCGAGACCGGCCGTGCCGCCGACAAGCGCCCCGGGTTCCAGCGCCTGATCGAGGACGCGATGGAGCACCGCTTCGACGTCGTCCTCGTCTTCCACACCAGCCGCTTCGCGCGCAACACGGTGGAGGCCAAGCGCTACAAGAAGCTCCTGCGCTCAGGGCTGGGAATCGACGTGATCTCCGTCACCCAGCCCCTCGGCGCCAACGCCGACGACCCCGCCGCATTCCTCTCAGAGTCCGTGCACGAGATCTTCGACGAGTACTACTCCGTCTCGCTGTCCTTCTGGACGAAGATGGGGCTGCGCGAGAAGGCCCGCCAGGGACTGCTCACCGGCAGCCTCCCGTGGGGATACGTCAAGGGCGAGGACGGCATCGCCCAGCCCGACCCCGAGCGCGCCCCCTACGTCCGCCAGCTCTATGAGATGTACGCCACCGGCCGCCACACCGACCGCACGCTCGCCGAGTGGCTGAACGTCAACGAGCAGCGCACCGCCCGCGACCGTGCGTTTGGGGTGGACACCGTCCGCGAGATGCTCTGCAACACCGCCTACGCCGGCTACGTCTCCGCCCGCCGGGACACGACCAAGACGATCAAAGGGCTGCACGAACCGATCCTCGAGGAGGCACTGTTCGACCGGGTGCGGGAGATGCGCCGCCAGCGCGCCCGCACGCTGAAGCCCGGCCGGCCCTCCCAGCGCTATCTGCTGCGCGGTCTCGCGCGCTGCGAGCGCTGCCAGGGCAAGATGCAGGGCACCGCCATCGGCCGCAAGCTCGTCCCCCGCTACTACTGCGCCACCCGCCGCGCCGACCATTCCTGCGATCAGCCCCTCGTCCACGCCGATCTCGTCGAGGCTCAGCTCGTCCAGTTCATCGCCGACTTCAAGCCCGCGCCCGCGATCCGCAACGAGATCATCCGCCGCCTCACCGGCACCACCGCGACAGACACGTCCGACACCGCCCAGCGGCGCGCGTCACTCGAAGAGCGCCTGCGCCGCTCTCGTGACCTCTACGAACTCGGTGACCTCGCCCGACCCGAGTACATGGCCCGCCGCGACGCCATCAACACCGAGCTGGCCAGACTCGCGCCAGAGCCGATCCCCGATCTCGACCAGGCGCGCCAGGTACTCGACGACTTCTCGATCTTCTGGCACAGAGAGACAGACCCAGCAGCCAAGCGCCACCTCCTCTCGCTCATCTTCGAGCGCGTCTGGCTCGACGAACAACGCGTCGTCGCCGTCCAGCCCAAGCCCTCATTCGCGCCCTATTTCGAGAACCCGCCCCTCCAAACCGCGGGGAAAGGGGTGTGTAAAGAGCGGGAGCGACGGGGGTCGGACACGCGATTGACACCCCGTGGATTGAGATCCGGATCTAGGGCCATAGCCGCTTGATGTAGCCGTCGTAGACCCCGTAGATATAGGGGCCGGGCTTCTCGACCTGGCGCTGGATGCGCGCGATGTTGCCCACGAAGCGGGCCGACTGCTCGGCGGCCCGAAGCTGGGCGTTGGTCAGGCAGAAGGCTCGCACCTTGGCTTCTGCCAGCGCGTCGCGCTCAGCGGGCCGGCGGCGGATCGCGTCGTCCTTCATCAGCACAACCCAGTCGTGCTGTCCGGCATCGGCGAGCCAGCGCTCATCGTCGAGTTCTTGGGCTACCCGCTCGCCGTAGACCGACGCCATCGTGTGGATCGTGAAGCCGAGGTCCCCGAGCGCCCGGGCAAGGTGCTTACGGCCCAGGCTGCGGTCAATGAAGAACTCGACGGCCGGGCGATCATCTTCGCCCGACTTCCCCGCGCTGTCCGGGCGTGCGTCAGGCCGCCGCTCGGGTGGCGACACGGACTACGTCCTCGACTTCGGGCTCGGGAACACCGAAGTCCTCGGCGATGTCCGCCAACGTGTCGCCCGCCACGAAGCGATCGACGAGGTCCTCGACCCGCGCACCACCGTGCACGACCAGCGGCATCCCAAACGCCCGCCGCGGATCGACGACGACATCCGCGTGCTGGTAGGCCGGCAGGCGCACCCGGGAGGCCCAGCCGTCCTCGCCGTAGGTGATGCGCTTCAGGTAGTCGCGCACTACCTCCGCGAACTGCCGCTGGCCGGTGCGGACGACCGTCAGGCCGCGCAGCTCCTCGTCGTGCTCGCTGGCGGCATAGTCGTAGAGCACCTCCGCGCCATCGGTGTACAGACGCTTGGACGCCAGCGCATGCTCAACCCCGATACCGGAGGAGAGCACACCGACCGCCGGGCGAATGCGCTGCATCGGCACGCCCGCACGCCGGAACGCAGACAGGACATACGCCTCCGCGAAGCCGATGAACGGCACCGTCGCCTCCCGCCCATGAGTGGGAAAGCACGTGATGATCGGCTTGGCCGCGCCGCCGGGACGCGCCCAGCTGTGCAGCGTGGAGTTCGGCAGCCCGAGATAGGTCGCCGCCTCCCGCAGCGTGAACACCGCCCGCGCGACCCGCAGGTCGCCCTCGCCAATCGTCGTGCCATTTCGCCGTCTGCTCGTCGCCATCACCGCCAGAGTTCGTGTTTGCCTGCGTTGATCCTACCTGTGCCCCCGGCCACAACGGCCACCCTTCGATGGGCTGGAGACGAGCTTGTCCGCTTTCAGGAGCTTGTCCGCTTTCAGCTACAGAAGGCGAGCGCATGACGACGCAGCCGGTCAGCCGTCGCGTTCGCGCGGCACAACTGATCGTGCCGGCGGAACGTCTCGATGATTCGATCGAGATCCGGGCCCGAGCTGCCACAGCCGGAGGGCTCATCGCGCGGGACTGTGTCCGCCCTCCGTGCGACGGGTCGTGCATGGCTTCGCGAGGTCGGCATGACTTGCGAGCAGTCCGATATCGTGACGGTCGATTTGGCGCGAATGTCAAGGGCGCGGGGGAGACATCATTATGTCCGAGGATGATGAGCGGCAAGGCGGGCAGGATTTCGACAAAGTCAAGGCGGGCCTGACCGAAGACATCGTCCACTTGATTGCGGAGCAGCTCACCGACCGAGCCGACCGGGACGCATCGGGGGTTCCGGGCTTGAGAGAGCGCAAGGACTTGGAGCCGGTCGCAGTCGCGGCGCTCGTCGCCCGGTTCGGTGACTTGGTTGCAAAGGACCGTAAGGTTCCAATCCCCCACTGGCCCGATGTGGGGAACGTCGATCTGCTGCTCAGACGACCCGGCGCCGAGGGCGAGCCGGCCTGGATCTGCGAGCTCAAGTGGTGCGGGCCCGGGAGAGATGTGCTCTACGAGGGCATCTGGGATCTCTTCAAGATGGCGCTCGGTAGCACAGGCGAAGACCGAAGCGCCGCATTTATGATCGCGGGAGCAGAGAACGCGATCTGGGAAAGCTCGTCCTTCGCGGATCTCTTCGAGACCAAGACGCACACGTCAGACGAGCTCTGCGGCCGTCGCCTGCCAGATCGCCGTGAGACGCTGGCGTGGGATGACCTTCTGCGCGGTGGTTACGATAGATACCCAGACTGCGTCCCTGTCGAGATCACCACCGAGACAGTCGGCCGAGCGAGCGTTGGCGACTGGGAGCTGCGCGCCGTCCGCGTGAGTGCCGTCTCAGACGAGGTGATCATGATGACGGGTGGATGGCCACGGGGAGTACGCCCGACCGACGCCCGTCATCCCGTCAAGACCGCGCCGGACCCGCCGCCAGCCGCGGGTGTCGACGACGAGCCCACGGGAGGCGCAAACGTTGCCGAGGTTGATTCGCCTGAAACCTCGGCGGGCGCGGAGTTAGACACTCCCGCTCCACAGTCGCCCGCGACAGCCAGTGCACGGTCGCACAAGCTCTTTCGGCGCAGGAGCGAGGAGGAGAAGCGCGCCGAGCTTGACTATCAAGCGCTGCTGCGAGACATCATCGACGGAAGCGCAGAGCTCCGTGGACTTGCGGACCGACTCCATGCAGCGGCCGGCGAGACGGGGCTGAAGGCCCGGAAGCTGACACACCTGAATGTGAGTGCGTTCCGCGCTTTGGCCGAACGTGTGCTCGAGGATGACTTGCTCACCGAGGGCGAGGAGGCAGAGCTTGGCCTAGTCGGCGAAGCGCTCGGAGTGCTGGCTGGCGGCAGCGCCTTGCCAGGAGATCTTGCAAGTCGGCTGATGATCGCGCGTATCAACGACGGGCGCATGCCCGTTGAGGAGCAGCCGAAGCTCATGGCCAAGTCCGGTGAGACCGTCTACGCCGAGCTTGAGGCGGAGCTGATGAAGGAGGTCGTCCACCGGGAATACCGTGGCGGCTCAAGTGGGGTCAGCTTCAAGGTTGCCCCCGGCGTCCGGTACCGGACGTCCGGGCTCCGCGGCAAGTCGGTTGTCGTCGGCACCAGCCTGGAGCAAGCGGACAAAGGCGTGTTGTCACTGACCAGCACCCGCGTCGTTTTTCAAGGCTCCCGGAAAACCATAGAGTCGCGGTTGGATCGACTGACGAGCGTCGACGTATTGAACGACGGCATTCGGATCAGTGTCTCCAATCGCCAGACCCCGTCGCTCTACCGCGTCGGGGTCGGGGCTTTTGCTGGTGCCGTCGTGCTTGCCGCAGCCCAACGTACCGCCCAAGGCTGAGCACTGACCCCATCGGGGCCTCGCCCGGCCGCGCTGCCGCGTGAGACGCTAAGAGCGTTTGGGGGGTGCCGCCCAGGATTCGTGCTCGAGATCGCGACCCGCGAGCCGGCACGCAGGCGAGCTCCTCGGGAGTTCGCCCCTTGGACCTCGGGCTGGACTTGACTTCCTCGCGAGTTGGAGCTACACCGTCCGGTCCCGCGATGCCCTGCCCTCCAGCCTCTGCCCATCTCGCGCCCCGTCTCCCGGTCTGCCGTCGCCGCCATGGAGTTGCCGTTTGGTCGTTGCCGATCGGCAACGCCGGAGTCGTTGATTTCGGCTCTGTGCTGCGGGATTCGCGGCATCGCCGCGCACCCGAGTCTCTCTATCTCCTGCCTTCCTGTCTCTCTCTGCGGCTAGCGATCTCCTCATGACTCCTCCTTCATCTTCGCCTGCTTCTGCTGACCGGGTTCGTGTCGTCCGGCCTCGTCGTCGTTCTGATCCCAACTGCGCGCTGGCCGAGATCGACCATCGCTTGCTCGGCATCTTGTGCGCGCATCGCGTGGTGCGCCAGGATCAGCTTTGCCGGCTGTTCCCCGAGGTTCCCGAGCGCACGTTGCGCTATCGCACGCGCCGCCTGCACGACCTTGGACTGGCGGGGCGCAGCCGCCCATACCGCGAGCGGGGCTCGGCGCCGAACCATCACTGGCCGACCAGGAGGGCGGACTGCCTGATGCGCGGCGACCCGGCGCCACGGGGTGGTGAACGCCGCGAGCCGAACCCAATGTTCCTCGCTCACGCGGCGGCGCTAACGGAGCTGTACGTCGCGATCTTCACAACGGCGCGCGCCGCGGGGTTTGTGGGGTTTGCCTATCAGCGGGAGTGCGACGCCCGCGAGGTGTTCGGGGAGGGCGCGAGCGAGCGAGCGCTCGCCCCGGACGCGAGGATCATGCTCGTCGATGAGAAGGATCATCGACTGACGGCGTTTGTGGAGATCGACCGCGGCACGATGTCGCACGCACGGCTACGCCAGAAGGCCGAGCTATATACAGACTATGTGTTGCGGGGCGCGTGGCGTACCCGTCACGAGTACTTGCCAGCGCTCCTGTTCCTGACGATCACCGATGTCCGGGGGCGAAAGTTCCTGAGGTCACTCGCCGCAGCGCTCTCCCGGGGCAGCAGCAGCCAGAGCCGCACACCGTTCACCGCGGGCGCGACCGGGATCTGGGCACCCGGCCGGCTCCTTGCCGAACCCTGCTTTGTGGACCTGGACGGCACCAGCGGCCTGACACTCGTCGATATCTTGAACACCGCAAGGGAGCCCTACGAAGCGCAGCTCGCCAGCCATCGCAGAGAGCGCGAAGCGGAAGATGAGCGGCGCCGCGAGCTTCGCGAGGAACCAGAGGCGATGCGCGAGCATCTGCGCCGCCACGAGCAGCATCTGCGCGGCTACGCCGCCGCGCTCGGAACCGCCGGCATGGAGGCATTTGAGTTGCTGCTCGGCTGCCACGAGCGGCCTTCAGCGGATGAGGCGACGCTGTTGCGTTCGATCGCCCGCGACCTCGGCGACGCACTGCTAGAACCCGCGAGGGCGAAGGTGGGACCGCCCGGCGGAAGCGTGCGGCTGGACGCGAGCCTGCTGACCGAAACGTACAGGTCGATCCAGGAGCGCGAGGTGAGTGCTCTCGCGCAGCGCCACGGAGTAGGACCGGGCCTACGCAGAGCCGCAACACGACTCGACTCGGGATTGCTCGGGCCACGCGAACTGGCCGCGCTCCCTGGCCTGGCCGAGCGCGACGCCATTGCACGTGCCGAGCAGCTCGAACACGCGCGTGCGTATGTGGCGTGGCGCGGTGAGGCGGCTCGACGGATGGCACGCGAAGCCGGGCCGCTCGGCAGGCTCACCCACCGCCCAGAGGAATTCCATGAGCAGATCGACGGTCGGCATCTCAAGGTCTGCCGCGAGTGCCGGGAGATCGCCTACCCCGTCGTCTATCCGAACGGAGGCCTGGACCGAGAGCGCACGTGCCACTACTGCCGCGACAGCGAACACCTCGCTGCATAAGCCCCGACGACCGCAGCGATCAGAGAGGAGCGATGCGCCGATGAGCAACCCACCCCAGCGACCCACACCCAGCGAGACCTGCGATGCCCGAGGACGGCGACGGCGAGGGAGTGCCGCCGTCGAGTCGAGACCCGCGGCGCGCAAGAGCAGAGACGACTGTCCAGCGGCGGTGTCGCCGCTCAGGCCCCATACGACAGGAGGAGAGCATGGAGACGGTAGATCGGCCTGCAGTCCCGAGCGAGAACTTGACGAGTTCGCGAGATGGTTCGCGGACTGGTGGCTCAGGCGTGGACGCGAGCTCACCATCGCCAGAGGGGACCGTTAGGCAGCGCGCGGTCGCGTACGTCCGCGAGTCCACTGAGGAGCAGGGTCAGGGCTTCTCTCCCGACGCGCAGCGCGAGACGATCCGCAAGTTCGCCGTCGAGAACGACCTGGAGCTGATCGGCGAGTACTGCGACTTCCACTCCGGCTGGCGCAAGTCCGAGGCCCGTCCCGAGTTCCAACGCCTCATGGCCGACGCAGCCGCAGGGGCCTTCGAGTGCGTGCTCGTGTTCCACACCTCCCGCTTCGCACGCAGCCAGGTCGAGGCGCGCCGCTACAAGCAACTCCTGCGCGAGCGCCTTGGCATCCGCGTCGTCTCGGTCACACAGCCGATGGGCGAGGACCCGACCGACCCCTCCGCGTTCCTGGCCGAGTCGATCCACGAGATGTTCGACGAGTACTACTCCGTCTCCCTCTCCTTCTGGACACGCAGCGGACTACGGGAGAAGACACGCCAAGGCCACCTCGTCGGCAGCCTGCCCTGGGGCTACGTCCGCGATCCCGAGAGCAAACTCGCGATCCCCGATCCGCAGCGCGCCCAGCTGGTGCGGGCACTATTCGAGCGCTACGCCACCGGCCAGGAGTCAGACCGCAGCCTCGCCGACTGGCTGAACGCCACCGGCGCGCGCACCGCCCGCGACCGGCAGTTCGGAAAGGACACAGTGCGCGAGATGCTCTGCAACGCCGCCTATGCCGGGTATGTCAGCGGGCTGCGCGACAAGACCCGTACCATCCGCGGCCTGCACGAGGCGATCGTCACCGACGAGCTGTTCGACCAGGTTCAGGAGATCCGCTCCTGGCGCACCCGCGTCCTGAAGCCCGGACGGCCATCCGAGGAGTACCTGTTGCGCAAGCTCCTGTGCTGCGAGCGATGCGGTGCGCGCATGCACGGCACCCGCGGCTCGCGGGGCGGCATCCGCCGCTACCAATGCTCCACCCGCCGCCACCACGGCGACTGCCGCCAGGCGATCGTGAAGGCCGAGCTCTTGGAGGAGCAGCTCATCAACTGGCTGCACGCCTTCCAACCCGACGCCGATCTCCGCCGACTCGTACTCGACACGATCAGCTCCGCAACCAACGAACACCCCGGCGAAGACCAGGAGCGCCGTCGCGAGCTGCTGACCCAACTCGACCGCCTCCAAGACCTCTACGTCCTCGGCGACCTCACCAAGCCCCGCTACGTCATGCGCCGCCAGACCCTCGAGGAAGAGCTGCAACGCCTCGCGCCGCCCGCCGACCCCGACCTCGACCGCGCCCAGGAGCTGCTCGGCGACTTCGCCACCTTCTGGCACGCAGAGCCCGACCCCGCCGAGCGCCGCAAGCTCATCGCCGGCCTCTTCGACCACATCTGGCAGGACGCCGGGCGTATCGTCGCCGTCAAGCCCCGCCCGGCCTTCGCCGCGTACTTCAAGGCGCTCGACCAAGCCCGCCCGACGCCCCCAAAAACGCGGCCGATGAGCGGGGTGACAAAAGCGGGAGCGACGGGGGTCGAACCCGCGACCTCCGGCGTGACAGTAGTGGTCCCAAGGGCAGCTCGATACTGAGAATCCCCAGTATTCAAGCCAAATTCGGGGCATCGCCCAGGAATCGGCTGTCCCGCCAAAAAGCCGCTATTTGAGGGCTTTTGCCGTGGGTTTGGGCACAAATCTCGGTTTGTGCCCATTGAGTATCCGGCCTCCAGCGCAGCCAGCCGGCGGGCGGGCCAGCCGTTGGGCACAAGCCGATTTGTGCCCAATGGGCGTCGGTCGGCATCCACGTGATCTGGCCTCCCGCGCGGTCAGCTGGCGAGCGAGTCGATGATCGGCACAGGTGGCTCGTACACGATCATTTCAGGTGAGAGGCCGACGGTCCCATATAGGGTCTCGGCATCGATGAGCGTCCACGATCGTCCTACTCGCGACGTCCTTGAGCAGCCCGTGGCGTACGTGCGGGTAGACCAAGATGTCGTCGTGACACTTCCAGGCCTGGGCGATGCGATCCAAGCGTTTACGCCTGTCGCGAGCCCGGCCGGCGAGAGTGTCGCGGCGTGGCTGTCAGACCGAGCCTTGCGCGAGCCGCAGGAGGCGACCGTACGCCTGCGCCTCAGCCACGGCAAGGTCACCGGCGTCTACGCACTTTGTGCAGCACAGGTCGCGTTGAGCATCGAGGACCGAGCCCAGCTCGGAGAAGTGCACTACCGCACCCAGCCCGCGATCCTGCTCGCGCAGTTCGCGCGCGCCACGGACGCCCAGGGGATCGGCGGCGAGATGCTCGAACACGCTGCCGCTATGACACAGCTGGCGCTACGTTACGTCGGCGCGACCGTGCTCGTCGTCGACCCGTTCGACGAGGACACCGACTCCTACTGGCGCGAGCACTGGGGCCTTGCGCCGTCCGAGCAAGCGGTGCCGGGGAATCGCCGTCTGAAGCGACTGTGGGCTGCGATACCCACTAAAAGTTCGCGTTCTTCGCCTCGAGATCAGCCACCAGAGCCTGGCCCCGCCTGAACAGCTCCTGCACACGTGGGTCGCTCCGCGAACGCTCAAACTCATCGGCGTCGATCACGATCACGGCTTCGTCGAGCACGTCGTGAAGCTTGTCCTTGTCCAAGGTGGAGGCCACATCGTCAGGATAGCGCCGATCCAGCGACATCAGCTCCCGGCGTCTTCGTACTCGTGAGAGCCGACCTTCAACACGGCTTACGGGACTCGGCACGAGCGAGCCAGCGGCGTCCGGGCGTATGCGAAAGACATCGTTGTCACGGACGTGAGATGGCTTGACGACCGCCACCAAAGAGTCGAATACTGTCGTGATCGCGCCAAGTTTTCGGTGTTTCCTTGACTTGGACGGGGACGCGAGCGTAACGTCCCGGGCATAAGCAAAGTGACCCCCGCGCTGCGCTAACAGCCGGGGGTCGTGGCACCAGGAGGTACGAACTCCCGATGCGGGATCAGGATATGCCCGATCCGGGCCAAGTGTTGGATGAGGCGCAGTGCTGTGTGCTGTGCCTGCTGCTGGCGCCGGTCGGGGCCGGCCTGTGCTCGATGCGCGAGCTTGCCCTAGCAGTCGGAGACGAGGAGATGGCGCAGCTGGCGGTCGCGGGGTTGCACGCCGACGGTCTGGTGCATCGCGTCGAGGGGTTCGTGTTCGCGACGCGCGCGGCTGCGCGTGCGCGGCAGTTGGAGACGTTGGGGCGGTGCCTCCTCGATAGCTGAAGGGTTTGGTCAATTGCGGCCCCGACACGAGGTCAAGTCGTGCCGGGGCCTGCACGGAAAGAAAGGTTGGTTCTTCCCATGCGGGATGAAGCAAAGCACGCAAGACGAGCGGGCGAGCCCCCGAGCGCAGGACAGGACCGGGTGCCGCTGAAGGTGCCGATCCTCGCGGTGGACGGTCTGCGCGAGGGCGTATACGCCGAGATAGGCTGGGCTGGAGAAGCCCTGCATTCCCTCTCGGGTGCCGGGGGACCGCGAGACCAGGCAGGAGCGCTTTCGCGGCCTGCTGGCGCACGACGCCGACATCCACCCGACCTACCTCTCGGGCATCGAGCGCGGGGTTCGCAACCCGACTTGGACAAAGTTCTGTGCTCTGGCCGGCGCGCTCAAGATCCCGGTCTCCGGGCTCGCACGCGAAGCCGAAGTCGAAGCGCAGCTCGCCGCACGGGTGCGCAAGGCACACGCTGAGCTGGGCATCGCAGGCCCGACCAACGGGCGGCTCGGGTGACCTGAGCACCACGGGCGACAACGCGCGGCGAGCTTTCTCCTTGTTAGTAGTACAGCGTTCCGCGTGTCTGCACGAGGACGGGGTATGGCGATTTGCGTAGGATGGTTCCGTAGAATCCGGCGGTCCCGTGCGCGTGCTTGTAGGGGCCGGTGCCTTTGGTGATTGCTGCGGTGCCGCTGAAGCTTGCGTACCGGCCGGAGGAGTGCAGTTTGCCGACTCCTTGACAGGTGATCGATCCGCCGCTTGCCGGGTAGAGGGTGACTTTGGCGATCACGGTCGCGCCGATGTTGAACAGTACTCGTGCACGGCCGGGCAGGGTGCCGGTCACTTTGCCTTCCTCGAGGAGTTCTGAGCCCGATTCGCCAACCAGGCGCAGGCTGCTTTCATCATTGACTACTTGTGAACGCGCCGTACGTCCAAGCGGCGAGGAGAGTGCCGTCGTCGCATTCGCGAGCGTGACGGCGATCAGCACGGCACTGGTGGCGAGGATCGTGCCGATAGGGCTCGGTTCGATCTTTTGTTTGCTGTTTGATGACCCCACGAACATCGTGCTCATTGTTGCCTTTCAGTATTGAACAATGTTTCATCGGTTTTTTCAACCGTGATTGGTTGCTGGTAGCCGAGGCGTTGAGAGGTGCGCTTGGCTGTCAGGAGCAGTAGTGGTAAGAGGGTGGTCAGCTCGGCGATCGGTTTGTGCGCGGCGATGTCGATCGCGGCGAGGACTTCGCCGGACTGGCCGCGAACGGGTACCGCGACCGCTGCTAGGCGTGTCCCGCGCTCGTTCTCCTCGGTCGCCACGCCCTCATCGTGGGCGCGTTCGAGCTCGATCTTTAGCTCGGGATCGATCTCAGCGTCCGATCCAGGAGCCTCCGGCACGGCGTTGTGCGGTAGGAGTGGTTCACGTGCACTATTTGAGAGGTGCGCGAGGAGGATCTTGCCTGTCGCTGTGCGCCAGGCGGGCAATCGTGCTCCGACCTGCACGTCGAGGTTGATCGCGCTGGACCCGTGACGTGAACCGACGAGCCGTTGAACATAGACCACGTCGCTGCCGTCGAGCATCGCCAGACCGACCGTGTAGCCCGTGTTATCGCGCAGCTGCTCGAGATGTTCGTGTGCTGCCTCGGGAAGACCGGTAGCGCTGAGAGCGGACATACCGAGTTCCGTCACTTTCAACCCGAGCTGGTACTTACGATCACGGGTCTGGTAGATATAGCCTCCCGCGATAAGCGTGCGCAAATAGCTCTGCACTGTCGGGAGGGGGATACCTGTTTTTCGCCTGATCTCAGTGACCCCGAGAACAGGAGATTGAGCCGTGAAACAGCGCATAATCTTGCAGATCGTTACCAACATGCCCAAGCGTGAACTCGGCAACCCTTCGGTCTCGGGACGATCTCCCGCGCCGGCCCCCTCACGCTCAGATCCTGCGGGCATCAGCGTCCCCTCATCGAAGGACTATCGTCGGCGAGAGGCAATACGGGACCCCTGATCGAGTCTCTTGCTTTTATGTTCGATGTCCCCACAATCATCCTCGCTACCAGCATCCTCGGCTATAAGCTCGCCTGATCGATCGTCGTCGAGTCTTCTCCCTGCTCCCCTCCGCGCTGGAAGCCCAACACCGCGGAAACATGCTCCGCGACCGACTCCAAGCGTGAGTCGGCAGCGTCAAGTAGGTGCCCGAGGGAGCGCGTCGAGGGAGCGCTTGCGGTTACGTCAATCGCGGCGATCACTATGCCGTGCTGGTCGCGTATCGGTGCGGCGATCGAATACACCCCCGGAGCGAGCTCTTCGTCGCTCACGGCGAGCCCCCCGGTGTCGGCGATCTCGCTCAACACCTCGGTCAAACCCCTCTTGCGAGTGATCGTGTTCGCAGAGCGCTTAACCAGGGTCATTTCGGTGATCCGCGCGCGCCGCACATCCCCGGGTAGGTAGGCGAGCAGGATCTTGCCCAAGGCCGTGCAATACGCCGGCAAACGTGATCCCGGGCGCAAACCAAGACCCCCCACGCCTTGACGTACGGGACAAAGACCGCTCGCGTGATCGACACACACCACCTCAACCCCATCAAGGACCCCCAGGCTGACCGCATGGCCAAAATCATCACGCAACGCCACCAAATACGGGTGGGAGATCTCGCGCAGACCGGTCGCATCAAGCGCCTTCGTCCCGAGATCCCTGGCACGCAGAGCTAGACGATACTTGCGCGACCTATCCTGCTCCAAAAAACCGAGCACGACCAGCGTGATCATGTAACGGTGAGCACTCGACCGACTAGTCCCGAGCGCCTCAGCGAGATCAGCGATCCCCAGCATCGGATTCTCGGGCGTAAAGCAAGCCAGTATCGCCAGACCAAGTTCCAACGAGCCGGAGTAACGCGGTCCCCGAGACCCCGAGACATACCAACCAGGAACCACAGCACGAGGAACGCGAGCCTCCCTCCGGGCAACCATCACCAGACCGCTCCCCCGCTCACCCAAGACCAGGATGGTCTGTCAACATCGGCAGCAGTGCCACCTCGTACCCGGCACCACGATAACCAAGACGCGCGGATATACGATCCGCAGTCGCCAACAGGTGCGGCTTCAGCCTATCCACCAGCGCCCCCAACGCGAACTTCGACGCACTGACAGAGAGGTCCACCGCAGCGACGATCTCCCCAGACTCATCACGCAACGGCACCGCCAGCGCAATGATCCCCTCCTCCCGCTCCTGATCCTCCACCGCGAAGCCCTCATCACGAACCCGCCCAACCTCAGCCAGCAACGCCATCCTGCTGATAATCGTGTTCGGCCCACACTTCTCGAACTCGACCCCGCTGAGCAACCCATCAAGCGCCCCCTCCGGTCGACGGGCAGCCAGCAACACCTTGCCCATCGCCGTGCAATACGCCGGCACCCTCAAACCCTCCCGCAGCCCCACGCCCCCACGACCCCCCGAACGATCACGCAAACCACGCACGACATCGACATAAAGAACATCCAGGCCATCAAGCGTCGCCAACGCAGCAGAAAAGACCGTCGGCTCACACAACAACCGCAAATCCGCATGAGCGTGATCACGCAACGCCATCCCGTTCAACACCTCCAACCCCAGACCCGTCACCCCCAACGACAAACTGTACTTGTGCCTCTCATCCCGACACAAAAACCCAAGCGCCACAAGCGTCGCCATATAACGATGGGTCGTACCACGATTCATTCCCAACCTGTCAGCAACATCCGCGATCCCCAAAACCGGATGCTCCCCATCAAAACACTCCAAAATCGCAAGACCACGCCCCAACGACTGCGAAAACCGCGGATCAAACAACTCAGGACTCATCCACGAATTGACATGCGTCCCGGTCCCTCTAAGCGACGACATGGTCCCTCGGCAGCTTTGGGCGAAGGTCCAGGTAGGGTCGTGGCTCGCCTTCCTCGGCAGCCTGGTGATAGCGCGGTGGGGCCGGGCGCTCTACGAGAGAGCGTCCGGCCCCGTTCTGGTAGAGACAAGCCGGGCACCCTCTCGCGCTTGATGTGGGCACCAAGCAATCCGTATGCCCTCGTCCGGACCCTCCTCCTCCGCGTGCGGTCGCCCCCATCTGCCCGTGTCTCATCCGAGCAATCATTCTTTAGCCTCCGAACTTTCGTCAAGGTCGAACTAGTCCAATTGGAAGGGTTGTCTATTGGTATACAGATCGTTCCGATGCGGCTAAGCTCGACGATCATCTCCGCTCAGAGACTGGCGATTGCTGGCTTGCCGCGGCCATCTTGCGCCCGCCGACAAGTCCGCGGCCATCCGGCTCGCGGAATACTGGCTAGAGGCTCGGAGCCAAGACAAGGGCATCATGTACTATTCGGGTCCTGACGATTGTTCGTTGCTATGCCAACTGCCCGAGAAACATCAAGGGAAGCTTCTGAGGCCGTCCAGGGTCAGCTCCTGCCCTTGCGGGGTCCCCTGTTGGGGCTCCTGGTCAATCAGGACCAGCCGAGCCATCTCTACAAGCTCGCGGGCCTCCTGGCGCAGTGTCTACCCACGTGGAAGATCAGCAAGGGAACCGTCTCTTACGCCCTGAAGCAAATGCAACAAGAAGAGCTTGCCCGAGGACTCACATTAGGCAGTGGCAAGACGGTTTACGTCCCCACCCCAGATACTCAGGGCGCTCTTGACGAGTGGATGGCGCAGTCTGTTCCCAATTCGCCAGTTAGGGAGGAGTTGCACGCACGGATAGTCAGCTCTTGTCCGCACCATTTGGAGGTTTTGCTGGACGCGCTGGACTCATTTGAAGACCAGTGTTATGCGAGGCTCAATGAGTCTCCCGGAGCAGAGGGAGACATGCGCTCATGGAGGAGCCTGACGATCAGCACGGTCCGGACAGCCGAAGACGAGGATATACGCGCCAAGGTCAGATGGGCTAAGTACACGCGTAAAGCACTCAAAGACTATGCCGAACGTGACAAACGCATGTGTCACGAGAGGTTTTCGCGTCGGACGGGAGTGGGTCGATGTTCTGGACGATGTGTCCTTTGACGTCGAGCCTGGTGACTTTGTCGGTTTGCATGGTGAGCGGCGCTCCGGCAAGTCGACGCTCCTGCGAGTCGCTGCGGGCTGGGAGCAGCCTGATGCTGGTGTGGTTCTCTATGAGGGGCAAGATCTCACTCGGATGTCGAGTGGTGCGCGAGCAAAGCTACTGCGTCGAGACGGGATCGGCCTTACTACGGGAATGTGGCGCCCTCGCAGCAACAAGCCCGCGGTCAACCACGTCGCGGACGTGCTCCTGTGTGATCGCTTCAGTCCACGGGAAGCTATGGAGCCAGCGTTGCGGGCACTTGCGCAGGTGGGATTGTCCGATCGTGCTCATATGCCGTCCGAGTTGCTTTCTCATGGCGAGCTGATACGGCTCGGCCTGGCTCAGCGGCTTGTTCACAAACCACGTCTTTTGC
Organism: uncultured Solirubrobacterales bacterium; assembly: GCA_963718935.1. Classification (GTDB taxonomy): domain Bacteria; phylum Actinomycetota; class Thermoleophilia; order Solirubrobacterales; family Solirubrobacteraceae; genus Palsa-744. Next base: position 1,369,285 of record OY970379.1, on the reverse strand, counting down.
TGGTGGACGAGCCGGCGGTTTGTCTGAGGCCAAGCGAGTCGGTTGAGCTTTACGAGCTGCTCGCATCACTCGGTGAGAATTTAGGGATCGCGCTGGTGATCGCTTCGGAGGATCTGGCGCCGATTCGGATGGCGCGGCGGAAGATGTCGCTTGATGACGGAAGGCTGCGGGTGATGAGCGTCGAGGGCTCGGATAGGCCACCGGGGACGGTGGTCGAGTTCCCAGGCCTGCGAACGGCCGCAGGGCAGCACCCGTAATCGTGAACGCACTCGAACTGCGAGACGCGGTCAAGCATTATCGCGGGGGCGGCGGCGTCGTGCGAGCCGTGGACGGCGTCTCGCTGACGATCTCTGCCGGGGAGACCGTCGCGTTGTTTGGCCCGAGCGGCTCCGGCAAGACGACGTTGCTGCAGCTCGCTGCGGCAATCCTTTCCCCCGACAGTGGAAGTGTCGTATTCGGCGGGCGTGATCTCTCGAGGTTCTCGCCCCGAGAAAAGGCCCTCTACTTGCGGCGAGACGTCGGCCTAGTCTCGCAGTCGTTCTATCTCATGCCCACCTCGGCGCTGAACAACGCGGCGTCCAAGCTGATCGCGGATCGCGTGAGCTTCCACGAGGCACGCCCGGTGGCACGTGAATGGCTGCAGCGGGTGGGCTTGGGCGACCGTATAAGGCACAGGCCGGAGGAACTCTCGATGGGCGAGCGTCAGCGTGTGGTTATCGCCAGGGCGCTGGCGTGCCAGCCGCGCCTGTTGCTCGCGGATGAGCCGACGGGCAACCTCGACTTCCAGCGAAGTCAGGATCTCCTCGGCCTTCTGAGGGACATCTGTCACGAACGGCGTATCCCCGCATTGATCGTGACCCATGATCGCGCTGCGGCCGCGTTCGTCGACACGGTGCACACGCTTCGGGATGGACGATTGCAGGACGGTCTGGATGCCGAGCTTGTTGGAGCGCAGGAGTGAGTCGCGCGCGCGTGAGCGTCGTTGAACGTTTGAGGAAGCCGGCCATCATGGATGTGCGCCTCGGCTCACTGTTGAGCATGTATGGGTGGCGTCTGAGGCGTCACGGCATACAGGAGCTCCTAGCCGGTAGTGGTATAGCGGTCGGCGTCGCGCTGATGTTCGGGGTCCTCGTGGCGAGTGCCAGCGTCACCGGTTCCGCTGCGCAGACCCTCGACAGCATCGTCGGCTCGGCCCGCCTACAGCTACTCGCGCGCTCACCCTCCGGCTTCAACGAACGCTTGGCTAAACGCGCAGCACAGCTGCCAGGTGTCAAAGTAGCGGCACCGCTCCTCCGTGCAAACGCAAGGATCATCGGTCCGAACGGACGCCAGACCGTCCAGCTCGTCGGAGTCACGCCAAGCCAGATTGCGCTCAAGGGCACGGCCACCCGAAATATCGGCGGTGATACCGCGCTGCTGGCTGGGGGTCTTGGCCTTCCTTCGAGCCTCGCTGAAAAGATTGGCGCGAGCGCGGGCGGATCGGTGACGCTGCTCGCCAACGGCGAGGCTCACCGCGTCATGGTGCAAGCGATACTCGGCAACCAGGCAGTCGGGCCGATCGCCGACAGTCCGGTAGCTGTGGCATCACTGCCGGTGGCTCAAAGTCTGCTTGGGAAACCCAGAACGGTGACGCAAATACTGGCGGTGCCCGACCCGGGCACCGACAGCCAAGTGGCCAGGGAGCTGGGCCGGCTCACAGATGGGCGAGTGGAAGTCGCTCCTGCCAATCACGAACTTGCCGTACTGGAAGCAACCGCACAGCCGACCAGCCAGTCGTCGAAACTGTTTGCCGTGATCGGGGCGATGGTTGGCTTTCTGTTCGCGGCCAATGCGATGCTACTGACCGTGCCAGAGCGTCGGCGCTGGATCGCGGATCTGGGCACACAGGGATTCAGTCCAGGTCAGGTCGTGATGATCCTGACGTCCCAGGCGATCATCCTCGGACTCGCGGCATCGTTTGTGGGGGTTCTGTTTGGCAGCGTCCTGGCTCGAACTCTCTTCAGCGCCCTACCCAGTTACCTCACGCTCGCCTTCCCAATCGGCACCAAGCCGGTTGTCCCCCTGACGACGGTTGCGCTGGCGTTTGGTGCTGGAGTGCTCGCCACTCTTTTGGCGTCAGTCGTGCCGATACGAGACCTGCTGCCCAAACAGCCCCTCGATGCCGTCCTTCGCACGGTCGGCAAAGCCGGGCACAGCGTCGGCCCGCGCATTACGCTCGCATCGGCGATGCTTGGATTGGCGATCGTTGCCACGATCACACTCTTCGTCCTGGTCGCGCCAAACCTAAGCATAGCTGGCGGGGTGATGTTGGGTTTGGCGGTCGTCTGTCTCATACCCGCCTTTCTGGCATTGGTCATCAAGGTCCTCTCGCCGTTGGGGGATCGCCTACCTGGGAGCATGTTGGGGATCAGCCTGATCGAACTGGATGGAACCGCGACACGTTCGATCGCTCTTGCTGGCGTGGCTGGCCTGGCTGTTTATGGCAGCGTCGCGGTCGAGGGTGCACGACACGACCTGATCAACGGCCTCGACGCGGCGGTAACGCAGTATCTGGACCCAGCCGAAGTGTGGGTCACGACGCCAGAGGGCAGCTTCCTGACCGTCGATCCGTTTAGAAGCGACGACCTGCAGGCCAAGATCGCGCGCGCGCCAGGAATCGCCTCTGTCCGTGCCTACCAAGGCGCATTGCTGGATGTCGGCACGAGACGCCTGTGGATACGGGCACGCCCAGTCGGTGATCGCGCACCGATCCAGGCGAGTCAGCTCATGCAGGGAAACCTCGCCCGTGCGACCGGCCTACTCCGTCGCGGTGGCTGGGCGGTGGTCTCTAACGGCTTCGCCGCTGAACGCCACATCCGAGTGGGAAACGCCTTCACACTGCCAGCGCCCGCCGGCGCCATGTCGCTGCGGATAGCGGCCATCACCGACAACGTTGGATGGCCGCCGGGAGCGATCACGATCAACACCGCCGACTACCGTCGCTGGTGGCGAACAACCAATCCGACTGCGTTTGAGATCAACCTTCGCCCAGGCGTCAGCGAAGCGGCTGGAAAGCTCGCGGCTAGCCGCGCACTCGGATCGCGGCCCGGTCTGCTCGTGCAGACCTTTGGCGAACGCGAGGCCCAGATCAAGCAAAGCGCTCGCCAGGGCGTCGAGAGCCTCAACGAGATATCGACACTGGTACTCATTGCCGCGGCGCTGGCCATCGCGTGCGCCCTGGGCGCCACGATCACCGCACGCCGCAGCGACATCGCCGCACGTAAGACCGAGGGCTACGATACGGGTCAACTCTGGCGCTCGCTGTTCTGCGAGAGCGCGATCGTGTTGGGCGTTGGCTGCCTGGATGGCGCCATCCTCGGAACGTACGGCCACGCGCTCGCGAGTCGCTGGCTGCGACTGAGCCAGGGCTTCCCGGCACCGTTCTCGCCGGATATTCCCGCCGTCCTGCTGGCGCTGGCGATCATTAGCTGCATCGCGCTGACAATCGTTGGCGTCTTCGGGCTCCTTGCCGCACGAGTACCGCCGCGCCTCGGCCTTCAGGAGTGACCGAGCAGAAGCCGCCATGCGCGCAAAGCTATGCGCATGGCCCCACCGCGCTATGCGCTCGCCACCACGTTCGCCAACGCCGCATTTCAATACTGGGTCTCTGTCTTTCCCGCAATCCGCCGCGAAAGGCGCCATTGGCACAATCGCGCAAAGACGATCCCCGATCCGACGCTGCGCCGCCTAGCACTCGAGGCGCAAAGCGTCAAGCAGGGAAACGTCGAGGGCTCAGCGGCGTTTGCCGCGTTTGCACCGAGACGCCATCGTAAGGATGTCGTCCGGGCACAGGTTGCCTTTCAGAGCATTTACGACTACGTCGATACGCTCACCGAGCAGCCCAACGACGACCCGATCCTAAACGGTAAGCAACTCCATCAAGCGCTGCTCGCCGCCCTGGGCGATCGAGCCTGTACCGATTACTATGCCCATAATCCTCAACAATGCGACAACGGCTATCTCCAAGAGATCATCGATGCGTGTCGTCACGCTGTGCGCAGACTGCCGTCCCATGCCTCAATCGAGCGTCCGGCACGGACCCTCGCCGCCCGGATCGTCGCATACCAAAGTCTGAACTTGAGCAAGCCACACGGAGGCCATCACGCCCTAAGGCGCTGGGCGCTGACGGAAACCGCAGACACTGGACTACAGTGGTGGGAGACAGCCGCCTCGGCAGGCTCCTCTCTAGGGATCTTCGCGCTCATATCGGCCGCTGCCCAGCCCGGCCTGTCCACAAACGACGCGACCCGGATAGAAGGTGCCTACTGGCCCTGGATCGGTGCTCTGCACTCGCTGTTGGACAGTGCCGTCGACCAAGCCGAGGACATCACGGCCGGCCAGTACAGCCTCCTGGACTACTACGACTCGACCCACCAAGCAGCCGGGCGACTACGACTACTGACGACCGAATCGTTACGCAGCACCACAGCGCTGCCTGACAAGCACCAACATGCCGTCGTTCTAGCCGCGATGGCCTGCCACTACCTCTCGGCCCCAGAGGCCGCCTCACCCCTGATCCTCCCGATTGGCGACGCAGTCTTGAAGGCTGTGGGTGGCATTGCGAGCGCCACCATGCCCGTGTTCACCGCTCGACGGTATGCCAGTCGAGTGGCTACCCACCTGAAGAGGCCCCAGCCCAAGCCAGATGCCTAAGGGTATGCCACCCAGCCATGAGCAAGGATATACTCGACCGATGAACGCGATAGATCGGACATGTGGCAAATGCTGATGTCAAGGTCAAAGCGCCTACCAAATCTCGCGATCCGCACCATGACGCTTCTAGTGGGCGCACTGGCCCTAATGGCGATCGACGCCTACGGCGTAAAGGCAGACGATTCCCACGATGTTGCTCGTCTCGCGGGGACGCTTTCGATCAACGACAAGGCGCATATGAGCTTGACTGGTGGGAGCGGGAATACCCTTCTGGAGGAAGGGAACGCGACGGGTACCTTGCCAGGTAAAGCCAAGGTCAGCCTCACGCTAACTATCGCAGCCGCTGCTGCCGCCACGTCGTCGTTCACTATCTACCCCAGTGGCGGATCAATCGCGGGCAACGGACGCATACGAACCCATCTCAGCACGAGCGGCCGCTACGAGAGCTTCAGCGGCAGTCTATCGGTAGACCACGGCACTGGTCGCTACGCCCATGCGTTCGGCATGGGCAACATCTACGGCGTACTCGACCGTCGCCATGACAACGCCGAAGTCCAAGTGATCGGCACGCTGCGCTACTAATGACGTAGCACCGTGCCGTGTCCTTCCCACGATCCATAGCGGCCGGGGGGCTCCACCCTCAACCGCCGAGCCTACGCGCTCCCGCAGCATGGCAGGCACTACAGTACCTATACAGTCCAGAAGGCTTCTTCACAAAGGCGCACCGCCGCCACGGCGACATATTTACAGTCAAGATGCTCCACGACCAGTGGGTCATCTTGGCTCACCCCGACCTCGTAACAGAAGCCTTCTCCCACGGCCCTGAGGCCGTCGACTCCGGCGAGGCACTAAGAGTGCTGCGCCCCGTGATCGGCACACGCAACGTCCTTTTGATGGACGGCGACGAACACCTGCAACGCAGGCGCATCGCTCTCCCGGCATTCCACGGAGATCACATCCGCGCCTACGAGCCCGCAATCCGCCAAGCCGTCAAGGCAGAGATGCTGACGTGGCCAATGGACAGGCCCTTCCCGGTTCTTCAGCGACTGGAAGTACTCGCCTTCTTAACAGTCCTGAGCTGCATACTTGGCCCACTGGACAAGAGGCGGATGAGCACTCTCGCGACGAGTTTGCTCAAAATGCTGGACTGGATAATGCATCCACGCCGTCTACTCGTACTATTCTTTGCGGGACCCGACCACCTCATAAAACTCCCTTCCTTTCAGCGTCAGATCCGCACAATCGACGCAGAGATCTTGGCCGAGATTGCGCGACGGCGCACCATCGCGGACCTACCCCACCAAGACGATGACGTGCTTACTCGTCTGGTCCGCGCCCAAGACAAAGACGAAGCAGGACTATCAGATATTGAGCTACGCGACGAACTGCTCACCCTACTCGTAGCTGGCCACAAAAACACAGCGGCGCTGCTCGCCTGGACCCTCCACGAACTTGCCCGCAACCCAGACAGTCAAGAGCGGCTTGCACGCGAGCCCGACGCATTTGTCGACGCTGTCATCACGGAGACGTTGCGCATACGCCCACCGGTCCCACTCATCGCACGCCGCCTACGCGTCCCGATGACGATCGCCGGCTACGAGCTAGCGGCCGGGACCAATCTCGGTCCGTGCGCCCTCCTGATCCAGCGCCGGCCAGATCTCTACTCCCAGTCGCTTACGTTCAAGCCGGAAAGGTTCATTGACCGACAACCCCCCTCAAGCGAGTGGTTCCCCTTCGGAAGCGCCGTCCATCGATGCATAGGCGCCAGCTTCGCCCGTTTCGAGGCACGCATCATCCTCGAAGAGATCATCCAAACGATGCGGATCACCCCCGACCGGCCACGATCAGAGCAAGCCAGACCACAGGCGATCGTCCTCGTGCCGAGCCGCGGCGCTCGGATCGTCGCAAGGAGACGCAAGCAGAGTGGGAGTGGATGCCATTCGCCGACGGTCGTGGCCGCCGTGCCACCCTCGCCAATCTTAAGCGGGAGCGAGTAGCAGCTCGGGACCTTCGGGGCTATGGACGTTGTTCACGGCCGGGTTTGCGGGCGTGACGGTGGTTCGGTCGGCGGGGAGCGCCCCGCACAGGGATAGCGCCTCGTTTGCGCTGATCTCGGCGTCGAGCCAGGCCCGGAGGGTTTGCGGGTCGGCGAGGACCACGGGCATCCGGTCGTGGATCATGGTGGCGACGGGGTTGCTCGCCGAGTCGCAGGTGAGGATCGTGCAGCTCGGGGTCGGGCCGTCCTTCCATAGGCCGGCGAAGCGAACGGCCCACCGTCATCGGCGGTGAAGCGAAAGGGCTGCGGTTTGAGCTTTGGGTCCTCTGGTCGCTTCCACTCGTACCAGCCGTCGGCGATCACCAGTACGCGATGGCCAGCGTCGGCGGGCACGCCGCCGAAGATGCCGCTGGAGAGCAGGGTCTCCAGGCGGGCGTTGATGAGCGGATAGCGGATCTTGGTTTGATGTCCGGGTAGCAGTCCCCAACGGAGCATCAGCGCGAGCGGCTGCTGCTTCTCTGGTGCGACGATCGTGAGTACCTGCTCTGTGGGGGCGATGTTGTAGCGGGCGGTGCCGGCGCTCTCGCGGATCGCGATGCCGAGCGGCTGGCCCAGCCGCTCGCAGTGGCTCGACGGCCGCCGCCACGAGCTCGCGGAGAGAGGGCGTCAGATTTTCTGTGTAGGCGTTGTTGGTGATTTTATTGGTGATGGTTAGATTGTGTTGTCGGGTAGCTGGTCGCCGAAGTGGATTCGGAAGGCGACGAGCGCGGCGCTCCAGTGGTAGGTGTGCCGCCAGTTCTTTTGGGCGTTGGTGATCGCGAGGTAGAGCAGCTTGCGGGCTGAGTCCTCGTTCGGGAAGCTGCCGCGGGTCTTGATGATCTTTCGGATTTGGCGGTTGAGCGCCTCGATCGTGTTCGTGGTGTAAACGACCCGGCGGACATCGGGTGGGAAACGCCAGGAACGGCACGATCCGCTCCCAGTGCTCGATCCAGCTTTGGGAGATCATGGGGTACTTGGCGTCCCAGGCCTCAGCGAAGGATTCGAGCTCTGCCTCGGCGTGGTCACGATCAACGGCGGTGTAGATCTTGCGCAGGTCAGCGGCGACCTTCTTCTTGTCCTTGTAGGGCACGAACCGCAAGCTCGAGCGGATCTGGTGCACGATGCATGTCTGCACCCAGGCCTGCGGGAAGACCGCCTCGATCGCGTCGGGGAACCCGGTGAGGCCGTCGACGCAGCAGACCAGAACGTCCTGCACGCCGCGCTGGCGCAGCTCGGTCAGGACTTGGAGCCAGAACTTGGCGCCCTCGGTGCGCTGGAACCACATCCCGAGAACGTCGCGTTCCCCGTCGGTGTTCACGCCGATCGCCAAATAGCAGGAGAAATTGCGGATCGCTTGCCCGTCACGGATCTTGATCACGAGCGCGTCGAGATAGAGGATCGGGTAGACCGTCTCCAACGGCCGGGTCTGCCACGCCTTGGCGTCCTCCAGGACCACAGCGGTAACGCGGCTGACGGTGTCCCGCCCTACACCGGGCCCATAGAGATCGGCGATATAGGTCTCGATCTCCCGCGTACTCATCCCGCCGGCGTAAAGCGCGATGATCTTCTCGTCCAGGCCCGCCAGGCGCCGCTGCTTCTTCTTGACGATCTGCGGCTCGAACGTGCCGGCCCGATCCCGTGGCGCGGCGATCTGGACCGGCCCGTGATCGGTCAGCAGCGTCTTCGCCGGGGCGCCGTTGCGCGCGTTACCGGCCCCGCCCGCCGGTGCCTGGCCGGGCTCGTAGCCCAGGTGCTCGGTCAGCTCGCTCTCCAGCGCGCTCGCTCCACCAGCCGGCGCGTCAGATCGCCCAACAGCCCGCCAGAACCAAGGATCTCGGCCTCGCCGCGGCGACCAGCGAGCAGCTCGTCGATCAGCTCATCGGTCAGCTGCTCACGAACCTCCTCGGGCAAATCCCCGGCCGAGGAGCCCGCCCGGCGCGCGGCGGGCGCGCCGCCGCCGCCGGTCCTCTCCGGTCGCCCTCCGGGCTCCCTCCGCTCCCCGGCAGCGGGAACCACGGAATCCTGCGCTGACTCGATGTGCTCCTGCATCCTCGTAGACATGAGACTCCTTTTCGCTCATGCCTACACAGATCATCGGACATACCCCGGCGATCCTTGCCGCGGACACAGCGGTCGTTGAGGGACAGATCACCGTCGCCGCAAATGAGCGCGGCTATCGACGGCTGCTGCGTTTCGCTTGTGAGAGCGCCCCTGGCCGCCGAGCGTGGGCGGTCGAGGGAACAGGCAGCTATGGCGCGGGGCTGGCCGTGTTCCTCCAGCAGGAGGGCGAGCTGGTGCTCGAGGTTGATCGTCCTCGCCGCCCCGCGCGCCGCGACCGCGCGAAGTCTGACGAGCTCGACGCGATCCGTGCAGCACGCGAAGCGCTCACACGCGAGCATCTCGCGCGTCCCCGCCAGCGCGGAGAGCGTGAGGCACTGCGTGTGCTGTTGGCAACACGCGATAGCGCGGTGCGTTCAAAGCGCGCGGCGATCACGCTGATGAAGGGTCTGCTGGTCTCAGCCGCGCCAGCCCTGCGCGAAGGGCTGCGCTCTCTACCCACGAACGAGCAGCTCGCGCGCTGTGCGCGGTTGCGCATCAGTCCCATGCAAGACTCAGAGCAGCGCGCCACCACGATCGCGATCCGCGCGAGCGCACGACGAGCACTCGCGCTTGCAGAGGAAGCACAAGAGCTCGAAGCGGAGATCAAGCCGATCGTTGCTCGCCTGGCGCCCTGTCTGGTCGCGGAGACGGGCGTCGGCGCGATCGTCGCAGCACAGATCCTCTGCGCCTACTCCCACCAAGGACGCATCCGTTCAGAGGCCGCGTTCGCGTCACTCGCCGGCGTCGCGCCGATCCCGGCATCCTCCGGGCAAACCGTGCGTCACCGCCTGAACCGCTCAGGCGACCGCCAGCTCAACCGGGCGCTTCACACGATCGTGCTCTGCCGCATGCGAGACGACGCTCGCACACGCGCCTACGCAGCCCGCAGACAAGCCGAAGGACGCAGCACCCGCGAGATCAGACGCTGCCTCAAGCGCTACACCGCACGCCACCTCTACCGGCTCCTACAAGCATCACCGCCGAATCTCGCAAATAGCGACACTTGACAAACATAGAAGCATCATAACCGACTTGAGTCGGCGCGACGAATCCGAAGAGATACGCCGCCACGCCTCCGCTCCCGTCACGCACGACGAGGGCCGTATCGCCAAACTCGTGAACGAACATCGGATGATGCCGCGCACGCATATCGCGCTCGCCCCAGTACTCGGCGAGCGAGTCGATGATCGCGTAGTAGTCGGCGGGGGTAGCACGCTCGGGCAACATGAAGGCGCTGAGTACCACATATCTCATCGACGCGACCAGCACTCGCGGGAACGATGCCTTCAACTGTCAGCGCTTCGACATTTCTCTGCGATTACTGCATCTACTGCATCTCCTTCGTTATCAGCGTCTCGTGTGCTAACCTATCTCTATGTCAACGATCGTCGTCCATCCACGCGTTGATCGAGTTCGCTCGCTCCCGACGCTCTCACAGGCCGCCGGATTCATCGGCCTGGACACAGGTGGCATGAGCCGCGCGGTTCGGGCGCTCGGTGTCGAGCCGCAGCGGTGGGGCCGCCGGGACAAGCACCTGAAGGTCGCCCAGGTACTCCAGATTGCCAGGGTCGCGCAGCGCGCATCACTAGAGGAGGTCGCCGGCAGCATCCTGGAATGGACGGAGCAGAACCACCCGGACGCGCTGAAGCAGACGACCGCCGAGATCGATGCGTTCTTCGCCGAGCTTCCTCCGCCGACCGCGACGCCCGCCGATGAGTTCGTTGCCGAGCTTCGCGCGGCGCTGCCGCCGCGATGGGCGGACAAGGCCGAGGAGATCTGGCGCGCTCACGCGGGCAGCGTGTAGTAGTCGCCGCGATAGCCCTCGCGCTTGCGGCCACGCTTGAAGTCAAAGTTGGCCAGCTCGCCTACGCTCAGCGCGATACCACTGTCAAGGACGAGACCGACGCGCCCGGCTTGGACGGTCCTGCGATCGATCGCAGCCATGACGCACGTGAGCAACCAAAGGGCGACGAGGTACTCAGCCCGCAGCGCAGGGTTGTCCTCGACGTCCCTGCGCACCGCCGCTGCCGTGATCAGATGGGGCCGCTGCGAGCCGCTGCGCGATCCTGGCTCGTAGTGCCACGCCAGGATGGCGGCCACACGGTTGTCTTTGCGGAGGTCGCCAGCGAGGAGTCGGCGGCCCTTCTGCCCCTCGGCCATGTGCCAAGCCTTCAGGGGCTCACTCTGCACCGGAGGCGGGTAGAGGCGCGCTGTCGTCGTGGCAAGGCGCCAGCGAGCCGGCGCGCTGCTCCCGGCGGCCGGAGACGGCAGCAGATGGTCCAGCTCGATTCGGGTCTCGGGCTCCCCGCCGCGCCGTCCGTGGTGGACCGTCAGGGCGCGCTCCAGGCGCCCGATCAGATCGTCTCGGCTTTCGGAAGGGCTCAAGGCGCCGATGTGGTTGATGGCAGGCTCACGACGCCCCACTCGCAAGCGGAGCCGCTGCTTGGAGCGGCTCGCCGAGATCGTTGTCGAGCAGGTGGACGTAGGTGTCGAGCGTGAAGCTGGCCGAATGGTGGCCGAGCCAGCGCTGCACCTGCACGACGTTGCGCCCCTCCGCGAACAGCCGCGAGGCGACGGTGTGGCGGAAAGTGTGGAAGCCTGCCCACTCGACGCCTGCCGCCTTGCACGCGGGCGCGAGGACGCGCGTGGCAAGGTTGTCGGGATCGAGTACGGAGCCGGCGGTCGAGCGGAATACGAACTCGCCCTGGGCGGCACCGTGGGCCGACAGGCGATCCGCCAGGGCGCGCGGGATGGGCACGTCGCGCTTGGAGTAGCGGGACTTGAGCGGGCCGATTACAAGGCCCTCGCCGCGACGGCGGCGCACGCGCTGACGGACCTTCACGTGTGGTCGCTCGCCGTCGAGCGCGAGGTGGCGGCCTTCGAGTACCAGCAGCTCCGAGCGCCGCAGCCCTGTCGCGGCGAGCAGCTCGAACATGAGGCGGTGCCACTCGTGAACACGCTCGACAACCAGCTCCATCGTCTCGACCGGCTCGCCCTCATCGCCCTCAACACGAGGGAAGGGCCGCGGCTGGTCCTCGTCGTCGTCCATGCGCGCCCTGTGAGGCAGCGCCACGTCGGTCGCGGGGTTGTGACGGATCAGGCCCTCACGACGAGCGGTCGCCAGGCACGCCTTGAGCGGCCCGAGCGCATTGCGCACCGTCTTGTCCGACAACGGCACCCGCCTGTCCGGCTCCTCCTGCGTCGCCGCCGGCTTGGTCTGATCGCACAACCAGCCCACGGAAGACGCGATGTGCCTGGGCGTGATCTCCGTCAGCTTCGTCTGCGGGGAGAAGTGACTCAGCGCGTACTTGTCGAGCAGCCCCCGGTACTCCGTGCGCGTCTCCTCGCGGAAGCCCCTGCGACCCGTGCCCTGGTAGCGCTCGATCCACTCGCGGGCGTACTCGTGCAGCGTGATCCGTGAGCGCTCCTCGAACTCGCCTCGCCCGATGTCGGTCGCTCGCGCTGCCTTTGCTCGGCGTGCCTCGTCGAGGGTGCGGCATGACTCCCAGCGCTGCTTTCCGTCCACGCGGTAAGCGAACACGTACCGACTCCCACGCTTGTAGATCCCCGGTGTCCGAGTCTTCTCCATCTTCGCCGCCATCACCCGCCTCCTCGCAGCCCTACGAGGCCGATTGCATCAAGGCAATCACGCACGTCGCCCTCGAGCACTGCCGGACCCACGCTCAGGTCGCCGAGCAGCGGCGAGAATCGCCTCGGCTCGCACAAGGATCTCCGACGCGGGCACATCGAGCGCACCAGCGATCTTGACGATGTTGGCGAGAGCAACGTTGCGGACACCACGCTCGATGCCGCTGTAGTAGCCGCGATTGAGACCGGCCTCAAGCGCCACCGCTTCCTGCGACATGGCGCGCTCGCCGCGCAGCTCGCGGAGCGCATCACCGAACGCGGCGTGGAGAGGCGAGGTCGCGGGCAAGGCAGCAAGTCTGACCGCTTGGCTACTATAAGTCTATACACTATAAGTCGCAAGGATAGCGCAAGGCTCGCCCACAGGAAGGTCATCCTTCGCGTCCTTCGATGTAGGCGTCGAGGTCGTCGCGGTGGAGCAGGACGCGGCGGCCGTCGCGGCGGGGGTGGAGCTTGCCGAGTGCGATCAGGTCGTAGATCCGGTCCTTGCGGCAGCGTAGGCGCTCGGCGGCCTCGGCAACGTTGAGCCACGGCGAGACGGCCGGAGCGCCCGTCGGGATGAGAGCTGCGGCACGCTCGGCTATTTCGGCGAGCTGCTCATCGGTGAGCCTGACGGTCAGCTCGATCATCGCTGGGACCTCCTTCCATGACTCGCGGTTGCGGGGATCGGATTGAAACCCCTCTGTGTCTATGACCGTGAGCACGGCGAAACGGCCACGCAATTTCAGAACGCCGTCCAGCGGCGTCCGCCTCAGACCCACCGGGCGTCTCGCGGCGACCTCCGCAGACCTCGTATCCCGCAAGCAGAACGCGCGTCCGTGCGCTCGTAATCGCCTCTGGTTACACACGCGATCCCGATACCAAGCTCGCCGTCCCAGACTCCAAGCGCGCACCACTCATCCTCGAGATGTTCACCCGCTACGCGACCGGTCACGAGTCAGACCGAACCATCGCCACCTGGCTCAACGCGAAAGGCGCGCGCACAGCACGCGACCGTCCGTTTGGCAAGGACACCGTGCGCGAGATGCTGTGCAACGCCGCCTACGCGGGATACGTATCCGGGCTGCGCGACAAGAGCCGCTCCATCAAAGGCCTGCACGAGCCGATCGTCACCGAGGAGCTGTTCGACCGCGTACAGGAGGTCCGTGGCTGGCGCACCCGCGTCGTCAAGCCCGGGCCTCCCTCCGAGGAATACCTGCTGCGCAAGCTGCTCTACTGCAAGCGTTGCGGCGCCCGTATGCACGGCACCCGCGGCTCGAAGGCCTCTATACGGCGCTACATGTGCTCCACCCGCCGCTACGGCCATTCCTGCGGCGAGCAGATCATCAAGGCTGAGACGCTCGAGGGGCAACTCGTGGACTGGATACGAGACTTCCAACCGCGCGGCGAGCTACGCGACCTCCTCATCCAGACACTACAAGCCAAGCACCCCCACGCGGAGCCATCGGCCGAGCGTCGGAACGAGCTACTCGATCAGCTGAGCCGCCTGCAGGACCTCTACGTCCTCGGCGACATCACCAAGGCTCAATACGTCATGCGCCGCCAAGCAATGGAGGAAGTCCAGCGCCTCGGCCCACCGGCCGACCCCGCGATCGACCGAGCCCATGCCCTGCTCGATGAGTTTTCCCGTTTCTGGGACCTTGAGACACAACCTGCCGAGCGCCGCAAGCTGCTCATCGCGCTATTCGACCAGGTGTGGGCACAAGACGGTCGAGTCGTGGCCGTACAGCCCAATGACGCCTTCCTCCCCTACTTCCAAGCCATCAAGCAGCACAACCAAGAAGGGCACCACCCCGACCAGGGGTGGTGCCGAAGGCGGGAGCGACGGGGGTCGGGTCCGGTGTTTACACATCGAGGTATAGAGATTCGATGATGTCCGGGCGGGGGGTGTGGCAGCGCCCGGCGAGCCAAGGAACGGCGCGGGAGCCGTCTGGCTCATTTGATGCGCTTCGACAGCCAGGCGACGATTGCCTCGTGCTCGACTTGGCCTGCGGCGATCGCTTCGACCATCGGCACGTCGACATCCGGTAGAGCGCCTTGCAGGGGCGTGCCGTTCGCTTCCAAGAAGAGGCCCGTCAAGAAGAACGCGGCGCGCTTGTTGCCGTCTGGCAACGGATGGTTTCGCGCCAAACGCTCCAGCAGGATCGCGGCCTTCTCGATGATCGTCGGGTAGACCTCGACATCGCCGAAGCCGGCGCGAGGTGCGGCAAGCGCTGACGCGGCGAGGCCGACGTTCGGGAGTCGCGCTATCTGCTCGGGCGTGGTGCCGAGGATTTCTGCGGCGGCATCGCAGAAATCGCCAAACTCCGGGTAGTTGACCTCCACGGTCTACTTGCCCAAACGGCGCAGCGTCTCGCGATGCTCCTCGGTGAACTGGCGGCGCTGCTCAGCGCGCTCGCGATCGGTACCGGGAAGCCCGCGTGCGAGATCCTGGCGCTTCGCCGGCGGCGCACTCGCCTTTGGCGTACTCGTGCTCTTGGGTCTCGTGACGCTCATCCCTAGATTGTAGCCCTCCGACTGGTAGCGTCAAGCTACGCGCTTCCGGTCATGCCCGGAGCGTGCCAAATCGGATCGCCCTCGACACCAGCTTCGTGGTCGAGGCCCTCACTCGCGGACAGGCGGTCGCTAAGCTGGCGACATGACGACAAAGGAAAAGCTGCGAGCGCAGCTTGCGGAACTTTCCGAGCAAGAGGCGGAGCACGCGCAGATCGTCGTCGAGCGCCCTGAGCCCGACGTGGTCGGGCTCCCTGACGGCTGGGGCGAGACGCTGACCGGCGAGCCCATGCCGAACGTCGTCGCCGCGGTGCGTCGTGCGCGCGACGAGCACTGAGCGTGCTGGTCGTTGACGCGAATGTAGTCGTCGTGACGCCAGAGGAACTCAAACCCCGACAGACGATGCCTCGACAGTACCCGAGGCATCGGCACCAGGGGACGGAGCCACCGACTGGGCGTAGCGCGCTAGGTCGATGGCATAGCCGTCGCGGAGCGCTCCTTCCTGCTCGCCAGCATCATGCTCGACTTAAGCTTTTGTTCGGATCGAGGTAGGACGTTCGACCGATCAGCGCCCCGTGGGGGCGAGAGCGAAAAGGAGAACGGCATGTCAAAGACGACTGCGGCATTCGCGAAGCGGGGTAGCGCCCGGCGACGAACGGCGGCGAACAAGGAGAAGGCGGCAACGGTCACGACCAAGCCGGCTGCGGCGGGGGCAAGGATCGCCAATGAACGGACCACAGCACGGAAACCGGACGGACCACAGCGGGCGCAGGAGCCCTTGAAGCCGGGGCAGCTGGACGGGATCGTGTTGGCGTACTTGAAGAGCAACGCGCGCAGATCGCCGCATGGGCCGTCGGGGATCGGGAAGGCGCTGGGCCGGTCTTCTGGTGCTGTCGCCAACTGCCTCGTGCGGTTGGCGCGGGATGAGCGAGTGTGGAGGTGAGCGAGCGTCCGCGTCGCTATCGCCTCGCGGCCTGACGGTGCGGGTGGGACTTGAGGTTCTTGGAGGATCGAGCTACCGGCATGAAACTGCTGTTCGGGTGGCTGTCCGGTCCGGGTCGTAGCTTCGGCTGATCGGGACAGGGGCCTCCCGGAGCAGATGTGAGGGCAGGCCGTTCGACGTTTATGGGCTGAGAGCCCGAAGAGCTAGTTGGCCGCCCCTGCGACTTGCCCGGTTGCGCTGCGAGCGCGAATCCGTAGTTGTCGTTTGCCCTGCGACTGCTCCACTGTTGTCAATCCAGGCTCATAGGAGGAGTACAGATGCGCCAAGTAGCACTCGATGTTCACCAGGGCTTCTGCGAGGTCGCGATCCGCGAGGACGGCAAGACGCGCTCGGCGGGTCGTGTCGTGACCGGCCGCGAGACGCTTGAACTGTTCGCGCAGAGTCTGTGCCCGAGCGATGAGGTGGTGATGGAGGCGACGGGTCCGGCGATGGAGATCGCCAGGATCATCGAGCCGCACGTCGCGCGGGTAGTGGTCGCGAACGCTCAGGATGTGCGGGCGATCTCGCACGCGCGGGTGAAGTCCGATCGTTTCGACGCGCGCACGCTGGCGGAGCTGCTGGCGGCTGGGATGCTCGAGCCGGTGTGGGTTCCCGACGCTGCGACCTCGGGGTTGCGTCGCCGGGTTGCGCGGCGCGCGGCGCTCGTGCGTCAGCGCACCCGCGCGAAGAATGAGATCCATGCGACGCTCGCGCGTTGCCTGCTCGGCCGCTCGCCCGTCAGCGACCTGTTCGGCACGCAAGGGCGCGCCTGGCTTTCAGAACAGCAGCTCGGCGAGGAGGAGGCCGAGACGGTCGCGGGTTGTCTGCGTCAGATCGAGTTCCTGGACGGCGAGGTCGCCGCGATCGACCGGAAGCTCGCGCAGTGGGCCGCCGGCTCACGGGACGTCCGCAGGCTGATGAGCATCCCTGGTGTCGGCGCTGGTGTGGCGGTCACGTTGATGGCAGCGATCGGTGATATCTCGCGCTTCTCCTCACCACGCCAGCTCGTCGCCTACCTGGGGCTCGACCCCAAGGTGCGCCAGTCCGGCGATGAGCCAGCCCGCCACGGGCGCATCTCAAAGCGCGGTAACGCCCAGGCGCGCTCAGTGCTGGTCGAGGCCGCCTGGGTCGCGGTACGCCAGCCCGGCCCGCTTCACGCGTTCGGTGAGCGCATCCGTGCGCGCAAGGGCTCACAGGTCGCTGCCGTCGCGGTCGCGCGCAAGCTCGCCTGCCTTGCCTGGGAGCTGCTCACCAAGGGTGAGGACTATGCCTTCGCGCAACCATCCCGCGTGCGCGCCAAGGTACGCCGCGTGGAGCTCGACGCCGGGGCGCCATCGCTCCGCACACGCCACGGCGGGCAGCGAATCTCCGCGAGCGCTGCCGAGCGAGACGCCGAGCGCGAGCTCGTGGGACAGGCCGAGGCGGCCTACCGGCGTCTGATCGCCGACTGGAAGGCAACCGGACCAGGCAAGAACACAGGCGCCGGCGCGACACATGGGCACGCATCTTCGAAGCCGTCAAAACGGCAAGCAACGCGGCAGGCACAAGCCCAAACACCTGCGCTTTAGCTCGTCGTCACCGACGCCCAACAGGAACTGTTGCACGTTCCCATGCAACGCGCTCCGTGATTTGACATTCATCCGTAGACGTTCTCGAAATCGAAAAATCTGTGGCCGGTGACACCAAAGAGCAGGTCTTTGGTGCCGCTGCTAACGGTATCCGCCCGGCAAGCGCGGGGCGTGGGTGCTGTTGGTGCGCGTGCCCCCGAGCCATGCTCGTCATCCGGTGTCGCGTGACCGGAAGGAAGTAATGGTGATGGGCACGACGTTTATCGTGAATCAGGAGGTCGTGAGGTGCCTGCGCAGCGCCCTTCATTCGGTGCTGGGCCAGGCCGCGGAGGCAGTATGTGAGGTCGTGGAGCGCAAGGATCGGGAGTATCACCGGGAGTGGTACGCCGGCCCGCTCGGTCGTTTCGATACCGCCCGGCGCCTGTTGGACCTGGTCGGTGGGAGCGTGGCAGCAGGGGTGATGATCGGGAAGTCGCGGTCGACCTGTTGGAGTACGGGCAGGTACTGGTGGACGCACTGCGCATCCAATTGGCAGTCACGCAGGAGGAGTTGCGGGCACGTGAGCGCACCGAGCGGGAGCGTGCCAGGGACGGTCAGCGGACGACCGACCTGGCGCGGCGCGAGAACGCGCTGCAGGTCGCTCTCGTGCGCGCCAACGTCCAGCTCGAAGCGCTCACGAACAAAGACGAAGAAGACGAGGACGACGACAGCGATGGCGAGGAGCAGATCGCGGGGGAAGAGCAGCGATGAGCGGCGATCTACGGCGTGCTCCGACGACACCCGACCCCTCCGAGCCCGCGCCCGGCCAGCAGGCGCAGACGCCACGTGGGGGGATGCCCGGCGGGGGCGCCCTGTTGATCATGCCGTCGGGTGCTCAGCTCGGTCGGGCGATCCGGCGGTTGCGTCGGGCGCGTCGTTTGACGATCGAAGACCTCGCGTTCGCGGCCGACATACACCCGACCTACCTTTCGGGTATCGAGCGCGGTATCAGGAATCCGACTTGGGTGAAGATATGCGGGCTGGCGATCGCACTCGGAGTGCCGTTCTCGGCGCTGGTCCGCGACGCTGAAGTCGAGGCGCAACTCGACGCACGTATGCGCCGGGCGCGTGCCGAACTGGGTATCGCGGTGTGAGGGCCGGCCGCGTCGCATGGCGAGCCCGGCACGTGCCCGCGCGCGCCGAGCAAAGCGGAAGCGCTCGCACGGCCCTGACACAGAACCCGTCTTCGTCCACTGCAGGGACGCGGGCGGACCGGCCAGAGAGTTCTGCCATCGCCCGGAGGCAGGCGCGCGGTCGAAAGCTTCGCAGAAGCCTGGGCTTCGTCCGATGGGTAAGCGGATGAGACGCTTGCCTCCCGCCCGTCAAAGGACAGTGCGCTCGCTCACACCTTGGCTCGCTCCGCGACCCGCTTGCGGTAGTTTCTATGTGTGGCGTGCATACTCGGTAAGGGGTTGGTCTATGCGGCTCAGAGCGCGGAGCGTTGTAGGTGAGTGACCACTTGCTTTGCTGGGATCGCGCCTGGCTGCGGTCTGCCTGCATGAGCGGCCTGGTCGTGTTGATTGCAGCGCTTGGGCTCGTCCTCACTGCCTGCGGTTCCTCCGCAGGGACGGCGACAGCGAGCGGAATGCGCCTATCCCCGTCCTGCATACCGCCCGAATTCCTGCTTGTACCCCGGCCCCCCAAGGCGCTCTCGACTCCGCTGGACGCCGCGATCTTGTCCAGCTTCGCCATCTTTCGCAGGCCCCCGCTACCGAGCGATGAGCCTCCGGGGCTGAACCTGACGGCTGGCGAACTGGGCCGCGACCTCTACTACAATCTCTCGAGTTACTACCCCGCCTACGTCCGCCAGCTAACGAGGCTTCCCGACGGTCGACGCTATTTCGTGATCCCGGCGTACGGACGGCCCGAAGCAGTCGTCCCGGCCCGCTGTCTGGCGGGCGGCGTGCGTGAGCGGCGCGCACTGGTTGAAGAGCAGCATAGGCGCCTGGTCGAGCCGGTCGACTGCATCATCGAGGTGGGTGGAGGCAGTGAAAACGCGCCCCGTCAGGGATGTGAACCGTTCGCTGCGGTCGGCGAAGCTGGCCGGGTCTTCCAGCCGAACCTGTACAAGGAACCGATCGTCTCACTCGTACCCGACGGTGTCGCCTCGGTTCGGATCGACTACCGGGAAACGCCCGCGGTCGGCGTCGCTGTCAGCGAAAACGCTTTCTTGTTTACACCACCGCCGCCGACACCTCGTGTCGAGGCTGAGCTGAAACGGCTGGAGCGACTGGAGCGGCAGGAGCGGCAGGGGCCCGTCGTGATCGTGTCGACGCACCCCACCACGGCCCAGCGTCCCACGGCCCAACGTCGCCGTATCACGTTGCAGTGGGACAAGACTGTGGATGAAACCGAGCCGACGCGGATCGAATGGCTCGACAGCGCCGGCCGCCCGGTCCGCGCCCTCAGCCCTCCTACCGCCGAAAGCAGCTCTGCTACATCCGTTGGCAACCTCGACGCTCCCGTCGAAAGCTCCACCCTCAAACGTTCTAGGTCATCGCCCCGTGACCGTCAGAGCGCTTCGGAGCACCACAGCATGGCTAGTCCTGTTCACGGGCATCGCTAGCGCTTTTTGCTGGCAGAGCGGGCGAGTCAACGATGGCCGTCGTCACTCCTGCCTCGGACGAGGGGCGAGCGGATGGGGGGCTGAGCCGTGTTGGTTCGGGCGGGAGCGCTTTGGGTGCTCCCGCCCTTTGGAGTCGGAGCCTCAGAGGCGCAGGCCGGCCGTGGCAGACATCATCGGGGCATGTCTCATGTGGACGGCGGCGATGATCTCCTCGGTGTCGATGCCCTGAAGGTAGACCGATGTCGTTCCGAGGTTCGCATGGCCGAGCTGGCGTTGGATTATGTTCAGCGGTACTCCCTCTCGGGCAAGCTCGACCGCATGAGCATGACGTAGCTGGTGTGGTGCGAACCGGCGTCGCACGCCTGCCTGGCTGGCGAGTCGACGAAGCTCGACGCGCACGGCCGCACTCGACCATGGGCGCCCGCGCGTCGGACCGTCGATGACGCAGAACAGTGGCCCGACAGGCAGATCTAGACGGGAGATCAGCCAGGGACGCAGTTGCTCCCATCCCCAGGCGTCCATCCCGATCTCGCGGCGGCGGCCGCCCTTGCCATTGCGCACGAGCAATGATCCACGTCGCGGGTCAAGATCAGGCTCGACGAGTGCGAGCGCCTCCTGGATGCGCAGCCCGCCACGCCAGAGCACAACGATCAGCGCGCGTAGCCGCCAGCCATGACGGTTGTCGTCGGCTTGGCGCATCACGGCGATGATCTCCTCCACGGTCGGCGGGTCGGCCGGGTAGCGCATCCCCTTGTTGCGAGGCGGACGGCCTGCGTGAAAGCCGGGCAACGTTGCGGGTGAGCGACGCCGCCCAGCGGAATCGAGAACAGCAGAGATAGTCATGGGATCCTCCTCGGGATCGAACAGCGGACAGTGCTTGCTGCTCTACCAGCCCGCCGGGCAACTCCCCAACATGCCTCGCCAATCCAGTTCTCGTCGCGTTGAGGCGCTACCCTGGGATCGTGAAACATTCTGTTCTAAGCACAACCCCGACCGCCGAGACTCCTGCGCTGAGCGACGAGGAGCGCCTCGAACGGCGTAGGCGATTTATCGAGCGGGCGTTCAGTCCGGATGGGCTTGATCGGGACACGCTCGAGCACATCGAGCAGCTGACGGACAACGAGTCGTAAGCGACCTGCGGTGGACGTCGTCGAGTTGCTGAAGGGCGACGCGCCGTTCATCGTCGACACGTCGGCCTGGTGGCGGTTCTCGTCTCTTTCCAGCGAACTCGTCGACAAGGCTATCGTTGACGACCGTCTGTGGATCACCCCGATCGTACGAATGGAGATCCTCTACTCCGCTCGCAGCAGTGCCGAGTACATTGCGTTCGAGATGGAACTTGACGGGTTCCGTATCCTGCGCAACGATCGCGCCGTCGCCGACGCCGCAATGAGCGCGATCGGCGAGCTGGCTGAGCACAGCGACGGGTACCACCGCGTGCCGCTGACCGACGCCCTGATCGCCGCAGCGGCCGCCGAGCACGGCGGCGTTGCGGTGCTCCATTGCGACACGCACTTCGACAAGCTCGCCGAAGTCCTTGCATTCGAGAACGTCGAGCTTCCAGGGTCCTGACCCCGCTCCACACCGTCCGGGCCGACACCGAAGCCACCGGCCTTCTACGTGACGCCTCGGCATCGTCCCAAGCGGGCGTCTCGCGAACACCAGGCGAGAGGCCCGCTTGATGTAGGCGAGTACGGGCCAGTTCGGTTCGAGCCTAGCTGGCAGGCCCAAGTAGATTCAACAGTTCTATGGCCTCGCCCTGAGTCTGGCTAGCCTGCGTCGTTCAAGGTTGCATTGAGTAGCCCGAATAGGCCCTTGAAACGCTCGATCGTCGCCACGTCAACGCAGGCGAAGAACTCGGCGTAGTGCTCAGCCAGCGCGTGTGCCGGTAGGGCATGGTCGTATGCATCTACGACACTCTCTAGGCGTCGCAGAATCCGTTCGTTTTTATCGGGTACTTGGTCGACGGTGACGGATGCCGAGAAGGCCCAGTTGTAGAGCCGCAGGTAATCGCCGATTGCAAATAGGTCCTCTATGTCGGCGTCCGCAGGTAGGCCATCTTCGGCGGCGCTGCACACGACGATTGCCGACTCGGGCACATCATTCGCCTCCGCAGCGGCTCTTACTCGCTCAAATGTCGTGTTGCTCTTGGCGCCATCTATTAGCGCTGACACTTTGAGCCGCCTGCCGAGCAGGGCGACGAACGCCGGCATGTTCCCGGCGCCGCCTACCGGCAGAATCGCAAGGCGCGGATCAAGGCCCGTTTCCCCTCTGCTAAGGAGGCATTCGGTCACCCTTTGGAGGTAGACGAAGTCGCTACTTCCCTCAACCACGAGGTGCTGACCGGCGCCGATGAACAAGTGCTGGCTCACTGAGTAGCCGAGCGCTGACTCGACTGGCAAGATCGTGTCTCGGTCGGCCGACAAACTCACTGTGGTCACCTCGACACCTTGGTCCGGGTCCTCCTTGGTCGCACGATCATGGACCGCTCGAAGCTTTTCGTACCGGCTCGGGTCCACCATGAACTGCGAGTGGGTCGTGTAGAGCGTTTGCTTTGACTCCGCAAGCTCGGAGCTGATGAAGCGAACAAAGTCGCGCTGCGCCTCGCCGTGGAGGCTCGTGCCCGGCTCGTCAAGGAGCACGATTATCGAGTCTGTGGACTCTTGATATGCGCTGAACGCAGCGAAGAAGGAAAAGAACCATTGGAACCCAGCGGAGCGCGTCTCGAAGTTTGTCTCCACGTCCCCATGACGAGCATCCCTCAACTCGATCTTGAGGAGACGATGCATAATTTCCCCACCGTTCTCATGCTGGCCCACCGAGACGTTGTCAGTGTCAAAGACGACCGCTAGGTCGGTGTTCTGTCGCCAGTACTGGAAAGCGTGCCGGCTCAAATCGAGGCTGGCGGCTTGAAGCTCGGCCTTGCGGCTGTCGTAGTTCTCGTCCAGAAAGTCGCTGGGCTGCTCGCCTGCATGAGCCAAAAGTGCCACGACGGTCGTCTCCTGAGCAGTGACGGTCTCGTCAGCGGCAATCTTCTCCGCGAGCTTCGTCAAGTCGCATTCGCCTGGCAGACTCTGGTAGTTCGAGAAGTAAAAGAACTTTGGCACCAAGGCGGCTATCTCGTTCAGTTCCTCCTGCTCCAGCGACCCCGTGTCGCGAAGGTATGCGTACTTTCCCGCCGCGCTGGCGAATGCCGTCAACGCCTTTGAGCGTAGCGCGGTATCAGGGTTCTCTTTCAAGTCTTTGGCGGATGCTTTGGCTTGTTGCACCGCAGCCTCCAAAGTCCCGACTCCGAGCAGCGGCTCAAGATCTTCTGTCGTCAGCTCTGCGGCTTCCGCGGCCTTCCTGACGATCGTCGGAACATCCGCCTCTAGATCGACGTAGAACTTGTTCTCGTAAGATCGCGAGACTAGGCACCTCGTTCCCTCGGGAGGCGGAGCCGGCAGCGCGTCGGCGAGGGCCGTGGCGTCATGAGCCGTCAGCTCGAAAACAGCGCTGATCGGTCTCGTGTTGTCGAGCTGTGGATTTTTCTTGCGGTCGCGCGAAAGGCGCCAGCGTGGGTACTCCGTCGTCAGATCGAACTTCGTATCGCTCTGGTTGGCCGGGTTGAGGCGGTGGAGTGCCTTAAGGATCGTCGTCTTACCAGACTCGTTCTTGCCGATCAGCACCGTCACGTCTGGTTCCACCTCGAAGGTCTGCGCCTGAACGAAGTTGCGAAATAGTTGGACCGTAACGCTGGTTAGCCGCATGGGACTCCTCTCGGGTGAGACAGAAGGACGGGACGAGCCGGTGGAAATCTAGCGGAGAGGCGCCCCGCGTGAGTCCGTGTAGTAGGACGAAGCAGGTGTTTGTATTCTGTTGCTGTCGCAACCTTGCTATGCGCGCCGCATGATGGCACGGTGCCTTAACTCTCACTGACCGGCCGTTTGGACCCCCAACGTGACCGATGACTCGCTGGGAGCCGACGGACGGCTGCTTTACGCTGCAAGCGAGTATCTGGCCTTGCCAGTCGCTCGCTCATACTCCGGACGAGCCGCGACAGCACCGACAGACGATCAGCAGACGCCTGCTTTCGCTGCGCAACGCGGACGTGTCGGCGCCGAGGCTCGTCAGTGCAGCTGGGGCTCGTCCGCACCAGCGGTCGCGCCGGCTTCCGTCGTCGCACTTGCTATGCAGTGCAATGCGGTAGCGACGGGTGGCGTAGTGATTGGAGTGGCACCCGTGCGCAGAGCGGTCAAGTCGCGGCGACCCTCGGTACGAACCGCTGAATCGCCTCGTATGCGTGGTCCTGGATCTCAGGGTCGCGGAAGTCGGGAACGATCTCGGCCTGGTCGATGACCGGTCCGGTGATCGTCTTGGCGGCGCTTGCGTAGAAGACGCCGCTCTGCAGTGACGCGTCCGTGACGGCTTTGACGAATCGCTCGGCCCCAACGTCCAGCTTGTGCCCGATGCGAAGGGCAGGCGCGACGTATGGGAGCAGGATCCGGCTGGCGATGATCCGCACAGGCGCGGGCTGGTCGCGCAGCACGTCGGTTCCCGCGGTGTTTCCCGGCGACATCGTGATGAACCTGAGCTCGGGGTGCATGCGGGCCATCGCGCCCATCCACAGCGCGCCGAGGTACTTGATCTGGCTGTAGGAGAGCATCACGTCGAACTTGCCGCCTTGGAAGAACGAGCCGTCGATCACCGACGCGAACTCCTGTGAGCTTTGATCGGTGAACGTTGGTCGGGCGATCCGCAGCTTCGGGATTCCGCGCGCCCCCTCGCTGCCTGCGAGGACCGCGACATCGGTGAGCAGCCCGGCTGCGAGCAGATTCTCGAGCAGAACCACATGACCGAGCAGGTTCTGGGCGAATAGCTCAGTCACCCTGTCTTCCGTCAACGATGCGGGCGTGGGGCCGCCGATGCCGCCGGCGATCATTGCGAGCGCGTTCAACGGAGCGGCGATCGTGGCCACCGCAGCACCTACCGACGCAAGGTCTTCCAGATCGATGATCACTACCTCGAAGATCTTGTGCCCGGTGACCTTCTCCAGGTCCTGCTTTGCCCGCTCCGCCTTCTCCGGGTTGCGGCAGCCGAGATAGATCCGCTCGAAATCATCGCGCAGCGCCAGCTGCCTCGCCATCTCCTTACCGAGGCCGGTATTGGCGCCCGTGATAAGGATTGTCTTTCCTGCTGTGGTTTGCATTTGGGTACTTGGCTCCTTGGGTGAGGACATGGTCATTGGTGATCCGGGGTACGGCTGTTCGGATTTTTTGCGTCTCGTCGAGGTCGCGCAGTGGGTGCTTGGCGGACCCTCAGCGGTCCGTGGCGAGCCACCGGCGGCGGGCGGCCACGGTTCTCTCGCTTCGTGTCCGAACGTCGCCGGGAGTAGTGACCAGCCTCATCTCCTCCCCTCTCAGATCGCGCGGCGGCCGCCGTCGACGGGGATGATCGCCCCGTTGATGTAGCCGGCCGCGGGAGTCGCAAGGAACGTGATGACATCGGACAGCTCGTGCACTTCAGCGACGCGGCGGAGCGGAATCGTCTTGGCAAACTCCTTGGCCATCTCCAACCTCGGCTCCACCGCCGGGGTCAACGTCTGACCGGGAGCGACCGCGTTGACCCGGACGTTCTGCGGCCCGTATTCGGCGGCCCACGCTTTGGTGAGCAGCTCGATAGCGGCGCGCGAGGCGCCGTAGGCAGCCATGCCTGGCTGGCCGTAGCTCGCGACCATCGTTGAGACGTTGATGATCGATCCGCCGCCGCGGGCGGCGATCTTCGGGGCGAGGGCGGCGACGAGGAAGAACGGCGCCTTGATGTTGATCTGGAACAGCCCGTCGAACGCCGCCTCGTCGGTGTCAGCCGTCGGTGCGAGGGCGGCAAAGCCGGCACAGTTGACCAGAACATCGATCTCGCCTGCTGCGTCGGCAACGCGCCCCACCTCGGACATCTCCGAGAAGTCAGCGGCGATGAACTGCGCATCGTGCCCACCCGCCCGGATCTTCTCCACGGTGCTCGCGCCGCGGGTCTCATCGCGGCCGGTGATGATCACCGACGCGCCCTTCTCGG
The DNA here is from genome assembly GCA_963718935.1 of uncultured Solirubrobacterales bacterium. Taxonomy (GTDB): domain Bacteria; phylum Actinomycetota; class Thermoleophilia; order Solirubrobacterales; family Solirubrobacteraceae; genus Palsa-744. The sequence goes on along the minus strand of OY970379.1, from coordinate 1,343,114 downwards.
CCATCGCCAGTGCGGTTGCGGAACCCATCCCGGATGTGCCGCCGGTGATAAGGGCCGTCTTGCCTTGAAGCGCCATATCGTCTCGTGCCCCCTTCGAGTGGTTTGGCGAGGCCAATAATGGATTGCGCGTCCCACTCTAACACAAAATGGATTGAGCGACCCATTCTGTTGGTAGAATCTGTGGTATGACAACGACTAGCCCCTCCGCTCGGCCACTGACGCGCAAGGGCCAGGAGACCCGCCAGCGCATAGTTGACGCGGCCGCAGACTTGATCTTCCGGCAGGGCGTCGCCGACACAACGATCGAGGACGTACGCGCGGCGGCCGACGTCTCGGGCTCGCAGCTCTACCACTACTTCGACGACAAGCCGGCCCTGGTCCGGGCAGTCGTTGACCACCAGGCCGACACAATGATCGGCGGGCAGGAGACGTTCGATTTCATCACCCTCGAGGGCCTGCGAGCCTGGCGCGACTTCCTGGTCGCGTCCCAGCGCGAGCACGACTGCAGCGGCGGCTGCCCAATCGGCTCTCTCGGAGGCCAGCTAGCCGAGACCGATCCCGACGCAAGAGCCCACGTCGCCGAGGGCTTCAAACGTTGGGAAGCCGAGATCCAGAGCGGTCTACGAGAGATGCAAGCACGAGGCGAGCTCACGCCCGACGCCGACCCCGACACCCTCGCCCTCGCGCTGCTAGCCGCCCTGCAGGGCGGCCTGCTCCTCACTCAGGTCAAACGCGACACCAAGCCGCTGGAGGCCGCGCTTGACGCAATGATCGAACTGATCGCCCGACTCAGCGGCGACAGCCGGTAGCGGCCTCGCGCGACGCGCGTCCTCTCCACCAAGTCGGAGGTCGTGGACTCATCGGGCATCCTGGATTTTCCCCGACCGCTGCTTTCGGCAGCTAAGCGAGCGCGCGAGGCGCCTGGCTCAGTGCTGTCGCTCTGGACGAGCCTCGATAGCCTGGGCCGACTGGCCTCATATCAGACTTCTCCTTCGCTGGGGCGAAGCGAGCATCTGCCGCCGCCGCACACGGACGAGCTGGTAGGCCTGATCCTGTCGCTTACACAGAGAGGAGCCATCGTCGATGCCGTCACCTACGACGAGTTGCTCGCCGCCTACTTCAAGGCCCTCGACAAAGCCCGCCCCACACCCCGAAAACAAGGGCCGAAAGGCGGGGTGACAAAAGCGGGAGCGACGGGACTCGAACCCGCGACCTCCGGCGTGACAGGCCGGCGCTCTAACCAGCTGAGCTACGCCCCCGCGTATCGCTGCGCAGGGGTCCGGCAGAAACGACCCGACGCGCAGGACCAGTATGCCAGCCCCAAGCCGGTCCCGCCGCCAAGGGTCCGTCGCGGGCCACGCGCGCCCTCGGCCGACCTCGCCGCCAAGACCCGGCCACGCCGCGCGCGCCTGGCGATGTACCCAAAGCCGAAGGTCGCGTGCGCAACCGCCGAACCCGCCGATCAAGACCCGAGCTGGCCAGCCAGCCAGTCCGTGTAGTAGGCTCTGCCGCGACCAAGAAATGCCGCTAGCAAGCCCGCCACCACTCCGCTCGTATAACCCGTTCGCTGTCCTGGTCAACGACCTCCAGGAAGAGCGCGCCGCGGACGTGCCGTTCCCGAAGGGCGAGACCTGGCCTTCGCTGACCAGGACCAGGCGCTTCGCCAACGAACCTCTTCCTTTGCTGCTCGAGTCCTACGAAAAGTACGGCCCGATCTTCACGCTGCGGCTGTTCCACGCGAACTCGGTCTTCGCGCTGGGTCCCGAGGCCAACCATTACATGACCGTCTCGAACGCCAAGAACTTCGAATGGCGGAACTCGTACTTCAGGGACCTGATCGGCTTCGCGGGCGACGGCCTGCTGACGACAGACGGCGAATTCCACAAGGCCTCCAGGCGGATCATGTTGCCGGCGTTCCACCACGACACGATCATGGCAACGCTTGAGACGATGACCGAGGAGACGGACAGCGCCCTCGACGCCTATTTCGTTGCGGGTCAAGAAATCGACCTGTACTCATTTACCAGGCGTTTGGCTATCAGGATCGCCATGAAGGCGTTGTTCGGAATCGACCCGGACGGCTCCGCGGCACGCGCGATCGACGCGGCCGAGCTGTTCGAGCAGACCCTGTCTTTCTACTCGCGCGACTACTCCTTGCGGATGCTGCGCGGCCCGTTCACGCCGTGGGCCGAGCAGCAGAAGGCGACCAAAAGGCTGAACAAGCTGATCTACTCGGAGCTGAGCCGGCGCCGGGCCGAGAACGACTACGGCGAGGACGTCTTGTCGCTGCTGATCCTGGCCCGCGACGAGTCCGGGCGGCCGGCGCTGAGCGACCTGCAGATCAGGGACGAGGTAATGACCTTGCTGTTCGCGGGCCACGACACGACGACCTCGACGGTCGCGTTCATGTTCTACGAGCTTGCAAAGCATCCCCACGTCGTCGAGGGCCTGCGCTCAGAGCAGGCTACGACGCTGCGTGGCGAGCGGCCGGCGCCCGACCAGCTGACAGGCACGGGTCTTCCTTATCTGGAGGCTGTCCTGGAAGAGACCCTACGCAAGTACCCGCCCGCCTGGATCGGTCCGCGCCGCGCGATCGAGTCGTTCGAACTGCACGGCCAGACGGTCCCGGCCAAAGCCTTCGTCAACTACTGCTCCTGGGCTTCGCACCACCTGCCGGAGGTGTTCCCCGAGCCCGCTTCGTTCAAGCCCGAGCGCTTCAACGAGCCTGGCAAGGCAGCCTTGCCGAAGGGCGCCTACATCCCGTTCGGCGGCGGCTCGCGGACGTGCATCGGCATGAGGTTCGGCCAGCTCGAGATCAGGACGATCGCGACCTCGATCCTCCAGCGTTTCGAGCTCGACCTGGTCCCCGGCTTCGAGCTGGCGATCAGGCAGATGCCGACGATCAGCCCGCGCGAAGGCCTGCCGATGATGGTCAGGTCAAGCGCGCCTTCATGACGAGCCTGTAGCGCCGACCCCGGGCTCCCGGACCCCCGCCGCCCACCAGGGCTTCGGCTTCGACTCCTTCGACTTCGACGTTTTCGCTTTCGAAGATGTCCAGCTTCAGGCTGCCAAGCAGGCCGACTGGCCGGGCCACGAGCTTGCCGTCTTCGGCCTTGGCCACCGCTTCGACGCTGGCGCCAACGCCGAACAGGCCGCCGCTGACCTCGACCCTGACCTCTCCGCCTTCGCTGCCCACGAGCGTGACCGTCACCCCGGAAGGCAAGACCTTGGCGATGCTCGGTTCGCTGACCGTCCCTTCGGCTTTCAGCTCAGACCCGTCCTTGTCGAACCCCACGTTTGTCAAGCGCAGGCCTCCCAAGACGACGACCCGCGCGCGCGCGTGCACCGTGCCCGTGCCCTTGCCTTCGCCAAGGAGCGAGACCGCCTGTCCGGGGCTCAAGGCCAGGGTCCCTGCGTCGACGTCCACTTCGTCGGCTTCACGCCACAGCAGCTTCATCGCCGGCCAGGCCTTGACGGTCACGCTCCTGACGGTCCCGTACTTGGAGACCTTCCCTTCCACGACTTTGGCCGCGACCGCCGGGCCGATCAGCTGCACGAGCGCCACCAGGATCGCCGCGACCGCGACGACGATCACCCCGATCCGGACCGCTCTGCTCACGGCCACAGCTTCGCAGGCACGCTAGCCTTCTAGCTCCCCGGCCAAGGGCGCGTAGCTCAGTTGGCCAGAGCACCTCGTTTACACCGAGGATGTCGCCCGTTCGAGTCGGGCCGCGCCCATCTTGAAGACCGCCGATGACAGACGTTCCAGACCACGCCACAAACGCCCCGCCGCCGAGCGAGCCGCCTCCGAGCGATCTACCGCCAGCAGGCACGCCACCAGACGACCCCGCGCGCGCGGCCCCGCTTCGCGTCGCCGTGATCGGCTCGGGCCCGGCCGGCTTCTACACCGCCGGCCACCTCCTGGCCGAGCCCTCAGAACGTTTCGAGGTCGACATGTTCGAGCGCCTGCCGACCCCGTGGGGCCTCGTGCGCTCGGGCGTGGCGCCCGACCATCCGAAGATCAAGTCGGTCACAAGGATCTACGAGCGCACGGCCGCCCATCCAAGGTTCAGGTTCTACGGCAACCTCACCTTCGGCGAGCACGTCTCCCGCGACGAGCTCTTGGCCCGCTATCACGCGGTCGTCTACGCCACCGGCTCGCCCTCGGACCGCCCGCTCGACGTTCCCGGCGAAGAGTTGGCCGGCTCGCACGCGGCCACCGAGTTCGTCGGCTGGTACAACGGCCACCCCGACCACACCGACCTCGAGGTCGACCTGCTGTCGGCCGAGCGCGCCGTGGTGATCGGAAACGGAAACGTCGCCCTCGACGTGGCCAGGATGCTGGTGCTCGCCCCGGCCGAGCTGGCGCCCACCGACACGGCCGACCACGCCCTTAAGATCCTCGCCGAGTCCAGTATTCGCGAGGTCGTCGTCGTCGGCCGCAGAGGGCCCGCCCAGGCGGCGTTCACCAACCCGGAGCTACGTGAGCTCGGCGAGTTGGCCGACGCCGATGTCATCGTCGACCAAGGCGAGCTGGAGACGGCGTTGGCCGTCCAAGACCCGGCCACCGCCGATGACGCGACCTCCAGGCGCAACGTCGAGCTGCTACGCGCCTACGCCGCCAAGCCGCCGGCCGGCAAGGCCAAGCGCGTCGTCCTGAGATTCCTGCTCTCGCCGACCGAGCTGCGCCCCGGCCCGGACGGGCGCCTCGGCTCGGTCGACTTCGTCCGCAACCGCTTGGTCCCCGCCGAGCAGGAGGCGCCCGGCGCCACGGCGGCCGGCGTACGCGCCCAGGCCACCGACGAGCACGAGACGATCGAGGCCGGCCTGCTGTTCAGAGCGATCGGCTACCGTGGCGTTCCCCTCCCGGATGTCCCGTTCGACGAGCGTGGCGGCACGATCCCTCACAGCCGAGGCCGCGTGCTCGACCTCGAGACCGGCGAGCCGATCCCCGGCGAGTACGTGGTCGGCTGGATCAAGCGCGGCCCGTCCGGAGTGATCGGCACCAACAAGAAGGACGCCCAGGAAACGGTCGACTCGATCTTCAGCGACCTGCCAGCGGCCGGCCTTGGCGCCGCCGTCGAGACGCCTGCCGCCAACGGCGCCGTAGCGGACGCCGACCCCAGCGAACGTGCGCCGCGCGCGCATACCCCCAAGAACCCAGATCCCGACGCCGTCGAGGCCATGCTGCGCGAGCGCCAGCCCGACCTGGTGACCTATGCCGGCTGGGAATCGATCGACAGCCACGAGCGGGCGCTCGGCGAGCCGGCCGGCCGGCCACGCGTGAAGCTGACCACGATCGAGGATCTGCTCCACGCGGCCGCCGCCGAACAGCCCGTCTCGTAATCCCGCCCGTGCCATCGCCCACAAAGCCGGCCGCCATCTGCCAGACTGACGACCGCTGGCCCCGTTAGCTCATCTGGTAGAGCGCCGGACTTTTAATCCGGTGGGGCGGGTTCGAGTCCCGCACGGGGCATTCCCCTGGATCTGGCTTGTCTAAGCGGTAGACGAGCATAGGCAGACGCCCTCGTAAAGCTTGCCGGTCGGTCTGTGTTCCCAGTTTGTGTTCCCTATGGGCCTAAGAATCGGCCAATCGTGGTCAGCGGCGGGCACTCGGACCGTACGTAGGTCGATGACCCCGCTGAAGATGCTCGTCCGCTGGATGGTCAGCGTGAGCCGACTTGACCAGTGGCGAAGATCGTGGCAGCCGGCGATTCGCGACCTCGGTCCGGGCTCTTGACATCGCGAAGCGCGGTGGTGGCCTCTTCGATGAACTCGTCCGGCTGGACGCCGATCGCAAAGGCTGCATCTGTACGGGCCAACTCGTCGTCGTGCAGTCGTCGAGCGTAATCCGTTGCGCCGTCGCGATAGATCAACCAATGTCCAAGCGAAGAATCTCCCTTGAGTACCAAGGAGATACTCAGAAGAAAGTCGAAGTCTTGAAGGCCGCGCAGTGGATCTCCGTCGGTTACAAACTCTCGCCAGCGATCAAGCAGCACGTCGGTGGTAGCCAAGTCGTCCGCGACGAGCTTCCAGGCCGGGGAAATCCAGTTGCTGTCAGAGCGAGTCTTCAACACCGCTGTGGCCATGTTCCAGCCGCCTCCTCGTGGCGTGTAGTCGATTAGTGGCTCAGTCGTAGTGCCATACGAGTTGCCAACACGAGCAGCAAAGAGACTCTTCAGCACGGACATTTGGTTGAGCCTCGGTCGGCTCGGCCTGCTCAAAATGCTTGGCTAGATAGTCCCGCCGCGTCGCCGCATCCGGCGCTATCTGCTCCAGGATCTCCGAATAACCAGAGTCGAAGCGGTTCGTCTCACGCAGCCACATAGTCAGGGTCTCGCGATCCGGCATCTCCTCCGTGACGTTCTCTAGGCGATACAACTCGCCTTGTGCTTCGGCCAGCACTGTCGCCGCCACGAGATGCAGCGCGAGGCCGAGGCGGGCGGGATCGGGCTCGGCTCGAAGGCGGCCGCGGAGCACGCGGCGCTGGCGACACGCGAGCGCAAGCAGTACGGCCTCGAGACCCACACCTGGCGCGAGGAGGTACGAGCGCGCGCGGGCGAGCTGGGGCTCGGCGCCGAGGAGCTCGCCGAGCTGCTGCGCTCTGGTAGCGAGCGGATCATGGACGGTCTCGCCACACACGAGGGCGTCGACGAGCGCGCCTTCGGCGACGCGCTGGCGGGCGCCGAAGGCCTGACCGAGCGGGCCAACACCTTCGACGAGCGCCCCGTGCTGCAGGAGTTCGCGATCGCCGCCAGACACGGCGCGCTGGTCGCAGACGTGCGAGCCCAGGCGAAGCGCTTCGGCGAACGCACGGACATCATCCCGACGGCCAGTGGTGAGATGACGACCGCCGAGCTCGTCGGCTGCGAGCGCGACCTGATCGCGGCCGCGATCGGCCGCGCCGGCGAGCAGACCGCGATCCTCGACGGCGAGCTGACAGAGCGCGCGATCGCCCGTGCCGACCGTCCTCTGAACCCGGAGCAGGCCGCCGCCGTGCGCGCGGTCGCCGGCAGCGGTCAGGGGGTGAGCGTGATCCAGGCGCTCGCGGGCACCGGCAAGACCTACATCGCCGGCGTGCTCGCAGAGGCATACGCGAGCGCGGGATACGAGGTGCTCGGCGTGGCGCCCACCGGGCGCGGCGTCCGTGAGCTCACCGAAGAGGCGGGCATCCCGGCGCGCACACTCGACAGGCTGCTGCTCGACCTCCAGGAACTGGGCGAGGAACTTCCGCAGCGCAGCGTAATCGTGCTCGACGAGGCCGGCATGGCAGCAACCCGCCGCAGCGCACGACTGCTGAAGGCGGCAGAGCAGGCCGGCGCGAAGGCGATCGCGATCGGTGACCCCGGACAGCTCGCCTCGGTGCAGGCCGGCGGATGGCTCGGCGCCGTTGGCCGAGCGCTCGGCGCGCTGCGCCTGACCGAGGTCATGCGCCAGCGCGACCCGGCCGAGCGGCGCGCCCTCGGCGCGCTGCACGAACGCCACCCACGCGCCTACCTGGAGTGGGCAGACCAAACCGGACGCATACAGACGTTCGCCAGCCCGGACGAGGTCAGCGCCGCCGCGATCGAGGAGTGGACGCGCGCGAGCGCCAACGTGGGACCGGCGCAGGCGGTGATGATCGCGCGCGACAACGAGACTCGCGAGGAGCTGAACCAAGCCGCGCGCGCAGTTCGGCACGACCTCGGCGCGCTCGGCGAAGATCACGCCTACGGCGAGCTGCGCCTCGCGGTGGGCGACCGCGTGATCTGCCGCCACAACGACCGCGCGCTCGACGTCGACAACGGCATGCGCGGGACCGTGCGCCACCAGGACCCGAACCGTCTCGTCATCGACACCGACTCTGGACTCGTACGCGAACTGACCGCCTCCTACGCGGCCGAGCATCTCGAGCACGCCTACGCACTGACGGGACACGGCATGCAGGGAGGCACCGTGGAGACCGCGACCGTGATCGCAAGCCCCCGCGATCTGACCGCCGGATGGAGCTACACGGCGCTCTCCAGAGCCCGCGGCCACACACGACTGTTCATCCACGAGGACGAGCACGAGCACAAGCGCAGCGAGTTCGCCCCGACAGACAACACTGCGCAAGCCGACAGGAACGATCTGCTCGCCCGCGTCGCACGGAGGATGCTCGAACGCGACGACGAAGACCTCGCGATCGAGCAGCTGCCGGGCGCCGGGCGCACAGACGACCCCGCCATCGCCACCGCTGCAACCGGCGGACCGCAGCCCGACCAGGAGCAGGCCGCCGCGCTGCCGGACCGCCCACTGCAGCGGATCGACGACCTCGACGCGCGCGCACACACGCTGAGCACACAGCGCGAGCAACTGACCGAACGTCTCGACGAGCTGCCGGCGCCCACACGACGGCTCGGACGAGAACACGACCCCCACGCCCCCGAGCGCGCCCATCTCACCAGCGCGCTACGCGCCGGCGAGCGGGAACTCGACAGCGTGCTCAGAGAGCGTGGCCGGCTCACGCACGAGCTGGGCGATCCGGCCGAGATCCGAGCCGAACGCGACGGACTTCAACGAAGCCTCGCCCAGCTCACACAAGAACAGACCGAAGTCCGCGACGAACTCGCCGAGCACGAGGTCAGAGCCCCGGGCGCCTGGGCCCAGCAGACGCTCGGCGAGCTCCCCGACAGCCCACACTTGCGCAAGACCTGGGAGCAGGCCGTCCGTCATGCCGCGCGCTACCGCATCTCGTACGGGATCATCGATCCGGATACTGTGCTCGGGCCAGAGCCTACACAACCCTCGCAGAAGCGAGATTGGAAGCGAGCACGCCAGGCGATCGAAAGCGGAAAGCAGCGTCTTTGTGGTGAAGCTAACGTGAAGCATGAGCCCCACATGAGCATCGGCCTGTCGTGACCAAACGCAAGCACGAGACGACTAACACAGCCCTCAAGCACGACGTCGGCTGTTCCGATGATGCGGATGTGCAACCGAAGCTCGATAGGGGCGCCGCGGCGATGCTCTGGCAGGATGAAGGGGCGGAGCTGTCGCCGTAGGCGGCAACACGCTTATGAAGGCGACATCGCAGGCAGAAGTCGCCGCTTTGCCGGCCAGCCCAGCTCTTTCTCGGCTGGATCGCGTTCGTGTGGGCGCGGCTCGCTGGTGGCTGGGGCTGACCCTTGTGGCCGTCGGCGCAGCCAACCTGCTCGTTCTGCTCTTGCAGGCTCCAGCGCTCGTTGGAAGTTTCTATGTGAACGCCGACAATGCTTCGGCGCTGGTGCTGCCGGTGCTCGCCGGTCAAGCCCCGTCAGGAGCCGTTGTCAATCTGGGTAACCACCCGTGGTACGAGCCGTGGTGGCTGATGCGCGCGACTGCGACGTTGCCCGGTTATCGCGTCCTATGGGAGGGGATGCCCTTCTTGTTCGGGCTCGTCGCGATCGCGGTGATCGTCGCGTGCGCGTGGTACGCGCTCGGGCGACTCGCGGGCCTGCTCAGCGCCGTAACGCTGCTGGCGGCGAGCGAAACGCTTCGCGGGGTGCTCTACGTGCCGGAGAGCCACGGCGCGGTCGTGCTGCACGTCGGCGTGCTCTGCGGCGCGCTGCTGATCGTTTACAGAGCATCGCTTCAGGGCCGCATCAGTCCGGTGGCGCTGATCGCGGGCGGAGCATTGCTGACCGTGTTCACGGGGGCCGGCTTCACCGACCAACTGGCTCTCGTGGCCGGGCTGGCGCCGTTCATGCTTGCGCCGATGCTGTGCCAGTGGCGCTTCAAATCACGAGCCTGGCAGACGGTCAGCGAGTTCGCGCTCGTAACGGGAGTGCTGTCCGTAGTCGTTTTGATGCTGCTGACTGAATTGATGCACTCACAGCACGTCGTCAGCGCTGCCTTCCCGGTCAACCTCGTCGGGGGGAAAGCTATTTTCGCCGATCTGCAGAACCTACTCGTCACGATGACCGCGCTCGGCGGCGGCGCCTTCTTCGGTTTGCCGGCAAACGGGTCGACCGTGCTGACGCTCGTGGCCGGCGTGCTCGTACTGGGTGCGCTGGCGCTGATCCTGCGCATGCTGTGGCGAGATCTGGTCGTGCCGGCACGGCAGGCCGCCACACCACACGAGCCGCTACCCCCAGAGCGTGGCCTGCGGGAGCTGTTCATCGCCTACTGGGGCCTCGTCCTGGTCATCGTCCTCGCGAGCTTCGCGCTGACGTCGGTCTCGGAAAACACAAGCAATGGCCGCTATCTGATCGCCGCTTGGGCAGCGCTCGCGGCGCTGCTCGGCGCACTGGCGAGCACGCCGACGAGACGCACGGTCATGCTCGTAGCCGTCTCGCTGTTTGGGCTGATCAACCTACAGTCCGAGCTCGGCCACAGGCCACAGCCGGCAGGAGTGGGCCCGAATCAGGCGCTGGCCTTGCAGATCGAACACTTCGCGCGCGCGCATGGCGCCACGATCGGATATGGCGGCTACTGGGACTCCGCGCCCGTGACCTGGGAGACCAACCTGAAAACACAGGTCTATCCGGTCGAACCATGCGCCGAAAAAGCGGACATCTGCCGGTACTACGCAATCAACATCAACACGTGGTATCAGCCCCGCGCTCGTACAGCGACGTTCCTGCTGACGGATACACGAGAAGGCATTCCACTGCAGGTCATCGGACCACCGAAAGCACTCGGACGCCCTGTCGCCAAGACACATTTGAGCAATGGGCTCAGCATGTACGTCTACAACTACGACATCGCGAAGATGCTGGGACGGTAGTACCGACTTGCCGGCGGGTCTCCCGTCCTCAAGAAAAGAGCGGTTCTCCTATGAAGCTCCCCGACTGTACTCCTGGCGGACAGGCAAAGATCGCGCTCGACGTGTGCAGCGTGTGACGATTCAGCGCATCACTGACGGCCAATCGTCTCTGCAGCGGGATGAACTGGTGTTGTGGGCTGCGCTGGAAGGCGATGAAGAACAGCCCGGCGTCGATCTCGCCGGTTTCCGGTTCGGCCCCTTCACTGTATGAGTAGCCACGGCGCAGGATGCGCTGCCCATCGTTGTTTTGAGGGTTGGCGAGACGGATGTGCGCGTTGGCGGGGACCAGCAGTTCGCCGTTGCTCGTCGCGCTCAGGTCCACAGGGTCGTACTCCGCCCGCTCTCCGAGCGGGGCGCCGGTCAGCTTGTCCCGCCCGATCGTGCGTTGCTGTCCTTCAAGACTGGTCGTGTCCCATACATCGAAAAGGATTCTGATACGTCGCGCGATCAAATAGGTGCCGCCGGCCATCCACGCCGGCTCGTTTGTGCGCTGAACCCAGACGAAGTCGTTCATCGCAGCTGTCTCCTCGGCACGGATGTTGTCGGTGCCGTCCTTGAACCCCATCAGGTTGCGCGCGGTGATCTGTGTGCGGCCTGTGCTCGAGGCGCGTCCAAACCCTGGTTGTGCCCAGCGGAGCACCGCCGTGCCGCCGGCGATCCGCGAGAGGACGTGAATGGCGTGGAACGCGACCTGTGGATCATCAGCACACGCCTGCACACAGAGATCTCCCCCAGAACGCGACACTTCGAGGCTGTCCCCCTGAAAGGGCGGGAGCGGTTCGAGCTCCGCCGGACGCTGTGAGGCCAGACTGAACCGATCGGAGACCCCCGATCTGAACAAGCTCGGACCGAAGCCAAAGGTCAGCGTCAGCCGCGACGGGCCAAGCCCGAGCGCCTCACCAGTCTCGACCGGGGACTGGTCAAGCTCCTGAGCGTCGCCTTGGTAAGGCTCGCCCGCAGTCATCGTCGCCGCTGCCGCCGTCCACTGCTGGAGCATCTCCCGTAGATCGCTGAGGGCGTCGCTGGTCATGTCGAACGCCGCGAAGTGCAGGTACTCCTGAGCAGGCGTGGCGACGCCGGCCTGATGAGCACCGTAGAACGGCACCGTGGCCCGCGAGGCTTCCGATGACGGCGCCGACTGTGTACTTACTGCCTGAACCGCCCCTCAGCGAGCCAGTTAGGACATGATCCAAGCCGGCACCGGCACCGAACATGGCGACCCCTGCCAACGCCTCACGACGCGTTATCCCCGATCGCTCGTCCGACACTCTCTCTCCCGTGGGGTCTTAGATGACCACGCCTCTCGATCCACCGTCCAGATCACCGCGAAGAACGCTGAACTATATATCCCAAGAGTAGGCATGCCACTGGGGGAACGAGGGCGGGCACCAATCCCACGCGATGCCACAGCCAGAAGAAAGCGCTCATGCTGGCCACTCCCGCCAATTTCCATCCCCAGCCGCTCATCGTAAGGCAATTATGACGTACATGACAACAGCGGCGCCCAGGGCGTCCTGAAAATGCGGATAGTCACGATCCGGACGCGTAGAACGTCACCGTCAAGCCTGCTCCACACATTTTCCACTCTACTTAGGTTTTCCTATATCAGAGCCGCCTCCCCCTTCCTTTTCGGGCGGGAGTATCTTTTGCAAACGCCGTTCAACGCCTGCCCTCCTACTATTTTGATAACAGTACCACCAGGGGTAGGGATGAATACTGATCCGAGTTCGCAAAGTGCCGTTTCGACACTCCTTGGAACTTCCGCCGGCGAACACGTCCCATGCATTTCTTCACTAGTACCTTCATAGATCTCTTTTTCTTTTTCGCACTCGCCTCTTGGTACCGTTTTAGTACCGTCGGGGTCGGTGCTATTCATCGGAGAGTCTTCTACGTAACGGTACAAATTGACCCCGCCGCCCATCATTCCCAGCGGGTCCTGACTTATAAACCGCCCCACACCCGGATCGTAGTAGCGCGCCCGACTATACTGCAATCCGTTTTCTTCGTCTTCCCGTCCCGTGTACTGGTATGGGTTTGAACTCGACGTGCCGCTGCTTATTGCAGCCCCAAACGGCCCATATGTGTATTCCGTGGTCGGTATGCCGCTGGTGTTGGCGAGCGCCAGAGTGCTCCCGAGCCCTTCGGTCAGATACGAGCTCGTCCCGGCGCTTGTGGTGCGCGCGAAGTGTTCATCCAAACCGAGACCATTGAGAAGCCGATCAGTGTCCCTGCCCCCAGATCCCGGCAGATTCGGTCGCACATGTTGCGGTAGTCGCCGAGGGTCGAACTCTTGACCTCCCGGTCGACCTCTACCCAGCGCAGCCAGTGATCGCACGCGTCACGCAGAGTCATCGGCGCGGCCGAGGTCCCCTGAGAATCGACTCGCCGTCGCGGCGCCGCGACAAGCATCTCGCGCAGGATGTCCTCCGCCTCGGCCGGAGTCAGATAGCCATCGGGCTTGGTGCCATCGCGTGCCACCCACTTGACGGCGCCGCGCGGCGTACGCTTGCCAGAGTCCTTGACCCAGGCGGGACCGAGCTTGCGCTGGTGGCGCCCATCGCCATCCCGCACAAGGCCATAGAAGGCGCGTTTGCCACGCGCTCCCTTTACTTGCAGATGGCCGGTCGGCCTGACGGTGTCATGTACGCTCATTCGCCTCTCCTCGACGTCACGCAAGAACTCACCGAGATCCGTCCGTGTTCCCTACGTGTTCCCAAACCGCCTAAACGAACTAGATCAGTTGGGCCAAAACCGCTTAGACAAGCCCTATCTTACAAGGCTCTGCAGCGGAAAGGCAGAACTTTAATCCGGTGGGGCGGGTTCGAATCCCGCACGGGGCATTCCCGAGAACCTTTCGCGCCTTATTGAAACCCCTGGCCGCCGCTTGCGGCCCGCTCAGGCCGCCGCAACCTCGACCTGCGGCGGCGGAAGCATGCGCAGGAACTCCGCTGGCAGGCGGCGGCTCGCCTGCCAGAACTCCAAGCCCACGATCTTTCCCGTCACCGGATCGAGTTCCTGCAGGCCAGAATCAGACTCTTCGCCAACAGCCGTGCTCGCGTCATAGCCCTCGAAGCGAACCCAGGCTATGTCCGCGTCTGCGTCGTAATGCCCTTCGATCCGCATGGTCATAGGCTAGCGCCGACGCCAGACCGTGACAACACGAGCGACCAGAGGGTCATCGTCGTCGGGATGCTCGTAGACGACCACGATGCGCCCCGCCACGACCATCCAGCCCGCGTCACCTGCGTTACGACGCCGCTGCCGGTGCCCATCGAGCACAGCAGCCTCCACATCGGCACGAGCGAACCCGAGCTGCCGTGCCTTGTCGAGGGCATGGAGCGTCCAGCTCACGGAGACCGGATCGGTCGGCACGGCCCGCAGGCTACCGACGACCGCCGTCACATCGGCCCCAAGCGCCGCCTCGCATCGTCGACGCCGCTACACGGTCTTTATCAGCCCCAGCGCCTCCCGCCGCGCCCGCCGAGCCACCGGCTCAAGCAGCGCCGCCACCAGGCCTCCAGGCCCATGTTCGGGTTTCGTTCGCGTCCCGGCTCTCGCATTCCCGAGGACCTTTCGCGCCTTATTGAAACCCCGCGGGCTACTCTCGCCTCGTGCTAGCTTGGGATCGATGGCCAACCACAAGGAGGTTGTCCCGTTCGCCGTAGAAGTTCGTGGTGGCGGCCGGGTGATGGTTACACGGTGATGGCGGTGAGTGCGGTCTCCTCCTTGGTTGTGGTGTGAGCGGGCGCGCGCCGGGTGGCGAGGTCGCGTTCTACGGCGAGAGCGAGCTTCGCGAGGTCTGCGTAGCCGGCGATCCGGCGGAATTGGGTCTCGGCCTGGAGCATCCCGGCGGCGGTCCAGCGCAGGCACATGTCTCCGGATTGCCAGCGCTTGACGTTGCGTGAGGTGCGGCGGATAATCTCGATCATCGACTCGATCGGGTTCGTGGAGAGCAGCGTCTTCTTCAGGCGCCCACGTATTCCCAGGCGGGTGAGGGTTAGTGTCTCTTCCAGGCCCTCGGCGAGTGAGCTCGCTGCGCCGGGATGGGAGTGTTCGAGCTCTGAGGCGAGGGTCCGCAGACCGTCCAGCGCGAGCGCGTGATTATCGCTCTCCCACGCGCGTCGCAACCGGGCCTTCACGACGGGACGGTCGCGCTCGGGGAGGTGTTCCAGGACGTTGCGTTCCTTGTGACGAATACAGCGCTGCACCGGAACGGGACCAAAGATCGCATCGACGGCCGCCCGCAGCGCCTTTGAGCCGTCCAGGACGACGAGGACGCCCTGCTCGACGTCAAGGCCACGGTCGACGAGATCGGCGAGGAGGTGAGCGGTGACGGTCTTGTTCTCCGTGGAGCCGTCCCATAATCCCAGCGGGATCTTGACTCCCTCGGTGCTGACGCCGAGAGCGACGATCGCGCAGCGGCCCTTCAGCTCGATCCCGTCGATCATCAAAGCCGCGAGACGCACGTCCTGCAGGTCGCGGCTCATCAGGGCGTCCAGGTGCTCACGCGTGCGTCCCACGAACTCGCGGCTGACCGCTGACTTCGACGCTGATCGCTCGCTCACGATCACTTCCTCACCGACGGGCTCACGGGTACGCGAGAACCGGCGAGTGCTGACACCAGAGAGCATCTGCTCCAGCACGACACGGGTCAGAGGGTCACGATCAGCGAAATACGCGTACGTCGCCAACGGCACCTCGTGCTCGTCATCGACCGTTCGAGCGCGTGGGCGCTTCACGACGACCCGCCGGCCACCAAGGGTCACCTCGCCGTCCTCGTGGCCGTGACGCACCGCGGTGCGTCCAGCGTTCTTGGCGTGCTTTGGTCCAACGACCTCATCCAGCTCGGCCTCCATCATCTCGCTCAGCACGCCCAGCCCGACACCAACACTGAGCGCCAGCAATCCCTCCTTCGCCGCGCCGGCCAGCTCACCCAGCGCGTCCTGCACACCCGGTGGCAAAGCCCTCTCCGAGCGTGCGTCCTGCTTCTGCTCTACGGTCTTCATGGCGGTTCCTCTCGTCTCGATGGACTGATTTGCACTCGCCACGGTCCCAACAGGACCGGACGAGGCGGGGGAACCGCCACCTACGAACTTCTACACGCTACGGGACAACCTCACCACAAGCGCGGGCGTCCGAAGCAGAGCCGTGCCGGCTGCCTGTTGTGCAAGCCGCAGAAGCGACCCTCGCTGAAGAAGGCCGAGCGCAGACGCGGTCGCAAGGACGCTCTCGTCCACGAGCTTCGCGCGACACTCGATAGCTGACGGGCTCCGGCGCCGACGCCAGCCGCGAACTACAATCCCAGCAACAGGATCATCATGTCGAACGTGCTAGCCCCCATCGTCGTTGGGTAGCTCGCCGCTGCTGCGGCGTCAGCCGATCCTAATCGCGCCAGAACGACGCGAGGACCTCACGCGTCGGCATCGAGCGGCGTCGCGCGCTCGTCCAGCGCGGCCAGGAACTCCTCGTCGCTGCCATAGCGCTTGACACGGCCGGCCGCAAGATCCTCGTCCGCTTCGCGCTCCCTCGCCTGCCACTCCCGCATCCAGAACCACGCCTGCTCCGGATCGATACGCCCGTCGCCGATCTCCTCCAACAGGATCGCGGCGCCGTCGACAGCGCCGTCGGGTTGGCGCGCTCGCGTGGGGCGCGGGAACCCTCTGGTACGCCCGCCGGCGAGGCCGCTGGCCCTCGGCACTGTCCGCGCGCCTGCTCGCGCGCCTGCCCGCCGACCGCGCCCGGCTCCCCCAAGCCGAGCTGCCCGCCCTGCTGATCCTCTCGCGCCGCGACCGCTAGCGTGGCCAGCAGCGCCTCGGCCATGAAGCACCCGCCGAGCACGAGCTCGACATGGGCATAGGGCTGTAGGCATCACACCTGCTGGCCCGTGCAGCTACGATGTGTAAGGCATGGCACGGCTGGAGCGAATCACCACTGACCCCGATATCTGCCACGGGCAGCCTACGATCCGTGGCCTGCGCTACCCGGTCGAGAGCCTGCTGGAGCTGCTGGCCTCGGATATGACGATCGAGCAGATCATCGCCGATCATCCAGACCTCGAACGCGACGATCTGCTCGCCGCTCTGGAGTTCGGGGCGCTGACCGCCGGCGGGCACCGGGTCGTCCCGCTCGCAGCGGCGGCGTGAAGTTCCTCATCGACGCCCAACTCCCGCTGCGACTCTCCAACCACCTGGCCGACACAGGTCACGACAGCGTCCACACTTCCGCTCTACCGGACGGCAATCGCACCAACGACCGCCAGCTTGCGGCTATCGCCGACAGCGAGAACCGTGTGCTCGTCACGAAGGACCGCGATTTCCGCGACAGCCATCTACTGCTGAACCTTCCACGGCGGCTCCTCGCGGTCGCCACCGGCAATATCACCAACGACGATCTGCTCGCCCTGTTCGAGGCCAACCTCGCATTGATCGTCAACGCCTTCGAGAACGCCGCGTTCATCGAAATTGGCCAAACGAGCGTCGTCATACACGACGACCCATAGCCGCCGCCACCGCTACTCACCACCATAGTCGTCGATCACCACGCCAGCGGGATCGTGTGGTCCGCCCCAGGCTGCTGGCGCCGAGACCCTCAAGGAGTCCTTCGCGGCCGGTGACGCTTGAGGACTGAGGGGCGGATGCGAGGTTGAGCTCGGCGTCCATGATCTCGACCAGCCGCTTGCTGTTGCGGTGCCCTTCGATGTGGTGGTCTCGGGACTGGCGATCCCGCTACCTTGTCTCCATGACCGCGAAGAACAAGCTGCGACAGACAGTTGAGGAGCTCTCAGAGGCCGGAGCTCAGGACACGCTCGGCTTCATCGTTCGTCGCCGCGACAAGCGCGACGCTTTGGCTGAACTGCTCGAGCGCGCCCCGCTCGACGACGAGCCGACGACGCCAGAGGAGGACGAGGGTCCTGCCCCGAGGAAGAGCCTACCGCGACTGATACCGGACTCCACAGACGCGCGCGTGTCTGTGGTCAAAGACGCTAGTCATGCTGCCCTCGGCCGCGAGGAACTGCACGAACTGCCGCGATAGTCGCCCTCAGCGCCTCCCGCCGAGCCCGCCGGGCCACCGGCTCAAACAGCGCCGCCACCAGGCCTCCAGGCCCATGTTCGGGTTTCGTTCGCGTCCCGGCTCTCGCATTTCCGCCGACGGCATGGCGCCATCGCTAGTGTTCGGCCGACTGACCCAGCTACCCGCTCGACACGGGCCGAGCGCCGCCGAACGCTTCGCCGCGCACCCGCACGGCGAAGACCCTCGCCTTGGAGGCATCGAGCGGACTCGAGCGATGGACGCGTAGCTTGCGCGGGCTGGGCCAGAGTTCTTTACGGATGGCATCGCCGGGGGCCGGGCATACGCTCGTAACCAGAGACGGCAGCTGCAGGCGTGGCCCGCGACCGGGAGACGCTTACCGGCTTCCGTGAATCCAGCAGCACGGGGCGGCACGTCCCCAAGGAGACAGATTCCAATGCCACAGACCAAGACCAAGCCGCGCGCGCCGGTACGCAAGGCGCCGGCGTCCCGCGAGCGGATCGTCAAGAAGAAGCAGCAGGCCATTTCAGTCGACCGTACGACCGAACTCTCAGAGGAAGTGCTCAAGTCACTCGAATCTGGGCAGCGTGCGGCGATCGAGGCGGTGCGAAAGTTCGTCGACACCGTCGACCAGACCTTGCCGGCGCTCGGCGAGCGACCGTCCAGGCGGCAGGAGATCGTCGACGCGGCCCTGGAGATGGCCGACCGTCTGGTTCATACCCAGTACGACTTCCTGCACAAGGTTGTACACAGCGCCGGCAAAGCGCTGAGCAAGCCGGAAGACGACAAGTAGGGCGCTCGCGCGCGGCCGGCGCTTGGTCGTCGGCTGCGCGCGGACCCGCTTTACCCAGCCCTCACGGACCCCGCTTTACCCCGCCCTCAGAGAAGCGTGCCAGGATCGAATACCAACCACGATCAAGCAGGGAGATCTCATGGCCAGGATCATCATCACGACCGATCCAACTCCCGACCAAGCCGCTCCCGTCCTGATGGAAGAGAGCGTTTACTCGGTACACCTCGACAACGAGCACAACGCGGAGCAGCTCATCGAGCGGCTCGGCTGGGCGATCAGCGACGCCGAGGACACCCAGCGCCGGAAACGGGTGTTGTAGCCGACAGCCAGCGGGCGGCCTGCGCCGGTGCGCGGGTCGCGGCGCGGTTCAGCGTCGCTTCGTCTGACCCCGGGACGCGGGATCCTTCGGCGGGTAGCGCTTGCGCTCGGCGGCGGTCATCTGCCTGATCAGGAGCGTGCCCTGGGAGACCTGCTCCTCGATGTCTTTCAGCTTCGCTTCACGCTTCTCTTGCTGGCGCAGCTGTTGAGGTCCGGGCATGTCCACATACTCCTGGGCGGTAAGTCTTTCGGGGAAGCGCTCGTACGCATCCGCATTAGTTAGTGTAGCGGCCACGAGCTCTGCTACCGTCTGCTTTGCACGGTCGATGTTCGGCCGTGAGGCAGCTTGCTTGAGTCCCGCTGAACGCGGTTCGGGTTGGCCGCAACCTTCGAACCGCACGCGGCACAAGCGCCGCCCACAGGAGATACACATGTCAAAGCAGTCCTTCGCCGAGCTCGGCGTATCGAGCACGGTCACCGCCGCCCTCGCGCGCCGAGGCGTCGCCTCGCCCTTCCCGGTCCAGCGCCTCGTGCTCGGGGACGTCCTCGCCGGGCGCGACGTCCTCGTCAAGTCGCCGACGGGCTCCGGCAAGACGCTCGCATTCGCTATCCCGATCGTCGAGCTGCTCGACCGTCGCGACTCCGGGCCGGCGGCGCTGATCCTGGCGCCGACCCGCGAGCTGGCGACCCAGATCCTCGCCGAGATCGAGCCACTGGCTCACGCGCGCGGCCTGCGCGCCACGGCGGTCTACGGGGGCGTCGGCATCCAAGCGCAGGCAGCCAGGGCGGCGAAGGCGCACATCCTGGTCGCGACGCCCGGTCGCCTGGAGGATCTCCTGAGCCGGGGGGCCTTCAAGCTGGAGGCGATCAAGATCCTCGTCCTGGACGAGGCCGACCGGATGCTCGACATGGGCTTTAGACCCGCCATCGACCGTATCGTGGCGGCCTGCCCGAGGGCCCGCCAGACGTTGTTCTTCTCGGCGACGCTCGAGGGGGTCGCCGGCAAGCAGGCAACGCGCTATACGCGCCAGGCCGTATCCCACGAGCACGTCGATCCGAAGCGACGCGGCGCCACGGTGGAGCACCGCTTCGTCCCGGTAAGACAGCCGGACCGCCGGGTGCAGACGCTCGTCGACGAGCTGGGCCGCGAGCGCGAACTGGCGCTGGTGTTCGTGCGGACCAAGCGCGGCGCGGATCGCCTCGTCAAACGGCTGGGCTCCCACGGCGTCGAAGCGGTCGCGATCCACGGCAACAAGTCCCAGCGCCAGCGCGAGCAGGCGCTGTCCCGATTTCAGGCCGGCCGCGTCGACACCCTCGTCGCGACCGATGTCGCCGCACGTGGAATCGACGTCGACGGCGTCTCACACGTCATCAACTTCGACCCGCCCGGCGACGACGAGGCCTATGTCCATCGTGTCGGCCGGACCGGCCGCGCCGGACGCAGCGGCGTCGGGATCACGCTCGTGGGCCCGGCCGACCAGAAGGACATGCGCCAGCTCGCCAGGCGGCTGGGGCTCCAATGGGAGCCCGCCTCGAGCAGGTAGCCAGTCGCGGGCGGCAAGCCTTGGAGGCATGGTGGCCGCGCGCACCCGGCCGCCACGCCCTCGAGGCGCCCACGGTCATGCGGCGCACAAGCGGCACATCGCCGAGGCATCCGTGGTAAGACCGACCCCGTATGCCTCGCAATCCGATGGCACGACCGCTGGCGCCGTTTGCCTGCGCCCTCGCGACGTTGCTGGCGCTGTGCGCGGCCACGCCCGCCGACAGCAGCGCGGCCCGCACGCGTAGCGTCGCCACCCAAGCGGCTCGCGTAGCCTGGGCGACCCCTGCAGCGGCGCGAACGACCCAAGCGGCCCGGGCAGCCCAAGCGACCCCGGTGACAGTCGCGATCGAACCGACGGCCCCGGGCCCGGCGGTACCGGAGCGCTTTCTGGGCATGTCTTTCGAGGCGGCCGCGCTGAACCAAATCGTGCAGTGGGCACACCGCGGCGACCTGGTGGCCTTGTTGAAGTCCTTGGGCCCGGGGATGCTGAGGTTCGGGGGCATCACGGCCGATGAGAACGTCGGCTGGACCGATGGGGCCACGCCAAGGCCGGCGTGGGCATCGAGCGCGATCGGGCCGGCCGACATGAAGGCTCTCGGCGAACTCGCCAAGCGCTCGGGCTGGCAGGTCCTGCTGACGGTCGGCTTGGCCCACTACGAACCGCGGGCGGCGGCCAGGGAGGTCGCGTCCGCCAAGCACGCGCTCGGGCCGTACCTGGCGGCCGTCGAGATCGGCAACGAGCCCGACGCCTATGGCAGGCACGGCTTCAGAGAACTGCCGTGGATCGCCCAGGGCTATGAGGAAGAGGTGGGCGCCTACCGCGAAGCGATCGGGGCGCTCACCCCGGATATCTCGATCGCCGGCCCGGACGTGTCCGGATCGGGCGTGTTCCCGGAATGGGGCGAGGAGGAGGCGTATTCCCAAGAGCCGGCGTTCCTGACCGGTCATCACTATCCGCTCGGCTGCGCCCAGAAGCCGCCGCCCTCGATCGAAACGCTGCTGAGCCCGGTGACCCGAAACCGGGAGGCGCACTCCCTGACGACCTACCTGACCGTCGCCAGGGCCCGCGACGTGGCGCTGCGGATCGACGAGGCGAACACGGTCTCGTGCGGCGGCGTGGCCGGGATCAGCGACACGTTCGCGTCGGCGCTGTGGGCGACCAGCTACCTGACACAGGCGATGGCGGCGGGCGTGGCCGGCATGAACCTCCAGGGCAACCCGACGCACTGCACCGGCTACACGCCGCTGTGCGCCCCCGACCCGGGCGCCGTCGCCAAGGGCGAGCTGAGGGCACAGCCGGAGTGGTACGCCCTGCTCTTGACGAAGTCGCTTGTCGGCGAGCGCCCCGTCCCGGCGACGATCTCAGCCGGGCCGGGACCGGCGCCCTCGCCCGAAGAACCCGCGCAGCCCGTACAGGGCGGCCCGCCCACGACAGAAGGGTCGCCCGTGAGCGGCGGCCCGCCGGGGAGCATCGCGCCGAACCTCGTGGCGGGGGCCTTCGCCGGAGCGAAGGGCACGATCCAGATCGTCTTGGTCGACGACGAACCGTCGGGCAAGGGCTCCTTGAACGTGCGCCTCACGGGCCTGGGCGCCGGCCGGGCCAGCGCTCAGGTCCTGCGTTTGACGGCCCCGGCGCCGAACGCGACCGCCGGGATAGCTCTGGCCGGGGACCAGGTCACAGCCGGCGGCGCCTGGGGTCCGCGCGCGAAGCCGCCGAAGCTGCCGGTGCGCGAGGGCGTTCTGGCGCTCGATCTGGCGCCCAGCAGCGCCGCGCTCGTGACGGTCAGCCCGCGGGCGACCAGGACGCACCGGCACAACAGGCACGGGCACAGGGCCTGAGACGGTACGGCCCGTGTTCACAATCAGGGCGCTGCCGTGAGGCGCGTCGGTAGCGATCGACGACACCGACCTGGTCGCTTTGCGCACGATCCCGCTGCGCACGACCTTGCGCGCCGACAGGCCCGAGAGCGAGCGAGTGCGCAATCATCACATCACCCCGATTCCGGCCCGTGGCGAACGGGTCCTACGAGAGGTCTGAAGACATGAGCGAAGACACGAGCGATACAGCTATGACCGAGCATCACCGGATCGCAATCGTCGGTTCCGGCTTTGGCGGGCTCGGCGCCGCCGTGCGCCTGAAGCAGGCCGGGATCGAGGACTTCGTCGTGCTGGAGCGCACGGGCGACGTGGGCGGCACCTGGAACGTGAACACCTACCCGGGCTGCCAGTGCGACATACCGTCGCACCTGTACTCGTTCTCGTTCGCGCCCAACCCGGACTGGTCGCGCACGTACTCGTTGCAGCCCGAGATCTGGGAGTACCTGCGCAAGGTTTCGAAGGAGCAGGGCGTCGGGCCGCACATCCGCTTCCGACACGAGGTCACCGCGGCGCGCTGGGACGAGGACGCGCAGGTGTGGCGAATCGCGGTCCAAGAGGGTCCGGCGAGCGCGGCGGGGGTCGAGAACGGCGCCGGCCAAGCGAACGGGACTGGCCCCGCGAACGGCGCCGTCCAGATGTCCACGCGCGAGCTGACGGCCGAGATCCTGATCGCCGGACCGGGACCCCTGGCCGAGCCGAAGCTGCCGGAGATCGAGGGGATCGAGTCCTTTGAGGGCAGGATGTTTCACTCGGCGCAGTGGGACCACGAGCACTCGCTGCTCGGCAAGCGCGTCGGCGTGATCGGCACGGGCGCCTCCTCGGTCCAGTTCGTGCCCCACATTCAGCCGGAAGTGGCCAAGCTCGACGTCTTCCAGCGCACGCCCCCGTGGGTCGTGCCCCACCGCGACCGGCCGACGACGCGCGCGGAGCGCTTTCTCTACAAAGCCTTTCCGCCGGCGCAGCGTTTCGTGCGGGCGCTGATATACGGCTCGCGCGAGCTGTTCGTGCCGACGCTGATGCATCCGCGGGCCGGCTCGCTGGCCGAGCGCGCCGGGCGTAAGCACCTGCGCGAACAGGTCTCCGACCAAGAGCTGCGGGCCAAGCTGGCGCCCCGTTACAGGATCGGCTGCAAGCGGACTTTGATCTCGAACGACTGGTACCCGGCCTTGCAGCAGCCGAACGTCGAGCTTGTCACCGACGCGATCGCGCGCGTCACCCCCAGCGGCGTGGTCACGGCCGACGGGGTCGAGCGCGAGCTCGACACGATCGTCTTCGGGACCGGCTTTCACGTCACCGACATGCCCGTCGCCGAGTGGGTCCACGGGCGAGGTGGCTTGAAGATGAGCGAGGTCTGGGAGGGCAGCCCGCAGGCCTACCTGGGCACGACCGTCGCCGGCTTTCCGAACATGTTCTTGCTGGTCGGGCCGAACACGGGCCTCGGCCACAACTCGATCGTGTTCATGATCGAGTCACAGCTGAACTACGTGATGGACTGCATCGCCCAACTCGATCGCGCCGGCGCCGCCACGTTCGAGGTGAGAGCAGACGTGCAGGAGCGCTACAACGCCGAAGTCCAGCGCAAGCTGGAGGGCTCGGTCTGGACCTCGGGCGGCTGCGTGAGCTGGTATTTGGACGAGCACGGCCGCAACTCGACCGTCTGGCCGGGCTCGACTTGGCCCTTCCGCAAGCGCACGCGTAAGTTCGACCCCGAGCACTACGAGTTGGGGGGCCGACGGGCCCAGCTCCCCGCGCGGCGAGACGTCGAGCTGGCATCTGCATGAGCAGACGCGGCCGGCGCACACGCGCGCGCGTGCATCGCAAACTAGAGTGCACACCATCATGAGCAAACGCAGACAGAGCGTGTACGAGGTCGCGGGTCGCACCGTCTTCATCACCGGCGCCGCGCGCGGGATCGGCGCGGCGACCGCCGAGCGGCTGTACGGCAGGGGCGCGAACGTGGCCCTGGTCGGCCTCGAGCCCGAGCGCCTGGAGGCCTTGGCGGCGCGCCTGGGAGAGCGCGCGCTGGCGATCGAGGCCGACGTGACCGACTTCGGAGCCCTGCAGCGAGCGGTCGCGGCGAGCGTCGAGCGCTTCGGCGGAATCGATGTCGCGATCGCCAACGCCGGCGTCGCCTTCACGGGCGCCCTGGCGAGCGCGCCGATGGAGCAGATCGAGCGCACGTTCGCCGTCAACCTGTTGGGTGTCTGGCGCACCGACCGGGCGGTCGCCGAGCAGCTGGTCGCGAGCGGCGGCTACCTGCTGAACATCTCCTCGTTGAGCGCCATCTTCCATCCCCCGCTGCTCGGCGCCTACGCGACCGCGAAGTCAGGGGTCGACGCGTTCAGCGACTGCCTGCGCGCGGAGCTCGCTCCGAGCGGAGTTCAGGTCGGCTGCGCTTACTTCGGCTTCCTCGACACCGACCTGGTCCGTGGCGGCTACGCCCAACCCTCGGCACAGCTCGCCCAGGACGGGACGCCTAGCTTCATCCGCAACCCGGCCCCGGTCTCGAAGGCGATCGACGCGATCGAGCGCGGCATCGAACGGCGCTCGCCCCGCGTCTGGGCGCCGCGCTGGGTCGGCCCGATGATCTCGCTGCGCGGTGTCCTGCAGCCCCTGATCGAACGGCGCCTGCGCAGCGAACCGGAGCGCATCGCCCAAGCCGTCAAGCTGGCCGACCCCGAGTCCGAGTCCGTCGCCGCCCAGGATCCCCTGCTCGGCGTCGCCGCGCAGGCGCTCGACTGACACACCGTCCCTGAAGGCCGAAGGCCGAGCAGGTCAAGGACGCAGGGAGCGAAGTGTGCTGGCCGATCAGTCGATCGCATCTGATCGACGATCGGTACATGAGCGACCGAGGACGCAGAGATGCGAAGGCATTCGGCCGTCAGGGGTTATTCGGCCTGCGAGAACTCGATGATCGCGATCGCAAGCATCACCAGGCCGAGGATCGCGATGACCGCGATCTCGAGCGGCGTCGGCACGTGCCAGCCGAACCAGGTGACGCCCGGGGCGAGCGCCTCGCGGGCGGCGGGCGAGATTTCGAGATGCGCAAAGATCGCCCTGCGCATCGGGTCGACCGCATAGGTCAGGGGGTCGAGGCGGTTGAGCACCGCCAGCCAGGGTTCGAGGTTGGCGACCGAGAACATCGCGCCTGACAAGAAGAACATCGGCATGATCACCATCTGCATCAAGGCCATGAACGACTGCATCTGGTTGATCCTGGCCGCGAACATGACGCCGAAGGCGGTGATCGCGAAGGCGACGAGCAGCGACAGCGCGAACAGCTCCAAGATGAGGCTCAGTTCGTAAGGGATTTCGACGAGGCCCGCGATCGCGATCACGATCAGGCCCTGGAACGTGGCGACGGTCGCGCCGCCGGCGACCTTGCCGAGCACGATCGACGAGCGCCGCACCGGCGCGACCATCATCTCCCGCAAAAAGCCGAACTCCCTGTCCCAGACGATCGAGGCGGCCGAGAACATGGCGGTGAACATGATCGCCATGCACAGCACGCCCGGGTAGATGAATGTTTTGAAGTCGACCCCGTGCGTGCCCGCGGCGGCCAGCGAGCCGATGCCGCTGCCGAGCACGAACAGGAACAGGAACGGTTGGATCAGAGAGGTCAGGATGCGCAAACGGTCGCGGCCGAACCTGATCAGCTCTCGCCGCCAGACGACCCTGATCGCGCGCAGCTCGCTGCGCAGGCTGCGCGCGGGCACGTGCACGCGCGCGACGTGGCCCCCAGGAGGGCCGCCTTGCGTGGCCGCGATCCGGCGAGCCGGCGACGTTACGGTGCTCGGGTCGGTCTCAGTCGCCATCAGCGGCTCATCATCTTTGCCATGTTTCTGCGCATGTCGGTCGCTCCCGACTCCTCGGCGTCGCGGATCGTGGTGCCTGTGTAAGACATGAACACGTCGTCGAGGGACGGCCTCGAGACGCTGACCGACCGGATCTCCGGGTGGGCGGGATCCCATTCATCGAACAGCCTCGGCACGAACTGCTCGCCGGAGGGCACGCCGAACGTGACCGCGCCTTCGGCGATCGTCGCCTCGATGTCGAAGCGTTCCCTAAGCGCCGCTATCGCGGCCTCGTCATCGCCGGTCTCGATCTGGACCCGGTCCTTGCCGACGCTCGCCTTCAAGGCCTCGGGCGTGTCGAGCGCGACGATCGTGCCCCTGTCCATGATCGCGATGCGGTCGCAATACTCGGCCTCGTCCATGTAATGGGTCGTCAAGAAGATCGTGATGTCCTCGTCGCGCTTCAGCTCCGAGATATAGCTCCAGATCGAACTCCTCGTCTGCGGATCGAGACCGACGGTCGGCTCGTCCAGGAACAGGACCCTTGGCGAGTGCAGCAGGCCGCGGCCGATCTCAAGGCGCCGCTTCATCCCGCCCGAGAAGGTCATCACCAGGCTCGAGCGCCGCTCCCACAGGCCGACCATCTCCATGACCTGCCGCAGCCGCTCGGACACCTCACTGCGCGCCATCCCATACAGCTCGGCGTGCAGCCTCAAATTCTGCTCGGCCGTCAGATAACCATCCAGGGTCGTGTCCTGGAAGACGAGCCCGATGTTGCGACGCACCTGATCGCGTTCGCGGACCACGTCGTGCCCCGCCACCAGCGCCGAGCCGCCGGTCGGCTTGACCAGCGTGCAGAGCATGCTGATCGTCGTCGACTTGCCCGCGCCGTTGGGGCCCAAGAAGCCGAAGGTCTCGCCGCTTGCGACCTCGAAGTCGATGCCTTTCACCGCTTCCAGATCGCCGTAGCGCTTGACCAGGCCCCGCACCGCGATGGCCGGCGAGTTAGTCGGCTCGCCCGCGATCGCGGCCGCGGCCGCCGGACTGGCGCCGTTCTCAGACTGGCTCATCACGTTCAATCAACAGTAGTGCCCTCTCCGCCATCCTCGCCATCGCCGTCGGCGAGGATCCGATAGAGGTCGCGCCGCGCCGTCGCCAAGACCCCGCGCGCCTGCTTCCATTGGGGCTCGCTGCCGGTCCTCATGACCTGGCCAAAGGCGTTGCCGACGTCGCGCATCAGCCGGCCCAGCTCGAATGCCAGGTCGGAGATGTCGCCGCTCATCTGGGCCCACGGCGCCGGGGCGTCCTTGTCGCGCTCCTCCACGTAGGTGCGGCCGGCGTCGGTCAGCTCGTAGTGCTTGCGGCCGTCGGTCTCACCCGACTTGATCAAGCCCTCGTCCTCGAGCTGTTGCAGCGCCGGATAGACCGAGCCCGGGCTCGGCCGCCAGACGCCGTCCGAGCGCTCCTCGATCTCCTGCATGATCTGATAGCCATTGCGGGGCTCCTCCGCGAGCAGCAGCAGCGCTGCGGTGCGCACGTCGCCCCGGCGCGCCTTGCGCCCCCTTCCGAACGGTCCACCGCCGGAGCCGAAGCCGCCGAACGGCCCGCCACCGCCGAACCCGCCGAAGCCGCCGCGCGGCCCGCCACGGTGTCGATGACCGGCGTGATGCCCGTGGCGTCCGCCGCGCGGGGCGCCCTCACCGGGACCCTCCTCGCCGCGACCACGGCCGCCTCGGCCGCCTCCCATCGCTCGCAAAAACGCCTTCAGGTCGCCTTCGAAATCGTGTCTATAGCTGTGGCCGCACGGTCCGGCCTGGCCTTGGTTTATCGCATCAGCAAACATGTCCACTCCTATCGCAAAGTATCTCAAGAGGATCACGATATATCGTTATCTTCGATATATCAAGTCCCCGCCTGAAGATCCTCGAACCTCGACTCAGCCCCTGACGGCCGCAGGTCGAGCAGGTCAAGGACGCACCGAGCGAAATGTGCTCGGCACATGAGCGAGGGAGGACGCAGAGATGCGAAGGCCTGCGGCCGTCAGTGGCGGAAGTGGCGGATGCCGGTGGCTACCATAGCGACCCCCGCCGCGTCCGCGGCCGCGACGACCTCCTCGTCGCGGACCGATCCCCCAGGCTGGATGATCGCGCCGACGCCGGCCTCGATCCCGGCCTCGGGGCCGTCCGCGAACGGGAAGAAGGCGTCGGAGGCCATAGCCGAGCCGGACAGGAGATCTGGCTGGGTGGCCTTCGCTTTGTCGACCGCCAACCGGACCGCATCGACGCGGCTCGTCTGACCGGCGCCGATGCCGATCGTGGCGGTGTCCTTGGCGATCACGATCGCGTTGGAGCGCACGTGCTTGCAGACCGTCCAGGCGAACAGCAGATCCTCCCACTGGGCGTCGTCCGGCTCCGGCCCGGCCTTGCCCATCAACCTCATGTCGGCCCTCGTCTCGGTGACCAGATCCTTCGTCTGCACCAGCTCGCCGCCGATGACCGGCTTGGATTCGGCCTCATCGCTCCGAGCCGGCCAGCTTGGCAGCTCGAGCAGGCGCACGTTCTTCTTCGCCGTCAAGATCTCCAGCGCCGCCGGATCGTAGGCCGGGGCCAGCAGCACCTCGATGAACTGTTCGGCCAAGCGTTCCGCGCAGGCCCTGTCGACCGGCCGGTTGAGCGCGATCACACCGCCGTAGGCGCTGACCGGATCGCAGGCGAAGGCGCGTTCATAGGCCGACTCGATCGTCTCGCCGAGGGCGCAGCCGCACGGGTTGTTGTGCTTGACGATCGCGCACGCCGGCCCTCCGAACTCCTCCACCAGCTCGCGCGCCGAGGACAGGTCGAGCAGGTTGTTGAACGACAGCTCCTTGCCGTGCAGCTGCGTCACGCCCTCCAAGAGGTGCGTCGGCGCGCCCGCCCGTCTATAGAAGGCGGCCCGCTGGTGCGGGTTCTCGCCGTAGCGCAGGTCGGAGACCTTCTCGTAGGCGTCGCTAAAGCTCGGCGGGAACTCGTCTTTGTAGGCCCTCGTCGAGAACCAACTCGAAATCGCGGCGTCGTAGCGTGCGGTGACAGAGAAGGCCTTGGTGGCGAGCAGCGTGCGTGTTTGCAGCGAAAGCCTGTTGTCGGCGGAGCCCAACTCCTTCAGGACCTCTTCGTAGTCCTCAGGGTCGACCACGACGGCGGCGTAAGCGCTGTTCTTGGCGGCGGCCCTGATCATCGTCGGGCCGCCGATGTCGATGTTCTCGATTATCTCCTCGTCGGTCGCGTCCGCGCGCGCGCGTGTCGCCTCGAACGGATACAAGTTGACGCACACCAGATCGACCGGCTCGATCCCGTGCTCGGCCGCCGCCCGCAGGTGCGAGTCCTCGTCGCGCAAGGCCAGCAGCCCGGCGTACAGCCTCGGGTGCAACGTCTTCACGCGACCGTCCATCATCTCCGGAAATCCGGTGAAGTCCTCGATCGCCCTTACCTTCACGCCGGCCTCCGCCAGGGCCTTGGCGGTACCGCCAGTGGAGACCAGCTCGACGCCCAGCTCGCTCAGGCCCTTCGCGAACTCGACCAGGCCGGTCTTATCCGACACCGACAGCAGCGCACGCCGGACCTGCGCCTCGCCTGGGGCAGCTTGCTCGATCATCGCGTTAGCGGGCCGTGATTTGGCACGGTGCGCAGCCTATCCATCGATGGCGACGCGGCGCTCGTTCTCGGGATCGATGCGCAGGGCGCCCCTCGCGAACGCTCGCACCGCCTCTCCCAGCAGCGCGTGCTCCAGCGGCCTCAGCGCCGCCAGCACCTCCTCGGGGTCGCGGGCGTCCGGCAGCTCGACCGCGCGCTGGGCGATCACCGGACCCGTGTCCACTCCGGCGTCGACGAAGTGAACGGTCACGCCGAACACCTTCACGCCGTACTCGAGGGCCTGCTCGATCGCGTGCAGGCCCGGGAACGCCGGCAGCAGCGACGGGTGCACGTTGATGACCGCCCCCTCGAACCTGGCCAAGAAGGGTTCCGACAGCAGTGCCATGTAGCCGGCGAGCACGACCAAGCGCACGCCCTTCGAGCCCAGCCAGTCCGCCAAAGCTTCGTCGCGGGCGACCCTGTCCTTGTAGTCGGCCCTCGCGAACACCTTGCTCGGAACGCCCCGCTCGCGCGCGCGCTCAAGCGCCTGCGCGTCGGCCGTCGAGGAGGCGACCGCCACGATCTCGGCCTCGTGGCCGTGGACCGTGTCGAGCAGTGCCTGCAGGTTCGTGCCGGTCCCCGAGACCAGCACGGCGATCGGCAGGGGCTCCTCGGACACGGCGAGCACGATACCGCCGCGAGCGCGGGCGCAGCTCAGGCGCTGATGAGCGGTAGCGGCAGCTCGCCGGGCTGGTCGTCCTCGAGCGCGAACTTGCCGTTCGCCTCGCCGGTCCCGTCCAGGGGATAGCGACCGCTGAAGCATGCGTCGCAGTGGGATCCAGGACCGCCCTGCACGCCCTCGCCGGAGCCGATCGCCTCGTAGACGCCGTCGAGCGACAGGTAGTGCAGCGAGTCGCAACCCAACTCGGCGGCGATCTCGGCGGTGGTGCGCCCGTGGGCGATCATCTCCTCGCGCGTGGACATGTCGATGCCGTAGTGGCACGGGTGCACGATCGGCGGGGCCGAGACGCGCATGTGCACCTCGGCGGCGCCGGCATCGCGCAGCATCTGCACGATCTGCCTGGTCGTGTTGCCCCTCACGATCGAGTCGTCGACGACGACCAGGCGCTTGCCGGCGACGACCTCTGGCAAGGGGTTGAACTTCAGGCGCAGCCCGTGCTTGCGCAGCTCCTGACCGGGCTGGATGAACGTCCTGGCGACGTACCTGTTCTTGACGAAGCCGTCGTCCTGAGGCAGGCCGGCCGCGCGCGCCAGGCCGCGGGCGGCGGCGTTGCCGGAGTCCGGCACCGCGATCACCAGGTCGGCCTCCACGGGCGCCTCGCGCCAGAGGATCTCCCCCATGCGCCCACGCGCGACCTGCAGCACGTTGCCGTTCATCCTCGAGTCGGGCCTAGCGAAGTAGATGTACTCGAACACGCAGAACGCGCGGCGCCCGCCGGTGGCCACCGCCCGGCTTTGCAGGCCGTCCGGACCGAGCGTGACCAGCTCGCCGGGCTCGACGTCACGCAGGTAGCGCGCGCCGATGATGTCGAAGGCGCACGACTCGGAGGCCACGCAGTAGTGCGGTCCCGCGGCGTGTTCGCGGTCGCCCGGGCCGTTCTTCGCATGATCCCCCACTGCAGCTGGGCCGGCCCCATGCCCCCCGGCGCCATGCGCCCCGTCGGGCCCGTCCTCGAGCACGCCGATCGCCAGGGGCCTCAGGCCGTGGGGGTCCCGGAAGGCGAGGACTCGGTCCCTGGTCATGGCCACGATCGAGAAGGCGCCGCGCAGCCTCGGCAGGACGGCGGCGATCGCGTCCTCGATCGAATCGGCCGGATGCGTCGCGATCAGGGCGGCGATGATCTCCGAGTCCGAGGTCGAGCTGAACGTGACGCCGGCCGCGGTCAGCTCCTCGTGCAGCTCGATCGCGTTGATCAGGTTGCCGTTGTGGCCGAGCGCCAGCTCGCGGCGAGAGCCGCCCATGCCCTCCGAGCGCTGCACCGGCTGGGAGTTCTCCCAGGCGTTCGAGCCGGTCGTCGAGTAGCGAACATGCCCGATCGCAAGGTCGCCGGCCAGCGTGCGCAGATCGTTCTCGCTGAAGACCTGGCTGACGAGCCCCAGCTCACGGAACGTGACGATGTTCCCGCCCCTGTCGGCCGCGGCGATCCCGGCCGACTCCTGGCCCCTGTGCTGGAGCGCGTACAAGGCGAAGTACGAGAGCCGCGCCACGTCGTGGCCGGGCGCGTACAGCCCGAACACGCCGCACTCGTCGCGCGGGCCATCGCGCGTAGGCATGCCTGACTGGGATGGCGCGGACATCAGGGAAACAGCTCCCTCAGCGAAGTGTGGGCATCGGCCAACTCGCTAAGCGTAGCGGACAGGTTCAGGTCGCCAGCGGCGATCCGTAGCCCCTCGCCGCCGACGGTGCCGATCACGCGCACCTGGGTGCGCCGGCCGAGCGCCCGCACGCCGGTGGCGATGCCGCTGACCAGAAAGCCGCCCGGACCCTCGCCGAAGAGGACCCGAAAGAGATCGCCGTCGCCGTCGCCTCCGGCGCCGGCGAGCGCGTCCAGCCGCACCTCGGCGCCGAAGCCGCCCGCCAGGCAGCACTCGGCCAAGGCGACGGCCAAGCCGCCCTCGGCGATGTCGTGCGCTGATGAGAGCCCGCCCACGCGCACGGCGCCGCGAACGGCGAACTGGGCGGAGCGTACAGCGGCGATGTCTATCTCGGGCAGCCCCTCCGGGAGCGCGAGACCCCACAGCTTGGACAGCTCGCTCGCGTCCAGCGAAGGCGCGAAGGGACCGACCAGCGCGATGGTGTCGCCGGGGCGTGCGAAACCCAGGCGCCCCGCATGGCGCGCGTCGGGCAGGCTGCCGACCATGCCGATCACGGGTGTCGGGTAGATCGGCCCGGACGGCGTCTCGTTGTAGAGCGACACGTTGCCGCCGACGATCGGCGCCTCCAGCGCGCGGCAGGCGTCGCCGAGGCCGCGTACCGATTCGGTCAGCTGCCAGGCGATGTGCGGCTTCTCGGGGTTGCCGAAGTTGAGGTTGTTGGTCGTGCCCAACGGCTCCGCGCCGACGCAGGCCAGGTTGGCGGCGCACTCGAGCACCGCCTCGACCGTGCCGTTGTAGGGGTCGGCGGCGACGCGCCGGCCGTTGCAGTCGATGCTGACAGCCAGAGCTGGGACTGGTGCTCCCGCTGCGTCGCGGTCGGCCGCGGCGACGTACGCGCGCGCGCGCGCGCCGCCCGCCTGACCCGCCCCGTCATCGCCTGCCGCGTCGCTCCCCCAGCCGATCGCCAGGACCGCGGCGTCAGACTCTTCGGGCCGGCGGACGGTCCTGGACTGGACGATCGCGTCGTAGTGCTCGAACAGGGGCCTGCGCGAGGCGATGTTGGGGCTGGAGAGCAGCGCGAGCAGAGTCTCGCGGGCGGACGCGTCGCGCGCGAGCGTGGCGATCGGCGCGGGGTAGATCGGCTCGGACGGCGGAGCCGGCGAGAGGTCGTAGAGGGGGCATTCGTCGACGAGCGCCGCGACCGGCATGTCGCCGACCAGGTCGGACCCGTCGAAGACCCTGATGCGACCGCTGTCGGTGACGGTCCCGATCGCCGAGCCGCCGATCTCCCACTTGGCGCACAGCTCGAGGACCGCGTCCAGGCGGCCTGGCTCGACCACGCACAGCATCCGCTCCTGGGACTCGGAGACCATGATCTCGAAGGGGGCCATGCCCGGCTCGCGCAACGGCACCAGCGCGACGTCGAGGTCGATGCCGACGCCTCCGCCAGATGCCATCTCCGCGGCCGAGGAGGTCAGGCCGGCGGCGCCGAGGTCCTGCAGCGAGACGATCAGTCCCCGGTCGAGCAGCTCCAGAGAGCACTCCAACAGCTTCGACTCCTCGAAGGGATCGCCGACCTGGACGGTCGGTCGCTTGGCGTCGCCGCCGCCGGTGTCCAGCTCGGCGGAGGCCAAGACCGAGGCGCCGCCGATGCCGTCGCGGCCGGTCGAGGCGCCGAACAGGACCACGACGTTGCCCGGCCCGGCCGCGGCGCTGCGGATCAGGCGCTCGCGGGGGGCCAGGCCGAGCGCCATCGCGTTGACCAGGCAGTTGTGGGTGTAAGGCTCCTCGAAATAGACCTCGCCGCCGACGGTCGGCACCCCGATCGAATTGCCGTAGTGGGCGATGCCGCCGACCGCGCCGTCCAACAGAAAGCGTGCCCGTACGCGCGCGCGCGCGTACGCGCGCGCAGCACCCCCGTTTTTGGAGTCGTCTCCGACCCACTCCCCGCCGCCGTCTCCAACCACCCTTCCTCGATCATCGACCTCGTTGGGCTCGCCGAAGCGCAACGAATCGAGCACCGCGATCGGCCGGGCGCCGATCGCGAAGATGTCGCGCAGGATGCCGCCGACGCCGGTGGCGGCGCCCTGGAAGGGCTCGACCGCGGACGGGTGGTTGTGGGACTCGACCTTGAAGGCGCAGACCAGACCGCCGCCGACGTCGACCGCCCCAGCGTTCTCGCCTGGCCCCATCACGACGTGGGGCCCCTCGGTCGGGAGGGTCTTCAGGAGCTTCTTGGAGTGCTTGTAAGCGCAGTGCTCGGACCACAGCAACGAGTACATCGCCAGCTCCACCTGGTTGGGTGGCCTGCCTTGGAAGCGACAGGCCAGGTCGTACTCCTCGCGGGTGAGCCCGAGCGCGAGCGCATCCTCGACGGTCGGTGAGTTGGCGTTGGCGGCGGTGTCAGGCATCGATGCTCATCGGCGCCGTACGCGCGCGCGTACGGCCGTTTGGGAGACGACGCCGCCGGCCGGCCACGACGGACTCAAACACGAGCCAACTCCACGGACCGGCGCATCGACTCGAAGATCGCGAGCCCGTCGGTCGAGCCGCCGGTGAGCGCGTCGACGGCGTGCTCGGGATGGGGCATGAGCCCGAAGACGTTGCCTGCCTGGTTGCAGACGCCGGCGATGTCGTGGACGGAGCCGTTGAAGTTGTGGCTGTCGGCATACCTGAGGACGACCTGACCGTTCGACTCCATCGACGCGAGGGTGTCCTCGTCGGCGTAGAAGCGGCCCCAGGAGTGCTTGGCGGGGATGGAGAGCGGCTGGCCGGGCGTGCACGCCCGGGTGAAGGGGGTGCCCGGGTTGACGACCTCCAAGGAGACCTGCCTGAACGTGAAGCGCAGGTTCGTGTTCGGCAGGAGCGCACCCGGCAGGAGATGGGCCTCGCAGAGGACCTGAAAGCCGTTGCAGATCCCGAGCACGAGCCCACCGGCGCCGGCGAACTCGATCACGGCCTCCATCGCCGGCGAGAAGCGCGCGATCGCGCCGGCCCTCAGGTAGTCGCCGTAGGAGAAGCCGCCGGGGACGACGATCGCGTCGGCGCCGTGGAGGTCGCGGTCGCCGTGCCAGATCAAGTCGGCGTCGCCGACCAGGCCGGCGGCGTGCAACGCGTCGCGCTCGTCGCAGGAGCCGGGGAACTGAAGAATGCCGAACTTCACTTCAGCGTCGCCACGGCCTCTGCGTCCGCCGGGTCGATCCGCTGCAGTCCGGGAATCCCGTCGAAGCCGCGATCGGCGCTGAGGATCGCGTCGATGCCGCGGTTGAGCGCCTGGGCCGCGAAGATCGCGTCGCGCATGTCCAGGCGCTCGTGCTCGCACCAGAGACCCAGCGCCCGTTCGATGTCGCTCCGCGTGACCGTGTGCAGCCGGGACGTGGCCGCTATGTCCAGGGCGTCTCTGGCGGCCAAGGCTCGGGGAACGCCCCGCCTGCATCTCACGTGGGCGAACTCGTGGATGAGCTCGACGCTCGCCTCGGGAGAGATCAGGCCCTGCACGCCGTCGTCCATGACGGCTCGACAGGGATCGCGATATGGGTGCTCACCTCCGAGCGCATAGATGAAGACGCTCGTGTCGAAGAGAAAGCGACGCACGGAGGCGCTACTCGTCCTCGTCGTACAGCTTCAGCAGCTTGCCGTACCTGCCCTCGATGATCTCCTGCTTCATCACCGGCCAGTCGTCGACAGGCATCGGCTCCGCTTCGAGCAATTTGGCGAACGCCCTCGAACGAGTGTCGTTGATGCTCGCCAGCTTCTCGTCGATCGCCTCGCGGATCAGAGCCCCCATCGAGATCCCACGCTGTGCGGCGGCCTCGCGGAGGCGGCGGTGCAGCTCGTCGTCCAGCAAAAGCTGGGTCCTGCGCGTCAGGTGTGCAGATGACATGAACCTACATTAGCACATGTGCATGTTCACTACGCATGTGCATGTGCGTTTATAGGTAGCCCTGTCGCACCATCGGGAGCTACGCAGCGCTTCCGGCGTCGAGCAGCTGGATCTCGTAGTCCTCGACCAAGGGGTTGGCGAGCAGCTTCTGGCACATCGAGTCCAGCTGCGAGACGTCGTCGAGGTCGAGCTCGACCAGGCGCCCGACGTGGACGTTGGAGACGCCCTCGAATCCGAGCGCCGGCAGCGCCCGCTCGACGGCGGCGCCCTGGGGGTCGAGGATGCCGGCCTTGGGCCTGATCAGGACGCGGGCCTTCATTCGGTGCGCTCGAGCCACGCCTGGAAGGGCTCGCCGGCGATCCGCTCGTAGGCCTCGACATAGCGAGCCCTGGTGCCGGCGACGACATCCTCTGGAATGGCGGGCGCCGGAGGCTTCTTGTCCCAGCCGCTGGAGGCTGCCCAGTCGCGGACGTACTGCTTGTCGAAGCTCGGCTGCGAGCGCCCGACCTCATAGCCGTCGGCCGGCCAGTAACGCGAGGAGTCGGGCGTCAGAACCTCGTCGCCAAGGACCAGCCGGCCGGTCGAGTCGAGACCGAGCTCGAACTTGGTGTCGGCCAAGATCACGCCGCACGCGCGCGCGCGGGCAGCCGCAAACGAGTAGAGCGCGATCGAGGCGTCCCGCACCTTGGCCATCAGCTGCTCGTCGCCGACAAGCTCGGCGGCCCGGTCGAAGTCGATCGCCTCGTCGTGGCCGACCTCGGCCTTGGTCGAAGGGGTAAAGATCGGCTCCGGCAGCTGCTCTGACTCGCGCAGGCCGGCGGGCAGCTCGATCCCCGAGACGGCGCCCGTGGCCTGATAGTCAGACCAGCCGGACCCCGTGATGTAGCCGCGCACGACGCACTCGACGGGCAGCATCTCAAGACGCTCGACGACCAAGGCCCGGCCACGAGCCTCCTCGGGGACGCCGTCGGTCGCGGAGATCAGGTGGTTCGGGAGGATGTGATCGGTCTGGGCGAACCAGAAAACCGACAGGCCCGTCAGGACCTTGCCCTTGTCGGGAATCGGCGTCGGGTGGACCGCGTCGTAGGTCGAGATCCGATCGCTGGCGACCATCAACAGGCGATCGCCGGCGAGGTCGTAAAGCTCGCGCACCTTGCCCTTGGCGATCAGGGGCAGGTCGGCGAGGGCGGTCATGGAGCGGAAGATATTAGGTCCAGCCGCTGGACGCGTGGATGAACCTCAGGTCAGGAAATCCGATCCAATCTGCCGACTATCTCGGAGGCAAAACGGACGTAATGGGAGTAGTCGAAGATCGACTCGAGGTCGAGCCCACGCGCGCGCGGGTCCCCCGACAGAAGCTCGCGCAGCGGGACTCCTTCGTCGTAGGCGCGCTGGGCAAGCTCCTGGACGATCCGGTAAGCATCGTCACGGGTGGAGCCGGCGGCGACGAGCGCCAAGAGCACGCGCTGGGAGAAGAGAGCGCCGTGGGTCAGCTCCAGATTGGCGCGCATGCGCTCAGCGTCGACGGTCATGTCGCGGACGAGCGTGATCGCGCGGTGCTGGAGGTAGTCGAGCAGGATCGTGGAGTCGGGCAGGACGACGCGCTCGACCGAGGAGTGTGAGATGTCGCGCTCGTGCCAGAGGGCGACATCCTCGAGGGCGGCCTGGGCGTTGCCGCGCAGGACGCGGGCCAGGCCTGATATCTGCTCGCTCTTGATCGGGTTGCGCTTGTGGGGCATGGCCGAGGAGCCCTTCTGCTGGCCCGGCCTGAACGGCTCCTGGACCTCGCGGACCTCCGTGCGCTGCAGGTGCCTGATCTCGGTCGCCAAGCGCTCGAGGCCGGCGCCGGCGAGGGCGATCGCCTGCAGGAGCTCGGCGTGGCGGTCGCGCGCGACGACCTGGGTGGAGACGTCCTCACGCCCAAGGCCGAGGCGCTCCAGAACCTGGGTCTCGAAGTCGGGACCGGTCGCCGCGTAGGTGCCGACCGCCCCCGAGATCGCCCCGACCGCGGCCCCGGCGAAGGCGCGCTCCAGGCGCAGGGCGTTACGGTGGGCCTCAAAGGCGAAGCCGGCGAGCTTGACGCCGAACGTGGTCGGCTCGGCGTGGACGCCGTGGGTGCGCCCAACGCACAGCGTGGACGCGTGCTCACGCGCGCGCGCGACCAGCGTCGCGACCAGCTCGCGCGCGCCGGACACGATGGGCACGCCGGCCGCCCGCAGCTGCAGGGCAAGCGCCGTGTCGAGCACGTCCGAAGAGGTCAGGCCGTAGTGGATCCAGCGCCCGGCCTCGCCGGCGGAGGCGGCGAGGACGTCCACAAACGCGGCCATGTCGTGGTCGGTCAGGCGCTCGCGCTCGTTGACGGCCTCGACGGTGAACGTCGCCTGCCCGATCGCGGCCAGCTCGCTGGGGCTCGGCCCGGCGTCGCCGAGCAGCGAGGGCAGCTCCTCGCAGGCGGCGACCTCGACCTGGCGCCAGGTCTCCATGCGCGCCTCATCGGTCCAGAGCGCACCAAGCTCGGGCCTGGTGTAGCGAGCGATCATGGCTCGATTATCGCCGGGCAGGTCCTTGGCCCCGGCACGGTCCGGCTGGTGGCCGGCCGGCGCAAGCTACGCCCCGAGGATCTGTGCCGCCAGGATCGCGGCGTTGCGGGGATTGTCGAGGCCCACGCAGGCGACGGGCACGCCGGGCGGCATCTGCACGATCGAGAGGATCGCGTCCAGGCCGCCGGCCGCGGTCAGGCGCCCGGACAGGGGCACGCCGATCACGGGCAGGTCGGTGTGGGCGGCCACCGCGCCGGGCAGAGCCGCGGAGATCCCGGCGCCGGCGATGATCACGCGCAGGCCGCGCGAACGAGCGGTCTTGGCGTACTCGGCGACGACGTCGGGCTGGCGGTGGGCGGACATGACCTGGAGCTCGTGGGCGATGCCGCGCTGTTCGAGCTCGCGGGCGGCCTTCTCCATCGTCTCCATGTCGCTCTCCGAGCCCATCACGATGCCGACCCGCGGCGCGTCGAGGTCGAACTCCTCGCGCTTGGCCTGCGCCTCGGCCTCCGCCAGGGGGGTCGTGATCGGGGAGACGTCGCCCATCAGGCGTCACCGGCGATGTCGTGGCGCAGCTGTAGCCCGTCGAAGGAGATCATCTCGGCGCCAGCATACGCCGAGTGGCGCGCGGATTGAAGGTCTGCGCCGAAGCCGGTCACGTTGAGCACCCGGCCGCCCGCGGTGACGATCGTGCCGTCTGGGCCGAAGGCCGTGCCGGCATGGGTGATCTCGACGCCGGCGGCCGCCAGGTCCAGCTCGGTGGGTCGGCCTGGGTCCGTACCGCCGACCGGTGGCCCCGCGCTAGGGCCACCCGCCGCGACGGTCCCGGGCGCTGGCGCCGGCAGCCCAGAGATCGCATCGCCGCTGCGCGAGGACGCCGGGTAGCCGGCGCTCGCCAGGACGATCGTGACCGCCCACTCGGGATTCCACTGCAGCTCGGCGCCGGCCAGCCCGCCGGGGCGCGTCGCCGAAAGCAGCAGCTCCAGGAGGTCCGAACGCAAGCGCGGCAGCACCGCCTGGGTCTCGGGGTCGCCGAAGCGGACGTTGAACTCCAGCACGCGCGGGCCGTCCGGCGTGAGCATCAGCCCTGCGTAGAGGACCCCCTGGAAGGGAGTGCCCTTCTCGCGCATCAGATCGACGATCGGCTGATGCACGGCGGCGGCGATCTCATGGACGCGGGGCTCGTCGAAGCCGGGCACGGGCGAGTAGGAGCCCATGCCGCCGGTGTTCGGGCCGAGGTCGCCGTCGTGGATGCGCTTGAAGTCCCGCGCCGGGGCCATCGGCAGGGCGCGCTCGCCGTCGCACAGCGCCAACAGCGACAGCTCTTTGCCGACCAGCAGCTCCTCGACGACGGCGCTCGCGCCCTCCCCGAAGCGACCTTCGACGAATATCTCGCGCAGAGCGGCCTTGGCCTGATCGGTGTCCTCGGCGACGGTGACGCCCTTGCCGGCGGCCAACCCGTCGGCCTTGATGACGACGCCCTTGCCGGTGGCGCCAGACGAACCGGCGAACTCGGCGATGGCGTCGACGCCATCCTCCAGCGACTCGACCTGGCGCCAGCGCGCGGTCGGCACGCCGGCCTCGTCCATGATCTGCTTGGCGTACGCCTTCGATCCCTCCAGTTCCGCCGCGGCCGCGGTCGGGCCGAACGCGACATGCCCGCGCGCGCGCAGCGCATCCACGAGGCCCGCCACCAGCGGCACCTCGGGGCCGACGACCGTCAACTCGATGGCCTCGCGCTCGACGGCATCCACGAGGCCATCGAGGTCGTCGACCGCGATGTCCAGCGTGCGCGCGTCTTGCGCGATGCCGGCGTTGCCGGGCGCGCACAGCAGCTCTGGCGCCCGCGGTGAGCGCGCGAGCGCGCGCACGATCGCGTGCTCGCGACCACCTCCGCCCACAACCAAGACCTTCATTTGCGGCGCCTCAAAGCGAGGCTATGAACTCGTCGACCGGTATCGCCGCCAAGGTCTCGTAGCGGCCGGTCCCGCGCGAGCCCAACTCAAGGGACACCCGGGCCATCGTCGCCTCGTCGGGAGCCTCGACAACCGAAATGAAGTCGACGTGCCCGAGCGTCGCCCACTGCGCCTTGACGATCGCGCCGAGCTGCTCGACCTCTCTGTTGACCTCTTGTATGCGCTGCGGGTTGTTCTTGACGGTCTGCACGCCCTCGGGGGTGAGCGTGGAGAGCATGATGTAGGTGGGCATGGCTGGGCTCCTCCCGTCGGTTCTATTAGGCCGCGTCGACACTCGCGCGCACTGCTGTTTGTAGCGGATCGGGGTCTTGCGCGCCCGATCGTCCGTCCGTCCAGAGCCGGCGCCATCCGCCGCCGAAGTGCTTAGGGTGTCGGCTCTTACTTTCTGCACGAACAACTGACGGGGGACAACCCATGCGCAGACATCTCAGCTACGCAAACGTCGCGGCCACGCTCGCGCTCGTGTTCGCGATGAGCGGCGGAGCGATGGCAGCGAAGCACTACCTGATCAACTCGACCAACCAGATCAACCCGAAGGTGATCAAGAAGCTGAAGGGCAATACCGGCGCCAAAGGGGCCGCCGGCGCCGCCGGAGCACCGGGAGCGACAGGAAAAGAAGGGCCGCAGGGCAAAGAAGGGTCTCCCGGAAAAGACGGCAAAGAAGGCCCCTCGGGCCCAGGCATCGAATGGGCTCTGGTCAAAGGCGATGGGACATCCATAATCCAGCAGTCTGGCGGCATCTCGATCAGCTCGCACTTCACCGGCGGGTACTACATCGACTTTCCCTCTCAGGCCGCGGGTCACGCGATCTCCGTGACCGTGCACAACACGGGCTTTCCGCCCGGTCCGGTAGATACGGCGCCGTGCGGAGGGAATCTGCCGGGAGCGCCGCCCGACGCAGTCGAATGCGTCATCCCTGGCACGAACGACACACACCACGTGTTTGTCACCACATTGAACGAAAAAGGTACGCAGACCGACAAGACGTTCTATATAGAGGTCTTCCAGTAGCGCAGGGAGGCGCTGCGGGCAGACGGGGGCGCCTCCGTCTGCCCGCAGTACCTAGACCGGTGTGGTCACATGGGTTGACGTCTTGCGAAGCGCCAGCTCCCCGCTGACCGCATCCACAACCACGGAGTCCCCTTCGCGCAGCTCGCCCTCCAGCAGCGCGAGCGCCAAGCGGTCGGTGAGCTGCTTCTGGATGACGCGGCGCAAGGGCCGGGCGCCGTAGACGGGGTCGTAGCCAAGGTCCGCGATCAAGTGGCGGGCGGAGTCGGTGAGGGTGACGGCGACGCCCCGTTCGGACACGCGCGTGATGACGCGCGCGACCTGCAGGTCCACGATCTCGGAGATCTGCTCGCGAGTCAGGGAGTGGAAGGGGACGACGTCGTCGAGGCGGTTGACGAACTCGGGCTTGAAGTACTGGAGCAGTTCGGTGCGCAGCTTCGCGTCGGCCGCCACGCCGCCGAGCCCCGCTCCGTCGGCCGCAACGCCGTCCCCGCCCACCTCCGCGCCGGCCTCGCCCCCGCCGACCGGCAGG
This sequence comes from uncultured Solirubrobacterales bacterium, assembly GCA_963718935.1. Classification (GTDB taxonomy): domain Bacteria; phylum Actinomycetota; class Thermoleophilia; order Solirubrobacterales; family Solirubrobacteraceae; genus Palsa-744. The sequence goes on along the minus strand of OY970379.1, from coordinate 1,301,113 downwards.
TTGGAGGTCATGATCAGGACGGTGTTCTTGAAGTCGACCGTCCGGCCCTGGCCGTCGGTCAGGCGGCCGTCGTCCATGACCTGTAGGAGCATGTTGAAGACGTCGGGATGGGCCTTCTCGATCTCGTCGAGGAGGACGACGGAGTAGGGGCGCCGGCGGACGGCCTCGGTCAGCTGGCCGCCCTCTTCGTAGCCGACGTAACCGGGCGGGGCGCCGACCAGCCTGGAGACGGAGTGCTTCTCCATGTACTCGGACATGTCGATCCTGACGATCGCGTCCTGACTGTCGAACATGAACTCGGCGAGGGCTCTGGCCAGCTCGGTCTTGCCGACGCCGGTCGGGCCGAGGAACAGGAACGAGCCGATCGGGCGGTCGGGGTCCTGCAGGCCGGCGCGCGAGCGGCGCAGGGCCGTTGCGACCGCGTCGATCGCAACGTCCTGGCCGACGACGCGTTCATGGAGGCGAGACTCCATGTGGATCAGCTTCTCGGTTTCGCCCTCCAAGAGCCGCGACACGGGGATACCGGTCCAGCGCGCGACGACCTCGGCGATGTCGTCGGCGTCGACCTCGTCTTTGAGGAATTGGGGCCGGCCCGCCCGGCCCGACGCGCCCGGCCCGGCGCCGTCACTTGCGCCAGCGCCGTCGGGCGGGTGGGGACCCGATCCCCCGCCGTCCGCCGCGCCCCCGGCGGCACGCTCACGCTCGGCGGATTCGTGCTCGGCCAGGGTCTTTTCGAGCTCGGGGATCTCGCCGTAGCGCAGCTCGGCGGCGCGCTGGAGGTCGGCTTCGCGCTCGGCGCGCTCGGCTTCGACGCGGGCGGTCTCCAAGCGTTCTTTGGCGAGAGTGACCCCCTGGAGAGCCTGCTTCTCGGCTTCCCACTGGGCGGTCATCTCGGCCGAGCGCTCCTTCAAATCGGCCAGCTCGGTCTCGATCGCGGCGCGCCGTTGGGCGGCGGACTCGTCCTTCTCCTTGCGCAGAGAGGTCAGCTCGATCTCGAGCTGCATGACCCGGCGGTTGACCTCGTCGATCTCGGTCGGCACCGAGTCGATCTCGATGCGGATCTTCGAAGCGGCCTCATCGACCAGGTCGATCGCCTTGTCGGGCAGGAAGCGGTCGGCGATGTAGCGGTGCGAGAGGGTGGCGGCGGCGATCAGGGCGCTGTCCTGGATGCGCACGCCGTGGTGCTCTTCGTAGCGTGCCTTCAGTCCCCTGAGGATCGCGATCGTGTCCGAGACGGTCGGCTCGCCGACGGTGACAGGCTGGAAGCGGCGCTCCAGGGCGGCGTCCTTCTCGATGTACTTGGTGTACTCGTCGAGCGTCGTCGCGCCGACGCAGCGCAGTTCGCCGCGAGCGAGCATCGGCTTGAGCAGGTTGGAGGCGTCGACCGAGCCCTGGGCGGCGCCGGCGCCGACGATCGTGTGCAGCTCGTCCAGGAAGAGAATGACCTGGCCGTGGGCCTCGGAGACCTCGCTGAGCACGCCCTTCAGGCGTTCCTCGAACTCGCCCCGATAGGCGGCGCCGGCGATCAGGGCGCCCATGTCGAGGGCGATCACGCGGCGGTCGCGCAGGGACTCGGGCACGTCTTTGGAGACGATCCGCTGGGCGAGGCCCTCGACGATCGCGGTCTTGCCGACCCCGGGCTCGCCGATCAGGACCGGGTTGTTCTTGGTCCGCCTCGACAGGACTTGGATGACGCGCCTGATCTCCTCGTCGCGCCCGATCACGGGGTCGAGCTTGCCCTGCTCGGCCGACTCGGTCAGGTCGCGCCCGAAGCGCTGCAGCGGGCTCTGGTCCTCCTCCTGGCCGGGCTGGCCGGGGGCGCCGGGCTGACCTGGGGCGGAGCCTGGAGGTGTGCCGTTAGGAGCCATCGCCAGAAGCCCTCCTCCTCCTCCTCGCGTTGGGACCGAGGACTGAGCGTACATCGGCGGCGCGCACGATGTCGGTGCCGCCAGCGCGATAGGGGACGAGCTCGGCCCGGAAGGAGCGGCGGACCTCCTCGAGGCGCTCGGCCAGCTCGACCTGGGCGTGGAGGGCCTTGACTTCGAGCTCTTCGATGCGGGCGTGCATCTCGTCGACCTCGGCCTCGAGGTCGAGCACGCGCTCGACGCCCGCCAGGTTCAGGCCGAGCTCGGCCGTCATCTCCTGGATCCGGCGCAGACGCTCGACGTCTTCTTGCGAGTACAGCCGCGTGCCCTTGGGCGAGCGCTGGGGCGCGATCAGGCCCCGCGACTCGTAGGTGCGCAGCGTCTGAGGGTGCATGTTGGCGAGCTCGGCGGCGACCGAGATCATGAACACGCCGCGCCTGGCGTCCACTTCGATTCGCCGGGCCATCACTTCGCCTCCTGCACGCACGCGCGCGCGGGGGGCGCAAAAAAGAATGGCGCTCCGCTCACGACGGGCCCCCTCCGCTCGACGCCGCCGCGCCCCCGAACAGCGAGGCCCGCGGATCGCCGTCCATCGCCTCGGCGAGCGCGTCGACGGCAACGCGCTGCTCGTCGGTCAGCTCCTCGGGCACGTCGATCACGAAGCGGTAGCGGATGTCTCCACGCGAAGACCGGTCGCCGAGCTTGGGCGGACCCTCGCCGCGCAGGCGCTGGATGGCGCCGGACTTGGTGCCCGGCTTCACGCGCAAGGTCTTGGTGGCGTCGAGCGTCGGGACCTTGACCTCGGCGCCGCGCAGGGCCTCCGGGATCGTCAGGGGGACCTCGACCTCGAGATGCTCGCCGACGCGCTTGAAGACGGGTGATCCGGACACGCGCGTCACGAGATATAGGTCGCCTGGTGGACCGCCTCCCTGCCCTGGCTCCCCTCGACCGGCCAGCCGCACGCGACTGCCGTCGCGCACGCCGGCCGGCACGTTGACGCGCATTTTCTTGACGGTCCTTATCGCGCCCGCGCCGCCGCACGTCGGACAGGGGTCCTCGATGATCGTGCCCGAGCCGCCGCAGCGCGAGCAGGGCTGGGAGATCGAGAACATGCCCTGGCCGGTGACCTCCACGCCGCGCCCCGCGCAGACCGGGCAGACACTCGGCGTCGTGCCCGGCTTGGCGCCCGTGCCGTGGCAGGTCGGGCAGGTGTCTTGCATCGGCACCGACAGGGGGATCTGGGCGCCGGACATCGCCTGGTCGAACGTGATCGAGACCTGGGCCTCCAGGTCTCCGCCGCGCCGCCCGCGCGTGCGCCCGGGGCGGGCGGGTCCCGATCCACCGCCGCGTCCGGCTCCGGGGGCGCCGCCGCGCCCGAACAGGTTGGACAGGATGTCGCCCATGTTGGATGCGTCGAAGTCGAAGTTGCCGAAGCCGCCGAAGCCGCCGCCCGGTCCGCCGCCGGTCGCGAACGGCCCGGTTCCGGAGTCGTACTGCTTGCGCTTGTCCGGGTCGCCGAGGACGTCGTGGGCCTGGGAGATCTCCTTGAAGCGCTCCTCGGCGGCTTTGTCGTTCGGGTTGCGGTCGGGGTGGTACTGGCGCGCGAGCTTGCGGTACGCCTTCTTGATCTCCTCGGCGCTGGCCTTCTTGTCGACGCCGAGCGTCTTGTAGTAGTCGGGCCGGGCCGCCATCCTGCTCCTCTCGGCGTCCCGTTACGCCGCCACGACGACGCGAGCGGGCCGGATCACGTGCTCGCCGAGCCTGTAGCCGGGCTGGTAGACCTCGACGACCGTGCCACTCGGCACGCCGCCCTCCGGCGGCTGGGGCACTGCGCTCATCGCCTCGTGCACGACCGGGTCGAACGGTTCGCCGTCCGGCGCGAACGACTCGACGCCGACCCTCGCCAGGGCGGCGCTCAGTTCGGCGCGCACGAGCCGCACGCCTTCGAGCAGCGGGTCGTCGCTGGCGGCGGCCTCCAGCGCGCGATCGAGGTTGTCGATCGCCGGCAACAGCTCGCGCGCGAGCTTGGCGACGCCCTTCTCGAGGGCCAGCACCGACTCTCTGGCCACGCGCTTTCGGTAGTTCTCGAAGTCGGCCTGGGTGCGCTGGGCCAAGGCCAGGTACTTGTCGCGCTCAGCGGCGACGTCGCCGGGCTCCTCGACGTCGCCTTGCGGCGCCTGCTCGTCGCCCGCTTCGGCATCCTCGGCGGGCTGCTGCTCCTCCTCGATGGCCTGCTCGGCGTCGCTCATGGCTCGTCCACGACCTCGGCGTCGACTACCTCCTCCTCGTCGCCAGATCCAGAAGGCCCGGCGCCGTCGCCGGAGGCAGCGCCATCGCTGGCGGCCGCCTGCTCCTGGGCGCGCTGGTACATCGCCTCGGAGACCGAGTGGAACGCCACCTGCAGGGCCTCAGACTTCGCGTTGATCGTCGCCGGGTCCTCGGACTCGAGCGCCTCGCGGACCTCTTTGACGGCCTGTTCGATGCGGGACTTGGAATCTGCGTCGATCTGCTCGCCCAGGTCGGTCAGCTGTTTCTCGGCCTGGTAGGCCGCGTTCTCGCCGTTGTTGCGGGCCTCGGCCAGCTCGCGCGCGCGCCGGTCCTCCTCGGCGTGGGACTCGGCGTCGGAGACCATCGACTTGATCTCGTCCTCCGACAGTCCGGAGCCGGCCTTGATCTCGATCGTCTGCTCCTTGCCGGTGCCGAGATCCTTGGCGGACACGCTCAAGATGCCGTTGGCGTCGATGTCGAACGCGACCTCGATCTGCGGGATGCCCCTCGGCGCCGGCGGAATGCCGGTCAGCTGGAACTTGCCCAACGACTTGTTGTACTGGGCCATCTCGCGCTCGCCCTGCAGGACGTGGATCTCGACCGACGGCTGGTTGTCCTCGGCCGTCGAGAAGACCTCGCCCTTGCGCGTCGGGATCGTAGTGTTGCGTTCGATCAGCTTGGTCATCACGCCGCCCTTGGTCTCGATCCCGAGCGTCAAGGGGGTCACGTCCAGGAGCAGCACGTCCTTGACGTCGCCCGCCAGGACGCCCGCCTGGATCGCCGCGCCGACGGCCACGACCTCGTCGGGGTTGACGCCGCGGTGGGGCTCGGAGCCGGTCAGCTCCTTGACCTTGTCCTGGACCGCCGGCATCCTGGTCATGCCGCCGACGAGCACGACGTGGTCGATGTTGGCGACGCCCTTGTCTTTGGCGTCGTCGAGCGCTTGGCGAACGGGCGCCACGACCCGGTCGAGCAGAGCCGAAGTCAGCTCCGAGAGCTTGGCCCTGGTCAGCCTCGTGTCGAGGTGCTTGGGGCCCGAGGCGTCGGCCGTGATGAACGGCAAATTGATCTGGGTCTCCTGCGTGGTCGACAGCTCGATCTTGGCCTTCTCGGCCGCCTCGTAGAGCCGCTGCAAGGCCATCGGGTCGGCCGACAGGTCGATCGCCTGGTCGCGCTTGAAGTCGGCCACCAACCAGTCGACGATCGCCTTGTCGAAGTTGTCGCCGCCGAGATGGTTGTCGCCGGCCGTCGACTTGACCTCGAACACGCCGTCGCCGATCTCCAGGACCGACACGTCGAAGGTGCCGCCGCCGAGGTCGAACACGAGGATCGTGTGGTCCGAGTCCTTGTCCAGGCCGTAGGCCAGGGACGCGGCGGTCGGCTCGTTGATGATCCGCTTGACGTCGAGGCCCGCGATCTTGCCGGCATCCTTGGTCGCCTGGCGCTGGTCGTCGTTGAAGTAGGCCGGCACGGTGATGACCGCGCCGTCGACGGATTCGCCCAAATAGGCTTCCGCGTCGGACTTCAGCTTCTGCAGGATCATCGCCGAGATCTCGGGCGGCGAGAACTGCTCGGAGTGGGCTTCGACGCGAGCGTCGCCGTTGGGGCCGGCGACGACCTTGTAGGGGACGATCGACTCCTCCTCCCTGACCTCGGCCTCCTTGCGACCCATGAACCGCTTGATCGAGAAGATCGTGTTCTGCGGGTTGGTCACGGCCTGGCGCTTGGCTACCGTGCCGACGAGCCGCTCGCCCGAGGATGTGAACGCGACGACCGACGGGGTCGTCCTGCCGCCCTCCGCGTTCTCGACGACCGTCGGCTCGCCCCCCTCGAGCACGGCCATGCACGAGTTCGTAGTGCCGAGGTCGATGCCTATGGTCTTGCCCATTATCTAAGCGCTCCTTGTTCAGTCTTTGGCTTCTTGCGAAGAAATCTAAGTCGTATTGAAGCAGATTTATTTATGGGCGTCAAGGCATGGTCGAGATTTGGGCTTCGACGGCGTTGGTATGTGTCCGTTCGCGCCGGGTCTACGCGCGCGCGTAGACCCGGCCCGCGGAGAGCCTCCCCGCAAGACTCGCGCGCGCGTAGACCCGGCCCGCGGAGAGCCTCCCCGCAAGACTCGCGCGCGCGTAGACCCGGCCCGCGGAGAGCCTCCCCGCAAGACTCGCGCGCGCGTAGACCCGGCCCGCGGAGAGCCTCCCCGCAAGACTCGCGCGCGCGCGGGCTCGGCCCGCGAAGAGACCGTCCCGCGGGCACGCACGCGGGCGTGGCAGCATGGCCGGCGTGAACGCCACGCTGGGCCGGCCACGCTTGCACCTGAGGAGGACAGGCTCGACCAACGAGCGCGCACGCGCGCTCGCGGGCGCGGGCGCGCCGCACGGGACGCTCGTGACCGCGTCCGAGCAGACCGCGGGGCGCGGACGCCAGGGGCGCGGCTGGTCGGCCCCGCCCGGGAGCTCGCTGCTGGCCTCGCTGGTGCTGCGCTCGCCGCCGCCGCTGCTGCCCCTGATCGCAGGGGTCGCCGTCTGCGACGCCGTCGGCGAAGGCGCGCTCGTGAAGTGGCCGAACGACGTCGTCCTCGCGCAAGGAGAGCCCGGAGAGCCCCGCGCGGTCTGGACGGGCCTGGCCAAGCTTGGGGGCATCCTCGCCGAGGCCCGGCCCCAAGAGGGCTGGGCGGTGCTGGGCATCGGCTTGAACGTCGCCGTCCGGCTGGAGGAGCTGCCCGCGGACGTGCGTGGCGGCGCCGCGACGATGGGCCGGCCGACGAGTGAGATCGAGCCCGTACTGAGCCGCCTGCTGGACGCGCTGGAGCGACGCCTCGCCGAGCCCTCGGCGATCCTGCTCAACGATTACCGCGCGCTCGACGCGCTGCGCGGGCGCACGATCGCGTGGGCCGCCGGCGAGGGCCGCGCTCTGGAGATCGACGGGGAGGGCCGGCTGCTCGTCGAGCTGGCCGACGGCGGCCGAAAGGCGCTCGACGCGGGCGAGGTCCACCTGCGGGTGTGACGCCCGGGGACCACCTCGGTACGCCTGGGCCGACCCCTTACCTGCTCGCCCAGGCGCCGCGGCTGCGCATTACTCTTCGGCGTGCTCGAGCGCCTTCTCCAAGACCGGCCCGCCCTGGGCCTGCTCGCCTCCTGAGGCCCCGTTCTGTCGCTGTGCGCCCGGCGCGGCCGCTTGCTCGCCGGCCCGGGCGGGCGCGCCGGCCCTGTTGTTCGAGCCCCGCTTGCGCCGGTTGCCCCGCGAGCGGCGTTTGGGGAAGTTGCGCAGAAGCTCGCGGGCGAGCGCCGGCGGCTTGCGGGCCATGCGCGTGCGGGCGCCCCGCAGGGCCTCTTCGGCCTCGGGCGTGTGCGCCAGGGCGGCGGCCAGGAGCGCGGCCGCCAGGCGGCGGTCCTGCTTGCGGGCGGCGTGGATCAGGCGCCGCGCGTTGCGGGCGTGCGCGGCGCCGGAGGAGTTGACGAGCAGGCCGAGCAGGCGCTTGGTCTCGGGCCAGCGCTGCACGGCGTACTCCTCGTGGATCTCTCTGGTGTAGCTGGCCAGGCGCCAGATCCAGGCGCTGGCCTGGTCGCGGCGGCCGATGCGCCGCTCGACCATTGCCCTCAACATGATCTTGCTTGCCTCGCGGCGCTCCTCGCGCGGCCAGCCGCCGATCGTGTCGATCGCGGTGTCGAAGGCGTCGGGGTCCTGTAGCGCCGCGATGTCCGCGAGCGCGCGCAGCTTCAGCTGGGGGCTGCGGTTGCGTTGCACTGCGGTCAGCAGAAAGCAGCTCTTGAGCTCGCCGGTGCGGTCGAAGTGCAGCATCGCCCTCGCCCGGCGCCAGCCCGCGGGCGTGACGCGGGCGCCCGCGAGAGCCGCCCACTGGATGCGCTCGCCGTAGTCGAGCTGCTCGACGGCGATTCGCCATAGCTCGCGCTCGAACACCTCGATGCGTCGGTTTTCGTCGGCCGTCACCGGCAGGACGCGACGCTCCACGCGGATGCGCCGCCCGCGCCCGCGCCTGACGGGCCCGACGACGATCGCCCCGCCACGGTAGACATCGCGATCCAGAAGCGAGTGCAAGGTCACGACCGGGTCGTCGTTCTTGGTGGCCGGATGCACGAAGTCGACGACCAAGCCCGCCTCCTTGCCGGGCTGGCGCCGGGTGACGCGCCCGACGCGCTGCTGGTAGATGCGCTTGGAGGCGGTCGGCGCCAGGTGCATGCAGACGGTCGCCCGCGGGCTGTTCCAGCCCTCCGCCAGGAGCTGGGCGTTGATCAGGACGTCGATCGCGCCGCGCTCGTAGCGGGCCAGGATCTCGGCCAGCTCGCGCTTGGGCGTCTCGCCGGAGACGGCCTGGGCCTTGATCTGTTCGGCTCGGAAGGCCTCGGCGAGGTTGTAGGCGTGCTGCACGCCCGCCGCGTACACGACGCCGGGCACGCTGTTGAACCTGGTCTTGTAGAGGTTGGCCGCCGCCATGTTGAACGGCTGCTGGTCGAGCAGGGCAGCCAGCTCCTCCTGGTCGAACTCGGTGTCCACCTCGCCCCGCCTGAGCGGCACGTTGGCGATCGTCCTGACCCCGACCCCGGGGGATATGCGCACGCAGCGCAGCGGCGCGATCACGCCGCGACGGGCGGCCTGGGCGAGGTCGAAGCGGGAGGTCTGCGTCGGGAACAGGTCGGTCACGTGCCTTGCGATCAGGGCGCCGGTGGCGGTCATGCCGATGAAGATCGGTCCCGTCCAGGCCCTGATCGCGCCGCTCGTCTTCTCGCCCAAGGCGGTATGGGCCTCGTCGCAGATGACGATCGTGTAGGCGCTCGAGATCTTGCCGGCGTTGCGCACGAACCACTGGTAGGTCTCGACGGTGACCGGGCCCTTGACGGAGTCCTCGCCCTTCAAGAGAGGCCTCGAAATACGGGTCGAGTAGCCGCGGTCGCGCAGCTCGCCGTGGAACTGGTCGACCAGGTTGCGCCGGTGCGTGAGGATCAGAATGCCGCCCGTGCTTGAAGCCTCCACGAAGCCGAGCGCCGCCACCGTCTTGCCGGCGCCCGTGGCGTGCTCGAACCAGAAGCGCTTGGCCGCGTTGGGGTCCTCGGGGCGGTCGGCCAGCGACTCGGAGTCCTCGTCCTCTACACCCTCGCCGTCGTCCTCTTCGCTCCAGTCCCGCGGCTCCTCGTCCTCGCCGTCGGCCTCCGCCGCCTTGCCGTCGAGACCCTCGCCGGCTCCTTCGTCGTCCAGGTCCTCGTCGGCGAGCAGCTCGTCGGCAAGCTCTTCTTCGTCGTCCTCCTCGTCCTCGTCATCGTCGGGAGCGGCGCGCTCGACCGGCCCGAGATCGTCCTCTTCGTCCTCCTCGTCTTCGTCATCGTCCTCCAGGGGCTCCTCGTCCTCCCGGCCGCGCTCGGCGACGGCCGCGCCAGCGCTCTCGGCGGCGGTGCGTACGCGCGCGCGCGAGTCGGCGTCCCGGCCATTGCCTTGCTCGCCGGCTCGCTCCGCATCCGGCTCCTCGAGGCCGAGGATCGCGGCGGAGGCGAGCTGCTCGGGCGAGGCGGCCCCGCTCGCGGCGGCGCCGTTGCCGGCGCCGTTCCCGTTCGTGCGCTGGGCCTCGGCCAGGAGCGCGGTCAACGTTCCCGACAGCGCGTCGACCTGGTGGGCGGAGAGGATCGTGCCGTCCGCCAAGTGGGGCTCGTCCTCGGAGAGCAGGCGCTCGAGCCCGAGCAGCAGCGAGAACTCCCGGCGCCATTGCGTCGACGGGTGCTTGGCGCCGGAGTCGAGCTCGACGAGCGCCTGATCGAGCGCGCGCCGGCGCGGCGATCCTGGCGCCAGCGCGACCTCCGGATCCTCGCCCTGGTGCAGAAAGCGATCGCGCACGAAATCCGCCGCGCGATCGATCTCGGCGGAAGTCGGCGTGGGCGCGGCCGCGAGGGCCACTGCGGTGGACTCGGCCATCTAAGGGCTCTGGACTTCTGGACGGGGCCCCGGCACCACTTGGCTTTGACCGGGGCTCAACAAGAACTGTCGGTCTCTAGACCGACGACATCGCCGGTCATTCCCATGCGACCGGCTCGACGTGCGTCCAGCATACAACAAGGGGCGGTCGAATTGAAGGGGCGACGAGCCGGTCGAGTCGGCGGCGCGATCGGTGGCGCCGACCCGCGAGGCCCGTCGGGTCCGAGGGCGCCTACCCGGTCACGGCGAGCAGCCAAGACCGGGCGAGCCGCGGCGGGTCGCGCCCTCGGGCGTGCCGACGGCCGCAAGGACGCACGAGCATCTGCGACGCTTAGGCGCAATGTCGGGCATCGCGGCATCTCGAGCCCGGGCGCTGGCCGCGGTCGCGGCCTTCGCGCTCGTGGCCCTGCTGGTCTTCGGCCTCGTCGAGCTCGCAGGCTCCCCGCAGCGTACGTCCGCGAACGGATCTGGACCGACGCTGACGCTGACGCGGGTGCAGGCCCGGCTGGCAGGCTCGCCGGCGCAATTGGCCGCGCTGCACGGCCAGGCGGGCCTGATTCTGCCGGGCGGGGCAAGCGCGCTGAGAGCGCGGCTGGCGGCCCTGCGCGGGTACCCGGTCGTGATCGACAAGTGGGCGTCCTGGTGTGGACCTTGCCAGCAGGAGCGCGCCGCTTTGCAGGCGGCCAGCGTCTCCTATGGACGCACGGTCGCGTTCATAGGCATCGACTCTGGCGACACGAGCCCAGCCGACGCGAAGGCGTTTACCAGGCAGGTCCCCGTCGGATACCCGAGCTACAGCGACCCGAGCGGCCACCTCGGCGCTACCGTCACCGGCTCGACGTTCACTCCGGCGACCGTGTTCTACGACCGGGCCGGCCACCAGTACATTCATCAAGGTCCGTATCCGAGCGCGGCCAAGCTCGAGTCCGACGTACGGCGCTACGCGCTGGACGAGTAGGCCCGACAGCGATGCCCGAGATCAGGATCGACCCGCTCAGCGGCCACCGCACGATCGTCGCCGGCGAGCGCTCCAAGCGCCCAGGAGGCGAGCCGCGCTGTGATCCGCCCGAACCGATCGACGTCGAGCGCGACCCGTTCGCGGAAGGGCACGAGGACCGGACACCGCCCGAGCTGTACTCGGTGCGCCCGGATGGAGGGCCGCCCGACTCGCCCGGATGGACGGTGCGGGTCGTGCCCAACATGTTCCCGGCGCTGACGTCCGCGGACGCGGCGGTAGACGGGCCCGGCCCTGAGCCCGACGTCAAGCCGGACCTGTTCTCGGCGAGGCCGGCGACGGGAGCGCACGAGGTGATCGTCAACAGCCCCCGGCCGGTGACCTCGTTGGCGGAGCTGGCGCGCGCGCAAGTGGTCGCCGCGGTCGAGGTGTGGCGCGCGCGTATGCGCGCGCACGCGAATGCCGCGTATGTGCAGCTGATCGTCAACGAGCGCCGTGAGGGCGGCGCCTCGCTGCCGCATACCCACGCCCAGCTGTATGCCCTGGACTTCGTTCCCGCGGAGGTCGCCAGAGAGCGCGAGCGCGCGGGCGCGTACGCGACGCGCACGATGGGCCACTCGCTGCTCGAGGACCTGGTCGCCGAGGAGGTCCGGCGCGGCGAGCGGATCGTGGCGATCGACGACGAGGCTGTGCTGCTGGCGCCCTTCGCGTCGCGGCTGCCTTTGCAGCTGATGCTGGCGCCCCGACAGCCAAGACCGCGCTTCGAGCTGGACACGGCCGGAGCGGCGCTGCTGCACGAGGGGCTGAGCCGGCTGGCGCGCCTGTTGGGGTCGAGCCCGCCCCTGAACCTGTGGGTCAGGACCGCCCCGCGCGGAGCCGACCAGTTCTGCTGGCGGATCGACATCGCGCCCAGGCTGACGCACCTGGCGGGCCTCGAGCTGTCGACGGGTGTCAACCTGAACATAGTCGCCCCCGAGCACGCTGCGGAGCTGCTGCGAGGGGTTTAGCCAAAACTGATTTGGTTCGACCCGTCGCATGCGACGGGTCGGCAGGGGCCGCATGCGGCCCCTGCCCCGGTCGTGCATGCACGACCGGGCCTGCCGGCACATGTGCCGGCAGGAACAGCCATGTATAGGCTGCAACGGATGCCGCCCGAGGAACGCGTCGTGCCCCGCTTCGCCGCCGAGCCCCCGCAGGAGGCCTTGCCGTACGGGCGCTGGGCGCAGCGGCTGACCACGGAGTTCCTGGGGGCGTGCCTGGGACTGGTCGAGAACGGCGAGAAGCTGGGCGAGCCCGGAGAGATCGCCTGGTATCCGGACCGTGGCTGGCACGGCCGGGTGTACGTGCCCGCCAGCACGATCACCGATCGCGGCTATGAGCTGTTCGGCTACGTCAGGTATGTGCCGGCCGCGGAAGGCGAGGATCCGAGCGACTTCTATGCGTGGGCCGACTTCACCGACGAGACCGCCGAGCGCAACCCCGACTGGACACTCGACCTCTGCGAGGAGACGATCGGCTCCTGGCGCGGACATCTGGGCGCGGTCGCGGCAATGACGCTCATCTGGGGCAGGCCTTTGGTCGGCGGCGGGCGCGTGGCGACAGCCGAGCTGGCGGGCTTGGCGGTCGACCAGTGCGAGCTGATCGACGGGCGCTTCACGCTGATCGCGCCCGACGACTACCGCGGAGACCTGCTCGAGGTGGCGCTCTACGGAGGCCGCGGCCAGGAGCTGGCGCGCGAGTCGCTGTACGCCGAGAGCCTCGAGGGCGATGGCCAGGCGGAGGATGACCGGGAGGATGGCCAGGAGGAGACCGGAGGCGAAGACGACCAGGAACAGGAGCGGTAGCAAGCGAAGCGCTGTTGGTGACAGATGGGGGGCAGCGCCCCAAGATGACTGACACGCTTCAAGTAATCGGTGCTAACTGCCGAATCTGAAGACCATGAGGTGCGTGGGGCGCGCCGCCGTCACCCGAAACACGGTTCGCATAGCAGTCGCCGCCGTCGCGCTGCTGTGCGGCGGCGCCGTGCCCGGATCGGCGTCAGCGACGCCGACGATCACCGAGTACACCGCTGGGAACGCCGCCTATCACGAACCGCTCAGCATCGTGAGCGCTCCCGGCGAAGAGCTTTGGTTTACGGTCAAGTCTCCCCCGGGCTTCGGCGAGGCCTCGCTCGCTGGAGACTCGGTGGAAAAATTTAGTAAGTACGAATTGGTCGGGAGAGAACCCCGGGAAATCGTCGGCGGCCCAGGGGGTGATCTGTGGGCGACGGTCGATGGTGGCTTGACTCCGGGCCTGATCTGGGGCTCGGGGGGCACGTTCAGCGGATCGTTGACGCGTCTTGTGGGCAAGCCCGTCGGCATCGCCGAGGGTCCGGAAGGCGATGTTTGGATCACCGAACAGACGGGCCCGCCCAAGATCGTTCAATACGACCCGGCTACCGGCAAAATCGTCGGTGAATTCTCGGAAGGGCTGGAATCCGGCGGCAAACCGGCCCAGATCGTCGTGGGCTCTGACAAAGATCTGTGGTTCTCCGAACAGGGGGGGCACGCCGCGATCGACCGCGTCGAGCCTGGGACCGGAACGATCACGAGATTCCCGACGGCCGCGGCCAACAGCGAACCCGAGGGTCTGGCCCTGGGACCCGACGGCAACGTCTGGTTCGCCGAGATGCATGCCGGCGAGATCGGTCGAATAACTCCGTCTGGCGAAATAACCGAATTTGCGGAAGGCCTCACCCAGGGAGAACCAATCGGAATCACGGCCGCGGACGATGGGGATCTGTACTTCACCGAGCGCGGGCACGAAGGAGCCATCGGGCAGATCACGCCTGGCGGAGAAATTACTGAGCTGAAAACAGGACTGACGAAGAAAAACGAACCGTGGGCGATCACCGCGGGGCCGGACGGAAACATCTGGTTCACCGAGGCCCACGAAGCGAAGATCGGCCGGCTGACGATCCCACCGGGGATCGGGTCCGCGAGCGCGGGCACGCCGACCGAAACGGAAGCGACGCTCGAAGCGGAGGCCCTGCCGAACGCGCAGTCCAGCACGCTCGCCTTCGAATACGGCCAGACAGGCGCGTACGGCTCGAGCTCCTCCCCGGTCGAAGTCGGCTCTGGGACGGCGGCGAGCCACGGCTCGGCCCAGCTGAGCGGCCTCGAACCAGGCACGACCTACCACTACCGCGCGCTCGCGACCAACGCCAGCGGCACCACCTACGGCCCGGACGCCACGTTCACGACCGCGCCAGCGCCGGAACCGCCCGCCGAAGAAGACCCGCCCGGCGAAGGCTCCGGCGGCGGTGCTCCCGGGGGGGAAACGCCTGGCGGCGAACCGGGCTCCAAAGAACCGCCCGCCCTTCCGAAAGAACCGGCCGGCGAAGTCGAACCTGAAACGACCAAGACGACGACCGGCGACCCCGCCCCGAGCGCGTCCAGTACTGGCGATGTCCCCGCCAGCCCGCTAAGCGCCTCGCTCAGCCCGCTCGACCTCGCGCTCGAGGCCGGTCAGGCGCCCTCGCCGCCGGCGCTCGGACGCAGGGGCGTTGTCGGCGTCGTGTCGGGCACCGTGCTGGTACAGAACCTTCGCACCGGTCTTTACGAACCGCTCGGATCGGCCGAGGACCTGCCGGTCGGGGTCCCGATCGACACGCGGGACGGGGTCGTCTCGTTGACGACCGCCCTCCCGGGCGGACGCATACAGACGGCGGACGTCTGGGGCGGGCTCTTCCGGTTTGTTCAGACCAAGCACGGCGACGGCCAGACCGAGCTGTTCCTGAGCGGCCAGGTCGGACCCTGCCCCGCGCACGGGCGCGCGGGGCGGGCGAGCGCGACTGCGGCGAGCGCACGAGCGGCCTCGACCCGAGCCGTTGCGGCCGCGGCCCGCGCACGAGCGAAAAGACAGCTGTGGTCGAAGGACTCGCACGGCAAATACACGACGCACGGCGCGAACAGCGCAGCGACCGTGCTCGGTACCGAATGGCTGACGGTCGACAGCTGCGCCGGCACGCTGACCCACGTGCGCAGGGGTCGGGTGCGCGTGCGTGGCCTGCACAACGGGCACGTGACGGTCCTAGGCGCGGGCCAGAGCTACCTGGCGCGCAGCTGAGCCCATGGCCGGGGCATCAGACCCGGACAGAGACGGCCCCGGCGGGATGGACGCGCCGCTGAGGGCACGCACGAGCGCGATCGTCGCGCTCGGAGCGATCGCGGTCGGGCTGATCGCATACCTGATGGGCGCCTGGCCGGGCTTGGAGGACGGCAGCGTCGGCCTGCGGTTCGCGCTGCGCGGAGCCGAGCGTCCGGCCGACGTGGTGGTCGTCGGCATCGACGACAGGTCGCTCGAACAGTTGCGCATCCGCTGGCCGTTCCCGCGCTCGCTGGACGCCAAGGCGATCGAGCGCCTGCACGAGGACGGCGCCAGAGCGATCGTCTATGACGTGCAGTTCACGCAGCCGACGACGCCTGGCCAGGACGACGCTCTGTATGAAGCGATCGAAGGCGCGCCGGGGGTCGTGCTGGCGACCTCCGAGGTCGGACAGAACGGTGAGACCGAAGTGCTCGGCGGCAACGCGAACCTGGTGGCCGCTCACGCGCGGGCGGGCGCCGCCGACTTCGAGGCCGACCCCGCGGGCGCGATCCAGCGTTACAGGCATTCGATCAGCGGCCTGCCGACCCTGGCGGTGGCGGGCGCCGAAGCGGCCGGCGGCCGGCGGATGAGCGCGAGCGCCTTCGAAGGTGGCTCGGCCTGGATCGACTTCAGGGGCCCGCCGGGCACGGTGCCGTCGGTCTCGTTCTCGGACTTGATCGAGGGCCACGTGCCGAAGGAAGCGATCGCGGGCAAGGTCGTCGTGATCGGGGCGACGAGCCCGGTCCTGCAGGACATGCACGCGACATCGACCACATCGGGGACGCCGATGCCGGGCCCTGAAGTGCAGGCGAACGCGGTCTGGACCGCCTTGCACGGCAACCCGCTGCGCTCGGCGCCGGACTGGCTCGCGGTCCTGTGCATCGCGCTGGCGGGCCTGGCGGCGCCGCTGGCCGAGCGCAGACTGGGTGTGCTGCGTGCGAGTGCGCTGACGCTCGCGTTCGGGGCGGCGTACGTGCTGGCGGCGCAGCTGGCATTCGATGCGGGGGTGGTGCTAGTCGTCACCTATCCGCTCGCCGCGCTGCTGGCGGGCACGGTTGGGACGGTGATCGTCTGTTACGCCGCCGAGAGCTGGCGGCGCGAGCTGGTCGCCCGCTACGCGGGCGTCCTGGAGCGGACGGTGCGCGAGCGGACCGCCGAGCTGCTGGAGACCCAGCACGAGATCGTCCACAGGCTGGCGAGGGCGGCCGAGTTGCGCGACGAGGACACCGGCCACCACTTGGAGCGGATGCGCAACCTGTGCGAGCGCCTGGCCTTGGAGCTTGGGCTCGACGCCGGCGAGGCCGAGCAGATCGGCCTGGCGAGCGTGCTGC
The DNA here is from genome assembly GCA_963718935.1 of uncultured Solirubrobacterales bacterium. Classification (GTDB taxonomy): domain Bacteria; phylum Actinomycetota; class Thermoleophilia; order Solirubrobacterales; family Solirubrobacteraceae; genus Palsa-744. Next base: position 1,284,644 of record OY970379.1, on the reverse strand, counting down.
ACGACATCGGCAAGCTCGGCGTCCCCGACAAGGTCCTGCTCAAGCGGGGCGAGTTCGACGACAGCGACTGGGAGGCGATGAGGGCCCACGCCGGGGCGGGGGCGGACATGCTGGCCGACTCCGCTTCCCCGTTGATGAGGACCGCCGAGACGATCGCCAGGACCCACCACGAGCGCTGGGACGGTGGCGGCTACCCGGCCGGCCTGGCCGGCACGAAGATCCCGCTGCCGGGCCGGATCTGCGCTGTCTGCGACGTCTTGGACGCGCTGCTGTCCGAGCGCCCTTACAAGCCGGCTTGGTCGTTCGACGAAGCGATGGCCAAGATCGTGCACGACAGCGGCAGCCACTTCGACCCCGACGTGGTGGCCGCGCTGCAGCGCCTGGCGCCGCGACTGCGCGTCGAGCTTGGGGGCGCGGCGGGCCGGCCGCTAAGGGAGGACGGCAAGCTTCTTGCCGGGGTTGAGTAGGTCCTTGGGGTCGAACGCGCGCTTGATCTGGTCGTGCAGCTCGACCGCGCGAGGGTCCCACTGGTCGCGCAGCCGGCCGCGCTTGAGCCAGCCGACGCCGTGCTCGGCGGCGATCGACCCGCCCAGCTCGGTCACGAGCGCGAACAGCTCCTCGCCGACGGCATGCGCCGCGACTCGCTCGGAGGGGTCGGAGGGATCGACGAGCACGGTCGCGTGAACGTTGCCCTCGCCGCCGTGGCCCCACGCGCACGCGGACAGGCCGTGCTTGGCGGCGATCTCTTCGAAGCGTTCGAGGCCCTCGGAGAGACGCTCGACGGGGAACGAGATGTCCTCCGAGACCTTGGCGCCGCGCGCGCGCGTGACGACGCCGTTGAAGCCGTCGCGCCAGCGCCACAGCGCCCGGGCGTCGGCCGGCTCTTGAAGTGTTGTGGCCCGGCCGTCGTCGAGCAGATCGCGCAGGGTCTGGAGGTCGGCCTGAACCTGGGCGTGGGCGCCGTCGAGCTCGATCAGGAGCGCGAAGCCGGCGCCGGACGGGACCTGACCGGGGCAGCCGGCGCCGACGATCTGGAGTGTGTTGGCGTCGGCGAAGTCGAGCGCCGAGGCCTGGATGCCGGCCGCTGGTATTTCCAAAAGCGCAGTGCACGCGCGCGCGCGGGTCGGCGCGAACGCGACAAGCGCGAGCGAGGTCTCGGGCGCCGGCAAGAGGCGCAGGAGCACGGAGGTGATCACGCCGAGCGTGCCCTCGGAGCCGATCAGGAGGCTGAGCAGGTCATAGCCGGAGACGTCCTTGCGAGGCCAGCCGCCGAGCCGCACGATCTCGCCCGGCGCGAGCACCGCCTCCAGGCCGGCCACCCAAGCGCCCGTGACTCCGTACTTCAGGGCGTGCGGGCCGCCGGCGTTGGTGGCGACGTTGCCGCCGATCTGCGACTGCTCCGAGGCGCCCGGGTCGGGGGCGAACATCAGGCCGTTCTCGATCGCCAGCCTGTGGACGTGCGCCGTGGTGACCCCCGCCTCGGCCTCCAACCGCCACAGCCCGGGCTCCAGGGCCCGGACCCGGCGCAGGCGCTCCAGGGAGCAGACGATGCCGCCCTCGGTCGGTACCGCGCCCCCGGTCAGGCCGGTGCCGCCCCCGCGCGGCACGACCGGCACGTCGTTCGCATAACACCAGCGCACCACCGCAGCCGCCTCCTCGGCGCTGCCGGGCAAGGCGACCGCGTCCGCGTGGCCTTTCAGCTCGGGCCTGTTCGAGGCATCCCGCTCGTATAGGGCCGCGGCCGAGCCACTGGCCAGCACGTGCTCGGGGCCGATCAGGCGGCCGAGTTCGCGGGCGAGTATTTCGGGCGCCGGGGGCATCGGTCACATGCTGGCGCAATCCGCCCAATGCCCCCGCCAGGAGTCGAACCTGGATCTACCGCCCAGCGCCGCTACGCGGCGACGGCGACGCCGGCGGGAACGTAGTGCTCGACCGTCAGGTCATCGCGCTCAAGAGCGAAGCGAACGCCATCCTCAGCGAGCTGGTGCGCCTCGGTATAGGTATCGGCGACCACGGTCCAGCGAGGCACGTCGGGCGAGGAGGCAACCCAGGTGTCCTCGTCCTGGCGATAGAGCACGCGCACGGTCATGGCTTCCTCAGAGTAGCGCGAGCGCATCACGTTCGGCAAGGCCGACCTGATTGCAGAGGATGTCCTTGACGGTCGACGGACGGATCGTCTGATTGTCGTGGAAAGCAAAGGTGATCGGGGGATTGTTAGGCGCTTCCAGCTTGCGATGCGAGCCCTTCTGGCGGACGATGCGGTAGCCCAGCGGTTGAGCTTCCAGCACTCGGATCAGCTTCTTGGCCTTCAAGGACGGGAACCGCGCCATGTCGGCACTTTACGCGCCGCTCCGGCTGTGGACGCCTTCCTTCGGCTTCTTGCTTGGAAGCTCTGATGTGCGTGCCTATGCCCCCGCCAGGAGTCGAACCTGGATCTACCGCTTAGGAGGCGGTCGTCTTATCCATTGGACTACGAGGGCTTGGCTCCGCCGCATTGCGGCGCCGACAGAGCGAAGCCGGCGACGGGCATCCGCAAGGCTACCGTCGATCGGGGTGGCCCCGACTCTTAGCGCCATTGGGACCCTGCACGCGGCGCCCGCAAGCCTCAGCCCCGAAGCGGCATCGGCATCGGCCGACGGCTGCGTCGACCTCGAACCGGGACCTCAGCCCTGGCCGGCGACGCGAGCGAGCGAAGGCCCGGCCAAGCGGTGCGTGATCCACTCAGGGGTGGCCTCAGCGCCGATCTGGCGGTAGAAGCCGAGCGCGAGCTCGTTCCAGTCCAGGGCGGCCCATTCCAGGCGCTCGCCGCCAAGGTCGATGGTTCGGGAGGCGACCGCGGCGAGCAGTGACCGCCCGACACCGAGACCGCGGAAGTCGGGCCTGACGAACAGGTCCTCGAGCCAGACGCCTTGCTTGGCGAGGAAGCTCGAGAACGTCGGATAGAAGAGCGCGTAGCCGAGTACCGCGCCGTCGCTGGCCCGCTCGGCGAGCAAAGCCTCGGCGGCCGGCCGCTCGCCGAACAGCGCCGAGGCGAGGCCCTCGGCGGTGGCGTGAAGCTCGTGGGTAAGGCGCTCGTAGTCGGCCAGCTCGGTGAACAACTCGAGCAGGACGGGCACGTCGTCGCGGATGGCTGGCCGGACGCTCGTGCCGACCCTGTTTGGCTCGCCGCCGCCGCTCGCTCCACCCTCGTCGCCCGCCCCGACGGCGTTGCCCGCGCCGGTCCCATCGCCGCCGGCCTCAGCCACGATCGGGGCGGTCGGGATAGACGTCGTCGATCGTTGAGAGCGTCAGATAGGGCCCGTCGTCGCCGAGGGCTGCCTGGATCGCCTCGGCGCCGCCGGCCAGGCGGTCGAGGACGCTGAGGACACCGGCGATCGCCAAGCCCTCGGAGCGCAGACGCTCGATCGCTTCGATCGTGGAGCCGCCGGTCGTGACGACGTCCTCGACGAGCAGGCAACGATCGCCTGGCTCCGGCAAGGGCCCCTCGATCCAACGCTGCAGGCCGTGTTCCTTGCGGGCGGCCCTGACGATGAACATCTTGGCGGGCGGCTCGGGCGCGGCGAGGGCGGCGCAGGCGACCGGGATCGCGCTGACCGGCACGCCGCCGACGGCGTTGGCGCCGCAGGCACGGGCCTTCTCGGCGACCAGCAGGCCGAGCGCGGTGAAGGCCTCCGGCAGGAGGATCGCGCGCTTGGCGTCGACGTAGTACTGGACTGTCTGGCCGCTGGTCAGGGTGACTTCGCCGAGCACGAGCGCGTGCTCGCGCAGCAGCCCGACAAGTTGGGCGCGGGCCAGCTCGGAAGCGTTCGTACGTTCGTTGAGCGCGTCCATGGGCCGGTCTAATCTAGCCGGATGGCCTCGAATCCGTCCTCCTCGCTTGCCGGTCTGGTGCTCTTGGCGAGCCGGATCGTGTGCCTGATCGTGATCGCCTCGTTCGTGGTGTTCGTGGTCGACAGGACCGGCTCGGCTTCGACCCATCAGCAGAACGCGCTGACCGGCAATACGAGCCAGTCCAGCGAATCAAGCTCGGCGAGTACGGCCAAGGAGAGCTCCTTGCACAGGACGCTCGACGAAGCATCGAACGTCCTGACCTCACCGTTCGCGGGGGTCGTGTCGGGGACGGACAGCGAATGGGTGATCCGCTTGGTGCGCACGGTCCTGGCGCTGCTGGTCTACGGCCTCGGCGTAGCCTTCCTGGTCCGCATCATCCGCATCCGCACGTGACTTACTCGTAGTAGACGTCAACCGGGGTGCCGACCCGAACCCACGAGTAGATCGCGGGGGCGTCGGGGATCGGCACGCGCAGGCAGCCATGACTGGCGGCGTAGGTCGGCACTTCGGCGTAGCCGTGGATGGCGTAGCCGCGGATGAAGTAGTTGGAGTCGAACATGCCCTCGGAGTTGAAGCCGGGCGCCTTGGAGTAGACCTGGAAGCGCCCGAGCACGGTCGGCGTGGAGGGCTTGCCGGAGCTGATCGTGTAGATCGTGTGGACGCGGCCGCCGGGTTCGATCTCGGCGAGTACCTGTCTTGTCAGGTCCGCCTCGACGTGGCGGCCGTCGCGCGGATTGCGGACATGGAAGCGGCCAGCTCCGTGCCCGAGCAGCCGCCAGACCGAGGCGCCGGCGGCGGGGATGCGCGCGAGGCCGGTCATCTTGCGGTAGGCGACCAGGGCGCGGCCGGTGCCTTCGTCGAAGACGCCGCTCAAGGGCACCGCGAAGCGCAGGACGTCGAGCTCGGACTGCAGCAGCCGCACCGACGGTCCGCGGTCACCGGGCGCGACGTTCGGGTCGACATAGCGAACGTTCGGCGAGCGAGCGCTGAACGCTGCCTGCTGGGCGCTGGCGGCGTGGGTGGCACGGGCCTGCACGAGCCCGGCATAACGGCTGGCGTAGCTGGCACGGAACTGTCCGGTGCCGTTGCCGACCGCCGTCACGGCGACCGTCGCGGTTCGTACGGCGTGGCCGTCGCGGTAGAAGCCGACGCTCACGGTCTGGCCGCCAACATAGGGGGTGACGATTCCGCGCACGGCGATCTGATGGCCCGGCAGGGCGAACGGCGGGCTGCCGCCGACGTGTACGAGCGTGAGGCGGACCCGGCCGGCTACCGGGGCGCCGGGGGGAGCAGCGGGGACGCCGGCACCGGCGCTTGGGGTGGGAGCGCCCGGAGCGCTGGCGCCAGGCGTGGACGCGGGGGCGACGACAGAGGCGGGCGGAGAGGAGGCGACGGCGGGCTGGGGCGCGGGGACGAGCATGCGTTGATCCTAGGCGCTCGGGGCGACGGCGAAAGCGGGGGGGCTCGGCTCGGGGCCGATCAGGCCGACGCGCTTGGCGGCCAGCACGAGCGCGGCGATGAGGGCGAGCGAGCAAGCGATCAAGACAGGGGCCTGCCAGCCCCAGCCCTCGAGGGCCGCGAACGCGACCGAGTTGTTGAGGGAATGCGCGACGATGCCCGGATACAGGGAGCCGCTGTAGCGGTAGAGCAGGCAGAGGCCGAACCCGAGCAGGGCCAGGGGCACCAGGTCGAGCGCCGGCGCCGAGCCGGCGTGGACGCCACCGAAGAGCAGGCCGGTGATCACCGCGGCGGGCCAGGTCCCGCGCCAGCCGCGCAGAGCGGTGAAGATGTAGCCCCTGAACAGGAGCTCCTCGCAGATCGGCGCCACCACGCACGTCAGGGCGGCGCTGAGCAAGAGCAGCGAGGCGCCTTCGTTGGTGCCGAGCTGTTCCAGCAGCTTCTCTTTGCCGGGATTGACCAACAGCGACCAGATGGCGCTCAGGATCAGGAAGGCGACAAGCAGGAACACAAGCATGCCGGTTGCCGAGACCCAGCCGACGCCGGGCTTGCGCAAGCCGAACATCCAGGCCCGGACGGCCCTGCCACCGAGGTGCGCGCAGTAGACGGCCGCCAGCACGAAGCCGACGTCCTGGACGATCGTGTCGGCAAGCTCGATCCCGTGAGGAGTGTGTCCGCTCGTGATCTTCACGCCCAAGAGGACCGCCGGGATGTCGACGATCAACCCCCCGAGCGCCGCCAGCAAGACCCCGCCGATAAGCGCGAGGCCCGCCGTCCAGGGCGACCAGTCCATGTCCGGTGAGCGTCTCCGGTCGGGCAGGAAGCTGGCGAGGTCGCGCCGCGCGGGCGTGGACGCTTGCGTGTCCCTGGACACGGGCTCGTCCCCGGCCGCTGTCAACCGCGCGGACGCGTCTCCGGGCGCGGGCGCATCGCCGGACGGCCCGCCGGGAGGGGTCTGGGTTTCGTCTGTAGCTGTCACGCGACCCAATGCCAGGTGGCGAACTGAGCCGCGAAGAACGCCATCAGCAAGGCCGACGCGACGAGCACGGATACGCGCAGGCGCGGGCGCGGCGCCAGCCAGCCGGCGAGGCCGATCGAGAGCGGGAACAGGACCAAGAGGAAGCGCGGCAACGACATCAAAGGCTGAGGCGCCACCGGATAGGAGAGCGGCAGGGCGAGCGCCAGGAGCACGTAGGCGCCGTAGGCGAGCGGCAGAGAGCGCAGGACCAGCACGACCAACGGGACGGCCGCCAACAGGAAGGCGAGCAGCATCAGGTTGTGGCCGGCGGCGACGAACGGGCTGCCGGCGGCGACGGGATAGTAGAGGTGGGCGGTCTGGGCGCTCAGCAGCTGATGGGCGCCGGCGACGGCCGCCTTGATGCCGTCCCAGACGGCGAGGTAGGGCCCGGCGAAATGCCGGCCCCACACGTCCTGGGCGTGAAAGGGCGCCAGAGGGTCGCCGCCGGCCAGGCCGAGATAGACCATGTAGGCGCCGAGCCCGGCCGGCACGAGCGCCAGCCAGAGGATGTCTGGGCGCGGACGATAACGGGGTCGGAGTCGATCGGCGAGCCCTCGTAGGTGGGGTCGTGAAGCCCAAATGCCCTCCCAGCCCAGGCTCGGCCACGCTCCTCTGGGACCTTCCCTGTTTGAGTTTGAGCGGTGCCGCGCGCGCGCGGCACGCGCGCGCGGCACCGTCGACGAGGACATAGGCGCAGCGTCCTCGCGGGGGCCGTACAGGTAGAGCATCAGAGCCGGCGCGAGCAGCACGACTCCGGTCGAGCGCGTCGCCGCGGCCAGCGCGCCGAGCAAGCCGACCCGGAGCCAGCGGCCCTGCCTGGCGCACCAGAAGAGGCCGGCCGAGAGGGCCAGGTAGAGCGACTCGGAGTAGACCGCCGAGAAGAAGAAGGCCATCGGCGCGAAGGCCGTCAAGAAGACCGCCAGCCGCGCGGCCTTGCCACCGCCGAGCTCGAGCGCGGTCAGGCGGTGGACGAAGTAGAGGGCGAGCGCGAAGGCGGCCAGCGAGAACAGCACGCCGGCGAAGACCGGCTGCGGGCCGAGGTCCGAGAGCAGGCGCAGACCGAGCGGATACAGCGGGAAGAAGGCGTCGCGCGAGGCCGTACCGTAGGCGCTCAGTTCGGGGCGGTAGCCGAAATGGGCGATGACCAGGTACCAGGCCGAGTCCCAGCGCGCGACGGGGGCCGCCAGGAGGTCGCCGAGCGCGCCGAACCCGCGGGTCACGCCGGGAGGGTCGAAGGCGCCGCGCCTGGGCCCGAAGCCGAGCGTCGCCACGGTGCCGACCCCCGCCACCAAGACGAGCAGGCGCGAGAGCCAGAACGCGCGCCAGGTGTCGCGTACGGCGGCCATGCGGGCCGGGTCGGCCCTCAGCGCGGCCAGCCACCGCCCCGCCCGCGCGAGCGGGGCGCGTCGTTCCGCTGCCCCGCCCTGCGCCGCCGCGGCCGGCCCCACACCGCTCGCCTGCGCCTCGGGGGCGGCCTGACCGATCGCGATCTCAGCCGTGTTGGGGCTCATCGACAGGCAAGCCTAGACGTCGACCGCGATGGGTGGGCCCGTTGCAAGTGGACCTGGGCAGGACCGGGCCACGGTAATCTCGAAAGCAGCGAGCGATGTCCAGACAGGCCAGACAGCGTCGGCGCCGGCACAACCGGGCCGGCCCGACCAGGATGCTGCTCGTCGGCGGCGCGGTGCTCGCGGCGACGTTCGTGGTCGGCGCGATCGCGGCGGTGGGCTATGTGCTGCACGTGGTCGGCACGGCGCCGAAGCTGGCGACGCTGCACCCGATCCTCTCCAGCGGCGCCTCCCAGGTGTTCGCCGCGGATGGGACCCGGCTCGGGTTCATCCAGTCCGACGACATACGTAGCCCGGTGGGCTGGCGCGAAATACCCAAGGACCTGAAGGACGCGACGGTGGCGATCGAGGATCAGCGGTTCTACAAGAACGACGGGATCGACCCGACGGGCATCTTCAGGTCGGCGGTCAAGGACGTCACTAGCGGCCAAGCTTTGCAGGGGGGCTCGACGATCACGATGCAGCTGGTGCGCAACCTGTATCTCGGAGGCGACCAGCGAACGCTCAAGCAGAAGATCACCGAGGCAAAGCTGGCGATCGAATACGACGAACATCACTCCAAGAAATCGATCCTGACCAGCTACCTGAACAGCGTCCCGTACGGGACGCTGGGCGGACAGACCGCGACCGGCGTGCAGGCGGCGTCGCGGATCTTCTTCGACAAGCCGGTCTCCCAACTGGACCTCGAGCAGTCGGCCCTGCTGGCGGGACTGCCGCAGGCCCCTTCGGAGTACAACCCTTTCCGCGATCCGAGGGCGGCCAGGGAGCGGCGCAACGAGGTCCTGGCAAAGATGGCCGACCTGAAATACATAAGCGAGGCCGAGGCGAACGCGACCGAGCGAGCACCGTTGGAGGTTCACCTGGGAACCTTCTATTCGCAGCGCAGCGAACCGTTTTTCTTCGAATACGTGCGCGAACAGCTGGAACGGCGCTACGGCCGGGAGAAGGTCGAACGGGGCGGCTTGAAGGTGTATACGACGATCGATCTGAACAAGCAGCGCTTGGCGCGCAAAGCGATCGCGGAAGTATTGAACGAGCCCGAAGACCCGGCCGCGGCGATCGTCACGATCGACCCCAAGAACGGCGACATCGAAGCGATGGCCGAGTCCGAGTCATACGAGCAGTCGCAGTACAACCTGGCCGCCGACGGCCACCGCCAGCCAGGGTCGACGTTCAAGGCGATCGACCTGGCCGACGCGCTGTCGCGGGGGATCGACCCGAACAGCACCTACTACCTGTCGCACACTCTTTCGCCGGGCTGGCTGCAGGGATACCCGACCTACGAAGTCAAGACGTTCGAGGGCACCTCCCTGAACAAGTCGATCGACCTGGTGCAGGCGACGTTGGCCTCCGACAACACCGTCTATGCGCAGCTGGCGGCCGACCTGGGCGAGGACACGGTCACGGAAATGGCTTACAAGATGGGCGTCAAGACGCACCTGTCCAGCTATCCGGCCGAAGCGCTCGGCGGACTGACGCTCGGCGTGACGCCGCTGGAAATGGCCGATGTCTACGCGACACTCGCCGACGGGGGCTGGCGTAACCGGCCGATCGCGATCACCAAGGTTAGGTTTCCGGACGGCCACGTCGACAGCAGCTGGGGAACGCCGCATCGCGTGAAGGTGCTCTCGGAAGGAGTGACTGCCGAGGAGGCCAGCATCCTGCACCAGAACGTTCTCTCTGGCACGGCGGGACGCTCGGCGATCGCATGTCCGACAGCGGCCAAGACGGGGACGACGAGCGAACTGGTCGACGCCTGGCTCGACGGCTACACGCCGAGGTACGCGACGGTCGTGTGGATGGGCTATCCGAACAGGAGGGTCTCGATGACCGACGTCCATGGCGAGCCTCAGCAGGGCGGCTATCTGCCGGCCGAAATCTGGCACGACTACATGGCGGCCGCCACCGAAGGACAGCCGTGCGCCGAATTCCCGGAACCGAAGGAACAGATCTCTTACGCGCCGTTCTTTGGCCACTTCGCGACCACGGGCCAGACCTCGACCGGCGGCGAAGCTGGCACGCCCGAAGAAAAGCAGACGGGCGCAGCGGGACAGGGGCACGGGCACGGGCACGGCAGGCAGCAGGGCGGAACGAACGAAGCCAATGGACAGGCCGCGCCTGAAAAGCGGACGCCGAGCGAACACGAAGAACCGGCGCCCGTCGAAAGGCAGGCCCCGACGCCAGAAAGGCCTGTGGTCGAAAAACAAGCCCCACAGACCAAAGCTCCCGAAGCGGTTCCCCAGCCCGCGCCGACCGGCGGCGCCGAACCGCGCCCGTGAGCCTCGTGTAACGCCGTGCCGGTCGATCCTGCAAGGCAGCCCGCCAGTGGGCCTCGCGAGACAGTCTCGTCCGGTGGCCCTGACGCGCCACCTCGCGGGACGACCACGCCAGCGGGCCTTTGGGGCGCGGCGCTGGTAGGTTAGGAACGTGGCAAAGGAAGACAAGGTCGAATTCGAGGGCGAGGTGATCGAGGCCCTGCCGAACGCGATGTTCAGGGTCAAGCTCGACAACGATCACGTCGTGCTCGGGCATGTGGCCGGCAAGATGCGGCGCTTTCGGATCAGGATCTTGCCGGGCGACCGCGTCAGGTGCGAGCTCTCGCCGTACGACTTGGACCGCGCCCGGATCGTCTACCGCCACCGCTGAGAGGCAGCCGTTCCCGAGCGCTCTCTGATCGAGGCGATCGCGGCCGAGCTGGCAGGACAACGAAGGCCGCGGGTGATCCGCGGGATCGGCGACGACGCGGCCGTGGTGAAGGCCGGCGGGCCGGTGTGCGTGACCTCGGTCGACACGATGGTGCAGGGCGTGCACTTCGAGCTAGGCGAGCGAGGATCGAGCCTGCGCGAGGTCGGCTGGCGGGCACTGGCGGGTGCGCTGTCGGACCTGGCGGCGATGGGGCTGGGCGAGGCGGGCGAGGCCTTCCTGGCGCTCGGGGTCAGCGCGCGGGTGGGTGAAGATGGCGCGCTCGAGCTTGTGCGCGGAGCCCTGGATTTGGGGGAGAAGACCGGAACGGCGCTCATCGGTGGGGACGTCGTCACGGCGCCCGCCTTGATCGCGTCGATGACCGTCGTCGGCTGGGCCGAGGACGCCGAGAGGGTGATCGGGCGCGATGGCGCGAAAGTCGGGGACCTGGTCGGGGTGACCGGCAGGCTCGGCGGACGGCCGGCGCTGCCGTGGCCGCGACTGCGCGAGGGCAAGGCGCTCGCCGAAGCGGGCGCCCACGCGCTGATCGACCTCTCCGACGGGCTGGCGAGCGACGCCGGGCACCTCGGGCGGGCAAGCGGCGTGAGCCTCGAGATCGAGCTTGCGCGATTGCCGCTGGCCGTGGGTGTTGACAGCGTGGAGCAGGGGGCCGGAGCGGGCGAAGACTACGAGCTGTGCGTATGTGTCCCGCCGGAGGCGCGCGCGCAGGCGGAGCGGGCCGTCGAGGAGGTCTCCGAGGCGGGCCTTACCTGGGTCGGCGAGGTCAAGGCAGCCGCCCCAGGCGAGGGCGAGGCGGGTAGCGCTCTGCCGGAGCCCGGCGTTCGGCTCTTGGACGAGAGCGGCCGCGAGGTCGACCTGAAGGGGTATGAGCACCGCTGGTAGTCCTGGCCGCGGGAGCCGCGTAACTCATCCTCCAATCTTGGGTGCCGCGCGCGCGTACGCGCGCACACGCACGCGCGCGCGGCACCCTCGATTTTCAGAACAAGCCCACCTCAGCGGACACACTCCTGACACACACCAAGGCTCAGCCATCGATAGGCGCCCTCACCGGCGCAGAGCCGACTGGGTCCCGCCGAGCGAGCCCGGGCCGGCGTAAGAGAGAGGTCCGCGAATCGTGATCTCGCCATGATCGTCGAAGCCGGCGCCGCCAAGGGGGCCAGCGGGGGGCGTCAGCGCAAGCCGCCCGATCGCGACCACACAGCCGGCCGCGACGCTCCACAGGGCCGCGACCAGCAGACCGACGTGACCGCCGCCGAGCAGCAGGACCGCGCTCCAGGCGAGGAGACCAGCTCCGTAGCCGAACTCGTGGACGTAGAAGGCGACGAGCAGCCCGAGCGGGACCAGGGCGAGCGCGATCAGAGCGAGCCCGACGAACGGGCGCGGGCGACGCTCGGGCGAGGCGATCGGCAAGAGCAGGTGCAGGGCCGGCACGAGCAAGAGAGCGGCGTACGGATCGAAGACCCAGGCGACGCCAGCGACGAGCAGAAGCACGGAGAGCGTCGCGACCCCGGCAGCGTCCAAGCGCTCGGCGCCTTCGGCCGCCGGGTCCAAGGGCGCGGTCAAGCCGAACTCGCGCACGAGCAGCGGCAGGGCCAGCCAAGCCAAGCCAAAGACCAAGACGCAGGCAGAAACCGCCGTGAAGGCTTCGCCGTCGAAGCTCAGGGCCGAGCCCAGGACCGGCGCTTGCGGAGCGGAGATCGCTCCGATCGCTCCGAGCAGCCGGGCGAACAGCGCACAGGCCAGGAATGGCAGCCCGCACGACAGCGTCAGGACCGCCCACCTCGCGATCGGCCCATGGCGGCGGCGCGCGCGGGCGAGGCCGTCGACCAAGACGACCGCCGGGGGAATCAGCAGCGTGAGTATCAACAGGCGCAGCGCCCAGGCAGGAGCGATCTGGCGAGCGAGCACGAGCCCGGTCTGGGGCGTGGATTCGACGTCGGGAGCGGCGTCGAGCGCATCCACCGCGCTGAGCACTCCCCGCCCGATCCCTTCCATGCTTTCAGCGCTCAGACGCGCTTTCGCCGAGGGTTCGCGTTCGCCCGAGACCTGGATGAGCACAGAGGGCGTACCGGCCGCGTTCAGCACGCCCTGTTCGCCGGCGGCAAGGGGAAAGGCGAGGTGGGCAAGCTGGCCGATCGCGCTGGGCTGCGCCGGATGCAGCGAAGCTTCGGCTGAGATGCCAGCGAGCAGCGTGCGCTGCAGCTCGTCGGGAGCCTCGCCGTAGGAGTCGGAGTAGGGCACCACGACGGGTGTTCGTGCGGAAGCGGCGGACGCGAGGTCGCCGAGCACGACCGTGGCGTCGGGACCGCCTCCGAGCGCGTGCGCGACCAAAGCGCTGGCCCCCGCGTCGCCGCCGGAGCCGCCGCTGGTCGAGACGAGCACGATCGTGCGCCGGGTCTCGCGGGCGGCGAATACGCGGGCGAGCTCGAGCAGAGCGCCGGTCCCCGACAGCTGGGCCGCCGCGCCGCGGGCGTTCGAGTCGCGATGGGCGAGGATCACGATCGGGCTCTCGGCGGTCGATCCCGGGCGCTGTGCGATCACGGTCGAGAGCGTGCGTTCACCCGCAAGGGTATTGCCGGGAACCTGCAACGACCGCACCGAGAAGCCTCCTCCGACCGTGGCCCCGAGCCCCCTGATGACGCCGGCCACGTGGGCGGCGAGCCGTTCGTCACCTGGGCCGCCAGGCGAGCGCGACGGGTATTCGGCCGCGAGCTGCTTGGTTTCGGCGAGCGCCTGGGCGCCGTCGAACGCGTCCGGCGCAAGCGTCGAGGTCAACGGCGCGGGCCGGGCGGTCAGCGAGAAAGCCGCTATCGCCAAGGCCACCGCGAAGGGAGCGAAAGCCGCGCGGTAGAGGGCTGCGTTGAGCATGCTCGCCGAAAGACAGTATCGTCCGCGCGTGCTCCAGCCCGTGGCCGTGGGAAACAAGACGCTCGCCGACTACACGCACATCTGCGGGCGCGAGCTGATCGAGGAGATCAGGGAGCTGGCCGAGCCGCTGAAGGGCCAGCGCGTCGTACACATCTCTGCGACCGCGTTCGGCGGGGGCGTCTCGGAGATCTTGTACACGCTGGTGCCCTTGATGAAGGACGTCGGCTTGGACTGCGAGTGGCAGGTGATCTACGGTCGCGAGGAGTTCTTCAACGCGACCAAGCTGATGCACAACGCGCTGCAGGGCGCACCGCAGGACCTGGACGCCGAGCAGTGGGACGTCTGGCGGCGTTACAACGAGATGAACGCCCGCGAGCTGTCCGGCGGCTGGGACGTGTGCCTCGTACACGACCCCCAGCCGGCGGCCCTGCACAGCCTCGTGCCCGAGAAGGCAGCCGGCTGGGTGTGGCGCTGCCACATCGATCTGTCGACGCCGAACCCGCACACGATCGCCAAGCTCATGCCTTACGTGGCGGGCTACCCGCAGACGCTGTTCCACATGAAGGAGTACGTGCCCGACGGGATGCTCGGCAAGGTGAACGTGGTGCCGCCGGCGATCGACCCGCTGACCCCGAAGAACATGGCGCTGTCCCCGGAGGACGCCTCGTTCGTGTGCGGCCAGTTCGGGATCGACGTCGATCGCCCGTTGATCTGCCAGGTCTCTAGGTTCGACCCCTGGAAGGACCCGCTGGGCGTGATCGACGCCTATCGCACGGTCAAGCAGAGAATGCCCGACGTGCAATTGGCGCTGGTCGGCTCGATGGCTTCCGACGACCCGGAGGGCTGGGACTTCTTCAACGCGACGATCGCCCACGCCGACGGCGACAAGGACATACATATCCTCAACAACTTCAACAACGTCGGGGCGATCGAGGTCAACGCCTTCCAGTCCCACGCCGACGTGGTGATCCAGAAGTCCACACGCGAGGGTTTTGGGCTGACTGTCTCGGAGGCGATCTGGAAGGCCAAGCCGTTCGTCGGCGGCGCCGTCGGCGGTATCCCCCTGCAGATCGAGGACGGTGTCACGGGCTTTCTGGTGTCGAGCGTCGAGCAGTGCGCCGAGCGCATCCAGGAGGTGCTCGAAGACCCGGCTCTCGGCAAGTTCTTGGGCAGGCGCGGCAAGGAGCACGTGCGCACGCACTTCCTGACGCCGCGCTATTTGCGCGACTACCTGAAGATATTCGGGGAGCTGGCCCGGTCATGAGCCAGGGGAGCGTACTTTTGAAATCCTGGCCATCAGAATGACCGCGCCGGCACAGCGAAGCCCGCTCGTGCTGGTGTCGAACCGCGGCCCCGTGACCTTCCACGAGGGCGGTGAGATCCAGAGGGGCTCGGGCGGCCTGGTGACAGCGCTTACGGGCCTGGCTAGCCACAGGGACGCGATCTGGATCGCCTCGGCGATGTCCGAGCACGACGCGCTGGCCGCCCAGGCCGCGGGAGGGGGCGCGTTTCCCGTGGTCTCACCGACCGGGGACGAGTTCAAAGTGAGGCTGGTCGTCTCCGAGGAGGAGGCTTACGACCGCTTTTACAACGTGTTCGCGAACCCGATGCTGTGGTTCATCCAGCACTACCTGTGGGACCTGTCCAACGCGCCGGACATCAGGCGCGAGGAGATCGAGGCCTTCGAGTTCGGCTACAACGCGGTCAACGAAGACCTGGCCAGGGCGGTCGTCGAGGAGCTGGAGGGCGCGGCCGAACCGGTGGTGATGGTGCACGACTATCACCTGTACACGCTCCCGGACCTAGTGCGCAAAGCCAGGCCGGACGCGTTCTTGCACCACTTCATACACATCCCGTGGACGCAGTCGGACGCCTGGCGGGTGCTGCCGGCGCGAATCAGGGAGGAGATCTACGGGGGCCTCTTGGCGAACGACATCATCGGCTTTCATACGCGCTCTTACAGGCGCAACTTCTTGCAGTGCTGCAGGGACCTGCTGGATTTGGAGGTCGACTTCGAGCGCGGCGTCGTCAGCTACGGCGAGCGCGAGGTTTGGGTTAGGGCCTACCCGCTGCCGATCGACCACGAGGCGACGCGCAGGCTCGCCCAGAGCCCGCGCGTGTCGGAGTTCGAGCAGGAGCTGTTGCGCAGGCGCCGCGACTATCTGATCCTGAGGGTGGACAGGGCCGACCTGAGCAAGAACGTGCTCAGGGGCTTTTCGGCGTTCGACTTGTTCCTGGAGCAGCATCCGGAGTTTTCCGAGCGGGTCACGTTCATGGCCCAGATGATGCCTTCGCGGACCGACGTGCCCCAGTACGCCGAGTACCTGGAGCGGATCGAGGCGCTCGTGGCGGTCGTCAACCACAGGCACGGCACGCCCGACTGGATGCCGATCCAGCTGAAGCTGCGCGACGACCTGGACGAGGCGATGGCGGCTTACAAGCACTACGACGTGCTGGTGGTCAACGCGATGTTCGACGGCATGAACCTGGTCGCCAAGGAGGGCCCGATCGTCAACGAGCGCGAGGGCGTGTCGATCCTCTCGGAGAACACCGGCGCCCACGAGGAGCTCGGCGAGTACGCGCTGTCAGTGAACCCGTTCGACATCCAGGAGACCGCCGACTCGATTTATGCCGCGCTGACGATGCCCGCCGAGGAGCGCCACACGCGCGCGAAGGGCTTGGCCGAGATCGTCACCTCGAGGGACCCCGGCGACTGGATCGACGAGCAGCTGGCCGACATCAGGGCGAAGGCGAGCCCAGTAGACGGGTAGCTGTCTCTCCTCGGAGTGGGTGCTGCGCGTGCGTGCGCGTGCGTGCGCGTGCGCGTGCGTGCGCGCACGCAGCCGGTCCAGATCCCAAGACCCGCTACTCTTCCGGCCGGACATGACTTTGCCGGCCCCGACATACGACCTGGTGCTGCTGCTCGACCCGCAGGCCGAGCCGGACACGCGCGCAAAGATCGTCGACGACGCCCGCGCCGCGATCGCGGCGAAGGGCGAGGTCGTGGGCGACGCCGACTGGGGCGATCGCGCGCTGACCTATCCGATCGACCGCAAGAAGGACGCCGAGTACCACCTGCTGCAGTTCCACGCCTCGACGCCGGAGCTGCTGAGCGAACTCGACCGGACCCTGCGGATCACCGACAGCGTCCTTCGGTTTCGGATCGTCAAGCTGAAGCCGGGCACGCCGGCGGCGCCGGACCTGAGGTCGGGCGCCCACGCTCCGCCGAGGACCAGCGCGGAGGGGGCCGGCACCGCGACCGCCCCGACCGCCCCCAGCCCGGCTCCCGCCGCCACCGAGTCAGACGCCACGGCCTCGACGCCGGAGCCCGCCGCGGAAGAGCCCGCGGAGCAGGCGACCCTCGCCGAGCCCGCCTAGCAGCCCGGCCCAGCGGCTGGTAATACACTCGTCGGATGGCGTTTGCGCAGGACAGCGGCCAGCGGTCGCGCACAAAGAGGGCCGACGTGCTGAAGGCCTCGCCCCCGATGTTCGAGTCCCGGATCCTGGACGCCTGCTCGCGTGTGCACCCGGCGGTGCCGGTACTCGTGTTCGGGCCGGCGATCGTCGCGCTCTCGGTGTGGAGCCTGCAGAGCCAGAGCCTCGTGGTCACGCTCGCCCTGGCCTGCGGCGGCTACGCGCTGTGGACGCTGTTCGAGTACTGGCTGCACCGGGTCGTCTTCCACTTCGAGCCCGACCACGGGCTGGGCGCGCGGATGCACTGGATCATCCACGGCATCCACCACGAGCACCCGAACGACCCGCTGCGCCTGGTGATGCCGCCGGCGGTGAGCATTCCGCTGGGGGCGTTCGTGTTCGGGCTGCTGTACCTGGCGTTCGGACCCGACTACGCTCCCGGGCTTGGAGCCGGGTTCTTCGGCGGCTACCTGGCCTACGACATGATCCACTACTACGTCCACCACTTCGTCCCGCGCGGCAATCTCGGCCGGGCGCTGCGCGAGCGGCACATGCGCCACCACTTCCAAGACGACACGAAGGGCTTCGGGATCAGTGCCCCGTACTGGGACGAGGTGTTCAAGACCTCTTCGCGCGCCACGCACCCTCGGCGTTCCGCGCAATAAGCGGCTTCTGTCGCAAAGCGTCGCCGCCGGGCCCTCTACACTCGGGTGCCCGGCCAGACGAACACCCGTTCGCTTCATGCCGGGAGCAAGGACTCGGGCAGACACGCACAGAGAGCCCTGAGACACGAACACAGAGAGAAAGGAACGAGCCGTGGCCGCCACCAACATCAACAGGGTCGTGATGACCGGAAACCTGACCGCCGATCCCGAGCTGCGCTCGCTGCCGAGCGGCACGTCGGTGTGCAGCCTGCGCATCGCCTGCAACACCCGCCGCAAGAACGGGAGCACGGGCGAATGGGAGGACAAGCCGAACTACTTCAACGTGACCGTCTGGGGAGCGCAGGGCGAGAACGCGGCGCGCTACCTGTCCAAGGGGCGGCCCGTGGCGATCGACGGGCGCCTGGAGTGGCGCGAGTGGGAGGCCCAGGACGGCACAAAGCGGCAGGCGACCGATATAATCGCCGACTCGGTGCAGTTCCTGGGTTCGCGCGATGACGCCGGCAGCGGCAGCTTCGCCTCGGGCAACGGAGCGGCACAGGGCCAGGATGTCCCCACTCACGAAGGGGACTTCCAACCCGCGGCGCCCGTCGCGGCGGGAGCCGACGACGACATTCCGTTCTAGAGACCAGGCACAACGAGAGGCATAGGGCAGGTAAGCAAAGTGGCAAAGCGCGGTCGCAGCAAGCCGATGAGGCGACGAGACAAGAAGGGCGGTCCCGGAGGGGGGCGGCGCAAGCCGTGCCAGCACTGCCGGGACAAGGTCGAGCAGGTCGACTACAAGGATGTCGGCACGCTGCGCAAGTTCGTGTCCGAGAAGGGCAAGATCCGATCGCGTCGGATCACGGGCGCCTGCCGTCGCCACCAGAGCCAGATCGCGCGGGCGGTCAAGCGCGCGCGCGAGCTGGCGCTGTTGCCCTACGTGCACGAGGGTGGCCGCGACGACAGCCCGCGTCGCGAACGGGGCGATCGCGACCGCGAACGCTAAGAGCGCCGCGACCCCGCGAAGACGGACGACCCGAACCGAGAAAGGCCGAGACGATGCCTGAAGCGATTCTCTTGCAAGACGTGGAGCAGCTCGGCGAGCAGGGCACGGTGATCGACGTCTCGAAGGGCTACCTGCGCAACTATCTGGTGCCCCGCAAGCTCGCCCAGCCGGCGACGAAGGGCGCGATAGAGGCGATCAAACAGCTCCGGGAGGCGACCGATCGAGCTGAGCGGGGCGCAATTGAAAAGGCCCAGGAGAACGTGAACCTGCTGAACCGGACCGTCTTGACGATCCCGCAGCAGGCGGGCGCCGACGGCCGGCTGTTCGGGTCGGTGACCGCCCAGGACATCGTGACCGCGATCAGGGAAGCAAGGGGCTTGAAACTCGACAAACGCGGCGTGCATCTGCCGGAGCCGATCAAGAACGTCGGCACTTACATGGTCGTGGTCGAGGTGGTCGAGGGCGTGACCGCCACGATCAAGACCATGGTCGTCGCCAAGACGTAACGCGCTGCGGCTCCGGTCAGATCGGCCTAAGTCGGGGAGGGGTCCGTGGGGAGGGCCCGCCCTCCCCACGCCAAGACTTGGTCGTGGCAAAGAAGTAGACACTCGTCGTCCGCCCTATCCGCGAACATGTGTTCGTGGATACGCCGAAGGGGTCCCGGAACATTTCCCACCGCAATTGCGGGGTCGACGGACGCGAGCCTACGAACCCCGACCTAGACTCGCCTGAGCTATGAGCGTAGCCGTCACGACCAACGGCGCGCAGAACGGGGCCGGTCGCGGGCAGGGCGCGGGCGGGTCCGTGATCGCGCCGCCGCATAACCTCGACGCCGAGCAGTCGGTGCTCGGTGCGATCCTGCTGTCAGACAGGTCGCTGTATGCGCTGGTGATCGAGGAGGGCTTGCGGCCCGAGGACTTTTACCGCGAGCGCCACGGCGCGATCTATGGGGCGATGCTCGCCCTTTACAACGAATCCGAGCCGGTGGACGTGCTGACCGTGACCGACCGCCTGCGCCAGCTCGGCAAGCTCGAGCAGATCGGCGGCCCGGCGGCCGTCGACGAGCTGACCGGGGTCGTGCCGGCGGCGGGTCACGCACGGCGCTACGCCCAGATCGTGCGCGAGAACGCGCTCTTGAGAAGGCTCCTGAACGCGTCCTTCGAGATCCAGGAGAGTGTGCTCGGCCACTCGGCCGCGCCACGGGAGCTGGTCGAGCAGGCCGAGAAGGCGATGCTCGAGGTCGCGCGCGACGACCGCCAGCAGGACTTCAGGGCGATCGAGGAGGTCCTGCACGAGGAGCTCGACAAGCTGCACCGGCTCTCGATCGAAGGCACCGCCCTGACGGGCACGCCCTCCGGTTTCAAGGATCTGGACGAGATCACGGGCGGCTTTCAGCCGGGCAACCTGATCATCATCGCCGCCAGGCCGGCGATGGGAAAGTCGGCCCTGGTCTGCAACATCGCCGAGAACGCGGCGGTCGAGCACAAAAAGCCGGTCGCCCTGTTCAGCCTCGAGATGGCAGAGGCCGAGCTGGCGCAGCGGTTCGTGGCCTCGCAGGCCAGGATCAAGGGCGAGGAGCTGCGCAAGGGCAGGGTCGCCGAGCAGCGCTGGCCGAAGATCCTCAAGGCCTCCCAGCGCCTGGCGGCGGCGCCGCTGTGGGTCGACGACTCCAGCGACGTCGGCCTGCTCGAGATCAGGGCCAAGGCCAGGCGTCTGCACAACCAGTGCGACGGGGGACTGGGCCTGATCATTATCGACTACCTGCAGTTGATGAGGACCGACAGCCGCTACGACAGCAGGGTGACGGCCGTCGGCGAGCTGAGCCGGGGCCTGAAGATCTTGGCGCGCGAGCTGGGCGTGCCCGTGATTGCGCTCTCCCAGCTGAGCAGGGCGGTCGAGCAGCGCTCGCCGAAGGTGCCTCAGCTGTCGGACCTGCGCGAGAGCGGAAACCTCGAGCAGGACTCGGACCTCGTGATGTTCATCTACAGGGACGAGTACTACGAGGAGGAGTCCGAGCGTCCTGGCGAGGCCGACCTGATCATCGCCAAGCACCGCAACGGGGCGGTCGGGAAGGTGACGTTGACCTTCCAGAAGGAGTACCCCAAGTTCTTGAGCTACGCCAAAGAAGAGCGTTACGCGCAATGAGCCGCACGAGCTGTCCTTTTGGGGAGTGCGACGGCAGCGGCTTCGTCGTGGACGAGACCACGAACACCGCCACCGACTGCCGCTGCCGTCGCGGGCGCATCGCCGCGAGGCGCACCGCAAGACTTGAGGGTCGCATCCCGAACCTTTACCAGGGAGTTTCCTTCGACCGGCCTCCGGTCCTCGGCATGCCCGATCCGATCGTCTCGGAGGTGCGTCGCTACGTGCGCAACCTTGACAGCCGGCTGGACGAGGGACGCGGGCTGTGGCTGACCGGCGATGTCGGGACGGGCAAGACCAGCCTGGCAATGATCGTTTCCAAAGCAGCCGTCGATGCTGGGCGCACCGTGGCGATCTACTCATTGCCGAGGCTGCTCAACTTGATCCGCGATGAGATCGGCACAGAAAACAGCCTGCTCGACCTGCTCGATCGCCTCTGCTCGGTCGACCTGCTCCACATAGACGATCTCGGCGCGCAACACACCACACCTTGGCGACTCGAGCAGCTCTATTCGATCGTCGATGCGCGGTATCAGGCTGGGCGCGCGATCGTCGCGACAACGAATCTCATGCCCGACGAGCTCGCCGAACAGATGGGCCGGCGCATCCTCACGACCGTTTCGCAGGGAGACGAGGGGCAGACAAGCAGAGAGCGCACGGTGATGTCCGACGACTCCAGCGAGGTCGTAGGACAGCGCATTGTCTCCCGCCTAGTCGAGATATGCGGCGACCCCCTGCCGCTTTATGGACACGACAAGCGACAGCCCGCTGCCGAGGACAAACGCCGGCAATCGCCTATTCCGGCGCACACAGCCTGAGGGCGGGTACGAGAACCCCCCTACACTCGTAAACGCCAATGCCCGGAATCGTGATAGTCGGCGCCCAGTGGGGCGACGAGGGAAAGGGAAAGATCACGGACCTGCTCGCCGAGCAGGCCGACGCGGTCGTGCGCTTTCAGGGCGGCAACAACGCCGGCCATACGATCGTGCGCGACGGGGTCGAGTGGAAGCTGCATTTGATCCCGTCGGGCATCTTGTATCCCGGCAAGCGCTGCGTGATCGGCAACGGCGTGGTGATCGACCCGAAGGTCTTGATCGAGGAGCTGGACGCTTTGCGCGCGCGCAGGGTCGACGTCAGTGGCCTGAGGATCTCGGCTAACGCGCACCTGATCATGCCTTACCACCTGCTCCTGGACTCGGCCGGCGAGGCCAAGCTCGGCAGCCTGCAGATCGGCACGACGCGCAGGGGGATCGGGCCTTGCTATGCCGACAAGGCGGCGCGCCTGGGAATCAGGGTGCAGGACCTGCTGGACGAGAAGATCCTCAAGAAGAAGATCGTCGCGGCGATGGAGCCCAAGCGACTGTCGTTGAGGCCCTTCGAAAAGGAACCGGCGCTGGACCTGCACGCGATGACAGAGCAGTACCTGACTTACGGCCATCGCCTGGAGCAGCACATCGCGGACACCGCGAAGCTGATGTGGGACCTGCTCGACGCCGGCGAGAAGGTCATCTTCGAGGGCGCCCAAGGGGCGATGCTCGACATCGACCACGGCACTTATCCGTTCGTGACCTCCTCTAACCCGCTTGCCGGCGCGGCCTGCGTGGGGACCGGGGTCGGTCCTAAGAACATCGACGAGATCTGGGGCATCTCCAAGGCCTACACGACCAGGGTCGGGGCCGGCCCGTTCCCGAGCGAGCTGCACGACGAGACCAGCGAGCAGATCAGGCAGCGCGGCGGCGAGTTCGGCACGACCACAGGCAGGCCGCGGCGCACGGGCTGGCTGGACATCGTCGCCTTGCGCTACGCCGCCCGCTTGAACACGATGACCGCCTTGGCGATCACCAAGCTCGATGTCCTGTCCGGCTTCGATCGCATCAAAGTCTGCACCAGCTACCGAGGCGCGGAGGGCGCCGAGTTCGGCGACTTCCCGTATCACCAGTCGGTCCTGCACCACACCACCGCCGAGCTGACCGAGCTGGAGGGTTGGCGGGAGGACATCGGCGAGTGCAGAACGCTCTCGGACCTGCCGGCCGCCGCCCGGGACTACCTGAGGTTCATCGCCGAGCAGGTCGGCGCGCCGGTGACGCTCGTCGGCGTCGGCCCCGGCCGCGAGCAGACCATCTGGACCGACGCCGGCCTGGGCACGCTCCTCGCCGATCAAAGATCGGCCCGCAACGGTAGCTCACCGGACTAGCTTCTGCTAGCGACGCGCGCTAGCCGTTCGGGGCGACCAGCTCGATCCAGTCGAGGCCGCGGCCGCACAGATCGCGGGCCCGGGCGGGCGTGACCGTGAGCAATTCGGTGCGCGGGCGCTGCAGCGGTTCGAAAGCGATCGCGGTAAGGCTCGTCTGCTGATCCTCGCCACTGCCGGGTGCAAGGCCGGCGTGGGGGTAGGTGAGGGCGACCGTGTGGACGCCCGGGCTCAAATAGATGTCGGCGACCGGCGCGTAGCCGCCGATGCCGCGCGGTTCGTTTTTGGCTTGGCCGACGTAACGGCCGTCGACGCTGACTTCGAAACCCCGCGAAAAGCTGCCGCCAAGCCAGAGCGCATAGTCTTGGTCGCCGTGAACGGCGATCCTGGCGATCGCGGTGCCGGGAGCATTTGGTGAGAGTGCGCGCGACGCCCGGTCGTGTATCCAGCCGGCCGGCCAGGTCAGCTGGTCGCCGCGCGCGACGATCGGTTCGGAGCGCTGGTAGGCGAGCAGCTTCGCGTTCTCCTGGTTAGCGGTCCGGGCGAGACCTTCGATCTCAGAGCAGGCCGGCACGGCCGCGGGGTCGGCCGAGCAGAGCGGGCCGACCGGGCCGTTCTCGGCTACGCCGCAGTAGGGCAAAGCGTTCGATTCGCCGAGCGGAACGTGCTCGAGAATCCGGTAAGCGGGTCTAGCTGGGCGCTGCCACAGTTCGTAGTAACGGCCGCGCCAGGTGAGCCTGTACGTCGAGGGCGGCCGGCTTTCGGCGGGTGAGCGGGGGATCACGAGCGAGCGGTAAGGCTCGAACGTCGTCAGCCCGAACGAGTCGAGGTCGGCCCAGGCGCTCTTCGTCAAGATCGTGCCGTCTCGCAATGGGAGCACGACCGACCGGTACTCGGCCGGCTCGACCGGCGCCCCTTCGCGAAGGAAGTGGCGGTCGGCATAGACTTCGTATTCGCCCACGAACGTCGGTCCCGCGCCGCCAAGCAGCTTGCCGATGTGTTGCAGCTCGGCGAGCCTTGGCCTCGGCGCGAGCAGCACGTCGTGGTAGGCCAACACGTTCGACCAGACGACCCCGGCGCCGACGACGGCCAGGACGACCACCCCCAAGGGCCTGCGCCAGCCTTGGCGACGGGACGCGGACGGGCCGGGTCCGTCACTGCCGGGCGCGGCACCTGGACGCACGCTGTCCTCGGGGAGTGGCCCGAGCAGGAGGGCGCCACCGACAAGCGCGGCGGCGAGCAGCGCCGGCGAAGCGATCGCGAGGCTCTTGCCGATCACCCACGGTGTGCTGCCGACCAGCCAGAAGATGGAGCAGCCGGCGAGCGCCACGCCGATATAAGCGAAGAGGCCGAGCTGGCCCCGGCGGACGCTCAGCCAGAGCGCGAAGCACGCGGCGACGAGCACGACGCCGACCAGGATGCCGGTCGCGGGCGCGGGCCCGCGCAGCCGGAAGTCCCCGACCGGCCAGATCCCGGCCAGCTGCCAGCCGCTTAGCGGCTGGATCAAGTTGCCGAGATTTTCAGTGGTCGACCGGCCCGAGTAGAGATTCGAGTCGGTCGCCAAGAAGCTCGACAAGACGGTCCACATCGGTATCGCAAGCACGGCCGTGAGGACGCTCAGCAGGCCAAGGTCCTTGGCGATCGTCTTCAGCTGGGCCCGGAACGCCTCGCGTGAGCGCCAAGCCCAAGCCCCGACGAGGATCGCCAAGGCCGGCAGCACCCAGGCGGCCGCGCCGGCGCCGAGCGTGTCGATCAGGGCGGCGGCGGCGATCGCCAATGGCAGCAACGTTCTGGGCTTGGTCGCCGGTTCGCGAGCCGCCTTGGCCAAAAGCGAAGCGCCGAGCACGAGCAGGAACGCCGCCGTCAACTCCTTGATCCCGCCCCAAAGGCTGTAGCCGTACAAGAGCGCCGGCTGGGCCGCCACGAACGCGATCAAGGCCCGCAGCCGGCGCGAAACTACGAAGGGCTCTGACAGGGCGTAGATCGAAAGACTGACCGCCGCCGCGCAGCAGGCAAGGTAGGGCTGGAAGGCCCAGGCCGAGTCGATTCCGGTCAGGCCGTGGCCGACGCCGAGCAGCATGAAGCCGCCGAGCGGATACGAGTTGCCGACGTAAGCGTTCAGCACCAGCGAGTACGTCGAGGACGGCAGGTAAGAGAGATCGCGGCCGTGGCCCATCACCTGGTCGATGATCGCCAGCCAGGTCGCTGTGTCGTCGAGACGGACGTAACCAGCGAACGTGGCCTCGCCCGACAGCAGCACCGGCGCGCCGTAGGCAAGCAGGACGCCGGCCGCGGCCGCGCCCGGCCACAGAGCCCCGCGCCGCAAGCGCCCGCGCTCGGGCCAGCCGAGCGCCAGGCCGACAGCCGCGCCCACCGCGACGACCGTGACTGCGGCCGGCGCGGTCGAGCTCCAAGCCGTCAGCAGCGAGGCGATCACGATCGCGGCCGCCGAGCCGAGCGGCACGATCAGCGCTCCGGGGACGCGCGAGCCAGCTAGGCGCTGCACGACGACACCCCAGCCGGCACCCACCATTGCAAGCACGGCCGGGAAGAGGACCCATGAAGCGATCAGGGACAACGGCCGGGGACCTTATCCGAATGGGGCTTCTTGGAGCTTATTCTAGCCCTAAGATCCTGCGGCGGCTGCGACAGTTGGCTGAGAAGCTGGACCAGTTGGCGGCGAGTAATGGTCCCCACGGCCCTTCGAGCAGAGCGGGCAGTAAGCGGCGCAAACGGGCCCGGAGCGATCGATAAGGTTCGGCCGAGGTCGGCAGCCCTACGCGCGTCCGCGACATGGCCGTATTCCCATGGCCATCTGATAACCGACGAATCCGTTACCGGATGGCACTTTGGATTAGATCAATAACAAAGTTATTACTACCGGTCCTTCTAGATCGCGCATTGCGTGCATTGCTTGTCTAAGACAACGAGGACATGTCTACAAAGCGCTCGAACGATAATTGATAAGAACATGTCTAAGGAGTTAGAAATGAGGCCTTCAAAACTATGTTATGCTCTACGCTTAGCGGTAAAGAGAAGGTACGACCTGGATACGTTATCCCATCGGGGGAAGGGCCGTAATCCCTTCCCCCGGGCATGCCCGGCCAACACCGGAGAGGTGTAGCCTCCTACAAATCGTCCTCCTGGCTAAAGAGTAGCAGCCACTGTGACATTAAGTGAAACGCGTAGGTGAAAGTCCGCATTTTGCGCGTTGGGCGGGTCCTCACGCGCCGGCCCGGCCCGGCCTCTCACCAGCAGCCCGTGGCCCCATCTCACCCTAGGCAGAACGATCGGAATGGTCAACCTCGGCGCGCTGATGCGCGCTGAGCGGCCCGCCGTTGCTCTGCTCAAGCCCCGTGATCTCCTCCTCGATCGCCTTGAGACCGTGGTCGAATGCGAGAGCACGTGCGCGGTCGCGGCGCGTGGTCTGCAGATCGCCGATCTCGGCGCGTGCCGCGCGCAACTCCTCGCGGCGCGCGTACGCTCGCAGCAAGTCGTGCACAATCGACGGCGCGCTCGGCGGCGTCTCGGCCGTTGGCTGGGACGGTTCGAGCCGCCCGACCTGTTGGAGGTACGCGCGGTCCTTGGCGCGGTCTGCAATGCGCTTGGAGTGCTCCACGTCGGCGAGGCTGGCAACCGCCACCGCGATCGTCGTCGCGGCGACTCGGCGCTGTTCGGCGTCGGCGATCAACTGTGTGTAGCCCCCTGGAAAGCCGCTGGGCGCGAGCGTCAAATCGAGCTTGCCATGAGCGGTGCGCAAGTTCCACACGGTGGCCTGTGCGAGCACGCTCGCTGTGAAGTAGTCCGGCGGGAGCGTCACGGCCTTCTCGGGATGCACCGGATCGACCTCCAGACCGCATTCCAGGCGGTTGAGCACGTCGGCAAGCCGCGCGAGGTTCTGCTCCGCCCGATCGGGCGTGATGTCGATGTCCTCGGTCTCATAGCGCTGTCCGTGACTCTGCAGCGCGGCGCCGCCGATGAGCACGAACCGCACGTCGCCCTCGCGCAGTGCGCGGAGCAGCGTCTCACGGCCTTGATCTATCGGGTCTGTCTGGTCAGCCATTCATCAGCGCGAGCGCGCCGCTCGGGCAGGCTCGGGGACTCGTTCTCCGCTGGGCTCAGGCCGCGTGCGGTGATCTGCAGCGTCGCATCGAGGGCAAGCGCGAACCGCTGGCTGTAAGGCACAAGATCGGTGAGTGCGATGCGCAAAAGATCTACGAGCCCCGCCACCTCCACTGCGCTCCCGCCGACCGTGACCTCGATCGCGGCGCGTGCGAGGTCGGCAAAGCCGTCGGTGCCGGGGGGCGCGTCAAGCAGACGGACGCGACCGGGTGCCGCCGACGCCGCGACGACCGTCTCCGTAGCCAGTGCTCGATCCTTGGGGTGCACCACGAGATCGAGCGTGCCCTCATCGCTGAGGATCAACGGCCAGCCGTGCAGCGCCCCGGCGACCTCCCCCACTACTACCGCCCGCAGACCAACCGCTGCGACAAGCTCGATCGCTGCGACTCGATCGAAGCGATCGCGGCTCAGGTGCCTGACGCGCTCCGCCGGCTCGCGCGCAAGCTGCTCGTGGATCAGAGCCGTCCAGGAGCCCTTATCCGCCGTGGCGAGCCCGAGTGTTAGATCGAGCTCGCACGCTGCCACCACCTCCTGCACCGTCTCGAACTTGGGCTCGGTCGCGCCGCTCTCCCACCGCGCAACCGTCACCTGCGAGGTGCCCAGGCGCCCTCCAAGCTCCTGCTGAGTGAGTCCCGCGCGGCGACGGGCAATGACGATGACGTCGCGCGCACGCATCACAAGAGCATAACAGAACTGTTATAAATGCTGGGGTTCGCCCGGGCACGGATCGGCGGCGAGAGATGCGTTCTACGGCGCCGTTTGGTACCCACATGTGGTACCCACGGGCCGAAACGACCTTACTTCGCACCGCCCAGGCCATGCCAAAACCAGCCGATTTACAGGCTGTTTGTGAAAATGGGCCGTGTAGGAATCGAACCTACAACCTTGGGCTTAAGAGGCCCCTGCTCTGCCGGTTGAGCTAACGGCCCGCGAGGGCGCCGGCCAGAAGGGCCAGGCCGGACGGACAGTCGATTCTAGCCAAGCGCGCTCGCCGAGCGCGCGCCCGTGGACGCCTGGCGCCGTGGCGCTCCGCGAGCTGCCTGGCCCCTCAGAACACGACCGTCCGGCGCCCGTCGACGATCAGGCGGTCGTCGAGGTGCAAGGCGACCGCCCTGGCGAGCACGACGCGCTCGATGTCGCGGCCGATGCGTTCGAGCTCGGGAACGGACTGGCGGTGGTCGACCCTGGCGACGTCCTGGTCGATGATCGGACCGTCGTCGAGCTCAGCCGTGACGTAGTGGGCGGTGGCACCGATCAGCTTGACTCCGCGCTCGTGGGCGCGACGGTATGGATTGGCGCCGGCGAATGCCGGCAGAAACGAGTGGTGGATGTTGATGGCCGGCATCTGGACACGGTCGAGGAAGTTGGCGCTGAGGATCTGCATGTAGCGGGCGAGCACGAGCAGATCGGCGTTGCCGGCGACCAGCTCGAGTATCGCGGCCTCGGCCCCGGGCTTGCCGTCGGCGGGGACCGGGACGTGGTGGAAGGGGACGCCGACAGCCTCGACCTCGCGGCGCAGGTGGTCGTGGTTCGAGACGACCATGACGATATCCCCGTCGAGGTCGCCGCGGCGGGAGCGCCAGAGCAGGTCCAGCAGGCAATGGTCGTGCTTGGAGACCAGGATCGCGACTTGGCGGCGCTGGCCGAAGTAGCGGACCTCCCAGTCCATCCCCAGCTCCTGGGCTACCTCGGTGGCGAACAGGCGCTCGAAGCGGAGCCTCGCCTCGGCGGCGCCCGGCGCACCGTCAGCGAGGTCCTCGAGGACCGAGTCGGTGCGCATGAAGAAGCGCCCGCCGGTCGGGTCGGTGGAGTACTGGTTGGAGGAGACGATGTTGGCGCCCTGCTCGAGCAGGAACCCGGAGACGGCGGCGACAATGCCGGGCTGGTCGGCGCACCCGATCAGCAGGCGCGCCGTGTAGGACTGAGGCTCGCCGTCCACGACCGCGCCGGTCCCGCTATTTGGTTGTGGCGCCGGTGGTCGTGCCTCCGGTCGGGGAGCCGCCCGGGGTGGAGGTCTTGGTCGTCGTGGTCCCAGTGAAGGTCCCGTTGCCAGCAGGCTTGACTTTGACGGGCTGGCCGCCCGAGGTCGTGGCGGTTCCTTCGGGCCCGTTCGGGTGGGCCTTGATTTCGGCGAGCTGGCTCTTCAGGAGCTTGCGTTGCGAGGCGGGCGCCAGGGCGATCGCCTTTTCTGAGGCAAGGTCGCCGATGCGGGAGTTACTGGCTTTGTAGGCGTACTCGGCGAGGAACCTGTAGTAGGCGGCGTTCGTGGGTTCGGCGGCGACTATGGCCTGCAGAACCTTGACCGCTTCGGCCGGCTCGTTCAGGCCTTCTTCACCGAAGACCGTCACCACCTCCTTGGCGAGCGTGAGACTGGGCTTGGGTGGGTTCAGCGCCAGATACCGGCTCCAGGACTGAGCGATCTGGCCATAGAGTTCCTTGCCCTTGGGGGTCACCCCGGTTCGCGTCACGTACGCTTCGCCGCCGGCTTCGTGCAGCTGGGCGAGCGTCAGCTGTTCCCAGGCGTAGACGCTGGTCGGCTGCTGCTTGGTCAGCTTCTTGTACTTTTCGATCTGCGCCGAGAAGCTGGCGCCACCGGAGCCTTCGCCGCCGGTCAGCGAGTTCAAGAGCCCGCCACCGCCGACGCCGGCGCCGACACCGAAGAAGACCAGGCCGGCCCCGATCAGAAGGGCCAAGCCGCCGTAGATGATCTGGACCGTACGGCGACGGCCGCGCCCGCGCAAATCGAACAGCATCAGCTGAGGTCTCGGTCGTAGTGGTCGATGATCTGTTGCACGCTTGGCTCCGTCTCCTCCCCTGCAGCCGATGTATCGGACAACGGCGATCCCGAGTCCGACCTCGGCGTCCGCCCTGAGCGTCTGCGCTCGGCGCGCTCCACGAGGGACGCGAGCAGAATACTCGCCTCGTAGAGCAAGTACAACGGTATGGTCTCCAGGAGCAGCGTCATCGCGTCTCCTGGCAGGAGCGCTGCGATGGCGGCGCAGGCGACGATCGCGTAGCGGCGGTTGTGGCGCAGCTGCTTGGGGGTCACGATGCCGACGCGGGTAGCGGCCAGTACAGCGACCGGGACCTGGAAGACCAAGCCCATCGCCAGGAGGATCGTGGCCGCGAACTTGTAGTAGGGCCCAGCCTGCACAAGCACGTTGAACTCTTCGCTGTTGAAGTTCTGGAAGAAGCGCAGCGCCGCCGGCAAGACCACGAAGTAGCCGAACAGGACACCGACCGCGAACAGGAAGGGGATCGCCAAGAGCAGCGGCAGGGCGATGCGTCTCTCACTGGGACTGAAGGCGGGCAGCACGAACCCGTAGAGCTGGAAAAGGATGACCGGCAGCGAGATGATGAGCGCGAACAGCAGGGTCACTCCAAGCGTCGCCGTGAAGGGCTCGCCGACGCCGAGAGTCACCGGCTTGTTGCCTTCCGGGACCTTCGGGATCTTGGCCACGTCGGCCCGCAGCCTCGGAATCTCGGCGGCGAGCGCCGCCCTGGCGGCGGCCGGCAGCCCGCTCGAGGGTGAAGCCAGCGTGGCGGCGATCGACTGCACTTGGCGCGACACCGCGAGCACCCCTTGCTGCGCCAGCGCCGTCTGCCCGAGCGGACCGGCGCCTTTCTCGACCTGCTTCTGGGTCTGCTTGTCGAGCGGCTTGTTGACGATCTTCAGGAGCGCGTGGTTCTGCCACATGCAGACGCCGAACGCGACCGCGAGGGCGAGAGTGCAGACGATCAGACGCGTGCGCAGCTCTTCGAGATGATCGACGAGGCTCAGCTTCTCTTCGTGGCCGATCGTTCGAATCGCGGTGGCCATGCTCTAAATGAAACTAGCACCGCTCGCGCGCGCCCGAGCGCCGTGGGCCTGCCGATGCCCGGTCGCGCCGAAACCACCGTGGTCTCCTGCGCTGAACTACGCGTCTAAGCGCTAAAGGCTGCCCGGACGAGCGTCGATGAGTTCAGGGCAAGCCATGTCAGACTCCAGCCCCCATATCAGGCACCACGTGAAGATGCCCGACGGCAAGCACGTCGAGGTCGTCTATCGCGACCACCGCGGCGCTCCGCCCGATACGGGCGCACCCGAGACGGCCGGCGCGAACACCGCCGGCAAGGACGCACATCACGACGAGGGCATCGATCCAGCGCAGCTCGCGGATTTGGACGGAACCCTGGCCTGTGGGACCGGGATCGCGGCCGACCAGAGCTGCGTACCGGAGGAGCTGCACGTCTGCTTCAACTGTTCTGGCGAGCTCGTCTACCCGTTGGATTGGGCCGAAGAGGGTCCCAGGCACTGGCGCATCGTGCTGCGCTGCCCGGAGTGCGAGGCTCGGCGCGAGGGAGTCTTCGAGCAGACGGTCGTGGAACAGCTCGACGACGAGCTCGACCGCGGCTCGGCCGCGCTGCTGAGCGACCTCAAGCGCATCACCCACGCGAACATGACCGATGAGATCGACTTCTTCGTTCGCGCGCTCGAGGCCGACCTGATCGTGCCGAGCGACTTCTACTAGCGATAGCGCTCGACGACGGCGTCCGCGACCAGGTCGAGCAGGGCTGCGCCGCGCGGGTCGGGCAATGCCTGGGGCAGCTTGGACTTGGCTGTGGCGACGAGCTCCAGGGCGCGCTCGCGGGCCTCGTTCAGGGCACCCGTCGCGGCGATCCGCTCGCACAGCCGCTCGGCCTCCGCAGGACCGCTCAGCGCTGAGAGGTCGAGCTCGGCGAGCTGAGGGTCGCGTTCACGGGCAAGGATGAAGGGCAGGGTGACGGTGCCGTCGAGCAGGTCGGTGCCACGCGCCTTGCCGGTGCGCTCGACCGGCCCGGACACGTCGAGCACGTCGTCGAGGAGCTGAAAGGCAAGGCCGATGCGCCGCGCGAACGCTCCGAGCTCGTCGGCGAGGCTGGACGAGCCGGCCGCCGCCGTCAAGGCGCCCAGACGACAGGCGGCCTCGAACAGGGCCGCCGTCTTCAGTTCGCAGCGGCGCAGGTAGCGCTCGACCGGCACGTGGGCGGCGTAGGCGTCCTCGCGCTGCAGAAGCTCGCCTTCGGCCAAGGCTGAGCTTGCGTCCGAGAGCGCGCGCAGCTGCTCAGGGTCGCCGTTGCGCGTCAGCTCGGCGAAAGCCCTCGAGAACAACAGGTCGCCGGTCGCGACCGCGAGCTTGCGCCCGGCCGCGGCTGCCACCGAAGGGCGCCCCCGGCGCAGCTGGGCGCCGTCGATTACATCGTCGTGGACGAGCGTCGCCGAGTGTACGAGCTCGACCGCGACTGCCGCGCGTATGAGCCTGTCCTCGCCTTCCGCGTTGTTGGATGGCCCGCTCACCCCGCCCGCGGACTCGGCGGCGAGCACGACGAGCAAGGGGCGCAGGCGCTTGCCGCCGGCCACGACGGTCCCGGTGGCATGGGCCGCCAAGGGCTCGCCCGACTCGGCGGTCACGCGCTCGAGGTAAAGCTCGATCCGGACCATGCGCTCGCGTAGGTCACTGCCGCCGCGCCTCATGATCGTCTCGACGGCGTCCATATCGCCAGCAGGGTCCACGGCCGCCGACGACGCCTCCCCGAGAGCGCTCACGCCGGCCCTCCATTCGAGGCCGCCCCGAGGTCTGCGGACAGCCTTCCGTTCGAAGCCGCCCCGACGTCTGCGGCCGACCTCCCATCCGGAGTTACCGTGCCGGCGTGGATCGCGATGATGCCGCCGGCTGTCAACAGGTAGGAGACCTCGCGCAGTCCGGCGCGCTCCATCTCGGCGGCGAGCGCCCTGGGAGGCGGGAAGCGCTTGACCGAGTTGGGCAGGTAGGTGTAGGCGGCGCCGATAGCGCTGTCCGGCTCTGAGCCGCGCGCGCGCGCGAATGCCGCCGCGAAGGTGCCGATCAGCCGGCCGAGGACGGGCACAACCTGATCGAACCAGATTTTGAAGAACAACGACAGGGGCGGCTTGGTGGGTGTCGTCATCTCCAGGATCACCACCCTGCCTCCCGGGCGTACGACCCGAACCATCTCGGCCAGACCAAGGCCGAGATCCGAGAAGTTACGAATACCGAAACCGACGGTCGCGGCGTCGAAGGAGCCGTCGGCATAGGGCAAGGCCAGCGCGTCCGCCCACTCAAAGCGCGGGCGCACTTCGGCCGGGCTTTCGTTGAAGCCCGGCCGCGGGCCGGCCAAGCCGGCCCGCTCGACCTTGGCGCGCGCCAGTTCCAGCATCCGCTCCGAGAAGTCGCAGCCGAGGACTTCCCCTTCCGGGCCGACCCTCCGGCTCAGCTCGATCGCCAGATCGCCGGTACCGCTGGCCACGTCCAGCACACGGCTGCCAGGGCCGACCCGGGCGAGGTCGGCGGCGCGGGTGCGCCAGCGGTGGTGCAGGCCAGCCGTCATCGCGGTGTTCAGGGGGTCGTAGACCCGCGCGATGCGGTCGAACATCGAGCGCACCTGGCCTGCCTCCAAGACGCCGGGCTCGTCGCGCATTGACGAGAGGCTAGCCGTTTGCGCCGCTAGGGTTCGTAGAGGAATAGATTGGGGACTGAGGGGGTCGGGGCGCGAGTGCCAGACGACGCACGCGAGCGCAGGCGTGCTGGTGGCACGCCGAGCATCGCGGGTGGCGGCTGGTGCCGGGCAACGGCGGCCTCAGGCGTCAAGATATTCCTCTACGGGCCCTCTACTTCAGCTGCGACAGGAATTCGACGGCCGCTTTGAACTTCTGGGGAGGCAGGTTCTTGAACGACGGCATCGGCGCCGTCGGGTTGACAAGTGTGCGCGCGATCCCCTGGCGCGGCAGCCGGGACGCGACGTGGGTCAATTCGGGCCCCGGACCGTTGTTGCCGTTGTCGCCGATCTTGTGGCATGCCAGGCACCCCGACTGCGCGACCACCAGCTTGCCGGCTTCATATTCGGACAGCGTCTTGCCGCCCGCTTGCAGGACGGCTTTGGGTGTCGGCATTTCGATAACGGTCGGCGAGCCGGCGTTCGCGCCCTCGTAGGTCAAGAGCGCCATCGCGCCGATCACGAACAGTCCGGTCAGCGTCGCGACCGGACGGCGCTCGGGCCGGCGCTCGGGACCGCGATCGTAGAACGGCAGCAGGAACAGCAGGATCATGCCGATCGTGGGGACCCCGATCGTCGCCAAGGGGACCAGGCTCGGCGGCTTGATCACACGCAGAAGCTCGAACAGGAAGAAGAAGTACCACTCCGGCCGCGGCACATAGGTCGTCGTCGTCGGGTTGGCCTTTGAGCCGAGCTCGGCCCCGAGCACAAGCGACATCGTGATGATCACGGCCATCACGACACACGCCATCGCCGCGTCCTTGGCGACCGCGTACGGGAAGAACGGCTTGCCTTCGGACTTCAGGATCGAGTACTCGCGGAGGTACTCCTCCTTCTGACCCCGGTTCACGCCTCCGCCTCACGCAGGTCGGGGCTCTGCTCGGCTTTGATCCATGGCGGCGCGGTCGTGCCGAGTCTTGCCACGAGGTACAGGTGCGCGCCGATCAGGGCTGCGATCAGGCCTGGCACGAGCAGCATGTGGATCGAGTAGAAGCGCGACAGCGTGGTCGCCCCGAATTCGGGTCCGCCCCTCAGGAAGTCGCTCAGGTAGGGGCCGATCAGGGGACCGGTGCCGTTGATGTTGACACCGACGATCGTCGCCCAGTAGGCGCGCTGGTCGAATGGCAAGAGGTAGCCGGTGAACGACATCGTCATCGTCAGGATCAACAGGACGACGCCGATCACCCAGTTCAGCTCGCGCGGATACTTGTAGGCGCCGAAGAAGAAAGTCCTGCCCATGTGCAGGAACACCAAGATCACCATCACGGACGATCCCCACTTGTGCATGCCGCGCACGAACTGGCCGAGGAAGACTTCGTTGGTGACGTGCCTGATCGATTCGTAGGCGCCGCCGGAGGCGTCTGGACGGTAGTACATCGCCAAGAAGACTCCTGTGACGGCCTGCGACAGGAACGCGAACATGGTGGCCGAGCCGAGCGTATAGAACCAGTTGGTGCCTCTTGGCACCTTCCTGAACATCAGCCAGCGTGCCGCGCCGGTCAAGGACGTGCGCTCGTCGATCCAGCCGACGAAGCTCGTGCCGGCTTCGGCGGCCTGGTCGACAGGGGTCGTCTTCGGCTCACCCGGGCGTTTGGGCGGAGCCTGCAGGGCGCTTGGCATCGGCGGGGCTTTGGGGAGCTTGGGCATTGCGTCCTACAGTTTCTGGGCGCCTGGTCTTGACGGGTACATGTACTGGCCGACGCCGTCCAGGGGCTCGCCGGGATCGCGGGGCGAGAAGCGGCGCAACTCGCTGTTGACCGAGAAGCGCGGCCCCAGTTCGACTTCGCCGGCGGCGTTGACCCTGGTGTAGAAGCGGTCGAGCGGCCTGACCGGCGGGCCACCGACACGCCGGCCGAGCAGGTCATAGACGCCGCCGTGGCACGGGCAGATGAAGCGCTCGGCGGCGTCGACCCAGCGGACCGGACAGCCGAGGTGCGCGCAGCGGCTGGAGATCGCGATGTAGAGGGTGCCCTTGTCGTAAGGATCGGTGTCGAGCGCCGCGTTGAACTTGCGCACGTACGCGGTCGTCTTGCCGGCCTCGCCGATTTCGGGGTTGACCGTGAGGACGACAGGCACGTAGTTGAATTCGTTGAACAGGTCCTCGGGGCCTACGCTTTCCCAGCGGTGGGGCGTGCTTTTGAAGATCGGGCCGACGGCGAACCCGAGCGCGGGCAGCAGGAACGCGGCGGCGGCGACGCCGCCGGCCGCCTGGCCACCGACGACCATGAAGCGCCGTCGTGTGACGGTCTCCCCCTCGAAAGCGCCGGGCATGCCCCGGTCGAGGGTGTACTTGGACTTGTGGGTCACGTGACGTTCGGCCATCGGAAGCGAACAATATCGAGGCGCGTTTCAGCGCGGCGCCGCGACGCCCCCGGCACTTGTGCGCATCGCCTCGATCGCCTCGGGGGAGCCCGCCAGGGTCAGCTCCTTGGCATGGCGGTGCTGCGGGCTCGAGCCCCAGCCGACGGCCCGCGCCCCGGCCGCCCACACGGCGCCCGCCAGGTCCTCGTCGCCAGAGGCCTGGGCGAGCGCGCTCAATGTGATCGTGTCGGCCAGCTCGGCCACAGCCTCGACGTCGCCGAGCTCGACCAGCCTTGCCAAGCCGAGCGCGTAAAGGCGATCGCCGGCGAGCAGCCCGAGGTCGGCCTCGGGCTGCTCGAGCAGCCTGGGGCTGCCGTTGTGCAGGAGGTAGCCCTCGTAGATCGCCTCGACCAAAAGCTCGTACTCGGCCGGCGCCGCGCGCGCACGGGGGCCGGCAGCGGCGATCTGGGCCGGCCCTTCGGCGACGGCGGTCTGAGCGGATCCATCGGCGGTGACGACGCTCCTGGTGCTCGTGGCCCGCGCACCGTTGGCAGAGGCGGCGCCGACGAGGAGCGTCGCCATCAGCCCGCCCTGCTCGCTCAACAGGTCGGCCAGGCGCTCGAGGGCGGTGACGCCAGACTCCGGCGTGCCTGCGGTGCCGTCGGTCATGCCTGGAACTCCCGTCATGCCCGGGCCTCCGGGCTCTGCGGTTCCGCAAGCGCCGCGAACGCCGCCGCCGCGGCCTCGACGGTGCGCCCGATCTGCTCGTCGGTGTGGACCAGCGAAGGGAACCAGGCCTCGAACTGCGATGGCGGTGGATAGACGCCGCGGGCGAGCAGCTCCCGGCTAAAGGCCCCGTAGGCGTCCAGGTCGCACGCCTGGGCATCCGCGAACGAACTCACCGGCTTGGTGCTGAAGAACACGGTTACGAGGCCAGGAACGCTCACGACCTGGATCGAATGGCCGTCTCCGCGGTCACCACTGCGATGGTCCTCGCCTCCTCCTCCTACTCCTCCGCTGGGCGATGCTCGCGTGCCGCGGGCCGCGTCGCGCAGGCCGTCCGCCAGGCGCCCTGTGATCTCCGCCAGCCGCGCGTATGCGGACTCGTCAAGCAGCTCCAGCGTCGCCAGGCCGGCGGCGACCGCAAGGGGATTCCCGGACAGGGTGCCGGCCTGATAGACCGGGCCGGCCGGGGCGAGCATGTTCATCAAGTCGGCCTTGCCACCGAGCGCGGCGGCGGGCAGGCCTCCGCCGAGAACCTTGCCGAGGATCGTCAGGTCCGCGCTCACGCCGAACAACTCCTGGGCGCCGCCTCGGGCGACGCGAAAGCCGGAGATGACCTCGTCGAGCACGAGCAGCGCGCCGGTGGCGCGCGCGCGCGCCGGCAGCAGCTCCAAGAACCCAGGCCGCGGCGGAACCAGGCCCATGTTGGCCGGCAGCGGCTCGGCGACGATCGCGGCCAGGTCGTGCGCCTCGGTGGCCTCGATCAGGGCTTCCGGATCGTTCCAGGGCACGAGCACCGTCTGGGCGGCGGCGGTCGCGAGCACTCCGGGACTGGCGGGCAGGGCCTGGGTCGCAAGACCCGAGCCAGCCTGAGCCAGAAGGCCGTCGACGTGGCCGTGATAGGCGCCCTCGAACTTGAGCACCTTCTCGCGGCCGGTGGCGGCCCGAGCCAAACGCAGCGCGGTCATCGCGGCCTCGGTGCCAGAGGAGGTCATGCGCAGCATCTCGACGCTCGGCATCCGCCTGGCGACCTCTTCCGCCAGGTCGACCTCGCCGGGCGTCGGCGCGCCGAAGCTCGTGCCGCGCTCGGCCGCCCTGGCAATCGCGGCAAGCACGTCCGGATGCGCGTGGCCGTGGATCAAAGGGCCCCACGAGCAGACGTAGTCGACGTAGCGGTTGTTGTCGACGTCGACCAGTTCGGCGCCCTCGCCGCGTGCCACGAACACGGGGTCGCGGCCGATTGCCCTCATCGCGCGCACGGGCGAGTTGACCCCGCCGGGCAGAACCTCCAGCGCGCGTCTATAGAGCGCGCTCGAGCGCGTGTCGGTCAGCGCAGCCGTCACCTCAGCCTCAGGCGTGTTCGCGCTCCCAGGCTTTGAACTCGTCGGTGAAATAGAGCAGCCTGATCTTCTTGAACTCGGTCGAGCTGTAGAGGGTCGCGCGCTCCGAGATCCCGGTCATCGACGCGATCGAGTCGAGGATCGCGTCGCACTCGTCCTTGGAGCGACCGTGGGCCATCGTGAAGACCGAGTAGGGCCAGTCCTCGTATGTCGGGCGCTGGTAGCAGTGGGAGATGCCGCGCACCGCGGCCATGCGCCTGCCGACGTCGAGGATCTGCCCGTCGGGGACCTTCCAGACGCCCATGCCGTTGGCCGAGAAGCCGGCCCGGCGGTGATAGAGGATCGCCGCGACGCGCCGCAACAGCCCTCGCTCCCGCATCCCGGCCAGGTGGTCGAGCAGACGCTGCTGGCCGATGCCCAGGTCGGCCGCCGCCGGCGCGTACGGTTCGGAGACGACCGGCATGTCGCCCTGCAGGGCTCTGATGACCGCGACGTCGAAGTCGTCGTATGGCTGGGGATCGAGCTCGACCGGGTCCGCGACCTCGGCGGATTTGGCCAGAGCCTCGGTGTCGCCCTCCATCTCGAGGTCCATCCTGATCTTGAACAGCTTGAGCGTCGGCAGCTGCCTGACCGACTCGGCGCCGGCCTCGCGGGCGAGCACCTCCAGGGTGCCCTCCAAGCCGAGCTCCGAGTCGGGCTCGGTTGCGATCGTGAACCACAGGTTGAAGTCGTGGTTGCGCAGATAGTTGTGGGAGACGCCGGGGTGCGCGTTGATGACCTGGGCGGCCCGGTGCGGGTGCTCGGGATCGACCTTGGCCGCGACCAGCATCGAGGAGTAACCGAGAGCCCTCGTGTCGAAGATCGGCGTGACCTGCCTGACGATGCGCTTGTCCAACAGGTGCTGGACCTTGGCCAAGACCTCCGCTTCACTCAAGCCGGCCCGCTCGGCGACATGGGCGTACGGGCGAGGGTCGATCGGGAACGAGCCTTGCATCAGGTTCAGCAGACGCCGGTCGGCGTCGTCCAGGGGGATCGCGGCGCCCTCCGCG
This sequence comes from uncultured Solirubrobacterales bacterium, assembly GCA_963718935.1. Lineage (GTDB taxonomy): Bacteria > Actinomycetota > Thermoleophilia > Solirubrobacterales > Solirubrobacteraceae > Palsa-744. The sequence continues at coordinate 1,245,735 of OY970379.1, read as the reverse complement.
CGCGCGCGCAGCTTGGGACCAGAGCGGCCCGTCGCCGTGTCGGTGGCCAGGATTCCGTCGCCGCTCATCGTGGTGGCACCCCGGTGCGGCCCCCGGTGCCCGCCTCGGCCAGCCAACGACCTGCCTCCAGCGCGTGGTAGCTGACGATCGTGCTGGCGCCGGCCCTGGCCAGCGAGGTCAGGATCTCGAGCACCGCTTCGCGCTCGTCCAACAGCCCGGCGTCGGCGGCGGCCCGGACCATGGCGTACTCGCCGCTGACGTTGTAGGCGGCCACGGGGAGCCCGGTCTCGCGGGCCACGGCCGCGATCAGGTCGCCGTAGGCGAGGGCGGGCTTGACCATCAGCATGTCCGCGCCCTCGCCGGCGTCGAGCACGGCCTCGCGCAAAGCCTGAGCGCCGTTGGCGGGGTCGAGCTGGTAGGTCCCGCGGTCTCCGAACGCCGGCGCCGAGCCGGCGACGTCGCGGAAGGGGCCATAGAAGGCGGACGCGAACTTGGCCGAGTAGGCGAGGATCGGCGTCTCGGCATAGCCCTCGGCGTCCAGCTCGGCGCGCAGAACGCCGACGCGGCCGTCCATCATGTCCGAGGGCGCCACCAGATCAGCGCCGGCCCTGGCATGGCTGACGGCCGTGCGCGCGAGCAGCTCGAGCGTGGCGTCGTTGTCGACGAGGCCGCCCTCGCGAACGACGCCGCAGTGGCCGTGGTCGGTGTACTCGCACAGGCATACGTCGGTGATCACGAGCGGGCCGCCCGGCAGGGCCCGCTTGATGGCCTGGACCGCCAGCTGGACAACGCCGTCCTCGTCGTAGGCGCCAGTGCCCTCTGGGTCCTTGTGGGAGGGCACGCCGAACAGCAGCACCCCGCCGAGACCCAGCTCGCCCGCTTCGCGCGCGCGTGCGACGGCGTCCGAAATGGACAGGCGCTCGAGCGCGGGCAGGGCCACGCCGGATGCCGCGCCGGTCGCGACCTGGCCACCTGCCGCCGCGCCGCCGACCGCCGCACCGCCGACCGCCAGGCCGTCGGGCGCAGGCGCGGCGCCGTCCTGCGCGACGAACAGCGGCAGCACGAGCTGGCCGGGACGCAGGCCGGTCTCGCGCACGAGCCCCCGCAGACCGGCGCTCGCCCGCAGCCTGCGCATCCGCGTGGTCGGAAAAGCCATCGCCCTGAGGTTACTCCAGCCGCCGCAGCCCGACGCGCGCGAGCAAGCCGAACAGGAGCGTCAGGCCGGCGAGATGGGCGATCGAGACGGCCAGGCCGGGGGATGCGCCGTTGACCGCGGCGTCGAGCGCCTGCAAAGCGGGCTTGAATGGGAATACGAACGAGATCACAGCGACCACGTCATACACACCGCTCGCCACCGAGCCAGCTGGCACGAGCGCCAGGAAGGCGAGCGGCAGCGACAGCCCGAAAGCCAGGAGCGAGGCGGCCCTGACCTCGCGCGCAAGAGCTCCGATCGCGATACCGAGTGCGCCGAACGCAAGCGCGCCGAACGCGAGCGCCAACAGCCACTGACCGACGCGCGACCACTCCAGGGGCACGAACACTCCGATCCCGGCGAGCATCGCAAGGGCCAGCACGAACGAGCAGGCCGCCGCCAGGAACAGCTTCTCGGCGAGCAGGCCCTCGCGGGCGGTGCTCCCGCGGAGAAGGCGCGCGAGCGTGTGCTCTTCGCGCTCCAAGGCCAGGCCCCCGGCGGCAAGCAGTACGCAGACGAACATCAAGGACACGCTGACGGCGACCACGACCGCGAACGTGTTCAGGGGCGTGTGCCGGCCCTCGATCACAGTGCTCGAGACCTGGATCGGCTGGCCGATCGTGGACAGCACGCCCCTGGCGAGGCCCAGGTTCTGGGCCGCGAATTCGGCGAACCGCTCGATTCGGACGAGCTTTTCGCGCTCGGGGCCGCCCGGCAGCTTGGCGATCGTGGCTCGCAACTGCCCCGGGATTTCCTTCAGGCCGATCAGGTTCGCGGGAGCGCCGAGCACGTTTGCGCCTTCGCCACCGCCGAGTAGCGACCCGATTGCCTGGGCGGCGGCGCGCTGGATCTGTTCGGAGAACTGCAGGTTCGCCTGGGCCAGGGCCGAGCTCAGCTCCGACTGCACGACCGACTGCTCGATGGCGTTGCCGTTGTAGAGCACTTCGACGGCGCCCTTGGTCCCGGAGGAGACGCGCGCGACGATGTCCCTTGGGATCACGACCGCGGCCAGGGCCTTGCCGGACTTGATCTCGGCGATCGCCTGCGCCCGCGAGTTCGCGGCCACGGGCGTGACCTGGTCGAACAGCTCTGCCACATATTGGTCCACCTGGACGTTCTGGCCGCCGACGTGGACGGTCTGGCCGGGCGGCGTTTCGTTGACGATCGCGACCTTCGGCTTGCCCGGGCTCCTCGAGATCGCCAGGCCGATCAAGAGGGAGATCGCGATCGGATAGAGGACGAGCACGCCGACCAAGAGGCGCGAGCGCGCCAGGATCGTGAGGTCCTTGGCAAGCAGCCAGCGCATCCGCATTCAGTGCCCTCTGGCTCGCAGGTAGGACACGAACGCGGCCTCGAAGTTGGTCTGGCCGCCGGCCTCTGCCACCAGGTCGTCGGGGGTGCCGTCGAACAGCAGCTCGCCGTCGGCCAGGACGATCGCCCTGGTGGCGTAAGAGCGGACCTCGCCGAGATGGTGCGTCGAGAACAGGACGGCGGTGCCGGAGGAGGCCAGCTCGCCGACGAACTCCCACAGGCGCTGGCGCTGGCCAGGATCGAGCGCGGAGGTCGGCTCGTCGAGCGCCAGTGCCGGCGGATCGCCGATCAGCGCAAGGGCGACGTTCACCCGCTGCCGGTTGCCCCCCGACAGGCGCTCCACGCGCTCGTTCGCGCGCGCGCGCAGATCGATCTGATCGAGCATCGCCTCGACCGCCGCCTCCACGTCGACGACATCGGCCAGCCGCGCGAACAGCCGCAGGTTCTCGGCGACCGTCAGCTTCGAGTAGACGGCGCCCTGCTGCGGGGCCCAGCCCAGGGCCGTGCCGACGCCTGGGCCCGAGACCTCGCCGGCGCTGGCCGGCTGCACGCCCGCGAGGATCGACAGCAGGGTCGTCTTGCCGGCGCCGTTTGGGCCGACGATCGCGACCAGCTCGCCTTCGCCGACCCCGAACGAGACGGCCCGCAGCGCCTCGCGCTCACCGTAGCGCTTGGTCAGTCCTTCCGCGACGAGCAGCGGCTGCGCGGCCTGCTCGCCAAGACTGCCGACGCCACCACCGCCGCCGTCCGATCCGCCCGCGCCGGTCCCCGCGCGCGCTCCTCGAGCCTCTCCAGAATTCACAGCAGCCCGCTCGAGTCCCGCTTCCAGGATTCGAGCTCCACATGGCGGCCGACGAAGACCGCGGTCTCGCGCAGGATCGCGAGGATCGGCAGGGCCACGAGCGCGCCGACGATCCCGTGCAGCTGCAAGCCCAGCAGCAGAGCGAAGATCACGAGCAAGGGATTTATGCGCAGCGTGTGACCGAACACCTGAGGAGCCACTATGTGGCCCTCGAGCTGTTGCAGACCGACGAACAGCAACGTCACCCATAGCGCCACGATCGGGTCGGTGAACAGGGCCACCAGCACGGCAGGCAGGGCGCCGAGGATCGGGCCGATGTAGGGGATCAGCTCCATCACGCCGTAGAACACGCCGAACGCGAGCGCGTACTTGCGGCCGTCCGGGAAGATGCCGATCACCCCGAACAGGTACAGCGAGAAGCCGGCGGAGGCGCCCATCAGGATGCTGAACAGGAGCTGGCCGCCGACGTACCTGGAGACCGCGCGCTGAACGAGGGTCGGGTAGTCGTCGGCCGGCGTACCGTCGCCGGACGGCATCGCTTTGCGTACGAGCGCGCCAATGCTCTGGCCGTAGATCAGCATGTAGACGCTCAGGACCAGGACCAGGATCAAATCGAAGATCGCGCCGGCCGCTTCTGTCAGCAGGCCGCCGGCCGAGGAGGCGATCTGGCCAGAGCTCTTAGAGACTTTCTGCTCGATGCTCTGCAGAGCAGTTTTCCCCTGCTTGACGAGGTGCAAATGGATGCCGTGTTTGTCCAGTTCGTTCTGCGCCGATTCGATCTGTTTGTTGGCTTCGTTGATGATGTGGGGCAGGTTGTCGGTAAACGTGCGCACCTGGTCTGCGATCGGGTTGGCCAGCAGAAAGCCGAGCCCGACCAAGGTCATGAAGAATGCGAGGTAGACGATCAGCACCGCCAGGCCCCTCGGGATCCGGGGGCGCTGCACAAAGGCGACGATTGGGTTCAAGATCAAAGCGATGACGGCGGCCACGACGAAGATCAACAACACTTTCCCGGCCGCTTTGGCGATCGCCCACAGCGCCAGCAGCGAGATCGGCAGCAGCACCAGCTGCACCCACCTGGGGATCACCGTTCGCGGCGGGCGCGGCCCGGACTCTGGTGGGCTCGTGGAGCTCTCGGAGTCGCCCGTCAGCCCACGCTCCCGCTCGCTCGGCGGCGCGGCCACCGGCGCGCGCCTGACCGTGCCGCTCATCCGCGGAGGGCTCCTGCGAACATCGACCAAGTATGGCTGAGCCACAGGAGGACACCGGCGGGGGATCCGGCACGGCCGGCGGCGAACGCTCGCGGGCGGGCGAGAGCGGGCCCGGACCGGGCATTCTGTTCGTCGGCGACCTGGTCGGCAGCATCGGCCGGCACACGCTGCTCGAGTGCCTGCCCAGCCTGAAAGAGCGTTTGCGGCCGACGTTCGTGGTCGTCAACGGCGAGAACGTAGCCGGCGGCCTCGGGATCACCCCGAAGGCCGCCAAGGCCCTGTTCGCGGGCGGCGTCGACGCGATCACGCTCGGCAACCACACCTACCATCGCCGCGAGATCTATCCGTACCTGGACACCGAGCCGCGGATCCTGAGGCCGGCCAACTTCCTGAAGATCCAGCCCGGCCACGGCACCTGCGTGCTCGAGCGCAACGGCATCAAGCTGGGGGTCGTCAACCTCAGCGGCAATCTCTACCTGAAGGCCGGCCGCAGCGCGTTCACCGAGATCGAGGCCGCGCTCGGCGAGCTGGGCCCCGACGTCGACCACGTCTTGGTCGACATGCACGCCGAGGCGACCTCCGAGAAGGTCGCGCTCGGCTGGCTGCTCGACGGCAGGGTGACCGCCGTCGTCGGCACCCACACGCACGTGCCGACCGCCGACGCGAGGGTGCTGCCCGGCGGCACCGCTTACATCACCGACGTCGGCATGACCGGCGCGCGCGGCGGGGTCATCGGCGTCAAGCGCGAGCAGGCGATCGAGTCGCTGCTGACACAGATGCCGATCAGGTTCGAGACCTCCGAAGTTGACCCCTGGCTGATGGGCGTTTACATCAGGTGTGCCGCCAGGCCAAGGTCGGCAACCTCAATCGAGCAGGTCCTGATGCCTCGGCCGGCGCCAGCACCCACGGCGGGCGCCCCGGCGGCGCCTCTTCGCTAGCCCGCTCCTCGACGGGCCCGGAGCCCGTCGGCGTTTGTTTGGGCGCGAAGCGCGCTGGTGGACGGGCGGGTAGGTGTGTGGTCTGGCGGGTTGGTAGGTAGGCATCCAATAGAACCAGCATCGTGAGCCCGAAGAACCAAGGTATGTACAGGTAGAACCAGTGTTCGACACCGAGCTGGAGCGCGATCAAGATCGCCGCGCAGGCCGCCGCCAGGCCGACCACGTCATCGCGCCGCGGGACGACCGCCAGCGCTACGGCCAGCACGATGGCGCCCGCCTCTACGGCGGTCTCCGCGGTGTGCCATCCGTAGAGCCCCCAGACCGAGAACGGTGAGCCGCGGTTGGCCTGGTATTCGAGTGTCCTGACATAGATCTCGTGCAACGAGTCGTGCGTCAGGGCCGGAACCAGGACCAGGGCAGCCGTCGCTATGAATGCGATCGAAAAGGCGGCGTACGCGCGCGCGCGCGCCTGCAACACGAGTGATCGATCTCGCCCGCCGCCCCTCGCGACGCCAACCGTCTCGGGGCCGTCCGTCCCGGCCTGAAAGGCCCTGGAGCCGAACGTTCCGTGGGTGGCCAGGACCGGCGCCAAGGCCAGGGGCGCGAGCTTGGTCAAACCGGCCAGCGCCGCAAACACGCCCGACCCGGCCCGCCCGGCCATCCGCGCCGGCGTCGAGCTAGCGCACAGCAGCGCCGCCAAGACGAAGACCGCCACGAGCGTGTCGTTCGAGTTCGACTCCAAGGCGAACAGCGTGAACGGGTAAGAGGCCCAGGCGTAGGCCAGCAGCACCCCCAACGTCGGCCCCCTCAGTTTCAGGCCGAGCCAGAACAGCAAAGCCAAGGCCAGCAGGTCGAAGAAGATGGCCGCCGCGTGCGCGGCCGGCAGATCGTCCCAGGTGCCACTCCAGCCGAAGACCTGCTCGAACGGCACATACGACTCGTAGGCGACCGGTCCATAGGTGTCGCCGTGTTCGTTATCCGACGGCCAGCCCCCGTAGAGGCGGTCGCCGTGGACGACCTTCTGCGCGCCGATCACCCCGGCATAGCCGACATCGATCACGTTCGAGTCGGTCACGTTCAGAGCGACCCTGAAGCCGATCAGGAACATCACTCCCAGCGCCAGCCATGGCACCGGCACGAGCAGGCGCACAGGCTTGGACGTTGATTGGGCGCCCGTCCGCCCATCCGCCCATCCGGCCGCCTGTCCGCCGGCCTGTCCCTCCGCCCGCCCGTCCGCCTGCCCGCCTGCCGGTCCGCGCCGCAAGAGCCAGAGCATGCGCGCCAACAGATAGATCAAGGGCGGATAGGCCAGCGGCACCGACGCCTCGATGTGGGCGTGGTTGAAGAAGGCCAAGGACACCGAGAACGACAGCAGGACCAAGAGGTCGAGGTGCAGCAAGGTAAAGGGAGGCCTGGCGAACGGCAGCAGGAAGAGCAGGCACAGCGGCAGCCAGATGTAGAGCGCGTCGACGTGGCGCCCGAACGCGCCCGGATAGCCGCGCGCCATCGACCAGGCCACCTGCCAGCCGGTCCACTGTTCGAGCACCTTGCCGTCCTCGTCGGCGATGATCGCCTGGCCGATCTCCTTGGTGCCCCCTTTCGTGAAAAAGCTGACCTGCCAGCGGGCGGGGTGGGCGGGACCCTTTATATAAGCGCCGCCGTAGGAGCCTCTGTATTTGGCCCTGACCGCCCTCATCTTCGGCAGGGCTTCGGCGATTTCGAGGACCCTGTCCGCCGAGAGCTTGCGGCCGGGCGGCGGCACCTTCGAGGCCACGACCGGCACCGGGGCTTCGGAAGTCGCGGTCTTGCTCGGACTCGTCGTCACGGCTGGCGTCGAGGCCGCCACAGGGCTCGATCTCGTGGCGCCACTCGCGCGCGCGCAGGGCGCCGTCGTAAGGAGCGCACCCAGGACGATCCCCGCCGTCATCGCCGGCAGCCTGAAACGACTCGCTCCAGGCCAGGTCGGACTCGGTAGCCGGCTCATCGCTTGACCACCCTTACAACCTACGCGGCCAAGCCCACGCCGGGCTCGGCTCGTCGACTTAGAGTCTGAAGTGGGCCCTCACCAGCGAGGCCACGTCTCTGATCGCCCACTGCCCGGGCGCCTCGGAGGGCGGCTCGATCCCGCACATCAGGAGCGGCGCCAGAGAGTCCGAGCGGTGCAGCGAGCCATGCGAGCCCCCGCCCACGTGAGCTGCGCCGCCCCAGTCCACGAACTCGTAGCCGGGCGCCGCCGACAGCAGAACCTCGCCCGAGGTCGGGCACTGAAGCGCCGACCATGCCCGGCCGAGCGCGTCCGGGTACTCGGAGTTCGTCAACAGGTTTCCGGGGCCGACGCTGGCCCCAATAGCCGCCAAGTCTCCGTCCAGGCGCCAACGTTGGCCGCGCGCGTCGAGCAACTCGCCGCCCGGCGCAAACCGCAGCTCACCGCGCCCGGGGCCGCGGAGGACCGCCTCGACCGGCTCTTCGTTGGCGTCGCGCTCGAGCCAGGCGATCAGATCGACGCCCTCGATCGAGGCGGCCCTGGCCACAACCGAAGCCCTCATCGCGTCGCGCTCGTCCAGGCGAAGGGCGTACACCATCGCCGCGCGCTGGGACGGACACACCGCGATCCGGGGTTCGACCTCGCCGGCATCCGCCCGGCGCGCGCGCGCTGTGCCGGACGATGCGTCATCTGGGCCGGCGGGTGCGTCATCGCAGGCGGCACCGTCGTCGTCCTCGCCATCGCCCTCGGCCTCGCCACCGGCGACGGCGGTCTCAGAGGACGCCCGGCCGCGCAGGCCGATCCCGACCAGAGCGCCGGCCAATCCCGCGAGCAGGCCCCCCTCAGGCTGGGCGACCCCGAGGTCCGCCAGTTCGCGTTGCAGGTCGATCGTGTCGGTGACGAGCGCCTGCGAGTGATCGGCCATCACGATCAAGGCGTGCTCGGCCAGGAACTCGTCTATTCCGCCCGAGGCCTCCATCACACGCGCGAGCTGCACGTCGGCGGCGGCGATCGAAGTCAGCTGCGACTCCGGGCCGCGCTTGTGGGAATGCCAGTCGTTGTCTGGAAACGACAGCAGCAGGAAGTCGAACAGGTCGTGTTCGATCATGTACGCCGACACGCAGGCCGAGTGGCGGTCGCGTACACCCGGCATCCCGAGCGTCGAGCGGCAGCCGGTCTTGCGCGAAGCGAAGATGTCGGCGTAGAACAGCTCCTTCGGCCCCATCACCGGGTGGCGCGCCAGGGTCCCGGCCAGGGCCCGTGCGAGCGGCGTGTCGCGCTGGGGCTCGTGCCGATAACGGCCTCGGTACATCAGGTAGGTCGTCCCGGCCGTCCTGACACCGGCGTCGTCGAGGGTCTCGAATACGGTCGGCGTGTCCGCCGAGAGGTGCGCTCTGTTCATGTTGTAGACGGTGTCGGTCAGCTGCCGGCCGATCCCGAAGCGCTGGGCCGCGCGCAGGCTGGAGCCGTACTCGACATAGCGGCCTTCGCTGTGGGAATACCAGTTCATGCCCGGGATCAGGTGCTCGTCCTGGGCCAATCCCGTCACGATCGAGGCGGCGCAGACCGGCGTCACTGAGGGAAAGGCGGATACGCAGTCGGGAACGTAGGAGCCACGTTCGAGCAGCTCAGCGAGCACCGGCGCGGCGCCGGACTCGGCGGCTCGCACCAGCATCTCGGGCGCCATCGCGTCGATCACGCACAGCACCAGCTTTGGAGCCCGACCGGAGGTCACGTGCGCCGCCGTCGCCGGTCCAGCTGCGAACACTTCCGATTCGGACCGTACGCGCGCGCGTAGGCGCCGCAAAACAGAAGATCGTCGGCGGCGACGACGAAGCCCATCAGCGACGCAGAACGCGCAGGCCGGCGTAGCGCTCGTCGCCCCCGCGAGACCGCCCACGCCACAGCAGCCAGGCGAGCAGCGCGACCGCGACATAGCCGAGCGGGTGCAGCAGCGCGACGAGCGCGGCCAGGAACAGGGACGCGGCGTCGAGATAGACGGTCACGGCTTCGCGAGCCGTCCTGTCGGGCAGACGCTTGCGGGCCCTCACGATCACGGGGTTTGTCGCCGCCCAGGCCAAGCCGGCCGCGGCGGCGCCACCGATCAAGCCGGGCCACGACATGTCGTGGTGCGCGGCGAGCGTGCCCGCGAACAGCAGGGCGCCGACCGCGACCGACTGGGCCGCGACCGCCCCGCCGGCGAGCGCCTCGAAGCGCTCGGCCCCGAGCCTCAGCTGCAGGCCGTAAAGGCCGACCAGGGTGACCGTCACGGCCAACAGCCACCAACCGGCCTCCAAGAAATGGTACGAGGCGTGTCCGGAGGCCCCGAATTCGATTCCCAGCGCATTCGAAGAGGCCAGAGCGCCGGCGAGCAAGGCCGGCAGGTAAGGGCGCAGACCGCACGCGGCGGCCAGACCGAGACCGAGACCGATGTAGAAGAAGGTGCCGTTCATTGATTTGGACGAGAGGTCAGGAGGAGGAGATCCTGCCCTTCCCGCTGAGGCCTGAGCCGATATTTGAAGAAAGTGCCGTTCATCTATTTGGGGGTCGTCGGGAAGGGGCTTGGCCGTCTCCCGTCAAAGATTGTGCCGTTCATCTGTCCGTGCAGGCCGCGAGCGCGAGCGCGGCGTGCGCTACCGTGCGGGAATGCCGGAGGAACCCTCGACCGGTCAGGACGATAGACGAAGGCGCGGCCGCCCGGCGGCGCACGAGCTGGCACGTTACGAGGCCCTGTTCGCCGCCCGCACGCGCGGGATGAAATCCTCGGCGATGCGCGAGATGATGGCGCTGACCGAACGCCCCGACGTGATCTCGCTGGCGGGCGGGCTGCCGGACACGAGCACGTTCGAGCCCGAGTTGTACGCACGGCTGATGAGCCGGGTCGCGGCCGAGTCGACGGCGCGCGCGCTGCAGTACGGCCCGACCGAGGGGATGGCCGCGGCGGTCGACTGCATCGTCGAGGTGATGGCCGCGGAGCAGACCGTCATCGACCCGGCCAGTGTGATCGTCACGACCGGCGGCCAGCAGGTGATCGACCTCGTCTGCAAGGCGCTGATCGACCCGGGCGACGTGATCGTCGCCGAGGCGCCGACCTACCCCGGCGCGGTGCCGACGTTCGGCGCCTACGAGGCCGACGTCGTGCAGATCGAGATGGACTCGGACGGGATGCCGATCGACGAGCTGGAGTCGGTGCTCGACCGGCTGGCAAGCGAAGACCGGCGGCCCAAGTTCATCTACACGATCCCCAACTTCCAGAACCCAGGCGGCGTCACGATGTCGCTGCCACGCCGGCGGCGGCTGGTCGCGCTCGCGCGCGAGCGCGAGCTGCTGATCTTGGAGGACAACCCGTACGGGCTCCTGCGCTACGAGGGCACTCCGCTGCCGACGCTCTACTCGCTGGACGCCTCGCTCGGGGCTGGTGGCGCGGGCGGAGACGGGGTCTCCTCGGATCTCGTCATCTACCTGGGCACGTTCTCGAAGATCCTGTCTCCGGGGCTGCGTCTCGGCTGGGCGGTCGCGCCGCGCGCGGTCTTGGAGAAGCTTAACCTCGGCAAACAGGGGGCCGACCTGTGCAGCTCGCCGATGACCCAGCTGTTCGTGTCCGCCTACTTCGCTGAGCGCACTCCCGCGGGCGAGCCGGCCTGGACCGAGTACGTGCAGCGCCTGCGCGATCTGTACCGGCGCCGGCGGGACGTGATGCTGGAGTCCCTGCAGCAGCACTTCGGAGGGCGCGCGTCTTGGACACAGCCCGAGGGTGGGCTGTTCGTCTGGGCGACGCTCGACGGCGTCGACACGACCGACCTGATGGCGCGCAGCCAGGGAGTCGCGTTCGTACCGGGGCGCTCCGCGTACATGGACGGGCGCAGCGGCGCCAACTCAATGCGGCTGAACTTTGCGGGGGTGCCCGACGAGGACATCCGCGAGGGTATCCGGCGGATTGGTAAGACCATGGGAGGAGACACCGGCCTGTTCAGTGCGCTGACCGGTGCGACCGCGGAGTCGAGAACCGGCGTCACGGGCAAAGACGCGGCGGCGAATCCAGATCTCGCGGCTATCAAGATCCCCGCCCCCGAGAAACAGGGTAAGCGTGTGCGGCGGCGCAAGCCATGAGTGCCGACAAACCCGTGGGCGGCGGCGCAAAGGGCAAAGGGCGGCGCGGTGGGCACCTGCGCGTGGCGGGGGAGCCCAAACCGATTGCCGTCCTCAAGGGTGGAGGCTCGCTTGAGCGCACCGTCTCGCTGCGTTCCGGGGCACGCGCGGAGAGCGCACTGAAGCGCTCGGGGCACAGGGTGGTTGGGATCGATGTCGGCTCGGAGCTTGTGGCCGAGCTGCTCGAGTGCCAGCCCCGCGCGGCATTTCTAGCGCTACACGGCAGCGATGGTGAGGACGGGACCGTGCAGGGACTTTTGGAGACGCTGGACATCCCCTACACCGGCTCGGGGCCGGGGGGGTGTATGCGCTGCACGGACAAGGCTTTGGCGAAGTACCTGATGCGCGAGGCCGGCATTCCCACGCCACAGTTCGCCGCGTTCAAGGAGAGCGCGATCAAAGACCTCGGTATCGCGGCGGCGCTGCCGGGACTGGGGCGGAGCATCGGGTTCCCGCTGGTCGTCAAGCCCGCGCGTCAGGGTTCGGCGCTGGGCGTCAAGTTCGCGCGCTCACACGAGGAGCTGCCCGCCGCGATCGTGGGCGCGCTGTCATATGACCGTGCCGTCGTGCTGGAGCGCTACGTGCGCGGACGCGACCTGGCAGTGTCGGTGCTCGACGCCGAGGCGCCTGGCGAGTCGCCGATCGCGTTGCCGGTCGTGGAGGCGATCCCGCGCGAAGAGGAGTTCTACAACTACGAGTCCCGCTATGAGATCGGCATGACGACGTTCGTATGCCCGGCCGATCTCCCCGGCGGCCTCACCGGGCGTGCGCAGGAGCTGGCGCTCGAGGCGTACCAGCTGCTCGGCTGCCACGGGGTCGCACGGATCGACCTTATGTTGGACGACGCCGGCGAGCTCACCGTGCTGGAGACGAACGTCGTGCCCGGCCTGACCGAAACGAGCCTGTTGCCGCTCGCGGCGGACGCGGCCAACATTGGGTTCGATGAACTGATCGAGCGGATCCTCTCCAGTGCGTTCACGCGCTGAGCGGCGCTAGGAATCTCCCGCGGCGAAGTCCTCGGGGGTGACCTCGTCCAGAAACTCCTTGAACTTCTCGACGACGTCCTCGGACTCCTCGGTGTCGTGCTCGAACTCGATCGCGGACTCGGCGATGACCTCCTCGGCAGCGTAGATCGGCGCGCCCGAGCGCACGGCCAAGGCGATCGCGTCGCTCGGCCTGGAGTCGATCTCGAGCTCGCGGCCGTTGACCTGGAGGGTGATCGAGGCGAAGAACGTGTTCTCGCGAAGCTCGGTGACGGACACCTGGGTGCACTTGGCGTTGAGTTCGCCGAGCACGTCGCACAGGAGGTCGTGGGTCATCGGCCTGGGGGTGCCGGCGCCCTGGAGCTTCATCAGGATCGAGGCCGCCTCCGGATGTCCGATCCAGATCGGCAGGAACTTGTTGCCGTCGGCGGTCTTCAAGAGCACGATCGGCTGCTTGCCGACCATGTCGAAGCTGACGCCGTAGATGACCATCTCCTGCACGGATCGAAACGTCCTCTGCGAAGGTTTTCAGAGCAGCAGCCTCAGAGTATAGGTCCCAGCCAAGGTGGTCCAGATCAATCCCGGGCGGTCGCCGCCGAGGCCGCGGGGCGCCGGTCAGGACCGGGCGCCAGCTCGGCCGTGGTGGCGAAAGCTCCAGAGCTTGTTGCCCAGGAAGTTCAGCGGCGTCGACGCGGCGACCGCGAGCGCCTCGGCGGGCACCTTGGCCATGCCGAGGCCCTCCACGAACGCCGTCAGCAGCAGGAAGCCGAAGGCGGCGGCGGCGGCGCTGACCACGAAGAAGCGAACCGCCTGGAAGCGGACGCTGCCCGCGGCGGCGTCGAAGGTCCAATGGCGGTTGAGCAAGAAGTTGTTCGTGACGGCGACCATCCAGGCGATCACGAAGGCGATCCGGTAGTTCATCGCCAATGGGTGCACGCACAGGGCGTACACACCGACGTTGATCACGAAACCGGTCCCGCCGACGAGGCCGAACCTGATCAGTTGCAGCCAGTTGGCGGGCTGACGCATCCCGTGCAGGATGCGGAGGTGAGGGCGAACGGAATCGATCTCCATGGACGCCTGTATGCCGACGCGTGGCCTCGGGACGTCCACGACGGTTGCCTCGTCGTGCATCGGCCCCAGGTTAGCGGCACGACTGGCGGGATGCGGCCGCTAGCCTGTGTCCGGTGAGGACCGATCCTCTGCGCAGGCGCCGAGACCTCCTCGCCGCAGCGATCTGCGTTGCGGCGATCGCGGTCGCGATCGCCGGCTGCGGGGAAGCCCAGGTCGGCGGTCCGGCCGGTGTCGCCCACGCCAACGGCAGCGGCTCGACTGCCCGTTCGACCGCGAGCGAAACGGCCGGAGGGTCTTCCTCCGGCGCCACGCCGAGCCAGGGCGCGGGCTCGGCGGACCCGCCGGGCCAGAGTTCGACGGGCAGCGGGAGCGGCGGGTCGGGGAGCGGCGCTGATCCGAGTGGGACCACAGGCGCAAGCGGCACCGGGGACGTGGCTGTGGGACCTGGCGCTGGGGCCAGCGGAGCAGGCGGCGGAGTCGTGCACGAGGTCGCGGACCCCGAAGAATCGAAGAGCTTCCCGTTGCCAGCCTCGACGCGCCACGCGTCCGCGACGGCCCCGCGCACGGTCGGCGAAGCGGCGGTCGCGCCGGGGGCTCCGTCGGACGCCGAAATCAAGAAGGAGTTGGGCGAAGAGGAACACTACAAAGCCCAGGAAAAGGCGATCCAGCACCGCGCGCTGACGCCCGTGCCGGGCGGCTCGTCGGTCGGCGGCAACGGCACGATCCCGATCCCCGCAAACGTGCCCGCGGTCGTGCAGCGCGTGATCGCGGGCGGCAACGCGATCGCCGACTTCCCGTACATATGGGGCGGTGGCCACGCCTCGTTCGTGGCCAATGGCTACGACTGTTCTGGCTCGGTCAGTTACGCCCTGGCGGCCGGCGGACTGCTCGGTGCGCCGTTGGTCTCTGGCGATCTGGCCAACTGGGGCGAACCCGGACCGGGACGCTGGATCACGATTTACGCCAACGCCGGCCACACGTTCATGGACGTCGACGGCGTCTGGTTCGACACGGCCGGGCGCTCAGGGCCCTACGCGTCGCGCTGGCTGCTCTCGACGCCGCCTTTGGCGGGATACGCGGTCAGGCATCCGCCGGGGCTGTAAAGCCCACAGCGGCCGCTCGGCGCGGGTACGGCGATCCGGGGTGAGACGGGCGGCGTGAGCCGCCCTCAGTGCAGCGTGATCTTGCTGAGCACGGTCGCGGTTCGCCCGGAAGCGTTGCGCAGGTTCAGTTGCAGCATCAGAGATACCTTGCCAAGCTTGCGAAGGCGCGCGCCGGTGACCTTGCCGAACTCGATCTTGATCGTGCCGCGCCCGCCCTTCGTCGTGATCAGGAGCGCCTTGCCGGCGATCTCCTGCGGCGGGGTTCCGGCGGGCAGGCCCGTCGCCAACGGCAGGTGAAGGCCGATGCGTTTGGCGATCGAAGCGGCAAGCAGCACGTTGAAGGTTCCTGTCACCTGCTCGTTGACGGAGTACCTGACGACCAGGCCTTTCCTGACCGTCTTGGCCAGCGAGCTGTAGGCGACCGCCTGGGCCGCCACGGGGGCGGGGAGTTGGGGTTTGGTCGCGCCGGGGCCGGAGGGCGAACCGGAGCCGGAGGCGCCGGTGGTCGAGCCGGAAGGCTGCGCCGGCCCGGGAGCGGGCCCTGGTTCGGGAGACGGCGCCGGCGGGCCGTTGACGACGACCGGCTGGGTCGTGCTCGCGGTATTGCCGCCAACGTCTTTGATCGTCAGCGTAACGTTGTATGTACCGCCGTATTGATAAGAGTGGAAGACGCTCGCCGCGCAGGGGGTCAGCCATGGCTCTGCACAGGGTGAGTTACCAGAGTTCTTTGCGGCCGCGCCAGGTGCGAAGCCCGACACTTCGGGGCTGCCGTCACCGAAGTTCCAGGTGTAGGTCGCATAATTATCCTTCGGCGTGCCGTTCGATTCGAAGGCGAAGGCTGCATTCAGGGTTACGTCCGACTCCATGCCGTCGAAGCCCACGATTTCGCCGGACTTGACCGGGTTGGGAGCCGTGAATTTGGGTTCCAAAACGACGTTATGCTGACAGACTATCGCCGGATAGGGCAGCCGCTCGGACGCAAGGTTGAACGCGTCGTTGAGGTAATATTTGCCGGCCGCCAGAGACTGGTTTTCGAGCGTGCCCGCGATCGTCACGATTCCAGCCGTGGGGCTACCGCCCGTGGGATGGAAGAAAGAGTTGCGGCACTCGTCGGTCATCTCGCTGCCGGCCGGGTCCTGCCATGCGTTCAGCAGCGGGTCCGTGACGGTGTTCTGCTGCTCGACGGCGATCTGATTGATTATGAGGTCAGCCAAGCCGGTGTCATATGAACCGTCCGGATTGGGTTCGCCCGGAATCTGGTTGGGCTCCTGCTCGTGCGGTTTGCCGAGCCCCAATTCTCTTGCTTCTTCCTCTTCACGTTTTTCCCTGGGGTTCTTTTCTTCGAATTCTTCCTGCTGTTTAGCGGTGCGCGGGTGTACCCGCTCCTTTTCCTGGACTTCTCCATTCGGTTTGGTGGGCGGTTCGAAGCCTCCGTCCTGACAGGCATAGCCCTGGGTGCGGTCGGTCGTTGCCAGATGATAGTCCCCGGCCCCCCCGGCGATCCAGGGAATCGTCGCGTAGAGGATCGTGTCCGGCCCGCCTTCTTCTCCGTCAGGGTTGATGTCGGAGTGGTAGCTGCAGAAGCTCTTTTCGTAGTCGGCGTAGCTCGCCGGCTTGGTCGGCACGGAAGGTTTGACGGGTGGTTCGCCTTCTTCGCCTTCATTTTTGTATTTTTTCAGTTCTTCTTTGTACAGTTCCAGACGTTCCGGATACGTGTTCACATTTTCTTCGTATTCGGAGATTTCTCCAATGGTCCCGTCGAATTCCGAGCAGTGCCCGTTTGGTCCACCTTCGCCGAGACAGACCGTGACCCCGGGAGGCGTGAGCACGTAGAAGATCGAGCCCATTCCCTTCTGCAGGCCGTGCTGTTCGTTGATGAAGGTCTTCAGTTGCGCGCGTATCTGCCGGTCGGTGAGACAGACCGGTTCGCCCGATTCGAGCAGCGGCACACCGAACACCCACGGGTGCGGATCGGTGCAGCCGCCGCTCTGCGGGTACGGGTTGGTGTCGGTGTAGGCGCCGTGGAAGGTGGAACGATCGGTCGCGGGCTGGTCGGTCTTGTCTGTGTATTGCGCGTCGACGGCGAACACGTTGCTGAGTTCGCCGCCCGCCGTGCCGGCGTTCGCCAGAAAGCCGTCGATCAATCCCTGCCAATCGCCGTGATAGAAGGCGCCCCGTTCTTGTTGATAGCGATTGCCGGGGTCCCAGTAGATCGCATATGTCCCGACGGAGTGCAGGACCGGCTCGGGATGACCGGGGTTGGCGGGATCGTTACCGAACAGGTACGCCGCGGCATTCGGTTCGGCTTCGAATTTGCCGAGACCGTTCCACTTCGTGGCGCCTTCCCAGTAGTGAGCGGCTTCGCGCGGTTGCAGCCCGACAGTCGTCGTTTCCGCACCTTCGACCGCCTGGGTAACGACGGCGCCGGCTGGAGTCGCCGCGAGCATCGCCGCGGCGATGATGCTCGCGCAGGAGGCCAAGCAGACCGTCAGGCGAACTCGCGCCGCGCGGCGCGAGAGAGTCGAACGACGGTCCGCGGGGCGACGACCGCGTGACGGAGAGGGCGAGCAGTTGGGTAGGGCCACGAGCCCATCATCGGCAGCCCGCCGCCGATGCCTTAGCCCTCGTCCCCGGTCCCCCGCAAGCGCGCCCGAACGCTACGCTCGGCGACATGCGAGGCACTCCCACGGCCCCGGTCGCCGCCGCCACGTTCGTGCTCGGCTACGCGGTCGCGGTCACCACCGGCTCACGTGCCCTGGGCGGCCTGGTGCTGCTGCTCGGCGGCCTGTGGTGTGCGCGCGCGTGGCTGCGCCGCCACGGCCCACGCACGGCCGGCGGCCTGCTCGGGGTCGCGGGGGCCGTATTCGTCGCCTCGCACCTGCTCGGCCTGGTCCTCGGGCCCTGGCCAGCGGTGCTCATCGCCGCGACGACGGTCGGCGTCGCCGCGTGGGTTCGTGCGGACGCGCGGGCGTTGGGGACGACTGGCTGAGAGATGGCGTCAGCGGGTCGCCGAGGCCGCATCGATGTCAACGTGGCACCTGGCAGCGCCCTCTCTCTGCGAACCGGCCGCATAGGCCCTATTTCCGGCGCAACCGAGGCGGGTTGTAACGAGTGCTGCACACGAACCCGTAGCGTTCGTACTGGCGCTCGTAACGGGTCGCGCAGTACTCGCCGGCGCCGAGACACTCGTGTTTGCCGCCGATGATCGCGGGCACATCACGAGTACAGGCGACTTTGGCGACAGGTTGAGCCGTGCTCGGGGTGCCTCCGAACACAAAGAAGAGCGCCAGGGTGGCGCCAACGGTCGCGGGCGATGCCTTGCGTGTGCGCATTCTCAGCTCTCTTCCTTTGGACATGCTTTCGCTCTCCTCGTCGAATGTCGAGACAGATGATTGCAGGTCGAAAATCGGGAAGAGTTCTTGTTTTATGAAAAGGATGACCGAGCCCTTCGCTCATGATCCTGCTGGAGCCGACGCTGCAAGCACGAGATCGGCTCGTCGCCTCGTGACCCTGGTGCTACGTTTTAGGCCATGACGCGAGCCGATCTGCACCGTCTTGTGGACGAGTTGCCCGACGAGAGCGTGGACCCCGCCGGGGTCCTGCTGACCCGTGCCAAGGACCCGATGCTGGCGGCCCTTGAGGCTGCCCCGTTTGACGACGAGCCCTACACCGGCGACGACCGCATCGCGTCCGAGGAGGGCTGGGCGGCATACCAGCGGGGCGAGGCGGTCAGCGTAGCCGAGTTGCGCGCGGAGCCTGACGCTGGCGCCTGAGCTGCCCGCCTGGGACGCGGTGATCGCACCCGCCGCTGCGAAGGCCCTGCGCAAGCTCCCACGCAACGAACGAGAGCGTATCCTGGCGGCTATCGAGCGCCTGCCTGCGGGCGATGTGCGCGGTCTCAAGGGCCGACCGGGCGAGTAGCGTCTGCGCATCGGTGACTGGCGAGCCCTGATCCGCCTCGACTCCGATGCCAGCCTGATCGTGGTGACGGCCGTCAAGTCCCGTGGCGGGGCCTACGACCGCTGAACCGCCGCTCAGGCGTCCTCGTCACGGATGCGGGAGCGAGCGGCCTTTCGAGTGGGCGATCCTGGACTCGAACCAGGGACCTCTTCCTTATCAGAGAAGCGCTCTAACCGGCTGAGCTAATCGCCCGCGAGGCGGAGATTCTAGCGGGACCTAAGTCCCACGACCGCCCTCCAAACGCCGCGCCAGCCCAAGCGCTTCGTCGGCCGTCCTGAACGTCAGCTCGGCCCTATAGCCGAGATCGTCGTCCGGCATGACCAAGACCTCGGCGCCGAGCGCCCGGCCGAGGGCCTCGGCGATCTCGGACGCCGCCTGCAACTGGTCCGGATGGAACTCGCCGACGGCGCCGGCGCCTGATCCGGCGCTCCCGGCCGCCCCACGCGCGCGCGCGGCACCGGCACCGTCCCCACGCTTTCCTCGACCCCTCCTTCGCCCGGCTCCTGGCCCGTCGTCGCCGCCTGTGTTAGCCGAGCGAGCCCGGGCTTCGACGACCCGCACCGACCAGCCTCCCTGGGCGGCGCTGCGGGCGAGCTTGCCACGGACCGAGTGGTCGTCGGCCAGAAGCAGGGCCCGGCCGTGGCCCTCGCTGAGCGAGCCGGACTCGAGCAGGCCGAGCACGTCGTCGGGCAGATCGAGCAGGCGCATCAGGTTGCTGACGGCGACCCTGCCGCGCCCGACCCGGCGCCCGACCTGCTCGCGCGTGAGACCGAGCTCCTCGACCAGCGCCGCGCACGCGCGGGCCTCCTCGACCGGGTTGAGATCCTCTCTGGCCATGTTCTCGATCAGGGCCAGCTCCAGCGCCTCGGCGTCCTCGCGGGCGCGCACGAGCGCCGGGATCGTCTCCAGGCCGGCGATCTTGGCGGCGCGCCAGCGCCGCTCGCCGGCGACCAGCTCGTAGGTGCCGCCCGCACGGGGGCGCACCAGCACTGGCTGCAGGACCCCGCGCTCGCCGAGTGACCCAGCGAGCGCCTGCAAGGCCTCCTCGTCGAAGCGCCGTCGCGGCTGATTGGCGCTTGGCGAGATCAGCTCGACGGGCAGCTCGCGCAGCTCGTCGGCCTTCGCGCGCGAGCCCTCGGTCGAGACCGACAAGATCGCCTCCAGCCCACGGCCGATGCCGGGTTTTGGCTTAGCCACGCTCTGCTACCTCGCGCGCGAGCTGAAAGTAGGCTTCGGCCCCGGCCGAATGGGGGTCGTGGTGGGTGACGGGCAGGCCATGGCTAGGGGCCTCGCCGACCCTCACGTTGCGCGGGATGACCGTCGAGAAGACCAGGCCCGGGAAGTGCTCGCGGACCTCCCGCTCGACGTCCCGGCCAAGGCGGGTCCTGCTGTCGTGCATCGTCAGGAGCATCCCCGCGACGGTCAGCCTCGGGTTCAGCTCGCGCTGCACCAGCGCCAAGGTCTCCAACAGGCCGGCAAGTCCCTCCAAGGCGAAGTACTCGGTCTGCACGGGCACGATCACCCGGTCGGCGGCGACCAGCGCACTGACGGTGAGCGGACCCAGCGACGGCGGGCAGTCGAGCAGGATGTACTGAAAGCGACTCCTCAGCGGCTCCAGGCTCACGCGCAGGCGCTGCTCGAAACCCTCGATCCGAGGCAGCTCGACGTTCGCCCCCGCCAAGCCGGCGCCCGCCGGCAGCACGCGCAGGGCCGGGACGCTCGGCGCCTCCACCAGCGCCTGCTCAGCGGAGGCCTCGCCGGTCAGCACCTCATACAGGCCGGGGGCCTGGGTCCGGCCTATGCCAAGACCGACGGTGGCGTTGGCCTGCGGGTCTACGTCTACAAGCAGGGTCGCGTAGCCCGCCTCGGCGATACAGGCCGCCACGTTCACGGCGGTCGTCGTCTTGCCGACTCCCCCCTTCTGGTTGGCGATCGCGTAGACAGTCCCCATCGCGCTCGCCACGCTAGCGCCGATTGCGGTCGGAGTATGGGTCGCGGGACGGATGGCTGCCTGCCTCATCTGAGTCTCAACTCGCAAGCGGCCTCTTGCGGGCTACTCCCCCGCGTCGAGGAAACTTGGACGGTGTCTCCCCAACCTTCAGGTAGATGTGCAGATGGCGATCCCGGGCAGCCGCGAAGGGCTTGACGCCGCGCACCTCCACGCGCTCGAGACCCAGCTGATCCGCCGCCGCGAGCGCAGCCTCCTCCTGAGCGCCATCCCTGCGACCGCGCCAGTCAACCAGAACACCTCCGTGCTCGAGCAGCGGTGCCGCATACTCCAGCACGACAGCGGGAGGCGCAAGCGCTCGTGCGAGCACTGCGTCATGCGCGCCCAGGCCTTCGGGCCACTCCTCCGCCCGGCGCTCAATCACCCGTGCGTTGTCTAGACCGGCCGCTGCGATCGTCCGGCGTAGAAACTGGCACTTCTTCGACTGGCTCTCCACCAACCGCATCTCACTTGCCGGCAATGCAACCGCTAGCGGCAGTCCCGGAAATCCGGCGCCCGTCCCGATATCGGCGATGCGTCTGGCCGCGCGCAGGCGGTCGATCTCCAGCGCTACCAGCGAGTCGGCAAGATGGATGTCAACGGCCTCTCCGGGGGCACGTACGGTCGTAGGCGCTCGCTCATCCGCTGCCAGGGTCTCGAGAATCGCCGTCATCTGGACGTGCGCGCGAGGTGGCTGCCCGTACTGGCGTGTCAGCATCTGGACACGACGTTCTGTGGGTCGCTCACGCTGGGTAAAGAACTTGGGATACCTGGCCCTCATCTCGTGGATGCGAGCACTGACATGGGTGTCGATCCGGTCCGTCAGGACGCTCTCGACGACTGGCAGTACGTCCTCGGCCAACGCCTGGCCGCGAGCCATCCACTGGTAGTAAGAGCGCCCGCCGTGGTGGTAGGGGCCGTACAGGCGGGCACGCGGGAACAGTTCCTGCAGCCAGTGAAAGATCGCCTCATGCCTGACGTGCATCCTGAGAGTGATCTGCGGCTGCTTCCCGTCTCCGCCGAAGTGGCCCTCGCCGACGAGCAGGCCCGTGACAAGTCCTCTCTCGACATCTGTGATCTCGCCGCCTTGCTCAGCCATGCAGACCATGATTGCACGACCCACTTCCCGCGCGGATTTGTTTCACGGGGGAGAAAAACGTGAAACGCCAGACCGCACCTGGCAGGGCCCGGTCCGTGGGTCGGTCTGTAGGACGTGCCTACTTGGGGGCAAGCCCGCCAAGGGGCCGCCCATCCGCGGACCTACGCCCCAAGCGGCGAAACGACCAGGCGGCGATCGGGTTCGTCGCCCTCGCTGTGGGTCTCGACGTCGCCGCGATCGCGCAAATGTTCGTGCACGATGCGCCGCTCGGACGCCGGCATCGGCTCGAGCTCGACCGGCTCACCGGAGCGCAGCGCCTCGTCGGCCGCGTCGTCGGCCTCGGTCCGCAGCGCGTGCGCGCGCCGCTCGCGGTATCCGTCGGCGTCGATCGCGACACGCACCTCCGATGGCCCGTCGCGGAAGACGATGCGCTGGGCGAGATGCTGGACGGCGTCGATCGTCTGGCCGCGGCGGCCGATGAACAGGCCCACGTCGTCGCCCACGAGGCGTCCCGTCAACACGCCGTCGGCCTCGTCGACCTCGATCTCGACGTCGAGGTCGAGGTCGTCGGCGATCTCCTCGAGCAGATCTTCGAGCGTCCCAACCGGGGTCTCGTCCTCGCCGGCGGCGCCCGCGCCGTCGCGAGCCTCGGCTGGCGACCGCGTCGATCGGTCTTCGGCGCTCATCTTCTGCTCACCGCCTCCTGCCCGAGCGCTTCTTCTTGCGACGCGGCGGTGGCGGCGGAGCGGCGCTGCTTGAAGGGCCGGCGACGCCGGCGAGCGCGGGTTCGCTCTTCGGGCTGCCGCCGCGCGACGGGCTGGGCTTGCCGTTGGGCGAGCCTCCGTCGCCGCCCGGGCCCTTGCCGTCGTCGCCCGGGCCGTTGCCGGGGATCGTCGGCATCGGCATGCGACGCCTGATGAAGTACTGCTGGCCGATCGTCCACAGGTTCGTCGTGATCCAGTACACCAGGAGTCCGGCGGGGTAGCGGAACAGGAAGGCGACGATCACAAGCGGCAGCAGCAGCATCATGCGGCGCTGGTTCGGATCGGCGGTCGCCGTCGCCATCAACGTCGAGGCGATCTGGGAGCCGACGTAGACGACGATCAGGACGATCAGGACGGCGCCGGTCGCCTTGGTGGTGATGTCCGGGATGAACAGGAACTTGCCGGAGCCCGGAGCCACGGTCTGACAACCCGTCGCTTCGACGTACTTGCTCGGCAACTTGGCCACGGAGGTGGCGTGCAGCACGTGATACGCGTTGCGCGTGTGCAGCGACAGAGCGTTGTAGTGGGAGATCAGCTGTTCGCCGCAGATGTGCTTCTTGAGGTCGGTCCTCAGCATGTAGAACAGCGAGATGAACACCGGGATCTGCAGCGCAAAAGGCAAGCAGGAGGCCAAAGGATTGATTTTGTTCTCCTGATAGAACTTCATGATCTCCTGCTGCTGGCGCTGTTTGTCGTCCTTGTAGCGCTCTTTGATCTTCTTCATCTCGGGCGCGTGCCTCTGGAGTTCCTGCATCGAGCGCAGCTGCTTGTAGGTCAGCGGCAACAGCACCGCGCGCGTGACGATCGTCAAGCCGACGATCGCCCAACCCCAGCTCCCACCCACGGCTTCGTGGATGAAGACCATGATTTCTTCGAACAGCGTTATCAGCGGCGAGAACGCTTCCTCGATGATGTTCGCGAACACGGGCATAAGCGGAGGTCTTTGGCGGTCGGGGGTCTAGGGGCTGGGGCGGGCTGGGGCGGACTCGGCGCTATCGGTGTGGGACGAGGCGGTCGGGAAGGTCATGGCTGGGCCATCTGATCAGCCGTGGCTGTGCGCGCCGCCGCCGAACAGACGCTGGGCCTCGACTGGATCGTACCCGCCGTAGCTCCATGGGTTGCACCTGAGCACGCGCCAGCCCGCGAGCACGGTCCCGCGGATGGGGCCGTACGCGCGGATCGCCTCGACCGCGTAGCGCGAACACGTCGGCTCGTACTTGCAACGCCTGGGCAGGGCCGGCGAGATCGCCCGCTGGTAGACGACGATCGGCGCGATCGCCACGGAGCGGGCCAGCCATGTCAGGGCGCGGTGCGCCGAGGAGCTGGTCCGGCCCTCCTCGCCGGCAGACTCGTCCGCCTTCACGATCCCGGCTCCCGCGAGGCCTCTGGCGCCCGGACGGGGGGCGGGGCGGGCGCAGCGGGCGCCGGCTCGGACTGGGCTGGCTCCGCCGAGGGCTCGGACTGGGCTGGCTCCGCCGAGGGCGCGGAGTCGTCCGGGACGGCGCCAAGGCGCGCGCGCTCGATCAAATCCGCGAGCGAGGACTCGATCCCCGCCAAGCCATCCCGTTCGGCCAGCTCGAGGACCGGCGGGCGAGCTACCAGGACCAGATCTTGGCCAGCTGCCAGGTCGGGGGCCAGCTTGGCGAACGCTTCCCGGAGCAGGCGCTTGACCTGGTTGCGTTCGACGGCGCCGCCGACCTTGCGCGACACCGACAGTCCCAACCGGGGACCGTCGGCGCTAGCGGCCGACGGGTTCGGAAAGGCGTAGACCACGAGATGGCGATTGGCGGTCGAGCGGCCGTGCCTGTAGACACGCTCGAACTCGGCGCTGCGCGAGAGCCGCCGCTTGCCGGTGCCGGCGTGGGCCGTCATCTCGCGCGCGAAAGGCTCGCGCAAACAGGGGCCATCGCTACGCCGACAGGCGCTTGCGGCCCTTGTCCCGGCGGCGCTTGAGCGTGAGCCGGCCCGCCCTGGAACTCATCCGGGCCCGGAACCCGTGAGTGCGTGCGCGCTTGCGCTTCTTTGGTTGGTAAGTGCGCTTCATGGCTTAGAACAGCGAAGTATAGAGTCCCGGCGATCGATCCCGTGGCCGGCGCGCCACCCCGCCGGCGCCCACTCCGACGAGGCCACACCAGCCGGGACGCGACCCCGGCGAATTTTCTCGCCAAATGCGGTCAAGGGCGGCGGCGGCGCGACGGGCGTCGGATATAGTCGCCGGACCGGGCTCCACGCGGGCCCTCCGTCCCAAAGTCAAGAACACTCTCCCTGGGAGGAGCGGTTTACGCTGCCGTGAACGTCGAGCTGGAGCACATGTGGTCGCGCGTCCGGAACGAGCTGCAGGGCGCGGTCGGCGAGGCCACTTACCGCATCTGGCTCGAGCCGCTGACCGTCGCCGAACTGGCCGACGGGCAGCTCGTCGTGTATGGCCCGGCCCAGGCCTGCGATTGGGTCGCAAGCCGGTTCGGGCGGGTCTTGCAAGTCTCCGTGGAGACCGTCTTCGGGGAGCACGTCGTCGTCGAGCTGCTGCCCAGGCCGGGCGCCGGCGAAAGGCTTGGCGGGCGGGACATGGACACATCGGCATCCGGCGTTCCGCGCGCGCGCGGAACGAGCGGGCGCGGTCGGCGCGATACGGGCGCGGTCGGATCGGGGGCGTCGCCGACGGGCAGCCGACAGACACTAGGTTTCGATCGCCAACGAGGGCAGCGGCCGAGCGGAGGGCAGGAGCGGGACGAAGGCTATGAGGTAGGAATCGGCGCGCTCGGCAACCCGAAGCTGACGTTCGAACAGTTCGTGATCGGCAGCTGCAACAGGCTCGCTCACGCCGCCGCCCTGGCGGTCGCCGAGATGCCGGGCCAGGCATACAACCCGCTGTTCATATGCGGCCCGCCGGGGGTCGGCAAGACGCATCTGCTCGGCTCGATCGCGCGGCTCTTGCTCAGCCACGATCCGGGCCTGGCCGTCAGGTGCACGACCGGCGAGGAGTTCACGAACGACTTCCTGGGCGCGCTCGCAGGGCGCCGGACAGACGCCTTCAAGGCCGAACACAGGCACATCGACGTGCTGCTCGTCGACGACGTCCAATTCTTGGAGCGCAAGACGAAGACCGAGGAGGAGTTCTTTCATACCTTCAACGCGCTGTACGACTCCGGACGCCAGCTCGTGCTCAGCTCCGACCGGCCACCGAGGGACCTGCAGGCGCTCGAGGACCGGCTCAGAGAGCGCTTCGAGTCGGGCCTGGTCGCCGACATAGCGCCCCCGGACGCGGCCACACGACTGGCGATCCTGCGCAAGCGCGCCGACCACGACGGCCTCGATCTGCCCGACGACTCGGCCCTCGAGCTGATCGCCGAACGGGTGACCGACAACGTCAGGGCGATCGAGGGCGCGCTGATCAGGGTCGTCGCCTACAGCTCGCTGACCGGGCGCCCGTTGACGCCGGAGCTCGCCCGCGAGCTGCTCGACGGCCTGTACCCGACCCCGGCCGACACCGCCCAAGGAGGTGCCGCGCGCGCGCGCACACACACACACGGCACCTCTCCGACGGTCGCCGACATCAAGCGAGCTACCTGCGAGCGTTACGGGCTCACAACCGACGAGCTCGTCTCCAAGTCGCGGGCCGCGCGCCTGACCTGGCCGCGGCAGCTGGCGATGTACCTGGCCCGTGAGTTGACCGGCGAGTCGTTGCCGGCGATCGGCAGGCAGTTCGGCGGGCGCGATCACACGACCGTTATGTACGCGCACCGTCGCACCGTCTCACGGCTCGCTGACGACGATCGCTCGCGCCAAGCTGTGCAGAGCGTGCTGTCGGATCTCGCACTCGATCCACAGTCCTGTGGAGGCGGCCAGACATCGCCGCGGAGCGACCGGTCCAGATGAGAGACTTCCACACTCGCTGTCCACAACCATGAACGTCGATCTGTCCGCACAACGAAGCCACACGACCAAGGCCATGCACATGCTCACAGCCTCTTCTATGACTCTTCTGTTTGTAGGAGATGTCGTATGAAGTTGTCTCTTTCGACACCGGATCTGCTCAGCCAGCTGCAGACAGTTACGAGAGTCGCTTCGACCCGCAGCGCGATCCAGGCGCTTTCCGGCGTCAAGATCTCCGCTCCCGAGGGCCTTCTACCGGAGCTGCTCGCGACCGACGCCGAGATCGGCCTGCGCGTACCGCTCTCCTCCGCCAAAGTCGAGCGCCCTGGCGATGCCGTCCTGCCGGCGCGCCTATTGACCGACGTCGTCCGGACCCTGCCGACGGACACGCTCACGCTCGAGCTGCGCAGCGCCGAGCAGGACGTCGAGCTGGTGTGCGGCTCGGCGACCTTCCACCTGCGGATGCTCAGAGCCGAGGACTTCCCGGCCCTGCCGGAGCCCTCGCCGGACACGCGCACGACGCTGCCGGTCGCGGCCTTCGTCCAGACCGTCTCGCAGGTGGCGCGCTCGGCCTCGCGCGACGAGACGAGACCGGTGCTGACGGGGATCCTGATGTCCGCGTCCGAGCAGACCTTGAGGATGGTGGCGACCGACTCTTACCGGCTGTCCGTCAAGGAGGCAACGCTCGAGAGCCCGGTGCAGGGCGCCTTGGAGGCGAACGTCCCCGCCCGGGCGCTACAGGAGCTGGTGCGGATCGCCCAGCAGGACGCTCACGGCGACGAGCTGGCGGTCAGCGTCGGCCAGAACCAGGTCGTCTTCGAGTTGGGCGACGTCGTGCTGTCGTCGCGTTTGATCGACGGACAGTTCCCGAACTACAGGCAGCTGTTGCCGGAGTCGGTCGAGCACGAGCTGCGCCTGGCCAGCTCCGAGCTCGGCGAGGTCGTCCGGCGCATCAGCCTGCTCGCCCAGAAGAACACGCCGCTGCGGTTGGCGTTCGCCGAGGGCTCGCTGACCGTCTCCGCGCAGACCCCCGATGTCGGCGAGGCCTCCGAGGCGATCCCGGTGCCCTTCGCGGGCGAGCCGTTCGAGATCGGCTTCAACCCCGAGTTCCTGCGCGACGGCCTGGACAGCGTCGAGTCCGACGAGCTGGTCCTCAAGCTGATCAGCCCGCTGCGGCCCGGCCTGATCGAAACCCCGGACGACGGCGGTTTCGTGTACCTGATCATGCCGATCCGGCTCAACGTGTGACCGGTTTCGTTGGATGTCCTGGCAGGTGCATGCACCTGCCAGCGGGACCGCACATGTGCGGTCCCGAGACTCGGCACATGTGCCGAGTCTGCCGTTGGCGCATGCGCCAACGGCCTTGTACAAAGGTTTGAGCGATGCGGGTGCTGAGCGTGCAGATGCGCGACTTCAGGACCTACGCGCGCGCGGAGGCGAGTCTCGGGGAGGGACTGACGGTCGTGTACGGCCCGAACGGCGCCGGCAAGTCGAACCTCTTGGAGGCGATCTACTTCGGCTGCTGCGCCCGCTCGCCGCGGACCGGCAACGAGCGCGAGCTGGTGCGCTTCGGCCAGAGCGCCGCGCGCGTGAGCGTCCGCCTGCGCGAGGACGAGCCATCCCGGTCCGCCGCCGCTGTCGCCGCCGCCGGGGTCGTGCCCGGCGTGGCGCCGTCCGATCAGGATCGCGTCCGCGCGCGCGGACGCGAGCACGAGCTGAGCGTCGGCTTCGAACCAGGCCAGGCCAAGCGCATGACCGCCGACGGCGCGCCCGTGCAGCGCCTCTTGGACGTCGACGTTAGGCCGTTGGTCAGCGTCTTCATGCCCGACCGTTTGGAGCTCGTCAAAGGCCCGCCGAGCGTCCGGCGAGGCCACCTGGACCAGGTCGTCGCCGGCTTCTGGCCGGCCCGTGCCGAGGAGCGCCGCGCGTACGCGAAGGTCCTGGCTCAGCGCAACGCCCTGCTCGCCCGCATTCGCTCAGCTACGGCTTCGCGCGAGAGCATCGCCGTGTGGGACCTTCAGCTGGCCCGCCACGCGCTCGCCCTGCGCGACACTCGCGCGCGCGCGGTCGCCCTGCTCGCGGACCTGTTCGCCGAGCGCGCTGGCCAGCTCGGCCTCGAAGGCGAGGTCCGCCTCGAGTACCGGCCCCGCACAAAGGCCCCCGATGAGCAGGCGCTCGCGGCCGAGCTCGCCGAACGCCTCGATACGGACCTGCAGAGGGGCTTCTCCGGGCATGGCCCTCACCGCGACGAGCTGGCTTTGCTGCGCGACGGGCGCCTCCTGGGCGCCTACGGCTCCCAGGGCGAGCAGCGGCTGGCGCTCTTGGCGCTGCTCCTGGCCGAGCGATCCGCGCTCGCGGCCGAGCGCGGCCGGATGCCGTTGATGCTGCTCGACGACGTCATGAGCGAGCTCGACGAGCAGCGTCGCGAGCTGCTCGCCAGAGAGCTGTCGAGCGGCGGCCAGAGCGTGATCGCCACGACCGATCTCTCGCACGTGCCCTTCGCGGGCGAGCCGTCTGTCGCGCGCTTGCGCGTCAGCGCCGGCGCGATCCTCAGCGAGGCGCCCGCCCCCAAGGCCGACGCCGCATGAGACGTCGCGCGCCACGCCCGGTCTCAGCCGCGCTCGAAGGGCTGACCTCCGCGATCGCCCCGGCGAGCACGCTCGCGCGCGTCCAGGAGCGCTGGGACTATGTCGTCGGCCCCGCGATCGCCGCCGCCGCCAGGCCCACCGCCGAGCGGGACGGCGTGCTGACGGTCTTCTGCGAGTCCGCCGTCTGGGCCCAGGAGCTCGACCTGATGGGCTCCGAATTGGTCGCGCGTCTGAACGGGGCACTCGGGGCGGAGGCCAATGGCGACGCGCCCGGGGCTCGGCCCATCCGCGAGCTGCGCTGCCGGTGCGGTTGAGAAGCATTGGGTCAGGGATCGCAGCCGCGCCCCCTCATGTCGACCGCCGACCGTCGCGCTCGTCTTCCGCGAGACGTACGAAGTCCGCTCGCAGGTGGGCCAAAAGCCCGCTGATGTACCGCCAACCCGCCGTGGCGTAGGGCGTGCCACGGGACGCACGACGGGCCATCGCAGGGGCCAGCAACAAGGGTCAAAAATCATGCTACAATCCGAACAACCCTGCAAATAGGCGACTTTTATGACGACTAGAGCGGACATTGAGGTGGACATCTTCCGGGACTATCAAGCGTCCCATCCATGGATCACGTTTCGCCTCGACCTTGCGCGCGCGCCGTGGACCTTCTGGAATAACGTCGGCGAAGCGCACTCGAAGTGCCGTCACCTCGCAAAGACTCCTCTACCGCCAGGTCTCGCCCGGAAGATGGAACAGGTCTATTTGGCGAAGGGAGCGCGCGCGAGCGCCGCCATTGAGGGAAACAGCTTGAACGAAGCACAGGCCATCGCTGCCGTCGAGGGGACCCTAGAAGTGCCTCAGGCCCAGGAGTACCTTCAGCAAGAGCTCGAGAACGTCATCAAGGCGCTCGCTGCGGTCGAACGAGAAGTCCATCTAGGCGCTGGCCTGTTCGACGTTACGCCGCAGCGACTCCGCGAGCTGAACGCAGAAGTCCTCGAGGGGCTGGAGGTAGAGGATCATGTGGTCCCTGGCGAGTTCCGCACAGGCGGGATCGTCGTCGGGAACGTCTACCAAGGCGTGCCCGCAGGCGACTGCGGGTTCTTGGTCGACACCCTGTGCGCTTGGCTGAACGGCTCAGATTTTCAGCGCGGCGATGACCATGCCACGAACTTCCTGCGCGCGTTTTCGCGGGCAGTGGTTGCGCATGTTTACATCGCTTGGATCCACCCGTTCGGAGATGGCAACGGTCGTACGGCGCGTCTCGTCGAGTTCGGAATCCTGACCGCCGCGGGCATCCCGTCGGTCGCGGCTCACCTGCTGTCGAATCACTACAACGCCACACGCGGCCACTACTACAGGCAGCTCGAGCTCTCGTCTAAGTCTGGGGGTGATCTCGTCCCATTCCTCGGCTATGCGGCTGAGGGCTTCGTCGGGGAACTGCAGCAGCAGCTCAACGAGGTGCATGAGCAGGTCGTGCACGCGACATGGCTCAACTACGTGCACTCGATATTCCCAGCCCCGACCCTCACGGAAAGGCGGCAAAGGGACTTGGTTCTCGCCCTGCCACACAACGACTTCGTCCCCCGCGCACGCCTGACGACCCTTACCCCGAGGCTCACCGACGCCTACTCCGGGAAAGGTCGCAAGACCGTAACGCGCGATCTCAATGCACTCGCCAAGCACGAACTCATTGAGCGCACCACGAGAGGGGTCCGCGCTCGCCGCGAGGCCATCCTGTCGTTCCTTCCGCGCGTCGCCCCCGGCGGCGAGAACGACATCAAGGCGCTATTCCCGACCATCGCCTAGCGCCACGTCGCGGGGCCACACGTGGCACTTCCCTCTGACATTGGGTTTGCCGCCCACAGCGCCGCCCTCTTTTTGGCCATTTTGCAGGGGTTTTGAGGGGTCCGGTGGGCCGGGTACGACCGTCCCGTGTGCTATCCTTTCAGGCAAGATCAACTCATCTCGGACCGCTGTCCAAAGCGCCCCGGAATCCGGGGCGCTCGCACGTCACCGAGGAAAACGAAGGAACGATTTGGCGACACCCGAGCCTCAGTCCAAGAACACGCAGCCGGCCGGCGTCAGCGACACCTCAACGGCGGCCGACGCGAGCTATGACGCGCAGGACATCACCGTCCTGGAGGGCCTGGAGGCGGTCCGCAAGCGGCCGGGCATGTACATCGGCTCGACGGGGGTCATGGGCCTGCACCACCTGGTGTACGAGGTCGTCGACAACTCGGTCGACGAGGCCCTGGCCGGCTACTGCACCGAGGTGTCGGTCACGATCCACCCCGACAACTCGGTGACGGTCGTCGACAACGGCAGGGGCATCCCCGTGGCGATGCACGAGAAGGAGGGCCGCCCCGCGGTCGAGGTCGTGCTGACGGTCCTGCACTCGGGCGGCAAGTTCGGCGACGGCGGCGGCTACAAGGTGTCCGGGGGCCTGCATGGCGTGGGCGTGTCGGTCGTCAACGCGCTGTCCGAACAGCTTCGGGTCCAGATCAGGCGCGACGGCTATGAGTGGAGCCAGGAGTACTCGCGCGGCGCCCCGCTCGCCCCGCTCGAGCGAGGCGAGAAGCTCGCCAAGGGCGAGGCGACCGGCACGACCGTGACGTGGCTGGCGGACGCCGACATCTTCGAGACGCTCGACTTGGACTTCCACACGCTCGAAGAGCGCCTGCGCGAGACCGCGTTCCTGACGAGGGGCCTGAAGATCTCGATCGTCGACGAGCGTGGCGAGGGCCACTCGGCCGAGTTCCAGTACGAGGGCGGCATCGAGGACTTCGTGACCTACCTGAACGAGAACAAGGACCCGGTCCACCGCAAGGTGATCTTCTTCGCCGGCGAATCCGAGGAGGGCGCGGCAGAGGTCGCGATGCAGTGGAGCTCGTCCTACCAGGAGTCGATCCACTCGTTCGCCAACAACATCGCCACCCGCGAGGGCGGCTCGCACCTGAGCGGTTTCAGATCGGCCTTGACGAGGACGCTCAACAAGTACGCCCGCGAGAAGGGCCTGCTCAAGGAGAAAGAAGACAACCTGTCGGGCGAGGACGTCCGGGAGGGGCTGACGGCGGTGGTCTCGGTCAAGCTGAGAGACCCCCAGTTCGAGGGTCAGACCAAGACCAAGCTCGGCAACCCCGGCATGGCCGGCTTCGTCGAGTCGATCGTCAACACCGGCCTGGGCGAGTTCCTGGAGGAGAACCCATCGGAGGCAAGGGCTGTGATCCTGAAGGCCGTGCAGGCCCAGCGCGCCCGCGAGGCCGCCCGCAAGGCGAGGGATCTGACACGGCGCAAGTCGGCTCTGGAGAACTCGACCCTGCCCGGAAAGCTCGCGGACTGCTCGGTCAAGGACCCGTCGCTGGCCGAGCTGTTCGTGGTCGAGGGCGACTCCGCCGGGGGCTCGGCCAAGCAGGGCCGCGACCGCAACACCCAGGCCGTCCTGCCGCTGCGCGGCAAGATCCTGAACGTCGAGAAGTCGAGGATCGACAAGGTCCTTCAGAACGTCGAGGTCCAGGCCCTGATCACCGCGATCGGCACGGGCGTGCGCGACGAGTTCAACATCGAGAACGCCCGCTACCACAAGGTGATCCTGATGACCGACGCCGACGTCGACGGCGCCCACATCAGGACGTTGGCGCTGACCTTGCTGTTCAGGGAGATGCAGGAGCTGATCGAGGCCGGCTACGTATACATCGCCAAGCCGCCCCTCTACAAGCTCAAGCAGGGCTCCAAAGAGCGCTACATCGAGAAGGACTCGGAGCTCGAAGAGATCCTGCTCTCCGACAAGTGGGAGAAGCTCGGCGTCTTCGACCGCCACGGCACCCAGTTCAAGCTGACCGAGCAGCGCTGGCAGCGCTTCACGAGGCTGCTCAAGCAGTACGAGGGCTGGGCCTCCTCGCTGAGGGCCGTCCACGGCCACGACCTGGTCCAGTTCCTGGAGGAGTCGGCCCTGCTCGACGAGCAGGCGCTCGACGTCGACGCCGCGATCGCGCTGCTCTCGCGCGAGGGCGTCGCGGGCGAGACGCACGCCGCCGAGCTGCTGGGCACCGGCGAGAACGGCGCCGGGCCCGACGGCGTGCTCCTCGTGAAGGCGATCGAGGTCGCCACCGGCTTCGCCAGGACGCATCGGCTGCCGCGCGAGCTGTTCTCCTCCCAGGAGTACAGGCAGCTCGCCCGCGTACACGCCCAACTGGTCGAGCTCGCCGGCACCCCCGCCTTCGAGATCCGCCTCGGCGACGCCCGCGAGACCGCCGCCTCCTTCGAGGTGTTGCCGGACGCCGTCATGACGGTCGCCCAGCGCGGCATCAAACTGCAGCGCTTCAAGGGCCTCGGCGAGATGAACGCCGAGCAGCTCGCCGACACCACCATGGACCCCGCCTCGCGCACGCTCG
Organism: uncultured Solirubrobacterales bacterium; assembly: GCA_963718935.1. Lineage (GTDB taxonomy): Bacteria > Actinomycetota > Thermoleophilia > Solirubrobacterales > Solirubrobacteraceae > Palsa-744. The sequence goes on along the minus strand of OY970379.1, from coordinate 1,212,338 downwards.
CCCAGGTCACGCTCGAGGACGCCGCCTCCGCCGACCGCACCTTCTCGATGCTGATGGGCGACCAGGTCGAGCCAAGGCGCGAGTTCATCGAAGATAACGCCCGAGCGGTCGCAAACCTAGATGTGTGACCTCATGGCCGGCGCATCTCGGCGTCCTCAGTCGCTCGCGTGCAAAGCACGCCACGCTTCCTGCGTCCTTGACCTGCTTGGCCCTGAGGCCACACATCGGCTGAGTGGTGGGGTGATCTAAACATGGCATCCGTGGATGTCATAGGCGGGGGCAACGTCGAGCCGAGAGGGCTCGAGGAGGAGATGCGGACCGCGTATCTCGACTACGCGATGTCGGTGATCGTGGGTCGTGCGCTGCCCGACGTGCGCGACGGCCTGAAGCCGGTGCACAGGCGGGTCCTGTACGCGATGAACGAGCTCGGCCTCGGCCCGACGCGGTCTTACTCGAAGTGCGCCCTGATCGTGGGCGAGGTCATGGGCAAGTACCACCCCCACGGCGACTCCGCCATCTACGACACGCTCGTCAGGATGGCCCAAGAGTTCTCGATGCGCAACGAGCTGGTCGACGGCCAGGGCAACTTCGGCTCCGTCGACGACGATCCGGCAGCCGCCATGAGGTACTGCGTCACCGGGGACACCCGCGTGCGCCTGCCGGAGGGAACAATGCGCATTGGCGACCTCGCCGAAGGCCTCAAGCCCGACAGCGAGCGAGACGTCGATCTACAGGTGCTCGACCGCCAGGCTCGCCCCGTACACGCTTCGCGTCTTTTCCACTCCGGACAGCACTCCACGCTACGACTACGTACGCGCGAGGGGTACGAGCTCACCGGAACGCACAACCATCCCGTTCTTTGCCTCGTGGACATGCTCGGTGTGCCGCTGCTGCTGTGGAAGCGGCTGGACGAGCTGAAGCCCGCCGACCAGGTGGTTCTGAACCGTACCCCCCGTACGCCCGGCCACGAGCTCGACGAGTCCGAGCGCTCTCTCGCCCATCTACTGGGTGCGTTCGTCTCGGAGGGCTGGGCGTCGCAGACTCGCGCCGGCTTCAACAACATCGACGGGGACTTCTTCGGGTCTGTCCTCGCCGCCTACGATCGGCACGTCGGCGGCGCGCGTTATTCGAGCGTGCGAACGATCGCCTCGGGCAGTCGCCTGTTCGAGCTGGACGTCCAGAACCTAGAGGACTTCCTTCGAGGCCCGTTGGCCTTCCTGGTCGGTGTACGCAGTGCAGACAAGCGCGTTCCTGAGCGTGTCTGGCGAGGCTCGCCGGCCTTCAAGCGGGCGTTCCTACAGGCCCTCTTCACCGGTGATGGCTCCTCCTCGCTCTTGCCGCGCAAGACGATCCAGATCTCGTATTCCTCCTACAGCGAGGGGCTGTGCGCGGACGTTCAGCAGCTGTTGCTGGAGCTGGGGATCGTGAGCCGGATCTGCGGTCCTTCGCCGCGCGGCGAGTTCAAGACGATCATCACCAACAGGCGGGAGGCTCGCCTGTTCGCCGAGCGCGTCGGCTTCACCGGTGAGAAGCAGCGCAAGCTTACCCGCGATCTGAAAGCGATTCCGCTGCAGAGCCGTGCTCTCAGCAGTGACCGTGTTCCGCTCATCGCGGACTACATACGCGGCGAGTCCGGCGGGGCATGGGCGGACCGCGACTGGCTGCGCCGTCATAACGTCGATCGCATCGAGCGCTGGGAGCGCGACCGTACGGCGATTCTCGACCGGATCGCCTCCGAGGAGGTCAAGCGGGTGGTCGAGCCGCTCGTCACAGGCGATCACTACTACGCGGAAGTCGTCTCAGTCGAACCCGCCGGGGTGCAGCCGGTCTACTCGTTGCGGGTCGACACCGACGACCACTCGTTCCTGACCGATGGGTTCGTGAGTCACAATACCGAGGCCCGCCTGTCGAGGATCGCCACGGAGATGCTGCGGGACCTCGACATGGACACGGTGGACTTCGTGCCGAACTACGACGGCTCGAAGCAGGAACCGCTGGTGCTGCCGGCGAGGTTCCCGAACCTGCTGGTGAACGGCTCGTCGGGGATCGCGGTGGGGATGGCGACGAACATCCCGCCACACAACCTGAGGGAGGTGATCGACGCGACGATCGCCTACATCGAGGACCCTGAAATCGATACGGACGGCCTGCTGAAGCACATCAAGGGACCGGACTTCCCGACCGGCGGGATCATCCTCGGGCGGCAGGGCATCAAGGACGCGTACGAGACTGGCCGCGGCCGCGTGCGGGTGCAGGCAAAGGCGCACGTCGAGCCGCTGAAACAGGGCAAGGAGGCGATCGTCGTCACCGAGCTGCCGTTCATGGTCAAGAAGGGCGGCGACGGGGGCCTGATCCAGAAGATCGCCGACCTGGTGCACGACAAGAAGATCCCCGAGATCTCGGATTTGCGCGACGAGTCCGACAAGCGCGGCATGAGGCTGGTGATCGAGCTCAAGCGCGACGCGATCCCGAAGGTGGCGCTGAACAAGCTGTACAAGCACACTGCGATGCAGTCGACGTTCGGCGTGAACATGGTCGCGCTCGTGGACAACGTCCCGCGCACGCTGAACCTGAGGGCCGTGATCCACAACTATGTGGCTCACCAGCGCGAGGTGATCGTGCGCAGGACCAAGCACGAGCTCGCCGAGAAGGAAGCAAGGGCGCACATCCTCTTGGGACTGCTGATCGCGCTCGACAACCTCGACGCGATCATCGAACTGATCAGGGCGTCGCGCGACCGCGACGACGCCCGCGAGCAGCTGGTGGCGCGCTTCGAGCTGAGCCCGATCCAGGCGTCGGCGATCCTCGACCTGCGCCTCTCGCAGCTGACCGCCCTGGAGGCCGACTCGATCAAAGAGGAGCACGCCGACGTGACCGAGCGGATCGCCGAGCTGCGCGCGATCCTCGGCGAGGAGGCGCGCGTGCTGGCCGTGATCAAGGAGGAGCTTTCAGAGATCGCCGAGCGCTTCGGCGACGAGCGACGGACCGAGATCAGCGCCTCCGAGGACGAGATCGACATCGAGGACCTGATCGCCGACCAGCAGATGGTGATCACGATCACCCAGTCTGGTTACGTCAAGTCGCTGCCGTTGGCGACCTACCGTCAGCAGCAGCGCGGCGGGCGCGGCGTGACCGGCATGGACATGAAGGACGGTGACTTCATCGAGCACCTGTTCGTGTGCTCCTCGCACGACTACCTCCTGTTCTTCTCCAACCGCGGCAAGGTCTATCGGTCGAAGGTGTACGAGCTGCCCGAGGCCTCGCGCACGGCCAAGGGACGCGCGCTCGTCAACATCCTGCCGCTGCGCGAAGGCGAGCGGATCCAGGCGGTCGTGTCGACACGCGATTTCACCGAGACGAAGTACCTCGTGTTCGCGACGAAGTCCGGCACCGTCAAGAAGACCGAGTTCCTCTCTTACAACACGCCGATCAAAGCGGACGGAATCATCGCGATCAAGATCCGAGACGACGACGAGCTGCTGGCCGTGCGCGCGGTCGATCCCGGCGAGGAGATCATCATGGTCTCGAAGGCCGGCCTGACCGTACGCTTCGCCGAGTCCGACGCGCGCTCGATGGGCCGCGACACGACCGGTGTGCGCGGCATGGACGTGGGTAATAGAGACCCCAGCCACCCCAACGAGGTGATCGCGATGGACGTCGCTCGCGACGACATGGACCTCCTGGTCGTCACCGAGGCCGGCTACGGCAAGCGCACCCAGATCGGCCAGTACCGCAAAACGAACAGGGGCGCCAAAGGCGTCAAGACGATCGGCCTGACCGAGCGCAAGGGCGCGCTCGCGGGCGCGCTGGTCGTGCGCGAGCACCAGGAGCTCGTGTTCATCTCGGTCGGCGGCATGGTCCAGCGCACCTCCGCCGGCGGCATCTCCCAGCAGGGCCGCTCCGCCACCGGTGTGCGCGTGATGAACCTCAAGGACGAGGACGCCGTCAGCGCCGTCGCCTTGGTCGTCGACACCGACACCGACGACGAAGCCGCCGAGCCGGGCGCGGAGTCCCCGCCCCCCGCCAGCGACGCCGCCTCCTCGGCATCTGACTAAGCCCTCTGGCACGAGGACCAAGCAGGTCAAGGACGCAAGGAGCGTAGTGTGCCTCTGCACATGAGCTGGCCGATAGACGATCGCATCTGATCGTCTATCGGTGAGGACGCCGACCGAAGCCGGGAGACACTCGCCCCCGGCTGGCATCCCCGTTTCGGCCAGCGCCGGTCCTCGTGCCAGAGCACTGGCGCACGTCATCTCCGTTCGCTACTCTGGCGAGACCAGAGAAAGGAGGTGGTCCGTACGTCTAGTCACAGTTCTCGCGGGACCCTGGAGGTGACCGGCCGCTAGGTCGGACAGGCTGGACCGCTTGGCGGAATCCAACCCGGGACACCCCGAGACGGCCGCCGGATCTGGTCCCTCCGGCAGCAGCAGGCACGTCTCGGCATTCCAGTCAACCGCCGTACCGCGAGGGGCGTCCTGTCGAGGGCGCCCCTCGTCTATCTAGGGCCTTTGTGTCACATAGCGGTGCGCTGGTCAAGCCAGGCAAGGACGCAAGGAACGTAGTGTGCTCCTTCGCACATGAGTGACTGAGGACGCAGCCTGGCGCCGCGCCAGCGCACCGCTAGGCAGCCTGCGGCAGGTACTGCAGCCAAGCCTGGGGGATTATCGGCGAGGCGACGTGGATGAAGATCTCCGCGCGCGGCGTGCGCGGAGCGCGCTTGGGGTGCATCCCAGCTTGGCGGGGCAGCCGGTCGCCCTTGCGTCGGTTGCATGGCGCGCACGAGGCGACGATGTTCTCCCAGCTGGAGCTGCCTCCCTTGGAGCGCGGAATCACGTGGTCGACGGTCAGGTTCGAGCGCGAGCCGCAGTACTGGCAGGTCCAGCCGTCACGAGCGAACACCGCCCGCCGGGTGATCTTGCGCCGGTGCGTGTCGCGTGGCACGCGCACGTAAGAAACGAGCCTGATCACGACCGGCCGCGCGAGGGTCGTGCTCTCGGAGTGGAGCTCCCAGCGGCCGCGCTCCACGAGCTCGGCCTTGTCCTTCAACAGCAACACGACGGCGCGTCGTACCGAGCAGACGTTGATCGGCTCGAACGTTGCGTTCAGAACGAGCACCCGGCCATTGTCAGGCCCGCGCCGCCGGTGCTCTGGTGGCGGCACGGACCTCAGTACTACAGGTGGAACGGTGCTATCCATCTGCCGAGCCGGAGTGTAGCGGCGGCGGGGCCGCACGGCGATAGGAGCCAAGCACGCGCGCCTGTTCGCAGATCGCCCGCAGCCCGCGTATGGCCTCGTCGACCCGCTCCTCGCCGGTCCGGCCCTGCAGGTCGACGAAGAACATGTAGCTGCCCATTCGCTCGCGCTTGGGGCGCGACTCGATCTTCGTCAGGTTGATCTCCCGCGCCCCGAATTCGTCGAGGCAGCGCACCAACCAGCCGGGACTGTCGGCCCCGGGCCCCCAAAACACGAGCGATGTCTTCCAGTCGACCTCAGACGGCCCGCTCGCCACGGACGAGCGTAGCGGCGGCTTGGCCCCGACGCCGGGTCCGGACGAGCGCGCCAACCACACGAAACGGGTTTGGTTGTCGTCTCTGTCTTGGACTCCTTCGCGGATCACGGTCCCGCCGTAGATGTCGGCCGCCAGCACCGTTCCGAGCGCCGCCTCGCCACGGCGGCCGTTGGCCACGACCGCGCGTACGGCCTCAGCCGTCGAGCTGGCCGCGCGCACGCGCGCATGGGCGAGCTCGCCATGCAGGAAGCGTTCGCACTGGCCCGGCACCTGAGGATGGGTCAGCACGGTCTCGATCTCCGGCAGGCGCGTCTCGGCGGCGGCGATCAACGAATGGCGAACCGACAACAGCACCTCACCGACGATTTCGGTGCCCCCGTCCTCGTCACCCGAATCGGTCGAAGGTGAGTGTCCCCCGGCTCCGGCCAGCAGGTCCAGCGTCACGCTGATGGACCCGTCGAGCGAGTTCTCGATCGGGGCGACCACCCAGTCCAGCTCCCCTCGTCTGAGCGCCAGGGCGGCGTCGTAGATCGTCGGCATCGCCACCGGCTCGACGGCGTCGGGCATGGCGCTGTTCAGCAGAGCCTCCTCGGTGAACGTCCCTTCCGGACCCAGGTACCCGACACGCGCCCGCGCGGCGCCTCCGGCTTTTCCGCCGCCCGCCTCCACGCCGGCGGCCCCCTCTACGCCCGCCTCCACGTCGGCAGCTCCCCCTACGGCTGGCTCCACGCCGGCTTCTCTCCCCACGGCAAGCTCCTCAACCTATGTGCTGTCCGGTGACGTCGGCGCTCGAGGAGGCCGCGGTCCTGGCGGGGCTGCTCGCCAAGCGCACGGCCTCGGCCTCCTCGGGTGAAAGCTCGAGCTCGCCGCGACCGCCGTGTACCTGCTTGGCGTAGACCCGGGCCTGGTCGCGGTGATGGATGCACGAGAGCACGATCCCGGAGCGCTCGTCGTCGAGCAGCGCGATCGACATCGACTGCTGCCCGGAGAACTCGTTGTAGGCGTCGTAGCGAACCAGCGAGCGGTGCGCGATCGTGCCGCGCAGGGCCGTCTCCGCTCCCTGCAGGCGCCCGTCGAGCCTGACGGCCACGCCTTCGACATAGTCCCGGAGCGCCTCGAACGCGTCCTGCAGGTCCGCGGCATGGGCGATCACGTCGCGCTGGTCTCCGTCGCCAAGCACCAGCCGCTGAGAGCGCTTCAGCCGGCGCACGCTCAACGCCAGGACGCCGCAGGCGATCAGCGCGAGCAGGGCGACCGCGGCGGCAGCCATCGCGACGATGCCCTGGGTGTCGGTGATCGTGGCGCTCATCCTTCGCCACAAGTTAGCGGCCTCGCCCGATCTTCTGGCGAGGCTCGATACCAGGCGGTCGCGAGTCGGCCCCCGCCGGGCGTCGACTCCACGAGCGCCGCCGAGCGGGCGGCGCGTGCGGACCGCGCTCGCCGCGACGAGCCTCGGAGCGCTAACCGCCGAAGATCGCCAGGAACGTGGCCTTGTTGTTTTCGAGGTCGTTCTCGCCGGGGACGCCCTCGACGTTCACTTCGACTTTCGCCGCCTGCCCGGCGGGTACGCCGGTGACGGTCACTTCGGCGTTGACGGTCTTGCTCGGTTCTGTCCTTTCGAGCACGCTCGACGCCGTCAGCTTCTTGCCGCCGACGGTCACCGTCACGTCGACCTTGACGTTTCGTTGCGGGGATTCGCCCGAGTTTTCGACGCCGACCGTGAACGTGGTGTTGCCGCTGGCGCTGATGTGGTTCAGCGCCGGTTCCGGTTCCAGTGCGGTCGTGCCGACGCTGACCGTCTTCAGGGCGCTGCCGTGGTTGCCGGTGACCGGTTCGCTGGCGGTGTTCGCGGATTCGCCGGTGATGCGCGCCTGCACGGTGTTCGCGTCCAGCCAGCCGAGGTTCGGCAGAAAGCGGGAGCTGGCGACCGTCTGACCGGAGACCCCGGCCGATTTCAGGGTTTCTTCGATCAGGGGCACGACCCGCTGCGAGTAGATCACGTCGGAGGCCAGGAAGTTCTCCATGTTGCCGGCGATGTAGGTGTTCGCCTGCTTGGCCTGGCTGGCTTGGCCCCCGAGCGCGGTGCGCAGTTGACCGGCGACCTTTTCGAGCCCTTCGGCGCGTAGGTTCAGCGCCAGGAGCAGGTTGCGCTGGGCCGAGCTCATTTCACCGGGGACGCTCAGATCCTTGGCCTGGGTGGCCTGCTTCTGGGCTTCGAGGTGCAGCTGGTCGACCTGCTCCTCGACGTCGAGCGCCGACTTGGAGCTGGCGCCCGACAGCGCGACGAACAGTGGATGAGAGACCTGTTGTTCGGATTCCGTGGCGATCGTGCTCACGTCATGGGCGTATTCTTGGAGCGCCTGCGTCTGCTGGCTTTTTAGGCAGCCGTTGACGATCAAGACGATCACGATCAGCAGCACGACCCCGGCGCCCGCGGCGAAGCGCCGGCGCATCATCACGGCGTGCTCGTCGTGAGTCCCGCCGCCTCCCGCCGGTCGCGGACTGCGCGGTCGCGATCTCGATGGCGGAGCCCCGACGCCCGCCCGCCCGCGCGGCGGCCGGGCCGCCGCCGGGCGAGGCGCCGTGTCCTCACCGTCGTCGAAAAACGACACGTTCTATGGGTTCCTGTACAGGTACTCGTTCACCGGAAGTGCACAAGTATGACTGTCCGCTCCAGCGGCCGTTATTTTGCAACTTCTCGCTCAACCCGCTCTTTCCTCTAGTTTCTTGCAGGGATGACGCCTACGGCCGGCGAACGCGCCACCCGGTGGACTCGCTCGAAACCCTCGTCCAGGACCGCGCGCCCGCACCGTCGGCCACAGTCGAGACGGGGCCGACGAGACCGGCCGGCCTTCAGATAGCGCGGCGCTCGCGAGCCGGGCCCCTGGCCGACGAATGCCTTCGCCCCGGAACGACGTTGCGCGACGGGCGCTACCTGCTGCTCGAGCGGCTCGGCGCCGGCGGCTTCGGCGTGGTCTGGCGCGCGCGCGACGAGCTTCTGCACCGCGAGGTGGCGCTCAAGCGGGTACCCCTTGCCACCTCGCTCCTGGCACCCGCCGACACCTCCACGCCGGGCGGCGCCTGGGGCTCTTCACCGGATTCTTCGCGGGGGGCCTCGCGCGCGCGCGGCAGCTCGCACGAGCAGAGCCCCGACTCGCACGAGCAGAGCCCCGACGCGGTCGAGCGGGCCAGCCGTGAGGCCCTGGCGGCGGCGCGCCTCGGACACCCGGCGATCGTGGCCTTGTACGAGGCGTTCTTCGCCGACGACGCCTTCTATCTAGTGTCCGAGCTGATCGTCGGCGAGACGCTCGGGACCCTCATCGCCGAGGACCGCCTCACCGACGAGCAGATACTCGAAATCGGCGCCGTGCTCGCCCAGGCGCTCGAGCACGCCCATGCGCGCGGGGTCGTGCATCGCGACGTCAAGCCCCAGAACGTGCTCGTCCCGGACGAGCCGTCCGCGCGCGGAACGGCGGCCAAGCTGACCGACTTCGGCGGCGCCTGGCTCGTCGGCGAAGACGGCCTGACGCGTCCCGGCGAGACGCTCGGCACGCTCGCCTATATGGCGCCCGAGCAGAGCGAGGGCCACGAGGCGACCGCCGCCGCCGACCTCTACTCGCTCACGCTCGTGCTGCGCGAGGGCCTGACCGGCGTCAACCCGGTACGCGGCCCGACGCCAGCCGCCACCGCTCGTCGCATCGGAAGCGTACTCCCGACCATCGCCCACGATCGTCCGGACCTCTCGCCACAGCTCGTGCAAGCTCTGGACACCGCTCTGGACCCCGATCCCGAGCGGCGCGGGAGCGTGCGGGCGCTGCGTGAAGCTCTCGAACTGGAGCCGTCCGCCAACGATCCGGGCCCCCGGCGGCGGCCCCAGCGTCGCGCCCTCGCCAGCCGACCAGCTTCGGAGCTGGAGTCCTCTCGCGCGCCCGAACACAGCCCCCGCACGACCCCTTTTCGTGCTCGCCCGCAGCTGTTCGATCGCAGGCACGACCCGGCGCTCGTGCCGTTGGAGTCGGCTCTCGCTACACCCGACCCGGCGCTCCCCTCGCCCGAGCCGGCCCCGAAGCGACGCCGCCTACCGGTGCCGCGCGCCGTCTGGGCGGGAGGCGCGCTCGCCCTGGCCATCTGGCTGGCAAGCACCTCAAAGCCGGGCGCCGGGCTCTTGCTGCTGGCGGCCGTCGCTCCCGCCCTGTTGCTGTTGGGGCCGAGACCAGGGGTCGCATGGCTGAGCGCCGGCCTCGCGCCGGCCCTCGGGCTGGTCGGCCTGGCGGGGGTCTACCCGGCGCTCGCCGGCCAGGCCGAGCACTGGCAGCGCCGGGCGCTGCTGGGCGGGCTCGGCTACTGGTGGCTGACGCTCGCCGTCGCGCTCGTCGCCGGCGGCTCCTCTGAGGCCCGCCTCTGGCTTGCGCCTCCCGCCGGGCTGCCGGCGCGCTCTGTCTGGGAGGGTTCGCTGGGCAGCGCGGCAGCGCACGTGATCGCCCCGGCGCTCGCCCTCGACGTGCTCTTCGGCGCGGTCTTGTGGGCGCTCGCCGCCACCGTCCTGCCTCTGGTCGTGCGCGGGCGCAGCCCGCTCTTCGACGCCGTCGCCGCCGCCTGCTGGTCGGCGGGAGTTCTGGCGGCGACCCCGTACTTCGATGCCGGGCTGACCTCCGGGACGGCGCTCCAACAGCCGCGGGGGGCGGTCCTCGCCGCGGTTCTGGCGGCCGCGACCGCTGTCGGCGCGCGTGCCCTGCGCGGTCCCGCCGGGAGCCCTCCCGCCGAGGTTTAGACCGTAGAGTGCTGGCAGCGCCTTCTTGCGACACGCGAGACGGCGCCTGCCAGCATCGAGACGGAAAATGACGAACCCTTTGAGAGCACTGGAGACAAGGATCGCCAACCTGGTCGAAGGCGCGTTCGGGCGTGTCTTTCGCTCGGAGGTGCGTCCGATCGAGCTGGCCCACAAGCTCGCCCGGGAGATGGACGAGCACCGCACCGCCTCCGTCTCGCGGACTTATGCGCCGAACGAGTACTCGATCTGGCTCTCTCCCCAGGACAGGGCCCGCTACGAGGGCGTCGAGCACGAGGTGATCGAGGAGCTGTGCGCCTACCTCTTGGAGCACGCTCGGCGCGAGGAGCTGATCCTGGCGTCCCGGCCGGCGATCTCTTTCCACACCGACGAGACCCTGTCGCTGGGCGAATTCGGGATCCAGGCACGGCTGGCGCGGGTCGAGGAGGACGAGCAGGACGGAGGCGAAGCGTTCGCAGATAGTGGGGCAGAGGTTCCGCCGCGAGGACCCGTCTCCGGGCCGCCGCCACCGCCAGGCGACGAACACGGACAGACGATGGTCTACAGCAGCTCGGCGCGCATGCGGGGAGCGGTCGAAGAGGCCCAGGCGCACCGCCAGACGCGAGCTTTGCTGACCGTCGAGGGCCGGCGCCTGGCTCTGCCCTTGCGGGGCGGGGTGATCGGTCGCAGCCGCGACTGCGACGTGGTGCTCGAGGACACCGGCGTTTCGCGCCGCCACGCCGAGCTGCGCCCGGATGCCGAAGGCTGGACGGTCAAGGATCTCGGCTCGACCAACGGCGTGCGCGTCAACGGCCACGTCGTCCGCGCGGCTCACGCGCTGAATCCCGGGGATCGCATCGAGCTCGGCTCGACGGAGATCGTGTTCGACGTCTCATGACCAGCCTCGCCCCGGTATCGGTCGCGCTCAAGTTCGGCTTCCTGGTCGTGCTCTACCTGTTCCTGATGTGGGTCGCCCGCAGCGCCCTGCGCGACCTGCGTGGCTCCTCGCCCGTCCAGGCGCTCACGGCCCCAGCCCCCGATGCCACGGGACTGCACTCGGCCTCGGCGGCGGGGATGGCCGATCTGGCGGGACGCGCACCGCGGCTCCTCGTCGAGCGCGCCCCCGGCCACGACCCCGGGATGATCTATGACCTCGACGGAGATGTCGTGCTCGGACGCGGCGACCGCGCCGAGATCAGACTCGAGGACCCTTTTGCCTCCTCGCGCCACGCCCGCGTCTACCGGCAGGGCAACATCCTGGCGATCGAGGATCTGCGCTCGACCAACGGCACCTACCTCAACGAGGAGCTTCTGCAGTCGCCGCGGCCGCTTCATCCCGGCGATCGTGTCCGGATCGGGGATTCTGAATTCACGTTCGAGGTTGACCAGTAGCGATGATCCGCGTCGCCGAGCAGTACGCCACGACCGACACCGGCCGTCAGCGTCGCGCCAACGAGGACTCGCTTTTGGCGCGCTCGCCACTGTTCGTCGTAGCCGACGGGATGGGTGGCGCCCAGGCCGGCGAGGTGGCTTCGAAGATAGCGGCCGACACGTTCGCCGAGGGTCTCGGCGACACGTCCGAGCCTGAGCGCGACTTGGCGGCGCGCGCTCTCGTCGCCAACTCGCGCATCCACGAGCTGTCTCACGAGGACGCCGAGCACGCCGGCATGGGCACGACGCTAACAGCCGCCTACGTCGCGCCCGCCGAGGTCGCGATCGCGCACGTCGGCGACAGTCGCGCCTACCGCCTGCGCGACGGCGAGCTCGAGCGCCTCACAGACGACCACTCGCTCGTGGACGAGCTCCTGCGCCAGGGCAAGATCACACCCGCCGAAGCCCTCGACCACCCGCAGCGCTCGGTGATCACGCGCGCGCTCGGACCCGAGCCGGCGGTCGAGGTCGACACGCGTTCTTACGTGGCCCGCTCCGGCGATGTCTACCTGCTCTGCAGCGACGGCCTGACGACGATGCTGCCCGAGGCGCGCATCGCCGAGATCATGCAGGCGCAGCCTCGCCTGCGCGCCGCCGGCGAGGCGCTCGTCGCGGCCGCCAACGCGGCCGGGGGCCGCGACAACATCACGGTCATCCTGTTCCGCTTGGAGGACCCCGCCGCCGACTCCGCCGTGGAGCCGGAGCCGGCGACCGCCGAGCAGGGTTCCGCGGGTCGCCCGACCGTCGGAGTCCTCGCGGGCGGGGAGGTCGCTGCCGGCAGCGCCGGAGACGCCGGCCGGGCCGCGGACGGCGCGGCCGGGTCGATCGGTGGCGGCGGTGCGGTCGGACCCGGCGCTGCCGGCGTCTCTGAATCTCCCTCCGAGCCTCCCTCGGCGGCGCTAGCCGTTGCGCCCCGGCCGGTCCAGGTCCGCCGCCCGCGGACCCCGACATCAGACGAGGACCAGCTCGGAGCCCGCAAACGCAAGCGCAGACGCCGTTTGACGGGCGTCGCGGTCGTGCTGGTGGTGGCCGGTCTGATCGCCGCGAGCCTCTACTTGACGATCGAATCGGTGTACTTCATCGGCACCAACGATCGGGGCCTGGTCACGCTTTACCGCGGCGTCCCGTATCGGCTGCCCTTCGGGATCAAGCTTTATGAGACCGAATACGTGACGGGTGTCGGCGCCGCGACCGTCTCGCCGGCTCGCCGGAAGACCCTGCTGAACCATGCGCTGCGCTCGGAAAGCGACGCGGCTGGCCTCTTGCACAGCCTCGAACTGGGACAGCTACAGGAATGAACCGGCCGATCCTGAAGCTTTACGGCTTGGTCGTCGTGCTGTTCGCGCTGCTGATCGCGTTCACCTCCCGGTGGACCGTCTTCGAAGCGGCCTCACTGCGCCAGAGCGCCCTGAATCGGCGTGCCCTGTTGCAGCAGGAACGGATCAAGCGGGGTAGCATCCTCGCCGCCGACGGGACGGTCTTGGCGAGGAGCGTGCCCGGACGCGAAGGCATCTACCGGCGCGCCTATCCGACGGGCTCGCTGTTCGCCCAGACCGTCGGCTACTCGTTCACAGACCTCGGCCAGTCGGGCATCGAGCGCTATCGCAATCCCGCGCTGAACGGCGAAGAAGGCACGACCAACCTGCAGGCGATCCTCGACCAGCTGCAAGGCAAGCGCAGGCAGGGCGACGAAGTCGTAACGACGCTCGACCCGGCCGCCCAGCGCGCCGCCACGGAAGCGCTCGGCGAACACCGCGGCGCGGTCGTGGCTTTGGAACCGCGCACCGGCGCCGTCCTGGCGATGACCTCGACGCCCAGCTATGACCCCAACCTGCTCAGCTCGGCGAAGGCCTACGAACGGCTCACTCACGACACGTCGGGGACGCCCCTTGTCAATCGGGCCACACAGTTCGGCTACGCGCCGGGCTCGACGTTCAAGGTCGTGACGGCGACCGCCGCGATCGACACCGGCCAGTACACCCCGCAGTCGCCCATATCCGGCCGCAACGGCATCCTCGTCTCAGGCGTGTCGCTGTCGAACGACAACGGCGAGAACTACGGCGATCTGACCCTCACCGAAGGGCTCGTCAAATCGGTGAACACGGTCTACGCCCAGGTCGCCGAACACCTCGGCAAGCCGACCCTGGCCCGCTACATGAAGCGCTTCGGCTTCGACTCCAAGCCCCAACTGGATTACCCAACAGAACAGATGTCGGTCAGCGGCGAGTACCTTGGCGGCCGGCGCCTGATCCCGCCGACCAGCCGTTACGTGGACGTCGGACGCCTTGGCATCGGCCAGGACAAACTGCAGGTCGTGCCGCTGCAGATGGCCGAGGTCGCCGCCGCCGTCGCCAACGGCGGACGGCTGATGGCCCCGCACCTGGCCGCCCGGATCGTCGACCCCGAAGGTCAGACCGTCACCAGGGTCAAGCCGAAGGTGCAGTCGGTCGTCATGAAAGCCTCGACGGCGAGTTCCGTGACGGGCATGATGGAAGCGGTCGTAAACGAAGGCACGGGCACGGCCGCCCAGATCCCGGGCGTGCAGGTCGCCGGCAAGACCGGGACCGCCGAGACCCAGGTCGGCGCGGCGATCAACAACGTCTGGTTCATCGCCTTCGCCCCCGCCCGGTCCCCGAAGGTGGCGGTCGCCGTCACGCTCCAGGACGTTCCCGGCCAGGGGGCTTCGTTCGCCGCGCCGGTCGCGCGCCAGGTGATGGAAACGGTGCTGAACGGATGAGGGCCTATCGAGCAGGCCATGACCGCCCAGGGCGGGGCCAACACGATCGACCGGCGCGCCGCACGCGCGCGCGCGTGCGGCGCACGGCGGGAGCGCGAGATGGTTGAGCCGGACACGATCGTCGACGGCCGCTACCGCGTCCTCTCGAGGCTTGGCTCCGGCGGCATGGCCGACGTCTACCTGGCTGAAGACCAGCTGCTGGGCAGGCGCCTGGCGGTGAAGGTCCTGCACCATCACTTCGCCGAGGACCAGGAGTTCGTCGAGCGCTTTCGCAGGGAGGCATCCAGCGCCGCCGGGCTCTCGCACCCGAACATCGTCGGCATCTTCGACAGAGGCGAGTGGGACGGCACCTACTACATCGCGATGGAGTACGTGCCCGGCCGCTCCCTGAAGGCGCTCGTGCGCGAGGAGGGCCCGCTCGAGCCGGTCGTGGCGATCGACATCGTCACCCAGATCCTGCAGGCCGCGAAGTTCGCCCACGCCAGAGGGGTCATCCACAGAGACCTGAAGCCCCACAACGTGATCCTCGACGAGGAGGGCCGCGCGCGCGTGACCGACTTCGGCATCGCCCAGGCGGGCGCCTCGGACATGACGTTGACGGGCTCGATCATGGGCACCGCGCAATACCTGTCGCCCGAGCAGGCCCAGGGCCACGCCGTCAGCGCCGCCTCGGACCTGTACTCGGTTGGCGTGATCCTGTACGAGCTGCTCACCGGCGCGGTCCCGTTCGACGGCGACACGGCCGTGGCGATCGCCTTCAAGCAGGTCTCCGCGCAGCCGGCCCCGCCCAGCGCCGCAAACCCGGCTGTCCCGGCGGCGCTCGACGGGGTTGTGCTGCGGGCTCTTGCCAAGGACCCCGCCGCGAGGTACGCCTCGGCGGACGAGTTCATCGCGGCGCTGCGAGCCGCGCGTGAGCTGTTGCCCGCGAGCACAGGAACCATCTCCGCCGCGCCCCTGGCCGCCGGCGCCGACATGGCGCCGGGCACCGCGGTGAACCCGATCGTCCCGACCGGTGTAGCGCTCTCGACCGGCGTTCCCCCCTCTGGCCTGCTGATGGCTCCGGATGGCGCTGCCGGCGAGGGCGAAGACCCCGACGCCGTCGCTCGCAAACGCCGCCGCCGCCAATGGGCGATCGCCGGCGCTGTCGTAGCGGCGATCGTCGCCTTGGCGTTGGTGCTGGTCCTGACGCGGCCGTCCTCGACGGAGACGGTCTCCGTGCCGAGCGTCACAGGGCAGAGCGAAGCGGCGGCCAGCGCCGTGCTGCGCCAGGCCGGGCTCGTCTCCGTGCCCGCGCTGACCGCGAACGGGACGGTGCCGAGCGGAACGGTGTTCGCGGAGACGCCGCCCGCCGGCAGCATCGTCGGCAGGGGCACCCACGTGACGATCTCCGTCTCGATCGGTCCCGGCAGCTCGGCCCTGCCCAACGTCGTCGGCCTCACGACTTCGCAGGCGAGCGCCAAACTGAAGTCCGCTGGTTTTGCGCCGGTCGTCGAAAGCAGGGCCAGCTCGACGGTTGCGAGCGGCCACGTGATCTCGACCGATCCGCCGGCTGGGACCGAGCTGGAGGCCGGCAGCCAGGTCAGGGTCGTCACCTCCAGCGGGCCGGCCCAAACGACGGTGCCCGACGTGGTCGGTCAGTCGCGCGCCGCGGCCGAAGCGTCGCTGACCAACGCCAAGCTCACGACCGGCGCCGTCACACTCCAGGAAACGACCGAACAGTCGCCGGGCACCGTGCTCGAACAGTCGCCTTCGGCCGGGGCGTCGCTGACAGACGGCGGCACCGTCGCCCTGACGGTGGCCCAGGCCCCCAAGGAAATCGCCGTCCCCGAAGTCGTCGGCGCCGCCAAGGCGGCCGCCACCAACGCCCTCGAACGGGCCGGCTTCAAGGTCAAGACGACGACCAAGACGACCACCGAACAACCGCAGTCCGGAGTCGTGCTGGCCCAGAGCCCGGAAGCCGGCTCTCGGGCCGCCAAGGGAAGCACGGTGACGATCGCGATCGGCTCCTATTCCGCTCCGACGACCCCGACGACGACCACGCCGACGACCTCCTCGACACCCGCGCCACCTCCACCGGCGGCGAGCGGATGAGCCGTCGGCTCACGGTCGCGGTCCTGGCCGGCGGGCGCTCCTCGGAGCACGAGGTGTCGCTGGCCTCGGGCGCCGCGATCGCCGACGGACTGCTCGCCGCCGGCCACGAGATCGTCCGGGTCGAGATCGACCGCGATGGCGCCTGGCGCTGCGAAGGCAAGACGCTTGAGCTGAGGCCCGGCGCGGGCCTGCTCGGGGCCGACGTCGCGTTCCCGGCCTTGCACGGCCCCTACGGCGAGGACGGGACGGTCCAGGGGACGCTCGAGACGTTGGACGTCGCCTATGTGGGGGCGGGCGTGACCGCGTCGGCGGTGTGCTTGGACAAGGTTCTCTTCAAACGGCTGCTGTCGGCGAGCGGGCCGGCACTGCCGCAGGTCGCGTTCGTGGGCGTCCACGACTCCGACTGGCGTGCCGCGCGTGCGCGCGTGCTGTCCCAAATCGAAGACCTTGGCCTGCCTGTCTTCGTCAAGCCCGCCCACCTGGGCTCCTCGGTCGGGATCGTCCGCGTCACCGAGTCCGAGGCTCTGCCGGACGCGCTGGAGCAGTCGTTGGCGCACGACGAGCTGGCGATCGTCGAGGCCGCGGCGCCCGGGATCGAGGTCGAGTGCGGCGTGCTCGGACTCACCCGGGTCGAGCGCCGGGCGGTCGCGGATGGGGGCGTCGCTTCCGCCGCGTCCAGAGGGGCCGTGCCTGGAGCCCTCGAAGAGGACGCCCCGGCGTTCGTCTCCGAGCCCGGCGAGATCGTGTTCTCCGGCGACTGGTACGACTACGAAGCCAAGTACGCGGCCGGAGGGATGGAGCTCGTGATACCGGCCCGCATCTCAGGCGCCGCCCGTGCGCGCCTACGCCAGCTCGCGCTGCGGACCTTCGAGCTGGTCGGCTGCGAAGGGCTGGCGCGGGTCGACTTCTTCGTGGACGGAGACTCGGTCTTGGTCAACGAGCTGAACACGATGCCAGGGTTCACTCCGACCAGTGTCTACGCCAAGCTGATGGCTGCATCGGGCGTCCCTTTCGAGCGGCTCGTCGACCGGCTCTGTCGGCTTGCGATCGAGCGCCAGGAGGAGCGCCGCCGCCGCGGCGACTGAACGCCGGGCTCCCAAGTCGCAACACCTGCGCCTGCTCGGCCTCGGAGCCCGTGCGGCTCTGCCTGGCGCATGCGGCCCTTCTATGAGAGCGGATCTCAGGAGAACAGCGTCACGCCCGAGATTTCGGCGAATTCGGAGTGGGGCGGCAGTGCGACGATCCAGATCAGGAAGTAGCGGTAACGCCGATCCTTGGGGTTGCTCAGGTAGACGAGCGTGCTGGCCGCGATCGTGCGCGCGGGCGCGAGCTTGACCCAGCCGCGTTCGGTCAAGGACGCCGGAGCGCCGTAAGGAAGGTTTTCGCGGATCGCATCGGCCCCGTAGACGCCGGCGTCGAAGCCGGGCGTCGGCGTCATGATCTGCAGCGCCCGCCCCTCGGCCCCGGGGCTCGCGTCGAGATAGACGCCGAGCCCGGGCTTTGAGCCGAGCGAGCCTTCGACGTAGTGCTCGGTGCTCCAGGTCGTGTTCGGATCGCCGTCGAGGATGTTCGACACCTGGGTCGGGTGTTCGGGCCCGGTCCCGTAAGGGTTGTAGTCGTGGGCGGCCGACTGGCCGAGGCGTACCGGCTCGAGGCCCTTTTTGGCGGACGCGCCCGGCTCGACCCCGCGATGGGCGTTGCCGGCGGCCAGCACGAGCGCGATCGCCACGATCGCGGCCAGCACGCCCAGCGAGCCGGCCCAGCGCCACCGGTGGCGCAGCCGCCACGGCAGTCGCCGCCGCGAGCGCCTCGGCAAGGTGCGCAGCACGCTCGTGACCTCGCCTGTGGCCTGGCCCGCGCGCGAGGCCTCGATCGCCAGGGCCTCCTCCAGGTCCGCTGCCATCGTCGCCGCGTTCGGGTAGCGCTCGGCCAGGTCGGTCTCGGTCGCCCGTTCGAGCACCGCCGCGGTCGCCGCCGATACTTCCGGTCTGAGCGCCTGCACGTCCGGGACCTGCTCGCGCACGTGCCTCATCGCCACCGCCACAGGCGTCTCGCCGGTGAACGGCACCACGCCGGTGAGCATCTCGTAGAGAACTACTCCCAGCGAGTAGAGGTCCGACTGGCCCGTGACCGGCTGGCCGAGGGCCTGCTCGGGCGAGACGTAGTCGGTCGTGCCGAGCACCCTGCCGTCCATCGTCAGGCCCTGCTCGGTCAAGGTCCTGGCGATTCCGAAGTCGGTGATCTTGGCCGAGCCTTCGCTCGAGATCAAGACGTTCTGGGGCTTCACGTCGCGGTGCACGATCAGCTGCTCGTGCGCGGCGCCCAAGCCGCGCGCGATCTCGATCGCATACGCCAACGCCTCGGCGATCGGCAGCGGGCCCTCGCGCCTGATCAGTTGCTTGAGGGTCTCGCCGTCGACGTACTCGAACACTATGTACGGAGTCCCGCCGGCCTCGTTCGTCCCGTCTGCCTCGCCAACCTGGCTGCTCCCGCTCGCCCCGCCGGTCTCGCCCCGCTTGGAGGCGCCGTCGCCGGACGGCTCCTCGCCGGCGTCGATCACGGTGACGATGTGGGGGTGGTTCAGTCGCGCGGCCGCCTTCGCCTCGCGTCGGAAGCGCTCCAGCTGGTCGGAGTCGGCGGCTATCTCCCGGTACATGACCTTGATCGCGACGGGGCGTTCCAGGACCGTGTCGAACGCTCGGTACACCGTCGACATACCTCCCCGACCGATCTCGGCGTCCAGGCGATAGCGGCCTCCGAGCCGGGTGCCGATCGGGTTGCGGACGGGACTCATCGGCGCCTGTCGGTGCGGGGGGCCATCTTCTTCATCTTCTTGCCTTACGCGCGCGCGCAAGCACCAGCGCGGCGAGCACGCAGCGATAGGCCGCATACGGCCACAGCGCGCGATCCCGCCAGCCCCGGCGTCGCAGGACTCGGGCGCTGGCCGCCGTCGACAGGAACGCGCTCGCGGCGCCCACCGTCAGCGCGCCGCCGTAGCCGCCCCCGCTGCGATTGTCCCCGTCGCTGCTGCTGCCGTCCTCGCTGCTGCTGTCGTCCCCGCCGCTGCTGTCCTTGGCGCCAGGGTCGCCCTTGTCCCCGTCGCCACTGCCGGCGCCGCGCGCGAGGCGCCAACCCTTCAGCACGACCGCGCCCAGGATCACGGGCAGCGCGGCGTGCCAGGACAGGGTCTGGGCGTCTTCGCGGGCGAAGCCCCGCGCGCGCGCGCAGGCCAACGTGGCGCCGTTGCGCGAGACGCCTGGGATCAGGGCGGCGGCCTGGGCGAGGCCGAGCGCAAAGCCGTCTGTCGGCGTTGCTTCGTGCGCGCCGCGCGCCTCGAGCCCAGGCGCTCGTCCGTTCCGTCCGTTCCGCCCGAGCCAGCCTCGCCGGATACCGGCCGGCCCCCGCCGCGCGAGCCGCCCGGGCCAGAGGTCGGCCAGGGCCAGGGCCAGAGCGCCCGCCACCAAGCCGGCCGCGACTGGGCCCGGACCGTCGAACCGGCGCTCGATCGGCTCCTCGAAGGTGTAGCCGGCGAGCACCGGGGGCGCCAGCGAGAGCGCGACGACCGCCGCGTGCCTGACGTCGAGCGTGCGCAGAGACTCGACCAGCTCGGACCGCATCTCGAGCGCCAGGGCGACGCCCGCGCCCGCGTGCAGGGCGACCTCGAAGGCCTTGCGCTCGGCCGGTCCAAGCTCGCCGTAGCGCCAACCGGCCAGCCAGGGGACCACGGCCGTGTGGCCCGACGAGGAGATCGGCAACAGCTCGGTCGGTCCCTGCAGCACGCCCAGCGCGGCGGCTTCCGGCAGCGACAGCTTGCCAGGCACGAGATTCAGCCGGCGTCGGGCAGCGGCGGCGCCTCCGTACCCTCCTCGACCGGCTTGGGCCGCCGGCCGCGGCGGCGTACGCGCCAGTAGACGACCCAGGCGATCACCGCGGCGACGAGCACGTAGTCGAAGTACTCGAAGACCTTGCGCACGCTCGTCCAGTCGCTGCCGAGCGCATGCCCCGCGAACGCGAGCCCGACGATCCAAGGCGTCGCGCCGATCAGCGACAGCACCGTGAAGCGCCCGATCGGCATCTTGGCGATACCGGCCGGCAGCGACACGAACGCCCGCACGACCGGGATCATGCGGCCGAACAGGACCGCCGGCTCGCCATAGCGCCTGAACCAGCGGTCGGCCCGCTCGATCTGGCTGGGGCCCATATGGAACTTGTCGCCGTGGCGTTCGAACAGCTCCAGCCTGCCGCCGCGCCCGACCCCGTAGGCGACCCACGAGCCGACCATCGTGCCGGCGAGACCCGCCAGGATGATCCCGGTCATCGTCATGTGGTGCTGGGAAGCGCTCTGGGCCGGGTCGGCGACGGCGAAGCCCGCGAACAGCATCACGACCTCGGAGGGGATCGGGATGCAGGCGCTCGAGATCGCCATCAGGGCGAAGATCCCGGGCAGCCCGGCTTCTCCCACGAAGTGCGAGGTTTCGTTGACCAGCGTTTCGGAGATCGATGCGAGCACCAGCATCTGTCCGGTCAACGATACCCGTGTCCGGAGCGTTACCTTCCCGCGTGAGCAATGCGCGTCTGGATCGACCTCACGAACAGCCCCCACGTCCTCGTCATGCGGCCCGTCATCGAACGCCTGCAAGCCGAAGGCCACGACGTCGAGGTGACCGCGCGTGACTTCGCCCAGACGCTTGAGCTGTGCGAGCGCTTCGGAATCGCGCACACGCCGGTCGGCCATCATCGCGGCGAGCGCCTCACGGCCAAGCTCGGCGGCTTGGCCTCGCGCTCGACCGCGCTCATACGCTGGGCTCACGCGCAGGGCTTCGACATCGCCTTGGGCCACGGCTCGAACGACGTGTCGGTGGCAGCCGCCGCTCTGCGGATCCCGAGCTCGACGATGTTCGACTACGAGTGGGCGTCGGTCCAGCATCACGTCAACTGCAGGCTCGCCAAGGCGGTGGTCGTACCCGACGCGATCCCGGCCGAGCGTCTGCGAGCGTACGGCGCGGACGGCAAGATCAGGGCCTATCCGGGACTCAAGGAGGAGTACTACCTCGCGGATTTCGAACCCGACCCGGTCGTCCTGGTCGAGCTGGCGCTCGAGCGAGGTCGCCCGCTCGCGGTCATCAGGACGCCGCCGGAGGTGTCGCTGTATCACCGCTTCGAGAACGATCTCTTTTCGGCGGTGCTCGCGCGCGCGCGCGAGCAGGCCGAAACGGAAGGTGTCCAGGTCGTCGTGCTGCCCCGCACCGAGGACCAGCGCGCCGAGCTGGCCGGAGTGCCCGGCTTCGTGGTGCCGCCGCACGCGATCGACGCCCAGTCACTGATCGCGTACGCGGACCTGGTGGTCTCGGCGGGCGGCACCATGAACAGGGAGGCGGTCGCTTTGGGCACGCCCGTCTACACGACCTTCGAGGGCCGGCTCGGCGCCGTCGACGAGCGCCTGATCGCCGAAGGCCGGCTACGCAAGCTGAGCGACCCGGCGGAGCTGTCCTTCGCAGAACGCGCACCCGGTCGCCCCGAGCGCGCACCCGGTCGCCCCGAGCGCGCGCCCGACACACCCGGCGCCGACCCCGACCGCGCACCCGATACGCCCGGCGTCCGACCCGAGCACGCACCCGACACCCGCCCCGAGCGCGTTCGCCGCGATCCGCAAGTACTCGTCGAGCTGCTGCTCTCTCCGCTTCAGACCGTAGAATCAACGTAATGCGCCGAAGGCTCAGATCGGGCGCCATCCTGCCGTTGCACCGCCGGTCCGTCATCCAGCTCGCCCTCGACGGCGTCCTGGTGGCGCTCGCCTACTGGCTGGCCTTCCAGCTGCGCTTCGACAACGGCCCGACCGGCCACTACGCGGAGCTGCGCGCGCGCACGATCTGGTGGGTCCTGGCCGGCAGCCTCGTCGTGCTGGTCCTCCTGAGGGTCTACCAGCGCCGCTGGCGCTACTCCAGCCAGCGCGACTACGAGGCGGTCGCGCGGGCGATCGTCGCGATCGTGCTGTTGACGGTCGTCGGCATCGAGGCCCTGCGGCCCGTGCAGCACTACAGCGACCGCGCGACCGCCCACGGCCTCCAGGAGGTCGCCACCGGCGCGGTCGGCCTGCCGAACGGCGTGATCGTCCTGTTCGGCCTGCTCAGCCTGCTTTTCCTGATCGGGGTAAGGGCGCTCACCAGGATGGTCTACGAGCGCCGGCCCTTGGCCGCGCTGCGCGGCGTAAAAGAGGGCGAGCGCGGCGTGCTGATCGTCGGCGCCGGCGACGGCGGGCGGCTCGTGCTGCGCGAGATCGCTCGCAACAGGGAGCTCGGCCTGACGCCGGTCGGCTTCCTCGACGACGACCCGTCCAAGCGCGGTCTGCGCATCGACGGCGTGCGCGTGAGGGGCGACACCGAAGCCGACCTGCCGCGTATCCTCGACGCGCTCGAACCCGACGAAGTCCTGATCGCGATCCCCTCGGCGCCGGGGACCACACGCGCGCGCGTGGTCAGGGAGTGCCGTGCCCGGGGAATCTCGGTGCGCACCTTGCCGACCGTCTTCGAGCTGCTCCGCGACCAGGGGCCGCCGACCGCGCTCGCCCGCCAGATGCGGGAGGTCCGGGTCGAGGACGTGCTCGGCCGCGAGCCGGTCCAGATGGAGCTGGACCGCGTCGGCGCCTACCTGGCCGAGGAGGTCGTGCTCGTGACCGGCGCCGGCGGCTCGATCGGCTCGGAGCTGTGTCGCCAGATCGCAAGGGTCGGCCCCCGCAAGATCGTGATGCTCGACCACGCCGAGGACAACCTGTTCCAGATCGAGCGCGAGCTGCTCGACGAGCGCCACATCCAGCCCTCGGTCCTGGTGGCCGTCCTCGCCGACTGCAAGGAGGAGGAGCGCGTCCGGGAGGTCTTCTTCGAGCACCGGCCGACCGTCGTCTTCCATGCCGCCGCCTACAAGCACGTCGGTCTGATGGAGGCCAACCCGGTCGAGGCGGTGCGCAACAACGCGATCGCCACCAGGGTCGTCGCCCACGTCGCCGGCCAGCTCGGCGCGCCCCGGTTCGTGCTCGTCTCCACCGACAAGGCGGTCGCGCCGGCGACCGTGATGGGCGCCTCCAAGGCGCTCGCCGAGTTCGCCCTGGACGCGGCTGCGGTCCGCTGGCCGAAGACCAGGTTCAAAGCCGTGCGCTTCGGCAACGTGCTCGGCTCGTCGGGCAGCGTCGTGCCGATCTTCGAGCGCCAGATCGCCAGGGGCGGGCCCGTGACCGTCACCGACGAGCGCATGACCAGGTACTTCATGACGATCCCGGAGGCCGTCCAGCTGATCATCTCCTCCGGCGCCCTGGTCTGCGGGCAAGACGAAGCGCGGCGCGCCGAGGTGTTCGTCTTGGACATGGGCGAGCCCGTTCGCATCCTCGACCTGGCCCGGGCGATGATCGAGCTCTCGGGGCTCGACCCCGACACGGACGTCGAGATCGAGGTCGTCGGCCGCCGGGCCGGCGAGAAGCTGACCGAGCGGCTGTTCAACGACTACGAGCGCGCCTGCGCGACACCCGCCGAGAAGATCATGCTCGCCGAGCGCCCGCCCTTGGGCGCCGAGACCGTCGAGGCGATGTTCGACGAGATCGGCCTGCTCGTGCTCGAAGGCGACGCGGCCGGCCTGGCCGCCAAGGTCTCGGCGCTCTCGCCGGCCCACGACCCAGGTCCCGACGGCGGCGCCGAGTCCGAGCCCGCCGCGCCCGACCGGCCGCCCGCCCGCCACGACGCCCGCCACGGCGACGGCGCGCCCGGCGCGCCCGACGGCCCCGCCCGCCGCATCGTGCCCGCCGCGGACCGCAACAGGACGCCTGAGTCGCTCGTACACTCCCAAGATTCATGACCGCCGCCGCCCTGCCACTGGCGCTGTCGCTGTCGAGCTCGTTCGAGAAGATAGGGGCCATCGCGGCATTCGCCGCGCTCATCGGGATCGCCGTGCTGGCGTTGCTGGTGTTCGCGCAGGCCCGGGAGCTCAAGCGCCTGCGCGAATGGGCCGGCCGCGCCCCCGAGCGCGCCGCCGAGCAGGAGCAGCGCGTCGCCGCTCAGGCCGCCGTCAGGGTGCAGCAGAGCGCGGGCCCACTCGCGCGCCCGGTCCCGCGCGCCACGCCCCTCAACGCGCGTCAGGTGCCCGTCCCCGGTTCGCCCGGCGCACCGGCGACGGTCGCCGGAGTTCCGGCCACGCCGGCGGGAGCCCCCGTTACGCCATCGCCGGCCCAGATAGCCGCCGCTGCCGCGGCCGCCACGTCCGCCGGCGAGGCCGGTTCGGGCGCGGGCGCGACGCCGGCTCCGGCACCTGCCGCACCCGACTCGGCCTCCGCCGGGCCCGCCTCCGCGACCGCCGCCGTTCCCCCTGCGCTGGCGGGTGCGGCTGCCGCGTCGTCGGGGTCCTCGCCGCCGGCTCCCGCGCCAGCATCGGCCTCCGCCACCACCTCCGCGGCGCCCGGCGCCTCCGGCGCCACCCCCGCGGCGCCCGCCACTTCCGCTGCCGGATTGGCGTCCGGCTCACCCGGCCAGGCGACCGAGTCCGCCGCGCCGGCGCCCGGCCCTTCGTCGCCGGCGACCGAGTCTCAAGTTCCAGCGCCCGGCTCTCCCGCACCGGCCACGGCCGCGGGGGCGGCGAGGGCGGTGCCCAGGTCTCCGCTCCCGCCGGCTTCCGCCACGCCGGCATCCAGCGATGCCTCGGGGGCGCCGTCCGCCGCAAGCACCCCACTCGGCTCCACTGCGACCACGGCGGCGGCCGAAGCGGAGCGTCCAGCGCGCCCATCTCCCGTGCCGGCTGGAGTAGCGGCGGGAGCCACGCCCGCTCCGGCTGCGCCAGCACCCCCCAGCTCACGCGCCCCCAGCCCGCCAGCACCCGAGCAGGCCAAACGCGGTGCGGCGGCCGCCGCGGCGATGAGCCCGGCCACGAGCGCCGCGATCGCGGCCGGCTCGCCCGCGCGTGGGGCGGGCCGGGGAACACGCCAGGAGGCGCGCGACCGTGCGGCCGGAGCTGGGAGTTCCGCAGGGGCAGAGCGCACTGTTGGAGCAGGCCGCGCTGCTGGAGCCACGCGCGGGCGCGGAGAGGAAGATCGGGCGCAGTCGCCGGCGGCCAAGGCCGGGGCGACCACCTATACGGCCAGTCGTCGCTCTCCGGCCGGCGTAACGGCCTTGATCCTCGGCGCGGTCGTCGTCGGGATCGCCGCGATCGTGCTCGTCGTGAGCCTGCTCGGCTCCGGCTCCTCGGCCAAATCGCCGAGCACCGCCTCCTCTGTATCCACGTCGGCCGCCCACACTCACCACGGCTCGCCCGCCAGCCACCACGCGAGCACCCATCCGAGCGAACCTTCGTCCCCGGCTGTCAGCCCGGCCGAAACCCAGGTCGCCGTACTCAACGGCACGACCGCCGAAGGGCTCGCGCACCGCTTGGCCACGAGCTTGCAGCAGACCGGCTACTCCCAGGCGACCGCTCTCGGAGGCACCCCGCCCGGCTCGCACCAGACGACCGTGATCGAGTACTCGGCCGGCCACCACGCCGAAGCCGCGCAGGTCGCGCAAACGCTCGGCGTCTCGCGGGTCCAGCCCATCGAAGCGGCCGTGTCGCCGCTCGTCGGCGCCTCGACGGTCGTCGTGATCGCCGGTCTCGACAAGGCCGGCTCGAGCACCGAAACGTCCTCCGGCGCCGCCGGCGAAGGCGCGGCGGCGCCGGGCAACGAAGGCGCGGGCGCAGGCGGCGGCAGCGGATCCACGCCATAGCCGGCTTCCTCGACATCCCGCCTCGCTCGGCCAAGCCGCGCGAGCACGGCATCACCCACGTGATCGACCGTGGGCTCTCGCTCGCCGACGTCGACGGCCTGCTCGAAGTGGCCGGCTCGAGCGTCGACATCGTCAAGCTCGGCTGGGGCACCGCCCTGGTCAGCGCCAACCTGAAGCCCAAGCTCGAGCGCTACGCCGAGCACCAGATCCCGGTCGTGCTCGGCGGCACCCTGACCGAGCTCGCGATCAGGCAGGGCCGCGTCGACGGCCTCGTGGCTTGGCTTCGCGAGCTGGGTCTCCGTCATGTCGAGATCTCCGATGGCACGATCGAGCTCGACGCAGGTCTCAAGCGTTCCCTGATCGAACGGCTCTCGGCCGAGTTCACCGTGTTCGCCGAGGTTGGCAGCAAGGACGTCGACTTCATCATGGCCCCATACCTGTGGGTCGAACAGATAGAACGCGATCTCGACGCCGGCGCCTGGAAGGTGATCGCCGAGGCGAGGGAGTCGGGCACGGCTGGGATCTACCGTGCCAACGGCGAGCCCCGGACCGGGCTGATCGAGGAGATCGCGCACTCGATTGATCATCGGCGTCTGATCTTCGACGCGCCGCTCCAGGCGCAGCAGGTCTGGCTTCTGAAGCACTTCGGCACCGAGTGCAACCTCGGCAACATCGCCCCCGACGACGTGCTCTCCCTGGAGACCCTTCGCCTCGGCCTGCGCTCGGACACGGTCGAGCGCTTCGCACCGGGCGGGGCCGATTGAGCGCCCCGGGCGGCCCGGCGGCGGCCGATCGCCGGGGCGTGGACGGGCTTGCCCGGATCGTGTTCGGGCTCCTTGTTCTCGCCTGCTTCGCCGCCTTCATCGTCACTCAGCGCCTCAAGCACACCCCGACCGCCGTCCAGGACTTCAAACTGACCCCGCGCTTCTCGCCGACGCCGGCCGGCCACATCAAAGCGGAGCGCATCTCCTTCAAGCTCGCCTCCGCCGACTCCGTGACCGTCACGATCCTCGACTCCCGCGACCGTCCCGTCGCAACGCTCGTCCGCGACCGGCCGGTCTCGCGCTACAAACAGTTCGCCCTGCGCTGGAACGGCCGCCTCG
This sequence comes from uncultured Solirubrobacterales bacterium, assembly GCA_963718935.1. Lineage (GTDB taxonomy): Bacteria > Actinomycetota > Thermoleophilia > Solirubrobacterales > Solirubrobacteraceae > Palsa-744. The sequence goes on along the minus strand of OY970379.1, from coordinate 1,184,968 downwards.
GGCCGGCCCGCGCTTCGGCGGCCGTGGTCGAACCGGGCGGCAAGACGATCGTCACGCCCGTCAACACCGGCCCGCCGGCGCCCGCCGGCGAATACCGGGTCCACGTGTTCCTGCACGACCAGAACCGCGTTGTGCTCTCGCCGGGCTACTTCACGCTGGTGCGGCCATGACCTCTCGCTTTGCTCGCCCTGGCGCGGCCATTACCGTCGCCCCTCCTGCCAGGCCCTCCACCGTGGTGCGGCCATGACGCCGCTGCCCCTCGCAACCAGCCTGCCCGGCGCTCCCACGATCGCGGCCGGTCTGTTCGGCGCCCTCGTCGCGATCGCGGCGCTCTCGTTCGTGTTTCGCCGCCATCCCGAAGCCCTGCCCCTCTTGGCGATCTTCGCCCTGCCCTTCCGCCTGCCGATCTCGACCGGCGGGCGCACCGTCAACCTCCTGATTCCGCTCTATCTGGTCATCGCCGCCGGCGCCCTCACGTTCCTCTTGCCCCGCCTGCTCGGCCGCTCGGTCCCCACCGCGCGTCCGGACGATCCGCCTGAGCCCGCTTTCGTTCCGAGTGCTGCCGAGGCGCCTGGGCGCGGGCAGGCGCCGGCCGCGGGTCCGATCCAGGGGGATTCCGGCGCAACACCCGGCTCTGGTCGGTCCTCGACCCTGCTCTCCAGGTGGCTCTCCCCGCGCGGCTTGCAGTCGCTCCTGCTCGCCGCCGTCGTCCTCTACTCGATCCAGGCCGCCTACTCCTCCGACCCTGGCAAGGCAGCCGAGAACGTCGCCTTCTTCTATGTCCCCTTCGGCCTTCTGTTCCTGCTGCTCCTCGACGTTGCCTGGACCCGGGCCTTGCTCCTGCGCTGCCTCTACGTCGCGGCCGCACTCGGGGTCGTGTTCGCCGGGATCGGCTTCGTCGAGTACGCCCGCAAGAGCCTGTTCCTGAACCCGAAGGTCATCGCGGCCGACCAGTACGGCAACTACTTCCGGGTCAACTCCCTGTTCTTCGACCCCAACATCTACGGCCGCTTCCTCGCGATCGTCATGGTCGCGGTCGTCGCCGTCGTGCTCTGGACCAAGAGCCGGCGCTCGGTCTGGATCGCCGCGGCGGTCCTGGCCTGGCTCCTTGCCGGCCTCGTAACCAGCTTCTCGCAGTCGTCGATCGCGGCCCTGCTCCTCGGGATGGCCGTGCTCGCCGCCTACCGGTGGGACGTCCGTTCGACCGTCTACGTGGCTGTCGCGCTCGCGGCGATCGCCCTCGTGGGGGTCCTCGCCGCCCCACCCAGCCTGCACTTCGGTCTTACGGGCTCCGGCGGCTCGACCTCGAACGCCACCAGCGGGCGCACCAAACTGATCTCCGGCGGCCTCGAATTGTTCGCCGACCGGCCCCTCTACGGCTCCGGCTCCGGCTCCTTCGAAACCGAGTACAAGCGCCACGGCAACGCCTCCTCCGCCAACGCCACCTCCGCCTCCCACACGACCCCGATCACCGTCGCCGCCGAGCAGGGCCTCCTCGGCCTCTTCGTCTATGTCGCCTTGTTGATCAGCGCCTTCGCCGTGCTCGCGCGCGGAGCCGGCCGCTCGCCTCCCCGCATCGCCCTCTTCGCCTGCTTCGCGGCCCTCGTGCTGCACACCTGGACGTACGCCGACTTCCTCGAGGACCCGCTCACCTGGACCTTGCTGGGGATCGGTGTCGCGCTGGCGCGGATCGGTGGGCCGTGGGCCGGGTCCGTCCGCGAGGAGACCCCCGCGCCGACGGCCGTCGCGCGGACAGTCTCGGGCGCGGTCGCCCCAGGCGGGTAGTTTGCGGGCACCGTGCTCGGTTATCTGAAGCGCCTGATCGCGACCGGCGCGGCCTACCAGGCCGCCGAAATCCTGGCGAAGGCGATAGCGGTGTTCACGCTGCCGCTCTATACGCGGCACGTCTCGACGGCCGGTTACGGCACCTACAACTCGCTGCTGACCTCGGTCATCCTGTTCAGCATCGTCCTGCGGCTCGGCGTCGGCGAGGCCTTCGTCAGGTTCTACTTCAACGACGAAGACCCCGAGCGCAGGGCCCGGATCGCCAAGACCGCGACCGCGACCGTCGCCTGGACGACGACCCTCGCCTCGCTCGTCGCGCTCGCGTTCGCCGGCCAGCTCTCGAAGCTGTTGCTCGGCTACGAAGCCCAAGCCCTGATCGACTGCGCGATCCTCGGCCTGTGGGCCTTCACGAACCTCGAGATGGCCTACGCCCAGCTGCGCGTCGACGAGCGCGCGCGGGCCTACATGTACGCGTCGGCCACCAACGTCACGATGACGGTCGCCTTCACGATCGCGCTCGTCGTGTTCGCCGGCCAGGGGCCCCGCGGCCTGCTGCTCGGCAACTTCGGCGCCTCCGCTCTGACCGTGCTCGGCCTGTGGTGGCTCCTGCGCGCGCGGTTCTCCTTGCGCGTCCGTTTCGGCGACCTCCGCGCGATGCTCAAGTTCGGCCTGCCGACCGTGCCCGCCGACGCCAGCGTCTACGCCCTGCAGGTCGCCGACCGCTTCTACCTCCTACGCGGCGTCTCCGCCGGCGTCGCCGGCGAGTACGCGATCGCGGTGCAGCTGGCGACCGTCGTGTTCGTGTTCGTTAGAGGCTTCCAATACGCCTGGCCGCCTCTCGCCTACTCGATCGACTCCGACGAAGACGCCTCCCGGCTGTACGCCTACGTGACGACCTACTTCGTCCTTGCCACCGGCGTTGTCGTCGTCGCGGTCGCCCTGCTCGGGCGCTGGCTCGTGAGGCTGCTGGCCGCGCCCGAGTATTACGGCGCCTACCGCGCGCTGCCCTGGCTGGCGCTCGGCTGGACCCTGTACGGGCTCTACCAGGTCATGATCGTGATCACCGGCCGCGCCAGGGTCACCCAGCGCAACCTGCCAGCGGCCGCCGCCGGCCTGGCCGTCAACGTCGCCCTCCTTTTCATACTCATACCGTCCGCCGGCCTCGGTCTCGGCCTCGCCGGGGCCGGCCTCGCGCTGTGCGGGGCCTACGCAACGATGATCCTGATCATGCACCTGCTCACCCGCAACGTTTTCGCCGTCCGCTTCCAGTGGTCCCGCCTTGGCAAGCTGGCCGCGATCTTCGCGGCCGTCGCCGTCTCCGGCGAGCTCCTGCTGCCGACCAGCGGCTTCGCGGGCCTCGTCCTGAGGATCGCCTGGCTCGCGCTCCTGCCGGCCCTGCTCTGGGCCACCCGCTTCGTCTCGCCCGACGAGCGCGCCCGCGCCAAGACGCTGATCGCTGACGGTCGCCGCCGCGCCGCCTCCTTCAGGGCCGGCCACGGCGATGTCGAGGCATACGCCGAGGATCCCTTGAGAGATATCTGACGACCGTCAGAGGCGTACCGCGTGACCACGCCCGTATGGCGTTCGTTCGGGCTAGCCGACCCGGCCGAGCTGTCCAAGGCGACGGGCGGCCCTAAAGGATGGGCCGCTCAAAGCCGATGCGCTCGCGGAATGCCCGAGCTTTCTGTTACTTCGCCGCGCCGTGCGAGCGGTCGCGAGCGACGCCGCCGCGCCGAGGCGCTGAGGGCGCACCGCGCCGACTCGCGCCCGCGCGAGCTTGCCGCTGGCGGCGAGCTGGCGTACCTGAGGGAGCAGCTGAAAGTGGCGGCGCGCCTGACCGCGCGCTTGGCGGCGACCAACCTGGTCGAGAAGATGGCCGAGATCGTGGTCGGGGAGCTGCACGGCACGTTCGCCTTCTACTTGGCGGCGATCCAGCGCCTGGATGACGACGGCGTGCTGAGACTCGTCGCCGGCCGCGGGCACCTGGCGGACGTGATGGCCGAGTTCCTGCTGCTCGAGCAGTCGGTCGGGCACGGGGTCAACGGCAGGGTCGCGCGCACCGGCTGGAGCGCGCTCGTGGCGGACACGCGGGCCGACCCCGACTACATCGTGCGCGACCCCAACACCGATCCCAGGTCGGAGCTGAGCGTGCCGGTCGTCGTCGACGGCTCGATCTGGGGTGTTCTCAACATCGAGGCGGCCGAGCCCGGGGCGTTCGGCGAGGTCGACGCGGTGCTCGTCGAGACGATCGCCGCCAGCCTCGGCTCGGCGATCCACCGCGCCAAGCTGTTGGCCCAGCAGGAACGAACCTTTACGACGACTTTGACCACCTTGATGAGCACGATCGAGGCCAAGGACGACTACACCGCCTCTCACGAGGAAGACGTCGCCGGCCTGGCCGAGCGCGTCGCCCTGCGCATGGGCTTCTCGAGCTGTCAGGCGCGCGACGTGCGCTACGCCGCCCTGCTGCACGACGTCGGCAAGGTGGCGGTGCCGAGCGAGATCCTGCTCAAGCCGGGGCCCTTGACCGAGACCGAGTGGCTCGCGATGCGCCGCCACGCGGCGGTCGGCGGCGACCTGGTCGCCCGCATCGAAGGCTTCGCCCACCTGGCCTCCGCCGTGCGCGCCAGCCACGAGCGCTGGGACGGCGCCGGCTACCCGGACGGCATCGCCGGCGAGGAGATCCCGATCGCCTCGAGGATCATCGCCGCCTGCGACACCTACGACGCGATCGTCACCGACCGGCCCTACCGTCCCGCCCGCACGCCTGACGAGGCTCTCGAGGAGCTGCGTGCCGTGGCCGGAGCCCAGCTCGACGAGCGGGTCGTCGAGGCGCTCGTCGAAGAGCTGGCGGAGCAGCGGTAGCCAGGCGCCGAACGCCAGCGGTTCAGTTGTCCTCGAACGGCTGGTTCGCGCGCGCGTGGGGGCGGCCGTTTGGAAGAGCGTCGGCGCCCGCCCGGTTGTACTCGGCCGCAGCCTCCCGCAGGCCCTCCCCGCGGCCTGGCCACAGGGTGGCGGTCACGTGGCGCCAGTAGCGGCGCGGCGAGCGCCCAGGCAGCACGAGCGCGACGAGGGCCCGCGGCGCGTAGGGCCAGGCCGTCAGCAGGCGCATCGCCAGGGCGGCCGCGCGGGAGTGGTGCTTGCGCATGTACAGGTCGCGGTTCCTCGCCAGTTCGACGATCCGCCGCTCGGGCACGGCGCCGGTGGAGAGCTGCTCGTGGTGGATCGCCTTCGCGCTCGGCACATACAGACTGCGCCAGCCCGCGTCGTGCAGGCGCTTGGCGAAGTCGACCTCGTCTGAATACACAAAGAAGTCCGGGTCCAGATAGCCCACGTCGGCTGCCGCCGCGCGACGCACGAGCAGGGCCGAGGACTGGCACCAATCGACCCGCCGCGTCTTTGCGCCCTTGCTCTGCACGGTGTACGCCCTGTGCAAGAACAGGGCGCCCGCCAGCGCCGTCGTGACCGTCGGGAACCGCCACGCGCACGGCTGCGGATCGCCGGCCCCGCCCGGCCGCAGCAGCTGGGCCCCGGCGAGCGCCGCCTGGGGATCCTGCTCGAGGGCTTGCCACAGAGCGAGCGTGGCGCCGGGCCGCAGCTCGGAGTCCTCGTTCAGGAGCAGCGCGTAGGAGCCGCGGGCCCGTTCGAGCAGTTCCGAATCGTTGCGGGCCTTGCCGCGGCGCTCGCCCAGCGCGATGACCTCGCTGACGGCCGGGTGTCGGCGGGCGGCCTCAGCCGAGCCGTCGCGCGAGCCGTTGTCGAGCACGATGACCTCGGTGCCGAACGGCAAGAGCTCTCCGGAGGGGCCGCGCTCGCGCGCGATCGCGTCCAGGCCGCGCAGCAGGAACTCCCGCTGGGAGGTGTTCACGATGCAGTAGCTCAGCTCGATCTGATCGCCCACACGCCTATTGTCCTGGTCGTGCGCGTCCACGTGGTCGACCCCGCCGCCTACACGCCGCCCTACGATGACGCGCTCTGCCGGGCGCTCGGCAGAACCGGGGCCGAGGTGACGCTCGTCACGAGCCGCTTCGCCTACGGCGAGGTGCCTGTGCCGGAGGGATACGACCGCAGGGAGCTCTTCTATAAGGCCGCCTCCTGGTCGCCAAGTCGCTCGAAGCTTTCTCGCGGCGCGCGCACGGCCGCGAGGCTGGCCGAGCACGTGCCCGACATGCTGCGCTACCGGCGCTTCGCGCGGGACGCCGAGGTCGTGCACTTCCAGTGGCTTCCGGTCCAGCTCATCGATGCGTACCTGCTGCCACGGCGGCGCGCGGCCGTGGCGAGGGGGGCTCGGACGGACGGAGCGGGCGGGGGCGGCCGGTCGGGGCGCGCGGGCCGCCCGGCCCTGGTGTTGACCGCCCACGACATCCTGCCGAGAGAGCCGAAGCCCGGGCAGCTCGCGGCCCAAAGGCGACTGTATGGGCGCTTCGACGCGATCGTTGTGCACTCCGAGCACGGCCGTTCGCGCCTGACCAACGAGCTGGGGGTCGATCCGGCACGCGTGTATACGATCGAGCACGGGGCGTTTGTGACAGACATCCCCGACGGAGGGGGGTGCGCGCGTGCGCGCGCGCACGCACACGCACGCACGCACGCACGCGCGACACCGCCCAAAGAGAAGGCCAAGCCTTCGCCGGACGAGCCCCCGTCGGGCCAACCTCCGGCGGGCGAGCCTCCATTCCAGACAGACCTGCCCGTCGTCTTGTTCTTCGGCCTGCTGAGGCCTTACAAGGGCCTCGGGGACCTGCTCGACGCCTGGCGCGGGATCGAGGACGCCGAGCTGTGGGTCGTCGGGATGCCGCGCTTCGACATCTCGGCCTTGCGGCGGGCCGCACCGGCGAACGTGCGCTTCCTGGAGCGCTTCGTCAGCGACGAGGAGCTGGCGGCGTGCTTCGGGAGGGCCGACCTGGTTGTGCTGCCTTACCGCGAGGCCGAGGAGTCCGGCGTCGCGTTCACCGCGATGGGCGCCGGCGTGCCGGTGCTGAGCAGCGACGTCGGCGGCTTCCCCGAGCTGGCCGCGACGGGGGCGACACGGACCTTCCCGGCTGGCGATGTCGCGGCGCTGAGCACGGCGCTGCGCGAGCTGCTGGACGATCCGGACGCGCGGGCCCAGATGGCCGAGCGCGCCGAGGTCGCCGCCGAGGCCCGGTACTCGTGGGATGCGATCGCGCGGCGCACGCTCGAGCTGTATGGGACGCTCCTCGCCCGATGAACGCCGCGCTGCAGATCGTCTTCTGGGCATGCGCGGGCGCGATCGTGTGGACGCAGCTCGGCTATGCGCTGGCGCTGGCCGTGCTGGCGCGGCTGCTGAAACGCCCGGCGGCGCTCGGGCCCGAGCCGGTCGGCCCGCTGCCGTCGCTGTCGTTGATCGTGGCGGCCCACGACGAGGGTTTGGTGATCGAAGAGCGCGTGGCCAACGCGCTGGCGCTCGACTACCCGAGGGAGCTCTTGGAGGTGATCGTGGCCTGCGACGGCTGCACCGATGCGACCGCCGTCCGCGCGCGGCAGGCCGGTGCGGACATCGTGTTGGAGCTGCCGAGAGGCGGCAAGATCAAGGCCCAGGACGAGGCCGTGGCCCGCGCGAAGGGAGAGATCGTGGGCTTCTCGGACGCCAACGCCGCATGGGAGCCGGAGGCCGCGCGTGCGCTGGTGGCGGCGTTCGACGACCCGGACGTCGGTTACGCGTGCGGCCAGGTCTCCTTCGTGCAGGCCGCGACGGGCGCCGAGGCGAGCAATCAGGAGGGGATCTACTGGCGCTACGAGCTGGCCGTGCGCGAGCGCGAGTCCAAGCTGTCTTCGATCACGGCCGGCAACGGCGCGATCTATGCGACCAGGCGCGACTCTTACATCGTCGTGGACCCGATCATGGGCCACGACCTGTCGCTGCCGTTCAACATGGTCAAGCGCGGCCTGCGGGCCGTGTACGTCCCGGAGGCGAGGGCCTTCGAGAAGATGGTGCCATCGCTGGTCGGCGAGTTCGCGCGCAAGCGGCGCATGATGAGCCACACCTGGCCGATCCTTGCGCGCGGCGGGATGCTCTCGCCGAAGGGCTACCCGCCCGGATACGCCGCGATGATCTTCAGCCACCGGCTGCTGCGCTACCTGACCCCTTTCTTGCACCTGGTCGCGCTCGCCGCGAACGTCGCGCTCGTGGCGAGCGCGGGCGGCGGCGGCGCCGAGCGGACGCTGTACCTCGCGACCTTGGCGGTCCAGCTGGCCGTGCTGCTGGGCGCGCTCTTCGCCGGCATCGTCAGGGTCCGACCGTTTTTGATCGCCCGCTACTACGTCTTGACGACCGCCTCGCCGGCGGCGGGGCTGTGGGATTGGCTGCGTCGCGGCACCGAGGCGTCGTGGGAGGCGGCGCCGGGAACGCGCTGAGGGGGCGCCGGTGGCCTGTCGGGGCGCCCGCCTCAGCGCCCCGTGGCGCGCGGTTTGCCCTGGGGGCGCGCCGGGGCGACCCGCCCGCTTGCGATCATCTGGCCCGTGTACAGGCGCGCTCTCGACATCGCGGTCTCCGCGACGGCCCTTACCCTGAGCGCCCCGATCCTGGCGCTGGCGATGATCGCGATCAGGATCGAGTCGAAGGGTCCGGCGATCTACAGGCAGCGGCGGGTGGGCTTCGCGGGCGAGCCGTTCGACGTGTTCAAGCTGAGGACGATGGTCGACGGGGCCGAGCACGTCGGGGCGGGCCTTGCGATCGACGCGGGCGACTCGCGCGTGACCAGGGTCGGCGCGCTGCTGCGCAGAACCTCGCTGGACGAGCTGCCGAACCTGGTGAACGTGCTGCGCGGCGAGATGTCTTTGATCGGGCCGCGGCCGACGCTGCCGGTGCAGGTCGCCCAGTACGACGAGCGCCAGCGCGGGCGCCTTCAGGTCAAGCCGGGCATCACCGGCTGGGCCCAGGTCAACGGGCGCGCGTCGCTGCCCTGGTCTGAGCGGATCGAGCTGGACCTGTACTACATCGAGCACCGCTCGTTGACCCTGGACCTGCGCATTCTCTGGCGCACCCCCGGCCTGGTCCTGGGCGGCTCGGGCCTGTACAAGGGCGCGAGCGGCGGCTGGGGTCCGTAGAGGAATATCTTGATGTCTGAGGCTGCCGTTCCGCGGCACCAGCCGCCACCCGCGATGCTCGACGTGCCACCAGCACGCCTGCGCTCGCGTGCGTCGTCTGGCACTCGCGGCCCGACCCCCTCAGCCCCCAATCTATTCCTCTACGAACCCTGGGAGCACGAGCTGTGAGCGTGCCGTCACACGATGGGCCGGGACCCGCCGGGTCCTCGCCGGCCGTACACCGACCCGGGCCGGACCGGCCGGCGGTTTCGGCGAGCGGGCCCGCGGTTCTGCTGACCGGGGCCGGCAAGCGTTACGACATCGTTGCCTGCTTCAGCAAGCTGACGAAGACGATCGTCGCCGACCCGAACCCGCTGGCGCCGGCGCAGTACGCGGCTCACGCGCGCGCGGACGTGCCGTTGATCGAGGACCCCGGCTACGTTCCCACGCTCCAGCGCATCTGCGCGGAGCACGGCGTCGGGGCGGTGCTGCCGCTGACCGATCTCGACATCGAGATCCTGGCGCAGGCCCGGGCCGACGGGCGCCTGCCGGCGTTCGTGCCTTCCAAGGAGGTGGCGAAGGCGACGTATGACAAGTACGAGGCGCATTTGCTGTTGAGCGAGCTGGGCCTGCCATCGCCGCCGACGGTCCTGCCGGAGGCCGACCTGGAGGCGCTCGAATACCCGGTCGTGGTCAAGCCCAGGCGCGGTTCGGGCGCGCGCTCGATCCACCTGGCGCGCGATCCGGCGCAGGCGAGGTTCTTCGGGGGCTACGTCGAGGAGCCGGTCATGGTTCAGCGCGCGATGGGGGGGCCGGAGCTGTCGATCGACTGCCTGGGCGATCTGGAGGGCCGCTGTTTGAACGCGATCCCGCGCACGATGCTCGAGTCCAGGGGCGGCGAGTCGATCAAGGGGACCGTGGTCGAAGACGACGAGCTGATCGAGCTCGGGCGCCGGGTGATGGAGGCGCTGAAGGTGAGCGGCCCGGCGACGATCCAGGTGTTCAGGGATCCTGAGATAGGGATCGGCATCACCGACGTGAACACGCGCTTCGGCGGCGCCTTCCCGGCGCCCGCATACGCCGCCAAGCCGGGCTGGAGCTACCCGGAGCTGATCGTGAAGATGGCCGGCGGCGAGCGGGTCGAACCGCACGTGGGCGAGTTCGTGGCGGGCATGACGTTCACCAGGTACTACTGGCAGCTCGAGCTGGACTCCGAGCTGAAGCCGACAGGCCGCGAGATCGTGCCCGGCGGGCCGCCCGCGCCGAGGCCTGAAGCCGCGGCGCCCCCTGGAGACCCTGGGCGCGAAGAGGCGTGAGACCGCGGCGCTCCGGGCGCCCGAGCTGCGAGAATCGCAGGATCGTGACCAGGAACTGCCAGAGATGTGGGGTTGAGCTGCAGGAGGGCCAGGACTGGTGTCTGCAGTGCGGCACGGCCACACCCGGCAGCCTGCAGTCCTCCGGCCCGGGCTGGCGCTCGGCGACGGTCGTGCTGGGGGTGACGGTGGCGCTCGTGCTGGGGGCCGCCGCGGCCGCGTATGCCGCTCTGAGTCAGCCGGGCCCGGCCAGACCGGCCCCCAAAGTCGTGACGATCGCGCAGGCGCCGCCGGCGACGACGCCGAGCACGCCGACGATCGCGACCACGCCGAGCTCGCTGGGGACGCCGACGACGATCAAACCGCTGCCGAGCAGCACCAAACCGCCGAAGATCCCGCTGACCGCCCCGACGCCGAAAGCGACGGCGCCGGCGCCGGCGACGGGCACGGGCAAAGCGAACGGCGAACCCAGGGAAACGGGCTCGACCAAAACGAGTCCCGAAACCGAAACGGGCTCTACGAAGGCCGAAGAACCGACGCCGATCCTGCTGGACACGAACGCGGCCAGCACATACAACCCGTACAACTATCCGGCCACCAGCTTCGGCGACCCGAGCCAGGCGATCGACGGCGAAACGAGCACCGGCTGGACCGCCCAGGTCGAACCGGCGGCCGCTCCGAAGATGGCCGTCGGCCTGGCGATCGACCTGAAGGCGGCTCAGCGCATCGGCGCGATCGCGCTGGTGACCTCGACGCCGGGGATGATCGTCCAGGTATACGGCTCGAACGCGACGGCCCTGCCCGAATCGATCACCGACCAAGCCTGGACGACGCTGACGAAGTCCGTGAAGGCCAAGAAGCGTAGGACGCGCCTGAAGCTGAAGGACGCGACCAAGGCCTTCCGGTTCATCGCGCTCTGGATCAGCAAGGCCCCGGCCTCGGCGGTCGGCACGCCGACGGCGCCCGGCCACGTGAGCATCAACGAACTGGAACTGTTCGTGCCGACCGGCAAATAGCCGGTTCAGCGAGCCCCGCGCGAGCGGCGGGCGGCCCCGGCCGGCTTCCAGATCTCGTCCAGGAAGGAGGCGATCTCCTCGGTAAGGCGCTCGGGCTGAAGGCGCAGCTCGACGAGCGAATCGGCCTCCAGGAGGCGCCCGTTGGGCAGCTCTTCGGCGAGCATTCCGGCGTCGGAGAAGGGGTGCACGGGGTCGCGCCGGTGGCCGAGCACGAGCGCGGGCATCTGGAAGGTGCGTCGCTCGGTGCGGTGCGGCGCGATGCGCCCGAAGAAGAGACCCTGCAGGAGCGCGCCGCCGGGCCCGGGTTCCTGGCGGACGAGGTCGAGCAGGACGTTGCCGTAGTGGGGCAGGACGCGGCGCGGGACGAGGCGGGCGCCGCGGGCGAGCAGCTTCATCGCGGGCTCGCCGACCGTGAGGGCCAGGAGGATCGGCGTGAACGTGAGCGCCGAGGCGAGGAGCGCGTTGTCGAGGACAGGCATCTCGATGACCATCCCGCGCAGGCGCTCAGGTGAGCGGGAGGCCAGCTCGAGCGCCGCGTTCGCGCCCAGCGAGGTGCCCATCACGGCGGCCTGCTCGAGCTGAAGATGATCCATCAGCGCGATCAGCTGCTCGGCGAAGAAGCCCATCGAGTAGCGCCACATGTCGCGCGGGCGATCGGACTGGCCGTGACCGAGCAGGTCGACGGTGATCACACGGTTACCCCTCGCGGCCAGCGCTTTGGCCAGGGGCCGGTGCATTTCCTGGGAGAGCAGGAGCCCGTGGACGAGGATCAGCGGCCGGTCGGCGGCGCTGGGGCGTTTGGGCGCGCGGGCGCGCTTGCCGGCGGCGGTCACGATCGCGGCCGGGCCGCCGCCGTACTCCGTGTAGGCGATCTGCTGACCCTCGAAAGTGAACGTTGGCATCGCCCGACCAGCGTACCGTAGACACGGATCCGGGCGACGCCGTGTTACGCCCGGATCCGGTGTCTTCTGCCGGCCCTCCCCTGTGGTCTTAGGCCTCGGCGGGCCGGTAAGGCAGGTGAACCGCCCGCCGAGGTTTGACCGCCTGTTGGAACCCGCCGGGTCCTGAAAAGGTGCGGTGTCGCTCGTGCGCCAACACACACAAGCCGGCCCGGTGCGCTAGGTTTTGGCCGGATGGCCAAAAAAGCACGTATCCTGGCCGGGCAGACGGCGGCGATCACGGGAGCCGGGCGCGGCATCGGGCGCGCGACGGCACAGGCGCTGACGCGGCAGGGCGTGCGGGTGGCGATCGGCGACCTCGACCTGGAGGCCGCCCAGGCGACCGCGCGGGAGCTGGGGCCGACCGCGGTGGCGCTGAGCCTGGACGTGACCGACCGCGACTCTTTCGAGCGTTTTCTGGACGAGGCCGAAGCACAGCTCGGGCCGATCGACGTTTTGATCAACAACGCCGGGATCATGCAGCTCGGCAAATTCATGGACGAGGACGACGCGACGGCGACGCGGATGATCGACATCAACCTGCACGGGGTGATCCTCGGGATGAAGCTCGGCTTGGCCCGGATGGTGGGGCGGGGGAGCGGGCACATCGTGAACATCTCTTCACAGGCCGGCAAGTTCGGCGCCCCGGGTGGGGCTACTTACTCGGCCACCAAGCATGCGGTCGTCGGCCTGACCGAGGCGGTGCGCGGGGAGCTGCGGCTGATGGGGATGCAGGACAGGGTGTTGCTCAGCTATGTGATGCCGTTCGTGGTCAACACCGAGCTCGGGGGCGGCTTGGGCCAGGCGCGGGGCCTCAAGAACCTGCAACCGTCTGACGTTGCCGACGCGATCGTGGATGCGCTTCAGAACGGGACGGTCGACGTGTGGGTGCCGAAGTCCTCGAAACGGACCAATGCTTTGGGCGTGCTGCTCCCGCGCAGGCTGGCCGAGGGCCTGGGCAGGGCGATGAAGGCAGACAGGGTGCTCACCGAAATCGACACGCAGGCCAGGGCCGCCTACGAGCTGCGGGCGTCCGCCTCAGAGCCCGGCCTGGAGCAGGGCTCCGAGCAGGCGCGGATCGCCGAGAAGACCGGGACCTGAAAAGGCGCGGCGAGCGGTCGGGCGCCGGGGGGAGCCTGTTCCGAGCATGGTGTAGAGGTCGACCACGGCCCGTGAGGTCGATCAGGAGGCCGGTTCGCCGTCGAGCCAATCGGCGATCAGGGCGCCGAGCAAAGGGCCGCAGTCCTCTTGCAGGAAGTGGCCGGCGTTCTCGATCGGTTGGGGTGGGGGCTTGCCGATCGATTCGGCGAAGCGAGTGCCGACCGCGAGTGGCAGGACCGGGTCGGAGTCGCCCCACAGCATCAGGGTCGGGCGGCGGTCGGCGCGCAGCTCCTCGAGCACGCGCTGACCGGCGGCGGCACCGGGGGCGTCGGGGGACTGGGGCACGAGCCCGGGGAACGCGCGCGCCCCGGCCTTGCTGGCGGCGTCGGGGTAGGGCGCCTCGTACGCGGCGATCACGGCATCTCCGGGGTCCGAGTGACAGCCGCCGCGCACGAGCATGCCGACGGGAAGGTCCTCGGTGCGGGCCACGAAGTCGCGGAAGGCGAGCCAGGCGTCGCTCATGCGCTGATGTCCGGTGAACAGGCCGGTGTCGAGGATGACGATGCGGTCGATGCGAGCGCGCTGCTCGACCGCCAGGCGCAGCCCGATCGGCCCGCCCCAATCGTGGACGACGATCGTGGTCGCGTGGAGGTCGAGATCTTCGAGCAGGGTCGCGGCAAGGGCGACATGGCGGTCATAGGAGTACCAGGCCGGGTCGGTGGGCTTGTCGGAGCGCCCGAAGCCGACCATGTCGGGGGCGATGCAGCGATGGCCGGCTTGGCGGACGGGCGGGATCAGGTGGCGCCACAGGAACGACCAGGTCGGCTCGCCGTGCATGAAGAGGACGGGTGGGCCTTCGCCCTCGTCGATGTGGGCCAGGCGCAGGCCGTCGATGTCGCGGTAAAGCGGTTCGAACGGGAAGTCGGGTAGGTCGGCGAAGGCGTCGTCGGGGGTGCGCACGATCTCGGGCATCGGGTCGTCGGGCATCGGATTTTTGGGCTCCTGGGGATGCGGTTCGGGTTATCGGGGCTTGGCCGGCCGGCCGGTCCAGAGGACGCTTTGGGGGCGATCTGCCTGGAGGCGGGCCAGGCGATCTGCCTGGAGGCGGGCCGGTTGGGGGCGGCCGGCCTGGGGGCGGCCGGCTTGGAAGCGCTCGCCGGGGGGCGGTCCGGACGATCGCGGGAGACCGATCGAGGCGGTGAGCGGGTTCTGGGCCGAGAGCCGGCGGGCCTCGCCTTCGAGCAGGGCGTCTTCGTGGGCGGCGGCGCGGCCGAGGGCGACCGCGAACAGAGCGCTTACGCCGATGGCGAAGAGCGCGGCGGCTGCGATCGGAACATAGAACGTCACAGTCTTGACCCCCCTCTCGAGTCGCCTGGCCAGATGAACATTCGCACAAATCCAGGACGTCGTGCCGCCTGGCTGGCAGGCAACGGCGTCAAGGCAATGGATTCAAGGCATCCGCGGACAGGTTTCGACCTGCCCGGCCGATAACCTGGGCGCGCGAGATCGGATGTAGAGGGTCCGTGTTTGGTGAGGCACGCGCGCGCGCGGGGCATTCAAAATTTGCGACCGAGAGGATCGGCAACCGGGATGGACGTTCTGAGAGAGCTTGATCGGGCGAGAAGGGCTACGAACGTGCTCGAGCACCCGTTCTACGAGCGCTGGGTCGCGGGTGAGCTGACGCCGGCCGAGCTGGATGTGTACGCGGGCGAGTACAGGCACGCGGTGGAGGCCCTGGCCGAGGCCTCGGCGAAGGTGGCCGCGACGGTCCCGCCGGAGCATAGGGCCGGCCTGGAGCGCCACGCCGAGGAGGAGCTTTCGCATGTGGCGCTGTGGGACCAGTTCGCGCTGGCGGCAAGTTCGGCGGCCGGCGGGCGGGGAGGTTCGGCGCCAGCGCCGGCGAGTGACACGGCGGCGAGGGGCCGGACGGCCAACGACCAGACGAGGGCGTGCGAGGAGGCCTGGACGGCCGGAGGGGACGCGTTGGAGCACCTGGCGGTGCTGTATGCGATCGAGGCGAGCCAGCCGGAGATCGCGAAGACCAAGCTGGAGGGCCTGGTTAGGCGCTATGGCTATGTGCCGGAGGGCCCGGCGGTCGAGTATTTCGAGCTGCACGAGCGGCTCGACGTCGAGCACGCGCGCCAGGCGGCAGACTTGATCGAGCGACTGCTGGACGGCTGCGAGGACCGCGAAGCGGCGTGCGAGCGGATGGTCGCGAGGGCGGAGGCGGCGCTGAAAGGCAACTGGGAGCTGTTGAGCGGTGTGGAAGCGGTGGTCGCGCGCGACGCGGGGGCGCTCGCGGAGGTCTCTTAGCCGGGCGTCTGGCTAAGGGGTTTGGGCTGGCGCCTGGACCCGGGCCCAGAGAGTCTCCAGGCGAACAGGACCGCAGCCACGGAAGTGGCGAGGTTGAGGCTGGACACTTTCGGGCGCATGGGGATCGCAAGGCGCGCGTCAGCCCTGTCCAGGAGCTCGGCGGAGAGTCCGTGGCGCTCGGTGCCGAACGCAAGGATCGCGCGCGGAGGAAGGGCTTGCGGATCGAGCTGTTCGCCGGTGGGGTCGAGGACCAGCAGCGGCCGGTCGTGTTCGGCGGTCTCCGCGAGGGCCTGGCCGGCGGAATCGCCGATAGGGGCGACCGGCAGGGCGTAGTGCAGGCCGGCGCTGCCGCGCAGGGCGTCGGGGTGCCAGGGGTCGTGGCCGCCGATGCTGAAGACCGCCTGGGCGTCGGCCGCGGCCGCGACGCGTATGCAGGCGCCGACGTTGCCGAGGTCGCGCGGGTTCTCGAGTAGCACGATCGGCGCCGGGCGCGGGTTGGCGAGGGCGGCGGATGGGTCGACGAAAGGCCGCTCGGCGATCGCGATCACGCCGGTGGGCGGCGGCAGGGGGGCGAGCTGGGCGAAGATCTCGGCCGGCACGAGCTGGGCGCGGTCGAGGATCTGCTCGCTGACGTCGGGCGCCAGCTCGGAGCAGAGCAGGGCGAGCCGGTCGCGGTCGAGGCAGGCGACGTCGAGGATGTTGGCGCCGAAGCGGAGGGCGTGCTTGAGGGGGTGCAGGCCTTCGAGCACGGCCAGCGATGGGTCGCGCCGCGCGCGCCCGTAGCGCGGCGCGAGCGATCCGTAGCCAGGCATGGTCGCCCGATCATAGGATGGGCGTGCGAGAACGGGGCGCGAGGGTTGGGGTCGGTGGGACGGCTACGATCGAAGGGTTGGCAAGCTGGGACGACCGGGCAGTGAAGAGGGCGAGCGCCGGATGGCACACCTGAAAGGCAGCGAAGAGGTCGAGATAGACGCGCCGCTGGAGCGGGTCTGGGCGCTCGTGGAGGACGTGGAGGCGGCGCCGGAGTGGCAGGGGGGTCTCGACCGGATGACCGTGCTCGAGCGCGACGACGCCGGTCGCGCGACCTTGGTCGAGACCGAGAACGACCTGAAGGTGAGGCAGATCAAGGCAAGGGTTCGCTTCCGTTACGAAGGGCCGACGAAGCTGGCCTGGACCCAGGAGCACGGCGACATGAAGTCGGTCGAGGGCGCCTGGGAGCTGAAGGACATCGGCGGGGGACGCACGAAGGCGACCTACAGGCTGGACGCGGACCCGGGGCGCGTGCTGGGGCTGGTGATCAGGGGCCCGGTGGAGACGGCGGCGCGGGCGATCTTCATCAAGGGGCGCCCGGGCGAGCTGAAGCGGCGGATCGAGGGCGGCTGACCGTATCCGTCGGGTCCTCGTGGCGTGAGGCGTGCGCGGGGGGTCCGACCTTCAGCCTTGCAGCTCTAATGTCCTCTTTGCCGCCCGCGCTTTCTGCTAGCCAAGTCGCTAGAGCTGACCCGTTAGCCGTGACGGCGAGCGCTGACGGACCTGTTGGTTCGTGAGCAATGGTCCGGTAGCGACTGAAGTGACCGCGCACCGCCGTGACCGAGATGAGGCGTTCGTCGCTCGGGCGACCCTCGATCATGCGGCCCTCGTGCCAGGCGACGACTGCATCGCCGCTGTCACCGATGGCCAGCGCGGGCCGTTCGGGATAGATATAGCTGTGTTTGGTGATGTCCAACGGTTCGCCTTCGGGTCCCAGAAGCGCCGCTCCCCCAACCGGAGGAGATTTGAGATTGACGGTGCCCTCCACGCAGGCCCAGCCAACGATGGTCTCGCCATGCTCGTTGGTTGCTGCGTTGAGGTCGCAGCTCGCTCCTGGCGGGCCCAGCTTGGTGACAGCTCGATACGCGGCGAGGTCTCCGAACACACCTCCGGGCGGGCGATAGGCATCGCGAAGCCCGTATTCCGAAGCCGCGATCGCCAGCTCCCCGCCCCGGCGGTTGGAGATGAACAGAGTCTGACCCCCCGGCTCGCCGAGTTCGTGCAAGGGACCCAGCAGCGCCGGGCCAGCCGGTGGAGCGAGGAGCGTAAGCGGCGCCGCTGCTTCGAGGCCGTAATAGAGGACGGCAACCCGCCCTTCAAGTTCTTGGAGCTGGATGGCCGATCCGACTTCTCCCAGCTGGCGCGGGGCGAGGAAAGAACCCTGAGGCGTGGTCAGCGCCAGGTGGAGCGTGTAGCGCGGTTCGTTGCTTACTACCGATTCCCAGAGCACGCCCGCGACGCCATCCGGGCCGATCTGCGCACCGATGATCGGCTTGTAGGCCGCCGTAGCGGGAGCCAGTAGCTTTACCGGACCATAGCGAGCATTCGGACGGAGCACCACCGATCTGATGTCGCAGAAGCATTCGTCAATTTCCGAGCCCGTCCGTGCGCGGGCTTTCACTTGCGTCCAAGCGATGACGAGGCCGCCGCGATCGTTGGCCGCAGCGACAGGGAACTGTCCGTCTACCCATTCGGCTCTCGGCCCAGGAGACACAGCGTCGGCGGATCGGGGCACGCGCCATGGCCGGCCGAAATGGCGCCCAGCGAGTCGCCAAATTCGTATTCCGGGCTGGCTTCTGTCGATGAGGAACGTGTGGAGGTCGTCGGGAGACTGGACGAAGCCGAATTCGGGAAGTTCTTCGGCCGGTTCGGACGTGACAGAGACAGGGCGACTCCACCCTGCGGCCGTCGCCAAACTGCAGGGCACCGCGAGTAGGACCAGAATGAGCGCGAGTACGGTGCTGCCGTGCGTGCCCAGTCGCTCGAGGACTGCGAGGCATACGGTGTGCTCAGACTGCTTGGGCAGCGGAGCTTGGGCGACGACGCTGGTATCCAGCAGGACCAGCGCGTGTCTGCGACTCATCGAAGCGCCTCCCGATGGGCCAGGAGTTCTGGGATCTCATCCAGGGACTGGATGATCTCGGCGCCGGCATTGCGAAGGGCGCGCTCGTCGCTGTCCGCCGCATAGCCGATCGCTCGCATCCCAGCAGCCACGGCAGACATGATTCCCGATGGAGTGTCCTCGATGACTACGCACGCGGATGATGTCGTGTCCATGCTCGCGGCGGCGTGCTGGAAGAGCGCTGGGTCGGGCTTGGGGCGAGGAACGTCGTGCGCGGAGAACAGTGCGTCGGGCGCGAAAAGGTCACGTAGGCCGGTCAGGCCAAGCGTCAGCCGGGTCTTTGCAAGCGCGCCCTGGGAAGCGACACAGACCTTCAGCCCGGCGGCCTTGACTCGCCGGATCGCCTCGGCGGCGCCCGGAACCGGTTTGAGTTCGTGCCGGAACGTCCCGGCCCGCAGACGCTCGTATTCAGCGAGCCAGTCTGGCGGCAGCGAGCGGCCGAGCTTGTCCTCGGCTCGCGTAAGGACGTCGGCTAGCTGTAGCCCCTGATAGTCGCGGCGGGCTTCGGCGAGCGTGGTCGGCAGGCCCTCCCGGGTGAGCATCCGGGCGAGCACATCGTTGGAGATCGCCTCGGAATCAACGAGCACCCCGTCGCAATCGAAGATCACAAGCTCGTACACAGAAGCCGAGCACTCTATGCGGTGGGTGTGATCTGGGAAGCGAGACCCGGCTCGATTCGGGCGCAGGCCGGCCGTTGATTGCTCCGGCCCCGTACGAAGCGCCAGGGAGCGGACAGCTTGAGCTGCAGCGCAAGCGAAGCCGCGGAGTTCCGTGATAGGGCGCAGGCTCATCGCGATGACCTCCGGAGGCTCGACAAGAGCGTGGGCCGATCAGTTTTGGCGAGCGCTCCGTATCGCAATGCGGCCCGACGGGCTCGCTCTCAATGGGCACAAATGGGCACAAATCCCTGAGGAGACTGCCTGCTCAAAACATCAAAACATGTAACCGTTCAGTCACCCGTCCTGGTCAATTGAGCAGCGGAACCGGTTCGCCGCGCGCGCTGGCAGCGATCGTTTCGGTGAGGTAGACGAACAGCGAGCGCCGTTGAAGGCGGCACGTCGTGTGCGCCGAGAACAGTCGGGCGGTGCGTAGCTCCCCGCCCTCAGACTGACTGCCAAGGGAGAGCTTGCGGTAGATGACGGCGCTTCTGAGGGCCCGCTCGGCGTGGTTGTTGGTCGGCTCGACATCAAGGTGCTTGGCGAACGTCCACAGCGCTGGCCACGCCTTCAGGAGGTTGCGGGCCATCCCGCGGCAGTGGCGGTTGCGCGCACGTTTCGCGGCATAGCCACGGATGACTGGCTTGTATTCCCGCTGCAGGCGCCGGACGGTGAGTTCGAGGGCCCTTCGATCGCCGGTGTGCTTGAAGACCTCTGAGGCCCAGAAGACGTGGTCGCAGAGCTCAAGACCCCGTTCGCCGAACTCCTTCTCTGCGCCGAGGCCCTCGGCGTGGGCGGCGAAGTCCCGTTTCAAATGAGCCCAGCAGAGCTGGCGACGTTGGAGGGGCAGATGGAGTAGGCCCACCAGCGATCAGAGGTGACGATCGCCTTGGTGTCCGCCAAGAGCTCCTTCGCGTGGTCCTCGTGACGAGCTGCGGCGACGTGGAGGTAGGCATGACGCTCGTCAAAGACTCCCCACAGGGCACGACGCTCACCGGCGGTCCGCCAGCCGGTCTCATCCATGTTCACGGCATGAGCAGAGCGCAGGCGCTCGAGCAGATCGGCATGGGGATCTGAGAGCGCTTCGCCGGCGCGCGAGAGGATCGCGTCAACCGTGCCGGTGGAGATCCGCGAGCCGAACAGCTGCTCTGCCAGCTCGACCAGATCGCGACGGGAGATTCGGTTCCTGACCGAGAGCGTTGTGATCGCGGCTTCAAGGCGGGGGCCGAAGGAGCTGCGCGAGACCTCGCGTGGGAGCTCTGCCCTCGTGTGCTCTCCGCAGCCCGGACAACGGACTCGCTGGGCACGGTGCTCTGTGACGTTGACCGTGATGACCGGCAGCTCCTCGACCTGGTGGCGCCGCGGATCGCCGACCGGCACATGCTCAGCCTCAGCGAACACGTGACCGCAGGAGCAGCGCTTTGGCCAGTGCTCGACCACGTCATCCACCGCCCACGCCGGCAACAGCGGTCGTCCCTTGCCCTCATGGCCGGTCTGTGCGCCCCGTGGTCGTCCCGAGGGTCCTTGCTACGGGCCGGAGCGCTTGGCCTATCTGTGCTCGGAGGCTGTGAGCTGTTCTTCGAGGAGCGGTTCAGCCGGCGCTCGAGCTTCGCGATCCGCTCGTCTTGGCGGACGACATGAGACTCGAGCTGCTGGATCCGGCGATCCATAGCCAACAGGACTTCAACGACGACCTCACGTCCGGCGTCATAGATCGCCTCGGCTTCGGCGCGGTCCACGCCCTGACATTCGACGGAGCGGAGTTATGTCCCCCCAACCCACTGAACGGTTACAGAAACTAGCGGATATGCAGGGATCTTTAGGAATGGAGCTAGCGAGACTCGAACTCGCGACCTCCTGGGTGCGATCCAGGCGCTCTCCCAACTGAGCTATAGCCCCGCGAGCCCGCCGCGAAAGCGGCAGACCGGGTCCAGCAAGTGTAGTGCCGGGACGACCCCGTCGCTCGGCGCCGAAGCCGCGCAGCGAGGTGGATGTGGCGATGCAAGAAGGACAGCAGGTCGGGTCGGTATGGTTTGCAAGCGCATGAGCGTCCTCGGCGAAGCCATCCGCGAGCACTTGGAGCTGAAGCGCCTGCGGGGCGCCGATCCCGGACGGGTCGCGCTGGAGGAGCGCGAGGCATTCGGCGATCATGCGGAGCGTGTCGAACAGGACGGCGACGATGCCGGCTTGGTCGCTGGCGAAGACGGAGAGTCGTTCTCGACGGAGTTCATCGTGCGCAAGGGCAGTCGGTCCGAGCCGGTCGAGTCGTTGGCGGCGGATGAAGCCTCAAGCGAGGTTGATGAGACGCCTTCCGGCGCGGGCCAGGAGACGGTCGAGATCGACATGGCCGCCATCTTGTACGAGCAGTTCGACGATGACTATGGGGTCGGCGCTGCGCCGGTCGGGCCCGTTGGGGTTGGGGCGGCGTCGGAGGCGCATCGCAGCGGGCCTGCCCGGGCGGGCGATGTACAGCTGCGGTTGGGCGCCGATTCGTGAGGCAAGCTGGCTGAGCTGTTCGTGCCGGATGGGGCACGGGATTGATAGGACGACAGGAATGAGGGCGCTTGGCTGCCCTAGAATCAGGTCCTTGGGGCCATAGCTCAGCTGGGAGAGCGCCTGCTTTGCAAGCAGGAGGTCACCGGTTCGATCCCGGTTGGCTCCATCGAGGAAAGGCCTGCAAAGTGGCGGGTTTTGGGCGCCAGACGGTCTCTGTCGCTATCGAATTTGGGCGGAGGGTACCGCAGGTGAGTACCACATCGGCCCTGGATTTGCGGGGAATTGGCACGACGGCGGTTCGCAAGCAGGAGGTTACCGTTCGAGCCCGTCGAACATCAAGCCCGACAAGAGCCATACTCTCTGACTTGTTCGGCACCTCCCATAGCTGGGGTGTCGGCGCCAGGACCACCCTGACGCCCAGTCCCCGCACATCTATGCGCGGGGTGCCGGCCGATCCTGCCTCAAACGCCGGACAGCCGAACCTGCATAGGGTCTAGTATCCGGCGATCCGACAGACAGGGGCGCCAAACCATGACAAAGGCAGACCTGCTGCGACGCGGTGGGGAATGCGAGGTGGCCTGGAGACCTCTCGATGCGCCGAACCGGCATTTGGCGGGGCCGATAAATTTCAGCACGCGGACGGCGCGATCCTCCTGGGCTTCGTACTCCAGCTACGCAGCGCGGCCGACGCGTTCAGCGCTCCGAAGCCCGTGCACGACGACCATGCCGGACGTGAGATATTTTCACTGGGCGGTGGCCGATCGCCCCCTTTGATCCGTAGACACGGCGACGGGCCGGGACTTCTTTCAGAAGTAAGCCGTGCGACGCGGCGTGCTCGTGCCGCGATGCCAGGCCACTCGGCCAGATAGCGCAGTCACACACGACAAGGGAGGGATCGAGACAACATGGGACTCTTTAGCAAGCGCCAGCCAACTCCGCCTCCGGCTTTGTCGGCTCCGGCCACCAACACTGCAGTCGTGGTCGGCGAAGAAGACTTCGCCAACTGCGCGACTGCTCTGGCGAAGATGGAGGAGGCTCTTCTGGGAGGCAACGACGCCGGCATTCGGAGTGCTGCCCGCGACATCGCGTGGGCCGGAGGGACTCGGCCAGAGGGCGACTTCATGCAGTGGACGATGAAGCAGATCATGGAGAAGACCGGCCACGATTCCAACCGGCCGTGGTGGTGGCTTGCCGCCGTTGCCGAACAAGCAACCGGCCGCGGCGACGCCCACCTAGCTGGGCGCGTCGGCTTCTTCGCTCGCATGTGGCGCGAGGACGTCTCCCCGAAGATGAACGTCGGCGACGACGTCGACTGCTGGGGCATGAAAACGGTCCCTGGGGACGCGTACGCGAAGGCGCTCGGCTTCGCGGTCATCGCGCTCGCGCCCTTGTCGCCGGAGGAGAAGATCGTCGAGACTAGCGAGCAGTTCGTCCCTGTCCAGACCCTCCGTCCCACGCTGGCAAACACGCTGTTGAAGCTCGAGCAAAACGGTGTCGCCATCGCGCCTGACGCCAAGACTGCAGCGATGCAGGCCGTTACGTGATGGCCTACAACCCCCACGGCGAGGCGCTGGGCAAGCTTGCGATCATCACCGACGCGCTCCGAAACCTGGACGTAAGCTATGTGGAGCTGACGCCGCCCGAGTTCGAGAACTCCTTTGCCGTTGGCGCGGCGGTGCGCGTGGATTCAGATTTCGTGGTGATCACCGTCCCCCTAGGGGGACAATTTGAGGCCTATATCACCGGAGGTGCGCTGCTCGATGTGGCGCAGGAGGACAAGCTCGGCGTCCTGACGACATGCAATAACCTGACCTCCAGTTGGTCTACACCAGCGTGTTACCTCCACGACGCCGAGGACACTTGGTCGATTCTCGTACAACTGAAGTTTCTGTTGCCCGTCGTGAACGACGTGCCGCCGTACTTTCGCGCTCTCATCGGGGCCGTTGCGTCTACGCTGAGTGAGGCGCGGGAGGCGTTCGCGACCGCCGGGATCACCGGGCGGGCTTGGAGCTGGGACCCCCAGAACCTCAAGCGCCTGCTCATCAAGACGGTCTTCTGAAACACACGGCTGATCCGAATCACTCGAGTGGGTAACACGTGAGCACCGAGTCTGTCGCGGCCGCGAACACCGGTGACTCCGGTATTGGTCCTTTGGCCCGGCAGACAGGGCGGGACATCGCCGTTGCCGTGGAGCAGCTGGTCTCCGGTTGGAAGCAGGCGACCGTGGCGGTAGCCGAGTGTCAAGCAAAGCGAGACGTAGTCGCGGGCGCAATCGAGCGCGCCCGCACAGACTTCAGGCAGAAGTTTCCGGAACTCATGGCCACCGAGCCGTCCGCCACGTCGTCAGGCGAACGTTGGGACTACCTCGTCACTCGCCAACATGACGGGCGTTGGTATCTCCGCGCCGATGTTCAGAAGACGCTGGAATCGACGTCCGGCGCGATCAGCAGCGCTTTATACCCCTACAAAAAGAGCTGGTGGGAATCAAAAGGCGCCCTGATGACGAACGCCACGCCCCACATCGATCGCTTCTGGCGCACCGTTCGTGGGATGGAATTGGAGCGCGACCGGCTTGCTGCCGAGATAGACCAACTCACGGAACGGCGTACAACCGATGCCCAAACAACCGCCTCAAGGGCGAGCGCGCACCTGCAAGCCTCGTCGCGCGCACTGCTCGATGCGCAGCGAGACCTCGCCGACGTCATGGCGCCGTGGCTCAGCACATCATGGGGAAGATGGACACCGCCGCCGGCACCCTCGGAAGCCGTCTACGTTGGCGCGACAAAACTTCGGTCCGGCCAAGTTCCTCCGCCCAACGAGCGGTTCGGCCTAGACCTCTCGCTCCCGGTCTTTGCGTCGCTACGGACGGGTCTTCATGTAATCCACGATCGGAGCAGCAGATCATCGGCCCACGGACTGGCCCGCTCGATCATTTTTCGAGCACTAGCGGCGACCCCGCCCGGGAAATTGCGCTTGTCGATCTTCGATCCCCTCGGGCTCGGGCAATCGGTCGCCTCAATCCTAGAGTTGGCCGAGTTCGACCGTGATCTGCTCGGGGGGAAGGTGTGGTCTTCGTCCGAGGATCTCCGTCACGTACTCGACACGCATGTCGCCCACACTGAACTCGTAATTCAGAAATATCTCCGCGCCGAGTTCTCAACGCTCGATGCGTTCAACGTCGCCGCAGGCGAGATCGCCGAGCCTTATCGACTATTCGTGGTGTTCGACGCGCCCGAACGTATCGATGAACCGTTGTTTGCCGAACTGCGACGCATTGTCGAGAACGGCCCGCGCTGTGGGATTGCCACGTTGCTGGTTTCCGACACCTCGGCAGCCACGCGCCACGGCGTCGATATGTCTCTGCTGCCCGACTCGTTCCCGACAATGCGGATCTCAGCGCCAATATCCGAAGCCATCAACAGCGAGCATGTGCTGTTTGATTTCGTCCCTGAGACAGACGAGCTCGTGTCGCCCGAGGTCACGAAGTCGATCATTCATCTCGTCGGTCTCGGAGCCCGCGAGTCGAGCTCGAGCGCTGTCTCGTTCGAGCGAGTCTTTGGTCTCTTCAACGACGCCGCGCTCGACGGCCGCAATCGCGGGTTGCCGCAGATAAGCGCCCGCATCGAGGCGACCGATTCGTCGAGCTGGTGGTCGCAGACGACGGTGGGATCTGTCGCGGCGCCGATTGGTCTGCGTGGGGCGCGTGATGTCGCGGCGCTGATGTTTGATTCGTCTGACCACTCGGGTGCTCTGCTGGTCGGTCGGCCTGGTTCGGGGAAGTCGACGTTGTTGCATACGTTCATCGGTGGGATCACGACGATGTACGGACCGCGGGAGCTTGAGCTGCACTTGATCGACTTCAAGGAGGGTGTCGAGTTCAAGGTTTACGGGGCGAATTCCCTGCCGCACGCCAGGACGGTGGCGATCGAGAGTGATCGCGAGTTTGGTGTGAGCGTGCTTCAGGCGATCCAAGCGGAGCTAACGTGGCGCGGTTCGCTGTTGCGGGGATCGGCAGAGTCCCATTCGTCGCTTGAGGCGTTGCGCAAGGCCACGGGCGAGCGGCTCCCACGGATCGTTCTGATCTTCGACGAGTTCCAGGTGCTGTTCGCGCGTAACGACAAGCTCGGGGCTGTCGCTGCGGAGGCGTTGGAGACGCTGATTAGGCAGGGTCGCGGCTTCGGCATCCATGTCCTGCTCGGATCGCAGAGCCTGTCCGGGTTGGATGCTCTGGGCAGCCACGTTCCGCAGCTGCTGCCGGTTCGGATCTTGTTGCCAGCCGCGGACAGCGACGTGTTCAAGGTGCTTGGCGAGGGGAACACGGAGGGGACCTCGCTCACTACAGCGGGCGAGGGCATCCTCAACATGGCCGGTGGTGTGGTGGAGGCAAATGAGCGTTTTCGTGGTGCTGTGATCGATGACGAGGCTCGCCGTTCCCGGGTCACGGCGATGCGCGCCAAGGCCGACGCCGAAGGGTTCAGTCGCCGCCCGGTGGTGTTCGAGGGCAACGCGCCGATCCCCGCCGAGGACACGCCTCCCCCACAGTTCGTCGACGAAATTCGCGGCGCCGACGCCCGAACGCTCCGTCTGCGCTTCGGCGCGCCGATGGCGATCGCCGGGAGTGCCGACATCAACCTCCACCGCGAGTCAGGAGCCAACGTGCTGCTCGTCGCGCGCGATGCACCGATCGACACAGGGACCTTTGACCCATTCTCAGTTCCACGAGCCGTCACGGCGAACGTCACGCTTAGCGCAGTGGCTCAGCGCGCATCGGTGGAGATCGTCGACTTCCTCCCGGTCGACGAGGGCCTTGAGACCTTCTTCGCCCCGCTGCTAGAAGCCACGGCGGTCAATGTCAGCCGTCGGCGACAGGTCCCCGATGTGCTCAAGCGCATCCGCGCCGAGGTGAAGCGGCGTATCGACGAGGACGACACCTCGGGCGCGGCCACGTTCTTGGTGCTTTACGGCATGCACCGCGCTCGAGACTTCGACCAGGATTCGGTCGACTACGACCCCGAAGCCGACCTCCCCGAGCTTCTGGGCCAGATCATGCGAGACGGCCCCGAGGTCGGCGTGCACACGTTCCTGTGGTTCGACACCGTCGCCAGCATCAGCCGCCGGCTGCCGTCGAGCGCGGTTCGAGAGCTCAGCTGGCGCCTCGCCGGAAAGATGAGCGCAGATGACTCGTCGTCCTTCGTCGGGGTGGACGGTGCCAGCTCGCTACGCGAGCAGCAACTCCTCGCGGCCAACGAGGACCGCGGGATCCTGCAGCGCTGCACCAGCATCGCCGAGCCATCTCCCGAATGGACTCAAGCCCTCCTCGCCGACATCCAAGACAAGCCCAAGGAGTCCGCATCGTGACGGTGATCGCCGACCCAGACAAGCTACGCGAGCTCGCGAAAAAGCTCAAGAACTCAGGCGAGCAGATCGAGCAGATGCAGCGGCAAGCGCTCGGTGCACTCCAGGCCTCAGGATGGAACGACCGGGAGCGTCAGCGCTTCGAGGCTGACCTGTCGCGCGATCTCAAGGCCGCGTCTGCGATCGGCAAAAAGCTCCAAAACGACTACCCGAAGGCCCTCGAGCGGAAGGCGAAGGCTCTCGACGACTTCCGGCGATAGGCGTGACTGCGACTGACGCTGACCTGTTGCTCGCCCGCGGCCTGTGAAGCAGCCCCCGCGTGACCTGATCGCCGACCCAGGCAACCTATGCAAATGCGCGGATGACACGTACTAGCAGCGACGCAATCGCCGAACTGGACTCCGCTTTGCGGACTTGGGCGACGGCCGCCACTGGCATCGCACTTCAGACCAGCGCCGCCGCCAAGGCGCTACTTTCGGAGGTCGAGCAGACAGTGCGGGAGCGCGCGTCGCGCGTCGCCGCAATCGAGGCCGCGATCACGGCGGCCCGGGATGAGGATCGCGCACGACTCGCGCACGAGCTCCAGATGGCGAACAGATCCCTTGAGGACGCTCGGCGCGGATTGAGGTCCGCGACCGAAGCCGATCGCATCGCCCAGTCAATGGCCCTTCGGATCGATGAGTGCACCAACAGCCGGGTGCCGGGCGCCTCCCAATCGCTCCGACGCAAGCTGCGCGCGCTGGGTGAATACAGGACAGTCTCCGCGCCGAGTTCTTCAGGCACACCTCGCGGCGCGGGCGGCGCCCCGGGAGCCAGCGACTTTGGCGTCCAGGGAATCGTCGATGTCCCGATCGAGAAAGCAAATTTCGATGACAATCCGATACTGGGGACCTTCGGCCGTGGCGGCGCGACCCTCACTGACTACCGCTGGGCCGCCGAGACTTGGGAGACCGTCGTACGTCCTGGCGTCCTCGCCGGGAAGACCCGCGAGGACTTTGAACGACAAGACGCAGCTGCGGGACGGCACACCGGCTACAGACGACTCGGCGGCGTGTACGACATGTTCCTCGGTGACGAGCCGATCCAATTCTCACGCCGAGCCGACGGCACGCTTGACGTCGCAAACGGCCGACACCGTGTCCAGGTGGCCCGACAACTCGGAATCACGCACCTTCCTGGACGGATGCATGGCTGACTCTTCTCGACCCCTTCGCGCCCTCGAGCAATCCGCCAAGGACGCCCAGCGTGCCCTTGAAACAAGCGTCAGCCGGGCCGACGGAGCATGGAGCGACGACGCTAGACACGGCTTTGATGCTGAGCATCTGGCCGCGATCCGCTCGGACGCGCGCCGACTTGGCGTCGAGTTGAGCGAAATAGCCGCCACGGCCGAAGCAGCCCTGAGGGCCCTCGAACAGCGCTGAATTTCAGGCTCGGGCTTCCTCCCGGGCGCTCAAGGGCCCCAGAGCTTCGGGCCGGATTGTTGACCCAGCGAGTCGCGGTGACCGACGAGAGTGTGCGAGGCGTCAGGTTCGAGCCCAGTATCGCCCACTGTTCCGTGCATTGTGCGAACCGCTGGTGGGACGCGGTAGGTGGGGATGATTGTGTGCGGGTCGTGGACGCGGATGTCCTTGATGAGGAGGCGTAGCAGCTCCTTGGCTGGCTCGGGGTTGGCGGTGGCGATGAGCTGGTCGAGTTGGTCGGCGATCGCGGCCAGGCTTGCCGTGTCGGGCTGTGTGTCGGCGTGTGCGGCGAGTGTTTGGGCGAGTTGGTCCTCCTGGTCGCGCAGGGCTTGTAGGCGTGTGTGGTGGCGTTCGATGCGTTGCTGGCAGATGTCGGGGTCGAGCTTTGTGTCCTCGAACGCTTGTAGGTAGCGGTCGATCTTGCGTTCGAGGTTTTGGATGTCGGCGCGCACGCCGGCGAGTTGCTGCTCGTGCTGGGGGCGGTCCGTGCCTGCCTGCTCGGCGGCTTGGGTGAGCGCGTCGTTGATGAGTTGCCCGTCGCGGTAGATGGTGGCGAGCTGGGCGAGCACGGCTCGCTCCAGGCGGTCCTTGGACAGCCGTTGTCCTTGGCAGTGGGCGCGGCCGTACTTGTAGCGGGTGGAGCAGGCATAGTAGGTGTAGCGGGCGTTGCGGCCGTGGGCGGAGGTGCCGACGTAGGCGCGTCCGCAGTGCTGGCAGCGCACCAACCCGGAGAGCAGGAAGGGCGTGGGGTTGCCGCGCCGCAGCGTGGCGTCCTTGAAGCGTCGGGCGAGGATTGCCTGTGCTTGGTCGAAGGTGCCTTTCTCGATCAGTGGCTCGTGTTGGCCTTCGTAGAGCTTGCCGTTCCAGCGGATCAGGCCGAGGTAGGCGGGGTTTGCGAGGATCACCTGCAGCGCGTTTGGTGACCAGCCATGCTGTCGCGGTGGTGGGGCGCCCTCGGCCTCGAGGGTGCGCGCGATCGAGGTGGTGCCCTGCCTTTCTTGCGTGTATAGGGCGAAGATGTGTCTGAGCACAGGCGCCTTGACCGGGCACGGCAGGAGCGCTTTGCTGTCGGGGTCGCGCGTGTATCCGTAGGGGATGCGTCTGCCCATCCAGCGGCCCTCACGCACGCGCCGCTCAAGCCCTGCGGTGACGCGGTCCACGATCGTGGCGTGCTCGAACTCGGCGAACACGCCGAGCATCTGCAGCATCATCCGCCCTGCGGGTGAGCCGGTGTCGAACGGCTCGGTCGCGGACTTCAGGACGACCCCGAGCTTGTCGAGCTCTTCGCAGAAGGCGGCGAGCTGGCGCACCTTACGGCTGAGGCGATCGACGCGGTAGACGAGCAGCAGCTCGATCCGCCCCTGCCGGGCGAGGTCGAGCGCGGCCTTTAGCCCGGGGCGCTCCAGGGTCGTGCCGGTCGCCTGGTCCTCGAACGCTGCGGCGATATGCCAGTCCTCCATCGCCTGGCAGTAGCGCTCCAAGCGCTCGCGCTGGGTGGGAAGCGAGGTCGGCTGGTGATCTTCATCTGTCGAGATGCGGGTGTACAGGCAGACGCGCGTCATGACCATTGCTCCTCTTGCTGATTGCCGAACGGCCGTGCGTCGAGGAGATCAGATCCGTCGGCGGATCGCAAGTCCAGAGCGGAGGGCCGGTAGGCGCCGCCGTAAAGCAGCTCGGGCATGTGGCGCTCGTCCCAGCCGTCGAGGTTGTGTGCGCCGCAGAAATGGCAGCGCGACGACTCTTGGCGTGGCCGCCACTCGGCGTGGCGGTGGGGATCGGAGACGGGCTCGGCCGGGTAGGCGATCTCACCGCAGGACGGGCAGAGGCGCAGTTGCTCGCCGTCGATGAGCGCGAGCACCGCGGCGCGCCCCTGGGCGAGCCGCGCGTGCAGAGGGATGTCGTGCTTGCGTCGCTTGGCCTCATGCTCGCGCCATGCCAGGTAGCCGATGCGCAGCTGCTCCTGCTCAGCGCGCGCCTGCTCGTCACGAGCGGCGTCCTGCTCCAAGTGCTCGCAGGCGAACACGTCGACCAGCCCGCCCGATGACAACTGCTCCTGGTGGCGGCGCAGCTTCGGCCCGCAGCCGTAGCGTTGGGCGAGCTGTGCCACGCGCTCGCGCTGATACGCCTGGTAGGCGTCGACCAGCCGCGCAACCGCCTCCCGGTCCACGGCACTCGCGGGCACGGGCTCCGGTGCGAGCCTGCCCTCCAGTGGGTCGGGGTCGAGCTGGCGAGCAACAGCCGCGAACGCAGAGCGTTCGACCGGCTCCATCGGCCGTGTTGAGGAGAGCAGCAGCTCAAGCGCGCAAATAGCTGTCGTCCCGAACTGCTCGAAGTGCTCGCTGCGGGCGTACGGATGGTGCTCCTGCAGCAGCGCACGCCAGGCGTCGGGATCAGAGCGCAGCCGCTCCCGCTCGGCCTCGCTCGCGCGCTGCGCGGCGTCTTGCTCGGCTCGTGCGGTGTCATAGGGGGCGCGGGCGGCACGCAGGCAGTCGAGCAGGCACAGCCCGCCGCCCGATAGCGTCAGATCGTCCCAGCACGGCTCGCTGAGCGCCCGATACGGTTCGCGTGCCATCGCGCACGCGCCCGTCGCAAACCAGGAGACGTTCACGGCACGGTCCTCGTAGAAGCCGCCACGACCGGCCCTCTGTAGCAGCCCGGCGAGCATCTTCAGGAACGCGACGGCCCGCGCCTCCGTTGTCGTGATGAACAGCAGACAGGGACAGAAGTCATAGCGCTCTGTCCAAGCGGCCTGCGCGGCGTAGGCGGCGTAGGCGCCCGCCTTGACCTTCAACCGCGCGTGACTCATCGACCCCAAATCAAGCTCCACGAACGCGAGCAGCCCAAGGCCCTGCCCGTCGTGCAGTTCGACCAGCGCGTCAGGCGCCAGCGTCCGCGACCGCCCCTCCGCCGTAAACGGCTCGCGCGGCTCACGCTCGAAGCGAGCAAGACGCACACCCGGCGTCCGGGTGGCGAGCAGCGCGTAGAGCTCGCTCACGCCCGCCGTGTGCGCCAAGAACAACGGGTTCGGCTCGGCACGCTCGCCACCGCGCGGTGCGGGCGCTCCACGCGCGAACGTGTCCGCACGACGCGAGGGCCACAGATGATACGGCGCGGAACCACGCTCACGATAGGGGCGGCTGCGACCGAGCAGACCAGCACGGTGCAGACGCTCGGTGCGATAGCGAAGCGTGCGACCAGGCACATCAGCAAGCAGAAGCTCAAGCTGAATCGAGGTCACGACACGCTGATCGCTCACCAACCCGATGATCCGCAGGTCAAGCTCGCTCAACGACACCGCCGCCGCCGGACCACGAGGCACGCGCCGCCGCCTCGCCGTGGCCGTCACGAAGACACCGAAGAACGAGATTTACCAATGCAGTCGGGCGCGGGCGAACCACCCGAAACCGCGACAGAAAGGCGGCTTTCACGTCGCTGAGCTTGCCAGTCGGACGTGCAGCGATTGGCAACACGAGAGCGCCGGCGGCCGGCATCCTGATCGCGCTGGCGGCCGTTGACACGCCCACTGTCAGCGAGCTGATCGTCCTGATCGCCGCGCCCGCGAGCGGCAGCGGCGATCAACCTCGCGAGCAGCTCGACGGCCTGCCCGGCA
This sequence comes from uncultured Solirubrobacterales bacterium, assembly GCA_963718935.1. Lineage (GTDB taxonomy): Bacteria > Actinomycetota > Thermoleophilia > Solirubrobacterales > Solirubrobacteraceae > Palsa-744. Next base: position 1,152,946 of record OY970379.1, on the reverse strand, counting down.
TCACCGGCCAGCAGCGACTCAAACCGCGGCCGGGCGAGCATCGGCTCGGCACCTCGGTCAGCCTCGCCGCGGCTATCGCGGGCTGGCGCTGCGGAAGCGTTCGCGCGACGCGCTCGCTTCGCGGGCCGCCTGGAGCGATCGTGCCGCTCGCCCGGAACGGGAGAGGTCTGGTGTTGGGGATGGTGTTGAACATCATCAGTCGATCTCTTCATACAGTTGTGTGCCGGCGGAAGACCACCAGGGTCCGGGACGGACCCCAGCCCACCAACGAGAGCACGATCCCCGGCGGATGTCAAGGGCTTCTCACGGCTCTCAACGCGGCTCACAGGTCGCCCGCACGATGGCCGACGAGCAGACCGGCGAGCTTTTACGCTTGAAGGTGCCACGGGGCTACGTCTACGCTCCCCTTGGCAGGCACGCAACCCCTGTTTTGCCGGCGATTACCGGGGATCACGTTCTTGTGCGGCAACTTCTCGACAGCGCGCCGGGATAGCAGCGCGCCCGCACGCCGCCTGCCGCGTCGCAGCCGCCTCGTGGTGTGTCTACGAGCCGTGATGTGCGAGCAGGTCCTGTGCGGCCTGGATCGCCTCGCCGTCTGGATGGCCGCTCAAGAGGGAACTCGGGGTAGGGTTCACGGATGCATCTCAGCGCGAGCCACATCCCGAGCCTCGGGAACCTGCGTGCGGCACGGGCCGCAATGCTCGCCGTAGCTTCCCTGGTCTGTCTGTCGCTTGTGAGCACATCCCAAGCGCTCGCCGCTTCCGGGCGCAGCTCAGCCCTGACCGTCTCGGCCACGGGGCTCCCCGCCGGACAGCCGGCGGACATCCTCATCTCCGGCCCAGGACTGCACCGCCGACTGGCGAGCCCGAGCACGCACCTGGCGGTGCGACAGGGGCGCTACGTCCTCACGGTCTCCCCGGTTCTGATCGCACGGTCCAACAGGGCCGTGAAGGCTCGCGCGACGGCTTATCCCGTCAAGCGCCGGATCGTCGTGACGCTCAGAGGCGCAGCGAGCCGGTCAGTCACGGTCCGCTACGGCTCGATCGTGAACCCCGACGTTCGCCGCGCGCCGCCGGTGCTCTCGAGCACCGGAGAACCGGACGACCCCAGCACGATCGTCATCCCGGCAGGCTCGGGTGCCCCGGCCGTGGGCACGATCCTGGCCACCGGGCCGACGCCGACACTACCGCTCGGCCTGCTGTCGAAGGTGACGGCGGTCAAGCGCGCGGGCTCGACGTCCCGCGTCAGCGTCGTCGCTGTGCCGGTCAGCGATGCTGTGCCCGAGTTGTCTTTCACGGGCCGTTTGCCACTCTCGGCAGCGCCGGGCGCGGCGTCAGAAAGTGGCAGCGAGGTGGCGGCGCAAGCCGCTTCGGTGCGAGCGCACGCGTCCTCTAGCTGCACACCGCCGAGGCTCGTCCAGCTCGGGGCACATCTCGATAGCGTCGAACTACGCGAAGCGTTCCTCGGCAGTTGGCCGCCCCAGGTCAAACTCACGCTCGCGGTCCGCACCTCCGAGTCTCTCGGGCTGGCGGTAGCCGCCGCCGGCATCAACTGCGACTTTGACCTGCACGAAATCGGGCCGTACAGCGCCGCGATCCCGGTCGGCCCGATCGTGATCCCGGTGTATGCGACCGTGCCGCTGAAGGCCGGTGTCCACATCAACGGGACGCTGCAGGCCGGGACCGTGAACGTCGCGAGCACCACAGTCGCTCATGCTGCAGCTGGCGTAGACGAAACCGCCGCCTCCCTCACACAGCAAGGCAGCAACGTGTGGCTAACGGGCACGCTCGCGCTGACCGGCAGCGTCAAGTTGTCCGCATCGATTGGCGTGCAGGCTGGCATCGGGATCGCCAAAGGCGCAAACGTCCACGTCGAAGCTGGTTTCGGGCCCGAGTTCGATTGGAGCAGCGGCCACGACTGCGAATTGATGCTCGACCTCGGGTCGCTTAGCGCGGGCGTCACGGTCCTCGGCAAGTCCCTCGATACGCCGAGCTTCACGCCGCTGAAGCTGAACCTCTGGCACGGCTGCCAGCCGTCGAGCACCACTCCGGGCGGAACGACCCCACCGGGCGGCGGGCTGCCGCCCCTGCCCATCACGCCCGGCAAGGCGACCTGCGAAGCGTCAGGTTGCGGCAGCGCGGCGATCCCCCTGACCGGCGCAACGGCACTCGGCGACGGGGTCGGCACGACCTGCGCGCTGATCTCCGGCGGCAGCATCGACTGCTGGGGAGGCGACAACGTCGGCGAGCTCGGCAACGGAATCGAGACGAATCTCGAATCCAACCCGACACCCGTGAAAGTGCACGGAGTCTCCACGGCCACAGCGCTTGCGGCCGGCGCTCCGAGCTGTGCTCTGCTCTCCAGCGGACGGATCGTGTGCTGGGGCGTCAACGACCTTGGCAACGGCGTCCAAACGCCGAGCAACTCGCCAGGCGTGGCGGTGCCCGTGAGCAACATCACCGATGCGACGTCCGTCGCGCTCGGCGGCCAGGCCACCTGCGCGGTCATCTCGGGCGGCACCGTCGAATGTTGGGGCACCAACTACATGGGCGACCTCGGCAACGGTCGGATCGCGCCCGACGAAGAAGCCCTAGTGCCGACGCCGGTTCCCGGCCTGAAAAACGTCGCGAAGATCGAGGGAAACGGCTTCCTCTGCGCGCTCCTGACCACCGGGCACATCGACTGCTGGGGCGAAAACGAACTCGGTCAGCTCGGTGCCGGGGCCGGGGCCGGACAAGAACTGTGCGGCGGGGTTGTCGAACGATATTGCAGCACCAAGCCACTGGAAGTTCAGGGCATCAGCAACGCGATAGCCGTCGCCGTCGGGGCAACGCGCGCCTGCGCCCTGCTCAGCACCAGACAAGTCGAGTGCTGGGGCGAATCGGCCGACGGCATCCAAGGCCAAGACAGCCCTGTCCCCGTGCCGATCGCCGGGGTGTCCGGCGCCGAGTCGCTAGCGGTCGGTAACTTCTCATCCTGCGCGCTGCTCGAACACGGGTCCGTCGTCTGCTGGGGCGGCGGCGTGTTCGGCGAATTCGGGAACGGCGGCTTCACGGAAAGCGCAACGCCCGTGGCCGCAGGCGTCTCGAACGCGACTGCGATCACCGCTGGGTACGGGCAGGCTTGCGCAGTCGTCGCGGCCGGCGCGGTGGACTGCTGGGGCGGCGACCTATTCGGGCAGCTCGGGAACGGCATTGGCGGCAGCACCGCCCACGGCTACAGCGCGACGCCCGTCTCTGTCGCTGAAGCGACGGGCTGATACGCCAAATGGCCAGCTCACCGACTGCCCTGAGCGCGTGGCGCACCGCGATGCCCGTGCTCGCGGTCGCTCTCGCATTTGCGGTGTGCTGCGGCTCCGCGCGCGCGGAAACACCCGAACTCGTTGAAGGCCCAGCAGCGGTCGCGTATCTCAACGCTCAACGGCAGGCGAACGGAATCCCGCCGTTTACGAAGGAAGAAAGCAGCTTGGCCTCCTGGTGCCCGAACGAGAAAGGCGGCGCCGGCGGGAGCGGCAACCGGGCTCTGTCGGCGGACCCATTTTGGGATGCCGCCAGTTCCCCTTGGTCGCCGACCCCTTCCGCGCCCGCGCCATTCCACGAGGCGTTGATCTACGACCCCGAGTACACGACCGTCGGCGACGTCAACGCGATCGGCCCTTACAACGGCGAAGCGCCAGAACTCGAGGCTGCGTGCGTGAGCACCGAAGGCGAAGGTCTCGCACCAACAACCCCGGAAGGCTTCATCTTCTACTCCCCCGTCGGAGCGTCCGGCCTCCCACCGAAGGTCACGGCATTCGAGGACTACACACCAGCGCAGGCGCTCGGGCTTCCCGCGACCACAGGCCCCAACCTAATCGTCTACGCCGTCCCGACACTCGGCCATCTTCGCTTGCCCTACGCCCCGCACGCAGTCGCTCACGCGACCCTCGAAACGGCCGGCGGCGAACAGGTCCCGAACGTCGAGACCGTTGCCGCCGACGACAGCTTCATCCTCGTGCCGCCGCCGCTTGCGCCCAGCACCGACTACGTCGGGGAAGTCCTCGTCTCGATCAACGCCACCGAATCGGTGCCGGACAGGCTCCGGTTCTCGACTGGACCCGAAGAAACCATCGCACCGCCGACCAACATCGAACGGCACACGGAAACCGTCGTTCAGCCGCCTCTCATCGAATCCCCGCCAGTCTTTCCGGCACCGCGAAACCAGCCCGTCGCGGCGTCCGTGAAGATCCTGAGCGTCCACCTGACCCGAGACGGCGCCACGCTCAGAATCCGGCTCGGCACGGCTGCCGTCACGAGTATCAAAGGCTTCGGGTTCAGGAGCATCGTCAAGACGCTCGATGCCGGCGAACACCGGCTCACGCTCGCATTCACGAAGACCGCGAAGGCCAGCCGCGAGCACCACAAGCCCAGCGTCCTTTCTGTGACCGTGAACGTAATCGGAAAACAAGTGACCGCGCGCGATCGGGTCCGCCTGTAGATGTGTCTCCGGACTTCCGGACGCGAGCGGCCGAACCGTGACCGAGCGAACTGCACCTCGTCGCGTGGGCAGCCTGCCGAGTCTGCGCTACGCGGCCAGGACTTCGATCGGTGCGTGTCGCGCCCGCCTACGCTTCGGCTGCGGGCGCACGCGCATCTCGATGTAGACGTCGAGCGCATCGGCGACGTCGGCGACGGTGTCCAGTTGCACGTTGCGTCCCTTGCCGTCCAGTAGCCGCGAGATCACCGAGGGCTTGACGCCGATGCGACGCGCCAGCTCGGCCTTGGAGATCTTGCTGCCTGCACGAACCTCGTCCAGGGCGATCAGCAACTCGGCGAACGCGACCAGCTTCGCGACCTCGCGCTCGTGAGCGGCGCGGTCCTCGGCGGCCGGGAAGCTCTCGGCGAGCAGTTCGGCGAAGGCGGCGCTTTCCTTGGACTTGTGCATGACTCGGTCACCTCAGTTTGGGGAGAGCAGATCGTAGCATAGAAGCTATGGCATATCGATGCCGACATCCGGCCACCACTCGGCACCGCCACGTCCGAGCGCGACGCGGTGCGTCGCCTGGTAGTCCTTGCGGTAGCGGTCGATCCGCCGATACTCCGACTGCGGCGCCTCTGTGCGCGCGGGCTTGACCACGCCGCCGAGCAACACCAGCGATGGCAGCGCCAGCCCGTGTGCCGGCGCGTCTCGGTCGATCACGCAGAACAGCCGGTAGAGCTTGTTGGAGTGCTTGTCTCGCGCCTCGCAGATGCCGCTGAGATCGACCTCCTTCTTGCTGGCCGGCTTGTGCATCAGACGCCAGCGCTGCGTCGAGGTGGGGAACCTGGGCGGGCCGACCTGAAGCACGGCCCTCACGGTCGTCAGCAGCTCGATTCGAACACCGATCGGCATCTTCTTGCCGGTGAGGAAGTCCCATGCCGGACGCTCCCCGCGAGCCGTCTCGTAGAAGACGGGCTGCCAGCGATCCTCCTGCGTGCGCTTGGTCTTTGCCACCGGCCAATCATCGCCCACGAAGCGGCAGGAACTTCCTACGCTCCAACGTCCAGCGCCCAACCCTCAAACTCGGCGCCATCCGCCCGGTTCGCGCTATGCCCAGTATCGCCCATAGCTCGAAATCCGCATTCTTGTGCGGGTTTCTGTCTTCTACGGCGCCGCCAAGGTTCCAATGAGGTTCCGTTTGTGACCTGTGGACGTGCGTGGCATGCGCCACGCTTTGTCGGATGGCAGCGGGGCGGGCTCATCCGATCGCTTGCGTGGCACCCGTCATGCCTGCACGGTTTCAAGGCGCACGACCGATGCAGAGCCAACGTTGCGGTAGCGGTCCGGGTCACACGTTAGGACGATGATCTGCGCCTGCCTGCCTGCCGTGTTGAAGACGGCTCCGAGCCGCTCAAGGCGCTGGGGGTCGGAGTTGCCGAGGGCATCGTCGAAGATCAGCGGCGCCCCTTGCGCATCCGCCTCTGGGCCTGTGGCCACGAGGCATGCGCACGCCAGCCGGGATAGAACGCAGATCTGTTCGCGAGCACCGACTGATAGTGACTCGTATGGGACGGTTATGCCGTTGAGAGTGCGGCTTGCGACCTTGAGATCGTCGTGATCGACCTCGATTGTCGTGCTGGGACCGAAGACGATTCGTGCTAGATCCTCGAGTCGCGTGCGGAACGGGGCCGCGTAAGCGCGTCTTGCTTCGTCTCGCTTGGCTTTCGTGACCTCGTAGAGGAGTTCAGCGGCGCGTGCTCGGCGCTCGGTCTGGCCTTGCTCGCGCGAGCGATGCTCGAGTTCGGTTTGCGCTTTGGCTAGCTTGTCGTGCAGTCCGGCTTCTCCGCGGACGTCCAACTCGGTGCGCAGGGCGGTCCGCTCCTTGTCGGTATCGGTCGCCTGAGATCCGAGGCTTACGAGGACCGCCTCGGAGTTCTCGAGGAGTGTGATGGCGGCGTCGGGGTCCTGGGCCGTGAGCGCCTCGGCCTGCTCGTCATAGGCGGCCTGTCTTTTCTCTGCTTCAGCGGTAGCAGTGGCGCTCGTCGAGGCGAGGACGTCGTCGGGGGTTGTCTCGCGAGCGCTGTTCAGATCTCCTTCTGCCGCCTTGATGCGGCCCTCTGCAGCTTCGATGTTGACGCGTCGTTCTATCGTCGCGTGCTCGAGTTCGCCGAGCTTGGTTTCGAGTGTTGAGAGCGCTTCGCGGTGCTTCTCCAGATCCTTGGCCGAGGTCTCGGTCGCGGCATCGGCTTGCTCGCTGGCTTCTTTGGCGCGGTCGAGGTTGTCCGGTATCGGGATGTCGGATGACCGTTCGGCGAGGTAGGACGTGATCCGCTCCTCGAGTCTCTCGATCTTCTCCACCATGAGCTCAGGGGTTAGATCGCGCAAGTTGTCCGCGAGGACTCCACCGGCGCGAGCGACCGCCTCGACCGCTTGTTCTCGTCTTCGCTCTGCCTCGTTGGCCTCGGCTACCGCATTCTCGGCTCTCACGCCAGCTGCCTTGCACGCGTCTACTACACGGCGTTCCGCTTCGGCGAGCGAGTCTGCGAGCTCCTGCTGTGCGGCGCCTGCTGTGACGGTCAGCTCGGCGATTCCCTCGAGCGTCACCGCCTTCTCACCAGCTACCTCGGCTTCGTAATTGTCTGCCGAGCCCACCGCAGTCTGCTCGCCGTCCGATGAAACCGTGAGGTCTCTAAGAGCGTGAACCTGCAGACGGACCGTTCCACCCTTGAGACCTGCCTTTGCACTCCGCAGGGCAACCACGGCGTCCTGGACCGCAGCTGTCTTCTCCGGCGAGATGAGGCAGGAATCCAGAAACGCCTGGGCAGCGGTCTGGTCGGTCTGCGCGGCCTCGATCCTGCCGAGCCGCTCCTTCAGCTGCTCGCAGTCGAGTACGTTGCGGCAGTGCTCCTGGTCGGCGTGCGCGAGGGCGCGTCGTCGTTCTGCTGTCTCAAAGACACTCTCGGCGGCCTCCACGTCGGCTGCAGCGGCGGTCTTGGCGGTCTCCTCGACGGTGGCGCTTCTGGACTTGACTTCATCTTCCTCGACAAGGGTTGCATGCGTATCACGAGCGTCTTGCAGAGCGTTGACGAGCTGATCGCGAGCCTCCCGCGCAGTCGCTGCCTCGCGAGCTGCCAGCGCCGATTCCTTGACCTTGATCTCAAGCGCTGCAACCTCTTGCTGCTTGGCGCGTATGTCGGCGACAGCGGCCTTGTACCCGGCGACAAGCTGCTCCTGCTCGACGGCTTTGGTCGTAATGTCCGCGAGTGCCAGCCCCAGTGAGCGGTGACGTTCAGCGGCCGCCTCCATGCCCGTGAGTTCGCGCGCGATTCCCTCGACGTCGGCCGTCAGCGTGTCGATCGTGTCTTGCAGCTCGAGCCTCGCCGCGCTCTTGCGCCCGGCCGGGGTCACAAACTCGAGTCGGTGTTCCTTGATGCGCGACCACAGCCCGTCCTCGTCGTCGCCTCCCAGTGCCCCGCCGCTGGCAGAAGCGTCGAGGGCGGCGGACAGGGTTCTGCTGTCGCCGAGGGCTGCTTGCGCGACTGACTGACCCTGCTGGTAGCGCAGGGCCGCCCACAGAGTCTCGTCGAGTGTCTCGTCGAGGATGGCCCTCATTCGGTGGTGAGCGTCGCGTCCCGTCAGCTGCTCGGCCCTTGGCTTGTGGATAGTTAGCGTCGTCATCGGTTTCGACAGCCAGCGCTTGGCGTAGGTCACGCTGTATGGGCCCGTGGTGAGGTCGACCTCTACCTCGGGGCCGACGTCACGGTTGACGGGTTTGGTGGCCTTGATTGACGCGCGGCTCGAGCTGTCCAGCTCGTCGAGGAGGTTGTTGATCGCCTCGGCAATACTGGACTTACCGACCTCGTTTGGCCCCTGGATCACGGTGACGCCCTCGCCCGCGATCTCTACCTCGCTCTCGACCACGCCTCGGAAGTTGCGTAGGACGACTCGTTGAAGCCTCATCGGCCTGCTCCCGACAGGCGGTAGAGGAGGCCAAGTGCGTCCTGGGCGGTCTGTCCTTCCTGGTCCGGGCGGTCTGACAGCTGGCGGAGTTCAGTCAGCGCTTCCGCGGCGAAACCGGAGAGGCCGATCTCCTGCAGGTCGGACTCGTCTGGCAGGACGGCAAGCTCGGTCTTTCGCTCCCACGTGTCCAGTGCCGCGAACAGGTCGCCCGCCTTCTCGAGCTCCTCATCTAGGACAGCCTTGTCACGCAGGCTGATCGTGCCGACGAAGCTCAGCTTGACGACCGTTTTGTCCTTGCTTTCGATGTTGCTGAGCCAGGTCGCGACAGCTTCGACATCGTCGCGGCCGTTGACGTCGAAGGTCTGAGTGACGAAGGCCCAGTCGCCCACCTTGTGGCGCGTAACCTCGATCGTCTCTCGGTCGACCTCGACGACGAGAACCTCGTTGGGGTCGACCTCTCGATAGTCGGTGACGAGCGGCGCTCCCGAGTACCAGATTCTCCCCGTGCTTCCAACCTCCGTCACGGAATGCCGGTCGCCGAGCGCCAGATACTGAATGGTCCCGGAGCCTACGGCCGCCTCGGCGGCCTTCTGATCGATGAGCGCGGGATCTGAAGCGTCCGGACTAAGCGTGTCGACCGCGCCGTGTGCGACCAGAATGCGTACACCGGCGCCATCGCCATCGAGTGCACCGCACGCTCGCTGCACAAGGTCCTCGAGGGGGTGCTTGGAATCCCACGGAGCACCAACAACCTCGACGCCCGCACCGGGAACATCGATGGGCTCGCAGTCTTGGAGAACGGTCACGTTGTTTGGGCAGCGCTGAACAAAGACGTCAGACAGATAGATCGACGCCGCGTTCGCTGGGTCGTGGTTCGCAGGGAGCAGGTACACGGGCACGTCAAAAGCCGCCATCGCGTCGAGGGCACGCGCGAGGACCTTCCGGTCGAGCTGGTTGGACTCGAACACGTCGCCAGCGACCACCACAAACGCGCAACCCTCGCTTTTAGCGAGGCTGGCAATCCGGCGGACAACGTCGAGCTGGCCCTGCGAGTACCGCGCCTGCTCCTCGACGGAGAGGAACTGTCTGGTCATGCCCAGCTGCCAGTCTGCAGTATGTATGAACTTCGTCATCCGAAATCGTCCCGATCCATGGCGCAGCGCCTAATCTACAGCAGCCTCCTGGCCCGCCGTTCGCCGCGTTGCAGGCTCGTGGGCAAGGTCATACGAGCGGCTCAAGGGCCGCCCGTCCTTGGCCGACCATCCACCGTGCCGCCTGCAGGGCGGCCTCGACATCGAGACGGCTCGACGCATAGTCGGCGTTCAGGAGCGACTCGCTGAGAACATCATGGTGCTTCTCAACCTGCTTATTGCGGATCTCGCTGGCGAGATCGACAGCCGATGGCGGATGGACGAGTATCCGTTCCAAGGCCGCAAGCACCTGCGCAGCCGTGCCGCGGGGCACGAGCACCGCGACCCCATCGCGAGCAGCCTCATCGAAGCGCTCGCGACGCAGCATCAGCGCCAGCGTGTCGAGAGTCCGGTCGCCAATCCAGGGGAACAGCACTACGTCCTGACCCCAAGGGATCAACGGGCTCTCCCGTAGACCGAGGCGCCGGTAGGTGCTGCGCCCCTCAGCCAGGAGTCTGCGTGCGCCAGGGTCAAGATATGGCTCGTCGCCGTTGGCCTCGTAGACGAGGCGCATCCGTCGTCGCACCGCGTCGTCGACCAGCGCCGCGCCACCTGAGAAGGCCGGTGCGCGGCCGCCGGGCGCCGGCTCGAGTTCTATAACCCGCTCCGCGTCGCGAACCTCCAGCACCCGCCAGCGCCTGCCCGCGAAGAGGAGAAGGTCGCCCACGAGCAGCGGCCGGCTGACCGGCAGTGTGCCTAGGGTACGTGGCCCCACTACCAGTCGGTACTCTGCAGACGTCACGAAGGCCGAGTAGAAGTCGTGGTGGTTGACCAAGCGCTCGCCTTGCAGATCGAGCATGATTGTGCCGTCGTGGGTCTGCGTAAGCAGATCATGGGAGGCAAGATCGCGCAGCAGCTCAGCAAATAGGTCCGCGGTCACGGCTGTGAAGGGTCCTTGCCCGCATAGTGCACGCCAGGCATCGTCGGCGCGAAAACCACCGCGCTGGGCCGCCAGCGAGAGGACCTGCTGCACGAGGGTTGAGAGGTGCAGCGCACCATCCCGAGGCGACTCGTTGAACCCGTCGATCAGCAGTTGCACCATGGCCACCGACTGCACGACCGACTCGCGCAGCTCATCCTGTGGAGGCGTACGAACGGTGACGGGCGCCTCCTCCAAGTAGACCCGCAGAACTGACGGATCTCCGTCGCGTCGGCCGGACCGGCCAAGGCGTTGGCGCATGGATGAGACTGACGGCGGTGGACCAATCTGCGCGATTGTGTCGACGCTGCCAACGTCGATCCCAAGCTCTAGCGTCGTAGTGGCCACGACCGTCGCCGGTCGCTCGGAGCGTAGAGCGTCCTCCCCGTCCTCACGCACGTCCTTGGCCAGGCTTCCGTGGTGTGGCCAGAACTCATCGGGCGCACCGTCGCGTTCGGCGCGCCGCTTGAGCAGGTGCACGTACTCCTCGACGTCGGCGCGCCGGTTGGCGAATACGATGTGTGTCCCACCACTGACGACGTCGTAGAGATCATCGACGATCTCCAGCGGCTCGGGTAGGGCGTCGTGGCCTGCGGCTTCAGGTTGGACATATCCGCGTACCTGAAGGCGGATCTCGCGCCGCGACACAGTTGACTCAACGATCTCGGGGGCATTCTCGGCGCCCGGCCTCAAGAAGCCAGCGGCAGCGCGGATGTCGCCTAGCGTGGCTGACAGCCCGACGCGCGGCACCGTACGGCCGATCGCTAGCTCTACGCGATGCATCAGCGACTGGAGCTGTCGTCCTCGCTCAGTGGCGATAAAGCTGTGCAGCTCATCGATGACCACATAGTCGAGTCCACCGAAGAAGGCGGTGAGCTCACTTCCATGGGTAACGAACATCGCTTCAAGGGACTCCGGGGTGATGAGCAGGATCCCGGCTGGCGTGCCACGAAGTCGTCGCTTGCGCGAGCCCGCGACATCACCGTGCCATGGTGTGACGGTCGTGCCGATGGCGTCGGCTAGCGGCTCTAGGCGGCGGCTCTGGTCGTTGATGAGCGCCTTGAGCGGGGAGACGTAAACGATGCGAAGTCCCTCACCCTTGATGGTGCGCGAGAGCAGTGGCAGGAATGCAGCCTCCGTCTTGCCTGAGGCGGTGGCTGACGCCAGCACGACATCGCGGCCGGCGAGGATGGGATCGACTGCGCGCTCCTGAATATCGCGCAGGGTGTGCCATCCTTGCTGCCACGCCCATCGGCGAATCGGTTCGGCGAGCCGATCAAAAGCCGACGACGGGCGCTCAGCGGACGTGGTCACAGACGGAACGTCGCGAGTTCCTCGTCGTCCCCGGCCAACCCGTCGTGCTCCATGAGGTCGGGCTCTGGCCCGCGATCGACCTCCACCGGAGCTTCGCCGACGAGCGTGCGCCACTCGGTCGCGGGGTTTTGGTCGAGAACCGCAAGGAGCTGGACGAACGACTTGATCGTCGTCCGCGGAGTGCGGAAGTAGCTCTCGCCTAGCCGACTCGAGCAGTGCACCATAAATGCCTCCAACGCCTCGTCTGGCAAGAGATAGCGGTCCTCATCTCCGGCCGCCTGGACATGGCGCAGCTTCTGAAGTAGCACGTAGAGCTCCTCGGGCGTCAGGCTGGCGAGGCGAATGACCGGCCCCGAGAGATCGCGCAGGCCGTTAGAAGCGAAGGCATTCTCGGCTAGCCGGCTCTGCAGGGCCTCGTAGCTGTAGAGACCTCGACGCGTGTCGGTCAGGAACTCGGGGGTTCCCCCCATCAGGAAGCCGAGGTGCTCAACGCCACCTTGTAGGCAGTCGTTGACGATTCGGAGGATCTGCTCATAATTGCCGCGCCGGGCGACCGTGTTGCCGAGCTTATAGAGGTTAACCATCTCGTCGAGGGCAATCAGCAGGCCGCCGTAGCCGGCGAGCACTACGAAGCGAGCCAGCAGCTTGAGATTGTCGTAGACGTTGGCGTCATCGATGATGACCCGCACGCCGAGGTCGGCTCGGGCATCTGTCTTAGTGGTGTACTCGCCTCGCAGCCAGCGCACAGCTGCTGCAGTGAGCGCCGCGTCCCCACCATCATGCCCACGCCAGTAAGCGGCAATGACCTCCGCGAAGTCGTAGCCGCCCACCATTTCTTTCAGCGCCGCTAGGCGCTCGTCGATGATGTCCTGCACTGGACGATTAGCTGACTTCCCGTCCTGTAGCGCAGTGGTGATGAACCGCTCAACCACCGAAGGCAGGGCACCGCCCTCGGGGCTGGTACGCGTCGCGAGGTTGTGTGCGAGCTCGACATAGAGGGCGCGCGCCTGGCCGCCGCTTGCGTGCAGACGACGGCCAGATGTCAGGTCGGCGTGCATCGTGACGAGGTTCTTCTCAAGCGCCACCGAGCGGGCGAGCTGGAGGAAGAAGCTCTTGCCAGCGCCATAGTCACCGATCACGAACCGGACCGCGCTGCCGCCGTCGACGAGCCGGTCGAGGTCCTCAATGACCGCTCCGACCTCCCCCACGCGGCCGACCTGGATGTGCTGCTGCCCACGGTGTGGCACAACACCGGCAGCCAGCGACTGGAGGATAGCGTCACGGTCGCGGCGGCGAATTCGCGCTTCAGGCATCCAGCATCTCCTTTAGGACGTGGCCGTCCAGTTCGATGGGGTCGTCGCCTTCTATCAGCGGTCCGTCGGAGACTGTAAAGGCAGCGTCGTTGATGATCTCAATCGCGCCTGCGGGCAGCAGCCCGAGCTCGGATGCTTGCGCATCGAACTCAGAGCGGGGCCAGACCGGCTGTGTCGACAGACGCCGCACGAGGACGGCGTGCGCGTGGTTCAGCGTTGTGAACGGTCCTGGCTCGGCCTCGTCGTGCTCGTCAGTCCTGATCGGTTCGGGCGAGTCGCCGTCAGATTCGCTGGCGACGAACACCTCGGTGAGGACCTCGCTCACCTCCTCGGTGGCCGTCATCACCTCCGCCAAGCGGCGCTCGTCGAGGATCACCTTGCCGGGAAGGGCGAAGTCGCCACGGTCGGCGTCAGCTGCGAGAATCGACGTCGGCGACGACGCAACGCTGTGCAGATCCACGTGCACGGACTCCGGGTCAAGCCCGAGCAGGCCATAGAGACGGCGTAGACTGTCGACCTCCTTGGGGCTGATGGAGCCGTCAGCACCAGCCACCGCAAGTAGATAGCGGGCGATTAGCTTTCGCTGAGCCGCTTCGATTGCATTGATGCGCGCCTTGATCCCAGCGATGCCGGGGCGCTCCGCGAGGAGCCAGCGCAGATGCGCATGCAACCGCCGCTGGCCTGCAGCGGGCAGGTCAAACGCTTTCGCCAACCCAGACTCCAGCCGACGCCGCTCGACCGCACTTACCTCGCCGTCGCTCTCCGAAACAGTCACACCCAGGTGCAGGAGGACGGTCGCGGCCGCGAAGCCATCGCCAGCGGTTGCCGATGCCTCTTCCTCGCGCCAGAGCGCAACAAAACTGTGATGCGAGAAGTTCGGTGAACCGAAGCGCACGTCCGGCTCTAGGCCGACGTCCTGGGCAGCGAGCAACAATGCTAGAGCCGTGACATCACGCTTGGGCAGCTTTTGGCCGGGGCCGCTCCCGAAGATCAAAGCGGCGTCGGCGGCTGGGACAAGCAGATGCCCTTCGGCGGGCAGGTCGGCCAGCAGCGCCGCCAGCGATGCCGGCGCACGATCGCGTGCTAGTACGGCAGGCAGCAGCGCTACAGCACGGGCGGCGTCACGGTCGTGGTTGCGGCCGATGTGGCGACTGTAGGCGTCGAGTTCATCCGTGACCGTCGTGACCAAAGTGGCGAGCTTCTTGGTGGGCGCCGGAAGGCGCGTCACATCTGGCACTCCGCCCGAGTCGAGTCTGATCGAGCCGCCAAACGACAACGATGCGGGGCGGTACTCCAGATGCAGCTTGGCCTTGCTGGGTTTGATCTGGAGGCCGTTGCCATGTGCCGCTGCATAGCGGGCAAGGAACAGCTGTGCAAACTCCTCAGGACAGCGCCTCGCGGGCGTGCGCCTTGGAATCTCGGGGCTAGTCAGCGCCCAGGCGAGGGCCCACTCGCCGGGCAGTGGCTCGTTGTCGGCCGCCAGCGCCCCAACCGCGAGCTTGACCTCAAGCGGTATGTCCCAGCCGATGCGTTCGCGCGGAGGCGTTAGGTCGGCGATACGCGTAGGGACGCCAGCGAGGCGAGCCGTGGCTAGGAAGTCGCTCGCGTAGCCGCGAAATGAGCCATTAGACTCGTAGAGTTCGAGCAATCGCTCAACCTCACCGAGGAGCGCCGGAACTTCGGCTCGTACCAGCTCCGACGCCGCGGCGTCGCTTATCACTCGGCGCTCAATCCCGTAGAAGAAGAGAAACACATATCCGATGTACGCCCGACCGGGTCGGCCAGCCTCTAGCCAGTGAAGGTAAGCGCCGCGCGACGCGGGCGGGATGTTGGAGTAGGCAGGCCAGTAACCCATCTGCTGGCCGCCCAAGTCAGGGCGGCGCAGATTAACCGACAGCCGCGGGTTCACCAACGCCGGCTCCACGCCGCGCATCGGTGAGACGGCCGGGAGCTGATCTCCCATGTAGAGGCCACCGGAGAGGACGAGACCTTTGATGGCGACGGACTCATCAAGCGGAACCCAGCGGGCCACGGATCGCCCAGGCCGGGGACTTGGGCGTTCTACGTGGCGGCTCGAAGTGTCACGTCTCGCAGCAGTCGGACTCTGGGGCGTCGGGGGTAGCGGTGAGGCGCCCGAGCGACGGCGCAGAAACCACCACGCGACTGCACCGATCAAGATCAGGACAATCAGGGCCCCCATGCAAATTCCTCCTGCAGTCCTTCAGCCGGGGAGCATTCGGAGGAAGTCATTCTCAGAGAGCAGCTCGATCGGTGTTCCGGTCCGCTGCAGCTCAATGGCTCTCAGCATCTTCCCGGAGTGGCTGCCGTCCTTGAGCCTCGTGGCGTCCTGCATGCCAAGAACGAGATAGTCGACCTTCTTGGACACGCTGGCCATCGCGTGTCCACCTGCGTTGACTACGAGCTGGGCTGCTTGGGCTCGAGATAGTCCACAGGTCAGCGTGCCGGTAAAGACCACGGTCTTTTCGGCAAACGGGCTATCTTCAGGAACCTGGTCAACGGTCGGGCTCAGGGCCGAAAGACGTCGTTGAGCAACACCGCTCGGCGTCCATCCGTCGGATGACAGCTCCCCGACGGTGACCCCGAGGGCTCGACACGCGTCAATCAAGAGGCGCTCAGCAGCGTGGCCGCAGCAGGCGATAGCAAGTTCCGCCGCGGTCGCAGCGTCGGCGCCTGGCTCGTGGTGCTCAAACGTCAGTCCACACGCATCCGCTAGGTCGATCAGACGGTACGACACCATCCCCGGCCATGCGCGCCTCGCGAGAGCGCGTGTACAGGTGTAGCTCAGATTCGGCCAGTCGCTCCCTCTGGCCGTGAGCGCGCTACGCAACACACTCATGTCAAATGCCGCATAGTGAGCGACCAGAGGTCGCGCGCCAACAAGAGCCGCAATCTCCGGCCACACATAGTCGATCGTCGGACTGTTCTGGGTCATATCTGGCGTGATGCCATGAAGAGCGATATTGAACCCGTCATACTCATTTTCTGGCGGCTGAATCAGCCACCGCCGCACGTCCGCGACCTGACCATCCGCGACGAACCCCACGGCGACAGCGCAGGCGCTTGCACGCGAACTGGTCGCGGTCTCGAAGTCAATCGAGACGAAGCCTTCCGCTCCGAGCGCGCGACCCGCTCGGAGCCCTTCGATGATGTCGGCATCTGAGCCCACATCAAGCGAGGGTGCCGCGGATCTCGGGAGCGGGTGCGACTCGATTGCCTGTCCCAGCTCATCCATGCGCTCGATGCGCGGCTCGAAGACAATCGCGATCTCGCCGTCGTCGCGGCGCCTGGCAAGATGCCTGGGTGCAGCAACAGCGTCGGCGTGAACACTAGGCGTGAGATCTCCGGCGGACCTCTCACGCGGGTCGTGGCGATTCGCAGCGTCGTCCCCACCCTCGATGTCCGCACCGCTCCTCGGCGCCGGTCGCAACGATGACGGCCTCCTGCGCCAGCTCACGATCTGAGTGTATATGCGCGCAGCCCACGCTGGTTCGGCCACATTGCCCAGCGTCTGGGATACGCGAAGAGATGTCGATCAACGTAACTCGCGCAGCCATTCATAGTGCGAAGCACCGGTCCGGGCGGTGGCCTTCGAGCGACATTCTCATGTCGGAGAAGCGGCGGGAGGGTCATTGACGGTGGCGGAAACTATCGAGCGAAACGCCACGGCGCGGTCAGCGACTGCGGCTGATCCTATGGTCGGGCGCGTCGTGGTGGAGCGTCCGGGTGAGCCAGCGCATCGGCGACAGCTGGGAGCGGAGTTGTAGCGCGTCGCGGCTAGGCATCCAGCCAGAGTAGGAGAGCTCCGGATGCGCGAGCGATGGCGTCTGCGCGCGGCTGTTGCACATCTTCTGAGCAAGGCGCGTGATGCGCTGGGGGTCCTGTCCGTCGTTGCCGAGGTCATCGCGTGCGATGAACCAGTCGGTGCCGTGGCGGGCGCGTGTGGCCTCGACATAGGCGGACTCCTTGCTGATCTGCCAGCCGCCGGTGAGCACGACGGAGCGCTCGACCGTCGCGCCCTGCTGGCGGTAGACATGCTGCGCGTAGGCAAGCCTGAGCGACTCCAGATCCTCGCCGGCGAGCCGGATTTTGCGCTGTGACCCGTCGAGCGTGATGGTCACGCCTTGCTCGCGGATGGCGCTGACCTGTCCGCGGGTGCCGTTCTCGACTCGAGGCTGTCCTCGGGGGCGGTGCTGCGTGGTGAAGGCGATGAGGTCGCCTTCGCGTAGGCCGTAGTGGACGCCGGGTAGTGGGGTCTCGTGGTGTCCGAGTTCGCCGCGCTGTGCGCGTAGGTGTTGTGCGCGGGCGTTGAGCCGGTCGATCTCCGTGTTCGCCGCGTCGGCGATCAAGGCAACCTCGCGGATATCGCGCCCTTCCGTGAGCGCGGCCCATGTTTGTACGGCTTGCTCCGCTGCTTGGTCGCGGGTGTCGGAGAGGTGTAGCTGGCCGCGTGAGGCGTAGTGCGCCATCGCGCGCTCTGGTTCTCCTGCGCGTAGTGCTTGCCATGCGCGCTGGTCGGCCGGGTTCTTGGTGCGGTGGATGTCTGCGAGTTCGGCGCTGGGTGCATGATCGGTGAGCCGGTCGAACATGCCGCCGGGGCCGATCGAGGGGAGCTGCTTGCCGTCGCCGACGGCGATCAGCTTCGCTTCGGAGCGGTCCACCAGATCGGTGAGGGCGTCGAGGCGCTTGTGGTCGACCATCCCAGCCTCGTCCAGGATCACTGTCGTGTCCCTGCCGACGTGGATGGCGCCCGTGTTCGCGCGGGCGACCAGCGAGTCCAGAGTGAACGTCCGCCCGGCCAGCGCGGGGCTGTCCGTGCCGAGGCGCTCAGCGGTGGACCCGGACACGGCGGCCCCGATCGTCTCCCGTCCGGCGTGCTGCTCCGCGCGGGCGACGGCGTCGATCACCACTCCCTTCCCGGTCCCGGCCGGGCCGATGAGGACCGCGGCACGCTCCGGACCCGTGAGGACTTTGAGCGCGTGGTGCTGCTCGGGGCTGAGCGACCCGCCGATGCGCTCGGCTGCCTCACGGGCAGCGTTCTCGCGTGCAACGTCGCCGACGTCTCGGCCCGCGGGCTGGGCGAGCTGTGTGGCACGGCGCTCGATCGCTTGCTCCTGCGCGCGTACCGCGAGGGTGGTCATCCGCCCGCCCTCCAAGGTCAGCACGCGCCGGTTGCGGACCATCTCCCGCGCGACGGCGAGCGCTTGATCCGGTGCCAGCTCGCCGGCGGCCTGCTCCAGCACGACTGCGCGCAGGTCGCGCTCCTCGAAGACCGCGTGCTGCTCGGTTAGCTTCGCCTCGACACGATCCTCAATCTTGCGCTCGGCCTTTGGCCGCTCGGATGCGCCGATCAGTCGCACGGCCTCGTCCGGGCCGAATCCGTGATCGCGGGCGGTGTGTGTCCACACTCGTTGCAGGTCCGAGCGTGTGGTCAGCTCCTTGGAGCGGCGGTTCTCGAGCGCGAGGTTGCGAAGCTCGCCGCGTTCGGGTGCTCGGCCGTAGCGGGCACGGAAGCGCTCCGCGGCGCGGGCGACCTCACGCGAGCGGCCGGAGAACGCCTCGGCCAGCTCGCGGGGGACACCGGCGATCTCGAAGTACCGGCCATCCTTGCCGGTGCCATGTTCGATCGTGTACCCCTCATGCACGAGCTCGTCGGCGAGCGCGGAGCGGTAGAACGCGCCGAGCTCCCGTGCGCTGCGGAAGACCGGCCGGGACGCGACGGCAACGATCCGGTCGTCCTCGCGGACGGCGCCGGTGATTACTACATGGCTGTGCAGCTGCGGGTCTGGGGCCTGGGCGCCCTGGACTCCGCGGGCGGTGGTGTGTCGGTACTCGGTTGCAATCACGTCCTTGGCGTGCTCTTCGACGACCTGGCCGCTGTAGCGACGCCGCACGACGGGCACCTGCTCCCGCATGTGGCGGATTGTCTGCTCGACCGCCCTGGCGTGGGCCTGCTCGATCTGCTCGCGCTGCCACGGGTCGCCGAGCGCCCACACCGTCGAGACAGACTTCGGGGCGCTGAACGTCACGTCGATCCCGCCACCCCGGCCGCCGCCGGCGCCCTCCGGGCGTAGCCATCTGCCGGTGCCAGGGTGACGGCCCTCCATCAGCGCGATGAAGTCCGCGCCATCCACCGGCTCGCCGGCCTGAACCCCGAGGCTCTCCAGCGTCTCGGCATCGGCCAGCCAGCGGCCGGGGGCTTGCGCCATCTCCCCATCGGGTGTCAGGTAGTAGTCCCCGCGCTCGGGCTCCACCGTCTTGCTCTCCAGGTAGCGCGCGTACCCACCGCCCCGAGACGCACCTATGCTCGCCGCAGTCATCACATGGGTGATGACCCTCAACGCGCCAAACCGGCCAAGCAATTCGCACAGCGCTCGCTGTGCCACGGCACAGCCGTGCATCTCGTCTGTACTGCTGTGGGAGCGAAGCGACGTGAGGCCGCTCGGGAGGGCCGTCAGCTCGCTGTAGCGAGCGAGGTGGCGACGGCTGGTTCGTTGTCGAAGGCTCGGCTGGGGGACCGCGCGCGCAGAGCTGAGCGAAGGTGCTCGGGCTGGGCCGCGAACTCGTTGGCCGGTCCGGGCGGGTTGGGGTCACTAACCCACAACACCAATTCCTATGCCCAGACGTCGATGAGCACCATTCCCAAATCCATAGCCACTCATCCGCCGCTCACGCGCGAGGACGTCCTCGACGGCCGCGATGTCGCCGAGCTGCTGCACCTGCCGATCTCAACGGTCCTTGAATACGCGCGGCGCGGACTGCTACCTGGACGCAAGCTCGGACGGCGATGGATCTTCCTGCGTGACGAGGTCGAGGCGGCAGTGAGAGGCCGGTCGGTGGACAGGTCGGCGGCGTGAGGCGCTCAGAGGGACCGCTTCCAGAAGTTCGGACGGGGCCGACCTCATCTGGCGAGGGATGCCTTGGCCGCCAAGAGCACGTTGCGGAAGTCTCCTTCGCGGATGCACTCCGCGGGGGACTGGTCATCGAGCTGTGGGTTCAGGCCGAGGAACCATGCGCGAACGGTCTGGGAGGACTCCTCGGCGAGCAGCAGCTGGAACGTCTGATAGGCACAGCGCAAGTGCTGCTCGTACTCTGCTCGTGGAGCGCGCTCGCCGGCAGTCCAGCGCGCGACGCTCCTCGGGTCGGACACGCCTGCGATGTGAGCGACCAGCTTCTGTCCGAGTACCTCCTGGAGGTACCCGGCGACATCGGCGATGTTCGACTCGACGGTCTTTCGGTGGGCTTCCTGTGGGGCTGAACGGAGCTTTGGCATGGGCACCTCGTTCGTCGTGGCACTCGATCAGTGCTCTGGCTTTGGCGTAGCTTGACGTTAGTTGATTGCCAGGCATTTGGCCAGCTAGTTGGCCACGCCGATGGACACCGTGTTTGCACCAGGGGGGAGCGGTCGAGTCGGAGCGGCGGCGTGCGCTGGCCTCAGAGCGGCGGCTTGAAGTGGCTGTCCGTCTACACCCGATCAGTCGTCGAGCTCGGTCAGGAGGTGGATGCGGGGGCAGTCAGTGAAGACCGCGTCGTGAGCGACGAGCGCGATGGACCAGCGAATCGCGGTGGCCGCGATCCAGAGGTCAGCGTTGTGGTTGCTCTGGTGGAGCGGGTGACCGATCATCCGACACTGATTGCGAAGCTCGGCGACGGTCTCGATGGTGTCGATGTCGATCGGGAGGATGCGCGCTCGCCCGACGAGCCGTCCGAGTTGCTCCGTGCGAGCAGGACCCCACATTGCCTTCAGCGCCCCATACCGCGCCTCGGCGACGGTCTGCGGGGCGAGGGCGACCCGCTGTCCGAAGAGGTGCTTCGCGTACCGGGTGGCGAGCGGTGAGCGCTCCCGCAAACGGGCGGTGAAGACGTTCGTGTCGACCAGGACCGTCCCGGTCACTGCTCCAGCGCCGCGGCGAACGTCTCCCATTCCTCTTCTGTCAGATCGGGGATGTTGAAGTGCTCGCCGGGGTCAAGCGGCGCGACGTCAGCCATCAACTCCTCAAGCGGGAGCGGATGCCAAAACAGCGAGTTCGCTTGCTCGATCAGGTCGTGGTTGGCGGCAGGCTCTGGCATCGTGTTCATCTCCTGTCACACAGTGTACGGCGACGTCGGAGCTGCCCGACTGTGCGGAGCGATGTCGTGGGCTCATCGCGGATTGGACTGCGATGACTCCTGGTCGTTGGACGCCCTGAGCGCGAATGCCAGGTTGACCCGCTCGAGATCCTCGGGCCGTGCCTTGGCATGCATGTAGCGCTCGGTGGTCGTGATCCGTGAGTGCCCGAGGAACTCCTGGACGAAGCGCGCGTCGGCGTGCCGGGCGATAAGGCTGCCGGCGGCGTGGCGCAGCGCGTGGAAGCGCAGCGGCCGCAGCCCGGCGGCGTCGCGCGCAGCCTTGAACCGGCGGCGCACGGCGGAGGGATCAAGGCGCCGGCCGAGGCGCGAGCAGAAGACGTAGTCCTCGCGAGAGGTGTAGTCGCCGCGGGGCCGCAAACGTTCGAGTGCTTCGGCGGCGGGATCGGCGATTGGGAGGAAGCGCGCTTGCCAGCTCTTGGTCGGACCCTCCACGCCAGCGGACACGGCGCGATGGACGACCATCCGCCGCGTGTCGAAGTCGACGTCCTCCCAGCGCAGCGCCATCAGCTCGCCGAGGCGCAGGCCGGTGTACGCGGCGAGACGGAACAGCTCGCCGTCCTGTGCGTCCTCGCGCGCCCGCCAGGCGATCTCGTCGGCGCCCAGGTTGGCCGGCTGTGCTCCACGGTGTGACCCATCGGCGGCCGCGGAGGCGATCATCTCCACCTCCTCCGGCTCGTAGAAATCGAGCACGGCTGCCGGTGGTTCGCGGCGCTTGGTCGTACCGGCCACCGGATTCGACGGCAGGCCGTGGGTGTCCACGCGGCAGGCGTAGCCAAAGATCGCCGAGATCACCTGTCGGTTCTTGTTGACCGAACGGGGTGACACGTTCTCGGTGTCCAGCTTGCGCAGGAACGCCGATATGTCCCGTGTGGTGATCTTCGCCGCGGGCCGGTCGCCGAACGCGGCCATGAGGATGCCGGGGCTCTTGCCCTTGCCACGGCGGTGTGGCGCTCCGGGCTCGGCGAGCATGTAGCGGTAGTCGCTCAAGGTGGACGGCTTGGCGCCGCGCTCGTGCTGCAGGTGCTCCAGCCACTCCGCCGCCAGCTCGCGGAATGTCACGCCACGCTCACGGCGCTCCCGCTCGCCCGCCTCGATCGCGCGCTCCTCCCGGTCGTGCTCGGCGATCAACTCAGCCATGCGCACCGTCGCGCGCTTCTCATCGAAGTAGCCCTCCGGTACTCGCCCGCGCCGCATGACCCACCCGCTGTCGTCGGCCGCCCGCTCCAGCCACGCTGGTCCTATGCGTCGCTTCACCTGTCGGCTTGACCGCCTCCACTTCGCCAGGTACACCGGCCCGTCGCTACGCTCTGCGACGACGAGCGCCCCCGTCGGCTCGTTCCCTTTGGCGCTCCCGACTTTCTCACTCATTAACCTAGGGTACCACACGGGTACCACATGGTCGCGAGTACCGCTTTGAGTACCGCATGGCTCATTTTCGCCAGCCATAACGCCACTTAGGGCGACACAAAACCCCTGTGTCTACTGATTCCAGCACGTCCGCCACTGCTTTGCAAGCAGGAGGTCACCGGTTCGATCCCGGTTGGCTCCATGTAGCCGCAGTCAATGCGAACCGCTGGTACGCGGAAGGTCGGCTCGATGTTGTCGCGTGCGTGGACGCGGATTCCGTCGATCATGGTGTGGAGCGTGGTCTTGGCGCGGGCTGGGGTGCTGTCGTTGAGCGCGGCGCGTAGCTTGTTGCGCAGCGTGTCGAGTTCGGCGGGGGTGGTCCGCTCAGGCTGCTCGTCGTCGTTGAGACCGGCGAGTTCGCTTGCGCGTGTTTCGAGTGCTTTGGCTTGCTCGCTGAGGCTGGCTATGCGGGGGGCGCAGGTGTCCTCTGGCATGGTGCCTGTCTCGAACGCGCGGAAGTAGCGGTCCATCGCGGCGCGCGTCTCCGCGAGCTTGTCCTGTACGCCGGCCAGCTCGGACTGTTGCTTCTCGTCGATCCGGGTCGCGCGCTCGTATGCCTGGGTGATCGCCCGGTCGATCAGGTCGTGGTCATCGAGGACCTTCCACAGGCGTCGGGTGACGGCCTGCTCTAGCCGCTCGGCGGGTAGCCGGTCGTTCGCGCACTGTTTGGTGCCGTACCGCGCTCTGGTGAAACAGGCGTAGTAGGTGTAGCGCCCGTTGCGTCCGTGTGCGGTGGTCCCGACGTATGCCTGGCCGCAGCGCCCGCACCGTATCCGGCCGCTCAACAGGTACTCGGCAGGGTTCGATGCCCGCCGCGAGCGATCTTCGCAGCGCTCGGTGAGGATCGCCTGCGCACTGTCGAAAAGGTCCGTCGCGATCAGCGGCTCGTGCGGCGCTGGATACCAGCTCCCCCGGTAGTAGATCTCGCCAAGATAGGTGCGGTTGCGTAGCACGGTGATCACGCTCGCGGAACTCCACAACCTGCCGTTCTTCGTGCGATACCCCTGCTCGTTCAGCCACGTGGCGAGCGCGGACGATCCGGCTTTCTGGTTCACGTAACGCTCGAAAATCACCGGCACCAGGGGAGCCTCTGTCGGGTTGCGCTCCAGGCTGTCACGGTCAGCGGCGATGTTCAGCCCGTAGGGGCGCTGCCCGCCGCACCAGCCGCCGCGCGCGGCCTTGCGCTCAAGGCCGGCGGTGATGCGCTCCACGATCAACGCGCGCTCAAACTCGGCGAACACCCCGAGCATCTGAACCATCATCCGCCCGGCCGGGGTGCCCGTGTCAAATGGCTCGGTCGCCGAGCGGAAGATCACACCGGCCTGGTCAAGCTCGTCGATGATCTGCGCCAACCCACGGATCGACCGGGCGAGCCTGTCCACGCGGTAGACGAGCAGCACATCAAAGCGGCCGAGCCTGGCGTCCTTGAGCAGACGCATCAGCGCGGGCCGGTCGATCACGGTCCCGGTGAACTGATCCTCATAGCGACGCCCGATTTGCCAGTCCGGCTGGCTGGTCACGAACGCATCCAGTCGCACGCGCTGCGCCTCAAGGGAGTTGGGCTGGCGCTCCTCATCGGTCGAGATACGGGTGTAGGTCGCCACGCGCACCGACTCGGCGCTCTCGGCTTGCTCGGGCGTGACGGTTAGGGATGCACGGCGGCTCATGGTTGCTCCTCGGCTCGGGTGCCCTCCAAGAGATCAGGTTTCCGCCCAGATCTCAAGGCGTCTGGCATCTGGTCTGGATGCGCGACCAGCCAGTCAGCGAGCAGGTCAGCCAGCGCGTCCACAAGCTCCTGTTCCTCCGACTCGCTCATCGGGCGAGTGTGCCCCGCGCGCAGCCGAAGCGGACGATCCTCGACCTTCACGCACGCCGGACGGCGGTGCCTACGAGCGGCACCCGTGCTCGCGCCTGGTGTACGGACGCGGCCGCTCACGCCGCCCGCCTCCGCTTCGTGGCGGGTTCGCGCCAGCGCCGGCCGAGACAATCGGCGATCTGGTGCGCTGGTTGTCGCGGCCACGCGGGTAGCTCCCGGAAACCACGCTCTTGATCCCCGGCGGGTAGGAGCCGGTAGCGCTTGCGGTCGGTGGTGCCCCATACCCACGGTGGCCCGGCGGGTGCGCAGCGTGCGAGGCTCGCGAGCCGCCGCCGGCTCTCGCACACGAGGAGGATGTTCCCCCGGTCGCGGTTGCGGTCAGCGGCGAGCGCTCGCTGGTAGGCAGCGAGCTTGTCCTTGACACGCTTGGTTGTCTCGGTGCCCCGGTCGATCTCCAGGTAGAACGTGATCTCACCGTCGGGGAGTAGGTAGCGCCCGTATCCGTCCGGGCGCACCGTCGGCCCGGTGCCATGCTGTGCCTGCTGCTCACCAAGCCACCGATACAAGCCCTCGCCCGGCGTGTCGAGACTCCCGCGAACGAGGTCAAGGAAGAACCCGGCTGCGGCCCGGCGGTGCTCGAGGTCAGGGATCGATAGGCCCGGCGGCCGACGCGCGCTCGCGCCGATCATTTGGCGGCCGTGCGGTGAGAGGAACCACAGCGCCTCGGTCGCGCCGCCGCGCCACTCCCGCGACGGATACACCCGAGTAAGGAGCTTCTGCTGCTCCAGCTTCAATAGCCGGCCCCGGCACGCACGAGCACCAGTGAAGAAGAGGAGGCATAGCTCGGAGGTGGAGAGGGGCTCGTGCTGGGCGAGCCGGTCGAGTAGCTCTCTGTCGCGGAGGGTTACACGAGCAGTCAGCATGACCGCCCCCGGCGAGGAGGGACAAACTGTCTACTGTCGGGGTTTCCCGATCGCCTGCGACCCGTGTCGTGGTGCGGGGTTCCGGGCGCGGGGGGTCCTCCGTTGGGAGGAGAACCAGACGGAATAACGCACGGAGAACCCTCAACCTCCGCAAAGCACTCCTCCTCGACCGGCACGCCGACACCAGCGAACCCGACATCAAACCCGACCGGGCTCCTGACTTGTGTTGGCTGGTCGGCGTCAGCACGACCGGGCGGCGGCTGCTCGATCCGCCCGTAGCGCGCACGGATCGCGGCCTCCACCCCACCACGCTCGTGAGTGTTCTCGCGGGCGCGCTCACGGATCACCCCGGCCAGGTCACCCGGTGACGGCTTTGGTGGCGGGAGTGTCGCGGCGGTCGCGGCGGGCAGCTCCCGCGCCTCGTGCAGGACACGGCAAGCGATCGTGTAGGAGCCGAGATGCTGAAGGTCATAGGCGTCAAGGCGCGGCTCGAAATGCGCGGCCATTCGTTTCGCGTCGGCGGCCTGCAGCGCGAAGCAGATCTTGGTTTGGCAGTTCGCGTCGATCGCCTCTGCCAACCCGTGATCGGATACCTGCGCGAGGTGCTGATGGGCGAGTACGAACCCGACCCCATAGCCCCGTGCTTGCGCGAGAGCGGTCGCCATGCCCTGTGGCAGATGACAGAAGCGGTGGCACTCATCGACCAGACACAAGAACGGCGGACGGTCGTTGGTCGCGAGCGGGCCGAGGCGCTGCGCTGCCTGCCACGCACGATGCAACAACACCGACCCGACCAGATCGGCAGCGTCCTCCCCAAGCGTTTGCGGGAGGGAGACGAGCAGCCAACGACCCTGAGTGATCGCGTGTCCGAGGTCGGGTGCGGCGGGCTGGCAGAGCATGTTCCGCAACATCCGGTTGCCGAGCAGCGCCCGCAGCTTGTTCGACAACGGTGCGAGCGCCTGCACCCTCGCGGGCTCGCTCAACGTCTGCCACTGACGCCAGAACACATCCAACGCCACCGGATCACTCGCACGATAGTTCGCTCGCTCACCAGGGTTCGAGAGGAGCGTCAGCACGTCCGCGAGCGTTGGCGGCTCGGCGCTCGGGTCACGGCCGCACAAGAGCGTGGCGAGCGCGGAGCGGAGGATGTCCTCGGTGCGTGGCCCCCAGAACCGGGCGAATAGCCTGGCGAAGATGCCGCAGATCGCCTGCACCTGCATATCCCCCTGCGCGGGCGGGCACGCCAGCAGATTCAACGCGGGCGGGAACCGCTCATCACCCAGGTCAAGCAGATCGACACGGTTCTGCTCGCCGTCGGGTACACGCGCGAGGATGTTCCCCGTCAGCTCGCCGGTCGGGTCGAGCACCATCCCGCCCATCCCCGCGCGGATCGCCTCGACCGTCATGTTCAACAACAACGTGCTCTTACCCCTGCCGGTCGGCCCGAGCACATGCGTGTGCTGCAACAGCGCACGCGGCTCTACACGAACCTCGCGGTCAAACCCGGAGTGATCGCTACGACCCAACAACAGCCCGCGTGTTGGTGCCTGAGCGACAGGGGCGACCCTCCGCGCCGGCGCCTCCGCAAACGACACCGGCGCCAGCCCGCTCTCCTGCGGAACCGGCACCAGCGCCGCCGCCTCCCCACACCCCAACAACAACCCCGGCCTCACCGGAGACAAGCAAGCAGACAGCCGCCGGGCGCAGAACAGCTCCCGGCCACGGCGCAGACCACCAAGCTCCCGGTACTGGCCGAACGCCGCCAACACCCCCGCCAGCCGACCACGCGCTCTCCGGCGATTCCCCGCCCACCCCGCGACCCTCACCGTCCCCGCCAACAACGCGCCGCTCGCCTTCGCCTCGATCGCCCGCGCACGCTCCAACGAAAACGGGTCAGCCCCACGCGACACCCGCCGGCCCATCGGGTGCGGCGAACCAGGCGTCAACACATCCAGCATCCCCCCGGCGAACTCGCCGACCGCGCCCACCAGCCGTGCAGGGCCACCTGGTCCCAAACCCTGACCCGTGCGCAACCTGGACGCCTGTCGCCTCGCGCCAGCCCTCGCCGACCTTGGAGCGGCCTGCAGCACGAGCTGGACCGCACCGCCCTCCCCGCTCGCTTGCGCACGCAACGCCGCCAACAACTGGCCGGCAGGGTCCACTCGCTGATCCACCCGCAACGGCAAGAACCGCGACTCCACCGCCCGCAAGCACGCCGCCCGACACGCCCCGCGACCAGCCAGCACAGGCGCACCAGGCGCGTCCACCGTCACGCCGCCGAGTGCCTGCTCAAGCGCCGCGCGGACCTGGGCGGCGGACAAGCCGCCCGACACGAACAGCCAGCACGCCGCGCGATCCTCCACCGCCGACACCGACAACCCGACCCACGGCACACCGCCCACCAACGGACGCGGAAGACCATGCGCCAGCGTCCGCAAGAACGCCTCCAACCCCGTCCGCGACACGTCCTCCCCCAACCGCACCTCGAACCAACACCCCGACCGCAACAGGCGACGCCGGCCCCACACCCGGCCCACCAGCCACGCCACGGACACCGCTGCCGCGAGCAACACGACCGGCAACCACAACATCTCTGCCAGATGAGCAGGGCCGCTCAGCGGCCCATCAGACACGCCACGGCCAACCAGAGCGGCGTGATGGTGTCGCGCCGATCCACCGGTCAGACGGTGAGCATGACGGGCGACATCAACGGTTCTTCCTCGCATGAGGCGACCGTACGCCCCACGCCGTCAGAACTCCACAAGTACATCAAACGTGAAAGCAATTGCTTTCATACTTTCATAGGCCCACGGATCAATCACCGTGGTCGGGCTACGGGCCGATCTCGCCCGGGTGGGCTCGATGACCCGGTGTCCTCCCATCGAAGCCAGCGCGCGGCTAGTAGCCGTGGTGGTCGCTGTCCCAATCCCACACGTTGCGACGGCCTTTGATCTCGTCATCCACGTCGGCACGCTCGTCAGCAGGCTCGGGCCACTCAAACAGACAGTAGGTAGCAGAGCCGAATCGCTTGCAGTCGCGGCTGAGCCTCTTGGCGAACTCAAGCCAAGCCGTCGATGGTGCCCCTTCCGTGTCGAGCAGCGCGCCGGCCTCGGCCAGCGACACTCGGAGCGCTTGGCGGAACCCGTCGATCCGCTCCCCCGCGAGAGTCCGCGAGTGGCGCCACTTCCGATGCTGCGGCGACTCGGGCAGGACCACCTCGCCCTCGCTCCGAGTTTGCGCAAGTGCTTCACGACCGGCGTCGGTCAACGCGAGCAAGTCGAGCCCGTAGCGGCGAACATCGCAGACGCTGCCGGCAGATCGGAGCGCGTCGAGCTGCGGCCGAAGCCGCCGCGTAGTCCACGAGTTATGCGCGAAACCCAAGTGCGCGGCGATATCCGAGCGGGATGCGTGGTCCTGCTGATCGTGAACTTCCGCGCGGTGGATCGCGGCGAGAATCTGCACGTCTGATACCCCCTCGAAGGGGCACAGGTCCGCCCGGTAGAGGTCTTGGAGTCGCCTGGATGCCCGCTCCTCCAACCCAGTCTGATCCGCCCGTCCGCCCGACATCCCGGCGTCCCTGTCTGTCTTGCTCATCACGGCTCCTTTCGAGCACCGACAAGCACGAGCGCAGCGAGCCGCAGGACCGTCCCCGCAGAAAGCTACGGTGGCCCAGTGGCATCGAAGGCACATTCTTCGGTGCTACACGGCCGGGCGGGTGCGACAACACCCGTCCGGCCACTCGATTGTCATGGCTGACGCGCGATCAGAGCAGAACCCGCACGCGATCTCAAGACCCCTCCCAAGGATGACGGGAGAAGCCCATGAGCTTGCCCGCGGGGCCCATCCGGGGAAGACCGGACCGGCTGCGACAATCCAGGCCAGATGACCACCAATGACCCAGAGCAGCCCGCCAAACAGATCGAACTGCTCCATCCCTTCTATCTCGACACCGATATGTCGATGGCGTTCGCCGCCGCCCTCGCGGGAGGAGTCGCGCTAGAGCGAGAAGAGGTAGAGCGCGATCGGCAAGAGTCGCAGGCGGTGCGCAACCTCCGCGGCAACCTGCGTCTCTTCGGGGCGTTCGGCTTCGGTGGTGGGGCCGCAAGTGCTGGCGGCGAACGCGAGGTCAGCGAGAGCGACCTCGCTGCGACCGAGTCTCGCTTGGTACTTCATCACACAGAAGCCTCGATATTCATCGCGCTCTACGACGAGCTCCAGAGGACTGGCCGCATCGTTGATGCCAGCGACATCGCGAAACTAAACATAGGCGAGATCGTGTCTTTCAGTATCGGCCCTGCCGTCGCTCCACTTCGCCGAGTCGTCGATCAGCTGATTCGCCTCCTCGATGTCGCTGCGCCGCTCATCGGCATAGGCGAAACCCCTCCCCAGGTACAAGAGCCGCCGGACGCAACGCGCCAGCAGCGGCGTCAACAAGCCCGGCAAGCCGCCCAGCAGGCAGCAACAACGCCTGCCGACCCGGGGGCGGCGCATCTCGCCCAACTCCGGAGCCTGTTGGTGGCACTTGAGGACGACCTTGATCGCAGCGGCATGATCGATGTCGTAGTTCAGACGGAGCAGAGTCCGAGCGTGATCTTGACCCTGGACAAGCGATTCGTCTCAGATCAGTCACTTGAGCTATTGCACACGTCACGCTTTACGGTGATCGGCAAGGTCACCGAGCTCTGGCAAAGTGATACTGACTTCGTTAACCTCTTTCGCCGGTCAGTCATTTCGCTGCTCCCCGCGCTCGGACAGACGTTCACTTGGGGAATCTTCGCCATATTGGCCCAGATGGCTCGCAGCCTAGACCCAGCCGCAGCGCAACGCGCCGCCCTCGCGGCTGTTCAAGGGAACGCCCCAGATCAGTCGGCCGCACCTTCACCTGAGGGCACCGACTCCGAGGGCGCCGACGTAGGTTCTGCTGCCGACCCCGCCGCCAGCGATGACGAGGCGGAGAGCGAGCCGCAGGAGGAAGAAATCATGCTGGGAGATGTCGCTGTACAGGCGCTCAGCGCCGCCGTTGCGGGCCCAGCCGTCCAGGTATTGCCCCTCGCAATCTGCGCCTAGACAAACGGGCATTCTGTATTGCTTCCGATAGCCGCTCTGTCGCCGCACCCCAACACGACAATTTTTTTGACTTTATGTTCTTGGTGGTTGGGTTGTCCTCGTCTTTCGATGCGGAGACCGCGTTTACCACTGCAAGGTTCCGTGGGACACTATGCAGCGGATCAGCGTCGAAATTGCAGACGACTAGCGCCCGGCGGCGGCATCGTCCGGTACAGCCGATAAACGTCTCGAAGGAATGCCTGAATCCTTCGCTACACCCCGCTGGCGTATAGACGTTGGCCGAGCAGTCGCAACCGGCGCTGGCGGGGGTATCGCCCTCGCGCTCATCGGCACCCATCATGTAGCAGCGTTCACGGTTGCTGCCTCAACACTCGGCGCAGTCCTGGGGTTGCTCGTCGCCCTAGGTGCCGAGTGGATAGGGCGACTGCGGTCCAAGGTCGTGCAACTCCAAGGCATCGAAAGCCAAGCCGAGGCTGAGCGCGCCCAAGCCAACGCGATTCAGCGCCAGCTTGAGTGGCGCCTGGAGATCGCGCAGCGAGAGGCCGCAATCGAATCGGTTGGCTTCAAGGTCTACGCCGATGCCTTCCAGGAGGTCAAAGGCTACGAGCGCATTCCTGGGGCGGCGATGATCGCGCGGATGGAGGTTCACAAGCAGGCTCGCGGCCTGAATCTGCCGATAGAGCCGCCGAAGGTGTAGCGAACCTGCGGTCGGCCGGCAGCCGAAGGATGGCAGCGAGGCCGATCGGCCGACGCCAACGCACCTGCTTCTCGCGTCACAGGCTTCGACGCCGAGAACGGCCGGTGGGGTGTCGTCCGGCTTGTCTGGGATTCTGGACGTGGGCCAGAATCTAAGACAGGAGGCTTTCGTGTCCCGCTATCCGCAACTGCCCGTCCGACACGCTGTAAGAAGTGGCGAGGGAGTGTCCTTCATTGACTACTTGAATCGACTCGCCGACGAGAGGGGTGTCCTCCGACAGCGCCAGCTCGCGTTTATCAACGAATGGGACTGCTTGGTCGATGATCTTGGTCGCCGTCCGACGGCAGCCGACTACGCCGAGCGATGGAAGATGCCTCGGTCCACGGTCTATTCGCTGCTGGCTGAGTTCCGGCAGTTGTTCCCAGGACAGACCGACCCCACCGACCTGTGCCGAGAGATCTGGGAGGGCGTCGCTGCACAGCAGCACGAAGCGCCGTTCGGGATTGTCGATTGGGAGCAGGTACGCGTGGTACCACTCGCCGCCTGAGACAGGGATGCCAGTGACGAGAGACACTGAACTCACAGCGCTCGCAAGGTACAGCTTTTCGGGGCGCACGGAGGAGGATGTTCGAGGCGACTGGATCGAGCCGCTTCTTAGGCTTCTTGGCTACGGCCTCGGCACGCGGAATCGAATTGAACGCGGCAATAGCCTAAAGTTGCAGCCGCCATTCAGGGCAGTCGGCCGCAAGCGCATTCATTTTGACTTCAAGCCCACGGTTCGCGGCAAGGGTCTCTGGGTGATCGAGGCGAAGAAGCCTGTGGATGATCTGTTTGCGGACGACCATCTAGTCCAAATGTGGACGTACGCGACTGACCCTCGCGTAGATGTGCCCTTGGGGGTACTGTGCGACGGCCAGCGCCTTGGCATATTCGACCTGACGAAGGTGGAATGGGACGTACCGGAGATCGACCTTCCACAGGCGTCTCTCGCTGAGCGATTCGATGCGATCGAGCAAGTGCTCGGCGCCAGACGTGTTGCGGAGTGGATACGTTCGCGCCAGCTTCGTCACTTGCGGTCTGCGCTCCAAGCGCAGCTGGACCTATCAGCGCTCGACCAGACCCTAAACGATGTGCGACAAATGGTCGCGAGCGTACGACCAGAGATCGAATCTGAGCAACAGGAGATTGCCTCGGCTGCGTGGCGGAAAGAGGAAGACGAGCGTAAGGCTCTTCTTGAAAAAGGGGGAATAGAGGCAATAGCTCAGGCGCTCAACGGCCCACTACCGCCCATTATGGGAGACATCGCCGAGGCTGTTGCCGCGGTCGAGCGACAAGCACCCCAGAACCGCATCCGAGAGCTCAAGAGTTTCGTCCCAGGCGCAAGTTCATCCGAGACGGGCGAGAATCCTCGCCCAGCGAGGATGTGGTGGGCGCTTCGGGCTGTTCGGTTCGCGACCGCGATACGACTTACGGGCGATGTCGATTGTGGCTCCTTTGCACTGTCAATTGCTCGGGAAGCCGCACGCGACCACTTCCTGGGCTTCCCGGATGACGAGCTAGCGGCCGCAGCCCACCGGTTCGGGCTGGCCCTGGGTCCTTACGTTGTTTACTCACTTGGCCCCACCACGGGTGCCACGTTGCGCACGATGTCTGAACAACTGGCAGAGGAGATGGACCCTGCTGATTGGATTGCCGCAAACGCCAGCCTACGTCTTCAACCCGACCACCTGTTTGCGGGAGCCGTCAACCTGGCTGCGCGTGCAGCATTCTTCGGTGCTGAGCCCTGGACCGTCGAGGAGCTTCTGCGACGTGCCGAAAGCATGGAGGAGCAGCTAAGCGTGAATCCCGTCCAGCCTAGAACTCCGCGGGTGTCTATGGGTGATCCTTGGCTGCGGTCTTGGCTCGATAGCGATCCCTTGATGGAGACCACCAAGGCGGTCCTGCTGGAAACCGCCAAGCGGCCCGAGGACCCCGCGCACGATCTCGCAATAGAGCTACTGGCGGAGTATGTCGATCAGTAGTCCGCCAGGCTTTGGGTGTCGGCGACCTTGCCAGTGGCGGCCGCTCAAAGCGTGTTCAGGGCCATCCCGGCGTGTAGAGATGATCTAGGCGCCGGACGGCCGCGCGACTTTGGGGATGGCGAGGGGGTTCGGCCTGGCGAGCCGCACGTCATTTGGCGCCGCATCGGCATGCACTCGGTCTTTCGTCGGCCTTGAGCAGAGCAGCACGGGTGACTTGAGGGCACCCCGACTATTGGCCGTCGTCGAGCGTGATCCGCCCGCCCAGCAGTCGTGCAAAGCGGTTCGCATTGACTTCGGCTGGCTCCATGACTCGAAGTCAACTCGAACCGTTGCACTCGGCAACCTGACTTGATCGAGATGCGCGGCCGAGTGGTAGGCGATCGCGGGCTGATCGAGAAGCCGGCGGGTTAGTCTTACGGCACTTTACGGGCTCTTACGGTTTTGTCGTAAGGCGCCGTAAGAAGCTGTAAGCTGAGTAGCGATGGCACGCAATCCCTACCAACCAGGCGTCGGTACAACGCCGCCCTACCTGGCCGACCGCGAGGAACAGTTGCAGCGATTTCGGGGCTACCTGCGCGACTTCCCCGACAAGCGTCGCAACATTCGCCTCAGTGGCCTACGCGGCGTGGGTAAGACCGTGCTGCTCAAGGAGTACCGTGCGGCAGCGCGCGAACGGGATTGGGTCATCATTCGTCGTGACCTCACCGCTCGGCTCTGTCAAGAGGCGGACTTCGCGATCGCAATAGCCGATGACCTTGACACCGCGATCAGAGCCTTCTCGACCACAGCCAAATTGAAGGCGATGCTCGCCACCGCCCACGCCGCGGTCGGCGAGATCACCGTCGGGCTGCCAGGCGGGGTCAGCGTGGGCGTAGGTCCAGGAGCCCCAGCCGCTGGCTCCTCGATCCTCGAGGATCGCCTCGCCAGGGCGCTGATACAGGTAGGCCAGTTGGCGGCCAAGGCCGGACGTGGCACGGCGTTTCTCTACGACGAGGCGCACACGCTGTACGACCAGCCGCGGCAGCGTCAGTATCCCCTCAGCGCCTTGCTTGGCGCGTTCGTACAAGCCCAGGACGAGGAAGAGCCCCCGCTCCCGGTGATGCTGGTCGTCTCGGGCTTGCCGCCGCTCGTCCAGAACCTGCAAGCGGCCCGTAGCCACACCGAGCGACTCTTCCGCGTCGAGGAGCTCGGCAACCTCGCCCTGGCGCCCGCGCATCGCGACCAATCCAGTCCCGCGGCACTGGCCCTGATCAAGCCAGCCGTCGACACCGGAATCCGCTTCGAGCGTGCTGTTGCCGAGCAGGTAGCCGCCGATGTCGACGGCTACCCCTACTTCATCCAGAAGTACGGCGAGGCGCTCTGGGATGCAGCCGACGCCGCCAACCTGAAGGCGGTCAGCTCCAAGCTCTATGCCAGCACGCGCGCACGAGTTCAAGATGCGCTTGACGCAGAGTTCTTCGAGAACCGCTACCTGGATGCCCCCCGTGCTGACCAGCTCACGCTCCGTGTCGCCGCTGCGCTCGGCGGCGAGCGCTTCGAGATCGCGCGGCTTGCCGCCCAGTTCAAGGGCCGCAACGCCAACGCCATCCAGCAGAGCGTCAACCGACTGCTCAAGAGCAACCACATCTACCGCGTCAGCCAGGGTGTCTACGCCTACACCGCCCCCCTCTTCGGTGACTTCCTGCGCCGCAAGTACCCACGCCAGCCATCCGATCAATAGCCCGCGCCCTCAAGAGACACCCGCTCGCCACACAGCCGCGCAAAGCGGTGCGCGTTGACTTCGGTTGGCTCCATTTTCGTCGCTGCTCGCAAACTAAATGCCGAAGATGAGCGCGAGGGCTTCATCGACGGACTGAAGCTCGGTTGCGTCAAGGCGCCCTGCTGACCGCCCCAGGCGCTCGGGATCAACGACGATCGTCTGCTCAACGAGAATGCGCGTCTGACTGCCGTCGAGCGTGACCGCCGGACGAAAACTTGCTGGTTGCGCGCTGGTGGAGGTCGGCGACACGAGCACAGTGCTCAGCGCCAGAAACTCGTCGGCTTGAACCACCACCGCATACCGCGCGCCTCGTTGCTCTCTGCCTCGTGTCGCGCGTGGAGCAGGCAGGCGAAATATCTCGCCGCGGACCACGTCAGTCGGTGGGCCCCGGTGCCAATTCCGCCATCTGTTCGCGGACGATCCGCATCTCTTCTCGATCGCCTTCGTCGGCGGCGAGCCTTTGCACCTCCGCGGTAATCGAGGAACGAGCCCGGCGTCTCGCGGCGGCCTCGCGCAGCGCCGTCCGTACAGCCTCTGAGTCACTCAACCCGTCGTTTCGGATCACGCTAAGCGCAGCAACAGAGCTGTCGTCCAAACGCACATGGAGAGAGCGACTCATACCCGATCAGCGTAGCACAAAACATGCTACGCAATCTCCGCGGCCCGCCTGGGTCTAGGGTAGGTATCAAAGATCGTCCGCGTTACGATGACGGCGAAGACCCCGGAACCGTCCCAGTGCAGTCCCCCTCGGGGGCAGGCCGAAACCGCCGGGGTTTCGTTCGTTCTGGCTACCTCGCGGCTGCTCGACGGACGCTACTTCGCCTCTTCGAGCGACATACGCCCGCCGGGCAACGCCGCCAAGCGGTTCGCGTTGACGTCGGTTGGCTCCATGTAACCCGACTCAATGCAAACCGCTGGTACGCGGAAAGGTCGGTCCGGTTTGATGGATGCGGTGCCGGCGCCGAAGCGGCGCGCCGCCCAGCCGGTGCGAGCAGGTAGCCGGTGAGCTTTTGGTCTGTGGGGCTCGTCACACGAGCCTCCGATGGCCATTTGCGCCTACCGGGTGCTAGTCTGCGTGCGACCCGGCTTGCTGCCGTGTCCTGCCCTAAATAGAACGGAGGACGGCTATGCGTCGAGTCTGGCTTGTGAGATTGATCGCTGTCATGGGATGCACGACGAGCCTTACCCTGGCCGCTGCTCACGCCGCGCCGGCGAGCTTCAAGACCGGCAGCTACAAGGCAAAGATTGGCACGAAGACGTTCAGCATCACGCTCAAGCCCGGGCGGTGCGGGGGCGCATCCAAACTCTGCGTGGCACTCCCCGTCACGCCGGTCATCCAATGCCATGGCCCCGCGATCTCCTCGGGCGGCGTCGAAGCGAGATTCGCAACCCCGCTCGCGCTTCCCACGTCGGGCAAGCTCACCCAGCGGACCCCCGCCACCGTGTCGAACCCTGGTCTGCCTCCCGCACACGGACAGACGACGTTCTCCGTCGCGTTTACCAGGAAAGGCACCGCGAGCGGGTATTTCGAATTGAGCCTGACGGCCAACCTCGGCGGTAACAGCCTCCCCTGCAGCAGCGGCAAGGTGCGATTTACCGCAAAGCTGGGCTGAGCCGCATCATTGGCGACGGGGAATCCGTCCGGTGCCGCGGCCGGGCTCCAACCGGCAAACGCCAACATGAGAGAGAACGCAAGCGGCGGCCGGCGGAGGGGTTGCGAGCAGGCCTTGCCATTTGATCTGCTCGATCACTCTCAGCACCCCGACGAGCAGGAGCCGGTCAGCATGGGCCGCGTATGTCTCTACATCTGCATCTCCACCGACGAGGAGAACCAGCCGACCTCGCTCGCCTCTCAACACGAACGGTTGGACGTGTTCAGCAAGGTGCGGGAGGACTGGCGGATCATCGCCCACCACGAGGACCGCGCCACCGGCACACGCCTCGCCCGCCCCGGCCTGCAAGCCGCACTCAACCTCGCCCGCCAAGGCCTTGCTGCGCAGCGCGCTTGGCGCCGCTTGATCCGCTTCGTTGAGTGACATTCGCCCGCCCGCCAGCCGCGCAAAGCGGTTCGCGTTGACTTCGGTTGGCTCCATTCAGACAGTTGTCTGTCTCAGCAAGGAAGCTACTCGGCCAGCTCGCTGTCCGCTGGCACCTCTAGCAGCTGCGCGAGATGCTCCAAGCGAGGACGCAGTTCGGGCAGATCACGATTGACCACGTCCCAGACGAGAGCGAGATCCACGCCGAAGTATTCGTGGATCAGCTTGTCGCGCATCCCCGCGATCCGCCGCCACGGCACCGCCGGGTCGCGCGCCCGCGTAGCATCGGATATGCCCTTGACGGCTTGCCCGATGATCTCGATATTGCGGATCACGGCATCCTGGGTCTTCGCGTCGGAGAAGAACGCCTGCTCTCCGTCTACCGTGTAGCGCAAGATGGCGTCGATCGCCTCAATAGCATGCAGCAGGTAGACGCGCTCGTCCTTCACAGGGCGATCGCGTCGGCGTCGATGCGATCGCGCAGATGCGGACTTACGCCGCCGTCGCTAAGGACGTCAACGTGAGCGCCAAGGAGCTCTTCAAGGTCCTGCCAGAGCCCCACAAGATCGAGCAGGCTGCGTCCAGTCTCCATCTCGACTAGCAGGTCGATGTCGCTTCCTGGCGCGGCTTCGTCTCTCGCGGTCGAGCCGAACACACGCACGTTGCGCGCGCCATGTTCGGACGCGCAGCGCAGTATCTCCGAGCGTCGCTCACGAAGCGAACGAAGGTCGATGGGATGCGATGCCGTGTTCATTTCAACCGACCACGTTACTCCGGCCAACGGTCGCTCGATAGTCATGGTCTAGCGAGCCTGCGCAGGCCGCGCAACCCAAAACGCGCAATCGACCGACGCCTACGCCGCTTCGTCAAGCCGCATCCGCCCGCCAGCAACCGTCGTAAACCGGTTCGCATTGACTTCGGTTGGCTCCATAAGCCATCGTCAATGCGAATCGGCTAGCCGCCGGACTCGCACCCGCGCATGATGAGGAATCAGGCGGGCAACGGTGCCCGCTCGGTATCAAGCGTCGCGTCAAGGATCTGCAATCCGCATTCAAGCTCATCGAGCTGCGGCGCGACGCGGATCGTGCGATCCAGGATCTGGGCTAGTGGGCCATATCCAGCTCGTTGGAGTTGCGTTGGTAGCTCCTTTCTCGCGAGTGGAAAGATTCGTGCGTGGAGCAGCAACCCTCGAGCCGCTGTCGTGAGCATCGCGCGGAGCTGTTCCTGTGCGGCGTCCTGGTCGCCCATCTGGATAAGACGCTCGACCTCGGTGCGATGGATGTCAAGGCTGTCAAGCTTGCGCTGGGCATTCGGCCACAGGTCCATCTCCACGATGAGGCGCACGCCGTCGCGCATCGGGCCGCTGTCATGAAGGACGCAACCGCAGCGCAGGGTCCACTGCGCGAAGTCGTCTCCGTCGATCAGGCGGCTGCGGAAGCGCGCCGCGCTCGTGGCGACTACGTCCAGGTCACCAGGCAGATCGCTCACGTCCGGACGTCGACCGATGACGTGGTAGTCGAGATCGCTGATGGCCGTGCGTCGCTTGCGAGCCGTCGAGCCCGTCAGGGCGAATCCCGAAGCTCCCATGGCGATCGCTCGACTCATCACGATAGCCGTGATGGCCCGCTGCTCAGGCGTCTGGTAAAGCTCTGCACGCTCGCGATCCTCTCG
The DNA here is from genome assembly GCA_963718935.1 of uncultured Solirubrobacterales bacterium. GTDB lineage: Bacteria > Actinomycetota > Thermoleophilia > Solirubrobacterales > Solirubrobacteraceae > Palsa-744. The sequence goes on along the minus strand of OY970379.1, from coordinate 1,114,247 downwards.
CGTTCGCTGATCCCACCCGACGTCGGATAGCTGCTCGCGGAGTCGAAGTGCGCTCATCCGGTCGCCTCCGCAGCCTCCACGAGCTCCTCCACCCGGGCGACCAGATCCTCCAAATCGCCGTTGAGTTCCGGTTCCTCGCCCTCGTACCAGATGTCCTTTCTTGCCTGATTCAGAATCCGTAGGACGGCGCCGAAGTCGTAGGCGAGCACCCCTTTCTTGTGAAGCTCGCCGGCCGCGTCCGCCTTCAGTCCGTGATGCTTCTTCGTATCGATTTCGTGCTCGTCGGCAAGCGCGACCACTGCGGCCTCGCCCGCGTAGAACAGAGCATTGATCGCGTCGTTGACACGCTCCCCCTCCACAGCGGTCTGCGCAGCTTGGAGATGCTCACGAGCGAGTTGGCGCTTGTCCTTCGGCGACATGCCTCAAGCGTAGACCCTGGTGCGGCCGTGGCTCCCGGGCATCCACGGGCGACCCCGCCGAGCGCGCTTCTCGTTCAGAGCGACATCCGACCCCCAGCAAGCCGCGCAAAGCGGTTCGCATTGACTTCGGTTGGCTCCACTGTTGAATCCCCTGCAAAGGACCGCTTTTTGACCACCGCCAGGGGTGGCCTCGAAGGGGTCTCTGGACCGACTATAGGCTGCGCGGTCCCCATCGCGGTCCACATGGACCGCTCCGGGGCCGCCATCGGCTGCTCCTGGAGCAGCCCGCGAGCGTCCCGGACGAGCTTGTCGAACTTCGCGCCGTGGTCGCGCTTGGCCCGCTTCTGCATCTGCGCGTAGACGTCGAGCGTGACCTTCGAGTCCTCGTGACCGACCTGATCCATGACGAACTTGACGTCCCAGTCGTAGGCCAGCAACGCGATCGAGATGTACGTGCGGCGCAGCGTGTGCGGCGTGACGTGCGGCAATGGCGGCAGCCCACGCGCGGCCAGCCGCCCAGAGGCTCGGACGGCAGCGTCGCGGACGATCGTCTCCACCCTGCCGTAGCTCATCCTGCCGCCCTTCAGGTTGGGTACGAGATAAGCGTCTGGGCCAGTGGGCAGTCCCAGCCTGCGCAGGCGGTCGATGTGCTCGACGACGACCTCGACGAGGTCGGGACTCATCTCGACCTCGCGGATTCCCTTCTCGGTCTTGCTGTCGGGGATGTTGAAGCGGGCCCCGGCCGGGTCGTGCAGGCGAACGTGCCCGATCTTGATGTCGCACAGCTCGCTGGCGCGGGGACCGCCGCGCCCGAGAATCTCGACGACCACCCGCCGGCCGACGTATCCCCGTCCGGCGCTCAGCCCCAACCGCTTGAGATGGTGGCTCACAGTGGACTTGGCGAGGCCGAGCTGAGCGGCGATCTGCTTGGGCGATCTGCCCTGCGAGAAGAGCTGGGCGACCATCGCGGCGCTCAGGCCCAGCTCGATCGGCGCGACGGGCTGCGCGAGCGCGATGTCCTGTTCGGCGGCCGCGTCGATCAGGGCGGCAAGCTCGTCCATCTCCAAGAACGTGCGCTTGGGCTTGGGCACGTGCACCTTCATCTTCTTGCCCCGCGCCGGATTGGAATCGAGATGACCGTCTTCGACTGCTTCGTCGAGGATCGCCGCGAGAGTGTCGATCACTTTGCGGACCGACGCCGGCGAAAGCGGCACGATCTTCTGGTTGCGCTCATCTCGCAGGTCAGCACCGGCCGCGATCGCCTGGCGCAGCTCCCTGGACTGCTTGAGCAGATGCGCCTTGAACGCCAGGCAAAGGTCACGGTCGATCTCGTCGAGCCGGTGCTTCGCGAAGAACGGCAGCACATGGGATCCCAGCCGCCAGCGGTAGTTGTCCTCCGTGTTCGGTGTGATCGGCTTCTCGCCGTTGACGCCGTCGATCTTCGCCTGCAGCCACCGAGAGCTGTAGGCATGGAACGACGGCACGCCGGTATCGACGGTCGCAGTCGCGCTTATGGCTCGCGTAGGCGGCTTCCACACTCCGGCCTTCACGCAGGCGATGATTCTGTCCAGCTCGACCCGCGCCGTCCGCTCGTTCCAGCCCCCGCCGCAGCCACAGTCGCAGTCGCGAGCCTCGTGCAGGCGGACGCTCTGCCGTTTGCCGTGGGCCTTGAAGCGCAGACGGAACGCGACCGTCCCGTTCGTCAGCTGCTCGGTCTTGATCCCGCCGATTGCTTGGGCCGCCATCAGATAAACCTCATCCGCTGACGCCACGGGGCGAAGGAGCGTACGCCCCGTATCTCTCGACGCCGGACCTCGAGCAGCGGCGCGTCGACCGGGTAGGGTGGGACTGTCTGATTAACGGTGGAAGTGCTTGGTCTGACCGAAAGGGATGACCATGACGGAGATAGTGGAGTCGACCGATCAGGGGGAGATGATCGGGTCTATGACTACAGGTATCGTTGATCAGAAGCAGCTTGCTGAGCAGCTCCTGGCGCAGGCCGAGGAGCAGAACATCGAGCTGGTCGGTCCTGAGGGGCTTTTGAACCAGCTGACCAAGAACGTGCTCGAGACCGCGCTTGACGCGGAGATGAGCGAGCACCTGGGCTATGAGAAGCATGACCCTGATGGGCGCAACAGCGGGAACTCGCGCAACGGGACACGCGCCAAGACGGTGCTAACCGAGATCGGCCCGGTCGAGATCGAGGTACCGAGGGACACCGAGTCCATGTTCGATCCACAGATCGTCAAGAAGCGCCAGCGCCGGCTGACGGGCGTCGATGAGATCGTGCTGTCGCTCACCGCCCGCGGGTTGACGACAGGGGAGATCGCTGCGCACTTCCAAGAGGTCTATGGCGCCCGGGTCTCCAAGGACACGGTCAGCCGGATCACCGAGAAGGTCACCGCGGAGATGACCGAGTGGCTGGCTAGGCCGCTGGATGAGGTCTACCCGGTGATCTTCATCGACGCGCTCGTGGTCAAGGTTCGTGACGGGCAGGTGATGAACAAGCCGGTCTATGTCGTGATCGGCGTGACCGTGAACGGGGAGCGCGACATCCTCGGGCTCTGGGCCGGAGATGGCGGCGAGGGCGCGAAGTTCTGGCTAAGCGTGTTCACCGAGATCAAGAATCGTGGCGTCAAGGACGTCTGTATCGCTGTCTGCGACGGCCTGAAGGGTCTACCGGAGGCGATCACGACGACCTGGGAGCTCGCGACCGTCCAAGCCTGTGTGATCCATCTGATCCGCAACACGTTCCGGTTCGCGTCCCGCGGATACTGGCAGGAGATGAGCCGAGACCTCAGGCCGGTCTATACGGCGCCTTCAGAGACTGCGGCCAGGGAGCGCTTCATGGAGTTCGACACCAAGTGGGGCGGACAGTATCCAGCGATCAGCAAGCTCTGGGAGAACGCCTGGAGCGAGTTCATACCGTTCTTGGACTACGACGTCGAGATCCGCCGCGTGATCTGCTCAACGAACGCGATCGAGTCGATCAACGCCCGCTACCGACGCGCCGTCCGCGCCCGAGGGCACTTCCCCAACGACACGGCCGCCCTGAAGTGCCTCTACCTCGTCACCAGGTCACTCGACCCGACAGGACGAGGCAGAGCCCGCTGGGCCAGCCGATGGAAGCCCGCCCTCAACGCATTCGCAATAACCTTCCAAGGAAGAATCAACTAACCGACCAAGCCAGATCCACCGTTAATCAGACACTCCCGGGCGTCCGTTTTCTGTGTAGGCGGGATTCCGCCGGCGCAGGATGCGCCGATCCGCCAGCACGACGCGCTACCAGGCAGTTGCACTACAGCGGACTCAGCATGACCGCGGTGTCGGCATGGAGCGTCATCCGCTCCTCGGCGGTAAGTCCTTGCGCGAACTCTTCGATCTTGCGTTTCGGTCCGGTGACGGTGAATCCGACCTGTGTCGTGAGCAGATGCGGGTGCTCAAAGATGGTGCACTCGATATCGAGTTCGCGAGCCGAGTTGAGTATCGACTGCTCGAAGTCGGCACGGATCTCCTTGCCCACGCTCGCGATCAGCGTGCGTGTTTCGACCGTCTTCGCGTCACATCTCTCAGCATCGCCGGCACGCTGTTGCTGTGGGGTTGCCGGCGGATCGGCCTGGTACCAGTCGTCAAGCTCGTTATCCCAGTGGCTCAGGCGGATGCTCGCGCCGATCCCGTCGTGGCGAAGGACGTACTCGATCGCCTCTCGCGCGGCCTTTATCGTTGCCTCATCGCCGGCGTAGGCGAACAACAGCTTCCCGTCGTGCGTGACCACCACGTCATGGGACACGTTTGCCCGCGCCTCCTCCGCGATGTCCGGTCCGCGCAAGCGCCCGAGAAGATTGTGCAGCCGGCGCCGCGGGTCGGCCAGTTCCAGTTCGGCCTCCAACCTCCAGTCCTGCTTGCCCGCGCCAGCGGATGTGCCGGTCGTCATGGTCGCACCATCGCACACGCAACCCTACCTTCGCGCCTACACTCAGCCCTCACGGTCGGGGCTGTGCTCGTGCGGGTCCTCGGGGTCGGTCCAGGTGCTGAGGATCGCGTCGGGTGGGACCTCGTTCATCGTGTCGACGATGTCGATCAGTTGTGCGATGCGCTCGCTGTTCGCATCGGCGGTGCGTACCGATGGCAGCACGCCCTCCTCGCCCGCGACGGTGTAAGCGGTGTAGTCCTCGACTGGCCATACGCGCACCCGCACTCCGGGCAGGACATCCAGCCCAACGTGCTCGTCGTCGAGCCTGTGGACGACAAGGGGGTCGCGACTGACGTCCGTGAACACCCAGCGCCACGCGGGCGTCGGCGCGGTGCGCGGTACCGGATGGCTCTCCGACGCATCTTCAGTCACGACCACGATCGAGGACGCTCCCGAGGATTTTGAGACGGGTGTGGGCGCTCGGGGGTCGCGAGCGCGCTTGAGGCGCACGATCGCGAATGTCGGCTCCGGAAGGCCGGTGATCGTCTCCGGGTGATGCTCGACGTACGTAAACGCTCGGCCATCCGCAAAGAGGGCGTCCTGGACCAGGGCCGCGATCCACTCGCACGCGTTCACGATCGAGCAGGCACCGGCCTGGTCGGACAGCTCCCCGACGATTACGACCGGGCGCTCACGGCCCTTCGCGGGTTCGAACACGCGCAGATGGCAAACACCGTCGAAACCGTTCGGTGCCCGGTACACCAGCGCACGATCGGTCACCAGGCGCCAGCCAGCCCAACGATCACGCCGCCGATGCCACGGATGCCATCGCACACACCGATCTTAGAGACGCCCCTGAGGGGCTGCAATCACAAAGCCCTGATCGGTGTCCGCGTGTAGCAGTCACCCCTCGAACCCGGCGCAGGCTCTTACGCAGCCTGCCTCGTCGCTGGCTCCGATCGCCACGACCCTGTCAGTTCCTGATGGCCTTCGCCGTCCGCCACGCGCGCATGACCGCAAGCGTGGGGGTCATCAGGGGTTGGAGCATGTGCTGTAGCTGCTCGGCGATGGGTTTAGCGGGCCCCCTGGTCGCACTGGGAGCGGACGTGTAGAACGCGACGACGCCGGCCAGCGTCATGACGTGGTGTGCCTCGTCAGGGGTCTCGCGAGCGTGCGCGATTGCCTGGCGTGCGGCGTGGGTCAGTTGCGCTGGGATTTCGCCGGGATCGTCGTAGTAGCGCGTGTACCCTTGTTCGCCCGTGCTGGCGATATCACGCTCGTAGTCGATCAGGCTGTCGAGCACCGTAATTATCACGCCTATGTAGAGGTAGGTCATATCTATGTGGTCGGCGTCTCGATTACGTGTGTCGGGAACGGCGGCTGCCGCTATCAGCGCGTGATATCCCACGATCGATGATGTGGCACCCGCGAAGTACTCGAACCAGCCGAGCGTGGTGTCTGCCGCTTCGCGGGAGGCCCACTCTTTGAATTGACTGTCGCCTAGTGCCGTGACTGCGTGGGCGCGCACCTGCGCCTCCCCGAATCGCCGGACAGAGCGCTCTGCGGTCTCTCTGATTGCCTCTATCGAAGGGAGTCGATTAACGCCTTGTTGTATGTCTTCGATGAGGGCCTGGAGATAGCCGCCGTCTCGCGACCGCGGATACAGGGCGTAGTAGTTTCGAGGTGGACGCTCGGGATACAGCGCATCGCTCAGCGCGCTGAATAGGAGAAGTCCGCTGTTGATCGGGTCGGGGACCAGCTGCTCTGTGAGGGCGTCGAAGTAGTCGTAGATGACCTCGCTGGCAACGATCGCGCGGATCGCATGGCGACGATATCGTCGGGGGGCAAGTGTGGCGAGGGTGGCCGCCATCTGCGCGTGGAAACCTTGGTCGTCGAGCTTGTCCAGCGCCATCTCACGGAGTAGCGGGTCGGGGATCGTATTGGCGTGTCGCTTGTACCGATTCAATTGGACGAGCACGAGGGAGCAGACCGTTGTCCAGTAGCGCAGATTGGCGAGCACAAGAGCGAGCGACGTCCGTACGATCAGCGAGCCGTTGTCCAGCGGGGCAGTCTGGGTAGGTTCAGTAGGTGGACGGATCGCTCGATGATTCGCCCAGCGATCAGCTGGGACTGTGTGCGGATATTCGACGCTACTCTTCGAGAGCGAGTGTCGGGGAGACACGCGATGCCAGCCAGCTGGGAACGGTGACGATCATCAGGACGACGACCGCGACCAACGCCGCGACTTCAAGCGGGCGCCAGCCGGCGTTGAAGGAGGCGACGGGAAATCCTGTGACATGCTCCAGATAGCGATCGATTATCGCCTGCCCATAGAGACCGGCGACCGCGCCGCTCGCACAGGCAATGATAAGCATCAGTGCCGCTTCCAAGAGAAGGAGGCTACGTAGCCGACGGGGCGAGACGCCGGCAAGCCGCAGTGACGCCAGCGACGCGCGGCGCTGCCAGATCGCCGATGTCAGGGCTGCGAGTATCGCCGTGATCGCGGTGATCAACAGCAGTAGCGATATGTCTTTGAGCTTGCTCAAACCTTCGCGCGCGACCGCGCTGGTCTTGGCTCCTCGGACACTCGGTGTGAGCGTTTCGATGGCCGAGGAGATCCCTATGGCCCTGCTCACGTCATCCCGCATCACCGGAGGGCTCGTGCCCGGGTGGAAGTCGACCGCGATTGCTGTCGGTGCGTCAGAGCCCCATGCCTTGCGGTAGTCGGTTGTGCTCATGAGCATTGCTCCTGGGCTCCACGTGAGATTGGTCGTTGTGGCTGCTACCCGGTAGACCTTATTGCCGGTAGGGGTCGGAATGTTCAAGGTGTTTCCGACTTTCACATCGTGTTCTTCTGCGATCTGTTGCGATATCGCGATCCAACCGCCAGTATCTATGTGCGCGGCTGCCTCACTCGCTTGTCCTTCGACGATTTGGCTTCCCAACAATTCCTTTACGGCGCCCGGTGGTCGCGCGACGACCCAGATACGCCGATCGCCGAGGTCGAGATAGCCGTCTTGGAAGGCGTGGACACTCAGAACCCCCGACGCGTGCGCCAGGCGAGACGTGTATGTCGTCGGCAGCGGCTCCACCGCCGTCGGATCATGTTGGTTCATCACCCAAATTTCGGCGCCCGCAACATAATGATCGATGTAGCCTTCGATGCCCCGCAGGAGATCGCTGCGAGCGCCGCCGAGAGCGACGCAGCCGAAAAGGGCCAGAGCGCCTGTGGCGATCAGCGCGAGCGAGCGCAGTGTGGTCGCTTTCAGGGACATCAGCGCCGCTGGCAGGATCGTCAGCCGCCGGTTGTGCCTGGTCAGCGCGTCGATCGCGTGCAATGTGCTCGTGTAGATCAGGGGAATGGCCAGGACGATTGCTAAAGCGAGCACAGCACAGGCCAGCAGCGCTAGGGACGGAACCACCGTGAAAATGCCGGTCGCTATCAGGAGTAGAGCAACGGCTACGAGCGCGAGTCGTTGGGTCGCACGCCAGCTGAGCCGGTTGCCGCCATCCTCGCTGTATACCGCGTCCAGGGCTCGCCCTTGGCGTAGATCTAGCAGCGGGATTGCCGAGGCTAGGCAGCAGGCCAGGACGCCGCCCAGTAGGGGGAGCACGACCTCGCGCCAGCTGATGACAGTGGCGTTGCTGAGGATGAACGCCTGGGCGAGATATCCGGCCGACTGGTGGAAGAGGCCAAGCGAAAGGCCGTAGCCCACTATCAGGCCGACCAGTGAACCCGCCGCTCCCAAGCAGACCGCTTGGAAGGTCACCATTTGCACGATCGCCGTCCGTGTCGCACCGTTCATGCGCAGGTCGGCGATCGCGCGGCGGCGCTCGGGAACGGTGAGCAGCATCGCGTTGAAAACGAACAGGAGCCCGAGTAGGCCAGCGATCACGGCAAATCCGTCACTTGCCTGCTCGCCTGGGCGCAGGGCCTGGCGCAGCAGCGCGATGTCGTGATCGGCCGGTGCGACAGTCAGCCTGTCGCCAGCCAGCTGGCGCAGCTCATTGCGCACTTGCGCCTTTCGGCCGGTCTTCGCACGAACGAGGATGCGCGTGATCCGCCCGTGCAAACCGGCCATCCGCTGCAGGCTCGCCAAGGGCATCGTGGCCACGAATGCGTGCGAAAGCGCGCCGATGGCTTCCGGTCCGAGCACCCCCGCGACTTTCAGCCTCCGTGCTGTGCCATGCAGGCCGACAGACACGGACACCGGACTCTTGGACGCACCGATGTGCAACGCATCAGCACTGCCCTTGCTCAGCGCAATGTCCTCCGGTATAAGCGTCGAGATCGGCAGTGTCTGGGCCAACCCATCAAGCAGGGTGAGACCTACGCCAGTGCCCGCGATCCCGACAGTCACCTGTCTGCCGCCCGCACTGCTGATCGTCGCCTGCTGTTCGAGCAGCGGTGCGGCTCGTTCCACGCCCGCCAGGCGCTGCACCTGCTTTAGAAGGACTTCGTCAAAGCCGCTGCCGGTACGAGCGTCGAGTTGCAGGCTCGCCTGTCCCACCAGCGTATGAACGGCCTCTTCGGTCGACCCTGCGATGCTGCTGTTGCCGACGGTGATCGCAAGGACGAGCGCTACCCCCGTCGCCACGCCGAGCCCGGCGAGAAGCTCCTGCATAGCATGGACTCGCAGCCTGTTGCGATAGATGTAAACCAACGTCGAGAGGCGCAGCAAACGGCGCGTGCTCATTGACTGCGCGGCGATGCCGTTCATCCCGAGACCGGAAGCTCGGAGCGCAGGGCGCGCCAGCGGTCGAGATCGTCTGTGCTGATCTCGTTGAGTCGACCGTCGCGTAGAACGTGGCAGCGGTCGGCCATGACGGCGGCGTCGGTGTCGTGGGTGACGAGTAGGACCCCGGCATCGTGCTCGTGTGCGATCGAGTGCAGCAGCTCGACGACGTTGCGGCTGCTGGTGCTGTCGAGGTTACCGGTGGGCTCGTCGGCCAGGATCAGCCGTGGTTCGCCGGCCAGTGCGCGCGCGATCGCGACGCGCTGACGCTCTCCCCCGGAAAGCCTCTCGGGGGGATGGGCGGTGCGCGCGCCAAGGCCGACGCGTTCGAGCCAGGGAAGCGCGAGCGCCTGCGCGTCGCGCTTGCCGATGCCTCCCATCAAGAGCTTCAGCGATGCGTTCTCGATCGCGGAGACACCGGGCATGAGGTGAAAGCTCTGGTAGATGAAGCCGACCTCGCGCAGCAGATACTCGCTGGCCTCTTGTTCTGAAAGCGAGGCCAGGTCTCGCCCGCCGTAGCGGATGGCGCCACGCTCAGGCGTGAGCAGCCTGGCGACCAGCAGCAGCAGCGTGGTCTTGCCCGACCCGCTGGGTCCCAGCAGCGCGACCATCTCGCCCCCGCTGACGGAGAGGCTGACGCCGTCGACGGCCCGTACCTCCTCGCCCTCGCCGTGGTAGTGCCTGACGACGTCGTCCAGTTCAAGCACGCTCCACTCCTGACGGGACGGCGCGATGGACGCGAATGGCGGGCCTGCTCACGCGCTCGCGGACCGGCGATCCCCGTCATGTAGCGGGATCACGGTCGCGTTCTCCGGCTCGGAGTGTCCCCGCAGCTGACCGTCGTCGAGGATCAGCGCCCTGTCCACTTCGGAGAGACCGGTCATCTCTCCGGTGCTCGTGAATACGGCCATCCCTTCGTCGGCGAGCGAGCGCAACAACAGGAGCACCTGGTCACGAGCGAGCAGGTCAACGCCGATCGTCGGCTCATCCATGATCAGCAATTTCGGCTCGTTGGCCAAGGCTCGTGCGATCGCGACGAGCGTCGTCTCGAGGCCGTCGAGTTCGGTGGGCCGGAGCATCGCGCACCGCTCGGCACCGACACGCTCGAGCGCGGCGTGGGCCAGGGCCTGAGCCGACGCGCGCGAGACCCCGCGGACGAGCTGACCGACGATGAGCTGGTCGAGCACGAGGCGCCCCTCGCTGGGCCGGAATGTCGTCGTGCAGAAGCCGATGCCGTTGGCGGACAACCCGCCACGACGATCGTTGAGGTCGTGGCCCTCGAATCTCACGATCCCCGTGTCCGGGGTCTCGACGCCGGCGGCAACGCGCAGCAAGGTCGAGCGACCGGAGCGCCTATCGCCATACACGGCGACCCGCTCGCCGGCGTAGATCGACAGCGAGACATCCTGCAGCCCGACACGCCGGCGCGGCCCATGCCCGTACGCCTTGCTGACCTGGTCAAGTTCGAGTAGAACCATCCACCACGCCCCTCTCCGAGCGCTTCGTCCGCGCGATCTCTTCGAACTCACGGCGGGCGTACCGCACCCACGGCACCCTGCCGGCCAGCGCCAAACGGCGCTCCTCGGTCGCTAGGCGCTCCACAAGACCCGCAACCCCTGGCTTCTGCGGTGGCGCTATCGGAGTGTTGCGAGCCTCGTCCGCATAGGATTGCTCCATCTGGGAGACGACCGTAAGGGCCATCTCGGGTTTGCTCGCAAAGACAGCAAGCTGGCGCAAGAAGATCCAGGACTGGCGGCGATCCTCCCGGATCTGCGTCAGCAGCCACTCCTGGAAGCGGCGTATGCCCTCATCGGTCGCCCGCACTCGCGGCTTCGGCTGGCGCTTGGTCCTCGGAACCGAGATACCGGAGTCGGGCACCTTCTCGACGAGCCCCCGTCCTTCCAGCATGTCCAACGCGGAATAGACAGGTGACGAGGCGATTGGGAGCGCCCCGCCGTACTCGTCTTCGAGCCGCCGCCCCAAGTCATATCCATAGCCGGGCCGTTCGATGATCAGCCCAAGCAGCACCCAGTTGACCTGGGAGGTCATCTCCCGGGTGGCTGTTGCCTTCTTGGCCACCATAACCAGAGCCTACAGCAGATTCGTACAGACAGAAGGACTGTTTCCAGCTCGTGACGGGTCGATAGTCGAAACTTGAACGTTCAAGCCTTTCTTACCAACAGTCAGAACTAGCGCGATCATGGCAGTCGCATGGTCAGCGATGCAGCCCCGAGGGTAACGCCGAAAGGCCAGACAACCAGTCCACGTACCGGGCGTGGACGGCCTCGACGTGGAGGGCGCGCTGCTGTCTCTGCCAGAGCGGGCCGGGCGCCGAGATGCCTGCGGCGCCCGGCCCTTTAGAGCATCGAAAAACGGCGAGTTGGGAAGTGGGGCCAGAGTGGGAAGTCACGATTTAGCACGGCTGCACGGATCAGGCCGCTACACGATGACGCTCGTGAATACGTGTGCGGTGTTGCGCTGCTTCACTGCCGAGGAGCGCATCCTCGGTGTCACGGAAATCAAGCGCAAAACGGAACTGGCGCTGCCGACGGTGAGCAGCTACCTGCGTACGCTCGTGGCGCTGGGATGCCTGGAGCAGACGGCAGCGCGTAAGTACCGTTTGAGCTTGCGTGTGACCGAACTCGGCATGGCGGCGCTGAGTGCGACGGGTGTCCCGGAGGTCGCGCACGAGTACATGGCCAGGCTGCGAGACGATACCGGATACACGGTCGGCCTGGCGATGCTCGACGCCTTGGAAATCGTCTACGTTCACCGCCTGGTCGGTGTGCGGGCGGGGTCCAGCGCGATCAACCTCGACGGGCAGCTCGGGATGCGGCTATCAGCACTGCACACAGCGGCCGGAAGGGTGCTGCTGGCAAACCTTTCCGAGGGTTCGCGCGGCCTACTGTCCATGCGGCATCAGGTAGAGGGAGTAGAAGACCCAGGGGGCCTCGGCGACCGTCGGATACTCGCCGAGCTCGAGCGTGTCCGTTCCCAGGGGTTTGCGGTGGAGCAGGGAGAGCGTCCAGGGGAGCGCCTACTCGCCGTGGCGGTACCCGTACACGGCGCTACGGGAGAGGTTCTTGCCGCGCTCGACGTGTCCGCCAAGAAACCCGCGGCTCACCTCGTGAGCCTCGTCCCGCATCTGCTGATGACCTCACGCTACATCTCCGAGCGTCTCGGCTACCGGCCCGCGAGAACTGTGCAATGAGCGGAGTGAGCTGATGCCATCCTCGCCCCGAGACACGCCGCAGATCGATGATGACGCGGGATTGCCGGAGGAGTTCAAGGGGCCGCGGTTCTCGCAGTCGTTGTGGCGGGGCCTGGCGATGTTGCGGTGCTTCTCATCGAAGGAGCCGGTCTTGGGTTTGGCGGACGTAGCTGAGCGGCTTGGGATGAGTCGCTCCACCACCCATCGTTACATGACGACGCTCGTGGAGCTTGGCTATTTGGAGCAGACTCGGGATCGTAAGTACAGGCTCGGTTTGAGGCCGTTGGATATCGGGATGTCGGCGCTGCGCGCCACTGGCCTGCGGGATATCGGCCACTTGTATCTGGATCGACTGCGCTACGACACCGGGCTGACGGCGGGCCTCGCGGTCCTTTCAGGCGGGAGCGTGTTGTATGTGGACCGCGTTCAGGGCAAGGATGTCGACATGGGCATTGACGGCAGTCCGACGATACGTACGGGGGTGCGTTTACCCGCACACTGCACGAGCGTTGGGAAGATCCTGCTCGCGCATCTCCCGGAGGAGACTCGCCGCCACGTCCTCGCCGAGATCGTGCTCACGAAGCACACGAGGCAGACGGTCACGCGACGCAAGCAGTTGGAGGAGCAACTCACACAGATCGCGACGCGTGGCTTCGCGGTCAGCGACGAGGAGCTTTACTCGGATATGCACTCGATCGCGGTGCCGGTCCGAAAGGGCGAGACCGTCGTTGCTGCGCTGGACCTCACCACGAACGACGAGGCGGTCACGACGGGCGCTTTGATACAGGTCTACGCGCCGCTCTTGAAAGACATGGCTAGGCGCATGTCACTGGTGCTCGAGGTATGAGCCTGGATCACCGTTACACTGCGCGATGCGAGTCCGGGTGCTCGTCACCATCGTTGTGGGCGTGGTCTTTTCGTTTGCTCCGGCCCTAGGTTTGGGGTTGGCGACCAGCGACCATCCGACCTTCTTTAGCCGGCCGTGCGAGCAAGCGGGCGATCACATGTATTCCCATCACAAGGTACGGTTGTGACGCTTGGCAAGGCCACAGTGATGCGCGATGAGCAGATCAGTCGTGATTTGCTCGCGCAAGGAGTTCATCGAGCGACCCGACCTCGGTGGTCTTGACTGGCCAGAAAAAAAAATCCTCTTCGAAGCAAAGTTGTGCGCGGAGTAGGACACTGCCCACGGCTCGGCCCATCGCGTCGAGGGTGCGCATGAGTGGCTTTCCGACCGTCGGAAGCTGATCACCTTTGGCGTTGGTGGCCTCGCCGAACGTTACCGCATAGGTCACTGTGATCTGTACGTCCACTGGCCGTACAGAGTCCTCGGCGATCCTAAACCACGCTACCTGTGCGCCCTCGTGCAAAGGGCCAAACGGCCCGAACTCGAACTCGGCGAGCTTACCCTTAGGCGTGAGCACCCGATAGTGATATCCGCTCGCCTCAAGAGAGGCAATGGCGACAGCGAGCACGCGGTGCTTGTCGGCATTCCAGAGTTCGTGCAGCATCCAAAGCGGCGCGGACTTGGCCTCGCTCCGTCGGTGATACGGCTGCGCCCACTCGATGAGCGCTTTGCCGCAATCTCCGATGCCGACCATCTTGTAGAGGCCGCTCCTCCGGCCGGGGTCCCCTTTCTTATCGATGGTGCGGAACCTGGACTCATCGGCGAATATCGGGAACTCTGTCTGTCCAGGCGGTGGCCCTTCGAGAGCTGCCAGTTGCCATGCGATGTGGTCGAGCGCGGAGCGCAGGTTATGGACGATGTCGCCGATGTAGACCCCCCAGCGGACGGCCGGATGGCGATCCAGGTGGACCCGAACGATGTGCTTATCGCTTTCCGGATCAGGCTCAGTGTAGGTACGGTGCGGATGCAGTTGCTCTCGCAGGAATTGGGATGTTTTCGCCCGGAGGAGCTCCATGTGTTCGTTCGCCCTCTCGAACTTGAGACGAGCGCCCTCGAGTGGATGTTGTGTCACGCGCTACGCTTTCCATATCGCCGATGGGTAGGGTCAGGAGCCTACAGAGCAGAGGCCAAAGGGCTTTGGGGAGGTCCATGTCCGGCTGCCTCCTTGCGCCGATCCCGCCGCTCGGTGTCACTGCCCTCTACTTCGAGCTGTGCCAGAGCGCCGCCACAGATCTGCCACGACCGGCACATCGCCACGCTTCCCGCTCGGCGAGCTGCACCTTTGCCCTGCCGCCCACCACCGCCTGAGCGCCAGAAGGGTCAAGGTCGCTACGACGATCGTCCGGTAAGCCCGCTCGTGGTCCTTGGTGCCCGTAGGACGGCTTGCGGGACTTACGAAGCCCTGAGCAAGCGCCGATAGGTCAGCGTGCGCGACCGGCTCTATTCGTACTGGTGCGGCGCCGGTCGCGGCGCTCGCATGAAATATCGTGAGGCGTCGGGGCGCTGGCGTAGGCGAGTGTTCAGACGCCCTTGGTTGATACTTGTGGTCCTCGGCGCGGCGACACTTCTAGCCGCAGCTCTTGAGGATCACAGCCTCGGCGCGCTGATGCTCGGCTTCCTACTCGGCTCCCTGCTCGCCGGCTACATCGCGGTCCTCCAGTCGCCGCCGGCGTACATCGAGAACTGGCTGGTCGGCGCAGAAGGCGAGCGACGCACGGCCCGCGTGCTCGCGCCGCTACGTCGCCAAGGCTATGTGCTGTTCCACGACCTCCCCGATCGCCGCACCGACGAGCACGATCGCCCGGGCAACCTCGACCACATCGTCATATGCACAGGCGGCGTCTTCCTGCTCGACAGCAAGCAGCTCGGCGGCGAAACCTCGATCCACGGCGACAACGTGCAAGTCCAGCGCCGCGATGACGACGACGCCTCTTACGATCTGCGGTGGTTGGCGCACGGGATGCGCGGACGGGCGGTACGCCTGCAAGAAGACATCGCTGAACAGACGGGCATCTCGTTTGTCCGGCCCGTGGTGGTCTTTTGGAACCCCTTCCCAGCGGGTGTGGTCGACGGCGAGACGGTGGCCTTCATCCACGGCGAGCGCCTCGGTAGTTGGTTCGAAGAGCAGCCCGTCAAGATCGCACCGGATGCGGTCGCTCGCACCGCCGAAGCGATCATCGCGGCACGCCCGCCGGAACACCGTGGCTGGCGGAGGCAACCCCCCAGGCTCCTCGCAACGGCAGGACCCCCCAGTTCGACCGCTACCTGAAAAACGAAGCGAAACCACACCGCTAGGCTCGACCCGGGACTCATCCCATACGGGCTCCCGTAGCCGGGGGCAAGAGATCCAGGTGCGATCTTAGGGAGGGTTGGCGGCAATGTCTGACAGCAGCCACGCCCGTAACAGCGACAACAGGGCAGACTATACGCACCCAAGGGTGTCTACCCTAAATGTTATTGCGGTAGGTTACAGGTAATTACCGGGAATTGAGGCTGGCGCCGGCGTTCCCTTGTGACTGTAACGCTGCCGCGTTACGTTCGGGAGGGTGCAACGACGTACAAGATTCCGGGTGATTCGGCGGGGACCTACGCGGCGTATTTGACCTCGATGCCCTCGCGTGGGGATTACTACACGCCGGAGGGTGAGAACGGGGAGGATGGTGGTGTGGCGCCGGGCCGGTGGCATGGTTCGCCACGAACGCTCGGGGCGCTGGGCTTGTCTGGGGATCGGCCGGTGGGTCGTGGTGAGCTGTGGGCGTTGATGAGCGGTGTCTCGCCGGTCGATGGGAGCGCGATTCGTCCGGCCGGGTCTGATCGCTCGCGGGTGGCGGGTATCGACATGACGTTCAGCCCGCCGAAGACGGTGTCGGCGTTGTGGGCGACCTCGTCGGATTATCGGCGGGCGCAGATCGAGGTCGCTCATGGCCGGGCGGTGCAGAGCGCGCTAGATGACGTGCCCGGGGACGTTCAGAACGCCGGGTAGGTAGGTCTGAGCCAGACCGGGAGTGACGGAGACCGAGTTAGTAGGTTCTGTTGGTGATTGTGGTCTCTCTCGTTGGCTGTGTTTTCTCAGCGTAGAGTTCCTCGATCTCGGAGGGTGGCCGGTCGTCGAGGTTTTCGTGTAAGCGGCTGTCGTTGAACCAGCTGATGTACTCGACGATCGCGAGCTCGAGATGGCTGCGACTGGGCCAGGCGCGGTCGGCGATCAGCTCGGTCTTGAAGCTGTCGACGAAGCTCTCGGCCATCGCGTTTGTCGTAGGCGTCGCCGGTGCTTCCGACCGACGCCAGCACGTCGTTGTCGGTCAGGGTCTGGGTGTAGTCACCGGAGACGTATTGCCCGCCGCGATCGGAGTGATGCACGAGGCGAAACTCCTCGACTCGTTCCCGGGTCGAGAGCGCCATCCGTAGCGCGTCGAGGACCAGGGTGGTGCGCATGTGCCCGGCGAACTGCCAGCCCACGATCTTGCGGCTGTAGACGTCGATCACGAAGCTGAAGAACACGACTCCCTCCCAGCAGCGCAGGTAGGAAAAGTCGGCGACCCAAAGCTCGTTCGGGCGCTCGGCGGTGAAGTCCCGCTCAACAAGATCCGGGCGCCTCGCGGCCCCAGAGTCAGGGGTCGTGGTCCGCCAGGGCTTGCCGCGGCGCTTGGCTCCCCGGATACCGTTGGCGGCCATCAGCCGCTGCACCTGACAGCGCGGCACCTGCTCACCGGCCCGCAAAAGCGCCTTCCAGGTCCGCCGGTAACCGTAGGCCTCGTAGTTCTTCTTGTGCGTCTCGCGGATCTTCTCGAGCAGCCGCTCGTCCTCGAGCTGGCGAGGCGAACGCTGCCCGGTCGCTCGCTGGTAGAAAGCGGACGCCGACACGCCCAGGGCCTTGCAGATGGGCTCGACCCCGAAGCGCTCCCGGTGCTCGTGCACGTAGGCGCTCACTTCGTTCGGTCTGGGTCGAGCTCCTTGGCGAAAAACACCGAAGCGGACTTCAGGATCTCGTTCGCCCGTCGCAACTCGAAGACCTCACGGCGCAACCGTTTGATCTCCTCGCGCTCCTGGCCGCTCACCAGGTCGCCCCGCTGGCCGCTATCAGCTTCGGCCTGCCTGACGTGTTTGCGCAACGTCTCCGAATGAATACCCAAGTCAGCAGCGACATGGGCGATCGGCCGCCCGCTCTCCATCGCAAGGCGAACACCTCGCTCGATCAACTCCAGTGGATACTTCCTCGCTCTTGGCATGACAGAAGGCTCTCCTTTGGCGCGGACGCATCCACGCGACAGAGCCTCCGTCAAACCCGGCCCGGCTCAGCTTGAAGCGATTGTTCGGCGGGTCCATGGCTGCGTAGTCTAGATGTCGAGTAGCGCGGCTACTGTAAGCTGAGCCGAGGCCCGTGCCGCGCGCGATCTTCCGCTACTCGTTCGATGGTCCTGGAGGTAAGTCAATCCGGGCGCAGCTCGGCAAACGACTCACGCTCCCATCGCGGACAGCGACCGCGACCAGGAGTCAAGCTCCATACCGTCGAGCACCCGCCCGGCGAGACCGAGATCCGGACGATCGCAGGAATGCCGGTGACGACACCCGAGCGTACGATCCTCGACGCACTCAAGAGCGGCACCCAGCCGGATCAGGTCGAGATCGCGATTGTTCAAGCCGTCGGCCTAGGGCTTACCACCCCGAGCCGATTGCGATCCGCCGCGGCATCACGGTCGATGTGTGCACGCGCACTAGTGGAGCGCACGCTCAAACGTGCAAGCGGGGATGAGACCGCCACGACGATCGCGCTAGGCTGAAGAGAGCATCATGGCCGCTAAGCGACAGACAGCCACAGGACGCGCAGTTGATCGGCTCCCATCGATCAAGGTCGATGAAAGCTGGCGCTCGCGCGTGCACAGGCCCACCGAGACCGATCCGAAAAAGCGTGCGGAAGCGGTCAGGCGAGCCGGCACTCGCGTTAAAACCACCGCCCGAATAGATACGATTACCCTCGGCCGGGATTAGTTGAGTCGTGGCGGCTCGCGGTCGTTCGCCGCTGCCCCGCGGCGTGCTCGCCTTCGATGCGCCCGAGTGGGAGCCGCCCAGTACCGTCGTGCTCGACACCAATGTCGTCGCCGAGGCGCTGCTCCCCAACGAGCCAGAGTATGCTGCGTGCCTCGCCGTTCTCGAACGCCTCGCCGACAGCGGCACGACCGTGATCATCAATCGCCTCCTTGAGATCGAGCTGTGGGAGGCGGTGTTCAACCTCGCACTGCGAGAGCGCCATCCACGCAAGAACATCCGTCATGTTCGCTACGACAACCGTGTCAGGCCGCGAGCAGGACGGCTGCTGCGACAAGCGCGCAAGGCATGGGAAGACGACCTTCTGGCCCCGCTCACGTGGTCGCGGATCGAGGTGCAACAGGTGGCAGAGAGCGTGCCCGCACTGATGCAGGCGTACGGTCTCCAGTCCTACGACGCCGTACATGCAGCCACCCTGCTGACCAGCGGAGGCACCGACCTCATCACCCGCGACGGTGGATTCGCCGTCCTACCCCCCGCCGTCGCTACGCTGCACACGACGCAGGCTCGGCTCACCCAGACACGCGCCCGTCGCCGCCGCGCCGGCCACTGATCGGCAAGGCTACCGCTGAGACCAGACCAGGAACCCATCATGAGCACCGACTCGATCATGTCCCCCATCCACCCCGGCGAGGTGCTGATGCTGAAGTATCTACAGCCCCTCGAAGTCACCCAGCATCGCCTGGCCGTCGCCATCGGCGTGCCACCGCGACGAATCAACGAGATCGTCCACGGCAAACGACGTATCATCACCGACACGGCACTCAGGCTCGCGCGATACTTCGGGACCAGCGAGCGCTTCTGGCTAAACCTCCAGGACCGCTACGACATCGAGGTCGAACGGGACCGACTCGGCCGGACCCTCGACGATATTCAACCGCTCGCGCACGCTGAGCGAGCCCGGGTGAGCACCGCCTCTCAGCTCAGCTGAGCAGGCCGCGGATGTCCTCCGCGGTGAGGCTGCTGGCGAACAGGTCTCCGTCGTCCATCACTCCGCTGAACAGGGCGGCCTTTCGGCGTGCGAGCGCGGCGACCTTTTCCTCGATCGTGTCGCGCGCGATCATCCGGTAGACGTTCACCGGGCGGGTCTGGCCGATGCGGTGAGTGCGGTCGATCGCCTGGGCCTCGGTGGCGGGGTTCCACCAGGGGTCGAGCAGGAAGCAGTAGTCGGCCTCTGTGAGGTTCAGGCCGAAGCCGCCGGCCTTGAGACTGATCAGGAACACTGGGTCGGCGCCCTCTTTGAAGCGCTCAATCACACGCTCCCGCCGCCGGGTGCGGCCGTCGAGGTAGCAGTAGCCGATGTTCTCGGCGTCCAGGCGTTCGCGAGCCCTGGCGAGAAAGCCGGTGAACTGGCTGAACACGAGCGCCCGGTGGCCGCCGCCGATCACCTCGCCGAGTTGCTCGGCGAGCGTGTCCAGCTTGGCGCAGGGCATGCTGTCCTTGCCATCCTCCACCAGGCCTGCGTGGAGGCTGAGCTGGCGCAGCAGCGTGATCGAGCGCAGGATCGTGAAGCGGTGACGGTTGAGGTCGTCGATCAACTCGAGCACCTTCTGGCGCTCGCGCTGCAGAGCGTGTCTGATACAGCTTGCGGTGGCGTGGATGAAGGTCCACGCGGAGCGTCTGTTCCTGCTTTGCCGGCAGATCAGCCGCCACCAGCTCCTTGGTGCGGCGCTTGATCAGCGGCTTGATCCGCCGGCGCAAACGTTGCAGCCGCTCGGTGTCGCCGCCACGCTCGATCGGCCGCGCATACTGCTCTGAGAACCGCTTCGGCTCGGGGAACAGCCCAGGCGCTGTGATCGACAGCTGCGACCACAGCTCCATCAGGTTGTTCTCCATCGGCGTGCCCGTCATCGCCAGCTTGAACGGCGTGTGGAGCTCGCGTGCGCAGCGATACGTCTTGGCCTGGTGGTTCTTGACGTACTGCGCCTCATCCAGGATCAGCCCAGCCCACGCCACGCCGCGGTAGGCGTCGATCTCCAGGCGGAAGAGCGTGTACGTGGTCACCACCACGTCGGCGCTCGCCACCTGCTCGATCGTGTGCCCCGACCGCGCGAACGTGTCCCTCACGGCCTCCACCTTCAACTCGCTCGCGAAGCGTGCCGCCTCCTGGCACCATCCGGATACCACGCTGGTGGGCGCCACCACCAGGAACGGGCCCACGCTCGGGTCGCGCTCGCGTGCGTGACATATGAGCGCGAGCACCTGCAACGTCTTGCCGAGCCCCATGTCGTCGGCGAGAACTCCACCGAGCTCGAGCTCCCACAGCGTCGCCAGCCAGCCGAACCCGTCCTGCTGGTAGGGGCGCAGATTCGCCTGCAGCGTCGCGGGAGGATCGTGCTTGGCGAGCTCGCCGATCTCGAGCAGCCCGTTCACCTGGCGCTGCCATGTCCGAGCCTGCTCGGTGACGACGCCCAGTGCGGCCAGCTCCGCCCATAGCCCCGCCTGATAGCGGCTGATCCGCAGCTGCTCGGGTGGCGAGTCCGACAGCGCCCTGGCCTCCTCGATCAGCCGCCGCAGCTCCTGCAGGTCGGGCGCGAGCAGCGAGAAGTGGGCGCCGTCGTCGAGCAGCATCTGCGACTCGCCGCGCGCGAGCGCCGCGAACACCTCCGCGAACGGCAGCTCACGGCCCTCCACGCTGATCGTCACCCCCAGGTCAAACCAGTCGCGCTCGCCGGCGACCTCGGTCGTGGCGAGGCCGATCGTCAGCGACTCGCTCACGTCACGATAGTCGGGAGGCTCACCGACCACCTCGACCGACAAATCCAGCTCTGCCAGCGCCGGCAGCACTTCGGTTGTCAGCTGCATGCCTTCGATGCCCGCGAGCGATGCCGCCTGTGCTCTCGCCGGCCGGCCGTCACGGTCCAGCACGCCGAAGCGCTCCAGGCCCGTGCCGGCGAGGTCGATCGCCGTCAGGATCCCGCGCTCGGCGTCCAGGTCCCGAAACCCCGAACCAGGCCCGTTGCTCGAGAGCGACACGTGCCGCTTGGCCTCGCCGATCCGATACGCCCACTCCCATCCCAGCTCGACGGCGTGGCCGGAGCCATAACGCGCCCGGAGCACCAGCTCCGGCGGCGAGATCTCCGGCGGCGTGAACGACTCGTCGGAGGACACCACCCTCGCCAGGTGCCGCAGCGCCGGATATAGCTCCTGCGCGAACCGTCCCAGCTCCTCCGCCGGGATCCGTGGCGGCTCCCCGTCGAGCAGCATCCGCTGCAGCGGCACCGGCGCCGGCCGCCGCAGACGCACAAGCCAAAGCCGTTCCCCTCTCGACCCTCCGCCGCCGGCGTCACCGCCCGCGTCATGCTCAGCCTCATCGCCGGAGCGGCGCTCGGCGCACACCATCCCGTGTCCGGCGCCGCCGATGAACAACAGCGGCGTAAGGCTATGCCCGTCCGTGCCGTCTACTTGCAGCTTCGTATTGACCAGCCATACCGGCGTCTGCGCGTGCTCTCCAGCGCTCGCCCGGGTGACGTCGATCAGCAGCTCGCCCCGCGTGCAACGCACCGCGCCGAGATCAGGGCGGGCGTGGACGAGTGGCAAGTCGAGCTGAGCTGCCTCTTCCAGCAGCGGCCAGAGCCGTACGCTCTCGCAACTGCCGAGATCCAGCGCCTTCTCGCTGCCATAGCCGTAATGGTATGACGCACGCCCCTCCCGGACCCGGTGGATCGCATACAGCTCCCGCACCAAATCCAGATGATCGGTGCGGTAGTCACCGTCGCGCAACTGCCAGGAGTCCAGGCCATCCCACCTCAGCGAGCCGTTGATCCAGCCGCCGCGAGCTCCTTCTCGCATCAGCCTCGCGAGCAGACGTGGCGGGCCGGCGCCCACGGCGCTGCTCGCCTGCAGAGACAGCTCGATCGCCAGCGGATCGCCCATCGACCGCACCGCCGGCGTCTCGATCAGCGCCCGCAGCGACCTCTCCCACGAGCTCGGCTGCGCGGGCGCCGGCTGCGTGCGGCGTGGCGCCGCCCTCGCCCGCGACGAAGCGGGGCCTCCCGGCCGGCTGGCTATCCTGCCGCCGCCGCCATACGCGGCGATCACGATCGCGGCGACATGCTTGCAGTTGTACCCCACCGGGCAGGTGCACTCGCCGTCTTGGAACGTCAGCGACCTGTCGTCATCGGCGGAGAAGAAGGCGCCGGTGTCGTAGAGCGCGCCGTTGCCCACCACCGAACCGGTCAGTGTCGCCGTGCCCGCGTCCCACGCGAGCCTGAGAACCCTGTTGGCGCGCGCGTAGCTGCGTCCGCGCTGAAACGACCGGGATCCCACGGTCGCCTCCACCTCCGAGAGCTCCACATCGAGGATGTCGCTGATCGTTGCGAGCACCAGCGCAAGGTAGCCGTCGCGCCGGACCAATGGGCCGTGATGACCTACATAGAAGTTCTGCTATCGCCAGCATCTGGCAGCGCGATCCCAACGCCCGACGGTAGCCCTCGACGGGAGGCTCGAGTCGAGCAGCTCGGCTGCTGCGGCATGGCCGGCGGGGAGCATGGGGATCGTCGGGCCTTGAGCGATAGCTGGCATGATCTATGCATCACAGGCTTTGTAACGCATTCGCTACACTATCTAGTATGCGTTCCCGGGACGTGGTCCGAATAGCCCGAGACCAAGCGGGCCTCACACAACAACAGCTTGCCGCGCGCAGTGGACGTCCCCGCGAGACCATCGCGCGTTGGGAGTCTGGGGTTCAGGTACCGTCGCTCGAGGCGATCACGGCTCTCGTCGGGAGTTGCGACCTCGATCTGGTGCTGCGGCTCGTCAAGAGAGACACGACGCTCGTGGAGCGTGTGCGCGAGCAGTTGGCTCTGCCGATGTCCAAGCGGTTGCGGCGACTGCTTCCGTCCGGTCCCGCGGCCGACGCCAAGCGCGCGCTGCGCTGGTTGAGCGCCGCTCGAACTCCGACCATCGTGGTGGGCCAGCTTGGAGCTGTCCTGCTCGGTGCGCCCCAGCGACCGGAGGTCGGCCGGGTCGAGTTCGTTTCGGCTGACCCGGTGACGACCGATCGGGAACTCCGCGACAGCGGCCTGACTCCGGTCGACGCCGACGAGCGCTGGCAAAGCGAAGATGCGCGGGAGCCCTGGATGCTCCCGAAGGGCGGCTCGCTGGCGTTGGTGCGCAACCTGCCGGGAACCAACGATTACCGCGATCTCAAACGGAGCGCATCACAGGTCACCGTCGCTGCGAACACGACCGTTCTGATCGCACATCCCAGAGACCTGTTGCGGATTGCCGACGCATCTCCTCGTGAATCAGAACGCGCGCGCGTACCAGGACTCCAGGCGCTGCTCGAGGCAACATCAGAGTGACGCTCGCGCACGACCAAGCAGAACTGCTCCGTGCACTTGTTCGCAACGGTGTGAAGTTCGTTGTCGTCGGAGGGGTCGGGGCGCAGCTCCGGGGCTGGTCCGGAGCCACCGCCGATCTCGACATCGCCGTCGCGAGCGAGGAGAGCAACACCGTGCGAATCAACCAAGCGCTGGCAGAAGCCGGGCCGATCAAGGCCGAGATCGGCGGGCTCGGCACCAGCTTCGAAACCCGGTACGGAAGACTCGAGATCGTACGACGGGCTGACGGCATCGGTAAGTACGAGGACTGGATGCGTCACGCCAGCGAGATGGAGTTCGACCACCTGACGATCGTCGTGGCGGCGACGGAGGACATCATCAAATCGAAGGAGTCATCCAACCGCGAGAAGGATCGCGCGGTCCTACCGGCGATGCGCCGCGATCTCGGTCTCGCCGCCGACAAGCAGCATCCGCAAGGACCGTGACTGTCACCCGCAGGGCTGGGTCTCTGCCTTCCTTACCGCCACACGGAGCGACTCCAGCACGCCCAGGCACCCATCGCGATAAGTGCCTGAAACGTCGATAAATCGGCGATTTATCGACGTTGCTTGATCCGGCGCTCGATCGACGGCGACCTGGAGCCTATATGAGGAGCTGGTCGATGGCGGCAGGCAAATCCGGCGGTGCGTCTACGATGATTTCTGCGCCTGCAGCTTCCAGCTCGCTGATGCTGCCTACGCCCCAGGAGACGCCGATGGCACGGATGCCGCAGACATGAGCGCCCGCGATGTCGAAGGATCGGTCGCCGACCATCACCGCGCTCGTCGTGCCAAGCGCCGACAGGGCGGTGCCGATGGTGGTCGCCTTGTCCTCGTGATGGGAGTCGAGAGCGGGGGCGGCGAGATGCTCGAAGTGCTCGCGGAGGTCCAGTGTCCTCAGCAACGGCTCCGCGAAGGCGAGCGGCTTTGATGTCGCAACGGCCAGCCGATGGTGTTCTGACAGTGTCGCCAGGGTTTTGGGGATGCCTGGGAACGTGGTCGTTTCATGTAGCGATACCTCGCGGTAGCGGGCGCGGTAGCTTGCCAGACACGCCAGGACGGGCTCGGAGTCCTGCGGATGTCCCGTCAGCTCGGCGAACGCAAGGGTCAACGGTGGTCCGATGAAACGCTCGAGCAGAGCGGGGCTCTGCTGTGGCAGTCCTTGCGCTTGGAGCGCATGGCTGATGCAGCTCGTGATTGCGGCGCGCGAGTCGACGAGCACGCATCGAGGTCGAACAGAATCGCTGTGTTTGGGTGGGTCGGCATGCCAGCGCGGTCCTCGCTTAGCGCGGCGGCTCGAGCAGAACCGGAAGCTGGTCGAGGGTGTGGATGATCTCGGCGCCGACGTTTCGCAGAGCGTCCTCGTCGCTGTCGGCGGCATATCCGATCGCTCGCATGCCGGCAGCGATGGCAGCGGTGACTCCCGATGGGGTGTCCTCAACGACCGCACACGCAGACGGGTGGGTGTTCATCGTCGCGGCGGCATGCCGGAAGAGCGCGGGGTCGGGCTTGGGGCGTGGAACCTCGTGGGCGGAGAACAGTGCGTCGGGCGCGAACAGGTCGCGCAGACCGGTGAGTCCGAGCGTCATTCGCGTCTTCGCAAGGGCACCCTGGGATGCCACGCAAACCTTTAGCCCGGCGGCCTTGACCTGTCTCACTGCGTCCGCCGCACCCGAAACCGGCTTGAGGGCGCGGCGGAACGCCTCGGCGCGTACCTCCTCGTATTCGGTGATCCATCCTGGTGGCAGCGCCCGGCCGAGCGTCGCCTCTGCTCGTATGCGGATGTCGGCGAGCAGCAGCCCTTGGTAGGCGCGGCGTGCCTCGGTGAGCGTCGTTGGCAGGCCCTCGCGGGTGAGCATCCGGGCGAGCACTTCGTTTGAGATCACCTCTGAGTCAACGAGGACGCCGTCGCAGTCGAAGATCACGAGCTCGGTCATCGGAATCGAGCACTCTATGCCTGCCCTGGCTGCAGCTGGAAGCATTGGATCAGCCCGGCTGCAGCACGCGCGCCCTCATGCGGAGGCCCAGCCCGCAGATCACGTAAAGGATGGCGATCGTGATGAGCGTGAACTTGATCGTCGAGCAGACCGTGGCAAATGGCGCGGCGAAGCTACCGCCATTGCCGCCAAGGATGAGCAGCAGAGCGACGTTTTCGCTCGCGTCGAACATTGCGGCAGCCAGCGCGAAGTACGGTACGACAGTCCCGGCGGCCGCCAGGCGTCGCCAGCCGCGTTCGCGTGCACTGTCGCGGGTTGCGAGGCCCGCGAGCGTAAAGAACAGACCGTAGGAGAACATGTACCCGTAGTCCAATACGAGGGAGAGCCGCGCGGCGCTCCTGCCGTTCGCTCCCCATTCGGCCATGATCTGCGCCGCGCGTGCCTGGCTGCCCGCGAACTCGAAGTCGAGGATCGTCGGTCCGTGCGAGACGTGCGAGGGGTCGATCAGTTCGAGAAGCACCGTGAACGCCACGGTCGCGACGCCCAGCACGATCAGCGCGCGCCTGCGATCGGAGCCCGCAAGCCACCTCGTTCTCGTTGAGCCGTCCATGAGCGGAGTTCGCACCCCGGTCACACCGCCTCTGAGATCACGAGTCGAAGAGCACCGTCGAAGCTCTCCCGTGCGCGCAGGTGGCCGTGGGCGGCGTCCCACTCGCCGGCGTCAAGCGCTGCCGCGAGCCGATCGACGATGCGCCGCTCCTCTCCTGGCTCGAGCAACGCCCACATCGACTGCGCGGCGCGGATCTCGGGATCAAGCAGCATCTCCGGGCGGCGCCAAAACGCCTCGAAGAAGCCGTCTGTGCAATCACCCGGTGTGGGGATGCGCTCCACCCGCGTAGAACCTCCAAGGACGGACGCGATGTCTTCGATCGAGGGGAACCGAGGACGCTCCTTTTCGATTCCCTCCCGTATGAACTCCTGCTGCCATGCGGGCAGATGGTCGAGCTCAAAGGTGAACACGACGACCGGTCCCCGCGCGACCCGTCGCAGCTCCGCCAGACCAGCCTCGGGAGGCTCCCAGTGGTGGATCGTCACGCACGCCATCGCGCCGTCCACCGCATCATCGTCGAAGGGAAGCGCCTCCGCGCGAGCGGCGATCGCCGGAACTGCGTCAGCGGGCCGCTGCGATCTCATCGTCTCGCTCGGCTCCACCGCCAGCACCCACCGGTCGCACGGCTCATACGAGCCCGCTCCCGCGCCGACGTTCAGCACCGTGCGCGCGTCGCCGAGGGCGGCGTGGATCCGCGCCGCGATCCGCGGGTCGCCCTGCCGATGCCGGGCGTACGTGCGCCCGTGGCGCTCATAGTCCACCCGTGACACGGAAGCGAGCCTACACGCCCGATCACCCCCCGATGGGCAAGAATCCCCGGCTATGGGCGCACAAGAGAAGACCGCAGCGGCCAGCGTCACGCAGATCGCCCCCGACGTGAGGCAGGTGAGCGTCGGCGCGCCGTT
This sequence comes from uncultured Solirubrobacterales bacterium, assembly GCA_963718935.1. Lineage (GTDB taxonomy): Bacteria > Actinomycetota > Thermoleophilia > Solirubrobacterales > Solirubrobacteraceae > Palsa-744. Next base: position 1,087,240 of record OY970379.1, on the reverse strand, counting down.
CAGATCCCACGTCTATCTGATCGACGGCCCGGACGGCCCGATCGCATTCGACACCGGCATCAAGGGCGGCACCCGGCGATTCTCGCCGCCGCGGGCGGGTCGCTGGATCGCGTGATCCTCAGCCACAGTCATATCGACCACCGCGCCGTCGCGAACGAGTTCGGCGTGGTGACGAAGGCATCAGCACCGCCGACGTGATCGGGCGCTACGTGGCGATACGGCGCGGATGGTTCTGCCCGGTGCTCCTCGCCGAGTCGTCGCAGGGCGCCGATAGTCTCGCTCTGAGAACTTGGTCCGCCAGGGCTTCCGCATGCCGTCGATCACGGCGATCGCCGACTTGCCAAGTCCGCGCCGCAGGAGCTCTTCGTCGTCGGCGTTCTCGAGCAGGCAAACAGACGGAACTGCTCGCGGCCCGGGCCGGTAAGACGGATCTCGTGCCAGCCGGTCATCGTGCCGTGCATCGCCTCCCACTTGCCTCCTCCCGAGAACCTGGGAGGAGGGGCCGCCGCGACAGCATCCAGCACAGCGGCAAACTCGGCGTCGATCTTCCCGGGACAGCCATCCAAGAACTCCAGCGCTGGGGACCGAGCCGTCAGGAGCCTTGTAGTAGATAATCGCCCACGGCGGCGTACGATCTACGCCGGGCGATTCGCGGCCCTCGCTGCTCGTTGCACGTCTCGGGGCCACGTCGCCGAGCGAGTCCGACGTGCTCTACGCGGCGACGTGCTTACGCCGCCTGCCCGAGCTGGCGCTCGTCTTGCGCTTCGCCACGACGCGAACCTCAGCGCCGAGCGCGTCGGCGATGGCCGACGAGCGGCAGTTCCGGTCGCACGTGACTGGCCGTGAACAGGCGACGGATGCTCGACGCATTGCGATCGATTCGCCGGGCAAGCTCGGCCTTCGAGATTCCGAGATCGACTCGAAGCGCGTCGAGCGCACGGATCACCTCATCGGTCTGCTCGATCTCACGCGCCGCACGCTCGTAGGCTTGCCTGTACTCGGGGTCACGCATCCGCTGCGCCCGGCGGTGCTCATGAAAGCTCGTATCAAGGTTGGGCTCGGCGGGCATAGCACGCTCCATCAATAAGGCGTTGCCTGAGTGCAACAGTGAGTGTTGCATCTACGCAACATGCGGGCGCCGACTACACTTGCCTGCGTATGCCCCAGGTAAGGATGCCATGGGCGTTCCGTCAAGCCTTCGAGCCTCGCCGGGACGACTGAGTAGTGGCCCGCAGGGGTCGTCGGCCGCTGCCGCGCGGCATGTTCGCCTTCGACGCTCCGTGCCCCTGAACAGCTCGGACACTCCCCCTACAACGGTTCGGTCCCCTCGTTGAGGGTCGTAAGGTACTCGTCGTATACGTAGAGCTTGCCGCGTTGCCTGCCCGTCGCCTCGCGCAGGATCCCAGCCCCCTCCAGCCGGTCGATCGCTGCATAGACTGGCGGGCCGCTCAGGCCGAGCTGTTGCGCGGCGAAGCCGGCGCCGATCACGACGGAGCGTGTCGCGAGGTCATGGACGCGGTGCGCGGTCGCGGCTCCACGACCGAACGAGTGGATCTTCTGACGGTCCTTCTCGATCATCGCGACGATGCGCTGCGTGGTCGCCGCCGTTGATTCGGAGACCTCGATGACGCCTTCGAGAAAGAACCGCAGCCATCCCTCCCAGTCGCCGCCAGTCCGGACGCGTTGGAGGTGGTCGTAGTAGGTGTCGCGGTTGCGCTTGAAGTGCAGGCTGAGGTAGAGCAGCGGGCGACTGAGCACTCCTTCGGAGCAGAGCAAGAGTGTGATCAGCAGTCGTCCCACGCGCCCGTTGCCGTCGAGGAACGGATGGATCGTCTCGAACTGGGCGTGAGCGAGGGCCGCCTTGATCAGCACCGGCGTCGGCTTCGGATCGTCGTGGATGAACTTCTCGAGCGCGCTCATCGCGGGCACGACCTCCTGCCAGGGCGGCGGCACGAAGCGCGCGACGCCGGGGCGGCTGCCGCCGAGCCAGTTCTGGGTGCGCCTGAACTCGCCCGGGTTCTTGTCGGCGCCGCGACCGGTCTGCAGGAGGCGGCTGTGCACGTTCCTGAGCAGCCGGGCGCTGAGCGGCGGCGCGCCCGGCTTCATGATCTGCGTGAGCCCGAGGTCCAGGGCTTCGATGTAGTTGGCTGTTTCGCGGGCGTCCTCGCGCAGCGCACCGGGCGCCGCGTCGTGCTCGAAGAGCAGCAGGTCGGAAAGCGACGACTGCGTCCCCTCGATCTGGGACGAGAGCACGGCCTCCTTGCGCACGAACGTATAGATGAACTGATCGGGGTCCGGCAACAGCAGCGTGATGCCGTCGAGCCGACCGAGCGCTTGGTTGGTGCGGTCGAGCAAGCGCTGCATCTCCGCGTCGACCTCGAGCGGAGGATCCGGCGGCAGCGGCCGAGGATGGAACACCCAGTAGCCGTCCGGGCCCCTCTCGGCGAGCCGGAACTCGCCCGCGCGCGAGCTGCCACGCGGGGCGGCAGGTGTTTCGCGATCGCTTAGCACCCCTACAGCTTAGTAAGCGATACCGCAGAAACGCTTTCTAAGGGTCTGGTAGGTCAGCGATCGCTCATTAGCGACCAAACGGCAACCTGCCTCTTGGTGCGCCACCTGGCTCGCCACCCGCCCCTGAAGATAGGCCAGGCACTCATCGCGATAAGTGCCCGAAACGCCGATAATCGCCCTCAATCTGCGCATATCGGAGTCGATCCAGACGTCGCCGCGGCAGCCGAAATCCCCAGCAAAAGGGCGCCTTTTGGCGCGAATCGGGCGTCCAGATTGGTGTTTTTGCAAGCAGGAGGTCACCGGTTCGATCCCGGTTGGCTCCACTCCGTAAAGTCCCCGCACGGAGGCGTGTTTTCGGGCAGGGGATCGGCCGAGGCTACGCGACTACCGGGTCGCCAGAGCTGCCAAGCGAATTCTTGTACACCGGAAACGAACACTGCGTACAGGCGGGAAGGCCCGTGTCGGGTTCCTACTTCTACTGGCACGTGCAGCTTCCCCACACCGGCTATTGGCACGTGGTCACGTATATCCCGGAGTGGACTCAGTACGGAGCCGGAGACATCTACACTCTCACTTCTGCCGATGGCCAGTCACAGAGCGGCTCCGTCTGGCAGCAGGGATTCCACGGCCAGTGGGTCGGGCTCTTCGGCGACTACAGGTTCACGGCAGGGCAGGACTACACAGTCGAGCTTCCCTTGGCGGATGGGGAAGATCCTTACTGCCACTACCAGATGGCCGATCAGATGGAGTGGGTGTACGACGGTCCGTCGTCGCCGTCGGCCGTCGTCACATCGCCCCAGGGCAATGGCACTTACCCGCTGGGCGCGACGGTTGACACTGCCTATGAATGCACACCTGCCCTCAACGAAGCTCTCGAATCCTGCACGGACTCGCACGGCGGCACCGCGGGAACCGGCACGCTTGACACGAGTGAACCTGGCAACCACACTTACACAGTCACCGCCAAAGGCGTGGGCGGCGCGACCGCCAGAGCCCAGGTTGAATACACGATCGTCCCGACCAAGATCGTATGCAGCGCCACCAGCGGCAAGATAATCCTGAACCCTGGGCTGACGACTTCGCCGACACGGCAGACGGCCCGCTTGAAAGGCAAGCTCACGGGATGCTCCGGTGCCGGGTTCACCGAAGCCACCTACAGCGCGACCACGACGACGAGCAACCCGGTGGGGTGTCAGCTCCTCAGCAGCGACGAAGGCGACCAAGCCTTGGGCACCTTCAAGATCATCTGGAAGCCAAAAGCGAAGGGCGGCACCTCGCTCGGCTCCCTGCAGATGACACTCGGCGAAGCAACAGGTAGACGATCCCAGTCGTCAGGATGTAGACGACCGCCGCACCCCGGAGCAGCTCGACCGTCTGAGAGCGCTCGCGCGCGGGGCGCAGCGCTCCGTGCAGGAGCATCGCCGCCGCGAACAGGTTGCTGAGGACGGTGAAGTAGCTGAAGTAATCGGCGTCGCTGACCCCTGGCCCGGCCACCGTGTCGTAGCCAATCGCCGTGAGTGCCGCCAGCGCAAGCAACGCACGGCAGGCACGCAGCGCCGGTTCGCTCAGCGCGCCGCGTTCGACGCTCGCAGCAGAAGAAGATGGTGAGGACACGACACGATGCTAGCCGGCGGCGGCACTGTCCAGCTGGCAATTCGCCGTTGCTGGTATCCCCTGCCGGCCGGGCGCCGAAGCGGCCGGCCGCGCCGACTCCGACGGGCACGACCATCGGGAAGCCGTCGGCTCCTGTGTAGTCGAGGAGCACGTGTGGCAGGCGCCGCAGGCGGGTGGCGGCGCGGGCGACGTCCACGCGCGGGCCTGTGCCCTTCTTGGGGGCCGCCTGCCTAGGCGGATCGCCGGCCGGCGGCGGGGCGCCGGCGACAGTGAGTTCTCCGGTGCACGCGAGGTCCGGCCACGAGAAGATCCGCTCGACCTGGACCGTGACGAGCACGCGATCGCCGTAGTAGGCGCTCAACCAACGGTCCCAGAAGCCGCTCGCGGGCGGTCCCATGAAGCGAGCCGACGCGGGACGTACGCGAGCGCAGCGGTCAAGTCGCCGCCGATGATCTCGTCGTCGGCGTCAGACCATCCGGTCATCGACACTCCCGGCCGCCCTACCGACCGCTCGAGTCGCCGCGGCTCGAGTGGGATCCTCGGTGGCGCACGTGGCTGGCGCGGCGTCGAACACGGGGTCCGCGCGTGGCGCGTACTCGGCGGCGGCCTGGCCGTGGGCGTAGTTGGCCCTGAAGGCCTCGAACATCGCTTGCAACGGGATGCCGGTCCAGGTGCCGTGATCGTTGACGTACTCCATGTGGCGCCGTCCCTCGCCGTCATAGGCGTGCAGCAGAGCGTCGGCGCTGCCGTCGAACTCGAGCGGCGGTACGCCGAAGCGCTCGCACAGCCCTGTGTTGAAGGCCGGGCTCGCCTTCAACCACTTGCCGCCGACATGTAGTGACGCGTAACCGTGGAAGACGAACAGGTCGCTGCCCATGCGCTCCCGAAGCTTCTCGCTGGAGAGATGGTTGCGCACGTCGGCGAAACCGACCCGAGCCGGAATGCCGACGGCCCGGGCGCCGGCGACCAGCAGGATCGCCTTCGGCACGCACCAGCTGCGCTCTGACGTCAGGGTCGCGCTGGCGGCGAAGGCCTCGGGACGCAGGTCGATGGCGTAAGGGTCGTAGCGGATCCGATCCCGCACATCCGCGAACAGCAGCGCCGAGCGCCCCACGTCCTCCTCGGCGTTCCCGACGGTGCCAAGCGCCCACTCGCGCACAGCCTCGGTGTCGTGATCGAAGGTCGCTGTCGCGAGCAGGTCGGCATCGGTGGGCGGTCCTGAGATGGTGGCCGTCCAGGGCTCCACGGGCAAGCTCATGCCTACATGATCGCAGCGCTTGCCCTGACGATGTCTGTCCAGGTGCCGGTGCAGACGGTCTCGCCGCGCTGGTTGGTCGAGACCGTCTCGAAGACATAGAACCCGCGCCCGTCGCGTTCGTAGATGTCTTTGACCTGCGCGCGCGTAGAGATCTCGTCGCCGGCGATGACCAGCGGGCCCCACCTGAACTCCTGGGCGCCGTGGACCTCCATCGCGAAGTTCATCGCCACGTCAGGGTCGAATACCGCCATCGCGACCGCCGGTGTCGAGTAGACGACGGCGAACATCGGTGGGGCGACGACATCTCCATGCCCGGCACGGCGCGCGGCCTGCACGTCGAGATATACAGGGTCGGTCTCGCCCACCGCGCGCGCATACTCGCGAACCTTCTCGCGCCCGACCGCATAGATCGACGGCGGATAGGTCTTGCCGACGGCATCGATCTTCAACGCCAATCGGGCCTTCTCTGGCGCCATTCGGTCGCCTTCAGTCCAGGTCCGGGGCGGCGCGGCCCGCATCCGAGGCGGGAAGGCCCACGCCTGGTGCGGCGCGGCCCGCGTCCGGGGCAAGGTCCACTTCCGAGGCGGCGAGGCTCGTGTCCGGGGCGGCGACCCGTCGCCGTCTGTGCCTGGTGAAGAGCGCAAGCGCGTAGCGCCCGGCCGGATGCTCGCGGGCACGCTCCACGAGCGCTGCCATGCGAGCAGGCAGGATGGCGGGCTGCGGAAGCGGAACGCCGTACTCGGGCGGCACCACGATCGAGCCGGACAACGCCGCGAACGTCAAATCCGCAGCGCCGAAAGACCCGCCGCACAGGTAAGGGCGGCCGTCTGAGAGCAGCTCGGCCACGAAGTCGAGCTCGCGCCAGACGGCCGCCTCGTCCTCGATCTCGATTCCGGGCCTGATGCCGAGCGCCTTTCCGACGAAGCCCTTTGCGAAGGGCCAGCCAAAGCGGATGGCGCGGTCCTCCCAGCCAGGCACGCCCTCGTTGTTGAAGCGCAGCGCAAGCTCGCGCGCGGCCAGCATGTGGACGTACATGAGCCGCCGGCCGGTCGGCCCAAGCACCTCGTCAAAGCGCCGGCAGAGGCGCACGACCTCCTCCCTCGAGTCTGGCTCTGCCGGGAACAGCCGGAACTCCTGGGGGGTCCTTTCGTCGACCCATTCCAGGATCTCCGCCGACTCCCCGATCGCGCCGCTTGGCGTCACGAGCACCGGGACCGTGATCCCGCCACCGGCCCGCCGCGCGGCGATTTGGTGGATGCCCTGGACGTGGCGCTCCTCCTTGTAGTTCACTCCAGCCCGCTCGAGCGCCCACCGCGCCTTTTCGCAGTAGTGGCTGATCGGGATCGTGACAAGCCTCAACATGGTCTCGGTTGCGAGCGTACTCCTCGCCACAGGGCGGTTGGGCTCGCGCTCAGCTGCTCGGGCACGGGGTGCAGCTCGACTCGCCCCCGGCGCCGGGCAGTCTGCCGAGCAGCTCCGCCAAGGTCTCGATCTCGGACTCGCTGTAGCGCTCCTCGAACAAGGCTCCGATGGCCGCGATGTGAGAGCACGAGGCCTCGCGCAGCTTGGCCGCGCCGGCATCGGTCAGCACCGCATAGGTGACGCGGGCGTCTCCGGGGCACTCGGCCTTGTCGACCAGGCCTCGCTCGCGTAGCCCGTCGAGCATCCGGGTAACCCCGGAAGGCGTCAGCTGCAAGCTGTCCGCCAGGTCGACCCTCCGCAGGCGCCCGTCCGGCGCGTGCGACAGCAACAGCATGGCCTCGTACTCGTTGACGGTCAGCCCATGGTCGGCCTGCAGCTGCGCCGTCACCGTCCGGCGCATGCCCGCATGGCCCCGCAACAGCCGCACCCACGCGTCCACCGCGCCGCGCTCCCACGCCTGAGACCCTTGATTCCTCAATAGTTGACTACTCATGAATTACCTGCTAGATTGTTGTGCAGTCAAGTATATCCCCTTCAGGAGGCCCCAAGATGAGCACCACTCTCGACGTAACCCAGACACTGCCGGCCGGGACCTGGACGGTCGACCCGGTCCACTCTCAGGCAGCCTTCGCGGTCGGCTATCACGTCGGCACCTTCAGAGGCAGCTTCTCGCCGATACAGGCCAAGCTCGAGGTCGACGAGGACGGCCAGGCCACGCTGACCGGCTCGGTCGCGGTCAGCGGCGTGCACGTCCAGGACGAGAACCTGGCCGGTCACCTGCAGTCGCCCGACTTCTTCGACGCCGAGCGCGCCCCCGAGATCACGTTCGCATCGACAGCGATCCGACAAGCCGGCGAGGAGCTCGAGATCGACGGCGATCTGACGATCAAGGGCAACACCCTGCCGGTCACGGCCACGGGCAAGGTCGGCGAGCAGAAGCTGTACATGGACAGGCCCTACTTCGGCCTCGAGCTGGAGGCCAAACTCGACCGCACGCGTTACGGCTTGAACTGGAACAACCCGCTCCCGAACGGGGACCCGGCGCTCGCCAACGAGGTAACGGTCAGCGTCGAGCTGTTCCTGACGAAGGCGTCCTGAAGATGGCCCAGACAATGGAGATCAGGCCCGGGCCGCTCGTGTCAGCGACGCTGGCGCGGGCACCGAAGATACTTGCCGTCTCTGGCAGCCTGCGCAAGGACTCCCACAACAGCAAGCTGCTCGCGGCGGCCGCCGAGCTGTTCCCGGCCGATGTCGAGGTCGAGTTCTACGACGACCTCAAGGCGGTCCCGCCCTACGACGAAGACGACGACGTCGAGCCTTCGCCGCCCGCGGTCGCGAGGTTGCGCGAGGCCATCGCCGGCGCCGACGGCCTGCTGATCGCAACGCCCGAGTACAACTCGTCGGTCCCCGGCCAGCTCAAGAACGCGCTCGACTGGGCCTCGCGTCCGCTGGCCACGAACGTCCTGCGCAACAAGCCGGTCGCGGTCATCGGCGCCAGCACCGGCGCCTTCGGCGCCGTCTGGGCCCAGGCCGAGCTGCGCAAGGTCCTGGCCGCGGCCGGCGCCCGCGTGCTCGACGTCGAGCTGGCGGTCGGTCACGCCCACGAGCGCTTCGGCGATGATGGCGCGCTCGCCGACAACGAGCTGCACGAGCAGCTGAACGAGGTCGTCGACACGCTCTTGGAGTCGATCCGACTGCGAACGTACGCAGCCCTCGCGGCCTGAGCCTTGCCCCTGGCGCTCACAAGCGACCGGGGCTCGCCGCAACGGAGACCCGAGCCGCGAAGTCCTAGCCTACGCTCCGACGATGGCCCCCCAACAGCACGCGATCCGGGCGACGGTCTCGGGCGCCGTCCAGGGCGTCGGCTTCCGCGACGCCACCAGGCGCCGCGCCCGCGAGCTAGGCCTGGCCGGCTGGGTGCTCAACACCGAGGACGGCGCGGTCTCGGTCCACGCCGAGGGCCCGCCGGATGCCCTCGACGCACTCCTCGAGTTCCTGCGCTCGGGACCGCGTGGCGCGCGGGTGCGCGCGGTCGACGTCGAGGAAGCGAAGGTCGAGGGCCACGAGCAGTTCGCGATCAGGGGCATACCCGCGGGCGTGTTCGTGATCCAGGAGCACGCGGCCACCGCCCACCACTTCGACCTGCGCCTCGAGGTCGACGGCTCCATGCGTTCCTGGGCGCTCCCGCGCGGCCCGTCGCTCGACCCGGCCGTCAAGCGCCTGGCCGTCCAGGTCGAGGACCACGACCTCGCCCACAACGACTTCGAGGGCCCTACCGGCGATGGCCGCGGCGTGATCGTCTGGGACCGCGGCCTCTACGAGCAGGGCGGGCGCGTCCCCTGGCCGGAGGCGCTCGAACGCGGCCACGCGGTCTTCGTCCTGCACGGCGCCAAGCTCCACGGCGGCTTCGCGCTGCAACGCACCCATTCTGGGCCCAAGCCCCAGTGGCTCTTCATCAAGCGCCGCGACGATCAGGCCCGTCCCGGCTCCGACATCGCCGCCGAGGAGCCCGCCTCGGTGCTCAGCGGCCGTACGCTCGACGAGCTGCTGCGCGGCGCGGCATAAAGAGCTGGCGCCGTTCTAAGGGCCGTCGCATGGCCCGCCGCGAGGGCCGCCCGCACCCGAGTCCGCGCCCGGTCTGCCGCCCCCAGGCGCTTGGCCCGATAATCCACCCTCGATGCACTTCGAAATCTCGAAGCACTTCCTGGACGAACCCGCCGAGCGCGCCGGCTTCGTCGTGCTGGCTTCCTTCCTGGCCTCGTTCCTGTTCATCAGGACCAGCGCGCGCCTGATCCGAAACCCCAAGATCACCTGGTGGCCGGGCTCGGTCGAAACCAAAGACGGCCTGCACCTGCACCACCTCGTCTGGGGGATCGTGCTTCTCCTGCTCGCCGGCTTCCTCAGCTTCGCCCTCGAACCGGGCAGCCCCGGGAACGAGATCCTTGCCGCCCTGTTCGGCATCGGCGCCGGCCTCACGCTCGACGAGTTCGCGCTGTGGGTCCGCCTCGAAGACGTCTACTGGACCCAGGACGGGCGCGCCTCGCTGGACGCGGTCGTGGTCGCCACCCTGATCGGCGGCCTGATCGTGCTCGGCCTCGCGCCCTTCGACCTCTCCAACCAGTCCTCCGCGATCTCCTCGATCGCGCTGGTCGTCGCGGTCGACATCTTCCTGTGCGTCTTGGCGATCCTCAAGGGCAAGCCACTTCTTGGGCTCACTGGCGTCTTCATCCCCTTCTTCTCGCTCGTCGGCGCGCTGCGCCTTGCCTCGCCGACCTCGCCGTGGGCGCGCAAGCGCTATCCCGAGGGCAGCGCCAAGCTGTCGCGCTCGCAGGCTCGTTTCGAGCGCATCCGCGGCCGGCGCAAACGCGTCCTCGACGCCATCGGCGGGGCGCCCTCAGAGCCCGGGCCCTCCGCGGGCGACGGCGACGTGCCCGTGTGAGACGCCTCGGCGACCTGCCGGCGTGACATGCTCGCCCGGCCAGCGCCCCCTCCGCCCGCCCCATGCCACCACAAGCCCTCGCCCTCGCCTTCGCCGCCTCGATCTACCCGCCCGCGGTCGCCGCTGTGATCGCGCTCGGCCGTGGCGCCGATGTCCGTCCGCGCGTGTCTTCGTTCGTGGCCGCCTCCCTGCTCGTCACCTATCTCGTCGGCGCCCTCATCCTCTATGTGCTCGTCGAAGTCGGCGCCACCGGCTCGCGCCACCTCACCCCCGGGGGCTGGTTCGACATCGCCCTCGGCGTCCTGCTCCTGCTCCTTGCCCTGCGCCTTCACCTCCGCCGAGGGTCGCCGCTCGCGGCGCTCGCATCCCGCGCACGTCACGGCCGGCAGGCCTCCGGGGCCGACAGCTCGGACGGCGAAGGCGGCCCGGCACCGGGCCGCCAGGCCGTGGGGGGACCAGGCGGGGATGTGGCGACGGCGACGGCCGGCGAAGCGGGCGAGGGCGCCGGCGACGGGGAGTCGAAAATCGAGCGCTACCTGCACAGTCGCAGGCTTGCGTTCGTCCTCGGCATCGTCCTCTACGTCTTGCCCTCGCCGATCTACATCGGCGCCGTCAAGTCGATCGCCGACGCCAACAGCTCGACCAGCGCCGAGCTGACCTCCCTGGTCGTCGTCGTCCTGATCATGCTCTGGATGGTCGAGCTGCCGATGCTCATGCTCCTCGCCTTCCCCGACCGCGCCGCCGCCACGCTCGAATCGATCAACCTCTGGTTCGCCCGCAACGGGCGCACCCTTGCGATCCTGGCTTCGCTCGGGGCCGGCGCCTACCTGATCGTCAAAGGCGTTCTCCAGCTGACCTGACCTCTTTCTTGGCCTTACGCTTCGCTTTGCGCGCCTGCGACTGCTCGGCGCTCTTCTGCTTGGCTTCGGTATAAGACTGCCGCACGAGCGTCTTGCCGCCGCTCCAACCGAAGGCCCGGACCAGCAACACGATCGCCAAGACGATCGACCAGACCGTCACGACCAGCTGCTGGGCGACCGAGTAAGCGGTCGCGTTCGCGGCGCTCGTGACCCCTCTCAAGGAGACCACGTTGAAGGCCTGCGTCACTCCGGCCCCGCCCGGCGTGACCGCGGTCGCGTTGGCGATCGAGTTCGAGGCCACGACCCTCATGATCGTATGGAAGCTGACCGGGATGTCATAGGCGCCCAGAAACACCGCGATGATGCCCAGGCCCGCCAGCCAGCTGACCGCCTGGGGCAGGACCACCAGGCCCATGAAGGTCCTCGGCCTGGTCACGATCTGGCCGCCGACCTTGGCCTGCTCCCACCATTTCTTGATCCGCTCTTTCAGCACCTGAGCGACCAGGAACAGCAGCGCCAGGACCGCCGCGACGAGAATGATCGTCGCGGCCGGGTGCGCGCTTATGAAGCCGAGCTGCAGATCGAACGAGCCGCCGACGGTCAAAAACAGGTACAGGTAGCAGGCGGTGCCGATGATCGTAAAGAAGATCTTCTCGACGACCAGGCCCCCCAGCACGCCCGCGAACGTGGCGGCCGCGATGATCGTCGTGAACATCAACAGCATCGCCCACGTGCCCAGGTTCGCCGGCAGCACCCAGTTCAACGCCACCGCGGCCGCATAGCAGGCCAGGATCTGGATGAACTTGATCTCGCTGTCCGGATAGCCGTACCGCAGGATCGAGTGCCACGAGTAGGCCACCAACGTCGTCTGGCCGGTCACCAGCACGATCGCGCCGATCAGGCTCGCGACCGGCAGCGCCTTGATCGTGTCCCAGATGTGTTCGAACCAGGCTTCGATGTTCCAACCGAACAGCGTCGCCCCGGCCCCGAGCACGACCAAGACCAGGGCCCCGACCAGGATCCTCCTCACACGAGCGTGTCCCACGTGCTTAGATTAGGCTCTCGACGTTCGTTCCGTACATAGCGCGCGCCCGTAGCTCAGTGGTCAACGGTTCTCTTCGGGGAGCCAAAGAGCAGCGGTCTTTCAAGCCGCAGGCCGCGGGTTCGATTCCCGCCGGGCGCATTCTCGGACTTTCTAATGGACCGTCATGAGATCGCGGCCCATGCCTCGGCGGCGCCCATGAACGGCGCTAGGGCGATGTAGGCGACGTAGTCGCCGAGCTCGGGCAACTCGGCGGTGCGTTCGCGCAGCACATAGTCATGCAGTAGCTCGAATACCCCGCCGACGATCGCCTCGCCGGCGAGGAGCGCCGGGCTGTCGGCGGGCGCGTCGGGGGCGATCCGCAGGTCGAGCAGGCCGGCATAGAAGTGGTTGGCCTCGTACGCCCGCTTGGCCATGTGCGGGTAGGCGATCATCACGTCGACGCACGCCAGGTGCGCGTAAGCGGGCTCACTGGCGAGCAGCTCGAGCAGGGCGGCCGCGCCCGCCCTCACGGCGCCGACCCAGCCGGACTGCTTGGCCAGGGTCTGGTTCACGACCGCCATCGCGCGCGCGTGACCGGCCTCGTAGGTCGCCGTGAAGGCCTCTTCCTTGGAGCCGAAGTGTCTATAGAAGGTCTGCAACGAGATGGCCGCCTCGGCCGCGACCTCGTCGAGGCTCAGAGCCGGGTAGCCGTGGGTCGCCGTCAGGTTCGCTATCGCGTCGAAGATCCGCTCGCGCTGGTTGTGTTCCACGAAGCCCCTCGGCAGGTTGTGCTCGCCCCGCGGCAAGCCCCGCTCGCCCGACAGCGACCTCGCCGACAGCGTTCCCGGCGCTCGCCCGCCGAGTCGGTAGGGCGCCGGGTCTGCGCGGCCCTCCACGTCGTCAGCGGCTCCTCGCGCGCGCGCTGGCGCGCGCGCGCCGTCCCCGGTCGCGAGCACACGCGCATCGTCTCCCGTGGCTTGCCCATTGTCTTCCGCCTCGCGCGCGTTGTCCCCCGCGGCAAGCGCACCACGCCCCCACGCGCGCGCGGGCAGTCCCGGCGGCGATGGATAGTAGGAGCCGATCCAGGCCATCAGGTCGGGCACCGTCCCGGCCAGGCCGGCGCGTAGGCCCCTGCTTGCGTGGGGGCTCTGCAGACGCGTATACAGGACCCTGCGGATCGCGCCGACGATCGCTAGGGCCACCGGGTCGGGCACGGTCCCCGGCCCCGGCGCGCCGGCGAAGCCATCGCTGATGAAGCGTCGCAGGCGCTCGGCTCCGTCGGCCCAGCGCTGTACGCCGGCCGGACCGGCGGCCGCCATCTCGACGCACACCAGGCGCGCCGCGTCGGGCCGGTCGGCGGCGGCGTCGAACAGGGTCTTCAGGTATGCCTCCAGTCGCTCGGGCCAGGTCTCCGCCCGACCCAGAGCCGCATCCAGGCGCAGGCCAAGGCGCTTGACGATCTCGTCGTAGGTCCCGATCAGGCACTCGTCCTTGTTGCGGTATCGCTCATAGAAGCTGCGCCTCGAGATGCGCGCCCTCGCGACCAGTTGGGAGATCGTGGTCGCGGCGTAGCCGTGCTCGTCCACGCATTCGACCATCGCCAGGTGCAGTCGCCGGCGCTGATGCTCGGCGACCTGCTCGCGCGGCAGCGCCTGCGGGCCTCGCGGCAGCCCCTGTCGTCCTCGACCTGCGTTTCCAGCCGCCATCGCTCGCTCCTGAGCCCCTCCCCTTGACAGCTTAACGCTATACCCTTGACAGGCTGAGTAAAACGTGATTTATATGTCTGTGGCAAGGAGCTGTGGTGCGCGGCGAGCGAAGGTCTGTTTCGCTAGGCTTTGTGCCAGGGCGAAAGCGATGGAGGGGACTGGGAATGGGTCGATGGTCAGGCAGGAGGCTGAGACCAATGGGAAGGGATGAAGGCTGTCTGGCGGTTCGGGCGACTCAGTCCACGTTCTGTAAGCCTCGTACTATTAGTTCATACGTTTCGGCCCATTGTCGGGGAGCGTGTTGGCCGACCTGGCCGACGGAGTGAAGGCGGGGAGCCGCCGGGAGCCGCGGTCGCGCACGCGCTGGAACGAGCAACGCAGAGGGAGGTACCGGGAGAGATGAGGATGCCGAGATGCGAGGAGCAGCGCATGCTGCGCTCGCTGCACGAACGTTGGCCGTATCGAAGGTCGCACTGCCGGCACGACCTGCACTGGCTGGTCCGCGTCAGGCCCAGTCGGCGCTGGTGCGCGTCGGGGCGCGTCCATTCGCTGACGTGCCTGCCGGCCCGCCGCCGCCGCCCGCACGCGGGCTGAGTCGCGGCTGACGCGAACCGGAAAGGTAGGGGGCGGCGCGGGCTGAGTCGCGGCAGACGCGAACCGGAAAGATGGGGGGCGGCGCGGGCTGAGCCGCGGCAGACGCGAACCGCTGAGCCGCAGCTGACGCGAACGGAAAGGGCGGGGACGGCGCCTGCCCAGACCGCGCGCGGGCAGGCGTGTGGTCGGGCGGCGCGCGGGGCTCTCAGGCTCTAGGATCGGGCCGTGCCCGCGAACGACGTAGAGCGCCTGTCGATCGACACGGTCAGGGGCCTGGCGATGGACATGGTCCAGAAGGCAGACGCCGGGCACCCGGGCACGGCGATGGCCTTGGCGCCGCTCGGCTACACCATGTTCAAGCGGTTCCTGAGGGCCGATCCGGCCGATCCGGGCTGGCCCGGCCGCGACAGGTTCGTGCTCAGCTCCGGGCATGCCTGCGTCCTGCAGTACTCGCTTCTACATCTCGCCGGCTACGACCTCGCCCTGGGCGATCTCGAACAGTTCAGGCAATGGGGTTCGCGCACGCCCGGGCATCCCGAGCGCGGCGACACGCCCGGCGTCGAGGTCACGACCGGCCCGCTCGGCCAGGGCTTCGCCAACGCCGTCGGCTTCGCGATCGCCGAGCGCTTCCTGGCCGAGCGCTTCAACCGGCCGGGCTTGGCCATCGTCGACCACAACACTTATGCGATCTGCTCGGACGGCGACATGATGGAGGGCATCAGCCAGGAAGCGGCCTCGATCGCCGGCCACTTCGGCCTGGGCAAGCTCGTCGTCTGCTACGACGACAACCGGATCACGATCGACGGATCGACCTCGATCTCGTTCGACGGCGAGAACCACGTCGAGCGCCTGGCCGCCGACGGCTGGCACGTGCAGCGGGTGGCCGACTCCGAGGACATTGACGCGCTGACCGCGGCGCTGCAGGCCGCGCGCGAGGAACGCGAGCGCCCGTCGTTTATCTCGGTCCGCTCGCACATCGCCTATCCGGCGCCCAACGCGATCGACACCGCCAAGGCCCACGGCGCGCCCCTCGGCGAGGAGGAGGTCAGGGCCACCAAGGTCGCGATGGGCTGGGCCGATCCGGACCGCAAGTTCTGGGTCGACGAGTCCGTGCGCCAGCACATGTCCTTGAAGGAGGCCGGCGCCAAGGCGAACGCCGAGTGGCGGACTCGCTTCGAGGCGTGGCGCAACGAGCTCCCCGATCTGGCCGCCGAATGGGATCTCGCGTGGAACGGCTCCGGCCTGCGCGAGGGCTGGCGCGAGGCGCTGCCGACCTTTGCGCCGGGCACCGCGATGGCGACCAGGGCGGCCGGCCAGAAGACGATGGCCGCCTTCAAGGCCTACTCCCCGAACACGATCGGCGGCGCCGCCGATTTGGTCGAGTCGACCAAGACCGTGTTCGAGGGCGCCGGCGAGTTCTCAAAGCCTCACGCCGGGCGCAACGTGCCGTTCGGGATCAGAGAGCACGCGATGGGAGCGATCGTCAACGGCCTGGCAGCCCACGGCGGCATCGTCAAGCCGTACGGCTCGACCTTCCTGATGTTCTCCGACTACATGCGCGCCTCCGTGCGCTTGTCGGCCTTGATGGGCCTGCCGGTCGTCTGGGTCTGGACCCACGACTCGGTCGGTCTCGGCGAGGACGGCCCGACGCACCAGCCGGTCGAGCACTACGCCGCCCTGCGCGTGATCCCCAAGCTATGGGTCATCAGGCCAGGCGACCCCAACGAGACCGTCGAGGCCTGGCGCGTCGCGCTCGAACGCGAGGACGGGCCGGTCGCATTGCTCTTGTCCAGGCAGAACGTCGAGGTGCTCGACCGCGACGGCGACGGCCTCGGCCAGGCAAGTGGCCTGGAGCGAGGCGGCTATGTCCTGTGGGACTCTCAGCCCGGCTCCGAGCCCGAACTGATCCTGATCTCGACCGGCGCCGAGGTCCCGCTCACGCTCGCGGCCGCACGCATCCTGGCGGGCGCGGGCGCGGGCGCGGGCGCGGGTGCGGGTGCAGGCACGGACGCGGACGACGGTGCGGGCGCGGGCGCGGGCGCGGACGCGGACGCCGGTGCGGGCGCGGGGGAGGGCGACGGAGCGGGCGCGGGAATCGGGGTGAGGGTCGTCTCGATGCCGTGCGTCGAGCTGTTCGAAGCCCAAACCGAGGAGTACCGCGACGGGGTCCTGCCGCCGGAAGTGGCCGCCAGGCTGGCGGTCGAGCCGGGCGCCAGCCTTAGCTGGTGGCGCTGGGTCGGCGACCGCGGGGACGTGCTCGGGATCGACCGCTTCGGCGCCTCGGCGCCCGGCCAGATCGTGCTCGAAGAGCTCGGCTTCAGTGTCGAGAACATCGCCCTACGCGCGCGCGCGGTCCTTTCGAAAGTGAATGACACAACCTGATCGAGGAGGTCCGGGTCCCGATGTCTGAGCAGCCTTTGCAGCGCCTTTCGGAGTACGGCCAGAGCGTCTGGATCGACTCGCTTTCGAGGGCCTCTATCAGGGGCGGGCATTTGCAGGGCCTGATCGACGACTGCGCGGTCGTCGGGGCGACCTCGAACCCGACGATCTTCCAGGCTGCGTTCGCCGAGGGCGACGCCTACGACGAGCAGCTCAAGGAGCTGGCCGGCAGGGACGCCAGCGACGCCTTCTGGGCACTGGCGGTCCGCGACATCAAGGACGCCTGCGACGTGTTCGCGCCCGTCTTCGAGGCTACCGCCGGCCGCGACGGCTACGTGTCGCTGGAGGTCGACCCGAACCTGGCATACGACACGCTGAAGACCTACGAAGAGGCGATCGGCCTGCACGAGACGGTCGACAAGCCGAACCTGCTCGTCAAGATCCCCGCTACCAAGCCGGGCCTGGCGGCTATCGAGGATGTGATCGCCAAGGGCCGTTCCATAAACGTGACCTTGATCTTCTCGCTGAAGCGCTACGGAGAGGTCGCGGAGTCCTATATCAGGGGCCTCGAGCGGCTCGTCGCCGGCGGCGGAGACCCGAGCAAGGTGGCCTCGGTCGCCAGCTTCTTCGTGTCGCGGATCGACACCGAGGCCGACCGGCGCCTTGACGAGATCGGCGGTCACGACGAGCTGAAGGGCAGGCTGGCGGTCGCCAACGCGAGGCTCGCCTACGAGCACTACCTGACGATGTTCGGCGGCGCCCGTTGGCAGTACTTGGCCGGCAAGGGCGCCAAGCCCCAGCGCGTGCTCTGGGCCTCGACCTCGACCAAGAACAAGGCCTATAAGGACACGCTCTACGTGGACGACCTGATCGGGCCGGACACCGTCAACACGATGCCCCAGCAGACGGTCGACGCCTACCAGGACCACGGCGATCCGAAGCCGCGGCTCGGAGACGACCTGGACGGGGCCAGGCGGCTGCTCGTGGAACTGGCGGACGCGGGCGTCGACTACGAGGACCTGACCGACACGCTCGAGCGCGAGGGCGTCGCCAAATTCTCGGCTTCCTTCGAAGCGCTGCTGGCCGGCCTGCGCCAGAAGCAGGCCGCGCTCGTCGCCGCCTGAGCTTTAGCCGGCCGGCGGCTTCTGGGATGGCCCCGCCGCGGGAGCGATCGGCGGGAGGGCCGGCGCCGGATAGGGGTCCGGGATCAGGACCGCGATCTGCAAGGGCCCGGTCGGGAAGGCGTCGGCGTGCAGCGTGTAGACCTCGAATTTGTGGCCCCTATAGGTGTATGGGCCGCTGGCCGGCACCTGGCCGGGGTCTGGGCCGAGGCTGTTCTTGACCAGGACCTGTCGGCCGGCGGTAGTGCCCGAGCTGGAGCCCGGGCCGGGGTTCGAGCCCGGGCCTCCGCTGACGCCAGGTCCGCCTCCCGGGCCGGCCAACGCGCTGGCGTTCATGTACATCAACACGTCGAGGCCGGCGAGGCGCTCGGCGAGGCGCTTGTAGCCCTCGTCGTCCTGGACCGAGAGCACGACCGAGCCGATCTGGCGGCCTTCCAGGCGCAAGGGCGCGCGCACGGGGGCGAGCACGTACGGGCCGCCGACGTCGGCCAGGAGCCGGCCGCCGGCGCTGACCCGCATGCGCACGATGTGCTCGTTCAGAAGCGTGTCGATCGCCGAGCGCGTCGCTTGCGGATCGCGTGCGGCGACGGCAGCGAGCAGGGCCCGGTTGTGCTGCACCCGCCGGACCTGCGCCCGCGCGCGCGGGCCGCCCTCGCTGGTGTAGATCAGCCTGGCGATGCGCGCCAAGGTGGCGTCGACGGTCGCGGTCGCGTCGGCGCCGCACAGGGGCGCGATCGAGGGCAGCGACCGGAACAGGTAGACCCGCAGCGGCCGGCCGTCCGGATAGGAGATGGCCGGGAACGAGGTGTAGGCGTAGTCGGTCCCGTTGACTTCCAGATCGCCCTGGTCGGCCAGCGGCGTTCTCGAAGGCAGCGAAAACGAGCCGGCCAGGTCGTGGCCGCCCCGCCGCAGCAGGGTCCGAGCTTCGGCGATCCCGTTGGTCTCGTCGACGTAGCCGGCGTAGCTCCAGACGCTGGTCACGAAGCTCGCGATCGGCAGGCCGCTTGGCCCGACGATCTGTCCGTGGATGGGCGCCAGCGAGCCGGGCGTCCCGGCGGCTATGAAAGTCCGGCCGTGGCTGACGACTTCGATGGCGGTCATGTGGCCGGTCGCCAACAGGGCCCTGGCCGCCGCCCGGGCCGCTTTGGCGTCGTCGCGTTCGACGGCTCGGCGCAGGCCGGCCGAGCGTTCGATGAAGACGTCCGCGCTGGCCGTCCGTTCGCTCGAGACGCCCTCGTTGTAGACGCGCAACGCGACGTCTCTGAGCGTGCTCAGCACCGCGGCCTTGCAGGCCTGCGTTACGGCCTTGCCGCTCGCGGCCTGCGCAGGCGTCGAGGCCGGCGCGTCGTCGGGGTCGGCTTTGGCCCAGCCGTCGAAGCCGTTGCTGGCGCCATAGCCGGCTACGGCCAGTGTCGCCAGGAGCGCGCCGGCCAGGGCCATCCGCTTCTTGCTGAGCAGCTTCCGCATGGCTTGAACCATCGACTCTGAGTCTAAGCGCCTTCTCAATGCGCGGTTAGACAGCTCCCACCTTTGCTTACGCCCCCGGCCGGTAACCGGTTACGGCCGCCTTTAGCCCGGGTCGCTACCTTGCTCGGGATGTCGGTCACAGACGAGACGGCCAACGTCGTGCGTCGCGCTGCCGGCCTGCTGCGCGCGCGCGTGCGCCCGCGCGTGGGCATGCCGTCGGGCGAACGGCCCGCGACCGCCTTCGAGCACGTCCCGAACCCGCCCTCCGAGCGCGGCCACTGGCTCCTGGCGGGCGCGATCGCCGCGATCGGGGCGGCCGTCTTGGTGGCGGTCCTGACGGGCCTGGTCGGGCGCTCGCAGCCGGTTCCGGCCGCCGCTCCGCCGCCTGTCTTGGTCGCCGCCGTCACTCCGGCGCCCGGGTCTGGCTCGGGCCACGTGCCGGCCGCGAACGGGCCTTCGGGCGCTGCCACGGGCGCCGGCCCTGCCGCGGGCGCCGGCCCTGGCACTGGCGCGAGCGCTGGCACTGCCGCGGGCGCGCGCGCGGGCGCGCGGGGCCACCAGGCGGTCGTCGCTGGACCGCCGGGCAGCCAGCAGCACGAGGAGACCTTGGCCGGCCAGCGGGATCCCCTCCAGGTCCAAGTCCAGGCGCGCTGGCTGGAAGGCTTCTATCCGATCTACTCGGTCGCCCAAGCCACGTTCGGAGTCAACTGGCTGTTGATCGCCTCGATCCACGACCAGGAGTCGGCGTTCTCGACCGCGCCGAGCACCTACGAAGGCCTCAACTACGCCGGCTGCTGCGGCGGCCCGATGCAGTTCAACGTCACCAACGGGAGCCCAGGCACTGGGGAAGCGGGCATCGGGAGAGCGGGGACAGGGCGGGCGCGCACCGGGCGGTCGGGCGCCGGGCGGGCAGGGACGGGGGCGGCAGGGACGGGGCGGGCAGGGACGGGGCGGGCGGGCATTCCATCGACCTGGGAATTGGTCAGCGACTCCTACATCTACGGTAAGCGGCCGGCGAGCTACGACCACATGACCGCCGAGCACCCGTCGATCTACGACGACTTCGACGCGATCATGGCCGCCGCGCACCTGCTGTCGGCTGACGGGGCGACCTTGCAGCTGAACGAAGGCGCCTGGGACGCGGCCTACGACTACTACGGCCACGACTCCGACGGCGTCGCCTATGCCGATCAGGTCCTTGCCCGTGCGATCGGCTGGTCTCAGCACGGCTTCTGCGCCAACTGCGGCCTCGACGAAGCGCTCGTCTCGGCCGTCTACGCCGCCTACGGCGCCCCCGTCCTGGCGGCCCTCGAAGCCGAACGAGCGGCCGCCGCCGGGGCTCGCACGGCGCGGGCACGGGCACGGCGGTAGGCCGCCGGGGCCAGGTCCCGCGCGCGCGGGACACGCTGAAGACAGAGCCTCAGCGTGCCGCCGCCATCGAACCGTCAGGCCGCGTCTGCTTGGGCCATCAGCTCTGCCGCCACCCGATCGGTGGCGGCGGCCGTCCCGCCCAGCAGGCGCCGTGACAGCTGGGCGCGCCTGAAGTAGAGCGGTGCGTCGTGCTCCCAGGTGGCACCGATGCCGCCGTGCACCGAGATCATGGTCCTGGCGCCCTGGTCGAGCGCGCGGCCGGCTACCGACCTCGCGCTGCTGGCCGCCAACGGGAACTCGGAGGGGCCGCCGGTGAGAGCCCAGCCGGCGTAGTACAAGAGCGAGCGTCCGTTCTCGAGCTGCCTGAGGACCTCGGTCAGGGAGTGCTTGACCGCCTGGTACGAGCCGATCGCGCGGCCGAACGTGAAGCGCTCCTTGGCGTACTGGACCGAGGTGTCCAAGGCCGTCTCGACGCTGCCCAAGGACTCGGCCGCGATCAGCGCCTGAGCTATGTACCAGGCGGCGACCAGCGACTCTTCGGGAGCGTCCAACAGGACCGCCTTCGCGTTCTCGAAGGAGACGTGGCCGAGCGACCTGGTCGAGTCATATCTCGTGACCGGCTCGATCGAGACGCCCGGCGAGTCGCTCAGGACCGCGACCCCGACCGGTCGGCCGTCCAGCGAGGCGACGCCCACCAGGCCGCTGGCGCCCGGGGCGTCGGGAACGAAGGCGAAGCTGCCGCTGAGCGTCACCATGCCGTCGCCATCGCCTGCAGTGGCGACCGGCAGGGCTCCGCGCGCCGAGCCGTGGGCCGGATCGGTGCTCCAGGCGTCGTCCAGGTCGGTCGGCGGCTGTGCCGGCAGGTAGGCCGGCCGGCGCGCGCCGCTCGCGACCTCGCCGATCCACTCGGCGGCGGCCGGCGAGTCGTTCAGGATCGCGCTGGCCGGCAAATGCCCGAGCAGCGGGACGCTCGCCAGGACCCGGCCGCACTCGCCGAGCACGAGCATCGCGTCGAACACGCCCAGGCCGGCGCCGCCTTTCGCTTCGTCGATCAGAAGGCCCGGCCAGCCGGCCTCGCACGCGGTCGGCCACAGGTCGGGCAGCGCGTCGGCCTTGCCGTCCAATGCCTCCCTGGCGGCCTCCAAGGTCTTGAATCTCGAGAGCGCGCCTCTGGCGGCCTCCCTCAGGAATACCTGCTCATCTGAAAGCGCCAGGTTCATGCGGCTGCTCCTTCCTTCGAGCGAAGCTCTGAGAATGGGATGCCCTTGTCGAGTCTTGGCTCGGGGGGCAGGCCGAGGACCCGCTCGCCGATCGTGTTGCGCAGGATCTCTTCGGTGCCGCCCGCCGACTTCAGGCCGGGCAGGAAGGAGATCATGTAGGCCCACTCGCTGTCCTCGGCCAGGGCGTCCGGTCCGACCACGTCCGCGATCAGCTCGCCGGCCTTGATCGCGCCGTTGACGATCGTCACCTTGGCGAGGCCGGCCTCCGGGCCGGGGATCTGGCCGCGCTGCAGGGCCGTCAGGGTGCGGTAGCCGGTGAACCGGACCGCCAAGAGCTCGCTGGCGATCTCGCCGAGCTGGTGCCTGACCTCGGGGTCGCGCCTGGCCTGCGCGTCGCTTGCGATCGCCCCGGCGAACCTGGTCGAGTTGTAGCCGAGGCCCTCGCCGCCGAGGCCGATCGTGACGCGCTCGAACATCAAGGTCGTCAGAGCCGTGCCCCAGCCGTTGCCGACGCCGCCGACGACGGCGTCCTCGGCGAGAGCCAGGTCGTCGAAGAAGACCTCGTTGAACTCGGCCTCGCCGGAGATCTGGCGCAGGCCGCGCACGGTCACGCCGGTGGCGTCCATCGGCACGATGAACATCGTCAGGCCCTTGTGCTTGGGCACGTCGGCGTCGGTCCGTGCGAGCAGCAGGCCATAGGAGGCGAACTGCGCGTTGGTCGTCCACACCTTCTGGCCGGACAGTCTCCAGGTGCCGTCGTCCTGCTGCTTGGCCCTGGTCTGGACCGCCGCCAGGTCCGAGCCGGCGGCCGGCTCGGAGAAGAGCTGGCACCAGACCTCGTCGCCGTGCAGCATCGGCCCCAGGTACCTGCTCTTCTGCTCGTCGGAGCCGTGGGCGATGATCGTCGGACCGAGCATGCCGACGCCGATCGCGTCGAGGATGCCCGGCACTTTGGCTTTGGCGATCTCCTGGTTGCAGATCACCTGCTCGATCGGGCCCCTGCCCTGGCCGCCGTACTCCTTGGGCCAGGTCACCCCGGCCAGGCCGCCCTCGGCCAGCTTGCCCTGCCAAGCACGCCGCGCCGCGATGATCTCCTGCTCGTCTTCGAGCGCGCCCGGGCCTTGCAGTACGGGCGCTTCGGAGGCGTGGCCGTCGAGCCAGGACTTTACCTCGGCCCGGTATGCCGCCTGCTCGGGTGTGTCGTCGAGATCCACTGCTCCAGCCCTCCGATTCTTTCGCTTTGCGCGTGCGCTCCGGTCGACTGGCTGACTGGCCAGTCAATGCCGTACAACCGGGACTCTACTCTCCCTCGGTGCAATCGGTCGGCGACCATCACCGGCCGCTGACCCAGGGCCATCACCGGCCGCCTGCGCAGGGCCCCAAGCACGGTTCGCCCCGCGCGCGGCCCCGCCCGTCGCGCTTCGACGCGTTCGGGCGGGCTCAGGCGCCCGCCGGCATCGGCGGCTGGTGCACGGGCCTCTGGTGGTAGACGTCCTCGAAGCCCCTGTTCAACAGTTCGCTCGCCTGGATGCCCGGGTCCGGCGAGTGCAGCAGCACGACCCCGAGCCTCACGCCGTGGCGCTCGGCGGTCGCCACCAGGCAGCGACCGGCCGCTTCGGTGTAGCCGGTCTTCAGGCCCGTCGCGCCCGGGTAGCCGTAGATCAGGAGCGGGTTGTTGTTGTAGAGGAACAGCTTGCCGCCCTTGATCGGGAACGGCAAAGCGGCTGTGTAGGTCTTGGCGACGCTCGCGATGCGCGGCTGTTCGAGGTCGACGTGCGCCAGCTCGGCCAGGTCGGCGGCGCACGTGTAGTTGCCCTTGTCGTAGTAGCCCGACGGCGACGAGTAACGGGTACATCCCATCCCCAGCTGGGCGGCCTCCCGGTTCATGCGCACCACGAAGTCGTTGACGCTCCCGGCCACGTATTGCGCGAGCGCGACGGCCGCGTCGTTCCCCGACGGCAGCAGCAGCCCGTACATCAAGGTCTCCAGCCGGACCCGCTTGCCTCGGGGCAGCACGCCGACCTTCGAGCCGGGCATGTTCACCGCTTCTCTGGTGATCGGCACGTGCGCGTCCGGCGGCTCGGACCGCACGGCCAGGAGCGCGGTCATCATCTTCGTCAGGCTCGCCATCCTGACTTTCAGGTAGGGGTTGCGCTGCCACAGCACCTGGCCCGTGCTCAGGTTGAACAGCAGGCCGGCGCGCGGCTGCGTCGCGAAGCTCGGCTGGACCGCGTTGCCTGAGCGCCCGATCCCGCTCAGCGAGCCCTCGATTCCGCTCAGCCGCAGCGGCGGCGTGCCGAGCGTCAGATCCTCCTGCGAGCGTCTGACGGGGGCCTGGGCGACGGTCAGGGCGTGGGCGTGGGCGCTCGTCGCCCGCTTGGCGTCCGCCGAGGAGCCGTTGGCCGTGTGGGTCCTGGCCAGCGCCATCACGCCGACCCCGGCGACGATCAAGAGCGCCAGGGCGGCCACCACGAGAGCGCGCCTGCGCGTGCGCCGCCGCTTGGCCTCCAGCCGCCGCCGGCGACTCTGGTCGGGGGTCATGAAGGGGGATTTGCCCTTCGTCGTCATCGTCACCTCGGGGGGTTGAACAGCGCGCCCAGGACTCCGACCGCGAGCAAGACCAGCACGAAGACCGAGATCGCGCTAAGCAGGGTAAACCCTTGCTTGGACACCGCGGCGAAGGTCAGGTACGCGAAGCCGGCGATGAACACCAGCGACAGGGCCAAAATCAGCAGCCTCATCGCGTCAGCGGGCGGTCTCGTCGTGTCAGAGGGCGGTCTCGTCGGGTGTCCGCGATCGGGCAGATCGCGTGAGCCTATCCGCGGCGGCGGGCGCCGACGGCGGTGCGGGCCGGTCGGCCCGGCATCCACCGGTACAGGGAGTCGTAGGCGGCTCTGTGATCCTGCCGACGCTAGACGCCGCTCGCTGCCAGCGGGCCAACGCCCGCGAGGGATGGCTTGCCCGCCCACCCGACATGCTCGTCGGCGTGGTACGACGAGCGCACAAGCGGGCCGGCGGCGACGTGGTCGAAGCCCAGCCCATACGCGGCGTCCTGGAGGGCCTCGAACTCGTCCGGGTGCCAGTATCTGACGACCGGCAGGTGGCGCTCGGAGGGCCTCAGGTACTGGCCAACGGTCAGCACCTGGACGCCGTGCTCGCGCAGCTTCTCGAACGTCTCGACCATCTCCTCTTTGGTCTCGCCGAGGCCGACCATCAAGCCGGACTTGGTCACGACCTCGCCTTCGCCCAAATCCTTGGCGAGCGCCAGGACGCGGCAGGAGCGCTTGAACTCCGAGCCTCTCCTGGCGAGCGGGTACAGCCTCGGGACGACCTCCACGTTGTGGTTGAACACGTCCGGGCGCTCGGCGATCACCTTCGCCAAGGGCATCTCCTGGCCCTGGAAGTCCGGCGTCAGGACCTCGACCTGGCAGCCCGGGGCCTGCCTACGGACCTGCCTGATCACGCCCACGAACGCGCCCGCGCCCTTGTCGGGCAGATCGTCGCGATCGACGGACGTGATGACCGCGTGCCTCAAACCCATCCGCGCGATCGACCTCGCCACCCGGGCCGGCTCCAGCGGGTCGTTCCAAGTCGGCTTGCCGGTCTTGACGTTGCAGAAGCCGCATCGCCTCGTGCACGTGTCGCCGAGGATCATGAACGTCGCCGTGCCCCGCTCCCAGCACTCGCCGACGTTCGGGCAGGCCGCCTCCTGGCAGACGGTGTGCAGGCTCTCGGCTTTGATCATCTCGCTCAGCTCTCGGTAGCGCTCGCCGCCGGGCGCCCTGACCTTGAACCACGGCGGCTTGCGCTCGCGCAGCGGCCTCACGTCGTTGCCGAGGGTCTTCAGGACGTTCGCTCCGCCCGGGTTCGCGCGCGCGCGCGTCGGGGCGCCGGGGGTGTCGGTGGGGGGAGCGGGGGCCGCCCCGGCGGCTGGCGGGGTCGCGGTGGGCGTGGTCGGGGTCACGCCGGCACCGCCTCGCGCTCGCGGGACTCCACCGCGATGCCCAGCTCATCGGGGTCCACGATTCTCGTCCGGCGATCGTGTACTTCGCAGAAGTGGGTGCCCGCGCGCGCGCGTACGCGCGCGCGCGGCACCTCCGAATCGACAAGCATGTTCACCCGACCGGTCGTGTCCGCTTGGTCGGTCGTCTGCTCGCCCCGGCCGGTCGTCCAGGCCGCCCGTCCGATCGCGCGGCCCGCGTCCAGCTCCGCCTCGACCGAGGTCATCGTCACGTCCGGCAAACCGCACGCCACAACCCACGAGAACGGCTCCAAGTCGTTGCTCACGTTGATCGCGAACCCGTGCGTCGAGACCCCCCTCGAGACGTGCACGCCGATCGACGCGATCTTGCGGTCCTCGACCCAGACGCCCGTATAGTCGGCCCCCTCCTCGCAGCGCGACCTCGCGCTCACGCCGAGCTCGGCCAAGGTCTCCACGATCGCCGCTTCCATCCTGCGTAGATGCCCGCCCACGTCCTCGACGCCCATGATCGAATAGCCGACCACCTGGCCCGGGCCGTGATAGGTCACGCGCCCGCCCCTCTTGGTGTCCACGACATCGATGCCCTTCGCCCTATAGAAGGCCTCGCCCAGAGCCAGCTCCCCGGGCAGCGAGCGCCGGCCGCGCGTGTACACCGGCGGGTGTTCCAAGAGCAGCAGCATGTCCGGCAGATCGCCAGCCAAGCGCCGTTCGCGCAGATCCTCCTGCAGCGTGGTCGCCTCCCTGTACGGGACCGTGCCCAGGTGGCAGATCCACAGCTCCGGCGATGACCGTTCGATTCGACTCATAGAGGGAAGGATGCTCGTCTCAGGTTAGCGTCGTGCCGCATGACAGCTGCTACATTGTGAGCACGCCAGGATGAGCGCAATGTTGCTCGTCTTATCACCTTCTGGGGCTCGGTTCTGCCGGGCCCCAGGCCGTTAAGTTGGCGCCCCGGCGGGCTCGAGGCCGACCGGCTACAGCGTCAACGAGGCCGGTTGTTCGAGCAATCCCTTTATACGCGCCAAAAATTTTGCCGCGTCCGCGCCGTACAGAATCCGGTGATCGCACGCCAGCGTTATTGTCATCGTCTCGCGCGCCACGATCTCGCCGTCCTCGACGACGACGGCCCGCGACTTGACCGCGCCGACCGCCAGGATCGCGGCCTGTGGCGGGTTCACGATCGCGGTGAACGCGTCCACGCCGAACATGCCCAGGTTCGAGACCGTAAACGTGCCCCCGCCCAGCTCGGGCGGCGTTATCGAGCCGTCTCTCACCTTCGCCGCCAGCGCCCTCGTCTCCCTGGCGATCTCGCCCAACGACTTCGTGTCGGCGTCGAACACCGTCGGCACGACCAGCGCGCCGCCGCCCGCGCCGCCCGATTCGACCGCGCCGCCCCCCGCTCCGCCCGACTCGACCGCGACGGCCACGCCCACGTTGACGCGTCCGTGCAATTGCAAGCGGCCGTCCCTGTAGCTCGAGTTCGCCCCTGGATGCTCCCTCAACGCCAGGGCCGCCGCCTTGACGACCATGTCGTTGTACGTCGGCACCGTCTCGCCGGACCTCGCCCCGCGCGCCGGGCTCCCGTTCGGCGCGCTCGCGCCCTCCGGCAGCAGCCCCTTCAGCTCGGCTCTCAGCTCCGCGCACGCCCCCATGTCGACCCCAGCCTGCAACGTGAAATCGGGGATCGTCGCCTTCGACTCGGCCATCCGCCGCGCGATCGTCTGCTGCGTCTTCGTCAGCTCGACCTCCGTCGTCTCCCCCTTCGCCGTCGCCACGTCCGCCAACCCGCCCGCTCTCTGCGTCGACTGGCCGGCCTCGTCCGCCTCCGCCGGCCAGCCCTCCCTCGGCGCGTCCGGTCCGGCCCCTGGCTCGCCGCCCACCCCCATCGCCGTGGTGCCCATCGCCCCGCCGGTCGCCCCTTCCACGTCGGTCTTGACGATCCGCCCTCCCGGCCCGCTGCCGGCCAGCCCTTTCAAGTCGACGCCGCGCTCGTTCGCGATGCGCCGGGCGACGGGCGAGGCCTTGACCCGCTCGGTCTCGCCGGCCTGAGCTTGCGCGGTGGGGGCTGCCGGCCGGCCCGTACGCGCGCGCGCGCCCCCCGCCCCAGAGGGGTTACTCGTGTCGCTCTCGTCATCGCTCCGCGCGCGCGCGGGCCCCGCCACGGAGGGGGCGTTCGTGTCGCCCTCGTCGTCCCCCCGCGCGCGCGCGTGCCCTTCCACAAGGCTATCCGCCTGCCCTCCGGCCGCCGCCTCGCCCACCCGCGCGATCACGGCCCCCACAGGCAACGTCTCGCCCTCGACGCAAACGATCTCCAGCACGCCCTCCACGTCGGCTTCGTAGGTCATGTTCGCCTTGTCGGTCTCGATCTCGACCAGCTCCTCGCCGCGCCTCACCGGCTCCCCGTCGCCGATCAGCCACTTCAGGATCGTGCCCTCCTCCATCGTGTCCGACAGCCTCGGCATCACCACCTCGGTCATCGGCCCGTCTCCGTGTCGCACGCGCGCGCGAGCGCGCCCGTCCTCGCGCCGGGCTCGAACGGGCGCGCCTCCGCGCCGGTCATCGGCCCGTCTCCACGCCCGCGCGCGGGGCCGCCAGCCCGAGCGTTCCCAAGGCCGCCGCCACCACGTCATCCTCTTTCGGGAACGCGATCTGCTCCAGCGGCTTCGAGTACGGCATCGGCACGTCCGCCCCCGACACCCTCGCCACGGGCGCGTCCAGGTCGTCGAACGCGTGCTCTGAGATCAACGCCGCCAGGTTCGCGCCGACTCCGCCGTGCGGCCAGCCCTCCTCGACGACCACGCACCTGTTCGTCTTCCCGACCGACTCCAAGATCGTGTCCAGATCCAAGGGCCGCAGCGTCCTCGGGTCGATCACCTCGGCCTGCACGCCGTGCTCGTCGGCCAGCCTCGCCGCGGCCTTCTCGGCGGTCAGCGCCATCCGCGAGACGCCCACGATGGTCACGTCCGCTCCTTTCCGAACCAGGCGGGCTTGGCCAAATCCGACCAGCTCCTGACGGTCCTCTGAAACCTCGCCCTTCACCCCATACAGCGACTCGTGCTCGATGAAGATCACCGGGTTCTCGTCCCTGATCGCCGTCTTCAGGAGGCCCTTCGCGTCCGCCGGGGTCGCCGGGACCGCCACCAGCAGGCCCGGCACGTGCAAGAACATCGCCTCCAAACAGTGCGAGTGCGTCGGCCCCAGCTGGTGCCCCGCCCCCTGCGGCATCCTGATCGTCAACGGCACCGTCACGTTGCCCCCGAACATGTACCTGACGTGCGCCGCGCTGTTCACGATCTGGTCGAACGCAAGCAGCGCGAAGTTGATCGTCATCAGCTCGACCACCGGCCTCAAGCCCGTCATCGCCGCGCCGACGCCCATCCCCACGATCGTGTTCTCCGAGATCGGCGTGTCCCGGACCCGCTTCTCGCCGAACTCCGCCAGCAGGCCCTCCGTCACCTTGAACGCGCCGCCGAACACGCCGATGTCCTCGCCCATCAACACGACCCTCTCGTCGCGCGCCAGCTCCTCTTTCAAGGCCTCGTTCAGGGCCTCCCGATAGCGCAGCTCCCTCATCGGTGGTACCGGCCCTTGACCTGGTCGTCGACCACGTACACGTCCTCATACAGCGAACCCTTCTCCGGGAACGGCGACTCTTCGGCGAACGCGACCGCCCGCTCGACGCGCTCCGCCGCCTCCTGCTCGATCTCCGCCCTCGCCGCCCCGTCCAGCACGCCCGCTCGTTCCAGCTCCTCGCCGAACCTCGGCACCGGGTCGCGCTCTTGCCACTGCTTGACCTCCTCCTTGGTCCTGTACTGCTCGGGGTCGGCCATCGAGTGGCCCCTGAACCGGTACGTCACCGCCTCGACCAGCACCGGCTTTCGCCGCGCCCTGACCCTTTCCACGGCCTCCTTCACGACTTCATACGTCTCGACCACGTCCATCCCGTCGCACACCGTCCCCTCGACGCCCAGCGATTCACCCTTGCGCCGCAGGTCTGTAACGGCGGAGTGCCGCTCCAAGCTGGTCCCCATCCCGAACTGGTTGTTCACGACCATGAACACGACCGGCAGCTTCCATAGCGCCGCCAGGTTCAGCGTTTCGCCGAACGTGCCCTGGTTCGAGGCGCCGTCGCCGAACGCGCACAGCGTGACCTCGTCCTTCCCCAAGTAGTCGCTCGCCAAGCCGATCCCGGCGCCGATCGGCAGATTGCCGCCGACGATCCCGTAGCCGCCCATGAACCGGCGCTCGACATCGAACATGTGCATAGAGCCGCCGTGCCCGCCACAGCAGCCGCCCCGCTTGCCGAACAGCTCGGCCATCACCCGCTCCGGCCCAGTGCCCCTGGCGATCGCGTTGCCGTGGGACCTGTACGTCGAGATCAAATAGTCCTCGTCTCTCAGCGCCCTCGCCGCGCCGACGATCGTCGCCTCCTCGCCGATCGACAAATGCAAGAAGCCGCCGATCTTCGCCCGCGCGTACATCTCGCCGGCCCGCTCCTCGAACCTCCTGATCAAGGTCATCGTCGCCAGCCACTCCTTCGCGACGTCCTCCTCCGGCAGCTGCCTCGTTCTCGGGCGCCCAATTCCGCTGTCGGCTGGCCCGCTGTCGGCTGGCGCTGCCTGCTCTCTAGCCATCTCCCGGCCACATTAGCGGCCTTGCCCGGTCGCCCACTCGCGCGCGCGCGCCCCGTCGTTGTCAGACCTCGACGGCGCTCCAGCGCTCGATGAACTCTTGCGCGTCCAACGTCGACAGCTCCTCCCTCAGCATCCTCGCCAGCCGCGAGGCGGCCTGCGGGGCCGAGTCCCAGAACAGCACGACTTCGCCGCTGTCGATCTCGACGACCTCGATGTGATCGACCCTGTTCGCGTCCGCCAGCGGCGCCGGCGTCAAACCGCCTCTGGTCACGATCAGCCGGTAAGCCCTGTTCGCCCTCATCCTGGATCGCCTCCACGCCCGACCGCCCTCACGCCGGCGCCGCGCCCACGCCCGACCGTCCTCACCCAGGCCCCGCCCGTATGCCCGGCCGCCCTCACGCCGGCACCGCCGTGTCCTCGGCCACGAACTGGAGCGCCCGCTCGCCGGTCATCACACGGCCGCCGATCTTGATCGCCGGCACCTCCGTCACCCCGGCCGCCGCCGCGGCCCTCGTGGCGTCGGCCAGCCGCGCCTTGGTGGAGCCGAGCGCCGCCCCCTTCAGGACGGCCTTCGGGTGCAGCTCGCAGGCGGCGGCCGCGATCACCAGGTTGTCGGCCTCGGCCAGGCTCCTGCCCGCCGCGAACGCCTGCCTGAAGGCCGCCTGCGCGAACGCGACCGTCCGGCCGATCGACTTCGCGTACGTGGCCACCTTCATCGCTCTTTCGCTGTCGAACGGGAAGTCGTCCGGCCAGCGCACCGCCAGCAGGCCCAGCCCTTCGGCCAAGCTCTCGATCCGCGCCCCGTCCGGCTCGGCGGCCATGAGCCCGGCTCCCCGCGGCCTGTCCACAAGCTCGCCGTCACGCTGCCTGGCCTCGCTGGCGCCGCTGCCGCCCGCCAGCTCGCGCGCGAGCACCGGCTCCCACTCGGCCCCTGGCAGCCGGGCCCCGATCCGCTCGGCGACCAGGTACGCCAAGGGGCTGGCCAGGTCGAAGTAGAACATCGCGTCGGACTCCGACATCGTCGCTGAGGTTAGCCCGCTAGCGGTCTCGCCGTGCCGCCGACCCGGCAATTTGCGAACGGCTCAGCCGTGGATCAGCCAGCCGTCCGCGGCCCTGCCGGCCTCCATGACGGCCTCCGACAGGGTCGGATGCCCGTGGATCGTCCTCGCGACCTCGGCGTAGCCGCCCTCCAAAGCTCTCACGTTGACCAGCTCCTGGATCAGCTCGGTCGCCTTCGAGCCGACGATGTGGCCGCCCAGCAGCTCGCCGTACCTCGACTCGCCGACCAGCTTCACCAGGCCCGTCCGATCGCCGTACACCGTGCCCCCGCCGACCGCTCCGTACGGGACCTTGCCGATCACCACGTCATAGCCCTGCTCGCGCGCCTGGGCCTCGGTCAGCCCGAACGAGCCGACGTTCGGTTCGCAGAACGTCGCCCTCGGGATGTCGACGTACGCGAGCGGGTGCGTCGGCAGGCCCGCGGCGTCCTCGACGGCGATGATGCCCTCGTCGGAAGCCTTGTGCGCGAGCGCCGGGCCCGCGACCAGGTCGCCGATCGCGTACACGCCGGGCCTGCTGGTCCTCAGCGCCCCGTCGACCGCCACCAGGCCTCGCTCGTCCAGCTCCACGCCGGCCGCCGCCAGGCCGAGTGCCTCGACGTCAGGCCCCCGTCCCGCCGCGATCACCAGGTAGTCGACCTCGGCGGTCTCGCCGCCGTCGTTCGCGCCGCCCCCGCTCGTGCCGTCCCCGCCTGCGCTCGCGCCGCCGTAAGAGAAGGTCACGCTCCGCTCGTCAGCTCGCACACCTTCGATCGGCGTACCGGTGTACACCCCGATCTTCTGCCGCTTGAGGCCCCGCTCGACGAGCTTCGAGATGTCGGCGTCCTCGCTCGGCAGGACCCTGCCCAGGGCCTCCAGCAGCAGGACCTCGCTGCCGAGCCTCGCAAAGCCAGAAGCGATCTCCGCTCCCGAGGCGCCGGCGCCGACGACGGCCAAACGTGCGGGCAGCTCTGGCAGGGCCCAGGCCTGCTCGGTGCCGATCACCCTTCCGCCCAGCTCTACGCCCGGGATCGCCCGCGGCACCGAGCCGGCCGCCAGGACCACGTTCGTCGCGGTCAGCTCGCGCTCGCCGACCGTCACGACAATCGGCCCGGGCGACCCGTTGGCGCTGCCGTCCGCGCCCGCGCCCGCTCCGTCGGTAGCCCCGCCCCCCCCGAGGGCTGCCTCGCCCTCGATCAGGTCGATCCCGTTCTTCTTGAACAGGCCGCTGACGCCGCCCGTCAGCGTCTTGACGACCTTCTCGCGCCGGGCCTGGATCGCTCCGTAATCGACCTCGACGCCGCTCACATGCAGCCCGTACTCGTCGGACTCCCTGATCTCGCTCAGCAAATCCGCCGACCGCAGGACCGCCTTGGCGGGGATGCACGCGTAGTTCAGGCACCTGCCCCCGACCCTGTCCTTCTCGATGACGCCAGTCTTCATGCCCAGCTGCGCGGCCCTGATCGCCGCGACATAGCCGCCCGGCCCCGAGCCGATCACGATCGTGTCGTAGTTTGAGTCCTCTGCCATCTGGCGCGCAGCCTATCGAAGCGCCACACTCGTCCCTGCCGGGCGGCACGCGCGCGCGTGTGTGCCCTCGCTTGGGCGGTCGGCCCGTCACGCCCGGCCGGACTGTCGCCTCCGTGCCGGGCACGGCACGGCGGTGTGGGCGCTCTGCTTCGTGCCGTCCACGAACTCGAACTGCGCCGCGAACTGAAAGCCGCCCTTAGGGCAAAGATTCGGCAGCAGAATCCCCTTCGGCGTGTACGTCAACGTCCTGCCGCCGGCCTGTTCTTCATAGAGGACGCCCTGAGGGCCGATCGTCGTCTTCATCTGGACGATCGCCACATCCGGGGCGCCGGGCACGCTCGGCACGAGCGGCAATTGGATGTTCAGCTGGCCTCCGAACGGGCCTTCGGCCGGCACCAGCTGGGCAGGGGACAGGATCTGGGTGTCGACCGGGCTCGGCCCGACCGCGTACAGCAACAGCGCTATGTGGCCTGATTCATCGGGCGCTCTGGCGATCGAGATGCGCGCGCGCTCGCTCACGATCTGGGCCCCGAACCTCATCTCGGCGACCGCCCAGCCGCCCCCCATCACAGAGTTGGTCGGACAGCCGCCCGTCCCGTTCGCTTCGAGGATCGCCGCCGAGCACACGTCGAGGCCCAGGCCGCTCAACACGATGCCCAGGTTCTGCGGGTACTCGATGTCGACGTCGGTCAGCGCCGCCGGCAGCTGGCCCGCCGGCGCCGCGATTTCGAAGCTGAAGACGATCGTCGTACGAGCGCCCAGCCTGTACGGGGAAAACGCCGCGCCGAGCCTCGCCGACTGTGCCGCCTGCGCCCCGGGCGCCGGCCACAGGCCGGCCGCCAGCGCCGATGTCACCGCCGCCGTCCAGGCCGCCGCGCGACGCCAGCGGCCACTCCTCGACGCCGCCGGACGTCCTACCCGGCGCATCCGTAGTCCCGTCCCCGTCTGTCGCACGGCGCTCAGTACGACAGGTTCCCCCTCGTCTGGATCACGAGCGCGTAGTTGCTCCTATTGAACGTTCCATACAGCCCCGCGCTGCCGCGGGCGGTCCGGTAGCGGCCGGTGCCGCCGGTGACGGTCAGCGAGCCGGAGAAGCTTTCGTAGGTGCCCGACCCATGCGGTGTCGCCGTGCCGTGACCGTAGATCGAGCCGCTCTTGGTAACGATCGCGAAGCTGCCGGTAAACGTCGCGCCAACGTCAAGATGCACGGTCATGGCGCCCGGCAGCGTGCCCGTCGCGGTGCCCTTCTCCAGAAGCAGCGCGCCCGAGGCCGACACGTAGCGCAGGTGCGCGGTGTCGCTCGCTTTCAGCACGCTCGCGTCCGCGCTCGCCGCGCTCGAGCAGCCGCCGCCGAACGCGAGTACCGCCACGACGACCCGGAGGGCCGCTCTGGAGTGGGTGAAACTCATACTTCCTCCGATCGCTCGTCTGTTGTCCTAACGCGCCAGCCCCGCCGGCGGTGCGGTCTCGGCCATACGCCGGTTCACGCGGTCTTCGCCGGTGCCTTCGCGGCCGGCGCTGGCCGCTCCGGTCCGCGACGCTTGGCGTCGGCCGCCCGCCACACCCGCATCAGCCCCATCGTGGGTGTGATCTCCGGCTCCAGCTCGCGCCTGATCGGCGCCACGATCTCCGGGTCCGCGCCTGGCGCGCACGCGTAATAGGCGACGATGCCGGCCAGCGTCATCGCGTGGTGGGCGCCATCCGGCAGCGCGCACGCGCGGACCCGCGCCTCGCGCGCGACGGCCGCGCCCCGCCGCGCCAGCAGCTCGCGGTCGCCGTCGTAGTGATGCACGAAGCCCCGCTGCCCGCCCGCCACGTCGTCGTCGTGGTCGATCACGCTGTCGAGCATCGTCAAGGCCCCGATCGCCATATACGCATCGTCGATCGCCGCCGCCCGCTCGCCCGTCGTGCGCTCGTCGGCCGCGGCCGCGATCAGCGCGTGCAGCGACAGCACGGACGCGCTCGCCCCCGCCAGCAGCTCCTGCCAGCGCAGCGGGCCGCCCGGCTCGAGCGCTCCCGCCCACTCACGCAAAGGCTCTGTCCCGAGCGCGTTCGCGCGGTGGATCAGCGCCTGCGCCCGCGCGCACCTCCCCGCCGCCCGCCGCGCGACCTCCAGGACCTCATCCGTTCGCGGCAGGCCCGCCAGGCTGCCGGCGACCGCGCCCGCCAGCCGCGCCGCGTAGTTCTCGCCATCGTGGGCCGACCCGAGCTGTACGGGATCGCGGTCGATCCCCGGATCGCCCCGGCCGCGCCCCGGCCCGGCCGCGCCCGGCAGCCGCACGGCATCGGTGAGCGCGTCGAGCACCGGTCTGCCCTCGCGCGGCGAGTTCTTCGCTGCCTCGCCCGCCGCCGCGCCGGCTTCCTGTGCGGCCGCCCGCTCGTCGAGCGCGTCCAGGTAGTCGTAAAGGACCTGCAACGCCACGATCGCCTCCGTGACTGTCGCCCGCTGTCCGCGCGGGACGAGCGTCCCGAGCGTCGCGGCGGTCTTCGCGTTCATGCCCTCCTCCCGCAGCTTGCCAAGCGCGATCGCCCGCATCGCCGGGTCATCGATCGCCCGCGCGGCAGCCTCCCAGCGCGCCAGCTGCGCGCGCACGCGCGGGGCGACCGTCGGCCAGTAGCGCGCGTTGGCGATCGCCAACGCGACGGTCGGACTGTATGTGCGGCGCCTGTTTGTCCCCGACAAGGCTCCGGGCACGCTATTCGGCGTGCGTGACGAGATCGCGGGCGCGCTAATCATCGAGCGCCACCGTCGGGGCCACGTTCGAGACGATCCAGCCGGGCACGCTCGCGATCGCCAGCGCGAGCAGCGTCACGAGCGCGAAGATCCCGAGCGGCCGCAGGCTCGCGCCCACGCGGGCGACCGGAAACCCGGTCACGTGGGCCAGGTAAGCGTCGATCACGAGCTGGCCGTAGATGCCGGCCAGGGCGCCGACGACCGCGCCCGCGCACAACAGCAGCGCCGATTCGAGCGCCAGCAGCCGGCGCAGCCGCGCGGGCGAGACGCCGGTCAGCCTCAGCCCCGCCAGCGAGACCCGGCGCTGCCAGATCGCCGAGGCCAGCGCCGCGCCCAGCGCGAGGATCGCGGCCGCGAGCAGCAGGTCCGAGATCGTGCTCAGCTGGGCCAGGCCTTCGCCCGTCAGCGCGTTTATTTTCGCCTGCCGTTGCGCGGCGGTCGCGACTTCCAGGCCACTCCCCGTCCCGAGCGCGGCCGCGATCGCTCCGCGCGTCGCCGCCGGCGAGGCGCCGGGCTCGAGGCGCACCGCCAGCGCGGTCGGCGCCGTCGTCCGCCACAGCCGGCTGTAGTCGGCCGTGTCCATGAAGATCGCGCCCGGGCTCCATGCCAGGTTCGTCGTCGTCGCCGCGATCCGCATACGCGCGTAGCCGCTCGGCGTCGGCAGCGTCAGGAAACCGCCGACACCGGTGTGATGTTCGCGCGCGATCCGCGCCGAGGTGGCGATCCACCCGCCTTCGCCCAATCGCCGCAAAGCGACGGCCGGGTTCCCATCTTCGATCTGGCTGTCCAGCACTTCTTGCTCGCCGCCGGGCGGCCTGGCGATGATCCAGACCCTGCGATTGCCGAGCTGCAAGAAGCCGCCCTGGAAGGCGCTCACCCCCGCCACGCCCGGCACGCTCGCGATCCGCCGCTCATAGCCGCCCTGGCGGATCGCGGCCGTCGCCTGGCCGGTTTCTCCCGGGTTCGTCACCCACACCTGGGCGTCGTCAGCGTAACCGCGGGCGAAGCCGCCGATCCCCCGCAGCAGGTCGTCGCGGCCGCCTCCGAGCGCGACCGCGCCGAACAGCGCCACCGCGCCCGTGGCCGCCAGCGCGATCGAGCGCAGCGTGGCGCCGCGCAGCGAACTCAGCGCGACCGGCAGCAACGTCAGCTTTTCGCGGCGCTCGCACAGCCGCCGCGCCAAGCCCAGCACGCCGGCGAGCGCGAGCGGCGTCAACAAAAGCGTCGCGAGCGCCAGCAGGACGCACGCGAGCAGCGCCAGCGACGGGTCGAGCGCAAAGATCGCGACCGTCACCGCGAGCAGCACGCCCGCGACGAGCGCCAACCGCCGCCGCGCGCCGGCGTCGAGCAGCGCCGCGCCGGGCAGGCCGTCGGACCCGTGCGCGCCGTCGAGCACGGGCGCGCGGCGCAGATCCAGCAGCGGCAGCCCACACGCCACCACGGCCGTCAGCACCCCGCCCAGAAAGCAGGCGAGCACCGGGCCCGCCGTCACGACCGTGCCCGAGCCGAGCGTAAAAGCCCCGGCCAGGTAGCCGGTCGCGGGATGGAAGACGTGCTCGGCCAGCAGGTAGCCGCCGAGCACGCCGATCGCGGAGGCCACGATGCCAAGGCACAACGTCTGGAACAAGAACATCTGCGCGATCGCCGATCGCCTGGCCCCGACCAGCCGCATGTCCGCGATCGCGCGCCTACGCTCGGGCACCGTCAACAGCAGCGCCCCGAACGCGAACAAAAAGCCGAGCAGGCCGCTGATCGTCGCGAACAGCGCGCTCGCCTGTTCGGAGGGCGCGAGCGCCTGTTCGAGCAGCTTCAGGTCCGCGTCCGCGGGTTGCACCGTCGACGTGGCCCTTGCCAGGCGCTCCAGCTCTCCACGCACGGCCGCTTCGCGCCCGGGCTCCGCCTGCACGAGCACCCGCGTGATCTGGCCAGGCAGACCCGCCAGACGCTGCAGCTGGGCGAGCGGCATGACCGCTACCCGCGCGCGCGCGAGCGCTCCGAACGTTTCGGGCCCAAGCACCGCCGAGACCCGCAGCGGCTGGGCGCGCCCGCGCAGCGCGAGCGTCACGGTGGACGGCCCCCGCCCGCCCCCAAAGGCCCCCGCGCCGAGCGCGGCGGCGGTGCTCCGCGAGAGCCCGATCCCGCCGGGCGAAAGCGTTGCGACCGGCAGCGTGTGGGCGAGACCGTCGAGCGCCAGCAGGCTGACGTCCGTGCCGGCGAGATCGACGCCCACCCAGCGCCCATCCGGGCCGGCCACGGCGGCGGGCGCTTCCAGCAGCGGCGCGGCCTGCCTGACGCCCGGCAACGCCTGCACCCTCGCGAGCATCCCTTCTTGGAGGCCCACGTCCGCGCGCGCCCTGATCTGCAGCGTCGCCGGGCCGATGACCGCGTGCACGACTTCGCGCGCCGAGCCGGTCACGCTCTGGCTGACGAGCACGCTCGCGAGGACGAGCGCGACCGCGACCGCCACGCCGAGGCCGGCCAGCGCCTCCTGCACGGCGTGCGCGCGCAAGCGGCGCCTGTAGAAGTAATAGAGCGCGTAAGGCTTCATCAGCGCCTGCGCGCGTGCGGGCTCGGCGGTGCCCGTCCGCGCGCGCGCGGACGTCCCTGCCTGGGCTGACACGGGCGTGATCGTCGCGCTCATCTATCGCTCATCTATCGCTCGCGTCGATTGCCGCCGGCATCCCGGTTCCGGCCAGCGCCTCCGCGTTCGCGTCGTGGTCGCACAGCCGCCCGTCGCGCAGCGCCAAACGCCGGTCGGCGAAGGCGGCGGCCTCGTGGTCGTGGGTGACGAGCAGCACGGCCGCGTCTTGCTCGTGGGCGACCTCACGCAGCAGGCCGACGATTTCCTTGCTGCGGGCGCTGTCGAGGTTGCCGGTCGGCTCGTCGGCGAGGATCAGCCGCGGCTCTCCCGTCAGCGCCCGGGCAATCGCCACGCGCTGGCGCTCGCCGCCGGAGAGCCTGTCGACGATCGTGTCCGTGCGGCCAGCCAAACCGACGCGCCCGAGCCACTCCCGGGCCTGGGCCCGCGCGGCGCGCATCCCGGCCCCACCGAGCAACAGCTTCGTGGCGGCGTTCTCCGACGCGCTGACGTGCGCCATCAGGTGCGGGCTCTGGTAGACGAAGCCGACCTCGCCGAGCAGAAAGCCGCCTCGTTCGGCCTCGGACAGCGCGGCGTGGGGGCGCCCGTCGAAGCGGATCGCGCCCGCTTCGGGCTCCAGCAGCGCGGCGATCAGCAGCAGCAGCGTCGTCTTGCCCGAGCCGCTCGGCCCGAGCAGCGCGACCATCTCGCCGGCCTCGATGTCCAGGTCGACGCCGTCGACGGCGCGGACCTCCTCGGCCGCGCCCCGGTAGTGCTTGACGACCCCTTCCAATTCCAGCAGCGCCATCTCACCCTCTCCCGATTCTCATCTTGGCACCCGCCCAGCCCATCCGGGCCGGGCTCACTTCCCGCCGGCCCGAGCGCGCAGCGGGATCACGGGCGCAAGTTCGGGCGCCAGGCGGCCGCGCAGCTCCCCTTCGCTGAGCGACAGCGCACGGTCGGCCCCGGCAAAGGCGGTCGTCTCTCCTATGCATGTCAGGATCGCTAGGCCGTCATCGGCGAGCGAGCGCAGCAGACTCAGAATCTCGTCGCGCTCGATCGGGTCGACGCCCTTCGTCGGCTCGTCGATCGCGAGCAGCCTCGGCCCCAGCGTCAGCGCGCGCGCGAT
Organism: uncultured Solirubrobacterales bacterium; assembly: GCA_963718935.1. Classification (GTDB taxonomy): domain Bacteria; phylum Actinomycetota; class Thermoleophilia; order Solirubrobacterales; family Solirubrobacteraceae; genus Palsa-744. Next base: position 1,047,630 of record OY970379.1, on the reverse strand, counting down.
CGCGACGCGCACGGCCTCGCCAATGTCGAGGTCCGCGGTCGCGCTCGCGGCGCAGCCCTGCGCGCCGGTGCGCTCGAGTGCGGCGAACGTGCGCTTGCGGGCGGTCCTCGAGGAGATGCCGCGGGCGAGCTGGCCGATCACCAGCTCCTCGCTGACCACGTCGCCCTCACCGCCGCGCGGGCTCGGCCGGCAGAAGCCGATGCCCTCGCCGAGCGCCTCGCCGCCGCGGCCGGCGAGATCCTGGCCGGCGAAGCGCACGACGCCGGTACTGGGCGCCTCCAGGCCCGCCGCCAGGCGCAAGAGCGTCGAGCGTCCCGAGCCGCGCCGGCCCCAGATCGCGGCCAGCTCGCCCGCCTCCAGCTCAAAGGAGATCTCCGACAGGACGACCTGCTCACGGGGCCCACGGCCGACACGCTTGCCGACGCGCTCGAACTCCAGCAGGCTCATGGCCGACCCGTACGTCTGCCGAGCAGCGCCCGCAGCTCGCAGCGCGCGCGCGCGATCCACGAGAGCTTGGCCTCGATGATCAGGCGCGTGTCCTCGCCAGCCAGCCGCGCGGCCAGGCCCTCGTACGCGTCCCGGTCCTCCTCGCGGCGCTCAGCCGGGCGGGTGCGCTCGGCCTCCTCCAGGCAGCGGCGCTCGTAGGAGTCGAGCACCACGAGCGCGGCCTCGGCCGGCAGCGCGGCCAGTTCATGGCCCCACTCGCGCGAGCGCCGCGCCTCCTCCGCCGCGCGGGCCACGAGCCGCGATTCGTAGAGTTCCAGACCGCGGGCGGTCGCGCGGTAGTGCATCTTCGGCTGGCGATCGGGGTCGCCGCCGGGGATCTTCTCGATCAGGCCCTTCTCCTCCAGCGAGTCGAGGCCCTTGTAGATCTGGCCCGGGCTCGAAAGCGGCCACAGCTCGCCGTACGTGCGCTCGTAGCGCTGGGTCAGCTCGTAGCCGTAGCTCGGGCGCGCAATTATCAACCCCAAAAGCGCCCAGTAAACGTCGGAACGCAGCCCCGCTGGATCCCGATCGTGGTCTGTCCTCACCCCTACCACGCTTCCTAGAGTACTCCACCGGAGCAGCTACTCACCCGATGGAACTTTTCACTCGGTGAGGCGCGCCGACGCGTGGTCGGTATGTGTCGCCTACGCGGGCCATTCCAAAATATGTTCACTCCATTTCGGCCTACTCTTGCGGTAGAACCTTCCATTCGGGCACTTGTCGGACGGGCGCGCAGGCCCCATCATGCTCAACGAGGAGGGGATCCCGGCAAAGCTGCCGGGCCTCGCTGGGGCGAGGCGAAAGCGGGCTGTGGCCCGCCCGAAGCCCTCCCTGAGAGTCGTGCAAGCAGGAGGGGTATCAGTGTCGTCATCGAGGGTAAAAGAAATTGTCGAGTGGGGTCGCCGGCGCACGTCGCTGTACGCCCGGGACGCCGATTGTCAACACGCGTCCGAGGCGTCTCCAAAGGCCTCGAGCGTCGCCGTGCCCGTCCCCTCCCCGAGCGGTGGCGTCCGAGGAGGCTCGGCGTCGGTGGGCCTGGGGTTCATGCCGTTGGCCCTGTCCGCGCCGGCTCTCACCCCGGCGCCGCGACCCCGAAACCCCAATTGGGGTCGCGGCGCTCTCTTTGAGAATCGTGCGCCACGCCGGGAGTTCGTTTGCCCGGCGCGGCGGATGAGCGCGCGCGCGCGCGGTCGCTGTGCGGCCGAGTGGGGGCGCGCTGTCGTGGAGATCGCCGTCTCGGACGCCCGCGGGCGTCCCCGGCGGCGAGGCTGTTGTCTGATCCAAGAACGGAAATAGAGGAGTGGAGAGAGCATGAAAAGCATCAAGATCGCAGGGCTGGCCCTGGTAGCCGTGTTCGCGTTCAGCGCGATCGCCGCGGGTAGCGCCTTCGCGGAAGGCAGGCCCGAATACAAGCTGTGCGCAAAGGCGCCGAAGGTCGAAAAGAAATACACCGGCGAATACAGCGACAAGGGGTGCACGACCGAAGCGACCGAAGGCAAGTACAAGCTCGACGACGTCGCGGGAGGCACCGCGTTCAGCGGTAAGAGCAAGGCGAGCACGTTCACGGTCGCCGGCAAAGTGATCAAGTGCAAGAAGGACGTCATCACGGGTGAAATCAATGACCAGTTCGCCGATACTGACAAGATCACGTTCTCTGGCTGCGCGGTCAACGGCAACAAGAGCGAACCGTGCGGCAACGTCGCCCCCGGCACGATCGAAACAGCGCAGCTGTCGAGCGGCCTGTATTTCGTCAACGAAGCCGAAACTCAGGCGGGAATCGCGCTAAACGGCGAAGAAGGTGTGTTCGCCGAATTCAAATGCGGTGCCGAAACGATCGTGATCGAAGGCTATCTGCTGGGAACGGTGACCGGTGGCAAGGGCATCACGGCGACCTTTGCCGTTAGCGGCGGCAAACAGGCGATCCAGGAAGTGTGGCTCTTCGAAAGTCCGATTGCGGTGCACCTGGAATCCAACGGCGAAGAAGCGACGCTGGAAACCACCGAGGAAGAGAAGCCAGCCGTAAAGGGGGTGGGCGTCTTTTCCTAGGCGTCAGCGTCAGGGCTTACGCGTAGTGCGTGAGCGCTCGTGTTGGCCGTGTGCGGGGCGTCCGCCCCGCACACGGCGCCTCAGAGATAGCTTGGGGAACGGAGATCGCTTCGGGAACACCCAATGTATCGAGCCGATTGTAAGTGATAGAGCCCACGCAATTAGTTTTCACCAGTAAAAGATCTTGAATATTACGATGCCACGCGACCTCTTTCACATGCCAGACCGATCCTTTTCACTCGCCGACGTGTTCCTAAAGGCGATTACCAACAACGCGTGTGCAGGGCCGAGTCGCATCTCCACGCACGATCCCAAGGAGGAGCAAAAGTGATGATTCGCAGAAATTTGAATCCCACGACGATCGTGGCGGTAATAGCGCTTGTGTTGGCCATGACCGGCGGCGCGTACGCGGCCAAGAGGTATCTGATCACATCGACCAAGCAGATCAGCCCGAGCGTCCTCAAAGCGCTGCGTGGGCAGGTCGGTGTCCCCGGCAAGGACGGCGCCAATGGCGCTGCCGGGGCGCAGGGAGCCCAGGGGCTGCAGGGAGTCAAGGGCGAACAGGGCCCGCAGGGCGCCCAGGGAGGCAAGGGCGAACAGGGCCCGCAGGGCGCCCAGGGAGGCAAGGGCGAACCGGGATCGCAGGGAGCCCAGGGGCCGCAGGGACCAAAGGGCGAACAGGGAGAAACGGGCTTCACCAAGACCCTTCCGTCCGGCAAGACCGAGACGGGAACATGGTCGATGACGGTCGGTAAGTCGGTAGAAGTGCTGGGTGAAAAGGCGGTGGGCCTCACATCGCTGTCCTTCAACATTCCGCTGGAAAAAGAGATACCGGAAGGCAACATCAAGGTCATCGGCGCGGCCGAGCCAGGGACGACAGAATGTCCGAGCACGAGCAACGAAGTCGAAGAAGGCCAGCCGGCCAAGGCCACGCCCGGCTTTCTGTGCGTGTACGCGGTACAGGCGCTAGCCGGGATACTGCCTGAACAGGTCGTTGTGACCAGCGCAAATGGCGCCGTGCTGTTCGCTGAGACCGAACCCGCCGACGAAGGCCTCTTTGCGTACGGCGTCTGGGCGGTGACCGCCAAATAGTCCTTTTAAATGCGTCCAGGCCGATTGGGATCGCGCCGCGTAAGCGCTCCGCGAGCAGCGGCGGGGAGCGCTACACGGCTGCCAATCTGAAAAAGATACAGGAAAAGATATGTTGACAAATCACACACAGAGCGCGACCTTCCATCCGATGCGACAGCGGCGGCATTTCTTCCAGCGGATGCGTGACACGCGGCTGGGTTCGCTGGCGATCTCGGTCGTGGTGGGTGGCCTGTGTGCGACGCTTGGAGCGTTGTGGCTCGGAAGTGCCCCGGCATTGGCCGCCGAAGAAGAACATCCGTACATCGCGGAACATTCTCTCATAGACCAGGTCGCCCCCGAAGCCTCTGCGTGCGGAGTCGTCACAGACTCACATGGTGACATCTATGTGACGAACTACAGCAAGCAGCTGGTCTTGGTGTATTCGCCGTCGAACGTGAAGCTCGCTGAATTCAAAGTAAAATTCACGAATGGGCCATGTAATCTTGCTGTTGACTCGACCGGGGCCGTGTATGTCGAGGAATACAGTGGCCAGGTCGACAAGTACAAACCAAGCGTTTTTCCCCCGACATCGGGCGCGACGTACGCGCTCGAAGAATCTGCCGGTACTAAAGGCGTGATTGTGGCGAAATCTGGAAAAGCGCATGCGATCGCGGTAGATCCCGCCAATCAGGACCTGTATGTTGCCGCGGAAAAACATATTTCTTCCTATGAACCGAATGGAAAACTGTTGTCTTCTACCATGGGGGAAGGCCTCTTTACTGAACCGAACTTCTATGGCGTCGACGTTTATGGCGCCAACGGGAACGTGTACGTGACCGAAAGGGGGAAAGGACGAGTTTTCATCCTCAACCCCAGCGGCACCTCGATCTCGAGAGAAATCACCGGAGCCGGCAGTCCGGCGGGAGCATTCGAACCGTCCGGCTTTCTAGAGAACCTCACCGTGGACCAGTCCAGTGGGGATTTTTACGTTTATTGCATAAGCGGTGGGCCTGGCGCGGCGTACGAGTTCAATCCCGCCGGAGGCTATCTCTCAAAGATCGGCCCCTCATTTGATAGTACCCTGAGTCTGCATGGCTATGATGGCGCCGACGTCGCGGTCGACAATGGCTCGTCGAGTCCCAACCGCGGAGATGCGTACATCACATCTGAGGATCAGCTGCATGAAGCCGACAGCGTGTTTGCGTTCGGACCGTCGGTCGAATATCAACTAAAAGTTAAAAACGAAGATACGAGCGCCGGTACGGTCACGAGCGAGCCGGCGGGTATCGAATGCGGCTCGATCTGCTCGGCCGAGTTCACCAAGGGCGAGACGATCGAACTGAAGGCTGAACCCAAGACGGGCTTTGTGTTTGCCGGTTGGTCGGGCGCGTGTTCCGGTGAAGGTACGTGCAGCGTGGCGATGGGTGAAGTGGAGGGTGTCACAGTGGCGTGGAAAGTGGCGGGGCATCCCAAATTGAAGGTCGACATAGGTGGAGAAGGTACCGTCACGAGCGAACCGGCGGGTATCGAATGCGGTGGTGCGTGTGAAGCGGCCTTCGAAGAGGGCAGTGTGGTGACGCTGAAAGCCAAAGCGTCGGGCGGCTCGAAGTTCGTGGGATGGACGGGGTGCACCTCGCTGTCCAATCAGACGGAATGCACAGTCACGATGAGTGAAGCGCACACGGCGACGGCGACGTTTGAAAAAGCGTCAGGCCCGCAACTGTTGAAGATCGAAAAAGAAGGTCCCGGTGAAGGAACGATCAGCAGCATCCCGTCCGGCATCGAATGCGGGCCGACCGGTCCAACGTGTGAAGCTTCCTTTGCTGAAGGCGAAAAAGTCACGCTGAAGGCAGTCCAAACGCTCGGATCCAAGTTCACGGGCTGGACGGGATGCACGCTGCTGGTCAGCCAAACCGAATGCACCGTCACGATGACCGAAGCGCATACGGTAAAGGCCGCCTTTGCCCTCGCCTCTCACTACCTGCTTCAGGTCAAAACGACAGGAACGGGCGCCGGTAGCGTAACCGGTCCTTCGGGCATCGCTTGTCCTTCAACCTGCACCGCGAGCTTTGAAGAAGGCACGATGGTCACGTTGGAAGCCAAACCAGAACCAGCGGCGGGATACGTCTCCATCTTCACGGGCTGGTCAGGCGCCTGCACCGGTACCGCAACGACATGCAAAGTGAGCATGAGTGAAGCACGAACGGTAACCGCGACCTTTGAACGAGGAACGATCCAGTACCCGCTCAAAGTACTCGATGCCGGTACCGGTCAAGGGACGGTCAGCAGCAGCCAGTTGGGTGTTGACTGTGGGCTGGTCTGCTCAGGGCCGATCAATTGCGGTCCGACCTGCGAAGCAAGCATTGAAGCCGGGACAACGGTCGAACTGATCGCCATCCCCGCCGCGGGCTCCATCTTCACCGGCTGGTCAGGTGTCTGCTTCGGTCTCGGTAACTGCCAAGTCACGATGAGCGAAGCACAGAACGTCACCGCCACCTTCGAACCGATCACGCCAAGCAAATACGCACTCCAAGTCACCAAGGCCGGTGAAGGCGCCGGGACCATCACCAGCATACCCGCAGGGATCAACTGCGGCCCGACCTGCCAAGCAAGCTATGAAGCAGGCACGAACATCGAACTGATAGCCGCGCCAGAACCTGGCTACACATTCACCGGCTGGTCAGGCGCATGCATCGGCACCGAAACAGTGTGCTTGGTGACGATGAGCGAAGCACGTACCGTGACCGCCACATTCACCACCACGAAAACATCGCTGCCGCCTGTGGAAACACAGAGCGGCGGCTCAGCCACGACGGCTGGCACGACGAGCGCCGGAACGGGCGCCACGAAGCCGCCCCCGCCTGGAGTGGGATTGCTCACCCTTCCGAGTGTGGGGATGGTGAAAGGCTCCGAGGCGTCGTTGGTGCTGCGCTGCTCGACCGCTGGGCCCTGTGACGGCGCACTGAAGCTGACGATCACGCTCAAGCAGGGTCACAAGACCAAGACGCTCGTGATCGGCCGTGCGTCCTACAGCATCTCCGCCGGCGGATCGCAGACGATCAAGATCGCCCTCTCGTCGCTCGCCAAGGGGCTCCTGCGTCACAAAAGTCTGCGCGCGACGCTCACCGGCGCGGGTGTGCACAGCACGCTCGCACTCGAGTCACATACGAGAAGGGGATGACACCGATGAGGATAACCTTGCCCATGCGTTTGAGGTCGCTCGTCTTCGGTGCGTTGACGGTACTGCTGGTCTGCGTCTTTCCAGGATCGGCGCTCGGATCGACGGGTGCACCGTCGATCGTGAGCCAGTCGGTAGCGGAAGTCAGGAATGACGGCGCAAGCCTTGCCGGCGAAGTCGATCCGGATGGACTCTCGACCATCTATTGGTTTGAATACGGGGCGTGCGGTTCGCCCACCTCGTGCGTCGCCAGCGGGTTCGAAGGGCGTACCGCCGAGGGATCGCTGGCCGTGGGTACTGAGGTGGAAGGGGTTGGCGCTCAGGTCTCCGGTTTGCGGGCGGGCACGACGTATCGCTACCGGCTCGTGGCTGAAAACACGCAGGGCAGGGTTGGTGGCGGGGAAGGTGTGTTCTCGACGTGGACCACGGGAGCCTTCGGCCTGCCGGACGGTCGTGCGTGGGAAATGGTCTCGCCGGCAGACAAGCACGGCGCGCTGATCCAGCCGATCGGTGAAGACTGGGCGATCCAGGCGGCGGCGCAGGGCGGCAGGATGGTCTTCGAGGCACTCTCGCCGACGGAATCGCATTCGGCGGGGTATCCGCTGTATCAACCGGCGCTGGCCACGCGCGGGAGTGACGGTGGTTGGTCCTCTTGGGATCTGGCGATCCCGCACGTACTGCCGACGGAGCTATCGGTGGGCGCGGGATGGGAGTACCGATACTTCTCTGAAGACCTATCGCGCACGATCGTGCAGCCGATGGGCCCGTTCACACCTTGCGAACCGGACCCGGGCGTGCGCCAGCCATGTCTCTCTCCTGAAGCGACCGAACAGACGGCGTTCCTTGGCTCCGACTACGCCGCCGGCGGTGGCGCGAGCGGCGCACCATGTACGTCCTCGTGCTTTACGCCTTTCGCGACGACCGCGAACACGCCTCCGGGAACGAAGTTCGGCATCAGCACGTTCGATGGGGAATGTCCGCCAAAGCCGTTCTGCGGTCCGTTTTTTCTGTCCGCGACATCGGACCTGAGCCATGTCCTGCTGGAGTCGCATGCCGCCCTGACTCCCTCGCCTGCGGCGGGAGTGGAAATCCCCAAGGACAGCCTGTACGAGTGGAGTGAAGGCAAGCCGACAAGCGAACAGCTGCGACTCGTGAGCGTGCTGCCCGGAAACAGCTCGCAAGAAGCGTTGCCGGCCAAACAGGTGGTACTCGGGGCTGGCGAAGGCAGCTCGCGTAACGTGATCTCTCCCGACGGAAACCGTGTGGTGTTCGGCTCGGAAGGAAATCTGTACCTTCGTGAGAACGCCAGCCAGCCGCAGAGCCCGATTGGGCCCGGGGGAGAATGCGTGATTGCTGTGGACGCATGCACCATCAAGCTCAACGAGGGCCTTTCGGGCTCGGCGGAATTTCAGACAGCCAATACCGCGGTGACGAGAATCTTCTTCACGGACGGTTCACCCGTCGGTCTGTACGAATACGACCTGGCACGTGACAAAATCGTCGCGCTGGCAGCCGGAGCAAGGGTTCTTACGTACGTGATAGGCGCCAGCGACGACGGATCGTGGATCTACTTCGCCGCCAACGGTGCGTTGGCGGCGCACGCGATAAACGGAAACTGCGCGCAACTTGAAGCGACGTGCAATCTTTACGCGATGCACTTCGACGGTGCGCATTGGGAATCCCCAAAACTTGTCGCGGTGCTTTCGGCATCGGACAATAGGGACTGGGCCGATGGCGGTCGCAACGGCTACCCCCTACTTACCGCGAGAGTGTCGCCAAACGGACGATGGCTCGCGTTCATGTCCGATCGGAGCCTGACTGGATTTGACAATCGCGATGCCGTCAGCGGTGAACCCGACGAGGAGGTATATGAGTATGATGCGGCGACCGGCGGGCTGGTCTGCGCATCTTGCAATCCGGCGGGATCGCGGCCCGCGGGCAAGCTTGCGGAACTGCTGGGTACGCCTCACGGTGGCATATCCGGTGGCTTCCTGACATTTACCTATGGCTGGATCGCGGCAAATCTTCCGCCGTGGACGCCGAGCCTGACGGGCTCGGGGGCCATTTATCAGTCACGATATCTGTCCAACAGCGGCCGGCTGTTCTTCGACGCGAGCGATCAGCTCGTGCCGAAAGACGGGAATGGGACTGGCGATGTGTACGAGTTCGAGCCGGAAGGTGTGCCGGCGGGCAGCGAACACGCGTGTTCGGATGCGTCCGGGAGCGGTAGCGTGGTGTTCGAGCCCGCGCGCAGCGTGCGGATGGAAGGACGGACGGTCAATGAGTATGCGGGCTGCGTTGGCTTGATTTCCTCAGGCGAATCCTCCGAAGAATCGGCGTTCTTGGATGCCGATGAAACCGGCTCGGAAGTGTTCTTCCTGACGAGCGGAAAGCTCGCTGGCGAAGACGTCGATACGTTGCGTGACGTATACGTAGCCCGTGAATGCTCGAGCGCGTCGCCCTGCGCGACGCCGAGCGCCGCGCCGCCGAAGCCGTGTGACAACGAAGCGTCATGTAAAACGGCGCCCTCGCCCCAGCCAGAGATCTTTGGTTCGTCCGGCAGCGCCACGTTCTCCGGTTCGGGGAACCCGATCACGCCGCTGTCCGGTCCGGCGGCGGCGGTGAAGAAACAGTCGCGGCCTCTGACGCGTGCGCAGAAGCTCGCGCGTGCGCTGAGGGTGTGCGGTAAGGACAGGGACAGGCGCAAGCGAGCGGCGTGCGAAAAGCGCGCGCGCAAGAGTTACGGCGTGAAAGCGAATGGGAGGGCCGGTCGATGAGTGCCAGGGTTCGCCTGATTGGCGTTTTTGCCGCCTCCGCGGCCGTGGTTGCGCTCTCCGTTTCCGCTTCCGCGGGCGCCGAAAGCCTGTCGCCGTGGTGGCATCTGACATCGGTTGCGCGTCCGGGAAGTCTGGATGTGGGCGGGGAAGGGCTTCAGGAGATAGCCGTGACGGCTCTGAACGTGGGCGACGGCTTTGTAAAGCCCGGCGGGGCGCCGGTGGTGCTCACGGATATTATGCCCGAACATGTGAGAGCGCAGTCGGCGGAACTGGGGGGCACGATTGTCGGCAGCAGTAACAATCTCACGCACAGCGAAGAATGCGTGATCGACGGGACGGGCAGGCTTGTAACGTGCACGTTCGACGGGGGCTCGTTGCCGCCGTTCAGCCCAGTCGAAGTTGCGATCGCGGTGGCTGTCGAAGCAGGCGCCTCCACCGGTGAGATGAATCGCGTAGCTATCTCCGGTGGTGGCGCGCCGCGGGCGGAAACCGGCCATCCGATCACGGTCGGCGGGTCCTCAACGCCGTTCGGAATCGAAGATTACGAAACCGTGCTGGAAGAAGTGGGGGGAAGGGTCGATACGCAGGCCGGTTCGCATCCATTCCAGTACAGCACGACGCTCGATCTCAGCCAGAAGATGGTGTACAACCCGACGGCCGGGAGGCTGGTGCCCGCGCCGGCTGGGCTGGCGAAGGATGTGGTGGTGAAGCTTCCGCCGGGTTTGGTCGGCAATCCGATGGCATATCCGCGTTGCAGCCTTGCGCGCTTCTCGACATATCCCGAAGGCGCTGAATTCCCCAACCTCTGCCCGCTGGATTCGGTTGTCGGAGTTGTAACGTTGACGTTCTACGAACCGGGCACGCTCGGCGGCACACTCGGCACCCAGACCTTCGCGGAGCCGATCTACAATCTCGCCCCCGATCCGGGGGAACCGGCGCGTTTCGGGTTCGCCGTGGACACGGTGCCAACCTTCTTGGACACCTCGGTGCGGACCGGTGAAGACTACGGCGTCACCGTGCGGGTGGAGAACGTTCCCCAGGCGATTGGGTTCCTCGACAACACGGTGACGTTCTGGGGCGTCCCTGGAGATCCGCGACACAACGACGCGCGGGGTACCAATTGCCTGAGTAAAGCCGAGGGGCAGTACGTGTCTGGGCCGTGCGAACCGGGCGGAGAAAGCCTCCCGGCGCCGTTCCTGACGGCACCAACATCGTGTTCTGGAGATGCGCTCGTGAACACGGTGGAAGTGGATTCATGGTCTCGGCCAGGTGAATATGTGCGTCCGGGCCCCGACCCAAGTGTCCTGGAGCCGGGCATGGGGGGCTGCGGGCTGCTGCCGTTCCACGGAGAAATCAGCGCGACCCCCGACGGCCGGACGGCGAGCACGCCGAGCGGGCTGAACGTCGACGTGCACGTTCCCCAAGAAGGCCAGTTGACCGCGGAAGGGCTCGCGCAATCGAACATCAGGAACATCAAGGTCGTGCTGCCGGAAGGGTTGGCGCTCAACCCGTCCGCGGCCGACGGATTGCGGTCGTGCAGCCTGGCACAGATCGGGTTCACGGGCGTGGAGCCGTTGACTGGCGCGGATCAGTTCAGCGCCTCGGAACCGTCATGCCCGGACGCGTCGAAGATCGCGAACGTCACGATCAAGACGCCGCTGCTGCCCAACCCGTTGACCGGGTTCGTGTACCTCGCCGCGCCGCAGAACTTCGCGTTCCCATCGAACCCGCTGGAAAATCCGTTCGCAAGCCTGGTAGCGATGTACCTGGTCGCACAGGACCCCATCTCGGGGACGCTCGTGAAGCTGCCTGGCAGCGTGTCGCTGAGCCCGACGGGGCAGGCCACCGCGACGTTCGCCAACAACCCGCAGGTGCCGTTCGAAGACGCCGAAATCCACTTCTTCGGCGGCGAACGCGCCCCTCTCGCCACCCCGGCGCGCTGTGGCAGCTACCGGACCGAAGCGACGTTCGAACCGTGGACGAACACGGCGATCAGCCATCAAGCGCTGTCCGCGAGTTCGACGTTCGACATCACCTCAGGACCCAACGGCGGGCCGTGCCCGGGCTCGTCGCTGCCGTTCAACCCGTCGCTGTCCTCCGAGAGCACGAACGTCAACGCCGGGTCGTTCACGCCGCTGTCGACGACGCTCTCGCGCCCGACCGGCGATGAGAGCATCGGTTCGGTGACACTGCACTACCCGCCGGGTCTGTCGGGCTCGCTGACCGGCGTGGAACTGTGCCCCGAACCGCAGGCCAGCCAAGGCACATGCTCCGCGAACAGCCAGATCGGCGAAACGATCGTCTCGGTCGGCGTCGGCGGCGACCCGTTCACCGTCACCGGCGGCAAGGTCTACCTGACCGGCCCTTACAACGGCAGCGGGTCGTGCGCGGGCGGAACTCCGAATTGCGCGCCGTTCGGCCTGTCGATCGTCAACCCGGCCAAGGCCGGGCCGTTCGACCTGCAGGAAGGGCACCCCGTGGTCGTGCGCGCCAAGGTCGAGATCGACCCCCACACCGCCGCGCTGACGGTCGTCACCGACCCCGCCGGGAGCGCCCACTCGATACCGCAATTCGTCGAAGGGTTCGCGCTGCAGATCCAGCACGTCAACGTGCTGATCAACAGGCCCGGCTTCACGTTCAACCCCACCGGCTGCGACCCGACCAAGATAACCGGCGAAGTTGGCAGCACAGAAGGCGGGAGCGCTCCCGTGTCGGTTCCCTTCCAGGTCGCCAACTGCGCGAACCTGAAGTTCGAACCGAAAATCAACGTGTCCACGGCCGGAAAGACCAGCAAAACGAACGGCGCCAGCCTGACCTACAAGATCACCTATCCGAGTGGCCCGATCGGCACGTACGCGAACATCAAAAAGGTCAAAGTCGAACTGCCCAAGCAGCTGCCCTCGCGGCTGACGACGCTGCAGAAGGCATGTACCCAGGCGCAGTTCCAGGCCAACCCAGCGGGCTGCCCCGAAGCGTCGGTGATCGGCCACGCCAAGGCGGTCGTGCCGAACATCCCCGTGCCCGTCGAAGGGCCCGTCTACTTCGTCTCAAACGGCGGCGAAGCGTTCCCGAACCTCGTGATGGTCTTGCAGGGATACGGCGTCACGATCGACCTCGTCGGCAACACCTACATCTCCAAATCAGGGGTAACGAGCACCACGTTCAACGCGGTCCCCGACAATCCCGTCACCAGCTTTGAAATCACGCTTCCCGAGGGGCCGCACTCGGCGCTCGCGGCCAACGGCAACCTGTGCGAACAGCACCTGACGATACCCAACGAATACATCGCCCAGAACGGCATCCAAATCCACACGAACGCGCCGATCGCAGTCGAAGGCTGCAAGCCGGCGATCTACGTGACGGGCCACACCGTCAAGGGAGCGGTCGCCACGTTGAAGGTCAGCGTGCCGTCCGCCGGCATGCTCACGGTCGCGGGCAAAGGTCTCTCGAAGGCCTCCAAGAGGGCCGGCAAGGCCAGCGACGTTACCGTCGCGGTCCACCTGACGAAGGGCGAGGCCGCCTTCCTGCGCGGCCACAAAGGCCGCAAGCTGAAGGCCAAGATCGGGGTCACGTTCACGCCCAAGAAGGGCGCCAGGTTGACGACGTCGGTGAGCGTGCTCGTGGGGTGAACTCATCGCATGGGCCGGAGACGGTGATCGTCCAGCCGTCAGGCGGCGTGCCGCCAGCATGGTTGGCGGGGAAGCCCGGGCCGCCGCATGATCGCATCGTGAGGGCGGCCGTGGAGGTGATCGCCGAACGCGGCATCGACAGGGCGTCGGTCAGGCTCGTGATCGCGCGCGCCGGCGTCTCGAGCCGCACGTTCTACGAGCAGTTCGAAGGCCTGGACGACTGCCTTGTGGAGATTATGGACAGGACGCTCGTCGAGGTGAGCGACCTGGTGTCGCGCGCGTTCGACGGGCAAGAGTCCTGGCTGGACGGTATGCGCATGGCGGTGGCCGCCGTGCTCGCGCTCTGGGACGCTCAGCCCGAGCTGGCGCAAGTCTGTCTGGTGGAGACCACGAAGGGCAGTCGGACGGTGCTCGAACAACGCCAGCGGGTCGTGCGCCAGTTCCGCGCGACGGTCGTCTCGCGGATCGAGCACCAGGTCTCCCATCCTTCTCCGCTCGCGCCCGAGGGGGTGCTCGCGTCTGTGATGGGCATCGCCCACGAGCGCATCAGAGACGGCGCGCCGGGCCCGCTGGTCGAGATGCTCGGCCCGCTGATGGGGCTGATCGCCGGCCAGGTCGGAGGCCAGGAGATGGCAGCCGAACAGATGCGTCGCGGCGAGGCGCTCGCTCGCGCGATGATGGCCGCGCCGCGGCCCTCCGGGCCGGCGCGGCCGGCTGAGAGGCTTCAGGGCGACGCGCCTGGGACGATGGCGCTCCCCGCTACGCTCGGCAATCCCCGGGCCCGCCGCGCGCGGGAATGTTTGCTGTTTGTGGCGGGCCGGTGCCGGCAGGGCCATCATCCAAGCAACCGCGAGGTGGCGGATGGGATCGGCGTCGCCCACAAGTCGCAGATCTCGCGGCTGCTGCACTGCCTGGCCGAGACGGGGCTGCTGGCGAATGGCTCCGACGGTCCGGGGGGGCGCAACTCCTGGCGCATGACGGCGCATGGCGACCGGCTGGCGCATGTTCTTGGGGGCGAGGCGGCGCTGTGGAATTCACTCTCTCGGTGATACGTTTTTTGTCGAGTTAACCCTTGTGATAAACGCTATCGTGGGATACAAAGAACGCGGGGATGGGCTCTATACACAGAACCTGTCGCCGCGCGCGCTTCGTGGGGTGGAAGGGCGATGTCGGCTTCAGGCCTAGACAAGGAGTCTGAAATGAAGGTCATGCTACGGAGCGCGATCCTTGCGCTCACAACCGCGATTGCGGTCGGAGGAACGGCAGCGGTGGCTGCTGCCGCCTCGCCGGAATTCTCGCCAACTCCCAAATCGTGCGGTGGATGTGAATCCAAGCGCTATCAGTTCACGCTGAGCGGTGGCTCGAGCCGAATGAATGGCGGAATTGGGGAATGGAAATACAATGGTACATCAGTCGGTGGAGGAGCATTCACCGGCGAAGGGGGCTTTTCCGAAACGTACTTCGATCTCAAAGAAGGCTCCGCCTATGCGTGCTGGAATGAAGGCCTCAACCTCAAAACCAACAATGGATTGCATGGCCGGGTCGGCCTCACCAGCAAAGAAGGCAGCCAGGCCGGGCTGCTCCTGGAAGGACTCGCCACATCGTGCAAACAGGAGGGCTATCCGGCGGAAATCACCGGCTCGCTGATCGGCGGACTTGGACCTGTGAACACTCCGTCGAGCACGTTCTCGCTCTCATACAGCGGGTCAGGCGACCTGCAGTCGCCGCAGAGCTTTGAAGGCGAAAGCGCAAAACACAACATGCTCATCAGCAACAATGGCGGGGCGCCTTCGGAACTCGCGCTGACAGGCGGAATGACAATGAGCGTGACCAGCGAAGGCGAACCTGTCAAACTCGAACTGAATACGGCCGGCGGCGCCGCGACGCTCAACACCGGATACGGCGGTGGGTTCCACTTCTATGGTGGGGCGATGAAGTTCGTCAGCAAAAACGGGCTGGAATTGAAATGCAAGACGTCGGTCGGGTCCGGTCACTTTACGAACGCCAAGGAAGGCCAGCTCGGCTTTGCGTTCGAAGGATGCACCGGCCTGCTTGGCGTGAAATGCAACACCAGCGGTCGTCCGGCAGGTGTCATTTCGACGCAGCCGCTTGTGGCCAAGCTGGTCTATACCTACCCAGCCAAAGCCCCAGCGTTGCTGCTGTCGGCGGAAAGCGGAAGCACGTTCTTCGAAGCCACGTGCAACAAAGTCACATCGGTCATTAGCGGATCGCTGCTCGAGCCGATCTCATCGTCTGGGTCCGCGAGCAAGGTATTCCCCCTCTCCGTTAAACAAGCGAAAGAGATCCAGGAAGTCCGTCAGTTCGAAACCGAATCTGGCGAAGTGAACGAAACGTTCCTGCAGACCTCTACCTCGGAAGGCAAAAAGGAAGAGTCGGGCATGGAAGCCTCGTCCGCGATCTACCTCAACGGCGGAGGCGAAGAGACGATCAAATAGGTCTCTTCGCAAGGCAGGCGCGCTCGGGCTGCGGGGAGCCCGGGTGCGCAGCGCCTCTGTGCTGACTCAAGAGGTACGCTCAGACGCCTGGATGCGGCCAATCACCCGGATAAGCTTCCAGAACAGCCAGCCGCCGAGCAAGTCAGCCATTCGAGGACATGCTCGTAGTCTCGCGCAACGGGTCCACACGTAGCCCAGGCCCTTGAGAGGCATCACGCCCCTTGAGAGGCATCACGCCCGGTCAAGACCAGAGAGCCTCGATCGGGGTAGCCCAGAGGCGACGCCCCAGCGGGGTGGTCTGGCGTGTGGTGCACAGCACGAGGCCGGCCATAAACCGCTCGCCCGCAAGGGCGCGGAATGCGTTCAGCCCGCGCAGGCTCGCCTGCCTGATCGTGGCGCCCGACTTGATCTCGATCGCGATCACCTTGCCTGTGCGGTCTTCGAGCACGACGTCCACCTCCTCCCCGTGTGGCCCGCGCCAGTGGCGCATCGCCGGGGCCGTCTCGGTGTAGGGGAGCAGCCGCGCCAGCTCCATCGCCACGAACGACTCGTATGCGCGACCGCTGAGCGTGTCGTCCTGTGCGATCCGCGTCGCGTCGGCCTCCAGCAGATGGATCATCAAGCCCGTGTCCTCGACGAAGAGACGCGGCGCGCGCACCGCTCGCGCGGCGAACCCGGGAGTCCACGCGGGGACCCTCACGACCAGGTGGAGCAGCTCGAGCAGACCGACGTAGGCGCGCACGGTCTTCTCGTCGGCCGCAAGCGCCTGCGCGATCGGCCGCATTGAGATCAGCGATCCCGAGCCGCCGGCCAGGTGGGTGAGCAGCGCGGGCAGCAGATCGGGGCGGCGGATGTCGACGATGTCGGGAATGTCGCGCGCGACGAGCGCCGCCACGTAGTCTCGAAACCAGGCGCCGCGGCGGCGCTCGGACCGGGAGAGCGCCGCCGGGAACCCGCCTGCCGCGATGCGCTGCGCGTACGCGGCCCGGCCCTCGCGCTGGGACTCGACGTGCGGGATGTTCCTGCCTCGCCAGATCTCATCGAGCCACGCCGGCACGGCCCTGCGGGCGATCTCGGCCTGCGTGAACGGACGCAGAGGCACACGCTCGACGCGCCCGGCCAGCGAGTCGCCGATCCGTGGCGCCAGCAGCAGGCTTGCCGATCCGCTCACCAAGAAGCGTCCCGGCCGCGGATCCCGGTCGACTGACTGCTTGAGCGCGAGCACGAGTTCGGGCGCTCGCTGAAGCTCGTCGATGAATGCTCGCTCACCAAGCCCGGCCGTAAAGCCCTGCGGATCGTCGAGCGCGCCGCGTCGCGTGTTCGCATCGTCGAGCGTCACGACTGGCATGTTCCGCTCGGCGGCGATCTTTGTGCAGAGCGTCGACTTGCCCGCCTGCCGCGGACCTTCGACCGCCACGATGCGGGTGTCCGCAAGCGCTTCCGCGACACGCGCCGCTGCGTGCCGGGGGACTGCCTGCTTGACGATCTCCAGCGCGGGCAAAGCATCGCCAGCATAGCGGACAATCCGGACTAGAGAGGCGGCCAATCCGGATTACAATTCAGGATAATCCGGATCTCTGGTCGCAAGCGCGGCGCAGGTTATGGGCCAGCCGGGCGCCCGCCGGCCTGGATGCGGCCCATCACCCGGATCAGCTTCCAGAACAGCCAGCCGCCGAGCACGTCAGCCGTTTAAGGACATGTTTGTAGTCTTGCGCAACGGCGTGTTCTGAGTCTCCGGGCTGATGGGGCGTCGCCATTCCGAGTTGGCAGCCGCTTAACTCCGAGTTAGCAGAGCAAGAACTCCGAGTTGACAGGAGCTGGTGGCATGGAGCTGGTCGAGCGTGGGTTGGCTGAGGTGGTGGTGGACGCGATGTCTTACGCGCCGCCCGCGGACGGCCTTCAGGGTCTCGCCGGCCGCTCAGCGCAGCAGCTGGTAGGGCACGTCGAGCGCCCGGTAGGTGCGCTCGGCTCGCCTGTCGCGCGTCACGAGTTCCAGGTCGTGCTCTAGGGCGGTAAGGGCGATGAGGCCGTCGTAGGTCGCTCCGCCGCTGACGCCGGCGCCGGCCAGGCGGGCGGGTGCCTTGGAGAGCTTGCCGGCGTCGAGTGTGGCGTATGTCTTCGGCGTGCGCTTTTCGAGCGCCGTGGCGGCTGTGGCCGCGTCGGCACGGTGGGGGGCCGGCAGTCGGGTGAGGACGCTGTAGGTCTCGATCGCCACGTGCGCGATCGTCGTCTCGCAGGTGGCGAGCGCGTCGGCGGCGGTTTCGTGCGCCGGATGGTCGCCCAGCAGCGCGGCGATCGTGACGCTGCTGTCGGCCGCTTTTCTCAACGGTCCTCGCGCACGGCTTCGAGCGTGCGTCGCACGTCCTCGTCGGTGAGCGGCGTGCCGGTGGTGGCGAAGTAGGGCCCGTGGGGCCCGTCGGCGAGCCTCGCCGGCTCGTATGGGGCCGACAGCTCGAGGTGCCCGTCCACGACCTCGACCTCGAGGGGCACCTCCGGTGAGAACCCGAGCGCATCGCGCAGCGGCTTCGGTATCACCACCCGGCCCGCGCTGTCGATCGACACGTGCATGGTATGAGCGTACCATGGCGATGGCAGGGCCGATGGCAGCCGTCGAGACTGGCCTGGGCTGACCCTGTGCGCGGCTTGTGCTACGTTGAATTGCAATGCCATGCAGAAGGAGCATGTGATGGCGCGGGCCAAGCGTACGCGGTCGTTCTCGGCGCGGTTCTCGGCGGAGGTCGTCGACATGCTGGACGCGCGCAGCGAGCGTCTCGGCCAGTCCAAGGCGCGGGTTGCAGAGCGCCTGATCGAGGAGGGGCTGCGCAGCGAAGAGCTTCCGGGGATCGTGTTCCGCTCCGGTCCAACCGGCAGGCGCGCCGGACTTGCCGGAGGCCCGGATGTCTGGGAGATCGCCCGCGACCTCAGGGCCGCGGTCGCCCACGGAGCGGCCGACCCCGTGCAGGCGGTCGCCCGCACCAGTGGCCTTGACCCCGCGATGGTGGGCTTGGCCGCCAGCTACTACGCCGCTTACCCCGAGGACATCGACGAGCGCATCCGCCTGGACGAGCAGGCCGCCGAACGTCTGCGCCGCGCCATCGGGGCAGCGCCCGCTCAGTCCGCGGCGTGAAGCTGCTCCTGGACGAGATGTGGACGCCCACGATCGCGCGCGAGCTGCGCGGACGCGGGCACGACGCGAGCGCCATCAGCGAGCCCTCCCGCTCCGCGCGCTACGCCGGCGTCAGCGACGAGCAGGTCTTCGCCAAAGCTCAACACGACGGCCTGACGATCGTCACCGACAACATCGCCGATTACGAGCAGGCCAGGCACAACTGGCAAAGCACGGGCCAACCCCACAACGGCATCGTCTATGCGCTGGACCCGCCCTTCAACCGCCACCAGGGCGAAGGGGTGATCGGCCAAATGGTGCGCGCGCTGGGCCACTTTCTCGACTCGCCGCGAGCCAAGCGACAGCCTTTCAACCAGATCCACTATCTCAGGCGGGCGCCTGGCGACGGCTGATGTCACGCGCGGCGCTCCTGGTCTGATTTATCTGATATTATACTTGTCGATGGTTCGTATGAGCGCAACCGAGGTGGCCCGGAACTTCTCGGCCGTCGTCAACCGTGTCATCGCGGGCGAGGAGATCGAGGTCATCCGCAACGGCGCGCCCGTCGTCGAGCTGCGCCGGCCGTCGGGGCCTCGAAGGCTCGAGGGCGAGGCGTGGCTGCGGTTCGTAGAGAACCTGCCCACCGTCGATGAGGACTTTGCTCGCGACGTGGAAGAGGCGCGCAGAAAGCTTGGTCCTCCCAAGCCGGCATGGCCTTCCTGATCGACACGTCTGTCCTGGTCGACGCCGAGCGTGGCGGAACGGCGCTCGAGCGGGTCCCCGCTGACGGAGAGCACTCGATCAGCGTGATCACCACCAGCGAGCTGCTGCACGGCGTCCACCGCGCCAATGACATTCCGCGTCGGATGCAGCGTGAAGTGTTCGTGGAGAATGTGCTCAGCGAACTGGAGGCGCTCCCCGTCACTAGCGAGGTTGCGCGGATACATGCCAAGATCTGGGCCGAACTCGAAGCGGCTGGTGAGATGATCGGCGCGCACGACCTATGGATCGCCGCCACCGCGTTGGCGCACGGTCTCCAGGTGGCTACGACCAACGCGCGCGAGTTCGAGCGTGTCCCGGGTCTGTCCGTGCTCGCGCTCTAGGCCGCTCGGCCGCCGAGCGCGATCGAGACACCTGCTCCAGCCGCGCGGATGCGACCCAAGAAACCGCACCCAACCCCGCCCGACGGTACTGGTACGATCCTCGCATAATATCGGGTACGATCCCGCTGGCAAATGTAGTACAATCCTTATATCGATCCATCCTTTTCGGGAGGCGAGGCGAGCGAGGCGAGCCTGGCCGAACATCGTCCAAGAATCGTCGAGAGTCTGGTGCAGGCGCGTCTGCGCACTCATGGCGCGGTGCTGCTGACGGGGCCCAAGGCGATCGGCAAGACCACCACGGCTCGTCGCTTTGCGGCCTCGGAAGTGCGCCTCGATCAGGATCGCGCGGCGCTGACGGCGGCGCAGACGGACCCCAGCCTGGTGCTCGACGGCGATAGCCCGCGCCTGATCGACGAGTACCAGCTGGCGCCGGGGGTATGGAATGCGGTACGTGGGCGAGTGGACGATCTCGGCGGTAAGGGGCTGTTCCTGCTCACGGGCTCCTCGACTCCAGAGAGCGAGGCGGTGAGCCACAGCGGCGCCCGCAGGATCGCGCCCGTGGCGATGCGCACGATGACCCTGCTCGAGCGTGGCCTCTCCAGTGGCGAGGTCTCGATCGGCGCGCTCCTGGACGGTGCTCGACCAGCATCCGGGCAGCGCCGCATCGGCGTCACCGAGGCGATCGAGGCGCTCGCGGTGGGAGGGTGGCCAGAGAACCTGACCCTCGCGCCGTCCGATGCGCTCGATGCGAACGCGGACTACCTGCAGGTGATCGTAGGCGCGGACGTTCACCGCGTGGACGGCGTCAAACGCGATCCCGACGGGGTGCGCCGCCTGCTCGCCTCCTACGCCCGCAACGCGGCCACCGACGCGAGCCTGAGGACGATTGCTCGCACCTCCGAGCGTCCACTGGCCGAGTCGACCCTGCACGACTACCTGCACGTGCTCAGACGTCTGTTCCTGATCGAGGACCAGCCGAGCTGGAAGCCGGCGCTGCGCTCGCGCGTTCGTCTGACCGCCACCCCCAAGCGTCACCTCGCCGATCCCTCGCTCGCCCTCGCCGCCCTTGGCGCCACCCCCTCGCGCCTGCTCGGCCCCGAGATCGAGCTTGCCGGGCTGCTGTTTGAGTCCCAGGCGATCCATGATCTGCGCGTCTACGCTCAGCCGCACCGAGCGGACGTCCGCTTCTATCGCGACAACAAGGGCTTGGAGGTCGACGCGATCGTCGAGGCCAACGACGGCCGCTGGGTCGCCGTCGAGGTAAAGCTCGGGCACAATCGCGCGGACGAGGGCGCCCGCAACCTGCTCGCCCTCACGAACAAGCTCTCACCCGAGTCCCTCGCCGCATGCGGCGCCCTGTTGCTGGTCGTCGCCGACAGTCCCACATATACCCGCCCGGACGGCGTGATCGTCACCTCGATCGCCGCGCTGGGGCCGTGATCTGAAAGCGGCGACCGGACGACGAACGTCTCGTACGGACGACCGAGCGCGGCGTGAAATAACCTAGGCTGATCGACGGAAATAGCTACGGCTGATCGACGTTTATGTGTCGCGCGTCAAGAGTTACAGGTCGTGCTCTGAGGCGGTAAGGGCGATGAGGCCGTCGTAGGTCGCTCCGCCGCTGACGCCGGCCAGCGCGGCGATCGTGACGCTGCTGAGGCCTTCGATCGTCAGCGCGCCCACGATCACCGCGACCGCCAGGACTGATGGCGTCGCCATTCCGAGTTGGCAGCCGCTAAACTCCGAGTTAGCAGAGTAAGAACTCCGAGTTGACGGGAGTTGGTGGCATGGAGCTGGTCGAGCGCGGATTGGCTGAGGTGGTGGTGGACGCGATGTCTTACGCGCGAGTGGTGGCCTTGCTCGGCCCCAGGCAGGCCGGTAAGAGCACGCTCGCGCGGTTGCTGGCGCGGCGGCGGCTCGGGGCGGAGTACGTGTCGCTCGACGAGGAGCCGGTGCGCTCACTGGCGCTTGGCGATCCCGCCGGGTTCATCGCCGGCCGCGAACGGCCGCTGGTGATCGACGAGGTGCAGCGCGCACCCGAGCTGCTGCTTGCGATCAAGGCGCTCGTCGATCGCGATCCGTCGCCCGGCCAGTTCCTGCTCACCGGATCGGCCAACCTGAGGCGCATCCCGGCCGTCAGCGACGCGTTGCCTGGGCGCGTGGACTACCTGGCGCTGTGGCCGTTCACCCAGGGCGAGATCGCGGGCCGTAAAGAGGACTTCCTGATGGGCCTGTTCGACGGCCGCGCGCCGATCGTCTCGGACGCTCCGGTCGGCCGCCACAGCTACGCCGAGATGCTCTTGACGGGCGGCTTCCCGGAGGCGAGCACCCGGCCCGCGAGCGCTCGCTCTCGACTGTTCGCCAGCTACGTCGACTCGGTCGTGGACCGGGATGTGGCCGCGGCCTCGCGTGTGCGCGACCCGGCGGCGATCGGCACACTGCTGAGGCTGCTGGCCGCCCGCTCGGGCTCGCTCGCCCGCTACGACGCGCTGGCGCGGGAGGCCGGCGCCGACGGCAAGACCATCAAGAGCTACGTAGACGTGCTCGAGCGCTTGTTCTTGGTGCGCGTGCGCAGGCCCTGGCACGTCAACCTCGGCCGCAGGCAGGTCAAGGCGCCCAAGCTGTACGTGTCGGACACGGGCCTCTTGAGCGCTCTGGTCGGCGCCGACGAGCGCCGGGTACGCGAGGACGATGGCTTCGCGGGCGCGCTGTTCGAGACGTTCGTGGCCACCGAGTTGGAGCGCCAGGCATCGTGGCTGCCCGAACCGTTGAGCTTCTGGCACTACCGCGAAGGCGAGCGAGAGGTGGACGTTGTCGTCGAGCGACCGTCGGGCGAGGTCGTGGGCGTCGAGGTCAAGGCCGGCGCGACCGTGCGCGCGCGCGATTTCGCCGGTCTGCGCCACCTGCGCGACCGCCTCGGTGAGCGCATGCGCGCGGGCGCGATCCTTTACGCCGGCGCTCAGACGCTGCCGTTCGGCGAGGACATGTGGGCCGTGCCGTTGCAGGCGATGTGGGCGCCGGGCGGGTGAGCAGCGCCGCCCGCGGACGGCCTTCAGGGTCTCGCCGGCCCGCGGGCACGCTCAGGCATGGCGGCGTGCTACGCGCTCTCGGGCCAGTCGATCCGCTCGTGCAGCTCGCTCGGGCCGAGGTCGATGAGCGCGCTGCGCTCGATCGGCTTGTACTCGTCGCCGGTCAGCCCGAGCCAGTCGACCGATCGCTTGTCGGGGTCGACGATCAAGACCTCGTCGACTTTGTGGTCAGCGTAGAAGGGCAGCTTCTCCCAGGACTCGTCGCCTGGGGAGACGATCTCCACGACGAGCGCGGCTGTCGGCAGCCAGGTGCCGTGCGCGCCGGGGCGGTGCAGGCCGCCGTCGGGCACCCTGAAGTCGTGTTCTGAGTCGCCGAGGTTGAATGCGCCCATCACCGGAGTCAGGCCAGCTGCTCGGGCGGGCCTGTCGAGTCCGGCCGTCGGAGGGTCCAAGACCAACGTGCGCATGATGGTCAGGATATCGCTCTGCCGACCGGCGCTGGCGGTATGTCGTGGGCATCTGCGATATCTTTTCTGGTATGGATACTACTTCTGGTATAGGGTCGTTCGGTGGGTTGTTGCGGCAGCTGCGGGAGGGACGCGTGAGCCAGGCGGCGCTGGCGCTGCGTGCCGCGACGAGCCAGTCTTATGTTTCGCGGGTGGAGTCGGGGAAGGTTCTGCCGACGTTGGCCCAGGCTGAGCGCCTGATGAACTGTCTCGGCTATGAGCTGCGGGTGCAGGTCGAGCCGTTGCCAAAGCGCGGCGATCGTGGGTCGCTCGCCGAACAGCTTCAGATGAGCCCGCGGGAGCGGATGCAGAGCGCGGCGGCGCTGTACAACGCGATGGCCGAGATGAAGGCGGGTTTGAGTGGCTGAGGGCGGGGCGCTGAACCCTGCCGGGCTGCTCGGTGCGCTGTCTGAGTGTGGGGTCGACTTCGTGGTGATCGGCGCGCTGGCTGTGGGCGTGCACGCGGAGGTGCGCGCGACCGGGGACGTCGACGTGATGGTCCCGATCGGTGACGAGGCCAACAGGCGTGCCCTGCGGGATGCGCTGGAGCGGCTGGGCGCCGTGCTTTTGTCACCCGAGCAAGGCGGTGTCGACCCGGCCGCCGGCGAGGAGTATCCGACGGTGATGTTCAGGACGCGCTACGGCAAGCTCGACATCCTGTACCGGCCCGATGGCAGCGACAGCTATCCGAAGGTCAAGCGGCGCAGCCTGAAGACCGCGATCAACGGTAAGCGCGTTTATGTTGCCGGCAGGGACGACTTGATCCGCATGAAGCTGGCCGCCGGTCGCACCGACGACCTGCGCGATGTCGCCAGTCTGACGTCTGTCGAGCAGGGCGTTCCGCGCCTGGTCATCGTCTCGATGGCGCTCGCCCTGGAGGTCGACTCCGAGTGGGCTCGCGATCTGGCGGCGTCGCGCGCCGCGTACTTCGACTCATCCAGTCGCGTCAGCATCGCCGAGGACGCGCGCCTGCGGATCGAGGCCCGCAGGTCAGACCTCACCGACCCTCAGATCGAGCAATGGGCGCACGCCCTGGCCGATCGCCTCCACGCGGCCGGGGTCATCGCGAGCACCGACGTCGACGTGCGGATACGGGCGGCCTGAGCGGAGCCTACGCGCCCTACGCGGCCGTATGCTCGCCGGCCTGGATGCGGCCCATCACCCGGATCAGCTTCCAGAACAGCCAGCCGCCCAGGACGATCGAGACCAGGCACAGGCCGGCGGCGTACAGCGTCGAGGCGACGACCAAGGCCAGCGAGGTGACGAGGATCTGGAACGCCAAGAGAGCCTCGAAGCCGAGCACAGCCCAGTACCTGCGCCGGTACATGCCGGCCGCCAGCAGCGCCAAGACCGCGCCCAGGAAGACGCCGCCCGGCAGCGAGCCGCCGTGCTTGCTGAGGCCTTCGATCGTGAGCGCGCCGACGATTACCGCGATCGCCAGGACGGCCGCGACCGCGATCGCGACGAGCAGGGATGTGGGCCGCTCGTGCTCGCCCAGCGGCTCGAGGCTCGCCCTGGCCAGCTCGTCGCGGGCCGGTCCGCGCGCGCGCTCAGGCATGGCGGCGCTGCTACGCGCTCTCGGACAGGCCGGCCTGGTCCGCCAGCGGGCCGAGCAGTCGGGCGAGCCGCCATTCGAGCGAGCCGTGTGGACCGGACGGTGCTTGAACAATGTGCAGCACACCCTCCCAGATCTCATCGAGGCGGTCGAGTCCAGAGCGATGACGGCGGTCGAGCAGCCCATCGAGCCCGGCCGTCGGAGGATCCAAGACCAACGTGCGCATGATGGTCAGGATATCGCTCTGCCGACCGGCGCTGGCGGTGTGTCGTGGGCATCTGCGATATCCCTTCGACCTGCGCGATGTCGCCAGTCTGACGTCTGTCGAGCAGGGCGTTCCGCGCCTGGTCATCGTCTCGATGGCGCTCGCTCCGGAGGCCGACCGCGAGTGGGCTCGCGATCTGGCGGCGTCGCGCGCCGCGTACTTCGACTCATCCAGTCGCGTCAGCATCGCCGAGGACGCGCGCCCGCGGATCGAGGCCCGCAGGTCAGACCTCACCGACCCTCAGATCGAGCAATGGGCGCACGCCCTGGCCGATCGCCTCCACGCGGCCGGGGTCATCGCGAGCACCGACGTCGACGTGCGGATACGGGCGGCCTGAGCGGTGGGGCGCTCGAGGTCCGTTCGCGGGCCGCGGGCGAGTGCTCTTGAAGCCACCGAGCGCTCTCTTCAGGGGTTAGCTACCTTTCGCTATCATAAGTCTGATGACACCAAGCAGTTACATAGCGGTGCACTGGGGCTCATGAGGGCCTGGTCGGTAAGAGACCTGGCAGGGGTGGTGCGCGGCCGTCGCCGGGACCTGGGCGTCAGTCAGGCCGAGCTTGCCGCGCGCGCTGGCGTGTCGCGCAAGTGGGTTTACGAGTTCGAGGCCGGCAAGCCGGCCGCCGAGCTTCAGCTCGTCCTGCGGGTTCTCGACGCTCTCGGACTTGTTTTGGAGGTGGGCGCCGAGGAGCGTGTCGGCGGCGCCCGTCATGTCGCCGGCGGAGAGGTCGCGGATCTCGACGCCATCATCGAGGAGCACCGTGGCGGCAGCCTTCGGGACCGCCGCGACGGCGTCCCGAGGGGCGAGGTATGAGCGAGGAGCTGGCCGTCGTCCTCGGCGATGCGATCGTCGGCGCCGTCACCAGGCCGCGAGGCGGCCGGCTGCGGTTCGACTACGACGAGGGCTACCGGACGGCGCCGGGAGCGACCCCGCTGTCGGTCTCGATGCCGACCTCCGTCCGCTCGCACTCCGATCGCGTCGTCGCTCCCTGGCTCTGGGGCCTGTTGCCGGACAGCCCGGCGGTGCTCGCCCGCTGGTCGCGCGAGTTTCACGTATCGCCGAATCCTTTTGCGCTCCTCTCTACGCCGATCGGTCACGACTGCGCCGGCGCGGTCCGGTTCGCCTCACCCGGCGAGGTGCCCGAGGTCATCGCCGATCGTGGGTCTGTCGCATGGCTGACTGAAGATGAGGTTGCGCGGCGGTTGCGCGAGCTGCGCGAGGACGCCACCGCATGGCTCGGCCGCGAGTTCACCGGCCAGTTCAGCCTCGCGGGCGCCCAGGCCAAGACCGCACTTCTCTACAAGGACGGACGTTGGGGGGTCCCGTCGGGCTCTGAGGCCACCAGCCACATTCTCAAGCCGGCCGTCGCCGGGCTCGACGATCACGACCTGAACGAGCACCTCTGCCTCGACGCCGCGCGCCGCGCCGGCCTGGTCGTGGCGCGCACGCGCGTGGCGCGCTTCGGCAAGGAGAGCGCGATCGTGGTCGACCGCTACGACCGGCAGACGGCCGGCGGGCGGCTTGTGCGCATCCATCAGGAGGATGCCTGCCAGGCGCTCGGCGTCCATCCCGAGCGCAAGTACCAGAACGAGGGTGGTCCCGGTCCGCGCGAGGTCGCTCGCCTGCTGCGCGAGGTCATGCCTCCTCGGGTGGCCGACGACGCTGTCTGGAGATTCTTCGACGCCCTGGCCTGGAACTGGCTGATCGCCGGCACCGACGCCCACGCCAAGAACTACTCGCTTTTGCTGGCCGGCTCAGACGTGCGGCTGGCCCCGCTCTACGACATCGCGTGCGCCCTCCCGTACGGCACGCACGAGCGCAAGCTGCGCTTCGCGATGAAGATCGGCGGCGACTATCGCGTATACCCCGATCGCAACGTCTGGGGCGCCGCGGCCCGCGAGCTGGGCGTGGACCAAGACACCGCGATCGAGCGGGTGCTTGCGCTCGCGCGACGGACCCCGGACGCGTTCGCCGACGCCGCCCGCGCCCCCGACGTCGCCACGCTGGATCGGCCGCTGCCGGATCGGCTCGTCGCACTCGTGGCCGACCGGGTGAAGCGCTGTGTCGCCGTGTTGCCGGCCGCTGCGCTTTGACGCGGCGCTGCTACGCGCTCTCAGGCCAGTCGATCCGCTCGTGCAGCTCGCTCGGGCCGAGGTCGATGAGCGCGCTGCGCTCGATCGGCTTGTACTTGTCGCCGGTAAGCCCGAGCCAGTCGACCGATCGCTTGTCGGGGTCGACGATCAAGACCTCGTCGAGGCGGTCGAGCCCGGAGTGGTGGCGGCGCTCGAGCAGCCCGTCGAGCCCGGCCGTCGGAGGATCCAAGACCAACGTGCGCATGATGGTCAGGATATCGCCGCCGCGTCGACCCGGGCGCGCAGCTCCCGCGCCGCCCTCTCCGGGTCCTCGGCCTCGGCGATCGCCCGCAACACGCACACCCGCTCGGCGCCGGCCGCCAAGACCTCCCCGACGTTGTTCACGTCCAGGCCGCCGATCGCGAAAAACGGCATCGTCGCGTGCTCCGCCGCGTAGCGCACGAGTCCAAGACCGACCGCTTGGCGTCCCGGCTTTGTCGGGGTCTCGTAGATCGGCCCCACGCCGATGTAGTCGGGCAGCCCGCCCGGCTCCTCCGCGGCGTCCGGGCCTGCGGAGGCTCTCCCCTGTGGCGGGGAGCCGCCAGGGACGGCGCCGGACGGCTCGGCGCTGTACGGACCCGCGGCCCCGGCCGCGTCGATCTCTGCCGGCCTGTGCGTCGAGAGCCCGATCAGCATCCCCTCGCCGACCAATCGGCGGACCGCCGCGACCGGCATGTCCTCCTGGCCGACGTGCACGCCGTCCGCGCCCGCCTCGACGGCGACGTCGGGCCGGTCGTTGACGACGAACAGCGCGCCCGCCTCCTCGCACAGCGCCTTGGCGATCCGGGCACGCGCGAGCAGGTCCGCATCGCCTGGCTCCTTCTCCCTCAACTGCACCACGTCGACCCCGCCCTTTATCGCCGCCGGCAATACCTCCGCCAGCTCACGCCCGCCCGGCGTCCCGTCGCAGACCAGGTACAGCCGCGCGGCCGCCAAGCGCGCGCGGCGGTCGGCGTGTGTGTCCGCGGAGGCCATCGCGCGCTGCGGCGCCGGCCTAGCGCTCGATCGCCGCGAACAGCGCCGCGACGTCGAGGTCTTCCACGCCGGCCAGCGGCGAAGGCAGAACGGACTCCCTGCCGTAGGTCTCGTTGTGGCCATACCCGTCCGCTCCGGGCTCGGTGTGCACCTCGATCGTTCGTGCGGGCACGTCGACCAACCAGTAGCTTGGGATTTCCGCCCGCGCATACAGCTCCGCCTTCACGCCACGGTCGATGCGCTGCGAGCTGACAGCCACCTCGACAACGAGCAGCGGGTCGCGCAGGTGCTCGCCCGGCGCCGGCCTGCGCGCGGCCACCGAAAGGTCGGGCTGGGGCTGCGAGCGGGCGTCGACTTCGAGCGGGCTCTCCACCTGCGTCCACCAGCGCGGCGCCCGCGCGAAATGGCGCATCAGCATAGTCACGATCACGATGTGGTCGGGCGAGGGCGGGCTCATCTCGGCGAGCACGCCCTCCAGCAGCTCGACCCGCTCGTCCTCCAGCGCTCCGGAGGCCACGATCCGGTTGTAGGCGTCCACGTCGAGGCGGTAAACGGGCAGCTCGGTTGCGGTCTGCGCGGCCATCCGCTCATCGTACCGCCCGGCCTCCGGCGGCCTGTGCGTTGGTTGTCTGCGCGCGGCGATCGGCCGGCAGCCGGTCGGTGGCGCGCGGGGAGATCCTTGCTGGTTCCGCCGTTGGTCCCATACCTCCTTACCCGACGCACCGGCCGGTATGGGACGCGAGCCGTCTGGCTGGAGCCCTGACCTCTGTATCGAGGACGCCCTCGGACTAGCATCAACGGGTATGTCCAGCGCCCCAGCCTCGTCAGACGTGCTCGTCATTGGTGGCGGCATCATCGGCCTGTCGGTCGCCTTTCGCGCGCGCGCGGCAGGCCTGTCGGTGACGGTCTTGGAGCGCGACCGGGTCGGCTTGGCGACCTCGTGGGTCGCCGCCGGGATGCTCGCGCCCGTCGCCGAGACCGAGTTCGGGTCCGCCGGTCGCCACCTGCTCGACCTCGGGCTGCGCTCGGCCGCCCTGTGGCCCGGGTTCGCGGCCGACCTGGAGCGGGCCGCCGGCATGGAGGTCGGGCTTCTGCGGACCGGAACCCTGATGGTCGCCCGGGACGCCGACGAGGCCCGCGAGCTGGAGCGCCAGCTCGCCTTCCGCGCATCGCTCGGCCTGCGCGCCGAGCGCCTCCTTCCCGGCGCCGCCCGCGCGCGCGAGCCCGGCCTCGCGCCGACGGTGCGCTTGGCCCTCGAAGCACCCGACGACCACTCCGTCGATCCCCGGCTAGTCATCTCGGCGCTGCGCTCGGCGTGCGAGTCGGCGGGGGTTGTCGTGCGCGAGGGGGCCATGGTCGAGACTTTCGATTTGGCCGGCCCGCGCGCGCGCGTGGGGGCCGCGTCAGAGGATGTCGAGTTGGACGGTCTACGCGCGCGCGCGAATCCCGCGTCAGAGGATGTCGAGTCGGATGGTCTACGCGCGCGCGCGAATCCCGCGTTAGAGGGTGTCGAGTCGGATGGCCTACGCGCGCGCGCGAATCCCGTCGCCGAGGACATCGAGGGGCGAGTCGCTCCGGAGGGATCCGGAGGACACACAGTCGGCGAGCGGATCGTCGGCGTGCGCCTGCGCGGAGGCGAGCGCGTGCTCGCCGACCGGGTCGTGCTCGCCGCCGGTCCCTGGAGCGCTCAGATCGGCGGCCTGCCAGGGCACGCCCGGATCCCCGTGCGGCCCGTCAAGGGCCAGATCCTGCGTCTGCGCGACCCCGCCGGCCCGGGCCTGCTGACGAGGGTCATCCGCTTCCAGGGCGGCTACCTGGTCCCGCGCGGCGACGGCCGCTACGTGCTCGGCGCGACCGTCGAGGAGCAGGGCTTCGAGCTGGAGCCGACCGCCGGCGGCGTCTACGGGCTGCTGCGCGACGCCACCGAGCTGGTCCCCGGAATCGAGGAGTTGCGGATCGAAGAGCTGTCGGTCGGCCTGAGGCCCGGCACGCCCGACAACACGCCCTTCATCGGGCCCAGCCCGCTCCCCGACCTCGTCCTGGCGACCGGCCACTACCGCAACGGCATCCTGCTGGCGCCGCTCACCGCCGACTTGGTCGTCGCCGAGCTGGCGGGCTCGCCGGACGGCGGCGGGGCTGGTTTGCGGGCAGGTCAGGCAGGTCAGGCAGGTCAGGCGGGGCTGGCGGGCTTGACGGCGGCGGTGTCCGCGTGATCCTCAACGGCCAGCCTTCCGACGTGCCCGCAGGCGAGACGGTCGCCGCGGTACTGCGTAGGCTGGGCTTGGAGGCGGACGCCAAGGGCGTCGCCGTGGCGGTGGACGGCGAGGTCTTGCCACGGGCCTCTTGGGCTTCGTTCGCGCTCCCGCCCGACGCCCGCGTGGAGATCCTGACCGCGATGCAGGGCGGTTGATTGCGATGAACGACCAGATCGCGACAGGCTCGGCCGCCCCCGCGGACGCGACTCCCTCCGGCTTGGCAAATGGCGCTGCGCCTGGCACAGAGCCCCGGCGTATGGAGGTGGACGAGGACACGCTGACGATCGCCGGCAAGACCTTCCGCTCGCGCCTGCTGCTCGGCACCGGCGGCTTCCCGTCGCTGGACTTGATGGCCGAGGCGATCGCGGCCAGCGGGTCGGAGCTGGTCACGGTCGCGCTGCGCAGGGTCGATCCGAACGCGAGAGGCTCGCTGATCGACGTGCTCGCGCGCGCGCGAGTCGGCCTGTTGCCGAACACCGCCGGCTGCCGGACCGCCCGCGACGCGGTCCTCACGGCCAAGCTCGCGCGGGAGGCCTTCGCGACCGACTGGATCAAGCTCGAGGTGGTCGGCGACGAGGACACGCTCCTGCCCGACGCCCCCGAGCTGCTCCTCGCCGCCGAGCAGCTCATCGACGAGGGCTTCACCGTCCTGCCCTACACGACCGACGACCCCGTGCTCGCCCGGCGCCTCGCCGACGTCGGCTGCGCCGCGGTGATGCCCCTGGGCTCGCCGATCGGCAGCGGCGCCGGCATCCGGAACCCTTACAACATCAGCCTCATCCGCGAGGCCGTAGACGTGCCGGTCGTGCTCGACGCCGGCATCGGCACCGCCTCGGACGCCGCCCTGGCGATGGAGCTGGGCTGCGACGCGGTCATGGCCGCCTCCTCGATCTCCAGGGCCGAAGACCCCGTCCGCATGGCCCACGCGATGCGCCACGCCGTCGAGGCCGGGCGCCTTGCCCGCGGGGCCGGACGCATCCCCCGGCGGACGTACGCGACCGCGTCGACGCCGGACCTTGGCTTGGCCGAGTTCGGCTGAAGCTATTCCACGACTTCGATCGTCCCGTTCATCGTGACCGGGTAGTAGGTGCACTCGTAGTGGATCGTGCCCTTCCTGTCGAGCTTCAGCTCGTAAGTGCCACCTTCTTGGATGTCGCCGGACGAGAACTTGTAAGGGCCGCCCTCGCTCGTGACGTTGCACTTCTGGGGGTCTTCGTTGGTCCACCTGATCGTGCTGCCGACCTTCGCCCTGACCGTGTCCGGATCGATCGCAAGGTTGCGATACGCGATCTCGATCGTCCCGCTCTTGGCCGGTTCGGAAGGGGACGGCGAGGCGTACTTCGGCGCGGCGTCCGCTTTCAGTTCGCTGTGGGCTGCCGACGAGGAGGTCTGGGTGCTCGCGGCGGCGGCGCTCGTCGTGGTGTTGGTCGTCGTGCTCGAACCGCCCGATCCGCTGGACCCGCAGCCCGCGAGCGCGAGCAGCGTGGCGGCGCAGGCGAGCAGCGCGGCGTTGGCGCCGGCGAGCGCCCTGAGGGGCAGATCCCGCTTCAACTGGTCCATGGCTCCTCCTCCCTGCTCTGGCTTCGATCGGCACGGCCCGGCGGGGCCGGCCGCATTCTCAGCGTACCGACGGTGGACGCGGCTTGCGGGCGGCGTGTGCGGTTGGAAGGCCGCATGGCGATGAACGTGCCAAGCCCGGAATGGCGCGGATCGTCGTCGGGGTATACGGGCGAGAACGTCAGCAAAGTCATCGGTATCCCGTTGAACGTGAATTCATGCTCGCCCCATGTTCTCGCCATGGAGGCCGCCGTCGGGGCCAGTGGGTCGTGGCTGGACAGCGCCGAGAGTAGGCCTTCCAGCCATCGGGACAGGTGTTCCTCGGAGTCGAGCTCGGGACCGGGAACGATGTAGGCGTCCAGCCGCTCGCGATCCGCGGCGCGCGTGAAGGCGACCAAGCCCGGGGCCATCGCCTGAGCGTTGGCGCCGGCCGACCGTCCGGACCAGTCCGGGGCGCCCCAGAGCCGCGCCGCTCGGCCCAAGCCCAGTCTGGAAGCGTCGACCTTACGGAAGCTTGCCAGCGAGGGAGCCGTGCTCGGGTCCTGCGTGAGCGCGGCGAAACGTCCCGCGTCACGGACGGCGACAGAGTCCAGCTTGGCGGCCACGGCCGGACCCAGGTCCACGCCGCTGGCGGACGCCAGGTGCGCTAGCGCCCGGTGGAACTCGGCGACGGCATCGCCGAGCGAGGGGAGCGCGTCTACCGAGCGCGGAGTCTTCGGCCCGTCGTAGTAGTTGACGATCCTAGCCAGCACCCCGGCGCGCGACACGAGGTCCTCGAGCAAGCCTCCGCCGGCGCCCGGTCGCGGGTTCGTGGAGCTGGGCTCCTCCACCGCCGCCAGGAACTGGTCCGCGAGCACGGTGGAGATGATCCACAGGTCGGCGAGCTCCGATCCGACATCGCCCCCGGGTCCGACATCGCCCTCCAATCCGGCATCGCCTTCGGGTCCGGCATCGCCTTCGGGTCCGGCATCGCCCTCGGGTCCGGCTGTGGGCAGGGTCTCGGCCAGCTCGCCCAACTCCTCCAGCAGGCGCGCGAGACCGGCCAGCGGGCGCCAGTAGCCGCCGACCGCGGCCAGCGTCGTGCGAACACGACGCTGCATGGGCCCGCCGTGCTCGCCGACCGGGCTCAGGTCTGCGTCACGGGCTCGGGGCATGTCTCGTCCGTCACCTGGATGATCCGCAGCCCGGCCGCTTCGAGCACGTCTTGGCCGTCGAGAACGGCATAGCCCGTGCTGAAGTAGAGCGTGTCGATCCCAGCGCCGGCGATGAGCTTTGCGCACGGCGGACACGGAAAGTCCGTGACGTACAGCGCCGCGCCGGCCGTCGAGATACCGTCGCGGGCGGCGTAAGAGATCAGGCGGGCCTCGGCGTGCATCGCCGTCGAAAGCTCGAGACTTACCCCTTTGTAGAAGTTGGCGCGCGGGTCGCCGGCGGCGTAGGCGCTCAGACGGTGTGG
The DNA here is from genome assembly GCA_963718935.1 of uncultured Solirubrobacterales bacterium. Classification (GTDB taxonomy): domain Bacteria; phylum Actinomycetota; class Thermoleophilia; order Solirubrobacterales; family Solirubrobacteraceae; genus Palsa-744. The sequence goes on along the minus strand of OY970379.1, from coordinate 1,014,050 downwards.
CTGGTGCTCGTTTCCGGCACAGAGGACGCTGCCGTCGGCGAAACGGATCGCGGCGCCCACCTGTCGCCACCAGTCTATGCTCGCCGCGCCCCGCGCTTGGGCGGCAGCCGCGATTTCCGCCAGAGCCGGGTCGCCCGGCAGTGGTCGTTTCGCGGCCGGGACGAGCATCTGCGCGGTCCGCGTCTTGTCCCAGCGCAGGAAAACGGTGTCATAACGGACCTCGCAGCGACCAAAGAAGCGCTCGACGATCTGATAGCTGACGTCCTCCGCCGGCAAGACGATCGCCGGGCCTTCCGCCGCCAGGCGTTCGGCGCCGCTCTCGTCGAGGACCGACACCTCGGCGCACACGTCCCACGCCGCGATCGCCCGGGCCGCCAGCTCGGCGTCGAGACAGCGAATGTCCTTCGCCAGGGGCCGATAGTCGGCATAGAGCGTCTGGCCGATCACGAACAGCCGGCGGCCGGCAGCGTGCTTGTCCACGAACCGCCGATAGCCCTCGTGGAGGACCGGTACATATGCGATCGCGACCTCGCTCACGGCTGCTTCAGGATGCCGTCGATGAGACCCGGGAGCACCTCGGCCAACTTGGGGCCGAGCTTCTCACCCAGGTTCATGTACATCTGACGGATGCGCTCGCTCGTCGTCACGGAGGCCTGGCGCTCCACGACCTCGATCTCTCCGCAGAGATCCCCGAGAGCGGCGAGCTCGTCGTCTGAGTAGGAGTGATCGGCCGTCAGCACCAGGATGTCCGGGCGCACCGCCTTGATCAGCGCCCATTGCGCTTCGCCGTCCTCCTTGAGGAAGATCAGATCGACCGGGCGCTGGTAGGCGAGCATCTCCAGGCGCTCTCGCTCCGGGACCATCGGCCGGTCCGGGCCCTTGCGGCGCCTGATCTTCTCGTCGCTGTCGACTCCCACGGCCAGGATGTCGCCGAGCTGCTTGGCCCGCGCCAGGTACTTGACGTGGCCGACGTGGATCAAATCGAACGAGCCCGACGTCAGCGATATGCGGTAGCCGAGGCCCTTCAGATGCGCGACGGTGCGCGTCATCTCCTCGAGCGTCGGGATCAGACGGGCCTCGAAGTTGATGTCTGGACTAAGGATTCCGCCGCTGGCTGCCATCTGCTGTGTCGTCGGTGCTCTCGCCCGCAACGATATCGGTGCGGGCCGTCACGAGCCGGCTTCGGCGACACGCGGAACTCCGAGGCCATCCATCTGGCCGAGCCTTCAGACTACTGGCTCGCCAACGCCGACGGCGAACGTGACCATGCCCGCATACCTACCTTACGAGGAGCGCGTCCCGAGCACCGCCTACGCGGACATGTTGCGGGCGATCCGAGACACGGGAACGGCCCTGCACACCAAGCAGGGAGAGGACGCCATTGCCCTCGCCGGGCACTGCATGCGGTTTCCGATGGCCCACGGTGCGGCCGTGATCGCCGAGCGCTCGATCAAGGGCTTCGTCGGCAAGGCGATCGGCGAGCTGTGCGCGTTCATCAACGGCGCCCGGACGCTCGACGAGCTGGCACGGTTCGGTTGCGACTGGTGGGACGCCTGGGCGACCCCGGAGAAGTGCGGCGCTCGCGGTCTCGAGCCCGGCGACCTCGGTCCCGGCTCCTACGGGCACGCCTTCAGGAACTTCACGACCGACCTCGACGGCGACGATCCCGGCTTCGATCAGCTGCCCCACCTGGTTCGCAAGCTCCGCGACCTGCCGCTCGATCGCACGGCGCTGCTGAGCCCGTGGATCCCAAACGCCAACCACCGCGAGCAAGGGGTCAAGTCGCGCAACACGATCGCCCCCTGCCACGGCTGGATCCACGCGCTCGTCTTCAACGACCAGCTCCACCTCGTCCACAACCAGCGCTCGGGCGACACCCCCATCGGGGTCCCCTCGAACATGGCCCAGTACACCGCCCTCGGCCTGATGCTCGAGCAGCTCACCGGCTACGAGTTCGTGGAGTACGTTCACTGGATCCAGTACGCCCACATCTACGTCAACCAGATGCCGGCCGTCGAGGCGATGCTCGCGCGCGAGCCGCGCGCGCTGCCCACGCTCCAGCTCACCGCCGCCGGGCGCCAGATCGACGACATCCACGACTTTCGCGCGGAGCACTTCGAGCTGCTCGACTACCATCCGCACCCGGCGATCCCGGGGATCCCGGTGGCCACCTAGCATGGTCTCGATCGTCGTGGCGCGCAGCTCCAACGGCGTGATCGGGCGTGACGGCGCCCTGCCGTGGCACCTACCCAGCGACCTGAAACGGTTTCGCGAGCTCACCACGGGCGGCAGCGTGGTCATGGGCCGCCGCACGTTCGAGTCCTTGCCGGCGGCCGTCCGTCCGCTGCCGAATCGACGCAACCTCGTCGTCAGCTCGAACGCCGGCTACGCGGTCGAGGGCGCCGAGGTCTTCGACGACCTCGCCGTCGCGCTCGAGAACTGTGGCGGGGACTGCTTCGTGATCGGAGGCGAGGTCACCTACCGGCAGGCCATCCCGGTCGCCGAGCGCGTATACGCCACCGAGGTCGACGGCGAGCTCGACGGCGACGCGTTCTTCCCGGCGCTGGCGCCGGACGAGTGGCGCTGCGTCGAGCGGGCCGAGCCGCTGAGCGAGAACGGCCACAGCTTCGCCTTCTGTGTGTATGAGCGCGCCAGCTGAGCCGCTCTACAACCTGCAGGCGGCGCGCAGCGAGCAGCAGCGGCGCTACATGGAAGGGCTGGCCGCGGCGGAGATCTGCATCTTCTGTCCCGAGAACGTCGCGCGCGAGCAGCGCGAGCCGGTCGAGCACCGCGGGCGGCACTGGTACGTCAAGAAGAACGACTTCCCATACGAAGGCGCCCTCTCTCACCACCTGATCGTTGCGCAGCGCCACGTCGTCTCCTTCGACGAACTGCCCGACGAGGCCGGCGCCGAGCTGTGGGCGATCAAGCGAATGCTGAAGGCTCGCCTGCGGCCGCTCGCGCTGGCGACGGTCGAACGCAGCGGGAACATGCTCTACAACGGCGGCAGCGTGGCGCACCTGCACGTGCACCTGGTCGTCCTCGACGCGGCGCCCGCGGCCACCGTCCGCTTCCGCGTCAGCGCCGACGCCGCTCCCGAAGCGCGATGATCAGAGGACCAGCACCATGTCCCGGATCGCGCTCGCTCCGCCGGCCTTGACGTCGATCCAGTACAGCCGTCACGCCCGCAGGTGCGCTGGGTTCGACTTCTTGCGCTCCTTCTGAATGCCTGGAAATATTACGTTGAAGTCGCGGAACAGCGCCTTGTAGTGGTCTGGCTGCCGGTAGTCCTTCTTCTGGTAGTCGTCAGGGAGTTCCTCGAGCTCGCTTACATCCGACCAGCCGCCGGGCAGCGCGTAGGCATAGTACGGGTGGTCCGGGGAGACGCCGCGGACGAGCACGACCGAGATCGGCAGCCCGAGCGTGCGGGCGGCGAACACGCGATGAAGCCCGTCGCCTACGAGCAGCACGGTACGGCCGTCCGGCTCGCTCGACTCCTCGACGACCGGCGGCGTGACGGGGATCGTCTCCTCGGGGTTCGCGGACGTGCGCATGTAGAGGCCTCCGTCGAGGGCGAACAGGTCGACGTCGTGGGCGAGAAGCGCACGGCGGAGCGCGATCATCGCGCGGACTCGTGGCAGCAGGACATAGCGCTGGGCGGGCGTCAGCAGGTCCGTCTGAAGCGGCGCCGTCAACTCGAGCGTCGCGTTCGCATAGGGCCTCAGGTCGGCCTGTCCCCGCAGCGGTGTCTCGCGCAGCGCACCCAGCAGCTCCTCGCGGCCGAAGCTCTGCAACGAGACGATCTCCAGCGACTCTTTACCCACGGCGGAGTAAGGCCTCCTTGCGCGCCAGCTCGCCGCCGAGCCAGATCGCATGCGAGACGAGGCTCACCGACATGTCCGCGAGGATCTCCGTCGCCATCCTGTCCGCGCGCTCGCCGGTGTATCGCTTGAGCAACACTCCTTCGTAACGGTGCTCGGCGACGATGCACCCTCGCTCCTCGTCCACGCTCACGACGAAATAGCCGTTCGGGTCCTCCCTCAGCGAGTACTTGCCCGTCTCGCGGTCCAGGTCGTCGTCGCGCTTCCACCGCTCGGCGAGCCGCTTCGCGCGCACGAATCCGGTGTTGCGCGGATCGATGCCCAGAGAGTGGCTGATGACGGTGATGGGTCCCACCGGCATGCCGGCGCCGTCGGCCACCTGGCGCTGTACGGCGATCAGCCCGTACACGTTCTCGAGCCAGGCGATCAGCAGATTGTGCGAGCGGTAGGTCGCGGTCAGCGCGAGCGCTCCACCATGCTTTCTGAACGCAAGCGTCACCAGGCACGGCCCGCCCCCGACTCGGCTGGAGCTCGGATCGAGATCCTCGCTCGTGTCCCACAGCGAGACGAAGGCGTGGCGCGTCTCCGGGTTCGAGCGAAGCAGCTCCGTGACGGCTCGCAGCGTTTGCGTGCTGCCGTCGCGCAGCTGGAAATGCCCGCCGAGGCGGCTGCCGTAGGTGTATGTCGTGTCGTCCGGGATCTCCGCCTGGAACATGCGTCGTTGGTATTCCTGGAAGTCGGCCAGCGAGAACCCGTAACGACTGAGCAGCTCGGCCGACTCTTCCGCCGGTTCGGTTATCACGGCCTTCGCGTTGAGCAGCTCGAGGCGTGGGCCAGAGCGGAGCGTGACCGGCCGCCCGAATCGCACCGTGCGGACGACGAGCTCCTCCCAGCAGTCCAGCGGCCTGCGCCTGACGACCTGTTGAGCGCCGGGATCCGAAGGTCGGTACGTTTGCTTGCCTGCGGAAGCGCCCGCTATGTCCACCCGCACCCGCGGGCCGACGTCGTCGGCCTCGAAGCGAGGCAGCTCGCGCAGGCAGCTCGTCAGCTCGACGCCGAGGGCCTCAGCCGAGAGTTTCCCCAGATAACGGAAGCTGAGGCGTTCGCGCAGCCGCTGCTCGTCGAAGCCGGGATCGGCATAGAGCACGCGCCCCGACCCGGCGATTCGCCGGATGGGCATGCCGAGCATCTCTCCATCTTCGAGCCCATGCGCCAGGAAGGCCGCGATCTCCTCGCAGGTCGGCAGGCCCAGATCCTCGCCGATCGCGACCAGGTGACGCACCTGCGGATTGAACAAGAGGTTGCAAAACATCGCGTACATGCCGTCTCCGTAGAGGTTTCCGACGACCGCTATACGGCTGCGCGAGCCATCGAGAATCTCCGGCGAGATCGAATCGAGTCTGCGTGTCACCGCGCTCAACGGAGACCAGAGCGTCACCAGACCGACGTCGCCGGCCGGGTTGACCGGATGGAGACGATCGCGGTAGTAGAGTGCTTGGAAGGTCTTGCTCATTGCCCTGGAACTCGGCGAATCGGGGTAGCTTGCCGCAGCCGGACCCCGTTCTGCTGGCAGGCTCAGGAGGGAGCGCGACGCCTGCGGGCCACATTACCTGGATGCCTTGGGCAACTGCCCCTAGACTGGCCAGTCCCATGAAACGCCACTTCCTGACCGGGGCCGAGCTGACGCCAGCCGAGCTGGACGCGCTGCTCGGCCGCGCTCTGGAGCTGAAGGCCGCGCCGCTCTCCTCGGAAGCGCTGGCCGGCAAGAGCGTGGCCCTGATCTTCCAGAAGCCCTCCACGCGCACGCGCGTGTCCTTCGAGGTCGGGATCAGCGAGCTGGGTGGTCACGCCGTCGTCCTGCGCTCGGACGAGCTGCAGCTCTCGCGCGGCGAGCCCCTGCCCGACACCGCAAAAGTCCTCTCCAGGCACGTCGCCGCGATCGGGGTCAGGACCGGGCCCGACGCGATGCTCAAAGAGCTGGCCGAGCACAGCGATGTGCCGGTCATCAACATGCTGACCTCGCTGCACCACCCCTGCCAGGCCCTCGCCGACCTCCTGACCCTGCGCGAGGCCTACGGCGCGCTCGCGGGCGTCAAGGTCGCCTACGTCGGCGACTCCAACAACGTCGCGCGGTCCCTGGCGACGCTCGGCCTGCTCGCCGGCATGCACGTCGCGGTCGCCTCGCCCGCCGGCTACACCTTGGACGAGCAGGCGCCGCTGCCTGACCCTGAGGGCGCGACGGGCACGCTCACGCTACACGCCGATCCCCGCGAGGCGGTCGCGGGCGCGCAGGCCGTATACGCGGACGTGTGGGTCTCGATGGGCGACGAGCAGACGGCCCAGGCCAGGCGCGAGGCGCTCGCCGACTACAAGCTCGACGACGGGCTGCTCGACCTGGCCGCGCCAGGCGCTTTCGCGATGCACGACCTGCCGGCCCACCCCGGCGAGGAGATCTCGCCGGAGGTCCTCTACGGCGAGCGCCAGCGCATCTGGGACCAGGCCGAGAACCGCAGGCACGCCCAGAAGGCTCTGCTAGAGCTTTTGCTTCCATGACCAAGCCCGAGCGCTCCGACGCTCAACCGGCTGCACGCCAACATCTCGACGCTCATGCGGCGGCTCCTCACAAGTTGGGGGGCGCAAAGACGAGGCCCGAGCGTGGCGATGAGATCGAGCTGACCGTCGAGTCGTTGGCCTTCGGCGGCGAGGGTGTCGCCAGGTTCGGCGACGAAGGCTACGTCGTGTTCGTCGCCGGAGCCGTGCCCGGGGACCTGGTCAAGGCCCTCGTCTACAAGCGCAAGCGGTCTTACGCGCACGCGCGGGCCGTCGAGATCTTGAAGCCCAGCCCCGAACGAATCGCCCCCAAGGCCGACCACCCCGGCGTGCCCTGGCAGGTCCTGCCGTACGAGCGCCAGCTCGAGATCAAGCGCGATCAGGTCGCCGAGGCGCTGCGCCGGATCGGGCACCTCGACGGTTTCGAGCTGGAGCCGATCGTGCCGGCCTCCGAACAGTGGCGTTACCGCAACAAGCTCGAGTACTCGTTCGGGAACGCAGGGGCCGGTGGGGCCGGCGAGGCAGGTGGGGGCGGCGAGCTGGTCTGCGGCTTTCACGCGTCCGCCGGCGCCAACCGGGTGACCGCTTTGAGCGACTGCCTGCTCGCCTCGGAGGTCGGCAACCGCGCGAGGCAGCTCGTGCTCGACTGGTGTCGTGGCGAAAGGCTGACGGCCTGGGACCGGGGCCCCAGACGCGGCCGTTTGCCGCCCGCCGTCGAGGGGGAGCGCGCCGAACCGCCGCCGCCCGCGCCGGACGGGCGCGTGCGCCTGCGCAACCTCGTCGTACGCGAAGGGCGCAAGACGGACAGGCTCCAGATCAGGCTCGTCACCACCGACGGGGACTTCGAGCCGGACGGGCTCGCCGCCGCGCTGCACGGCGCGCTCGGCGAGCGGCTGTCAGGCGTACTGTGGACGCGCTCCCAGAGCCCCGCCGAGACCACCGCCGGGGGAGAGACCGACTTGGTGTGGGGCTCGGCTGAGCTGCCCGAGCGTCTTGGCGACCTGGAGCTTCAGATCTCACCGGAAGCCTTCTTTCAGACCAACACCGAGATGGCCGAGGTCCTTTACGGCGTCGTCTCCGAGTGCGCTGGCCTGAGCGGTTGGGAGCGGGTCTATGACCTGTACTGCGGCATCGGCACGATCGCTCTGACGTTGGCGCCCAAGGCGGGCGAGCTGTTCGGGATCGAGCTGATCGAGCAGGCCGTCGCCGACGCGATCGCCGGCGCCGAGCGCAACGGCGTCACGAACGCCAAGTTCTTCGCCGGCGACACGCGCTTGGCCCTGCCCGAGCTGGTCGCGAAAGCCGGGCGCCCCGATGTGCTCGTCGTCGACCCGCCGCGCGCGGGCCTGTCCAAGAAAGTCGTGCGCCGCATCGTCGAGGCCTCGCCCAAGCGGATCGTCTACGTGTCGTGCAACCCGACCACCTTGGCCCCGAACGCCGCCGAACTGGTCGAGGCCGGCTGGGCCTTGAAGCGGGTCCGCCCGGTCGACATGTTTCCCCAGACACACCACATCGAGTGCGTGTCGCTGTTCGAGCGAGACGCCGGTTAGGGTTCTGCGAATGCGGGCGGCGACGATCAAGGACGGCCAGATCGTTATCGAGGAGCACCAAGACCCGGAGCCGGGCACCGGCGAGGTGCTCGTACGCGTGCGCGCGGCGGGCCTAAACGGCGGCGACATGATGCAGCTCAGAGGTCTCTATCCGGCGCCGCCGGGCTGGCCTGCCGACATCCCGGGCATGGAGTTGGCCGGAGAGGTCGCGGCGCTCGGACCGGGCGCGACACGTTTTGGGGTCGGCGACCGGGTCATGGCGATCGTCGGCGGAGGCGGCCAGTCAGAGCTGGCATTGGTGCACGAGCGCTGCTTGATGCCGGTCCCGGACGCGCTCGACTGGCCGGCGGCCGGCGGCTTTCCGGAGGTTTTCACGACCGCCCACGACGCCCTCTACACCCAGGCCGGGCTGCGGCCGGGCGAGCGTCTGCTCGTGCATGGCGGCGCCGGAGGCGTCGGTCTGGCCGCGATCCAGCTCGGGCGGGCGACGGGCGCCCGCGTGACGGCGACCGTACGCGACGAGGGCCTACGCGCGCGCGTGGCAGCGCTCGGAGCGGACGCGATCGCGCCCGAGGGCTACGCGGAGCACGGCCCGTTCGACGTCGTCCTGGAGCTGGTCGGCGCCCCGAACATGCCCGGCAACCTGGCCTGCCTGGCGACGGCTGGCCGTATCGTCGTGATCGGCGTCTCGGCCGGTGTCAAGACCGAGCTGAACCTGCTGGCTCTGATGGCCAAGCGTGGGCGCATCCACGGCTCTACCTTGCGCGCGCGGCCCCTGGAGGAGAAAGCGTTCGCCGCGAGGCTGCTCGAGCGGGAGGTCCTGCCGCTTTGCGAGTCCGGCGCTTTGACGGTGCCCCTTGCCGCCACGTACCCCCTCGACGAGGCCGCCGCCGCCTACGAGCGCTTCGCGGAAGGCGGCAAGCTTGGCAAGATCGTTTTGACGATCGGCTGACTCAGTACGGCGGCTGGGCCGCGTACCACTCGCCGAGGACCCGGAAGGAAGACCAGAACGATCGCTTGGCGTCGGTCTCGTCCAAAGAGTCGTCGATGTTGGGCACGTAGAGGGCGTCGATCGTCGGGGTCAGCTGCTGGATGACGCCCTCGCGGGCCTGCAGAGGCCTGGCCAACGGTATCTCCAAGTCGCCGATCGCCGCCAGCGCGTCGGCGCCCATCGCGACGACGATCTTGGGCTGCACGATCGCGAGCTCCTCGACGACCCTCGACACGCACGCGAAGTCAGCCAGCGACGGGTCGCTGAGCGGGCACTTGACGCACAGCGTGCCGTACACCGCCAGAGGATCGATCGACAGGCGCTTCAAGGACTTCATCAAGGCGCCGCCGGCCCTGCCGTAAAACGCGACGCCCTCCTCGATCTCAGAAGGCTGGGCCGCGTACTTGACGAGCATCACGTCGGCCTGCGGGTGCCCGGACCCGAGCACCGGCATCAGGTTGCCGCGCGGGCAGTGCGGGCAGGCCTGCAGCTCCCTCGTGAGCGTGTTCAGCTCGCGGATCGCCCGCTCCAGGTACTTCTCCTTGATCTCGTCGTCTGTGATCGGCATCGGTCCGGTTGGTTTTGACGGGCGAGCTGTTTGTCCTTGGCGCTGCACCCTTACTTGCGGGTCCCGCCCAGCGCGCGTCTGACGCGACGGGCGCGGCTGGATTTTCGCGCCGCGCGCGGGGTGGCCTTGGTCTGCAGGAACTTCAGAGCCTGCACATACAGCAGGCTGGTCGGCTTCGTCAGGATCTCGGCTTCGGTGAGGGCCTGCTTGAACTCGGCCGGCCCGTCGAAGCTCGGCATCCGCAAGCGCACCGAGCCGAGGCCCTGGGCGACGTGCGAGTCCGAGCCCGCCCCCGCCGCGATCCGGTACTTGGCGGCGAAGCGCTCGGCCTCCTCGTTGAATGCGTTGATGGCGACCCTCGGGTTGAAGACCTCGATCGCGTCGATCTCTGAGACCACGCCGAGCAGGTGCTCGTAGTCGGGGACCGAGTGCAGCCGATCGAACGGGTGCGGCACGTACACGACCCCGCCCTGCCGCTTGATCTCGGCGATCGTCTCGGCCAGGGTCATGCCTTTCGGGATCTTCTCTTCGATGAACAGGCCGATCACCTCGCCCTGGCTCGCGGTCTTGACCTCCTCGCCGACGATCACTTTGATGTCGATCCCGAGTTGGCGCGCACGCTCGCGCGCGGCCAGGGCGCCCGAGATCTCGTTGTGGTCGGTCACGGCGATCGCGCCGAGGCCCCGTTCCTGGGCGGTCGTAAGGAGCACCTCGACCGGCGTGGCGCAGTCGTAGGAGTGATCGGTATGCATGTGCAGGTCCACGTCGATCTTCGGCCGGCCCGCCAGGCGCTGACGCAGCGTTCGGTCGCCCAGCGGGTCGTGCCTGCGCGCGGCCAGCTCGCGGTAGATGGTCTCCAGGTCGGCTGCTGCGCGCGCGTATGCGCGCACGCGCGCGCGCGCACGCGAGTCCCCCCGATTTGCGTACCCATCTTCGCCCCCCAGACCGACTCCCGGCACGCCGCCCTTCACGCTGTCTCCCGCGTTCCCGGCGCCGTCTTCCGAGGGGTCGCCCGCGACGCGGTACTCGCCCGGGAACTGCTTGGCCATCAGCGCGGCGGTCGCCGGCGTCGCGGCGACACGGGCGTCCAAGCGCCCGAGAAACGTCTCCACGAAGCGGCGCCCGACGCTCCTGGAGAGCACGCCCCGCTCGCCGGCGGCGTGGAACGAGCCGACGTTCAAGGCCCGCGAATGCCGCAACGCCGCCGCCGAGACGCTCGGCGCGAACGGCTCGTGTACGTGGACCACGTCAAGCGGGATCGTGCTCAGCAGTTCCTCGATCGTGCGGGCCACGTCGATCGGCAGGGCCGGCGGGCGCCGGCCGTGCGAGCGCTCGCTCGTGCCGGAGGTCAGGCTGGGAACGTCGAGCACCTCGCCGACGGCGATCACCAACGGAGTGCCCCCGTCGGTCCCCTTCAGCAGCGATTCCGCGCCCTCGCCCCGGCCGCGGGCCGCGCGCAGTGCCCGGCGCGATGCTCGCACGCGCTCGTGCGAGCGCGACGGGGCCAAGACCAGGACGCGGTGCCCGCGCCGCGACAGCTCCTCGGCGACCGCCCTGACGTGGGCATTGACCTCGTTGTCCTGGGCCTCCCACGGGTAGGGCGTCACGTGGGCGACCGCGAACGTCTGCTCAGCGCGCGCCATCGGTCTGGCCATTATCCCGTTCGGCTGGCCACCTTTCGCGGCTTGGCCGGCCCCCGTTTGGCGGTTGTCGACGGCTTGGCCGGCCCCCGCTTGGCGGCTGTCGACGGCTTGGCCGCGGTCCCCGGCCGGCCGGCGTAGGAGGCGATGAACTTCTCGGTATCGGACCGGGCCTGGTCGTCGGGGCGCTGCTTGTGCGGGGACTTCATCAGGTAAGAGCTCGGGCCGTCGAGCTGGCCCGAGACCCCATGGTTGAGGGCGAGCTTGCAGCAGCGCACCGCGTCGATCACGATTCCGGCCGAGTTCGGCGAGTCCCAGACCTCGAGCTTCAGCTCGACGTTCAAAGGCACGTCGCCGAAGGCCTGGCCCTCGACCCTGATATGGGCCCACTTGCGGTCAGTCAGCCAAGGCACGTAGTCGGACGGGCCGACGTGGACGTCCTCGGCCGGCAGCTCGTGGTCCATGATCGAGGTCACGGCATTGGTCTTGGAGATCTTCTTGGACTCCAAACGCTCGCGCTCGAGCATGTTGTAGAAGTCCATGTTGCCGCCGACGTTCAGCTGCGAGGTGCGCTCGATCTCGACGCCCCGGTCGGCGAACAGCCGGGCCAAAGAGCGGTGCACGATCGTGGCGCCGACCTGGGACTTGATGTCGTCGCCGACGATCGGCAGGCCGGCCTCTTCGAAGCGCCTGTTCCAGTAGTCCTCCCTGGCGATGAACACCGGGATGCAGTTCACGAAGCCGCAACCGGCCTCCAGGACCTGCTCGACATACCACTTGGTCGCCTGCTCGGAGCCGACCGGCAGGTAGGACACGACCACGTCGGTATGCGTGTCCTTCAAGATCTTGACGATGTCGGCCGTCTCGCCGGGGGCCTTCACGATCTTCTCTTTCAAGTATTTGCCCAAACCGTCGTGGGTCATGCCCCTGTAGACGGGCACGCCGAGCTTGCTCGGCACCGCGCGCTTGCCGGTCGCGAACTTGATCGTGTTGTTCTGGCCTGACCAGATCGCCTGGCCGAGGTCCTTGCCGACCTTCGCCTTGTCGATGTCGAAGGCGGCCGTGAACTCGACGTCGCTTACGTGGTAGCCGCCGAGGTCGACGTGCATCAGGCCGGGCACGCGCTGGCTGGGGTCGGCGTCTTTGTAGTAATGGATGCCCTGCACGAATGCCGACGCGCAGTTGCCGACGCCGATGATCGCCACCCTCACCTTGTCGGCCTGATAGCGGGCGGTGCCGTTACGGGCGCTGCCGTTGCTGTGTTGGATCGGTGTCAAAGTCTTTGGGTCCTTGGTCTATAGGTTTGGGGAAGACACTACCTACCCCGCGCCGCCGGCCCGGTCACACCGCGAGCCGGTCGCGGGTGGCGTGACCGGGTTGGGGGTGGCGTGACCGGGTTGGGCCTCGGCGGGGGATGCCGGTCGGGGCTTTTGGGTCATGCCGCCGGCGGCTCTGAGAGCGCGCGGCGGACGTGGGCGATGCGCTGGCCGACGGTGATCACCGACAGCAAAGCCAGGACATAGACCGAGGGCGCCAGGAGCTGGAAGTCGCCGAGCGAGGCGCCGCGCGCGAAGATCAGGCCGATCGAGAGGATCACGACGCGGACCGGCCTGGTCGCGATGCCGACCTTGCACTCCACGCCGAGCGCCTCGGCGCGGGCCCTCGTATAGGAGACCATCAAAGAGGCGAGCACCGCCACGACGACCGCGGCGGCGGCGATGCGGTCGCCCTGCCAGGCGAAGTAGCCGGCGACCGCCGTCAGGACGATGCCCTCCTCGATGCGGTCGAGCGTCGAGTCCAGGAACGCGCCGAACGGGGTCCCCTTGCCGGACATCCGCGAGTAGCGCCCGTCGAGCGTGTCCATGATCGAGCCGACGATGAAAGCGATCCCGCCGAGAAAGAAGTAGCGCTCCCAGACGAGCGCCGCCGCCAGCACGTTCAAGGCCAGGCCCGTCAGCGAGATCGCGTTCGGAGTCAGCCGCGACTCGATCAGGGCTTCGCGCATCAGCTCCCGGCGTTCGCCGGCGCCGATCGGGGCGCGCTGCCGGCGGGCGGCGCGCCCGCGCGCGCGCGGGGCGCCGCGGCGCCGGCGCGGCGCGGTCGAGGCGTCGTGGCGACGCGGGCTCATCGTGGTCGGACCCTGGCCCTGGCGGTCGTGCTCGGAAGCCATCCCCGGCGCAAGCCCCTACGCGCCCGCCCGGGCGCCCGCCGCCCGGGCCGCGGGCGCCGAGAAGCGCCATACTTGGGGTCTCGCTCTGGCCAGCCAACTCGCCCCGTAGGCCGAAGCGCCGGCGGTCAGCGCGCCGAGAATCGCGTCGAAGATGAAGTGGTTGGCGGTCACGACGATCACGAAGGCCATCAGGAACGGGTAGGCCAGCCACAGCGCCTTCACGAAACGGTGCTTGGCCAGGCGCGCCAAGGGCCAGCCGATCATCAGGGCGAACGCGACGTGCATCGAGGGCACGGCGGCGTAAGGGTTGACGAGCGCGGTCATCGTCGCCGAGGCATGGTCGACGTGGACGCCGGTGAAGTTCGAAACCGAGTCGATGAAGCCCCATTCCGGCAGGAAGCGGGGCGGCGCGGTCGGGAAGACGGTGTAGCCGACGAGGGCGATCAGCATCGCGATCATGAACATGTTGCGCACGAAGTAGAAGCTCTTGTTGTGGCGCACGTACAGATAGACGAGTCCGGCCAAGGTGACGGTCGTCTGCGCGTTGACGTACATCCAGCTGCAGAAGTCCATCACCAGCCTGCTGCTGGATGCCCAGGCCTGGACGGATGGCTCGACGAATATGTGCAAGCTGAGCTCGAGCGAGATCACGTCCAAGGCATGCGCGAAAGCCGTGTTGGCCTCGCCCTCGACCAGGCCCCGCACGAGTCGGTACGCCAAGTAGGCCAGGCCAAAGAGGGCGACCTGGCGAAGCACGTCGAGCCAACCATGAGGCAGCAGGCGCGCCTGCAGAGCGCGTGCGCGAGCGAGGGACTCCGACATCTGCGATGAAAGCCTAACCGATGAGGAGGAACAGACGCCAGTGTCGCGAGCGCCAGATTTCCCGCAAATAGGGCAGGCCGCCAGCGATCAAGGCGACCTCCTGGCGGGCGGAGTAGTCGGGCTTGGCGTCGGCCAAGGCAACATAGGCGACCTCGTTTTCGCGCAGCCAGGCTTCGTACGCGCCAGCCGTCAGGGTCGGGGCGTAGAACAGGGCCCCGTAGCGCGTGTCGAGCTGGCGGTCCCAGCCTCTGGCGAGCTCGATGTCGTCATGGCCGGCCACGTAGGCGGCCTCCATATGGGCCGCCGTCAAGGGCACCTCGACGATCGTCGGGCCCGCGGGCGAGCCCGGGGAGGCGGGCGCGTGCGCCTGCGCGTGCGCGGGCCTGCCCGCATGGACGCCGCCTCTGCGGAGGCTGTCCGCTGAGAGGCCGGGTCTCACGACACCAGATGTTTGTGCGCTCGTCAGGCCGCCCAGCTCGGCCAGCAGCGGCGCGTAGTAAGCGGCGTTGACCGATCGTTGGCCGTCGATCTCCGAGAGGTCGCCGATCGGAGTGTTCAGCTGCCAGTAGACGAGCACGGGCGCGGCCAGGCAGAGCGCCAGGCGCTTACGCTCCCAGAGCACGCCCGTCAAGATGGCCGGCGCCAGCTCGGGGCCCAGCCGCGCGGCGTTGCCGCCCATCGGAGTTTCGATCGAGAAAGAGGCCAGCAAGGCCAGGGCATACAGGCCGAAGCCGATTCGCAGGGCACGGTGCGCGCGCGCGGACAGGGGCCCGCGCGGCAGGACCAGTGCGATCGCGACGACCGCGCAGAACGCCGGCCAGAAGGAGGAGGGAGCGAACGGCTCGTGGCCGCCTTCGGGGAAGCCCAACGAGAGCACCGCGATCGGAGCCAGGGCGGCCGCGATCAGGGCGAGCGGCCATAGCCGCGGCCCGGTGGTGTGCCCGATGTGCGCGCGGGGCCGGGAAGGGGGGGTCACGACCGGAGCCGGACCGGCCGGGTCGGCCTCCCGCCGGATCGTACCCACGGCCGCTGGCCAGGCGAGGGCCATGGCCCAGGCCAGGTAGACGAGCGCCAGGAACGCGCCCGCGACGGGGCTCGCGAGGCTCGTCAGCGGCGCAAGCGCGAGCGCCGCGACAGGACGGCCCGCCATCAGCGCCAAGACCGAGCCCAGGCCGATGGCCAGGCCGAGGTCGTAGGGCACGCGCCCGGACAGAAGCTCGGCGCACAGGCCGAACGCGAACACGAGTGCGGCCGCCCGGGCGCCGGCGATCGGGAAGGCGCGCGCGGCGATCGACCCGAACAGCACGGACGCAGCCAGCACCGAGAGGACCATCAACAGGCGCACGCCGATCAAGGCGCCGAGCGGCGGCGACAGCAGCGAGTAGGCGAGGACGTAATGGGAGTGCCCGGCATACCAGCCGCTGTCGTGCAGCACATAGCCGGCCTTCGCGAACAGGTCGCTCCGGTAGATCGCCGCCGCCAGGTCGGCCGCCGGTGGGCTGGAGATCAGGTAGGCGATGCTCGAAGGGATCGCCAGCGCCAGCGCGCAAGCCCAGGGCTGGGCCGCAAGCGAGCGCGTAAGGCCCGCGCGCGCCCGCGGCAGCGCCTCGGTCTGTGCGACGGCGGACACGTGCCGAGGATATCCGCCGCGGACCGACTTCTTGTGTCAGGCGGGCAGGTCGCACGCCGGCGGGCCAGTAGTTCGGGTTGCGTTCTGTCGGCTTTCGCGTGCGGGCGGCCTGGTCGTGCGCGTCAGTCGATCGACCCGGGCGGGGCGATCCAGACGCTTTCGACGCCGAGGACGCCGCAGAGGATGTCGAAGTGGCTGTCGTAGTGAAGGACGGCGGCGCCGCGCTCGGCCGCGGCGGCGGCGATCAGGTAGTCGGCGGCGGGCAGGCGCCGCTCCCCGCGCAGCTCGCGCGAGGCGCTGAGGGCGGCGTCGCATGCCTTCCGCGTCACGGGCGCCTGCGCAAGCGCTCGCAAAGCACGATCGAGCTCCGCGAACCTGTCCTCGTTACGCGCGGCCGCCAGCAGCTCCAGCGCCACCACCGGGCAAACCGTCAGAAGCCCAGCGTCGCGGGTTGCGGCCCACCTCGGCAGCACGGCCGGGTTGGTTCGGCGACTCCACGCCGAGGTATCGAACACAATCGGCGATCCCGAGCTGTATGGCTCAGCGTTCGGCATGAAGCTGTGTGGACACCGAGAAGTCGTAACCGTCGTCTTCCCCGGAGTCCAGCGCCCGCAGAAACTCGAGCGCATCTTCGCGCTGCTCTTGGTCGGAGCGCAGCTCCTCCGCTCCGCGCAACGCGAGGTCGCGCACCGTGCGTGACCTCGGTTTGGCGCCGCCGAACTCGGCAACCGCCGCGGCCAGCTCGGGGTCGAGCGTCACCTGGATGCGGAGCTTGGTGGAGGGCATAACGCTAGTGTACCGCGCCAGTGGGACACCCCATAGATCGGTCGTCTGCAACCTGGCAGCCACCCACGCGCGCGCGGGTGGCGCGGATCCGCGAACGGCTGCGCTTGGTCTACGGCATCCCGCGGATGGCGCCCCACGGCGACCCGATCGCCGAGCTGGTCCTGACGGTCCTCTCGCAGAGCACCAACGACCGCAACCGCGACGTCGCCTACCTGAGGCTGCGCGAACGTTTGCCCACATGGGAGGCCGTCATGCGCGCGCGCGTCAGCACGGTCGAGCGTGCGATCAGGCCGGGCGGGATCTCGAAGGTCAAGTCCGCGCGGATCGTCGCGATCCTGCGGGCCATCGCCGAATCGCCTGGAGGCGACGGCAAGCGTGCGGCGCGCGCGCGTGGAGGTCTCTCGGCCGGGAGCGACGGCCTGGCCCGCGCCGGGCGGAATGTCGTGTCCGGCGCAGGCGGCCGCGGCCCGTCATACGGGGCCGACAGCCGCCGCGTCAGGCCCGCGCCGGCCGGCCCGGGCGATCTCTCGCTGGACTGGCTCGCCGACGCGCCGCTGGAGCAGGCCCGCGACTACCTGACGGCGTTGCCAGGGGTCGGGCGCAAGACCGCGGCGTGCGTCCTGCTGTTCGCCTACGGTCGCCACGACGTGCCCGTCGACACCCACGTCTCCCGCGTAGGCATGAGGCTGCGCCTGCTGGAGCCGGGCGCCCCGTTCGAGCGCCTGCACGACCAGATGCTCGCGCTGACGCCGGCCGGCCAGGAGCTCGAGCTGCACGTCAACCTGCTGCGCCACGGCCGGCGCACGTGCTCCGCGCGGGGGCCGGCCTGCGGCGAGTGCGCGCTCGCGCGGATGTGCCCCTCGGCGTTTCAGGTCTGAGGCGCGGGAGCGCGCCATCCATTGGCTGGCGCTCGGCGACGGTAGTTATGAGCCGGTGCAGACCAGCGCCCTGATCGACCTCGGCGCCGACGCCCTGGCCGAGCAGATCGACTGGCCTTAGGCTGGCTCAGGTCGCCGGCCGCGCCGCGGCATCCTCGAGCAGCGCCCCGACCAGCCCGTCGATGTCGTGCTCGGCCGCCTCGACATCCGGCTCCAGGCCGTGCTCCCGCAGGGCGGCGCTCGTGATCGGGCCGATCGAGGCAAGGCGGGTGCCGGGGGAGAGGCCGGGGACGGCAAGCTCGCCGGCCGGGCCGTCGGCATCTTCGCCCGCATCCTGCTCGTGCCCGGCGTCCGTGGTCTCGCCGGCGGCGCTCGTCGCGGAGAGCGCGTCCATAAAGAAGCGCACGGTCGAGGCGGACGTGAACGTGATGTAGTCGGCCGCGCTCGCTTCTTGCATGACGCCGGCCGGCGGGGTGCCGGCGACGGTCTCATAAAGGGCGAGCACGTCGACCTCGGCCCCGCGCGCGCGCAGCGCCTCCGGCAGCGCCTCGCGACCCTCACTCGCGCGGGCGATCAGGGCGCGCCCGACGGGCGGCTTCAGGTCGGCGAGCGCCTCGACCAAGCCCTCGGCAACGGCGCGCTCGGGCACGACGTCGGCGAGGACGCCGCGCGCCTCCAGAGCCTGCGCGGTGCCCTTGCCGATCGCCGCCACGCGCAGGCCGGCCAGTGCGCGGGCGTCGAGGCCGGCGTCGCGAAGGCGCTCGAACAGGCAGTCCACGCCGACGGGGCTCGTCAGGCAGAGCAGGTCGTAACGGCTCAGGTCCGGCGCTGGGCCCGGCAACGGCACGGTCTTGATCGCCGGCGCCTGGATCACTCTGGCCCCCAGCGCTTCCAGTCGTTGCGCCAGGCCGCTGGCCGATGCCCGCGCGCGCGTGACGACCACCGTGCGCCCAGCCAAGGGCGCGTCCGGCAGCCATGCCAGCTCGTCCGCCAGGCCGGCGACCGCGCCGACGATCGTGATCGCGGGCGCGCGCACGCCGGCCGCTCTCGCCGTTTCGGCGATCGTCGCGAGCGTGCCCGTGATCGTGCGCTGGTCCGGCCAGGTGCCGCGTTCGACGACCGCCACCGGTTCCTCGGCCGGCCGGCCGGCGGCGATCAGGGAGGCTGCGATGTCGGGCAGTCGGCTGACGCCCATGTAGAAGACGAGCGTGCCCGGGAACGCCGCCAAGCCGGACCAGTCCAGGCCGGCCTCGGCATCCTCGGCGGCCGGCCGGTCCGCGCGCGTATGACCGGTGACGAAGGCGACCGCCGTCGCCAGGCCGCGATGGGTGACCGGGATGCCGGCGTATGCGGCGGCCGCCACGCCGGCGGTGACGCCGGGCACGACCTCGTAGGCGATGTTGGCCGCACGCAGCGCCAAAGCCTCCTCGCCGCCGCGGCCGAACACGAATGGGTCGCCGCCCTTCAGCCGCACGACCGTGAGGCCGGCTTTGGCCTTGGCGATCATCAGCTCGGTGGTCTGATCCTGGGGCACGGACTCGCCGCCGCCGACCTTGCCGACGAACAGAAGCTCCGCGTCTGGCCTCGCGCCGTCGAGCGCTGAGGCTGGGATCAGGCGGTCGTAGAGGACCACGTCGGCCGCCGCGATCAGCTCCAACGCGCGCACGCTCATCAAGCCCGGGTCGCCAGGCCCGGCGCCGACCAGGTACACGTGGCCGGTCTCACGACCGTCGAGTCTGGGCCGGTCGTTGGGGTCGCCTGGATCGCGGACGCCGACGGGGTCGTTGCGGCTCGGCTCAGGCACTCGCGCCCGCCATCTGCTCAGCCTGGCGCAGCAATCCGCCCGCCCCCGCCGCCAGCATCCGCTCTGCCACGCGCTCGCCGAGCGCGCCGGGGTCATAGAAGCCCCCCAACAGCTCGTCGGCGACCCAGGCCGAGCCGTCGGGCAGGCCGACCCAGGCGCTCAGTAGCAGGCAGCCGCAGCCGGCCGGCTTGGCATGGGCGCCGAGCGGTGTATGGCAGCTCGCGTCCAGGGCCTTCGCAAGGGCGCGCTCGGCGCGCAGGCAGGCGGTGGTCTCGGCGTCGAGGATGTTCGCCACGGCTTCGCGCACGCGGGCGTCGCCGGCGCGGGCCTCCAGCGCGAGCGCACCCTGGCCGGGCGCCGGCACGAAGCGGGCCGGGTCGAGCACCGCCTCCTGGCCGGCGGCTGCGTCCTCGCGCCCGAGCCGGACCAGGCCGGCGCGGGCCAGCACGATCGCGTCCAGGCCTTCGTCCGGGTCGCCCAGCTTGCGCAGCCTCGTGTCGACGTTGCCTTCGATCGTGACGATCTCGAGGTCTTGGCGTGCAGCCCGCAGTTGGGCGGTGCGCCGGACGCTGCTCGTGCCGACCCTGGCGCCGGGGACCAGGCCAACCAGGTCGCCGGTGCCGAGGGCGAGATCATCGGTTCTCTGCGAGGGTGCTGCGCGCGCGCGCGTACGCGCGCGCGGGCCCTCACTTCGGAAAGCACTCTCCTCGCTGGCCTCTCTCATCGCCGGAGTCCCGCCGGGCACGCACAGCACGTCCTCGACTGGAGCCCGCCCGGGCGCTCCCAGCAGCTCCAGGCCGTCCGCCAAGTCGCCGGGCACGTCCTTGGCCGAGTGCACGGCCAGATCGATCGTGCCGTCCAGCAGGGCCTGCTCGATCGTGTCCACCCAGCGCGACTTGTCCGCGGGGCCGCCGCCTCCGGCCGAGCCTGCGCCTGCGCCGCGGGCCGTGTCCCCGTCCGAGCTGGGCCCCGCGCTCCCGTCGCCGCGGTCGCCGCTCGTGGTCACCTCGACGATCTCGACCTCGCCCTGGCCGCCGGCCTCGAGCAGCCCGGCGACCAGGCGGGTCTGCGCGAGCGCGAGCGCGCTGGCGCGGGTGCCGATCCTCAGGACGCCGCCGCTCGAAGCCACCGTCGGCGCGCTCAGGAAGAGCCCGAGCCGCCGGCGCGCGTGCGGGCGGGGCGCGCGAGGGGCCGCACGTTGTCGGGCACTTCGCCGTCGTTCAAGCGCTCGGCGAGGGCCTCGGCGGTCTCCTCCTCGCCCAGGCCGAACAGCTCGCGGACCAGCTCGATGTTGGCGTGGCCGCGCTCGCCGTGGCTGCGCAGCCTGATCGTCGGCTCGTGCAGGAGCCGGGAAGCGACCGCTCTGGCGATCGCCTCCACGCGGGCCAGGTCCCTTGGGGAGGCGGACTCCCAGCGGCCGTCGTTCTCGGCCAGGACCTGGTCGACAAGGGCGGCGCCGTGTTCGCGTAGGGCGCTGACGGTCGGCAAGACGTCGAGCTGGCCGAGCCACCTCGCGAACCGCTGGATCTCCTCCTCGACGATCGCCTGGGCTCTCGGCACCTCGCCGGCGCGGTTGTCGAGGTTGCGGGCGATCACGGCCTGCAGGTCATCGATGTCGTAAAGGCTGACGCCCTCGATCTCGGCGCAATGGGGGTCGATGTCGCGCGGGACGGCGATGTCGATCAACAGGAGCGCCCTGGAGTCGCGCAGCCTCATCACCTCCGCCAGCTCCTCGCGCCCGACGATCGGGTGGGGCGAGGCGGTCGAGCAGAGCACGATGTCGGCCTTCGTCAGCTGCTCGGGCAGACCGTCCAAGCCGACGACCGAGCCGCCGAAGCGTTCGGCGAGGTGCAGCGCCCTGTCGGCGTGCCTGTTGGCGACGAAGATCGTGCCGGCGCCCTGCTCGGCCAAGGCTTTGGCTGTCAGCTCGCTCGTCTCGCCGGCGCCCAAGATCACGACGTGGCGCTCGGCAAGGCCGCCGAGCACGCTCTCGGCGAGGTCGACGGCTACCGACGGCACGCTCGCGCGGCCCGTGCCGATCGCGGTCTCCGAGCGCACGCGCTTGCCGGTCGTCAGGGCCGCCGAGAAGAGTCTGTTCGAGAGCGGGCCGGTGCTGCCGGCTCTGAGCGCCGCCTCGTGGGCGCGCCTGACCTGGCCCTGGATCTCGGCCTCGCCGACGATCATCGACTCGAGGCCAGCCGTCACCCGGTAGAGCTGCCTGGCGGCGTCGCAGTTGCGGGGCGAGTAGATCGATTCGGCGAGTTCTGTGGGCCTGATCTCGGCGCGCTGGGCGAGCAGGCCGAGCACGTCGCCCTCGGCCCGGACCGAGTCGCCGACGACGGCATAGACCTCGGTCCGGTTGCACGTCGAGATCACGACCGCCTCCCTGACATCAGAGGTCTCGAGCGTCGAAGCGGCGAACTCGACGGCCTGGGCCTCGGTGAAGGCGAGCCGCTCGCGCAGGGCGACCGGCGCGGTCTTGTGGGAGATGCCCAAGGCCAGCAGCTCGCTCATACCGTTTCGCGCTCCTGCGTCTCGGACGGGGTGTCCGCGCCGGCGCGTACGCGCGCGCGCGGCGGTCCGTTCCGAGAAAGGTCTTCTTCCGGCCGCGGCTCCCGTGCGGCCCGGTTCAGCTCGCCCAGCTGGCGTTCGACACGGCCAAGCCGGACGGCCATGATCGCGACGTAGACCAAGACGACCACAAAGAACACGATGTAAGCGGCGGCCACGTAGCCGTCGTTCGAGTTCGGCAAGGTGCTGGCGAGGACGCTCATCGGTAGCCGAGGATCCGGGACTTTGCTTTGAGTGAGATGCGTGCGCGCTTGGCGGCAAGCTCATACAAGGAGAGCGTCGCGAACAGAAGGGCCATCGCGATCAGGGATACCAGGAAAGTGAAGCGCATCGACGGGGGCAGGTTCGAGCTGGAGCCGAGCACCCGCGGGTGCAGGTAGGAGGTCGACAGGCGCACGGCCAAGAAGTTCATCGGCACGAACGCGCCCGCGACGACCGCGAACACCGACGCGTAACGGGCCTGGCGCTCGGGGTCCTCGATCGCGAAGCGCATCGGCTGATAGGTCGCGTACAGGAGCATCACGATCAGAAACGAGACGAGCGTCGGCTCGCTCCAGACCCACCAGTGTCCCCACGAGGCGTGCGCCCAGATCGAGCCCGTAACGAGCGTGACGACGCCGAAGATGAGGCTCATGTGGATCGCGACATACGAGCGCAGGTCCCACTTGGACTCGCGCGTCCGCAGGTGCGCGATCGCGAAGATCCCGCCGAGCACGAAACCGCACAGGGAGACGATCGCCAAGGGCACGTGCAGGTAGAAGATCTTCTGGACGAAGCCTTCTTCGGCTTCGATCGGGGCATAAAAGAAGACCAAGGACAGCGACACGCAGAACGCGAGCACGGTCACGGCAGAGAGGAAGCGCAGCGAAAGGGCACGTTGCATTGGGCGGCGTCAATCCTCCAGCAAGAAGTCGAACACGGCGTAAGCGATCAGGCCGAAAACCAGATCATAGAGCCCCAAGAGCAGCAGCCAGCGAACATCCGGCCCGCCCGGATGGCCGCCGGCGCTGAGCAGCGGCGAGCTGGCTCGAGCGGCGCCGATCACGATCGGCACGAGCAGAGGCAAGGACAGCAGCGGCCCGAACAGGTCACGCGCGCGCGTATGCACCGCCAAAGCGGATACAAGCGTGCCGATCGCGGCGATGCCGATGTCGGCCAAAGCCAAGACCAAAACGAGCCCGGCCAGGCCATGCCCGAGCGGCGCCCCGAGCAGCAGCCCAAACGCGGGCACGGCGACGATCTCAAGGACGCCCAGGTAAGCGGCCAGCGTGCACGCCTTGGCGATCAAGAGCGTCGTGCGATCGACCGGCGCCAGCAGGAAGCCGTCGAACCCGCCCTGCTCCGCATCGGCCACGAACAGCCGGTTGACCCCGAGCATGGCCGCAAACAGGAGCGTCACCCACAAGACGCCCGCCGCCAAGTCGCCTTCGAGGGTCGTCTTGTTCAACGCGAAATGGAAGACCACGAACGTCGAGACCGCGAACAAGGACATGCCGGGCACGGACTCGAGCGTTCTCAGCTCGACCAAGAGCTCCTTCCTCAGGAGCGTCATGATCACTCTTGTTGTTCCAGTCGGTGCATGCACCGACTGGCCCGACCGTGCATGCACGGTCGGGGATGGGGCCGCATGCGGCCCCATCTTCCCAGTGTCAAGAGGAGACGTGCTCACCTGTACAGCTGCGCGATCTCGCCGGTCTCCACCTCGGCCGCCGCCTTGACGAACGCCGGCTTGCCGGCGCGCAGTCCCAGCACGACGTCCGCCTCGGCCAGGCCCCGCTCGGGGTCGTGGCTCGTCAGGACCCGCGTGCGGCGTGACTCGGCGCCGATCAAGGGCGCGACCAGGTCGATCGCGGCCGGGTCGAGGTTGGCGTAAGGCTCGTCCAAGAGCAGCAGCTCCGGGTCGTGCAACGTCGCCCTCGCGACCGCCACCCGCTGGACCATGCCCTTCGAGAGCGTCTTGATCGGCTCGTTCGCGCGCGCGCGTATGCCGACCGCGTCCAGTCGCTCTTCGACGCGTCCGTCCGGCAGGCCGTACAGGCCGGCGTAGTACTTCAGGTTCTCGTTGGGCGTCAGCTCCCGGTAGAGCGACGGCTCGTGCCCGAGCAGGCCGACCAGGCCGCGCGCGCGCCACGCCTCGTCCGGCAGCTCGCAGTCGAGCACGCTCACGCTGCCCGCGTGCGGGCGTAGCAGCGTCGCCAAGATCCGCAGCAAGGTCGTCTTGCCGGCGCCGTTCGGGCCGAACACGACCAACGTCTGACCGGTTCCGACCGTCAGCGTCACGCCGTCGAGCGCCGTCCGTTCGCCGTAGTCGCGCCTCAGGCCGCGAAGCTCGATCACACCGTGAGGTTAGTGTGAGACGGCTGGCCGGGCTGGAAGCGATTGGTGTAAGCGGTCTATGTGCTGTGCCATACCAGCATGCAAAGCATCAGATGTCGAGTCTGTTAGCATCAAGCATCATGGCTCGCACGACGCTCGATCTCGATTCCTCCGTGCTTGCGCAGCTGCGCCTCCGCGCGCGCGCAGAGCACAAGAGCATGGGTCAGCTCGCGTCCGAGCGACTCGCCGTCTCGCTGACAGCGGAGACCCCGGCCGAGTCCGGACCGCTGTCATGGCCGGCGTGGCACATGGGCAGGCCCAGGGTCGACCTGGACGACAAGGACGCGCTCTGGCGGGTGCTCGACGCCGGGACGGCCGAACCGCACGCGCATTGAGCGTTACGCTCGACACGAACGTTCTGCTTTATGCCGGCAACGCCGACGACCCGCTGCACGAACGGGCCCGAGAGCTGGTAGGCCGGCTCGCGAGCGGGCCCGAGCTTCTCTATCTGTTCTGGCCCACCGTCATGGGGTTTCTGCGTATCGCCACGCACCCCACGATCTTTCCAGACCCCGTTTCGCCCGAACAAGCCACCGCTGCGATCGCCGCCCTGCTGGAGCGTCCCACCGTGCGCACGGTGGCCGAGGGGGACGGTTTCTGGACGGCCTATCTCGCGGCTGCCGGCAACGACACCCGCGGCAACCACGTGCCCGACGCTCATCTCGTCGCACTGATGCGCCTACATGGGGTGAGCGTCATATACACCCGCGACCGTGACTTCCGTCGCTACGACGGCATCGAGGCGCGCGACCCTTTCGCCTGAGGCCAGGTGCCCGAAGCAGGACGGGGCCCGCGGTGGCGGCGCCGTCATGGTCGAGGCCGTAGGGCGGGCTGTAGGGACGGTGCGCGGCGGGCGCGCGTGACTCAGACCGCGGCCAGGCGCTGTTCGTGCTCGGCTTTGGCTTGCGCGATCAGCTCGCGCACCGCCTCCTCGCCGGTGGCCGTGTCCGCGCGCGCGCGCAGCAGCTCGATCGGGTCTGGCTCGCCGTTGACGATCGACTCGAAGAAGTCGCGCCGATCCTGGTAGGTCGGCAGCGTCGCCTTCGCCCAGCCCCTTACCTCGTTCAAGAGGATCGCCAGCTTGGCGTACTCCTCGCCGAACAGCTCCGAGATCTCGCGCTTCATGCGCTTTGCGAGCGCCGGCGAGGCGCCGGCCGTCGAGATCGCGATCGCCAAGGGCCCGGTCCTGACGATCGCCGGCAAGATGAAGTTGCACAAGGGCGGCACGTCGACCACGTTGACCAGCATCGCCCGCCGCTCGGCGTCGTCGTATACGCCTATGTTCACGTCGGTCACGTTCGTGGCGGCGATCGCCATGAACACGCCCTCCAGATCGCTCGAACCGGCGTAGGGCCGCCGCTCCCATGCGATCGAGCCCTCCTCTGCGTACCGCGCCAGCTCGGGTGTCGCCTCGGGGGCGATCAGCGTGACCGCGCCGTCGCAGGCCAGCAGCCCCTCCACCTTCTCCAGGCCGATCTCGCCGCCGCCGACGACCACGCAGCGCCGGCCGGACAGCTTCAGGCAGGCGATGTAGAAGGGGGTGTCGAGCATCCCCTGTACGCACGACTGGTCGCAGATCCCCCTACGCAGCTGGCACACGCACTCCTTGCCTTCATAAGCCTGGGCGGGCATGCTCACAGGGTAGCCGTCGTCGCCTGGCGGGCGCCCGGACTCCGGCGGCGGCGGTCATACGCTCACGACGGCGGCCAAGTCCCTCACGACTGGCAGCCCCCAGTCCCCACGTATCGCATGTCCTTCAAAACGGGGTGCTGCGCGCGCGCGCGCGCGCGTGTGTACGCGCGTGTACGCGCGCGCACGGCACCCCCAAAAAAGTTCTTACCTACCGCGGCACTCCGCGCCCCAGCATCCGCGCACCGACCTTGGCGATCGCGGGCGCGCCGCGCCGCCAGGCCCGCTCGCGGTCGGCGTCCCGGCCGGAGCGCAGTTTCGCCATCGCGTTGGCCGCCCTGGCGCTGGTCTCATCGTAAGGGCCCCACCATAGCCCCCTCAGGCCGGCCGGGCCGTAGGCGATCAGCTTCTCCTGGGCGCACTGCCGCAGGCCCGCCTCGCCGAGCGTCCTGCCGAGGCCCGCGCCAGCCGCGGCGCCCCACGGACCGCGCGTCAGCCCGGGCGCCGGCAGGTGGTCGTTGAGCCAGACCATGCCCGCGTCGAGCTCGCGGGCGATTCGCAGGCCGCGGTAGCGGTCGGCCGTCCAGACCGAGGCGCCGAGTCCGTACTCGCAGTCGTTCGCGAACTCGATCGCCCGCTCGACCGAGTCGACTTCGACGACCGCCAAGACCGGCCCGTCGATCGGCTCCTGCATGAGCCTCATCTCCCGGGTAGCGCCGGTCACGACGGCCGGTGCATAGAAGGCGCCGTCACAGCCGGGCGGTTGCTGCTCGAGCGGTCCGCCGCAACGCAGCACGGCGCCGTTCGCGACCGCGTCCTCGACCAGCTCATCGACCCGCTCATAGCGGCGCTGCGAGGCCAGCGGGCCGACCTGCACGGCCGGGTCTGCCGGGTTTCCGATTCGCAGGGCCCGCGCGCGCGCGAGCAGGCCGTTCGTGAACCTGTCGGCGACCTCCTCGGCGACGTACACCCGCTCGACCGCCCCCCTCGCCTGACCCGCGCCGGCGCAGCCGGCCCAAAGCGCGCCGTCGACGGCATTGGCGAGGTCGGCGTCGGCCAGCACGATCATCGCGTCCTTGCCGCCCAGCTCGACCGTGACCTCCTTCTCGCGCGACACGCATTCCCTGGCCACCGCTCTGCCGACCGCCGGCGAGCCCGTGAACAGCACCTTGTCGCATTCGCTCCTCGCCAGGGCCACGCCAACCTGGGCGCCGCCGTGCACGATCGCGACCAGGCCCTCCGGCAGCCCCGCCCGGCCGAGCACCTTCATCAAGGCCTCGCCCGCCAGGCCGGCTCTACGCGCCGGCTTGAACACGACCCCGTTGCCCGCCAGCAGCGCTCCCGCGATCTGGCCGAGCGGCTGCGCGAACGGGGCGCTGCCGGCGCCGATCACCGCGATCGTGCCATAAGGCTCGTACGCCACCCGTGCGCGCTTGGCGATCGCCAAGGTCTTATGCGTCTGTATTCCGCGCCCGCCCAATACCTTCGGCCCCTCCCTCGCGATCCAGCCGAGCGCGTCGATCGCGCTCAGCAGCTCGAGCGCCGCGATCTCCGCCCGCGGCCGGCCCTGCTCGCGCGCGACCGTCTCCAGCAGCACGTCATATTCATCGACGATCGCCTGGGCCATCCTCCTCATGTACCTGGCCCGGTCGATGACCCGCAACAGCTCCCACAGCGGCTGCACCTTCGCCACTCCAGCCACGACCCCGTCGATCCGCTCGGGCGCCGTGGCTTGTACTTCGTCCAGCACGGCGCCGGTCGCGGGATCGCGCGCGATCAGCGCGCCCCCTCTGGGAACTCCGTCGCCGCCGTCCGTTCCCGGGCCGGCGCCAACGCCGTCGGTGACCTTCACGTCCACACCCCGATTATCGACCCCTCAGCCTTCGCGCTTCAGCAAGGCGCTCGGCCAGGCCGGCTTCGCTCTCGCCGGGCTCGTAAAAACGCTCCCCGACCAAGCCCTCGGGCATCAGCTCCTGCCCAGAGACGGAGCCGGGCCTGTCGTGCGGGTTCTCGTAGCCGCCGACGTCCTGCCCCGGCCGGGCCCCCGGCCGCAGCCACGCCGGCACCGGCGCCGCGCCGTGCTCGCGCACGTGCCTGGTCGCGGCGCCCAGCGACCTGCCGGCGGCGTTCGACTTCGGCGCCAGAGCCAGATACACGGCGGCCTGCGCGAGCGCGAATTTGGCCTCGGGCATCCCGACGTGCTCGACCGCCTGGGCCGCCGCGACCGCGACCTCCAGGGCTCTCGGGTCGGCGTTGCCTACATCCTCGGAGGCCAGGATCACCATTCGCCGCGCGATGAACCTCGGGTCCTCGCCGCCCTCCAGCATGACCGCCAGGTAGTACAGCGAGGCGTCCGGGTCCGAGCCCCGCGTCGCCTTGATCCAGGCCGAGATGTAGTCGTAATGCTTGTCCCCCTTTTTGTCGTACAGCACCGCCCTGCGCTGCAACGCGTCCGCGGCGCGCTCCACGCCGACGCTCTGCTCGCCCAGCTCCTCAGCCGTCTCCAACGCCAGCTCCAGCGCGTTCAGCGCCGTGCGCGCGTCGCCCGCGCTGCGCGCCGCCAAGAACTCGATCGCGGCCTCCTCGACGTCCGGGACGCCTCGGTTCGGCGCCTCGCCGTCCTCGGCCGCCGCGCCGGTGCCGCCTGACCCCTCGCCGAGCGCGGTATCGGAGGCGGTCCCAGCCTCGCCCGCCCGTGCCGCCTCGACCGCCCTTCGCAAGACGGTCGCCACGTCCTCGGCGCTCAGCTCCTTCAGCGCGTACACCCGGACCCTCGACAGCAAAGCGCCGTTGACCTCGAACGCCGGGTTCTCGGTCGTCGCCCCCACCAGCACGATCAGGCCGTCCTCGACGGCCGGCAACAGCGTGTCCTGCTGGGCCTTGTTGAAGCGGTGGATCTCGTCCAAGAACAGCACCGTCTGGACCGGTGGGCTTCCGGTCCTCCGGCGGTGCCTTGCCCGCTCGATCACCGCCTTCACCTCTGCGCGCCCGGCCTGCACGGCGCTCAGCTCCTCGAACACCAGGCCTTGCCCGCCCGCCAAGAGTCGCGCGAGCGTCGTCTTGCCCGAGCCGGGCGGCCCGTAGAGGACCATCGAGTGGGGCTTGCCCTGTTCGATCGCGGTCCGCAGCCCCGAGCCCGCCGCCAGCAGGTGCTCCTGGCCGACGACCTCGCCAAGCGTGCTCGGTCGCATCCGCGCCGCCAGGGGGCTCGCGCCTGGCGCCGGGGCGGCGCCGGGCGGCCGGGCGGCGCTGCCCACAGGGGCGCCGGGGCGCGTGGTGTCAGAGGAGGGAGCGTCTGAGGGGTCTTCCTCGAACAGAGTCTCCATGCCCTCAGTATTCCGCCCCTACGCAGATGTCCGCTCATTTTCTGCGGGGGCCTGCCGATAAACAGATGTCGAACTTCTACGCGATTCGTTCAAGTGAGCGCCAAGATGAGATCTTCAGCACGGCCAGGGGCCGACAGGCGAGGTGCGTGTCGATGAGCGTCGGCGCGGCCGAGCTGCTGCCGGGCGCCGGCGCCAGCGGCCTGCAGCTCGGCGAGGTTCCCGTTGCGCCCGGCGCCCGCGCGCGCGCGGGCCGGCCCACCGCGAACAGCCCGCTGCAGATCTTCTGGCGCCGCTTTCGCCAGGACCGTTTGGCGGTCGTCTCGCTCGGGTTCGTGGCGATCCTGATCCTGGTGGCCATCGCCGCGCCGCTCGTCGTCTCGTTGCTCGGCCTGCCCGGGCCGAACGTACAGAACCCGAACGCCACGAACGCGTTCGGTAGTCCCTTGGGACCGAGCCTTGCGCACCCCTTCGGCGTGGACCCGCTCGGCCGGGACGTCGCTTCGCGGGTCATCTACGGGGCCAGGGTCTCCTTGATCGTCGGCATCGTCGGCACCGGTGTCGCGACCGTCCTCGGCACCGTCGTCGGCATCCTGGCCGGCTACTGGCGCGGTCTGGCCGACACGTTGCTCTCGCGGGCGATCGACGTCGTCCTGGCGATCCCCGTGCTCCTGCTCGGCCTCGGCCTCGGCGCCGCCTGCGCGGTCAGGGGCTGCCTCGGCGGCCACATACAGTCGGGCCTCGGGGTCATCATCTTCTTGATCGCGCTCGTCAACTGGACCTACATCGCCAGGATCGTGCGCAGCCTGACCTTGTCCTTGCGCGAGCAGGAGTTCGTGCTCGCCGCTCGCGCCCAAGGCGCCTCCAACACCAGGATCATGGTCCGCGAGATCCTGCCCAACCTGGCGGCGCCGATCGTCGTCTACGCCAGCCTCCTGATCCCCCAGAACATCCTCCTGGAGGCGGCCCTCTCCTACCTGGGCGTCGGTGTCAGGCCGCCCACCGTCAGCTGGGGCCAGATGATCGCCGCCGCGACCCCGAGCTTCGAGACGGCCTGGTGGTGCATGGTCTTCCCGGGCGCCGCCCTGCTGTTGACCGTCCTCGCCTTCAACCTGCTCGGGGACGGCCTCCAGGACGCGCTCAACCCGAGGCAGGCCCGGCGATGAGGAAGAGCGCCCCCAACCCGAGGCTGGCCCGGCGATGACCGAGAGCGCCCCCAACCCGAGGCTGGCCCGGCGATGACCGAGAGCGCCCATGGCCCGTCCCGACCGCACCCGCATCCTGCCTTGCGCCCTAAAGCAGGGGCTTGCCCGGCCACGCAGAACCCCGGCCATACGCAGAACGCTGGCCACGCAGCGGAACGCTTTCGCCGAACACAGGAGGGGTGTCCAGGTGCCACTTATATCGATTGACAATGGTCCGTTCGCGCGTGCGCGAGCAGGCCGCGAGCGCAGCGTCGCCGGCCCGCGCCGGGGGCTACGGGTAGATGCGACTTTGGGCCGACCCGCGCGCGCGCGTTCAGGCCAAGGAGGCCACGGACGCGGCAACCTCCGGGCCCTGGCCGGCGCGGCGCTGGCGCTCGCGGCGCCGGGGCTCGCGCTCGGGCTCAGCGCCTGCGGCTCAGGCTCAGGCTCGAACACGGTCGCCGGCTCGGCCGGGATCACGGCGCCGCCCGGCGTCAAGACCCCGGCCAACGAGTCGTTGACAGGCGGCGTCAAAGGCGGCACCCTGACCGTGCTCAACCACGAGGACTTCGAACACCTCGACCCCGGCCAGGCCTACTCGTCGGTCGACTACGAGGCGATCTACGCGACCCAGCGACCGCTGTACTCCTACAAGCCCAACAACTTCGGCGCCCCCGTGCCCGACCTCGCGTCCGGGCCGCCAGAAATCTCGGCGAACCGCAAGCAGGTCACGGTCCACATCAGGACCGGCGTCCACTTCAGCCCGCCCGTCAACCGGGAAGTGACCGCGGCCGACGTCGCCTACGCGATCGACCGCGGCGCCAACCCCAACGTCGCCAACCCCTACTTCTCGACCTACTTCGGCTCGCTCGTCGGCGCCAAGAACGCGAGCGGGGGGGCGATCCCGGGGATCGCGACACCCAACAGGGACACGATCGTCTTCAAACTGGAAGAAGCCAAGGCGCCGATCCTCGCGGCCGCGCTCGTGCTGCCCCTGACCGCCCCCGTCCCCGCCGAATTCGCCAAGCGCTACGACGCCCACAGCCCGACCGAATACGGCAATTACCTGGTCGCCTCCGGGCCTTACATGTTCAAGTCGAACTCCGCCGGCAAGGTCCTCGGCGTCGGCTACGAACCGGGCCGCTCGGCCACGCTCGTGCGCAACCCCAGCTGGAACGCCTCCACCGACTACAGGCCGGCCTACCTGAACCAGGTCGACGTCCAGATCGGCGGCGACACGAACGTGATCGGCAGGCAGGTCCTCGAAGGCTCGCACATGGTCGAGAACGACGAAATCGCACAGGCCACGGTCCAGCTCGCCTACGAACACTTCCGCTCCCAGCTCGAGATCTCCCCGGCCGCCGGCACCGGCTACATCGCGGTCGACAACAAACACGGCCCCTTCGCCAACGTCAACGTCCGCAGGGCCTTCTGGGCCGCCCTCGACCGCATCGCCATGAACAAGGCGCGCGGCGGCGAACTGACCACGAACCCGATGACCCACTTCATATATCCCGAAATCCCCGGTTTCGAACAGGCCGGCGGCGTGGCGGGCCCGCGCTACGACTACAACGAACACCCGACCGGCGACGCCGCCGTGGCGGCCAAGTACATGAAGCTGGCCGGCTACCCGTCCGGCAAGTACACCGGCTCCGCCACCGTCCAGATCGTCGGCGCGACCGGCAGCCCCGATTCAAACGAAGCCGAAATCGCCAACCAGACGCTCGAGGATCTCGGCTTCAAGACCAAGCTCAGCCTCGTCGAAAAGTCGGTCATGTACGAAAAGTACTGCGGCACACCGGCCGAACAGATCGACGTCTGCCCGAACGTCGGCTGGGTAGCGGACTTCGGCGACCCCCAGGCGGTCCTCGACGTGCCCTTCAACGGCGAACACATCGAAACCACCAACAACAACAACTACGGCCAGGTCGACGACCCGACGATCAACAAGCACATGGCCGCCGCCGAACTCATCGTCGGGACTGAAGCCCGAGCCGATGCCTGGGCCGCGATCGACCGCGAACTGGTCGCCGACGCGGCCGCCATCCCTGTCGCCTTCGACAAGCAGCCGAACATCGCGTCCCACGACGTCGACGGCATCGGCGACGTCTGGAACCTCGGCGCCTGGGACTACTCGTTCACGTCGCTCAGATGACGGGCGGCCGGGGAGGTTTCCACGAGGAGCAAGGCTTCCACGAGGAGCAAGGCTTCCAGGAGGAGCAAGGCTTCCAGGAGGAGCAAGGCTTCCACGAGCAAGGCTTCCACGGAGGAGGAGCAAGGGCCTCCACGAGGAGCAAGGCCTCCACGAGAAGCAAGGCCTCCACGAGGAGCAAGGCTTCCGCGAGGAGCAAGAAATCTAAAGACGGCGGGATCGATGTTCTTTTTTGAAGCCGCGTATATCCATCGTTATACGCATAAGAAAAACAATATATGTCTATCCCCGCCTGTCATACCGTTGCTATACGAGACGGGATCACAGAGGCTCGCGCAGAGGGTGGCGGCGTGGGTGGCGGCGTGGAGGGTGGCGTGGAGGGCCCCGCGGAAGGCCGGCGTGGCATGACCCGCTACGTGCTCAAGCGCCTGTTGTGGGGACTCTTCCTGATCGTGCTCGTCTGCGCGATCACGTTCGTGCTGTTCAGGATCCTGCCGAGCGCCGAACCGGCTCGCTTGCGCGCAGGCCACGACGCCAGCCCCAAGGTGATCGCCGAGATCAGGAACGACCTCGGCCTGAACAGGTCCCTGCCCGACCAGTTCTGGCTCTACCTGAAGAACCTCTTTCTGCACGGCGAACTCGGCTACAGCTACCACTCGAACGCCTCGGTCGGCAGCCTGATCGCGAGCCGCCTGCCCGCCACGTTGTCGCTGACGATCGGCGCCGCGCTGATCTGGCTGGCGATCGGCATTCCGATCGGCATCGTCTCGGCGCTGCGCCGGCGCTCGCGCACGGACCGCGCTTCGATGGGGATCGGCCTGCTCCTGATCTCCGCGCCCGAATACTGGCTCGGCCTGATCGCGCTCTACCTGTTCGCCGCCGACATCGGCCAGCTCAAGATCTTCCCGGGCGCCGGCGCCTACGCCGGGCTGACGACCGACCCTTGGCAATGGTTCAGCTCACTCGTCCTGCCCTGGCTGGTCCTCGCCGCCGGCTTCGCCGCGATCTACGCCCGCGTCATGCGCTCCAGCCTGATCGATGCGATGGGCCAGGACTGGATCAGGACCGCCCGCGCCAAGGGCCTGCCCGAGCGCCAGGTCGTGCTCAAGCACGGCCTGCGGGCCGCTATCACTCCCATACTCACGATCTTCGCGCTCGACGTCGGCGTGCTCCTCGGCGGCGCCGTCCTCGTCGAGACCGTCTTCGACATCCCCGGCATCGGCCGCCTCAACTACGAAGCGATCGTCCACGCCGACTTCCCGATCATCCAGGGCACCGTCCTTTTGGCGGCCGTCTTCATCATCCTCGCCAACATCGCCGTCGACATAGCCCATGCCTACGTCGACCCCCGGGTCAGGTTTTCGTGAGAGCCGAACCGCGCGCGCGCGACCCACACGGTTGCGCCCCCAATCCGGCGGAGTCCCCGCTCGGCCACGCTCCCATGCTGCGGGTCCAAGACCTGCGCGTCAGCTTCCCCGGCGAAGAAGTCGGCGAAGATGTGCTGGCCGTTGACGGCGTCTCGCTGGAGCTCGAACGCGGCCGCACCTTGGGGATCGTCGGCGAGTCGGGCTCTGGCAAGTCCACCTTGGCGCTCAGCCTGCTTGGGCTGACCCGCAGCGCCGGCGCGTCCGTGGGCGGCCAGATCGAGCTGGACGGGCGCGAGCTGCTCGGGCTGTCCGAGCGCGAGCTGCGAGCCGTCCGGGGCGCCGAGATCGCGATGATCTTCCAGGAGCCGCTCTCCTCGCTGCACCCGATGTACCGGGTCGGCGCCCAGATCGTCGAGGCGATCAAAGCCCATCGCGACGTCTCCAAGCGCGCGGCCCGCGCCGAGACGATCGAGCTGCTCGGCTCCGTAGGCATCTCCCAGGCATCGGTCCGTGTCGACTCCTATCCACATGAGCTCTCCGGCGGCCAGCGCCAGCGGGTGATGATCGCGATGGCGCTCGCCAACGACCCGGCCCTTCTGATCGCCGACGAGCCGACCAGCGCACTCGACGTGACCGTGCAGGCCCGGATCCTCGACCTGCTCTCGCGCCTGCAACGCGAACGGGGGATGTCCCTCGTGCTCGTGACCCACGATCTCGGCGTCGTCGCGGAGCTCGCCGACGAGATCGCGGTCATGAAGGCCGGCCACATCGTCGAGCACGGCCCCGCCGAGCGGCTCTTGCGCACGCCTTCGCACCCCTACACGGTCGGTCTCCTGCGCGCGATCGAGGATCTCGAGACCCCCCGCGAGATTGGGAATGTCCGTCCCGGCCCGGTGGTCGAGGACCTCGCGAGGCCCGCCGCGCTTGCGGGTGCGCCCGCCAGGCATGCGGTCGAGGACCTCGCGATGGCCCCCGCGCCCGCGGGTGCGCCTGCCGACCACCCGGTCGAGGAGCCGCTGCTGCGGGTGGCCGGCCTCGTCAAGGAGTTCGGGCTCGACCGCGGCGTGATGCTCGAGCGCAGCGCCGGCACTGTCAGGGCCGTCGACGGCGTCTCCTTCGATGTCAAGGCCGGTGAGACGTTCGGCATCGTCGGCGAGTCGGGCTCCGGCAAGAGCACGACGGCCAGGCTGATCGCGCGGCTATTGGAGCCAACTGCTGGCGAGGTCTGGTTCGCGGGCCAGCAGATCACGGCCTTGAAGGGCGCTGCTCTGAAGCAGGTCAGGCGCGAGCTGCAGATCGTCTTCCAGGACCCCTACTCCTCGCTGAACCCGAGGCGCACGATCGGCGCGATCCTCGGCGAGCCGCTTCAGATTCACCGCATCGAGACCGACCGCTCCGCGCGCGCCCGCGCTGTCGCGGAGCTGCTCGAGCTGGTCGGTCTCGACGCCGAGCACGCCGGCCGCTATCCGCACGAGCTCTCCGGCGGCCAACGCCAGCGCGTCGGCATCGCGCGCGCCCTTGCCCTGCGCCCAAAGCTCTTGATCGCCGACGAGCCCGTCTCGGCGCTCGACGTCACGATCCAGGCCCAGATCCTGGAGTTGCTTTGCGACCTGCAGGCGCGGCTCGGCCTCACGCTCGTCTTCATCTCGCACGATCTGTCGGTCATCAGACACATGTGCGACCGGGTCGCCGTCATGCACGCCGGCCGGATCGTCGAGCTCGCCGCCAGCGAGCGGCTGTACCGCGCGCCTGAAGACCCTTACACGCAAGAGCTCCTGGCGGCCGTGCCCAGGGTCCGGCGGCTGCGCGAGCCGGCCGCCACGGGCTGAGGCGTCACTGTCCTTTGTGGCGGTGCCCGCTCGCGCGCGCGGGGGGGGGCGTGGGGGAGATGGTCGGTGGGGCTCTGATGGATGGCTTGTCTTTTGGCGGTGCCCGCGCGCGCGTGCACGTACCGCGGGAGTCCGTACGATCCGCCAATGACCTTTCCGGACCCGGCCACCGACGCCGAACGCCTCCTGCGGGACCTGATCCGGTTCAACACCGTCAACCCGCCCGGTGACGAGCGCCCAGCGCAGGAGCACCTGGCCGGCCACCTGACCGAGGCCGGCTTCCAGTGCGAGCTGCTCGGGGCGCAGGAGCAGCGCCCGAACCTCGTTGCGAGGCTGCGCGGCGAGCAAGACGGCCCGACGCTGTGCTACCTGGGCCACGTCGACACCGTGCTAGCCGACCCGACCGAGTGGAGCCATGACCCGTGGTCGGGTGACGAGGCAGACGGGTTCCTTTGGGGCAGGGGCGCTCTGGACATGAAGTCCCAGGTCGCCGCCGAGGTCGCCGCTGCCGCGGCCCTGGCCCGCTCCGGCTGGCGCCCGGCCAGAGGCGAGCTGCTGATCGTGGCCGTCGTCGACGAGGAGACCGGCGGGGCGCTGGGGGCCGAGTGGATCGCGCGCGAGCACCCCGAGAAGGTGCGCTGCGACATGCTCGTCAACGAGGGCGCCGGCTGCGTGTTCGAATACAACGGCCAGCGCCGCTACGGCGTCTGCTGCGCCGAGAAGGGGGTGTTCCGGTTCACGATCGCAACCAGAGGCGTCGCCGGCCACGCCTCGATGCCGGCGATGGGCGAGAACGCGCTCCTGAAGATGGCGCCGCTCCTGGAACGCTTGGCCGCGCGCCAGCCCGCATATGCGCTGACCGACGTGCCGCGCGCGTTCCTGGCCGCGCTCGGCGAGGACCCCGATGACCCGGCCGGGTCGGTGGCCAGGCTGCGCGCCGCCGACGAGCGCCTGGCGACCATGTTCGAGCCGATGCTCGGCGTCACGTTCGCCCCGACCAGGATCGAGGCGTCCGAGAAGATCAACGTGATCCCGTCCAGAGCCGTCGTCAAAGTCGACTGCCGTGTGCCCCCTGGTCTCGGCGAGGCCGAGGTCAGGCGCGCGATCGCCGAAGTGCTCGGCCCAGAGGACGGAGGCAGTGCTTGGGACGCGGGCGGCCCCAGCGGCGCGGCGGGGGACGCGGGCGGCCTGGGCAGAGCGGGCGGCGGGGCGGATGCGGGCGGCCGGGGCGCCCCCGGCGGCCCGGCCTTCGAGATCGAGTTCACCGAGCGCATCTCCGGCAACAACTCGCCGCCGGACTCGCCCCTGATGGACGCGATCTCCGATTGGGTCTCAGAGCGCGATCACGGCGCCATGACGGCCCCCACGATCCTGCCCGGGTTCACCGACTCCAGGCACTTCAGGGCGGCCTTCCCGGAGTGCGTGGCCTACGGATTCTTTCCGCAGCGCCACCAGACCCTGATGGAGACGGCGCCGCTGATCCACGGCGCCGACGAGCGCATCGACGTCAGGGATCTGGCCTATGCGGCCGAGTTCTTCAGGGACCTGGCCGTCAGGATGCTGGGCTGAAGCTGGGAGCGCGCGAAAGCTGGGAGCGCGCGAGGAAATCCTTACCCGAACGGAACGTTGATCTTGCATAATGGCCTGTAGCGGTTGGCACGGGTCCAAGGATGACTATGACCAGCGAGCAGAGAGAGAGCGCAAGGATGGCTAGAGCATGTCTGTGATCGCGACCTCGTTCGTGCAGGACATCCAGAACTGGGCCTACAACTGGTCGCCGGTCGTGATGATGCTGTTCTTCTCGGCCCTGATCTTCCTGATGTGGCGCACCTTGAAGGTGATGCCCAAAGTCAAGCCCCAGCAGATCAAGCCGACCTCCAACCAGTCGGTCTCCTTCGAGGACATCGCCGGCGTGGACGACGCCAAGGGCGAGCTCCAGGAGATCGTCGAGTTCCTGCGCGACCCGGCTCGCTTCCAGAAGCTGGGCGCCAGCGTGCCGAAGGGCATCCTGCTGCACGGTCCGCCCGGGACGGGCAAGACGCTCCTGGCCAAGGCGGTCGCCAACGAATCGGGCGCCCAGTTCTTCGCCCAGTCGGCGGCCGCGTTCGTGGAGATGTTCGCCGGTCTCGGCGCGGCCAGGATCAGGCGCCTGTTCGCGATCGCCAGGAAGCACGAGCCGGCGATCATCTTCATCGACGAGCTCGACGCCGTCGGCGGTCGCCGCGGCTCGGACATCTCCGGCGAGAAGGACCAGACCTTGAACCAGCTCCTGGTCGAGATGGACGGCTTCGCCGGGGGCAGCGGTCGCCTGGTCGTGATCGCCGCGTCCAACCTCCTGGAGAAGCTCGACCCGGCGCTTCTGCGCCCGGGCCGGTTCGACCGCCAGGTGTTCGTCGCGCCGCCCGACGTGGCCGGGCGCGAAGGCGTCCTGCGGGTCCACACCCGCTCCAAGCCGCTCGGCGACGTCGACCTCGGCCTGGTGGCGCGCCAGACGAGCGGCTTGACCGGCGCCGACCTGGCGAACATCTGCAACGAGGCCGCGATCTTCGCGGCGCGCCGAGACGCCGATCGGATCGACGACCAGGACTTCGACAGCGCCCTGGAGCGCGTGATCGCGGGCGTGCAGTCGCGGCGGGTCCTGAACGCCCACGAGAAGCGGGTCGTCGCCTACCACGAGGCCGGCCACGCCCTGTGCGGCGAGCTGCTGCCGTCGGTCGACCGCGTGCACCGCGTCTCGATCGTGCCGCGCGGCCGCGCGCTCGGCTACACCCTGAACCTGCCCGCCGAGGACCGCTACCTGAAGACCAGAGAGGAGCTGCTCGACTACATGACCGTCCTGCTCGGCGGCCGCGCGGCCGAGCAGATCGTGTTCGGCCAGGTCACGACCGGCGCCTCCGACGACCTCAAGCGCGTGGCCGACATCTCGCACTCGATGGTCCACGACTTCGCGATGAGCACCGCCGGCGGCGGCCGCGCCCCCGACGGCGACGTCAGGCTCTCCGAGACGACCCTGCGCATCCGCGACGAGGAGCGCCAGGACTTGATCGACGAGGCCAGGCGCGCCGCCCAGCGGATGATCTCGAGCCACCGCCACGAGCTGGACTCGCTCGCCTCCGAGCTGCTCGAGCACGAGATCCTGGACCGTGACGCGATCGACCGCGTGATGGCCGGCGTGCCGCGCCTGGAGCGCGCGCCGGGCGTAGGCCTGCGCGTGGTCGCCGCGACAGCCGTCGGCGAGGAGCAGGCCGCGAGCGGCCGCCCACGTATCACGCCCCCGCCCGCCGCCGTCGAGCCCGGCGCCTCCTCGACCCACACGCAGCCGCCCGCGCCCGCCCCCTGACCTGCGCGGGCGCACCCTGGGGCGCT
Organism: uncultured Solirubrobacterales bacterium; assembly: GCA_963718935.1. GTDB lineage: Bacteria > Actinomycetota > Thermoleophilia > Solirubrobacterales > Solirubrobacteraceae > Palsa-744. Next base: position 975,043 of record OY970379.1, on the reverse strand, counting down.
GGCCGGCACAGCGGCCGGCTAGACTTGCCGGCGTGTTCGACCGCATCGACCATGTCGGCGTGGCCGTCGAGGAGATCGACGGGGCGCTCGCCATCTACAGGGACCTGTTCGCGCTCGACGTCGCCCACCGTGAGATCGTGACCGAGCAGGGCGTCGAGGCCGTGCTCCTGGACGTCGGCGAGAGCCACGTCGAGCTGCTGGCGCCGCTCAGCGAGGACACGCCCGTCGGCAAGTTCCTCGCCAAGCGCGGGCCCGGCCTGCACCACGTCGCCTACCAGGTCTCCGACATCGAGTCCGTCCTGGCCAAGCTCAAGGAGTCCGGGACCGCGCTGATCGACGAGCAGCCGCGCGTCGGCATCCGCGAGTCGAAAGTCGCGTTCCTGAAGCCGAGCGCCGCCGGGGGCGTCCTGACCGAGCTGGTCCAGCCCGCCGAAGGAGTGCACTGAGATGGCCGGGAAGGGGCGGCTGCGACGGATCAGCATCGGCTTCCAAGGCGGCCAGGTCCTGGCGCTGCGCGTCAGCGAATCCGAGCTCGAGAGCCTCAACAAGGCTTTGGCGGCCGGCGGCTGGCATGACCTGGCCAGCGAGGACGGCGTGGTCAGGCTCCATCTCGGTCAGGTCGTCTACGTGCGCGCCGAGGACGAGGACCAGCGCGTCGGCTTCGGCGCCTAGGGCGCCGAACTAGGGGCTGAGTGGGGACCCTCGATGAGCGCTTGGCGGTGTTCGCGCGCACGCGCGGGCACTCCGACCCGAAGGTCGAGCGGGGGGTCGCCACGTTCTCGAAGCTCGGCGAGCACGGCGGCGTTTGGCTGGCGATCGGCGCGGCCGGCTGGGCGCTCGACCGCGAGCGCGCGCCGAGCTGGCTGCGGGCGACCGCCACGGTCGGAGGGGTCTATGCGCTCAACACCGCCATCAAGCTTGCGGTTCGTCGCCCGCGCCCGCGCCTGCCCGGTCTGCCGCCGCTGACCGGCACCCCGACCCAGCTGAGCTTTCCGAGCGCCCACGCCTCGACCTCGTTCGCCGCCGCCGGGCTCTACACCCGGCTCGGACTGCCCGCGCCGGGGTTGTATGCGCTGGCGGGCAGTCTGGCGCTCTCGCGGCTGTACCTCGGGGTCCACTACCCCTCCGACGTGCTCGCCGGCGCGGCCCTCGGCGCGGCCGTGGCGCGCGTCACGAGGCTGGGCTCGCCGAGGGGCTCGTCCGGAGGCTCGTCGGGCGGCGGGGTCGCAGGGCGCCGGCCCTGCCAAGATGCGCAGCCGTGAGCACAAAGATCGGCATCGTCGGCATGCCCAACGCGGGCAAGTCGTCTCTGTTCAACGCTTTGACAAAGGCCGGGGCTGAGGCGGCCAACTATCCGTTCACGACGATCGAGCCCAACGTCGCGGTCGTGCCCGTCCACGACGAGCGCCTTGCGCAGGTCGCCGAGACGGTCGGCGCCTCGGAGATCGTCTGGGACACGATCGACTTCCACGACATCGCCGGCCTGGTCGCCGGCGCCCACAAAGGGGAGGGCCTCGGCAACCGCTTCCTGGCGAACATCAGGGAGACCGACGCGATCGTGCACGTCGTCAGGGCCCATGCCGACGAGAACGTGGTGCACCCGGAGGGCAAGGTCGATCCGCTCGCCGACATCGCCACGATCGAGACCGAGCTTGCGCTCGCCGACCTCGAGCAGGCCGAGCGGCGCATCGAGCGCGTCGCCAAACAGGCGCGCTCCGGCGACCGCACGGCGGTCGCCGAGGAGGCCTGGCTGGGGGAAGCGATCTCAGCCCTGCAGGCCGGCCGGCCCGTGAGGACGGTGCCCTTGCCCGAGGAGGCGCCGAACGCGGCGCGCGACCTTGGCTCGTTGACGGCCAAGCCGGTCCTGTTCGTGGCCAACGTCGACGAGGCCACGCCGTCGGAGGTGCCCGCCGAGATCGCCGAGCACGCCCACGCGCAGAACGCCCGCGCGGTGGCCGTCTCCGCTCGGATCGAGGCCGAGCTGGCCGAGCTGGACGAGGCCGACGCGGTCTCGATGAGGAAAGAAATGTTTGCCCACCCGCCCGATGAGTCCGGTCTCGAGCGCGTCGTGCGCGAGGCCTTCGCCCTGCTCGATCTGATCGCCTTCTTCACCGCCGGCGAGGCCAAGCCCGCCCAGTCCTGGCACCTGCATCGCGGCCTCACCGCCTGGCACGCCGCCGGCGAGATCCATACCGACATCCAGAAGGGCTTCGTTCGTGCCGAAGTCATCGCCTGGGACGACCTCGTCGCGGCCGCTGGCTATGCCGGTGCTCGCGAGCGCGGCACCCTGCGCCTGGAGGGCCGCGACTACGTCATGGTCGACGGCGATGTGATCACCGTCAAGTTCAGTCCCTAAGAGCGCCTAACAAAATGTGGGTGCGGTTGGGACGGGCTAGGGCCGAGTGGAGCAAGGACGCAGGGGCGAAGGCTTGGTGGTGCCAAGTCGAGTCCCGAGGACACAGCTCCGCGACGGTCATAGGTCGTATCCAGACGTGCACACATTTTGTTAGGCGCTCTAAAGACGTTCTTCTCCAAGACGGGGGACCAACAGGCTGTGCACGATACGTGTCAGACCGTGTAGTAAGCTGATCTCATGGCAGCGGCCGCCCACCGCCTGAACGTCACGCTGGACGCCGAGCATGCCGCTCGGCTTGCGCGGCTCGCGGAGCGAACGCATGTCCAGGAGGGGACATTGGCACGCTCGCTCCTGTCGATCGCGCTGGACGAAGCCGACCCCGATGCGCGCAGCGTCGCCGCTCTGCTGGACGGCATCCCGGAGGCCTATGAGCGGGCCCGCCTAGGCTTGGAGCGCGCTCGACGCGGCGATAGCATCGCCTTGGACGAGCTGTAGGCGGTGGCTGACGTCAGGCTGAGCGCCGTCGCGGTCGAAGATCTCGAGCGCATGATCCTCACGCACAGCTTGCCGGCAGACACGAAGGCCCGCATCGCCCGCTGTCTCGCTCCGCTCTCGCATTTTCCGCTGCTAGGACGAGAACTCGAAGGTCGCTGGAGCCTGTTCCGCTTTGTGTTGGGCCCTTGGCGATGGATGCTCATCGTCTACGCCTACGAGGAGCCAGAGGACGTCGTGCTCGTTGTGAGCATCCAAGATGCGCGATCGTCTGCGGCTGTCACGTCAGGCTGAAGAGAGCCTCGCCAGTTCCTCCAAGCGCTCCGCCAGCCTCGTCATCCCCAGCTCCCTCGCGGCCGCCGCGCCGCCAGCGAAGTCGGTCTCGCGGCCGGCCGGCCTCTCGACCGGCATCCTGACGAGCTCCGCGATCTCCTTGAACGCTCTCAGCTGCTCCGCGTGCGCGCGCAGCGTCGCGCTCGCGCGCGGCCTCAGAGCGGGTCTGGCGGGGCCAGACCTCTGCGAGGCAGCGGTTCGGGCGTCCCCGGCGGCTGCCCCGGTGGTCCCAGGTGCGGCTTCTGCCGCCGGCCCGGCGACTGCCGTCCCGTCGGCCCCGGCGGCCACCAGGACCTCCTCCAAGGACCCGTACCTCAACAGCAGTTCGGCGGCCGTCTTGACGCCGATCCCGGGCGCTCCGGGCAGGCCGTCGGAGGGGTCGCCCCGCAGGGCGATCAGGTCCGGGACCAGCTCCGGGCCGACGCCACCGTAGCGCTCCCTGACCTCATCCGGGCCCACTTCCCCGGCGATTTTGCCTTTCGCCAGCTCGACCATCCGCACCCGCTCGCTCACCGCCTGGAACAGGTCGCGGTCGGCCGTCAGCAAGAGCGCCTCTCCGCCCGCCTCGGCCTCGGTCCGGGCATACGAGAACATCGCGTCGTCGGCCTCCAAGTCGGAGGCGTCGCACACGATCCAACCCAGGCTCTCCATCAAGGCCTGCGCTTTGCGCCACTGCCAGGCCAGCTCCTCGGGCATCGGCTCGCGGTGGGCGTGATACGGCTCGTACAGCTTCACCCTGTAGGCCGCCTGCTCGGCCCCGAAGCAGGCCACGACCGACCGCGCCGATCGCTCGCTCAGGACGGCCAGCACCGCGTTGACGGCGCCCAAGAGTGCGTTCACCGGCTTGCCGTCGGCCCCGACGATCGATTTCGGCAGACCGAAGAAGCCTCTGTACAACAGCCACGGCATGTCGGCGATCAGCAGGGGTCCTGCCGGTGAGTCGTGGTCGGTGGGGCGTGGCGGCGCAGGCGCGTCTGGCATCTACCCCGCAAGTGTGCCGCCCGCCGGCCCCGCCTGCGTCGCGGGGGCGGAGGCGCCCCCCGAAGAGGAGGCGGTCGCGGTCGTGAAGGCTTGCGTCGCCCCCGAGGCGGTCGCGGTCGCGGGGCCCGGTGTGGCCCCCGGCGCGGTCGCGGGGGCCGGCGTGGCCCCAGGCGCCAGGCTCGGCGCGGGGGCGCCCGAGCCGGGCTCTTGTTTGACCGGTCCGTTGCCGGTACGCACGCCGAAGTAGGCCCACGTGTCGGTCAGGCCCAGCTTCGAAGCCAGTTCGTCGCCGCTCAGGTCGGTGATGCCCTTGGAGCCGACGATCGCGGCCGTCAAGATCCGCGGCGAAGCGCCGCGCTCGAGGACGTCGATCCCCCGCAGCGTGCCCTTCAGGAGGCCGGCCAAGCGAGCCGAGGCCGTGGCGAAGCTCATGGTCATCTTCCAGGCCGCCTTCGGGCCGGTGTCGTAAGGGTCGGGCACGGCCTTCAGCCACGGCTGCGGTTCGGAGCCCGGGAACGCGTTCTGCACGTCTTCGGTCATGCCGCCCGAGCTGGCAAAGAAGTAGGTGATCGCCGGCTTGCCTTGATAGGTCACGATCTGGCCGGCCGTGGCCGCCACCGCGGCGTTGGTCTCAGGCGTTTCTGCCGCCTTGCCCTCGTAGACCTGGGACCTGGTGTCGGCATAGACGTCGAACTTCGAGCCGCCGGCTTTCGAGGTCAAGGCGTAGGTCCGGCTGGCGATCGCCTGGGCCTCCAGCGCCGGCGCCGGCCAGCTCGCCGGCATCTCGGCCGCGACCACCCCTTTGACGTACTTTTCGAGTCCCAGCTTCTCGACCTTGGCTCCGACCAAGACCTTGACGACGGCGCCGGCCGGCGCCTGTCCGATCGTGGTGCCCGTGTAGTAGTGGCCCAAGATCGAAGCCGCGCTGTAGCCGTGCTCCGCGAAGCCCAAGGCCCCGTCCTGGCTCATGCCGACGCCATGGCCTTCGCCGGCGCCGGTCACGACGAGCGTCTTCGCGGGCGACCCGAGCGCGGCGGGGGCGACGGCGGCGAACAGCGCGAGCGCGAGGAGCCCGGGTCGGCTGAGTAGGCGCATGAACTCTGAATCGGATAGATGTTCTTCTTACATAAGAACTGCACCCGAAGCGGCACGCCCGAGAGGAGCCTTCATGACTGAGCCAGCAGACAGGGAGCGGGCGGTCCTGGCCGGCGTGCCGACCGGCCTCCTGATCGGCGGCGAGTGGCGTCCGGCCACCGGCAACGGCACGCTCCAAGTCGAGGACCCGGCCACCGGCGACACGCTCGTCGAGGTCGCTGACGCCCAGCCCGAGGACGCCCTCCAGGCCCTCGCCGCCGCCTCCGACGCCCAGGCCCAGTGGGCTGAGACGGCGCCCCGCGAGCGCGGCGAGATCCTGAGACGGGCCTACGAAGCGATCGTCGCGCAGGCCGAGGACCTGGCCTTGCTGATGACCTTGGAGATGGGCAAGGCCGTCGCCGAGTCCAAAGCCGAGATCGCTTACGCGGCCGAGTTCTTCAGGTGGTTCTCGGAGGAGGCCGTGCGCATACACGGCCGTTACATGAACAACACGACCGGCGTCGGGCGCATCCTGACGATGAAGCAGCCGGTCGGCCCTTCCGTGTTCGTGACCCCTTGGAACTTTCCGACGGCGATGGGCACCCGCAAGCTGGCGCCCGCGATCGCGGCCGGCTGCACGATGGTCGTCAAGCCGGCCCAACAGACCCCCCTGTCGATGCTCGCCCTCGCCAAGATCCTGACCGCCGCGGGGCTGCCGGACGGCGTCCTGAACGTGATTACCGCAAGGCGCTCGGGCGCCGTCATCGAACCCCTCCTGAATGACCCCCGCACGCGCAAGCTCTCGTTCACGGGCTCGACCGAGGTCGGCCGGACCCTGATCGAACAGTCCGCTGGCCAGATCCTGCGCGTCTCGATGGAGCTTGGCGGCAACGCTCCATTTCTGGTTTTTGCCGACGCCGATCTTGCGGCTGCCGTCGACGGCGCCCTGATCGCCAAGATGCGCAACGTCGGAGAGGCCTGCACGGCCGCCAACCGCTTCCATGTCCACGAGTCCGTCGCGCCCGAGTTCGCCGCGCGCCTGGCCGAGAAGATGTCGGCCCTGAAGGTCGGCCGCGGCACCGAGCCCTTTGTCGACGTCGGCCCTCTGATCGACTCGGTCCAGCGCCAGAAGGTCTCCGAATTGGTCGGTGACGCGCGCGCGCGTGGGGCCAAGATCACGCTCGGCGGCAGCGCCCTCGACGGGCCCGGCTACTTCTACGAGCCGACCGTCCTGACGAACGTCCCGGCCGACGCCAGGGTCCTTGCCGAGGAGATCTTCGGGCCGGTCGCCCCGATCGCAACGTTCTCAGACGACGCTGAAGCGATCGAAGCCGCCAACCGCACCGAGTACGGCCTTGTCGCCTACGTCTACACCAAAGACCTCACCCGCGCCCTACACGTCTGCGAGCGCATCGAGACCGGCATGATCGGCCTCAACCAGGGCATCGTCTCCAACCCGGCCGCCCCCTTCGGCGGCGTCAAGCAGTCCGGCTTCGGCCGCGAGGGCGGCTTCGAGGGGATCGACGAGTACCTCGAGACCAAGTACGTCGCGATCGGCGGTCTCTGAGCCGGCTGGCGATCGGCCGCGCCCAGTCCGCGATCGTTGCACCCCGGCCGTGCTCCTTCGCCGAGGGCCTGACGCCGGGCCCGTGCCTGGAGTGCGCCGGCGCGCGTCTTGCCGATCCAGGGAGCCCACGATCCCCGCTCAGCTATTCCTCGTCCCCAAAATCGCGGCCCCCAAGGCTTGCCAGCATCATCGCCTCGGCCATCCTCAACAGACCGATCGTCGTGTGGGGTCTCGCTTCGCTTGACCTGACGGACACGCTCGAGCCGTGCGGGCCGATCACCTCGACGATCGTGCACACGTCGCCGATCTCGCAGTCGTCGTCGAACCTGCTTTCCAAAGCCTCCATCTGCTCGGCTACGACACGGCCCATCTTCGTCTGATCGAGCGCCATCGGTCTCGTCCTTCCGTCGGTCTTGGTCCGGTCCCCAATCATCGCCGATCGGACCGTCCTGCGCACGACCGGCCCACGACCCGCGCCCCTCCGCCGCTTGTCCGTACAGTCAGCCGAGCGTCAATGTTTCGAAGGAACCCAGTCCGGGAAATGCGCTGACACCGATTGTGCGCCGCTCAAGTGATTAGCGTTACTTGCCGACCGCGAGACCGGACCAGTGCGCAAGACCACAACCCACAAGCAAGCAGAAAACCGGGCAGATATGTCTCTTCGCGACAACCCTCGCCGGCAGGGGGCCCCAAGGGATATGTCTCGTGGCGCGGACTCTCGCGCGCGGTCGCGCCGGGCGGACATGCCTCCGGGCGGGGACCCTCGCGCGCAGGGGGGTCCCGAGGGTATGTCTCGTGGCGGAAGCACTCGCGCGCAGGGGGGTCCGGTCGGTACGTCTCGTGGCGAGGACAGTCGCGCGCGCGCGCACGCGAACACGAACGCAGACAGGGCGCAGCGGTGGCCGCTATGGCGTATCGCCTGCGGTCTGGCGCTTGCGCTCGGCGCGGGCGCCGGGGCCGCGCTCGTCGGCCATCAGGTTCTGGCGGCAGGGTGCGCCCTGGTGCTCGCCCTGGCGGCCGGGGCGGTCGGCTGGCTGTTCGGCGAGCACCACCGAAAGGCGCTCGAACAGGAGATCGGCGACCGCTCAGCCGATCTGCACCGGGCGCTTTCGGAGCTCGAGATCGCGCAGGCCGAGACCGTCAGAAGGCTGTCGATGGCGGTCGAGTTCAGGGACGAGGACACCGGCGCCCACATCGAGCGGATCGGGCGCTTCTCGACCATGCTCTCCGAACAGATCGGTATGGAAGAAGAGTTCTCCGCGCGCATGGTCCACGCCGCGCCTTTGCACGACGTCGGCAAGGTCGCGATCCCCGACGCGATCCTGCTCAAGCCCGGCCAGCTGACCCCCGAGGAGCGCGCGATCGTCGAGACCCACGCCGAGGAGGGCCACCGCCTCCTGAAAGGTTCGACCTCGGCGATCCTCGACCTGGCGGCCACGATCGCCCTCAGCCACCACGAGAAGTGGGACGGCTCCGGCTACCCGCGCGGCCTCAAGGGCGAGACGATCCCGATCGAGGGTCGGATCGTGGCGATCGCCGACGTCTTCGACGCGCTCACCAGCGACCGCGTCTACCGCAAGGCCTATCCCGTCGAGGAGGCCGTCGCGATGATGAGGGCCGAGCGCGGCCTTCACTTCGACCCGGTCCTCCTGGACGCCTTCCTCGAGGTGCTCGCCGGCTTCGGTCCCGATGCCCGCGAGCAGGCCAAGGCAGACCCGACCGCGGTCTTCGACGCGGCGCTCGAGGCCTTCGTCACCGGCCTGCAGCGTGGCGACGCCGAGCTGGCCGAGGGGGCTGTCGCCCAGGCGATCGAGGACGGCGTGGTCGCCGCCGAGCTGCCCGGCGAGGTCATCGAACCGGCATTGCGCCGCCTTGCCGAGCTGCGCGACCAGGGAGAGATCGACGCCGACCGCGAGCGCGCCGCGATCGAGATCGCCCGGCGCGTCCTTGCGACCCTGCGCCGCTATGTCCTCGCCCGCGAGACCGAGCCCGAGGCCCTCCAGAAGGTCGATTCTTCGATCGACCACGTCGAGTCCCTGCTCGGACGCGTCGCGGACGCCGAGGCCGGCGTCGCGGGCCGTTAGGCCGTCTTGTAGATTCCCGGGCCTTCGTGGCCGAGAGTAGACGACAAGCGATCGTGACGGGCGGCGCCGGTTTCATCGGCTCGCACGTAGTCGATTCTCTGCTCGGCGACGGCTACTCCGTCGTCGTCATCGACGACCTCTCCTCTGGTCGGGCCGACCTCGTCCCCGCCGAAGCCAGGCTCGTCGAGCTCGACATCGTCGACGCCGACGGTGTCCGCCGAGTCGTCGAGGAGGTCCAGCCCGAGGCCGTCTTTCATCTGGCGGCCCAGGCTTCCGTCACCGTCTCGGTGGCCGACCCGGGCCGCGATTGCGACGTCAACGTTCGCGGCACCCTCAACGTGGTGGACGCCGCCAACGCGGTCGGCGCGCCAGTCGTCTTTACATCCACCGGCGGGGCCCTCTACGGAGACGCGGCGCCAAGGCCGACCGCCGAGGATTACGAACCGGCGCCGCTCAGTCCCTACGGCGCCGCCAAGCTGGCGGCCGAGTCCTACGTCAAGACCTGGGCCGCCGCCAAAGGCGTCCCCAACACGGTCGCCAGGCTCGGCAACGTCTACGGCCCCCGCCAGAGCCCCCACGGCGAGGCCGGCGTGGTCGCCATCTTCTCTTACAAGCTCTACGCCGGCGAGCGCCCCACGCTGTACGGCCACGGCGAACCGACCCGCGACTACGTCTATGTCTCCGACGTCGTCGCCGCTCTGCGCGCGGCCGTCGGCCGGGCCGGCACCTACAACGTCGCGACCGCCACCGAGACCGACGTGCTCTCGGTCTGGCGTGGCCTCAGCGAGGTCGCCGGCGTCGATATCGAGCCCGACCTCGCCGACCTGCGGCCCGGCGAGCTTCAGCACAGTCGCCTCGACGCCAGTCGTGCCGCCCGTGACTTGGCTTGGAGCGCTCAGGTCCCGATCGCCGAGGGCCTGCGCCTCACCTACGAAGCCCTGGTCGCCGGGTTCCAGGCGACCGGCTAAGGGCCCGGCTGGGCGCCGGCTCGTACGTCCGGCTGCCTTGCTGCGCGCGCGCGCGTATGGCCCCCGCGAGGGTGGGCGCGGCCGCCGATGACCGGCTAAGCTCTCTGGCCGCGGCCAGATAGCTCAGTTGGTAGAGCACACGACTGAAAATCGTGGTGTCCCCAGTTCGAGTCTGGGTCTGGCCATTCAGAAGGTGCTGCAAATGGGCATGTTTTGAGATAGTGATCGCTATCTGGCTGGTCTCGGTATGGTCGCCGCGGCACAAACCGCGGCACAAACCCTTGACAATAGTGCCCTGTTCTGAGCCCGCTGCCGCGTCTCGAAAAGCCTTACGAGGCAGCATGTTCGGGCGACAAATGGCTTATCCATGCGGTATCGACATGGAGAACCGAACTTCATGGCGAGCCTCGAATCAAAGACAACATTAGTCGGACTCGTGTTCCCTTCAGACTGAGTATCATTCTGACCATGCGAATGTAGGTTGCCCGGCGCCGGTTGCCGCGGCGTCACCGTCTCAGACGTCACGCGTTCGGCGCTTGAGGCTCACTTGCGATGCGGGCGGCGGCTGCGCGCCGCCGCGGGCCACCGCGGCGAGAATGACTTCGAGCGGATCGAGCAAAGCTGTTTCGCGGCTCCGATCATGCGTCGATGGCCGAGTGTTGGCGAAGGTACTCGCGTAGGTAGGGCAACGCGAAGTCGACGTAACCGCGGCGGGTCGGATGGATCAGCTCGGCTGCGATGAGCCGCAGCCGGTACTGGCTGGCGTAGTTCACGTCGACATCGAGGCGCTGCTGGATATCGGCCATCTTGGACGGGCCCTCATCCTGAGCCATCGCCAGCAGAAACGACTTGTCGATGTCTGACGCGGCGCTCAGCGCCGGCTCGTGGACGAGCGCGCCGAGTCGCCGGCGGGCTCGGGCGACGCCGCGAGTGGCGTCATCGACCGTGATCTCAGCTGAGTCGGGGTTCAGCCGCCAAGTTTGGGCGCCGACGAGCTGCAGCATAAACGGGTAGCCGCGGGCTCCGTCGACCATGATCTGCAGAGCCTGGTCGCCAATACTGCGGCTAGCGGCGTTGATCGGTTCGCGGAAGGCGCGTTCAACGTCGGCGCGTGCTACTGAGCCCAGGGTGTGCCGTTCAGCACGGCGCAGGAACGTGAGGACATCGTCGTTGACTACGTCGCTGACGCTGGCGGCCAGGCCAGCACCGGCGAACGCCAGCTCGCGATTCTCACGGAATGCGTGCTGCACGACGGTGGCGAGCTCGCGCAACTCTTCGATCTGGTTTTGGTGGACCTCGTCAAGGGTGATCAGCACGCCGGTGTGGTCCTCGGCCAGCAGATCGGTGAGCATCTCAAGCTGGTTACGCAGACCTGCTTGGACGACGTGCGCCTCGATCGTGCTCCAAGTCAGAGCGCCGATATTCAGCGGAGCGCTTACGCCGCTCAGGCGGCGCTGTACCGCCTTGGGGTCGAAGTCGCGCAGCAGCCGCGGGAGGTGCTGCTGGGTCATGCGGGAGACGAAGCCAGGGGTCGCGGTCTCGCTGACGATCAGCCAGCCGTGCTCGCGGGCGCAGTCCTCGACCGCGTTGAGCATCACCGTCTTGCCCGCACCGCGAGCGCCGGTGTAGAGGGTCGCGCGGCCCGCCGACCCCGGCCCGTCCTCAAGTGCCTCTACGAAGTCTTCGAGCAGCTCGTCGCGGCCGACCAGCAGCGGTGGGCTGACCCCGAAGCTCGCGTGGAATGGGTTGCGCATCCGACCAGCATAACCCATCCCTTTAGAGAGCTTTAGAATTTTTAGAGTCGGCTAGAGAAGGCCCTGGCTAAAGAAGGCCCTTACTGAAGGGCTGCGACCGTCCTTCGCGCAGCGAGCAGGCCAGCCGGTCGGGAAGCCGCGAGAGCGATGTGGAAGCGCTCACTGCGGAGCATCCAGGGTCACGATTTCCGAGTTCGGCAGACCTTTCTGCTTGCTGCTGCGACAAGTCTCGGCGACGCGGTTGGACCGATCGTAAGGCTGATGGTCCTCTACGGGACCATCAAGCTGCTCCACCTCGACTCGACGATCCTCCACTTGCTCCGCTGATTTTCCGGGCAGCCGGGTAACGCTGGCGCTCGACACAACGATGATCGAGTCGCCGGAAGACCACGAGCACGCCGTCGACCACACAGCCGGTCAAGGTCAGATGGATCATCTCCCCTGTACCACCGAGATGACCCTGAGCCGTATTGAGCCGGTCTACTCCAGCCCCGCTCTGACTGCGAACGCGGCAGCTGCGGCTCGCGCTGATGGCCGTCGATCTGCGAGCCAACTTCGCCAAGTTCCTGCAGAACATCTCGCTCGGGGATCCGCAGGTGCCGCGTATGAACAGCGCCGCGCGGACGGTGTCGGATTTTCTGACCCGCAGCTACGGGCTGCAGGGCGGCGAGGTCTTCCTGCAGGGCTCCTATCCGAATGGCACCGCGATCGAGCCGGTCGCCGGAGGCGAGTACGACGTCGATCTTGTCGTCGTCTGCTGTGGAGCCGGCGATGAGGCGGGCGAGGCCCTGAAAGAGCTCGAACGACGGTTCCGATCCGACGGTCGCTTCCTCGCCCGGGTGAAGCGCAAGAACCCGTGCGTGCGCCTCGAGTACGCGGGCGACGACGTCGGCGACTTCCACGTCGACGTCGTTCCCTGCCGCCGCTCGCACTCGCTGCCGGCGCCACTGGAAGTACCCCGCCGCGGCGCCGGCTGGAAAGGCAGCGCCCCGGCCGAGTACACCGCCTGGTGTCAGGCACAGGGGGAGCTGTATATACGCACGGTCAAGATGCTCAAGCGCTGGCGCGCAGAGCAGCAGTCGGTCCGCAACGCGATCAAGTCGATCGTCCTGCAGGTGCTGATCGCGGGCGCGATGCCTCAACTCGGGGACGACGCGGCACGCATTGCTGCGACGATCGAAGCCCTGCACAGCCAGTTCAGCCTCCTCACGGCGCCGCCGGCGGTGTGGAACCCGGTCCTCGGATCCGAGAACCTTGCGGCGAGCTGGAGTCAGGAGAGCTTCGAATCCTTCAAGGCAGAGCTCATGGAGGCTGCGCAGTGGGTGGTCGAAGCGCAGCGCAGCGAGGACCCTATCGAGGCGAGCGACATCTGGCGCGAGCTGTTCGGCGACGACTTCCCGACGAGAACTCCGGATGAGCTCGGCCTCACGCTGGGCGACATCAGCCACGCCGAAACCCCAGCCGCCCGCGGTTGGCTCGAACTCCCCGACGAGCGCTACGCAGTCTCGATTCGCGCGAGTGTCCAGCGCGGCAAGCGCGGACAGACGCGCCGGGCGTATCGATCCGACGGCGGCGTGATCTTCGAGGGCCATCGTCTGCACTTCACCGCGAACGTTGTCGCGCCCAACCACGTCGAGGTGTGGTGGCAGGTCGCGAATACCGGTGGGCACGCGCGGTCGGTCGGCGGGCTGCGCGGTGAGATCTTCCGCGGCCACGACATCAACGGCGACACTCTGTCCAATCAGATGGAGAACTGGGAGTCGACCGCCTACACGGGAAGCCACCTGATCCGCGCGATGCTGGTCCGCGACCGCCGGCTGCTGGCCACAAGCGAGTGGTTCCGAGTGAACATCTACGCGAAGGGCCGGGCTTATCGGCTCTAAAATCGCCTTGGGCAGGTCAACGTGGAGTGGACCCGTTTTCGCGGGCGGCAGTGGTGGGCATGTCCGAGGTACGACGCCACTGCTCGACTTGATCGAGCGCGTGCGAGCTGCGGTCAAGGTCCCGGTGTTAATGGCAAGTCGCGACACGACGGCTCCCGCGCCGGTAGAGCCCGACACCGCGGCCTAGTCTGGGCAGACTCCGGGATGTGCCGACAGGTGCGGCTCATCTGGCTTCCATCTTTCGGGCACGGTAGACGATGTCGGCGGGGATGCGTCCTTGTGTGAGTCGTCCGTGGTGCACGCGGTCGTTGTTGTAGAAGCGCAGGTAGGTGTCGAGCTCTCTTTTGAGCCCGGTGTAGCGGGGATAGAGGTAGCGGGCGAACGCTGGTCTCCAGCACTCATCGAGGATCGTCTTGTGCAGCGCCTCAACGTGTCCGTTGGTCTGTGGGCGTCCTGCGTGGATGCGGGTGTGGCGTACCTTCAACGCGTCGACGGTGGTCGTGAAGTCGCCCTTGAACTCGTTGCCGTTGTCCGAGAGGAAGCGCTCGAGCTTCCAGCCAGCGGCCTTCAGCTCGGTGGCGACGCGTTGTGCGAGCTTGCTGGTCTGCCGGGCGGTGGGGTTGCCTTGCTTGCAGATCACGAGTTCCGCCCACGCGTAGGAGGACGCGATGTCGATCGCTGTGAGCTGCCAGATCGCGCCGTCGGTGCCCTTCAGTCGTCCGACATAGAAGCAGTCGATCCCGACCAGCTCACCGGGCCGTGAGATGTCGATATGGCGCTCTGGCTCTGGTGTTCTCGGTGGCTCATAGGGAGCTGCGTAGCCCGCGATCAGCCCGAGGCGCTTGGCGCGGGTGTTCAACCCGTGACGACAGAGCACCTTCCACACCCCGTTCGGCGAGACGATGATCCCGCCCCACTTCTCCCTGGCGAGCTCCGAGGCGACCCGTCGCGGGCCGAGCCCGGGGTGAGCGATCGAGAAGGACACGATCCGCTCCTCGATCATCTTCGGTAAAGCGTTCGGCATCTGCGGCCGGCGGCGCTCCCTCGGGCGGAGCATCTCCAGCCCGTGCCGGTCGACCTGGCGCTTCCAGGCGTAGTAGGTGGAGCGGTGCACCCCGAACGTCCGGCATGCCGCTGAGACGTTCGTCCTCGCGGCCTCCGCGAACAACTGCTGGCGGTAGCCGAACAGCACGTCATCCTTCGTCATATGGCTCTGCTCCTCTTCACTTTGCGGGTGAAGGAGGCAGCCTGAGCCACAGCCCAGACGGGTCCCGCCGATCGGCGGGACCCGTCTGACCTCAAAGACCTATCGAGCCCCCAACTGTCGGGAGCACTCGGAGACCGGCCAGCCTAGTCGGCGCCGGCCTCGGCCGCGCGTCCGGCACCGATGACACGGCAGCGGTTGGCTTGCCAGAGGTCGTGTCCTTCGCCTCAAGCGTCACCGTTCCTCGCCCCAGGGCCACACCCTATTCCTTGCTAGCAGCGCTGGTGAGGGCAGGGGATGGCTGGGCGCGTCGGGGTGGAGCAAAAGCTCGTCATTCGACGGATGGCTCAGCATCGCCCAATTGAGTCGGGTCGCCAACTCCATCGTTCCCTTGACGCGTGCCTCGGGCCAGCTCGTCCACGGATGGGAGAGCACCACGGCCTGGGCAGGCGATGTCGGCAAATACAGCTGCTCGGCCGTCGTGACGCCGAACCCGAGCGATTCGCCGGACGGGTTGATGTGGACGAACGGGTGCTCTCCCGTGAAGAGACAGGGCGAGTCGAATCGAGATCTTGGCAGTCTGGCCTGGGCCATCAACTACAACCGGACCGGACGCTGTGGGCATGACGCTTCAGTTGGGCGAGACACGCTCGTAATTGTCTGACGCCACTCGTGGCATCATCACGCAGCTCTGCGTCTAACTTGGATTCGTAGCTTGCGATGAATCCAAGTTAGGGTGCACTACGTGGGCGGGCCGGCTCAGTGATCGCTGGACCTCGTATGTAACATCTGTGCTACAGTAGTTCCGTGTCGGACACGAGCTTTCACGACCGTTTCCTTGCCGGACAGCTCGCCGATCCCGAGTTCCGAGCGGAGTTCGAGCGCGAGCGGCGCGAGATCGAAGCGGTGGATACGATCGTGGGTGCCCTCGACGGTCTGCGGGACGAGCGCGGGCTGAGCAAGGCGGAGTTGGCGCGTCAGATCGGCAAGAACCCAGCGAGCGTGCGGCGTATGCTGACGGCGCCTGGAAACCCTGAGCTGCGGACGATCATCGCGATGGCCGACGCTCTCGGCGCCGAGGTCAAGATCGTGCGCCGGCGTAGGCAGCCCAGTCGCCAGGCCGCGTAGTCGACCGCCGGGGCGCGCCATCCGCCGGCACGCCTATGGTCGAAAGATGATGTGGGGTGTTGTCTACTATCGGGCGCCGACCGGGTCGGTGCCGGCGCTGGAGTTCCTGCGCGGCTGTCCCACCGGGGTGCGTGCCAAGCTGCTGGCCGTACTCGAGGTCGTCCGCGCAGCGCCACCTCCTGCGTTCAGCGGCGGCGGCATGTGGGAGGCGATGCACGGCAAGATGAGCGGCTACTACGAGATCCGTCGCATCGGTCCGGGACGCCGCCACTATCGCCTGTACTGCATACTCGACAATGGCACCCCACAGGAGCTGGCGCAGCGCGGGTTCGATCGGCCGCAGATCGCCGTCATCAACGGCCTCGTCAAGCCCAATGCAGCCCTGTTCACCGATCCCGAATACGCACGGCGAGTACGTAGGCTCGGGAAGGATTACCGGGGTTCGCTGCCACGCCCAATCGCCGGCTGAGATCGACTCTGCGGCGATGCAAGGCAACCGCTGCTCAAGAGATCTTGGCGAGATGAGGTCTGTTGTGCGTCGTCGCGGACGAGGCCGCAGACGGTCAGACCCGACCGGAGATCGAAAAGGACGTGGCGGGCCCGCCACGTCCTTAACCCGTCTGGAACTACCCCAAACCACGGGGATCAAGGCGCGCCGCGCCAGCCCTGCAACCCGCCGATTTGCAGGATATTTGCGTCGATCGAGCCCCTTGTTCCGCGTCCCTAAAATCGTGGTGTCCCCAGTTCGAATCTGGGTCTGGCCATCTCGGTTTTTGGCTTGGTTGTGCAGCTTTCGCGGGTGCCTCGGCCAGCCGCGTTTCACTCCAACTTGGCTTGCGCTCTATCCTTGTACCGATGCCCGATCCACGTGCAGTCAGTCGGTTGGAAGAGGCTTCGCGGAAAGCACGTGCGGCCGAAGCGTCTGGCGAGGATGCCGCGGCGGGCGAGGCATGGCGCCGTTATCGGCTCATACGCGATGCCGCTCGCGATCCGGACGAGCTGCTGGCGGAGGGCATTGCTCTGAGTCGGACCAAGATCGAGGCGCCGGAATAGGGTCACGCGCTGCGGTGAGCGGCTTCGGCCAGATCCTCGATGACCTCAACCGGGCGGGCGTGCGCTATGTGCTCGTCGGTGGGATCGCGCTGATCCGCCACGGCGTCGTTCGTGCCACTCGGGACGTCGATGTGATCTTCGGTCCGGAGGTCGAGAATCTCGAGCGGCTGCGAGCCTTGATTGCCGAGTGGCCCGCCATGCGTCCGGACGGATCACCGGTGCCGGACGATGCCGTTGCGCCCGGGAGGACGATCCACCTTGCGACGCCTCATGGCGAGCTTGACCTGCTCGCGGAGCGATTGCCGCCGCTCAGCTTTATCGAGGTGTCCGGCCGCGCCGAGACACGTCGTGTCGACGGTGTGGAGGCTCCGATCTGCTCGCTGGCCGATCTTGTCGCGTTCAAGCGGATCGCCGGCCGCGAGCGCGACCTCGTCGATCTTCACGATCTTGAGGCAGCGCACGGTGAGCTGCCGGACAGCCGGACCGATACCCCCGGCCCTTGAGTAGCAGGCGAGCGCTGCTCCACAGGTGGCACGAAAAGGACGTGGCGCGTGCGACACGTCCGCGAGGCCGCTGTCGACGACACGGACGTCACCCGCCGATGCCTTCGCGGGCGGCCTGGCGCTCGAGTGCTCGCGGATCGCGCGGGCAGACACCGGAGTCGGCTCCGGGTTCGCCGGCTGCCAGCAGGTGCCCGTTCTCCGCCTGCCACAGCGGCGATCGGGGTCCAGCCACTTCGAAGTACTTATCTTTGAGGAGCTGCACCTGGCTCTCGTTCGTGCTCGCCGGCGCGATGCCGTGTGGTGCGAACCCGAAGTGCCCCTTCCAACACGCCCAAGGTGTGCGGGCGATGTCCACGAGAGGGGTGCTGCTGGCGCGGAAGGCGAATCTGCCCGGGCCGCAGACCAGCCAGTCGCTGGCCAGTCCTTTCAACCCGTTGGCGTAGCGGAGACGTGGACCGCAGCCGGCGGGATAGGTGGGGTGCCCACCGATCGCGGCCTGCACGACGGGGTGACCTTCGTCGAAGGTGAGCCGAGGGCTGTTCCAGGGCAGGTATTCCCCCTCGTTGCTGTGGCGGGCCGTATACAGCCAGCGAGGCTGGCCGGTCCGAGGGTTGACGAGCACCGTCACGTGCTCCCAGTCGCCCTGGTGCAGGTCGGTGTTGACCACATCCGCGGCGATGGGCGCGTCGGCCATGAGCGACCGCTTGACGACGGTGGGGTAGTAGTTGTAGGGGTAGAAGAACCAGTACTGCAGACCCACGAGCCCCGGTTCGATCTCCTGCCCGACGGCTGGGTGTGCGGGCCAGTGCGCCGGTTCGGTACGGCCCGCATAGAAGAAGTAGACCTGGGCGCTCGCCCACGGGTCCAGGATGCCGGGACTCGTGAGCCATTCGCGTCGCGAAGGGATCGGGCTGCCCAGTCCGCGTTGCCCGCGCAGGAAGGCTTCCAGCTGTTCGGGAGGAAACCACGGCAACGCCTTCTTGGAGGGGAATCGCAGGTAGTCGTCGGCGCTGCTGCCCGAAGGCGCCAGATCGGCGGCCGTGGGGTGTTCGGTCACGCAGCCTCTGCTCTTGCGGTACACGCACGTTCCCCGGCCGCCCGCGCCGAGGCCGTGGAGCGCCGCGTTCACCGAGACGGGCCAGAATGGGTCGGCGATGCTCACCAACACGGTCGGCTGAAAGCGACGTGCCAGCGCCGCGAGCTGGGGCGTGGTCTGGCCGATCGGGGCTTCGCCGTCCTGGGCCGATCCGTTCGGTTGCGGGGCGCCCGCGAACACCGAGACTCCCAGCCGCGGGTCTTCGATGCCGCCGCGCGGGCGTGGTGCGGGCAGCCCGGCGCAGGGAGCCCGCGTTTCCCGCAGCTCCGGCCTCAGCCAGGTGGGTGTATGGCCTTCGATGCCGAGCGTGCCGAGGAGCAGCGTGGGCAGCGATGGGCGGGAGCCGTTGTCGAGCATGAACTCGGTGCTGTCGGCGGACACCGACTCGATCGCCGCGGCGGGCACGAAGCGGACCTTGCCGGCGGCGGAGGTGGCGTCGGCCAGCGGCGTGCACGATGCCAGGTATACGCCTGAGCTGGTGCGAGCCAGGTATCCACCGATCACTTCGCCGTCGGTGGTGGTGCGCACCACCACCTGGGGGAAGCTCACGGGTGGCATGGCCGAGTAGGCGAGGGCCACGAGGGCATATACGCTCAGCAGCAGCCAGGGTAGGGGCGAGCGCAGGAACTCGGAGACCGACCCCGGCAGCGGCCGGCTGCCGTACCAGCGCCCGAAGGTGCCGATCCCGGCCCAGGTGAGCATCAGCAGGCCGACCGGCGCCGAGCTGAATATTGCGACACCGATAACGAACAGCCACAGCAGGCCGTGCATGAAGCGGCCGCCCTTCGCCGGGTTCGCCCGAGTCAGCGCCAACGCCGCGATCACGGTACACAGCGCCCACGGAGCGAGCAGCGCCCACCAGTGGCCGGGCTGCCAGTCGTCGATCAGCGTCCGCAGAAAGCGCCCACCCACCAGGCCGATCGCCGCCGCCAGAACGCCCACGTTGAAGCCCGCGATCACCCGCACGATCCGCTCTTGCGCGGTCGGCTTGACTTTCACCCGCGGCCACGCCGATCGCGGCCGAGGGGCAGCCTTCGAAGGTCTGCTCTCGAGAAACCTCTCGTGAGCGGTGAGGCGGTCGGTTTCGACGATTTCCGTCCATTCGGCCGCATGGTCGTCCCAGCGACGCACGTAGACGGCGTACGCGACGATGCACATCGCGGCGAACACGATCGCCATCACCAGCATCGCGCGGACGCCCGTCGCGAACACTACCTGGCCGTCGATCTGGGGCAACGTGGCGGCGACGGGCAGGTTGGCGGCCGCCAGTCGCACCCAGGTCAGCGCCCAGCCGATGGCGTACACGTACACGGCCAGTGCAAAAGAGAGAACCGTAAGCTGGAGCAGCTCGGATATGTCAATTCGGCGGGCCATGCGCGTCGGCTATCACCTCAGGCCGAGGGTAATGTGACAAATCGCTTCATTCGGAACTAGGCGGATAGTTATGATAGTGTCACGTGCCGCCGGAAGCTCGACTTGACGACAGGCGCGAGAGGAAGGAGCCTATAGATGAGCGGTGCGTTTCTTGCCGTTGCCAGTGACCCGAAGCAGACACTCCAGGGGTTCACCCTCGAGGATCTCTCGCAGTACACGCGCGAGGGCGCCTTCGCCGAAGGCGACAGCCCCGACTTCCGCGTCTTCTACGTGGGCAGAGACGATGTGCACGGGGTCCTCAAGCATCTGCTTTCGCGAAGCTCGCGAGTGCTCAAGATGAACATGTTCGGCTACGACGACGACGAACTGAACGGGATCATCGAACAGCTCGTCGTCGACGAACACGTCTTCGTGCAGGGCACCCTGGACAAGAGCCAGTCCGGGGGAGTGCACGAGAAGGCGATACTCGAACACTGGAAGCCGGAAATGCGGGCGAGTTTCGCCATCGGCGAGTCGGCGACGCACCAGATCAGCCACACCAAGGGGGGCACGATCGACGGGGTGGTGGCCTGGGAGGGTTCCACCAACTGGTCCACCTCCGGTGAGGGGACCGGAATAGGGCTTCGCGGCCAGGCCGACACGCAGGGGTTCAAGGCCCAGAACAACACCCTGGCCGTGTACGTGAACCCGGTGGAGATCATCAAGTTCTCGGCCGAGCTCGACGAAGAGCACACCACGGCGCTGCACCAGACGATTGAAAGCAGCCAGGAGAACGGGCAGAGGGGGAGTCGCTCTCGCCGGGGGGCGACCGCGGCGGCGACCGCTTGATCTCCACCCTCGCGGGCGTGCCGTCCCGCCGCCGTCGCCCGCCGCGCTACGAGTGCGCACCTGGTGACCACTCGGTGCCGGATTTTGGCGCCAGTTTTATCTATTTGTTCACGACGATTCTGCTGATCTTCTCTGATAGAGTCTCGCCATGGCCGGGCGAATGGCGACGCTCCACGTCTACCAGGATCTTGGGCTGGGAGACTCCCAACCGCAGAACATGCCCGGCACGGAGTGGAAGACGCGGGTCCTTCACAGCTTCCTATGGGGCCTGATTCGCCAGGATCTGCCGATCACGAACTGCCGGCTCGCCAACGGCCAGCGGCTGGGCATCGAGGAGATCCGAATTGGGCACACCCGGGGGCAGATGCTCGTGACCGCGCTCACCCTCGGCCTCTGGGCGCCGACGCAGATCAGCTGGCGTTGCTGCCGCCCGACATCCCAGTCGGGCACGCTGGACTAAGGCGATGATCCACCCCGACGATCAGGGGCGCCAGGCTTGGAACGGCGTCCACGTCACGCACAGGACGATGGTCGAAGAGCTCTTCGACATCGACAACGTCGGCCCCAACGGGAAGCTGCTCACCGGGTTCGACATGTTCCGGCAGGCCGGCGAGAGCCTCGATGAGATCATCCGCCAAGCACGGGACGAAGAAAAGCGAGTGCTCGCGATCGGGTCGGGGTGGGCGCTCTCGAAGATCAACATCACCGACGGCCGGCTTGTCAACACGAAGCTTCTCAACGGCTGCTATGACATCGGCGAGCGCTACTTCGACGACAGCTACCCGGTCGCGGAGCGGCGGTGCGTCGTGCTGGCGCAGGCGGGAATGCAGATCGCCGAGCTGAACGCGTTCCTGGAGCTAGCGCCGCCAGACGACAGCGAGAGGCGCTCGATCAAGGCCGCCGGGATCGGCAACGGACAGACGATCGCCGGCGCCGTGTCCGGCAACACGCACGGCTCGCAGCTCAATTTCGGGGCGATGCCGGACTTCGTCGTCGGCCTGCACCTCGCCACCGGCAGGGGACGGACGCTGTGGATCGAGAAGGCATCCAGGCCGGTGCTCACCGAGGAGTTCGCCGACCGGATCGGAGCCGACATGATCCGCGACGACGACGTCTTCAACGCGGCCGTCGTGAGCTTCGGGACGTTCGGGATAATCGCCGCGGTGGCGGTGGAAACCGCGCCGATCTACCAGCTCGCGTTCCCGGCGATCGTCGACCTCAGCCACGACGACCTGAAGACCCAGCTACTCAAGTTCGCGAGCCCGGAGCCAGCCGACGTCTACCACTACGAGTTCATCTTCGATCCACAGAGCCGCAAGCGGCCGGCGATGGTGGCGAGCGCGCCGAAGGTGCCATTCGAGCCGGGGATTCACACGCCCAAGCCGCGGTGGATCATACGCGACAAGCTCGGCTACGCCCCCGGTGACAACGTCCTGAACCTCGCCTGGCTGCTGCGCCTGCTGCCACCGAGCCTCGTCACCAAAATCGAGTTCGGGCAGTACCGCAAGTACGCCCTGCTCAACCAGGTTCGCGGTACGCCCGGCCAGCTGTACACCTCCTCGATCTACTACCTGGAAGGCTACACCGAGAGCGCCTTCGCGGTCGCCATAGCCGACGCGCCCGCGACGATCGACATCGTCTCGCAGGTCGCCCGCGACATCGGGCTGCCGTCGATCAGTCAGGTACGGCTCGTGGGTGCCTCGGAGGCGACGCTCGGCTTCACTCGGCACGAGCCGCGGACGGCCGTGTTCGAGGTCGGCCAGATCAACGACGACAGGTTCCCGAAGTTCGAGCGCCGCCTGGACGAAGCCTTTCGCGCGGCCGGCATCAGATACACCATGCACTGGTCGAAGAACTCCGGGATCGATCCCGCCAAGCTCGAGTACATGTACGGAGCCGACCGGATCGCAAGCTGGAAGGCCGCCCGGAGGACCGTGTTCGGCGGCGACGAAGCGCTGATGAAGGCGTTCGCCTCCGATGCCGCGGTAGAAGCCGGGTTGGCCTAGTGATCGACCAGGTTGCCGACCGCCGCCAGTTGGCTGCCTACGTCGAGGCGTTGCGCGGCCAGCTGGCGGCGCCTCAGCTGCGGGACTCGGTCGCCCGCGCGGCGGCGGCGATCCCGGGCGAAGGCGCCCCGGCCGCACAGCTGGAGGAAGCATTGCCGCCGCTGCGGGATGCGCTCGCCTCCTCCGGCGGCCGGGCCGCGAAGGGAGCCCCCTACCTCGCGCGCGACCCGATCCACAGCCTGCTGCAGAGCACGCTCGAGGCCAAGCTGCGCGAACGCGGCGTGCCCGAGGAGGCGCCCGCCGCGCGCAATCCGCTGCAGTGGCTCATCCATCTGCTGCGGGAAATACTGCACCCCGTGCGCTTCGGACCCGACGACGTCGATTGGATCATCGAGGTGGCCGCCGCGGTGCTCGACCGCATCGCCAAGGGCAACCACCCGTTCAACCCGGCGCCCGCCGAGCACGAGATCGCCGAAGACGCGCGCGTTGTGATCGTCGGCGACTGGGGCACCGGCCTGCCGCGCGCGCGGCGGCTGGCGAAGGTGATGGCCGAAGAGGTCGCCCAGGCGCTCGCCGAGGGCCGCCAGGCCCACGTGGTGCATCTCGGCGACATCTACTACTCGGGGACCGAGGAGGAGGTGAGCCGCCACGTGCTCGCCCCGGGCATGTGGCCGGTCACCGCCGAACAGGCCGCCGCGGGCGTCACCTCGTGGTCGCTGAACGGCAACCACGACATGTACGGCGGCGGCTTCGGCTATTTCGAAACGCTGCTCGGCGACCCTCGCTTCGCCGCGCAGCGCTGCCGGGACGGCAAGCCCACGAGCTTCTTCCGCCTGCGCTCGCCGCGTTGGGATCTGTTGGGCCTCGACACCTCCTGGGACCCCGAAGTGCTGTCGATGGGCTTCGTGGGCGTGCTCGAGGATCCCCAGGCCAGGTACGCCACCGAGGTGGCCCGCGAATCGGATCGCCGGCTGATGCTGCTCACCCACCACCAGCCCGTGTCGGTCTACGACACCGAGGACCTCGGCCCCAAGCTCGTCGAAAAGCTCGGCCCGGTGCTCGACGGCGGGCGCGTCACCGCCTGGCTGTGGGGTCACGAGCACCGCTGCATGGGCTTTCAGCCGAGCCTCGAAGTGCAGACGCCGCGCTGCATCGGGCACGGCGGCGTGCCGGTCCTCAGCCACGGCCCCGACGTGCCGATCGACCCCCCTGGTCTGTGGGAGGAACGCGCCTTCGTGAAATACCGAGGCGACCACTGGGGGCGCTTCGGCTGCGCGATCCTCGACCTCGCCGGCGAACGCATCGAGGTGCGCTACCGCGACGAACAGGGCAACACCTCGCGCAGCGAGACGATCGCCTGAGGGTCTGCCTCAGGGGGCGCCCGCGGGGCCCCTGCCTCGACGGACGCCTGCGGGGGCCTGCCTCAAGGGGCGCCCGCGGGCCCGCGTTCTTCGATGATCTGCTCGGCGAAGCGATCGGCAAGCGCGGCGATCGTCAGCGATGGGTTCGGGCCCACGGGGCCCGGCATCACCGAGCCGTCGGCGACGTGCAGGCCGGGGTGGCCGAACACACGGCCATGCGAGTCGACCACGCCCTCGCGCTCGGAGTTGCCCATGCGGCAGCCGCCCAGCGCGTGGACGGTGATCACGCGGTCCTCGTACCACATCGGGTTCTCGACGAAGTCGCCCCCCAGCTCGTCGGCGATCTTTCGAGAGAGGTCGCGCACACGGTCGAAGTACGCCTTGGAGGCGCCGTCCTTGTCGAAGTCGACTTCCAAGAGCCCTTCCTTTTCGAGCGACATCTTCCCGTCGGGGATGTCGCGGCCCATGCCGAGCAGCGGCAGCGCGCCCGAGGCCAGCTCGGTGTCGCCGAGCAGTGTCGAGAGCAGCCCGCCGATCTCGCTGTGGTGGCGGCCGTGCAGGAAGTTCCATACGTGGTGCAGCAGGCGCGGAACGTCCTTCAGGATCGCCTCCGGCCCCTCGAGCATCTGCATGGCCCAGCTCCCGAACGCCGGATAGCCGGCGTCCTCCAGATAGAAGCCGCGCCCGTCGCCCCCTTCGAGTGAGTCGGACATGCGGATCGCGCTGGTGATCACCGGACCGTGGGAGGGATCGATTTCGCGCGGCAGGCGATCTTCGCGTTTGCAGCAGAGCGCGAACGTGAGCAGGTCGCCGTTGCCGGAGAAGCCCTTCCCGAGCTGGTCGGAGAGCCCCGGCAGCGCGTCCTTGTTGCGCAGCAGCAGCCAGGTCGTGCCGAGCGTGCCGGCCGAGAGGACCAGGTGATCGCAGGTGAGCGTGTGGCGAGACGGCATGCCGGTGCCGGTCGGCTCGCCCTCGGCGGCGAGATCGCGAAACACGTAGTCGACCTGGTACCCGCCGCCCTCCGTCGGTGTGAAGGCGCGGACCTCGCAAAGCGTGCGCAACTCGGCTTTGGCGCGCGATGCCTGGGACAGGTAGGTGTAGTCGAGCGTGTTCTTGGAGCCATAGTTGCAGCCGATGTCGCACTCGCCGCACAGCTGACAGGTGAGCCGGGCGCGCCCGTGGAGGTTGGGCTCCTCCTCCTCGATCGGTTCGCCCGGTACAGGCGGCATCCCCTCGTTGGCGAACGTGACGGCCAGCGGCGGCAGTAACCAGTCGAGCCCCAGGCTCTGCGCGGCGTCGCGGTAAGCGATCGTCTTCAGCGTGCGGTCGTACGGGGAATGCTCGAATGGGAAACGCTGCACACCGATCCGCCGTTCGACCTCGTCGTAGTGCGGATCGAGTTCCTTGCGCGTCACCGGCCAGTTCTCATAGCCGCCGTTGGCTAGGTCTTCTTTGACGAACCACTCTTCGTCCTTGCGCAGGAACACGTTCGCGTAGATCAGCGAGCCGCCGCCGAGGCCGCTCGCGCAGATCGCGTCGATCCCTTTGAAGTGCCACACGTCGAACATCCCGTGCATACCCGCGCTCGGGTCCCAGAAATTGCGCTTCATCTCAAGCGGCGTGCGCGGGAAGGTGGTCGGCGGGTAGGCCTTGCCGCGCTCGAGCACGCACACCCGCCAGCCGGCCTCCGCCAAGCGTGCGGCGGTGACCGAGCCGCCGAAGCCCGAGCCTACGATCACCGCGTCGAAGTGCTCCGGAGCGCCGCCCGGGGGCGGGATCGTCTTCATGTGGTCGCTCGCCGGGGTCGCATAGCTTTCGGAATCGTACCGTTTTATGACATCGGACAGGAGGAAGGCCAGGATTCCGACTACCGTCAGAATGCGAGCGACTACATCGTACGCGTTTGGGGACCGGACCGAAAGCAACAGGATGTCTCGATGTGTTCAGCGCGAGCCATCCGAGTTGTTGCGATAATGCAAACTCTGTTGACCGAGCCCGGATGGCGAGCTAGCCTGTGCGTCCCGCGGTTATCGGCTTGCGGGCGCGCGCGCAATCAACGGCACGGCGCCCGGGCGGGGTTTCCAAAGCTCGAGAGCACATCCGAAAAAGAAGGAGGGCGCAGGTGCCCATCAGTCCGCAGACCGAACCCGGCTTCGCATTCAAAGCCGTCGAGACACAAGCAGCCGACCGCGTCCTTGACCTCGGCCCACTGGCACAGCTGGTCGGAAAGTGGGAGGGTAGCGGCTTCAACACCATCTGGCGACCGCATCAGCTCGCCGAAGGTCATGATCGTTTCCTCGAGCTCAACCTCACGTCCGAGACGCTCGAATTCACGGAGATCCCCGGCGTAATCCCAAACCGCGGGCTGCTGATGCCCGACATCAACATGCTCGGCCTCACCTACATGCAGCACATCGAAGGAATCGACCCGGTGGAAGGCCTGCACATCGAGCCGGGCATCTGGGCGCACGTCCCGCCGACGACCGACCCGCAGGTTCCGGCGACGGTGGTGCGGATGGCCTCGATCCCGCACGGCACGACGATCCTTGCCCAGGGAAAGTTCCTCACGGTCCAGGGCGGTCCGCGCATCGCCGATAACAACATCATCCCCTTCGCGCCAGGGCAGAACGCCCCCTCGTTCGCGGAAGCCGAGGCGAAATTCACGGAGCTCAATCTCGGGGTCGCGAGCGACTTTCGCCAGGCGTCCGCCGGCGTGACCGAGGGGATGGTCGAAAACCCGAACAGCGTGCTCGTCAAAGCCATCGAAGGCCAGAACATCAAGAGCACGACGGTGCTGATCGTCTCGACCAAGCACCAGCCGGTGCCCGGCGGCGGCACAGCAAACACGGCGTTCCTGGAAGGGACTGCCAATCCTCCGGGGGGCAACGCGACGGCTGCCGAGGTCGAAGCGATCTTCTGGATCGAGACGGTCGCCGATCCAAACGGGGGCCCCGATGTTCTTCAGCTCCAGTACACCCAGACGGTACAACTCGTATTCAATGGGCTGAGCTGGCCCCACGTGACGGTCGCGACCCTCAAAAAAGTCTGACCGGTTCGGGGGCCGGACAGGAATATTGCTGCTCCGGGCGGCGTAAGGCCGCCTGGAGCATGAACATGACGATCAGGTTTCGGTGAATGTCGTCCCCTCTTGAGAGCCGGTGCTGGGGTGGCGCCGCACGACGACGAAGGCGATCACCGCGGCAGCGACCGCTACCGCGAGCGCGATGTAGGGGAACTCGCTGTAAGGCGCCGGCTGCCCGGGCTTGAACAGCTCGAGGAACGGGATGACGAGGCTCAGGGCGCCGAGGACCGGGACGGCTACGTGCCGGAGAGCTGAGAAGGCCTGCCGGTGGTGGCGCCACATGAAGATCGGCAGGGCAAGCGTCGTCAGGAAGTAGACGAACAGGATCAGGATCGTGCCCATCGTCGAGCACTCCGCATACAGGCCGACCGGGTTCGTCGATCCTTTGTCGACCCCGACGAGGTGCGCCGCCCACCAGACCGCGATGATCCCGAGGCCCCCGCAGGCCATGACCAGCAGGGCGTTCACCGGCGTGCCCGCCGGCTGGCGCACATGGCCGAGCCGTGCCGGCAGGAGTCCGGATCGGCCGCCATCGAAGAGCATGCGGGCTTGAGAGTTCACACCGGCGACGAGCGTTGCGAGCACCGAGACGATCCCGGCGAGCCAGGCCAAGACGGCCGCTGTGCCGAGGTAACGATCGGCGACGTCCAGGAACGGGACCGACGAGCGACCGATCGAAGAGACGTCGTAGCCAAAGCCGGTGACGGTGGCGTACGCGAACAGCACGAAGAGGCCGACGGCGATGGCGATCGACAGGTAGAGCGCTCTCGGGACGGTCCGCCTCGGATCGCGACACTCCTCCGCCAGGGCCGGCCCATTTTCCCATCCGATGAACATGTACAGGGCAAGCGGAAAACCCGCCGAGAGGCCGGCCAGGCCACCGGTGAGGTGAGACCACGAGAACGGGATGCTCGAGAGGCGGGACCGCTCTTCGACGAGCACGACCACACAGACCGCCAGCATGATCGAGACCTGCGCCAAGACAGCGAATCCCACCGCCGAGGTAGAAGGACGGACGCCGCGCGCCGTCAGCCAGATGGCGCCGGCCGTCAGGAGCAGGCTCAGCGGCTCCCAGGGCGGTTGCCACGACGTGTAATGGGCGAAGGTCAGCGCCACCATGCCGCCGGACATGGTGAAAACCCCCGCTATCGCCACGGTGAAACCGACAGTGACCAGCAGGGCCGTGACGACGCCGGCCCTAGCTCCCAGTGAGGTCTCGACATACGTGATGAAGCTTCCCGCCGACGGCTCCGCCCTGGTGAACTCGGCCACGACGAAGGCCAGCAGGACGACGGCAACACCCCCCGCGAGAATCGTCAGCGGCGCGGCAACACCGGCCGTGACCGCGATCACCCCAAAGGCGAAGTAGAAGTCGATCCCCGGTCCGATGTTGGCGACCGTCGAGGCCGTCACGTCCCGCACCCCGAGCTGCCCAGCCTTGAGATGGTCTGTGCTCATATCGACCTTTGGCCCATGCTCCGAACGATATGCGGCGATCCCCCAAGGCGGTGATCCGATGGCATCGAGATACGCGATTCGAGGGGCTATTTTTCCGCAATTCGAGCCGCCCTCTTTGTGCGCTCGCCGCTGTCGATGGGACCCAGGCGGCCGCTCCCGATCGGGACAAGCGACGGCTCATACACCACAGCCGCCGCCGAAGCGTTCTTCGGGGGCCTCTTGCCGGAGGGGGCTCCCCGAGAGCGTGCGGCCCGCAACCTCGGTGTCAGCTCAGACAACGACTTCGCGCTCCTCGCGGCGCTCGGCGGCGACACCGCCGGAGCCATCAGCTTGCTCACGCCGGGCGAGCGGCCAGCACCCATCGGCCGGGATGTGCAATGGCTCTCCGAGAGCGAGCTCGCGACGCTGATCGACGAACTGCCAAGCCGTCCCTTGCATGCCCACGAGGACGGCGGGTATCGCCTGTCGCTGGCCGGCGCCCAGGACAAGCTGCCCGTGATCCTCGGCGCCGATGGTCAGATCGGCTTGAGCGTCCTCAGCGCCGATGCTCCGGCAGCCTGAGCGTCGCGACCGCGCCGCCGCCCTCCCGGTTGCCTAGCGTGACCTCGCCTCCCCACTCGCGTGCCAGCTCGCGCGCGATCGCGAGACCGAGGCCGCTGCCGGGCGGACCGCTGCGTCCCGCGCTGCCGCGGTGGAAACGCTCGAAAATCGACTCGCCGTCGTCGGCCGCCAAGCCGGGGCCGCGATCGCTGACCTCGATCCTCCCGGGCGCGCTCCCAAGCGTTACGCGCGATCCGGGCGGGGCATAGCAGAGGGCGTTCTCGACGAGCACGTCGAGGGCGCGATCGGCGTCGGCCTTCGCGCACCAGACCTCTCCGCCTAGCAGCTCGCCGCTCTCGAGCGCGATCTCCCGCTCGGCCGCGGCAGCTCGCCATCGTAGGAGCGCGCGCTCGATCGTAGTGCCCAGGCCTAGGCTTTCGCCGGGCAGCTCGCGCTCGCCGGCGCGGCTGAGCACCAGCAGCTCCTCGACTATCTGCGCGAGCCGGTCGACCTCGGCCGCCCCGGCATCGAGCTCGACCGCGACCGGAGGGCTGACGCCGATCGCCCGAGCCTCCTCGATCCGCAGGCGCAGGCCGGTCAACGGCGTGCGCAGCTGATGGGAGGCGTCGGCCACGAACGCGCGCTGGGAGTCGAGCAGGCGCTGCACGCGGTCGGTCATCTCGTTGAAGGACTCGCCCAGAGAGCGCTGCTCGCGGCTGCCCTCGATCTTCGCGCGAGCGCTCAGATCGCCGCCCGCGACGCGCCTGGCGACGCGCTCCAGACGCCCCAGTGGGCGCGCGATCTGCCCGGCGATCACAGCCCCGACGGCGAGCCCGAGGGCGAGCACGATCGCCCCGATCAGCGCCAACCCGAGCTCGACACGCCCGACCGCGGCATGCACGGCCGCCACGCTCTGGGTCACCCGCACAGCACCCACCGGCGCCCTGTTGCGGATGATCGGCACGGCCGTCGCCAGGATTTCCTCGCCCAGCGTGCGACTCGCGCGCTGCACCTGGACCGGGTGGCCGGCAAGCGCGCTTTTGATCTCCGGGCGCGCCGCATAATTCACACCGAGCTGGGCCGGTCCGGCGCTGTCAGCCACCACGATCCCGGAGCCGTCGACGACGATCACGCGTCCGTGCACGGCCGCCGCGGCGGTCCTGGTCAGGACGGCGAGCTCTTTGCGACGCGCCCCCGGGAGCAGATCCGCGGCCGTGGCCGCGACCAGGTCGGCCTGTCCCTGGGCCTGCGAGCGGACCTCGTCGTTGACGCGCGCGCTGAGGCTCGACGCGAGCGGCACGCCGAGCGCGACGATCGCAAGCAGCAGCACGTAGGCAAGCGCCGCCAGCAGACCGGTCCTCAGGCTCAGACCGGCCCCGCGTCCCATAGGCCGCTTTACGGCCCCGCCTCCCCGTCGGCGGCGAAACGGAAGCCGACGCCGCGCACGGTCTGGATGTAGCGCGGCGAAGCGGGCTCCTCGCCGAGCTTGCGCCGCAGGCCCGCGATGTGCACGTCGAGCGTCTTGGTCGAGCCGAACCAGTTCTCGTCCCAGACCTCCGACATCAGCGTCTCGCGTGAGACCACGCTCCCCGCATCCTTCGCCAAACGAGCGAGCAGGTCGAACTCCTTGCGCGTCAGGTCGAGCTCGGTTCCCGCAAGCGACACCCTGCGCGCCCTCAGGTCGATCCGCAGATCGCCCACCGTCATGTTCGCGGGCGTCGTCGACGGCGAGGCGCTGCGCGTGCGGCGCAACACGGCCCTGATCCTCGAAATCACCTCGCCGACGGCAAAAGGCTTGACGACGTAGTCGTCGGCCCCGAGCTCCAAGCCGACCACCCGGTCGGTGACGGTGCCGCGCGCGGTCAGCATGATGATCGGAACGTCTGAGATTCGACGCAGCTCGCGGCACACGTCGCGGCCGTCGCCGTCGGGCAACGAGAGGTCGAGCAAGACGACATCCATGCCACCCTCGCGGCCCAGCCGCAACGCCTCGCCCGCCGTCCTCGCGATCGTCGGCTCAAAACCGTTGCGCGCGAGCGCCTGCGCGAACGGGTCGGCGATCGACGCCTCGTCCTCCACGAGCAACACCCGTCCGGCATCACCTGTGCTCACGGCCATCGCGCCTCCCACGATAGGGCGCCCGCAGTCGCACCGCCCGCGCCCGTGGCCGAACCGGCCGCCGTCGTGGCCAGACCGGCCGCCGTGCCCGCATGGCTCGCGGGTCCGATCACGGATATAGCTGCTCGCCGGTCTCGTCGTCGACGATGCTGATCGCGCTGGCGGGGCACGCCTCGGCGATCGAGACGAGCCGCTCGCGGGGGGCGGTCCCGACGACCGTCGCCACGTCCTCGACCCTGAACACGTCGGGCGCGAGCTCCTCGCAATCGCCGTGGGCCAGACAAGCCGACTCGTCGATCACTGGTATGTATGCCATCTGGAATACCTCGGTTCTTCGGTTCTGGTCGTTGTTGGTTTCTCGGTGCGCTTCGGTCGACGCTGGCCGTCCTTTCGGCAGCTTTGGTCACGCGGCGCGCAGCGTCTCCTCCGCGCCCGGATGCGCTCCGGCGATCCAGCGGCGTGCCTGCGGGAGGGCGTCCGGGCGATCCACGAGCAGCGCGGCGGCCGGCCGTTTGCCGTCCTTGATCCAGGCGCTGAACGGCTCGCCGCTGTGAGGGTCGCCGTCGAACTCGATCTCGCATCCGGCTGGCGCGTGGCCGACGAGCTGGATGCGCAGGCCGTGCTGGTCGCTCCAGAACATCGGCGCCACCGGCGCCGCTGGCTCGAGCCCGACGATCGTCCTGGCGACCGCCGCGCCCTGCCTGGCGGCTGCCTCCCAGTGCGGTGTAGGCTTACGCTCGCCCGTCCAGGGGTCCGGAAAGCAGGCGACGTCGCCCGCGGCGTATATCCCTTGGAATCGGGTCCGCCCGCCGCGATCGACCGGGATCGGACCGGGACCTAGGCCGCTCGCGGCAAGCCACTCGGTCGCGGCCGCCGTGCCGACGGCCACCAGCACCGTGTCGGCCCCGACCGCGCTCCCGTCGCTCAACTGGAGCCTCGCGCCGCGCCGACCTACGTCGACCCGCTCCACGGTCGTGCCAAGCCGCAAGTCGACTCCCCGGCTTCGGTGCAGCTCGGCGATCCACCGGCCGAGCGTCGGCGGCAGTGCGCGTCCGAGCGGTGTATGTGCCGCCTCGATCAGGGCAACGTCCAGCCCGATCGCCCGGGCCGAAGAGGCGACCTCCATGCCGACGAGCCCGGCACCGAGAACAGCCAGGCGGCCCTCGCGCTCGCGCAGGGCCCGCCTCAGCGCGAGCGCGTCCACGTCGGTACGCAGCTCGTGGACCACGTCTTCGAGCGCCACGCCCGGCAGCCCGCGGGGCCGGCTGCCGGTGGCGATCACCAGCCGCTCATAGCGCAGCGTGCCCCATCGTCGCTCGCTGCTCTTCGCGCGGTTCGGCGCCCCGCCACGCGCTCGCAACGAGACCCGCCGCCCGGCCACGTCGAGCCCGTCGGCGCCGACGCCGAGCAGCAGCTCAACCCCGTTCTGCTCATACCACCGCGCCGGCCTGAAGGCGAGCTCGTGTGACTCGCGACCGTCGGTGAGCACCGCCTTGGAGAGCGGCGGACGATCGTAAGGGGCGCTCGGCTCCTCGCAGAGCACGACGATCCGCCCCTCGAACCCGACACGGCGCAGGGTCTCACAGCAGCGCTGCGCTGCGAGCCCGCCGCCGGCGATCAGCACATCGGCGTCGGGCCTGGTCATGTCGCCTCCTTCGCCAGCACCGCGGTTGGCGGCCGGGAGTCCTGGGGCCGCTTCGCGGATCGCCGCGTACGCCCCTGCAGGCTGCGCAACGCGATCAGATAGACGATCGGGATCGCCGGCAGCAGAACGAATGCGCGCAGCCACGGTGTCGAGGCGTCACTGCCGGCGCCGAGCGCATGGATGACGCCCAGCACCCACACGAGCGCGGTGGCACGGTGCAACCGGCGCCACAGCTTCACCCCTATCCGCCGCCTCGCGTAGAAGCTCAGGCCGAGCAGCGCGCCGAGGTACCCCGCGAGGATCCCAAGGCCCGTGAACAGTGGCCGGTAAGACATCGTGAAGGGAATCGTCAAGCCCGCCAAGCCGGGACGCAGCCAGGGGTCGCCCAGCAAAGCGAGCCCGTGCACCGCGATCGCTCCGAGCCCGACAAGCGCGACGTGCTCGTGCAGGCGCACGAGAGTGCGACCAACGCCGGGCTTGCGCAGCAGCTTCGTGGACATCGTCAGTCCCAGCAGCACCGCGACCGTGACAAGGCCGAGCGCGACGATGCCGGACGCGCGGCCAACCAGCCACCAGAGGTAGGGCGTCGGGTCGTGCGGCGCCATCACGCGGCCCTTCCCGTGAGCTCGACCACGCCCCGGGGCCGATCCAGCTGGCCGACCTGCTCGACCTCGCCGCTGTCATGGACGATCAGACCGCCGTGCTCGGCGAGGACGCGCCGGGCGCCGAACGGGCCGAGCAGCAAGGCCGCTTTGGAGAGCGTCTCCGCCTCGAGCGCCGTCGGAGCGAGCGCGGTCACCCCGATCAGCCCAGTCCACGCCGGCAGGCCGCTCGCCGGGTCCAGCAGGTGGTGTCCAAAACGCCCGTCGGAGTCTTGCCAGACGCGCACGTTCAAACCAGAGGTCGCCACGCCGCCGGCCCCGATCCGCAGCTTACGGATCGCCTCGCCGGTAAGCGGATGCTCGATCTCGACCTCATAGGGATCGAGCTGGGCGCCGACTCCGCCGATCGCCAGGTCGCCGCCGCAGTCGACCACGAACCTCGTGTAAGCGCCGAGTCGGTGCGCCACAGCGTCCGCGCACAACCCCTTGCCGGTACCGCCGGTGTCGAACATGACGCCCTGCGGGCGCCTCACCGTGGCACTCCGGTCGTCGACCGCTATCTGGCGCCAGAGCTGCTCCGGGTGCGCTCGCGCCGGGCGCCGCCGGGGCGCCGCCGCGAGCGCCTGCTCCAACGATGCCGGCTGGCTGCCGTCGAGCGAGACTCCGTACCCGGCGCGCTCGAGCGCGCCGGTCAGTGTGGGATCGACCAGTCCTTCGCTGCGCCACGCGGCCCAGATCCCCGCGCGCACCGCACTGCGCAACAGCGGCGAAGCGGATACGCGCGTGTGCCGGTCCCGGTTCAGCCGACTCAGCTCGCTCTCGGACCTGAAGCGCGACAGGCGTGCCGCGAAATCTTCGACATAAGCCCGCTCACGCCACGCGGCAGCGGCCGGCGAGGGGGCGTCGCGCAGCAGCGGCGGCCCGATCAACAGGCGCACGTCGCTGCCCATCGAGTGAAACGTGATGTCGACCGTTTCGCTCATGATGTCCGCGTTACGGGAGTAGCCGGCAAAGGCGGCGCCGAGCTGGCGCCGGAGACCGACTGGGACACCGAGGTTCCGCCAGCCCCGCCAGCGCCCGCCGGCAGAACCTTTTCGACCACGGTCGTTTTGTAGATCCGCCTGACCAGGACGCTCTTACGGGCGGCGGCATGCCCGGAGCCAAGGTTCAGCCCCGCGCCGAGCAGCGCCAAGACGACCAGGAACGCGGCCATCGAGAACAGCGCGACCGTGAGCCGGTCGGGTCCGCCATGGCCTCGCCGGGCGGGAGCGCTGGGCGCTTGCTCATCCATCCTGCTCGCCTCCACCGGTGAAGCCGCCACTCGTGCGGGTCACGATTGTCGACTGTGCGTGGGCCGCCGGCGCGTGGGCGCCGCCTTCGGCGCCCGTTCCCTGCGCGGCGGCGCCGATAACCCTGCCGCTCGCCGTCGTGCGCAGCACCGCGTGGCCGCGATGAGAGGCCAGCACCGCGCTCGAAGCGCTCGCGCGCAGAGCCGGATCGCTGCCGCGCACAACGCGCGCGGTCAGCAGGGCCAGCACCACCAGGAAGCTCGCCGCCGTCGCCGCGATCACCGGCAACGGGTCGCGCAGGAGGCTGGACAGCCTGGACCCTCCCGCCTGCCGGGGAGCCGGTACTCCAGCCTGCCGATCGGCTCGACGCTCAGTCATCGTGACCCTTTCCGCCGTCGCCGCCGTCTCCGCCGCTCGTCCGCGTTCGCACCGCTCCACTCCCGCCAGAGCCGCCGCTTGCCGAGCCCCCGCTCGTGCGGCTGCGCACCGGCCCTCCGCCGGAGCCGGTCTTGGGGGCCGCGCCGGCTGGCGCGTTGGCGCTGGTACGCGTCCGAACGGGCGCGCTGACCGTGCCTCTGGACGGTGTTGCGCCTGTGCTTGCGCCTGCCCCCGCGCCGCTGGTGCGGGTGCGGGGGGCGGTAGCTGTACGGGGGGCGGCGGCGGCGCTCGTGACGCCGCCGCCAACGGTCGGATGCGCGCCGCTCGTGCCGGTTCGCGGCGCAGGGCTCGCACTGGGGCTGGCGCTGGCGCCCGCCGAGCCGGCGGCGCCTCTCCCGGCGGTTCCCTTTCCGGCGCCACCAAGACCGCTGGGAGGCCGTTCGTGGCGGACGATGTGGACGGTGCGCCTGATCACCTGCGTGCGGACCTCGGCCGCCGGCTGCTGTTCGTGCACGCCAGAGCTTGTGCCGGACGTCGAAGGACGCAGCGCGAACGCCGCGAGCACACCGGCCACCAGCGTGGTGGCCAGCGCGGCGATCCTGGCGTTTGTTGGGCGTTTCGGCATCTTGCGGCTCCTCAGAGGTAGACACACACAATGTGCCCGCCACCCCTACAGGCGCCGCCCAGCGGCGGGTAAAGCTTTGGCAAAGAGCTTCGGGTCGCTCAGGGCCCAGTCGTCAGGGCCATTCAGGACTCAGTCGTCGCGGCCCCCGCCGCCGTGCCCGCCGCTCTGGCTGGCGCCGCTTTCTTCGCTTCGACCATCGTCACCAGACCGCGAGCTTGAAGTCGGCGAAGCCTGGGTCGGCGTCGCCGTAACCGTCGGCGCGGGCGTGCTCGACACGACGGGCGCCCCGCCTTCGGGCGAAACAGAGGTGGCCGGAGGCGTCGCGACCGTGGTGGACTTGGTCGCGGAAGAGGAAGAAGAGGAATGGGAGGAGGGGGAGGAGGAAGAAGAAGAGGAGGAAGACGATGGAGTGCTCGCGGAAGGCGCTTGGCTGCCCGCCGTCCTCGTGACAGCCCGTCCGCGGGTCCTCGATCGCGTGCGTACGGGCTGCGCCGAGACGGGCGGCGCCAGCCGGCTGCCGGCCGAGATCGGTTCGGAAGAGAGGCCGATGTGCTGACTGGTGAGCTGGCTGGTCGCCCAGGTGATGCCCGCTGTCAACGCGATGCCAAGCAGCGCGGCCAGAACCCAGACGACAGCTTGGCGGCTCATGTCCGACAGGCTAACTCGCGCCAGGTTAAGCGTTGGCAAGGCGCCGCCGTCGGGCGAGACGCCGCCGTTGGCGAGGCGCCGCCGTTGGCGAGGCGCCGTCGTCGGCGAGGCGAGGCCGTTGGTAGCGGCCTACTCCCGGCCAGGCCTTTGCCGAGGACGCGAGCCGTAGTCCCCGAACGGGTCGTCGCGCTCGCGGACCGCTTCACGAAAACCGACGGCCTGAGCGCGCTCGACGAAGTCGAGGCCCTCCTGGGTATGCCTTGCGATGCCGTCGAACAGCGTGCCCAGCTGGCGGCTGGACGCCAAGCCCATGTTCTCGGCGGGCTGGTTGCAGAGGGCCTTGAGCATGACCAGCTGGCTGATCGGCACTTTCGCGATCCTGGCGGCGAGCGCGAAGGCGTGGTCTTGGAGGCGCTCGTTCGGCACGGCCTCGAGCGCCAGGCCGATCTCGACCGCGCGCTCGGCGTCGATCTCATCGCCGGTGAACAGGTAGCGCTTGGCGGTCTGAAAGCCCAGCCTGTAGACCCACATCGCGGTCGTCGGCGTGCCCCACACGCGCGCCGGCGGGTAGCCGAAGCGGGCGTCCTCGGCCGCGACGATCAAGTCGGCGCACAGCACCATGTCGGTGCCTCCGGCTATGCACCAGCCCTGGACGGCCGCGATCGTCGGCTTCTTGGCGTACCACAGCTTCTGGTAGACGTCGACGAACTGGCCGATCAGTGCCATGTCCGAGACCGAGTCCCAGACCCGTTCGGCCGGCGCGTCCTGACCCCGCGCCTGCGCCGCCGTCGACCAGTCCAGGCCGTAGCCGGCGCAAAAGGCGGGCCCCTCGGCGCGCAGCAAGATCGCGGCGACGTCCGGGTCCGCGTCGGCCTCGTCGATCGCTTTGCCCAACTCCAGACCCAGGTCCGGGGTGATCGTGTTGTACTCGCCGGGCCTTGTCAGCACGATCGAGCGGACACGCTCCAACGTCTCGGTCCGGAGGGTCTTCGGGGCGCTCATCATCGGCGGCGAGCGTACAGATATCGGCTCCGACCCGGCGCCACCGCTCGCTGGCTGGCCACGCCTCCCGGCGCTGGCGCTCGCTGGCCGGCCATGCCTCAGGGCGCCCGCCGCTCGCCGGGCGGCCACGCCTCGGGGCGCCGGCGCTCGCCGGCCGGCGACGCCCCCGGGCGCTGGCGCTCGCCGGGGCAACCACGCCTCAGGGCGCTGCCGCAACGAAACGGCAAGGCCGCCCCGTCGCGGTAGGCTGTGGCCGTCATGCCCGAGCCCGACATTTCGTTCGCAAAGCTCAACCGCGACAGCGAAGAGCGGTTCCAGTCCTTGCGGCGCGAACTCGGCGTCAGCTCGTTCGGCGTGAACCTGATCGCGATGGGCCCCGGGCAGCGCGGGCGCATCCACAACCACGAGCGCCAGGAGGAGGTCTTCCTGGTGCTCGAGGGCGAGCTGACGCTGGGCCTCGAAGGCGCCGAGCACGTGCTCGGCGCCGACCAGCTCGTGCGGGTCGCTCCCAGCGTTCGGCGCCAGCTCGTCAACGCCGGCCGCGAGCGTTTGATCCTCTTGGCGCTCGGCGGCTCGGGCGAGCACGCCGGTCACGACGGCCACGCCTGGGCCTCCTGGGATGAGCCCGGGCCCGGCCGGCCGCCGCAAGAGGTTCCGCCGCCCGAGGATCTGCCCGTTAGCTGACCCCGGTGCGGGCGCGCGCTTGCCCGTCAGCCCGCGCCAGCTTGCCGTCGACGAACTCGTTGGCGGCGCTCGGCCCCAAGAACGGAGCCAGGCAGAGGTAGGTCGCGTGGCCGACGAATCGCGGCAGCTGGCGGATCTGTTCGTGACGGGCCTGCTCGTAGCCGATCTCGGCGATCGCGGCCGCTACCGCCTCCATCGCCACGCGCGACTGCGGCTTGGCGGCGTAGCGGTCGCCTTCCTGCAAGAAGATCGTGAAGGCCCTGCGGCTGTCGTCGATTCGCTGCAGCGCCGCGCCGCCGAGAGCATGGGACTCGATATAGCCGAGCCTTACGAAGTCGCGGTGGGCGGCCTCGAACTGGCTGGCGGCGTGGATCCCGCGCCACAGCCGCTCGGGCCAGCTGTCGGCGCTGAAGTAGGCCCCCGCGGCGATCGCCATGGTCTGCTGGAAGGCGAGCTCGTGGACGGCCAAAAACGCCTGCTGCTTGTCTCGGAAGTGGCTATAGAAGACCCTCTTGTCGACGCGCGCGCCCGCGGCTATGTCGGCGACGGTCGCGGCCGCGTAGCCCTTGCGGACCGCCGTCGCCGCGGTCGCGAACAGGATCCGCCAGCGCTGGTTCTGGGCTACCTCGGCGCTCGACAAATGCGTTCGCCCCGAGGGCAGCGGCGGCGGCGGGTCGGTCGGCATGTCGGACGCGTAATGAACGGGCTCGGGCTCGGGTCCCGGCTGCAGCGTGCGCCAACGGTGCGCCCCGGCCGGCACCTCATAGCTCTCCATCCAGATCTCCAGCTCGTCCGCGAACGTCCTCAGATCGAGTTCGCCCCGGCGCAGTCGCTGCGAAAGCAGCCAGTGCGTGGCGCCGACCAGCGCGCGCGTCGGCAGGTCCGGGCTGGGCGCCTCCGGGGCCGCGCCCGCCCTGGCCTCTTCGATGATCCGCTCGATCTCGCGCACGGTCCCGTCGCGTGCGTCCAGCGCTCGCGGGCCGCCCGCCATCGCCTCGTTGGCGAGGAACTGCGCCTGCGCCGGCTCGGCTTCGGCGCGTTCGGTCAGCCGTC
Organism: uncultured Solirubrobacterales bacterium; assembly: GCA_963718935.1. Classification (GTDB taxonomy): domain Bacteria; phylum Actinomycetota; class Thermoleophilia; order Solirubrobacterales; family Solirubrobacteraceae; genus Palsa-744. Next base: position 935,874 of record OY970379.1, on the reverse strand, counting down.
TGATCGCCGCCTGCGGCGCTCGCTCCGGGGGCGCCTTTACGACCGCATCGTGAATCTGCGTCAGCAGGCGCTCGGAGATGTCGCGGTGGACCGCCAAGAAGCAGTCGTCCCGGTCCTCGAAATAGTCGTAGAAGGTCGGCCGCGATACCCCTGCGTTTGCGATCACCTTCGAGACGCTCGCGCCCATATACCCGTCGCGGTTGGCAGCCGCGATCATGCCTTCGATCAGCCGCTGGCGTTGAGTGCTCTTGCGGGTCGACGCTGTTGTCTTGGGAGTTGGCGCTGAGGCTGCTATCGGCATTTCGAAATGGGTCCTAGGTTCGGCGCTCGAACGATCCGAGCACCCGAAAGGTACCCGAGTTGGCCGCCTGGCCAAAGTCTCGGACGGTCTTTGTGACGGCGCGGCGAGCGCTCGCCATCGTATTTGTACAGAATGACACATGACCGGTGCGGGCCGGACGCGTCGGACCGGCCCAGCGGGCGGACGAGTCGAAAAAAGCTCTATGCCTTCGCCCCGGCCTGGGGGTCGAGCCTCGACATCTTTACGGCGGCCGTCAGCTCCGAGGCCGCCCCGCCGAGATAGAGGCCCTTGACGGGAGGCACGTCGGCATAGAAGCGGCCGTGGCCGATCTTTACGTGAGTCTCGCCCGCCAGCCTGCTGTTGGTCGGGTCCGCGCCCACCCAGACCGGCTCACCGTGGCCGTCGGTGCCCGGCAGCAGAGCCTCCAGCCAGGCGTGGGTCTCCACCTCGACCGAGTCCGCGCCGCCGTCCTCGGGGGCGGCCCACAGGTAGCCCGACACGTAGCGTGCCGCGATCCCGCTTCGCCTCAACAGGATCAGCCCCAGGTGCACGAAGTCCTGGCAGACGCCGGCGCCCACCTCCAAGAGGTCGTTCACCGTCGAGCCCACGTACGTCGCCCCCGGCCGGTATTCGAAGCGCTCCGGTATCAGCCGACACAGCAGCTCGACACTCGCCAGCGGGCCCTCGCCCCGCATCGCCCGTTCGAGCTCCTCCAAGCCGGCGATCCGTGGCTGATCTTGCCAGGGCAACGCGAACTCGCCGGCAGCATCCAGATAAGAGGCCGTCTTCAGGCTCTGCCATGACCCCGACGCTGGCCGGACCGGCTCGGAGGTGACGACCCTCGTGCGCACGTCGATCGCCAGCTGGCGGTGGCTCGTCGGGATGCCGAACTCGAGGACCTCGGTGCCGAAGTAGTCCAGGTGCCTGCTGACCCTGGCCTCGGGCTCGATCCTGGTGTGGAACTCATCGCAGCGCTGCGATGAGTTCGTCGCCGGCTTGACCCGCAACGCGTTCAGATTGTCTGTGACGGGCGCGTCGTACTTGTACTCGGTCAGGTAGTTGATCGCGAAATGCATGTCCTTGTCCTATTCGTTGACGCCAGCCTGCCCGAGACAGTCGCTCCTCAACTCTGCCGCCACCGAGCTGTCGGAGCGCCTCATGGTTACCGCCACCGCGCCGCCGGCGCGGCCCCCGCGAAGTAGCGCTCGGCGACGTCCTGGTCGATCTGGCTCAGCTCCTGCTGGGTGCGTGCGCAGATCCCCGTCAGCTCGGCGCCGTCGGGCAGGGCCCGGCGCTGGAAGTCCAGGTCGGCCGCCAGCCTGCTCACCCTCAGGACCGGCTTCGAGTTGCGCGGCCCGGCGTCGGCGGCCGTGAAGGCTTCGTGCAAGGAGTCCACGCACGCGGCCACGCTGTCCGGATAGGCGCGCTCGAAGATCAAGAATCTGGCGACCGGGTCGGCGTTCGGCGGCGACGTGACCGCTCTCAGGTAGGCATGAAAGCCACCGACCGCCTGCAACAGGATCAGGGCGTGGGCGTCGGCCGGGGCCTTTGCCGGCGAAGGCCCCTCGGTGGCGGAGTCCTCGACCGCGCCCTCGCCGGACGGTTCCCGTGCGCCGGATGGCTCTCGTGGGCCGGATGGCTCTCGTGGGCCGGTGGGCTCTCGTGGGCCTGTGGGCTCTCGTGGGCCGGTGGGCTCTCGTGGGCCTGTGGGCTCTCGTGGGCCGGTGGGCTCGCGTAGGCCATGGGGCTTGCCCGCGCCAGCGGGCGCCTGGGCCACGGCCGGGGCCAGCGCGACCCGGAGCATCCGCAGGACCATGTCCGAGACCTCGATCAGGCCGCCGGCGTCAAGGAAGCACTTCGCTTCGTCGCGCAGCATCGACCTGTTCGCGATCCCCCAGATCAGGGCTGTCCTCTGCTTGACGTACTGCGAGGCCACGTACGGCCCCGTCGGACCGCTCCAGCGCCCCTGCTCGCCGGAGCGCAAGCTGAGCGTCGTCGTGTTGATGGCCTCCCACATTTCGGCGCTGATCACGTCCCTGACGGTGCGCGCGCCTTCGCGCGCCCGCTCGACGCTCGCCAGCATCGAGCCCGGGTGCCCGGCGTCCAGGGCCAGGCGCTCGAGTGCCCCGGCGCCGTTGGCCTGGCGCTCGCCCTCGACGCTGCCCAGCATCGCGACCAGGCCGCCCGCGCCGAAGCTGACGCTTGCCGTCGCTTCGCCGGCGCCCTGCAGCTCGGCCTGGAAGACCGCCTCGACGGCCCTCGCGGTGAACTCGGCCCTGGCCAGGTTGCGCCCCAGCCAGTACAGCTCGTGTGCGATCCGGGCCAGCATCCGTCAGGCCCGTCTGGCCCCTGTCGGGGCGACCAGGGCCAGCGGATGTGTGTGTCTCGATGGCGGGTGTCGCGCGTGCGTGTGTGTGCGCGCGCGGCACCCCATTCTTTGAACACTCAACCGCACGTCCGTGGCCCCTGTTGTTGTTGTTGCTGCTGCTGGCCGGTCCACTCGCCGTACCTGAGGTCGGGCAAAGCCGGTGGCTGGGTGTCGGCGACCGGGAACCCGCCCGCCTCGCCGCGCTCGCCAAGGTCGCGCTCCTCGAGGACCCACGTGTCCTTCGAGCCGCCGCCCCTCGAAGAGTTCACGATCATCGAGCCCTCCCGCAAAGCCACTCTCGTCAGGCCGCCCGGAACGATGTCGATGCGCTCGCCGAAGACCGCGAACGGCCGCAGGTCCACATGCCGTGGCCGCAGCTCGCCATCCTGGCCGACCGTCGGCACGGTCGACAGGTCGACCACGTCCTGGGCGATCCAGCGCTCCGGGTTGGCCTCGATCAGGGTCGCCATCCGTATCAGCTCCTGCTCGGAGGCGCTCGAGCCGATCGTCACGCCCCTGCCGCCGGACTCGTCCGTCGGCTTGACGACCAGCTCGTCCAAACGCTCCAGAACCTGCTCCCTGACTTCTGGGTCCGACAGCAGATAGGTCTCGACGTTCTCCAAGATCGGGGTCTCGTTCAGGTAGAACCTGATCATGTCCGGCACGAAGCAGTAGATGCCCTTGTCGTCGGCCACGCCCGTTCCGAACGCGTTGGCGATCGCCACGCTGCCCGCCCTGTAGGCGCGCACCAAACCCGGGACCCCCAGCAGAGAATCAGGCCTGAACTCCAACGGATCGGCATAGTCGTCGTCGATCCGCCTGTAGACCGCGTGCACCCTCTCCAGGCCCCGAGTCGTGCGCATGTACAGCACGTCGTCGCGCACCACCAAGTCCGATGCCTCGACCAGCTCCACGCCCATCTGCCTCGCCAGGAAGGCGTGCTCGAAATAGGCCGAGTTCGCCGGCCCCGGCGTCCACACGACGACCGTCGCCTCGCTCTCGGCCGACGGCGCGACCGCCCTCAAGGCCCGCAACAAGAGCTGCGGGTAGTGGTCGACCCGGCGGACCCTGTAAGAGCCGAACAGCTCCGGCACCAGCCGCGCCATCGCGGCTCTGTTCTCGAGCATGTAGCTGATCCCCGACGGGATCCTCACGTTGTCCTCGATCACCTTCCAAGAACCGTCCGAATGGCGCACCAAGTCGCAGCCCGCCACGTGCGTATAGACCCCGCCCGGAGGCCTGATCCCGTGCACGGCCCTCGCGAAATGCGAGCAGCCCGCGACCATCCGCCACGGCACCAGACCCTCCCTGACGATCTCCCGCGCGTGGTACACGTCGTCCACGAAGTGGTTCAGCGCCCTGATCCGCTGCGCCAGGCCCCGCTTGATCTCGCGCCATTCCTCGCCCGTCAGGACCCTCGGCACCAGGTCCAGCGGGAAGGGCCTTTCATTGGAGGCGCCGTTCTCCGAGGAGGTCTCGAACGTGATCCCCTGCTGCATGAAGACCGCGTCGCGCCTTCTGCCCGCCTCGATCAGCCCGGTCGGGCCGAGGCGCTCGAGCTCAGCCACCAGCGGACCAGCGGCCGGCCGCGGGGAGCCGTCGGGTTCGAACAGCTCGTCCAGGTAGGGCTCGCTCGGACGGTACGCGCCGCCGGAGCCGCCACCCGGGCGCTCGCCCTGATGTCCGTCCGGTTGCTCGGGCGCCACCAGCGACAGGGTAGTCGCCTCCAGGTCGATGCTCACCTCCAGATTCTCCCGCGACCACACCGCTTCCGGTTTGGACGCCTGGCCGAGATCCTTGGTGCTTCGATGACCGTTTGTCGCAGGCGCCCCCCGGGGTCCCGGCCCGGTTCATGCGGGCATCGGCGCCCCCTCCGACACCTGCAGAACCCGGCCGATCGGGCGGCGTCAGCTGCCGCCTGAGGCCAACAGGCCGATCAGATGACCCTCAGCTGCCGTCTGCGACCTGCGAGAACAGGCCGATCAGGTGGCCCTCAGCTGCCGTCTGCGACCTGCGAGAACAGGCCGATCAGGTGGCCCTCAGCTGCCGTCTGCGACCTGCGAGAACAGGCCGATCAGATGGCCCTCAGCTGCCGCCTGAGGCCAACAGGCCGATCAGATGACCCTCAGCTGCCGTCTGCGACCTGCGAGAACAGGCCGATCAGGTGGCCCTCCGGGTCTTCGAACATGCCCAGGACCATCGAGCCCATCACGGTCTCCGGACCCATCGTGCGAGTGCCGCCGAGGCTCTCGGCCTTGCTCAGCGCCGCCTCGACGTCCTCTACGCCGACATAGAAAGTGACGTGCCCGCCATAGCCTTCCGGTGCGGGCCCGATGCCGCCGCCGATGCCGATGCCCTCGGGGGTGAGGTTCTGCTCGCGCGAGACGACGCCGTAGTTCATCGGGTTGCTCGCGTCGAACTCCCAGCCGAACAGGCTCCCGTAGTACTCCTGCAGCTTGCCTGCGTCCTTGCCAATGATCTCGAAGTGGACAACCGGCGCTCCCATGTTCACTGCCCCTTTCGGTCTTGGATCTGAGCGGTCCACACTACAGCTCGATCGTCTCGCCCTCTTTGGCGACGATCACCCGCGGCGAGGCATCGGCTGAAGAGCCGGCCGGCCCCGCCGCCAGCCGCCGCGCGAGCGCGTCCAGCTGATCGTCGGTGCGCGTGAACTTGTGATGGAAGAGCGCCACCCTGCGCGCGCCGGCGCGGGTCGCCAGGCCGACCGCGTAGTCGCCGAGCGCGTGCCCGAACTCGCCTTCGGCCGCCAGCTCGTCCTTGAACAGCTGCGAGTCGTGCACCACCAGGTCGGTGCCACGCGCCAGCTCGAGCGCTGCTTCGTGGTACTCGCCGAAGCCATCCGGGCCCGGCCCGAGCGCGGTCGGGCTGTGGTCGGGAATGTAGGTCAGCGTGCGCTCGTCGCTGGTGATCCGGTAGCCGACGGTGCGCCCGCCCTTGTGCGGGACGGCCAAGGCCAGAATCCCGAAACCCTCGATCTCGTGTTCCCCTTCCGCGACCGTCTCGATCGTCCACTGCCCACGCAGCTCGCCTGGCGTGATCGGGAAGTACGGCGGGGACATCAGGCCGGTCAGCGCCTCCTCCGCGCTCCTGCCGTCCTCTTGCTCGGGCACCAAGACCCTCACCCTCGCGTCTTCGCGGTCGCCCGCCGCAAAGAACGGCAGGCCGTAGGTGTGATCCCAGTGCAGGTGGCTGAGCGCGATCGTGCCCCTGAACGGCGCCCCGCCCAAGAGCCCGCTCGCCGCCGTCAGGCCGGTGCCCGCGTCGAGCAACAGCGTCGGCGCTTGATCGCTGTCTTTGCTGATCGCCAGGCAAGACGTGTGCCCGCCGTAGCGCACGAACTCTTGGCCGGTCGCGGGCAACGAACCCCGCACGCCACAGAACGCGACCCTCAAGGCCGGCCCAGCTCCGGTTCGCGCTCGATCTCGCTCACTGCACTCGGGTTTCCGCTTGGCTTCTGTTCGGTCTGCCCGGACCGGCTCAGCTCGGGTCCGGTTTGGTCCGACGGTGGCCTTCCGCGAGCTCGCTCAAATCGCCGCGGTCGAGCTCGGCGGCGTGCACCGCGGCGACCCTGCAGTTGGTGACGGCCACGAGCGTCGAGGTCCGCACTCCACCCTCCAGGTGGGCCCGCTCGCCGAGCAGCGCCCCGGGCCCGTACTCGGCCAGGCGCTTGCCGTCCTCCTCGACGCGCAGCACTCCGTCCAGGAGCAGGAACACCTCCGAGCCCCGATCGCCCTGCCTGACGAGGGCGGCGCCGGCCGGGACCTTCCTGATCTCCGGCCTGTGCCCGCCCTGCATGATCTGCGCCGAGAGCGCGCGCTCCAAGGCGCTCTCCACGGCCGTGACCAACGCTTTCGAGTCGGTGTCGCCCCAGGGGGTGTGCTTGCCGAACGACTTCCTGTACCAGTCCTTGAAGTCGGCCAGGCCCGACTTGTGCGTCAGCTTCAGCTCGTCGTCGTAGACCCAGTGCCTCGGGAAGCGGCTCGCGCCGATCATCTGGCCCTTGGCGGTGCCGTCGGCTTTGATCGTCAGCGACAGGGTCGTCCACACCAGGGGCGCCTGCCACTGGATGAACGGCTTACGCCGCACCCGCCTCGGCGCCGGCACTCCCGTGCGCCCGCCGGCGGTCTGCACGAACGTCACCTCGTCCTTCCCGCGCTCCGCCTTCTTTTTGATGTCGGGCAGGCCGATCGCCTCGAAAGTCCTCGCGACCGGGCCGAGCTTGACGGTGGTCGCGCCCATCATGCCGCCGCCGTCATACCCGCAGTCCGCGATCTTGCCCGACCCGTCCACCTCGACCCAGGCGCTCAGCACGTTCGCGAACCTGAACCTGTCTTCGTCGCGCAGCGCCTCCAGGTCCCCGATCTGTTCGGGCAGCGGCTTGTCGTAGTGGGCCATGCCGGCGTCGAACGCAAGCCGCTGCGAGCCCTCGATCGCCTCCGACGGGATCCACGAGACCGATGTGATCGAGCCGCGGTGCTTCATTGCCCTGGGATTATGCCCTGCCCTGCTTATGCTTGCCGGCATGAGCTACGACGCGCTCGTCGTCGGGTCCGGCCCGAACGGCCTGACGGCGGCGATCGCGCTGGCCGAGCACGGTCTCCGCGTGCTCGTGCTGGAGGCCGCCGAGCGCCCTGGGGGGGCCGTCGCCACCGAGGAGTTGACGTTGCCGGGCTTCAAGCACGACCCCTTCTCGTCGGTCTACCCTGCCGGCGCCGCCTCGCCCGTGTTCGCTCGGATGCCCTTGGCCGATCATGGCCTGCGCTGGATCCACCCACCCGCCTGCCTGGCCCACCCCCTGCCGGACGGCACGGCCGTCGCTCTGTACCGCGACCTGGACAGGACGGCCGCCAGCCTCGACGCGGTCGCGCCCGGCGACGGAGAGCGCTGGCGCGCTTTCGCCGAGCCCTACGTCGCTCACTTCGACGCCCTGCGCGCGACGATGCTCGCCGGCTTCCCGCCGCTGCGCGGTCCCGCACGCCTGACCTTCGGGATCGGCCCTCTCGGGATGGCCCGCTTCACACGGCTCTTGTTCTCATCGGCCCAGACCTTCGGCGAGCGACTGTTCGCGGGCGAAGGTTCCCGTGGCTGGCTGTACGGGTCGGCGATGCACTCCGACGTGCCGCCATCCGGCCGCGGCAGCGCGATCGCGGCCGCCTATCTGACCCTCCTCGGCCACGGCTCCGGCTGGCCCAGCCCGGAGGGCGGCGCCGGCAGGCTGGCGGCGGCCCTGCTCTCCTATCTGGCCGCGCTCGGCGGCGAGGTCCGCACGGGAGCGGAGGTCGTCCGCATCGTCACCGAGCGCGGACGTGTGGTGGGGGTCGAGCTGGCGGGTGATGGGTCGGCGGGAGGCGAGGGGGCTGCCGGTGTCAGGTCGACCGGCGACGAGCGAGCCGGGGGAGGCAGCGCGTCGACCGGCGGGGAGCGGCTGAGCGCGCCGTTGGTGATCGCCGACGTGATGCCGCACGCGCTGGCGCGGCTCGCGGGCGACGCGCTGCCGGGCCGCTACGCGCGGGCCTTGAGTCGCTACAGGTACGGGCCGGCGACCCTGAAGGTCGACTGGGCTTTGGCCGGGCCGATTCCGTGGAGCGCGCCTGGAGCCCGCGAAGCCGGCACGGTCCACCTCGGCGGTCCGGCGTCCGAGGTTTTGGAGACGACCGCGGCGATGAAAGACGGGCTGCCCGAGCGGCCGTTCATGCTGCTGGGCCAGCAGTCCTTGGCAGACCCGACGCGCGCGCCCGCGGGCAGGCACACCGCCTGGGCCTACACCCATGGCCCGACCGGCCTCGACTGGGAGTCCGAGAGCCAGCGGCATGTGCAACGCATGGAGGTCCACGTCGAGCGCTACGCCCCCGGTTTCCGGGATTTGATCCTCGCCAGGCACGTGCTCACGCCGGGCCGACTCCAGGCGCGCAACGCGAACCTCGTGAACGGCGACGTCGGCGGCGGCAGCTACATGCTCAGCCAGGTCCTGTTCCGGCCCGTCCGCTCGCTCGCGCCGTACAGAACACCGCTGCGCGGCTGCTACATCGCCAGCGCCGCCGCCTTCCCCGGCGGGGCGGTCCACGGCGTCCCCGGCCACGCCGCCGCGCGCCTGGCGCTTTCGAGCCGGATATTCTGATCCGACCATGTGGACCGCTGAGCAGATCCCGGATCAAAGCGGCCGTGTCGCGATCGTGACGGGCGCCAACAGCGGCCTCGGCCTGGTGGCCGCGCGCGAGCTGGCCAGGCACGGCGCCCACGTCGTGCTCGCCTGCCGCAACGCCGCCAAGGGCGAAGCTGCGGTCGCGGAGATCGAGGCGGTCGCGCCGGGCGCGCGAGTGGAGTTGGCGAGCCTCGACCTGTCGAGCCTCGCGTCGGTCCAGGAGTTCGCCGACGGCTATCTGGCTGCGCACGACGGCCTGGACCTCTTGATCAACAACGCCGGCCTGATGGCGCCGCCGCGGGGCGAGACCGCCGATGGGTTCGAGCTGCAGTTCGGCACCAACCACCTCGGCCACTTCGCTCTGACGGGCCGCCTGATCGGCGCGATGGAGGGGCGGACGGACGCGAGGGTGGTGGCGCTGTCGAGCATCGCTCACCGCACCGGCAAGATCAAATTCGACGACCTTCAGTCCGAGCGCCGCTACTCGCGCTGGCGGGCCTACGGCCAGTCCAAGCTCGCCGACCTGATGACCGCTTTGGAGCTGGACCGGCGGTTGCGCGCGGCCGGCTCGACCGTCAAGAGCATCGCCGCCCATCCCGGCTACTCGGCGACCAACCTGCAGACCACCGCCCCGCCGCTGATCGACCGGGCGGTCATGAGGGTCACCAACGCGATCGCCGCCCAGAGCGCCGATGCGGGCGCTCTGGCGACGCTGTACGCCGCCACGTATCCGGACCTCCAGGGAGGCGAGTTCGTCGGTCCCGACGGCTTCTTCGAGCTGCGCGGGCATCCGCATGTCGTCACGCCCAACCGGGCCGCCCGCGACCAGGACGTGGCGGCGCGGCTGTGGCGGGTCTCGGAAGAGCTGACAGGCGTGCGCTTCGAGTTGGGCGGCTCGCGGGCCGGAGTGTGAGGCTCGTCGGGATGGGCGCCCGGCCGGCGTGAGGCCGGGCGGGTGTGTGTCTGGTCCGACGACGATCGTGGACAGACTGCCGCTGGACGGCGTGAGTGTCGCAGGAGTGTGACCGAGGCTGTGAGGGGCTTTCCAAAATGGCCTGACTCGCGCGCGCGTACGCGCGCACGCGCGCGACACCCGCCAAAAGAGGACCTACTACTTCGAGCGCTTGGCCTGGTGCTCGATGACCTTGCCGAAGGCGGTCTCCAGCTCGGCGGTCATGCGCTGCTTGAAGAGCGCCAGCAGGGCCTCGGAGGCCAGGCCCCGCAGCGAGCCGACCGCCTCGATCAGCTCGTCCCAGCGCTCGTCGGGCCGACCGGCCTTGTCGAACGGCTCCCACAGCTCGCGCAGGAACAGCTTGGTGAAGGCTCTGGAGATCGACTCGCAGTCGCGGCTGACGCGCTCGACCAACGCGAGCGCGGCCGGCAGGGGGATGCCGAGCGCGACGACCTCTTCGGCGTCGCGTAGCAGCGCGGGGCTGGGGATTTCGAAGCGGTCGTCGCCGAGCGCCACCAGCAGGCCGAGTTTGCGGATGCGCTCGGCGTCCTTGCCCGTCGCGCCGGGGAAGCGCTCGGTCAGTTCGGCGGCGGTGATCGCCTCGGGCGTCTCGGGCTCGAACGGGGTCGTCACCGCCCTGCGTAGTCCGAGCAGGCGCTCGGCCAGCCGGTCGGAGCCGCTCAGCAGGCGCTCGATCGCCGCCAGGTTGAAGCCGTCGGCCTGCAGGTCGAGGATCAGCCTGAGCCTGGCGACGTGGTCTGCGTTGTAGTAGCCGACCCGGGCCCTGACCTCCGGCGGGGGCAGCAGGCCTCTGGTGTGGTGGTTTCTGATGTTGCGCACCGACATGCCGACCTCGGCCGCAAGCTGCTCCACTGTCAGGTCATAGCCGTCCGAGCCATTCCAAGCGCCCGCCTTGCGCGAATCGCCGCGCGCAGTCGTCGAGGCCGCCTCGGCCCCGTTTGCCCCTCGTGCCATACGCCACATAGACTACCACGTTTCATGTTCCCTCAGATGAGGTAACATAGGTCGGCGTAATGATTTTCAGGCCCCTCAATGGCTGAACGCGGCGCTGTGCCCCAGGTCCCGGCCCTGCGCAGGCGGGCGCTGAGGCTCGTGCGATCGTTCACCTCGCCGTTGGCGCCCGACGACTACCTGGAGCTGATCGACCCGCTGTGGTCGACCCGCGAACTGAAGGGGCGCGTCGTTGGCGTCACGCCCGCGAGCGCGGACGCCGTCACCGTCCTGATCAAGCCGGGCTGGGAGTGGCCGGGGCACCGGCCGGGGCAGTACCTGAGGCTCGGCGTCGCGGTCGACGGCAGGCACCACTGGCGCGCCTACTCCTTGACCTCCGAGCCGGCCAGGCCCGACGGCTGCATCTCGATCACACCCAAGCTGGTGCCCGACGGCAGGGTCTCGCCGTTCCTGTGCGAGCGCCTCGCGCCGGGCGCGATCGTGCGACTGGGCGGCGTCGAAGGCATGTTCACATTGCCAGAGCCGACGCCCGAGCGGCTGCTGTTCGTGAGCGCCGGATCCGGGATCACGCCGATCGTGAGCATGGTCCGCGAGCTGGCCGGCCGCGGGGCGCTCGCGGCGGGACGCCGGGTGCTCGCGGGGGAGGGCACGGCGGTGGGCCGCGGGGCGCTCGCAAACGGCGGGGCTCCAGCGGGCGGCCAGGGCAGGGCCGGTGGACGCTGCGACGTCGTTCACGTGCACAGCTCGCGCGAGCCGGGCCAGATCGCGTTCGCGGGCGAGCTGCGCGGGCTGGCGGGGCGCAACGCCGGATATGGGCTGCACGCTTGGATCAGCGGCGAGCGGGGCCGCTTGGTGGCGGCGGACCTGGACGGGCTGTGCCCGGACTGGCGTGAGCGTGAGACGTTCCTGTGCGGGCCGCCGGACCTCTTGGAGGCGTTCGAGGAGCACTGGCGCGAGGAGGGCATCCCAGAGCGCTTGCACGTCGAGCGCTTCGGCCCGGGCGGCCGGCTGGATGAGAGCGCGCTCGGCGCGGGCGGGACGATCAGGTTCCGCAAGAGCGGGGTGGAGGCGGTCAGCGACGGCCGGGAGCCGATCCTCGTGGCGGGGGAGTCCGCGGGCGCGGAGCTGCCGTTCGGGTGTCGCATGGGGATCTGCCGCACCTGCGTCGGACGCCTGTGCTCCGGGCGCGTGCGGGACCTGCGCACCGGAGACGTGTTCGGCCAGGACGGAGAGCTTGTGCAGACGTGCATCAACGCGCCCGAGGGGCCAGTCGAGATCGAGTTGTAGGCTGGCGAGAACGCCGGCAGACAGCAAATTGAGAGAAAGCAAAGGAGTCGAGATGGCGATAACGACAACCCCGGCAGATACCTACTCGGCCGCCGCCGGCGAGGGTCTGCCGGCCGACGGCCCCCTGGCCGATGGGCCGCCCGCTGACAGCCCGCTGGCGCGACTGACGCCCGAGCAGCTCGACGAACTGGCCAAGGAGCTCGACGCGATCGGCGACGAGGTCCGGGCCGACCTCGGAGAGCGCGACGCGCAATACATAAGGTCGACGATCGCGCTGCAGCGGCGTCTGGTCGTGGGCGCGAGGGCCCTCTTGACCGCCGGCTCGCGCAACAGGGGCGCCTGGCTGGTCGGGACGGCGGCGCTGTCGGTGGCGAAGATATTGGAGAACATGGAGATCGGCCACAACGTGATGCACGGCCAATGGGACTGGATGAACGATCCGGACATCAACTCGAAGACCTGGGATTGGGACACCGCGTCGCCGGCGGAGGCGTGGCGGCACTCGCACAACTACGAGCACCACACGTTCACCAACATCAGGGGCAAGGACAGGGACCTCGGCTACGAAATCATGCGGATCGACCCGCAACAGAAGTGGTACCCGATATATCTGCTGCAGCCCTTGTTCAACCTGCTCCTGATGGGCTTCTTCGAGTGGGGCGTCGCCCTGCACGACCTCAACTACGAGGCGATTGGGAAGGGTGAAAAGTCGAAGGCGCAGGCGTTCTCGGAGCTGAAGGCGATCGGCGCGAAGGCAAGGAAGCAGGTCGTCAAGGACTACATCGCGTTCCCGGCGCTGTCGGCGGCCGTGGCCGGCGCGGCGGCGGCGGCGTTGACGGCGGCGGCGGACCGATCGCCGGCGGCCAAGAGGTTCGGCCGGTCGAGGTCGGCCAAGGCTGCGGGCGCCAAGCGCGGCTGGCGGCGGGCGAGGCCCGGGCTGTGGCCGGCCGCGTCGCGGCCGAAGCCAAGTGCCGCGGCCCCGGTCTCAGAGTCCGCTAGGCAGGCGTTCAAGGCGACGCTGGCGGCCGACTTCACGGCGAACATCGTCCGTAACGTTTGGGCCCACGGGATCATCTTCTGCGGGCATTTTCCGGACCAGACGTACACGTTCAGCCAGCGCGAGGTCGAGAACGAGACGCGGGGCGGCTGGTTCGTGAGGCAGATGTTGGGCTCGGCGAACATCGAAGGCAGTCCGCTGTTTCACTTCATGGCCGGCAACCTGTCCTTCCAGGTCGAGCACCACCTCTACCCGGACATGCCTTCAAGCAGGTACACCGAGATCGCCCCGAGGGTCCGAGAGGTCTGCCGCAAGTACGACCTGCCCTACAACACCGGTCCACTGGGCAAGCAGTTGGGCACCGTGCACCGCACGATCCTGAGGCTGTCCCTTCCGGGGGGCGGACCGAAGCGTAGGCCTCGGCCCGCGGCCCCCGGCCGGGCCTGATCGGCTGAGCAAGAAGATGCGATCCGAAAAGTGAGGGCGCGCGCGCCGCGTACGCGCGCGCGCACGTACGTACCCCGATTTGGAAGAAGACTCAGTTCGCGGAAGGCGCTCTGGCGAGCGTCCAGACCGGCAGCTTGGCTTCGCGTCCCCTGACCTCGAACTCGCCGACGAAGGCTAGGTCCGAAGGGCGGTCGTGGAGGCGATCGTAGGTGGACTGCGCGCAGAACAGCATGTGGCCCGAACCCTTGGTCATGCCCTCCAGCCGCGAAGCGGTATTGGTGGTGTCGCCGATCGTCGTGTACTCGACTCGCTGCTCGGCACCGACGTTGCCGGCCATCACCGGGCCGCTGTTCAGGCCGACCCCCATCGCGAAGCCACTCGCGTGGCCCTGGTCGGCAAGCCATGCGTTGAAGCGGTCCAGCCTCGGCCCGATCATCTCCCGGGCGGCCCGCAGAGCCCGGTCGGCGTGGTCGTCCTGGGGCAAAGGCGCCCCGAAAGCGGCCATGATCCCGTCGCCCATGTAGGCGATCAGTGTGCCCCCGGCGGCAAGTATGGCCTCGGTCATCTCATTGAGATAAAAATTGACGACCTCGATCACCTTCGCCGCCGGTTGTGTCTCCGAGAAGCTCGTGAAACCGCGCAGGTCGCTGAACAGGATCGTGCAGTCGAGCTCGACCCCGCCGAGGCGCAGGTCTGAGCCGGCGCTCGCCACGACCTGGTCGACGACGTCGGCCGGCACGAACCGCGAGAACAGGTCGTGGACGCGCTCGCGCTCGATCGCCTCGACCAGGTACAGGACAGCGAGCGTCCCGAGCGTGCCGACCGCAAGGGCTAGCAATGGGTAAACGAAAGTCAGGATCCAGCCATTGTCGAAAGCTATCTGGATCGCAACCGTGAATACCGCCGCAAGGGCGGCCGCGTTGAGCATCGAGCGCCACCTGGCCAGCTTCAGGCTGCTCAGCGGCGCGGCGACCCCGAGCAGGACGATCAGCAGGATGTCGAGCCAGCTCGGGGCGTCGGTCAAGGGGACGCCCTGTAGGAGGGTGTTCGTCGCGTTGGCCCAGATTTCGGGGCCACTCATCACCTCGTTGCCGCTGGTGGCTGTGCGGTGCAGATCCTGGAGAATCGGCGCGGTAGCCCCAACGATCGCTATCTTCCCGCGCACCGCACTCGCCGAGAACATGTTTGTCAACACCCGCCAGTATGGGATTTCCGTCACCGTGCCGGGCGGGCCGGCGAAGTCGATGGGCAGCGTTCCGGCATCGAAGCGTGAGGCCGTGATCGGGCGTCCTGTGGCCGTTTCGATGGCGACCACCGGAAAGCTGCGAAGGTCTTCGGCGGCATACGCAAACCGGCGTGTGACGCCATCGGAGTCCTCCGACAGGATCACCTCGCCAGCACGTGCACCGAGTTCTTGGATGTGTTCGTTGCCTCCTAGGGTCGGTGTCGTCCCGCCCCGGCCGACATCGGCGGCCGCCAGCACGGTTTTGCCGCGCGCCCGGCCGATCGCTTCGATCAGCGCGTTGTCGTCGGTGACGTCCGTTTCCTGCGCGAATTCGATGTCGATCGCGATCACCTTGGCGCCGGCTTCGCGCAGGTGGTCGATGACCTTGGCGTCGTAACGCCGATGGAACGGGTACTCGGCGTTCAGGTTGTGTTCCCTCATGTAGTCGCGGGTGGCGTTGTCGATCCCCACCAAGACGACGCCCGCGGGCGGCGACCGCGGCCCCCTGATCGAGAACCGAGCATCGATCGTCTGCAGTTCGGTGCGCCTCAACAGATGCGTCGCGTAGCCGACCACGCCGACGCCGGCCGCCAAGACAGCCACGGCGATCAGCAGCGTCGCCTTGCGCTGACGCCACCCGGTGCGACCCATTTTTAGCCTCGTCCTGTCATGATGCCCGCGAGCACCGGGACGATGCTAACCGCACGAGCAGACCACGAGCCCTCGTACCGCCGCGCGCAGGCGCGGCGTTCGGCCTTGGTCGCGGTGCTTGTAGGGCTGGTGGCGGCCATCGTCGCGGTCGCGGGGCCTGCCCAGGCGGGCGCGGCTGTGCTCGAAAGCGGCGCGCTGACACAGCCCTCGCCGCTGGGCTGCATCGGTGAGCCGACGAGCCCGGAAGAAATCTTGAAAAGCGAAGAAGCCGAAGGCGTGAAATGCGCCGGCCAGGTGCCGTTCGGTCTGAGCTTCGCGTACCAGATACAGGTCAGCCCGGACGAAAAGAACGCCTACTCGGTCGCCGTCAACGGTGATCTGATCGAGTACTCGCGCAATTCGGCCAACGGCGCTTTGGCGGTCATCGGCTGCTTCAGCTCGGGGCCGAGCGCCGAACCGTGCGCCACGGGAGCCGCCGAACCGAACGCCCACATGGAAGTGCCCGCGATCGCGAGTCCCGCGGGCCTGGTCGTGAGCCCAGACGGAAAGAGCGTTTACGTGATCACCCAGGGCGCAAGCAACTCCGTCGTCGAGTTCAGCCGCGACCAGGAAACGGGCCTGCTCATCAAAGCGGGCTGCGTCACGCACGAAAGCGTGCTCTCTGAATGTGAAACGACCGAAGTAAAGGGCCTCAACGTTCCGTACGGCATCGCGATCAGCCCAAGCGGGGAAAACGTGTACGTGGCCGGGTTCGCCGAAGAAGCTGTCGCCGAGTTCACACGCAACTCGGAAACGGGGACGCTCACCCAGCTGGCGTCGCCGAACGAATGCGTCGGCGGCACGAGCAGCCCGTGTGAAACCAAAGCGATCGGCCTCAAAGAAGACATAGGCGTCGCTGTGAGCCCGGACGGGCAGAACGTCTACGTCGCCGCGGGCACGCGCGGAGCGACGGGGGACATTGCCGAGTTCGCGCGCGGCGCCGAAGGCGCGCTCGAACAGCTCCCCAGCGAAGAAGCGTGCATCAGCGAAGCGCTCGTGGCGGAATGCAAGGAAGGAAAGCATCTCCAGGGCTCGGAAGACCTCGTCGTCAGCCCCGACGGCAAGAACGTCTATGCGAACTCCGCTGCCACGAATGCCGTGATCGAGCTGAAGCGCACGGCGCCGGGCGGGCTCGAAGAGTTGGCCTCGCCCAATGAGTGCGTCAGCACCGAAGCGCTCACAGGCTGCACTGAAGTCAAAGGGACCGGCGGGGATGTCGGCGTCGCCGTCAGCCCGGACGGCGAGAACGTGTATGCCTCCAGCGAAGGCCAAAACGCGGTGGCCGCGTTCGCCCGCGACACCGAAGGCGCGCTCGCGCAGCTCGCCGAATATCCGTGCGTGACCAAGGAAGCTTCCGGTTGCGAACCGGTCGGCGCCAACGGGCTGATCGGCTTGAGCTACGCGCGCCGCCTGACGGTCAGTCCGGGCGGTACCAACGTGTACGTGGCCGGCCAGTCCGCGCACGCAATCGTCGAACTTGCGCGCACCGTCAAACCGGCGGTTTCGCGTGTTGCTCTTACGCACGGATCCCCATCTGGTGGCTCCGAAGTCCGGATCAAGGGCGCTGGGTTTGCCGAAGGTGCGAAGGTCTTCTTCGGCGCCACCGAATCGCCGAGCGTCACGGTCAATTCGGCGAGTTCGATCACGGCGACCAGCCCGCCCAAAGCGGAAGGGACCGCGGCGGTGACGGTCGAAAACGGCGTTGGCGCGTCGGCCGAAGTCTCTGGGGACGAGTTCTCTTACACCGACAGGCCAGCGGTCGCAGGTGTAGGCGCTGATGCCGGCAGCGAACTGGGTGGGACGACGGTAACGATCACCGGCAGCGAACTGGCCGGTGCGACGGCCGTCTCGTTCGGACCGAAACCGGCCGCGAGCTTCTCCGTCGAATCGCCGGAAACGATCACCGCCACGAGCCCTCCAGGGAGCGGGTCTGTCGATGTGACAGTGCACACCGTTCATGGGACGTCGGCGGTCAGCGCCGCCGACAAGTTCACTTACGTAGACGGATCGATCAGTCCCCAGGGTGGTCTGTTCTTGGAAGGCTACTGTCAGGGCCTCGGTTATCGGAGGGTGACGCTCGAGCGCGAAGAAGTCGGAGGTCTTGGCTTCGCATACGAAAACTGGGCTTGCGAAGCGGTCGACGGCGCCGAAACGCTGATCGCGAATACGGGCCCCGCGCCCAGCATGGCCAATGCTTGCGAACACGAAAGCCCTGGCCTGACCGTCTACGGATATCCGACTGACCCGAACAGCGCGTTCGCTTGGGGTTGCTACAAGGTCGTCCCGCCGGAAGAAGAACACAAAGGCGGCGGCGAAGAAAAAAGTCCAGGCGAAGAACACAAAGAAAACCCGGCCGCGAAAATCTCCAGCGTCGTAGGCCCTGTCAGTCCCGTGTCCTCGCCACCCGCCGTCCCCCCGCCGGTCCTAGCCAAGACCGGCAACGTGGCGCCGGTGTCCGGGGTCGTCATGGTGAAGCTCCCGGGGACCTCCAAATTCGTGCCCCTCTCGACGCTCGAGCAGATCCCGTTTGGGTCGGTCATCGAAGCCACGAGAGGAACCGTCAGCGTGACGACGGCCGAGCCGAACGGCAAGGCCCAGACGGGCCAATTCTTCCAGGGCGAGTTCATCCTCAGGCAGGGCCCCAACGGCCTCGTCATCGCCGAACTGACGGGCGGTAACTTCTCGGTCTGCCCGACCGCGCGTGAGCGTGCTCACAAGGCCGGTGTCGGCGGCGCCTTCGCCGCGCGGGTAGGCGCGCTGGCCGGATCGTCGGCCGCGCGGGCGGCCGCCCCGTACGCCCAGAAGGCCGCGGCCTCCGGCAGCCACGTCGTACGCAAACTGTGGGCCAACGCCCACGGCAAATTCTCGACCAAGGGCAACTACGCGGCCGGGGCCGTCCAGGGCACCGAATGGCTTACCGAGGACCTCTGCGACGGCACCTACATCAAGGTCACGCGCGACAAGGTCGCCGTCACCAACCTCGTCAATCACCGCAAAGTCGAGGTCAAAGTCGGGCACCACTACCTGGCCAAGGCGCCCTGAGGGGCCAGCGTCTGGGCCGAGCGAGTCGCTGGCTTTCGCCGCGCAAGCGTTCATGCCCGCACGGCCGTCCGCCATCCGATAGGTCTCATAGCCGGTCGGTCAGCAATTCGATTAGGTTAGGGAAATCAGATGCTTCCAAAAGATATGCACGGTCCGGCTTGCGTCCTTGCCCGCGCTTGTCGGAGTTCCCAACTGGATCTCGTGGGCGGGCGTCATCCCATTGCTGGCAGCGATCGGGGCAGTTGTGGGCAACTGGCTCGACGTGTTGGAAACACCCATGCCCGAGGGGCTCGGCTCGGATTGGACGAAGTTGCTGGGGGCTGTCTTCGGGGCTGCGGGCGTAGGTATGTACATCGGTATCCTCGTGGCAGGCTAACAGCGCTAGGCTAAGACGATGGAACGTACGGTTTTTCACGATAAGCGACCTAGCTGGGGCGACTTCGTCGCGGAGGTGTCGAAGCGGAGGCTTGGAGTCGTACTGCTGGTGGCCATGGGCGTAGGCCTGATCATCGGGGCTCTGCTCGGTGGCCTCGGGGCAACCCGGAGTGCCATATATCTGGGAGCTGGAACCGCGTTTGTGGTGCTCGGCGTGATCCTTGTGCTCACCCGCGCGGCTGTGCAGGTCCGGGCGATCCGCTTGGCGCAGCCCCGACTCGCGCAGGTCCTCAGATCGGACATGCAGATGCTTCAGTCCGATCTAGCACGCGCAAAACTCGTTACAGAACGCGATCAGCACCTCGATGAGGTTGCCCAAGAGATCGAGATCGTACGAGTCGAAATGCTGCGTGTCGCAGACGACCTTTTTCATGAGCGATCGGCGCGATCAGACAGCCCCGCCTCGGCAAGTACGGCGGATTCTGTACAAAGGCGACAAGAGCGAAGGCGACAGGAGCGTCGGAGAGCGAGTCGCTAGCTGTCCGCGCGCTCGCGCTCACACCCGCACGACAGTCCGCCGCCCCGCCAGCTCGCTCGCTCCGGCCTCGCTGCCGGTCAGCCAGCTCGGGGCGTCTTCGAGCGCGGCCAACGCGGCCGCACGGCCGGCCTCCTTGGCCGCGTCGATCTGGTGAAACTCGAGCAGGCCGACCCCCGGCACTCGCACCCTGATCGTCAGATCCGCGTACCGCCGCGCGGCCTCGTCGGTGTTGGCGCTCGACAGCAACGCGATCCTGGCCATCGTCTCGGGCAGGGCCGGCAGGCGCGGGCGGCGGGGAGTGGGGGCGTGGTCCCCGCCGGCCCGCCAGGCACGCTCCTCGCTGGTCGAGCCCTCGGGTGCGCCGTGTCTCGGCTCCTCGGGCGGTCCGCTGCCGTCGGGGACGCCCCGGGGTCCAGCGCTACCCGGCCCACCACCGCTGCCACCGGGCCGGCTCCGCTCCTCGCCGCCCTTGACGTCGATCGCCAAGACCGGGCCCTCGCCGGTCTGGCTCATCGGCTGTAGCGGCAAGTTGTCGAGAAGCGAGCCGTCGATCAGCAGCTCGTCGCTGCCCGGACGCCGCCGCGGCGGGCCGATCAAAGGCAAGGACATGCTCGCCTTGACCGCTTCGACCAGAGGGCCGCTCCTGTCGATCACCAGGCGGTTGCCCTTCAGGTTCACGCTCGCGCAGTAGAACGGTCTCGGCAACTCCTCGATCATGACCTCGCCGAACACGCGCTCTGTCATCGCCTCGGCCTTCTTGCCCCTGACCAAGCTATGCCTCGGGATCGTGTAGTCGTTGATCGGGTTCCTTCTGACCCACTCCTCGTAACAGCACGCGTCGATCTGCTCGCCGCCATAGCCCATTGCCAACAGGCCGCCGACGAACGCGCCCATGCTCACACCGCCGACCTTGTCCACCGTCAGGCCGGCGCCGAGCAGTACCTCCAGCGCCCCGATATGCGCGAACGCGCGGGCGCCGCCGCCGCTCAGCACGACCCCGACCGCCCTGCCCGCCAGCCTCCTCGCCGTCCTTGCCAGGTCCTCCTCGCGCCGGCCTTGCTCCGTCCTGATCGCGTAGACGCCGGCCGGCTCCAGCCGCTCTATCCAGCCAGCCAAGGCCCCCGAGCCGGGCTCCACGCCGTAGCCCGCCAGATCGCAGCCCTTCAGACTCCCGCCGACGCTCCCGGTGGCGTCCTTGCCGTCGTCGCCGGCGTGCCCGCCCACGAGCGCCACGATCCGGTCGGCCCTTGCCACACAGAACTCGTCCCAGCCGGTTCCGCCGACATCGCCGCCGCACAGCATCAAGACCTGGTCGTGGTCACGCTCCAGCCGCTCGACGACCGGCCCGAACCGGGCCACGCCGCCCGCGCCCGCGCTGGCCCCGGCCGCGCCGGTCGCGCTCCCGCTTGCGCCCGCGTCCACGCTCCCGCGTGCGCCAGGGCCGGCCTCCGGGTAGACGACGGCGACCTTGCCCCACTTACACAGCTCCCTGCTCAGGCCGTCCGCGATCTCTAGCGCCGGGACGGACCGATCCAGCGCATACAGGGCGATCGTCACCGGCTTCGACCGCTTGGCCGGCAGGATCGCCCTGCTGGCCTGCAGCTGTGCGCTCAAGGTCCTCGTCAAGCCGATCGCCAGCTCCGGTCGACTTTGCAAGAGCGCCTGGAACGGCTCCTTCTCGATTCTCAACAGCTCGGTGTCCCTCAGCGCCCTGATCGAGGCGCTCCTCGCCGAGTCGTTGAGCAAAGCCAGCTCGCCGACGACGGCGCCCTTGCCCAACGTGTTGATTTGCTCTTCGCTGTCCTCGCCGCTCTGCAAGACCTCCAGTTGGCCGACCCTCACGACATACACCGCGTCGGCCTCCTCGCCCTCCCTGAAAAGCCACTCGCCGCCGCCCAGCTCGACTATGCTCGCCAGGCCGGCCACCCTCTCGAGCAGGTCATCGCTTAGGCCCGCGAACAAAGGCGCGCCGCGCAGCGCTTCGGCCAACGTCTGCTCTTTCGAGTCGGCCCGCTCGCCGCCGGCTTCGGCCAGGCCGGGCAGGTCTTCGCTCGCAATCGGGCCTGTCCGCGCGCGCGCGTACGGCCCGGTTTGAAGGTCATCCGCCACGGCGCCGCTCCCATCCGCCGCGCCCGACCCGCCCGACCTGCCCGGCCTGCCCGGCCTGCCCGGCCTGCCGGGCACGCTCGGATCGTCTCCATTTTGGCCTGTCCGCGCGCGCGCGTACGGGCCGTTCGGAAGGCCAGCCTCAGCAGGCCTCGGGACCGCCAGAGCCAGGCATAGCACCGAGCCCGCCACGAAGCAGACACCCGCGAACGTCCAGCCGTTCTCGAACGCCGCCAAAGCGCCCGCCGGCGACGGCGTGCCGACGATCGCGATCAGGACCGCCACGCCGAGCGCCGCGCCGAGCTGCCTGGCGACCGAGTTCAAGGACGTGGCGACCGCGAACTTCGGCCCCGGCATCGAGCCGACCGCCGCCCCGCTCAGCGTCGGGAACGTCAGCCCGGCGCCCACGCCCAGCACGATCATCCCGGGCAGCCAGCCGCCCAAGAAGTCCGGCTGCACGCCCAGCTCCGACACGAACCAGGCCATCCCAGCAGCCCACACGAGCGCGCCCGGCACGAGCACCGCGCGGTGGCCGGCCCTTTCGACCAGCCGGCTGGCCGGGCCCGCGACCGCCATCGCCGTGATCGGCCCCGGCGTCAGCGCCAGGCCGGCTTCCAGCACCGAATACCTCCAGACGGAGGTCAAAAAGAGAACGTTGCACAGCGTGTATCCATAGAAACCGGTCGCCATCACGGTCGTGGCGGTGTTCGACACCGTGAAAGCTCTGATCTTGAGCAGCGCCAAATCGATCACCGCGTTGCGCCGGTCCTTCGACCTGGCCACGAAGTAGGCCCCCAGCAGGGCGGCGGCCGCGAAGGCGACCACCACGCGCACGCTGGTCCAGCCCCATTCCGGTCCCTTTACTATCCCCGACACCAGCGCCGCGATCGCCACGGCCAGCACCAGGCTGCCCACCAGGTCCGGCATCTGCCGGCGTCCCGGCGCCCTGCTCTCTACGACCACCCTCCTTGTCAAGGCCAAGGC
The DNA here is from genome assembly GCA_963718935.1 of uncultured Solirubrobacterales bacterium. GTDB lineage: Bacteria > Actinomycetota > Thermoleophilia > Solirubrobacterales > Solirubrobacteraceae > Palsa-744. The sequence continues at coordinate 913,427 of OY970379.1, read as the reverse complement.
CGCCAAGCCGACCGGGATGTTCACCAGGAAGACCAGCCGCCAGTTCGACGCCGTGATCAGAAGGCCGCCCAGCGGCGGGCCGATCCCGGCTGCCAGGGCCGCGACCGCCGCCCACAGCGCGACCGCGTGCTGGCGCTCGCCCTCGGCCCTCGACTCCAAGACGATCGCCAGCGAGCTCGGCACCAACGCCGCCGCGCCCGCCGCCTGCACGGCCCGCGCGCCGACCAAGAAGCCCAGCGTCGGGGCCACGGCACAGGCCGCCGACGCCAACGTGAACAGGCTCAGCGCGCCCGTGAACACCTTCCTGCGCCCGATCAGATCCGCCAGCTGGCCGCCGCCGACCAGGAACGCCGCGAACACGATGTTGTAAGCGTTCAAGACCCACGACACGCTCGACAGCGGCGCCGGCTCGAAGTGTTCGGCGATGTTCGGGATCGCGATGTTCACGATCGTCGCGTCCACGAAAGCCATGAACGTGCCCAGCACCGCCACCGCCAGCACGCTCACCGGCGTGGACACCCGCCGTTCGCGGGCGATCCCCGGCCCCGGCTGGCTCGCCAAGTCCTCCATCCCGCTCCATTATGGGTCTCTTCGGCCCTCCTCGCCCTCCGACGCCTTCGGCCTCGCCGCCGAGTCCGTCGCCTACGTGTCCGCGATGTCCGCCGCCGACAGCTGCGCCCCGTAGGGCCCTTTCCCGGTCAGACAAACCGCACCACAGCGTGCGGCCAGATCGAGCGCGGCCCTTGTCGCCATGCCGGCGCCCAGGCCGAACGTCAAGCCGGCCGCGAACGAGTCGCCGCAGCCGTAAGAGTCGACCGCCTCGCCCGGCACACTCGCCGCCCGCCACCTGCCGGTCTCGCCCGTGCCCGTTTCGTAGACCCCGCCCCTCGCGCCCTCTGTCCGCACTACCAGGCCGGCCCGCGCGCCCGCGCCGGCCGTCTTCGCCTCCGCCTGCTCCAGCGCGTCGTCCTCGCTGAGAACCATTGCGTCCAGCTCGACGCTCCGTTCTGGCGCGTCCCTCTCGACGCCTTGCCGCCCGGCCGCATCCGTCTCGACGTCTCGCCCGAGCGCGTCCACCGCCCGCGGGCTTGCGACGAGCACGCGCGCCGCCCGCGCCCGCTCCAGCGCAACCCTGTCGCCGGCGGTGAAATACACGCCGTCCATCTCCGCCAGCTCCGCCCACTCCAGTCCCTCGTCCGCGCCGGTCGGCTCCAGGCGTGGGCCCAACGTCACGATCGTGCGCTCGCCTTGGCCGTCCAACAGCGTCACCGCCGTCCGCGTCGGCTCGGTCTTACGCCACGCCGCCCTCACCTCGACCCCGAGCTCCTCCAGCCTCGCCACCGCCCTGCGGCCGTGCTCGTTCTCGCCGAGCGCCGTCACCAGCGTGCATGCCCCCGCCAGCCGCGCCAGCTGCACCGCCGCCACCGCGCCGCCGCCGGCGGGCTCCTCGAACGGCTCTTCCGCGTGCACGATCTCTCCGGCTCGCGGCACGCGCGCGACCTTCGCGAACGTCACCCACTCCACGTGGCCGACCACCGCGAGCTTGGGAGAAGAGGACTGGGTCGCCTGTGTCATGCGCTATACGCTCTGCATATGAGTGAGATCAGTATTCGAGAACCGCACAAGCGCGGAGGAGCCGTGGTGGATCGAGTTGTCTGCGAAGAAAAGATTACGATTACGCGGTACGGTCGGCCTGTCGCAGAGTTGCGAGCGCTTCCGCGCCCACCACTGTCCGCTCGAGAGCTGCTCGCGAAATGGAACCGACTTCCAGCCATCGATCCGAGCAAGTTTCGAACCGACATCTGAGCACTATCGAGAGCGTATCCGCGGCTGCAGCTGGACCCACGCATAGTGTCCTAGCCTTGGCCCATGCGCGTCGAGCTCTTGTTCTGGCAAGGCTGTCCCTCGCACCCCAAGGCCTTGGCCGAGCTGCGCCAAGCGATGGCCGACCTAGGGCTCGATCCCGAGAAGATCGAGGTCCGCGAGATCCATGACGAAGCCGACGCCGCCCGCGAGCGTTTCGTCGGCTCGCCGACGATCCTGATCGACGGCGCCGACGTCAGGCCTCCCGGTGGCGAGGAGCCCTACGGCCTGACCTGCCGCGTCTACCATCTCCGCGACGGCCGTGCTTCGCCGACTCCAGACCCGGCCGACATCCGCGACGCGCTCGCCCGTCACGACCACTGAAAGGACCGAGCCCAAACATGACCTCGATCGCGATCGGCGAGCCCGCCCCGGCCTTCGCCTTGCCCGACACCGCCGGAACCGTCCACGAGCCGGGCGTTTCGCCCGCGACGGTCGTCATCTTCACGTGCAACCACTGCCCTTACGCCCTTGCCTGGCACGTGCGCACGATCGCGGTCGCCCACGACTACGCCGACCGCGGCGTGCGCGTGCTCGCGATCAACCCCAACGACGCCGAGCGCTACCCGAAGGACTCGCTCGAGACGATGCGCGCGCGCGTGCAGGCCGGCGAATTCGACGGCGTTCCCTATCTGAGAGACGAGTCCCAACGGGTCGCCAAGGACTACGACGCCAAGACGACCCCCGACGTGTTCGTCCTCGACTCCGATCTCGTCCTTCGCTACCGGGGCGCTCCCGACGCCGACTACGACGACCCGGCCCAGAACGCCGCCTACATCAGGGCCGCGCTCGACGCCGTGCTCGCCGGCCACGAGCCCGACCTCGCCGAGACCGAGCCGGTCGGCTGCTCGATCAAGTGGCTTGCCTGAGGAGTCAGCGTCCGAGCGGGTGGCCGGTGTCCGGCCTGTGACGGTCGGGGGTCCGAACGGGCGGTCCTGAACGTCCCGGCGCGCGCGGGGACGGCGCCGGACGCAGTCACGGTCCGAGCGCTCCGATCGGGATCACGGCAACGCCGTCCTTGCGCCGATAGCCGTAGCCGGTAGCGACGATCACGCCAAGCAGTGCCGGGCTGCCGCATCTTGCCGTGTCGATCCGTTCGGCGAACCGCATCAGGCTCCTCGCGGCGTCATCGATCTGTCCTTGCCCCAGCTTCACCTCGAATGCCATCCAGCGCCCGTCTCCCGTCTCGACGATCGCGTCGACCTCGAGACCGCCGTTGTCGCGGTACTGCAAGACCCGCCCGTCAGCTGCCTGCGCATAGACGCGCAGATCGCGCACCACCAGCGACTCGAACAGGAAGCCGAGCAGGTTGAGGTTGTCCAGCAGCCGCTCAGGTGTCGCACGTAGCGCCGCCACCGCCAGCGACGGATCGACGAAGTGTCGCTTCGGGGCTGTGCGCAGCCGGTTCTTGGAGCGCAGATGTGGCCCCCAGGCGGGCTGGTCCTCGACGACCATCAAGCGCTCCAGCGCGCGCAGGTACTCGCGTACCGTGTCGTCCTTCAACGGGTCGCCCGGATCGCCGGTGTCCCGAGCGAGGGTCGTCGCCGCGGCGTGGGTGGCGACGTTGCGCGCGAGGCTCGCGAGCAGCCGGGCCATCCGGTTCGGGTCGTGGCGTGTAGCGCCCATGCGGCCGATGTCGACTCGGGCGATCTCGTCGAGATAGCCGCGCACCGCGAGCAGTCCGTCCGCAACCTCGCGCCCGCGCAGGCCCGGCCAGCCGCCGAGGCTGAGCGCCCGCGCGACGCCGGCCACGGTCAATCCCGGGTCGGCGCTCGAACTCATCTCGCCCTCCAGCAGTTCGGCCAGCGAGACGCTCCCGGTGCTGTGGCCCGTCTCGAACAGGCTCATCGGGCGCATTCGCAGCCTGGCTATACGCCCAGCGCCGGTATGTCGCGTGATGTCATCGGCGGGTACCGCCGAGCCGGTCAACACGAATCGACCAGGGCCCGGCCGGTCGTCGATCGCCCTACGGACGTGGTTCCAGATGGCCGGCTCGATCTGCCACTCGTCGATGAGGCGGGGCGTCTCGCCCGCGAGCACGAGCGCCGGGTCGATCGCGATCGCCTGCCGGGCATTTTCATCGACGTCCAGCAGAACCTCGCTGGCTGCGACCTGCCTGGCGGTGGCTGTCTTTCCGCACGCCCGCGGCCCCTCGATCACGACAGCGCCGACGGCGCTCAGGTAAGCCTCCAGCTCGCGATCGACGACCCTGGGCTGGTAGTCAGGGGGGAGAATGCAAGGATTGTAGCGGGGAGATTGTCGAGCTTGCGACGGGGAGATTGTGGCATCTGCGCTGGGGATAATGCAAAGGCAGGGGAGCCCAGCCCGGCATGGTGTGCGTCGGGCTAGCGCCCGAGCGTGCGCTCCAACGCCTTCGCCCGCTTGCGGATCGCGTCCAGCAGCTCTCTGACCTCCTGCAGGCCGGCCCTCAGCTCTTCGTCGCCGACCTCTATCGGCAGCATCGAATCCTGCAGGCCCGCCAGCTCCTGGTCGGCCCTGGCGACCGCTTCGACCGCCAGGTCGATGAAGCCCTTGGCCCCCGTCGACGGCGCCCCCGGCGGCGCCTGCTCGAAGGTCCGGCCCGGCAGGCCGTAACGCTCGGCGAACGAGCTATACGTGCGCTGCGCCCTACCGTATGCCGCCTGCACCGGCCGAAACAGCTCCTGCTCGAGCCGGTCGGCGGTCTGCTCGTCGAGCTGCTCGTAGGCCTCGCCCAGGGCCGACAGCGCGACTGCGATCTCGGCGACCGCTACGGCGAGCGCGTCGAGCAGCTGGTGGCGTCCGTCGGCGGTGGTGTAGGTCATGAGGTCAGGTTAAGGGCTGCTCGGGCGAGCCCGCGCCACTTTACGTAAGGACCCTTCCAGGCGGGTCCGGCTCGGGCGCGTCCTGTCCAAGCATGCGCTCGCCTATGCCGGCAGGCCACACACCGACAGTCCCGAAGAGGAGATGAGTTGCAGTTGCCACGGGATCTCGGCGGTATCGACCGGCAACGACAACACGTTCTGGCTATGTGGAGCTGCCGCGACGGGCAGCGCGTTGAAGCTGTCGCCGAAGCGCTTAAGTGAAAGCGTGGCAGCGGTGGCGCCTTCGTTTTCGACCAGCACGCCGCCGCGGGGAAGGGCCAGCGTCGCGTTCATGGCTCCGCCCGACCGCGGTCTCAAACGCACGCACTCCGCATGCCGCGACTGGTTGGCTCCGCTCACCGACGTGACGGTCGGAGCGGGCGCGAGCGCCGACAGCCGCGTCGTCCCCGGCGGTCGCAGCCCGGGGGCCTCCACCGTCAGCAGGACCCTGTCCGCGGCCGCCCGCGATTCGGAGCTCGTGGCGAGGATCCTGGCCGGGGTGTCCGCCGGGGTGGAGCCGATCGCGTGGACGGTGTGCAGGTAGGGGCCCGCGAACAACGCGGGCGCGCGCGTCGGGTCGATTTCATAGCCGGGAGAGGCATATGCGGCGACCAGTTCCAGCGCCCCCAGCTCGGCGGTCACCGTTTCGGCGTTTTCACGCCGTCCGATCGCTTTGTCGTGCATGACGGTCAGGCCGGAGATCGCGCAGAAGGCGACGACCGCCGCCGCCAGCCCGACCGTGCGCGCTGCGATCGGGACGCCCTTCAGCAGCTCGACGCCGACGAGCACGATCACGACCGCCCCGAGGTAGATGTAGCGGCTCGATTCGGGCGGTGAGATGGTCGAGCGCGCAGCCGCCGTGACACACCAGAGCACCACCCCGGTGGCGAGCAAGCCCGCCAGCCGCGGAGACACCGGCACGGGACGGGCGAGGCGGCGCAGAAGCACGAGCAGGCCGACCACTGCGAGCGGGCGACCCCATTCGAGACCGCGCCCGACCAGCCCGCCGAAGGCCGATGCGACGAGTTCCTCGACATATCCAGGCGCCGCGATCAACGAGGCTTTCGTGACCTCGCTTTCCCCGTAGCTCACATACCAGAGCCCATAGAGGACGGCCGGGATCAGGACGATCCAGATGCGTCGCCGGCTGTCCACCCGCCAGAGCAGCTCGACGGCGACGCCGGCCATGATCGCGATGCCAAGGCTCGAGCTGCCGGCCGAGACGACCAAGCACAGCATCGCCAGGACATCGCCCGCCCGGTCGTCGCGCTCCAGCAATACCCAGGCCAAAAGGCCGCCGACGATCGAGAGCATGTAGCCGACCTGGAACGCCCACAACAGGTCCTCCCAGGCGGCGCCCAAGAACAGGATCAGGGTCGTGGCCAGCAGCGCGGGCACGCGCGGGATACGCTGCGCGGCGAGCACATAAACGAGCCCTCCCGCGATCAGGTGCAAGACGATCACCTGCAGCCTGAAGACCGGGTAGCGATCGAGCCCCACCAGATGGAACAAGACCTTGTAGTCGGCGATCGGGAACACCGAGATGTTGCCGACGTGAGGCAGCATCAGCGAGTGAAACCCGCCGCCGTAATCATGGGTCACGAAGGCCCAGTCGTCCCCAAAGAACGAGAACCCTCTGCCCAGATAGAACAGGATCAGGCCCTCGACCAGCATCAACGAGCCCAGCACCCACGGCCAGTTGCGCCCGGTCTCCTCGATCGCCCGTTCGAGCCTGCTTTGTGTGGGCATCACAGACGGCGGTCCGACGGGAAGGGACTCTTGCTCAGCACCCGCTCCAGCTCGCCCTCGCCGAGGCCCTCTCCGCGATTCCCGACCCGGCACAAGCAGAAGATGTCATGGGGCCGCCTCGGTCGCACCATGACGACTTCCAAGCTCGCCTCGCGACACATCTCGACGACCGCGCGAGTGTCGAACACGTGGTGGTGCATGGCCCTCGTGTCGAGGTTCTCGCGGCAGCGCCGCTCGAACACCTCGCGGTTGGGAGCGCCCGGGTCGCGGTCGAGATCGTGGAGTTCGAGGACCTCGTCCAGATGCGTCAGGTCCTCCTCGCCGGTCTCGCGATCCCTGTCGGCGCGCAGATGCTCGAGCGAAGTCACGGGCGGAGGTGGTCGAAAGTGCCCTCGCGATGGGGGACCACCAGCAGCACATGGCCTTCTGGGCGAACGGCGCGTCGCCACTCCGCGAGCGCCCCGAGCGGGTCGGCCAGGTGCTCGATCACATGCGAGGCCAGCAGCGCGTCGTAGGCCCCGTCCTCGACACCCTCCAGCCGCCTGGCTTCGCCGATCAGCCTTGCTCGCGGCGCGACCGCGAGCTCCGCGGCGCCGTTCGACCACAGGGTCTGCTCGCTGTAGTCGAGCGTGTCGAGCGCCCCCAACAGCGGATAGACGGGCATCGCCCCGTCACGGTCGAACAGCGCGCTCGGCCCCCCCGGCTCGAGCGCGGTGGCTCCGGTCAGTGCACGTGCCGTCGCATACAGCGTCCGGTCCCGCCGGATCCAACGCCTTAGCTCTAGCATCATCGGCCATCGTATCCGCGCGCCCTTCATCATCGGAGCCCGCAGGCGACGTGCTGTCCACGACCGCCGCCGGGCCCGCGGCGGCCCGGGGAGGCGCCCTGCGTGTGGGCGGGTATGCGGTGGGGGCGCTGTTCAGCGTCGTCTCGGCCTCGCTCCTGTTCCGCCATCTCGGCAAGGTCGAGGCCGGCGAATACGTCCTGGCGCTGTCGCTCGTGGCGATCGTCGGCGCGCTGTCGGACCTGGGCTTGACCTCCGTCGGGGTGCGCGAGCTGTCCGCGCGCCCGCAACAGGAGCGCTGGCCCCTGGCCAGGGACCTGCTCGGATTGCGGATCGCGCTGACCCTGCTCGGCAGCGTCGCGATCGTGGCGATCGCGTGGTTCGCCTACTCGCCGACGCTGGCCGCCGGCGTGGCGCTCGCGTGCGTCGGACTGCTGCTCCAGGCCACCCAGGACAACTTCGCTTTGCCGCTGCTGATCGGACTGCGCCTGGGTTGGGTCTCCGCGCTCGAACTCTCGCGCCAGCTGTTCACGACGGTGCTCACGGTCCTGCTGGTCCTGGCCGGCGCGACCCTGGTCCCGTTCCTCGGCATCTCGATCCCGGTCGGCGCGGTCGTGCTGGTCGCGACCGTGATCCTGGTGCATGGCACGCGCGCGTTGACACCAACGTTCGACCTGGCCCGCTGGCGAACGTTCCTGCGCCCGATGCTTCCCTACTCGCTCGCCATCGCCGCGTCCTCGCTCTACTTCCGGGTCTCGATCATCCTCGTCTCGGTGCTCACGACGGCCGTCGAGCTCAGCTACTTCAGCCTGTCGTTTCGAATCGTCGAAGTGCTGACGATCGTGCCCGCCCTGTTGGCGGGCTCGGCCCTGCCGATCTTCGCTCACGCGGCCGCCAACGACCACGAGCGCCTCGGCTACGGCATCGGGCGCGTGTTCGAGGTCGCGCTGATCGTCGGCGCCTGGGTCGCCGTCTCGATCGCCGTCGGGGCGCCCCTGGCGATCGCGATCATCGGCGGCCCCAGCTTCGCGCCGGCGGCGTCGGTGCTCGCGGTGCAGGGCGTCGGGCTGGGCGCGATGTTCGTTAGCCTCGTCTGGGCGAACGGCCTGCTTGGGCTCGGGCTCTACCGCCAGATCCTCGTCATCAGCGTCGCCGGCCTCGCGCTCAACGCCGCCTTGGTCGTGCCGCTGGTCGCGCTCGACGGCGCCCAGGGTGCGGCGATCGGCACCGCGTGCGCCGAGATAGCGCTCGCGGTCATGCAATGCCTGGCGGTAGTACGACGGCGACCCTTGTTGCGTCCGTCCCTGCGCATCGTCCCCGGCGTCGCGCTGGCGGCGGCGCTCGGCCTGGCGCCGCTGGCGCTGACCGGCATCCCCGTGATCGCGCGCCTGGCGATCTCGACTGCGCTGTTCGTCGCGGCGCTGCTGATCACCCGCTCCTATCCGCCCGAGCTGGTCGAGCTGCTGCCTGGGGCCTTGGCTTACAGACTGCCGGGCACCGCCCGGCGAAGGACATGATCGCAGTCGTGCATCTCGTCTGGGGCCCCTTGGGTGCGGGGCCGCTGCGCCGGTTCCTGGCCTCCTATCGCCAGCACGACGGCGGCGCCGAGCACGAGCTGGTGGTCCTGTTCAACGGCGTCGCCGACGAGCAGCGCGGCGAGCTGGCGGCGGAGCTGGAGCACGTCGAGCACCGCTCGCTCACGACCCCGGCTCCGGTGCAGGACCTCGCCGCGTACGCCTACGCGGCCGAGCGCCTGCAGCACGAGCGCCTCTGCATCCTGAACTCTCACAGCGTGATCCTGGCGCCAGGCTGGCTTACCAAGCTCGACGGCGCGCTCGCGGCGCCCGGGACGGGCCTGGTCGGCGCCAGCGGCTCGTGGGCGAGCATGCGCTCCTACGCCCTCTACCACCTGCGCCTGCCGAGCGCCTATCGGTCGGTGTGGCCGGACCGGGCGGCGACGCTCGCGCAGTTCAGGGCGCTCGAGGCCGAGCGTACCGGCGCGTCCCCTGCGCGGGGCCCGGTCGGGCACCTGCACACCGCCAAGGCCCTGCTCGACATGACGATCGGGTTCCCGCCGTTTCCGGCTCCCCACATCCGCACCAACGCCTTCATGGCGCCCCGCCAGCTGTTGTGCCAGCTGCTGAGCTCCGGCTTGCGGCGCAAGGTCGACGCCCATCGCCTGGAGAGCGGCAACCGCGGGTTGGCACGGGCCGTCGAACGGCTGGGCATGCGCACGGGTGTGGTCGATCGGTCCGGCAGACGGTTCGAGGTCGGCGACTGGCCGGACAGCGAGACGTTCTGGCAGGGCCAGCAGCGAGGGCTGCTCGTGGGCGACAACCAGACCGACAGCTATGACCAGGCGAGCCCCGAGCGCCGCCGCCTGCTCTCGACGTATGCCTGGGGCGAGCGCGCCTGGGACGAGCCCGCTCGGCTCTCTCCGCGGCACTGACCCCCGCGCGCGCGTACGCACGCGCGCGCGGGCCCCTTGCGGGCGAGAGTGCTCGCGCATCGTCATCGAGGCCCGTCGCGGCCCTGCCGCGCGCACGCGCGCGCGTACGCGGCAGGGTCGATCGCTACAGTCGCCGTCCATGCCGCGAGTCTGTGCCGCCGTGCTCAACTTCAACGGTCGGGAGCTCCTGGAGGTGGTCCTTCCGTCGTTGGCTGGCCAGGAGTACCGCGACTTCGAGATCGTCGTCGTAGACGACTGCTCGACCGACGACTCGGTCCAGTATTTGGGGCGTGCGTGGCCACAGGTCCGGGTGGTGCCCACGGGAGCGGCAAACGTCGGGGTCTCGGCAGCCCTGAACGTGGCCGTCGCGGCGGCCGTCTCGAGCGAGTTTGTGGCCCTGCTTAACAACGACATCGAGCTGGACCCGAACTGGCTCGGAGAGCTGGTCGATGCGCTCGATCGCCACCCAGAGGCGGCGACCGCCGCGGGCAAGCTGCTCAGCTATCGACGGCGCGGACAGATCGACGGCGCGGGCGACATCTTTACCCGCGCCGCCGTCGCCTGGGGGCGCGGCGCAGGCCAGCCAGACCGCGGCCAGTACGACCGGCCGGAGGAGGTGTTCGCGCCGACCGCCGGAGCCGGCCTGTACCGGATCTCGGCGCTGGCGGACGTAGGTCCGTTCGACGAGTCGTTTTACGCCTACTACGAGGACGTCGACTGGGGCTTGCGCGCCCAGCTGGCGGGCTATCGCAGCCGGTATGTGCCGAGCGCCGTCGGCTACCACATGGGCAGCGCGACGACCAAAGGCGACGAGAACCCGGTCTACTACGAGCTCAAGCGTCGCAATGCGCTGGCGATCATCATCAAGGACGTGCCGGTGCGGTTCGTGCTGCGCAACCTGCACCGGATCGCATACGAACATCTGCTGAGCCTCGCCTACAGCGCCCGCGCGAAAATGTTGCGCGTCCATTTGCGCGCCTTCGGCGGCGCCGCGCGTGCGGCTCCGGGCTGGCTGCGGGCGCGACGCGAGATCATGCGCCGCCGGCGCATCGAGTCGAGCGAGTTCGATCGCTTCGCGAGCAAGCGGCGCTGCTGAGATGCCGCGGGTCTGCGCTGGGCTGACGGTGGTCATCCCCAACTACAACGGCCGCGCGATGCTCGCCACGATGCTCGACTCGCTGCAACGACAGACTCTGCAGCCTGCCCAGATCGTCGTCGTCGACGACTGCTCCGAGGACGACTCGGTCGAATATCTGAACGCCAGCTGGCCTCTGGTCAGAGTCGTGCGCCTGCCGGATCGCAGCGGGGTCACAGCGGCACTGAACGCCTGCTTGGCGGCCGCCGAGACCGAGCTGGTCGGACTGTTCAACAACGACATGGAGCTGGCCCCCGACTGCCTGGCCGAGCTGGTGGCGGCGCTCGACGCCCATCCGAACGCCGGTTCGGCGACGCCGAAGATGATCGACTTCGCCGATCGCACCGTGCTCGACGGCGCCGGCGACGCGCTCAGCTGGCGCGGCGGGGGGCGCCGGCGGGGCCACGGCGAGACCGACGCCGGTCAGTACGATCGCGCCGAGGAGGTGTTCGGCCCGTGCGGCGGCGCGGCCCTGTTCCGCCGTGAATCGCTCGACGCGGTCGGCGCGTTCGACGAGGCCTACTTCGCTTACTACGAGGATCTCGACTGGGCGTTTCGCGCGCAGCTGTTGGGTTTTCGTTGCCGCTACGTGCCGACCGCCGTCCTCTACCACCGGGGCAGCGCCACGCTCGGGCGCGGGATGAACGAGTTCAACGGCTACCACCTGTGGCGCAACCCGGTCTGGCTGATCGTCAAGTGCTTTCCCGGCGCCAGCCTGCTGCGCCACGCCCCCTCGCTCGCGCGCGGCCAGGCCGGCAACCTGTATACGGCTGCTCGCGAACGCAAACTGCGCACCTGGGCGCGCGCGATGCGCGACGCCGTCCTTGGCCTGCCAGGCGCCCTGCGCAAGCGTCGCGCGATCCAGCGCGCCCGCACGATCTCGCCTGCTGAGCTGGAGCGGGTCGCGGCGCCTCCGCCGGTCGAGAGGCCGTCCCCGACACGATGATCGGCCTGGTCCATCTCGTCTGGGCGCCCCTCGGAGCCGAGCCACTGAGGGAGTTCGTACGCTCCTACCGTGCTCACGATCCGGGCGTCGAGCACGAGCTCGCGGTCGTCCTCAACGGAGTTGCGCCGGCGCGCGAGGGCGGAGAGGCAGAGAGAGACGCGCTGCTCGCCGAGCTGACCGACGTCGAACATCGCCTGATCGAGCTCGACCGACCCGTCCTCGACCTCGCCGCCTACGGCCTCGCAGCACGCGAGCTGCCACACGAGCGACTGTGCTTCTTGAACTCCTACTCGGTGATCCTCTTCGACGCCTGGCTGGCGCGCTTGGCGGGCGCGCTCGGGGAGCCGCGTGCTGGGATCGCGGGGGCCAGCGGCAGCTGGGAGAGTCAGGCCGAGTGGGTCCGCGGCAAGGCCCGCTACTGGCCCCTGCAGCTCGCGCGCCAGCCGGGCGCGCGCCGCGACTATCCCCGCTTCCCGAACCCCCATATCCGCACGACCGCCTTCATCGCCGAGCGCGAGCTCATCCTTGGCCTGGGCTTGGCTGGCGTGCGCGACAAGCACGACACCTACCTGCTGGAGAGCGGCCACCGCAGCATCACCAGCCGGGTCCTTGCCAGCGGGCGCCGGGCTTTGGTGGTGGGGCGCGACGGTGACGTCTATGACGTCGAGGCTTGGCCCCTAGCGGGCACGTATCGAAGTGGTGGGCAGCGCAACCTGCTCGTCGCCGACAAGCGCACCGCCGACTGGGAGCGCGCCTCCCCGCGGCTGCGACGGCGCCTGTCGCGCGATGCCTGGGGCGATCGGAATGAGTGATAGCGCGATGCCTGGGACGATCGGCATGAGGGACAGCGCGGGACGTGCGACGATCGGGATTAGTGACGGTGCGGAGTGTGCGACGAGGGTACTCGACGGGGTGTGGTAGGGCCGGCCGCGGAGGGGTTACGATCCGGTGACCGCGCCGCGGCGCATCCGCAGAGACCGAGACAACCCGATCGAAGAGTCGATCGCCTCGGTCGGCGGCCACTCCCGGCGCGGCAGTCCGCGCGCCGCTCGCCAACCGGCCAGGCGCCCTCTCAGGGCCTCGACATCGTGGCATAGCGCCAAGTCGCCCGCGACTACGATCGCCTCAGTCACGAGCGCGCGCGGGGCCGCCCGCCCCCAGAGCACGCCGTAGCGGCGCAGCAGGTAGCCCCTGCTGAACCCGGCGAGCCGGCGCTGTTCGGCGGTGCGTCGCCCGTAGGTGCGCGACCCGAGATGCACGCCGACTGCCTCGGGGACGGCGCGCGTCTGCCAGCCGGCGCCTCGCAAACGCAGGGCGAGGTCGACGATCTCCATGTACGCCCGCATCGCCTCGTCCAGGCCGCCGACCTGCTCCCAGGCGGAGCGCCGGTAGGCGGCGGTTGTTCCCTCGGGGCCGGCCAAGACCGGCTGGCGGTCATAGGTTGCCGATATCGAGGCGTGAACGTCCGCCTCCGTCGAGGCGTTGGCGACCGCGGCGGGCAGCCTCTGAAGGTGGTCGCCGGCCGGAGCTGTCGGGGCGTTGGCGGCGGCCGCGGTGGGCAGGCCCTGCAGGCGGGCGAAGGCGGCCAGTGTGGGGTCGACGGTTACGCCGAGGCTGTCGATCGTCTGCTCGCCCGGCGCGAGCATCAGAGCGGCGGTCGAGCCCAGCTCGGGTTCTGCGAGCAGCGGGGCCGTCAGCCGCTCCAGACAGTCGGGACGCAGCTGGACGTCGTTGTTGAGAAGCACCACGATCTCGCCCTCGCCGCTCTTCACGCCGCGGTTGGCGGCCGCCGTGAAGCCGACGTTCTCGGGCAGCGACACGACCGTGACGCCGGGCCAGTCGACCCGCAGGCGCTCGCCGGTGCCGTCGCTCGAGCCGTTGTCGACGACGATCGTGTGGTGGCCGATCGTCTGACGCGCCAGGTGCTCCAGGCAGTCGTCGGTCAGCTTGTAGTTGTTGTACGCCGGGATTACGACGTCGATGGAGGCGGCCACGACGCAATGCTAGACGGGCCCTCCACAGGAGATGCGTCGGCATTGGCAATAGCCTTGCTCCCTGTCATGCCTCCAAGTGGACCCCACATCGGCCTGAACCTGATCTTCCTCGTGCCCGGTGAGACCGGCGGGATGGAGGTTTACGCGCGCGAGCTGATCCCCGCGTTGCTCGAGGCCGCGCCGCCCGGGATGCGCTTCACGGCGTTCGTCAACCGCGAGCTGGCCGGCGCTGGGGACGGATCCTCGGCGTCCGGGCATGATCGCCAAGGCATGAGCCCGCGCGGAGGCGCGGGGGGAGCCAGTGCGAGCGACCCCCTGATGGAGGCGCTGCCGACGGTGACCGTGCCCGTGAACGCACGCAGCCGCGCGCAATGGGTCCTCGGCGAGCAGGGCCCCCTGCCGCTGCTGGCTGCCAAAGCAAAGGTCGACCTGATGCACAGTCTGGCCTCAACGTCCCCGCTGTGGGGGCCTTTCAAGCGTGTGACGACCGTACACGACCTGATCTACGCCCGTTATCCCGAGGCTCACGGAGGCCTGCGCGATCATGGCATGAGGACGCTCGTGCCGGCGGCGATCAAGCGCAGCGACCGGGTGATCGCGGTCTCTGAGAGCACCCGCAACGACCTGGTCGAGCTGCTTGGGTGCAGTGGCAAGCGGATCGATGTGGTACCCAACGGGCTCGGCTCGGTGCGGCGCTCGAAGCCGATGCCCGAGGCCGAGCTGCGCGCGGGCCTAGAGCTCGGCGAGCGCGAGATCGTGCTGGCGCTCTCGGCGCTGCGCCCGCACAAGAACCTGATCGCCCTGATCTCGGCGCTCGCCTCGATCCCTGCCGAGCGCAGGCCGTTGCTGGTGCTGCCAGGCTATGGAACCTGGCACGAGGCCGAGCTGCGCGCCCACGTCGCCGCGCTCGGGGTAAGCGCCGACGTGCGCATGCCGGGTTGGCTCGCGGGTGCAGAGCTGGAGGGGCTGTGGGCGGTCGCCCAGGGTTTCGTGTATCCGTCACTGTACGAGGGTTTCGGCCTGCCGGTCCTCGAGGCGATGGCCCGCGGGGTGCCGGTCGCCTGCGCGAACGCGTCCTCGCTGCCGGAGGTCGCCGGCGACGCCGCGATCATGTTCGATCCCAAGGACGAGCCCGCGATCGCAACGGCGATCGAAGCGTTGCTCTCGTTGGACGGCGGCGCGCGCGCGCGTATGCGCACGCGGGGGCAGGCTCAAGCGGAGAGGTTCACCTGGCGCAAGGCCGCCCGAGCGACGCTCGACAGCTACGCTCGCGCGCTCTCATAGCCCGCGAGCACCGTCCGCAGCGAGCTCTCGAGCCCCAGCTCGCGCGCGTGCTCGGAAAACCAGCGCGCCGTGCTCGCGCGCAGCGCCGCGCCCTGCGTGCGCACGCGTACGATCGCCTCGGCGATCGCCTCCGGGTCTGGGCGCTCGCAGACGAACCCGTTGACCCCCTCCTCGATCAGCTCGACCGCGGCATTGTCAGGGCCTGCCACCACGATGCTCGGCGTGCCGTAGGCGGCCGCCTCGACGACGACCATGCCATAGCCCTCGCGCTTGGACGGCAAGAGCAGGCACAGCGCGGTCCGCATCTGCTCGTCGACCGCCTCGGATGCCGCGAAGCCGGGCGCGGTGACGGCCTCCCGCAGACCGAGCGCCGCGATCGCCTCGCGCACCGCCTCGCGCTCGGGGCCATCGCCGAAGATCACGCCACGCAGGTCCGGGATCCGCCGCTTGGCCTCGGCTATTGCCGCGACCGCCAAGGGCGCCTGCTTCTCGGGGATCAGGCGTCCGGCGAACAGCACAGTCTCGCTGGCCGTCTCGCCGGCCCCGGCCGTCTCGCTGGCCCCGTCTGTCTTGGCTCCGGCCGTCCCGCCGGTCCCACCCGGTGCGCCCGGGGTCGGGGTGGGAGGGGCGATCGGCTCGGCCGGCCCGGTGTAGAGCCCGCGCAGCACCGTCGGCTCGCCACGCAGGCCCTCTTCGCGCAGGCGCTGGGCGTGCAGCTCCGAGAGGCAGAAGGCACGCTGGGGTACGCGCGCGCAGGCCCGTTGCACGAGACCGCCGACGCGGCCACCGAGCTCGCCGAGATACTCGCGCCAGTACTCGTCGCTCCAGACCTCGAACCAGTCGACCTCCAGCTGGAAGCGCGCCAGGGGTCGGACGAGGGCGGCGGAGAGCAGCGAGAAGTAGGGAAACGAGGACGGGCGCACGACCTGATAGCGCCGGCCGTGCAGGAGCAGGTGCAAGAGCACGCCGAGGCCGAACAAGAGCGGGGGCAGGATGCGCCGTCTGCCGTCGGCCGTATAAAGGGCCATGCGCGGGCCGACGCTCACGACCCGCACGCCCCCCCGCGCGACCTCTGGCAGCGTGCCTCGATCCCACTGGCGCAGCGTCAGGTAGGTGACCTCGTGTCCCTCCTCCGACAGGCGCTCGGCGAGGTTGCGATACCAGCGCTCGCCGCCGCCGACGGTGTAAGGGAAGAGGCAGTCGTAGACGACACAGATGCGCATGCGCGGCCACAGCATGCCTGATGCGGCTCCGGCAACTCCCTTCGATAGGATCGAGCCTCAAACGCAGCGCCACTTTCCGCCTCGGTGAGCGTTATAAACGGGCAAGGCCCTGCGCGCGCGCGTCGCCGGTCTGAAAGGCGTTTACATCCGATGAGCACGCTCACACAGACAACACCCCCCGCGCAGACAGACGCCCCTGGGGCCGATGTCCCGCTCGTGTCGGTCGTGATTCCGTGCCTGAACGAGGCCGAGAACATCGAGCACTGCGTGTTGGCCGCGCGCGCGGCGATCGAGCAGATGGGGGTCACGGGAGAGGTCGTTGTCGCCGACAACAACTCAGAGGACGACTCGGCGGCGCTCGCTGCCCGCGCTGGTGCGCACGTCGTGGTCGAACCACGGCGCGGCTACGGCAGCGCCTACCTGGCCGGCTTTGCCGCCTCGCGTGGTCAGTACATCGTCATGGCCGACGCCGACCTGACCTACGACTTCAACGAGATCCCGCGCTTCGTGTCAGAGCTCGAGGACGGCGCTGAGCTGGTGATGGGCGATCGCATGGAGAACATCCAGCCCGGCGCCATGCCCTGGCTGCACCGCTACGTCGGCAACCCGTTGCTCTCGGGTCTCTTGAACTTCTTCTTCAGGACCGGTGTCAGCGACGCGCACTGCGGCATGCGCGCGCTGCGCCGCGATGTGCTGCCGTGCCTGGATCTGCGCACGACAGGCATGGAGTTCGCCTCCGAGATGGTCATCAGGGCCTCCAAGGAGAACCTTCGCATAGCCGAGTTCCCGATCGAATATCACCCGCGCGGGGGCGAGTCCAAGCTCTCCAGCTTCAGGGACGGCTGGCGCCACCTGCGCTTTCTGCTGGTGCACTCGCCCACGCACCTGTTCATCCTTCCGGGCGCGATCCTCGCCGGGATCGGCCTGCTGTTGATGATCTTCGTCGCCGCCGGCTTCTCGTTCTTCGGGCGCGCCTGGGGCTTGCACACCCTGATCGGCGGCTCGCTCTTGACGATCGTCGGCACCCAGATCCTCGCCCTTGGCTTGTGCGCGCACGCTTACGGCACGTACTTCATGGGCGAGCGCGATCCCTGGTTCGATCGCATGCGCGCGCGCTTCAGGCTCGAGCACGGCCTCATGTTGGGCGGCCTGTTCGTGCTCGCCGGCTTCGTGATGGGCACCGTCGTCGTCGTCACCTGGATCTCCAACGGCTTCGGCCAGCTCGCCTACGAGCAGCTCGCGCTGTTCGCCGCGACGCTCCTGATAGTCGGCATCCAGATCTTCTTCTCCTCCTTCTTGCTGTCGATCCTCGGTCTGCGCCGCCGTTAGCGCTTTCGCCCCGTGACGCCGACCCCCAAGGCCCGCGGGGTGCGACGCGGAGAGCCGGTGGCGGGCGCCACGGCGTTCGCGCGCCGCACGGGCGCGCTCGTGTTCGCCGGCGACCGCCGGGTCTGGAAATTCGCCGCCCTCGTCTCGGTGCCGCTCGTGGCGCTTCTGGCCTTCCATTGGCTACATCCGCGCCCTTATTACCTCGGCACCGACTCCGTCGACGAAAGGACGTTCGTCGGGCCCGCCTCCGCGAACGTGCCGGTCTGCACACCCGCTCTGCTCGAACTGCCCGCGGGCACCGCCACCGTGCGCCTGCGCGTGCACTCCCCGACCCGCCTGCGCCCGGCGCTGAAGCTGACCCTGCGCTATGGCTCGAGCACCGTTCGCTCCGCGCTGCCTCCGCTTCACGTGCAGGCCAGCCAGATCAGCAACGCCGACTTTCCGATCCCCCCGATACCGGCCAGGCCGACCGCGCGCTACGCCTCGCTTTGTGTGAGCGCGCCCGAAGGCGGCATGGACTGGATCGGCGCCGGTCTGCCTTCGCTCGCGGCCCAGTCCGTGACCGTCGGCGGGGTCGCCCTCTCGGCCGAGCTCGCGGTCTGGTTCCTGCCGCCCGCGGGCGCGCAGCGCAGCTACGCCGCCGAAGCCGCTTCGATCTTCGCCCGCGCCGCGCTGTTCCGGCCCGGCTGGGTCGGGGCCTGGACGTACTGGCTGATCTTCTTCTTCGTGCTGCCCCTGCTCGCCCTGCTGGCTGTGCGCACGCTCGCGCAGACGTTCGCCGGCGAGGCTCGCGCGCGCCGCGCCGCGACCTGGCTGGTCGCGATCGCGGCCGTCAACTTCGCGTGCTGGGCCTTGATCACGCCGCCATTCCAGGCGCCCGACGAGATCGATCACTATGCCTACACCCAGTCGCTCGTCGAACGCGGCGAAGGCCCGGCCGTCAGCGCCGCCGTCCCGATCGATCGCTGGTCGGACGCCGAGAGCTTGGCTCTCGAAACGACCGCCTTCCTGAGCGACCACGAGGTCGCCGACACCGGCATGCCGTGGACCCCGCTTGCCGAGCAGCGCTTCAAAGAGCTGTACTCCCAACAGCATCCAGCGGCGAACAACGGCGGCGGCTACACGACCTCCGCTTCGCATGGCCCGCTTTACTATCTGGCGCTCTCGCCGGCCTACCTGCTCGCCGAGCACGACTCGACCTTCTCGCAGCTGACCCTGATGCGCCTCACATCGGCCCTGCTCGGCGCCCTGGCTGCGCTGTTCGCGTTCCTCTTGGCCCGCGAGCTGGCGCCCCGCCGACCGTGGCTCGGCGTCTTGGCGGCGCTGCTGGTCTGCTACGAGCCGATGTATGGCTTCATCTCCGGCGCCGTCAACAACGACGTCGGAGTGAACGCCGCCGCCGCGGCCGTCGCCTACCTGCTCGTGCGGCTCCTGCGCCGCGGCATGACAGTGCCATGGGGCTTTGCCACCGGCGCGGTCCTGGTGGCCACGCCGCTCGTCAAGGAGACGGGCCTGTCGCTGTATCCGGTCGCCGCGCTCGTCCTGATCGCCGCGCTCGTGCTGCGTCACTCCCGCGCGGACCTCCCGGGCTGGCTGGCCCTCGTTGTCGGGGCCCTCGCCATGGATCTTGTCTCCGTGCACGTGCTCTCCACGCTGCAGCCGACCTCCGGCACGAACGGTTTTCACGCGATCGGCGCGAACAGCTCGGCCGCCAGCGAAGCGCTCCACCACATCCCCGAATACCTGTCCTATGTGTGGCAGACATTCCTGCCTCGCCTGCCCTTCATGGGCCAGCACTTCTCGCCCGCGATCCCCGGCTATGACATCTTCGTCAGGCGCGGCTGGGGAGCGTTCGGCTGGTATGACGTCTTCTTCCCTGATTGGATCTACAAGCTGATCCTCTCTGTGATGCTCGCCGCGGTGCCGCTCGGCGTGTGGGCGTTCGTGCGTGAGTGGCCCTGGATCAAACGCCACTGGCTCGAAGTCCTGACGGTCGTCTTGATCCCGATCGCGGTGATCGCCGGCTTCGAGGCCGCCTACTACAGCCCCGGCATCCAGACCGTCATCCCGACCTACGGCCGCTACGCCTTCCCGGCGATCGCGCCGATCGCGGTGATCGTCGTCGGCGTCCTGCACGCCTTCGGGCGGCGCGGCGTGCTCTATGGCGGTGTTGTCTTGGCGATGGCGATGATCGCCCTCAGCTACGGTGCCCAGCTCTTGACGCTGACCTCCTTCTATGCCTGACCGACCGCCGCCTTCGACGCCGACTTGCTCTATGCCTGACCCACCGCGGCCTTTCCGTCCAGAGGCCGTCCACATGTTCGGGGCCGGTCTGTGAGCGACTATCTGATCACCGTGCTCGTCCCGCCGCTCGTGTTGTGGGCGCTGGCGCTCGGCTGCGGCCTGGCGCTCGAGCGGCTGGTAGGCGGGCTGCGCCTGCCGAACGCGCTCCTGCTTCCCCTTGGCCTGTGCGTATCGCTCGTCCTGATCTTCCCTGGCTACGCCGCCGGGGCGGGCGATGGGTTTGCGATCCCGCTATTCGTGCTCGTCGCGCTCGCCGGCCTGATCTTTGCCAGGGGAGGCCTGCGCGCGCGCATAAACCCCGGCTGGCCCGGTTTGGCGGGCCTGGCGGCCTACGTCCTGTACATGCTGCCCGTGATCGCCTACGGGCACTGGACCTGGTCGGGCTATGACTTCGTCAACGACTCCGGTTTCGAGATGCTTCTGGCCGAACACATCCAGAGCTATGGCACCGCGCTCGGTCACATACCCCAGAGCACCGCCCGTGAATTCCTGAAGGAGTACATCGCCACCGGCTATCCGCTCGGCTCCCAGGCGCTCCTGGGCACACTCGGCGGGCTGGCCGGCACCGCCGTCCCGATCCTCTATCAGGGCTACATCGCCGGTCTGGCCGCGTTCGCGGCGGTCGCGCTGGCGACGATCACCACGCGCATCCTGACGCCGCGCCGGGCCGCATGCGCGGGCTTCGTGGCGCTCGCGGCCAACCTCACCTATCAGTACGCGCTGCAGGGCGGCATCAAGGAGACCGGACTGCTGGCGACCGTCTGCGCCGCCGTCGCGCTCGCTCGCCAGGCGATCGTCCTCGCCCGGCCCTATGCCGGCGCCGTGCTCCTGGCCGTCGCCGCCGCCGCCGCGCTGACGATGTACAACGCTGTCGCCGTCCCCTATCTCGGCGCGCTCCTGCTGTTCACCTTCCTTGGCGCCATCCTCGTCAACCGCCGTTGGCGCCCCCGCGAATGGCGCGTCCTCGGCTGGATCGGGCCTCTGGCGGCGGGACTCGGCCTGACCGCGCTCCTGGCGATTCCCTCGCTGATCACCTTCCAGACCTTCTTCCAGACAGCCCAGGTCGGCCAGGGCTCGACCGGTGTCGGGGCCACCCAGTACGGCCAGCTGCTGCGCATCCTGCCGCTCAGCCAGATCAGCGGTGTGTGGCTGGCCGGCGAATACCGCCTGCCCGTGATCCCCGAACCGGCGGCGATCCTGACGCTGCTCGCGACTGTCGTGCTGTTCGCGCTGCTCGTCCCCGGCGTCCTCTGGGGCCTGCGCAAGCGGGAGACCGGGCCGCTGCTGCTGCTCGGCACCATGGGCTTGGTCCTGCTCGTCGTCTTCCCGCGCGCGAGCCCGTACGCCCAGGGCAAGCTCCTGGCGATCGCCAGTCCGGCGGTCGTCCTGGTCGCGCTCGCGGCGCTCGGCGGCGTGCGCGGCCGGCTGCAGCCGCTGGCGCTGCTCCTGGGAGGCTCTCTGTCCCTGGCGGTCCTCGCCTCGGACCTGCTCGCATACGGGTATGACCGGGTCGCCCCGACGAAGCAGGTCGAAGCGATCGAAGCGACCGCCGCGCGCTTCCGCGGCGAAGGGCCGGTCCTGTGGAACGAGTTCCAGGAGTACGCCAAGGTCTTCGGACGCGCCACCCACGTCTACTCGCCCTTCGAGGCGTTGACGCCACAGCAGGTCGTCCTGCGCGTGCCCCAATACTTCTACGGCCACGACTTCGATCTCGACCAGGAGACGCTCCCGTTCGTCGAGACCTACCCGATCATCGTCATGCGCCGCTCGCCCGCCGCCAGCCGTCCGCCCGCCAACTACAGGCTCGTCTATGAGAACGCCTACTACGAAGCCTGGCGGCGCGAGTCCTCGCCGGTCGTCCTGCGCCACCTGCCCGAGCAGCAGACCTACTCGGCGACCGCCACCGTGGCCTGCCCGGCGCTGCGCGGGCTCGTGCGCGGCGCGCCTGCCGGCAGCGAACTCGTCGTCGCCAGAGAGCCCAGGCTGTATTGGTACGAACCGCTGTACGCGGCCGACCGGCCGTTCGGCTGGGGCCTCGTCCCCGGACAGCCCGGCGCGATCGTCGCCAACACGCCCGGCCATGCCGCCGGTACGCTGAAGGTGCCCGCCAGCGGTCGCTATGCGGTCTGGGTCCAAGGAGACTTCCCGCGCGCGATCCAGGTCTACGTGGACGGTCGCCGCGTCGGCTCGGTGTCGGGCTCGAACACCCCCAACCAGTGGCTGCGGGCCGCCTCGCTGCACCTGCGCGCCGGGCCCCACCACGTCAGGGTCGTCAAGGAAGCTGGGCGCCGTCACTTCGGGCCCGGAGAATGGGGCATCGGCACCGTCGGCGCTGTTGCTTTGAAGCCAGAGGGCTCTGGCGAGCGCCTCGCAACCGTGCCGCTCTCGCGCTGGTCTTCGCTGTGCGGGACCGAAGCCGACTGGGTGGAGCTCGTGAGGCCGTGAGCCGGGCTCTCCGGAGACGACCCCTTAGATCGGGTCGCCGTGGCCTGGTTTGCGCTCGGGGCGCACGGTGAGCGAGGTCACGGTCGCGATCCCCGTGCGCGACGGCGGCACGCTGCTCGCGCGCACATTCGCGGCCCTGGCCGCGCAGACGGTGGCGCACGAGCTGCTCGTGTGCGACTCGGGCTCTCGCGACGGCTCGGTCGCGCTCGCGGGCGAGCATGGCGCCCGCGTGATCGAGATCGCGCCCGAGCGCTTCAGCCACGGCGGCACACGCAACCTTCTGATGCGCGAGTCCTCGGGCGCCCACGTCGCCTTCCTGACCCAGGACTCAGAGCCCGCCGACGAGCGCTGGCTGGAGCGCCTGCTCTCGGGCTTTGCGCTCGCGGAGGACGTCGGCTTGGTGTACGGGCCCTACCTGCCCCGCGCTGACGCCCCGCAGGCGGTGCGCTTTGAACTGGAGCGCTGGTTCTCTTTGCTGTCGCCCGACGGCGTCCCTCGCGTCGATCGTCTCGCCGGCGAAGAGCGTTTGCCCGCGATCGAGCTGATCGGCCCGCGCGGGTTCTGTACCGACGCCAACGCTTGCCTTTCGCGCGCGGCCTGGGAGATCGCCCCGTTCCGCGAGGTCCCGTACGCCGAGGACCGGGTCCTTGCGATCGACATGCTCAGAGCCGGTTACGCCAAGGCGTACGTCCCGGATGCGCCAGTCGTCCACTCTCACGCCTACACGCCCGCCCAGGAGCTGAGGCGCTGCTTCGACGAGTGGCGCGGCCTGCGCGAGGTCTACGGCTTTCGCGAGTCCGCCTCCCCGGTTCATCTGGCGCGCAGGCTGCGCGGCGAGCTGGGCGCGGCGCGGCGCCAGCTGGAGCGCGATGATCTCTCGGCGCGTGAGCGCGCCGCGGCGCTCGGGGCCGTCGCCGCCCGCCAGTCCGTGCGCCTGATCGGGGCCCTGCTCGGCTCGCGCGCCGATCGCCTGCCTGCCGCCACTCGCCAGCGCCTTTCGCTGGAGGGCCGCGCCTCGTTTCAGCCGCTCGGCCTCGACGCCCTCGCCCCCGGGACCGAGCCTTCTAAGGATTTCTAAGCATAGACTTAGAAAGACCCAGCCCTGTGGAGGGGCGCTTTTCTCGGAGTTTCTCAGGTGCCATTTTTGTTCCTTAGAAAATGCTAGAAAGGGGCGGTGCACAAGCGCGACAATCCCTATACGCCGGGAGCCGGCCGCAAGCCACCGATGCTGGCCGGGCGCGACCGCGACCTGGAAGGGTTCCAGGCCCTGATCGAGCGTCTCGGCGCCGGCGGCTATGAGCGCAGCCTGGTCTACTCGGGTCTGCGCGGCGTCGGCAAGACGGTGCTCCTGATGGAGCTCGACGTGCTCGCCAGCGAGGCCGGCTGGGCGACGACCGACGTGCAGGAGGTCGGCTCTCAGCCCGACTTCCGTGTGACCTTCGCGCGCATGTCGGCCCGCCTGCTCCACGAAATGAGCCGGCGCCACCGGATCAAGGACCGCGCCGAGCGCGCGCTCGCGGTGGTCAAGGCGTTCAGCGTCGCCGTGCCATCGGGCGTGCAGTTCAAGCTCGACGTGCAGGCGGCCTCTGGCATCGCGGACTCGGGGGACCCCGAGCAGGATCTGACCGAGCTGCTCTGCGAGGTCGGCGAGGTCGCCCGCGCCACGGGCGCGGGCGCGCTGTTCCTGATCGACGAGATGCACAACCTGGACGCGCCCTCCCTCGCGGCTCTGTGCATAGCCTTTCAGGCTGTCAGCCGCCGCGGCCTGCCGGTGGCGATGGTCGCCGCGGGCCTGCCCGATCTGCAGGTCCGTCTGATGTCCGCCAAGCCCTACGCCGATCGCCTCTTCTCGTACAGCGAGCTCGGGCGGCTCACCGACGCTGCCGCCCGCTCAGCCCTGATCGCGCCGGCCGCCACGCGTGGGGTCGAATACAGGGAGGACGCCGCGCGCCTGGTCGTGCGCGAGGCAGCCGGCTATCCGTACTTCATCCAGGAATACGGCCTGGAGCTGTGGAACCAGGCCGAGGCCTCGCCGATCACGACCGCGGACGTGCAGGCCGTGCGAGAGATCGTCACCGACTCACTCGCCCGCAATTTCTTCGGCACCCGCTTTCAGATGGCCACCGACGCCGAGCAGCGCTATCTGGTCGCGATGGCCAACGCCGGCCAGGCGCCATACCGCACCGTCGAGGTCGCGCGCGTGTTCGGCGTCAAGGACCAGCGCGGCGTGTCCATGCACCGCGACTCGCTCATCCGCAAGGGTCTCATCTACAGTCCCCGCCGTGGCCAGCTCGACTACACAGTCCCCCTCTTCGCCGAGTACATGCTTGAAAACCATCCGCTCGAGAGCTTCGAGTAGGAGGCGCCCAAGCGAATGAGCGACCCAATCCAAGGCAGGCCATCGGGGCCGCTGGCCAACCTGCGCCGGCGGATCTACCTGACCTACAGGTACTTCGGTTTGCGCACGATCCTTTTTCGGATCGTCACGTTCCCATTGCGCTTCACACCGCTGAAACGCCGCCTTCGTCTGCGCACGCATGCCACCGACAACGAGTACCGCGGCGCGCTGGCCTGGTATGCCGAGCACGGACGGCCGGTCAGCGTCGTCATCCCGAGCTTCCGCGACGCCGAGCGGGTGCGCACACTGGTCGAATCGATCCGTGCGACCGTCCCCGACGGGCTCGTCCAGATCATCGTCGCCGACGACTGCTCCGGGCCCGATCACCTCGCCGCGCTGCGCCAGATCGCTGGCATCGAGGTCATCGAAGGCCCGGACAACGCGGGCTTCGCCGCCAACGTCAATCGCGGCCTGCGCGCCGCCGACCCTGATCTGGACGTGGTCGTGCTCAACTCCGACATGCAGGCGCGACCGGGATGGCTCGCGTGCCTGCAGTACGCCGCCAGCCGGGGCGAGGACATCGGCGTCGTCGGCGCGCGCCTGCTCTATCCCGACGGGCGCATCCAGTTCGCCGGCACCGCCCGCAACCTGGGAGCGCTCGAGTGGTTCGATCATCGCTACCGCTTCAAGCCTGACGATTGGGGACCCGCCGGACTGGCGGGCCCCGTCTTGGCGGTCACGGGAGCGTGCATGTACATACGACGCTCGGTTCTCGATCAAGTCGGCCTCTTCGACGAGCGCTACCCGATGGCCTACGAGGACGTCGACTACTGCCTGCGCTCCTGGCAGGCCGGCTTTCGCGTGCTCTACTTTCCCGCCGCCAGCCTCTACCACGACGAGTCGGTCACCCGCGGGACCGACGTCGGCGAGCGCGAGCGCGCCTCCCAGCGCATCTTCTGGGAGCGCTGGTCTGGGTTCTTCGACGCGCGCGCTGTGCGCACGTCCACGGGTGGCCTGCGGGTGGCTTACGTCACCGAGGGCACCGGCGTCGGCGGCGGTCACCGCGACATCTTCGAGCACCTCAACAGGCTGGCCGCGCGCGGACACGAGGTGTCGCTGTACACGCTCGGCGAGCCCCCCGCTTGGTTCGACCTGCGCGTGCCCGTCCACAGCTTCGAGTACTACGACGAACTGGTCGACGCGCTCGCTCCGCTCGAGGCGATCAAGGTCGCCACCTGGTGGAACACCGCGATGCCCGTCTGGCGCGCCAGCGTTCTTCATGGCATCCCGGCCTACTTCGTGCAGGACATCGAGACCAGCTACTACCCCGACGACGAGCGCACCCGCCACGCGGTTATCGACTCCTACCGGCCCGAGTTCCGTTACATGACGATCTCCGGCTGGAACCGCGAACGCCTTCGCGAGCTGGGCCTCGACGCCGACCTGATCCCGCCTGGGATCGACCTCGACACGTTCCGCCCGCGCGCCGACGTCGCCCGTCGCGAGGACATGATCCTGGCGCTTGGGCGCACCAACCCCCTCAAGAATCTCCCGCTCACGATCGCCGCCTGGCGGGACCTGCCCGAGCCCAAACCTGAGCTCCTCATGTTCGGGATCGAGCCCGACCTGGCCACCGACCCGAACATGCGCTACGTCGAATCGCCCGACGATGCCCAGGTCGCCGAGCTGTTCAGCGAAGCGACCGTCTTCATCCAGACCTCCACCCACGAGGGCTTCTGCCTGCCCGCCCTCGAGTCGATGGCGACCGGCGGCGCTGTCGTCTGCACCGACGCCCACGGCAACCTCGACTTCTGCGTCGACTCCGTCAACTGCCTGATGCCCGAGCCCGACGTCGACTCGGTCAGCGCCGCGCTCGCCCTGCTCCTTGGCGACCCCGATCTGCGCCTACGCCTCGGCGAGGCCGGGATCAAGACCGCCGCCGACTACGCCTGGGAGCTCCGGATCGACGCCCTAGAGGGGTTCTTCGAGCGGATCGCTATGCCCACGTCGCTCGATCTCTCCGGTGCCGCCGGGTCGGAGCCGGCGGCGACGCTGCCCCGGGAGCCGATCGTACCGGCTGGAGACTAGCGATATGTACTATTGATTGCTAGTGAGCCACGCTAGTGAGCAGGGGAGCGCATACACCGTCGCCTCCCACTTAGACTAGTGTGATGGACTAGTCTAGACTAGTGTGCCGGACTAGTTTAGAGATAGGTTGCGATATGTTGCGGCTATGGCCCTGAACCCTTTCGTATGGGATCGACCGCTCCAGGACCCGGCGAAGATCGTCGGCATGGACGACTTCGCGCGCGACGTGGCGCTGATGCTGAAGGCGCATACGAACGTGGCCATCTTCGGGCCGCGCGACACCGGCAAGTCGACGTTCCTGGCCGTGCTCGACCGCGAGCTGGCGCTCGAGCACGAGCCCAGCGCGCCGCCATACACGATCATTCGGGTCAATCTCAAGCGTGCGCTCAGCATCCCCGCCTTCATCTCGTGCGTCAACGACGCGCTCGCCGAGCATCCCCTCGCGGCCGTCAAACGCGCGGCGGCCCGCGAGCTGGAGGTCCTCGAACGCGAGATCGGCTTCGATCTGAAGGTCCTCAAAGGTGCGGTCCGCCGCGGCGCCCGGCAGGCTGGGGAGGCCGCCGAGATGCTGCATGCCCAGCTGCGGACGCTGCCGCGCCTGGCGGGCCATGTCGTGGTCTGCTTCGATGAGTTCCAGCGCCTGAATCGCTGTCCCGGCGAACCCTTGGCGATAATCGGCTCGGCGCTCGTCGGGCCCGGCGCCGCCAACGTCTCACTGCTATTGACCGGCTCGATCAGAGAGTACCTGGAGATGATGCTCAACAACAGCCGCGAGCCGCTCTTCAACCAGGCCTTCAAGGCTCGGCTGCCAGCGATCGGACGGGCCGAGTTCCACGAGTTCCTTGCCTTTCAGTTCGACGAGACCGGGCGGTCGATCGACGAACGGGCGCTCGAGCACCTGCTCGCGCTCAGCGCCGCACATCCAAAGCGCACCCAGCAACTGGCCTGGGCGACATGGCGCCAGAGCCCCCGGCGGACGCTGCAGGTCGCCGACGTTCAGCATGCGTTCGAGCTGCTCATGGACGACCAGCAGGCCGACTTTGCCGTGGTCGAGGAGACCTTGGCCAACGGAGAGGAGGCCGAGGCCACCGAGCGCAAGGCGCTCTACCTATTGGCCGACCATCCCGACCAGGGCTTGACGAGCACTGCGCTGGCGGATCGCTACGGGCTCGGCGCCCATACGACCGCCAAGGCCGCTATGCCCCGCCTGGCCAGGCGGGGCCTGGTAGAGCAGGGCACCGGCGGGACCTGGAAGATCATCGATCCGTTCCTGGCTGACTGGCTGCGCCGCAACTCCCCGTTCGGAGGGCCGTGAAGGCCGGTTTCGTCGAGCAGCTGCGCTGTCCCGTCTGTCGCCGCGACCACGTCCTGCGCTTGTGCGTCGAGTCCAGCGACGACCACGAGGTCCGCGACGGCTTTCTGCGCTGCTCGGCCTGCGGCGCCCAGCTCCCGGTCCGTCGCGGCGTGCCCGAGCTGCTCCACGACCCGCCCGCTTACATCCTCGCCGAGGCGGCCGGCCTGGAGCGCTTCGCCGATCACATGCGTGCCGCCGGCTGGGATCGCGAGACCGTCCTGAAGCTGCCCGACCTCGAGCACGGCTACTGGTACGTCCAGGCGCGCTCCATGTATCAGCTGCTCAGCACGATCCCATTCCAGCCCGGCCAGTCGATCCTCGACGTCGGCTCGAACACGTGCTGGGCGGCCAACCACTTCGCCCAGCGGGGCCTTTCGGCGATCGCCCTCGACATCGCCACGACCGAACTGCAAGGCCTCTACACGGCCGATCTGTTCATCGAAGGCGGCGGCATCTTCTTCGAGCGCATCCTCGGCTCCATGGACTCAATCCCTTTGGCCTCCAGTTCGCTCGACTACGTCTACTGCTGCGAGGTCCTTCACCACAACGACGCCGCTTCGCTGCGCCGCACCTTCGCCGAGATCTTCCGGGTCCTGCGCCCCGGCGGGCGCCTGTTGATGGTCAACGAGACGCTCAAGACCGTCCGCGACCCCTCCGGCGTCCACGTCGAGGGGGTCGAGCAGTTCGAGGGCAACGAGCACGCCCACTGGGCGCTCCGTTATCGATGGGAGGCGACCCGGGCCGGCTTCTATACCGAGGTCACCGAGCCCCACTACCGGCCCTTCTTCGGGGATGCTGCGCTCGCGCCCGCCCCCGATGCCGGGCCGCTGCACGCGCGCGCGCGCCGCTACGGCTTCGCGTTCCACAACAACGCTCTTTCGCGGCGCGCCTACCTGGCTTTGCTCAACCACGTCTTCGGCGGCGTCTCGATGAACATGATCGCCACCAAGCCGTCCCGCTACGTCGGCCACCACGCTGCGATGGCCGCTCCCGAGCGCCTCCTGCGCACCGCGGCCGCCGGCGTCCGGGTCAAGCTCGCGCGCGCCCGCCGCTCGCCGACGGCGCCATCGCGCCTGCCGCGCACGCCCGAGCAGGCCGCCGCCGCGATGCGCGCGAACGGGACCGCTTCGTAAGAGACAGCATCGTAGACGTGGATTTTTGACGGGCGGCGTGCGCGTGCGCGCGCGTGCCTGGAAGGTGAGCGTGCGGTCCGGGGCCGCGACTCAGAGGTTCTCGGCGACGAACGGCGCCGATCTGTTGAAGAACCAGAAGCCGACGCCAAAGACCGCAACGACGACGCCGATCGGCTCCAGCAGCCAGAGCCAGCCGCCGAGCGCCTGGCCGGCGCTGAGCGTCTCGTGCGTGACCATCGCGTGCCTGAACTGCTGGAAGACGGTCACCAGCGGGTTGGCCGTGTACAGGTGGTACAGGAACGGTTTCGGGGTGCCCGGAGGTTGCGGATAGACCAGCGTTTCCCTGACTTTCTCCAGCGGGATGATCACCGGCGAGCCGTAGAACACGATCTGGCTGATCACTTCCCAGATCGGCTGGATGTCGCGCGCCCTCACGAACAGGGCCGACAGCAGCATCGCCAGGCCCGTCGCGAACGGGATCAGGAGCGCCAGGATCAGCGGCAGCTCGAGCCAGCTCAGCATCGGCTGCACGCCCGATATCAGAGCGAACACGAGCACCACGACCAGGTTCAGCATCAAATTGAAGAACGCCAGCAGCACGACCGACAGCGGGATGACCAGCCTCGGGAACTGGATCTTGCGCACCAGGTTCTCTCTGTCCACGACGCTCCTCACCGCGCCGCCCGTGGCTTCGGCGAAGAACGTGAACAGCACGATCGAGCCCAGCAGCTGCACCCCATAGAACTGTTCGTATGGCTGCCCGCCTTTGCCGACGTGGGCGATCAAGACGAAGAACACGTACAGCACGCCGAACAAGAGCAGCGGCTTCATCACCTGCCACACGTAGCCGAGCGCCGAGCCGAAGAACTTCAGCTTGAATTCGTTCTTCGCGATGTTGTAAGTCAAATGCCAGAACCGCGACCAGTCCTCGGTCAGCGCCCTCGGCCCCTTGATCGGCCTTCCGAGGCCCGCGTACGGAGGGGCTTGCTCGCTGGCGGGAAAGGCCTCAGCGCTCATACCTTCACCTGCTGGGCGCTCGCGGGCGCGCCCTTGCTGACGCTCATCTGGACCGGAATGTCGACCAGGCCGCCCATCGCTTCCGGCCCGGTGACGACGAACGAGAAGGCGCCCTCGAAGCGGTCCATCAGGTCCAGCCCGGTGCCGCGATGGGCCAACGTGAACAGCGGGTTGTAGCGCCCGGGGGCCAGGACATTGTCAAAAGAGAACGAGAAAAGGACCTCCTCGCCCGCGTCGAAGTGCCCGCTGCGCTCGTGCTCGCGGTCGGTCGTCGCGACGACGACGGCGACGTGGTCCTCGTTGAGTACGTAAACCCCGGCGACCGGGTCCTCGACGTCGACCGCGAAGCGGACGAGCGCTCGAAGCGTGAGCGGGCTGCCCTGGGCCAGCGAGTTCTGGCGCTCGCCGTGCTCGTCCTCGACCCAGGCCTCCACGATACGGGCGTCCCCGTCACCACCCCGCCCGTCCTCGGCGGCTTGCGCCGCGGCCTGAGGGTCGCGGCCGAAGTTGATCTCCAGGTAGCGGTCCGCGATCTCATGCGGCTCGCCGATGTGGACCATCGAGCCGCGCTCGAGCAGCATCGCCCGGTGGCAGAAGCGGTTCAAAGTAGCCATGTCATGGGTCACGAACACGATCGTCCTGCCCTCGTCGCGCATCCTGTTGAACACGTCGAAGCACTTCTGCGCGAACGAGGCATCGCCCACGGCCAGCACCTCGTCGACGAGCAAGATGTCCGCGTCGACCTGGATCGCGACCGAGAAAGCCAGCCTCACGTGCATCCCCGACGAGTAGTTCTTCAGCTTTAGCTCCTCGAACTCCTTCAGTTCGGCGAAGTCGATGACCTGGTCGTAACGCGCCCTGGCTTCGCGCGGAGAGAGCCCCATCATGATCCCGTTGAGGACGACGTTGTCACGTGCCGCAAGATCCTGGTTGAAGCCGACGCCCAGCTCGATGAACGGCGACAGGCGCCCGTTCATCCAGATCTGCCCCTTATCGACGCCGTAGATGCCGGCCAAGCACTTCAAGAGCGTGCTCTTACCGCTGCCGTTGCGCCCGGCGATCCCAAAGAACTCGCCCTTGCGGACCTCGAAGCTTATGTCCCGCAGCGCCTCGAAGCTCTCGTGCTTGCTGCGCTTCAGCGGGTGCAGCGCCCGCTCCTTGAGCGTATGCGCGCGCTCCTCCGGGACCCTGAACGTCTTGCTCACGCCCCTCACCACGATCGGGGGTTCGGCGTTGGGATCGGCCTTGCGCTTGGGGGTCTGCGGCATTGCTCGGAAGGGTATCGGGGGCGGGAGTTGGGCTACGCTGCTCCCCAGCGCTCATCTCTATCAGCGCTGCAGGACATCGCGGGCGGAGTCGACCAGCTTGCCGGCGCGGCGGATCGCGCTGGTCTTTGCACGGCCTCGGCCAGGGCAGATGCGGATGATGCCAATGCCGCGAGAATAGTGCTAATCAAGCTAGCTCTTAGCAGCATTCTGCGATCATTAGCACTATGAGGAGCTTCATCGACCTAGAGGGCAAGTTCGGCAGCCAGCCACGAGAGCTTGGCGCAAAGCTGTCGCGGATCGACACTGGCAAGGGCCAGGAACGCCTCTTTGTGGATCAGCTACCGGAACTTCTGCGGACACTCTCAGAGAATGCCCGCGTTGCCTCGATCACAGCTTCGAACGCGATCGAGAACGTGACGGTGGCAAAGGGCCGCGCGAATCGGATAGCCGAGGGCAGTCCGCGTTTTCGCAACCGCAACGAGAAGGAGTTCGCCGGCTATCGCGATGCGATCGACTACATCATGCGTCTGGAGCGTTACGAGCCTTTGAGCGTGCCGTTCATGCTGCACCTGCACCGGCTGTTGTTCCAATATGTAGACGGGCGGGGCGGGCATCTCAAGAGCGATCAGAACCTGATCGTCTCCTACGAGAGCGGCCGGCGCGAGGTCGTGTTCACCCCGCCGGACGAGCACGAGACACCCACGTTGCTCACCGAGCTCCTGGATCGCTACGAAGCAGCGAAGCGAGAGGCCCGTACCCATCCCGTGGTCTTGATCGGCGCTCTGATCGTCGACCTACTCGCGATCCATCCGGTTGCGGATGGTAATGGTCGACTGGCACGGCTCGTGACCACCCATGAGCTACTCGCGGCCGGCTACGGCGTCGCTCGCTACATCAGCGTCGAGCAGCGCATTTTCGAAGCCAAGAACACCTACTACCAGAGCCTGTATGAATCGCAGCGAGGCTGGCATGAGGGGCAACACACGATCTGGCCGTGGACGATCTTCCTCGTGCGCATCCTCGGCGGTGCGTACGACGACTTCGAGCAACGCGTCGCGGCGGGCGCGACCAGCACGGGCTCCAAGCAAGATCGTGTTCGTGAGCACATCCTGCATCATGCGCCCGCGGAGTTCCGCACCCGCGACATCCATCGTGCGCTGCCTGGTATCAGCTCGGCCACAGTACGGCTCGTGCTCAACGAGCTACGCGACGCCGGGCGTATCAGTTCCCATGGCACCGGTGCGGGTGCGCGCTGGCATGTGAGCGGTCGGAACGCACTCGACGATGCGGTAGGCGCCTCCGATCGCTGATCGGTGTTCAATCGGCGCTTGGCGGGGTCGGGGACCAACTCGAGGCAAGACGGAGCCTCGCCCGGGCGTTTACAGGAGAGAATGCGAGCATGGATCGCCCTCCGCTGACCCGAGGCCCGTATCTGGTAGCGGGCCTTGGTCGTGCCGGCCAGGCCGCCGTTGCGGCTCTGCGGACGAACGAGGCGGCTGAGCGGGTGATCGCCTGGGACGCGGCTGACGCCGGCGGTGTGCGCGCGATCGCGCGCGGAATGCGACGCCAGGGCGTGGAGGTAGTGCTGGGCGGCGATGGTTCGGCTGCGCTCGATGCCGCCGGCTCGAGGGCGACGGTGATCAAGAGCCCGGGCATCGACGCCCGCAAGCACATCTTCAGAGCTGCTCGCGAACGTGGCATGGAGGTGTTCGACGAGCTCGAGCTTGGCTGGCGCGTCTCTCGGGGCCCGATCGTGGGTGTGACGGGCACGAACGGCAAGTCGACGACCGCCAAGCTCGTCGCGGCCGTGCTGGAGGCAGCGGGTAAGCCAGCGCCCGTCGTGGGGCGCGACATCGCGCGCGTCCATCACGACGCTCGCGACCACGCCGCCGCCATTATCGCCCTGCTGCGGCGCCTTGCGCCTGGGCGGTCTTGCGGTGAGCCCTCGATGCTGGGTGCGCTAGAGCGCTTGGCCGAGTCGCAGCTGCGCTCGGAGCTGCTCGCCGAGCACTTCCGACACGAGGCCAAAGAGCTGTTCGAGGCCCGTAAAGAAGCTCGGCGCGAGCTGGGGCGAGAGCGCTGCGAACGTGAGCGGGAAGGACAGGCGGGGAATGTGGCACGCAACCAGCTCGAGGGCGAACGCAACGAGCTGGTGCTCAGGGTGACTGGCGCAGAGGGACGTTTGGCGGCTTTCAAATGCACGCGGCGCTATCGCATTATGCAATGGCTTCTCGGACCTCTGGATCGCATACGTGGCCGGGCGTAAGATGCTGACCGCTAGTACCCGGGAGCATTCGTCCGCGACCCGGTCTGCAATGATTGCGCCGTTCGAATCTGTCCCGTCCTGACGAGCGGGCGTCTCAATGGAATTGTCTCCACATCAACCCGCTACGCATTTCATCAGGCGAAAAGCTGCGCGTTGGGAGCAAGTATCTCCTGCCATCTTCGCTGCTGGCTGGTGTCTAGCTATCCTAGGCGTCCTCTTCTTCTCGTGGCGAGAAGTGGCCCTAACGCCGGCAGCAGGGCTCGACTATAGCTGGGCAGCGGCGCTGCATATGGCAGCCGAGCATGGAGTTAGCTTTGGTGACCGTCTCGATTTCACGTATGGACCCCTGGGCTTCTTGACCGTACCTCAGATTTGGTACAGCGACACTGGTGAGCTGGCGTTTCTCTATATAGTAATTCTACGTCTGAGCCTGGCATTAGTACTTTTTGCCGCTGCGAGCAAAAGCTACGGACGACTTGCCGGATTCATCATCGCAGTAGTAGTGGGAGCCACCACGAACGATTTCGTCCAGATCTTCGTCGTGATCGCGATGGTATGGGCGCTACAAGCCGATCGCGGCGCGACGTTCAATCTCGTGCTCTGTGCCGCGGCAGGTGCCTTTGCGGCAGTGCAATTGCTAGTTCAGATTTCGGTCGGTGTACAGCTCATCGTGATAGTGGGCATAGCGGCACTTAGTCTACAAGGTTCTCGTTCACGGCAGGCCCTCGCTTCCATCGGCGGCTTTTTTATCGCTCTCTTCATGGTCTGGATCATCTCTGGCCAGCATCTGGGCGGGCTTATGGATTACCTTCATAACTCGGTGCGTATCGCGTCCGGTTACTCAAGCGCGATGGGCGCGGGCGATCCGACCTTGCAGTGGCAATACTATGCAGCTTTGCTTGTAGTGCTCTTTGGCGTAGCGGCCGCGGTCGCCACGACAACTGGAAGTGCATTCCAACGGCGGGTCGGGGTGTTGGCGGTGTGGTTGACCTTTTCATTCTTTGAGTTCAAGGAGGGATTTCAGCGTCACGACGTGATTCATGGATGCCTGTTCTTTGAGGCACTGCTAGCAGGTTATCTGGCCTTTACGTTTCCTCGGAGGAAACGTCTTGTCGGGTTTGCGGGTCTGGCCACCCTCTTTGCGCTTACGCTTGCGGCACAGGATCAAACCTTGCGTGCCGCGTGGCATCCGCTCAGAAACATGCAAACGGCAGTGAGGCAAATGGAAGACGTCTTCGATAGGGGCAAAAGGTCGAAAATCATGGAAGAAGGACGGGGCACAGTTATCAGGACCGAGCCCTTGGACGCCGAGACGCTTAAATTGCTTCGTGGCAGAACGGTACAAGTGGCGCCCTGGAACGCCGACGTCGTCTGGGCGTATCGACTACATTGGGCTCCAATACCGGTATTTCAATCGTATGTCGCTTACACGACTGGACTCGATCAGTTCAATGCCGACGACCTGGGTACTAAGTATGCTCCTGAACGCATCCTTCTCAATAATCCGCCGTCACTTGATAATAGAGTGGAGCAGTTTGACGAGCCTCTCACCGAGAGAACGATTCTTTGTAGCTACCGAGAGTTGCACGCCACGGCTGCGTGGGACGTGCTCGCACACGGCCGTGACAGATGCGGCAGCCCTACACTGATTACAGTCACAAAAGCTGCATGGGGCCAGCAGGTCCCGGTGCCGCCTCCTCCCAGCATCCATACTCTGGTGATCCTGCGGCTTGGCGGAGTGCAAGTCGCAAGATCGGAAAGGCTGGGAGCATTGCTGTATCGCACTCCCGAGCGGTTCATACAGCTCAATGGTGGTACGTTTCGCCTCGTTCCCGGTACGGCGGGCGACGGTTTGATTCTGGGAGCGTCTCCCGAAAGCGACTTTTCGCCACCTTTCACTGTAGCCCCCAATCCACCGACCGTCGCGGTTCTAAAGGAAGGCACTGCGCAACCGACCGGGCAGTCCCTCACCTACGCGTTCTACGCTGTAAATGTGACCAGTGGTCCGAGGTACTGACCAGTTGCTCAAGTCAATTTCCTTTGCCAGATGCCCCACGCGGCGCAGGTCGCAGCCGCCACGAGCGGAATCTGGGGTGGAATTCCATATCTCCAGTCCCATGAAACAGTGATCGTTGGTAGTGCATAGAGTGCAAACGCGCTGAGGCCAAACAGCCACGAGGCTCGTTGGAAGGGTCCATGGGCAAAGGCCATACCCGCTACCGCCAAGATCGCAAGTATCCACCAAAGAGGGCCGATGAGACGCGTAACGGTTTGATAGTCGGTCAAGACAACTGTGGCGTGCCTCTGGGGCTTTAGGTCATGCCAATAGGAGCCCATGGCGCTGACGAGGTTATCTTCCGTTTCGACATCGTCGAAGCCAAAGCTCACCACTTCAGGCGGATCGCCGGAACCGGGCTTGACCGTCCCCAAATTAGGATCAGCGTACCGGCCGAATTCCTTGAGCACCAACTGTAGATAATCAAGAGGCTGTCCCTCGATAACAGCACGAGCAAATCTGGCGGGCTTGCTCTCGTTGGCGGGCGTGGCCGGTCCGAGGACCGTCTGTGCCCGAGAAGAAGGATCCCATGCATAGTAGAAAGATCCATCGCGCTGATCGGGGGAGGTGGCCTCGCATAGGTCCTGGGTGCCTGCTGGGGGGGTAAAGGCATGGCAGTCGGCGATTGGGGCGACACGCGCATACAAGTTCCATCCGGCCATGTCGGTGAGTCCCGTGTACCGTCCAAAGGCATGGGCCAAGCCGATATATCCTCCAACTATGACGATGGCGGGAAGCAGAGCGCATATCCCCAGCTTGAGTCGCTCGGGAGGGGAAAGCTTCGTGCCTACTACCGTGCATAGCGCGAGGATGATCGGAAGGACTAGGCCGGTTTGTCGGATCAGCCCTGCCAGCGCCAGCACCGCACTGGCGGCGACCAGCCGGCTTGTATCGGGGTGCGGAAAGATGGCCAATGCTGCCAGAAACAGTCCGACGACGACGGCAAACTCGAAGAAGGCGTCGTTCATGAGTATGTGCTCGAGGAAAATGTGATCCCCGACCAAGAGAGGAACGGCAGCCGGCACCAGACCCAACCAGCGCGGGCCGCCGACTCTGCGGATCGCCATATAGATAAGTACACCGCTCGCCAAGCCCAGGATGTGCTGGATCGCGATGGTGACCGCTACGTTCGCACTGACGGTATGAGTAGCCTTTAGAAAGATCGCGTATCCGGCGGGCATGTAATAGTCGTTGAAAAGTCCGTGCCAACCGCTAATACGGGAAAATCGCACGGCATCGACCCATTGCAGTACGGTAGGAAAGTAAAGTATGGTCGTTAGCAGCCTGAGCAAAAGACCAGTAAACACCATGATCGCGAGCGGCAGATAGATCGTTCTCGCGCCGCTCCATGGCAAGGCCGGGCGGTTCGCGCTGCTCTGCAACGGCTTATTCGGTGAGTTCGTCAGCTGGTTCATCGTGAGTACGCTTGTGGACGCATAGCGTCCGAACGCAGGCTACTATGTCGGCGATGAGCAAGCAGAGTCCGTCTATGCCGCCCGACACGGAGGCGGCCGAGCGCTTCAATCCCGACACGATGAGGGGGCAGGCGATTGAGTCCGAGCACCTCGCTCGCTATCGATGGGCGTGCCAGTTCGTCGAGGGCTGCCGTGTCCTTGATGCAGGGTGCGGACACGCCTACGGCTCAGCCATGTTGGCGGAATCCGGGGCGCTGGAGGTCGTGGGAATAGATCGTGTCGAGGAGGTGCTAGAGGCTGCGCGACTGAGCGTCCACCCGTCGATCCGCTTGGTTTCAGCAGACATAACAAAGATACCGTTTGATTCCGCGTCGTTCGACGTCATTGTTTGCTTCGAGGTCTTGGAGCACATCACTGATCCTGACGCGGCACTCGATGAGTTTCGACGTGTAATTGCTCCAGGAGGGCTGCTGGTCGTTTCGTCTCCCAACCGTGCAGTCTATACACCAGGGAATCCGCACCATGTCCGTGAGTATCTGCCCGAGGAGCTTCGAGAGGCGCTCGGTGAACGCTTTCCCCGGGTTGACCTCTGGCGACAAAGCACGTGGATGGTTTCGGGTCTTGTCGACGACGCTCGATTTGCCGTCGCCCAGGAAGGCGATCTCGATAATGCGGAAATGCGCAAATTGGTCGGCGGCGACCCCGGAGACGAGATATACACCATAGGCCTTGCTAGTGACGCGTCTCTCCCTACGCCAAGGCCGGTTTTTGAGATAAACGCTCCGTTCGAGCTGCGAAAGTGGGATGATCTCTGGCGAGCACAGAGGCTGGAGCTAGAGTCGCAGGCCAAGGCTCTGTGCGAGGCCGAGGCGGAAATCGAGAGTCGCAGTCGCGAGATCGCGGTGCTTCGGCGTGAGCTCATCGCTGCCGAGCATCAGGTGTCGCACGTACACGAGCTCGAAGCCCAGGTGAGTGACTTGAACCAGCTAAACGACGAGCTGTCGGCAAGACTCGACGCGTTGGAGCCCGAGCTACAGAGGCTGGCCAAGATGAACCAAATCGTCTACGAGTCGAGCAGCTGGAGGCTGACGGCGCCGCTACGGCGCGTTGGAGCCCGTTTGCGCGCCTTGTCGGGGCGTCCAAGCTAGCCGTGCCTGCGTCGAGCACTCCAGAGCTGGCGTTTTCTCTCGCCGAGGGCCAGAATCAGTTCTTTATCGAGCTTGCCGAGGCATTGTGCTTCGAGGTCGCACGTGTAGGTGCACGCGCTCGTCTGTACATCGGAGATTGTCCTGATCCGGCTCCGGACAGGGTGCATGTCTTCATCTCTCCGCATGAGTTTGTCGCACTCAGTGGGATCAGGCCTACGCCGGGTATGCTGGCTAGGAGCATAGCGATATCGGCGGAGCAGCCGGCCAGCGGATTTTTCTCTACAAATGTCGAACTAGCGCGGGACTGTGGCGCGGTGTTGGACATCAATCGGCGTGCGGTGCGTGCGTATCGGGCGCTGGGAATAGATGCGTCACACCTGCAACTCGGCGTCACGCCACTGTGGGAAAGAGACACGTGCGGTGGTGGACGCGACATCGATATCCTCTTTCTCGGCCGGCTGACGGAACGGCGAGCAAAGGCACTGGCGTCTTACGCAGACATATTCGAGCGCTTTTGCTGCCATCTGGTGATAGCAGACAACTCCCGCCCGAATGTGTGTACAGAAACAGATTTCGCGGCGGGGAGCGATAAGCGTGATTTGCTGGCGCGTGCCAAGGTGATAGTCAATATCCACGCTGACGACGAGCCTTACTTCGAGTGGCTGCGGATAATCGAGGCAATATGCGCTGGATGTGCGGTGGTCAGTGAGAACTCCACTGATATTGCGCCTTTGCAGTGGGGTGAGCACATTGTCACCGGAAGGGTGGATGCCCTGGGGCTTCTTGCGGCCTGGCTCGTGGAGGACGGACCGTCGCGAGATTACATTACACAGGCGGCAAAGGCCCTGCTCGCTGGCGAGTATGCGCTGGCAAATGCAGCGACTATGCTCGCCGATACGGCGTCCAAGATTGGCCAAAGGCGTCTTGAGGTTACAAATATTCTCACGACTGCGCTGCGCCGAGGGAGAGTTTGTCCCGCAGTCGTCAAACGGCCCGCCTATCAGCCTCCTGTATCGACAGAGATATCGCCCGGTGAGGGCCGCATCCTGCGGGCAGTCAAGTCACAGCATGTGGCGCTATTGTCCCTTCGCAGGCAGCTGAGCGAGCTGCGGGTCGGGATTGAGCGTCCGAGCGATCCGGCGCCTCGCACCGTCGTAGCGTTGGAGTCGGCGACGTGGGTCAAAGACAGCCCCCCGGCCGTCGCTGTGATAGCGCCTGTTTACAACCATCCGCACACGATCGTCGAAGCGCTCGACTCGGTCTATGCGTCGACCTATCGCAATTGGGAGCTGGTTGTGGTCGATGATGCGTCTACCGACGAGAGCTCCCAGCTTGTTGAAAGATGGATGCGCGAGCACCCGGATTGCCCAGCGCGACTTGTCCATCACGAGGTCAATCGCGGATTGGCCCAGGCAAGGAATACGGGGGTAGCATATTCGCAAGCAGACATGCTGTTGATGCTGGACTCTGACAATCTCCTGCGGCGCCGTGCGATGGCCAAGCTGGTGACGGCACTGCGGCGAGATGAGCAGGCGGCCTTTTCGTATGGAATTTTGGAGCGCTTCTCGGCAGACGGCCCCGAGGGCATTATGAGCGTATTCGGCTGGGACGCCGAGCGTTTTCGCAGCGGGAACTACATTGATGCGCTGGCGCTCATACGGCGGGAGGCCCTGGCGGCTGTAGGTGGATACTCTCTTGACGCCCGCTTGGCGCTCGGCTGGGAGGACTATGACCTGTGGGTCCGCATAGCCGAGGGGGGGCGCTATGGGGTCTTTATTCGTGAGATGATTGCGCGTTACCGCGCCGGTCACAGCTCGATGGTGTCGGTGACAAATATCTCGCCTACGGATGCGTATGCCGCTGTAGCCGATCACGCGCCTGAGCTTATGAAAGGTCTCGAGATCCCCCTGTGAGTGCCTTGGCCACGTCCGGATCCGCCCTGCGGCGCTCAGGCGGGCGATCACCGTTCGCATCGCCATGCGAGGCGTTGTCGGTGTTTGTCGGGTCGACGGGCATCGTGGCAGCAGCAATGGGCCCATTCCTGACGCCCCGCCGCGCTTCCGACGTCACGGTGCTGTAGAAAGGCCGTCGTGAAGCTGTCCGTCGTGATCCCCGCCCACAATGAGGTCGAGTCCATAGCTGCCACCGTTGAGGCGGTCGTCGGCGAACTACGAGCGCAGGAGATCCCGTACGAGGTCGTCGTCGTGGACGACAGCAGCAGCGACGGCACGGGCGATGTGGTGCGTACAATCGCTGAACGTGATCCGGCTGTGCGCTGCCTGCGCTCCCCACGCGCTGCTGGCTTTGGTCAGGCTGTGCGATCGGGTCTGGAGGCGTACACGGGCGACGCCGTCGCGATCGTGATGGCAGATCTGTCGGACTCGCCCGCCGACTTGGTCCGCTACTACAGAGTGCTCGAGGAAGGGTTCGACTGCGCGTTCGGGTCGCGCTTCATCAAAGGCGGGGGTACGAGCGACTACCCGCGGGCGAAGCTAATCCTCAACCGGCTCGTGAACTTTGGAATCAGGGTCCTGTTCAGGCATGGATACAACGACACGACCAATGCCTTCAAGGCCTACCGGCGTGAGGTGATCGATCATCTGCAGCCCCTGTTGTCGCATCATTTCAACCTGACGGTCGAGCTCCCATTGAAGGCGGTCGTGCGCGGTTACTCATACTCGATCGTGCCGGTCTCCTGGACCAACCGTGCGCACGGCGTGTCGAAGCTGAAGCTGCAGGAGATGGGCAGCCGATATCTGTTCATTGTGCTGTACGTGTTCCTTGAGCACCACCTCAGCCGTGGGGACTATCAGCGCCCAGGGGCGCCTGGCGAGCGTCGCAAGCGGCCGCGGCCGGGGGTGCTCAACGGACGGCATGGCGACGATCTGGTGCGCATCGGCAGCCGGTGATGAACTACGAGCGCCTATACAGCTACCGTTTCAAGACGGTTGACCAGAGTCGGCGTGACGCCGTATGGGGCGAGCTGGCGCCTATGCTCTACGAGCGCCTCGGGAAACCGAGCAGGGTGCTCGATCCGGCTGCGGGTCGCTGTGAGTTCATCAACGCCGTTCCGTCCAGCGAGCGCTGGGCCGTCGATGCTGTGGCTTACGAGCAGGGCACCGCGCGCGAAGGCGCCAAGGTGATCGTCTCCGAGATCATGGCCGCAGACCTTCCGGCCGAATACTTCGATGGAGTATTCGTGTCGAATTTTCTTGAGCATCTCGAGAGCCAGGAGGCCGTCGCAGCATTTCTGGAAAAGATGTACTCGTGCACGGCGCCCGGAGGCCGAATCGCTGTCATGGGGCCAAACTTTCGCTATTGCTACCGGGAATACTTCGACTTCGCCGATCACACCGTGATCCTCACCGAGAGGGGGGTCGAGGAGCACCTTTTTGCGGCCGGCTTCGAGTTGCGCAGCGTAGACGCGAGGTTCTTGCCCTA
The DNA here is from genome assembly GCA_963718935.1 of uncultured Solirubrobacterales bacterium. Taxonomy (GTDB): domain Bacteria; phylum Actinomycetota; class Thermoleophilia; order Solirubrobacterales; family Solirubrobacteraceae; genus Palsa-744. Next base: position 871,555 of record OY970379.1, on the reverse strand, counting down.
TACGTTCACGGGGCGTCTGCCGTCGCACCCGATGTTGACGCGTGCATACTTGCGGATGCCGCTGGCATGGCGACTGTTGGGCAAGCAGTTCCTTGCTGTCGGTGAACGCGTGAAGTAGTAGTGATCCACGAGTAGGCGACATCGCCTACCGTGCCCGAAAGATGGAGGCTCACTGGCCTGCACGCATGGCCCGTGGCCCTTACCTGAGTCTCTCGGGGTAGAACCTAAGAGCGCCTAACAAAATGTACGCACATCTGGATACGCCCGATGGTCTTCGCGGAGCCGCGTCCTCAGCGCTCGACTTGGCACCACCAAGCCTTCGCGCCTGCGTCCTTGCTCCACTCGACCCTAGAACGTTCCAGCCGCACCCACATTTTGTTAGGCGCTCTTAGGGGCTGCGCATGGGTTCGTCGGGGATGGCCCGACCATGCTTGGGCACCTGTCCCAATTGTGCTAGATACAATTGGGACAGTGGGATGCCAGTCAAACGTCGATAGCGTAGCCCTGGAGAGATCGGGAGGCATGAGCCAGACCGGTAGGCCGAACACGAGACGCAATTCTGTCGCGTACGGACATGCGCCGACTGCCCTCCTGCCTTCTCTATCCCCACAGAACGGAGATCGGTGCGGCGACGATTTTCTCGTCGAGTTCGTACACGTGTGGGCCTGTGTGAAGGACGATGCCGGCGAGGAAGCGCTCGCCGAGTTCGTTGTGCAGCCAGCGCAGGTGCTTGGCGTCCTCGCGTGTCGGGGCGGCGCTGGCCTTGACCTCGATGCCGATGACGCCCTGTCCCGCGAGCTCGGCGATCAAATCGATCTCGTGCCGGCCCTGCTCGGTGCGCAGATGATGTAGTCGCGGCCGAGTCTCAGAGACCGCCAGCTCGGGACGCAGCTGTGCGGCGACGAACGTGTCGAGGACGCGGCCCAGCAGATCGCCGTCGTCGATCACTCCCTGCTCGTCGAGCCTAAGGGCCGTCGCGATCAATGCCGCGTCGATCAGATAGCGCTTGGGCCGGTGAACGAGTCGTTTGAGCCGGTTTGACGTCCACGCCGGCACGTTCTCGGCGATCAGCAGACCGGATAGAAGGTCGTCATAGGCGGCGGCCGTCGCCTTGTTTACCTGCGCGGCGTCATAGATCGTCTTGTGCTCCGCGACACCGGCGGAATTGAGCGCGCACGCCTCCAGGTAGCGGCGCAGTCGCTGGGAGTCGCGCCGTCTGCCAACGGTCTCCTCCAGTTGCTCCACGTCATGGCTGAGCAGATCCTCTATATAGCTCTCCAGCCACATCTCTCGTGCACGGCCTGTCAGACGCAGGGCCGCGTCGGGGAAGCCGCTGCGCAGCGCGAGTTCGATGTAGCCGCGTAGGTCTGGAGGATCTTCGGGGACCGTCAACTCCTGGCCGTCAGCGAGCCTGTCGAGCAGGGGTGGGCCGCTGCGACCGAGTTGCTCGCGGACCGTCATCGGGTACATCGTCAGGCGTACGAGCCGGCCGGTTCCCGGCCAGACCTCGTGCTCCAGCTCGGCGCGCACAGAACCAGTGACGTAGAAGCGGTTCGGGCGAGGGTCAGCTTCGACAGCGCGCCTGACCGCGCCGAGAATCCCCGGCACGCGCTGCCACTCGTCCAGCAACACCGGCTCGGGGAGACCACGTAGCGCTACATCGGGGTCCGCTTCGAACGCGGTCGCCCCTGTCTGCCGATCGAGCCTGACGACCGTCGCCGCACGCCGCTCCAGCGTTGTCGTCTTGCCCGCCGTGCGAGGGCCGAGCACCAGCATCGCGGGCAGCTGCGCGAGCAGCTCGTCCAGTAGTGGGTCGACCAGACGCGGCTGGTATGGAGTCAAATCAGCATTAGCCATCAGACGCACTAGATAATAGCCACTTCACGCAGCAGATAGCGACCTTCTCACGCATTATGGCCCCCCGCAGCTCTCGTCGACCCCTGCCCGCCGGGCTTCGGCCTCCAGCTTCAGGCGGTGCCCCGTCGCCCACAGTGCCCGCTCCAGCGGGTAGCTGCGGCGGACGTATGCGGCGCAGGGTGGGACAGTGAAGTCGACCATGCCACGCTCTGGGGAATAGATGACGGCGCTGCGCATCAGGCGTCACAACCGTTGAGAGCGAGCTCCGGGTTTCTCTCGCCGAGGACCCGACCTACCCGCCGAACCCTGATCGACGGGCAGTCAAGCAAACCACTGTCCAGATGTTAGGTAGAACTACGTCCATCTGTTAGTTTAGAGGGGGTGGCCTACCGGCGACGTATCATCGATGAAGCGCTTGACGAGCTGTTCCCCGACCTGGCGGCGATTGCTTTGGAAGGGGTCAAGGGCGTAGGCAAGACGGCTACGGCCACTCAGCGTGCCTCGACGGTTCTGTCGCTCAACAACCCCAACGAGCGTGCGGCTCTCGCCGGCAATCTCGACCTTGTCACGCAGGTTCCGCCTCCGGTGCTCATCGACGAGTGGCAGCTCGAGCCCAGCGTTTGGGACCGCGTTCGCCGAGCGGTCGACGATGACCCTACAGGCGGACGCTTCCTGTTGGCCGGGTCCGCGGGTGTAGCCCCAGGGGTCCGCATCCACTCCGGCGCGGGCCGGATCGTCAGCATGGCAATGCGGCCCATGGCGTTCAGCGAGCGTGGCGTTCACGACCCGACCGTCTCGCTGCGAGCCTTGCTGGACGGCGAGTCAGAGGAGATCGGTGGTACCTCAGACATGGATGTCCCGGCATACGCCGATGAGATCCTCCGGTCCGGGTTCCCCGGCATCCGTGACCTGCCTGCGCGGGCGCGCCAGCTCCAACTCGACAGCTACATCGCCCGCATCGTTGAGCGCGAGCTGCCCGAGAATGGCGTCAGCGTTCGCCGCCCCGGTGCGCTGAGGGCATGGCTGGCCGCCTACGCGGCGGCAACGGCTACCAGCGCGACGTACAGCACCATCCTCGACGCGGCGACACCGGGCGAAGGGGACAAGCCCGCGCGCCAGACCGTTGGGGCGTATCGAGAACACTTGCAACGGATCTTCGTCCTCGACCCTTTGGAAGCGTGGATTCCCACGTTTGCCCCTCTCAAGCGGCTCACCTACGCGCCCAAGCATCACCTGGTCGATCCGGCCATCGCCGCGCGGCTCGTTGGCATCGACAAGGCCGGCCTCCTCCGCGGCAAAGGTGACCGCGTCCAGACCGCACCCAGCACATGGCTCGGCGCGCTGTTCGAGTCGCTGGTCACTCAATCGGTCCGAGTCTACGCCGGTGCCGCCAATGCCAGGGTCGGCCACCTGCGCACCAAGAACGGCGATCATGAGATCGACCTGATCGTCGAGGGCGAGAACCGGTCGTGCATCGCGATCGAGGCGAAGCTGGCCAACACCGTCGATGACCACGACGTGGCGCACCTCAACTGGCTCCACCGGCAGATCGGTGACAGATTGATCGACCGGATCGTCCTCTATACGGGCAGATTCGCCTACCGCAGATCCGACGGCGTCGCGGCCATTCCGCTCGCGCTCCTTGGACCCTGAGCGACGCTCTGCATGGCCAACGCATTTGGGCCGTGCCCATCGGCGTGCTCTGGAGCCGACGGCCGTGGCGGGCCGCGTGCCCCGCGCCTCGCCTGGGCGGTCGCATAGAATCGCCCCCCAGCCAGCAGCCGTCGCCGCCCGAGCGCGCCAGAAAGGACCAGCTGACCGTCGACCTCGACATCCGCGACGCCGACGGCCTCGACCGCCTCTTCGCCGAGCACTCCTCCCAGATCGAGCTCGTCATCCACACCGCCGCCCGCCCCGTGTTTAGAGCTCTGCTCGCTCAGAATTGTTCCGCCGCCGATACAAGGCGCACGCCGTCTTGCTCGGCGCGCTCTATGAGGTTGTTGTCAAAGTCTCGCGCGAACACGTACAGCGCCGCGGCGCCAGCTCCACGAATCCGGCCGCGTAGCTCGATCAGGCGATCGAGGTCGTGTACGTCCGCTCTTGAAGACCACTTGCACGACCCGACTGCGAGTATGCCTTGGCGCCCGCGCGCAACGAGGTCGACCTCCACGTCGTGAGTACGTGTCCAATAGGCGCCGATGTCGTGCGCTTCGGCCAGAGGCGGATCGGTGCTGTAGCGCCCGGCCCAGTCGCGACAGACCTGCTCGAAGACGGGGCCCATGTGATTGTCGATGTCGGCGAGGATCGCTTCGCACACCTCCTCGACACGTCCTCGCTGCAGGCGTGAGCGGTTGGGGTAGACGTAACGGAACCAGAAGCGGAAGAACGGGTCGCTGACCGACCAGCTCGTTGATCCGTTGCCGGCGAGCGGACGACGCTCCTCGATGTAGCGCAGCTTGGCCAGGCGCTCGAGGCGGTTGCTCAGCAGCTGTCCCGAGGAGATCTTGGACCGATGCAGTATCTGGTTGAACTGCGTCGCGCCGCGTGCGATGGCGCGCAGAAGCTCATAGTAATTGCCCGGCTCGCGGATGGCGCTCTCGCCGCGGATCAGCTGCAGCGGCTCTTCGAACAGCGGCTCGTCCTTGGCGAGGATCCTGCGTTTGAGGATCTCGCGAATCGATGCCTGTCCTGCCCAGACCTGGTACTGCGCGGTTCCACCCAGGATTCCGTAACGCAGCAGCTTCTGTGTGGCGCTTGCTCCCGCGGACGTGAACAGGGCCGCGTCGCGATAGTCGAACGGCTGTAGGAACGGCCGATAGCTCGCCCGGCCGAACATCGGCCGATCGCCCTCCAGAAGCTGCTCCATCAGTGTCAGTGCGCTACCGCTGATCACGAGGGCGACCGGAATGCGCGCCCGCTCCCAGTGGTCGAAGTGGCGCATGATGATCGAATCCAGCAGCGGTTCTGCTTCGAGCATCCACTGGAACTCGTCGAGCACGACCACGAGCGGCTGCTGGCCAGCCTGCTCTCCGAGGGCGCCCAGTGCCTCGTTCCAGTCGCCGAAGGCGATCGGTGCGCGCACGAGCCGCCCAAGCTCGGTCGCCAAGAGGTCGAGATGCCCCCGTGCCTCTCCCTCGTCGGCCTGGAAGTACACGAGGCGGTGATCGGCGTAGCCGCGGTCCAGCAGGTAGCTCTTGCCGACGCGCCGGCGACCTCTCATCACAACTAGCTGGGGCGCCTGCGCGGCGGCCTCACGCAGCCGCTCGAACTCCTCCTGCCGGTCGATCATCCAGCCAGTCTAGCAAAACTATAGTTGACAAAGTCATGGTTTTGCAAGTGATGACGAGATGGGATCGAGTCCGTCAGGTGTTCCGCATACGCAGGCACTAGACTCCGCGTTTGCACCAGATCTCTTTCCGCATCTGCACCCTCAGTCTGCCCATCAGTGGGCTCTGGAGCCGACGGCCGTGGCGGGCCACGTGCCCCGCGCCTCGCCGGGGCGGTCACATAGAATCGCCCCCCAGCCAGCAGCCGTCGCCGCCGAGCGCGCCAGAAAGGACCAGCATTGCCCAAAGCGATCGTCACCGGCTCCGGCGGCCTGATCGGCTCGGAGTCGGTCAGTCACTTCGTCGAGGCCGGTTACGAGGTCCTCGGGATCGAGAACGACATGAGGGCCCGCTTCTTCGGCCCGGACGCCTCCACGGCCGGCACGACCGCCGAGCTCGCCGAGCGCTACCCCGACGAGTTGTTGACCGTCGACCTCGACGTCCGCGACGCCAACGGCCTCGACCGCCTCTTCGCCGAGCACTCGAGCGGTATCGAGCTCGTCATCCACACCGCCGCCCAGCCCTCTCACGACTGGGCCGCCTCCGATCCCCAGACCGATTTCGGCGTCAATGCAAACGGCACTCTGAACCTCTTGGAGGCGACTCGTAAGCACGCGCCTGATGCCACGTTCGTTTTCTGTTCCACAAACAAGGTCTACGGGGACCTCCCAAACCGACTGCCTCTGATCGAGTTGCCCAAGCGTTTGGAGTTGCCCGACGATCACCGCTACTGGCAAGGCATCGACACCACGATGTCGATCGACTCCTCGACGCACTCCCTGTTCGGCGTCTCCAAGGCCGCCGCCGACCTGCTCGTCCAGGAGTACGGCCGCTACTTCGACATGCCGACCGTCTGCTTTCGCGGCGGCTGCCTGACCGGTCCCAAACACGCCGGCACCCAGCTCCACGGCTTCCTGTCCTACCTGATGAAGTGCACGATGACCGGCGATCCGTACACCGTCTTCGGCTACTCCGGCAAGCAGGTCCGCGACAACATCCACGCCGCCGACCTCGTCGCCGCGTTCGCCGCTTTCCACCAGGCCCCCAAGGCCGGCGCCGTCTACAACATCGGCGGCGGCCGCCAGTCCAACTGCTCGATGCTCGAGGCGATCGAGCTATGCCAAGAGATCGCCGGCCGCGAGCTTGCTTGGAGCCTCGGCCAAGACAACCGGATCGGCGATCACCGCTGGTGGATCAGCGACCTCGAACCCTTCAAGCTTGACTACCCCGCCTGGGACATCACGCACGACGTGCGCTCCATCTTGACCCAGATCTACGAACGCAACGCCGAGCGCTGGGCCACGCGGGCGTAAGGCGCTTCGCGGCGACTCACGCGAATAGCGCTTCGATCGCCTCCAAAAAGCGGCGCGCAACCCCGATCGCCCGCTGTGCCTCCTCGACCGGCGCGAACCACGCCTCGTAGTCGGCCTGCTCGCGCTCTGTCTGGAACTTCTGCGCTTCGGTCGTGAGTGCCTCGTCGATCTCGCCGCTCGCGACGAACGCCTCCCTGAACTCGTGCCACGTTCCGCGATGGGTCCTCGCCGAGGTCTCTCGCTCGCTGAGTGCCGCCCTGGCGGTGTAGAGCATTGCGTAGTAGGCAGCGCTCAGCGCGCCCGAGGGATCCTCCTCCGCAAGCATCTCGGCTGAGGCGAGCCGCCGCTTGGCGGCCACGAGGAACTCGTCGGAACGCGGGCTCACGTGTCCTCGTAAAGCACGACCTTGTCGCGATCCAGCTCCGCGACGAAGAACGACCTGATTTCGCGGCGCTGGGCCAGCCAGTCGAGGGTGTGGACATGGACCGAGAAGTACCACGCCAGCGCGTCCAGGCCGAGTTCGCGCGCGACCTCGTCGACGACCATGCGCACGGCCATGCGGGCGTCCAAGGAGGCGTCGTCGACGAACACGACCAGATCGATATCCGAGTCCTCGCTCGGCTGCTCTCCGCGGGCACGCGACCCGAACAACCAGACGCCGTGCAGTTCGTCTCCCAGGCGCAGTCTCAGCTCCTGCACGTATCGGTCGAGCAGGGTCTGCTCGTCGGCCCGCAGCGACGCCTCTGCCAGCAGCGCGGTCATGTTGTCACGTTAGCGGCTATTCCTGCCCAGCTTGGCCGCTGATGTTCTCACCCGCCGCCAGCGTGGCTGAGCGCTTGGGCGCCGGACGGGTCCGAGGGCAGGTCGGCCTCGGGGCGCCCACGGTACGGGTGCCTGGCGTTGTAGTGCAACAGGAACGCGCCGACCAGCACGAACGGCACGAAGTTGACCGCATGCAAGATCAAGGCATACGGCAAGATCGTCGACTTCGGCAGGCCATACGCTTTCAGAGCCAGGATCGCGGCGCCCTCGAACACGCCGATCGCGGCCGGCGGGGACGGCAGGATCATGCCCAGGCCGACGGCCACCGCCACGAGCACGCCGCTCGCGAAGGGCAGGCCCAGATGGAACGCCAGCGACACCAGGTAAGAGCACAGCGCGGTCAGCATCCAGGCCAGGATCGTCCACAGGAACGCCTCGCCGGCGACCTCCTTGTTGCGCAGGCCGCTCAGGCCGTGCGCCAGCTCGCTAACGGTCCGCTCCAGGCGCTCGCCCGAGAACAGCTTCAGTTTGCCGAACGGCCTGAGCACGAAGCGCAGCGGCCGCTCGCCGTAGAGGACCAGGACCGTGGCCACGGCCGCGATCGCCACGGCCAGCACGATCGCCGCGATCGCCGCCGCTCTGAACCAGCTCACCTTCGGCAGCCAAGGCTGGGCCACGAAGAAGATCGCCAGGATCGCCAAGACGTCGTACAAGCGCTCGACCACGACCGTGCCGACCGTCTCGACCGGCGGCACGTCGGTCCGTTTGGTCAGCACGATCACCCTTGCCGCTTCGCCGGCCCTCGCCGGCATGATGTTGTTGTAGAAGTAGCCGATCATCGTCGCGTCCAGCGTCGGCGCCGGCCGCGGCCGCCGGCCGGGGGCGAACAGCGAGCGCCAGCGCATCGCCCGCGCCACGTTGCCCAGCCCGAACACGACCAGCGCCGGGAGCAGCCACCAGTAGTCGCAGCCCTTCAAGGCCCGCCAAGCCTCTTCGAAGTCGATGCCGCTCAGCGCGATCCACGAGAACACGACCGTCACGACGATCGTCGCTACGTTGACCAGCAGTCGCGAGCGCCTTCTGCCCTTCAGAGCGCCCGCGACGGTGCCCGCGACGCGGCCCCTGGCGCCATTCTTGTCCTGGCCTTGGGTCGTTCGCTCGCGCTCCTGCAACCGCATTGGCCCGCCACGTTAGACGACCATGCACACGCATAGACTCCAAGACGCCAGCTCCCCGATCCGATGCCCGAAACCAAGCCATCCGACGCACCGACCAGCGAGGCTCCGCGCCGCATCCTGGTCACCGGTGGCGCCGGCTTCATCGGCTCCAGCCTGGCGCTCGGCCTCGCCCTGAAGCACCCCAGCTGGGAGATCCTCGCCCTCGACAACCTGCGCAGGCGCGGCTCTGAGCTGAACCTGCCGAGGCTGCGAGCGGCCGGCGTGGCTTTCGCCCACGGCGACGTCCGGTCCCTCGAGGACCTCCTGCTCGCCTGTTCCAAGGGCTCCAGCGGCGCCACCGGCGCCAACGGCTCCACCGGCGCCAACGGCCCGACCGGCGCCAACGGCGACAACGGCCTGACTGGCGCCCTGGACGCCATAGTCGAGTGCTCGGCCGAGCCGTCGGTCATGGCCGGCGTCGACTCTAACCCCGACTACGTCCTCCAAACGAACCTCTTCGGCGCTTACAACTGCCTCGAGCTGGCCCGGCGCACGGGCGCGCAGCTCCTGTTCCTGTCGACCAGCCGCGTCTACCCGGTCGCCGGGCTCGCCGGCTTGTCCTATCGGGAGGCCGACACCAGGTTCGAGCTCGCCGACGAGCAGCCCTGCTTCGGAGCGTCTTCGCGGGGGATCGCCGAGTCCTTTCCGCTGGAGGGCGCCCGCACGCTCTACGGCGCCACCAAGCTCGCCGCCGAGCTGCTCATCGCCGAGTACGCCGACTCCTACGGCCTGAGCACCGTCATCGACCGCTGCGGGGTCATCGCCGGGCCCTGGCAGTTCGGCAAGGTCGACCAGGGCGTGTTCACCTACTGGCTTCTCGCCCACCACTTCCGGCGCCCGCTCTCTTACATCGGCTTCGGCGGATCCGGCAAGCAGGTCCGCGACCTGCTGCACGTCGATGACCTGCTCGACCTGGTCGACATACAGCTCTCGGACCCCGGGCGCTGGGCCGGCGAGGTCGTCAACGTCGGAGGCGGCCTCGACTGCAGCCTGTCGTTGTTGGAGACGACCGAGCTCTGCCAGCAGATCACGGGCCAGGAGATCGCCATCCCGGCCGCCGGCGAAGATCGACCGGGGGACGTCCCGATCTACCTCAGCGACTGCGCCCGCCTGTTCGAGCGCACGCCCTGGCGGCCCCAGCGCGGAGCGGCCGAGATCCTCACCGACATCAACGCTTGGATCGTCGAGCACGAAGCCGCCCTGGCCGGCGCCCTCGGATAGGCCGGGCCGAGACCCATCCAGTCCGCCCGCTCACCTCGAGCCCCGCTCACCTCGAGCCCCTCCCGCCGCCGTCGAGCCCGCCCACCTCCAGCCCGCCCACCGGATACCCTCCTGGCCTTCGATGCGCGCGATCCCCTGCAAGCTCCCCGGCCTGACCGTCATCGAGCCCGCCGTCTACGGCGACGAGCGCGGCTTCTTCAGCGAGACCTATCGCCGCTCCTGGCATTCGGAGGCCGGCATCCCGGAGGCCGAGGAGTTCGTCCAGGACAACCATTCGCGCTCGGCCCGAGGGGTCGTCCGCGGCCTTCACTTCCACATCGGCTCCGGCGTCGCCAAGCTGGTGCGCTGCGGCCAAGGCCAGATCCTCGACGTCGCCGTCGACCTGCGCCGCGGCTCGCCGACGTACGGCCGTTGGGAGGGCGTCGAGCTGGACGGCGAGTCCCTGCGTGAGCTCTACGTACCCGTCGGCTTCGCCCACGGCTTCTGCGTGCTCTCCGACGTCGCCGACGTCCTCTACAAGCAGACTTCCTACTACGACCCCGCCGTCGAGCGCGGCATCGCCTGGGACGACCCCGACATCGCGATCGCCTGGCCCTTGCCGGGCGCCGAGCTGACCGTCTCCGAGCGTGACGCCGCCGCTCCACGTTTGCGTGACGTAGCCGCCGAGCTGCCGTTCGTGTACGAAGGCTCGTAAGAAGCCGCCGGCTTCTGTAGGTCTACGACAGCTCTTGAGGCGCCGCAGCCAGCGGCCGTTCGTCTACAACCGCTCCCAGGCGCCGTTCAGCCGCCTCAGCTCGCACGGCCCGCCCGCCACCGCGACCGCCCCAAACGCGTCCGGGCCGACGTCCAGCTCGGCTGTCCACGGCGCGCTTTGGCCGTTGCTAACGATCGCGCCCAGGTCATCGACGTCGATCGCGTCCGGCCCGACGTCCAGCTCGGCTGTCCACGGCGCGCTTTGGCCGTTGCTACCGATCGCGCCCAGGTCGTCGACGTCGATCGCGTCCTTGCCGTCCAGGTCGATCCGCGCGCGCGCGAGTCCCGTGCCCGAGCACTTGACGATCGCCTCGCGCTTGGTCCACTGCTTCAGGAATCCTGGCGTGTAGCGCGCGCGCGCGAGCTCCACGTCGACGCCGACCTCCGCCCCGGCCGTCACGGCCACGAGCATCAGCTCGCCAGAGTGCGACAGGTTGAAGCGCAGGTCGTCCGGGCCTGGTCGCCAGGAGGCGATCGGGCCAGGCCGCCGGGGCGCGCCTGGCCGGCTGGCCAGCCTGGGCTTGCCGTACGGCCCGAGCTCGAACCTGAGCCGCCTCGGATCGCGGTCCAGATACCGCCCGAGCAGCATCCTCAGGGCCCCGCGCGACCTGGCCCACAGCGACCGGTCGCGTTCCCGGATGAGCCGTGCCGCGCGCGCGCGCTCACGCGCGCAGAGCAGCCCACCGAGCCGTCCGGGCCTCCAGAGCTCGTCGAGCGCCTCGTCGCCGAGGTCGATCCGCCAGACATCGACCACGCCAGGTGTCGCCCGCGGGCGCATGGGCCGATGCTCTGTTGACAGAATCACAGCCATGCGGCTCACCCTAGAGCGTCTGAAGGAGCGCACCTCCGGCTTCACGGTCACCCCCGGCCAGTTCCTCGTCTTCGCCTACGTCGCCCTGGGCGCGCTCACCCTGATCGTGTTCACCGGCGCGGCCGTGCGCCTCACCGGCTCCGGCCTCGGCTGCCCGACCTGGCCGAAGTGCTACGGCAACCTGTACCCGCCGCTCAGCTCCCACGCGATCATCGAGTTCGGGAACCGGACGCTCACCGCGCCGGTCTCGATCGCCGCCGGCCTGGCCTGGCTGGCGGCGCTGCGCCGGCGCCCCTACCGGCGCGACCTCGCCTGGCTGGCCGGCCTATTGCCGCTCGGCGTCGTCGCCCAGGCGGTCCTCGGCGGCCTGACCGTGCGCGGCGCGCTCGACTACGGCTGGGTCATGGCCCACTTCGCGCTCTCGATGCTGATCCTGGTCGCCGCGATCGTCTTGGTCTGGCGAGCCCGCACATCGCCAGACCTCGACCTTGGCGCCGGAGAGCGGCGCGCGCGCGTGGGGGGTCCCAGAGAGCGCGGTGTGGTTGGCGCCGGAGAGCGGCGCGCGCGCGCGGTTGGCGCCGGAGAGCGCGGCGTGGGGGGCCGCGAGGCAGGCGCGCGCGGCGCGAGGGCGCGGACCGGCGACCGGCTCCTGGTCCGCTTGACGTGGGGCTTGGTGGGCCTCGCGGCGCTGACGATCTTCGCGGGGACCGCCGCCACGGCCGCCGGGCCGCACGCCGGCGGATCGCCGGGCCAGAAGATCAACCGCCTGGACTTCGACGGCAACGGGACGATGGACTTCGTGATCCACAGACATGGCGAGATCGCCTTCGTGTTCGGCCTGACAGCCCTTCTGACCTGGTACTTGGCCCGCAGGCGCGGCGCCGGGCGCAGCCTTCAGCACGCGCTCACGACCGTCTGCGTGCTCCTGGCCGCCCAGGGGGCGGTCGGCCTCGAGCAGTACGAGACGCATCTGCCGACGGAGCTCGTCTGGGTGCACGTCGTGATGGCCACGCTCACCTGGCTGGCGACCCTGTGGGCGGCTTTCGTGGTCGGCCGGCAGGCCACTCGGAGCGCTGGGCCAGCGCCGCTCGAGGTCCCCGATCCGGCGTCCGATGCCGGGCCGGGCCGGGCCCAGGCCGAGCTGATTCCCGGAAATTAGGACCTATATCGGCCCGGAACCAGGCGCTTTCGCGGCTGGTCGTCCTCCCCAGCGGTTAGCCTGCTGTCAGCAAAGACACCCGAGAAGGGAGTGCCATGACCAAGAACGAGCTAGCCGACGCGGTCGCGGGGAAGACCGGCATGGCTGCCAGCCATGCTCGTGAGGCCCTGGAGGCTGCGATCGAGGCGATGAGCGACGAGCTTGCCGGCGGGGGCGAAGTCGCCCTGGCTGGTTTCGGCAAGTTCAGCGTCAGCCAACGGGCGGCTCGCCAAGGGCGCAATCCGGCCACCGGCGAGACGATCAACATCGCTGCCTCCAAAGCCGCCAAGTTCTCGGCGGCGAGCGCCTTGAAGAAGCGTTTGAACCCGTAACCTCCAACAGATGCAAGACAGCGAGCGGCTGGCGCGTCGCGAGGCCCGTCGCATGGAGTCGGCGCGTCGTCGCCGCCGCACGCTTGTCGCACTCTTCCTGACGGCTGCGGCCGTAGCGATCCTGGCCGTCGTCGTCTTCGCCTCGGGTGGCTCCGGCGGCGCGGGCGGGTCGCGTGGCGCGGGCGGCTCCTCTGGCGACTCTGGCGGCTCCGGCGGTGGCTCGGGAGGCGGCTCGGGTGGCTCCTCGGCCTCTCACGGCTCCGGCGCCAGTAGTTCGGCGTCCGCACGCTCCGGCGGCGCGTCGGGTGGTTCGTCGGGCGGCGCGCGCGCGGGCATGGGCGGCACGGCTGGTATGCAGGGCTCTGGTGGCGCGTCAGGAGCTACTGGCCTCGGCACGGGCTCCTCACGGGCCGCGTCCCGATCGACGGCCGCCGCGCTCGGACCCGCGACCGGCACGCCGGGCACCGAAGCGGCGCCGATCTTGATGTACCACGTCATCAACCCGCCGCCCTCGGGCGCGCCGTTCCCGGGGCTGTACGTGACGACCGAAGAATTCGAAGGCCAGATGAAGGCGCTCGCGGGCGCCGGCTACCACGCCGTCACGCTCGACCAGCTGTCGGCCTACTGGCAGCACGGCGCCAAGCTGCCAGCCGGCAAGCCGATCGTCGTCAGCTTCGACAACGGCTACCAGTCCCAGTACACCAACGCCCTGCCCGTGCTGCGCAAGCTCGGCTGGGTCGGTGACGAGAACCTGCAGCTGACCGGCCTGCCGCCATCCCAGGGCGGCCTCTCGGAAGCCCAGGTCGAGGGTCTCGTGTCAGCCGGCTGGGAGCTGGACACCCAGGGCTTCAGCCACGCCGACCTGATCACGCTCGACCAGGCCCAGCTCTCCTATCAGGTCTCCGGCGCTCGCAAGACCATCCAAGCGCGTTACCACGTCCCCGTCAACTGGTTCTGTTACCCGTCCGGCCACTACAACCCAACGGTCGTAGCGGCCGTCAAGGCCGCCGGCTACACCGGCTCGACGACCGTCGTCCCGGGCTGGGCAAGTCCCACGAGCGACCCGTACCGCCTGCCCCGCCTGCGCGTCCTCGGCGGCACCTCGCCCGAAGCCCTGCTCAGCGAGATCTCCTCGATCCGCAGCGATCCGGCGCCGCCCGTGTCCTACAGCGCCTGATCAGCCACAACCAGTGTTATTTCCACAGCTGCTGCATGTGTAGCAGCTGCCCGTGCGCTGCATCATGCCGCCGCACTGGCTGCACGCCGGGCCGAGGTCCAGGCCTTGCATCCTGGCGGGGACGACGGGCGGGGTGTCGGTGAGGGCCGCGGAAGCCGGAACGCTGGCTGCCGCGCCGGCGGAGGCCGTCGGGGCCGCCCCGTCGGAGCTGCTGTCGGGTCGTCCGTCCGGCTCGCTCGTGCCGCCACCGTTGCCGTGCGCCGGTCCGGCGGTGTCGGAGCTGAGCGCTGAGGATGCCGCGTCCTGGGCGGCTTTGCGGGCTCTGACCTCTTGCGTCAGGATGCCGAGTTCCTCCTGGGCGTCCACGTCCAGGAAGCGCGAGGCCAGCCACCTCATGATGTAGTCGGGCATCGACTTCGCGAACGGGATCTCCGGGTTGCCGGTGATGCCCTCGGGCTCGAACCGCATGTAGCTGAACTTCTGGACCAAGGTCTCCAGGGGCACGCCGTACTGCAAGGCGATCGAGATCGCCGTCGCGAACGAGTTCATCATGCCCCGCAGCGTCGAGCCCTCCTTGCCGATGTCGGTCAAGAAGATCTCGCCGACCGTGCCGTCCTCGTACATGCCCGCCGTGATGTAGCCCTCGTGGCCGCCGATCGAGAACTTGTGGGTGATCGACTGGCGCTCCCTCGGCATCCGCTTGCGCCTCGGGCCGGCCTCCGCGAGCGCCTTGGCGACGGCTGCGTCCACGTCGATCTTCTCGGCCTGCTCACCCCGCTGCGCGTCGGTCCGCAGCGCCTGGGCGGTCTTGGAGCCGTCCCTGTAGATCGCCAAAGCCTTGATGCCCAAACGCCAGGCCTGGGTGTAAGCGTCGGCGATGTCCTCGACCGTCGAGTCCTGGGGCAGGTTCACGGTCTTCGAGATCGCGCCCGAGATGAACGGCTGCACCGCGCCCATCATCTCGATGTGGCCCATGTGCGAGATGGCCCGCTCGCCGACGGCTACGTCGAACACGGGCAGGTGCTCCTCGGCGAGGCCCGGCGCGCCGACGATCGTGCCGTGCTCTGCAAGGTAGGCCTCGATCTGCTCGACCTGCTGCTCTGTATATCCCAACGTCTGCAAAGCCAATGGCACGGTTTTGTTGACGATCGTCATCTGGCCGCCGCCGACCAGCTCCTTGAACTTGACGAGCGAGAAGTCGGGCTCGACGCCGGTCGTGTCGCAGTCCATCAAGAAGCTGATCGTCCCCGTCGGCGCGAGCACCGTCGCCTGCGCATTGCGATACCCGCCCAGCTCGCCCAGCTCGACCGCTTCGTTCCACGAGCGCCTGGCGGCCGCGAGCAGGTCGGCGTCGGGGCAGGCCTCGTCGTCGATCGCCTCGGCGGCGTCGCGGTGCATCTCCATCACGTGGTTGTGCTCGGCCCTGTTCTCGGCGTAGCGCTCGTAGGGGCCGAGCGCGCCGGCGACGCGCGCCGACTCGCGGTAGGCGCGACCGGTCATCAGCGCGGTGATCGCGGCAGCCGTGCCCCGGCCCGCGGTCGAGTCGTAGGGCATGCCGTTGCTCATCAGGTAGGCGCCGAGGTTGGCGTAGCCGAGGCCGAGCTGCCTGAAGGCCCTGGCGTTGGCGGCGATTTCCTCGGTCGGGTAGCTGGACGGCGAGACGACGATCTCCTGCGCCAAGAGCATCACGTCGACGGTGTGCTCGAAAGACTCGACATCGAGCGTGCCGTCCTCGCGCCTGAACTTCATCAGGTTCAAAGAGGCCAGGTTGCACGCCGAGTCATCGACGTGCATGTACTCCGAGCACGGGTTCGACGCGTTGATGCGTCCACTGTTCGGGCAGGTATGCCAGCGGTTGATCGTCGTGTCGTACTGAAAGCCCGGGTCCGCGCAGCGCCAGGCGGCCTCGGCGATCTCGCGCATCAGCTCGCGCGCGCGCACCGGCTCACCCACTGGCTCGCCGCTCGTGCGGGCGATCAGGTGCCAGTCGCGGTCCTCCTCGACCGCCTGCATGAACTCGTCGGTGACCCTTACCGAGTTGTTGGCGTTCTGGTACTGGATCGACTTGAAGCCGTCGCCGTCGATCGACATGTCGAAGCCCGCGTCGCGCAGCGCCTGGGCCTTGTCCTCCTCTTTGGCCTTGCACCAGATGAACTCCCTGATGTCCGGGTGGTCGACGTCGAGCACGACCATCTTGGCCGCGCGCCTGGTCTTGCCGCCGGACTTGATCGTGCCCGCCCAGGAGTCGGCGCCCCGCATGAACGAGACGGGACCCGACGCGGTGCCGCCCTTGGCGAGGTGCTCCATCGAGCCCCTGATGTTCGACAGGTTGATGCCCGAGCCCGAGCCGCCCCTGAAGATCATCCCCTCCTTGGTGTTCCAGTCGAGGATCGACTCCATCGTGTCTTGCACGGAGAGGATGAAGCAGGCCGAGCACTGCGGCGAGGACTCGAAGCCGACGTTGAACCAGACGGGCGAGTTGAAGGCTGCCATCTGGTGCAACAGGATGTGGGTCAGCTCGGCCTCGAAGGCCTCGCCGTCGGCCTCGGTCGCGAAGTAGCCGCGCTCACGACCCCAGCCGGCGATCGTGCCGGCGACCCTGGCGATCATCTGCTTGACAGAGCGCTCCCTGGCGGGGTGGCCGAGGCGGCCCCTGAAGTACTTCTGGGCGACGATGTTGGTCGCGTTCTGGGACCAAGTCTTCGGGAACTCGACGTCTGTCTGCTCGAAGGCGACCTTCTCGCCGTGGCCGATGCGCGCATCGCGTAGCTCCCACTCGACCGCGTCGAAGGGGTCGGTGTCAGGCGTCGTGTAGCGACGTTCGATCGTGAGCCCGGCGCCTGGCGCCGAAGCCTCGGCGGGGGTTGAATGAGTGGTGGTCTCCATCGGCCTTGCTCCTTGTCTGGGGCCGGACATCGTCCCGCTTGGCTCGGACGGAAAGGCGTGCGGAGCAACCCTCATTTTAGAAGCTCGCAACGTGCGGTCTCGGGTCCCCGCAACGTGCGGAAATCGGCCTGTGTGCGCTCAGCGGCCGAGCTTGACCCAGTCCTGGAATTCGGCCCAGGCGGCGGACGTGCGATAGCCGGTCTCGGCCAGCGCGTGGCGCAGGGACAGCAGCCAGCGCGGCTCGTAGGCGCGCGACTTGGCGAACGCCCAGGCGGCCGTCGCGAGCAGGACCAGGATCGCGACCGCGGCGAGGGCGATCGCGGCGGCGGAGATGTGTCCCGAGTCGAGGTGCTGCGCGCGCGCGTGGGTCGTGGTCACGATGATTGCTGCCAAGGCGCCGCTCATAGTAGGTTCTCGATCGCCATCAGAGCGTCGGCCAGCACGCGCGCCGGCGGCAATGTCGCGTCGAGCACCCTGAAGCGATCGGGCTCGGCCGCGGCCAGCTCGTCGTAGGCGTCAGCGATGCGTCCGAAGAAGGCTTCGTCCTCGCGCTCCAGCCTGTCGGCCTCGCCTTCGCGCCCGGCCTGGCGCGCGCGCCCGGTCGCCGGGTCGATGCGCAACAGCAAGGTGCGGTCTGGTTGGAGGCCCGCGGTGGCGAACCTGTTGAGCTCCCTAACCTGCTCGACCCCCAGTTCACGACCCGCCCCCTGGTAGGCCAACGATGAGTCGACGAAGCGATCCAGCAGCACCGTCGCGCCCGCGTCCAGCAGCGGCCGCAGGCGCTCGCGCACGAGCTGGGCCCTGGCCGCCGCATACAGCAGCGCCTCGGCCCTCGGGTCCACCGTCAGCCCTGGATCCATCACCAGTCCTCGAATGCCCTCCGAGAGGGCGACCCCGCCGGGCTCGCGCAGCAGCTCGACGCGAATACCGCGCTCGCCCAAGGCCGCATACAGACCCAGGCCGAGCGTCGACTTGCCGGCGCCGTCGAGGCCCTCGATCGTGATCAGCCGCGCGCCGGGCACGCCCGCACAGTAGCGCCCGGGTCGCCTACGATGGCCCGGTGAGCAACGTGCAGGCGAGCCAGGCGCTGCCGGGGATCGAGTCCCATCCGCACGCCCGGGCGGTGCTCGGCGCCGCGCTCGCCGGGCTGCCCGGCCGCGCCCCCTCGCATGCCTACCTCCTGCATGGCCCGGCCGGCGCCGGCAAGCGCGCGCTCGCGCGCTCGTTCGCGGGCGAGCTGTTGGCCGCCGGACCCCCCGACCCGGCTCCCACCGCGTCGGGGTCCGCCGCCATGCGGACGGCCTCGCCGACCGTGAACCCGGAGGCCGCGCGCGCGGTACGCGAGCGCGCGGCCCGGGGCACGCATCCCGACCTGACCTGGGTTGCCCCGTCCGGCGCCGCCGAAATGCTCGTCGGCGACATCGACGAGGCCGTCGTCGGCGCGGCCGCCCTGACGCCGTTCGAGTCGGCCCGCCGCGTGTTCGTGATCGAGGGCCCCGAGCGTCTGAACGACCAGGCCGCCAACAGGCTGCTCAAGACCTTGGAGGAGCCGCCCGCCTACGTGCACCTCCTGCTGGTCAGCGACCGCCCGCAGGAGGTCCTGCCGACGATCGCTTCGCGCTGCGTGCACGTCCGCTTCGATGCCCCCGACTCCGAGGAGATCGCACGGCTCCTCTTGGCGGAGGGCGCCTGCGCCGAGGAGCCCCGAGCCCGGGCCTGCGCGCGCCTCGCGCTCGGGGACGCCGCCCGCGCGCGTGCGCTGGCCAGCCCCGAGGGGCAAGCGCTGCGCGCCGCCGCCGAGGCCTACGTGCGCGCCGGTCTCGCCGGCGAGGCCTCCGAGGCCGGCCTGAAGGCCCTGCTCGACGCCGCCAAGGCGGCCGGGGCCAACGCCGGCGAAGAGGCCGCCAAACGCTTGACCGACGATCTGGAGTTCGCCCCCGCCAAGGAACGCAAACGGCTCGAGCGCGAAGGCCTCGAGGCCGCCCGCCGCGCCGAACGCCGAGCCAGGGCCCTGGCGCTCGACGGCGCGCTGCAACTGGCCGAGCTGTGGCTACGCGACATCGTCTGCCTCCAGGAAGGCGCCCCCGGGCTCGTGTACGCGCTCGACCGTCAGCCCCAGCTGCAACAGGACGCCGACCACCTGGATCGCAAAGCGGCGCGCGCTGGCGTCGCGCGCGTGCGCGACGCCAGGTCCAGGCTTCAGATCAACGTCGCCGAGGAGCTCGCCTTGGAGGCCCTTGCTTACCGGCTGGCGCCCGCGGCCTGACTTCAGGCGAGCCGGCCGAGTTCCGGCTCCAGGCCGTAGGTCTCGAACGCCATAAACTCATGGAACTGCCTGTTCTCGGGGCCGTGGAAATCCGAGGAGCCGGTGCTCAGCAAGCCCAGCTCGCTACAGCGCTCGTACAGCAGCTCGGTCTGGGCTCTGTCATGGGTGATGTAGAAGACCTCGACCCCGTCGATGCCCTTCGCCTTGAAGCGCTCGACCATCGCCAGCGCCTCATCCGGGTCTTTTACGTCCCAGAAGGGGTGCGCCCACACCGCCACGCCGCCGGCGCCGTGGATCGCCGCGATCGCCTCGGCCACGGTCGGTGTCTCGCGCAGCCTGAACGCCGGCCTGCCCTCGATCAGGTAGCCCCTGATCAGCGAGCCCACATCGTCGATCTGCTCCTCGCGCAGCCTGGCCGCGTTGGCGGAGGCGCCGAGCACGGCTTCAGCCAGGTGCGGTCTCCCGATCGGCTTGCCTTCGGCGACCCTCGCCGCGATTGCCGCTTCGTCGAGCTCCAGGCCCTCGTCCTTCAGGGCCTGCGCCATCCGCAAGGTCCGGCGCTCGCGGTCGGCCAGGAACTCGAGCAAGGTCTGCTCGAACGCTTGGTCTTCGTGGTCGATCCCATAGCCAAGGATGTGCAGTTCTCGGGCCGTGTGGTCAGGATCGGGGTCGCCGTCGGCGGCCGGGTCGTCGATCGAGGAGATCTCGACCGCGGGCACCACCCTCACACCAAGGCTCTTGCCGGCAGCGACGGCCTCCGACACGCCCGCGACCGTGTCGTGGTCTGAGAGCGCCAGCACCTCGACACCGGCGCCGGCCGCTCTGGCCACCACCTCGCCGGGCTCGAGCGCCCCGTCAGAGCAGGTCGAATGGGATTGCAAGTCGAAGGCCGGACTCAAGGGCCGCAGAGCCTACGCGATCGTCGTACTCGGAGGTTCCCGCCAGCAGCCGGTTCACGTGCCTGGCGACCGCATCGCGCAAGGCGACGATCGCCGAGTGGTAGCGCCGCGCCGTGGATGGCAGCGCCTCGCCCATACCTGTCGGCTCGTCGTCCAGGGCCGCGAACGCCGCGTCGGTCTCCGCCGCGTGGCGCAACGCCTCGATCCAGATGACCTCCAGATAGGCCAGCGCCGCTCCCAGTTGCTCTTCTGGTAGATCGTCCGGGCTCTCCAGCTGGCGCAGCACCGGTACGACTTCGCGGCTCAGCCAGCGCTGCTCCGCGTACGCGCGCAGCAGCAGACATACGTCTGAAGGCGGCGATTGTTCTTGGCGTTGGGACATGCTCGGCATCCGTGCTCGGCTCGTCGATCTCCTACGATCTTCTTTGCTGTCGGCTTCGGCGTTACCACGCTTCGGCTTTAGGCAAACAGCTCTCGCCTCCACGCATCCACCGCCGTTTTTCGCGTGCCCCACTCGATATCCGGCGATCCAGACAGCTCGAACGATCGGCCAGGTCGGCCTTCCTGGGCCTCGGTCTAAAGGGACTTGGCCGGTCCTGGCCGGCGGACGGCTCGAACGCTCGGCCGGGGACATGCCTTTCCGGGCCTCGGCCTAAAGGACTTGGCCGGTCCTGGTCGATGTAGGACGGAGCGAGTCAGGTTCAACAAAGCTGCCCTCCGCGCGCGCGTAGACAGCGCAAATTTCGAGAAGCCTCACCCGGCCGATCCCGCAAAGAGGGTCATCCGGACGACCGTTTCGCCTGCACCCCCAGATGTACGTCATCCACGCCATCGCCGAAGATCCCAGCGCCCGCGCCCCGGGCCAGCACGCCCGCGCGCTCGTACAGCGTCTGCGCCTGCGCACCCTGCTCGCGCTCGGCTTCCTCGCCGTCGCCACCGCGCTGCTCGGCCGCGAGCTCGGCCTGCACAGCGTCCTCTTCCTCGCCTCCGAGGTCGCGCTCCTGGCGGCGATGTTCGTCGTCTCTCGCTACGTAATGCCATTGCTCGAGCGCCACGACCGCGGCGCCACCGGCGAGGAGCAGGTCGGCAGCCTGCTCGACGGCCTCGAGGACCGCGGCTGGCAGGCCATCCACGACGCCAGCCTCGGCAACGGCAACGTCGACCACATCCTGATCGGCCCGGCCGGCGTCTTCACGGTCGAGACCAAGAGCCATGCCGGCCCGGTCCGGGTCTCGCGCATCCACGGCGCCACGTTCGCCCAGGCCCAGGCTCAGCGTCGCGCGATCGCCCACGTGACCGGTCTCCCCGTCGAGCCCTTGCTCGTCTACAGCCGGGCCTGGGTCGACCGCCCCCTGGCGCGTCGCCGAGGCGTGCGCGTCCTGCCCGCCCGAATGCTTCCCGCCTATCTCGAGCGCCAGCACACGACGCTCACGCCCGAGGAGGCTCACCTGGCTCACGGCCACGTGGCTCGCGCCCTGCGCCAGCACCGCGCCTCCCGGCTCAGGCGTCGTCAGGACTAACCCGCCGCCGGCCGGCCCCAGCCGACCCGCCGCCTCCCGGCCACCGCCTCTCGGCCCCAGCCGCCAGCGCGGCCCGTCCGGCCCTCGACGCCACCAGCCGGCGTGCTGGCCGATCCGGCGTGCGCTCGCCGGCCCCCTCCGCAGCTGTCTGTACCTTGATTCAGATGTCCCCTTCAGGCGACTCGCCCGAGGTCTTGCTGCGACGGTTCGGGCTCTCCGCGTTCAGGCCCGGCCAGCGTGAGGCGCTCGCCGCCGCTCTGGCCGGCCGCGACTGTCTGGTCGTGATGCCGACCGGCGGCGGCAAGTCGCTCTGCTACCAGCTCCCGGCGCTCGTCGACGACGGCCTCGTGCTCGTCGTCAGCCCGCTGATCGCCCTGATGGCCGACCAGCTGCAACGCCTGCGCCACGCCGGCGTGCCCGCCGCGATGCTCGCCTCCGGCATGGCCGACGGCCACAATGCCGCCGCCCTGCGCCAGATCTCCGGCGGCGAGGCCCGGCTCGTGCTGGCTTCCCCTGAGCGTTTCGCCTCGATCGCCTTCCGCGACGCGCTCGCCCAGCGCCACGTCTCCCTGTTCGTCGTCGACGAGGCCCACTGCGTCACCGAGTGGGGCCACGACTTCCGTCCCGACTATCTGCGCCTGCGTCACGCGATCGCCGCGCTCGGTCGCCCGCCCGTGATGGCCGCCACCGCGACCGCCACCCCCCGCGTCGCCCGCGAGATCGCCCTTCGCCTGGGCCTCGAGGACCCCATCTCCGTGCGCGCCGGCTTCGACCGCCCCAACCTCGCCTTCGACGTCCTCTCCTTCGCCGGCTCCGGCGCCGTCGCCCGCAAGCGCGCCGCGCTGCTCGCCGTGCTCGCCGGGGATCGCGAGGCTGGCGGGGATCGCGAGGCTGGCGGGGAGGGCGAGGCTGGCGGGGAGGGCTCGGGCGCCCGTGGGGCGTCTCTGGCCAAATCTGTCCCGGCGATCGTCTACTGCGGCACCCGTCGCGACACCGACTCCGTCACCGAGCTCGTCCGCGACGCCGGCCTCGCCGCGGTCTCTTACCACGCCGGCATGTCCCCGGTTGCCCGCGCTCGCTCCCAGGAGGACTTCATGTCAGGCGCCGCCGAGGTCATCGTCGCCACCAACGCGTTCGGCATGGGCATCGACAAGGCCGATGTCCGCACCGTCGCCCACTTCGCCCTGCCCACCAGCCTCGAGGCCTATTACCAGGAGGCCGGCCGCGCCGGACGCGACGGTCAGCCCGCCCGCGCGCTCCTGCTCGCCGCGCGCATGGACCTCGGCCGTCTGATCCGCTTCAACACCCAGCGCCCGACCACGGTCGCCGACGTCAAGTCCTTCGTCGCGTCTCTCCGTCGCCGGGCCCGCCCCGAGGACGGCGTCGCGGTCATCGGCCACAACGACCTCGACGACCGCGACCGTGTGCTCCTCTCGATCGCCGAGCGCGCCGGCGCCGTCGAGCTTTCGCCCGGCGGCGCCCTCGGCCTCTTCGCCCGGCCCACCGGCCAGGGCAGCCCGCGCCTGGCCTGGGCTGCGATCAAAGCCGCCCGCGACCGCGGCTGGGAGTCCTACCGCTCGATCGAGCGCTACATGTCCGGCCTCGACTCGTGCCGGCGCCGCCAGATCCTCGATCACTTCGGCGACCCCTCGCCCGGTGCTCCCCTCGGGCGCTGCTGCGATGTCTGCGACCCCGATCCGATCTTGGCCTCGGCGGCCGCGCCAGGTCTTCCCAAATCGCGGCCCCCCCGCGCGCGTCGCGGCGGTTCGGATGGTGTGCTTAGGTCTTCCCCGTTGGACCCCCCCACGCGCGCGCGCGGGGGGAGTTCGGAGGGTGCGCGTGCCGGGGATTCGGAGGGTATGTTCGAGTCTTCTCCGATCGGAGGGCCCGCGCGTGCGCGTACGGCCTCCCAGACGAACGGCTTGACCCCGACGGGCGTGGCCGGCCCCGACGGCCCCGACGGCTCCGACAGCCCGCTCGAGCCCGTCGACGACCACGAGTTCGAGCGTCTTCGCAAGTGGCGCTTCGAGCGCGCCGCAGGCAAGCCCGCCTACACGGTCGCCGCCAACACCGCCCTCGAAGAGATCCTGCGCCGCCGACCAAACGACCTCGATCAGCTGCTAGCCGTCCGCGGCATCGGCCCGACCTTCTGCGAGCGCCACGGCGAGTCGCTTCTGACGGAGCTGCGCGGCTTGCGGGCGGCGGCCTGACGCGAAGGTTGGTGGGTGTCGGCAGAGTGGTGCCCGCGCGTGCGCTGCCGCTCACCTCGGTAGGGGCGCCGGCGGCCGCGCGCTGCCCTAAGCCGACGATCACTCCCGTGGCGCAGTTGCACGCCCGGCGAGGAACCAAGCCAGCTTCCGCAGAGGACTTCGAGCGTCTCTCGGCCGACGTCCCCTACGACGACGAGGGCTAGCGGTGCCGGACAGTCCGGCGGGCGGATTGCCGCCCGTTTCGATCGAGTTCGGCTCGGTCGAGTGGAGGGAGGAGGTCGAGCGCTACGATCGTCGCTCGCCAGCTCGCGCTCAGGCGCAGAGCGCCCGCAAGGGGATCGAGACCGGTAAGGCCAAGCTCGACTGGAAGCGCTGCAAGGCAGAGGGTCTTCCAGCGGTCACCAACGTTTCTCCGCGAGTTCCGCCTCTCCCGCTAATCCCGCTAACGACGCGGGAACGCTTATTAGAGCCAAGAAATCGTCCCCTTGGCTCCGAGCCAAACCTTCAGGCCGTCGGAGAGTTATCGGAACCTATCCGCCGGTATCCGTTTTTCTGGATAGCCGCGGATCGACCGTCAGAAGTGGAGGCAGCCGCTAGGCAACGTCCGAGCGTCTCCGAGAGAGACGCGCGTGAACGGACAGGGCGCGTGTCCGGTGTCTGGACGCAGGACGATCCGTGTTTGCCTGCCAACTTTCCGCGTCTGACGTCCCACCATTCCGTGTTTGCCGTATTCTTATTCCGCATCTGACCACACCTGGTTGTAGGATCACTAGAGTGATCGAGCGTCGGATACGCCCCCTGATCGGCGAGTCGCTGGCCGATACGCGCGTCGTGATGGTCATGGGTGCGCGGCAGGTCGGCAAGAGCACGCTCTGTGAGGCGATCGCCGCGTCCGAACAGCGTCAGACGGTCAGTCTTGACGACCAGGCGCCGCGCGAGAACGCGATCGCCGACCCGGCCGGGTTTCTGGCTGGTTTCAACGGCCCGGTCTTCATTGATGAGGTCCAGCGTGTACCCGAGCTGATCCTGGCGATCAAGCGGATCGTAGACCGCGAGCAACAGCCGGGGAGGTTCCTACTGAGCGGGTCGGCGAACATCCTTGGCTCCCGCAAGATCCAGGAGGCTCTTACCGGCCGGATCGAGTTGCTGCGCCTCGCGCCGCTCGCGCAGGCCGAGCTGGAGGGCGCCGAGTGGAACCTCGTCGACGCGCTGTTCGATGCCTCCCCGCCGCGGATCGAGCACGCGCCGATCGGCCGGGCGGCGTTCGCGGAGCGGATCGCCGCCGGCGGCTACCCGGAGGCGCGCGATCGCCGGGGACGCCGGCGGGAGCATTGGTACTCCAACTACCTGACGACCACCTTCGAGCGAGATCTGCACGCGATCGCCGACCTGCACAAGGAGCACGAAATGCGGCGGCTACTCGCACTGCTGGCGACACGCTCGGGCAACCTGCTGCACTACGCCAACATCGCAGGCAGCCTCGAGCTGGACGGCAAGACTGTCAAGAGCTACATCGAGCTGCTTGAAGTAATTTTTCTCGTGCGCCGGATTCCCGCGTGGCGGCCGGGACTCTTGCAGCGGGTCGTGCACGCCCCAAAGGTCTACGTCACCGACAGCGGCCTGCTGGCGCACTTGCTCGGCGCAGACGAGCGGGGGATCGCCCAGGATGACCGAGTCACTGGCATTGCGCTCGAGACGTTCGTCGCGATGGAGATACTCAAGCTCGCCAGCTGGAGCGAGACCGAGCCGCACATCTACCACTACCGCGACCGCCGCGGCGGCGAGGTAGACCTCGTGCTGGAGGACCGCGCCGGACGGATCGTGGCGATCGAGGTCAAGGCCACCGTGTCGCTCTCAGGCGCCGACACCAAGAGCCTCGTCAAGCTCAGGAACGCCCTGGGCGACCAATTTGTCGCCGGCGCGGTCCTGCACGGTGGTGAGCAGACGCTGCCACTCGGCGACCGCCTGTGGGCCATACCCGTGAGCGGGCTATGGGCTTGAGGGCACCCGAAGCGCTCGAAGGAGCTCCACCGGCGCGCGGACTCAAAGGCACGGAGCCCTAGCCTGGGCAGAACGACAACGGCTCCGGCGATACGATGCGGTAGCCCCAATGCCGACGTAGCTCAGATGGCCAGAGCACCGCTCTCGTAAAGCGGGGGTCGCCGGTTCGACTCCGGCCGTCGGCTCTCGATTTTTGTGCCGCTGCGGTGCCCCGTCGTCTCCGCCATCGAGCCTGCCCGCCTCGATACCGAAGCGGGTTCTTATGTAGCCCCCCGGTCCATCTGGCAGCCTACCGTGCTTCCAAAGCTGCCCCAAAGGGCCCGGCACGCTCCCGCCGGGAGATGCTCCCCACGCCAATCAATGCTCCGTTACGGCCTCCCAATCCTGCTCGTCGCCCTGCTCGCCTGGGGCGTCGCCGCGATCGTGACCGGCTCCCCGGGCCTCGACCTGTCGGGCTCGACGTCGAACTCCACGAGCGCCACCGCCTCTCCGCCGTGCCTGCCGGCCACGATCACCCATTCGGCCGCCTTGCCCGGGACCACGGTCGACGTGTCGCCGGCTCCGAACACCGGTACCGCCAACCCCAAGACCCAGATCAGCTTCCTCGGCGTCCCGGCCTCCGAGATCCATTCGGTCGCGGTCGCCGGCTCGCTCAGCGGCGCTCATTCCGGCCGGCTCTCGGCCTACTCGCAGGGCGACGGCGCCAGCTTCCTGCCCGCCGCCCCGTTCGCCGCCGGCGACCGCGTCACGGTCACCGCCACGATCGGTCCCGGCGCCGGCGCCTCCCCGCGCCCGGTCCGCTTCTCGTTCGATGTCGACACCCCCTACCCGACCGCGTCCGTCGCCCCGTTCCCGAACCCGCCTGCGGCCCCCGCCGACTACCTCAGCTTCGCCACCCTTCCCGGCGCCCAGATCCCCGCTATGACGGTCGCTGTGCACGATGCCGATCCAGCGGCCGGCGACATCATGACGACCAACGGTCCCGGCCCAGGCCAATACGGCCCGCTCATCTACACGCCCTCCGGCCAGCTCGTCTGGTTCGACCACCTGCCGTCCTCCGAAACGGCCGAGAACCTCGACGAGCAGACGCTTCAAGGCCGCCCTGTCCTGACGTGGTGGCGCGGCAAGGTGCTCTCCTTGGGCTTCGGCCAAGGCGAAGACCTCGTCATGAACTCCCGCTACCAGGTCATCGCCAGGCTCCCCGGCGCCAATGGCCTCCACGCCGACCTCCACGATTTCCAGCTGGCTCCCGGCAACGTCGCCTACATCACCGCGTTCAACCCGATCCGCTGCGACCTCGCCCCCGCCGGCGGCGTCCGCGACGGGGCGATCGTCGACACCGCCGTCCAGGAGATCGACCTCTCGACCGGCCTCGTCCGCTGGGAATGGCACAGCCTCGACCACGTCGCCGTCTCCGAGTCCGAGACCCCTTCGCCCACCACCTCCACGCCCTGGGACTGGTTCCACGTCAACTCGATCGATGTCGAGGGCGCCGGTTCCAAACCGTCCGGCGCCCTTCTCATCTCCGCCCGCAACACCTGGGCCGCCTACCAGCTCGCCGCCGGCTCCGGCTCGATCCTCTGGCGCCTGGGCGGCACCCGCAGCTCCTTCCGCATGGGCCCCGGCACCGCCACCGCCTGGCAGCACGACGGCCGCGTCCTGGCCTCCGGCGACGAGATCACCCTCTTCGACGACGGCTCCAACCCGCCGCTCCACTCCCAGTCGCGCGGTCTCGTCATCGGGCTCAGCTTCGCCCACCACACCGCCCGGCTCATCCACGCCTACGTCCATCCCGGCCCGCCGGTCCTGGCGGCCAGCCAGGGCAACATGCAGACGCTCTCCTCCGGCGCCGCCCTGGTCGGCTTCGGCGCGGTCCCTCAGATCACCGAGTTCGCGCCCGGCGGCGGCACGGTCCTGTTCGACGCGCACCTGTCCTACGACATGACCTTCTACCGGGCCTACCGCCACCCGTGGTCCGGGCGTCCCGCCAGCCCGCCCGCGCTCCTTGCGAACCTCAACAACACGGCCGAAGAGACCATTTTTCACATGAGCTGGAACGGCGCCACCGGAGTCGTCGCCTGGCGCCTGCTCGCGGGATCCTCGCCCGGCTCGCTCAAGCCCCTTGCGTCCGTTGCGGCCAGCGGCTTCGAAACGACGTCGATCCTGCCCAAGCGCTACGCCTACGCCGCCGTCCAGCCGCTCGACTCGGCCGGCCGCACGCTGGCCACCTCGAAGGCCGTGAAGGTCTCCAGCTATGACTCGTCGCTGCCCGGTAGCGCGGCCGGCGGTGCCGCGGCCGGCGGGGGCAGCGGTTGATCGCCGTCCGGATCAGTACGCCGGTTTGGTCGAGTGCTTGTGCGGCGCGGTCGTCGTCGTCGTCGTCGTCGTCGGCGTGGTCGAGCTGCCTGTCGTCGGGCTCGACGGGTTACTCGAGTCTTTGGAGCCGCAGCCCGCGATCGCCACGGTGGCGGCCGCCGCGGCCAGCGCCGTTAGCATGGCCGTCAGTGTCCTTCGTCTCATCCGTCGGGCTCCCATCGTCGCTCTTCCACCGTTCTGGCGCCCCACCCTACCAGCCCGTTTCCCGGCGCTCGCCGGCCTGTGGGACCTTGGCTGAGGCCCGCTCCGGGACTTTGGCTGAGGTCTCCTCATTTGGAGGGCCCGCGCGCGTGCGTGCGCGCGCGCGACTGCTGCCGTCGGGGATGTCCCTTTGGCCGGGCTCGCCACCCACTCGGGCGCCACGCTCGCGCGCGCGAGTGCTGCCATCGGGAAGGTCCTTTCGACCCGGCAAGCCATCCGCTCGGGCGCCACGCTCGCGCGCGCGAGTGCTGCCATCGGGGAGGTCTTTTCGACCGGGCATGCTGTCCGCGCGGGCGCCACACGCGCGCGCGCGAGCACTGCCATCGGGGAGACCCACATGAGCGTCGCCACACCGCCGAGCCGGCCTGGCGCGCAGCCCGAGGGCGGCGCCGAGGGCACGAGCTCGACCAAGCACCTGAAGTGGCTGCTGGCCGTCTGCTGCGTGGCCCAGTTCATGGTCATTTTGGACCTGTCGATCGTCAACGTGGCCCTGCCGCACATCCAGTCGGCGCTGGGCTTCTCTTCGCCGGAACTGCAGTGGGTGGTCGACGCCTATGCGATCACGTTCGCGGGCTTCCTGATGCTGGGTGGGAGGGTCGCGGACCACTTCGGCCAGCGCCGGGTCTTCGTCGCGGCGCTGGCGCTGTTCGCGCTCGCCTCGCTGATCGGCGGCGCCGCCCCGACCCGCGAGGTCTTGGTCGGCGCCAGGGCGCTGCAAGGCATGGCCGGCGCCTTCATGGCCGCCTCCTCGCTGGCGATCATCACGGCGTCTTTCGCGCCCGGCCCGCAGCTGCACAGGGCGATCGGCACGTGGGCGGCGATGAACGGGCTCGGCGGCGCCGCCGGCGTACTGCTCGGGGGGATCATCACCGAAGAGCTGAGCTGGCGGTGGATCCTCCTCATCAACCCTCCGATCGGACTGGCCGCGGCCCTCGTCGCGTACGCGGTCGTCAAGGAGCGGCGCAGGGCAAAGCCCGGCGACAGCTTCGACGTCGCCGGGGCCCTGACCCTGACAGTCGGCCAGATGGTGCTCGTTTACGGGGTCGTCGAAGCCGGCTTGATCGGCTGGACTTCGCCCGTGGCGCTGGCCGGGATCATCGCCGGTATCGCGCTGCTCGCGGTGTTCGTCGCGATCGAGACCAAGATCGCGTCCGCCCCGTTGATCCCGTTCGCGGAGCTGACCAAGCCGCTGCGGATCGCCAACAACATCGTGCTCCTGTTCAGCGCTTCGCTCTTTCCGATGTGGTTCGTCAGCTCGCTGTATTTGCAGCAGGTTCTGGGCCTGTCGCCGTTGCATACCGGCCTGATCTTCTTGCCGATGACATTGATGATCATGCTGGTCGCCTCGCGCGCCGGCAGGCTGGTGAGCCGCTTCGGAGTCAGGCCGGTGCTCGGCGGCGGCCTGATCATGCTGGCCAGCGGGATGCTGCTGCTCTCGAAAATCGGGCCGAGCGGCAGCGGCGTCGTGTACGTGATGATCCCGGGCCTGCTGGCTGCCGCCGGGATCGCGATGTCGATCGTGCCGTCGACGATCGCCGCGACCCAGAGCGCCAAGGAGGGCCAGGCGGGGCTGGCGTCGGGCCTCGTGAACACCTCGCGCCAGGTCGGCGGCGGCCTCGGCCTGGCGGTCCTGATCACGCTGGCGACCCAGCGCACGACCGGCCTGATCGGCTCGGGCCACGGGGTGCCGCAGTCTCTGACGAGCGGTTTTCGGCTGGCCTACCTGATCTGCGCCGGCCTGGCGGGCGCGGCCGCGCTGGTCACGTTCACGCAGCTACCCAAGCCGGAGGTCGCGAAAGGCGTTTCGGCGCGGCGCCTGGCGATGGGGATCGCCGCGGTGCTTGGCGGCTTCGTGGCGGTCGACATCGCGCTCGCCGGCTCGCACGGCGCCCCGGTCGGCGCCTACACGAAGACGGGCGCTTACAGCTACGTCTCGGCGCCGGGCCTGCACCCGCCGAAGCTGGCCGTCAACGGCTCGACCGCCGACGCCGATCTGGCGGGCGGCTATGTGCTAGCGGCCAACTTCTACAACCTGAACTACCCGCCGATGGTCGGCCAGAGCGGGCCTTTGATCCTCGACAAGGACCTGCAGCCGGTCTGGTTTAGGGCCGTCCCCGAAAGCATGGTCGCCTCGAACCTGAGCGCCCAGAGATATCTCGGCAAACCGGTCCTGGCCTGGTGGCAGGGGGTCGTCACCAACACGGGCTCGACCGAAAGCGGCGAAGACGTGGTCGTCGACCAGCACTACAAGACCGTCGCCCGGCTGAAGGGCGCCGACGGTTGGAAGATCACGCTGCACGAGTTCTTGATCAAGGGCGAAGACGCCTGGGTGACCGCTAACAAGGACGTGGCCTTGGACCTGTCGTCCTACGGCGGCGCCTACAACGGCGCGCTGATCGACTCGGCCGTCCAGGAGTACGACCTGAAGACCGGCAGGCTCCTGAAGACCTGGGACGCGCTCGACCACATCCCGCTGGGCGCCTCCTACGCGACCGTGCCCACCAACGGCTTCCCCTGGGACGCTTACCACGTCAACGCGATCGACCTGACCGGCAAGAACACGTTTTTGGTGTCGATGCGCAACACCTGGGGCGCTTACCTGGTCGAAGCGGAAACCGGCAAGGTCGAGTGGACGCTCGGCGGCAAGCGCTCTGACTTCAGGTTCGGCAGGGGCGCCGAATTCCAGTGGCAGCACGACGTCGTGCTCGCGCCCGGGTCCTCGATCGACGGCCCGGCCGCGGACGTCACGATGTTCGACGACCACTGCTGCCAGCTGACCGGCGGCGGCACCTCGGTGCCGGCGACCGGCCCCTCGCGGGGGCTGCTGCTCGAGCTGGACACCACCAAGCGCACCGCCAAGCTCCTCGCCCAGTATCCCGGCGGCGGCGTCTTCGAATCGGAATACATGGGCGACACCCAGCCTTTGGCCAACGGCAACGTGTTCGTCGGCTGGGGCTCGGAACCGTATTTGTCGGAGTACAGCTCATCTGGCAAGCGCCTCTTGGAAGGGAGTTTCCCGGGCCCCGACCTGAGCTACCGATCGACGGTCGCCCCCTGGATCGGCCTGCCCGCGACCCGGCCCGCGGCGACGGCCAGGCCGGCGCCCGGCGGCGGCACGTTCGTCTATGCGAGCTGGAACGGCGCGACCCGCCTGGCGGCCTGGCGGGTACTGGGCGCTGGCGGAGCGGGCGGGCGCGCCGCCCCCGCTGGTGGTCGCGCGGGCGCCGGCACGGCGGCTGGCGGGCGGCTGCGCCCTGTCGCGAGCGCCCCCAAGACGGGCTTCGAGACCGCTGTCCGACTGCCCGGCTCGTACTATCAGCTCCAGGTCCAGGCGCTCGACGGCGCCGGCCGGGTGATCGGCGTGTCCGAGCTGATCACTCGGTAGGGTCATCGCCGATGCGCGCCGACATGGCCACAAAAGCACGAGCGACCGTACGCGTCGCCACGCCTGCACGCACTCCCAAGCTTGTGCGTGCCGCCACGCCTGCACGCGTCGCCGTGCCTGCACGTGCCGCCAGATCTGCACGCGCCGCTGTCCTGATCGCGGGCTTGGGGCTGTGCGGCGCGCTGTCCGCTT
The DNA here is from genome assembly GCA_963718935.1 of uncultured Solirubrobacterales bacterium. Taxonomy (GTDB): domain Bacteria; phylum Actinomycetota; class Thermoleophilia; order Solirubrobacterales; family Solirubrobacteraceae; genus Palsa-744. Next base: position 839,652 of record OY970379.1, on the reverse strand, counting down.
GCGGCGGCTCCGGCGGCGGCTCGCCGAGCCCGGGCGAGATCGCGTCGGTCGGGGCGGGCCAGGCGATTACCGCCAGCGACGTGAAGGTCGCCGCGGCCAACCCCGTGACCGTCTCGCCCTTGCCGGGCACCCCGGACGCATCGCCGAAAACCCAGATCAGCTTCCTTGGCGGATCGGGCGCGACGGTCTCCGACGTGAAGGTCCTCGGCTCGGAGACCGGCGTCCACGACGGGCGCTTGGAGGCCTACTCGACCGGCACCGGCTACAGCTTCCTGCCGGGCAAGCCGTTCGCGGCCGGCGAGCACGTGACGGTCAAGGCGCTCGTCTCTGACGGCCCGGGCGCTCCGGGCAGGCCGGCGAGCACGGCCTTCACCGTCATCCCCGAAACGAGGGTCAGCCAGAAAGAGTTTCCGAACAACCCGGGCGACCCGGTCGCGATCCAGCACTACGCTTCCGCGCCCACGCTGACGCCCCCGACGGTCCACATTTCGACGCCCGCCCAGCCCGGCGCGAGCCCGGGCGACCTGTTCCTGGCGCCCTACCAGGGCGACGGCACGCCGGGCGAGATGATCGCCGAACAGAACGGCGCGCTCGTCTGGTTCAGGCCCCTGCCGGCCGGTGTCAGCTCGACCAACTTCCAGGTCCAGCGCTACGAGGGCCAGCCGGTCTTGACCTGGTGGCAGGGCAGGATCCTCGAAGTCGGATTCGGTCAGGGCGAGGACGTCATCTATGACACCTCTTATCAGCCGGTCGCCTACATCCATGCCGGCAACGGCTACCACGCCGACCTGCACGAGATCAGGCTCACGCCCGAAGGCACCGCCTGGATCGACGCGTTCGACCCGATCCACCTCGACCTCTCCCACTACGGCGGCTCCGGTAACGGCATCGTCAACGACTCGATCGTCCAGGAGATCGACGTCAAGACGGGCCTTGTCATGTGGGAGTGGCACGCGCTCGGCCGTGTCGCCCTCGGCGAATCGCAAAGCCCGCCGTCCCACAGGGCCAGCTCACCCTGGGACTACGTCCACATCAACTCGATCTCGCCTGGCCCGGCCGGCGACGTGCTGCTGTCCTCGCGCAACACCTGGACCCTTTACGACGTCGATCTTCACACCGGCGCCTTCCGCTGGCGCCTGGGCGGCCGTAGCTCGAGCTTCAAGCTCGGGCCAGGCACGCGCTTCTACTGGCAGCACGACGCCGAGTGGCAGCCCGGCGGCGAGATCTCGGTCTTCGACAACGGCTCGGACCCGCCCAAGGAGAAGCAGTCGCGTGGCCTGCTTCTGGCGCCAAACACCGCGAGCCACACGGTCAGCCTGGTCAAGCGGTTCACCAACCCCAGCCACACGCTCTTGGCGTCCAGCCAGGGCAACGTTCTGAACCTGGCGGGCGTAACGGCCGGCAGCCCGATCGGGGGGGCGGGGACCGGATGGGGGACCGTCCTCGCGCCGAACAACGCCGGCAACTGGATGATGGGCTACGGCGGCCTGCCGAACTTCACCGAGCACAGCCCTTCGGGCGCGGTCCTCTTGGACGGCACGCTCGGCAAGAACGTCCAGGACTTCAGGACCTACCTGTCGCCGTGGACCGGCCATCCAACCGACCCGCCCGCGATCGCCGTCGAGGCCCATAGCGGGGCCAGCGGCGTGCCCGCGGTCATCGTCAGCTGGAACGGCGCGACCGAAGTCGCCTCCTGGCAGGTCATCGCCGGCCCCTCCGCGACCGCTTTGACGCCGGTCGCGACGGCGCCCAGAAGCGGCTTTCAGACCACCATCACGCTACCCGCCGCGTCCGCGTTCGTCGCGGTGCAGGCGCTGAACGGAGCCGGCGCGGTGATCGGACGCTCGGCCACCGCGAAGGGTTGAGGTCCGGCCGGCGGCCGCCAGCTCGGCTTCGCGGCGTTCGTAGGCACGCAGCGTCGAGCGCGCGGCGACCGTGAAGTAGTTGGCTAAGCCCTTCGCCTGGGCGCGCCGCAGCGGGCCTGGCAGCGGCTGGCGCAGCTCCTGGACGAAGGCTTCTTCGAGCAGGCTCTTCATCGCGCCTTCCAGCGGGCTTTCGTTGGCGCTGTTGTGGACCTCCATGCGCCCGCTCTCTTCGCTGTAGTCGTAGAGCTCGCGCTCCTGGCCTTCGGCCAGCGGGGCCATGCTTTCGCCTTCCCAGTTCGAGTACGTCGCGTACTTGGCGTCCTGGGTACGCAGCGCGATCACGTGCAGCGGGGCGTTGGCTGAATACGGTTCGATCGCGAACTCGGTCACGGTCTCGTCGGTCGCGTGCAGCACGTACTCGCGCCCCGGCGCGTTCGGGTCGGCCAGGATGCCGGCCAGGTCCAGTCGTCCCGCGATGTGGGCGTATCTGCTCTGCGAGCGCCACTCGTTCGAGCCGCTGGCGATCGTCAACAGCAGCGGCGCCAGGTCCACGCTCGAGCTCAGCTGCTCGCGCTGCACCTCGGGTTCCCTGGTCAGCTCGCCTCTCGGGTCCGAGACCAGCAGCGGCACCCTGATCGCCTCGTCGTAGGCGCCCGCGCCCTTGCCGCGCAGGCCGTGCGAGCCGCAGTACTCGCCGTGGTCGGAGGTCACGATCACGACCGTGTTCTCAGCGATCTTCGACCTGCTCTTCAACGCTTCCAGAACCCTGCCGACGTGCCGGTCGACCTCGTTCTGCAGCTTCACGTAGAGGTCGAGCATCCCCAGCCACGCCTGTTCTGCTTCCGGGCCGGTGAACGGCATCGGACCGAACGAGGCGGCGGCCGTTTCCTGAAGCGAGAGCTGCAGCCTCGGCTTGCCCTCGGCGATCAGCTGTTCGGGCGTCTCGAAGTTCGCCGGCAGCTGGTTCGCGACGCTCGGCGCGCTCGCCTCGCTGGGCACCCGGTCGGTCCACTTGTACCACCAGGCGATGTCGTGGGGGTTCACGAACGACACGGTCGTGCACCACGGCTGGCCTCCGTCCGCGGGCAGCCCGGACAGCCACCGCTCGAAGTCTCCGGCCACGCCCGGATCCACGCGCCAGCCCTGGCCCGGGGCGCCGTCCGGCGAAGGGTAGGTGCCGCCGGCGAAGCCGTAGCGCTCCAGCTCCCGCGGTCCTCGCCACGACGTCCACTTGTTGTCGCCGTGGGTCAGATGCCACTTGCCGTACCAGCGCGTGTCATAGCCGTGTTCGCGCAGCATCGTGCCCCACGTCGGAAAGTCCGGGTTCAGCGTGCTCGCGCCGGTGATCATGCAGCCGGTCTGATGGGTGTACAGGCCGGTCAAGAGCGCCGCCCTGGAGGGCGTGCAGTCGTTGGAGGCCGTGTAGTAGTTCGCGAACGAGACCGAGCTCTTGCCGAGCCGCTGCATGTTCGGCGGCAGTTCCAGCTCGCCCGGGCCAGCTCCCAGCCACTGCGGGTAGCGCAACTGGTCGACCATGATCACGAGCACGTTCGGCTTCACCGGCCGTTTGCTGGCGGCCGTCCTGTGCGCCGGCGCCCGGGCCGGAGCCGGCGGGCTCGATGCGTCGTTGGCGTCGGCCAGCTTGGCGATCGCCAAGCCTCCTCCCAGCAGGCTGGCGCCCGAGATCAGGCTCCGCCTGATGAACGTCCGCCGGTCGAGGCCCCGATCGCCCGGGTCGGATCGACCGTGATCCGCGGCCGCGGGCCGATCGCCGTCGATTCTGTCGATTTTCTTATCCTCGTCTGCTCTCATGTCTGGAGTACGTGGAGGCCACCGCCGCCCGGCGGCGCCGGCGGCGGGCGCGCTGAGCTCCACGGCGGAGCGCAGCGGCGAGGGTGGTCTCTGCACGCGACGCCCTACATTGAACACCCAAGCGCCGCCGGATGACGCGCCAGCGGTCTGTAGGCCGGCCCAGAGGTCTAGGCCGGCCCGGTGGGTCTGCCGGCCGGCTCAGTCGACCACGTCGCCGGAAGGGCGCATGGTTCCACGGGTGCGCACGCCGACGTTGCTGACGATCACCGCCACGATCGTCACCAGGTACAGCTGTCCGAACAGAGCCTCCAGGACCGAGGTCATCCGCGCGGCCGCCGAGGTCGGCACGATGTCGCCGTAGCCGACGGTCGCCAGCGTGACGAAGCTGAAGTAGACCTCTTCGGCGTGTTTGTCGGCGCCGAGATTGCTCAGGACGGCCGTCCCGGCGATCTCGTCCATCACCGCGTAGCAGAACGCGAATACGAGCCCGGCCAGCAGATAGACGGTCAGGGCGCCCATCACCGAGTGCAGGGTCACGCGCCGCTCGACCCTGATGCCGCCGACCACCCCGCGCGCGACGATCACGGCTCCCGCCAGCGCGAGGATGCCCCCCGAGCCGAACGTGATCGATCGCTCCGTGCTTCCCCGGCCGGCGATCGACACCGCGATCAGACCGACGACCGCGACTCCTACCAGCGCGCCCACCCGCCGCCACTGTTTCGCGGTCGCGCCCTCGGCGTACAGGGCCGTGACGACGGTCGCGGCCATCAGGAGCGCTTGCGCGAGCTGTGAGGCGGGGGTGTCCGGCAGCAGCATCTGTGCGCCCAGAGAGAGCACCGTCAGCGCCAGTACCAGCCCGTAGCGGTAGCTGCCCTTCAGCTCGATCAGCCTTCTGGCCTGCCTGCCGCGGTACCCGTCGGCGTTCATCTACCGATACTTCGCTGCCTCCAACACGCCACCTGCTAGAAAACCGGCCTGGAACCTTCCCATGGCCGACGATCTGCTGACGAACATCCGCGCCGAAATCGAGGAGCGCCTGCGCGAGCTGAAGCCGTTGCTCGACGAGCGCCTGGAGCTGAACGCCGCGCTCGTTGCGCTTTCGAATGACAGCCGAGGTCCTAACCCCTCGCGCGCTCGGGACGCCGGTTCGCGCGGCCCGCGCGCCCGGGACGCCGGGCCACGCGCCGCGCGCGCGCAGGCGCCGAGCCGACGTGTTGGCGCCGCGCGTCAGACCGCCCCGTCCGCCCGCACTGGGCCCGTCCGCCCTCGGGCCGCTCGCTCTGAATCCGCCCGCACTGGAGCCGCCCGCACTGGAGCCGCCCGTGATGAGATCGTCGGCGGTGGGCTCGTCGCCCGCGCGCCAGCGCGCAAGAGGTCCCGTCCTAGAGGAACGCGTAGCCCGACCGACCGCGCGATCCTGGCGGCGCTCGAGCACGGCTCGCACACGGTCGCCGAGCTGTTGGTCGTGACTGGGCTGCCCGCGCGCGAGATCCGAGACAGCCTGCGCTTGATGCGGATGCAGCGCGCGATTGTTACGACTGACCGCGAAAACAAGACCGCCTACGCGCTGCCCGGCGATTAGCCTCAGGCCGGATCGGCCGCGACCAGGTCGGGCGGGGTTGGGAAGGTCCCGGCGGGGTTGGGAGGGCCGGGAGTGGTTCTCGGCGTGGGAGGAGATGGGCCAGGCCAAAGGTGGGTTAAGAAAACCTACAGCACCTTTTTGTCACCTTTCCTAAAGTAACAAGTCTTCACAATTGGGGGGGTAGAAAACCTTAAGGGCCTATTTCGGTAGGCGTGGCCCCACCGATCGAAGAGCCCGTCGGTCGCCGATCGGCGGGGCAATCGAGATCTGAGTGGAGCAGGAACGCGGAGGCAATACCGGGATAGGCCTCAGCCTCAGGCGGGTTCGGGCACGGCCAGGTCGCGCCTGCGCGCGACCCGGGCGGCATCCTTGGCGCCGATGAAGGGCGTCAGCGCGAAGTAGGTCATCTGCGGCGCCAGGTCCGAGATGTCCTCGACGCGCTCGTTTTCGATGTGGTTGTGCAGGACCTGCCAGATCCCGCCGGCGACCGCCTCGGGCACGATGCCGGGGACTCTGTGGGAGGGCGGGGCATGGTGGTAGCCGGGCTGCAGGTAGGCCGAGAAGGCCTGAAGGCCGGTGTCCCGGATCTCGATCGCCGAGGGGCTGGCGGCGAACGTGTCGACGACCGTCAGGTGGGCGTGCGCGGGCTCGGAGGCGAGATAGTCGAGCAGCGCTCTGATTCCGGCGGCCACCCCCCCGGGCCAGTCCTCGCCCTGGGCCTCGTACGCGCGCACGGCGACCCCCAGCGCCTGGTGCAGGCCCACCTTCTGGGCGCCCAGGAACGCGTCCTCCTTGGTCGGGTACATCTCGTAGAAGGTCTGGTGCGAAACGTTCGCGCGTCGCGCGATCTCGGGGATCGTCAGCGCCCGCAGACCATTTTCGGCCACGATCGCGGCGGTCGCGTCGACGATTCGTTCGCGCTGGTTTTTGACGATGAACTGCCTCGGCAGGTCGTGTCTGCCGCTCGGCAGCCGGCCTTCGGCCTGGCGCGCGCGCTCGGAGGCGAGCGCCGCGGCCCTGCTCTGGTTGGAACCGTGAAGGGCCTTGCCGCCGGGCTGGCCCCCACTGGGCTGGCCCCCGCCGGGCTGGCCCCCACTGGGCGAGCCTCGGCCGGGCTGGCCCCTGCCGGGCCGGTCTCCGTCGGACCGGCCCTGCTCGGACGCGGCCTTTGCCGCGCGTCCACGCGTCCCCCCGATCGTCAGACCCGCGGGCGGTTTGGTGGGGTAGGACTCCGCCCACTCGGCCAGCTCCTCCGCGAGCCCCGGCAGCTCGCGAGCCTGCCCGCGGCGCAGGCGCGCGGCTGTGACCTCGCGGATCCCGCCCAAGATCACCTTCACCGTCATGTCGCCGTCCGCGCCGGGCATCTCCTGGCGGCTGTTGGCGCCGGCCGGCCGGCCCGAGCCGCGCGCGACCCGTTTGGCCGATGGTTTCCGGCGCGTGCCGCCGCCGGCGCCGCCCGCCGCGCGAACCGGCGGGATGCTCTGTTCGAGCAGCCCGAGCGTGCGATGGCGGCGCTCGAGCGCCCTCGGTCCCGCACCGAGGGCGCCGAGCACCATCAGCGACACGGCGTCCGGCTCGGCTGCTGCCAGCTCCGCAAAGGCGCGTATCGCCTGGCGCAGGCGCTCTCCCGGTGAGCCCTGCGCACGGTAGGCCGCCATGATCGTCCGGTCGGCGCGCTGGACGATCTCGTCGTAGGCGGCCAGGAACAGCTCTTCCTTGTCGGCGTACAGGCTGTAGAAGGTCGGCCGCGAGACCCTGGCGAGCTTGGTCAGGTCGAGGATCCTGACCGCCTGGTAGCCGCGCTCGGCGATCAGCTCGATCAGGGCCGTCTGCAAACGTTCGCGCTGGTCGCGGCGCACCTCTTCGGGGTCCAGGCCGTGCGCGCCCGTCGGCAGTCGCCGGTAGCGGCCAGTCGCGGTCGCCGTCGCCCGCTGTGGCGGACCCTGCTGGTCGGCGGCCTTCGGTTTCGCTCCTCCGGGGGGCATCCCTTACTCCAAAAAACCTCTAGTTGACATCGAACCAAACCAAAGTATCAAAAGGTGCATGGGCAGGTCAAGTGGGGGTGGCGGATCGAGTCGGACGGGCCGGCCGGGCGGGCGGTCGGCAGGTATTGGATCGGATGGACAGGTCGAAACCTGAATCTGGGGACGGGTCGGTCGGCTCGCTCAACCCTGGATCGCCGCCGAGGTCCCGATCGTCGCTCCGGCCGAGTTCAAGGCCTGCACGGCCACGTAGGCCTCGCCGCCGGGCACCGCGATCGCGGTCTCGAAGCCGTCCTTGGCGGCGCTCGTGACCGGCGCGAGCTGGCTCGGGGATGATCCGGCGAGCACGCGCCAACCGGCGACTTCGGTGGCGCCGTTCCAGCTCGCGTAGACGGTCGCCTGGGCGCTGGGGACCGCGCCCGGGACGATCGCCAGGGCCGGCGGGCGCGCGGGCGTGGCGCTCCAAGGGAAGCGGTAGGCGCGGTAGGACTCGTAGGCGCCGTGCCAGTGCGCGTCGTAGAGCAGTTTGCCGGTCTGGTCGTATTCGGAGAAGTAGGGCTCCGAGCCCCAGCCCACGAACGCGTTGCCGCCGGGCACGGTCTGCACGTTGCCCTGACTGCCCGAGGACAGGCTGGGGGAGGAGTGGGCGTAGGCGGCCAGCAATGTCTCTGTCTTGGTCTTGGCGTTCAGGCCGATGGTGATGGCCCGCGACTGTGGCTCGACCTTGGGCACGGCGCCGTTGTCGAACACGGTGATCGTGCCGTTGGCCTGGACGGTCGCGTCGTGCTGGAACGCGGTCTTGGCGCCGGCCGCCTGCTTGACGTCATTGTGCTTGCCGCCGACCCGCAACAGGATCTGGCCGGTGTGCGTGTCCAGCTCGTAGAGCGCCCACGTGTTGCGGGCGCTGATCAGCGTGGTGTTCCCGCTCAGCTGGTCGACCGTGTTGATGTGGAAGTAGTCGAACGGCCATTCCGAAGTCGAGCCGGCGCCGGAGCTGTAGGAGTCCGAGAGGCCGACGTGGTCGAGGCTCAGCCATTCGCGCCTCACAAGCCCCGTCTTCAGATCTATTTCCTGAAAGCCGGAGTCGGTCACGGCGCCCGACCTGGAGCCGCCGATGCCCGACAGGTTGCAGTCGATCGGATCGAACAGCGTCAGGACCGCCGTGTTGTCGGCGTTCAGGTGGAAGTCGTGGAGGTCGGCCTTCAGGCCGTTGCCTGCGTGCACGCGGCCGATCTGCCGGTAGGTGTCGTCGTCGATGATCTCTTCGCCTTCGCCGAAGCCCTGTGGCGGGATGTAGCCCTGCCACCAGGTCAGGACCGGTTTGGAGTCGTACTGCTGGACCTGCAGGTTGGTCGCCGCCTCGGTGACAGGCAGCGGGTCGAACCAGACCAGTTCGCCGGTCGGGCTGAAGATCTCCGGCCCGGGCGGCCCGGGCCCGGTGTATGGCGCGGCGAAGATGTCGCCGGGCGCGTCCTGGGGCGAGCTCGCGGTCACGGCCAGCACGGGGGCCTGTAGCGTCGGCGCGGAATGGAAGTGCTGCTCCTCGTTGTAGTCCCTCGGCAGGCTCGCGGCCGACGCTTTGAAGAGGCCGGTGTCGCGATAGGCGACGATGAACCGATAAGAGAACGACTTGCTGCCGGAGGGTTCGCGCACGTGGCCGCGCACGGTCACGGTCTCGCCCGGTCCGAACGCCTTGCTCGGCACGAAGCTGGCGCCGTCGCCCTGCGAGTAGGGCTCGAGCTTGCCTGGATGCGCGCCGCTGCGCGAACCTGTCGCGCTCACGCCCGAAATGGCGCTCGCGGGGGCGCCGAGCAGGCTGATCTGGGTGTTCGAAGAGGCGTCGTAAGCGCCGGGCAGCGGGCTGGCGGCGATGCTCGTGCCGGGCAGCACGGCCGACGCGTTCAGGTGCGCCGGCACGCACGGCGTCCCGCCGGGCGACCTGTAGGCGGCGTCGGTGGCGGCGATCCGGTGCGCGCCGAAGGCGAGCCCGGCCGCGATCAAGGTGGCGGCCACGGCGCCGACCGCGATCGTCGCCTTGCCCATCCGTCTATGTCTGTGTTCGCGTCTGGGGTTCACGGCGGTCGCCCGATCCTAACCTCCCGACACGACTACGCCACCTGAGTTGCTGCATCCTGCGGGGTTCACGTAAGAAGTAGCGAATGATGCCGCGCGCGCGCGCGTGGAGTCGGATGGTGTGGTCTTGGTAGCGCGCCGCGCGCGCGCCGCATCGTCGGGTGATGTGGTCTTGGTAGTGCGCCCGTAGCAATCGGGTGGTGTGGTCTTGGACCGTGCGCGCGCGGCGTCAGAAGACGGGCGTCTCGCGGTAGTCGCCGAAGACCTGTTGCAAGGACTCGACGATCTCGCCCTCGCTGGCGCCCGACCGCGCGCACTCGATCAAGGGGTCCATCAGGTTACCCTCGCCGGCGGCGACCTTACGCAGGTCGGCGAGAGTGCGCTCGACGGCCGCCGAGTCGCGGCGGGCCCTGGCGGCGTTGAGGCGGTCGAGTTGCTTGCGTTCGACGGCCTGGTCGATACGCAGGATCTCAGGCTCGGAGTCGGCGCCCTCGGTGTGGCGGTTGACGCCGACCACGATCCGCTCGCCGGAGTCGATTTCTTGCTGCAGGACGAAGGCGGCGTCGGCGATCTCGCGCTGCGGGAAGTTGCGCTTGACGGCCTCGACCATGCCGCCGAGCTCGTCGATCTTGGCGAAGTACTCACGCGCCTTGGCCTCCATGGCGTCGGTCAAAGCCTCGACGTAGTAGGAGCCGCCGAGCGGGTCGGCGGTCGAGGCGACGCCGGTCTCGTGGGCGATGATCTGCTGGGTGCGCAAAGCCACGCGGACCGCGTCCTCGGTGGGCAGGGCAAGGGCCTCGTCGTAGGAGTTGGTGTGCAAGGACTGGGTGCCGCCGAGCACGCCGGCCAGGGCCTCGACGGTCGTGCGCACGATGTTGTTGAGGGGCTGCTGGGCGGTCAGGGAGACGCCGGCGGTCTGGGAGTGGAAGCGCATCAGCAGGGACCTCGGGTTCTTGGCGCCGTAGGTGTCGCGCAGCTCCTTCGCCCAGATCCGCCGGGCGGCCCGGTACTTGGCGATCTCCTCGAAGAAGTCGATCTGGGCGTTGAAGAAGAACGACAGCCGGGGCGCGAACTCGTCGATGGGCAGGCCCCGCTCGAGCGCCTGCTCGACGTAGGTGAAGCCGTCCTTGAGCGTGAACGCGAGCTCCTGCTGGGCGGTCGCGCCGGCCTCCCTGATGTGGTACCCGGAGATCGAGATCGGGTGCCAGCGGGGCATGTGCGACGTGCACCACTCGATCATGTCCGTGCACAGCCGCATGGCGGGGTCGATCGGGAAGCACCACTCCTTCTGGGCGATGTACTCCTTGAGGATGTCGGCCTGGATCGTGCCCGACAGACGATCTGGACCCACCCCGCCCCCGCCTCCGCCCGCCCCGCCTCCGCCGCCCGGACCGCCGGCGACCGCGGGGCCGGACTCCGGGCCGCCGGCGCCAGAGCCAGGGTCGGCGCCGAGGCCGTTCTCGGAGGCGCGCTCGGCGGCGACCACGTAGTAGGCCAGCATGATCGCGGCCGGGGCGTTGATCGTCATCGAGACCGAGACCGCGCCGAGGTCGATCCCGCTGAAGAGGGTCTGAAAGTCCTCGATCGTGTCGATCGCGACGCCCTCCCTGCCGACCTCGCCGAAAGAGCGGGGATGGTCGGAGTCGTGGCCCATCAAGGACGGCATGTCGAAGGCGGTCGACAGGCCGGTCTGGCCGTGGTCGAGCAGGTAGTGGAAACGAGTGTTGGTCTCCTCGGAGGTGCCGAAGCCGGCGAACTGGCGCATCGTCCAGAGCCGGCCCCTGTACATGGTCTCGTAGACGCCTCTCGTGTACGGGAAGGAGCCGGGCGTGGCGACCGGGTCGCGGTCGGGGTCGCCGATGCCGGCGGGCAGGTCGCTGGGCGTGTAGAGCGGGCGGACGGGCTCGCCGGATAGGCTCCTGCCGGCCGCGACGTCATCTCTCGCGGCGCCGTGCTCGCGCGCGCGCGAATCGCCCAGATCGATAGCCATATGCCCAAAGACTCTACTCGTCGCCAGCGCGCCGCCAGCGCCGCCATCGCCGCCAGGGCGCTGCTGGCTGCCGCGGCGGCGATCGCGATCCCAGCGCTGGCCGGCTGTGGAGGAGGGGGGACCGACACGAGCCATTCGGGCGCCACGCAGGCGGGCCGGATCGACAAGGCGCACACGGAGCAGGCCACGCTGATCCTCGACTTCACACCGAACGCGGTCCACGCCGGCATCTATACGGCGCTCGCGGAGGGCTGGTACCGGCAGGCCGGGATCGATCTGAAAGTCGTGGCGCCGAGCGCGACGACGGAAACCCTCGACCTGATCGACGCCGGCAAGGCGCAGTTCGGCTTGGCCGACGGCAGCGACGTGGCCAGCCTGATCGCCAAGGGCGGCGACGCCAAGGCCGTCTTGGCGCTCGGGCAACGGCCGTTCGGGGGCTTGATCGGCCTGGCCTCCGCGCATTTGAGCTCGCCCGCGCAGCTGCAGGGAAGGACGGTCGGGATCACGGGCGTGCCCTCGGATAAGGCCGTGCTCGACACCGAGGTCAAGGACGCGGGCGGGGACCCGGCCAAGGTGAAGGTGGCGAACGTCGGCTTCGACGGCCCGCGGGCGCTCGTGGCCGGCCGGATCGAGGCGTTCACGGGCTTCATCCCCGACGAAGGCGTCCAGCTGGGGCTCAGCGGGCACCCGACGACCTCGTTCGCGCTGGACCGGTGGGGCGGGCCGTCCTATCCGGGACTGGTCGCGTTCACCACGCGCAAGCTGATCGCCGCCGAACCGGGCCTGGTGAACGGCTTCGTGGCGGCGACCGTCAGGGGCTATGAAGCCGTGCTGGCCGACCCGAAGCTCGGGCTCGAGGATCTCTTGAAGGCCAACCCGGGCCTGCCGGCCGGCCTGACGTGGGCCTCGCTGAAGGCTTACCTGCCGCTGTTCGTCGGTGGGCATGGCGCCGCGAAGGGCGGCCACGCGACGGGGCGATCCAGGGGGCGGGCGGGCGCGGCCGTAACGTTCGGGACGTTGCAAAAACGGAAGCTGAGGGCGATGTCGGAATGGATGCTCGGCAATGGTCTGATCTCTGGCCCCGTCAGGCCGGCGCGTTACGGCACGAATCGCTTTCTGCCATCCGGCCGCCATTAGCGGTAGCCTGCGCGCTCGCCTTTGCGATAAACCGAAAGACTCTCGAAAGGAACTGCAAACACCATGAACAAGTCTCAGCTGGTCGACGCGGTAGCCGCCGACAGCGGTCTAACCAAAGCCGACGCCGGCCGCGCTGTCGAGTCGGTCGTGGCCACGGTCACGAAGTCGCTCAAGAAAGGCGACGATGTCTCGATCACCGGGTTCGGCAAGTTCTCGGTCGTCAAAAGGGCCGCGCGCCAGGGCGTCAACCCGAGGACCGGCGAGCGGGTCAAGATCAAAGCCTCGAAGGCTCCCAAGTTCACGGCCGGCGCGACGCTCAAGCAGGCGGTCAGCCCCAAGAAATAGGCCTCGCCCGACGCTTGCGCGCTCCGACCCTGCGCAGGGCGGAGCGCGCCGGGGGGACGCCAAAAGGGAAAAGATCATGGCGCTCGTGAGCGAGCTTGAGCTTCCGGGGTTCGACTACACCGACCCGACGCTGAAGGGGGAGCGCTTTCACGAGGCCATGCGCGAGGTGCGCGCCCGGGGCTGGCTCGCCTCCGGGCCATTGGGGGTGATCGTGCTCGACCGGGAGGCCTGCGAGTGGTGGCTGCGCACGCGCGACGCCACCTTCCCGGGGATGACGATCGCCCAGATGTTCGGGGTCCGACAGGGGCCTTTGTACGAGCAGATGAAGCGCAACATCTTGCACGTCAACGGCCCCGACCACACGCGCTTGCGCAGCCTCGTCAACCCGGCCCTCAGCGCCCGGGCCGTCGAGCGCTACCGGCCGGCTTTGGTCGAGTTCTTGGAGGGGCTGTTCGCGGACGCCTGCGCGGGCGCGCGCGAGGGGGTCGTCAGGTGCGACTTCGTGGAGGCCTTCGCCAAGCCCTACCCGTCGCAGACGATCGCAAGGGTGATGGGCGCGCCGGTCGCGGACGCGCCCAAGCTGCACCACTGGTCGAAGGTCATCCAGCAGCAGTTCGACGCCGCCGCGATGGCCACCGAAATGGACGTCATCGAAGAGGCCGTCTCCGAGTTCTACGAGTACGCTGGCGCGCTCGTCGCCGCCAGGCGCGGCCAGCCAAGCGACGACCTGATCTGGATGCTGATCGCCGCCGAAGAGGAAGGCGACAAGCTGGACGACGTCGAGTGCATCAACCTGGTCTTCAACATCCTGGTCGGCGGCGTCGACACGACCCAGAGTCAGCTGGCCCATGCCGTTCGCCTGCTCGCCGAACACCCCGACCAGTGGGAGCTGTTGGCCCAGAGGCCGGAGCTGGCGCAAGCAGCGGTCGAGGAGGCTCTGCGCTACGAGCCGATCACCCCGTTCACGGCCAGGATCACGACCTCGGACGTCACCTTCCGCGACGTCCTGTTCCCGGCCGGCACGATCGTGATGGTCTGCGCGCACACCGGCAACCGGGACGTCGAAGGCGATGCGCCGGACGAGTTCGACATCGCCGCCGACCGGGGCCGCGCGCGCGCGTTGACGTTCGGCGCCGGCATCCACTACTGCCTGGGCGCCAACCTCGCCAGGCTCGAGCTGAACGAGGCGCTTTCGTTCCTCGCCCCGCGCCTGAAAGGCTTGAAGCTGGACGGCGAGCCCGACTACGAGACGATCATGGGCATCTACGGCCTCGCCGAACTGCCCGTCGCGTTCTCGGTCTGAAGGCCCCGCGTCGCGCCGCGCCGCGTCCCGTCCCCGCCCCCGCCCCAGCGCGACCGGTCCGCCAAGCCCAGACCGCGACCGGTTCTACCCGGGTGTCCGACCACGACGGCGAAGCCCGGCGGTTGGCACAATATTGAGAGGGGGGTCTGGTCCGGTCAAGGAGCGACTAATAGGTGTCATGGTTCTGCGGAAGCTGATCGTCGTAGGCGTCGTCGTCTGGCTGCTGGCGTTTGGGTCGTTCGCGGCCGGCGCCGGTTCGGCCGGTCTCGGGGTCGCTTGGGCGGGCCAGTACGACGTCTACTCATGCCACACGCCGTCCGGGGCGCCTGCGCCGACCAAGGGTTGGAGTCCGTCGGTTACACCAGGCGGAGAGTGGGACCTGTTTACCCCTGACACATGCGAAAAGCCGACCGGAGCTTTGATCGCTGCCCTCGGACAGGAGACAGTGCATAGCACCAATCTCGAAAAAGCGCAGTGGGAATTCTCCCCGCCCTCTGGAGCGACAATCGTGGGCGCCGTGCTGTGGCGGGCCGGGGACAACGCAGGGGGAGGAACGGTGGGCCAGTACTACCAATTTGGGCTGGCCGGGCCAACCGAATCGGAACCGTTTGAAAGCTGTTTCTCCATGTACAATTGCGCTGGGATTGGGGATCTCGGTAACTCTTTTTCGCCTGGGAACCGATATGTCGTGCCGAGCAACTATCTCGGCGGCCGTCTGTACGCGTTTGCCTTGTGTGGAGGGGCGCCGCCAAAAGTTTGCGAAGACGGCAAAGGCGACGAAAACGCGTACGCCGCGGCGATCTATGTGTACGCCGCCGACATAACCCTCGAACAGGCGGCCGGCCCGACGGCGACGTCGGTCGCGGGCTCCTTGGCGACCGCGCCCACTGTGGCCGGATCGGCCGACCTAGCTTTCGACGCGACAGATGCCGGCTCGGGTGTCTACCAGGCGGTCTTCAAGGTCGACGGCTCGGTCGTGCAGGCGACAACGCTCGACGAAAACGGCGGCAGCTGCGCGAGCGCGGGCACGGCGCCGGACGGCAGGCCGGCGTTCTTGGAACCGCAGCCGTGCCTGCCTGCCGTGAGCGTCGACGTGCCGTTCGACACGACAAGCCTGCCGAACGGCGACCATCAGCTGGTCGTGACCGTGACCGACCCGGCCGGCAACTCGGCGGTCGTGCTCGACAGGACGATCGGCGTCGCGAACAACACTCCAGAAGGCGGCACGCGCGCGCGCGTGGGCCAACCGAACGGCACGAACGCGTCTGCCCACGCCACCCTGACCGCGGGCTGGCTCGGGTCCAAGCGAGCCCGCGTCTCGGGGCCGTACGGCAAGGCCCACACGATCGCCGGCCGCTTGACGGCGCCCGGCGGCGGGCCGATCGCGGGCGCCCAGCTCGAATGCGAGGCGACGCCGGCCTACGCGGGCGCGCGGGCAGCGCCGTTCGCATGCCCCAAGACCGACGGGGCCGGCCGCTTCGAGCTGACGATCCCGGCGGGCGCCGGTTCGCGCACGATCGAGCTGGCCTACAGGGCACGCTTCGGCGAACCCGTGGCGGTCGCGACGCGCACGCTTGGGCTGGCCGTCCGGGCGGGCGTGCGCCTGGGCGTGGCCCCGCACACGACGAGCGTCGGCAAGACGATCCACTTCAAGGGCGCCCTGCTCGGCGGCCCGCGGCCGAAGGGCGGCAAGCCCGTGGTCCTCGAGGCCCGCTCGCCGGGTGGCTCCTGGATCGAGTTCGACGTCGTCAGGGCAAACGCCAAGGGTCGCTTCAAGGACGCTTACACGTTCAAGTTCAAAGGCCCGGTCTCGTACACCTTCAGGGCGGTCTGCGAAGCCGAAGCCGATTTCCCGTACGCCACCGGCGCCTCGAACCTGGTCAAGGTGTTCGAGCGGTGAGCGCCGCCGCGGCCTCAAGCGCGCATGCGCGCCACTTCACTGTGGGCGCCGGGCGCGCCGCGGCCCACCGTTTACAGTGTCATCGCAGCGCCCACAGGCAGCCGCTCAGGCGGCCTTGCCGTTGGCGAACGGGATCAGCGCCTTGAACGCCGTTTCGCACGTGGAGTCGGTGGTCTCGAGTTCTTCCAGTTCGGCCGCGCCGATCCGGCCCCTGCCGTGGTGGACTTCCAGTTCGGTCTGGACCACTTCGATCGCTTCTGACGCCGCGGCGACATCCGACCAGTCGCGCTCGGGCAGGTTGCCGGCGAGGAGCTTGCGTTCTTCCTGGCCGATGCGGCTGACGAACTTGTGTTCGCTGTAGCTGGCCTGGTCGTATTCGTGCAGCGTGATCATCTGCCGCAGCCGGTTGGCGTCGGCTTCATATTGGGTTATAAGCAGCCGCACGACCGCCTTGGCGGCGGTCTGCTGGCGCCTTTCTTCCTGCTGGATCTGGCGGTCCTGCAGCGATTTGTTGGTCTCGTAGCCGACGAGCCCGCCGGCGAGCGTGCCCACGATCGCCGACGTGGCGGCGATGATCGCCACGATCACGCCTTCGCGCATGCGTGCGGTCCTCTCCGGGGCGACTCCTCCGGAAGGCGGCCGGGAGGCGCCCCGTCAGAGGCGGCGGCAGCCATGGTGTACGGCGCGCGAGGCGGCGCCGATTTCGGCTTCGAGGCGCCGGCGCACCGAGCCCGCGCGCTCGCGAGCGAGCTCGTTCTGGAGCTGGTTGTAGGTGCGCGAGGCGGCGGAGCAGGCGTGCGCTTCGTATGTCCTCGGTCCGGCTTCCTCTTTCGACCCCTTGACTCCCATCTGGCCGTACGACGCCAGCGGGCACTGCTGGTGAGGTTCTCCGGCACTCGCGCTTTCGCAACCGGGCTGCTCCTGTTCCTGTGCCTGCTCCTGTTCCGGTTCCTGCAGGGTGAAGACGTAGGCGGCGCTCGCGCACGGGGTCGCGGAGGGGCCCTGCTGGATGCGCAGGTAGTAGTGCGGCGAGGTGTCCCCTTTCGGGTAGTAGACGATGAAGGGCTCGATTTCGCGCGTGGTCGAGACGATTTCGCCGACCGCCCGCCCGTGCGCGTCGAGCAGGGTCATGCGCACCGGGCAGGACGGCGTCCTGCCCCAGAGCTGGACATACATCCGTTCACCGTATTCGGCCTGGAGCTCATACCAGGACTGCTGGCGGGGCGCGACCTGGCCACGGTAGCTGACCCCGTTCTTCAGCGCCGTCGCCGTGGCGCTACTTGCGCCGCCCGGCAGGCCGGTCGGGCTTACCGCGTGCGCCGCACCGGCACCGGCCGACCGACCGACCAAGCCGCCGTTCGCCTGCTGGCTCGCCGGGCCGCCGCTCGCCGACACGCCCGCCGGCGCGACCGAGGCGATCAAGAGCAGGCATGACAGGGCGCCGGCCGCATGCGGCGCAAGCGCCCGGGAGGCGGCTCGCCTGGACCGCCCCACCCGCTGGGCTCCGATTCCAAACACGACGCAAACGCCAACATATCAGAACAATCCTGGCCAAGCCATCTCTGTTTCCAGGCCGCGACGGGCGCGCTCGTCGGGGCTGTTCGACCGGCCTGGGTACCCGCCCGCGTCGGGCGCGCGTCGGGCCGTCCGTCCCCGCGCATCGGACTCTCCGGGCTTCACGGCCCCCCTCGGTCCCGGCCCGCGCCCGCGCGTGCGACCATGTGTATGCCCTTGGGGGGTCGTCCAATGGCAGGACACCAGGTTTTGGTCCTGGGAATCGGGGTTCGAATCCCTGCCCCCCAGTTTTCGCGCCCCCGCCAGCTCCGCCCTCGCCGCAGCTTCAGCGGGTGCGAGATGCGCTTACGGACGGGGTCGTGTGGATCGCCCGTGACGATCGTGACCGCGCACCGGTAGCTACGTTCCTCGGCCATCGCCACGATCTGGGCGTCGGTGGTGGAGATGTCTCGACGCGAGCCACGCGATGCCTCGCCGCGAAGGACCCCGGCGCGTACGGCCGCTTCGACGGTCAATGACGCATAGACCTCGTCCTCGGCGCCTATCGCCTTGATCAGGCGGTCGACGAGCGCGTCGGAGCGGCGGCTGCCGGATCGCACCTCAGCGAGCCGTGCGCTGCACAGCCTGGGCCGCTCTTCGTTGTGTCTCCCGCCCAACGGGCTCCGTCAGCGCCTCAAGCAGCCGGTTCAGGTTGGCGGCGGGGTTAGCACGCCGTCCCGATCTCCTTCAGCTCTCGCGCCCCCGCCAGCTCCGGTCTGAGAGCGCCGGACTGGCTACCATCGGCCACGTGACTGTAGCTCCGACGGTCCTGATCCTGGCGGCGGGCCAGGGTACGCGGATGCGCTCGTCTACGCCCAAGGTCCTGCACGACCTCTGCGGCATCCCGATGGTCCTCTGGCCCGTCCGCGCCGCGCTCGCGGCAGGGGCCGGCCGGGTGGTCGTCGTCGACGCGCCCGCCCAGCCCCTGGCCGGCGTCCTGCCCGAGGGCGTTCTCGACGTCATCCAGCCCGCCTCCAACGGCACCGGCGGGGCCGTGATCGCGGGTCTTGCCGGCCTCGATGCGGCCGCGGGAGGCCCAGGCCGGGATGGGGCCGTGGGGGGAGACTCGGACGGCCACGACCCCGGCCACGACCCCGGCCACGACCCCGGCCACGGCCCCGACCCCGGCCACGGCCCCGACCACGACCACGACCCCGGCCACGGCCCCGACGCCCCGATCCTGGTGCTCAGCGGCGACGTGCCGCTCGTCAGCGCCGAAACCATCTCCGCGCTCGTCCAAGCCCACGTCGACTCGAACGCCGATGCCACGATGGCCTCGACCTTGCTCGACGATCCCGCCGGCTACGGCCGCGTCGTCCGCGATCCCAGCGGCGCCCTGCTCTCGGTCGTGGAGACCAAGGCCGCCGGCGACGCCACTCCCGAGCAGCTCCAGATAAAAGAGGTCAACACCGGCATCTACGTCTTCTCGGCGCCCGCCCTGCGCGCGGCGCTGCCGCGCCTGCGCTCCGACAACGCCCAGTCCGAGCTGTACCTGCCGCAGGTTCTCGACCTGATCAGGGCCGACGGCGGCCTCCTCGCGGCCCACCTCGTCGAAGATCCAGGCCTGGTCCTCGGCGTCAACGATCGCGCCGCCCTCTCCGCCGTCCGCAGGCTCGCGCAGGACGCCATCCATGCCAAGCACCTTGCGGCCGGGGCGACCATCGTCGATCCCGCTGCAACTGTGATCGATGTCGATGTCCAAATCGGCCCAGACACGACGATCGAGCCTTTCACGACGCTTCGCGGCCATACCTCCATCGGCTCGAACTGCCTCATCCGCCACTCCTACGTCGTCGACTCTCTGCTCGAGGACAACGTCACCGTCGGGCCCTTCGCCTACCTGCGTCCCGGCACCGTCCTGCGCGCCGGTTCCAAGGCCGGCACCTTCGTGGAGATCAAGAACTCCGATGTCGGTCCCCGCTCCAAAGTCCCGCACCTCTCCTACATCGGGGACGCCGACGTCGGCGCCGACACCAACCTCGGAGCCTCCACGATCACCGCCAACTACGACGGCTTCTCGAAGCACCGCACGACGATCGGCAGCGGCGTCCACAGCTCCGTCCACGTCTCCTTCGTCGCGCCCGTCACCGTCGGCGACGACGCCTACACGGGCGCCGGCTCGGTCATCGTCGAGGACATCCCTCCGGGCGCTCTCGGCATCGCCCGCGCTCGCCAGACCAACAAGGCCGGCTACGCCGACCATCGCCGCGCACCCGAGAACGATCGCCGTCCCCCGCCCGCGAAGGACCGCCGTTCGCCCGCGAAGGACCGCAATCCGCCGTCCGTGAAGGAGGACGGACGGTGACACGTTTACACTGCGTAACACGATGAGCGCCGCGATCGACACGCGCGCCCAGCAGGCCGCCCAGACCAGCCTGCCGATCGACTACAACAAGCGCCTGATGCTGTTCGCCGGGCGCTCCTCCGAGCAGCTCGCGCTCGACATCGCCGGCAAGCTCAACGTCGACCTCGGCCCGGTCACCCTCAAGACGTTCTCCAACGGCGAGGTCTACTGCCGCTACGAGGAGTCGATCCGCGGAGCCGACGTCTTCATCGTGCAGTCGATCTGCAACAACCCCGAGACCGGGATCACCGCCAACGACTCCCTCATGGAGCTCCTCTTGATGATCGAGGCCGCCGTCGGCGCCTCCGCGCACCGCGTGATCGCGGTCACGCCCTGGTTCGGCTACTCCCGCCAGGACAAGAAGTCAGCGCCGCGCGAGCCGATCTCCGCGCGCCTGGTCGCCCGCATGCTGGAGGCCGCCGGGGCCGACCGGGTCCTGACGATGGACCTGCACGCCGGCCAGATCCAGGGCTTCTTCTCGAAGCCCGTCGACCACATGACCGCCCTGTTCATGCTTACCCAGTACTTCGCCGACCTCTCGCTCCCGGACCTCGTCGTCGTCGCCCCCGACGCCGGCCGCGTCAAGCTCAACAAGAAGTTCGCCTCCAAGATCGGCGCCGAGCTGGCGATCCTCGACAAGGAGCGACCCGCCCAGCAGGTCGCCGAGATCGGCTACGTCATCGGCGACGTCTCCGGCAAGACGGCCGTCATCGTCGACGACATGATCGACACCGCCGGGACTTTGGTCGCGGCGGCCCGCACGGTCCGCGACGAAGGCGCTTCCCGCGTCTACGCCGCCGCCACCCACGCCGTCTTCTCAGGCGCTGCTTACGAGAACCTCAGCGAGGCCGCCTTCGAGGAGATCGTCGTCACCGACACGGTCCCGATCGCCGCCGGCCACCCCGCCAACATCCGGGTCCTGCCCTGCGCCGACCTCCTGACGGACTCGATCCGCCGCATCTTCGTCGACGACTCCGTCTCCGAAGTGTTCGGCGGCGAGAATCAGCTGTTCTGAAAACGGCGTGCCGCGCGCGCGCGTGGGGGGCCGCCCGAGGGGATGGGTTCGACCCTCTTTCGACGGCGTGCCGCGCGCGCGCGTATGCGCCCACCGCCGGTTGCTAAAGTGCCTCGGCCATGGCAAACGCAACAAGCAAGCTTGAGGTCAAGAGCCGCGCCGCGGAGGGCTCGCGCGCGGCCAGGCGTTTGCGTCGCTCCGGGCGTGTGCCCGGGGTCGTGTACGGCGGCGGCGGCGAGTCCGTCGGCTTCGACGCCGACGCCCGCGAGCTGCGCCTCGCCCTGGCCAGCTCCGGCGCGGTCCTCGACCTGAGCATCGACGGCGCCAAAGCGACACCCGTCGTCCTGAAGGAGGCCCAGCGCGACCCGGTGCGCGGCGAGACGGTCCACATCGATCTCCTGCGCGTTCGCCTCGACGAGGCGATCGCCGCGGTCGTGCCGCTCGAACTGACCGGCACCGAGGACGCGCCCGGCGTCAAGCAGGGAGGGGTCCTCGAGCAGATCGTTAGAGAGCTGAACGTCGAGGCCCTGCCGACCGCGATCCCCGAGTCGATCGTCCACGACATCGGCGAGCTTCAGATCGGCGAGACGATCGCCCTGGAGGCCGTCGCCGCCCCCGAGGGCGTCACCCTGCTCGACGAGCCCGACACGATCGTCGCGACACTGTCCCCGCCGCGCCTGCAGACCGAGGCCGAGGAGGAGATCGAAGCCGAGACCGAGCTGGTCGGCGAGGCCGAGGCGGCCGAGAAGGCCGAGGCGGGCGAGGGCGAGGCCAGCGGCGGCGGCGAGTAGGACGGGGCAGGCCCTGAGGAGGCCTTCCCAGGTGCGCAGTCTGTGCCCTTTCTCCGTATGACCGGAGGGAAGGTGGACTGGCTGATCGTCGGTCTCGGCAACCCCGGTCCTGAGCACGCCTCGACCAGGCACAACGTCGGCTTCATGGTCGCCGACCTCCTGGCCGAGCGCTGGGATCTCGGCCGCCAAAAGGCTCGCTTCGGGGGCCGCATCGTCGAAGGCCGCCTGCCCGCCTCCGAGCCCGGTGCCGAGCGCCCGCGGGTGGCGGTCCTGTGGCCGATGACCTACATGAACGAAGCCGGTCGCTCGGCTGGCCCGGCGCGCGGCGCGCTGCACGTGCCGCTCGACCACGTGCTGGTCGTTCACGACGAGATCGACATCCCGTTCGGAGAGGTCCGCGCGCGCGTAGGCGGCGGCCTGGCCGGTCACAACGGCCTGAAGTCGCTGAAACGCGAGCTCGGCGGCCCCGACTTCGCGAGGGTCCGTGTCGGCGTCGGACGCCCTCCTTCAAGCGACCCCGAGATCGTGTCCGCCTACGTGCTCGGCCGCTTCAGGGAGGACCCCAAGCAGGTGCGTGACCTCATCGAGCGCGCGGCCGACCAGGCGGAGCGAATCGTGCTCGGCCAGGATCAGCTCTAGAGCGATGGCGTTGCGCTCGCTGCTTGGCTTGATCGAGGAGGACGAGGCGGCCGTCACGCTCGCCCGGGACGGCGGCCACGCGTTCGTGTCGGCCTCCTTGAGGCCCTACCTGATCGCGGCCCTCCTCGATCGCCGGCCGGCCGGGGCTGGGCCCGCACGCCCGACCGTGGTCGTCGTCGGCGACGACCGCGCCGCGCGCGTCCTTGCCAGCGACCTCAGCGCCTGGCTGGAGCCCAGGCGCGTGCGCTACTACCCGTCGCGCGGCGTCGCCTACGAGTCCCACCTGGCGCCGCCGCCGCACCTGGTCGGCCTGCGCGTGGCTGCGCTCGACGCGCTCCTGGCCGAGGCCCCCGGCGAGCCCCCGGTCGTCGTCGTCAGCGCGGTAGCGCTGTCGGAGAAGGTGCCCGACCCGGCGCTCCGGCCGCACTCGTTCACGCTGCGCGTCGGCGAGCTGCTCGACCTCGAAGAGTGCGCGAACGAGCTCATCGCGGCCGGCTACGAGCGGGTCGACCAGGTATCGGAGCGCGGCCAGTTCGCGCTGAGGGGCGGGCTCATGGACGTGTTCGGGGCGACCGCCGACAGGGCCGTTCGCGTGGACATGTTCGACATCGAGATCGAATCTTTGCGCTGGTTCTCGACGTTCACCCAGCGCTCGCTCGGCGACGTCCAGGAGGTCGAGATCGCGCCTGCCGCCGAGCTAGCCCTCGAGCACCGCGAGCTGGCCGAGATCGCCGCCGGCGACCACGAAGACCGCCCCGATGTCGCCGAGCTGTTGCCGGTCGAGCGCTTCGGTGCGTTGCTCGACCTGATCGGCCCCAGCGCCGACCTCGTCGTCGCCGCCGAGGAGGAGCTGAAGCCGGCGCTCGCCGACCACTGGAGCGACGTGTCGGCCACGTTCGCGGACGCCGACGCCCAGCACCTGTATGTCAGCCCCGATGAAGTCGAAGCGGCCCTGACCAAGCGCACCCAGACCTGGCTGTCTTCGATCTCCGGCGATCAGCCTCTCCAGATCAGGGCCCAGGCGGCAGACACGGCGGCGCGCTCGCTAGCCGAGGCCGAGCCAGAGCTCGAGAAGCTGGTCCGCTCCGGCTACCGCACCGTCGTCGCCTTCCCGCGGCGCGGCGAGGGCGAGCGCGCGGCCTACAACCTCGGACGCCTGAAAGCCGGCTGGCTGGACGGGGAGGCGCCCGCCATCGGCTTTCAGCCGCTCGAGCCTTCGCTGCGCTTCGCGGCGGCCTCCTTGCGCGAGGGCTTCGTCGCGCCCCAGCTGAAACTGGCGATCTTTCCGGAACACCGGCTCCTGCGTCGCCGCCGGCCCGAGCGCGGTGCCGGCGCGGGCGCGTCTGACGGTCCCGGCCCAGGCGGGCGTCCGCGCAGGGGCGTCCTGAGGTCGTTCACGGAACTGAGGACCGGCGACATCGTCGTGCACGAGGACCACGGCATCGCCCGGTTCGCGGGCTTCGAGACCAGGACGATCGCCGAGGTCACGCGCGACTACCTGTATCTCGAATACCAAGGCGACGACCGCGTCTACGTGCCGACCGACCAGCTGGCCAAGATCTCCCGTTACGTCGGCGGCGGCGCTGGATCGGATCCCGCCCACCCGGGGGGGGCTCCGCTGTCGAAGCTGGGGGGGACGCGCTGGGAGACGATGAAGGCAAGGGCCAGGCGCGCCGCCCAGGAGCTGGCCGGCGAGCTGCTCAGCCTGTACGCCGAGCGAGCCCGCCGGCCCGGCCACGCGTTCGAGCCCGACTCCGACTGGCAGCGCGAGTTCGAGTCCAAGTTCCAGTTCGTCGAGACGCCCGACCAGATGGAGGCGATCGAAGCGGTCAAGGCCGACATGGAAGCGCCGCGACCGATGGACAGGCTGATCTGCGGCGACGTCGGCTACGGCAAGACCGAGGTCGCCCTGCGCGCCGCCTTCAAGGCCGCCGGCGAGGGCAAGCAGGTCCTGATGCTGGCGCCGACGACGATCCTCGCCCAGCAGCACTACGGCACGTTCTCCGAGCGCCTCGCCGACTACCCGATCAACGTCGACCACGTCTCGCGCTTTCGCTCGCCGGCCGAGCAGCGGGCCGCGATCGCGGCGTTCGCCGAGGGCAAGGTCGACATCCTGATCGGCACCCACAGGGTCCTGTCCAAAGACGTGCGCGCCAAGGAACTCGGACTCTTGATCGTCGACGAGGAGCAGCGCTTCGGCGTCAAGCAGAAGGAGCTTCTGCGCCAGCTCAAGCTCAGGGTCGACGTGATCGCGATGAGCGCCACGCCGATCCCGAGGACCCTGCAGATGTCGTTGGCCGGCCTGCGCGAGATCTCGGTGATCGAGACCCCGCCCGAAGGGCGCCGGCCCGTGAAGACCTATGTCGGCGAGTACGAGGAGGAGCTCGTCAAGCGCGCGATCGAGCGCGAGCTGTCACGCGACGGCCAGGCCTTCTTCTTGCACAACCGGGTCGAGACGATCGAGGAGACGGCCGAGCGTCTGCGCGCCATCTGCCCCAAGGCGCGCTTCGCGGTCGCCCACGGCCAGATGGCCGAAGGCGAGCTCGAGACCGTGATGATGGACTACCTGCGCGGCTCTTACGACGTTCTCGTATGCACGTCGATCATCGAGTCCGGCATCGACATACCCCAGGCCAACACCCTGATCGTCGAGCACGCCGACACTTTCGGCCTGGCCCAGCTCTACCAGATCCGGGGCCGGGTCGGGCGCAGCCGCGAGCGCGCCTACGCGTACCTGATGTACGACTCCGCGGCGGCTCTCTCTCCGGACGCCGCCCAGCGCCTGTCGGCCCTGTCGGACTACACCGAACTCGGATCCGGCTTTCGGGTCGCGATGCGCGATCTCGAGCTGCGCGGCGCCGGCAACCTGCTCGGCGACGAGCAGTCCGGTCACGTCGCCGCCTTGGGTTTCGAGCTCTACATGCAGATGCTCGACGAGGCGGTCCGCGCGGCCGGAGCCGGCGGCGAGGCCGGCGAGGACGGCGCGGGGGCGGGGGTCGCGGAGGATCTGCCCGAGCCCGTGCGCCTGGATGTCAACGTCGACGCCTACGTGCCCTCCGACTACGTCCCTTACGAGCAGGCCAAGATCGAGATCCATCGGCGCGTGGCGAGCGCCTTCGACGTGGCCGACCTCGGCCTGTTGCGCGAGGAGCTCGAAGACCGTTTCGGCCCGGTCCCCGGGCCGCTCGAGAACCTCTTGGCGTTGCAGCAGGCCAGGATCAAGTTCGGCCAGGCCGGCGCCACGGTCGTCAGCTTTCGCGGAGATCGCCTCGCGGTCACGCCGATCGACCTGGACTCCGTGCGCGCGCGCAAGCTCCACGAAGAGCTACCCGAGGCGCTCTACGAGTCCGGGCGCTCCCAGGTCACGGTACGCGTTCCGCGCGACGGACCCGAGCGTTTCCCGGCGGTCGTCAAGGCCGCCGATGTGCTGCTCGCCGTACGCCGCGAAGCTGCTTAGGGCCTACCGAGATAGGCCCTTAAGGCGACACACAGCGAACATTAAGCACGCGCATAGAGATATCCGCTAGAGTGCCCGCGTCGTGTCCAAGTACTTCAGATTCATCGCGGCGCTGGGCGCCGTTTTTATTGTTGCCGTCGGCGTCGCCGCGTGCGGTGGCATACCCGGTAACGCGGTCGTCCAGGTCGGCGGCACGCCGATCACCAAAGCGACCTACGAACACTGGCTTTCGGTCGCCGCGTCCTCGACCGCCGCGAGCGGGGCGACGGGCGCCAAGCCGGTGATTCCAGACCCGCCGAACTTCACCGCCTGCATCGCCCATCTCGAAGCGACCTCGCCCAAGCCGGCCAAGGGTCAGTCCAAGCCGAGCAAGGCGCAGCTCAGGAGCGAGTGCGAACAGCAGTACAAGTCGTTGAAGCAAGAGGTGCTCGGCTTCTTGATCTCCTCTTCGTGGGTGCTCGGCGAAGCGAACTCGCTCGGCGTGAAAGCGAGCGACGCTGAAGTCAAGAAAGAATTCGAAAAGATCAAGAGCCAGCAGTTCCCGCAGGCCTCGGAATTCAAGAAATTCCTGGCGACCTCGGGTCAGAGCGTCTCGGATCTCCTGCTGCGCGTGAAGCTGAACATGCTTTCCACGAAAATCCAGCAGAAGGTGTCCAAAGAGAAAGGCACCGTCACGAAGGCGCAGGTCGAAAAGTACTACAAAGAACACCAGTCCCAGTTCGGCACGCCCGAAAAGCGAAGCGTCAAGATCATTCTGACGAAGACCGAAGCCGAGGCCAACGAAGCCAAGCAGGAAATCGAATCCGGCAAGAGCTTCGCGGCGGTCGCCAAGGGCAAATCGATCGACCCGACCACCAAGAACAGCGGCGGCGAACTGAAGAGCGTGGCCAAGGGCCAGGAGGAGAAGGCGCTCGACGAAGCCATCTTCTCGGCCCCGAAGGGCAAGCTCGGCGGTCCCGTAAAGACTCCGTTCGGCTACTACATCTACGAAGTCACAGGCTCTACTCCCGGCAACCAGCAGAGCTTGGCCCAGGCTCAATCGACGATCAAACAGCAGCTGGCCGCCCAGAACCAGCAGCAGTCTTTGAGCAAGTTCGTCAAAGAATTCCGCAAAAAGTGGGAAGCCAAGACCGAATGTCGCGCCGAATACACGGTCCAGGACTGCAAGAGCTACAAGAAACCGACGACAACTCCCGAAGGCACGTCAACGCCGCAGACGTCAACGCCGCAGACGTCAACGCCGCAGACGTCAACGCCGCAGACAAAAACGCCGCAGACGACTACGCCTTCGACGACGACCACCACCAAATAGCGCCTGATTCCGGACAGGCCGGAGCTGACGGCTAGGCATGAGCCAGATCGAGCGAGTCCACGGGCGCCAGATCCTCGACAGCAGAGGCAATCCGACGGTCGAGGTCGAGGTCGCCTTGCGCTCAGGCGCCCGCGGACATGCCGCGGTGCCCTCCGGCGCCTCGACCGGCGAGCACGAGGCCACCGAGCTGCGCGACGGCGGCGAACGCTGGCAGGGCAAGGGCGTCGGTAAGGCCGTCGGAAACGTGAACCTCGAGATCGCGGCGGCGGTGACCGGCATGGACGCCGCCGACCAAGAGGCTCTCGACGAGGCCTTGATCGCGCTCGACGGCACTCCCAACAAGTCACGCCTCGGCGCCAACGCGATCCTCGGCGTGTCTTTGGCCGCGGCCCACGCTCAGGCGGCTGAAGAGGGCCTGGCGCTGTGGCGCTACCTCGGCGGCGAGGCCGCCAGGGTCCTGCCGGTGCCGATGATGAACGTGCTCAACGGCGGCGCCCACGCCGACAACAAGGTCGACTTCCAGGAGTTCATGATCGTCCCCTGCGGCGCCCCCAGCTTCACGGAGTGCCTGCGCATAGGCGTCGAAGTGTTCCACGCCCTCAAAAAGACTTTGCACGCGCGCGGCCTCGGTACGGCCGTCGGCGACGAGGGCGGTTTCGCGCCGGACCTCAGCTCGAACGAGGCGGCCCTCGAGGTGCTCGTCGCCGGAATCGAAGCGGCCGGATACGAGCCCGGCGCCGACGTCTCGATCGCGATGGACCCGGCCACCAGCGAGCTCTACTCGGAGGGTGCCGGATACGTGCTCGAGCACGAGGGCCGCACTCTGGATGCAAATGAATTGACCGACTATTGGTCTGATCTGATCGAGCGCTACCCGATCGTCTCGCTGGAGGACGGCATGGACGAGGGGGACTGGGCGGGTTGGCGGACCTTGACAGAGCGCCTCGGCGAACGTATCCAGCTCGTCGGCGACGACCTGTTCGTCACCAACACCGAGCTTCTGGGCCGCGGCATCGAGCGCGGCGTCGCCAATTCGATCCTGATCAAGGTCAACCAGATCGGCACGCTCACCGAGACCCTGCGCGCGATCGCGATGGCCAAAGAGGCCGGCTACACCGCCGTCATGAGCCACCGCTCGGGCGAGACCGAGGACGTCACGATCGCAGACCTCGCGGTCGCGACCGGCTGCGGCCAGATCAAGACCGGCGCGCCGTCGCGCTCGGATCGGGTCGCCAAGTACAACCAGCTCTTGCGCATCGAGGAGCAGCTCGGCGCCGACGCCGAGTTCCCCGGGCGCTCCGTCTTCCGCCGCTGAGCGCCTCCCGGCGTTCGGGAACTAGGTCCGGGCATGCAGGGATCGGGCCTTCGAGGGCGAAATGCCTGCTGATGGCAACCGTCCAGGCGTCCGGCGCCCGTCCACGCCCGCTGGCAGGCGGCCCGGTCGCGCGCATCCGTTGGGATCGCGTCGGGCGCGTGGCGATGCTGTGCCTGCTCGTCGCCCTCCTTTACCTGTACGTGAGCGCCGGAGTCCGCATTTACTCGACCTACCGCCAGGCCCGCGCCGACAGGGCCACCGTGGCGGCCCTCGAGCACGAACACGTGGCGCTCGTCCACCGTCACGAAGCGCTCGGCCGCCGCAACACGGTCGAAGGGGAGGCCCGGCGCCTGCAGATGATGAAGCCCGGCGAGCAGCCCTACGTTCTCGCCGGCCTATCCGGCCGTTAGAGCCGGCGAGCCGCGGTCGCCGAGGCCGGCCCGAGGGCGTACTCGGCGCTCCGGTCCCGCCGCATCGGCCGGAACCGGCGTCTCCTTTCGAGGTCGCTAACCTCGCCGGGTGGCCTCCTACGAGAACGCGGTCTACCAGTGGCAGCGCGCCGAACGCCGCCTGAGCACGACATCCCCCGAGCGTCGTCCTTTGCTCGATCGCATCGTAAGCGAGCTGGTCACCGAGCTGCGCCGGCGTCTCGGCGGCCGCTTCACCGCCCAAGAGCTTGCCGACTTCTATGCCGAAGGGACCTCGTGGTGCATGCAGACGGCGATGGCGGCCGCTCCAGACGACCCCTGGGCATGGGACTCGAGCTTGGTCGCCGACGCCGCTTTCGGGCGCTACCTGCGCGAGTCCGCCGACTACGCCGGCGGACGCCTGGCCTTGGCCGAGACCTAAGTTGGCCGGTCTCCGAGTGCTCCCGACAGTTGGGGGCTCGATAGGTCTTTGAGGTCAGACGGGTCCCGCCGATCGGCGGGACCCGTCTGGGCTGTGGCTCAGGCTGCCTCCTTCACCCGCAAAGTGAAGAGGAGCAGAGCCATATGACGAAGGATGACGTGCTGTTCGGCTACCGCCAGCAGTTGTTCGCGGAGGCCGCGAGGACGAACGTCTCAGCGGCATGCCGGACGTTCGGGGTGCACCGCTCCACCTACTACGCCTGGAAGCGCCAGGTCGACCGGCACGGGCTGGAGATGCTCCGCCCGAGGGAGCGCCGCCGGCCGCAGATGCCGAACGCTTTACCGAAGATGATCGAGGAGCGGATCGTGTCCTTCTCGATCGCTCACCCCGGGCTCGGCCCGCGACGGGTCGCCTCGGAGCTCGCCAGGGAGAAGTGGGGCGGGATCATCGTCTCGCCGAACGGGGTGTGGAAGGTGCTCTGTCGTCACGGGTTGAACACCCGCGCCAAGCGCCTCGGGCTGATCGCGGGCTACGCAGCTCCCTATGAGCCACCGAGAACACCAGAGCCAGAGCGCCATATCGACATCTCACGGCCCGGTGAGCTGGTCGGGATCGACTGCTTCTATGTCGGACGACTGAAGGGCACCGACGGCGCGATCTGGCAGCTCACAGCGATCGACATCGCGTCCTCCTACGCGTGGGCGGAACTCGTGATCTGCAAGCAAGGCAACCCCACCGCCCGGCAGACCAGCAAGCTCGCACAACGCGTCGCCACCGAGCTGAAGGCCGCTGGCTGGAAGCTCGAGCGCTTCCTCTCGGACAACGGCAACGAGTTCAAGGGCGACTTCACGACCACCGTCGACGCGTTGAAGGTACGCCACACCCGCATCCACGCAGGACGCCCACAGACCAACGGACACGTTGAGGCGCTGCACAAGACGATCCTCGATGAGTGCTGGAGACCAGCGTTCGCCCGCTACCTCTATCCCCGCTACACCGGGCTCAAAAGAGAGCTCGACACCTACCTGCGCTTCTACAACAACGACCGCGTGCACCACGGACGACTCACACAAGGACGCATCCCCGCCGACATCGTCTACCGTGCCCGAAAGATGGAAGCCAGATGAGCCGCACCTGTCGGCACATCCCGGAGTCTGCCCAACCTAAGTGTCGTCGCCGACGCGCTTGATGATGATCTGGTCCTCTTCGACGGTGACCGATATCGACCGGTGGCCGGCCCAGTGCTCGGCGTAGACCGGGTCGTCTTGGATCGCGGGATCGAGCCACAGGCCGTAGCCGTCCTCGCCGTGGTCGAACGTGCCTTCGAGGGGGCCTGTGCCGGCGCGTGAGGAACGCCGGCGACTGCCGCGGCGACTGCGCCGGCGCGTGGGAGTCGGGGCCTCTTGCTCGTCGGCCTCCTCCGTGTCGCCGGCCGCTGCTCGCTCGGCCTCGGCTTCGGCGCGTTCGCGCTCGGCTTTGGCTTCCGCGGCCTCGAGCTCGGCCGCGATCAGGGCGTCGTCCTCGGCCCTGAGGTCGACTTCGTCGGGATAGTCGGTCGGGCTCGGACCCGCGCCCTCGGTTGTCTCGCCGTTGCCGACAAGCTCGTTCTGGCGCTTGAACTGCTCGATGTCGCGCACGGTGACCTCGAGCTGATGGGCGACCCAGGCGTCGGTACGGCCTTGCCGGACCCACGTTCTGATCTGGTTGAGATGGGGGCGCAGTGACTTGCGAGCCATGGACGGTCCGGGAGACTAGCGCATGAGGCCCTTCCGACGAGACGGCGGACGCCGGAGCGCGATGTCGGTGGGCCGGGCGGACAGACACCGGCGTAGGATTTGCGCTACCGGACTCGCTTCTGACCGGCCCGCCGACTATGCTTGACAGACCGGCATGACTGGGCCGTCCGGTCCGCCGCCCGCCGGCCTATAGGAAGGTGCGCCGTAATGCTGGTGCTTACGCGGAAGTCCAACCAGAGCATCATGATCGGGGACGACATCGAGATCTCGGTGCTGTCGGTCATGGGTGACAAGGTCCGCATCGGCATCCAGGCTCCCCAGGACGTGCCTGTGTTCAGGACCGAGATCTACGTCGAGATCCACCGCGAAGACGGTGATGGCGCCACCGCCCTCGCCCCCGCCCCCGCCCCCGCCCCCGCCCCCGCCCCCGCCACCGCCACCGCCAGCGACGGCCAGGCGGCGACAGCCAAGGCGGCAGCGGCTGACAAGGACGCCGGCTAGGGTTCCTCCAGGCAGCGCCAGCCGCGCTGCCGGTGGGCCTGCTCACAGAGACCGGAAGTCGGCCGAAGGCGCGGGTCGGTCTGGTTAGCCCAGGAGCATGTAGAGCGTCTTGAACATGACTACGGTGACGATCGCCGCGGTCACGATCAACGCCAAGACGAGCATCACGAAACGGAACGAGCCGCGCTTGTGCCGGCGCTGCACTTCGCGCTTGAACGCACGCTGCTCGGTCGCCTTGCGCAGGGACGCCCGGCGGTGCCGGTCGAGCGAGATCTCCTTGACGAAGGCCTGCTCGAGCTCGGCAAGGCTCTTCATTTTCATGGTCTTCAGGGCTCCTGCTCAGCCGACCGGCGCCTCGGTCTCGGCGCGCTCGTAGACCTTGACGAACCTCAGATAGTTCTCGGCGATCTGTTTGGCGCCGACGACCCTTTCGATCTTGCCGGCCACATACGCTTTGAGCGGGTCCCACCAGATCGACCGGCCGATCGCGAAGCCCACGAAACCGTCCACGGGCGCCGCCTGGGCCAGCCAGTGGTCGACCTTGGCGTCGTCGGCGCCGCGCCCGAGGACCACGCAGACGACCCCGTCGCGCCCGCCAGAGCGGGCCTGCGCGACCAGCATCTCGCAATCTGAGCGCTCGTCGACGCCCTCGATCTTCCAGACGTCGACCTCGATCCCGGCGTCCTGGATCTCGGCGATCGCCCGGCGCATCAGCTCCGGCCTCAGCTCGGTGTCGTAGCGCTCGGAGTCGCCGCCGACGGCTGCCAGCTGGGCCTCCTCGGCGGGCACCAAGAGCTCGAACAGGAACTTGCGCTCGTGGCCGGCCAGCCAGTCGGAGAGCCGCTTGAGCTTGGCCAGCTGGTCGTCGTTGCCGGCGCGGTCGCCGTCCGGGTTGTAGCGGACCAAGACCTTCGTGAAGTCTGGGTCGAAGCGCTCGATGTGCTCGCCGAAATCGTCGCCGTACTGGAAGTCGAACATGCTCTGGCCAGAGCGCTCGGCGGGCATCGCCAGCTTCAGGCCCTTGGCCCTGGTCTCCTCGGGCACCGTCGAGCCGAACTGCTCGTCCACGAGCACGCCGGTCACGGCCGGGTCCGCGCCGGCGGCGACCGCCTGCGCGAGCCCCTCGAAGATGAGGTGCTTGGCGTCGGCGATCATCGCGGTCTGCTCGCCGTCGGGCTCGCCCTCGATGCCAAAGAACTTCTTCTGGAACGAGCCTCTGTGGTCGAACGCGAGTATGTACAGCTTCTGGTCATATCCTGGTCTCATGGCCTGAGTATCCCACGGTCGGCGCTCGCGGGGTGCCGCGGCTCGGCGGTCGGCCGGTCCGCGAAGGGTCTGCCCGGTGGCGAACGGCGGCCCGGCCGGCGAGCGCTGAAGGCTCCGTAGAATGGGAGCACGATGGCCCCCAGCCCCGACCTGTTCGTGGTGTGCAAGCAGTGCGGGTCGGAGGTCAGCCCGTACATCACCGAGTGCCCTTACTGTGGCGCCAGGCTGCGCCAGCGCGCCCCGAAGCTGCCCCGCATGAAGGGGTCCGGGCGGGCCACTCGGGGGCTGGCTCGCCTGCGCGTGCTCGGCCGTACGCCCTCCGGCACAGGCGCTCGCGAGCGCGGCGTCCCGGGGGGCCAGGGGGCCGCCTGGCGCCGGCGTGGCGTCCGGCGCCGGCGCGGCTATCGCGGCGACGCGTTCGCGGCCGATCTTCCGTACGCGACGATCGCCCTGGTCGTAGCCGGCTGCGCCGGTTGGGTCGCCGTGCGCGGAGGCTATGTCGGCTTCTTCAAACTGGCGATCGTCGGGCCGTTGAACGGCGACTGGTGGAAGCTGTTCAGCAGCCCGTTCGTGTATGTCAACGGGCTGTACGTGTTCGTTGCCCTGCTGAGCACCGCGATCTTCGGCTGGCTGTTGGAGCGCCGTCATGGACCCGTCGCGGTCATCGCCGTGTTCTTCGGAGGGGCCGTGTCGGGCGCGCTCGTGGCCGAGGCCGTGTACCCGCTGCCGATCGTCAGCGGCGCCAACGCCGGCGCGCTCGCCCTGATCGCCGCCTGGTCGGTCCCCGACGTACTGGCCGCCCGCAGAGGCCACTACTACGAGGGCGAGCTGCTCGGGGCCCTCGCGTTCGCGGCCGTACTGCTGCTGACGCCCTACGCGCGCCCGGAGGCATCTTGGCTGGCCGGGGTCGTCGGCGCCTGTGTCGGGCTCGTGCTCGGCCTCGGCCTGACCTCGATCGGGTCGCCCGAAGACTGATTCTTGTAGGTCTCGCGTCCGCAGCCTGCCGGCACTGTGTTCTGGGCGTGCCTCTTTGCGATCCGGGGAGCCTGCGATCGCCGGGTCTTTGCTTTGGTCTTTATCTATTTTGACCCGTCACCAAACCCATGCACCTTTTTGTATTAGTTTTCTAAAGGCCCAACATAAACTATTTGGTGGGGGTAGAAAACCAACCCGGTCCATTTTGGGAGCATGCGCCGGCCCCCATTCCGCGCGCGGCCGGGCCCGAGCTCGATCGGCATATGATGAGAGCCCACATCTGACCCCGACACCAAGACACTGGAGCGCCCACGATGGACATCCGCTTTCTCGGCCACGCGGCATTCGAGCTCAAAGACGGCGAGACCTCGGTCCTGATCGACCCCTTCCTGACCGGCAACCCCAAGGCCGCCGTCGCGGCCGACGAGCTCAGCCCCCAGGCGATCCTCCTGACCCACGGCCACGCCGACCACATCGGCGACACCTCCTCAATTGCCACGCGCGCAGGCTCAGAGGTGGTAACGATCGTGGAGATCGCCAACGAGCTCTCCGGTGACGGAGTCGAGAACGTCAGAGACCCGAACCTCGGCGGCACCGTCACCTCCTCCTGGGGCTCCGTCAAGCTGGTGCCCGCCTGGCACACCTCGACGACTCCCAAAGGGACCGCCAACGTGCCCGCCGGCCTGGTCGTCAGGTTCGCCGGCAAGACGATCTACCACCTGGGCGACACGGCCCTGTTCTCGGACATGAAGCTGATCGCCGAGACCAACGGCCCGATCGACGTCGCCCTGATGTGCATCGGCGGCCACTACACGATGGACCGCCACGACGCCGTCCTAGCAGCCAAACTGATCGGCGCCAAGCAGATCATCCCCTGTCACTACAACACGTTCCCGCCGATCGAGACCGACGCCGGCGCATTCAAGTCCGACGTCGAAGCCGCCGGCGCCGGCGAGGTCATCGTGCTCGAGCCCGGCGAGTCGCACTCCCCATGAGCTTCACAAACGCCGTCGTCCTGATCGAGGCTGAGCGCGACGCGCTGTCGACGCTCGGAGCCGCTCTTGCCGACATCGAGGGCGTGGCCGAGGCCTACTCGGTCACGGGCGAGTGGGACTTCGTGGCGATCGTGCGGGTGCCCGACCACGAGCAGCTGGCCGACGTCGTCACCGGCGAGATCGGCCAGCTGTCGGGGGTTACGCGCACGCAGACGATGGTCGCGTTCGCCGCCTACTCGAGGCACGACCTCGAGGCTCTGTTCTCGCTCGGCGAGTGACCCGCCCCCGCCCGGCCACGATGCCCTCGATTCCGTTGAAGCCCGAGTACGGGCCCACGCTCGGCCGGCTGCTGGCGCCGCGCTGGCACTCCTACCCGAGGCTCGTCCGGTCGGCCGCCATCCTCGCCGGCCTGGCTTTGCTGGCGATCCTGGTCGGCGCCGCCCTGACGCTCGTCAACTCGAGCTACTCCCAGAGCGGCCCCGTGCCGTTCAGCTTCGACTACCGCGACCTCTACAAAGTTTCTGCCGGGCCCGGCCAGTACGTACAGGTCCGTGCCCCGAGCCACGGCCGGCTGCGCGAGTCCTTCGCCGTCGGGCCGCTTCGACTTCCAAGCTATACGGGCTCGCTGAGCGCGGAGCTGCCGGTGTATGCCTCGTCTTACATCGACGAGCTGCGCCGTGTCGACGCCGGCTTCGTGCTGCGCGGCGAGGGCAAGACCAGGGTGAACACGGTGCCCGCCTACGACATCCTCTACACCAGGAAGATCTCGGGCTCGACCTATTACGGCCGCGACATCCTGCTCCTGCCAGGACATGCCGGCGCCCGGCTCGGCGTTCGCATCACGATGCTCTCTGAGCCCCACGCCGATCCCCGCGTGACCTCGCCGACCTCGGTCGGCACGACCGGCACGCTCGAACTGCCGCTCGAGACCTTTACGATCGGCTAGGGCCCGGCCTGCTCGGCCGTGGCCTCAGCTTCACTGGCCCCGTTCGGGGGGGACGGCAGCTGGTCCGAGCTCTGCGACGAGGGCTGATCCGCCGCCTGTGGCGCCGGTTCGGCCGGGGGTGTCGCCGATGCAGAGGAGGGCGGTTCTGTGGCGACCGGTTCGGCTGGGGCCGGGGCCGGGGCCGGGGCCGGTTCGGCCGGTGTGCCGTCGGCCGCCGGGGCGCTCGCGGCGCTTTCGGCCGGCGAGGGCGTCCCTCCGGTGGGATCTGTGGCCGCCGCCGGCGCGCTCGCGGTGGCGTCTGGCTGCGGGCCGCTGGTCGCGCTCGCGGGCAAGGTCGTGGTCTCGGTCGTCACCTCGGTGACCGGCGCCGCAACGACCGGCTTGGGCGCGGGCTGCGCGCCGGCCGTGCCAGGCTGCTGGCCGGAGGCCAAGCCCACGCTTGCCTTCGGCGACCTGCCACGGGCGGCGCCCAGCCGGCGATGGCCGTTCGCGAGCCTGTTGCCGGTGCTGACCGGCTGCGCGACCGTGTGCGCGACGACCGGTTCGATCGTGTGCGCGGCGGACGCCGACGCCGAGGCGGAGAGCGTGGCCGAATGGTGTCGGCGAACGGGGCCGGTGTGCTGGGTGGCGACCGCTGTGACGATCGCGGCGGCCGCCAGCCCGGCGACGGCCTTGGTCGCGACAGCTCCCGCGCCGGCCGTCAGCAGGCCGCTCCCAGCGCCAGCGGCCGTGGCTCCGGCGCTCGCGGTCGCTCCGGCGCCAGCGGTCGCTCCGGCGCCCGCGGTGGCCCCGACGTGGCCTGCCGAGGCGGTCGAGCCGAGCTTGGTCAGCAGCAGCTTGCGGGCCAAGAACAGAGGCCCCACTGGGAAGATCGCGGCCAGAGCCCGGTTGTTCTGGCGCAGATGCTTCTTGAAGGAGAGGCAACGTTCGCAACCGCGCACATGCCGGCGCGCGGGGGCGCTCAGCTTGGTCAGACCCTCAGCGACCTCGCCCAGCTCGCGGCGCACCGTCTCACAGCTCAGCTCCCGCGACTCGGCGGCCTCCGCGAGAGATATGCGCGCGCGCACGAGCAAGGACTTGACGGAGGGCACCGTCGTCTCCATCGCGTCGGCGATCTGGTCGTAAGAGAGCGCGTCGATCTCGCGCAAGAGCAGCGCGGTGCGCTGCGTCTCGGGCAGGCCCTTGACGTCGCCGAGCAGTTGCCTGAAGCTCTCGCGCCTCATCACGCGATCGCCCGTCGACAGGCCGTTGTCGGCGTAATGGACATCCATCGAGTCGACGCCGATCGCGCTCGCCTTGCGCAGATGGTTGAGCGAGCGGTTGCGCGCGATCCGATACAGCCACGGCCTGACGTTGATCTCGCGCTCGTCAGCCAGGACGGCGTTGAACGCGGCCGCGAACACCTCCTGCAGCACGTCCTCGGCGTCCTCCTTGGAGCCAAGCATGTGCCTGCAGAAGGCCAGCAGCCTGGACTGGTAGCGCCCGAACAGAACCTCGAAGGCGGCGTGCTGGCCGCGTCTGGTCAAGGCGATCAGGCGCTCGTCGGACTGCAACCGCAACAGCGCCGACGGGCCCGCCAGGCCCGGCATCGACTTCTGCGTTAGTGCTGAGACCTCCACGGCAAGCGGTCCCTTTCTGGCTGCCTTTTTTCGCTATCTGACCTGATCGACACGGTAGCAACTGAAAAGTTGCGCAACCTAAAGAAATCCACTGCCCAGGCTAAAGAGAACGCCTGCCCGGGCGGCTAGGATCGTTAGGCCCGGGTGGACAAACTGGCAAAGTCGGCGGACTTAAAATCCGCAGCTCGAACGAGCTTACGGGTTCGACTCCCGTCCCGGGCACTCCGTTCGGCCCGCCCTCCGTTCGGCCCGCCCTCTGTTCGGCCCGCCCTCTGTTCGGCCCGCCCTCTGTTCGGCCCGCCCTCTGTTCGGCCCGCCCTCTGTTCGGCCCGCCCTCTGTTCGGCCCGCCCTCTGTTCGGCCCGCCCTCTGTTCGGCCCGCCCTCTGGTCGGCGCTCGGTGGTCCGTGCCTCGTGAGGTCGCCCGCGGTTCGTGTGCCGCTCGCGGGTGGCCCCGTAGCCGAGCGGGTGCCGGCGCCGGGCGATAGAGTCGCGTCCGTGGCCGCCGAGACCGACAGCGCAGTAGAGACCTACCACGGCGGGCGCCTCGTCGCGCGGCGCCTGAAGGCGCATGGGGTCTCCAAGCTGTTCACGCTCTCGGGCGGGCACCTGTTCTCGATCTACGACGGCTGCCTCAAAGAGGAGATCGCGATCGTTGACGTCAGGCACGAGTCGACGGCGGCCTTCGCCGCCGAGGGCTGGGCGAAGGTGACCAGGGAACCAGGCGTCTGCGCGCTGACGGCCGGGCCGGGCGTCACAAACGGGATGAGCGCGACGGCCAGCGCTCAGGCCAACCACTCGCCGATGGTCGTCCTCGGCGGACGCGCGCCGGCGGGTCGCTGGGGGATGGGCTCCTTGCAGGAGATCGACCACGTCCCGTTCGTCAGGCCCTTGACGAAGATGGCGGTCACGCCGGAGAGCACCGCCGAAATACCGGGCCTCTTGGACGAGGCCTTCACCGCCGCGCTGGCCCCCCACGGCGGGCCGACGTTCGTGGACTTCCCGCTCGACTACGTGTTCATGGAGGCCGCCGAATCCGAGGGGGTCCTCGACGGCCTGGCCCCTGGCCCGAGCAGGGGCGCCGACGGGGCGGCGATCGAACGGGCGGCCGCGCTGCTGCGCGGCGCCGAGCGGCCGGTCGTCATGGCCGGGACCGATCTGTACTGGGGCCACGGCGAGCAGGCGCTCTTGGAGTTGATCGAAGCGCTCGGCATACCGACGTTCCTGAACGGGCTCGCGCGCGGGTGCGTACCCGCCGACCATGAGCTGTTCTTCTCGAGAGCCCGGTCCCACGCCTTGAAGGGCGCGGACGTGGCCCTCGTGATCGGGGTGCCGATGGACTTCAGGCTCGGCTTCGGCTCGTCCTTCGGCGAGGACACCGAGATCGTCGTTGTCGACGTCGCCGAGCCCGAGCGCCGTCATCCGAGACCGGTCGCCGCCGAGCTCTACGGCGCCCTCGCGCCGACGCTCTCAGATCTGCGCAGCGCCACGGTCTCGGCCGGCTCCGGTCGCGGCCCCGGCGGTGGCGGCGGCGGCGGCCAGGGTGGCGGCGACGGCGGCTGGGCTCTCGACAGCAAGGCCTGGATCGATGATCTGCGCGCCGTCGAGGTCGAGCGCCGCGAGGCCGAGCGGGTCGAGCGCGAGGACGACCGCGCGCCGCTGCACCCGATGCGCCTGTATGCCGAGCTGAGCAAGGTCCTCGACCGCGACGCGATCGTGATCGGCGATGGCGGCGACTACGTCTCGTATGCCGGTCGCGTCGTCGACTCCTTCGAGCCCGGCTGCTGGCTCGATCCAGGGCCGTTCGGCTGCCTTGGCGCGGGCCCCGGCTACGCGCTCGCCGCCAAGCTGGCCCGGCCCGACCGCCAGGTCGTGCTGCTGCTCGGCGACGGCGCCTTCGGGTTCTCGGGCCTCGAGTTCGACACGCTCGCGCGCCACGGCGTCAACGTGGTCGGAGTGATCGGCAACAACGGAATCTGGGCTCTCGAGAAGCACCCGATGGAGTTCTTGTACGGCTACTCGGTGGCAGCCGACCTGCGCCCGGCCACGCGCTACGACGAGGTCGTGCAGGCGCTCGGCGGCCACGGCGAGCTGGTCGAGCGTCCAGCTGATGTCGTGCCGGCGTTGGAGCGCGCCTTTACGAGTGGCACGCCCGCGCTCGTCAACGTGCTGACCGACCCGACCGTCGTCTATCCGCGCAAGTCGAACCTCGCCTGAAGGCGGCCCCAGGCCTGGCCAGGAGAGCCGATTCGGGATCGGCTGTCCGCCTCGCATGAGGAAGCCGCCCATAGGGCGGCTTCCTCGGGGCGGGACCTCGAGGACAGGCAGGGGTATGTGTCCTCGAGGTTGCGGCCCGGACGCGTGATCACCGATGGTCAAGTCGGTGTAGTCCGGGCCTATGGACCAACGGAGCAGACGTTCACCAGCACACGCCGTCTCCTCCTACAGAGTATCAGATGTCTGAACTCCCGTGTAAAGCTGAATTTAGGGCAACACCGGGAAACGTTTATGGAGGAACAGGTCCTTCGACGGGCCGACTATGTCCGAGCGGTGCTTGCCATTGGTGCTTGCCATTGGTCAGGTGCCTGTCGCGCGGGCCAGGGTCAGGAGCCCGCCGTGCAGGATGTCGTGCTCCGAGACCTCGACCTCCTCCAGGCCGAACGCCCGCATCGCCTCCGACAGCAGGACCATGCCCGCGACGATCGTCGGGGCTCTGTCCGGGTCGAGCCCGACGACCTCCCTGCGCCTGGCTTCGTCCATGTCGGCCAGCCGCGCAAGCAGCATCTCGACCGTGGCCAGCAACAGCCGGTAGCCGTGTACGCGCGCCGGGTCGTACGGGTCCAGCTCCTG
This sequence comes from uncultured Solirubrobacterales bacterium, assembly GCA_963718935.1. Classification (GTDB taxonomy): domain Bacteria; phylum Actinomycetota; class Thermoleophilia; order Solirubrobacterales; family Solirubrobacteraceae; genus Palsa-744. The sequence continues at coordinate 799,501 of OY970379.1, read as the reverse complement.
GTCGATCGCGGCCGCCGCGGTCGCGGTTCCGGCGACCGCGATCCCCTTGGTCACCGCCCTGCGCTCGGACTCCGGCAGGCCGGAAAGGAAGACCGCCCTCGTGTCGGCCGCCAAGGCCTGCAGCTCGCTCGGCTCCGGCGGGTCGCTATCGATGTGGCGCTCGCTCATCCTGACCACGCCCGCTGGCAGCGAGCTATGGAAACCGGCCTCGCCGTTGCACCCAACGATGAACTCGGTCGAGCCCCCGCCGATGTCGATCACGACGGTCGGGCCAGCCGAGCCCGGTACGCCGGGGCCGGCCGCGCCCGGAGTATCGCGGCCGGCCGCCGCGCTCGCGCTCGCGACCGAGGCCTGAAGGTCGCTCTTGCCGCTCCGGCCCGCCGGCTGCCCTGACATCGCGCCGAGGAAGGTCATCTTGGCCTCTTCCTCGCCCGACAAGATCTTCGCGTCGAGGCCATATTCGGCCTTGATGCGGTCCGCCAGCTCGCGCCCGTTGGCCGCGTCCCGGACGGCCGACGTCATCACCGCCAGGTTCGGGTAGTCGCCGCCGGCGGCGCCCAGGTCGCCAGGGGTCGAGGGGTCGGGGGCGTAGGCGTCGATCTCGGCTCGGTAATCCGCCAGCACCGCATACACCCGCTCGCAGGCCTCCGGCGCGAGCCTGCCGGCGGTGTCCACGCCGGCGCCGAGCCTGGTCACGCGCGATCTCCTGACCAGTTCCTCGATCCGGCCGTCCTCGTCGACCTCGCCGATCAGGAGCCTTGTCGAGTTGGTGCCTATGTCGACGACGGCCGCCCGCATTGGCCGGTGATGCTAGTCGGCTGCCGTTCGGCCTGATCGCCGCCGGGGCCGCCGTTGCGGGCAAGGGGCGCGAGGCAGGGCTGAGGGGGCGAGTCGCGAGTCGAGTCGGAAGGCGGACGCGGGCCCGCGGTGCTCGGCGTCGGGTCTGGGGCGGTCCGGGCCTGAGCTGACCGATCGAGCGGCCGGAGGTGCCCGAGTTTGCTACAACAAGAGGACCACGCCGCGGGGTGGAGCAGTCTGGTAGCTCGTCGGGCTCATAACCCGAAGGTCGCGGGTTCGAATCCCGCCCCCGCTATGGAGAAAGGCCCTGGTAATCAGGGCCTTTTTTCGTGGGACGGGTCTGATGGCTGCTCGCCAAGGTTCCAATAGGGTTCCGTTTGCGCCGGCGTTAGCCGTCGGCTAAGCCGCGGATCGTGCCCCACGTGGTCGTCGGTTCGAGCGCCGTCACTCGCCATCATCGGCGTGAAGCCCGACCGACTAAGCGCGCGATGTCCGGCGACGCTTCCCGGCACGTCTCCGGTCGCTCCTCATGTTGAGCGCCGTTCTATGTTGTGCTTGTACTTGAATTTCAATTTTAGGTATTGTAGAATTTGATCCATGCCGTCGTCCGCATATGAGAAGTGGCGCAGAGCCCTCCGCAAAGGCGACGTCGACGTGCGTGCCCTGCAGGCCGACGTCGACGCGCTGTCCGCTGCCGTAGACGGAGGAGAAGCGGACCTGCGGGAGCGCCGGGCGGCACTCGAGGAGCTCAGGGCGGACATGCTCGCGCTGCGCAGCCTGCGCAACTTCGTGGTGCACGGGACTCCGGGCGGCGCAGCCCGGTTCGCCGACGAGCAGCGTGTCCGGCCACGAGCGGCGGGCTCCAGGCGCGGTGCGATTCTCAGCATTCTCGCCGATGGGCAGCCGCTACACACGAGTGCGATCCGCCACCTGCTGGTCGAGGCGGGGGAGATGCGCTCTGACCAGGCCGCGTACCACAGCTTGCAGGTGACGCTGTCGCAGATGTACCGCGCAGACGAGCTCGAACGCGTCGCGCGCGGCGTGTACCGCAGGCCGCCTGTGAGCGATGAGGAGATCCTGCAGGTGATGGCCCATGAGGCGTGAGGCGCAGGCCATCATAAGAGCTTCTGGAACCCGAAACCCGCACTCCAGCGGCGTCCAGGAGAAGCTGGGTGCCGGAGGGGGATTCGGACTCCTCCGGCGCACTGCCCCGCCCGTGTAGCGGCGCCCCGCCTGAGCCGCCGCTGCCACCGGCGCTCCGAGCCGGCCGCAGCGCCTCGTTCCGCGCCCGGCGGCAACGACCGTGGGAGTGTGCCTTCCTCCATGACGTGAGATCCCCGCACGCGTCGCGTCTCACCTCGCCTTCTGTCACTTAACCGCCCGGGTGCCCACCGGCTGCCTCAGCGTCCTCGTGCCGTCTTGAGATCCGGTAGATCAGCATCCGGGAGACCACGCTGACCGCATGTGCGATCTCATCCCGGGTCGGCAGCACAGGCTCCCTGCCGTGCACGGCGTCGTTGCGTGTCTTTCGCAGCCGGCCGAGCAGTTCCAGCTCGCTGGGCGCCACAGGCACCCCGTCATGTCGGATCGCCTCGTCGAGTCGTGCCAGCAGCGGCGGCTCGTTGATTTTCTCGAGGAGTTGCAGTGCCCGGTCGCGCAGCGCGGGGTCCAGACGTCGAGGGCCGGCTGTTCGAGTAAGGACTGCCAATAGGTTACTGATTGGGGATATTTGCGAGGACAGCAAAATAGCTGGCGCAGACAATCTTTTCTGATATTCTATTTTCGCTATGCTGGCAAATGGGCCCATCGAGCAAACAGATCTCATCGACGCAGCTGTTGTGCAGCTCCGCGAGATGCTCCCGGCGAGCTGGACCGTAGAACGATCGAACAGGGCCGAGGTAGCCGCAAACTCGGGTGAGGGGCGCTCGCTGGCGGACGGCGCGATCGACCTTCGCGACCCCAGGGGGACCTACGTGACCCTCGCGGTTGAGGCGAAGCGATCATTCGATCCTCGCGCTGTCGAGCGACTCTCCGGCGGGCTGTCGAGCGTGATCCGCTCGATTGCCGGCCACATCCCCCTTCTCGTGGTCGCTCCATGGATCAGCTCGCGAACTCAGGAGCTGCTCACCAGGGACGGCATCAACTTCATCGACCTCACCGGTAACGCGCGAATCAAGCTGGAGAACCCCGCGCTCTACATAAGTGCCGTCGGAGCCGCCAGGAACCCCCAGCCCATGCCTCGCGGCCAGGCGAGGGTCCGCGGGCCCAAGGCCGCACGGCTCATCCGCCTGCTCATCGATGTCAGTCCGCCCTACGGAGTAACCGAAGTCGCAGCCGCGACGGGCCTAACGCAGGGCTACGTCTCGCGGCTGCTCGACGCGCTGGACCAAGACGCGCTTGTCGAGCGCACCCGTCGAGGACGGGTGCAGGACGCCGATATGCCCGGGCTGCTGCGACGGTGGGCGGAGTCATACGACGTGCTCAAGAGCAACGATGCGGCCACCTTCCTCGCGCCGCGCGGGGCAAACGATGCGCTCTCACAGCTCGCCGAGCTCTCCGACCCGCCGTTGCTGGCGGTCACAGGATCGTTCGCCGCCGTGCGGCTCGCACCCGTCGCCGCGCCGGCGCTGCTCATCGCGTACTGCAACGAGATCGAGGCACCGGCCAACACGCTCGGGCTGCTTCCAGCCGACGAGGGAGCCAACGTTGTCCTGCTCCGAGCGTTCGATCCGGTCGTGTGGGAGCGGGGGACAGAAGACGCGGGCCTTCGCTACGTCGCGCCCTCCCAGGCCGCCGTCGATTGCCTGACGGGTACAGGCAGGATGCCGGCCGAGGGCGAAGCGCTCATCGCGTGGATGGCGGAGAACGAGCCGCGCTGGCGGCTGCCCTCGATCGCCGATCTGCACCCCTCGCAGGCGGACGCATGACCGGCGCGAGCGATGTTTCGCGACCGGAGGACCTCGACGCGCGATACGTAGCTGCTCGGCGAGTTCTACTTGACGCGCTGACCGTGCTTGCACCACACGGCGACGCCGTCATCTTGGCCGGTGCCCAGGCCGTCTACCTCCACACGGGCACCGCCGACCTGGCCATCGCCCCGTACACCACCGACGGCGATCTCGTACTGGACCCGCTTCTCCTCGGCGAGGCTCCGGAGCTCGAAGCCGGGATGTCCGCCGCAGGGTTCCATCTGCAGCAGCAGCCCGGCGGCCACGTCGAGCCAGGCATCTGGCTGGCGAGCGCGTCCGCTGCCGGCGAGGAGTTTCTGGTTCCGGTCGATCTCATCGTCCCCGAGGGCGCCGCGTCGGGCACCGGCAGACGCGCCGCACGCCTGGGCGGCCACGGCGCTCGCGCTGCTCGGCGCGCGGTCGGACTCGAGGCAGCACTCGTCGACAACAGCACGATGACCATCGCGGCGCTGGACCCAGCAGACGAGCGCTCGCTACAAGCGAGGGTCGCCGGCCCCGCCGCACTGCTCGTCGCAAAGGCCCACAAGCTGCACGACCGCGTAGCAAGCGGTCGCGCCGCCCGGCTCGACGACAAGGACGCCTCCGATGTCGTACGACTCATGCAGACGACGAGGCCGGACGAGGTCGCGGTCACGCTCAACGACCTCGCCCAGGATGCGATCGCCGGGCCTCCGACGACCGCGGCGCTCACCTACTTCGACGAGCTGTTCGGCAGACGTGGACGCCCCGGCATCGAGATGGCCTCAAGAGCGTTGCGAACCGCGATCCCCGAGGACCGGGTGCAGGCGATCTGCGTCGCATACGTCACTGCGCTCGTGCCTTAGCCGCGCCAGGCGACAGCGACCTGCATCGGGCTCGATGCCCAGCTCGGACCTGACTAAGCGGAACTCCCGTCGGTGGGAGTCCCGAAGACTTCTGCCAGCCGCTGGAGCGTAAACGGCTGTCGCAGCTTGGCGACGACGTTCTGGTTGGCGAACATGCCCTTCTCCCAAATCGCCTGCTCGCGCGGCCGGACGTCGATCCAGCGTACCCGCGCCAAATACTCGCTCTGCTCTGGATCGTCCGCCTCGTCGCCCATGTTGGACGCCTCGAGCGGCGCTTGTAGGATCGGCACGGTCACGCCGTCGACCTCGACGTCGAAGTCGCTGATCGCGACCGCCGGAGCGATCACCTCACCCATCCCTACATAGCCGGTCCCGGGGATCTCGGCCCAAACGCGGGCTCCCTCGAAAAGGTTGCTCATAGCCTTGCGGTACTTCTCGCCATGGCCGGCGGAAACGAACCCGAATCGGCGCATGTCATCCCAGTTGCGATGCTGGTTCTCCCCGACGGAAACAAAGAAGTCAAGTCCGCTCCAGGGAGCCTGCTTCTTGCCGCTGGCGCCGCTGGAAGCCTCGATCTCGGGATCGCTCAGCCAGGATCGCGCGAGATACTCCCGATCGCCGTCTTGCAGGTACTCAAAGAACAGAACGTTGATCGGCACCCGATAGCCCCGCAGATACTCCACGATCTGCTCGCTGCTCGTGTCAATACCACCGGCGACCACAACGAGGTGATGATCGGTATTGATGGACTCCGGCAGGTCGCCCTCGAAATGACTGGTGAACGCCGAGTCGAAGTCGTCGCCCTGGTGATGCTTCGCGTACAGCTCCCTGACCGCCTCAAGCGAAAGGCCCTGTGCCCAGAATCCATACTCAAGTGCTTGGGCGACGACCTCACGCGGGGTTCGATCCCTCTTGAGCTCGATGACGTATAGGTCTCCTCGCCCGTCGATGGCCAGCAGATCGATGCGCTTGCCGAAGTCCGTGATGACCTGCCGCCCGATCTGGAGGAGATTGTCGAGGCCGAGAATGTCGAGCCGCTCCTGGATGATCCTCTCCAGGCGCTCCTCGGATGCGATCACGTTCGAACGCACCTGCTGCACCGACTCCCCGTCCAGCCTCCAGAGCCCGAACTTGACCGGCATCGGCAGGACCTCTACTTCGCGGGCTCTGAGCGGTCGCGATAGCCATCGTGGTTGGCTGCCAGCTGCTGCTCGTGCCAACGACGGTCGCTGCGAGCTCGGTCACGATGGCGCTCGGCCTGGTGCTTGTGCGGCTTGCACAGCAGACATCCGGCGCGCGTACTCTTAGGACCCCTGCGCCGGCGATGCGAGGTTGTCCCGTAGCGTGTAGAAGTTCGTAGGTGGCGGTTCCCCCGCCTCGTCCGGTCCTGTTGGGACCGTGGCGAGTGCAAATCAGTCCATCGAGACGAGAGGAACCGCCATGAAGACCGTAGAGCAGAAGCAGGACGCACGCTCGGAGAGGGCTTTGCCACCGGGTGTGCAGGACGCGCTGGGTGAGCTGGCCGGCGCGGCGAAGGAGGGGTTGCTGGCGCTCAGTGTTGGTGTCGGGCTGGGCGTGCTGAGCGAGATGATGGAGGCCGAGCTGGATGAGGTCGTTGGACCAAAGCACGCCAAGAACGCTGGACGCACCGCGGTGCGTCACGGTCACGAGGACGGCGAGGTGACCCTTGGTGGCCGGCGGGTCGTCGTGAAGCGCCCACGCGCTCGAACGGTCGATGACGAGCACGAGGTGCCGTTGGCGACGTACGCGTATTTCGCTGATCGTGACCCTCTGACCCGTGTCGTGCTGGAGCAGATGCTCTCTGGTGTCAGCACTCGCCGGTTCTCGCGTACCCGTGAGCCCGTCGGTGAGGAAGTGATCGTGAGCGAGCGATCAGCGTCGAAGTCAGCGGTCAGCCGCGAGTTCGTGGGACGCACGCGTGAGCACCTGGACGCCCTGATGAGCCGCGACCTGCAGGACGTGCGTCTCGCGGCTTTGATGATCGACGGGATCGAGCTGAAAGGGCCGCTGCGCGATCGTCGCTCTCGGCGTCAGCACCGAGGGAGTCAAGATCCCGCTGGGATTATGGGACGGCTCCACGGAGAACAAGACCGTCACCGCTCACCTCCTCGCCGATCTCGTCGTGAAGGCCCGGTTGCGACGCGCGTGGGAGAGCGATAATCACGCGCTCGCGCTGGACGGTCTGCGGACCCTCGCCTCAGAGCTCGAACACTCCCATCCCGGCGCAGCGAGCTCACTCGCCGAGGGCCTGGAAGAGACACTAACCCTCACCCGCCTGGGAATACGTGGGCGCCTGAAGAAGACGCTGCTCTCCACGAACCCGATCGAGTCGATGATCGAGATTATCCGCCGCACCTCACGCAACGTCAAGCGCTGGCAATCCGGAGACATGTGCCTGCGCTGGACCGCCGCCGGGATGCTCCAGGCCGAGACCCAATTCCGCCGGATCGCCGGCTACGCAGACCTCGCGAAGCTCGCTCTCGCCGTAGAACGCGACCTCGCCACCCGGCGCGCGCCCGCTCACACCACAACCAAGGAGGAGACCGCACTCACCGCCATCACCGTGTAACCATCACCCGGCCGCCACCACGAACTTCTACGGCGAACGGGACAACCTCCTCAACACCCGAGGTCCTCCAACGCCGGCGAACGTAGTCAGCATGTTGTCGTAGATATGGGCGTTTGAGAAGGCGATCAGTCGCTCGTCGCGGCTGCGGTAATGCCACTGCAGGGTCCGGAAGCGAAGCAGCGAGCCAAGCGCGTTCAGGATCGACTCGAAGCCCTCCGTTCCAGCAAAGAGCGAGGAGGAGAGGGTTTCGTCGTTCTCGCTGTCAGCGTCTTCAGGGGAGTCGGATGCGAAGAACGCTGTCGGGGGCAACTGCTTGTCATCCCGGCGACCACTACCTGCCTTCCGCGGAGGATCGAAGTGACGGCGTCGGCCGGTGTGATCTGCGATGCCTCGTCGAAGATCACGACATCGAAATAGCTCTTTGCCGGTAGCAGCTGGCTGACCATCAGGGGACTCATTGCCCAGCACGGCTTGAGGGCCAGCAGAACATCCGCCGCGTTGCGCACCAAGTCACGGACGGGTAGGTGACGTCGCTTCAGTTCAGCCTGGCGCTGTACGAGCGCTGCCTGATCCTTGAACTCATCACGGGCCTTGACGGCCGCTTCTGCGCAGACTCGGAGGATACGGCCGGAGGTGGTTTCCAGATGTCGCCGATCACCTTCCTTGAACTCGTCGGCTGCCTTTTCGTGCTTCTCCGCCACGAAACCGGCGAGCAGCGCACTGGCCAAAGAGACGTGGTCGAGCACAGAATGCAACCAGGCGTATCGAAAGGCTTTGCGGGCAAACTCTTCGGAGGCCCTCCGCTGTTGCAGTTCGCCGAGCAACTCCCCCAATCCGGCGGCGATGAGCGAGCGTTCGAGTCGATGAAGCTCTGGGAGGTTGGCCAACGTCGTTCTGTCGCTGTCGAGATGCACGAGCAGATCCTGGAGGTCGGTCATTAGTCGAGACAGCACAAACAAACCAAGAGCTTCCGAAGGGAACAGCATGACACCCGTCACGAAATCGACAAACGAGTCGTCCGTCCCCGCTCCATCGAATGCCCGGCTGCAAGACCCACTGCTGCGACCGGAGGAGGCAGCTCGGCTGCTCTCCGTGAGGACGAGCTGGATCTACGAAGCCGTGCGGGCTCGTCGCCTGCCGTGCGTACGGGTCGGTCGCCACATCCGGTTCACGCAGCGAATGCTGGAGGAGTGGCTGGCCGACAACACCCATGCCTGACCGCACGCCCATGAGCAGCGCATCGTATTCCCGGTCTCACCCTGGCTTGACTCCCAGGCCCGCCGGCCGCCCTGCCGCCTACAATCGGGCGGTCATGGCTAAGCGCTCCTACGGCAGCGGTCGTCTCTTCGTCTACAAGGACAAGACGGGCAGGGAGAGCTGGTACGGCTCCTGGCGAGCTGGTACGCGGCGAGTCCAGCGCAAGATCGGCCCCAAGCGAACACAGGGCAGCACGAGTGGTCTGACGCGGGTTCGGGCCGAGCGCGAGCTTCGCAGGCGGATCGACCACGACCTCGTTCTTGCCGCCGCCGAGCGCAAGACGCTCGCCGACGCCGGCGCGCTGTACATCGATCATTTGGAGCATGTGATGGATCGCAAGCGCTCGACGATCCAGGACTACCGCGGATACCTGCGCGGACACCTCGAAGGATTCTTCGGAGAAACGCCGATCGACAGGATCGACCCGGCCAGGGTCGCCTCCTACCTCAAGCGCAAGCGCGCGGACGGTCTGTCGAGCAAGACAGTCCAGAACCACCTGAACTTCCTGCATGGCGTGTTCGCCTTCTCGCTCAAGCGCGGCTGGGTCCTCACCAATCCAGTCGCGCACGTAGATCGCCCCAAGAAGGCGCGCTCGCCGCACCGGCGCATCCGCTTCCTGCAGCCACGCGAGCCGGACGAGCTAATCGACGCAGTTCCCGACGATCACCTCGGCGCCGTCGAGCGACCGCTCTACCTGGCCGCTGCTCTGACCGGACTGCGCCAAGGGGAGCTGCTGGCGCTGAAGTGGATGGACGTCGATTGGCTGGCGGGCCGGGTTCGGGTCGCCGACAACTTCACCCGCGGGAAGTTCGACAGCCCCAAGTCCCACGAGGGGCGCTCGGTGCCGATGGCCGACCGTCTGGCGCGAGAGCTGGAGCTTCACTCCCAGCGCTCGGCCTACCGCACAGACGACGATCTCGTCTTCTGCCATCCCCACACCGGCAACGTGCTCGACCCGTCGAAGATGCGCAAGCGCTTCCGCGAGGCCATCACGCGGGCAGGCGTGCGTGAGATCACCTTCCACGAGCTGCGCCACACCTTCGGCACGCAGATGGCCGCCGCCGGCGCGCCGCTGCGCGCGATCCAGGAGTGGATGGGCCACGCCGATGCCAAGACGACCGAGATCTACCGCCACTATGCTCCCGACCCGACCAACGGAGCGCAGCTGGTCGAGCGGGCGTTCAGTACGACCCAGTCCGAGCCCCAGCGTGAGACGGTCGTCGGCGAGGGCCGCCGATGAACGCGGTAGCTGCCGAGGCCGTGATAGAGCGTGCCGGGCGTGCGCTGATCGACGCAGCGTCTGCGCCGGCCAGAGTGATCCTGTTCGGCTCACAAGCCCGCGGCGACGCCGACGAGGGCAGCGACTTCGACTTCCTGGTGATCGAGCGTCAGGTTGAGGATCGCCTCGCGGAGTCCGTCAGACTTCGTCATGCGCTGCGAGATCTCCGTGTTCCCGTGGATGTGATCGTGATGGACGAGGCGCTTGCTGGGAGACGTGCGAAGGTCAAGGGCACGATGGTCGATCGCGCGTTGCGCGAGGGTCGCGTTGTCGCCGAGTCCTGAGCAGATCGAGTACGCCGAGATGCTCCATCGCCGGGCGGCGGGCGATCTCGTTGTCTGCCGGAAGCTCGTCGACGACACAGATATCGACGACAGCATCATCGGATTCCATGCGCAGCAGGCAGTCGAGAAGGCCCTCAAGGTCTCGCTCGTGCTCGCGGACGTTGAACTGCCGTACACCCACGATCTCGAGTTTCTCGTGGCGCTAGTTCGAGAGTCCGGGATCGAGTTGCCCGCGGAACTCATCGACACGGAGTGGCTCACGCCCTGGGCGGCGGACCTACGCTATGACGAGCCGGCTCCGCTCGACCGTGCTGCTGCCCTGGCGGTGGCTGAGAGCGCCGCCCGCTGGTCGGACTCACTGCTCGGTGTCTGAGCTGCCACGACCGTCTGCCGCTGGGCTCGCCATTGTTCCATTCGTTGTTCCAATTTGAGCGAATCCGGGCCGAGCGAGCCACCCCCAACCCCAATAAACACGGGCAACCCGACCGTACCCAACCTACCCGCTGCGATCTCATAACCCGAAGATCCTCGGGCTCGAATCCCGCCCCCCTATTCGAAAAGACCCCGCTCAGGCGGGGTTTTTTCGTGGGGGAAGCCATCGACAATAGGGTTCCGTTTGGTTACGCGCCGCGCCAGGGCAATCAGGTGGCCGGTACGGTCGCGCTCAGGCGGGGAGCGCAGTGAATGGGGCGTTAGGTCTGTGGCGACGGCGGAGTCGCGTCACGCGGGCTCCGGCGAGCGCGGGCGCCGCCGGCTGGCCTGGGCGCATTGTGTGCATCCGGGCGAACACCGGAGCCAAAGCGTGGTCGGCGTAGACAGCAAGACGCCGGCCACCGCGAGCCCGGCTGACCTGGATCGGTGCCTGCGCGTGTGCGCCCGCTGGCGCGCGATGGACGCTTCTCTGGGGGCCAGGGTGCGAACAAAGTGCAAACATACGCCCCGCCATTCGACAACAACCAGATCGGCGCCTGGGCCGAATCGCCAGCACTAGAGCCAAATCGCCGGACCACACGACACCCCCAAAACGGGCTCAGAGAGCGAGCACCAGCTGCGACACCTCGTACCGGTCGCCAGGATTGCACCGGGCGAGGCGCTGCTCGGTGGCATCGAGTGCGGTGACGAACGCGTAGCGCCTGCGGACGTTGCTGAGCCATACCTCCGGCTCGACGGGCCGCGTCAGGAGCCCGATGTCCTCGCGCGGCAGCGACTTCGCATCCACGTCCGCGACGATCTCCGAGGGGTCGAAGGGCCGGTGGCCGAGACCGTCGTCGACGACGTCGTGCCAGACCTTCAGGACGAGCAGTCTGCGGATCTGCGCCTCCTCTAGGGCGCCGTGTCCGAAGAGGTCGAGGTCGTAGAGGTCTCGCAGCTTGCGTCGTCGGCGCCATGCGGCGAGCTTCTCGGCGAGCGACTCCTCCAGCGCCGGCGCCGGAATCGCCGGAGGCGTGAATTCGTAGCCGGCGTGCACGGCGAGCGCGACCGGCGTGGTGAGCTGGGTGGGCAGCCATAGCTTGCGGGGTGAGATCTCGACGCGGGCGGGGATGGCCGGGCGGCCGAGGGGTGTGTCAACGATCAGCTTCGCGCGCGTGGCCTCGCGCTCGGCGAGGCTGAAGCGGACGTCGAACAGTTCGGCGCCGTCGAGCGTGTCGAGGAGAAACTCCGCGGTCTCCAGATCCGGCGTGGCGAAATCCAGGTCTGTGGAGAAGCGGCCCGCGTTGCCTGCGCGCAGCTTGCGCAACGAGGTGCCGCCCTTCAGGACGATGCCGAGCGCGAATGCGCCCTGGTCGTGGAGGTGCTTGAGCGCGTAGTCCTGGGCGACATCGAGCAGAGCGGGATCGCGCATGCCGCTGCGGCCCTGGAAGTGGCGTGCGAGATAGCCCTGCGTGATCATCGCCGTGGGAGCAGCGAGTCATAGACGTGCCAGCGACTGCTCCATTGGGCGTGGCGGTCGCGAGGCCCGAGGAACGTGACAGGTAGCCGGGAAGGCAGAAAAGTCTCGATCTCCTCTGCTACGTCGGCGCGGTCCGCCCATTCGGCGAGGTAGCCGAGCCGTGCGAGGGTGGAGGTACGCCGTCCTTCTGCCTCTCTCAGCAGGTCTGGGCTGGTGGCGGCGCGGTATGTGTCGGCGAGCCAATCGTCGGCGTTGCCCCAGTTGCCCTGCGACGCGGGACGCTCGGCGGCGGCGGCGAGGATGGTCGCCTCTGTCCACACGGACAATCCCCGCACGGTCTTGGTCGGCACGCGCCAGTCGAAGGTGACCCCGCGGACGCCCAGCGACGGTGGCGGGCGCCAGCCCCGCCGGTGCGCGAGCACCGGACGGTCGGGCTGGTGGGAGGAGTGGCCGAGCTCCCAGACAGCCGACTCGAATGCAACCGCCACCGGAGCCTCTGGGTCGTGCGCGAGTAGCGCGCGCAGCTCGATCCACGGGTCACCGGCCCGGTACCGGCCGGCTCGGGCGGCCGGCGCGAACTCCCAGGCACCCCGTGTGCGCAGAGGCAGAAGCCAGCCGAGGCGAACCAGGCGCTCGGCTGCCGCCTCGGTCCGCAGAGACACCCGAGTCTGCGCCAGGATCTCCGTGAGGAGCGACCGGGTGACCACAGCAGGCTGGCGCAGCTCCAGCTCCTCGAGGATGGGAGCGAGGCGCGCCGACACTGGTCGTATTTGCGTTTGTGCGTCCATGACGTCATCATACTACGTCACAAACGTCTGGACGCAAAAGCCATCGCTGCGACGCTACCGTTCTTTTTCGCGCCGGCGACCAGTCTTTTCTTGGCGTGGTAGCTCGTCCGCCGTAGCGGACTCAGGCGTCGCCGCCGCCAAGCTCCCGCAGCCAGCCGACCTCCCGCCCCAGCGGCCACCACTCCTCGATCCGGTGGGCGATGACTGTTGCGCTTGGCCTCTCAGCGAGGGTTCCCTGGGCCGCAGGGCCGGTCGCAGGTTTAGGGATCAATCCCGCCCCCGCTATTCGAAAAGACCCGCTCAGACGCTCAGGCGGGGTTTTTTCGTGGGGGAAGCCATCGACCGAATGAGTCAAGGTTCCAATAAGGTTCCGTTTGGTTACGCGCCGCGCCAGGGCAATCAGGTGGCCGGTACGGTCGCGCTCAGGCGGGGAGCGCAGTGAATGAGGCGTTAGGTCCGTGGCGACGGCGGAGTCGCGCCACGCGGGCTCCGCCGGCTGGCCTGGGCGCATTGTGTGCATCCGGGCGAACACCGGAGCCAAAGCGTGGTCGGCGTAGACAGCAAGACGCCGGCCACCGCGGGCACCCCACCACGCGCGGCTCTCGGCCCACCAGCCGCGGAAGCCCAGCCGGCCTGTACGCGCGTAGGGGTCGAGACGGAAGGTGCCGAGCGCCACGGGTGTGGCGAGACATGCCACGAGCGCGCGCCCGACCCTACCCACGGGGCCGCGTTCGTCGACCGGGCGTTCGGCGGCGCTCGAGGATCGAGAACCGACGCAGGCGATCACTACGCTCCGAGGCCAGATGCCTGATCAGCCCGTTCATCGGCCGACCGAGATCCCCGAGCCGCCGCGCAGCTACGAGAAGTTCCTTGAGGACATCAAGGCGCGTATCCGCAGCGCTCAGGCACGTGCGGCACGGGCGATCAACGCGGAGCTCATCGACGTGTATTGGCAGATCGGCCATGAGATCCTGCGACGCCAGGCCGAGGAGGGCAGTCGCCTTGGGCGAGGTGGCCCCAAGATAGTCGAGCGGCTGTCCGCGGACCTGCGATCGGCCTTCCCCGGTGCGCGCGGCTTCTCCGTGAGGAGCCTGCGCTACATGCGGGCCTTCGCCGCGGCATGGCCCGAGCGGGAAATGCTGCAGTCCGATATTGCAGCATTGCCCTGGGCTCACATTACGCTGCTACTTGACAAGCTCTCCGACCGGACTACGCGCGACTGGTATGCAGCCCGTGCGTCGGGCTGGACCGGGGCGGAGCTGGAACACCATATCGCCAGCCGCTTGCACGAGCGGCAAGCAGCGGCGATCACCAACTTCGATCGCGTACTACCGACCGGTGACGCTGAGGTCGTGCAGCGGATCACGCGCGATCCCGTGGTCTTGGACTTCGTGCGCTTGACCGAAGGCGCCAAGGAGCGCGACTTGGAAGCGGAGTTGCTGACCGACATCGAACGCTTCATGCTCGCTCTCGGCGAGGGCTTCTACTTCGCCGGACGCCAGAAGTCGCTCCAGATCGGCGAAGAGGAGTTCATCCTCGACCTCCTCTTCTACCACCATCCGACCCGCCGCTTCGTGGTCGTCGACCTCAAGATTGGTCCCTTCCGCGCGGAGTTCGCCGGCAAGATGAACCTCTACGTCAATGCCGTCAACGAACTCATTGCCCACGACGAGGATCGCGCAACGGTCGGCTTCATCCTCTGCGCTGACCGAGACGAGGCGGTCGCCCACCCGACGCTCCAGGGCATCGTTACGCCGATCGCCGTCACGCGCTACACCGTTGGCGAGCGCGGCGTGCTGATGACCGGTGAGGAGGCCCAAATCACGGAGGGCATCGAGGAGGAGATGGAGGGTATGCGGCGCGTGGAGCAGCAGGTCGCCCAGTTCGCCGCTCGACGCGCGCGAGAGCTTGCGGAGAACTCCAAAGAGATCGAGCCATAGAACGGGCAGGTCCAAGAGATGCCGCCGCTGGCGCATTCTCGATAAGTTTCGGCTATGGCAACTGCCGTTGATGGAAAACAGCCTGGCTTGGGGTCGGAGGCCTGGCAGCATGCCCGTCTGATCCCGACTTATGGCATGCGCAGCCAGGAGGAGCAGGAGAAGCGCGCGACCTCATGCCTCCTCGCCGTGATGCACGGAGTACCCGAGTTCGGGCACGCCCTACTCGCGGAGCTGGGCGCGCCGAAGTCGCCCAGCATCGACACCTTCGCGGAGGTCCGCTTCAAGAACGCCGAAGGCAAGACCACGATCCCCGACGGCGCGATCGTGTGCGAACGAGGCGGGAAACGCTGGACCTGCCTGGTGGAGGTCAAGACTGGCTCCGCGATGCTGAAGGACGAGCAGGTCGGGGGATATCTCGACATCGCTCGCGACCAGGGCTTCGACGGAGTGCTCACGATCTCCAACCAGATCACCCACAGCGCCTCGGAGTCGCCGGTGTGCGTGGATGGTCGCAAGCTCCGGCGGGCCAAGCTATGGCACTTCTCATGGTGGCGAGTGTTGACCGAGGCGGTCGTGCAGAGTCGCTACCGCGGGGTGTCCGACCCCGACCAGGCATGGGTTCTTCGCGAGCTGATCCACTACCTCGGCAGCGAAGGCTCCGGAGCCGCCGGCTTCGAGGATATGGGCGAACACTGGGTGCCCGTGCGCAGCGCAGCTCACGACGGGACCCTGCGCCAAGGGGACGATACGGTCCGCCATGTAGCCGAACGCTGGGAGCAGTTCACCGAGTATCTATGCCTGAGCCTGTCCCAGGAACTCGGCCGCAACGTCACATCGCTCCGCCCTCGCAAGCAGACGACCAGCGCCCGACTGGAAGAAGTGGCGAAGTCGATGGCCACAGAGGGCGCGCTCCTTGCAGCGATCCGTGTCCCCGATGCGGTCGGCGACTTGCGGATACGCGCCGATCTGAAGTCCCGGCAGACATCGCTCAGCGTGGATGTCGCCGCGCCCACGGAAGGGCGACCCAAGTCTCGCATCAACTGGTTGCTGCGCCAGTTGAACGACGCGTGGCCGGACCTGCGCGTCGAGGTCTGGTATTCACATGCTCGCGAGACCGTCGCCGGGACGCTGGAGCAGGCGCGTGAGCGCCCGGAGACCCTGCTCTTCCATGCCGACAGCAAGCGCGATCCCCGATCCTTCGTGCTGACGCTCAACCGGCCGATGGGCCAGAAGCGGGGTCGAGCCGAGGGCTCGTTCGTCCGGGAGACCCGCGCTCAGACGGTGGCGTTCTACCGCGACCTCGTGCAGAACCTCAAAGCGTGGCAGGCGCGCCCTCCTCAAATCAGGACCGAGACCCCTCCCGTCGAGGGCGTGGCGCCGTCTCCCCCCGACCTTCTGCCGCTGCTGCCCGCCAATCGGATGCTGCCGCGCACGGCCAATGGAGGCGTATCCGATGTCGAAGCCACCGATCAGCCTCCGTCGAGCGACGAGCACCCGGCGGCTATCGAGGGTTCCATCCAAGGTTCCGTTTTGAGCAAATCCGCCCCCAGCGAACCCGACGCAACCCCAGCAAACACGGGCAACCTCACCCAACCCGACCCCCCGACTGCGAACTCATAACCCGATTGTCCTCGGGTTCGAATCCCGCCCCCGCTATAGACGTATTCGAACGCAAGGGGCCGTCGCGGCCTGTCGCGACCCTTCGGTCCACTGCGGCCCCTTCCCGAACGGGCGTAGTCGTGGAGTCGAGCGGTCGGCGGGGCCCGCAGAGTCGGTGCCTATGAGTGAGCATTTACTTCGGCGCGTGCTCGCGCTCGGGACCGCTATGAGAAGATCGGCCGCCGGCGCCGGACGGCGCCTGCCGATCGGAGAGGAGAGCCAATGCCGTTGACGCCGACGCAAAGCCAGATCGAAGGGCTTGCGGCCTCGGACTCGGAGGAGCCCGTCGTGATGCTCAATCTGCTGCGCTTCAAGGACTTGGCGGACGGGATCGACGAAGGAGTGAGCGGCAGGGATGCGTACGCGCGCTACGGGGCGGCGACCGCTCCGTTCCTGGCCGCTGTCGGTGGCCGCGTCATCAGTGCGCTCGACACGAGCGAGGTCGTGATCGGGCCGGAGCAGGGCGAGTGGGACGTGGTGCTCTTGGTCGAATATCCGTCACGCAAGCGGTTTCTCGAGATGGCCTCAAACCCCGACTACCTGGCCATCCACGCTCACCGCGAAGCGGCGCTCCAGGACTCGCGTCTGATCGCCTGCGCACCGATGCGATAGCCGAACGAGACAACGTTCGAGTCGAAACATCGGGGGCAACCCTCTACCTGTATCCCATTAGTTCGATCAAGACGTTTGAGTCGATTCTTCTTGTATATTGCGATTTGCAAGTCAATCCAAACAAGGAGGATCTAGTGTTATCGTTCGCAGGACCCTTACGATTGGTCGCGGCGGCGCTCCTGGCGTTCGCGGCGGCCTCACTCGCGGTCTCGGCGTCGGCTTCAGCGCACCGATTCTTTCTGTGCACGCGAGCCAAAACGACGGGCGCCGGCGGATTCGAACAAGCCACGTGCAATGCGGCTTCCTTAAAAGAAGGCGGTTTCTATTCGCGGGCCTACCTGGTAGACGACCCCATGAGCGGGTTCCCGACGTGGTATACCTGTGAAAAAGTGGGAGGTTCCAACTACCTTTCCGACAAGTGCAACACGACCGGAGCGGGCGGCGAATGGGCCAAGACGTTATGGATGGTCGCAAACATCATCTCGGGCCCAGGAAAATCGAAACTGGTCGCCGAAGGTCTCGGGTCAACCGAATGCTCGGAAGACAAATTCTCCGGGGAACCCGACGAAGAAGGCAAAGTAAAAGGCGAAATCGTTTTCCACAGCTGCAAACTCGTGGGCCAGCCCAACTGCGAAGTAGAAGAGTCAGGCTCGTTCTCCGACCAGCTGATAGAAGTCGAAGAAGCCATCGAGGACGAATTCAAAGGCGCGAAAGAAGAAATATTCATCACGGTCGTCATCAAAGCCAAAGAAGGCAAAACGTGCCTCGCCAAAGGCACATATCATATCAAAGGCACCCAGAAGTGCGAATTGCCGGAAGGCACCTCGGGCATGGAAGTGCATGAAATCTCGTGCAAACCGTCGGGCAGCAGCCTGAAATTGGGCGAAAGCAAAGTAACTTTTGAAGACACCGAAAAAATAACGTTCGAAAAAGAAATGGACTGGGGAGTCGAATAGGGCTCGTAAGCCACGGCACCGCCGGGGACTTGGCGCCGGCGCCATGTCTCCGGCAACCACAGGCTCACCGTCCCTTTTGCGCCAGGTCTCCGGCAACCCACAGGCTCACCGTCCCTTTTGCGCCAGGTCTCCGGCAACCACAGGCTCACCGTCCCTTTTGCGCCAGGTCTCCGGCAACCACAGGCTCACCGTCCCTTTTGCGCCAGGTCCCCGGTAGCCACAGGCTCACCGTCCCTTTTGCGCGTCCCTCATCGTCGCGAGCGCCGCGACCGCACTGCGATAATCTGGCAGCCCATGCGTGCGCTCGTGCAGAGGGTCAGCCGGGCCGCCGTCCAGGTCGAAGGACGCCGGGTGGCCGAGATCGGCTCGGGCCTGCTTGTGCTGCTGGGCGTCGCCCGCGACGACGACCGCGCGACCGCCGACCGGCTTGCGGAGAAGGTCCGTTCGCTGCGCGTATTTGCCGATGCTCAGGGCAACCTAAACGAGGCGCTCGGCGAGCGCGAAATCTTGTGCGTCAGCCAGTTCACGCTTTACGGCGACACCAAGCGCGGCAACCGCCCGAGCTTCGCGCAGGCCGCGCCCGCGGAGCAGGCCGAGCCTCTCTACGAGCGTTTCTGTCAACGGGCTCATGCGGTAGGCGGAGTCTTCGGCGCCCACATGCAGGTCGAGCTCGTCAACGACGGCCCTGTGACCCTGCTGTTGGAGACCTCCGGCGGGGAGGGCCGGGCCGTCGAGTCCTGATAGAGGATTGATGTGGGTCCAGGTCCATCGCAGGCGGCGAGGGAGAGGGTCGCGGTCCACTGTTTAATGAGGGCTCGATCCTCATGTCGATGACCTCGATCCTCATATCGAATATCTCGAAGCCTCGCTACGTATTAGACCGTTCGCGGGATGCGGCTGCCTGCGGATGACCCGTTCTCGGAGCGCGTCTAAGCTCAGAAGACAATGCGGACCCTCTCGCGGACTTTCTCGATTTGTGTCTTGGTCGCGCTTCTCAGCTGCATTACGGCATTCGCTACGCCTTCGGTCGATAAAGGCATCTACGGGGGCTTGGTCGTCGTCGGTCGCGGCGCGGCAGGGGCGACGCTTGGCATGACTCGCGCCCAGGTGATCGTACGCCTCGGACGTCCAATCGAAGGGCGTAACTCTCGCGGGCCCATGTCTTACGAGAGCTTCCCGCCCGGCAAGGTCAGCCCAAAGGCTCCGCACGGGATCTTCGACCTTTACCTGGCGAACGGACGGGTCCGAATGATCGTGATATCGCCGCACAGCGGATGGCATCTCTCGGACGGCACCCCCATTTTCGGGAGCGGCGCGATCGCACGCCTCATGCACCGCTTTGGCCACCGCCTGAAGCCCACCCGGATAGAAGATGGCGAGCGAACGTACCGAATCACCGAACGCTACCTCGGACGAACCGTGTGGACGGAGTTCTACGTCGAGCATTTCGGGGCGAACGCGAACGTCTACGGTTTCGACATCTTGTTTCCGCGCCACTAGCCCTCATGCCTATCCGCTGTGAGCGATCAATGAGGCATCCGGGCGCCATCGATGCCGACGACGGTAGGTAGTTGTCCGCGCCAACCTGCGGACGGGTACCGGTGTGTAGCCGACCGCTACATAAGATCGTTAGCACATGACCGCATATCCCTCACAACAACACATTCCTTCGGCCGAGCTCATCGATCTCACCGGACGCACGGCGATAGTCACCGGCGGCGCGATGGGGATCGGCCTTGGCATCGCGCGCCGGCTGCACGAGGCCGGCGCGAGCCTCTTGGTTGCCGACCTCGACGAGACGGCGGCCCAGAACGCCGCCGCAGACCTTGCTGCCGCACGTCCTGACAGTGCGCTCGCGATTCGCTGCGACGTCAGCGATGACCAGAGCGTGCAGCAGATGGTGCGCGCGGCGGTAGACAGCTTCGGCGGCATCGACATTCTCGTCAACAACGCCGGCATCTACCCGATGATCCCCCTTGCGGACCTCGACGCGGCCACGTTTCGCCGTGTTCTGGATGTGAACCTCACCGGGCTGTTCCTCTGCACGAAGGCCGTCTCGGCGCGCATGATCGAGCAGGGCCATGGCGGCCGGATCGTCAACGTCACCTCGATCGACGCGCTACATCCCTCGATGGTCGGGCTGGCCCACTACGACGCCTCCAAGCACGGCGCTTGGGGTTTCACCAAGAACGTCGCCCTGGAGCTTGCGCCCCACGGCATCTTGGTAAACGCGGTCGCGCCCGGCGGGATCAAGACGCCGGGCACAGGCGAGATGGACGAGTCGAATATGAAAGCCTTCGAGGCGATGATCCCGATGGGCCGGATGGGCGAGCCCGACGACATCGGTCGGGCCGCGCTGTTCCTCGCCAGTGAGCTCTCCTGCTACATGACCGGCAGCCAGATCGTCGTAGACGGCGGACGGCTGCTTGCCTGAAGCTAGTTCAAGCGCCGGATCGCGGGCCCCGTCGCGTCAGCCCGCTGCTCGGCGCCCCCACCGAAAATAGGCAACGGCTCCGAGCGCGTTCAAACAGACCAGCCTCCACAGCGTCTTGCTTCCCCACACCTGATCGGCCGGACGATGCTGCAGGTCGCGCTCCGACATCGCCACCAGCCCAAGCGACACCCCAAAGACCACCGCGATCAAGGCCTGCTGGGCCGGCGAGTATTCCCCGAACCGCTTCTTCGACCGCACCATGCCCGCAGCGTAGCGCGACCCCGGTGGAGTTCCCGACGCCGCTCGCCTAACGCTGACGCCTAACGCGATTTCGGCCGCACGCCGCTCGCCTGACGCCTAACGCGATTTGGCCGCTGTTCTGCGTCCGCTCGATTTCGAAGCCGCTTTCCGTGGGCTCGCTTTGGCGGCTGTTCTACGTCCGCCCGATTTGGCGGCCGATTTCGCGGCGCCCGATTTCACGGCGGCTTTCGCGGCGCCCGATTTCGCGGCGGCTTTGCGGGTGGCCGATTTCGCGGCGGCTTTGCCGGTAGCCGGTTTCACGGCTGCTTTCCGGCGGCCAGGTTTGGCGGCTGCTTTCCGGCTGCTCGCTTTCGCAGCCGCTTTCGCGGCACCCGGTCTCGCTTTCGCTTTGCCGGCCAAATCCTTCTGGATCCGTTCCAAATCTTTGCGGGTCGCGGCGCTCATCTTGTTGACGTCGCGCCTGGCGTCTTTCAGCAGCCTCGACACGTCGCGCCTCAGGTCCGCCACGCCCGCGCCCAGGCTACCGCTCAGCTTGCTCAGGTCCTCATATGCCACGTCCAGCGACTTGGCGACCCTCTGGATCGCCCTGTCGTTGCGTTCGCAGTGCGCCCTCGCCTCCCTTGCGCTTGACGACTTAGACGCCGTTGCGCCTTTCGGCTTTGGTGACGTTGACATCGACCCTCCTCTTTTGGGTTCTCAAAAAAAAACAACCTGACAGCTGCTCCCTGCGGGCAGCCTACACCGTCGTCCCGGCCGCACACTTGACCAGAGCGCGCCCAGAGCGCCCCACGGGGCGCGCCCGGCGCCCCGAACGCACAGGGCATGCCCGTAGCGCCCCGGTCATGCTCCGAGCGCGCCGGGTCACGCCCCGAGCGCGCCGGTCATGCCCCCGTAGTGCACCGGCCATGCTCCGTAGCGCGCCGGTCATGCCCATAGCGCACGCCCACCTCTCGGAGCGCGCCGACTATGCTCACGCGGTCCGCCGTCGCCGAGGTTTGCGATCCACTAACCGTCCAAGGTCCGACTCGGCACGGTTCGGTCCAACCATGCCAAGCCTCACACGTCAACCGCCCGGCGCTCATCCCCGCCGCGACACGGCCGCCCAAAGGCAACTCCAGGTCTTCGTCAGGCGCATCGTCAGGCTGGCCCTGGTCGTGTCGGGCCTGCTCCTGCTCGCCACCATCGCCCTTGCCGTCAGCGAACATGTCAGCGTCTGGTACGCCTTTCGCTGGGCCCTCGACACGGCGGCCACCGTCGGCGGCTTCCCCCAGCCTGGGTCCGTCTTCGGCCAGATCGTCGATGTCGGCCTCGTCCTGATCGGCGTCGGTACGCTCTTCTACGCCTTGGCCACGGTCACCGAGCTGTTCGTGTCCGGCCATCTCGGAGAAATTCTGGCCGCCAAGCGCAGCCAAAAGATGATCGACTCGCTCAAAGACCACTACATCATCTGCGGTTTCGGCCGCGTCGGCCGCCAGGTCGCGCGCGACCTCTATGCCGCCGGCGCCAAGTACGTGGTCGTCGACTCCAATCTCGCCAGCAAGCCCTTGGCCGAAAGCCACAACATGCAGTTCGTCGAAGGCGACGCCACCGACGACGCCGTCCTCTCCCAGACCAACATCGCCCAAGCTCGGTCCCTGATCGCCTGCGCCGACTCCGACGCCCAGAACGTCTTCATCACCCTCACCGCGCGCGGTCTACGCACCAACATCGTGATCGTCGCCAGAGCCTCGACCGAGGACACCGAGCGCAAGCTCAAGCGCGCCGGCGCCGACCGTGTCATCTCTCCGTACAAGGCCTCCGGCACCGAGATGGCCCGGCTCGCCTTGCACCCCCAGCTCAGCGGCGTCGTAGACGTCGACGTCGAGTACCGCCTAGAGGAGATCGTCGTCGGCCAAGACTGCCAAGGGGTCGGCAAGACCGTCGACGACATCAGAGGCGCCGCGATGATCGTCGGCCTGCGCCACGGCACCGCCTTTCAGCCCCAGCCGCCCGCCGAGACCCGGCTCTCCGCCGGTGACGCGATCCTGGCGATGGGCACCGCCACGACGCTCGCTCGCCTGGAGAACCTCCTCGAAGCGTCGTAAGCCTGGCCCGGCCGGCTGCGCGCGTGCCCGTGCGCGTGGGTCGGTGTTTAGGGGTTTCGCGTGTATTGCACGCTCGCTCGGTCTGTGCCTGCGCGTGCCCGTGCGCGTGCCCGTGCGCGTGGGTCGGTGTTTAGGGGTTTCGCGTGTATGCACACTCGCTCGGTCATGTGCCTGCGCGCCCGCGTGCGCGCCCGCCCGTGCGCCCGCCTGCGCGCCCGCGTGCGCGCCCGCGCGCGAGCGCGCACGAAGGACCCTCCCGTCCCGGACGATCGTCCCCTTCGCGGTAAACTACGGAAACGGTTGCGTGGTGTTTAGAAAGCGCGTAGAGGGCGCGCTTTCGAAGCACCGAGCATGATGAGGAGCTGTTGGATGGATGCGCCGACGCAGGCAGTGCTCGATGTTGCGCGAGGCGTCTTGGCTGAGCTCGACCTCGATGTCGTGCTCGACCGGGTCCTCGAGGCGGCCCAGGCGCTGACCGAAGCCAGGTACGCCGCGCTCGGCGTGCTCAACGAGCCCCGGACCGAGCTGGCCCGGTTCCTGACAAGAGGCATCGACGAGACGACCAGATCGGCGATCGGACCCCTGCCGCGGGGCCGCGGTGTGCTGGGCGCGCTGATCGAGGAGCCCGTCCCGCTGCGCCTTGCCGACGTCGGCCGGCATCCGCGCTCTTACGGCTTCCCGCACGGTCATCCGCCGATGGCCACGTTCCTGGGCGTTCCGATCCTCGTTGCCGGCAGGCCCTACGGCAACCTGTATCTGACCGAGAAGGCCGGAGGCGCCGAGTTCGACGAGGGCGACGAGCAGGCCGTGGCCGTGCTCGCCGAGTTCGCCAGCGTCGCGATCGACCACGCCCGGCGCTACGCCGGCGCGAGCGAGCGCCGCGACGAGTTGGAGCGTACTGTCGCTACGCTCGAGGCGACCACCCAGATCGCCAAGGCGATCGGCGGAGAGACCGACCCGGAGATCGTCCTCGAGCTGGTCGCCAAGCGCGGGCGCGCGCTCGTGTCCGCCCGGACCCTCTTGATCGAGCTGGTCCGTGGCGATCGGCTCCTGATCGCCGCCGGCGCCGGCGAGCTGCCCGAGAAGCTGGTCGGCGAGCGCGTCGAGCTCGAGAACAGCTTGGCCGCGCACGTGATGCGCACCGGGCGCGTCCAACGTCTCGAGAACACGCTGAACCGGGCCCGTTTCGACGAGCACGGGCTTGGCCGCTATGGCGTAAGCGCCCAGGCCGGCTTGGCGGTGCCCTTGATCTTTCGCGGGACCGTCCATGGCGTCATGTTCGCGCTCGAATGCCTCCGCGACGGGCCTTCGTTCTCGGCTGAGGACGAGCGTCTGCTCGAGGCCTTCGCGGCCAGCGCCGCGACCGCCGTCGCGACCACGCAGTCTTTCCTCTCAGACCGCCGCCGTCAACGCCTGGCCGCCACCGAGGCCGAGCGCCAGCGCTGGGCCCGGGAGCTGCACGACGACACCCTCCAGAGCATGAGCGCCCTGCGCATCGGTCTGTCCGCGGCCGCGCGCTCGGCCCAGCCCGACGCGCTGAAGGCAGCGGTCGGCCAGGCCGTAGAGCATCTCGAGGAAGGGATCGCCAACCTCAGGGCCCTGATCACCGACCTGCGTCCCGCCGCCCTCGACGAGCTCGGGGCCCAGGCGGCGATCGAAGCGCTCGTCGAACGGGCCGCCCGTCACGGCCTGTCGATCGACTCGAGCATCGAGCTGGCCTACGACCAGAACAGCCCCTCGACCCGGCACGCGCCCGAGCTCGAGGTCGCGCTCTACCGGATCGTCCAGGAGGCCCTCTCCAACGCGATCAAACACGGCCAGGCCAAGCGCGCGGTCGTCGAGATCCACGAAGACGGCCAGGCGGTCCGCCTCAGCGTCCGCGACGACGGCCAAGGCTTCGATCCCGAAGCCCAGACCAGCGGCTTCGGCCTGCTCGGCATGAGCGAGCGCGTCGAGCTCCTCGAGGGCACCCTGTCGATCAGCTCGAGTCCCGGTTCTGGCACCACTGTGCAGGCCAGTTTCCCCGTGCTGCTCCGCTCCCAGGAGCCCGACACATTGGACAACGTCAGGCAGATCGCCGACGGACGCTCACGCTGACGGGCCGGCCGGCGCTGACGGCACGGTCTGCGCGGCCGGCAACGTGCGTGCCAGGAAGCGCAGACCCTCGGCGCCCTCCAACGAGAAGCCCTCGCCAGTGCCCTCGGCCACGTCGATCTCGAGCGCCGGTTCGCCCCAGCGCTCGTACAGCTCGGAGTCGACATAGAACGGCACGCCGGCGAGCCGGCCCAGCTCGATGTCGTAACGGCTCGGCGGCAGCTCCCCGGCCCGCAAGCACATCGGCGAGCTGCCGTCGCAGCAGCCCCCTGACTGGTGAAAGGCGAGCGGACCGTGTTCCGCGCTCAGGCGCTCGATCAAATCGAGCGCCGTCCTGGTCGCGGTCACGCTCGCCGCCATGATCAGAACAGGCCCATCGGGTTCTGGTCGTAGCTGACCAGCATGCACTTGGTCTGCGAGTAGTGATCCAACATCATCTTGTGGTTCTCGCGCCCGACGCCCGAGACCTTGTAGCCGCCGAACGCGGCGTGTGCCGGATAGTGGTGGTAGCAGTTGGTCCATACCCTGCCCGCTTCGATGCCCCTGCCCATGCGATAGGCCCTGGCGCCGTCGCGGCTCCAGACGCCGGCGCCGAGGCCGTACATCGTGTCGTTCGCGATCTCCAGGGCCTGGGCCTCGTCCCTGAACGTGGTCACGGCCAGCACCGGGCCGAAGATCTCCTCCTGGAAGATCCTCATGTCGTTGGTGCCCTTGAACACGGTCGGTTCGACGTAGTAGCCACCGGCCAGCTCGCCGCCCAGCACGTTGCGCTTGCCGCCGATCAGCAGCTCGGCGCCCTCGTCTTCGCCGATCTCGATGTACGACAAGATCTTCTCCAGCTGCTGCTCCGAGTTCTGGGCGCCCAGCTGGGTCTCGCGGTCGAGCGGGTCGCCCTGCTTGATCGCCCTTATCCGCTCCAAGCAGCGCTCCATGAACTCGTCGTAGATCGACTCCTGGATCAGCGCCCGCGACGGGCACGTGC
The DNA here is from genome assembly GCA_963718935.1 of uncultured Solirubrobacterales bacterium. GTDB lineage: Bacteria > Actinomycetota > Thermoleophilia > Solirubrobacterales > Solirubrobacteraceae > Palsa-744. The sequence continues at coordinate 773,799 of OY970379.1, read as the reverse complement.
AGACCTCGCCCTTGTTGAACGCGTACAGCACCAGCCCCTCGATCGCCTTCTCGGCGAACGCGTCGTCGCCGGCCAGCACGTCCTCGAAGAAGACGTTCGGCGACTTGCCGCCCAGCTCGGTCGTCGACGGGATGATGTTCTGGGCCGCGTACTGCATGATCAGCCGTCCCGTCACCGTCTCGCCGGTGAACGCGATCTTGGCGATCCGCTTGTTCGACGCCAGCGCCCTGCCGGTCTCCGCGCCCGGGCCGTTGACGATGTTCAGGACGCCCGCTGGCAGGATCTCGCCGATCACCTCGGCCAGCTTCAAGATCGACCACGGTGTCGAGCTGGCCGGCTTGACGACCGTACAGTTGCCCGCGGCCAGGGCCGGCGCGATCTTCCAGGCGGCCATCAACAGCGGAAAGTTGAACGGGATGATCTGGCCGACCACGCCGAGCGGCTCTTTGAAGTGGTAAGCGACCGTGTCTTTGTCGATCTCCGAGATCCCGCCCTCCTCGCCCCTGATCACGTCCGCGAAGTACCTGAAGTGATCGACCGCCAGCGGAATGTCCGCCGCCAGCGTCTCGCGCACCGGCTTGCCGTTGTCCCAGCTCTCGGCCACGGCCAGCATCTCGAGGTTCTCTTCGATCGCGTTCGCCACCTCGTTCAGCACGTTCGAGCGCTCCGTCAGCGAGCGCTCGCCCCATTCCCTTCGTGCCGCATGGGCCGCGTCCAGCGCCAGCTCGATGTCGTCGGGCGTCGAGTGCGCCACCTCGCAGAACGGCTGGCCCGTCACGGGCGTCAGGTTCTCGCGGTACTCGCCCTTCACCGGTCCAATCCAGTGGCCGCCGATGAAGTTGTCATATCTCTCTGCCACCCGCACCGGGCTGTCCGGGTGTCCCGGCGCCTTGAACGTCGCGGCTTGCTCGACGGTCGCCATGTTTCGGTCCTCCTCAAGAAGCGGGCTAAAAAAGGGTCGCCGCCAGCAAACCACCGGGCTGGCCGGCCCACATCCGCACAAGCCCCGCCGTCCACGGCGGGCGACTACGGAGCGCGCCTAGCGCTGCTGTTCGGTCGGCCGGATCAAAATCTCGTTCACCGTTGCGTGCCTGGGCCGGGTCACCATGTAAAGGATCGCCTCGGCGATGTCCCCTGACCGCAGCCGCTCCACTTTGCCGAAGCGTTCGGCGATCATCTCCCTGATCTCGGGCCGGTTGTGCTCGGGCAGCTCGGTGTCGACCGCGCCCGGCTCGATCAGGCCGACCCTCACGTGCCGCTGCGTCACCTCCTGCCGCAAGGACTCGCTGAACGCGCCGACGCCGAACTTGGTCAGGTTGTAAACGCCCGAGCCCGCGTTCGCCGTCCGCCCGGCCACCGAGCTGATGTTGACCATGTCGGCCACCTCCCGCGGCCCTTTGCCGGCCGCGTCCAGGAGGTATGGGAGGGCCGCGTGCGCGCACCGGATCAGGCCCTTCGCGTTGATGTCGATCATCCGTTCCCACTCCTCCACCGGCGCGTTCTCGATCGGCCCCAACAACATCACGCCGGCGTTGTTTACCAAAATGTCGATCCGCCCGGCCCGCTCCGCGACCTGCTCCACCGCGCGCTGCGCCTCATCGCCCTGGCTGAGGTCGGCGACTACCACGATCGGCGCGCCTGAGGGCTCCTCGGAGGCGCCGTCCGCCGCGATCCGGTCCGCCAGGTCGCGCAGCCTGTCCTCGCGCCGCGCCACGATCGCGACCCTTGCGCCCGCGTCCGCCAGCGCCAGCGCGCTCGCCTCGCCGATCCCGCTGGAGGCGCCCGTCACGAGCGCCACGGTTCCGGCCAGGCTGCCTGGTCGGCTTGTGGGCTCAGCGCTCATGGCCGCAGTATTACCAACTCGTGGCGATGGCCCGCGCGCGCGCGCGCGCCATCGCCCAGCGTATGTGTGCGCGCCGCTCACGCGTACGGCGGTCGCGCCGCGTGTTGTGCTCGCGCTCGCCGCGCGTGGGCGCGCGTGCGGGTGCGCGCGCGTGCAGGCCCGTCCCCAGCGTGTGTGCGCGCCGCTCGCGCGTACGTCGGGTCGCGCCGCGTGTTGTGCTCGCCGCGCGTGGGCGCGCGCCGCTCGACCTACCTCGCCAGAGCACGCCCAGCGGTCACGCCGCGCGTGTGCGCGCGTGGGCATGCGCGGATGCGCGCCGCTCGACCTACCCCGACAATGCCCGGCCCGCGGTCCTGCCCGAGAACAGGCAGCCGCCCAGGAACGTGCCCTCCAGGGACCGGTACCCGTGCATCCCGCCGCCGCCGAAGCCGGCCGCCTCGCCGGCGGCCCACAGCCCGGGGACCGGCTCGCCCGCGCCGTCCAGGACCCGGCCCGACAGGTCGGTCTGCAGGCCGCCCAACGTCTTTCTGGTCAGCACATTCAGCTTGACGGCGATCATCGGGCCCGCCTTCGGATCGGTCAGCCTGTGCGGCGCCGCGACCCTGCTGATGCGGTCGGCGAGATAGCGCCTCGCGCCTCTGATCGCCACCACCTGCGAATCCTTCGAATACTTGTTCGCCATCTCCCGATCCCTCGCCGTCACCTCTTCCCTGACGGCGGTCTCGTCCAGCACCTGCTCCTCCGTCAGCGCGTTCATGCCCGCGATCAGCCTGTCCAGATCCTCGGCCACCACGAAGTCTGCGCCTTTATCCATAAACGCCTTGATCGGTCCCGGGACCCCCTTTCCGATCCGCTCCCTGACGACACCCTTAACGCTCTTGCCGGTCAAATCCGGGTTCTGCTCGGACCCCGACAGCGCGAACTCTTTTTCGATGATCTTCCTCGTCAGTACGAACCACGTATGTCCGTAACCGCTCTTGCAGATGTGCTCCAGCGTGCCCAGCGTGTCGTAGCCCGGGAACAGCGGCACCGGCAGCCGCTTGCCGGTCGCGTCCAGCCACAGCGAGGACGGCGCCGGCAGGATCCTGATCCCGTGGTCCCTCCAGACCGGAGACCAGTTGCGCAGACCCTCGGTGTAGTGCCACATCCGGTCCTTGCCGATCCAGTTCCCGCCCGCCCCCTCGGCGATCCGCAACATCCGCCCGTCCACGTGCGCCGGCACGCCCGAGACCATGCTCTTCGGCGGGTCTCCCAGCCACTTTGGCCAGTTCTCTCTGACGAGGTCCAGGTTGCCGCCGATGCCGCCCGAGGTCACGAGCACCGCCGGCGCCCTCACCTCGAACTCGCCTGTCTCGATCCGCGAGCTGGCCCGCCCGCGCTCGATCCCGCTGTGCTCGAGCACCTTGCCCTTTACGCCGTCGATCGCGCCGGCCGTCCTGGTCAGCTCGTCGACCCTATGCCTGCACAACACTTCCACGGCGCCATCCGCGCGCGCGCGAGTCAGGCTGTCGAGGAACGGCGCCACGACCCCCGGCCCCGTTCCCCAAGTCAAATGGAACCGTGGCACCGAGTTGCCGTGGCCGATCGCCCCGTAGCCGCCCCGCTCGGCCCAGCCCGGGTTCGGCAGCCACCTCAGACCCTTCCCGTGCAGCCACTCCCGCTTGCCGCCGCACGCCCACTCCACGTACGCTTCCGCCCACCTCTTCGGCCACTCGTCCTCTTGCCTGTCGAACGCCGCCGTCCCGGACCAGTCCTGCCAGGCCAGCTCCGCCGAGTCCTTCACGCCCCACCGTCGCTGCTCCGGCGTATCGACCATGAACAGGCCGCCCAGCGACCACCACGCCTGCCCGCCCAGCGACTGCTCCGGCTCCTGCTCGACGAGCACCACCCGCCTGCCGGCGTCGGCCAGCTCGGCCGTCGCCACCAGGCCCGCCAGCCCGGCACCGACAACCACCACGTCCGCCTCGTAAACGTTCTCGTTCCCCGGCACGGCGCGTCATCCTACGTCCTCGCGCCGTGCGGGCTGCCCACGGACGTCTTCACTTTGGTGGCTGGCCAGGCGCTGAAGCCACTTCACGAGCGCGATCGCGCCCACTTCACGGACGCGCCCCGCCCAGGCTGCTATCCCATATCTGATCGCATGAGCGCAACCCCGAGCGTATCCCGATCGCGCCGTGAGGCTGGCCCGGCAAAGGACAAGTCGGCGCTGCTGCTGATCGTCTGCCTGGCCCAGTTCATGGTCATCCTCGACGTCTCGATCGTCAACGTGGCGCTGCCCGAGATCCACGACGGCCTCGGCTTCTCGACGACCGGCCTGCAATGGGTCGTCAACGCCTACACCCTCACGTTCGCCGGCTTTTTGATGCTCGGCGGGCGCTGCTCCGACCTGCTTGGCCGCCGCCGGGTCTTCCTCGCCGGGACCGTTCTCTTCGCGCTCTCCTCGCTGGTCTGCACGCTCGCCAGCACGCGCGGCCTGTTGATCGGCGCGCGCGCGCTGCAGGGCTTCGGCGGGGCGATCCTCTCGCCCGCGACCCTGTCGATCATCACCAGCTCGTTCCCGGCCGGACCCGCCCGCAACCGCGCCCTCGGCATGTGGGGCGCCGTCGGCGCGCTCGGCGCCTCCTCGGGCGCCCTCCTTGGCGGCCTGCTCACGCAGGGCTTCGGCTGGCCCGCGATCTTCGCGGTCAACGTGCCGCTCGGCGTCCTCGTCGTCGTCCTCGGCCTGCGTTGGATCCCGGCCGACGACGATGCGGCGGTCGCGGCCCTCCCGGTAGCGGCCGCCGCCGGCGCGGAAGTGGGCCCGGCCGGCGCTCGTTCGGACGGCGGGCGCTCACGCCGTGAACTCTTCTCTCTGGGAGCCCGTACGCGCGCGCGCGTGCAGCGCCCCGATGGGACCGCACCGCGCAGCTTCGACATCGCCGGAGCCGTGCTCGTGACCGGCGGGCTCGTCGCCCTGGCGTTTGGCATCGTGCGCACCGACACGCTCGGCTGGGGCTCGGCCGGGGTGCTCTTCCCGCTCGCGGCCGGACTCGTGCTGCTGGCCGCTTTCGCGTACGTCGAGGGCCGCGTCGCCCGCGACCCGCTGATCCCCCTTGGTGTGCTTCGCTTCGGGCAGCTGCGGGTCGCCAACGGCATCGTCGTCCTGCTGTACGCCGCGTTCTTCCCGGTCTGGTTCTTCCTGGCGCTCTACCTGCAGCAGGTCCTCCACTACAGCGCGATCGAGGCCGGCCTCTCGTTCCTGCCGATGACGCTCTCGATCTTCCTGGCGTCCACCTTCGCTCCGCGCCTGGTCGCCCGTTTCGGCGTGCCCAGGGTGGTCACCGCCGGCATGCTCTTCGCGACGGCCGGCATCGGCCTGCTCGCCGGCATCGCCCCCGGCGACTCCTACGTCTCCGCCGTGCTGCCCGGCGCCGTCATCTCGGCGATCGGTATGGGCCTGTCGCTCGTGCCCGCCACGATCGCCGCCGTGCACTGCCTGCCCCAGTCTCAGAGCGGCCTCGGCTCCGGGCTCCTGAACACCTCGCGCCTGATGGGCGGCGCGCTCGGCCTGGCCGTGCTCAGCACGATCGCCGACGCTCAGACCCGTGCCCACGCCGGCGCCGGCGTCGCGCACGCGCTCACCGACGGCTTCGACCTCGCCTTCGCCCTCGGCGCCGGCCTCTGCCTGGTGGGCGCCTTCGTGGCCGCCCTCCTGCTGCGCAACCCCTCCCAGGCGTCCGCCCCTGTCAATGCCGCCCATGCGGACCCCGCCGCCGAGACGTCGCGTGACCGCGCCGCGACTTCGGAGGGCGAGGCGGCGGTGGCGTAGGGCCGCCGAGCGGTCTGAGCGCCCGCCCAGCCGTCTGAGATGATCGCGGCCATGGCTGAGCCCGAGGCCAACCACACGATCGAGCTGGACGGGCGGCGTCTGGCCTGGCGCTCGCTTGGCGCCGGCCCGCCGCTCGTGCTCGTCAACGGCTACTCCGCCACGGCGGCCGACTGGGACCCGACGCTGCTCGGTGCCCTGGCCGCCTCGTTCGAGCTGATCTGTCCCGACAACCGCGGGGTCGGGGACTCCCAGCTCGGCGATCCCGGCGAGCTGTCGATCGATGCGATGGCCAACGATCTGATCTTGCTCCTGGACGCGCTCGGTATCGAGCAGGCGTCGTTCGCCGGCTGGTCGATGGGTGGGTTCGCGGCGCAGAGCCTGGCGATGCTCGCGCCCGCGCGCGTGCGGGCGATGGTCCTGCTCGCCACCGATCCCGGCGGTCCGGCCGCGACGCTCGCCGACCCCGACGTCTGGGCTCGCCTGACCGACAACTCCGGCAGTCCCCGCGAGCAGGCGACCCGGCTGCTCGCGGTCCTGTTCCCGCCTGAGGTAGCTGTCGCGATCGACCGCATGTTCGGCGAGGTCGTCGCCAGCGCCCGCGCCGCGCTCTCACCCGTCGCGTTGAGGGCCCAAGAGCGTGCGATCGAAGCCTGGCACGCCCGCGAGCCCCCCGAGCCCGGCCCTGGCACGCCCGCGGAGCCCGGCCCTGACAGGCTCTCGGCGCCCGGCCCTGGCACGCCCGCGGAGCCCGGCCCTGACAGGCTCTCGGCGCCTGGCCCTGGCACGCCCGCGGAGCCCGGCCCTGACAGGCTCTCGGCGCCTGGCCCTGGCACGCCTCCGGAGCCCGGCGCTGACAGGCTCTCGGCGCCTGGCGCTGGCACCCCTCCCGTCCTGGCCGCGTCCGGCAGCCTCGACGTCGTCATCCCGCCATCCAACCTGAAGGCGCTCGCCGCCCGCTGGCCGGGCGCGAAGACCGAGGTCTTCGATGGCGGTGGCCACGCCTTCATGGCCCAGGAGCCCGAACGGCTGGCCGCCACGATCGTCGAGTTCCTGGCGGAGGTCGCGCCGAAGGCGTGATCCGGGGCGATGCTCTACTACAGCCACCCCGTCTGCTCAGAGCACGACCCGCGGGCCCACATCTCCTCGCACCCGGACACGCCCGAGCGTCTCTCGGCGATCGAAAGGGCATTGGCCGAGCGCGACTGGCTGGGCATGGAGCGCCGTCTCGCCCCGGCCGCGACCGACGAGCAGCTGCTGCTCGTCCACACCCAACATCACATCGAGCGTCTGCGCGAGCTGTGCCTCGCGGGCGGGGGCTCGATCGACGCCGACACCGCCGTCGGCGAGCCCTCCTTCAGGGCCGCCCTGCACGCCGCGGGCGGGGCCGTCGAGATGACCAGGGCGCTGCTTGCCGGCGAGGCGCCGCTCGGCTTCTGCGCCGTGCGCCCTTCCGGACACCACGCCGAACCGGACCGGGCGATGGGCTTCTGCCTGTTCAACAACGTCGCGCTCGCCGCCGCCCACGCCATCGCCGAGCTCGGGGCGGAGCGCGTGTTCGTGCTCGACTGGGACGTCCACCACGGCAACGGCACCGCCGAAACGTTTCGTTCGCGCCAGGACGTCCTGTTCGCGAGCATCCACCAGTCCGGCATCTTCCCCGGCACCGGCTCGCTCGGCGACGTCGGCTCGGGCCCGGGGATCGGCTACACGATCAACCTGCCGGTCCCCGCCGGCTCGGACTCCGAACTGTGGCTGTCCTTGCTCGAGCACATCATCCTGCCCGCGGCCGGCGCCTTCGACCCCGACCTGGTTCTGATCTCCGCCGGCTTCGACGCGCACCTCGCCGACCCGCTCGCCGACTGCAGGCTCGACGCTTCCGACTTCGCCCAGATGGCCCGCCACGTCCGCGACTTCGCGCGCTCTCGCTCGATCCCGCTCGGGGCCGTCCTGGAGGGCGGCTACGCGCCGGTGGCGCTCTCCGAAAGCGTCGTGGCGACGCTCGCCGCCTTCGAGGACGACATCGCCGCCGAGTCGGCGGCGCCCGAGCCCTTCTTCACATCCAGGGCCGCGGCTCAGATCGCCCACCACTGGCCGTTGTGATGGAGCTCGTCCGCCTGCGCGACGGCTCTGAGCTGAGACTGCGCAAGGCCGTGGCGGCCGACGAGCCCGCGCTGCTCTCCTTCCTCGAAGGCCTGTGCCTCGAGTCCCGGCGCCTGCGCTTCTTCACCGGCGCGGCCGACATCGAGACCGCCGCCCATCTCGCCGCCGCCACCGGTCCCGAGCGCTACGGCCTGGTCGCGCTCGACGCCGAGGGCCAGGTGGTCGGTCACGCCACCTACGTCCAGCTCGACGCGCCCCGGGGCGCCTCCACGCACGCCGAAGTGGCGGTCGAGATCGCGGACAGCCTGCACGGCCAGGGCCTGGCCACGATCATGATCGAGCGTCTGGGCGCGGTCGCCGAGCAGCGCGGGATCGCGAACTTCGTCGCGGAGGTCCTGCCCGAAAACCGGGCGATGCTCGACGTCTTCAGGGACGGCTTCGACGCCCACCTTACGTTTCACGAAGGCACCGATTTTGTCGAGTTCCCGACCGCCGCCTGGCGCCTCGCGCGCCGCCGCTTCGGCTAGCGGCGGCTCCCGGCGGTCTTGGTCCGGTCGAGGCGACTCAGTGCGCCGCTGCCTGATCCAGGCGATCCGCCGCTTCGGCTGACAGCCGATCGCGGGCGTCCGGGTGCGCCACGTTCTCGATCAACAGCTTGGCCTGGGCTCGCTGGCTGCGCCCGAACACCTTCGCGCAACCCTGCTCGGTGATCACCGCCGAGTGCTGGAAAGAGGTCACCGGCTCGCTCAGTCTCCCCACGATCGTCGAGCTCGAGCTCTTCTCGTGCCAGGAGCGCAACGCGATCACCGCGTGGCCGCCGACCGAGTGCAGCGCGCCCGCGACGAAGTCCGGCTGCCCGCCGAAGCCCGAGTACAGGCGCCCGCGGATGTGGCTCGCGCCGGCCTGGTCGGCGAGGTCGACCTGCAGGGCGGTGTTCACCGACATCATCTGGCGCTGGTCCGCGATCCTCGCCGGGTCGTTGGTCGTCTCGGTCCTCGCCATCCGTACGCGCCGGTTGCCGTCGACCCACTCATACAGCTCCTTCGAGCCGAACATGAACGAGCACACGATCTCCCGGTCGCGCTCCAGCGCGCCCTCGCCCTCCAAGGCCATCACACCGTCGGAGATCATCTCCGACCACACCCTCAGCCCGCGCCTGTCCCGGACCGCCCTCAATGTCGCGTCGGGCACCTGGCCGATCCCCAGCTGCAGCGTCGCGCCGTCCTCGATCAAAGCCGCCACGCGCTCGGCGATCGCCTCGTCGTGGGCGTGCGCCGTCCCGACCTTCGGCGTTGACAGCTCTTCGTCGACCTCGATCCCGTAGTCGACCTCGTCCAGGTCCAGCTCGCCGTCGCCGTATGTGTACGGCATCTTCGGGTTCATCTGAGCGACCACCAGCCCACCGCGTGCGCGGACCCGCTCGACGGCCGCCCTCAAGATGTTCACCTCGATCCCCAGCGACACCTTCCCGTCCCTGGGGGCCGTCGTGTGCAGCAGCACCGCGTCCGGCGGCCTCATCGTCGCGAACAGCCTCGGCACGAGCGACAGCCTCATCGGCAGGTAGTCCAGGCGCTCGCCGCCGTCCCGCATCCCCGGGCCCACGAACGGGGTCTCGTAGATCACTCCTTCGCGCTCGGGCAGCTTCGCCTGCGCGGCCAACATGAACAGCCGGTAGCGCTCGACCGCCTCGTCCAGCGTCTTCAGCAGCACCGTCGGGCCGGCCATGTTGCCGCTGGCGACGATCCTCGGCTCGGGCCCGTCGAGCGCTCTCAGCGCCTCGGCCAGGCGCTCGGTCGAGACGGTCTTCATCGGGCCGATACGGTCCTCATGCCGGGCACCCTACGCGCGCGCGGCACGTCCCATGCGGGCACCTCGTGTGTGCTCATGCCGGGCGCTCTACGCGCGCGCGGCACGTCCCATGCGGGCACCTCGTGTGTGCTCATGCCGGGCACGCTACGCGCGCGCGGCACGTCCCATGCGGGCACCTCGTGTGTGCTCATGCCGGGCACGCTACGCGCGCGCGCGGGCACCGTCATTGGGAGTAACTACTGACAGGGTCCAGTGACTACTGCGGTCGTAGCGCGGCCGTGCTGCCGATTGACTGTGCGTGGGGTCCGGAGCGGCGCAGCGCCGGCCGCCCGGGTCCAACCTCTTGGAGCGCCCGACAGGCACTCATCCCGGAGAAAGGAGCAGGCTTGAGCATCTCCCCGACAGCCCCCGCGGCGCTCGAGCTGGTGCGTCCCTTCAGCCGGCTCTCGCGCGCCGATGTCGAGTACGCCGGCGGCAAGGGCGCGAACCTCGGCGAGCTGACCGCCGCCGGGCTGCCCGTGCCGCCGGGCTTCGTCGTCGGCGCGCCCGCCTACGGCGCCTTCCGCACCGAGTCGGGCGTACGCGAGCAGCTCGCCACGATCCTCGCCGACGTCGACGTCGAGGACAGCCAGGCGCTCGAGGCCGCCTCCCAGGCGGCCCGCGAAGCGGTCCTGGCCGCCGAGATGCCCTCCGAGCTGCGCGAAGCGATCCTCGCCGCCCACGCGGAACTGGTCGCGGACGGCCAGGTTGCGGCCGCGGTCGCGGTCAGATCGTCGGCAACCGCCGAGGACACCGCCTCGGCGTCGTTCGCCGGAATGAACGAAACGTACTTGAACGTGACGGCCCCCGAGGAGGTCATCGACGCGGTCAAACGGTGCTGGGCTTCGCTGTTCGGCGCCCGCACGATCTACTACAGGGGCCGGCGCGGCTTCAGCCAGGCGGACATGGACATAGCGGTCGTTGTAGAGCTGCAGATCCCGTCGACCAGGTCCGGCGTCATGTTCACCGTCGACCCGGCCTCCGGCGCGCGCGACCACCTGGTCATCGAGGGCTCGTTCGGCCTCGGCGAGGCGGTCGTCTCCGGGAGCGTCTCGCCCGACCGTTACGTCGTGCGCAAGCAGGACCTCGCGATCGTCACGCGCAGCGTGCGCCCCAAGGAGCTCGCGATCGACCCGGCCCCCGGCGGCGGCACGGTCACGCGCCAGCTGGACGCCGCCGAGAGCATGAGGCCGGTGCTCTCCGACGAAGAGGTCGTCCAGATCGCGGCCCTCGGCGTGCGCATCGAGGAGCATTACGGCGAGCCCCAGGACACCGAGTGGGCGTTCGGCCCCGACGGCACCGCCTGGATGTTGCAGAGCAGGCCGATCACGACGATCGCCGGGGCCGGCGACGCGGCCGGGACGAGCGCGGCCGACGGCGCCGCGGGTACGGCCGGTGCCGGGGCGCCCGGCGGGGCCGCGGGCGGGACCTCGACAGGCGAGCACGAGATCTTGGTGCACGGGCTCGGCGCGGCGCCCGGCAGCGCGAGCGGGCCGGTACGGCTGCTGGCCGACGCCCACGACACGGGCTCATTCAAAGAGGGCGACGTCCTGGTCACGCACATGACGACGCCCGACTGGGTCCCCTTGATGCGCAAGGCCGCGGCGATCGTGACCGACTCGGGCGGCATGACCTGCCACGCGGCGATCGTCTCGCGCGAGCTGCGGATCCCGGCGGTCGTCGGCACCGGCGACGCCACCAAGCGTTTGCGGGACGGCGAGCTGGTCACGGTCGACGCCACCCAGGGCACGGTGCTGGAGGGCCTGGTGTCCGCGCCGGCCGGCCAGGCGATCGGTGGCCAGGCGGGCGTGGGCGGCTCGGCGGCGGCAGCGGCAGCGGCGGCGGCAGCGGCAGCGGCTGGGGGCGGGCCGGACGTTCAGGGCGCGAGCGCGGCGTTCGCGCAAGCGGTCGCGGCAGCCAGCCGGCCGACGACCGCGACCCAGATCCTGGTCAACCTGTCGGAGCCCTCGCAGGTCGACTCCGTCAAGGATCTGCCGGTCGACGGCGTCGGTCTGCTGCGGGCCGAGATGATGGTCCTGGAGGCCTTGGGCGGCGATCACCCGCGGACCTTGATCGAGGAGGGCAGGACGGAGGAGTTCGTGGAGCGCATGGCCGCCGGCCTGACCACGTTCGCGGCCGGATTCGCGCCGAGGCCGGTCACCTACCGGACGATCGACTTCAGGACAAACGAGTTCTCGGGGCTGCGCGGCGGCGAGCGCTACGAGCCCGACGAGGCCAACCCGATGATCGGCTATCGCGGCGCGCTGCGCTACACCAAGGAGCCCGACGTGTTCGCCCTCGAGCTGGCTGCCCTGCGCAAAGTCTGGGACGAGGGCCATCGCAACCTGCACGTGATGCTGCCGTTCGTGCGGACCGCCCGCGAGCTGCGGCGCTGCCGCGAGCTGATCGCCGAATCGGGCCTGCTGGGGAGGCCGGGCTTCGAGCTGTGGGTGATGGCGGAGGTGCCCTCGGTCCTGTTCAACCTCGGCGAGTACGCTTCGCTCGGCATCGTCGGCATCTCGATCGGTTCCAACGACCTGACACAGCTCCTGCTCGGGGCCGACCGCGACAACGAGGTTCTCGCCGACACCTTCGACGAGCGCGACCCGGCCGTCGTCGCCTACCTGCGCGAGCTGATCCCGAAGGCGAAGTCGCTCGGCCTGAGGACCTCGATCTGCGGCCAGGCGCCGTCGGTGTACCCCGAGTACGCCGACCTGTTGGTCAGGGCCGGGATCGACGCGATCTCGGTCTCCGTCGACGTCCTCGATCGCACCCGTGGCCTGGTGGCCGCCGCCGAGCAGCGCGTCCTGCTCGGCGCCGCCCGGGGCTGACCCGTCGTGTTCGCCGTGCGCATCCACGGCAGGGGCGGCCAGGGCGTGGTCACCGCCGCCGAGCTGCTCTCGCAGGCGGCTTTCCAGGAGGGTCGCCACGCGCAGGCCTTCCCGAGCTTCGGCTCCGAGCGCACCGGCGCGCCCGTGGTCGCCTTCTGCAGGGTCTCAGACCGCGAGATCAGGACGCGCGAGCCGATCCTCGAGCCGGACGCCCTGGTCGTCCAGGACCCGACCCTGTTGCACCAGGTCGACGTCTTCGGCGGACTGTCCAAAGACGGCTATGTACTGATCAACACGGTCTTCGACTTCGAGAAGCTTGGCCTGCAGGAGTGGTCGGCCGGCTTTCGGCGCGAGCGCCTGCTGACCGTTCCCGCGTCTGACATCTCGCGCGACTACGAGCCCTACGCGCGCGCGAACACAGCCCTGCTCGGAGGCTTGGCTTCGCTGACAGGCATCGTCTCGATCGGCTCGATCGAGCGCGCGATCGCCGAGCGCTTCGCCGGCGCGGTCGGCGTCGGCAACGTCGAAGCCGCCAGGGCCTGCCACGACTTCGTCAGCGCCGAGCTCCAGGAACTGGCCCATGCTTGAGCAGCTCGAGGGCTCGAAGGCGGTCGCGAAGGCTGTCGCGATGTGCCGGCCTGAGGTGATCCCGGCATACCCGATCTCCCCCCAGACCCACATCGTCGAGGCCCTTTCGGCGATGGTCGACGCGGGCGAGCTGACGCCGTGTGAGTTCGTCAACGTCGAGTCCGAGTTCGCCGCGATGTCGGTCGCGATCGGCGCGTCGGTGACCGGCGCCCGCGCGTATACCGCGACGGCCAGCCAGGGCCTTCTGTACATGGCCGAGGCCCTCTACAACGCCTCCGGCCTGGGCCTGCCGATCGTGATGACCGTCGCCAACCGGGCGATCGGCGCGCCGATCAACATCTGGAACGACCACTCCGACTCGATGTCCCAGCGCGACTCCGGCTGGATCCAGCTCTACGTCGAATCGAACCAGGACGCCGTCGACACCCACTTCCTGGCCTTCAGGCTGGCCGAGGAGCTGTCGACGCCGGTCATGGTCTGCATGGACGGCTTCATCCTGACGCACGCCGTCGAGCGCATCGACCTGCCGAGCCAGCAGGCCGTCGACGCCTTCCTGCCGCCGTTCGAGCCCCGCCAGCTGCTGGATCCCGATGCTCCGGTCTCGATCGGCGCGATGGTCGGGCCCGAGGCCTTCGCCGAGGTCAAGTACTTGGCACACGTCAAGCAGCTGCAGGCGCTCGACGAGATCCCCCGGATCGCCAACGAGCTGTCCGGCGCCATCGGACGCGAGCAGACCGGGCTCCTGCGCGGCTACCGCGCCGAGGACGCCGACACGATCGTGGTCGCGCTCGGCTCGGTGCTCGGCACGATCGAGGACGCGATCGACGAGCTGCGCGACGCGGGCGTCTCGATCGGCGCCGTCGGGATCAAGGCCTTCCGGCCGTTTCCGCTGGGCGAGGTCGGGGCCGCGCTCGGCCGGGCCGACCGGGTCGTGGTCCTCGAGAAGGCGCTCGCCGTCGGCGTCGGCGGGATCGTCTCCCACGACGTCCGCATCGCCCTGGATGGCGAGGACTCGCGCGCGCGCGAGTCGCGGCCGGCGGTCCACACCGTCATCGCCGGCCTCGGCGGCAGGGCGATCACCGTCGCATCGTTGAAGAAAGTCTTCGAAGCCGCCGCCGCCGAGCGCCTGCGGCCGCTCACGTTCCTCGACCTCGACTCGGGCTTGGTCGAGCGCGAGCTGGCCCGCACGCGCGCGAGCCGGCGCTCGGGGCCCCATGCCGAGAACATGCTCCGCGACCTCGGCGCCGTCGACGCGGGGCCGGTATGAGCCCGAACGTCGCCGCGAGGGGCCACGTGTCCCGACGTCGTGCCGGACACGGCATGCGCCCGAACGTCGCCGCGAGGGGCCACGTGTCCCGACGTCGTGCCGGACACGGCATGCGTGTGCACGTTCCACATTTGGCCGACTCGCGCGCGCGCGCGCGTACGTGCGCGCGCGACACCACCAACGAAGGGACCGTGTAACAACCGCCATGCCCGCCAGGCAGATCAAGTTCTACCAAGTCGGCTCTCACGCGGCCGGCAACAGGCTGCTCGACCCAGAGCTGAGGTCGGTCCAGGCCGATCCAGAGCGCGCCAACTCGATCACCAAGGGCCACCGCGCCTGCCAGGGCTGCGGCGAGGTGCTGGGCGCCCGTTACGCCCTCGACGCCGCCATGCGGGCCACCGAAGGCAAAATGATCGCCGCCAACGCGACAGGCTGCCTGGAGGTCTTCTCGACGCCCTACCCGGAGTCCTCGTGGCGCATCCCCTGGGTCCACTCCCTGTTCGGCAATGCGCCGGCGGTGGCCACCGGGATCGCGGCGGCGTTGCGCGCCAAGGGCCGCGCCGAGGACGTCAGGGTCGTCGGGCAGGGAGGAGACGGCGGCACCGTCGACATCGGCATGGCCTGCCTGTCGGGCATGTTCGAGCGAAACGACGACGTGCTCTACATCTGTTACGACAACGAGGCCTACATGAATACCGGCGTCCAGCGCTCCGGCTCGACGCCGCCGGGCGCCCGCACGATGACCACCCAGGTCACGCCCGGCCATCCCGGCAACGCCTTCGGCCAGGGCAAGTCGGTGCCGTTGATCGCGATGGCCCACGAGATCCCTTACGTCGCCACCGCGACCGTCGCCGACCTGCGCGACATCGAGGCCAAGGTCGAGCGCGCGATGGGTCTGCGCGGCGCCCGCTACCTGCACATCCTCGTGACCTGTCCGCTCGGCTGGAGCTGTGGCGCCTCGGACACCGTCAAGGTCGCGCGCCTGGCCCAACAGACCGGCCTGTTCCCGGTGTTCGAGGCCGAGCGCGGCGAGGTCACCGCCGTATCTCAGATCCGCGAGCGCCGGCCCGTCGAGGAGTACCTGCGCCTGCAGGGCCGCTACCGCCACCTGTTCGAGCCCGCTCGCCGCGACGATGCGATCGCCGCGATCCAGGCCGAAGCCGACCGCAACGTCCGCCGCTTCGGGCTGCTCGCCGGCGGGGCTAAGGCTGGCGTTGGTGTCGGCGGACTTGCGGATGGGCCCGGGTCGGTCGACGGGGATGGGGCTGGCGCTGGTGTCGGCGGACTTGCGGATGGGCCCGGGTCGGTCGACGGGGATGGGGCTGGCGTTGGTGTCGGCGGACTTGCGAATGGGCCCGGGTCGGTCGACGGGGATGGGGCTGGCGCTGGTGTCGGCGGACTTGCGAATGGGGCCATGCCGGTCGGCAGGGAGGGACAGTGACGGAAAAGCCGTTCGCGATCACGCTCGACGTCGGCTCCAGCCTCGCCAACCACACCGGCTCCTGGCGCGACGAGCGCCCGGTCTACGTCCACCGTCTGCCGCCCTGCAACCATGCCTGTCCGGCCGGCGAGAACATCCAGGGCTGGCTCTATCACGCCGAGGCCGGCGACTACGAGGCCGCCTGGCGAGTGCTCGTCGAAGACAACCCTCTGCCGGCCGTGATGGGCAGGGTCTGTTACCACCCCTGCGAGACCTCCTGCAACAGGGCCCAGCTCGATGACCCGGTCGGCATCCACGGGGTCGAGCGCTTCCTCGGCGACGAGGCGATCAGGCAGGGCTGGCGCCTGCCCGAGCCCGGGCCGGCGACCGGCAAGCGGGTCCTGATCGTCGGCGCCGGGCCCTCCGGCCTGTCGGCCGCCTACCAGCTCGCGCGAGCCGGCCACTCCGTCACGATCGAGGACGCCGGCGCGAAGCCCGGCGGGATGATGAGGTACGGGATCCCCGCCTACCGCCTGCCCAGGGAGATCCTCGACGCCGAGATCGCGCGCATCCTCGGCCTCGGCGTCGAGCTGCGCTCCAGCTCGACGGTCCCAAACGTGCTCGACGCGATGCGCGAAGGCCCCTTCGACGCCGTTTTCCTGGCCGTCGGCGCCCATATCGGTCGCCGCGCCTACATCCCCGCCGGCGAGGCCGCCCACATCCTCGACGCCGTCTCGCTGCTGCGCTCGATAGAGGACTCAGGCGACGCCCGCACGGACGCGGGAACCGGCGGCTCGGGGTCGGCCGGAGGCGGCGCGGATCGTGGGGAGGCCGGCGAGGGCGCCCCCGGTGCGACGGGCGATCCCGGACAGCCGATGCTCGGCCGGCGTGTCGTCGTCTACGGCGGCGGCGACACCGCCATGGACGCCGCCCGCACCGCCAGGCGTCTGGGGGCCGAGGAGGCGATCGTCGTCTACAGGCGGACCCGCGAGCGGATGCCGGCGCACGCCTCCGAGGTGCTCGAGGCCGAAGAGGAGGGCGTCATGATGCGCTGGCTGACAACAGTTACGCAGGTCGACGCCGGCACGCTGACCATCGAGCGGATGGAGCTCGACGAGACCGGCTTTCCGCGGCCGACCGGAGAATTGGAAGAGCTCGAAGCCGACTCGCTCGTGTTGGCGCTCGGCCAGGACGTCGACCTGTCGCTGCTGGAAGGCGTGCCCGGAATCGAGGTCCAGGACGGAGTCGTCCAGGTCGATGGTCGCATGATGACCGGCCATTCCGGCGTCTTTGCCGGCGGCGACATGGTGCCGGCCGAGCGCACGGTCACGGTCGGCGTCGGCCACGGCAAGCTCGCGGCCCGCAACATCGACGCCTACCTGCGCGGCTCTGAGTACGCGCACCCGCCCGTACCCGACCTGGCCACGTTCGAGGAGCTGAACACCTGGTACTACTCCGACGCTCCGCTCACCGTCGCGCCCCAGCTCGACCTCGTCCGCCGGCAGTCCACGTTCGCGGAGGTCATCCTCGGCCTGGACGAGGACAACGCGCTGTTCGAGGCCCGCAGATGCCTGTCCTGCGGCAACTGCTTCGGCTGCGACAACTGTTACGGGGTCTGCCCCGACAACGCCGTCCTGAAGGTCGACGCCGACGACGGCTACCAGTTCGACCTCGACTACTGCAAGGGCTGCGGCCTGTGCGCGACCGAGTGCCCGTGCGGCGCGATCGAAATGATCCCGGAGACGATCTGAGCGATCCCGGAGGCGATCTGAGCGTCTGAGGGTGCTCTCGCGGTGGGCGGCCGATCGAGGGTCACCGCACGCGCGGCATCGGCGTCTGGGGCCGGGCTCGCGCGAGCGCAGCGAGATCGCACGGCGACTCTCGATCGTTGATCATCGCCAGACGTAACATGCCGTCAGCCGAGCCAGACCCCACCTCAGACCCGACCTTCTACTTCGACGTCGGCTCGCCCTACGCGTACCTGACGGCCGAGCGGATCGACGCCGTCCTGCCCGGGTCGGTCATCTGGCAGCCGATCTCGCTGGGCGGTCTCTTCAAGGCCAACGGGCGCTCGTCGTGGGGGCTCGCCGGCGCAGAGTCTCGCGGCGCGGGGATCGCCGAGGTGCAGCGCCGCGCCCGCGCATACGGCCTGCCGCCGGTCCGCTGGCCGGAGCCCTGGCCCAGCAACTACCTGTTCGCGATGCGCGCGCTCACTTTCGCGTTTGCCCGAGGACTTGGCCGTGAAGTCGCCCTGGCCGCCTTCCGCGCCGCGTTCGTCGAGGGCCGCGACCTGGCGATCCCCGAGCACGTCCTCGACGCGGCCGCCACCGCCGGCCTCGATCGCCAAGAGGTCGCCGACGCGACCGCCGACTCCGACGTCAAGCTCGCGTTGCGCAACGCCACCGACGCCGCCCATGCACGTGGCGTGATCGGCGTGCCCACGGTCGCGCTCGAAGGCCAGCTCTTCTTCGGCGACGATCGTCTCGGCGAGGCCGCCGCCGCGCTCGGGGTGTGAGCGGGCCGACGCGCTGCCGCGTGCGCCGTCATAGCGGCTCTCACGGCAAGTACGTTATCTGATCTGATAATATAGCCCGATGGAGCGCTCGCCTTCGGAGCCTTCGCTCGACGGGGTCTTGGCCATGGCCGCGCGTCTGCAGACGCTCGTGCCGGGAGCCGTGCTGGTCGGAGGGTCGGCGGCGGCGCTTTATGTTCACCATCGCGAGTCGCTAGATCACGACCATGTCGTCGCGGACCTCGCCGAGCGCTACGAATCGGTTCTCGAGAACCTCGAGGCTCTGGGCGACTGGTCCCTGGCGAAGGCCACACCGGGCAAGATCATTCTCGGTGAGCTGGGCGGCATTGAGACGGGCATTCGCCAGCTCATGCGCAGTCGGCCGCTCGAGATCGTGGATGTCGAGGTCCAAGGCAAGCGGCTGACGGTTCCGACCGCCGCTGAGATCCTGCGAATCAAGGCGTGGCTGACGCTCAGCCGCAACCAGACACGCGATTATCTCGACGCCGCGGCCTTGGCGGACCACATCGGCTTGGACGAGGCGGCCTCCGTGCTGCGGGACATCGATGCCTATTACTCCGACG
The DNA here is from genome assembly GCA_963718935.1 of uncultured Solirubrobacterales bacterium. Taxonomy (GTDB): domain Bacteria; phylum Actinomycetota; class Thermoleophilia; order Solirubrobacterales; family Solirubrobacteraceae; genus Palsa-744. The sequence continues at coordinate 754,998 of OY970379.1, read as the reverse complement.
TCAATCGCCGGCCGGAGGCCGTCGCCACGCAGCTCGTCAGGCAGCTCTCGGACCCACGGCCCAGGGACGCCGAGGTGACGGAGCGACTGGCCGACTACAAGGCCTTGGACCCTCGCTGGCACGACTGGTCCACGGTGAAGGCGACACTGGCGGATCTGGCCGAGCGGATCGCGCGATGACCCTGCGATTTCGAAATCTCGACTTCGACTCCACGGCGCCGATCGACGAGTGGCCGGCCGAGGCGATCGAGACCGTCATCGATCGCGGCGTGCTGTCCGACTGGCGCCTGCTGGCGGACACGATCAGGCGCAATCCCTGGGGGCCGGCCGCGCGCACGACCGAGAACGTCGTCTCGTGGGGCGAGCATTACGGGGTCGACGCGCTCATGTCCGAGGTCCTTCGCCGTGCCCGCGAAGAGGCGACCCTGAGGGGACGATCCGAGTACGCCAAGCAGATACGCGCCTGGCGCGTGGCGACCGGGATGACGCTGCGCCAGTTCGCCGGGGCCGCCGGCACGTCGGCGTCGCGGCTCTCCGACTACGAGAACGCGAAGGTCGCACCCACCACCGACGTCCTGGGGCGTCTCAAGCAGGTCGCCGTCATGCAGGGGCCCGACCCGGGCGGGCGCTAGACGGCGCCGGCCTACCCGGGACAGGGCGCCGGCCTACCCCGGACACGCGACGCTGCTCGTCGCTGTGGCTGCGCTCCCGTCGTTGAAGTGGAATTCGGCTGAGAACGGGAAGCCGCCGGCCGGGCAGCGCGCCGGGAGCGTCGCGCCCTTCGGGGCGAAGCGCAGGCGCCGGCCGGCGACGGTCCTGTAGTAGGTGCGCTGGCGCGTGCCCAAGGTCGCGTTCATTTCAACGATCGCCGCGTCCGGGGTGTTCGGCAACGTCGGGATCAAAGGGACCAAGGCTTCGATCCGAAGGCCTTCCGGGCCGGGGACGATCACGCCCGTGAACACCAGCTGGGTGGCGATCGGCAGGCGCCCGGCGGCATAGAACAGCAACGTCGTGCGGCCGCCTTGGCGCGGTCCGTTGAAGACGCTGAGCGCCGCGATCTCGGGCCGGACGACGTTGCCAAGCGGCACCTGCACCTTCACGCTGCCGGCGCCCACCCGGGCGTTCGCCGAGCAGCCCTTCGGGCCGTGCGCGTTCAGGGCCTGCTGTGTGCACACCGCAAGGCCGCTCGTGTCGACGCCCATGCCTCGCGGCAGCCCCACGTCCAGCGTCGTCAGCGCCGCCGGCAATTCGCCGCCCGGCGCTTCGATCTGAAAGCCAAACGAGATCGTGGTCCCGGCGCCCAGGCGCTCCGGGCTGAGCCCGACTCGGAGCTTTGCACTCTCGCTCGCCTCGGCGCTGGACGCCGCCGAGCCGGCGCCGATCGCGATCAGCAGCGCGCCCACGAGAGCTGCGAATCGGGGCACTCGCGCGCGCGCGAGTGCTGTCGTTTGAAAGGGCGACGTGCGTGAGGTGGTCGTGATTTGGGGGACCCGCGCGCGCGCGTGGCCCGCGACTAGGGAGGACCTGGCAGGGGCGGCGGCCATCGCCCTACAGCCTCAGCTTGCCGACGACGCTCGTGTTCATCGCGTAGGTCGTGCGGTTGATCGTGCCCGAGAAGCTGGCGGTGCCGGAGGCGCCCGCGCGGCTGCCCGTGCCGTGGTCGAGCGTGATCGTGCCGCTGAAGCGGGCGACGGTGGTGGTCGCCGAATGGATGTGCGCGGTCGCGGTGCCGCTGATCGAGCCGCCCTGCAGGTAAGCGGTGTATCTGCCGGTCACGAGCGTGCCCGACAGCGTCAGTTTGATGACCACCGAGCAGTTGAAAGTGCCCCAGCCGACCCCCTTCTCGTCGATGTTCGCGGCCCCCTTGCTTTCTTGCAGCTTCAGACGACTGTACTCGTTGACCGCCGTAAGCGGTGGACTCGCGCCTGCCGACGTCTGCGAGATTGAGCCAGCCACAAGCAATACCCCAAGGCAAGCAGTCATATTTCTGGTCAGACGGTTCATTGGCATGGACGGCTCTGTTCGATCCTAACCGTCGGGTTGGGCCGCAGTTGCGCGCGGCTTCCTGAGCGCCCTCTTCTGACTGGACGCTCGCATGTGGGTGTTGTAACGTCAACGTCGGGATGTCGCGAAGCACGGGTCTGTCTGCTGGGGAGGCGGTGCTTGGTCTTGTGATCGAGCGGCCCGACCACGGCTTCAGCCTGGAGCGGCGCTTGGAGGAGCGCTTCGGCTCGGCGCGATTCGCCTACTCGACGGCATACAGCGCTTTGCGCCGGATGGAGAAGGAGGGGCTCGTCCGGGCGGTCGGAGGCGACACGGAGCGCGAGGTCGTCTACGAGGCGACCCAGAAGGGCCTCGATCACTTCCGTAGCTGGGTGCGCTCGCCCAGCAGCGCGCCGGTCGTGCGCGAGGAGCTGCACGCGCGGATCGCGCTGTGCGAGCCGCGCGATCTGCCACGCCTGATCGACGTGGTCCACACCGAGGAGCTTGCGTGCATCGCCGAGCTGGATCGCATCCGCCGCCGCACGCTCGACGAGCAGCACGACGCAACCCGTCGGCCGCTCGCCGAAGAGGCTTGGTCGACGCTGATGGACAGGGGCGTGGTCCACGGGGAAGCGGCCTTCTGGGGTGGCCGGGTCACGCAGCTGGCACGGCTGCGCGCATACCTCGAACAGTTGCGCGAGGAGGCCGAGCGGCGGGCCTTGGCCGAGCATCGCCAGGGCTTGGCGGAAAGCGGGCGCGCCTCATGAGCGAGCTGCTTTGCATGAGTGGGGTCGACAAGAGCTTCAGGCGCGGCTCGCAGGATCTGCGGGTCTTGAAGGACGCCAGCCTCCAGGTCGGGGTCGGCGAGGTCGTCTGCGTGCTCGGCACGCGCGGCCAGGGCAAGACGACGCTCCTACGGATCGCGGCCGGCATGGAGAGCGCCGACCGCGGCGAAGTCCGCTTCCGGGGCGAGGACCTGACTGGGCTGTCGGACCGCAAGCTCTCGAGGCTGTTGGGCGGACAGATCGCGTGGGCCGGCAGGAGCGGGCCGGGGGGGATGCGGATGCGGCTGCTCGACTATGTCGCGATGCCCCTGCTCGCCGGCCATTCGCGGGGGCGCGCGTCCTCTTCCGTAGGTGGCTCGGCTGAAGGTGGGCTCGGGCGCTCGAACGGGCGCGGCGGCGTGGCAGGGCTCCGGCTCGCCGGCCATTCGCGGGGGCGTAAGCGTGGCCGCGAGGACGTGTACGCGCGCGCGCGGGCAGCTCTCGAGCGGGTCGGTGCGCAGGGCTGTGGCGAGCAGCGCTGGGAGGGCATCAGCGACTGGGAGCGCGCCCTGGTCGAGCTCGCCCAGGGGATCGTCGGCGAGCCGGCATTGCTGCTCATCGACGACCTCACCGACGCGCTCGGGATCAGAGAGACCGACGATCTGACGGCGCTGATCCGCTCGCTGAGCAAGGACTCGGGGCTGGGCGTCCTGATGAGCGTCTCCGATCCTCAGGCGACGCTCTTCAGCGACCAGATCATGACGCTGGGCGGAGGCACGCTGACAGCGGGTCCCTCGCAAGAGCCAGGCAACGTGATCGAGTTCCCAGACCTCAGCGCCGGCCGCCGCGAGGCCGAGCGCGGCCGCCGCGGCTCCTAGCGGTCAGACAGTGCTCGAGCTGCGCGACTTGGTCAAGCGCTACCGGGTCGGCGAAGGCGAGCCGGTACGGGCGGTCGACGGCGTCTCACTCGAGGTCGCCGCCGGGGAACTGCTTGCGCTGTACGGGCCGTCTGGCTCGGGCAAGTCGACGCTGCTGCAGTTGGTAGCCGCCCTGCTGAAGCCTGACAGCGGCGAGGTCCTGTTCGACGGTCGCGAGATATCGGCCCTCTCGGAGGAGGCCGCGGCTCGCTACCGGCTGCACGATCTCGGTTTCGTCTCCCAGCATGCCGACCTGCTGCCGGGAGCCCTTGTGATCGAGAACGCGGCGCTAAAGCTCTGGCTTTCGGACCCTCGTCGCGCGCAGGCGCGCGTGCGCCCCCTGCTCGAGCGGCTCGGCCTCGGCGACCGGCTCAAGCAGCGCGCCGAGCAGCTGTCGATCGGCGAGCGCCAGCGGCTGACGATCGCTCTGGCGCTCTCGACCGACCCGAAGCTGGTGCTCGCCGACGAGCCGACCGGCAGCCTCGACACCAAGCGCGGCCGCGAGGTCCTCGGCCTCTTGCGCGAGGTCTGCAACGAGCGGGGCGTCGCGATGCTCCTGGTGACGCACGATCCCCAGGCGGCTGCCTTCGCCGACCGGGTGCTCGTGCTGCGCGACGGGAGGCCGCGCCCGTACGAGACCCCAACGGTCGCACTCGGCCCGGGGGTCGCGGGGGCCACGGAGCCCGCTGGGGTCGCGGGTGGCGCCGGGGCCGCGGGGGCCACGGAGCCCGCTGGGGTCGCGGGTGGCGCCGGGGTCGCGGGGGCCACGGAACCCGCTGGGGTCGCGGGTGGCGCCGGGGCCGCGGGGGCCACGGAGCCCGCTGGGGTCGCGGGTGGCGTCAGGGCCGCCGCCAGCGCAAGCTAGCGCGACGGACCGGCCGGACTCCGAGTCAGACTTTCACGGACTTATGGCGCTGTCGAGCATCTTGCGGATCTATAGGGCGCGGCTGCGGGTGCGCGCGGTCGTCGTGCAGGAGCTGCTTGCGGTCCTCGGCATAGGGGTCGGCGTGGCCTTGTTGTTCGCCTCGCAGGTCGCCAGCACCAGCCTGAACGGGTCGGTCGCCGAGCTGAGCAAAGATTTGGTCGGCAACATGCAGCTGCAACTGCAGGCGCGCGGCCCCGAAGGCTTCGACAAGAAGCTGCTCCACAGCGTGAGGCAGATCCCGGGCGTCGTGCAGGCGCTGCCGGTGCTTCAGGAGCAGGCCGACGCGATCGGCCCGACTGGCAGGGAGTCGGTGACGCTGCTCGGGGCCGCCCCCAGCTTCGCGCATTCCGGCGGTCCGCTGTTGCGGCACTTCAGCACCGCGCAGCTGGCCGGCCAGCAGGAGCTGGGACTGCCGGCGCCGGTCGCCAAGGCGATCGGCGCCGAGTCGCTGCAGCCGATCGAAGTCCAGGTCGGGACGAAGATCTCGAGCACGCTGCTGGGCGCGACCCTCCAGGAAGGCGACATCGGCGCGCTCGTCAACAGCCCGGTGGCGATCGCGCCGGTCGCCTACGCCGAACAGCTGACCGGCATGGTCGGCAAGGTCAGCAGGATCTTCGTGAAGACCGAAGCCGGCCACGAAGCAGAGGTCCGGGCTTCGCTGGTCAAGCTGGCCGCCGGCAGGCTGAACGTCGAGCCGGCCGACTTCGACAGCACGGTCTTCGCCAAGGCCGCCGCGCCGGCCAACCAGAGCGCCGAGCTGTTTTCGGCGATCAGCGCCCTGGTCGGCTTCATGTTCGCGTTCAACGCGCTCCTGATAACGGCAGGGCTGCGCAGGGAGCTGGTCGGCGAACTGCGCCGCCACGGCGCCACGCGCGCTATGACCGTCGGCACGCTCCTGTTCGACGCCCTCATCCTCGGGGTCTTGGGCTGCGCGCTCGGCCTGATCCTCGGCGATGCTCTGTCGGCCGCGCTGTTCGCCGGCAATCCCGGCTACCTCTCTTACGCGTTCCCGGTCGGCTCGCAACGGATCGTGACCTGGCAGAGCGTCGCGATCGCGGTCGGGGCTGGGATGCTGGCCGCCATCGTCGGGGTCCTGGCGCCGCTGCGCTCAACGCTGTCAAGGCCGCCACGGCGCTCGGCGGGGGTCGAGGACCTGCCTGGGGCGGGCCCGGGCGTGGATCGAGGACCGACCGTGGCGACCCTGGCGGCTGGGATCGCCTGCCTGATCGCCACGACCGCGATCCTGATCTTCGATCCGGCCGGCGCGGTCCTCGGCAGCCTGACGCTGCTGGCGGCCCTGCTGCTCCTGCTGCCCGCCCTGTTCGACGCGGTCCTCGCCGGCTTCGAGCGGGTCCAACGCATGCTGCCGTCGGCGGCGATGAGCCTGGCGGCGATCGAGCTCAGGACCCCGGCCACGCGCACGCGCTCTTTGGCGATCGCCGCGACCGGCGCGGTGGCGGTCTTCGGCAGCGTCGCGATCGGCGGCGCCCGCGCGAACCTGCAGAGCGGTCTGAACCGGACCGCAAGAGACATGAACCGGGTCGCCGACGTCTGGGTCTCGGTGTCCGGCGCGGCCAACACCCTGGGCACCACGCCCTTTCAGATCGGTTCCGCCGCGCGCCTGGCCCAGCTGCCGGGGGTCCGCTCGCTGGCGATCTACCGGGGCGGCTTCCTCGACATCGGCGATCGCCGCGTCTGGGCGATCGCGCCGCCTACCAGCTCGCCCGCGCCGATCCCAAGCAGCCAACTGCTCGAAGGCGATCTGGCACGCGCGGACGCGCGCATGCGCGCCGGAGGCTGGACGGTCGTTTCCAAGGCCATAGCCGACGAACGCCATCTCCAGATCGGCAGCTCGTTCCTGTTGCCCTCGCCGCATCCGATCGTCCTGCGTGTGGCTGGGCTCTCCACGAACATCGGTTGGCCGCCGGGCGCGGTCATCTTGAACTCCGCTGACTACGCGCGCGCGTGGCACGGCGCCGAAGCGAGCGCCTACAACATCGACCTGCGGCCGGGCGCCTCGTCGCCTCGTGTCATAGCCGAGATCAGGCGGGCGCTCGGCCCCCGCTCGGGGCTGTCCGTCCAGACCGCCGGCCAGCGCGAACTGGAGTGGCGCGCGAGCAGTCACGAAGGGCTCGCGCGCCTCTCGCAGATCTCCGCGCTCGTCCTGATCGCCGCGGCCCTGGCGATGGCGATGGCGATGGCGGCGATGATCTGGCAGCGCCGCCACCAGATCGCGTATCTCAAGCGCCAGGGCTATCGTCGTGGCGTGCTCTGGCGAGGCCTGCTCTGCGAGAGCGCCATCCTGGTCGGGGCCGGCTGCTCGATCGGGGCCCTGTTCGGACTCTACGGCCAGGTCCTGCTCAGCCACGCCCTCGCCAACGTGACCGGCTTTCCCGTCGTATTCTCAGTGGGAGTGACGGTCGCCGTCTTGAGCGTCGCCTTGGTCAGCGTCGCGGCGGCTACGATCGTCGCGGTGCCGGGCTACCTGGCCGCCGGCATGAAGCCAAGCGTCAACCCCGGTTGATACGGCGAAGTTCGAGCGACAGGCAAGGCAGGAGCGAGCGGAGCGGGAGCCAAGCGTGAGAGCGAGAAAGATCAGGCAAGGCCAATGAGAAGCCTTCAGCCACAGGGCGTCGCCCTCGCCCGTGCGACCTCCCGCGAGCTGGTCTTCGGCCTGCGCGCCGTCTCGCGCGAGGTCGCTTCTTGGCGGGCCCACGCGGCCGCGATCCCCGACCCCGAGCTGCGTGCCGCCGCGCTCGAAGCGCTCGCCAAAAAGCGCGGCAACATCGACGGCGCCGCCCTCTTCTGGACCCTTCCCGACCATCGCAGCCGCGACCTGCTCGAGCTGCTGGTCGCCTACGAGGTCCTCGCCGACTACCTCGACTGCGTCCACGAGCGCGGCGCTTCGCTCGGTCCCGAGAACGGCCAGCAGCTCCATCTCGCGCTCGTCGAGGCCCTCGACCCGGACAGCCAGGTCTCCGACTATTACCGCTTCCATTCGAGCCGCGACGATGGCGGCTACGCCCGTGCGCTCGTCGAGCGCTGCCGCCTTGGCTGTGAGTCGCTGCCCTCCTACCGGCGCCTCCGGCCCCACCTGCTGCGCGCCGCCGGCCTGTCCGAGGTGCTCGGCCTCAACCACGAGCCCGACCCGGTCCGGCGCGATCTAGCGCTGCGTGAGTGGGCCGCGCGCGAGAAGGCGCCCGGGGAGTGGGCCGCGCGCGAGGGGGCGCTCGGGGAGTGGCCCGCGCGCGAGTGCCCCACGTACACCATTCCATTTTCGGAGCCGTCCGCGCGCGCGCGTATGCGCTCGCGCAGCTTGACCAATACCGAGCCGACCTGGTTCGAGCGCACGGCCGGGGCGAGCGCCTGGCTGACCGCGCTCGCGATGCTCGCGCTCGCCGCCGAGCCCGCCCGCGCGGCGCTTGGACAGGACCGAACCGAGCGCACCTATGACGCCTACCTGAATTGGATCGCGCCCGCCGGGGCGATGCTCGACAGTTTCAGCGACTACGCCGACGATCAGGCCAGCGGCGATCACAGCTACATCGCCCACTATCCGAGCCTCGACGTCGCGGTCCAGCGCGTCTGCGAGCTGGTACGCCGCTCTCGCGTCGAGGCCCGCGCCCTGCCCGGCGGCCGCCGCCATGAGGTGCTCGTCGCCTGCATGTCCGCCTTCTATCTGTCCAAGGACTCCGTCCTCGCGCCCGAGTTCCGCGAAGAGGCCGGCGAGCTGCGCCGGGCCGGCGGGCCGCTCGTCGGCTTGCTCCTGCCGGTCCTTCGTCTCTGGCGCACCGCCTACGGGCAGCGCGCGGCGTAGGGCCCGCCGGGAATCTACCTGAAAGAGTCGAAGTGGCGGATGAGCATGCCGGTGCAGAAGATCACGACGATGAGCATCACCGCCCACAAAGGCGCGCCCAGTATTAGGGCCCCAACCGCGACGATGGCCATCAGCCACGAGAGTGCGAAATCGTAGCGGTCGTAGATATCGAAGCCGTTCATGAGGTCATCCTAGAGACGAAGACAAAGAACATCAAGAGGCCGAGGGGCATGCCGACAATCATGCCGTACCCCAGCCAGCGGTTTATTCGCCTCGACAGGGCCTCTGGTTTGCCGGGGATGAACACCGCGACGGCTGCCGGCAGTCCCGAACAGAACACGGTGCAGCCGCCCAAGACGGTCGCCCAGGCGAGCAGGACGTTGACGATTGCGGTCCCGAGCGAGGGGTTGACCTCGCAAAGGATGCGGATGACGGCTGTCGCGGGCATGCAGATCACCGTACTCAGCGCCTGCGACGAAACTCTCGGCTTCAGCCTCCATATTCCGGGTTCGCCACATAAAGTCACAGACTTGGCACACTCGGTCACGAAGTTGTGACACCGTGACGCACTGTCTACGGGCAGTGCGCGGCGTAGATCGCCGCCGCGCTGCTGTCGGAGTAGCCCCGCCCGGTCTGGCCTTCAGGCCGCTATGTGGGTTGGGGCGCGGACCTGGTTTGCGTGAGCCCGTCCATACAGCGTCTCGGGCGCAATATCGAAGCCGTTGGGCCACGCGACGGTGCGTATCTCCGAGTCGATACGGGCCTTGGCAAAGAAGGTGGGATCAGCCAGGGGCTCGGCGACGCCGCGCCAGTGCTCCCCAGTGAAGTCGACATCGCCGACGAGGCCATCCTTGAAAGTGACCCGCAGTCTGTGATCGCCGATGACCTCGACCGCGATTGGTGCCACGAGCTTCTCCATAGCCGGGATTTTACCGAAGAGGGGCAATCGGGTTCAACGGCTTTTTCTCGGCGGCAAGATCCCAGTCGGCGCTCAGCTCGTCCATGTGAAGCTCGGCCCAGGCCTGAACGAGGCGCAGTTGCTGTTTTGGCAAGTGGCCGGCCATGACTTCACCCGTCAAGTCCAAGGAGGCTTCGTGCTCGCCATACAGTGCGTGGAAGTGCGGAGTGTGGTGATGGGGCTCGCTCCAGTACATCGTGATCGTGATCCCGTAGAAGTAGCTGAGCCTCGGCACACCTCTTACCCCGACCGCCGCCCCAAAGCGGGACAGGCAGCGAAGTCTCGGCGTCTTTGCGGCACCGCGTTTCATAAAACTAGGCACAGGCTTCTGACGGGTGCAGCATGGCCTGAATGTCGATGTCAACCCCCGCACCCGCCTCGAAGGCTTCGCGCGCGGCCGTGGCCCCGGCCGCTTCAGGGGCCGCCAGCGCATCGCGGGCTCCCGGTCCGGCGAAGGCCAACCACCGCACCTCCAGGTCACTGGCGTGCGGCCTGGAACTGCTGAAGCGGTTCACGCCAGAGCAGCCCGAGCGCGGCATCTCCGAACTGGCGTCTGAGCTGCATGTCAGCGCGCCCACGGCGCACCGTTACGCGTCGACGTGCCTTGAACTCGGCTACCTCGAGCAGGTCAGGACGAGGCGCTATCGCCTGGCGCGCCGCTGCGCGCAGCCCGGCATCGCGGCGATCGGCGCGCTGGCCGTGACCGGGCCCGCCCAACCGATCCTGCGCGAGCTGCGCGACCAGATCGGTTGCACGGTCGCGCTCGCCGTGCTCGACGAGATCGACGTCGTCTACCTGTTCCGGCTGCGCGGCTTTCTTCGCGGCCAGTACCGCGCAGAGCGCGGGCTCGGCTCAGGCTCGCGGCGGCCGGCCTCTGGGACGGCCGCTGGCAGGGCGCTGCTGTCCGCGCGCGAGGACGACGGCGAGGGCGAAGAGGGGGCGGTCGCCGAGATCTGTCGGAGCGCGCCGGCGGCCGGCGAGCGGAAGGCGTGCGGCCTGGCCGTCGCGGTCCTGGCGCCCGGTGAGCGGGCTTACGCGATCGAGCTGACCGTGCCGGGCGAGTCGGGTGGCCCGGGTGAGCCGAGCGCGTGGTTGGAGGAGCCGTTGCGGGCCGCCGGAGTGGCGCTGTGGGCGGCGCTGGCCAGAGATTCATAGGGGTGAGTTCAGCAGGGGAGGGTCGAGATGAGGGGTCTGGAGATGGCGAAGTTCGAAGTGAGGGAAGTGGAGCTGATGAGGGTCGAGGTGGGCCCGCGCCGCCCTTTCCGAGGCTCGACGAGCGCCGCTACTCGCGGGCGCTGCAGGGCGGCCTTGCGATCCTCGCCTGCTTCACACCCGAGCGGCCGGTCCTCGGGACGACCGAGATCGCGGAGATGGTCGGCATGAGCGTCGCGACCGCCAGCCGCTTCGTGCTCACGCTCGCCGACCAGGGCTACCTGGAGCGCGACGCTTCGCGCAAGTACCGGCTGACCTTGCGGGCGGCCGAATTGGGCCTGGCGAGCATCAGCGAGACCGGGCTGTGCGCGCACGCGCGGCCCCACCTGCGCGAGCTGGCCTCGCACAGCGGTTGCACCGCGGCGCTGGGCGTGCTCGACGGTCCCGAGGTCCTGCTGGTCGAGATCGCGCGCCCGGGTCGCGGCGGAGGGCGCGGCGCCGATTCGCGCGCGCGCCCGGGTCGCGGCGGCGGGCGGAGCGCCGAGCGGCGCGAGCGGCCGGAGTTGACCCACCTGCCGCTGCACTGCACCGCGATCGGCAAGGCCTTGCTGGCCGGCCTGCCGTCAGATTGGCGGGCACGGCTGGTCGCGGAGGTCGACTTCGAGCGGCGTGGGCCCAACACGATCCTCGACGGCGAGTCGTTGCTGGGGCAGCTCTCGCGGGTGGCGCGGGACGGCCTGGCCGCGACCGACGACGAGCTGTGTCCCGGCGCCTGCGCGATCGCGGCCCCGGTACGAGACGAGTCCGGGATCACGATCGCCGCGGCCGGCCTCTTGGCGCGCGATCACACGCTGGAGCTTCACGACCTGGAGGGTCGGTTCGCCGGGCCGCTGCTGAAGGCCGCCGGCCAGATCTCGGGGCGCCTGGGCTGGACGGGTGCGAGGGACTTGGAGACAGACCTGGGCCGGAAGGAGGGGGAGCGAGCATGACTGGATCGACACCCCTCGTTTCTCTCAATTGTCCTAATTCAACGGCTTTCACGTTAATTGCCGCTCCGGTACCACTAAAGTCGGTGTTACAGGACGTAAATGGAGTTACGTCGAGGACGGAGAGGGTGATGGGGAGCAGAGAAAGGGAAGGCCCGCTGGGTCGGGGACAGGGTTCGGCCGCCGCTTCCGGGCCCGCGCTTTTTTATTACGATCTTGGTCGTCCTTCACATAACCCCTGTGGGACGATCAACGGGAGTCCGGCTGGGACCTCTTCCGCCCGGTTCCCAGGGCGCCGCGGCTCACCCCAAATACGCCGCGGCGCCCACCTTTTCACACGCCCAAGACCGGGTCGGCGTCGCACAGGCCAAAGGCCCCCTCTCAACTGTCCTAATTTGGTGTCGTAATGGTTAATTCGAGCCACCTCGGTCTTAGACTTGCAACAGCAGACATGGATGCGTCCGCAAAGGAGAGGGTGGGGAACGGTGAAAGAAGTGGGAGTCATCAGCGGCGCGCCCTTTGGGTCGCGAAGCCGACGAGGCGTCGCAAAGCCGTGGCGCCCATACGCATCCAGTACTGCCACAAGCGTGCACCGCGCCGGAGGCCGTCGGGCCTCTCGCCGGTGGCGAGCGTGTGCGGGCGCGGGCCGTTGACGCGCCGGGACGCGCTGTCGGAAAGGACCGGCGTTCGGGGGAGAGCCTTCGGGGCGGGTCGATCTAATCCAAGAATGGACATGGAGGAATGGAGAACATGAAACGCATCAAGATTGTGGGGCTCTGCCTCGTGGCCGTGTTCGCGTTCACTGCGGTAGCCGCGGCGAGCGCGTCGGCTGAACCGACGTATAAAACGTGCGTCAAGGCCGCAAAGAATGCCGAAAAGAAATACACCGGCGGCTACAACGACAAGGCCTGCTCCGAAGTCAATAGCGCAGGGGAAGGCAAATACGCGGCCGAAGAAGTGGTCACGCCCTTGAAATGGGAAGGCAAGAGCAAGACGACCGTCGTGTACTTCACCAAAGCGGGCAAACTGGTCTACAAGCTCGTCTGCAAGAAGGACAAAGTGGTCTCGACGATCGAAGGCCCGACCACCTCGGTAGGGGCGCTCACGCTCGAAAGTTGTGAAACTATCAACGAAGCGAATGTGAAAACCAAGTGCCCGGCCGCGATCGAGTTCGAACTATCGGGCTTGTTGGTCGAAACGCTTCCGGCCGAACGGCCCGGTGATGAGCTTATTGTGTCCCTCGGTGGTAACAAAGATGAATGTGGATCGTTCAAGATCAAGAAACTCTTCGGTTATCGGGGAGGCAGCGTCGAAGGCGGTAGCAAGGGTTCTACGGTGACACTTACCGCCAACCCGAGCACGTTCGAACAGGAAAACAATGGATTCCGCTTCGAAGGCGAAGAAGCGGAAGGCTTCATGACCGCGGAACTCGAAGGTGTGGCGGGCAGTGTGGAAGCCAGTATCGCGACGATCGAGCCGATCGGACCCAAGAAGCCGTTGGTGGTGGTCATCCCGTAGAGCTAAAAGGGAACGATCGCCGTTCCACGGTAGTCGCTCGCGTGTGTGGGGCCATGCGCCCCACGCGCCGGGCGGCCGCCACGGACATGCGAAAGCTGACTCTACCCAGACAAACCAAGCTGCCATGAGCCAAGACCAAACACAATCCCCCAGGCGCCATCGCCGTCGTATCGGCGGCAGGCCCGGCCGCGTCCTTGCGGTCCAGATCTCGGCTTTCGCCGCGACGCTCGCGCTCGCGGCGACCCCTGCGTTCGCGGTCAGGGGCCATGTCTTCGCCCACTCCTTCAACGGCAAAACGCCCGGCAACGGCACCTTCGAGAAACTCGAAGATCCCGCCGGGATCGCGGTCGAGGAAGCCACGGGTGATGTCTACGTTGTCAGCGTCGGCAAAGACCGCGTCGAGTGGTTCAACTCGACCGGCTCGAGCTTCGAAGGCCAGCTCACCGGCGGCGCCACACCCGCCAAAGCCTTCTCCCAACCCGACGCGATCGCGATCGACAATGCTTGCCATCTCTTCGAAGCACAGACCGGCCAGGAACTCATCAAACTATCCTGCGAAAGGCTCGATCCATCCAACGGCGACGTATACGTCGCCGATACGGGCCACTCCGTCGTCGACAAGTTCACTCCGACCGGCGAATACGTCGGCCAGCTCACCGGCGCCTGCGGCAAACGCGAAGAACTCCCGCCCTGTTCGGGCAGCAAATTCACGCCGTTCGCCCAGATCGACGGCGTCGCCGTCAACACCACCGGAGAAGTCTTCGTCGCCACGTCCCACGCCGGTGGTGGCGGGAAGGTCTACCGCTTCAACAATCATACCGCCGACCGTTACGAGGAAGAAGCGAGCATCAGCCCGGAACCCGGCGCGCTCCCGCTCCCCGGCTTCGCCGTCGACTCCCAGAACGACCTCTACGCCACCTTCGAAGACGCCGCCGACGGCGAACGCTACGTGGTCAAGTTCGACCACACCGGCGCGGTGCTCAGCGCGCGCGTCGATGACCAGCCGATCCCCGCTCCGCTGGAAGGCGCGGCCACGCTCGGGGTCGCGGTCGAACTCACGACCGGCGAAGCCTACGTCGACGACATCACGAGCGTCGCCAGATTCGCGGCCGACGGCGAAGCCGGCGAGCGCCTCGGCGAAGGCGAGCTGACGAGCCCCGGCGGCGTCGCCGTCGACGCGACCAGCGGGCAGCTCTACGCGGTCGACACCGCCGCCGGCCTCGTCAACGAATTCACGCTCGAACCGGCCGGGCCGCCGCTGATTCTAGGCGAGTCGGCCGGCGCCGTCTCCTCCGCCGACGCGATCCTGGAAGCCAAGCTCGACCCCCACGGCGAAGCCACCAGCTACCGGTTCGAATACGGACGCTGCCCGTCGCTGTCCTCGTGCCCCGCGAGCGGCTACGAACGCAGCGCTCCGGCCCCAGCGGCCGTTGCCGGCAGCGACTTCGCGGCACACGCGCTCGGCCTCGCCGTGCACGGCCTGGAAGCTCACGTTCCCTATCACTTCCGGCTGGTCGCCGAATACCAAGCAGCCGGCGGCGCGCGGACCGTTCTCGGCGAAAGCCACGCCTTCGTCACGCAGGCCGGGGGCGGCGAACTGGTGCTGCCCGACGGCCGGGCCTGGGAACTGGTCTCCCCGGCCCAGAAGAACGGCGCATTCATCCGCTCGACCGGAACGATCCAGGCCGCGGCGTCCGGAGGCGCGATCTCCTATCTCGCCAGCGGCCCGATCCAGCCCGAAGCCCAGGGCGACACGGGCGCCGGCGTGCAGGTGCTCTCGATCCGCGGCGCCGGCGGCTGGAGTTCTCAGGACCTAACCCTCCCGCACGCCGGCGCGGGCGGCGAGGCCGCCGGGCACGGGGGAGAGTTCCGGCTCTTCTCAGCGAATCTGTCGAGCGCCGCCGTGCAGCCGCTCGGCCCGTTCGCGCCGCTCGCCGCCGGCGCCAGCGAACAGACCGCCTATCTGCGCCAGAACGCCGGCGGCCTGTACACGCCGCTCGTCAGCGCCGCCAACGTCAAGGCCGGCGCCGTCTTCGGCGGGCAGGTCGGCGGGGAATGCGCGGAACCCGGACAGGTCGCATGCGGTCCGAAATTCCGGGGCGCCACCCCCGACCTCAGCCATGTGGTCGTCAGCTCGCCGGTCGCGCTCACCGAAGGAGCGGGCGCCGGCCAGAGCCTGTACGAGTGGACGGCGGGCGCACTGAGCCCGCTCGGCGGCGTGTCCGAGGAACCCCAGCTCGCCTTCCACGCGATCTCCAGCGACGGTTCGCGGGTCATCTTCAGCGGATCATCCGAAGGGCGCGAAGGTCTGCTGCTGCGCGACAGCGCCATCGGTGAGACCGTCCAGCTCGACGCCGCCCAGGGCTGCGGCTCCGGCTGCGTCTCCGGCGGCGGTGAGTACCAGGCCGCCTCCAGCGACGCCGCCAAGGTGTTCTTCACGGACGCCAACCACCTGACCGGAAACTCGGGCGCCACGGTCAACACCAGGGGCGAAGCCGAACCGGACCTGTACGTGTGCGAAGCGCCAGGCGGGCAGGCGGCCTGCGCTCTGCACGACCTCACGCCACAGCCGGCCAGCGGCCACGCCGGCGTCGTCGGGGTGCTCGGCGCCAGCGCCGACGGCGCCGACGTCTACTTCGCGGCCAACGGCGTCCTCACCAGCGAAGCGGCCGCCGCGGGCGCTGTCCAGGGCCGATGCAAAGCGAGGAGGGCGCCGCTGGGCTCCGCCGCCTGCAACCTGTACGCGATCCACTACAACGGCGGCGCCTGGGAAGCCCCCCGGCTGCTCGCCGTCCTCTCCGCCCACGATCAGCCCGACTGGAGCCCGGCGCTCACGGCGCACACCGCCCGCGTCGCCCCCGACGGCGGCTCGCTGGCGTTCATGTCCGAGCGCCCGCTGACCGGCTATGACAACGAAGACGCCACCAGCGGGCACCGGGGAGAACGTCTCGACGAGGAGGTCTACCTATACCGCAAGGGCGCCGGCATCGCCTGCGCGTCCTGCGACCCGACCGGGCAGCGCCCTAGCGGCGTCGAATACAGCAGGATCGAAGCGGCGCACGGAGGCCTCGCCGGCGGCGAAGGCGTATGGCCCGCCACCGCCTGGATCGCGGCCGGCATTCCCGGCTGGGAGGCCTACGAACCGGGCGCCGCGCTCTATCAGCCCCGCTATCTGTCAGACGGCGGACGGCTGTTCTTCGATTCCAGCGACCGGCTCGTCCCCCAGGACGCCAATGTCGGCGAGGACGTCTATGAGTACGAGCCCGCCGGCTACACGGACGGCGAAGGAGTCGTCCGTTGCGCTGACGCGAGCGTCATCTACAGCGAGCGGGACGGCGGTTGCCTCGGGCTGATCTCCTCGGGCTCTTCGGGCGAAGAAGCCGTCTTCCTCGACGCCAGCGAAAGCGGCGGCGAAGCGTTCCTGCTGACCTCGTCGCAGCTGGTAGCCACGGACACCGACAGCGAGTACGACGTCTACGACGCCCGCGAATGCACGGCCGCCGCGTCGTGTGCCTCGGCATCCACCGAACGGGCGCCGGAATGCGCGGTCGAAAGCACCTGCAAACCGGCGCCGCGGCCCGCGCCGGCCGTCGAACCGCCCGCCAGCGCGACCTTCTCGGGTCCCGGTAACCCCGCTCAGGCGGCGGACGGCGTGCTCGGCGTCAAGGAACAGAAGAAGGCTCCCACCCGCGCCGAACAACTGGCCGCGGCACTCGCCCGCTGCCACAAAGCCGCCGCGAAGGCCAAGCGACGCGCCTGCGAACTGGCGGCCCGCAAGAAGTACGGCGCCAGCACCAAGGGAGCCGCCCAGAAAGGCAAGGGCAAGTCATGACCTCGCCCGTCAAGCGCACGCTGCTCCTCGTGCTCGCGCTGCTCGCCCTGGGCGCGCCGATCGCGAACGCCGCCTCCCAGCCTGAATACCGGACATGTACCAAGGCCCCCAAGGTGAACAAGAAGCACACCGGCGGCTACAACAACAACACCTGCACCGACCCCAACGCCGCGGGCGAAGGCAAGTACGCGCTCGGCGCTGTGCCGGCCCCCTACCCGTTCGCCGCCGCCGGCAAGGCCGGCGCCTTCGACTACCACACCCCCACGGGCGTCGTCTGGCAGGTCACGTGCGCCAGAGACGGAGTCAAAGGCGTCATCACCGGGCCGGCCACCGGCACCGAGGCGATCGTCTTCGAAAGCTGCAAGGCCCGCAACCAGGCCACAGATGGCAAGCGGCTGGAATGCCCGGGCCACCTCACCGCCACGGTCGAAACCGTGCTGGTCGAACTGCTCCCCGGCGGCGCCCCTGGCGTGCTCGTGTACCCCGGCTTCGCCAAAGCCTTCACGTGCGAAGGGGTCACGTTCGGGCAGATGGTCGGCTTCGAGGTCGGGGCGGTCGAAGATCTCGGCAAGGGCCCCGTCGCCGGCTTCGCCGTCAACCCGGCCACGGGCGAACCGACGCTGCGCGAATTCTTCGACTTCGAAGAACACGAAGCGTTCACCGCCTCGCTGGAATCGGACGTGAGCGGATCGCCGACCCTCGACGTCGGCCTGCAGATCGCGCTGCCGCTCGGTCCCAAGAAGGAAGTCGTCGTGAAGGTGGCCCATCCGTGAGCTTCAGGCGCATCTGGATCCCGGCCGTCCTGGCGCTCTCGGCGCTGTCCGCCGCGCCGTCCGCCGGCGCCGAAGTCGCCCCGGCGCCGTGGTGGGGGCTCTCGAGCGGCGCGCGCCCGACGCAGCTGCGCCCGGGCCCGTGCGGCGGGTCCAGTCAGCCCGAATGCGGGCAGGTCGTCCTCAGCGCCGAGAACCTCGGCAACGCCGCTACCGCCGGCCAGGTGACGTTCACCGACCAGCTCCCCAGCGGCGTCGTGCCCGTCGCGATCGAAGCCGACACCGGCGGCCCCGCCGGCCCGTCGCGCGGGCCGGTCAGCTGCACGCTCGGCACCCTCACCTGCACGTTCGGCGAATACGAAAACGCCAAAAAAGAAATCGTCCACCAGTCCCTGTCGCCGTTCGAAGAGATCGAAATGCGCATCATCGTGCGCGTCGAAGCAGAAGCAGTCGCCAAGGCCGCCGCCGGGGAACTCGAAAACAGGGCGACCGTCACGGGAGGCGGCGCGGCCTACCTCAAGAGCGCCGGCGCCCGGCTCCAGGTGGGGAGCAGCGACCGCTTCGAGATCGAAGACTTTACGCTGACGCCCGAAGAAGCGGGCGGGGCGATCGACACGCAGGCCGGCTCGCACCCCTTCCAGCTGACGAGCGCGCTCACCTTCGACAGCCAGACCCCCGACGGCAAAGGCCGTCCGCGGAGCGCCGGGCTCGCCAAGGACATCGTCACCGAACTGCCGGCGGGCCTGCTCGAGAACCCGACCCCGTTCGCGCAGTGCACCAGCACCCAGTTCGCCCGGGAAGTCCAGCTCGAAGGCCAGACCGTGAACGCGTGTCCGGCCTCCGCGGCCGTCGGGGTCGCCACCCTGACCGTCAACGAACCGAACGGCCTCGGGTTCGGCACGCTCACCGCTCCGATCTTCAACCTCGTGCCCCACGAAGGCGAGCCCGCCCGTTACGGCATCAAAGCCGGCGGGGCGATCAGCGCGATCCTCGACGCCTCGCAACGCTCCGGCCGGGACTATGGCCTCGACCTGAGCGCCCTCGAAGTCTCGCAGGCCCAGTGGCTGCTCGCCGCCAAGCTCACGTTCTGGGGGGTCCCCGGCGCGGCCGCCCACGACGGCCAGCGCGGCTGGGACTGCCTGGAGGGCATCGGCGGCGCTGGCGCCTGCACCCCCTCCGGCGCGCTCTCCCCGCCGCCGCTCTTGACGATGCCGACGTCCTGCCTCGCCGGCTCCTTCCAGGCCGCCGTGCGCGCCGACTCCTGGGGCGGCGCCGGCGCGCCCGCGGAAACAGCCGAACCGTTCGCCTACCGGCTGCCCCTGTCGGTCGACGGCTGCAACCACCTGCCGTTCGCGCCCGAAATCAAGCTCACTCCCGACCAGAACGCGGGCAGCACCCCCACCGGAATGGACCTCGACGTCCACGTCCCGCAGCAGCTCGCCCAGAACGCGGAAGGCCTCGACGAGGCCGCCGTCAGGGACATCGCCGTCACGCTGCCCGCGGGCGTCGCCGTCGACCTCGCGGCCGCCGACGGGCTGCAGGCCTGCGCCGAAAGCATCTTCGCGGCCGCGCCGCCGAGCCCGCTGGAAGCGGGCGCGAGCTTCTGCCCCGACGCGTCGAAGATCGGCACCGCCGAAATCGTCACGCCGCTGCTCGTCAGGGGCGAGAACCTCCTCGGCTCGATCTACCTGGCCGCCCAGAACGCCAACCCGTTCGGGTCGCTGCTCGCGATCTACATCGCCGCCGAAGACCCCATCTCCGGAGACCTCGTCAAGCTCGCCGGCGAACTGCGCCAGAACGAATCGGGGCAACTGACGATCGCCCTCGACGGCTATCCCCAGCTCCCCTTCGAAGACCTCGATCTGCACTTCGCCGGCGGCGAACGCGCGCCGCTGGCAAACCCGGCCCGCTGCGGCGCCTACACCACGAGCGCAACCTTCACGCCATGGTCGGCCGAACCGGGAGACGAAGCGACTGTTGCAATTGGGGCGTCCTCGACATTCGACATCGCCTCGGGCCCTGAGCACGGCCCCTGTCCGGGCGCAACGCTCCCATTCGATGCTGCCGTCGTCGGCGGCAGCACGAACATCAACGCGGGCGCGTTCACCCCGTTCACGATCACGCTCGCCCGCTCCGACGGCCAGCAGGGCCTGCGCGGCTTCAGCGCGCGGCTGCCCGCCGGCCTGTCCGCCCTGCTCGGTGCCGTCAAGCCCTGCGGCGAAGCCCAGGCCAACGCTGGCGGCTGCGGCCCGGAAAGCCAGATCGGAGAGACGACGATCGCCGCCGGGGTCGGCAACCAGCCCGTCACGCTCCCCGGCGGCAGGGTCTACCTGACCGAGGATTACGCCGGCGCGCCGTTCGGCCTGTCGATCGTCACCCCCGTCAAGGCCGGGCCGTTTGACCTCGAGCACGACACCGCCAACCCCGCCCAGCAGCCCGGCTGCGACTGCGTCGTCGTCCGCGCGGCGATCGCCCTCGATCCGCACACCGCCCAGCTGACGATCACAATCGACCCGTCGGACCCGCACGCACTCCCCGGCACGGTCGACGGTGTTCCGCTCGAGCTACAGAGCGTCGGCCTGACGATCGACCGCGAACATTTCTTCGTCAATCCCACCAGCTGCGACCCGGCGAGCGTCACCGGCACGGTCGCGGGCGACGAAGGCGCCGCCAGCCAGTTCAGCGACCCGTTCCAGGTCGCCAACTGCGCGCTACTGACCTTCACGCCGACGCTGTCGGCCTCCACCTCGGCCAAGACGAGCAAGGCCGGCGGCGCGGGATTGACCGTCAAGTTGACATACCCTCGCGGACCCCAGGGGGCCCAGGCCAACGCCAGGTCGCTGAAAGTCGAACTGCCAAAGACGCTGCCGAGTCGCCTGGCCACCATGCGGAAGGCGTGCGCCGCCGCGCGGTTCGCCGCGAACCCGGCCGGATGCCCACCTGAATCGATCGTGGGCCACGCGGTCGTGCACACCCCAGTGCTGTCCGTGCCGCTCGAAGGCGCCGTCTACTTCGTCGCGCACTCCCCATACCCCAGCCTGATCGCCGTCCTCGCCGGCGACGGCGTCACGATCGATCTGTCTGGAACCACCGACGTCAAAAGCGGGATCACGGCGGTGACGTTCCCGTCGCTGCCCGACATTCCATTGGAAGCCTTCGAACTGACGCTGCCGGCGGGCGGCCATTCGGCGCTCGCCGCCACCGGCAGCCTCTGCGCGCCGACCAAGACGGTCATCGTCAAGAAGAAGGTCAAGGTCAAAGTCCACGGCCACATGAAGACCGTCACCCGCAAGGTCAAGCAGACCGAGCCCGCGCCGCTGACGATGGCGAGCGAACTCGTCTCCCAGAGCGGGAAGCCCCCCGTCCGCCGGAGCGTCGCGATCGCCGTCAGCGGCTGCGTCAGGGCCAAGCCGGCCAAACGCCACAAGAAGGCCAGGGCCAAGACCCGGAGGAGGCGCTGATGCGGCGCGAAACGGCTACCAGGTTGACGCGGCCACGCGGCGGCGGTACGCTAATAAACCAATTTTTTCACGAAACAAGCAAGCGGATTATGTGTTTTAGGCTTGACAAGATAACCACGCGTGTGTGCGCCGAGCGCAACACGCCCGTCCACAGGAGAAGAGGCCGATGCTCTCAGCCATGCGCAGACGAATGACCTACGCCAACGTCGCGGCGACGCTGGCGTTGCTGTTCGCGATGACCGGGGGCGCATATGCGGCGCAGAAGTACCTGATCACGTCCACCAAGCAGATCAGTCCGAGCGTGCTCAAGAAGCTCAAGGGCGCGAACGGGAAGGCCGGGCTGGCCGGACCGGCGGGTCCCGCGGGAACGGCGGGAGTGGCCGGGGCGACCGGCGCCAAAGGCGAAACGGGCGCCAAGGGTGATCAGGGCCCGGAAGGCAAACAGGGCCCGGAAGGTAAAGCGGGACCTGAAGGTAAACGGGGTCCCCAGGGCGAAACGGGCGAGCCGTGGCCCGCCGGTGGCACGCTGCCCAAATTGGCCACCGAGACGGGCAGCTGGTTCGCGAACGCGGCGATGTTCGAAGAAGTGCCATTCGCGAGCTCGGCGATCTCCTTCCCGATCCCGCTCGCCGCCGTGCTTGGGTCGGCCAAGGTCCATTACGTGACAGTCAAAAACGTAGAAGAAAAAGCGCTTCCGCCCGGCTGTGCCGGAACCGCGGAAACCCCCGAAGCGGAAGAAGGCAACCTCTGTGTGTTCGAAGGCAAGGGCTCAAGCCCCGTCGGCGGAGTGGAATTTTCTCTGTTCACTCTGCCCGGCTCGCTCGACACCCTGGGCGCCGGCACGACGGGAACGGTGCTGACCCTGGCCGTCAACTCCGCCGAAGGGCGACTCCAAGGCACGTGGGCCGTGACCGGCTAGACCGGGCCGCCTCGCTGACATGTGTGACATGCGCCACCCCCTGCGTTTGATGCCTTCACGAGACGGGCAACCGGGCCATAGTTCGCGAGCGCGGCTCCTCGCCGTCCTGCTGGCCGGACTATGGCTGGTTGGAGCCTGCGGCGCGGGTACGGGCTCCGCCGAGGGTGCGGTTGCCCATGGATTCCTGCACGCATTTGAAGAAGGCGTGCCGGAATCATCGGGCGAAGAACTCGTCGGTGCCTTCAGTGGTGTCAACGCGCTCGCGGTTGGGTCGGAACGTTTCTGGGTGGAGGAACGGATCGAAAGCGGGCTGCGCGTCGGCCGCGCGCGTGTCGACGAGTTCGATAACGCCGATGGAAAATATGTTGCCGGGTCTCAGCTGCACGAAGAAGGGGGCGTCTCAAGCCTGACCGGCGGCGTCGCGGTTGGCAGCGAAGAAGACATCTATGTCCCGGCGTTGCAAGAATCCGTAAGCGGTCTGGCGGTTTATGGGCCAGCCCCTGGTGGTGTTCTTCAAGGGTTCTGGACCGGCGTGCATACCGCGAGTAAAACGTTCGGCGAGGCAGCTGACGTGGCCATCTCGCACAGCCTCGAAGCCAACGGCGTCGTCTACGTCGCGACGAATCGTAAGTCAGCAGGCGGTGGCCTGATGGCGGTAGACGTGTTCTCCGGTGGGAACGGTGGCACGGAACCGGCCACGCCCCTCGCGGAAATTCTCGGCACTTGTGAACATCAAGGAGAACTCCTGCCTTGTTCCGGAAGCAAACTTGTGCCGTTCACGCGGCCTGTCGCGATAGCGGTCGGGCCGAATGGCGAGCTTGTCGTATCCGACGGCGAAAGCGACAAGTGCAACCGGGAAATCGCCACATGCTTCGTCGATGTCTTCGAACCGGTGGGCGGGTTGCCCGGCGACTACACGTTTGCTCGCGAGATCGGCGGACCGCCGGGGGAACCGTTCAAGCAGGTCAGGCACATCGCGGTCGGGCCCGACGGAACGATCTACGCCACCGAAAGCTCCTCTAAGGTGATTGATGAGTTCACGGCCACGGGTCAGTATGTGGCACGCATTACGGGGCCGGGCGAAGAGGCGTTCGGGGGACTCCGGAGCGTTGGGGTCGACCCGAAAACGGGGAACGTCCTCGTCGGGGACTTCGAACCAAAGTTGGCTCTCGGCGCTATCGATGTGTTCGGCCCTGACGAGAGCGTCCCGGGGGTGAAAACAGACCCTCCGTCGAGCGTGGAAGTCAACGAACTAGGAGAAGCAGAAGCGACGCTCCGCGGAGAAGTCAACCCAGAAGGGCTTGGAGCAGCTGAATGTACGTTCGCTTGGGGTACAACAGCTGCCTTCGGGAACATCGAGCCATGCGAAAACACTGTTCTGAACAGTAGCGTGCCGGTCTCGGTCGCGGCGACGATAAGGCACCTCTTGCCTGATGCCGAATATGTCTTCCGACTGCGCGCCAGCAATGCCAACGGGATAGACCCAGGAGAACCGGCGGACGACGAAACCTTCGAAACACCGGGGCCCGGGATTCATGGCGAGTGGGCATCCAACTTGGCGTCGACTTCGGCGACTCTCAATGCCAAGGTAGACCCAAACCACGGATCGACCAGCTATTACTTCCAGTACGGACTCACTGCCAGCTATGGGTCCCAGTCACCGGGCGCCGCACAGTTTCTCGGGGCGGGTAAGGGCGACGTCGCCGTCACTCCACAGCACATTCAGGGCCTGGTGCCTGGAAGCACCTATCATTACCGGTTGGTTGCGGTTTCGACTGTAGAAGTAAA
Source organism: uncultured Solirubrobacterales bacterium (assembly GCA_963718935.1). Taxonomy (GTDB): domain Bacteria; phylum Actinomycetota; class Thermoleophilia; order Solirubrobacterales; family Solirubrobacteraceae; genus Palsa-744. Next base: position 731,209 of record OY970379.1, on the reverse strand, counting down.
AGGACAGTCCAAAGAAGTCGCCTTCTATGGCCCGGATCAGGCATTCGCGACGCAAGGCGCAGCGAGCGAACCGAACCTCCCGGATGGCCGCAAGTGGGAGCTCGTGTCCCCGCCGGACAAGCATGGGTCGCAGCTGAAACTCGATGCGGAAGGAGGGCTGTCTCAGGCCGCCGCCGACGGTGGAGGTGTGACGTTTGCGAGCACGCTCCCCACGGAAGAAGCCGTGAAAGGGTTCCTATATCTGGGGGTCCAGACGCTTGCCGAGCGGGGCGCGAACGGCTGGACTACAAAGGACATCACCCTTCCGCATGCAACGAGCGCGGGGCTGCCGATCGGGACTGGTGATGAATACCGCTTCTTCTCGAGCGACCTCGCGTCCGCGGTCGTAGAACCGCTAGGAGAATTCACCTCTCTGACGCCCGAAGTGTTTCCGCAAGATACCGAACGAACGCCCTATGTGCGCAATGACGACACGTGTGATTCCGAGCCTGGAACATGTTATCGACCTATCTTGGTTGGATGTCCTGAAACTGGGCCATGCGAATACGGCGACGTGCCTGCTGGGAAACAATTCGGAGGGGATCCAACGAGAGCCAATACGCACCGATTCGTTGGCGAAGCACGGTTTCTCAGCGCGACCGGCGATCTGAAGCACGTAATCATCAACTCGTTCTTGCCATTGACGGAAGCGGACAAAATAGGGAATGAATTCGAGCTTTATGAGTGGACTCCAGATGCATCGCCCAGCGAACAACTACAGCTAGCTAGCTTGCTTCCGCCGAACGGCAAAGGCGAAGAACTGCCTGCGAAAGAAGTCAGCCTCGGTGTGGGGACTACTGCCAAGTACCCGCTTCCGACAAACGCATCGATGAGGAACGCAGTCTCCGAAGACGGTTCACGCATCGTATGGTCAGCCGGCGGGCAGTTGGCCGCGCACCTTTACCTGCGCGACATGAAGTTGCGCAAGACGGTGCAACTCGACGTCCCGGAAGCGGGATGTCTGGCGCAGGCGCTATGCGGCGACGGTCCCCCGGGCGCGCGGTTCCAGGTCGCGGCAGCGGACGACTCGCGTGTGCTCTTCACCGATACGCAACGGCTCGTAGCCAACGCCGGTCGGGTTCTGGGGACCGAAGATCTGTACGAATGCAAGATCGAAACGGAAGCCGGGCAGCCGGTATGCAAGCTCAGCGATCTGACGCCGGCGCCGAAAGCGCGCGAATCGGCTGGCGTTCTGGGGTTGGCGATCGGCGCGAGTAGCGACGGAACGTGGGTCTACTTCGTTGCCGACGGGCTGCTGGGCGACGCCGCCGAACACGGTGCCGCGCCGGGAAACTGCGCGATCGTCGGCGGAGAAACGGGCGTTGGGACCTGTCACCTCTACGTGCGGCACGGTGGACAGATCCATCTGATCGCCGAACTAGCGGGCGAAGATTATCCGGTGTGGTCGGGCAAGACGGCCTTCCTGCGCGATGTCAGCGGGCGCGTGACGCCGAATGGGCAGTGGGTTGCGTTTATGTCGGAGCGGTCGTTGACGGGATACAACAATCGCGACGCGCAGACAGGCGAACCCGACGAGGAGGTCTACCTCTACCACGTTGAAGGGGGTGACCCCGCAACTGGACGGTTGATCTGCGCGTCGTGTGATCCGAGCGGAGCGCTGCCCGTAGGCGTTCGGCCCGAAACCCTGCAGCTCGTTTCGGGCGGGCAGTGGTCTACCAAAACCAGATTTGCCGCGAGCGTGCCAGGCTGGGAGGCCTATGAACTCATCCCGGCGCTGTACCAACCCCGCTATCTCACCGACAACGGGAGGCTGTTCTTCGACTCGCCCAACGCTCTGGTGCCGCAGGACGACAACAGCAGCGAGGAAGTGTACGAGTTCGAGCCGGCGGGCGTGGGTAGTTGCACAAACAGTGCCCTGACCTTCAGCGCGGTAACGGGGGGTTGCGTGGCACTCGTTTCCTCCGGCCGCGGACCAGGCGAATCGGCCTTTGCCGATGCGAGCGAAAGCGGCGACGATGTCTTCTTCCTGACGGCCGGCAAACTTGTGCGTCAGGACAAGGACACTGCGACGGACATGTACGACGCGCGCGTGTGCTCAGCGGCCGAGCCGTGCTCGGAACCGGCGGAAGCGCCACCACCGTGCACGACCGCCGAAGCGTGTCGCGCGGCGCCCTCGCCGCAGCCGAGTGTCTTCGGTGCGCCCGCGAGCGCCACGTTCCAGGGGCCGGGCAACGCGACGCCAAGCTCGTCCGGGGGGACGGCCCCGAAAGCGAAGGCAAAGCCGACCCGCGCGCAGCAGCTCGCAAAAGCTCTCAAGACCTGTCGCAAAAGGTTCGCGAAGGCGCGCAAGCAGCGGGTCGGCTGCGAACGCCAGGCGCGTAGGCGCTACACCGTGCGTCGCGCGCGGAAGGCGACATTCTGGAAGCGAGGCGAGCGGTGAGGGTTTTGCGCTCTTTGCAAAGAGGCGGCGTCCTAGTCGCGGCGGCGGCGTGCGCGCTGGTCGTGTCGACGAGCGTACCGGCGGCGTTCGCGCAGGCGCCGGCGCCTTGGTGGGGCGCGGCGACGTCGGGCTCGCGCCCAACGCAGCTGAAGCCCGGGCCGTGCGACGAAACGGGAAAGCCCGCGTGCGGGGAAGTCTTTGTCAGCGCCGAGAACCTCGGCAACGTCGGGACGAGCGGACCGATCACGGTTGCCGACCAGCTGCCACCTGGGGTGAAGGTCGAGGGCATCAAAGCTCAGGCGGGCGGGCCCGCCAGCATCCCGGAAGAAGCCCAGGCGCCCGCGCACGGTTCCATGAGGTGCTCGGCAAAAACGCTCACGTGCACCTTCGAACAGGCCGTCCACGAAAACAAGGAAACGAACGAAAAGCAAATCATTCCCCCTACGCTGCCGCCGTTCGAGCAGATCGAAATGCGGATCGCGGTGCGCCTCGAACAGAGCGCCATCGAAGCGGCCGCTCGCGGAGAACTCGAGAACACCGCCACGATCAGCGGCGGTGGCGCCGGCGCCAAGACGTTCGGCGCGCCGATCCACGTGGGTGGAGCCGAACGCTTCGGCCTCGAAAACTACACGCTGATCCCGGAAAAGGAAGGCGGCGCTGCGGATGCGCAGGCCGGTTCGCACCCATTCCAAATCACGAGCGTCGTGGGCCTCAACAGCGGATTGCCGACCTTGCAGGGATTTCCGAAAACCGTCGGCCTGCCGAAGGACATCGTCGCCGAACTGCCGCCGGGGTTCATCGGCAACCCAACTCCGTTCGCGCAGTGCACGGACGCTCAGTTCGCGCGGCGTTTCGTCGTTGAAGGCGAACTCATCAACGAATGTCCGGCGGACTCGGCGATCGGCGTGGCCACGCTGACCATCACCGAACCGAACGCGATCAAGTTCGGGACGATCGCGGCGCCGATCTTCAACATGGTCCCGCGCCACGGGGAGCCGGCACGGTTCGGCTTCAAGGCCGTCGGGATCGTGTCGGTATTCCTGGACACCTCGTTGCGCACCGGCGGCGACTACGGGGTCAACGTCGGGTCGCTGAGCACTCCCGAGGTGCAGTACCTGCTCAGCGCCAAGCTCACGTTCTGGGGGGTGCCGGGCGCCTCGGCGCACGATCACCAGCGCGGCTGGTACTGCCTCGACCAGGTCGGCGGCCCAAGCGCCTGCCCGGCGTCCAGCGAAAGCGCGCCGCCGCCGTTTTTGGTGATGCCGACCTCCTGCGACGCGCCGTTCCAATCCACGGCTCGCGCCGAATCGTGGACCGCCGAAGGCAAGCCGGCGGAAGTCGCCGAACCGTTGACATACACGCTTCCCGAAGCGATCGACGGCTGCAACGGTCTGCCGTTCGCGCCGTCGATCAGGGTGACGCCCGACGGCGGCGCAGCGAGCACACCGACGGGCCTGAACGTCGACGTGCACGTCCCGCAGAACCTCGTGCTCGACGCCGAAACCCGGGCCGAGTCCGCCGTGAAGGGCATCACGGTCGCGCTGCCCCAGGGCGTGGCGGTCGACCCGTCGGGGGCGGACGGCCTGGAAGCGTGCTCGGAGGGTCTCGCCGGCTTCACCGGTATCGCCGGGCTGCGCCCGGACGGCCCGCCCGTGCCCACCTTCACCTCGACCCTGCCGGCGCCGCTCGAACAGGGCGTGAACTTCTGCCCGGACGCGTCGAAGATCGGCACCGTCAGGATCGCCACGCCGCTGCTGCCCAAGGGCCAGGACGTCACCGGCTCCGTGTATCTCGCCAGCCAGAACGCAAACCCGTTCGGGTCGCTGATCGCGCTGTACCTCCTCGCCGAAGACCCCGTCTCGGGGGCGATCGTAAAGCTCGTCGGGGAAACGCACGTGACCGAAACGGGCCAGCTCGTGAGCACGTTCGGCAACAACCCGCAGCTCGCCTTCGAAGACGCCGAACTGCACTTCTTCGGCGGCGAACGCGCGCCGCTCGCCACGCCAGCCCGCTGCGGCGCCTACACCACCGACGCGTCGTTCGCGCCCTGGTCTGGCAACCCGCCCGTCGCCTCGCATAGCACCTTCCAGATCACGACCGGGCCCAACGGGGGCCCCTGCCCCGGCGCGAGCCTGCCGTTTCACCCGTCGCTGACGGGAGGAACGGTCAATGTCAACGCCGGCGCGTTCAGTCAACTGCGCACCACGATCGGCCGCCAGGACGGCCAGCAGAACATGGCCTCGGTGCGGCTGCGCTTCCCGCCTGGGGCGTCCGGGATGCTCTCCGGCGTGAAGCTGTGCGGCGAAGCGCAGGCCAACGAAGGCACCTGCGGGCCGGAATCGCTGATCGGCGAAACGACCGTCAGCGCCGGCGTCGGCTCAGACCCCGTCTCGGTGAAGGGCGGCAGGGTCTACATCACCGGCCCCTACCACGGCGCGCCCTTCGGGCTCTCGATCGTCAACCCCGTGAAGGCCGGCCCCTTCGACCTCGAGCACGACACGGCCAACCCCAGCCAGAACCCGGCCTGCGACTGCATCGTGGTGAGAGCGAAGATCGAAGTCGACCCTCACACCGCGGCGCTGACCGTCACGACCAACAGCGAAAGCGAAGGCTTCGCGATCCCGCACATGATCGACGGAGTCCCCGTGCAGATCAAGGCGGTCAACGTTTCGATCGACCGCGAACGCTTCACGTTCAACCCGACCAGCTGCGACCCGATGAAGATCACCGGCGAAATCAAGAGCGACGAAGGCGCCGGCTCGCCGGTCGAAGTGCCCTTCCAGGTCGCCAACTGCGGAAACCTGGCGTTCGAACCGAAATTCGCCGTCTCCACCTCGGGAAAGACCAGCAAAGTCGGCGGCGCCAGCCTGTCGGTGAAGCTGACATACCCCAACGTGCCGCAGGGGACCGACGCGAACATCAAACAGGTCAAAGTCGAACTGCCGACGGCCCTACCGTCTCGACTGACAACGCTCCAAAAGGCCTGCACCGCCGCCCAGTTCGACGCCAACCCGGCAGGGTGCCCGGCGGCGTCGATCATCGGGCACGCCAAGGCGATCACGCCGCTGATCCCGGTACCCCTGGAAGGCCCGGCGTACTTCGTCTCCAACGGCGGCGAAGCGTTCCCGAACCTGATCGTCGTGCTGCAGGGCTACGGCGTCACCGTCGATCTCGTCGGCGACACGTTCATCAGCAAAACCGGGATCACCAGCTCGACGTTCAAGACCGTGCCCGACGCGCCCGTCGGCAGCTTCGAACTGACGTTGCCGCAGGGCCCCTACTCGGCGCTGGCCGCCAACGGCAACCTCTGCGCCCTGACCAAGACGGTCACTATCGCGAAGAAGGTCAAGGTCAAGCGCCACGGCCACACCAGGACGGTGACGCGCAAGGTCAAGGCGAAGCGGCCCGCCTCGCTGACGATGCCGACCGAATTCGTCGCCCAGAACGGAGCGACGCTCCACACGAGCACTCCCATCGGCGTGACCGGCTGTCCGAAGGCGAAGAAGGGTGGCGCCAAGGCGAAGAAGGCGAGCGTGAAGAGGGGCGGGAAGAGCGGGAAGAGGTAGATCCTCGCCCTCTGGGCGCGGTGGCCGGCTCGCCCTTGGCCGCGCGGTGGACAACAGGAGACAGTCGGGGGTTGCGGAGCGGCGCTCCGGGGGCGCCGGGAGGGTAAAGTGGGGACGTGGGAAGGGCGTTCGTAAACGGGGTGCTCGCGGGTGTGGGGTCTGTCGTGGTACTCGCGGCGGCCCTCGGCCTCGGCCCAACGCCCGCCCGCGCTGAAGCCCGGGCGCCGTGGTGGGCGATCGCCTCGGGCTCAGAGCCTACGAGCCTCGCGCTCGGCGAAGAAGGGAAGATCGTCGTGACCGCGCAGAACCGCGGCGACGCGCCAACCAGCGGCGAGGTCACGATCACCGACCGGCTTCCCGCCGGTCTGCGCGCGACCGGGATCAGGGCCGTGGCGGGAGAAAGGATCGTGGAAGGGGAAGACGGCCGTCGCGGCCACGTGACCTGCACGCCAAAGCTGACCTGCGTGTTCGGGGCGGGCGAGACGACGAACTCGGAAGGCGAACCGGTCCCTGAGGAACTGCATCCCTACGAAGAGATCGAAATCGTCATCTCTGTTCAGGTCCGTCCCGAAGCGTCCAGTGGCGAAGAGAACGTCGCGAGCGTGTCCGGCGGCGGCGCCGCGCATCCGGCCGGCGCGGAACATGCGATCGAGGTGGGCGGCGGTAGCCGGTTCGGGTTCGAAGACTTCCAGCTGACACCCGAAAACTCGGACGGATCGGTCGACACGCAGGCCGGTTCGCACCCGTTCCAGCTGACGAGCGTCGTCACGTTGAACACGGCCGCGCCCGGAGCGGACGGTGGGCCGCGGACCGCCGGGCTGGCGAGGAGCATCGTCTCCGAGCTGCCGCCGGGGTTGGTCGCCGACCCGGCCCCGCTCGCGCGCTGCGGCGATGCGCAGTTCGAAGGGCGGTCCTCGGAAGCGGTGGCGGCGGGGTACATCGCCAACGCATGCCCGGCGTCTTCGGCGGTCGGCGTGGCCACGCTCACGTTCAACGAACCCAGCGTCGCCGGTCTGACCACCGTCACGACACCGATCTTCGACCTGGAACCGCGGCCGGGCGAACCGGCGCGCTTCGGCATCGACGTGCTGGGCGTCATCTCGACCTTCCTGCAGACGGGGCTGCGCTCTGGCGGCGACTACGGCGTGACGCTCGCCGTGCGCAATCTCCCCGAGATCGCGTGGTTCCTGAGCCTGAAGCTGACGTTCTGGGGCGTCCCCGGCGACCCCCGCCACGACGGGCAGCGCGGCTGGGAATGCCTGGAGGGATTCGGCTCCTGCCCCGCCTCGACCGAGACGAGCACGCCGCCTTTCCTGACGCTGCCGACCTCGTGTGGGGCGCCGTTCGAAGGCACGGTCGGCGGAAACTCCTGGGGATCGTCCGCCCGCGCCGAAGAACAGGCCGAGCCCCTCGCGTACAGGCTGCATGGCGGGTCTGGCGAATCGCTTTCGCTCGACGGCTGCAACCAACTCCCGTTCGCACCCGAAGTCACGGTCGCCCCGGAACGCTCAGCGGCGAGCGCCCCGGCCGGGCTGAGCGTCGACGTCCACGTGCCCCAGACGACGACGCTCCCAGCCGAAGGTTCCGAACCGGGCGCCGGCGAGCCGGCGGGGTCCTCGATCCGGAACATGACGATCGCGCTGCCGGCGGGCGTGCAGCTGAACCCGTCGGGCGCGGACGGGCTGCAGGCGTGCAGCGGCGATCCCGCGGTATTGGAACCGGGCAGGATGGGCTCCCCGGGCGATCAGATCGGCTTCGAGGGTTTCCAGACGCCCTCGGGGCCGCGGGCCGCGGTCTTCACGGCCAAGCTGCCCGAACCTCTGGAACAGGGCGTGAGCTTCTGTCCGAACGCGTCCAAGCTCGGGACCGTCAGGATCGCGACGCCGCTGTTGGCGGGCCCGCTGGAAGGCGCGATGTACCTCGCCTCCCCCCAGAACTTCAAAGACGGCCAGCGGGAGAACCCGTTCGGGAGCCTTGTGGCCGTGTACGTGGTGGCCGAAGAACCGGTCTCGGGCGTCCTGGTCAAGCTGCCGGGCGTGATCTCGCTCGACCAAAAGACGGGCCGCCTGACGGCGCGCTTCGAAGAGATGCCGCAGCTGCCCTTCGAAGACGTCGACCTGCGCTTCTTCGGCGGGCCGCGCGCGCCGCTGTCGACGCCGGCGCGCTGCGGCGCCTACACGACGACCGCCACGTTCGAGCCGTGGTCGGCCGACCTCCCCGGAGGGACTCCATCATCCCCAGACGAAGCGGCCGCGACGGTCGAAGCGTCCGCGACGTTCCACATCGCGACGGGGCCCAGCGCCGGGCCGGGCGGGTCGCCGTCGCCGTGCTCGGGAGGATCGGCGGCGCTGCCGTTCGCGCCGTCGGTGACGGCCGGCACGGCAAGCATCGACGCGGGCGCCTTCAGCCCGCTGACCGTAAATATCGGCCGCGAAGACGGCCAGCAGGCGATCGAATCGGTGAAGCTGAAGCTGCCGCCCGGCCTCTCGGCGGCGATCGCCGGCGTGGCGCCGTGCGGCGAAGCCCGGGCCGGCGCGGGGACGTGCGGCGCGGAGAGCGAAATAGGGGAGACGACGATCAGCGCCGGCCTCGGGCCCGACCCGCTGACGATCCCCGGCGGGAAGGTCTACCTGACCGGCCCGTACGACGGCGCCCCGTTCGGCCTGGCGATCGTCGCGCCCGCGCGGGTCGGCCCGTTCGTGCTCCAAGAAGGCCGGCCGATCGTGATCAGGGCCAAGCTCGAAATCGACCCCCAGACCGCGGCCCTGACGATCGCGACCGGCCCGGGCGCGATCCCGAGCATCGTCGAAGGGTTCCCGCTGCAGATCAAGCACTTGAACATCACGATCGGCGGGGCGGGCCCGCGATCGAGCTTCACGCTGGACCCGACCAGCTGCGACCCGATGTCGATCGAAGGCGTGGTCGGCGGCTCCGAAGGCGCCTTGGCGACCGCGAAGATCCCGTTTCAAATGGCCAATTGCACGAGCCTGCCCTTCAAGCCCAGGCTGATGGCCATCACCAAGGCCAATGGCGAATTCCAAGGCCACGGCGCGAGCCTGCACGTCGCGATCGCCGCCCCGCCGGGCGGATCGAACCTGCGCTCGCTGAAGCTCGACCTGCCCCAGCGGCTGCCCGCGCGCCTGGCGACCGTCCAGCAGGCCTGCCCGGAAAGCGTGTTCGACTCGGACCGGGCGGCCTGCCCGAAGGCGTCGGTGGTGGGGTCGGCGAGCGTCGCCACGCCGATCCTGGGTGTCCCGATGAGCGGCCCGGCTTATCTCGTGGCGAAGGGCTCCGCGAGCGGGGCACGCGCGCGCGCGAGTGGCCCGGAAGCGGCGTTTCCGGACCTGGTGCTGGCGTTGCGGGGCGGCGGCGTGAAGATCGATTTGACGGGAGGGCTGTATGTCAACGAAAAGAACGTGACCTCGGCCACGTTCAGATCGCTTCCGGACGTCCCGATCAGGCGGTTGGATCTGGTGCTGCCGGAGGGTCCTCGCTCGATCTTGGCCGCCAGCTCGGCGCTGTGCACGAAGAAGCCGCTGAGGATGAGGACCTCGATCAGCGGGCAGAACGGGGCCAGGGTGAAACCGGCGGTGAGGGTCGGGGTCGAAGGGTGTGGGAAGGCGAAGAAGGGGAAGAAGGGCAAGCGGGCGCGGCACAGGGCGATGCGGCGTCACGGCAAGAGGGCGAGGCGCTGATCCCGCTCGCGGCGGGTCCCGTGTCGCGGTCTAGCTTGGACTCAATGACCAAGCAGCCAGGCGAGGATGCCGGCGGGGATCGCCCAGACGGGCTGGTCGGCGCCGGTGAGCAGGGGCGAGCGGGTGACCATCACGCCGCGGCCGTGGCGGGCTCTCATCGTGAGGGACTCCTTGCGCCAGCTGCCGTCGGTGTACTTGCACTCGAACGGGATGTCGAGGTCCGGGCCGACGAAGTCGATCTCCGCGCCGGTCGGGGTACGCTCGTACATGACCCTGTCGGTCTGTACGAACGCGGCGGGCGCGTGCAGCGATACGGCTCGTGACAGGGCGAGGCCGATCTGCTGCTGGGTAAGCTTGGCGGCATCCGGGCCGGGGAAGCTCGGGTTGCGGCGGTGGGCGAGCTGGGCGACGAGCGGGTCCACGAAGTACAGCTTGCGCTGCGCCGCGGTGTCAGGCCTCGAGTCGCGGATGCGGTGGCAGCGCCAGGCGAGGAACGCGCGGACGAGATCCTCGATGCGGTTGATGGCGGCCTGGTGCCCGGGGAGGCCGACGTCGCGGGCGATGCGTGAGGCGTTGATCGGGCTGCACAGGTTCTGAGCCAGCCTGTCCAGCAGCGCGGCCACGTCGGCTTCGGACAGCGGGGCCGCCCGCATGGCGTCCCCGAGCACGACATCCCACAGCCCCTGGACGAACCCGTCGCTCACCGTGCCGCTGCCCACATGCTCGCCGACGGCGCGCGGGAAGCCGCCGACATCGAGGAACAGCTCCCACGCATCCGCGAGCGCGTCGCTCCACGGCTCCAGGGCCGATATCGCATGTTCGGACTGAGGGGTAAGGAGGTCATTGGGAGATATGAGGAGCGGCGGCAGCTCATCGAGGCCGCTCAGCGCTCGGCAGAACGCGCGGAAGCCCATCGGCAGGAGCAGCCTGTCGGAGTCGGCGATGCCCCCGCGGCGGTCGGCCAGATCCTTGCGCGCCTGCTCGAGATCGCGTGCGGAAGATCCCGTAAGGACGACACAGGCCTCACGAAAGGTCGTGTCCTGATCGCGCAGCTCCTTGATCGTCTCAGACCAGCCTGGGACGGCGGTCACCTCGTCGAGCAGCCAGTGTCGCGGGCCTGGCAGCGTACGGGTGGCGCTGTGCCCCTGGGCCACCAGACGCCGCAGGTCCTGCTTTGAGAGCCCGTCGCAGGAGCAGAAGAAGACGGTCATCGGGTTGGCGCCGCCGGCGATCAGTTGGGAGACGGCGCGCTTTAGCTCCAGGCTCTTGCCCACGCGGCGCGGGCCGCGCAGGACGTACAGCCCCGGTGCGTGGATGTCCGCGAGCGGATCGGGCTCATAGTCCAGCGGCAGCCGTCCCGCTGCCCTCAGGTCAGGATCGTCGGTCTCCCAGCCGGCGCGTGCCCGCCACGGGCTGCGCTCGGTCAGCAGGCGCCTGAGCCGCGAGTCGTTCATCGCCAGAATGATAGCGAAATACTATATTATTTCGCTCGCCTGCTAGCAAAAATACATACTAAATCGTTTTCGCTGCTGTTGCTGTTGCTGCTGCTGCTGCTGCATGTTGAGGTTACCGGCCGGCGCTTCGGCGTCGAATAATGCGGGCCGGTCGGCGACGCCCGCTAGTCCGTCGGCGGCCAGTCGATCCGCTCGGCGAGGTCGCTCGGACCGAGGTCGATCAGGCCGCTGTGGTCGATCGGCTCGTACTCGTTGTCCTTCAGCCCGAGCCAGTCGACCGAACGCTTGGCCGGGTCGACGATCAGCACCTCGTCGACCTCGTGGGCGCCATAGAAAGGGAGCTTCTGCCAGGTCTCGTCGCCCGGTGAGACGATCTCGACGACCAGGGCGGCGGTGTGCAGCCAGACGCCTTTGGCGCCGGGGCGGTGCAGGCCGCCGTCGGGGACGCGGAAGTCCTCTTCGGAGTCGCCGAGGTTGAACTCCTGCATCGCCGGAACCAGATCCACGGCACGGGCCAAAGGGCCGAGGATCTCGGCCAGCTGCTGACCGACGCTCGCATGTTCGAAGCTCGGGGCGGGAACCATGTGCAGGACACCCTCCCAGACCTCATCGAGGCGGTCAAGACCGGAGGTCCGCCGCCGCTCCTTGAGAGCATCCAGCTCGTAGGCGTAAGGGTCGAGCACAACCGTGGCCATGTTCTAAGGGTAGTCGCTCGGCGCGATCCCGCTCGACTCATCGACATGCGTCGAGCTGGTTAGGCGGGCCGCCGGTACATGTAGCCGAAACCGCGCGCCGTCTCGATCGGGGTTCGCAAGGGCGCCTCGGGATCCAGCTTGTGGCGCAGATAGCCGACGTAGAGCTTGACCTGGCCGGGCGAGGCGGCGAGCTCGTCGCCCCAGACCAGCTCGAGCAGCTGGTCCTTGCTGAGGACCTGGTTCGGGTGCTCGACGAAGACCCGTAGGAGCCGCAGCTCCAGGGGCGTCGGCGGGGCGGGCGGAGGCGGGGGCGGGCGCGCGGGGGGGCGCCCGAGCCGCGCGCCTTCACGGATCGCGGCTGGGCCGCGTGAGCGACCTCAATCGGCATAAGCCCTGCGGATCGCCTCGACCTCGTCGAGCGCGCCCAGGAACGCGTCCAGGAGGTCGGGGTCGAAGTGGGCGCCCCGCTCGTCGCGCATCATCTCGATGGCCGACTTGACCGGCAGCGCCGATCTGTAGACACGATCGCTGGTGAGCGCGTCGAACACGTCGGCGACCGCAGCGATCCGGCCCTCGACCGGGATCTCCTCGCCCATCAGGCCCCGCTGGTAGCCCTTGCCATCCCAGCGCTCGTGATGGGTCCTGGCGATCTCAGCGCCCATCCGCACGACCTCGGAGGCCGAGCCGGCCAGCATCCGGTAGCCGGCCTCGGCGTGGCCCTTGATGACGTCGAACTCCTCGTCGGTCAGCTTGCCGGGCTTGAGCAGGATGCTGTCGGGGATCGCGACCTTGCCGACGTCGTGCAGCTGGCTTGCCAGCCTGATCTGCTCGCGGCGCTGCTCGTCCCAACCGATCTTGCGGGCCAGGATCTCGCAGTACGAGCTCATCCGGTGCAGGTGCTGGCCGGTCTCCTCGTCCCTGAACTCGACCATCCGGGCGAGCCTGAAGATCGTCTCGGCCTGAGAGGCCCAGACCTTGTGCTCGGAGAGCTCGAGATCCTGCAGGGCCTCCTCCAGCTTGTGCGCGCGCTCGTCGGCCGCCTCGCGCAGGCGCTCCATCAGGCGCTGGTTGCGCAGCTCGCCGCGGCGGCGGTGCAGGGCGTTGGCGACGTTGATCAACAGCTCGCCGGCCGCGACCGGCTTGATCAAATAGCCGTAGGCGCCCTGCTCGATCGCGGTCAGCGCCAGCTCGGTCGAGTCCTCGCCCGTGACCATCAGCACGGCGACGTCCGGGTGGCTCGAGCGGATGTGGCTGAGCAGCTCGATGCCGGACTCGCCCGGCATGTTCACGTCGAGCAGCGCCAGCTGGTAGCTGTTCTCCCGCAACCGCCTGCGCACCGCGACGGCGTCGCCGGCGCCGTCGCACGAGTAGCCGCCCTGCTCGCGCACCACGCGTTCCTCCCAGCGTCTGAGCGCCTCCTCGTCGTCGGCGATCAATAGCTCTGGCATCTCAGCTCACCTCTCTCCGGCTTTGCGACGGACCCACTCCGTCGAGACTTGGCGCGCTCCACTTCACCTGGCATGCCTCCGTTTCATCTGGCATGCCTCCGCTTCACCTGGCATCCGGCGATCGCTCCGCGCGTTCCAAGATCTCGGCGATCTTCGCCAGCAGGGACGGCCCCGAGAAGGGCTTCTCGATCAGGGTCGTGCCCTCCGCCAGATGTCCGCCCGAGTCGAGGATCGGCTGCGCGAAGCCCGACATCAGCAGCACGCGCGTGCCGGGGCGCTCGGACAGCAGCCGGCGCACCAGCTCAGGACCGGGCATCCGCGGCATGACCACGTCGCTGAGGACCATGTCGATCCTCCCGTCGTGCTCGCTCGCCGCCCGCAGCGCCTCCGGGCCGTTGGCGGCCGCGATCACCTCGTACCCGGCTCCCGCCAGGATGCGGTGGGTGACCTCGCGCAGGGCCTGCTCGTCCTCGACCAGGAGCACCGTCGCCTCGCCCCGAGCCGGAATGGCATCCTGTCGAGACGCGTCCGCCCGGTCCGCCCGGCCAGTCGCCGGAAGGAGGATCGTGAACGTCGTGCCGACCCCCGCCTCCGAGTAGATCTGGGCCCGCCCGCCCGCCTGCTGGATGATCCCGTAGACGGTCGCCAGGCCCAGGCCGGTTCCCTGGCCGGGGGGCTTGGTCGTGTAGAAGGGGTCGAACGCGCGCCTGATCGTCTCCTCGTCCATGCCCGTGCCGCCGTCGCTGACCCGGACCCGCACGTGCGGACCGGGTTTCAGCTCGGGCCTGGAGGCCGCGTGGTGCTCGTCGACCTCGAAGATGGCCGTGTCGATCCGCAGCTCGCCGCCGTCGGGCATCGCGTCGCGGGCGTTGACCGCCAGGTTGACGATCACCTGCTCGAGCTGGCCCACGTCGATCAGCACCGGCGGCAGATCCTCGGTCAGCGAGCTGCGCAGCTGGATGTGCTCCCCGAGCGTGCGCTGTAGGAGTCGCTCGACCGCGCGCACCACGCCGTTGACGTCCACGACCTCCGGCTGCACGATCTCGCGCCGGGCGAAGGCCAGCAGCTGATGGGTCAGGTGCGCGGCCTTCTCGGCGGCGAGGCTGATCTGCTCGACGTCGTCTTTCATCGACCCGCGCCGCTCGGGGGCGATCGTCTCGGCCTTCAGGTCTTCGGCCACGAACGCGGCGTAGTTGATGATCACCGCCAACAGGTTGTTGAAGTCGTGGGCGATGCCGCCCGCCAGCTGCCCGAGGCTCTCCAGGCGCTGGGCCTGGTGTAGCTGGTTCTGCAACCGCTCGCGCGCGGCCTCGGCCTCCAGGCGCTCGCGCTCGTGGGCGGCCACCACGCGTTCGCTGATGTCCCGGACGGCGGCGATCGCCAGCGTACCCGCCTCGGTCTGGATGCTCGACAGGCTGATCTCGGCCGGGAACTCGCTGCCGTCGCGCCGGCGCCCGTACAGTTCCAGGCCGGCGCCCATCGGTCGCGTCCTGGGGTCGGCGAAGTAGCCCTCCCTGTGGCCGGCGTGGTTGCCGCGAAAGCGCTCTGGCACGAGCGCCTCCACCGGCTGTCCCACGAGCTCCTCGCGCTCGTATCCGAACAGCGCCCGCACCTGGGCGTTGACCATCGTGATCGTGCCGTCCGGGCCGATGCCCACGATCGCGTCGGGGGCAAGCTCCAACAGGGCCGCCTGGGACTCCAGCCGCGCTGTGCGCGCCGCCAGCTCGCGCGACCCGGTCGACGGTCCGGTCTCGACGGCTGTTCCCTGCCGCCTGGGCACTCGGCCTCTACTCTTCAGACCGGAGTTCCACATTCCAGTCCTTTCACCCTTCTGAGGCTATCACCTCCTTTACCCTGAGATACAGTCCATTTTGCAAATTTCGTTCACTGAAATGGGTAGAGTTAATAATGTGAGTTTGAGGCCCCGGCCGGCTTCGCTCGGGCGCCCGGCCGACAGGTTCTAAGATCCGGCGTTCTGGAGCGCGGAGCGCTACACCCCCTCGAGGTCGCGCCGCCGGAAGGCCCATAGACCGGCCGACGCGGTGGCCAGGCCGATCGCCAGCATGATCGCGGCCGCGCCGGTCTTGAACGGCTGTGTCGGCACGAGCCCGACGTGGGCGAAGGGCGTCACTTCGACCAGCCACTTGGGAACGCCCAAGAGCGAGCCGACCAGCTGCCACAGGAATGCGGCGGTCACCAGGCCGTAGGCGATCCCGACACTCGCCCGCGGCCAGAGGCCGTACGCGAGCGCGGCGACGCCCAGGAACAGCAGGCCGACCGGCAGGCAGTTCGCGCCGGCCTCGAGCATCTTCGCCGGCGAGAGCGAAACGCCCTGCAGGCCGGCTCCCGCCCAGGTGAACAGGCCGGCGCACACGCTCAGGACGACGGCCGCCACGGCCGCCAGCACGAGCCTGCCGGCGAGCCAGCCGAGGCGGCCGGTCGGCAGGGCAAGCAGCGTCTCGAGGCGCTGCTCTGACTCCTCGCGCCTGGCGTTCGCGATCTGTGAGCACCCGAACAGGCTGACGGCAAGGACGAAGAATATGAACACGAACGCCAGGTAGCCCGTCGGCGTCGCGATCGAGCCCGCGCCGAGCTTGGCGACCTCTTCCTTAATCCCCTTGGTGATGCCGGCCGAAGAGATGCTGGAGGAGAGCAGGCCCAGGACCAGCGCGAAGGTGGCGAAGCTCGCCAGCCACACGCCTAGACTTGCCCGCTCGCCGCGCAGGGCCAGAGCCGTCGGGCTGCCAAGCAGGCGCAGGTCGGGGTCGGCGGAGTCGTTCGCCGGCAGTACCCCGGTACCGAGGTCGCGTCTCCGCGCGATCTGACCGGCGAGCGCCAACGCGACCGCGGTCGCGGCCAGCGGCGCCAGCAGGACCAATGGCCGCGGGCCGGTGAACGGCCTCAGTTCCTCGGCCCAGCCCAGCGGCGTCAGCCAGCGCAGCCAGCCATCGCCGGCGGAGGTGTCGGCGATGACCCGCAACAGCAGGAACAGGCCGACGATCGCGCTGCCCAGCTCGAGCGCGACCCTCCTGTTGGCCGCCAGTTGGCTCGCCAGCGCGCCGATGCCGGTGAAGACGAGGGCGACCGAGGCGGTGGCCAGGGCCAGGTAGGCCGAGCCCCCGGCCGGCAGGCCGCCAAGGACGAAGCCGACCGTCTCGGCCAGCCACACGACCCCGATGCAGGCCCCGATCCCGACGAGCGAGGCCGCGTACGAGGTCCCGCGCCCGACCTGGCCGGCGAGGACCAGCTCGGCCCGGCCCGAGTCCTCCTCGGCCCTGAGCGCCCTGACGGCCGCCAAGACGCCGAAGACGGCGGCTGCGATCGCCAGGGTGCCGCCGACGCGCCAGGCGCTGTAGCCGCTGACGCTCGTCACCTCGTACGGGTAGCCGTAGAACAGCCTGATCGCCGCGTTGTTCGCGAAGGCGTGGGCGAACTCGATCCGGTCGGCGAGCGTCGGGTAGGCATGCTTGAAGCCGGCCGGCTGGACGTAGGCGTAGATCGCGAACAGGTAAGCGAATGCGATCGTCCTGGTCCGGGCGTCCCTGAAGGCGCGTCCCGCAAGCGCCTGCGCGCGCGCGCGCGTACGGCTGGCGGGAGAGGTCCGATCTCTGGCGGGAGAGGCCGGGCCACGACGTGTTCTGTTTTTGCCCTGTCCGCGCGCGCGCGTGGCGCCGGTCTCGCTATGCACGTTCGGTCCCGCTGTCGTGTCCCTCGCCGCCGCCGTGTCGCTCGCCGCCGCGGTGGGTCCCGACGCCGCCGTGGGTCCCGCCGCCGCCTTCCGAGCCGTCGTAGTGGTGCAAGAAGATCTCCTCCAGGCTCGGCTCCCGGCTCGTCAAGGTCGCGATCGGGTGCTCGGCGAGGGCCGCGATCAGAGGCCCGACGGGGCCCGTGACCTCGCAGCGCAGAGTCCGCTCGCCGGCCTTGGCCACGGTCACCCCCGGCAGCGCCGGCAGCGACGGGGCCGGGCCAACGAAGGTCGCCTCGACCGTCTGGGCGACCAGGTGGCGTAGCTCGCTCAAAGTGCCCTGGTCGACCAAACGTCCCTCCTTCAGTATCCCGACGCGGTCGCACAAAGCCTCGACCTCACCAAGGATGTGCGAAGACAAGAAGACGGTCTGGCCCCTGGCCTTGGCCTCCTCGATGCAGCCCCTGAACGCGACCTCCATCAGGGGGTCCAGGCCGCTGGTCGGCTCGTCCAGCAGCAGCAGGGGCGCCCTGGTCGCGAGCGCCGCGACCAGCTGGACCTTCTGGCGGTTGCCCTTCGACAGCGCCCTTACCTTCTTGCGGTCGTCCAGCTTGAAGCGCTCGGTCAGCTCGGCCCTGTAGGCAGCGTCCACGTTGCCGTGCAGCTTGCCCAGCAGCTCGAACGTCTCGGCCGCCGTCATCGACGGCCACAGGAACGGCTCGCCCGCGACGTAGGCCACGTCCCTGTGGGCCGCCACCGGGTCGCTCCAGGCATCGAGCCCGAACAGCGCCGCCCTGCCGGCGCTCGCTTTGTGCAGGCCCAGCAGCAGCCTGATCGTCGTCGTCTTGCCCGACCCGTTCGGGCCCAGATAGCCGTACACCTCGCCGGCTGCGACCTCCAGGTCAAGGCCGTCGAGCGCCAACGTGTCGCCGTAGCGCTTCGTCAAGCCCTCGGCCACGATCGGCGGCTGCCCTGACTGCCCTCCAGGCTGCCCTCCTGGTCCCGTCATCTGACGTTCTGATCCCGGCATCTGACGTTCTCCCGACCCATCATCTGGCAAGCATCTTCTTACAACCACCGGCAGCGCCCATCCGGGGCCGGCCCGGCTACGGCTGTGGATAACTACGCAGGCCGAAGCGAGCGTCTCGCTGGATCATGTCTTTCATGGCATCCCGTCCGCCTGACA
Organism: uncultured Solirubrobacterales bacterium; assembly: GCA_963718935.1. GTDB lineage: Bacteria > Actinomycetota > Thermoleophilia > Solirubrobacterales > Solirubrobacteraceae > Palsa-744. Next base: position 713,040 of record OY970379.1, on the reverse strand, counting down.
TCCCGCCGAACACGGCCCCACGCGCGCGCGGGGCCTTCGATTTGGGGAACAGTCCCCGCGCCGACTCCGGCCCATCCGAGATCCAAGCAGGGGCCCCGCGCGTGGCCGTGTTCGGGCCGAACGCGCTGCTGACGGTCACGCTCGAGCGCGAGGGGCCGTCCGAGGAGGGCGCCCGCGAGCAGATCCACTTCCATGGGGGCGGCCAGGGCGTCTGGGTCGCGCGGATGGCGGCGACCCTGGGGGCTCTGCCCGTGCTCTGTGGCTTCGCCGGCGGCGAGAGCGGCGAGCTGCTGACCGGCTTGCTGGGCCAGCTCGGGGCGGAGCTGCGGCTCGTGCGGACGGCATCGGCAAACGGCTGCTATGTGACCGACCGCAGGCGCGGCGAGCGCGAGCTCTTGGCCTACGCTTCCGGCGACCCTCCGTCAAGGCACGAGCTGGACGAGCTGTTCTCGATCGCCTGCGCCGAGGCGATCGCAAGCGGCTGGCTCTTGGTGACCAACCCGATGCCCGACGAATCGATGCCGTTGGAGGTCTACGGAGATCTCGTCGCCGACGCCAAGGCCGGCGGCGCGCGCGCGCTGGTGGACCTGTCGACGCCCCGCCTGGACAGCGCCCTGCGCGGTGAGCCCGATTTGGTGAAACTGAACGACTGGCAGCTTGCTCAATACGTCAGCGGCCCGGTCGCCACGCCGGAGCAGTTGCTGGCCGCGGCCGGTCGCCTACGCGAAGCCGGCGCCGGCGTCGTCGTCGTGACCAGGGGCGAGCAGCCCGCGCTCGTGCTCGCCGAGTCCGGCGCCTCGTGGCTGACCGCGCCGTGCCTGGAGCACGGCTTCCGGGAGGGCTGCGGCGACGCCATGTTCGGAGCTCTGGCCGCGGTCTGGGCCCAGGGGGAGAGCCTCGACCGGGCGCTCGTGCTCGGCGCCGCCGCCGGGGCCGCCAACTTCCTGCGTCATGGCCTCGGCAGCGCGACGTCCGAGGTCGTCGAGCGGCTCGCCGAACGTGTCACCTTGGAGCCGCTCGCGGAGGGGGCCGGGGTGTGAGGTTCTGGTTACGCAACGATGCTGCACGCGCGCGCGCGCGCGCGTGGGCCATACCGGCGGGGGGAGTGTGTGGTGGGGGGTGTGAGGTTTCTGGTTACGAAACGGGGTGTGAGGTTTCGGGTTACGAAACGGGGCGTGAGGTTTCGGGTTACGAAACGGGGCGTGAGGTTTCGGGTTACGAAACGGGACCACTCGCGCACGCGCGCACACGCGCGAGTCATGCCGGCGGGGGCTCGGCCGCGACCGCGATGATGGTACGGGCCCACTGGACCGCGGCCGTGATCCAGCGCAGGGCGGTCTCGCGATCGACCAGCTCCGGATCCTCGGAGTCGTATCGCACGGTGCTCGCGTAGGGTGTGAGTTTGTCGGCTTCACGCAGGTCGTCCGGAGGTGGCGTACCCGCGCTCTTGCAAAGCGCTGCGAGACGGCCGATGTCGTGAGTAAATGGGAAGTCCACGCCACCGGCGGCGAGTACGGCCTTGAGTGACTTCTCGACTCCCTGCTGGGCGAGCGACGCGACGATTACATCTGTGACCGATACGATCGGCAGCATCGCTTTGGCCGCAGCCTCGTCGTCGCTGGCGCGCTGCAACAACTGTGTGGCGAGGTCGCGCTGGGTGGCCATCAGGCAACCAGCTCGCGTCCCTCGGCAAGAGCCGCCCGGATCAGGCTGCCGCGCACATCACGCCAGTCCGCGACCCGCTGCTCGCTGACCACGATCACGTCGGCGAACACGTCGAGGTCATCGAGTGTGCGGCGCAGTCGCACAGACTCGTGTCCCCAATTGTCGACCGACGGCTCGATCACGAGAAAATCAAGGTCGCTGTGGCGTCCAGCTTCGCCGCGGGCGTGGGAGCCGAACAGGATCACCCTGGTTCCCGCCGGCGCGGCTGCGAGCATTCGCCGGCCAGCCTCCCGTATGACGGCGTCGTCGAACACATGCCGATTCTACGGGCAGATGCGACGGTTCCCTGCCTCATCGCGAAAGTCGCAGGGTGTCATCCGCGAGTGGCCCATCAGGGGGGGGTAGATGTCGTCTGGGCGCACGCCCCACGCCCCACGCGAGACGGGCTCATGCCGGCGGGGGCGCGATCGTCGTCTCGCCGCCGACGATCGCCTTGGGCGCGGTTTCGGCCGACCAGGCGACGTGCTCGGGGCTCCAGACTCGGCCTAGCGCCTCGAAGCCGGCTGTCAGTGCGACCGGCCGGCCGATCCGCGCAGAGTGGGCGTCGCTGGCCAGGAGGTGTACGAGCCCTTCGGCCGCCAGGTTCAGCACGTAGTCGCCGGGCTGCTCGTTCGCGATGAACTCGGCGGTCCACTGGATCAGGCAGCCGGCGTCGGCCAGCAGACGGACGCGTTCGGCGAAGTCGGGGCCGGCGTGACGCTCGGGGTGGGCGATCACGCAGCGCACGCCGCGCTCGTGCAGCTTTGAAACGCGCCGTTCGAGGCTGTCGCCGAGCGGGCCGCGCGCCGGCTCCAGGAGCACCCAGGCGCCGGCCCCGCCGAGCGAGACCGTCTCGAGCTCGGCGTCTGTCAAACGGTCGGCCTCGGTCTCCGCGACCTCGCCGCCGGGCAGGATCTTCAGGGCGAGCCCGGCCGTGTCGATCGCCGCCTGCAGCTCCGCGATGCGCTCGGCGAGCTGCACGATCGCGACGTCGTGGTCGTGCCTGATGTGCGGCGTCGCGCACACCGCTTCGATGCCGTCGTTCGCCGCCTGCGCGGCCATCGCCAGGCTGTCGGTGAGGTCCCTTGCGCCGTCGTCGAGAGCCGGGAGGATGTGGCAGTGGAGGTCGATCATTTGAAGGGCGCGGCCATCTGGGTGCCGTGGTCCTCGCCCCGGCCCTACGTCCCCGCCAACGCCCGTAGCGGTGTCATCCGGGTGACACGCCAGGCGGGGTAGATGCCGCCGAGCACGCCGATCGCGACGCCCACGAGCAGGCCCCGGCCGAGGCCCCAGGCGGTGACGGACGGGGAGATGTAAGAGCTGACGCCGAGCGCTTTGACGAGCAGGTCGCCGCCGATCACTCCGAACAACAGACCGGCGGCGGCGCCGAGCGCGCTGACGGCGATGCCCTCGCCGAGCACGAGGGTGGCCACGCGTAGGGGCGACCAGCCAACCGTGCTCAACAGTCCGAGCTCCCCCTTTCGTTCCATTATCGACATCGCCATCGTGTTGGTCACGCTTATCGCCCCCACGATCAGAGCGATCACGACAATCACGAGGATCGCCTTCGATATCAAGGTCGCGTTCGCACCGGCCCGCAGGGCCTGTTCGGGTGTCGAGATCGTCTGGGTTCCCTGAAATTCGTGTTCGATTTTGGCGGCCGCCTCGCTGGCTTTCACATTCGGTGAGAGCCTCAGGATCACATTCGTCTCCTCGTTCGGCCTGCCCGCCAGCTGCCTCGCCTGTTCGAGCCCGAGCACCGCGCCGCCGTCCTCGAACTGGATGCCTGAGTCATAGATCCCCGCGACCCTGAAATGGCGCCCCGAGATCGCGATCGTGTCGCCGAGCTTCAGATCCGACTGCGCCGCCAACCGTTCGCCCACCAACGCTTCCTTCGCTTCGTCTTCCGGCCGCTTGCCGGCGACGATCACCATGTTCTGGTCAAAGAAGCTTTTCTGTTCCGCCCCGAACACGACCGCGCCCGGGTCGTCGTGCAGCGCTTCGACCATCAAGACCAGCGGGGTCGCCTCGGCCACGTACGGCTTTTCCCGCAGCTTCCCGACGAGCGACCCCGGCAGGATCGAAGAGGTCGGGTCGGACACGTTCGCCTGGAAGACCCCCAGCTCAGAGCCGCCCAGGTGCACCAGGCCCTCCGCCGTCTGCTTCAAGCCCGCCGTAAACGACAGCAACGCCACGATCGTCGCCACCCCGACGGCGATGCCCGCCGCCGTGAAGGTCGTCCGCATCGGCCTCCTCGACAGGTTCGTCAAGATGATCGTCAGCATGTCTCAGCTCGCCGTCTCGCGGGGCGCGCTCTGACGCGCCGTCTCGCCGTCGCCGTTACCAAGTCCACGGTTGCCGTCTTCGCCTGTGGCGAGGTTCGTGACGGGTCGGCCCTCGTCGTCGACCAGGCCGCCGTCGACGAGCGTCACCGTCCTGTCCGCGCGCGCGCCGACCGCGCTGTCGTAGCTGACCACGATCATCGTCATACCGTGCTGGTCTCGCAGCCTGAACAGCAGGTCCAGCACCCGCTCGGAGGTCGCCGAGTCGAGCGCCCCCGTCGGCTCGTCCGCCAGCAGCAGCCTCGGTTCGTTGACCAGCGCCCTGGCGACCGCCACCCTCTGGCGCTCGCCGCCCGACAGCTCGGACGGAAGGTGGCTTGCCCTGGCCGCCAAGCCCACCTCATCCAGCAGCTCGTTCGCGCGCCCGCGCCGCTCCGCCCGGCGCACCCCCGCGCCGATCAGCGGCACTTCGACGTTGGCCCTCGCGTTCAACGTCTCCAGCAGCAGGTGCCTCTGAAAGACGAAGCCCACCAGCTCGCGCCTGGCCCTTGCCGGATGGGGACCGCTCCAGATCGCCCGCCCGTCGATCAGCACCTTGCCCGAGTCTGGCTGCTCCAGGCCTCCGATCAGGCTCAGCAGCGTGCTCTTGCCCGACCCCGACCGGCCGGTCACCACGACCGCCTCGCCCGGCTCGACCTTCAGCGAAAGCTCGCGCAGCGCGCTGATCCTGCCGAACCGCTTGCTGACCCCTTCGACGACCACCGTGGCGCCGGCGTGCCCGTTCATCGCGGCGTCCAGGTCATGCTCTGCCCGGTGCGCGGCGACGCTCGCCAGAGGGACTGCGCGCGCGAGTCATGCCGCGGTCCGCACGCCCAGGTCATGCCACGACCTGGACCGGGTAGTCGAGGTCGATGGCTACGCCGCCGCTGACGATCACCGCCCTGAACGTCAGCGGGTAGCCGACCGCCGAACTTGGCCACCTGAACGTGTCCGAGAAGCGGCCCTCGAACGTGTAATGCGACCTGTGCGCGACCACCTGGCCCGCGAACAGGTACTCATAGCTGACGCTCGCCTTCGCCGGCCTGCCCGCGTCCGTGACAATGAAGTGGATCGGCCAGCTCCTGTTGACCTTCGGTTTGTGCGTGCCCGCTTTCAACGTCGCGGTCACGCCCCCCGCCGAACCGGTCACGACCCCAACGCCCCTAGACGCCCCAGTGGCCGTGGAAGGCGACGCTTGCGTCGAGGTCGTCTGGCCCGTCCTGGCCGTCCCCGTGGCCGCGGAAGGCGATGTCTGGGTCGAGGTCGTCTGGCCCGTCGCGGCGGTCGCGGGCTTGACGTTGGTCGTATGCGCGGTCGTGCCCGACGACGAAGAGCCGCAGCCTGTCGCGACCAAACCCGCCAGCAGTGCGGCAGCGGACAGTGCGACCAGGTGGCCGACCCCGCGGGCGCTCGCGGCCTGCGCGCCGGTACCGTGCCGGCCGCGAGCCCCCCGCCGCTCGGTGTCTGTCTCCTGGCACATCTCTTTCGCGACGATAGTAGGTAGGCCCGACCCCACTCGTCGTGCGGCTGGCGCGGCCAAGACGAGTACGTAATAAGGCGCACCTCAGTTGAGGAGAGTCCCCGATGTGGAGCCCGCCGACCGGGGGTACGTTGCCTGCCAGACGCGCGAAATGCAGAGCCGCACCCGCGCTGGCGTGGCTGAGCGTGTCGCCGAGTTCGTCCGATCACGACCGAAGGCAGGTATCCAAAAATGAAGGCTCTCGTCTATCACGGCCCCGGCGAACGCGGTTGGGACACAGTCGAGGATCCCGCGATCGTCGACCCGACCGACGCGATCGTGCGCATCGACACCTCCACGATCTGCGGCACCGACCTGCACATCCTCAAAGGCGATGTCCCCGAGACCACGCCCGGCACGGTCCTCGGCCACGAGGCCGTCGGCGTGGTCCAGGCGGTCGGCGCCGGCGTCACCACGGTCGCGCCCGGCGATCGCGTCCTGATGAGCTGCGTCAGCTCGTGCGGACGCTGTCGCTACTGCAAGGAAGGCCGCTACGGCCAGTGCCTCGGCGGCGGCGGCTGGATCTTCGGCCATCTGATCAACGGCCTGCAGGCCGAGTTCGCCAGGGTTCCGTTCGCCGACAACTCCGTCTACAAGGTCCCGGCGGACTTGACCGACGAGCAGGTCCTGTTCCTGGCCGACATCTTGCCGACCTCCTATGAGGTCGGCGTTCTCAACGGCTTGGTCGCTCCCGGCGACACGGTCGCGATCGTCGGCGCCGGTCCGATCGGCCTGGCCGGGATCCTCACCGCCCGGCTGTATACGCCCGGCCGGATCGTCGCGATCGACCTCGCCGACAGCCGTCTCGAGTCGGCGCTCCGGTTCGGCGCCGACGAGACGATCAACAACGGCAGCCAAGACGCCGTCGCCAGAGTCATGGACTTGACCGACGGCCTCGGCGCCGACGTCTCGTTCGAGGCCGTCGGCGTGCCCGAGACCTTCGAACTGGCGGCCGAGCTGATCAGGCCCGGCGGGCGGGTCGCCAACATCGGGGTACACGGCAAGGCCGCCTCGCTGCACCTCGAGAAGCTATGGATCAGGGACGTCACGATCACGACCGGCCTGGTCGACACGTTCAGCATTCCCCAGCTGATGCGCCTGATCGCCTCCGGGCGTCTCGATCCTTCGCTGTTCGCAACCCATCGTTACCCGCTCGCCGACACGATGGCCGCCTACGACACGTTCGCCGACGCCGCCCACACCGGCGCCTTGAAGATCGTCCTACAGGGCGCCGAGGCCAACGCCAGCGCGGTCGGCGACGCCAGGGTCGCGGTGGCGGCGGTGGCTTAGAAAGCGGCGGCGCAAGATCATGGGGTCTGGGCGTGACGGCCTGGGCGTGGCGGCCTGGGCTTCGGGGCCTGGGCGTGGGGACCAGGCCAGGCTGGGCTGGGCTGAGTGCTTCTTTGCCCTGAGAAGGCGGCGCGTGCGCGCGCGCGTAGGCGCCTACGCGCGCGAGTCCCCTCTTTTTCCATGTCCGTGCTTTGCCCCTTCAGGTCGAGATGTTTGCACGGAGGATGCCTTGCACGACTCTGCTTAGTGTGAAAAGCGATGACTGCTGACCTCAAATTGGCGCCCGACTCACCGGTCCCGGCTACGGCCGATTCCCGCCGCGGCCCTCCCGTCCCGGCTACGGCCGATTCCCGCCGCGGCCCTCCCGTCCCGGCTACGGCCGATTCCCGCCGCGGCCATCCCGTCTCCGCGGCAGCGATCAGGATCGTGTTGGCCGACGATCACGAGCTGGTGCGGCGCAGCGTGCGCGCCCTGCTCGACGGCGAAGACGGCATGGACGTCATCGCGGAAGCGAGCGACATGGACTCGACGCTCCGGCTGGTGCGTGACGAGCGCCCGTCCGTGCTCGTGCTCGACCTGTGGATGCCCGGCAGCTCGGGGGTCGGCGCCATCGAGCCCCTGCGCCAGCGGGTGCCTGACACCCAGATCGTGGTGATGACGATGCAGGACGCTCCGGCGTTCGCCGAGCACGTGCTCGGCGCCGGAGCCGTCGGCTTCGTCGTCAAGGAGCATGCCGCCGACGAGCTGGCGTTCGCCGTCCGCGCGGCCGCACGCGGCGAACGCTATTTGAGCCCTCGGGTCGCTCTCCGCGGGCGCTCGCTCTCGCGCATCCAGGCGTCCGCCGGCACGCGACCCGCCGGCATACGACCTGCCAGCACGCGCCCGCCGGGCATCGCCGGCGTGTGGCCCGCCGGCGATGGCTGAGGCCCGCGGGCGACGGCTGCTGGCGTGCGGTCCGCCGATGACGGCGGAGACGGCGATGGTGGAGAACGTCAGGCGGTGCGCTGAGAGCCGCTGCGCTCTGCCGCCGCCGGATCGGTCTGCTCGCGCCGGCGGACCGGCAGGCGCGCCGTAACGAGCGTGCCCCGCTCGCCCGACTCCAGGCGCAGCCTGCCTCCGACCAGGCTCACGCGCTCGCGCATCCCGGCCAGCCCGAAACCTTGGCTGATCGCGTCGGGGTCGAAGCCAGCTCCGTCGTCTCGTACCTCGACCATCAGCTCGCCGCCGTCCTCACGGATCGCCACATGCACGATGCCCGCGCGGGCGTGCTTGGCGACATTGGTCAGCGCCTCCTGTACCAGCCGGTAGATCGCCGTCTCGAGCTCGTCCTGGAAACGTCCCGGGCCGGTGGAGGAGTCGGGTAGCGCGAGGTCCGCCTCGATCGCGAAACCATCCTGCTCGCGGTGACGATCGAGGAGCGCCTCGAGCGCCGCCCGCAGCCCAAGCTCGTCGAGCGCCGCTGGCCGCAGCTCGACGATGATCGCCCTCAGGTTCGCGATCTCGCGCTCGATGTGGGTCACGGCCTCGCGCATCGCCTCGTCGGCACGTCCGGGGTCCTCGCTGCGCAGCGCCGAGGAGAGCAGCAGGCGCAGGCCGCCGAGTCCCTGCAGCGTCTCGTCGTGCAGCTCCCGCGCCCAGCGTCTGCGCTCGGCGTCGGCGGCGGCCAGCGAGCTGCGCAGGCGATCGGTCTGCACGCTCTGGGCCATCGCCACGGCGTTCGCCGCGCTCGCGGCGAACGTCCTCAGCATCTGCTCGTCGTCCTCGCCGAACGTCCCATAGTCTTCGTCGAGCTCGCCCACGTCCTCGCCCCGGTCGAGCGCCGCCAGCACGCCGACTCCCCGGCCCCTGTAGATCATCGGCACGAGCAGGGCCGTGTGGGCTTCGGGCAGCCCGACCTCGGTGGGGGAGATCCGCAGGCGCGAGGCGACGTCAGTGATCCGCTCGGGCAGGCGGCGTTCGAGCACGTGCCCGAAGGTCGAGCCGGCGATCGGCAGACGCACGCCACGCATGCCCTGGGCATGGCCGGCGCTGGCGTGGATGACCAGCTCCTCGCCCTCACGCAGCATGATCACGAGGCTGCGTGCGTGGACCAGCGCCCGGCCGCGCTTGACGATCAGCTCGAGCACGTGCTCCAGCGCGATCTCGTCCCCGATCGCCGCCGCCACGTCGCGCGTGGCCTCCAGCGCCCTGAACGCCCGCTCGAGCTCGTGACGGCGCTGCTCGCTGGTCTCATACAGCTGTGCGTTGTCGATCGCCACGGCCGCCCACTCGGCGAGGATCACGACGGCCTCCTCGTCCTCGGCCGTGAACTCTCCGTCCTGCTTCTCGGTCAGGTACAGGTTGCCCCAGGCCTTGCCCCTGATCACGATCGGCACTCCCAGGAAGCTGCGCATGACCGGGTGCCCCGCCGGAAAGCCGTAGCTGCTCGGATGGCGTCCCACGTCGGTCAGGCGCAGCGGACGCGGATCCTCGATGAGCACGCCCAGCACGCCCCTGCCGCGCGGCTCATCTCCGATCGCGCGGCGGGCCTGCTCGTCGATGCCCGATGTCAGGAACTGCCCGAGCTCCGAGCGCTCCTCGTCGAGGGTGCCCAGCGCCGCGTAGCCGGCGCCCGTGATCTCTTTGGCGGTCTGCAGCACCGCATCGAGCACGGCCGCCAGGTCCAGCTCGGTCATCAACCAACGTCCGACGTCGAGCAGACGACGGATCCACAGCTCTCCGGAGTCTTCGCTCATCACACTCTCGCTCTCTTCCGAGCTTACTCCGTAGTTATCCTCCACCCCCACGCGGCTTTTCGCTGCTGACCGTAGCCCCGCCGCAACCTAGCCTTACACCGTGAGCAACGCCAGCCCCAACATCGACAAGCTCCGCGTCGCGATCGCCGGCGGGGGCGTCGCCGCTCTGGAGACGGCCTTGGCGCTCAATCGTCTGGCCCCGGGCCTGATCGACACCACGCTGATCGCGCCCAACGCCGAGTTCGCCTACCGGCCGTTGTCGGTGCGCGAGCCCTTCGCCTACGCGCCCGCGCGGCGCTACCCCCTCGCCCGGATCGCCGAGGACGCCGGCGCGCGGCTCGTCGCCGGCGAGCTGGAGTGGGTGGCACCGCTGGAGCGCACGCTCCACACCGTGGACGGCCAGGCGATCCCCTACGACGTGCTCGTCTTGGCGCTCGGCGCCCGCGCGCGGCCCCGCTTCAAGCACGCCCTGACGATCGACGATCGCCACATGGACGCGACCTTGCGCGGCCTGATCCAGGACGTCGAGGCCGGCTATGTCAGCCGCGTCGCGTTCGTCGCGCCCGGCCGCATGGCCTGGCCGCTGCCGCTGTACGAGCTGGCCTTGATGCTCAGCGCCCGCGCCTACGACATGGACGCTCAGCTGAACGTGACGCTCGTCACGCCCGAGGACCGCCCTCTGGCGATCTTCGGAACCGCCGCCAGCGACGCGGTCGGCGAGCGCCTGGCCGCGGCGGGCATCGAGACGATCGGCTCCGCGTACGCCGAGATGCCGGACACCGGGCAGCTCGTGCTCAACCCCGGCGATCGTCACCTCTACGTGGACCGCGTCGTCGCGCTGCCCGAGCTGTACGGGCCTGGCGTGCGCGGCGTCCCCTTGGCCGAACACGGCTTCGTCAAGGTCGACGCCCACGGGCGTGTGCTCGACATCGAGAACATCTACGCCGCCGGCGACGCCACCGAGTTCGCCATCAAGCACGGCGGCATCGGCTCTCAACTTGCCGACGCGGCCGCCGAATCGATCGCCGCGCTCGCCGGCGCCCCCATCACGCCCGCGCCGTTCGATCCGGTCATCCGCGGCATGCTCCTTACCGGTGCCGAGCCCCTCTACCTGAGCGCTCAGATCACCGGCGGCCACGGCTTCAGCTCGGAAGTCTCCGACACCCCGCTGTGGTCGCCCCCCAGCAAGATCTCCTCCGAGTACCTGGCCCCTTACCTGGACTCGCTCGACTCCGAGGACGACTCGCCGGGCTCGGGCCAGGCCACGGCCGTCACCGGTTAGACCGGCTCGGAGGCCTCCGGCCCAGGTGTCCGCGCCGAAGGCCGGTCACGGGCGGGCATGGCCAGGTGTCTGTGCAATGCCATCGTTGGTTGGGAATGCCATCGTTGGTTGGGCCCACTCGCGCGCGCGCGAGTGCCCCGATTTAGGGAGTATCGCGCCCGGTCGCGATACTGCCGGGCATGGCAGCATCGGCCGCCGCGGACTCCGCGCCCCGGGACTCCGCCGGGCGCACCGCCTGGGCGCGCAACCTGGGCGCTCCGGTCCGCGCGTTCCTGGGCGCCGAGACCGCCGGTGCGGTGGTGCTCGCCGGCGCGGCGATAGCCGCGCTGGCGTGGGCCAACTCGCCGTGGTGGCACTCCTACGAGCAGGCTTGGCAGACCACGCTGTCGCTGAGCCTCGGCAGCCACGTGCTCTCGGGCACCTTGCGCCAGTGGGTCAACGAAGGCCTGATGACCCTTTTCTTTTTGGTCGTCGGCCTGGAGGCCAAGCGGGAGCTCGACCTCGGCGAACTGCGCGAGCGCGGGCGTCTGGCGGTCCCGGTCCTGGCGGCGCTCGGGGGGATGGCCGCATGCGTAGCGATCTACCTGGCGTTCAACGCCGGCGGCGCCGGCGCGCACGGCTGGGGCACGGCGATGTCGACCGACACGGCACTCGCGCTCGGCGCGCTCGCCTTGGTCGCGCCGACCGGCGCCACGCGGCTGCGGGTCTTCTTGCTGACGCTCGCCGTCGTCGACGACCTCGGCGCGCTGCTCGCGATCGCGGTCGCCTACTCGAGTCACGTCTCCTTGCTCGCCCTGGCGGTCGCCTTGGGACTGTTCGCCGTGCTCGTGGTCCTGCGCTTCGCCGGGTCTTGGCGCGAGCCCGCGGCCGTGCTCGTCGGGATCGGCGTCTGGCTCGCGATGTTCGAGTCCGGCATCGACCCGGTCGTCGCCGGCCTTGCGATCGGCCTGGTCACGAGCGCCTACCCGCCCGCCCGCGACGAGCTCGCCCGCGCCACCGAGCTGACGCGCTCCTTCCGCGAGCAGCCGACCCCCGAGCTGGCCTACCTCGCCCAGCGCGGCCTGGCCGCCACGATCTCGGCCAACGAGCGCCTCCAGTACCGGTTGCACCCCTGGACCAGCTTCCTGGTCGTGCCCCTGTTCGCCCTGGCCAATGCCGGCATCCACCTCGACTCGCATGTCCTCTCCGCCGCGGCCAGCTCGCCAGTCACGATCGGGATCGTGCTCGCCTACGTCGTCGGCAAGCCCTGCGGCATCCTCGCGGCCTCCTGGCTCGGCACGCGGCGCGTCCTCGGCGGCACCCCCTCTCGGCTGGTCGTAACCTGGCCGGGCCTGGCCGGCACCGGCGCCGTCGCCGGCATCGGCTTCACCGCCTCCTTGCTGATCGCCGGCAGGGCCTTCCACGGCGAGCTGCTCGCCGAGGCCACGCTCGGTGTCCTGGTCTCGGCGCTCGTCTCTCCGCTCGTCGCCTTCGTCGCCTTCCGGATCATCGCTGCGCTGCCCGAGTCGGTTCGCGCCCGCCAGCTCGGGCGCACCGCCGCGCAGCTCGTCGACCTCGCCGAGGACGTCGACCCTGAGCGCGACCACATCCGGGGGGCGCCCGACGCGCCGGTCACGCTCGTCGAGTACGGCGATTTCGAGTGTCCCTACTGCGGCCGGGCCGAGCCCGCGATCCGCGAGCTGCTCGCCGAGTTCGGCGACGAGCTTCGTTACGTCTTTCGTCACCTGCCGCTCTCCGACGTCCACCCCTTCGCCCAGCTCGCGGCCGAGGCCTCCGAGGCCGCCGCCGCCCAGGGCGCCTTCTGGTCGATGCACGACCTGCTCCTGGCTCACCAGGGGGCGCTCACGCCGGCCCACCTCCACGATTACGCGAGTCAGCTCGGGCTCGACGTCGATCGTTTCCTGGACGACCTTCGCCATCGCGCCTTCGCGCCACGCGTCAGCGAGGACGTCGCCAGCGCCGACGCCAGCGGCGTCTCCGGGACCCCCTCGTTCTTCGTCAACGGCCGCCGCCACACCGGCGTCTACGACGTCCAGACGCTCTCCGCCGCCGTCCGCGCCGCGCGCCGGCGTGTGTTGGCCGGGGCCGCCGTCGCCGGCGGTTAGGGCGCAGGTCGGTCAAGGGTCGCGTGCGGGTCGATCCGGGGGGCGTACGCTGGGCGGTCCTTGGGCAACGGTCGTCCTTATTCAAAAATGGACGCTTACGCGCGCGCGCGTGCAGCCACTTTTTATGCCTGTCTTTGGGGCCCCCCATCGGCCCCACGCTCCCCACGCGCCTCCGACAGCTCCAGCTGGCGCCGCTTGCCGGCGTCGACGATCGCGCAGACCTGGTCGGGACGATCGACCACGTGCATCATCTCTAGATCGGCCTTGTCGATGCGGGCATTCGCAAGCGCGCCCTGGCCGAGCCAGCCAAGCAGCCCGCGCCACTCGCCGTCGCCCAACAGGATCACCGGAAAGTGCCTGATCGTCTGGGTCTGGATCAAGGTCAGCGACTCGAACAGCTCGTCGAGCGTCCCGAAGCCGCCCGGACCGATCGCGAAGGCGCAGGCGTAGCGCACGAACATGATCTTCCTGGCGAAGAAGTGCCTGAAGCGAAGATCGATGTCCAGATATTCGTTGGCGGCCTGCTCGTGGGGCAGCTCGATGTTGCAGCCGATCGACAGCCCGCCCGCTTCGCGCGCTCCCCGGTTGGCGGCCTCCATCAGGCCCGGACCGCCACCGGTCATGACCGCGTAGCCGGCCCTCGCCAGCTCGGCGCCCACTTCGCGCACCAATTCGTAGTGGGGGCTGTCTCTGGGCGTACGGGCCGAGCCGAACACGGTCACGGCCGGCCCGATGCTCGCGAGCACGTCGAAGCCGTGGGCCAGCTCACCGGCGATGTTGCGAACGCGCGCGGCGTCACCGGCCCTCACGCTGGCGGGCTCGTCGCCCAGCCACTGAAACAGCTCCTCGTCGAAGGTCCTAGCTCGATCGTCGCTCATCTCGGCGCCAAGCCTACGCAGGTAAGATCGTGTGAGCCCGCTCAGCGGTTTGACGCGACGACGATGGAGGTCTGGCGATGACGAAGGCGTTGCAGGACGAGGACCTCGACGAGGTGCTCCTTGTCGAGCGCCGGCGCTGGGAGCGCGGGGTTCCGAACGAGCTGTTCGAGCGCATGCGCAACGAGTGCCCCGTCCATTGGAGCGCCAAGATCCCCGAGTTCCCCGAGGAGCCCGGCTTCTGGTCGGTGACCACGGCCGAGGACATCCAGGCCGTCAGCCGCGACTGGCGCACCTACTCCTCGGAGCTGGGCGGCGTCACGCTCGCCAACATCGGCCTGCCGATCGAGCTGTCCAGGGCCATGTTCATCGGCATGGACCCGCCCAAGCACGACCGCATCAAGGCCCTCTTCCAGGCCGGCTTCACGCCCAAGCGGATCGCGGCCCACGAGGACGCCGTCCGGTCGATCGCGGTCGCCGTGCTCGACCGCCTGCAAGGCCAAGAGACCTGCGACCTGGTCACCGACGTCGCCCAGCCCGTGGTCTCGCGCGTGATCGGCAGCTTCATGGGCATTCCGCCCGAGGACGACGAGATCTGGGCGCGCTTGATGAACGCGACCCTGGGCGCCGGCGACCCCGACCTGAACCCCCACGAGACGATCGCCGCCGGCGTCGAGCGCAGCGTCGCCGAGATCTTCGAACGCTGCTCGAAGCTGATCGCCGAGCGCCGCGAGCGCCCGACCGACGATTTGACCAGCGTCTTGGTCCACGCCGAAGTCGACGGCGAGCGCCTCGAAGAACACGAGATCGTGATGGGCTTCTTCCTGCTCGTCGCCGCCGGCAACGACTCGACCAAGGCCACCTACTGCTCCGGGATGCGCGCCTTGATCGAAAACCAGGACCAGCGCGAGCTCTTGCTCGCCGACCCGAGCCTGATCCCCGGGGCCGTCGAGGAGTCGCTGCGCATGTTCCCGGCGTTCGCCCATTTTCGGCGCACCGCGACCCGCGATGCGTCGCTGAACGGCCGCCAGATCAAAGCGGGCGAGAAGGTCGTCATGTGGTACGTCTCCTCCAACCGCGACGCCTCCCGCTACGAGGACCCCGACCGCTTCGACGTCAAACGGAACGCCGAGCACCAGGCGTTCGGCGCCGGCGGGCGCCACTTCTGCCTGGGCACTGCCTTGGCCCGCCTCGAGCTGCGCATCCTCATGGAGGAGACCCTTGCCCGGTTTCCGGCCATGGAGCTTGCCGGCACGCCGACGTTCGTCGAATCGGTGTTCCTCAACCAGCTCAAGTCCTTGCCCGTGCGGCTCGCTCCCGGCAGCCTGGCCTAACGCCCGCGGCTGACGCTCCGTCCCTACCGTTGGCGTCCCACGAGGGGCCCCTGTGTAGCGGGAGTGCGCCTTTTGGTGCCAGGACTCTAACTTCGGACCCGCTCGTGGCCGATTCTCTTTGGTCTCGACCTAAAGTGACCGGATCGTAGACGCTCGTTTCGTATCCGGAGGCCGACCATGAGCCAAGCACAGACAGCCACCCACGCCGCCGACCTGGCCGAGCGTATCGTCGACGAGATCAGCCGGTCCGGCCAGGACTGGCTTGCGATCGAGCGTCACGCGCGCGGGCTCGCCGAGCTCGCCGCCTCGCAGCCCAAGCACGTCCCCGCGCGGCGCAAGCAGATCCTCGCGCGGCGCAAGCGTGTCTCCGCGCGCGGCGGCCAGCGGAGGAGCGCGGTCCGCGCAGCCGACGGCGTCCTTGCTCAGTAACCACCGCCCAGGCGCCCGCCCCCGCCCCCGCCGCCGCGGGACGGTGAGATAGTGCGGCGCAGTCGCTGAACGCGGCGCAGCTCGCGCACGTCCTCGTCCTCAACGGCCGGCTGGCCCGCCGTGGCTCCGCGGTCGCCGAGCAGCTCGGGTTCCAAGCGGTGGCGGACCAGCTCGCCCGCGACCTGGTCGACCCGCTGGGCTCCGGCCCCCGGGCGCGAGCCGACGACACGCCGCAGGCGCTCGCCTCCGAACAGCAGGCCCACACCGTCGTCCACCGCCCAGCCGCCCGGCAGCGCGCCTTCGCGCACCGCCGTCAGCCATACGGGCAGGCGGTCGGGCTCGCCGTCGGCGTGCACGGTCAGCGAGCCTTCGAGCAGGCCCAGGCCGGCCATCGGCTCCGGCGAGCCGCTCGAGCGTGTAACGCCGCCCTCGAACCAGCACATCGCGCCGGCCGAGATGCCCGCGAGCACGATTCCTCGCCGCCAGGCCTCGATCAGCAGCCGGTCGAGGTCATGGGCGCGCCAGATCGCGAGCAGGTTACGCATCGAGCCGCCGCCGACGTACAGCACGTCCTGGTCGAGCACGATCTCCTGGAGCGGCCGCTTCAGCTCGTGCAGCCTGAACAGCGACAGGTGCTCGGCTGAGCACAGCCGATCGGAGTAGCGCTCGTGGAACGCCGCGATCTGGGCGGTCGTGTCACCCGAGGCCGTCGGCAGGAACAGGATCCTGGGCTCGCAACCCTTCGCGCGCGCGCGGTCTTCGCCCAACGAAAGCACGAAGTCGTCGAGCAACGGGTTGGCGGGCTCCATCGTGAAGCCGCCGCCGCCCATCGCAAAGATCAGGCGTTGCTCGGGCGGGACTCCCGGCGGTTGGGCGTCGAGCTGGGACCTGCCTGGATCCGGTTGGCCCGCCATCGATGCCTCTTCGCTCACGCCGCCACGACGCTGACTTGTTCTGCCTCGGGCTCGTCCTTGGCCTCGGCGCCGGCCTCTGACGCGGCTTCGCGTCCGGCCTCGCCTGAGCTGCCCGTCGACGGCCGGCCGCCGAGCTGCACGACCTCGAGCGGGACCTCCACGACCGAGTCGCCGGCGGGCTCGACGCGGTAGGCCCTGCCGTCCCGGCGCGAGCTGACGGCACGCTCCAAAAGCGTGTCCCTGAAGTGCAGCGCCACACCGTCGTCGGCGGCGAAGCCCGGCCTCATACCGGCGCCCACAAAGCGGTGATACTCGGCCCTGCGGTTCGGCTCGGCGTCGTAGTGCACGCAGTTCGAGTATGGCAGCAGCCCCAGGCCCCGCACCGGCCTGGGGGCGCCGTGGAAGGCCGACAACGACTCCGCGAACCAGCACAACGAGCCGGCCGACGGCCCGCACAACACGATCCCACGACGCCAGGCCCGCCTCAGGATCGTGTCCAGGCCGTGCGCCCGCCAGGCGCCCAGCATCGAGACGACGTTGCCGCCGCCCACATAGATCAAATCCTGGCTTAGCAGGTGCGTCGCCAGGTCGTCCTCGACGCCGCCGACACCCTGGTCGCGCCTGAACAAAGATACGTGCGAAGCGTCGCAGCCGGCCGAGAAGCGCCTGTAAAAGCGCACCACATAGTGGTCGGCGTCGCCGGAGGCGGTCGGCAGAAAGCAGACCTTCGGCCTCGCGGCTCCCGTCAACGACAGTATGTAGTCGTCGATCAACGTCGGCTCTTTCTCCATCGAGAAGCCGCCACCCCCGAGGGCCACGATCTGGGGGGTTGCTCGCCTCGTGACTCGTCGAGATCTTCGCATCGCTGGGCTCGCAGTTCGGGTCGGTGCGCAGTGCAGGTCGGTGCGGCGGCTCGATCGCAGCGGGCTCCTCCAGAGATCGCCTGGAGTCGGCCCATGCTCTCGACGTCAGTTTCGTTTGGTCTGCCGGATGCCGGTATGGACCGGCGTCGGAGATTCCGAGGACCACGATGGACACGCGCCCAGAGGGGTTCCAGCTGGCCCAGAAGGGTTCAGCCAATCCTTAGCTTCTTCACACGTTGCTCTCACGGCCAGCGGACAGGCTCTGCGCCATGAGCACACACGAGCCGTCCTACACCGATCTGATCCCAGGCCCAGAGCCGGGGGCTCGCGCCAAGCCGAACGCCCGGAGCGGGGATGTAAAGGCGACGAGGAGCACCCACGCGATGGCGATGGCGGTCCCCGCGCGCGCGTACGCGCCCGCGCGCGTACGCGCGCGCACAGCCCTCAAAACAGTCCTCGAAACGGTCAGGTTCCAGCTCGTCGCCCTGCTGGCGCTCTCAGGCGTGCTCGACCTGTGGGCCCTCCAGCGCAACGGTTACGCCAACGCCTACTACAGCGCCGCCGTGCGCTCGATGAGCTCGAGCTGGCACGACTTCCTGTTCGCCTCGATGGACAAAGCCGGCGTCATGACCGTCGACAAGCCGCCCCTCGCCCTCTGGGTCCAAGCGCTGTCGGTCCACGTCTTCGGCTACCACCCGCTCAGCATCCTCGTGCCCCAAGCCCTGTTCGGAATGGCCACCGTCGCGCTCGTCTACGACCTCGTCAGGCGCCCGTTCGGCAAGCTCGGCGGCTTCGTGGCGGGCCTCGCGCTCGCGCTGACGCCGATCGCGGTCGCCGTCTCCAGGCACAACAACCCGGACGCCCTGCTCGTCCTGTGCGGCGTCCTGGCGGTCTGGTGCGCGTTCAGGGCGCTCGCCCCGGACGCCGGCGGCCGGTCCCCTGTGGGTGTCGGCAGCCGGCCCGGCGTGCCCCTCGACTGCGGGTCCGGCGTGCGCTCGGCCGGCGGGTCCGGCGTGCGCTCGGACGGCCGCCACCGCGCGCTCTGGCTGGCGCTCGCCGGCGTATGCGTAGGTCTTGGCTTCGAGGCGAAGATGGGCGCCGCCCTGATGGTCGTGCCCGGGATCGTCGCGGCCTACCTGTGGGTCGCGCCGCCGGGGCGCTTGCGCGCCCTCCGCGACCTCTGCGTCTTCGGCTTCGCCGCCCTGCTCGTGGGCGGCGCCTGGCCGTTGCTCGTCGAACTGACGCCCGCCGGCCAGCGGCCCTGGGTCTCTGGCACCAAAGGCAACCGGGTCTTCGAACTGATCGCCGAATACAACGGCGTCGGTCGCCTCGAAGGCCAGACCGGCGGTCCCACCGGCGCCGGTGTCGGGGTCGGCGGGGCACACGGCCCGCAGGGCCTGGCCGGCAACATGTTCGGCGGCAGCCCCGGGCCCCTGCGCCTCTTGAACGAAGCGCTCGGCGGGCAGGCCGGCTGGCTGCTCGGGTTCGCGGTCCTCAGCGGCCTCGGAGTCCTCTTGGCGAGCAGGCTGCGGCGCAACGACCCTCGCAGCGGCTGGCTGATCGTCGTCGGCGGCGCCTTCCTGGTCGTCGCGGTCGTGTTCAGCGGCGCCGGCGGCATCTTCCACCCTTACTACGTCTCGCTGCTCGCTCCCTTCGCCGCGGCCCTTACCGGGGCCGGCGTCGCCCAGCTGCGCGGCTCCGGACGGCTCTGGCGGGTCGTGGCGCCGCTCGCGATCCTCGCCGGCGTCGCCTGCCAAATCGCCGTGCTAGACGACTACCCAAGCGAACTGGCCTGGCTCGTGCCGGTCCTCGTCGTCGTCGGCGCCGGCTCCGCGCTCGCCTTGGCCGTGCTCCGCGACACGGCGACCCGAACGGCCGCGCTCGGCTGTGGCGTCGCCGCGCTCCTGATCGCGCCGGCCGTCTGGTCCGTCGACACGCTCGGCTACGCCACCAACGGCACCTTCCCCTCGGGCGGGCCCCGATCGGCGCTCGCCGCCAGCTTCGGTCCCGGCGGCCGGGTCTTCGGTGGCGCGCGCTTCGGGCCGGGCGCTCGCGGTGGCGGACCCGTGCCCCTGTTCGGTCCAGGCCATACGGGTCTTCCGGCGGGCCCGGTTGGTGTAGGCGCCCGGGGAGGCGTGGGCGCGAATGAGGGTGCCCGCCCGCCCGCGCGTGTGGGCACGGGCCCAGCGGCTGGCTTTGTCGGGCCTGGCCCGGCCGGCGCCCATGCGCCAGGCGGCGCCGGCGAAGGGCCGCCGCGGCCTCCGGCCGGCGCCCATGCGCCAGGCGGCGCCGGCGAAGGGCCGCCGCGGCCTCCGGGCGGCGTCCCTGGTGTCCAGGGCGCGCCTGGCGGCGGCGGCGCGATCGGCGCGCCCTTGGGCAACGGGCAAACGATCGGCAAGGCGATCGCCTACGCGAAGAGCCACGGCGGCGGCACCGTCGCGGTCGACAGCCAGTCGCAGGCGGCCTCCGAGATAGTCGCCAAAGACGCCGAAGTCGCCGGCATCGGCGGGTTCTCGGGACGCGAGTCCGAAGTGAGCGTGACCTGGCTGGCCGACGAGATCAACAAAGGCGCGATCAGGTGGGTCCTCTCCGAAGGCGGCGGCCAGCAGGGCGCTCAGGGTTCCGTCCAGAGCGCGTCGCGCGGGCTGGCCGGGCCGGGCCTTCCCGGCGATACGCGGCAGGGCGCTCGCAAGGCGATCAGGGCCGCCAGCGAAGGCTGCCGCCGGGTGACGGCCGGCTCCATAACGGCCAGCGCAAGCACCCTCACGAGCGCCGGCGCTAACGAAGTGGCGCTATATGACTGCGCAGGGCGCGGCCAAGCGCTGCTGAGCGCCGATGCCCCGTCCTGAGCGGGCAAGCCTGACGGCGGCCATGGCTACATTCAGACCGTGAAGATCCTTGTCGTAGAGGACGATCGTGCGGTCAGGGATGCGTTGCGACGGGCCTTGACCTTGGCCGGCTACGAGATCCAGGTGGCCGAAGACGGCGAGCAGGCGATCGAGCTGGTCGTGCAGGCGGTTCCGGACGCGGTCGTGCTCGACGTCGGGCTGCCCGGGATCGACGGCCTCGAGGTCTGCGGGCGGCTGCGCAAGCTTGGCAACAGGGTGCCGGTCCTGATGCTGACCGCCCGCGACGCGGTCGCCGACCGGATCGACGGCCTTGACGCCGGCGCCGACGACTACATGGTCAAGCCTTTCGACGTCGGCGAGCTGAAGGCCAGGATCAGGGCGCTCCTGCGGCGCGCCGGCCCGGACGGCGGTGCTGACCCCGACCGGCTCTCCTTCGCCGAGCTGACGCTCGACGCCAGCAGGCACGGGGCCGTTGTCGACGGCCAGTTCGTGGAGCTGACCAGGACCGAGTACCAGCTGCTCGAGCTCTTGATGTTGAACCCCAAGCGTGTCCTGTCGCACAGCACCATCTATGACCGGGTCTGGGGCTATGACTTCGGTCCGGCCTCGAACGCCTTGCGGGTCTATGTCGGTTATCTGCGGCGCAAGCTGGAGCTAGCCGGCTGCCGGCAGCTGATCCATACGGTCCGGGGGGTCGGTTATGTGCTGCGCGAGCCTTAAGGCCAGCGGGAGCGGCCGGGGTGGCGCGAGGGCTGGGGCGGCGCGAGCGGCTGGGGTCTGGCGAGTGCGGGAGAGGCGGTGTAGGCGATGACCTTGCGCACACGCATAGCCGCCGCCGCCGGGCTGTCGGTGGCCGTCGCCGTGCTGGCCGCCGCCGCCGGGCTGTACCTGGCTGTGAAGGCCGATCTCGGCAACGAAGTCGACAAGGGCTTGAAGGCCAGGGCCAGCGTGTTCCTGGCGCCGCCGCCAGGCGCCGCGGCGGGCGGGCGGGCCGGGGGGCGGAGTGGGGCCGAGGGGCCTGCCGGATCGCCGCCGGTGCTGTTCGGAGCGCCGTCGGGAGGCCCCGCGCGCGGCGGGCGGGACGGCGGGGTGGGGCTGCCGAGGAGCGTGCAGCCGGCGCCCTTCGGAGGCGCGTCCGGTTACGTCCAGTTCGTGGAACCAAACGGCCAAGTCCACGTGCCGGGAGGCCAAGGGAACGAGTCGAAACAGATACCGACGAACGCTTCGGACTTGGCGATCGCGCGAACAGGAAAAGGCAGCGTGCTCAGCGACCGGACGGTAAGGGGCGCCGAGCTGAGGGTCCTGACCGAGGGCCTAGGCCGATCGGGCGTCGGCCGGGGCGGCGCGGTCATGGTCGCCAGGCCCTTGAACGAGGTCAACAGCGAGCTGAGCAGGCTGCTCCTGATCCTGGCGGCCGTCGGCGCGGCCGGGATCGCGCTCGCGCTCGCGCTCGGCACGCTCGTGGCGAAGGTCGCCCTGGCGCCCGTCAGGCGCTTCACCGCTCAGACCGAGACCCTGACCGAAAAGGGCGCCTTGGCCGATCTTCGATCGGTCGGGCCAAGCCTGGACCTCACGAAGCGGCTCGACGTCGAGGGCCGTGACGAGCTGGCCAGGCTGGCTGAGAGCTTCAACAGGGCGCTCGACGCCCTCGAGCAGTCGGTGATCACGCAGCGCCAGCTGGTCGCCGACGCCGGGCACGAGCTGCGCACGCCGATCGCCAGCCTGAGGGCCAACATCCAGACGCTCAGCGAAGCCGAGCGGCTGCCGCCAGCCGAGCAGGCCAGCCTGCGGGCCGACATCGTGGCGGAGCTCGACGAGCTGACCTCGCTCGTGGCGGACGTCGCTGAGCTTGCGCGCGGCGCCGGTCCAGATGGGAGAGGTGAAGACGGACAGGTGCGTCTCGACGAGGTCGTCAGCGCGGTGATCGCCAAGACCGCCAGGCGCGGCAACGTTCGCGTCGAGGAGCGTCTGGAGCCGACCGTCGTGACCGGGGCCGGCGAACGGATCGAACGCGCTGTCAGCAACCTCTTGGAGAACGCCCGCAAGTGGAGCCCGCCGGACGGACCCGTCGAGGTCGAGCTGCGCGACGGAATCTTGAAGGTACGCGATCACGGCCCCGGCTTCGAGGATGCCGACCTCGCGCACGTGTTCGACCGCTTCTATCGGGCCGACGGCGCCAGGGCTCTGCCCGGCTCGGGCCTCGGCCTCGCGATCGTCAAGCAGGCGGCCGAGTCGTGCGGCGGCTACGCCAAGGCCGGCAACGCGCCCGGAGGCGGCGCCGTCCTGGAGGTCAGCTTCGGGCCGCGGTCTGTCTACCAGACGATCGGCACGTCGTAAAGCGGTGAACGTCTTGGCGTCGCCGGTGACGATCCAGCCCTCCGGTTGGGACTCGCGCTCCCGTTCAGTCAGCCAGCGGGTTGCGCCAGGCGATCTCGGTGAACCGCGCGAAGTCGGTGTCTGCGGAGCAGACTTCGATGCCGTGCTCGATCGCCAGCGCCGCCAGCTGGACGTCGGTCACGAGATTGCCTCGCGGCTGATAGCGCCTGATGAGATCGCCAAGCACCTTCGCGTGGCGTGGGGTCGGGCCAGGCGTCCAGACGAGGTCGTTGGCGAGCCAGTTCTCAACCTCTTGCCACGCCTCGGCCGGGTCGAGCGGTCGCTTGAAGACCGCGGGTTGGGTCGCGATTCGCACGAACGCTCCGATCGACTGCCACGGGATGCCGATGCGCTGCTCCCCGTTCATCTGCTCGGCCAGCCAATCTCGGGCTCGTTCGTGGTGAGGGCTTTGCTGGTGGACCGCGAACAGCAGCAGGTTCGCGTCGATGAGCATCAGCGGTAATCGGGGCCTTCGACCATTTCCAAGACCTCGCCGATGTTCGTGTAGTCGACCAGGGCCTCGCCCATGTCGTGGGTGCGTTGCACGAACTTCTTGCGCGGTTCCTTCTTACGGATCATGCCCGCCCGGGCCAGGTCGTTGAGCGCCTCGCTGAGGCCGACGTCCCGCTCGCGCCTGATCCGGTCCAGCTCGGCCGCCACATCGTCGGCGATCGTCACTGTAGTACGCATGTGCTCAGGGTAACATCTTGATGCGCGCTATCGAGCATCATGATGCACAGGGCCGCCGGGGGTGGCGGCCGTCAAACGAGATCGAACGCCGCCCGGATCGCTTCGCTGAGAGCGCCCTCTTGGCGGTCGAGCAACATGCCTATCTGCGCTCCCAGGGCAGGCTTTGGAATCGTGGTGATGTTGTCGCAGCTGACGACCGACGGCTCCGACAGGCCGTTGGCGGCGTCGACCTGAACCTCGGTCGAGAGGCCGCGGACGGTCGTCGTGATCGGCGCGATAGTGACCGTTGTCAGGTGTGGTCGCACGATCTCGCGTGTCAGCACAAGCACGGGTCGCGTCTTGTCGAGCACGGCCAGGCAGATCGGGCGCATCAGGCAAGCTTGGATGGCAGGCCGGCGGCGTGCTCGGCCAAGCCGGCCAGCTCCTGGTCTTGGCCGGTGCCGGCCAGGATCTCGGCGTCGCGTTCGGCGACCACGCGCCTGCGCTCCCGTTCGAGCGCCTTCTTGACGACTGCCGCACGACTGCGACCCGCGCCGGAGTCGATCAGCTCGTCCACGAACTCGACGAGATCGTCTGGAAGCCGTACTGCTATCTGACTGCTCATACCAAAACGGTAGCAAAACGGTATGCACCTTGGTGCTTTCGCATGGCTTTGCGTACCGGCTCAAGTCGCTCGATGAAAAAGGCACCCGGTCCGATCTGGGCCTCCGCCCTCCGTAGTCTGCCGCACCAGACAACGGCCGGATACGGACGTGGGCGTCGGTCAGCCGGTGTAGCGTCAGGTCCAGGATGTTGCAACGGAGGCTGCATAGGTCGCCCGGGGATCGCTCGAAGACGGGCCTGGGAAGGACTCGGGCCGGCCGATGAAGAATCTCTTGAGGATCGCAACTTTCGAGTCCATGATGGGTCAAAGGTTCGGGGTACACGCCCCGGTACCCCGAGCCAGCCTTTGGGAGGTAGTCACATGAGGTCCCTTCTCCGTGTTCCGTTCTTGGCGCTGCTTGTCAGCGCTGTTGTCGTAGTCGCTGGGCCCGCTGCGGCGCAGGCCGCTTCGTCGTTCGGTCTCGAATCAGTGTTTGCGGCGAACTGCACGAACAAGACCTGTGGGGAACTCGAAATCCCCTCCCTTCAGCCCAAAGAAGTTAAAAACTCAGAACTGTATACACAGGCCGCCGGGCATCCCGTCGGGGGGATCACTCAATTCAAGGTCAAGACGGAAGGCACGTTCCCGAATGCGGTGCCCAGCGGTATTTTGACCGGAGGGGTCGTGACTCACGTACGAACGGACGTCGGCCTTGGCGTTAGCACCAACCCGGAGGCCGTGGGCAAGTGTTCGATGAAAGAATTTGGCGAAACCGAAGTGTCTCATGGAGTTTTTCTGCCCCCGGAATGTAAACCCGAATCGATCATAGGGGTCAATCAGGTCATAGTGGCCCTCTTTACTCCTAAACACGAATTCGTTACTGACGTGCCCCTTGAAGGTGAAGTCTACAATCTCGAACAGCCTAATGGTCGGGCGTCTGACTTCGGCGTAGCGCTGGAACTTCCAGAATCGATCACTGGCCATAAAGGGCTTGTCGCACATACCATGATCGAAGGTGGGGTCGAATGGGGCAGAGAAGCTAGCGGCACCGAACAGGGTGACTATCACGACTACTACGAAATCAATGTCTCGCCGGAACTTCCCCTCATCAGCTCGCGCTTGATCCTCGAAGGAGAAAGGGGAACAACCGGCAAAGGCGGGTTCATCACTAACCCCAGCCACTGCTGGGGAACCGGTGCGCAGACCATCACGACGGTCACGCTGACCCCCGCGGTTGGAAGCCAGTCCCGGGAAGGCTATGGGGGTGCGCTCGGCACCGAAGGGTGCAACGGCGCTTCGCCATTCTTGGAAGTGCCCTTCAAACCCGCATTCAAGCTGACGCCGGAAACAACTCAGTCTGACAAGCCAGACGGGATCACGACCGAACTCGAACTGCCGCACAATCCGGGCTCCAGCAAAACGGATATCGACACTTCCCAGCTGAGGAATGCCGAAGTCAAACTGCCCGAAGGCTTCTCCATGAACCCCTCGGCTGCCGGCGAAGTCAAGGAAGCGTGCACGCCGGCCCAGGCCAGAATCCACAGCTCGACGTTCGGCGTTGCGTGCCCCGAAGGTTCCAAGCTCGGCGCGGTAACTATCGAAGTGCCGACCCTGCCGGCGAAATCGCTGACCGGCGACATCTATCTCGGCGGGCCCGAAGGCGGAGGGCCGATCACGGCGCCGCCATACACGATGTACCTCAACGCCGAATCGAAACGGTACGGCGTCGACGTGCGCCTGCAGGGCACGGTCACCCCCAACCCGACCACCGGCCAGCTGACCGCCACGTTCAACGAAAATCCAGAACAGCCTTTCTCCAACGCGATCCTCGAATTCAATCACGGCGAACTCGCGCCGATCGCAAACCCCTTGGTTTGCGGCACCGCGACGACCACGACCAGCCTCGTGCCGTACATCGGCTCGTTCGCCACAGAATCGCCGTCGTGGCCGGTCGCGATTGACAGCAACAACAAAGGCGGCCCCTGCTCCTCGCCGCCGCCGTTCTCGCTCAGCCAAAGTGTCTTCAACCAGCCGCCCGGCTACGCGGGGGCCAAGACCTCTTACACCCTCAACATCGGGCGCAGCGACGGCCAGCAGTACCTGTCCCAGATCAAGACCGTCCTGCCCGAGGGCCTGGTCGGTCTCCTGCCGACCGTCACCAAGTGCCCGGAACCGCAGGCGTCCAAGGGCGAATGCCCGAGCACGAGCCAGATCGGGGTCGTCAACGTGGCGGCCGGGTCGGGCCACCCGTACGGATTCAGAGGACCCGTCTACCTGACCGGCCCCTACGGCGGCGCCCCCTTCGGGATGTCGGTCGTCGTGCCGGCGGTCGCCGGGCCGTTCAACCTCGGCAACGTGGTCACGCGCGGGACGATCAACATCGAACCGTACACAGCGCGCGTCGTCGCGACCAGCAACATGCCCACGATCGTCGGCGGGATCCCGCTGCGCTTGAGGGGCGTCAGCATCGAAATCAACAAGCAAGGCTTCCTCCAGAACCCCACCAACTGCGGGGTCCTGGCCACCGAAACCACGCTCACCGGGATCGCCTCGCTACAGCCCGGCGCCCCCACGACCACCCAGACGCTGTCGACCCCGTTCCAGGTCAACAACTGCTCCGCGCTTGCATTCAAGCCGAGCACCGGGGCGGCGACCGGAGCCAAGACCTCCAAAGCCAACGGAGCCAGCCTCGAAACGACTATCAACGTGCCGTCCGGCAACGCCAACACCAAGTCGGTCGTCGTGCAGCTGCCCAAGCAGCTGCCCTCGCGCTTGACGACCCTCCAGAAAGCGTGCCCCGAAGCGACGTTCGCGTCCAACCCTTACCACTGCCCGTCGGGCTCGTTCGTCGGCGGCGCGCGCGCCAACACGCCGACCCTCGCGACCAAACTGAACGGGCCCGCGATCCTCGTCTCGCACGGCGGCCGCGCGTTCCCGGACCTCGACCTCCTGCTCGAAGCCGAAGGCGTCAAAGTCATCCTCGTCGGCAACACCCAGATCAAGAACGGGGTCACCACTACCACGTTCGCCTCGCCGCCCGACGCGCCGGTCACCAGCATCACCGTCAACCTGCCCACCGGCGCCCACTCGGCCCTGGCGGCCAACGGCAACCTCTGCACGAGCAAGCTCGTCATGCCGACTACGATCGTCGGCCAGAACGGGACCACGTTCAAACAGAGCACCACCATCAAGGTCCGCAACTGCCCGGTCCAAGTCGTCGGCCGCAAGACCGCCGGCAACACCGCCTACCTGACCGTCCGGACCTACGAACCGGGCCGGATCAGCGGCAAAGGCAGCGACCTCGCCACCACGTTCCGCACGCTCAAGCAGGCCCAGAAATCGGCCTCCCTGAAGGTCCCGCTCTCGAGCGCCGGCAAGCACCGTGGACGACCCTTCTACACGAAGGTCAGGGTCGGCTTCGTGCCCAAGAAGAAGGGCCAGCCGACCTCCGTCACCTACGTGACCGTCCGTTTCGGCTAGCCCCACGCCCGCCGTTCCCCGGGGACCGCTACCGGCGGCTCCCGGGCTTCGCCGGGGCCGGTCTCGTCGCGGGCCGCGGGGGCTCCGTCTCGCGCGGCTCCGCCGGCCTTCTGGACTTTGCTGCCTCTGAGCACGACTGAAAACGGTCGTCCCCGGGTATAGACCTTCCAAGCCAACAGGGGAGGGGAGGTCTCCATGAGGTTGTTCGCACGCATAGCCCTGCTGTCCGCGTCCATCGGGGTCCTGCTGGTAGCGATCGCCGAGCCAATGTCCGCCCAGGCCTCGTTCGGCCCGGAAGTCTTCGAAGACGGCACGTGCCTCGACAAAACGTGCACCTACGCGAGCGTCGAAAAAGACCCCTCAGAAGCCTTCACCCAGGCCGCCGGCCATCCGCCGTGGGGAGGCACCAAGTTCATCATGAAACATAACGGCAGCACCGTCGAAGGCTCGTCCGTCAAGCGCATTCGCGTTGACGTCCCGTCAGGCTTGGCCGCGAACCCGCAGGCGCCGGCGCCGAAGTGCAGTATCGAACAGTTCGACAAAATCCCCGTAAGCTGCCCGCCGTCGAGCGAAGTCGGGACGGCCGAAATGGAAGCCGTCGCCGAACCGCTAGGCCTGCTGCCGGTCGCGCTGCCCGCGCTCGAAGGCAAGGTCTACAACCTCGAACAGCCACCCGGCCTGCCCCTCGACTTCGGCATCGCCGTCGAACCCCTCGGCGAACTCCTGACCCCGATTCACCTGTTCCTCGAAGGACACCTCAGCTGGGCCCACGAACCGTCGCTGCAAGCCCGCGGCGTCCCCTCCGGCGATTACCACGAGTACTTCGAAATCGACAACGTCCCCAACGAAGCCGAAGTCAAAGCCCTCGTCGGCGTCAAGTCGCCCCTGAAGGTCCTGATGTCCAAGCTCAACTTCAACGGCCACGCCGGCAATGACTTCCTGACCCTGCCAAGCGCGTGCTCGAAAACGACGACCTCCTACCTCGAACTGGAATCCTGGAGCAAAGAAGTCGCGACGACCGAGACCCACACCCCTGTCGGCGTCGAACACTGCGACAAAGTCCCGTTCCTACCGACCGCCTCGCTCACGCCCGAAACGTCCACGTCCGACGAACCCGACGGCGTCACCGTCGACGTCCACGCGCCCCAGAAAACCGGCCCCGAAGAAATCGACACCGCCGACATCCAAAACGCCCACGTTACGCTGCCCGAAGGCCTGACGCTAAACCCGTCGGCCGCCCACGAACTCCAGACGTGCTCGCCCGCCCAGATCGCGATCGGCGAAGCCAGGCCCGTCGCCTGTCCGTCTGGTTCGCGGGTCGGGACCGTCACGATCGAAACCGACCTGCCGCCGCACTCGCTCACCGGCAACGTCTTCCTCGGCGATCCCTCCGGCGCTCCGATCGCCGGCCCGCCCTTCACGATCTACATCGAGGCCGAATCGATCTACGACGTCTCCGTCCGCCTCCAGGGCCAGGTCTCTTCGAACCCGACCACGGGTCGCCTCGAAGCGACTTTCACCGAAAACCCGCCCCTACCCTTCAGCGACCTGATCCTCGAGTTCAAAGGCGGCCCTCGCGCGCCGCTCGCCAACCCCTTGGCCTGTGAAACCGGCCACATCGAATCGCTCTTCACCCCCTACACCGGCGCCTCGCCCGCGCCCAGCTCCGAACCGTTCGCCGCCACCGGCTGCCCCTCGCCGCTGCCCTTCGCCCTCTCCCAGACCGCCACCGTCTCCAACCCCAACGCCGGCGCCCACACGAACCTCACCTTCAACCTCGTCCGCGCCGACGGCCAGCAGTACCTGTCTCACGTCCAGACCACGCTCCCCGAGGGCCTGCTCGCCGACATCCCCACGGTCCCGCTCTGCCCCGAACCGGAGGCCGGCCTCGGCACCTGCCCGTCCCCGAGCCAGATCGGCACCGCCACCGCGACCGTCGGCTCAGGGTCCGAACCGTACTCATTCACCGGCCCCGTCTACCTCACCGGTTCCTCACCTCCCGGCAGGGATGCCAACCCGTCGGGAGCCCCCTACGGTCTCTCGATCCCAGTGCCCGCGGCAGCCGGTCCGTTCGACCTCGGCTTCGGCCCCTGCGACTGCGTCCTGACCAGGGCCTCCATCTCGGTCGATCCCCATACCGCCCGCGTCAGCGTTGCCGCCAACCTCCCCACGATCGTCGCCGGCGTCCCCCTGCGCCTGCGCACGCTCTCGGTCTCCGTCGAGAAGCCCAACTTCATGTTCGAGCCGACCGGTTGCGATCCACGTGCCTACGACACCACCCTCACCTCCACTGCCGGCTCCACCCAATCCCTTTCCACCCCCTTCCAGGCAACCAACTGCGCCGCGCTCCCCTTCAAGCCCTCCTTCAAGCTCTCCACGAACGCCCACACCTCCAAACTGGGGGGAGCCAGCCTGACGGCCACGCTCACCCAGCGCCCCCACGAAGCCGACCTGCGCTCGGTCGTCGTCCAGCTACCCAAGCAGCTTCCCTCGCGCTTGACAACCCTTCAGAAGGCATGTCCGCAGGCCGTCTTCGCGGCCAACCCGGTCGACTGCCGGCCGCTCGGCTCCGAAGTCGGCACGGCCACCGTCACGACCCCCGTCCTGCCCGGCACACCTCCAGGCAGGGAAGCCAATCTCTCCGGCTCGGCCTACCTCGTCTCCCACGGCGGCTCCGCCTTCCCCGACCTCGATCTCGTGCTCGAAGGCGACAACGTCACGATCGAGCTCACCGGCAACACCCAGATCAAGAACGGCGTCACCAGCTCCACGTTCGCCGCGATCCCCGACGCCCCGATCTCCAGCTTCACACTCGACCTGCCCGTCGGCCCGCATTCCGCGCTCACCGCCACCGCCAACCTCTGCGCTGGCCGATCTTCGATCGGTAAGCTCATCGCGCCCACCACGATCGTCGGCCAGAACGGCGCCAAGCTCCAGCAGGCCACCCGCGTCTCCGTCGCCGGCTGTCCCGCGCCCGCGCGTTGCCCCGTCGCCCACAAGCCCAGCCGTCCGCATCGCCGCCACGCCCGCCACGGCGGTCGCACCCGTCGTGCCAGTCACACCCGCACGACCGTTTCCCGGGGAGTCCTCGCGAGTCCCATCCCTACGGCTGCCTTCCGCGGAGCCCGCACGAATCACATCAATTCACATTCGAAGACCGCCAAACCGGTACTCTCCAAGCGTGGGCATTGCCGGTATGGACACCAGCGAGGAGCCTGCGCCCGCCGACCACGTGCTGGCCGGTGTGCGGCGCCTGACGCTGCTGGCCGACGGCGCCGGGGGAGAGGAGGCGGTCTTCAGAGGTCTCGCCCGCGAGCTCCTGCTCGTTCCAGGCGCCGATGAGGTCCACGTACACCGCCTCACCGGCGCGCCAGCCGAAGATGAGCCGGTCGTCGTCTACCTGTTCGAGGGCGACGGGCGCCTCAGCTATCTCTCGCCGCGCGCCGAGCGCCCGGCCGGCATCAGCTGGGTCGCGAGCACCGCCCGGCCCTTCCTCGCCGCCGATCCCAACGAACTCGCCGCCTCCCTGCCCCGCCTGTTCCAGACCGGCGAGGCCGCCTGCGCCCTGCTCCTGCCCCTGCTCGTCGGCGGCCAGGTCGAAGCGGTCGTCGTGCTCGTGCGCCGCGCAGAAAGCGCGGTCGATGGCGGTGACCAGGCCGCTGCCGGGCGGCCGGCGCCAGGCTGGTCGGGCGCCTACAACCAGCGCGCCGTCGAGCTGGCGAGCACGCTCGTGGAGCAGGCCGGGACCGCCCTGGCCCTGGTCTACGCGCGGGCCGAGGCCGGCACCGACCCGGTCACCGGCTGCCTGAACCACCGTGCCATGCGCAGGCGACTGCACGAGGAGATCGGCCGGGCGATGCGCACCGGCGGAATCCTGTCGTGCCTCCTGATCGACCTCGACAACTTCAAGCTCGTCAACGACCGCCACGGTCATCCCGCCGGCGACGCCGTGCTGCGGGCGGTCTGCCACACCCTTGCCGGTGAGGTCCGCGCCTTCGATCGCGTCGCCAGATACGGCGGCGACGAGTTCGTCGTGATCCTGCCCAACGCCGACCTCGACGCGGCCGCCGCAGCCGCCGGACGCATACTGCAGCGTCTCGGCGACCTGCCCGAGCAGGAGGACTGGGCGGGAGGCGGGATCCAGATCGGCGCCTCCATCGGGGCTGCCCAGTGGCGTTCGCCGATGAACACCGACGCTCTCCTACTTGCCTGCGACAGGGCTCTGCTGCGCTCCAAGCGGGAAGGCAAGGGCCGCGTCGTAAGAGCTTCATAGACTCCAGGGCATGCACCCGAACAGCTTCGGCGCCAAAGGCGTGCTCGACGTCGGCGAGTCCAGTTACGAGATCTTCAGGCTCGATGCCCTCCAGGAGCGTTTCGACGTCGCCAGGCTGCCCTTCTCGCTGAAGATTTTGCTCGAGAATCTTTTGCGCAACGAGGGCTCTGGCTCGGTCACGGCCGCCGACGCCGAAGCGCTGGCCAGCTGGGACGCCGAAGCCGAGCCGAGCGTCGAGATCGCGTTCACGCCGGCCCGGGTCCTGATGCAGGACTTCACCGGCGTCCCCGCCGTCGTCGACCTGGCGGCGATACGCGACGCGATCGTGCGGATGGGCGGCGCGGCCGCCAAGATCAATCCGCTCGTGCCAGCCGAGCTGGTGATCGACCACTCCGTCCAGGTCGACGCCTTCGGGACACGCGACGCCTTCAAGGTCAACGCCGACCGCGAGTTCGAGCGCAACCGCGAGCGCTACGCGTTCCTGCGCTGGGGCCAGCTCTCGTTCGACCGTTTCGCGGTCGTGCCGCCCGACACCGGCATCGTGCATCAGGTCAACATCGAGTACCTCGCCCGGGTCGTCTTCCCTGGCCCGAGCGATCTTCCAAAAAGCGCCGACTCGCGCGCGCGCGAGCAGGCCGCCGGAGAGCATCGCGACGTCGGTCCCGGCGGTGACGATGAACATTCCAAGACGAGCCACTCGCGCGCGCGCGAGCAGGCCTATCCGGATACGCTGGTCGGCACCGACTCGCATACGACGATGGTCAACGGGCTCGGCGTGCTCGGCTGGGGCGTGGGCGGGATCGAGGCCGAGGCGGCGATGCTGGGCCAGGCGATGTCGATGCTGATCCCGCAGGTCCTCGGCGTTCAGCTGCACGGCGAGTTGCCAGAGGGCGCGACCGCGACCGACCTGGTCCTGACCGTGACCGAGCTGCTGCGCGCGAAGGGTGTGGTCGGCAAGTTCGTCGAGTTCTACGGCCCGGGCCTGGCCGCCCTGCCGATAGCGGACAGGGCGACGATCGGCAACATGTCGCCGGAGTTCGGCTCGACCTGCGCGATCTTTCCGATCGACGCCGAGACGCTCAGGTACCTGGAGCTGACGGGGCGCCAGCCCGAGCAGTTGGCCCTGGTCGAGGCATACGCGCGCGCGCAGGGCCTGTTCCACGACGAAGACTCCGAAGCGCCGACGTTCTCGGACACGCTCGAGTTGGACCTCGCGACGGTCGAGCCGAGCCTCGCCGGTCCGAAGCGCCCCCAGGACAGGGTCGCGCTCAGCGAGGCCAAGGCCGCCTTCGAGGAGGCCCTCCTCGACTACGCGCCCAGCGACGGCGACCAGGCCGACGCCCAGGACGAGGCGGTCGCCGAGTCATACCCGGCGTCGGACCCGCCGGCTGGAGGCGAACCAGGGCACGGGCCGTTGGGCGCGGCCGGCGCCCAGCCCCGGCCGTCCGCGGCGGCCGCGACCGCGCTCCCTCGCAACGGCACGGCAAGAACCGTCGAGATGGACGGCAAGACCTTCGAGATCGACCACGGCGACGTCGTGATCGCGGCGATCACGAGCTGCACGAACACGTCGAACCCGTCGGTCATGATCGGCGCCGGCATTCTCGCCAGGAACGCCCTGGCGAAGGGCCTGAAATCGAAGCCCTGGGTCAAGACCTCGCTGGCGCCGGGCTCGAAGGTGGTGACCGAATATTTGGACCGCGCCGGCCTGACGCCGGCCCTGGAGGGGCTGGGTTTCAATTTGGTCGGCTACGGCTGCACGACCTGCATCGGCAACTCCGGGCCTTTGCCGCAAGAGATCTCCGAAGCGGTCGGCGAGGGCGATCTGGCGGTCGTGTCGGTGCTGTCCGGCAATCGCAACTTCGAGGGCCGGATCAACCCGGACGTGAAGATGAACTATCTGGCCTCGCCGCCGCTGTGCGTGGCCTACGCGATCGCCGGCACGATGGACATCGATCTCCTGAACGACCCGCTCGGCCGGGACGGGGATGGCGAAGACGTCTATCTGCGCGACATCTGGCCTTCCGAGCACGAGGTCGCAGCCACCGTGTCAGGGGCCGTTCAATCGGACATGTTCAGGCGCAGCTATGGCGAGGTGTTCGCCGGGGACGAGCGCTGGAACGGCCTGCCGGCGCCTGCCGGCGAGCGCTTCGAGTGGGCCGAGGATTCGACATACGTGCGGCTGCCGCCCTACTTCGAGGACATGCCGGCCGAGCCCGGGCCGGTCGCCGACATCGAGGGCGCGCGCGTGCTGGCGTTGCTCGGCGACAGTGTCACGACCGACCACATCTCGCCGGCGGGCGCGATCAAGCGCGACGGGCCGGCCGGGACCTACCTGCGGGAGCAGGGCGTGGCCCCGCGCGACTTCAACTCGTATGGCTCCAGGCGCGGCAACCACGAGGTGATGATGAGAGGCACCTTCGCGAACATCAGGCTGCGCAACCTGCTGGGTGGCGGGTCGAGCCAGGGCGGCCCGGGTGGCGGGCCCCCGGGTGGCGGGGCCCCGGGCGGGCCGGATGGTGGCGGTTCGGGTGGGTGGGCACCTCTTCCGGAGGGCGGATTTACGCGGCATCTGCCGGACGGCGAGCAGATGGCGATCTACGACGCCGCGATGCGCTACATCGAGGAAGGCGTGCCGCTGGTCGTGCTGGCCGGCAAGGAGTACGGCTCGGGCTCCTCGCGGGACTGGGCCGCCAAGGGCACAAGTCTGCTGGGCGTCAGGGCGGTGATCGCACAGTCCTTCGAGCGCATCCATAGGTCGAACCTGATCGGGATGGGCGTGCTGCCGTTGCAGTTCGAAGACGGCGAGTCGGCTCGGTCGCTGGACTTGACCGGAGAAGAGGAGTTCACGATCGAGGGCCTCGCGGAGCCGATGAACGCCGGTGGATCGCCACCGCGCACAGTCACCGTCAAAGCCGGGCGTCCGTCCGGCGAGCGGGTCGAGTTCGAGGCGAAGGTCAGGATCGACACGCCGCGCGAGGCCGACTACTACCGGCACGGCGGCATCTTGAAGTACGTGCTGCGTATGCTGTTGGCCGCATGAGTAAAGGCCCGGACGAGACAGGCTCCCAGGGAGCCGAGCCCCGGCGGGACGGGCCGCCGCCGGCCGTACCCAAGCTCCTGAGGGACCTGCTGAGCGCGAAAGGACCGTCGGGCTATGAGACCGCTCCGGCGGCCGTGTGGCGGGCGGCGGCGGAGGAGTTCGCGAAGGCGAGCGTCGACGTGATGGGCACGCCTTTGGCGTTGGTGGCGCCGAAGCACGGCTTCGAGAGCGCGCCCAAGCGGCTGTTGGTGATGGGCCACATCGACGAGATCGGGCTGATCGTGAACCACATCGACGACGACGGCTACCTCTGGTTCGGGCCGGTCGGCGGCTGGGACGCCCAGATATTGGTCGGCCAGCGCGTGGTGCTGTCCACGAAGGAGGGCCAGGTGAAGGGCGTGGTCGGCAAGAAGCCGGTCCATCTGCTGCGCGACGAGGACCGCAAGAAGGTGGCCGAGCTGAAGGACCTGCACATCGACATCGGCGCGGCCGACGGCTCAGAGGCGCGCGAGCGCGTGCGGGTCGGGGACGTCGCGGTGATCGACGCCGAGCCGATCCAGCTGTTGGGCGGACGCTTGGTGTCGAGGGCCTTGGACAACAGGATCGGCTCGTTCGTGGCCCTGCAGGCCGCGCGCCTGGTGGCCGAGGCCGGCGGCGCCGAGTGGGAGGTCGCGGCCGTGGCGGTCGCCCAGGAGGAGATCACCTTCGGCGGCTCGCGCACGAGCGCTTTCGGGTTGGAGCCGGACGCGGCGATCGTGATCGACGTGACCCACGCGACCGACGCGCCCGGGATCGAGGTCAAGGAGCTCGGCAAGCACGAGCTCGGCTCGGGGCCGGTGCTCACGAGGGGCTCGACGATCCATCCGAAGCTGTTCGAGCTGCTCTACGACACGGCCACGGCCGAGCAGGTCCCGTTCACGGTCGAGGCCTCCGGGCGCGCGACGGGCACCGACGCCGACGCGGTTCACCTGGCCAGGGCGGGCATCCCGACCGCGCTCGTGTCGATCCCGTTGCGCTACATGCATTCGCCGGTCGAGCTGGTCCAGCTCGACGACGTCGACGCCGCCGCCCGCCTGATCGCGGCGGTCGCGCTCAGGCTGGGCGGCGACGTTTCATTTGTTCGCTGAACTTAGGGTGCCGATGGGTGGCGCCCCAGCGGTGCCTTAGGCGCTGAGTTCCGTGAACTCGGCCGCCTGGTAGACGGCGCCGGGGGTGCCGCCGAGGGCCAGGACGCGCATGCCGTCGGCGCCCGCGTAGAGCTTGCGCTTGGTGGCCGGCCCGACCCTGACCATGACGTCGGGCGTCAACGGGATGCGCTCGCCTTCGACGTCGAGCTCGCCTGAGCCAGTGATCACCGAGTAGACCTCCTCCTGGCCGTCGGCCGCGTGGTCGTGTTCGGGGTAGTCGGCGTAGTTCGGGGGCAGGTCGACGACCTGCATGCCGAACGATTCGACGCCCAGCTCGGCCCTTGCCTTCTTGAGGCCGCCGCCGAAGGCGCCCTCCATCTCGTCGATCTGCTTTGCGGTGTAGTCGGCCATTGCCAGCTCCTTTGTCGGGGGTCCACGCGCGTGTGCAAAGTGGGTTGCGTAGTGAAACGGAGCTTACCGGGGTGGGGTCGGCCGCGCACGGTGCCGCACTCGGTCGCGTACAGACTGTCCTCAGCCGCGCGTGGCGCCGCACGCGAGGGGGTCTCAGCCGCGCACGAGCCGCTTGTAGGTCAGACGGTGGGGCCTGTCGGCGGCGGCGCCGAGACGTTCGCGGCGGTGCTCCTCGTAGGCGTCGAAGTTGCCTTCGAACCAGACGACCTGGGAGTCGCCCTCGAACGCGAGCACATGGGTCGCGACACGATCCAGGAACCAGCGGTCGTGGCTGATGATGACCGCGCAGCCGGCGAAGCCGAGCAGGGCCTGCTCGAGGGCGCGCAGGGTGTCGACGTCGAGATCGTTGGTGGGCTCGTCCAGGAGCAACAGGTTGCCGCCGCTCTTCAGGAGCTTGGCGAGGTGGACCCGGTTGCGCTCGCCGCCGGAGAGCTTGGCGACCTTGGTCTGCTGGTCTGAGCCCTTGAAGTTGAAGCCGGCCGTGTACTGCCTGGAGTTGACCGCCCGTTCGCCGACCTGCAGCTGGTCGAGCCCTTCGGAGATCTCCTCCCAGACGGTCCTGTTCGGGTCGAGGGCGTCGCGCGACTGGTCGACGTAGGCCAGCTGCACGGTGTCGCCCAGTTCGAGCGTCCCGTCGTCGGGCTGCTCAACGCCTGAGATCATCTTGAAGAGGGTCGTCTTGCCGGCGCCGTTGGCGCCGATCACGCCGACGATCCCGGCCCTCGGCAGGTCGAAGCTGAGATCCTCGATCAGGAGCCGATCGCCGAAGCCCTTGCGCAGATCGCTGACGCTCAAGACCTTCTCGCCAAGCCTCGGGCCCGGCGGGATGTGGATCTGGACGTCCTCGAGCTTGACGTTGCGGTCTTCGGCGAGCAGCTCCTCGTAGCGCGCCAAGCGGGCCTTCGATTTCGTGCGTTTGCCTTTCGGGTTGGCCCTTACCCACTCCAGCTCGGCCGCGATCGTCCGCCGCCGGCCCTGCTCGGCGCGCTCTTCCTGGTCCAGGCGCTTCTGCTTCTGGTCGAGCCAGCTCGAATAGTTGCCTTCATAGGGGATGCCTTTGCCGCGGTCCAGCTCGAGGATCCAGCCGGCGACGTTGTCCAGGAAGTAGCGGTCGTGGGTGACGGCAACGATCGTGCCCTTGTACTCGGCGAGGTGCTGCTCGAGCCAGGCGACCGACTCGGCGTCGAGATGGTTGGTGGGCTCGTCCAGTAGCAGCAGGTCGGGCGCGCTCAACAGGAGCTTGCACAGCGCCACCCGCCGGCGCTCGCCGCCGGAGAGCTTGCTGACATCGGCGTCTGGCGGGGGCAGTCTCAGGGCGTCCATCGCGTAGTCGAGCTTGGTGTCGAGGTTCCAGGCGTCGGCCGCTTCGATCTTGGCCTGGATCTTGGCGAACTCGTCGGCGTTCTCCTCCGAGTAGTCGGCGGCAAGCTCGTTGAACCGGTCGAGCAAGGCCTTGGTCTCGGCGACGCCCTCCTCGACGTTGCCCTTCACGTCCTTGGTCTCGTCGAGGCCCGGCTCCTGGGCGAGCATGCCGACGGTCGCCCCGGGGGCCAGCTGGGCCTCGCCCCGGTACTCCTGGTCAAGGCCGGCCATGATCCGCAAGAGGGTCGACTTGCCGGCGCCGTTGTAGCCGAGCACGCCGATCTTGGCGCCCGGGTAGAAGGCGAGCGTGATGTTCTCCAGGACCGTCTTGTCCGGCGGGTGCACCTTCGAGAGGCGGTGCATCGTGAAGATGTATTGCGTCGACATCGCCCGCAGGATAGGCGACTGTCAGTGGCCGACCGGCGCTCGTGGGCGCTGTGCCGGCCCGGAGGCGGCCGGGCTCAGCGACCGGCCGGCTTCGGTGGCGTTGCCGCCACGGTGGCCGTTACGGGCGCGGTGGCGGCTGCCGCGTCGAGCAGCCCGGCGCCATAGAGCGAGCGGTCCGACGGCCCGCCCAGCTTGCGCGCGGTTGCCCGCAGCCGGCTCGTGATCTGTGCGACGGTCGGTTTGCGGCCGAGCACGCGGCCGGCGACGATCAGCGCGGCGGTGGCCGCCACCTGGGGGGTGGCCATCGAGGTGCCCTCATAGCCGTTCGGGAATCCGAACACTCTCGGCGAGGAGCCGGTGAACGTCATCTGGAAGATGTCCTTGCCGGGCGGCAGTTCGGGATGGCAGTTCGGGTCTCCCGGCAGGTCGGCGTCGGCGCCGCCGCCCGGGGCCACGAGCGTAAGGCCGGGTCCGTCGTTGGAGTAGCCGGCCAGGCAGCCGTGTTCGGTCGAGGCGCCGACGGCGATCACATGGCGCGCCTTGGCCGGATAGTCGACCCCGGCGCGTCCCTCGTTGCCGGCGGCCGCCACGACGACGACGTCGTGATGGTAGGCGTAGCGCAGGGCTTTCATCAGCTGCGGGATGTCGCTGGCGGTGACGCCCGGCGAGAACTCGAGGCTCATGTTGATCACCTTGGCGCCGTGCTTGACGGCGAACATCACGCCTTCGGCGATCGTCGAAGCATCGCCTTCGCCTTCGCTGTTGAGCACCCGCACCGGCATGATCATGGCGGCGAACGAAAGGCCGGTCAGCCCGTACTTGTTGTTCGTGGCCTCGGCGATCATGCCCGCCACGAACGTGCCGTGGCCGTTGTGGTCGTTCGGGTACTGGCTGTGGCCGACGAAGTCGTAGCCTTTGACGAACGCCCACTTGCTGAAGTCCGGCGAGCGGCGGTAGCGCCCCCGGTTGGCGTATGCGACGCCCGTGTCGAGGACCGCCACGATCGTTCCGTCGCCCCCGGGCGCCCCCTCGCCGGCGACGTTCGACCAGGCCAGCGGCGCGTCTATGCCGAACTGGCCGGCGAAGTTCCATTGCGCCGAGCGCCAGTCGCCGGGCGAGCCACCCTGGCCGGGAATGCCCGTGTCGTCGGGGATCAGGCCGCTCGTCGGTGTCGGTTCGCCCGTCGCGGCGGCGGGCGCTTCGCTCGTCGGGGCGAGCGCTTCGGTCGCGTTGGGGGTGGCTTCGGTGGCGTTGGCGGTGGCTTCGGCGGCGTTGGCGGTGGCTTCGGCGGCGTGGGCGGAGGCTTCGGTCGCGCGCGGGGGCGCTTCGGCCACGTGGGCGATCGGGTCGCCGGGACGTCCGACCAGGTGGGCCGAGGCGAGCCCGGGTCCTAGGCCTGCGCCGAGCAGGAGCGCGAGCGCGGCGAGCGCCGTTCGCACAGCGCTCTGCGCGAGCGGGCGTCGCCGCTCGGATCGGATTGCCTCGTCTGGATGCATGGTCCCTTTGCGTAATCATCCTGCCTTTGCCCCATGAACACTTCAGACCCGCCAATCGAGCGCTCCGAGCAGGACGCTTACTTCATGAGATTGGCCTTGCGCGAGGCGAGGCTGGCGCTCGCGCACGAGGACGTGCCGATCGGCGCGGTGATCGTCTACCACGGCGAGATCCTGGCGGCCGCCCACAACGAGCGCGAGCTGCGCGAGGACCCGACCGCCCATGCCGAGGTCCTCGCGCTGCGCGAGGCCGCGCGCGCGCTCGGCACCTGGCGTTTGCTCGACTGCGAGCTGTACGT
This sequence comes from uncultured Solirubrobacterales bacterium, assembly GCA_963718935.1. GTDB lineage: Bacteria > Actinomycetota > Thermoleophilia > Solirubrobacterales > Solirubrobacteraceae > Palsa-744. The sequence goes on along the minus strand of OY970379.1, from coordinate 673,236 downwards.
GACGCTCGAGCCCTGCACGATGTGCGCCGGGGCGATCGTGCTCGCGCGCGTCCCCAGGATCGTCTTCGGCGCGACCGACCCCAAGGCGGGGGCCTGCGGCAGCGTCCTGGACGTGCTCGGCGAAGGGTCCGACATTGGCCGGCGTTTGAACCACAGGCCAGGGGAGGTGCTATCCGGGGTGCTGGCGCCCGACTGCGGGCAGCTGTTGAGCGACTTCTTCGCTTCGCGGCGGTGATGGTTCGCGGCGGCTCGCCCTGGGCACCCATCGCGCGACAATTTCCCGACGGTAGATCCCGGCGGGGAAGGTCATCGCTCGCGCAGAGGCGACCACGGTGGCTGAGGAGGGACGCTGCGCGGGCCGCTATCCCGAGCGACCCGCGCAGCGTCACGAGCGGAGGGGGGGAGATTCGAACTCCCGGTACGCCAATCAGACGCACAACGCTTTTCGAGAGCGCCGCATTCAACCACTCTGCCACCCCTCCGGGACGCCTGAGCGATACCCACCAAGGCTAACGAATCGGGCCCCGGCCCGGCCAGCTCAACGGGTCGCAGGCTTAGCTGGCGCCAGGATCTCCCGGCACGGCAATCGTTCAGCGGCCGGGGACGGCACCGGTGCTGTCTGGTCTTGCGGCTACGTGCTGGATCTCTGCGAGGACACGGCATTGGCCTAAGGCTCCTGGAAGTTCTCGCTCGTTCTCCTCCCTTCGATGGCGGAAGCGATCCATGTCGTGATACCGCCCCCACCCGTAGTAGCTGGAACTGGCCAGTGCAAGCCGGCAGCGGCACAGACTACGGTCGTGATGGCGAACACGACCATCAGGCCCAGCAGCACTCTCTGGCGCAATAGGTCGACCCCTTGGCGAGCTACGTCGATCTCGCATGCTTTGAGCCAGAGTCGACGCATCTCTGCCTCGTAATCGTCTTCGCTTAGTCGTTGCCCATTGGCGCTCGTACTGACGGGCGGCGCCCACGGAACTAGATGGCTAGACCATTTGGACGTGCTCCCTAATCGACTGTGATGGTGCTGCGCCGCCGAGTGCCCACCGAGATGAGCAGGAGGCGGACGGTGGTTTCGGTTGTTGTAGGTGCGGCGGCGAATTGCTTCGGCTCCTCGTGAGATCTGATCCGAGGTGCGCCGCCTGGCTTTTGACGCACCTCACCGATGGTTGCTGAGCCCGCGCGAGTAATTCGTATTGCGCTGGGCGCGGCAGTAAACAACCGTCGGTAGGTAACGTCGAACGCCGTACTGAAGTCGAACCTTGTGCGGAAGTCGCTGCAATGGCAACTCCAGTCGCGACAAGTGCCAGACCTATTGTGGCTGGCTCCAGAGCCCCCCGATGGGCGCCGAAAGCCATACAGATTGTCAAGGCCGCCAACATGGCTGCGGCCAACAGGACAAGGCGGGGCCGCCTATCAAGGGCGGGCGGATTGTGCAACTCAGATAGATAGCTCATGAGCAAAACGCTGGCAGATCCGCGATCCATGCGCGAGATGTACTAGGCGCGATGTCAAGAACCCTGCATTTCCATTGAGCATGGGACAAGCCTTACGTTCCTGACTCAGGAGCTTTCGATGCCGCTGACGTCGGCGACGCCAAGGCACAAGATATGTCGGTGGCGGGGCGCACGAGCGTCTGTGCCTCCGCGCTGAGCTCGTCGGGTGGCTCTGGCGTCGGGGGGTCTCCTATGTCCTGACACACATGTCGCCTATGTACCGCAACCACACACCACCCCTCCGTTTTCGAGCCCATCGCCGGACTTCGCCAACCCTCAACCAATCTCGCTGTTGTCGCCCGGAGATGTCAGCGAGGCCGGTAGACATCCGCGCGGTGGCCTACGGCCAATACAGAGATCGTGCGGCTCGCGTCATCGATCCGATAGACGATTCGGTAGGGCCCGCAGCGTGCCGAGAAGCATACCTCGAGCTCAAGGCCGCCTTGCAAGCGCTGACCGAGTGGAGATGAGTCCCGGGCAGGGCAGCCCGTTATCGTTATACTCACAAGGTATGACTGGCAAGATAGGCGCCAAGGGGCAGGTCGTGATCCCGAAGACGCTGCGGGACCGCGCTCGTTTGCAGCCCGGTGACGAAGTCGACTTCGAGTTTCGCGACTCGGAGATCGTGCTCGTCGCCCGACGCTCTCCGACACGCCTTGGCGGCCGGTTCGCGAAGACCGGCATGGCCGCACGGCTGCTCGAAGATCGGGCTAACGAACCTCGGTGAGCGTCTGCTTGGATTCCTGGGCGGTCCTCGCCTGGCTGGACGGCGAGGAGCCTGCGCTCTCCAGGGTCGAGGAATCGCTCGCCGATCGCCCGGTCGTGAGCTGGGTCAATCTCGTGGAGGTCTACTACCGAGTGTCACGCGACCAAGGGCAAGCGGTGGCCGATGAGACGCTCCGAGACCTGCGGGCCGCGCTCGCGCTCGACCTGCCGGGGACGGCCCGGATGATCGAGGTCGCGCGCCTGAAGGCCCGGGCGCCGATCGCGCTCGGTGACTGCTTTGCGGTTGTGACCGCCGCGGCTCGCGATCTCGTGCTCCTGACCGGAGACCCTGAGATCCTCGATCTCGCGGACTGCCCGTGCCGGGTCGAGGACCTCAGGCCCAGCTAACGCCGGCTGCGCTTGGGATGCGCTCACAATGGAGCAAGCCATGGATCTTCAAGAACGACGACCGACAACATGAACGCCAGCGAGATCGGGCTCGCCCTGGCGGTCTTCTTCGCCTGTGCGGTCGAGGCGGTCGAGGCCTTGACGATCGTCCTTGCGGTAGGCACGACGCGCAGCTGGCGCTCGACGCTGAGCGGCGTCGCCGCCGCCACGCTCGCGCTCGCGGCGATCGTGGCCGTGCTCGGCCCGGCGCTCACCGGGCTGCCGATAGGAATGCTGCGGGTGGTCGTGGGCGGCCTGCTGTTGATCTTTGGGCTGCAATGGCTCCACAAGGCGATCCTGCGGGCGGCGAAATTGAAGGCCAAGCACGATGAGCGCGAGATCTACGTCGAGGAGATTGAGGCGGCGCTCGCGGCGGGCCGGTGGCGCGACGGTTTCGACGGGTACTCGTTCGCGGTCTCCTTCAAAGGGGTCCTGCTCGAGGGTCTCGAGGTCGCGTTCATAGTGCTCACGTTCGGCGCAAACCAGAATCGCGTCGGCCTGGCCGCCGCCGCCGCCGGTCTCGCGGTCGTGGTGGTCGTCCTCGGTGGCGTCGCCGCGAGGGCGCCGCTGACGAGGGTGCCCGAGAACACGATGAAGTTCGGGGTCGGGGTCATGCTCAGCTCGTTCGGGATGTTCTGGGGCGCCGAGGGCGCCGGCGCGAGCTGGCCGGGCGGCGATGCCGCTCTGCTGGCGATCGTCCCGGGGATGCTCGTCTTTGCCCTCGCCATGGTCCACACGCTGAGCCGCTCCACACACTCGGTACTTGGCGACCGGCCCGAGGCGACGCCCGCCGAGACCGTAGACCGGGCAACGGCGGGCGCGTGAGCCGGATCCAGAAATTCGGCCTCGCGGTTTGGGGTTTCGTCGTGGGCGACGATTGGCGCACCGCGATCGGGGTCACGTTTGCGCTCGGTCTGACAGCGCTCATCGCCGCGGCGGGAGTCGCTGCCTGGTGGGTCATGCCGCTGTCGGTGCTCGTGCTGCTCGTGCTATCGCTCAGGCGCGCGGCGCGACGCCTCAAGCGCACCACATAGAGGCCTTCCGTCAGCCAGCGAACACCCGGTCGGCTACCTTCGGGTCGCCGAACGTGTCGAACTGGACGAGTTTGCCGGCGCCGTCATAGGTCAGCACGTCGACGTTCTCGATCGTCTCACCGCCAAGCGAGGCCGCGGTGCGCACGATCACTTTGTCGCCGTCGGCGATGAACTCCGTGGGCTCGGTGCGAAAGCCGTTGCCGACGAACTTGCCCCACAGCTCGCCGACCTGCTGCTTGCCGCGGTAGGTGCCGGTCAACGTGTTCTGGCCGCGCACGTTCCACTCGATCGAGTCGTCGATGTCGCGCATCGCGCCCTCGGCGTCGCCACGTCCGAACGCCTCGTAGGCATCGCGTGCCGTCTGCTTGTTCTCTTGGGCTCCCATTGCTGCATCCTCCTTACTTCGTGTCAACTGCGGACCGTTCGATCGTACGGAAAGGCCGAGCGTCGTGCTCGGCGCCGGGGATCGCGCTCTGCGCTACGCTCACCCGACCGATGGCTGAGCGAACCGAGTACGCGCCAGGGACCTTCTGCTGGGTCGAACTGTCGACCACCGACCTGGAGGGCGCCAAGGCCTTCTACGCTGGCCTGCTCGGCTGGCAGGCCGACGACCGGCCGGTGGGGGAGAACTACGTCTACTCGATGCAGATGCTCGGCGACAAGCCCGTAGCCGCGATCGCGCTACAACCAGACCAGCAGCGCCAGGCGGGCGTGCCGGCGATGTGGAATCACTACGTGTCGGTCACCGACGCCGATGCGACCGCGGCGCGCGCGCAGGAACTCGGCGCGACCGTGCACGCTCCGCCGTTCGACGTGATGGACGTCGGGCGCATGGCCGTCATCCAGGATCCCCAAGGGGCCTACTTCATGCTGTGGCAGCCCAAGGCCCACATCGGCGCGGGGCTCGTCAACGCGCCCGGGGCGCTCGTCTGGAACGAGCTCGGCTCCCCCGACCTCGACGCCTCCAGCGCCTTCTATAGCGCTCTGTTCGACTGGAGCATCGCCCCGTTCGACACCAGCGCCCCCGAACCGTACCTGGGCATCAAAAACGGCCAGGCCAACAACGGCGGTATCCGCCCGGTGACGCCGCCTGGGGCGCCGCCGTACTGGCTCGCCTACTTCGGGATCGACGGCCTCGACGCGGCGCTCGATCGCGTCGGCGAGCTGGGCGGCTCGGTGCTCGCCGGCCCGATGGAAATCCAGATGGCCAGGATCGCCGTCATCGCCGATCCCCAGGGCGCGGTGTTCGCGCTCTACGACGGCCAGCTCGAGTCCTAGCTCGCCCGCGCGGGCCGCGCCTGCGCAGTCTGCGCTCAGCGGTGATCCACACGAGGCACGCCACCAGCAGGCCGAGCGCGATCACGGCCGTCATGGCCAAGCCGGGGGAGACCACCAGGAGCACGATCGCCGCGAGCACGCCGATGGCGACGTCCAGCCTGGCCAGACGACTGCGCCTTCGCGCCGCCCTCCTGCGCGCGCGCAGCATCGCCAGATCGGCCGGTCCTTCGTATGCGGAACGGTCGGCGGGAAGCAGTTCCAGCTCCGCGGTGGGCAGGTCCGCGCCGGCCGCCTCGGCGCCGGGCCGACCGGCGATGGGTGGCCGCGTCGAGCGGCGGGCGGTCCGCTCCGATGCGCTGGACCGCGACGGCCTGGTCGCGCTCATCGCTCGATCTTCCTGAAGATCGACCTCGGCAGCAGCTTGAGCGCCAACATCAGCCAGCGCAGCGCCGCCGGGGCCCAGACCGTGTGCGCGCGGCGGTCGAGTCCCGCGAGCGTCGCCTTGGCGACGGCCTCGGGCGTGGTCGCAAACGGCGCCGGCTTCAGGCCTTCGGTCATGCGGGTATGGACGAAGCCGGGGCGCACGACCAGGACCTGGACGCCGTCCTCGTGGAGATCGTCGCCGAGCGCCTGTGCCAGCGCGTCGAGGCCGGCCTTTGAGGCGCCATAGACGGCGCCCGCGCGGCGCGGGCGCTCGGCGGCCACCGACGAGAGCACCACGATCGCCCCTGAGCCCTGCTCGCGCATGTGCCCAGCGGTCGCGATCAGCAGCGAGCCGGCGCCCACCAGGTTGGTCTGCAACGTGGCCAGCGCTTCGGAGGCGTCCGCCGGCAGGCCCTCGCGCTTGCCGAGCACGCCGACCGCTACGATCGCGACGTCGACGCCGCCGAGCTCGCCGAATGCTCTGGCGACGATCTGCTCGTGGCTGTCTGTGTCCAGCGCGTCGACGCTGAGCGTGCTCACCTGGCCACATCCCTCCGAACGCAGCCGCTCGGCGGCGGCGTCCAGCCCCACCGGATCGCGTCCCGCCAGCACGACCTCGCAGGGTCCCTCGCAAACCAGAGCCCTGACGATCGCGAGGCCGATCTCCGAGGTCCCGCCCAGCAGCAGCACCCGCTTTGCGATCGCCTCCGTCCCGGGCCTCGCGTTCTCGACGGCGCCCAGAAGGCGTTCCCGCGAGGCCGCGTCCGCGACGGCGCCGCTCGCGGCGAGCAGTCGTTCGGGGCTCGCTCCGGCGCCGATCGCGCCGCTCCCGCAGAGCCCCAGGCGCGCGCCCAGGTCCGAGCGCAGGACCCCGTCCGGATCCACTTCGGCTCGCAGCTCCTCGAACCGCTTCAGCTCGGGATACATCGCGGCCAGCATCTCAGGCCTCAGACGCGCGTCCTTGGCGAGGTACACGCGTCCGCCGCATCCGGCGACCAGCCTGTCCAGTTCCTCCAATGCCACTTCCAGCCCGCCCGCCATCGCCGGCAGGTCGATCGCCAAGGTCCAGCCCTCCATCGGAAATGACAAAGGCCCGCCGGAGGCCGCGCCGAAGCGCTTGAAGACGGCCAGGTACACCGGCAGTCGGCGCTTTGCGATCAGCTCGAAGCAGCGTTCCAAGGTTGTCTCCTGGCCGGCCGGGATCGCCAGCTGGTACTGGATCAGGCCGCCCCGCCCGTACAGCCTGCTCCATTCGGAGACCGCGTCCAGCGGGAAGAAGTAAGGCACCATCGCCAGCTTTCGCCCCCGCGCCCGCCGCGGCGCGGCGCGCCAGCGCGAGGCGTTGAACGCGCGCACGTTTCCCGGTCTCAGCAGCCCTGGCGGAACCCGCCCAGGCACCTCCAGGTACGGGCGCTTCGAGAGGCTCCCCGGGTACGCGGACTCCCTCCGCGCCCGTCCGTCCGGCGGCAACCCACCCCGCGCGCGTCGGTCTCGCGCCTCGCGGTCCGCGCCGTCGTTCGGTCCCTCCGCCGCGAGCGGGTCGGCGCGGCTGATGACCCCGCGCCCGAACCTCGGACCGCCAGCCAACAGGTCGAGCCAGGCCACCGAGTAGCGATGGCGTTCGGGGCCGGCCATCGCTTCGAGCGTCTCGCTCAGCGAGCCTGTGCGATCGATGTCGGCCGTCACCAAAGGCGAGGCCAGAGGCTCGGCGCGCAGGGTCGCCTGCACGATCACTCCCGTCAGGCCCATGCCCCCGAGCGTCGCATAGAACAGGTCTTTGTTCTGCTCGGCAGAGACCTCGATCTGTCCCTGCGCGGGCGTGCACAGCCAGATCGTCTGCACGTGCTTCGCGAAGGCGCCGTCACGGTGGTGGTTCTTGCCGTGCACGTCGCTCGCGATCGCCCCCGCCAACGTCACGTGCCTGGTGCCGGGCACCACCGGCAGGGTCAGGCCATAGGGAGCCAGGGCGGACATCAGCTCGGCGATGCTCGCCCCGGCCTGCGCGGTTATCAGGCGGCGCTCGTAGTCGATCGAGACGACCCGGTCGAGGCTGTTCGTGTCCAGGACGATGCCGCCCGCGTTCTGGGCGGCATCGCCGTAGCTGCGCCCCGCGCCCCTCGCGATCGCCCCCGACGAACGCGCCGACGTCGAGGCGAGCGCCTGAAGGACGTCGTCGGCGTCGCGCGCCTCGATCACCTGGCAGCGACTGCCCCCGGTCCGGCCCCAGCCGTACAGCACTCGTTCGCGGGCGGCGGGCGCGTGCTGCTCCGCGGGCGCCGCAGGCGTCATCGGCTCGACCGGCCCAGCCGTCGGCCGGGCCTCAATTGCCGAGATCGGCGCCTCGGCGGCCGACGGATATGAGTCGGGCACCGAGCTGGACCTCTCAGCCGCCGACATAGATGCCTCCGAGGAACAGCACGCTCCAAACCGCGCCCAGCCCAAGCAGGACGCGGTCCCTCAGGATCAGCTCCTCCGGCGCCTGCCCGGCGCCGGCCCCGATCAGTTTCGCGTAGCGGCCGAGCCACAACAGCAGCGGGACGATCGACAGGCCGTACCAGAGGACGTGGGCAGGCCTCGTGAACGCCCATCCGGTGTAGGCGACGACCGCGATGGTCGCCGCCACCAGCAGGACCAGGCGCAGGTGACCGAGCGAGTAGCGGCGCAGCGTCGCGCGCCCCGGCGCGAGCCCCGACATCGCCTGGCGGCCATGCGTCGGGGGAGAGCCCGAGGCCGGTGCCGCGCCGGGACCAGCGTGCTCGCGCAGCTCGGCATAGCGCTTGGCGGCGACCAAGAAGATGGCGCAGCATGCGGTCACGATGACGAACCAGCGCGACAAATAGATGTCGCTCGCCACGCCGCCCGCCACCGCGCGCAGCACGAAGCCGGCCGCGATCGCCAGGATGTCGAGCACCACGACGTGTCTCAACCACACGGAGTAGGCGCCGGTCAGCGCCAGGTAGCAGCCTCCGACGGCGGCCAGCCCAGGCCTGATCGCGGCGCCCAGAACCAGGCCCGCGCAGGCGAAGACCGCGGCGGCGCCCAGCGCGGCCCTCGGCGACAGCTCGCCGGCGGCGACCGGGCGCAGGCGCTTCTTCGGGTGCGCACGATCCTGGTCGCGGTCGCGTACGTCGTTGAACAGGTAGGTCGCGCTCGAGAGCAGGCACATCATGACGAACGCGCCCGCCACCTGGAAGGCCACAAGCGGCCGATCGATCACCCCGGCGGCGCAGGGGGCGGCGAGCACCAGCAGGTTCTTGGTCCATTGCCTGGGCCTGGACGCGCGCAGCAGCGTCGCCGCCAAGTCGCGGACGTCGAGCGCTTCGTCCTTCGTCTGGGCGTTTCGGGCCTCGGGCGTCCCGCTCTGCGTCGGGCCTAGCCTGGCCTCGAGCCGTTCACGTTCCAGGGTCGGGCCGGCCTGAAGCGTCCCGGCAGCGGGCGCCGCGCCCAGCGAGACACATCCCTCTCCTGCGGCTGACTCGGTCGTCTGAATCGGTTAATTCCTTTGGGATCGAATCAGTTAAAGAAACGATAAATGTGAACCGGGAGTACGTCAGGCAAGGATTCCACACGGGGAGCCAACGCCCACGTGAGAATCTGCTCATCCAAAGGCCCTCCCGGCTCGCCTCCGAGTGGGCCGCGTTACAGTCGATGCGATGTCTCGCGTCTCACGTCCAGCCGCGAGCGCGACGTCTTACGCTCCAGGCCCAGCCACGCGTTTGCGCCGGATCGCGCTGGTCGCCGCGACGGTGGCGCTGATCTTCGTCCTGGTCTCCTACGGCCGCGCGATGAGCCAGCCGTCCAATTCGGCTCTCGGGATCAGAACGGTCGAGTGGTTGCGCGACAACGGGGCGGCCGGGCTCGTGGCCAAGGTCGAGTCGATCTACTACACGTTCACGGCGCCCAGCAAGGGCGGCCCGACGTTGCGGTCCCTGCCGCACATCGGCGGGGCGGTCGCGGCGAGTGGCGGCGGCGTGGGCGGGGCGAGTGCGGCCGGCGGCGCGGGTGCGGCGAGCGCGGCCGGCGGCGCGGGCGGGGCTCCCGTTCAGGTCGAATATCGGCCGCCGCGCGTGCCCGCCCTGCTGAAACCGGCGCTTCCCGGAGAGGGCGTCTGGCACGCCACCAGGGCCAGCCTCCGGGCCGACCCGCCGGTCCTGGTTACGACCGTGCGCGACCAGCCCGAATACCCGAGGGTCGTCGCCGGCCTGGCCTGGATCGATGCCAAACGAGCAGAGCTGACGCTCAACCCCGGGCGCCTGGAGCCATCGGTCGAACTGCCGCGCGGGCCGATGGAGGTGCCCGCGGCGCATCGGCCTAAGCTGCTGGCCACGTTCAACAGCGGCTTCAAGCTGAGCGACTCCCACGGCGGTTTCGTCCTGCACGGCAGCACCTACGCGCAGATGGTCGACGGTCAGGGCACGCTCGTCGGCTACAGCGACGGCAGGGTCGACGTGATCGATTGGAGGTACGGCGCCAAAGCCCCGCCCGGCGTTTCGTTCGCGCGCCAGAACCTGCCTTTGATCGTCGACGAAGGCAAGCCGAACCCGAACATCGCCAACACCTCCGAATGGGGCGCGACGGTCGAAAACGCGGTGCTCGTGTGGCGCTCTGGGATCGGCGTCGACAGCCGCGGCGACCTGATCTACGCGGCCGGCGAAGACCAGACGGTCGCGAGCCTTGCCAAAGCCCTGATCCGGGCGGGCGCCGTCAGGGCGATGGAGCTGGACATCAACTCCTACTGGGTCAGCTTCATCACCTACGGCGAACCAGGCGCCGGCGACCCCAACAACCTGCTCAGCGGCATGGAACGCCCCGACACGCGCTACCTCGAACCGGACGACCGCGACTTCTTGGCGGTCTACGAACGCTGAGGGGGGCGCGCGCGCGTACGCACGCGCGCGGGCCGTCCAAAAAATAGGTCGGTGTCGGCGCCAGGTCGGTGTCGGCGAGCGGGCGCGCGGACGCCCGGGAAGGCGGCCCCCCTCTAAGAACCGGCCGGCGTCGGCGCGCGGTCGGCGACGTCGGCGGCGGTCGTGGTCGTCATCGCCTGGGCGGCCTTGCCGCCCATCGCGCGCCTGACGAGGCCCGGCGCAAGGACTCTGACGACCGCGGCCAGGCCGTAGCCGCGGGGTACGTAGCGCTCGGCCTTACGGCCGACCCCGGCTTCGAAGATCGCCTCGGCGCCCTGCTCGGGCGTGGAGACCGCCCACCTCGTCCAAGGCTTGGCCGTCAGCTCGGCCTGCGGGAAGCCCTCGGTCGAGATGAAGCCCGGCAGGACCAGGCCGACGTGTACGCCGTTCGGCAGCTCCTCCATCCAGAGCGCGTCCGACCACGACGCGAGAGCCGCCTTGGAGGCGCTGTAAGCGCCGGTCCCCTTGCGCGTGACCCTGGCCGCGGTCGAGGCCACGTTGACGATCGCGGACGGCGCCGAGGCCCGCAGCAGCGGCAGCAGGGCCTCGGTGAGCAGGACCTGGGCGTCGAAGTTGATCGCCATCGTGCGCTTAACGTTCTCGTAGCCGCCCTCCCCGAACGGCTTGCGCCAGGCGGCGCCGGCGTTGTTGACGAGCAGGTCGAGCCTCGCGTACCGGCCCCGGACGTGCTCCTCGATCCGTTTGGGCGCATCCTCGTCCAGAAGATCGACATCGATCCAAGTGGCACGCTCCTCGCCGATCTGGATCGCCAACTCGCGTAGTCGCTCGCCGCGCCTGGCGACCAGGACCAGCGCCGTGTTCGGCTGCCTCGCCAACCGCCTGGCGGTTGCTTCGCCGATGCCGCTCGAGGCCCCGGTCACGATCGCCACGAAAGGCTTGCTCTGGTCTCGTGGCCCGCTCATCTGGCGTCTGACACTACAGGCTCGCTACGGGCTTGGGGCCCGCGCGCGGCAGCGCGCCGCGGGCGGCGGGAGGGCAATGCCTCACAGGATCTTGGCACCGCCACACGGCTTCACCTCGCGCGCGCCGGGCGGCACGGCCACGCCCGGGGGCAGCAATGCCAGGACGCTGCCGCCGAAGCCGCCGCCCATGATGCGCGCGCCCGCGGCGCCTGCTTCGCGCATCCTGGCCACCGCCGCGTCGACCGTCGGCGTCGAGATCGCCATGCAATCGCGCAAGCTCTCGTGCGACTCGTTCAAGAGGTCCGCCAGGGCTGGCATGTCCTCGGCCCGGAGGGCTCCCACTGCGCGCTCGACTCGTTCGTTGTCGCCGAGCACGTGGGCCGCGCGCCCACGCAACGGCTCAGGCAGCCGCTCGACCTGCTCTCGGGATGCCTCTCTCAGCGAGCTTACGCCCAGCAGGCGGCACGCCTCGGCGCACTCGGCGCGCCGCTGGTTGTAGCCGGAGTTCGCGTTCTCGCGCCGCTCGCCCGTGTCGTAGACGACCGCGCGCCAGCCGTTCAAGCGCAGCGGCACCGGCTCGACGCCGATGGCCTCGAAGTCGATCAGAAGCGCGTGCTCGGGCTCTCCGTAGAGCGATGTCAGCTGGTCGAGCAGGCCTGTCCTGGCGCCGGCCCACTCGTTCTCGACGTTCGAGCACAGCCTCGCAAGGTCGGTCTTGCCGATCTCGTTCTCTGTGCCGGCGAGCGCCAGCAGCGCCAGCGCCAGGGCGACCTCCAGGGCCGCCGACGAGGACAGGCCCGCGCCGCGCGGCACGCAGCCATCGATCTTCAGGCTCGCGCCGACCGGTCTCAGACCGGCCTGGGCCAGCTCGGCCACCATGCCCCTCACGAACGCCCGCCAGCCTTTGGCGGCCGGGGGGTCGGCCAGAGCGAACTCGTCTTCTTCGCCGAAGTCGGACGCCAGCGCCTGGACTCTTTCCTCGCCGTCCTCGCCTGGCCGAAGGCGCCGGGCGTCGACTGTGACCGACTCGGCGATCGCGAAGGCAAGGGCCAGGCCATCGTTGTAGTCGGTGTGCTCGCCGATCAAGCACACCCTTCCCGGGGCCTTCGTTCGGACGTGGTCTGGGGGTGTCGGACTGTTCTCTTTGGGGGTGTACGCGCGCGCGTGTACGCGCGCGCGCGACTCCTCCGTTTGAGGAGTCTCCATTCCCGGCGCCCGCGCCTCGCGGTCTTCGCTAGCGGGCATCCGCGATCGCCGCCCGCAGCGAACCAGCCGACTCCTCGGGAAGCGTGTCCGAGATGAACGTGCCCGCGCCCTGCTCGGAGCCCGCCAGATACTTCAGCTTCGTGGCTGTCCTCAGAGGCGGATAGAACTCGACGTGCAGGTGGCCGCCGCCGGCCACCTCCGTGCCCCGCCGCCCCGGGCCGCCGGCCCAGGCTCCGTTCGTAGGCGCCTGGTGGACCGCCATCACGTACGGAAAGGGCCGCCCGAACAGGCCGTCGTAGCCGCGCACCAGCCGCTGCAGGGCCTCGGCCAGCGCGTCCAGCTCGCTCGGATGGCAGTCGAGCAGCGAGGGTCGATGCGCCCTCAGGACGACGTGCGCTTCGTAGGCCCAACGCGCCGCCCAAGGCACATAGACGACGACCTCCTTGCTCTCATACACCACGCGCCGCCCGTCGTCCAGCTCGCGCTTCAAGAGCTCGCACGGCGCGCACCCGCCCAGCCTGGCGTCGGCCGCCAGCTCCAGCTTCGGCACCGGCGGCAGGAACGGGTACGCGTAGATCTGGCCGTGCGGATGGTGCAACGTCACGCCGACCTCGACGCCTCTGTTCTCGAAGATGTAGACGTACTCGACGTCCGGCCTCGCGCCCAGCTCCTCGTAGCGGTGCCTCCAGACCCACATCAAAGCCTGGGCCCGCTCCCGCGCGAGCGTGCCGAACGAGCCTTCGTGGGCGTCGGTATACACGACGACCTCGGCCGCGCCGTTCGGGGCCTCGAAGGCCGGGAACCTGTTCTCGAACACCGCGATCTCGAAAGCCGGCGCCGCGATCTCCGTCGGCTCGCCGCCCGGCTTGGTCGGGCACAGCGGGCAGTGCTCGGCGGGCGGCAAAAACGTGCGCTCCTGGCGGTCCACCGCATAGACGACCTCCTCGCCGCGCAGCTCCTCGAAGCGAAGTTCGCTCACCGTCCGGCGCTCCGGTCGCGCGCCTTGTCGATCCACGACGCTCTCCTCAACGCCCTTGCTCTCGGTCGTTCCCAATTCCCTCTGCCGCCGTGGCCCTTTCGTACAGGATCAGAACGCGGCCGTCTGCTTTTGTTCGGCGTTCCAGCGCGAGCGGGCCGTAGCTCTCCGGTCGCCTGGTCTCGGGGGGCTCTGTCGATGACGGCTTTGGCTGGTTCTCGGGGTCCGGTCGTTCGGGCACGTACCGACGATATACCCGCCGGCCCTAACCTGCGGGCGCGCCGGGACGTGTCGCCGGCATCCGTAGTTAGCCGAACGAGAATCGCGGGTAAACCGGTCAAATCGCCCTTGACTGACCGAACGGTTAGCGGGATCGTAGACCGGGAAATAAGAGATAGCCGGCGCCGGTTCTCCGGCGCCTCCAGAAGAGCCAAAAAAAGGAGGCGGAGATGTCGTCCTCGACGTCAGACACCGATCGGGCCCGAGAGGCCTTGGAGCGACTCGGGCACGCCGATCGCGTGCAGGACGGGACAAGGAGCCCCGCCCTCCCCGGAAGTCCCGGCTTCGACCGTAGGGCGTTCCTGCGACGGACCGCACTGACGGGCGTCGCGGCGGGATCGGTCAGCACGATCCTGGCGGCCTGCGGCTCCAGCGCATCGAGCGGCTCGAGTTCGAACACCATTTTCGGCTCACACCCCGAATACAAATTCGTGTTCGTCAACCATGTCACCACCAACCCGTTTTTCACCCCGACCCAGTACGGCATCCAAGACGCCTGCAAACTGCTCGGTTGCACCTACGAGTGGACCGGCTCGGAATCGTCGAACGTCAACCAGATGATCAACGCCCTGAATACCGCCGTCGCATCCAAAGCCGACGGTATCGCCGTTGCCCTGATCGACCTCCACGCGTTCAACGCGCCAGTCGAAGCGGCACTGAAGGCGGGCATACCGGTCGTTGCCTACAACGCCGACGCGCCAACCAACCCCAGGCTGTCCTATATCGGCCAGGACCTGAAACTGGCGGGTGAAAAGATGGGCGAACGGATCGTCGAAGCGGTGCCGGCCGGCGATGTCGCGCTGTTCATCGCAACGCCCGGTTCGGCCAACCTGCAGCCCCGTATCGAAGGCGCCGAAGCCGCGATCAAGGCGTCGGGCAAGCCGATCAACATTCACACCGTCGCCACCGGCGCCGCGGTGCCGGGCGAGCTGTCGACGATCGACGCCTACTGGATCGGCCATCAGAGCACCAAGGGTATGTATGCGGTCGACGGCGGCTCCACCGAATCGCTCGCGAAAGTGATGCAGAAGTACGGTCTCGCCGCCAAAGGCATCCACGCGGGCGGTTTCGATTTGACCGAAAACACCCAGAAACTGCTGAGCGAAGGGAACATCGAATTCACGATCGACCAGCAGCCTTACCAGCAGGGCTTCATCCCGGTCCTGCAGCTGTTCTTCTGGCAGGTCTCCGGCACGCTCTCGGGCATCACCGAAACCGACACCGGCCTGAAGTTCCTGAACAAAGAAACCGTCAAGCCGTATGTCGAATCGAAGACCCGTTACGAGGGCACTTCGACCGAACCGAAGGTCGTCCCGATTCCGGCCGGCACGGTCGCCTGAGCGACGCAGATGGCGGGCGTGGCCGGCGCGGCCCCCTCTCCGACGCCCGCCCCCGCGGCGGAGCCCCCGGCGCCAAAGAGCCGGGGGCTCGCCGCCCGCTACGGCCGCGCCACGCTCGATCGAGCCCTCGCTCTACGCGAGGGCTCGATCATCGTCGTGACCCTGATCACGGCCGTCTACTTCACGGTCAACACCGAAAGCTTCTTCACGACCGCCAGCTTCAAGACCTTGTTGCCCTACTTCGCCCCGTTCGCGATCATGGCGGCAGGCGAGGTCTTCGTGATGATCCTCGGCGAGATCGACCTCTCGATCGGCGCCATGTACCTGTTCGCGCCGTTCCTTTTCTACAAGCTCAACACCGCGGGGATCCCGCTCGTGCCGAGCGTGATCCTGGCGCTGATCTGCTGCATGGCGGTCGGTTTCGCCAACGGCTTCTTCGTGGCCGTGATCGGCATCAACTCGTTCGTCGCGACCCTCGCGATGCTGTTCACGTTCGAGGGCTTGGCCCTGATCATCTCCCACGGCACGCCTGTCACGACGCCCGGCACGCCCGGCGCCGTAATAGGAAGCGCCGGTCACCTGAACACGTTCGCCGAGATCTTCGGCGGCGGCACCTACTCCGAGCTGATCTGGGCGCTCGCGATCATCGTCGTCCTGCAGGTCGTGCTCACGTTCACGCGTTGGGGCCTGTACACGGTGGCGATCGGCTCCAACAAGCTCGGCGCCGCCGAGGCCGGCGTCCGGGTCAAGCTCGTGACGATCAGGAACTTCATCCTCTGCAGCGTCACCGCCGGTTTGGTCGGGATCTTCGAGGCGGTGCGCTCGGGCACGGTCCAGCCCGATCCCGCGGGCGCCAACGAAATCCTGTTTCTCGCGGTCGCGGCCGGTGTGATCGGCGGCACGCTCCTGACGGGCGGTTCCGGGACCGTCGTCGGCGCCCTGATCGGGGCCCTCTTCTTGGGCATCCTCAAGGAGGGCCTGGTCCTGCAGGGCGTCAACGCCGACTACCTCTTGTTTTACACCGGCTTGGCGATTCTGATCGCGATGACGGTCAACATCTATGTGCGACGCGTCCGGATAGGCCACGGCGGTGGCTGACCGGCCCCCCGCAGCCCCGGTCGAGCCGGTCGAGTCGGTCGTGGCGCCGGTCGCCGCGCCCGACGACGTGCTGCGCGTCGAACACATCGCCAAGCGCTTCGGCCCAGTCACCGCCCTGAGGGACGTCAACCTGCATCTGCGCAAGGGCGAGGTCCTGGGCCTGCTCGGCGACAACGGCGCCGGCAAGTCGACCCTGATCAAGATCATCTGCGGGTTCCAGAAGCAGGATTCCGGCCAGATGTCTTTGCGGGGCGAGCCCTACGAACCGAAAAGCGTCGACGACGCAAGGGCCCACGGCATCGAGACCGTCTACCAGGACCTGGCCCTGATCGACGAACTGTCCGTCTACCACAACCTGTTCCTCAGGCGCGAGCGCGTCCACCGCCCGCTGCCGCTCCTCGCCAACCGTCAGATGAAGCGCGAGGCCAGGGTCGCCCTGAACGAGATCGGCATCAACATCCCGAGGATCGACGTCGCCGTCGCGCGCCTCTCCGGCGGTCAGCGTCAGGCGATCGCGGTCGCCAGGACCGTCAATTCAGACGCCGACATCCTGCTCCTCGACGAGCCCCTTGCCGCGATGGGCGCCAAAGAGGGCGGCATGATCCTCGACCTGATCCAGCGGCTCAAGGAAGAAGCAAAAGTCTCGATCATCATGGTCCTCCACAACTACGTCCACGTCCTGGCGACCTGCGACCGGGTGGCCATGATCCAGGACGGCGTCATCGCCTTGGACAAGCCGACCGCCGAGACCTCCGTCGAAGAGCTGACCGAGATCGTCGTCAACGAGTACCGCCGCGCCCGCGAAGCCGCCCACGCCGAGGAGGCCCTACGGGCGGGGGAGCGCTCGTCCTAACGGGCGCGTGGTGCCGCGCGCGCGCGGACGCACACGCGCGCAGAGGGGCCGCTGCCGTTCGCGGGTCGATTCGGTTAGGCGTCTATGCGGTAGGTGCCGCGCGTGCGCGTACGCACACACGCGCGCGCAGGGTCGCCCGGACCGGTTCCTCAGACCGAGCGGGTGCGGTCCGGCGCGGTCAGGTCCGCCCGGTTCTGCTGGCGCTCGCCCCTGACCTGGAAGGCGATATACAAGATGATCACGTTCACGAGCAGGCCGATGCCCAGGAAGACCACGAGCAGGCCGAAGGTCTTCGTGAACGCATAGCTGGTGGCAAGTAGTCCCGTCAGCATCGTCGCGCAGCCTACCAGCGCGGCGGTCCGGAAAGCGTCTTGGCTTGGCTGGACACTCGGCGGACAGGCACGCCTGGTCCCAGGCTCGCCACGAGCGTCGGGACGCAAGCGTGGTCCCGGCCTCCGACCGGCCGACCCAGATGGACCGGGCGTTCGAGATAGGCTCTAGGCGATGGCCGCCGCGTGCGCGTATGTGCGCGCGCGGGGAGTGCCCCCAAGGAGAGGTGCCGGAGCGGTTGAACGGGCGCGACTGGAAATCGCGTAACGGGGGTTGACCTCGTTCGGGGGTTCGAATCCCCCCCTCTCCGTCCTTGCCACAAAATCCCTGCAAATCGCTACTTTTCGATCCTAGTGCGGGGGAACGTTTGCGCGTGCTCACGGCATCGCCGACGAGGACATCGAACACGCAGCGGAGCATGCGATGACGATCGAAGATCAGGACGACGACACCCGCCTCTATCTCGGCCCGGCACGCAGCGCGGCGTTGCTGGAGGTCGTTGCGGTCGTGCGGGACGATGGGTCGGAGCTGGCGATCCACGCAATGCCGATGAGAGCGAAGTATCAACGGCTGTTGCCGGAGGATTGAGCATGGCTAAGAAGACGTACGGAAAAGCAGCAAGTGGGGCGCCGATCACCAACGAGCTGGTCGACAAGCTTGCAAAGAAGGCCGAGGCCGGTTACGACGTCGATACGATGCTTCGCCGACGCGGAGGACGTCCGCCGATCGGCTCAGCGGCGGCCAGCGTGGAGTCTGTGCGACTCGAGCCCGAGCTGCGCCAGGCATTGGCTCACCGGGCCAAGCGCGACCGTGAGACGACCTCCTCGGTGATCCGCAAGGCGCTGCGCGAGTATCTCAAGGTCGCCTGACCGCCTCCGCTGCCCGTCGCCGCGCGTGCCGACCGGTCGGCTCCATGAGCAGCCGAACCACGGTCCCGAGATCCGCTCGATGGTTTGCAACGCGTCCCGAACCCCCCGTCCGCCCTGTCAGGCGAGGGCGAGCACCAGAAGGAGGGCGTCCTCGACACTGCGAAGCTCGTCGTAACTGAGGTGGCTTGTGTGCTCGCCAAGCATGCGGGCATCTACCGCGCCAACCATCTCGCAAAGAACCTGGGTCAGCTGATCCTCGATCATCACCTCTGGATGGAAGCTGGCGGAGAACGCCGACCGCGACGTGGGGCAGATCACCACAGTCGAGAGGGAGAGCAGATCGTCGGCTTGGACGACTATCGCGTAGCGGCGCTCGCCCTGGACGTGACCGCGTTTGCGTGGAAGCTCGATGTCGTAGATGTCACCTCGGACCACGCAGCGTCTCCATCAGATTGGCGACCTCATGGGCTTCGCGCACGTAGTCCTCGTTCTGCATCAGACGCCTTGCCTCCGCCGCAAGTCCGATGCGCTTGCGCTCGCGTTCCGCCGTTTCTGTGATCGCTTGGCGTGCGGCCTCGGCGCGGCTCAGGCCGCGTCGTCGTGCGATTTCGTCCAAGGCGCTGAGTCCGTCTCGACCGAGACGCAGAGAGAGCGGATGGGGGGCAGAGGCCACGCTCAGAGTGTAGCGCAAAGCGCACTACAAATCGCTATGTTCATCTATCGCACGCAGGTGTCCCAGGCCAAGGCCGCCGCCCTGGGCTCGTGCTCTGTCGTTTCGATAAGTCGCTTGCCACGCCACCTTCGCCCGGACGTTCACACGACCGCCCCATCCTCCCGACGCGAGCGGGGAGCCTGGGGCGCCACGATCGACCCCCAGGCGTTGTCCTCGATCTCGGCGGGCTCGGTGCTCGCCAGGAAGTCGCCCAGGATCGCGGCCAGGCCGTCGGGGTCTTCGAGGTGTGGGAAATGGGCCGCGTCCGGCAGGGTCTCGAAGCGGCTGCCCGGCGCTGCCGCGTGCGCGGCGCGGCCATGGTCTGAGGGGATCGTGTTGTCGCGCTCGCCCCACACGATCAAGGTCGGCATCCCGGCCAACAAGTACAGCCGGTCGGTCGCGCTGACGCGCTGGCCGCGGAGGTCGATCACCGCGCGCAGCGTGTGCAGGAAGGCCGTCCTGGCGTCGGGCTCTTCGAGTGGGCGCAGAGCCCTTGCGATCGCCTGCAGATAGACGCCTTGGCGGGCGCCCCGACGGCGCAGGCCGTCGCCGGCGTAGCGCAGCCCTGTCAACAGCCTGGGGTGCGCGATGGCCGACAGCAACGCCGAGACGCCCGGCAGAGTCGCCGAGCGCAACAGCGGGCTGACCTCGTGGCCGAGCCCGCCCGAGGAGACGAGCACGAGGCGCTCGGTGCGCTGCGGGAATTGGTAGAAGAACTGCATCGCGACACCGCCCCCGAGCGAGTGCCCGACGATCGAAGCCCGCTCGATCCCGAGCACGGCGAGGAGATCCCGAATCGAAGCCGCGTGCGCCCCGAGCGAGTAGTCGCCACGAGGGGTCGCCGAGTCGCCATGGCCGATCAGGTCGGGTGCGATCACCGTGTAGCGGTCGGCCAGCTTCAGCGCCACCTCGCGCCAATGCCTCGAAGAGTTGACCATGCCGTGGATCAAGACGACCGGTGGACCGGACCCCGCCATGTGGTAGATCGCGCGGTGGCCGTGCAGGCTCATCTGCCATGCCTCGAAGCCTTCGTCGCGTGCCTGCGCGTCGGTCACCACCGATCACGCTACACGCCCTGCCCGCCGGCAGCCTCCACGGGCCTCTACACTGGTCGATTCTGCGCCCTTAGCTCAGCTGGATAGAGCGTCGGTCTACGGAACCGAAGGTCGGGAGTTCGAATCTCTCAGGGCGCGCTACGAAACCGCATTGGAGAGCCAAATCGCTCCAGCGCGATCTTGACGTAGACGTCAAATATGTCCCGAGAAATTGCCGAAAGCGGGGCATGAAGCGCCAGGCAGGGACCTCCAAGGGCACCCGTCGGATCGGTCCTCATCGTTCCCCGAGCGAACGCGGTCGGCGTCGCAGCCGAGGGCGCTATCGTCCACCTGATGCGCGAACCGACCGTCCGCAACGAAGCCGACCAGCCCGACAGTTTGACGATCGCCGAGGGGGCAGAAGCGTCTCTGGGTGCTGGAAGAGACGCGCATGGGCAATGACCTCATGACGGCACGCGAGCTCGACCCAGAGGCTCTCGCGGAGCTGGAACGGCGTGTCGCTTTGCTCTCGGACTCCTTCGACCTCGACGCGCTAGAAGGCCACGGCGAAAGTCTCGACCAAATACGTCGCTACTACGAGGACTCTCGTATTGGGTATCGATTCGTCCACTCTCCTGAGGGAGCCATGCACATGGCGCTCAACCCTTCAGGCACCTTCGATCGAGCCGGCTATGAGGGACAAGTTGAACTGATTCAGGACCGATTCACTTCTTCCATGACCGACATACTGGAGCTCGCCTGCGGGAACGGGTTCAATCTCATGCTTCTAGCAAGAAGAAACCCGCAGCGAAAGTTCATCGGCATCGATCTGGTAGAGTCACAAATCGAGCGCGCACGGGCTGCGCTGCGCCCATTTGGCAATGCCTCCGCTCTTGTGGGCGACTTTCAAGACCTGTCGATGGAAGACAGCTCTCAAGACCTCGTATTCGTTATCGAGAGCTTTTGCCATGCGACCGACTTGCCACTTGCGTTTGACGAAGTGCATCGGGTACTGCGACCAGGCGGCCTGTTCGTCGTGATCGACGCTTGGCGCACCGAGTCCTACAGAACAGCCCCGGAGTTCGTTCAGCGGGCCGCGGCTAACATCGAGTTGTCTATGGCTGTATCGAGCACCCTTGTTTTCACGGATTGGATCGAGATGGCAGAAAAACATGGGTTCAACTCGGTTGAGAGTGTCGATCTTTCAGAGCAAATAAAGCCCAACCTTCGTCGTCTAGCGAAAGGAGCCGACAAATTTTTGTCGCACAGGCGTCTGGGTTCACTGGCGCGTTTGGTGCTTCCTAAGTCTCTGATACAGAACGCGGTGGCCGGTTATCTGATGCCACTGACCGTAGACCTCGGCGTGCACACGTACAGGCTCCAAGCGCTAAAGCGCGACCGCTGATCTCGTTCGGGAATGAGCGATCTCGACGCCCGCACGTACGGCTTCTGGTTCGTGCGCCTAATAGATCGTATCGGCCTTGGGTGGGTCGGTGGGGCATTTATAGTTGCTCTTCTGCCATACCTGCTGGGCCTGCTCTTGGTCATACCTTTTGGGGACGCGGGGCTCTATCTGCGAACCCCCGCTTTCTATATGGGCTTCGCTGGCTTGATGCTCGTCATGGCGGCATCCGTCCGGGGAATCGAGATACTCGCCAAAGGCATATCGGAGCTCCAAGGGGTAGCGGTAGACCGAGCGGAGTTCCATGCATACGTCGATTCTCGACTCCGTGCCGCGGCACAAGACCGCTCAAATGCTGTGCTGCTTGTCCCATTTGTGGCCGGCGCCATCGTTCTCGTCGCGGCGGCGCTCCATCGCTGGCACCGCACCGGGGTCGTACCTGTCGGCCATCAATTCCACGCCTTTCTTGTCGATTGGCGTGCCCCGGATGCGCTCGTACCTGTGGGCCTTGCACTTTGCGTCTTTGCTCTTCCGGTCGCTATCGCTACCGGGACCAGCGTTGTCTTGCTGGTCAGGAATCTACCTTTTATATGGCGCCTGCGCTCATTTAGGTACCTCCCATTCCCCGGCCGCATTCGCCTTCGCGTTCGGACCCTGGTCACGGCATATGCCTGGGTGTCGGGTACGTGGGCCGTAGGAGTAACTCTATTCGCGCTCTTCTTTTTCAAGCAGTGGTCTGGCCTCAACGTTATAGGAATATCGGCTCTTGCCGCCATCGGACTGGCGACACTTGCGGTCCCATACAGTACGTTCCGCAAGATCTTGGATAACTCTCACGAAGAGATGGCGGCGCAGCTGGCCCGTGGCGCCAAGATGGAAGATGGCGGTGTTATCGCGGGCGAGACGGCCGCCGAGTTCGCCACCATCAACTCGGCGATCATTGCGGATCCTCCACCTGTATTGACGCGCCGCAGCGCCGTCGCGTATGGCTTCGTACAGCTGCTCGCTTTGGGGAGCCTGCTGGCAAAGGGTGTTCTCCAAGAACAAGTTACATTTCTCGCACGGGAACCGACGACGCCCAAAAAACGAAGCGGGAAAAACGAAGGGACCAAGTCCCAGTAGCGGCACCAGCGCCTTACGAGAGTACGTCGCCAGCCGTTGCCTCGGACTGCGCCCGAAACGCTCCGACCAGTTCCAGCACGTCGCTCGCGTCGCGCACCGGATGCGCGCCGTCGCGCAGCAGCTCGAACGTGCCGTGCCCGCCCTGGTCGGTGACACGGCCTGGGACGACCGCCACGTCGTGGCCCAGTTCGGCTGCCAGCTCGGCTGTGAACAGGGCGATGGAGCGCTTCCTGGCCTCTACGACGACGACCACTCGGGCGATAGCCGCCAGAAGGCGTCTGGCCTCGATCAGGCTCGCGCGCCGGGCGCGCCCGGGGTCGGCGCGCATTGGCCTCCCGAGCGCGGCACCCACGCGCCACGAGCTCGTAGGCCCTGGTCCGCGAGCGCTCGGCGGCGCTCCCCAGACGACCGCGCCGGTCGCCGCGACTCTCGCGTGCAGGCGATCGAGTCCCGGCTTGCCCGGGTGTCGAGGAGCGCCGGGCATGGTGGTGGCGGGCCTGACGGCGAGAGGCGCGGTGGTGGCGGGCCTGATGGCGAGAGTCGCCCCGCCCGCGCGCAGCGCACCGTCGAGGGCTATCGAGTCGATGCCTTCGCAGAGCACGGCCGTCACGGTCACGCCCGCCTCGGCCAGCTCTCCGGCCAGCCGGTAAGCGACCCGGTGGGCGTAGCCGCTATAGAACGGCTCGCCGACGAGCGCCACCGTCGGCGTTGCAAACAGCTCGCCCAGGCGCCTGCCTCGGCAGGTCGCGCATAGGATCGCCGGGGCGCCAGCCAGCTGGGCCAGTGCCGGCGGGTAGCTCGGGTCGTGGCGGCAGATGGCCGTGCCCTTGCGGAGGATCGCCGCGCCCCGGCCGTCGCCGCTGCCGCCGACACCGGTCGGCGCTGGGTGGGCCAGGCATTTCTCGCAGACGTTCATCGGCTCTTCCTCGAAAGGTTCGGCGACAGGAGTGGACGCCAGGCTACGGGTCTACCGGGATGGGGCTCGCTGGCTATCGGGATGGGCCTCGCTGGCTGACGGGATGGGCCTCCCTGGCTGACCCGTGAGCGCCCGAGGGCCGCGGCGAACCATCTGCGAGGATTGCCCGGTGAGCGCCGGGTTCACCAGCGAGGGGATCGAGCGGCTGCACGAGGTCGTCGAGTCGCACGTCGGCGATGGGCTCGTCCCCGGTCTGGTCGCGCTCGTGGCGCGCGGCGACGACGTTCACGTGCTCGTGCGCGGGCAGCTCACGATCGGCGGCCAGGCGGTAGCCCGCGACTCCCTGTTCCGGCTCTCGTCCACCACCAAGCCCGTCACGGCCGCCGCGACCTTGGCGGTCGCCGAGGAGGGCCTGCTCGACCTCGACGAGCCCGTCGATCGCTTGCTGCCGGAGCTCGCCTCGCGGCGGGTATTGACACGGATGGACGGTCCGCTCGACAGGACCGTGGCCGCGTGGCGGGCGATCACGCCGAGAGACCTGCTGACGTTCACGTTCGGCTTCGGCATGGCCCTGGCGATGTTCGTGGCGCCCAAGCCCTGGCCGATCTTCGAGGCCGCTGAGCGACAGCTGTCGCTCTCGACGCTCGGCCCGCCAGACCCCGGCGTCCAGCCGGACCCCGACACCTGGATCGCCCGCCTCGGCACGCTGCCGCTGATGGCCCAGCCCGGGGAGCGTTGGCTTTACAACACCGGCGCCTCGGTGCTCGGCGTCCTGTTGGCGCGCGCCACCGGCCAGCCGTTCGCCGAGGTGCTGCGCACCCGCGTCTTCGAGCCCCTTGGGATGCGCGACACCGCCTTCTGGACGGCCGACACCGAGCGTCTGGCCACCGCCTACCGGCCGACACCGGAGGGCCTGGTCGTGTGGGACGAGCCTGCCGGCGCCTGGAGCAGGCCACCCGCCTTCGCCGACGGTGGGGCCGGCCTGGTCTCGACCGCCGACGACATGCTTACGTTCGCGCGCATGCTGCTTGGCGGCGGGACGATCCCGAGCGGGACGATCCGGGGTGGCGCGCTCGGCGGCCGTGTGCTCGGCGGCGCTGGTGGGGTCGGCCGCGCGGGCAGCCGCGCCGAGCGGATGCTCTCGCGCGAGTCGGTCAAAGCCATGTGCGCCGACCAGCTGACCTCCGCCCAGAAGGAGCACGGCGGGCTCGGCCCCGGCTTCTTCTCGGGGCGCTCCTGGGGTTTCTGTCAGGCGGTCTATGGCGACGGCTCCTTCGGCTGGGATGGCGGCTTCGGCAGCTCCTGGCGAGTCGACCCCGTCAACGACCTGGTCGTGATCGTTCTTACACAGCGTTTGTTCGAGACTTCTGACCCGCCCCAGGTACACCTGGACATCCAGCAGGCCGCATCCGCCGCGCTGTCCGCATAGAGTGCCGCTCCATGAACGACGCTATCGGCGATGACGATGTCGCATACCACCTCCTGCTCGACCCTCCCGAGGCCGCGATCGCGGTGCGGGCCCTGCACCTGCTGATCTCCGACGAGGCCCACGAGCCCGACATTCGGGCCTACGCGCGCGAGGCGATTGCCGCGATCGAGTCCGCCGGAGGTGGCGCCGGGGCCGCGACGGTGCCTCTGACAGCGCCCCAGATGAAGATCGTGCACACGGCGGTCAGGCTGCTCCTGCTCGACACCCAGCGCGACCAGGAGTCCGAGCGCCAGCTGCTCCGGAGCATCCTCGAGAAGCTCCCCGACGAGCACGCGCTACGGGCGATCGAGCTGGGCTGAATCACCGTTCTGGCATTAGTAGAGCTGCGTATCGGCGTTGGCGGCTTCTGAAGGGTCTGCGCGAGGTCCGGGCAGGGCAGGGCCTAGGTTGTCGGACTCAGGCGGTGTCGCTGGGGTGTGGGATGTTCAGAATCGGCGCTTAACGTTTTCCACCTAGCCAATTGTGAAGAGTTGTTACTTTAGGAAAAGTGACAAAAGGGTGCGTAGGGTTTTCTTAACCCCTCTCTTCGCCGATCTTCTTCCTCGACACCGACCCCGCCGGCCGTCCCAGCTGTGCGAGGATGCCGGCGTGAATCGCAAGCCTTTGGTCGAGCTCCCGGTGGTGCTGGCAGTGCCCGAGAGCGGAATCCCAGCCTCCAAGGGGACGGCGACGGGCGCCGACACGGGCCGCGGCGCGCGCTACGTGCTCGGCATCGACGGCGGCGCCACCAAGACGCTGGCCGCGGTCCTCGACCTGGATCGGCGCACGCTGCACCTCGGCCATGCCGGACCCTCAAACGAAGACGCGGTCGGCCCGAGGCTGGCCGTCAAAGCCGTGCTCGACGCCGCCGACGAAGCGCTCGCGGCCGCCGGCATCGCCCAGCAGGATTTGGCCGCGGCGGTGCTGGCGATCGCAGGCACCGACACCGACTCGGTCGCCCGCAATCTGAAAACGGCCCGCCCAGAGGACTGGATCGTCGTCGGCGACGTCGTCGGCGCCTGGGCGACTGCGACCGGCGCCCAGCCGGGCGTTGGCGTGATCTCGGGTACCGGCTCGAACGTGTTCGGCGTCGGGGGCACCGGCGCCGCCACCAAGACCTGGCGCGCCGGGGGCTGGGGGCACCTGCTCGGCGACGAAGGCTCCGGCTACTGGATCGGCGCGCAGTCGATCGTCGCCGCGCTGCACGACCGCGACGGCTCTGGACCCGAGACCGCGCTGTCGGACGCCGCGCTCGCGTTCTTCGGCTCGCCCAGCCTCGAGGCGCTCGCGGCCAGCGTTTACACGACTCCCTTGACGAAGAGCGAAGTGGCGGCGTTCGCGATCGAGACCTCGCGGCTTGCCGACCAGGGAGACGGCGTCGCACGCGGACTCTACGCGCGCGGGGCCGATCTGCTGGCCAAACAGGTCCTGGCCGTGATCGATCGCACCGGCCTGCAGGGCGAGTTCCCGGTCGGGCTGATCGGCAGCGCGTTTCGCGCGGGCGCCGTCTTCGTAGACCCCCTGACCGCCGCGATCCACGACGTGGCGCCCGGTGCCCACGTGTTCCCGGTCGACATGACGCCCGTCGGCGGGCCGCTCCTGCTCGCGGCTCGCGCGTGTGGCCGGGAAAGGGAGTTGGAAGACCGAGAGTTGGCGCGACTGATCGAGTCCGCACTGGACCGGATCGCCACCACGGCATCCGGGACCTGAGGACGCCGGCCCGAGGTCGCCGCTGCGGCGGGTCCGCTGTCGCAGCGGTCCGCGCGGACGCCCCTCCCGGCGTCCGGGCGTAGGCATTTCGGGAGCGGCGTCGAATCGATCTGGGTCCCTGGCTGTTGTGCAAAGAGGACACACGATGACCAGTTTCTTCGACATACCCGCCCTCCCACGCGCGCGCGGCGCCGCCCCGTCCAGAGCCGCCCTCACGGCCCTCCTGACGTCCGTCGCGGCGCTCTTTGCCGTCGCCGCGCCCGCGCCGGCACCGGCAGCACAGCCGACCCACCCACGCGCGCGCGACACCGCGCCGGCGGCCTTCGCCCGCGCCCATGCCCCCCGCGCCCCCGCCGCGTCTGCCGCGACCGCCTCTTCGCCCTACCCGGCGGCCGCCACCCGACCGCAGATCGCGGCCAGGCCCTCCGAATTGGCCCACGTCGCCGCCGGGCCGAGCGGCGGCGCGAGCGCCCCATCGCCAGGCACTGGTCTCACAAAAACACCAGGCCCGACCAAGCCGGGGTCCGCCAGGAAGCGCAAGCCCAAGCCCGTGCTCCGCGGCGACCCCGCCCGGGCCCTGGTCGCGTTCGAAGCGATGCAACACGTCTACTACATCCCCGGCTCGGCGCTGTACTCCGGCGAACCGTTCTCCTACCTGTGGCCCTTCTCGCAGGCCCTGGCCGCCACCGTCACGGTCTCGAACATGACCGGCATCGCCAAGATTCCGGGCCTGACGAGCGCCCTGCAGCATGAACTGAACGCCCGCCTGATGGGCCTGAAGTCCTATCTGGACCTCGACAACTCGGGCCAGCCCGAAGGCGCGTTCACCAGCTCTCTGGCGGCCTACGACGGCACCGTCGCGCCGCCCGCGGGCCCCGGCGGCGCCAAGTACTACGACGACAACGAGTGGGTCGGGATCGAGCTGATGCGGGTCTACGAGCAGACCCACAACGCGGCCATGCTGGGCGGCGCCGAAGCGATCATGGCGTTCGTGATGGCCGGCTGGAGCACGAACCCCGCCTGGGCCTGTCCCGGCGGCGTGCCCTTCTCGAACCTGGCCGAAAACGGCGAACGCAACGCCGTCACCGACGGCCCCGGCGCCGAGCTGGCCCTCCAGCTCTACCGTACGACCGGCAACGTCGCGTACCTACAGTTCGCCGAAAAAGCCTACGAATGGGTGCGTCACTGCCTGTACGAGTCCAACGGCCTCTACGCCGACCACATCGGCGACCGCGGCGTCGTCAACGAAAACTATTGGAGCTACAACCAGGGCGCCATGATCGGCGCCGGGGTCCTGCTCTACCAGGCCACCCACAACGCTGGCTACCTCTACCAGGCCCGCCAGACCGCCAAAGCCGCCCTCGCCTACTACTCGCCCGAACGGCTCGGCTCCGAAAACCCGTTCTTCGTGTCGGTCTACTTCCGGAACATGCTCTACCTCGACTCCGTCACCAAAGACCCGCCCGGCTCCAAGCTGGCCCAGCCCTTCGTCGACTACGCCTGGCAGCACCTGCGCCTGTCCAACAACGTGTTCGTGTTCGGCTCGCCGCCCTCCGGCCAGCTGCTCTACCAGGCCGCGATCGCACAGATCTACGGCCTCCTGTCCTCGCCCCCGAGCACCTACTTCTGAGCGCATCGCGTTCCGGGCGCGCGTCCGCGCCGGTCGGCCGTCTGTTGGTCGTCGGGCGTCCGCGCGGCGCCCAGGCAGCCGCCAGTCCTTTCGCCAAGGTCACTTGCGAGCGATTGCGGCGGGCGCCGTCTCGTCCACGGCGACCAACGAGTCCAGGCCGGCGACCTTGTCCTTGCGCTCGTACAGAAGCCGGTCGGCCAGGCGCAGCGCCGCCGAAGGTTCGGAGGCCTCATCCGGGATCGTGACGCTCCCGTGTGAGGCGCCGATCGCGTAGCCCGGGCCGTTCTCGGAGAGCGCTCTCACGCTCGCATGCTCCAGCTCGGGCTCGCATGCCCTGGCACCGCCGAACAGCACGCAGAACTCGTCGCCGCCCATCCGGTAAGCCGTGCCGCCGGCGGCGCCGACCGTCGCGTCCAGGCGCTCGCTCAGGCGCGCCAGCAACTCGTCCCCGGCGGGATGGCCATAGGTGTCGTTGTAGCGCTTGAAACCGTTCAGGTCGTACATCACCAGCCGCCACGGCTCGTGCGACCTGGCCGAACGGCAGGCGACCCGCAGGTCCTCCATCAATCGCCTGCGATTGCCCAGGCCGGTCAGCGGGTCGGTCAGCGCCAGCTGGCGCGAGCCGACGAGCATCGTCAGGTTCTCCCTCACCGTCACCATCAGCCTCGCGCACACCGCCAGGACCGTCGCCGTCGCGAGGCTCACGGCCGCGGGCGTCAGCTGCCCGGCGCTGAAGTTGCCGACCACGAGCACCCCGAGGGCCGTCAGCAACGACAGCGCGGGCATGAGCACCAGCCTCCAGTCCTCGATCCGCCGGCGCTCCCGGCGAGGCCACGGCGTCCAGGCCGCGACCGCCAGGAGTACCGCCCCCGCCGGCCACAAGCATTCGAGCCAGGTGCCGTCCGTCCAGGTGCCGTTGGCCGACTCATAGACATAGATCGAGTCGGCGATCGCGCTCAGCAGCATGCTCCCAGCGATCAGCAGCCACACTCGTCCCGGGCGCCAACCCGTGATCCCGAGCGCGCTGATCGTGAACACGAGCAGCAGAATGTCGCCGACCGGATAGGCCAGTGCGACCACTGAGGCCGCCGTGCCAGCGTGCGAGCTTTCGAGAACCGGCGGCAGCACCAGCGCGGCTGTGAGCGTCGCCGCGGCCAGCCCGACGATCAGACCGTCCAGCCACATGCTCATACGCAGCTCGCGCAGGTGCGAACCGACGAGCAGCGTCAACGCCACGTACATGCACGGATACATCGCCAGATACAGACCGTCGGCGCCCGTCACCCCGGCTTCCGGTCCTCCTTCCACGAACAGCGTGAAATACAGTTCGCCGAGGCTCCAGCACAACAGGCCCAGGCCCATCGCCAGCCAGGCGGCGCGCTGTGCCCCGACGGCGATCGCCCGCCCCAGCACCGCGAAGGCCGCACCGAACATCAGCGCGTCGTAGACGAAGTCGTCGAAGAGCCCGTTCGTAGACGAGCCACCGAGCCCGGCAGCCATGTGCAGCGTCAGCACTCCCAGCCCGCCCAGCAAGCAGGCCAGGAACAGCTTCTGTGGGCTGGTTTTGGCGTACATCTACCCGACGGTTTTTCCTCAGCCCCTACATCGGCCGCTCGCCGGTTTTTCTTCAGCCGCTCGCCACCTTCTTCAGCCACCGGCCTTTCTGCGGCCGCATGCCACCTTTCTTCAGCCACCGGCCTTTCTGCGGCCGTGGCCGTCCTGGCCGCGGGCTGTTCTTCAGTGAGGACTGGCCGCCCGCACGCGTTGCACGAACCGCTTCGGCTTGCGCTCGAACAGCCGCTCGCCCTCGCGCAGAGCTTCAGCCCTCAGCTTCGTCCGCCGCTTAGCGATCGCCTTCAACAGGCGCTTGCGCGCGCGCGAATGGCGTTTGAGGGGCCTGTGCGCGCGCGCCAGCTCGGCCAGCAACATCAGGTCGTGCTCTTCGCCGAGCGCTTCGCCCAGGCTGTCGGCGCGCCTGGCCAGCTTCGCCACGCGCCCGCCCGAGCCCTTGCCGTCCCTGACGTCGATCGCTTCCAGCGCGTAACGCAAATCCTTGACGTGTTTGCGCCACCTGTGCAGCGCTCGCGGCCCCGACTTGCGCGCCCCCGCGCGTCCGCGCCCGGCACGCCCGGCGCGATAGATGCGCTCGAGGCCTTGCCCCGTCAGCCTGCCTGCCGAACGGTCCCTCAGCCGCCAGCTTGCCACGCGCCCGCGCAGCTCCTCCAGCTCCGCCAGGGCCCGGGCCCGCGCTGCCGCATCGTGCTCCGTCCGGGCGGCCGCGGTCACCCGTTCGCGCTCCAGGCGCCCGCGCAGCTCGACGAGCGCTCGCCGGCGGCCCAGCCTGCGCGGATGCCGGTCCATCAAGCCGTCCAGGGTCCTGACCATCACCTCTGCGTCCCTCGCGCCCGCCAGGCTCTTGGCGACATCCCGCAGCAGCCTGCGCTCGTGCCGTGCCCGCTTGGCGCCCAGCTCGCCTTCGAGCAGCCTCGTCGTGGCCCTCAGCCGCTTGATCGCCTTTCTGGTCTCGTGCACCGCCTCCGCGCTCGTCCTGCCCGTCCCGTTCGCCCCGTTCGCCCTGCCGGCCCCGCTCGCCCTGCCCGCCCCATTCCGCTCGCTCGCTGCCTGGCCCTCGCCCCCCAACAGCTCGATCGCGAGGTCCAACTGGCCGAGCACGACCCGTCGCAGGCCCTCGGCCGGGCGCTCGCCTGGCAACAGGCCGAACGTGCGGTCAGGCGGCTCGGGTCCGGAGAACGACGACCGGCGGGGGTCCTGATCTCCGTCCGGCCAGACCCCCCGGCGCTCGCGCTCGGATCTTGCCATCGCCACGCCGACGCCGATCGCCAGGCTCGCGGCGATCGCGGCCGACCAGGCCATCCAGGCGACGCTTGGCTTCGGCGCCAGAATAGGGCGATGGCCCGTGGACTTCCAGCCGCCCCCTGGTGGACGGTGCGCCCTGCGGCGAACCGCAAGCCTGCGACGTATCGCTGTCCGTTCTGTGGTCATCGTCTGCCCGCTCTCTCCGAGCATATGCTGATCGCGCCCGAAGGCGACACCCGCCGTCGCCGCCACGCCCATACCGAGTGCGTTCTCCGGGCCCGCGCCCGCGGAGAGCTGCCGCTGCGCGAGGACTTCCTACGCGACCAGCCCCGACCGCCGTCGCTGTGGCGGCGGCTCTTTGGTCGGGTTTGAGCGCGCGTCGGGGACGACCCGCTGGGGCGGTGTCCGTCGGGAGCGCTTCGTGATGTTGGACTGCTTTTTTGGGGTGCCGCGCGCCCGCGTACGCGCGCGCGGGCCTAGCCGCCGTAGACGTGTACGTGCTCGGGCTCGACCTCGATGATCACCCGCTGTTCGCCGGGCTGCCTGAACGGATACTCGTCCTGGCCGAGGTACTTCTTGGCGAGCGCGTCGATATGGGCGTCCGCGCCGTCGTGTGTCCGTTCGGCGACCTTGCCCCTGATCGTCACGTATTCGTAAGGGTTGTCCATGTTCTGGACCGTCAAGGTCACCCTCGGGTCACGTTCCAGGTTGCGCGGCCAGGCCCTGCCCTCGGCCGTGTTCAAGACGGCTTTGCCGTCCTTGACGTCGACCCACACGGGCGCGGCGTGCACCGACCCGTCCGGCCTGATCGTCGAAACCAAACAGAAGTTCTTCGCTTTCAGCAGCTCCTCGCTGCGACCCTCGATCGTGGCGCTCATCTTCTCGATCCAACCTTTCTCGCGGTTTGAAAGTCAGGGGCGGTGTCTCGGCTTCGCCGGCCGTCTGGCGCCGGGTCTCCCACGATAGGACGTTCCTGTTCGAGGGGTGCCGCGCGCGCGCGTGTGTGTGCGCGCGCGTGCGTACGTGCGCGCGCGCAGCAGCCCACTTGGGAAGTTCCTCCGGGCCGGCGTTCCGGTTCGCTCGGCTGGGCTCAGGCGCTGCCCGCGCGCGCGCGTGCCCCGATCAGCCCGCGCTCATCCAACAGCTCGGCCAGCTGGACCGCGTTCAGGGCCGCGCCCTTGCGCAGGTTGTCGGCGACGATCCACAGGTCCAAGGCCCGCTCGTTGCCCGGGTCGCGTCTGATCCTGCCGACGAACACCTCGTCTCTGCCTGAAGCGTCGATCGCCAGCGGGTACAGCGCCTGCGCCGGGTCGTCCAGCACCTCGACGCCCGGCGCCGCCTCCAGCAGCTCGCGCGCGCGCTCAGGGCTCAGCGGGTCTCTGGTCTGGACGTTGACGGCCTCGGAGTGGCCGTTGAGCACCGGCACCCGTACGCACGTCGCCGACACCCTGATCTGCTGGTCGCCCAAAATCTTGCGGGTCTCGTTGATCAGCTTGCGCTCCTCGTCGGTGTGATCGTCGCCGTCCGCGAACGAGCCGGCATGGGGCAGTGCGTTGAAAGCGATCTGGTGGGCATAGGCCTCCGGCGTTCCGATCGCCCGCGACGAAGCCGGGAGACGTTCGCCTTTGGCGAACATCCCCGTTTCGTCCAGCAAGAGCGCGTGGGACTGGTCGAGCAGCTCGTCGACGGCGCGCTTGCCGGTGCCCGAGACGGCCTGGTAGGTCGAGATCACGAGCCTTTCGATGCCGGCCTCCCTGTGCAAGGGCGCCAGCGCCACGACCATCTGCATCGTCGAGCAGTTCGGGTTGGCCACGATCCCTTTGTGTTCGGCGAGCGCGTCCGGGTTTACCTCGCTGACGACCAACGGCACGTCCTCATCCATCCGCCACTTCGACGAGTTGTCGATCACCACGGCCCCAGCCTTCGCGAACTTCGGCGCCCACTCGCCCGAGGTCGCGCCGCCGGCCGAGAACAGGGCGATGTCGAAGCCCTCTATCGACTCCTCGTCCAGGCCTTCCACGACCAGATCCTCGCCCCCGACGCCGGCGCCCTCCAGCACCCTGCCGACCGAGCGCGCAGACGCGAACGCCACAATCTCGCTCGCCGGGAACGCGCGCGCGCGCAGCAGCTCCAACATCAACGTGCCGACCTGGCCGGTCGCGCCGACGACCGCCACTCGATAGCCGTTGCTCATGCTCTCAGGTTACAGCGGCCCACGACTCAAAACGTGGGCGTATAGCGCCCGAACACGTCTCTCATCGCGCCGCAGACCTCGCCCAACGAGCACCTGTCCTTCAAAGCCTGCCTGATCGCGGGCAGCAGGTTGTCGGTGCCCCGGGCGACCTCGCGTAGCTCCTCCAGGCGCCGCTCCACGAGCGCCTGGTCGCGGTCGGCCTTGAAGCCGGCCAGCCGAGCGACCTGTTCGCGCTCTGACTCCGGGTCGACCCGCAGCAGGTCCGGCACTTCGAGGTCCTCCTCCTGGAAGGCGTTCACGCCGACGACGATGTCCTGGCCGATCCGGTAACGCTCCTGGTAGCCCCACGCCGACTCGTCGATCTCGCCCGTAATGAACTCGATCGCGTTGACCGAGCCACCCAACTCGTCGACCTTCTCGATCAGCTCGTTCGCCCTGGCTTCGATCTCGTCGGTCAACGACTCCACGTAGTAGGAGCCCGCGAACGGGTCCACCGTGTCGGCCGCGCCGGACTCGGCCGCCAGGATCTGTTGGGTCCTGAGCGCGATCTTGGCGGCTCGCTCGGTCGGCAGGGCCAGGGCCTCGTCGAAGCCGTTGGTGTGCAGCGACTGCGTGCCCCCGCAGACGGCCGCGAAGCCCTGCAACGCGACCCGCACGATGTTGTTCTCCGGCTGCTGCGCGGTCAACGTGACCCCGCCCGTCTGGGTATGGAACCTCAACATCATCGCCTTCTTGTTCTTCGCGCCGAAACGCTCGGCCATGATGTGGGCCCACATCCGCCTGGCCGCCCTGAACTTGGCGACCTCCTGGAAGACGTTGTTGTGGCCGTTGAAAAAGAACGCCAGCCTTGGCGCGAACTCGTCGACGGGCAGGCCCTTCTCGATCGCCGCCGACACGTAAGCGATCCCCGAAGACAACGTGAACGCGACCTCTTGGACCGCCGAGCAGCCCTTCTCCCGGAAGTGGTATCCCGAGATCGAGATCGTGTTCCACTTAGGCACGTTCTGGTTGCAGTACTCGAAGATGTCGGTCGTCAACCGCATCGTCGGCGCCGGCGGATAGATGTAGTTGCCCCTTGCGATGTACTCCTTGAGCACGTCGTTCTGGGTCGTGCCCCTCAGCTTCTCTGAGGGCACGCCCTGCTCCTCGCCGACCAGCTCGTACAGCAGCAGCAGGCACGCGGCCGGCGCGTTGATCGTCATCGAGGTCGAAACCTGGTCCAGTGGGATCCCGTCGAAGGCGGTTCTCATGTCGTCGATCGTGTCGATCGCGACGCCGGTCCTGCCGACCTCGCCCAAGCAGCGCGGGTCGTCCGAGTCCAAGCCAAGCTGGGTCGGCAGATCGAAGGCCATCGACAGGCCGGTGGAGCCCTTCGAGAGCAGGTATTTGTACCTCTCGTTCGACTCCTTCGCCGAGGCGTACCCGGCGTACTGCCTCATCGTCCAGGTCTGCTTCCGGTACATCTCTCTGTGCACGCCCCGCGTATACGGGAACGCGCCCGGCTCGCCCAGGTCCAGCTCGGCCGGCAGGTCCTCCTCCGTGTACAGCTCTTCGATCTCGATCCCCGAGTCGGTGAACTTCCGGGGGTCGTCCGGGCCGACGATCGGGGCGACCGTCAGGTGCTCGTCCGTCTGGGTCATGCCAGCAGGGTATCCTGCGCGCATGCCCACCTGCTTGGTCACCGGCGGCGCCGGCTTCCTCGGCTCGCATCTCTGCGAGGAGCTGCTCGCGCGCGGGCACCGCGTCATCTGCGTCGACAACCTCGAGACCGGCTCGCTCGCCAACATCGCGCACATCAGGTCCCCCGACTTCGTCAGCCTCAACATCGACATCATCGAGCCTTACTTCGTCGAGGAGCAGGTCGACTTCGTCTATCACCTGGCCTCGCCGGCCTCGCCGATCGACTACCTGCGGCTGCCCCTCCACACCCTGAAGGTCGGCTCCTACGGAACCCACCACACGCTCGGCCTGGCCAAGGCCAAGCGCGCACGCTTCCTGATCGCCTCGACCAGCGAGGTCTACGGCGACCCCTTGGAGCACCCCCAGTCGGAGTCCTACTGGGGCCATGTCAACCCGATCGGGCCCAGAGGCGTCTACGACGAGGCCAAGCGTTACGCCGAGGCCCTGACGATGGCCTACCACCGCCAGCAGGGCGTCGATACCGCGATCGTCAGGATCTTCAACACCTACGGCTCGAGGATGCGCCCCCACGACGGCCGCGCGATCCCTACATTCCTGCGCCAAGCCCTCGCCAACCGGCCGATCACCGTGTTCGGCGACGGCAGCCAGACACGCTCCTTCTGTTACGTCTCGGACCTGATCCGCGGGATCATCGCGCTGGCCGAGTCCGGCTACCACGACCCCGTCAACATCGGCAACCCCGACGAGTTCACGCTCCTGGAGCTGGCCGAAACCGTCAAGGATCTGACCGCCTCTGACTCGGAGATCGTCCACGAGGCTTTGCCAGTCGACGACCCCAAGCAGCGCCGCCCGAACATCGCCCTGGCGCAGGAGCTGCTCGGATGGTCGCCCGAGGTCACGCTGCGCGAAGGCTTGCAGCGCACGATCGAGCAGTCTGGGGTGCAGCAGCTCCTGGGCGACGGCGCCCACTGAGCCGGTCCCACCTGAGCCGCTGAAAGCGCGCCACGCCCCCCGGCTGAGCGTCGCTCCAGGAGGCGCCCAACCTGTCCGCGGGGCAGTCATCCGAGCGGGCCTGACAGCGGCCCGACCGCTACATCTGCGAGTCTGACGAGTTGTGAGCAGTGAGATGGGATCACGTTCTTCGGGAACGTCCACACCTTCCACGCCTGCCACGCCCGAGCAGCGACCGGCCGTCGCCGCGGCCGCGCGCTCGCGGTCCGCTCGCCTTGCGCCGGCGCCGCCGATAGTCGCGCGCTCACAGCGATCGGTCATGTCCGAGGCGACCGCCAGGCGCGAGCACTCCGACAAGGACATGCGCGCCAAGCGCCCGCCCGCGCTCTCGTTCCTGTTGCGCTGGGACACCGCCAGGCGCGCCGCGCGCGTCCTCTCGCTGCTGGCGCTCGACTTCGTCGGTATGACCCTGGCGATCTTCACGGCCTTGGTCGTCAAGGAAGTGGTCCTTGGCGACGTCCGCGGGCATGCGGTCATCGAAGAGACCCGCCACTTCCTGCCCTTCGCGTACCTTCTGACCGCTCTCCTGTTCGCGCGCTCCGGCCTGTACGCGGCGCGCTCGCAGCGGCCGGGGCTCTCACGGATCGTAGGCTCGCTCTTCCAGGTCGCTTTCGTGGCCCTCCTGTTCGGGGTCGTCTCCGGCGAACAGTTCTCGAGCTTCTACATCTTCTGGGGCTCTTTGATCTTCGCCCTGCTCTACGTGTCCTCGCTGCGGGCCGGCTACGAGGCGCTCACCGGCGGCCTCCTGCGGGCGGCCGGCTACCAGCGGCGCGCGATGCTGGTCGGCACCGGCCAGCACATCGCCGAGGTCGCTCACGCTCTCGGCGAGGGCTCGCACCACTCGCCCTTGGAAGTCGTCGGCTACATCTCGCTGCGGCCCCTCCCCGACGGCGAGGCCGAGCGGATGCGCGACCTCGGCCCGCTCTCGGACCTGGACCGGGTCCTGCGCGAAGAGCGCGTCGAGGAGGTGATCATCGCCGACTCCGACTTCCCCCAGTTGGAGGCCGTCGAGCTGGTCGACCGCTGCCACCGGCGTGGAGTCCGCGTGCGGATCGCACCCTCGACGATGGAGATCCTGATCCACCGCGCCGAGTTCGTGCCCGGCCAGCGGGTACCGCTGTTCGAGCTCGGGCCGCCCGTGTTCGAGGGCGTCGACTTCGCGCTCAAGCGCACCTTCGACTTGATCGGCGCGACCCTGATCCTGGTCCTGCTCAGCCCGCTACTGCTCGTGATCGTCCTCGCCGTCAGGCTCACCTCGCGCGGGCCCGCCCTGTTCCGGTCCACTCGGCGCGGCATCGGCCAGCAACCCTTCGACTGCCTGAAGTTCAGGACCATGCACACCGACGCCGAGCAGCGCCAGGACGACCTCGAAGAGCTGAACGAGGCCGACGGCGCCCTCTTCAAGATCCGCAACGACCCTCGCCTGACGCCGATCGGCCGGATCCTGAGGCGCTTCTCTTTGGACGAGCTGCCCCAGCTCGTGAACGTCATCCGCGGCGACATGTCCCTAGTCGGCCCCCGGCCTTTGCCCGAGCGCGACTACGAGATGCTCGAGGAGTGGCACCGCAAGCGCTACCTGGTCCTGCCCGGCATCACCGGCCTGTGGCAGGTCTCCGGGCGCGCCGAGCTCGACTTCGACGACCTCGTCCACCTCGACTTCATCTACCTCGAGCGCTGGTCTTTGGCGCTCGACCTGACGATCCTGTTGAAGACCATCCCGGCCGTTCTCTCGCGGCGCGGGGCTTACTGAGGAGGGGGTGGTCGGGAGGGGGACCTGTCCCCCTCCCGGTTCAGATGACGATCCTGTTGAAGACCATCCCGGCCGTTCTCTCGCGGCGCGGGGCTTACTGAGGAGGGGGTGGTCGGGAGGGGGACCTGTCCCCCTCCCGGGTTCAGATGACGATCCTGTTGAAGACCATCCCGGCCGTTCTCTCGCGGCGCGGGGCTTACTGACAGGCCGCGAGCGCCTGCTCGTAGACGCCCCATGTGGATCGCCCCGCGTCCTCCCAGGTCCACGGCGGCGGGTCTGGCACCGGCCCGTCGATCGTCTCGGCGGCCTCGATCAGACCCTTCAGGTCGCCGGGTTCGACGAACGTGGCGCGCTCTCCGAGGACCTCTCTCAGCGCCGGGATCTCGCAGGCCGCGACCGGCGTGCCGCAGGCCAGGGCCTCGACCGCGGGCAGGCCGAACCCCTCGTCCTCTGAGGCCAGGACCAGTGCGTTCGCGCCGCTGTAGATCGCGGCCAGGTCGTCGTCGGGGACGTGACCGGTAAGGATTACGTCGGGCAGCTCGTGCGCCCACGGCCGGGTCGGCCCGACGAGCACGAGCGGCAGCTCTCGCGGCGTGCCGGCCAGCTGGGCGATGTGCTTGCGCGGGTCCGGATGCTTCAGGCAGCCGACCCACAACAGGTACCTCTCGGGCAGGCCGTAGGTCGCGCGCGCGCCCGCGACCTCCGCCTCGGGCCTCGGATACATCGCCGGGTCGGGCGCCTCGGCGATCACCACGATCCGCTCGCGATCGATCCCAAGGCGCTCCACGGCGTCCTCGGCGACCGTTTCGGTCGGCACGATCACGTTCATCGCACGCTGAACCGCCAGGTGGCGCAGCTTCGAGCGCGCTCCGGCGCGCAGCTGCTCGGAGCGGCGCTTGAGCGGTGACAGGTCGTGCAGCGTGACGACCATCGGGCACGGGCTCCTCAGCATCGCACCTTGCATCCAGGGCGTATGGAAGACGTCGGCCCGGCCCGGCCTATGCGTCTCGACGATCTCGCCCCTGCTCGCCCCCGTGTCGCGCAGGGCCCTCAGCAGGCACCTGGCGTACCGCCCGACGCCGCGGGTGTCGGCCGAGGGCCTGCTGTCGAATGCGACCCTCACCGAGATCTCCGTGTCCGCCGAGCGCGCTGGCCCTTGTGGAGCCATTTGCCGCGACGAGTCCCAAGCCCGGCCTGTCCAGCCGGTGCTATCACGTCGTCCCCTTAGCCCAGACGTGCACCGGTCGAAGATACTCGCTGGGCGCGGACTCGTGCAGCGCTGACAGCTTTGCTGCACGCAAAATGCTTAGAGTCTGTCCGAAAACTCGGGTGCGTGGATGGCGTGTGCAAGACCAAGTGCCGCCAGGACGCAGGACCGAAGGCTTGGCGGCGCCAAGTCGAGGTCCGAGGACGCCGCGGCACGCCGCGTCAGGCGCCGCCAGGCGCGTGCACGAGTTTTCGGACAGACTCTTAGCCTTTCTTGTTTCGAATGCCTTCGCGCGAGTACCACGAAGCCCTCTGGCAGACGGTGCCCCCCGGGCTGGACCCGTCCGACTACCGGCTGCGCCGGCGCTTCCTGCTGGACAACGTCGCTACCGGCGAGCGCATACTCGACGTCGGCTGCGGCGAAGGCCGCTTCGCGGCGGACCTGGCCGCCGCCGGCGCTTCGGTCGTGGGCTTGGACGTCGCCGAAGAGCCTCTGCGTCGCGCCCGCGCGCGCGGGGCGGTCCGCGGCGAGGCACTTGGGGCGGTCCGTGGCGAGGCCCTTGGGGAAGCCCGTGGCGAGGCCCGTGGCGAGGCCCGTGGGGAGGCTCGCGCTGACGCCCTCGACCTGCGCCTGGTCGAGCCTGACCGCGAGTGGCGTCTGCCGGACGCCAGCTTCGATGCGGTCTGGGCCGGTGAGGTCATCGAGCACGTCGCCGACACCGGCCTCTTGCTGAGCGAGGCGCGGCGCGTGCTCGTGCCCGGCGGGCGCTTGTTGCTGAGCACGCCCAACCATGGACGCCTGGCCCTGCTGTGGCTGGCCTTGTCGCGCCGGGCCTTCGATCGCCACTTCGACCCTCTGGTCGACCACCTTCGTTTCTATACGAGGCCCGGCCTCAGTGGCTTGCTGGAGCGGTTCGGCTTTCGAGACGTCTCAGTGCGCGCCGTCGCCGGGCCGCCCGGCGCGCGGCGCTTGCTGCTTGGCCGGGCTGTGCGCGAGCGCTGGTGACGGGAGCGACTCCCCGGCCGGCGCCGAGCACGCGCGTGCCCGAAGCGCGGGACGATCGGCCGAGGGCATGGAGCGCCCCGGCGGTCGTCGCGGATGCCGTGGCGGTGGTGTCGACGGCCGCGGTGCCCGTGGCTCGCAGGGCCTGGATGTAGTCGTTATAGATTTCGACGTATTCCGGGTTGGCGTACGGCGGTGCGATCGCTTCGGGGGCGATCGACTCGGGGTTCAAGTAGATCGCGGCCTGCAGCTCCTTGACGGCAGCGACCGGCGCGCTCGCCAGGTCGTGCCTAGCCAATGCCAGCCACGTCTGCGGGTTCGACGGCTGCAGGCGTATAGCCCGCTGGAGCGTCGCCCTGGCGAGGGTCGGCTGTCCGGAATCTGCCTGGATCGTCGCCAGGTCGATCAGCGCCTGCGCCGAGAGCGGGTCCCTCGAGACGGCCGTCTGGGCCCTGGTGAGCGCGGCCTGGGGCTTCGTTGCCAGCAGGTTGAGCGCTTCCTGGGAGGCATCGACCGAGCGCTGTGGCTGGTACTGCGACCAGGCTGCCAGCAGGGCCGCGATCGCGGCCGCCACCGCAATACCCCCGCGCATCGGCGTCAGCTCTCGCGGCGAGCGCGGAACCGCGAGGTGGGCCCGTCCCCGCCATGCGTCCAAAGGCCCGCGGCCGACCAGCCAGCCGGCGCACAGAAGCGCCGCGAAGGCGTCGCCCGGCACGTACCAGGTCCAGTCGATGAACGAGTGCGTACCGAACACGACCACCAGGCAGAGCATGCTCAGCAGCGCGACGCGCTCGGGGGTGTAGCGCGCCAGTCCGGGCTCCGAGCGCGGGTCCAGCGGCCACCAACCCGGCCGGGCTCCGGCGCGCACCCTCAGCCAGGTGCCCCAGCTGGTCCAGCGCCTGTTGAAGGGGTGGGTGGCGCGTCCGGCCGCCGCCAGCCAGCACGCCAGCAGCGCCAGCACGATCGCCAGCCCGACGAGGCCAAGGTCGGCCAGGGTCTGCACGAGAAAACCATGCGCGTGTTTGACTTCGAGCAGGGCCGTTCTGTAACGCAGGCTCGCCGTTTCATAGCCGTCCGCGCCGGCTCCGAGGCTGGGATGTGCTTCGAAGATCTCGATCGCCTGCTTCCAGTAGCGCGCCCGCACGCTGGCCACCGCCGTCAGGCGCCCGGGCGTGTTCGGCGGAGGCTTGGCGTTGGGGTTCGTCAGCGCGCTGACCGCGTGCGAGATGCTGCCCTCCAAGCCGCGCTCGCTGTGCGCGAGCGCGCCCGCGAACGCGATCAGCGCCAGCGCGACCGCTGCCAGCAGCGCGACGCCCATGCGATCGCGCGCCGCGCGGCCCGGCGCCCGCCGCCCGGTCGCGAAGCCGACAGCTACGCCGGCCAAGGTCAGCAGCACGATCATCACCACCAGGAGGGCCCCCAGCTCGTGGCCGGCCGTGGCGCGTTCGGCCAGCGGGATGTTGTCGGTGCTGAGGGCCGCCTTCGAGAAGTCCAAGCCGACGACCGCCGCGGCGCCCACGCCGCCCACGATCAGGACGGCCGCGCCGCGCAGCCGCAGCGGCACGATCGCGAACCACAGCATCAGGCCGATCGCCAGCGCCGCCAGCGCGCCTCGCGAGTAGGCCAGCATCAGGGTCACGAGCACGATCCCCATCGCCGGATAGGCCAGCGCCCGCAGCAGGGCGTGCCCGTCGCGCTTGGCGCCCAACCACATGCAGCAGATCGCGCCCATCGCGGCCGTCAGGCCGATCGCGTTCCAGTAGCCGTACGGTTCCTCCAGCCTCGCATACGTGTTGGCGGTGGAGTTGGCCGAGACCAGAGCGCCCGGGAAGACCTTCGTGGCCAGCGCATAGCCGCAGACGGCCACCGCTCCCAGCGCGAGGCCGCCCAGGATCGCCGGCCAGCGGTCGGGCGCCAGCCGCACCAGCGCGACCGCCGCCGCGAATACGTCGCTATAGGCGAGGAGCCTGTTCGCGTCCTGCCAGCTGACGTCCGGCTGGACCGACCACACGACCGACAGGCCGCTGAGCGCCGTGAACGCGAGCAGGAGGCCGAGCGGCCACAGCCCGTACCTCGGTCCTTTGACGAGCGATCTGGCCGCGGGCGTCAGCACGATCGCGCCCGCCACGATCGCGCCCGAGCCCAGCGTCAGCACGATCTCAGTCGTCGTCGTCGATTCGAGGTTCAGGCCACCATGGGCCAGGAACGTGACCAGGCAGGCGGCGCCGGCGACGAGCAGCGTCGGCCACCACATGGCATCCGCGCGCAGCAGTCCCTTCAGTGCGCCCTCGGGCCCGCCGCCGGACCCGCTTGGTCCGCGGTTTGGCCGCGGCTGGGGCTCGACGACCGACGGGGGACGTTGCTCGGTCGCGATCATCGGTCCGCGAGGCTCACCGTTCGCGCTGTGTGCGGATCCGATTGCGGAGGCCGGCTCCAGCCGCCGAAGCCAGGCCGATGAGCAGGAAGACGACCGTCGCCAAGAGCGGGGTCGGCAGCGTGCTGAGCGCCGAGGCGATGTCGGCGTGCACGACGCCCGGGTGAATCGCCTGGCCGCCGACCTGCACCGGGGCGGCGCCGACGCTGGGGGCGTGCGCGATCGCTTGCTGCTCGGCCGGGGACGGCGTCAGCGCCTGGGCGTTCGGAGCCGCCGGGCCGCTGGGCGCGGCGTGGCCGGTGGCCGCCGCCAACTGTGCCTGTTGAATCAGCTGGGCGCAGTTCGAATACTCTTCGGTCCCGGCGCTCAGCTCTTCGAGCGCCTGCT
The DNA here is from genome assembly GCA_963718935.1 of uncultured Solirubrobacterales bacterium. Classification (GTDB taxonomy): domain Bacteria; phylum Actinomycetota; class Thermoleophilia; order Solirubrobacterales; family Solirubrobacteraceae; genus Palsa-744. Next base: position 630,698 of record OY970379.1, on the reverse strand, counting down.
TGTAGGCAGCCTGGCTGAACCCGCTCAGCGATTCGTGGTGGGTACAGCGCCTGACGATCTGTTCGCCGACGTTCGCCTGAGCCGGCGCGGCGGCTGCCAGCGCCGCCAGTGTCAGGGCGATGGCCGTGAGGTTGACCTTGCCGAAATGGGTGGCTGCGCGCGCGTGTACGCGCGCGCGCGGGCCCCCGCTTTTTTGGATGCGCTCGCTCCCGTGGGCGCCATCGCGACCACTGGCGCATGGACCTTCCTGGACGCCGCCGCGCGCGCGCGGGCCCCCGCTTTTTTGGATGCGCTCGCCTCCGGTCATGTCCATTTCGAAGCGCTTTGGCCGGGTCACAGTGAGCAAAGCTAGCAACGAGCCCGGAAGCGGACGTCGCCTGTCGACGTCTGGGGAGGCGCTACGGAAGCGGACATCGCCTGTCTACGTATCGGGAGGCGCTAGGTCCGCGAGACCCCGAGGCTGGCGAACGCCTTCGAGAAGCCGTCAGCCCACGCCTCGTACGTGTAGGCGCGCACGTCCTCGGCGCCGGCGGCCCCCAGGCGCAAGCGCAGGCCCGAGTCTCCGGCCAGACGCACGAGCGCTCGGGCGAGGGCGTCGCTGTCGCCGGCCGGCACGACCAGACCGTTGCGGCCGTCGCGCACCAGGCCGCCGGCGACGGCGCCGACCGCGTCGCTGGCGATCACGGGTAGGCCCCTGTTCATCGCCTCGTTGACGACCAAGGCCCATGGCTCGCGGAACGTGGCCGTCTCGATCGAGGGCACCACCAAGACGTCGGCGTCGCCGTACATCTGGCGCAGTCGCTCTGGGGAAACATGTTCGATGCTGGCCACCGCGCCGTCGGCTGGGACCCAAGGGGGGCTGGATCCCAGGCCGACGAGGACGAGCGCGGCGGAGGGCGTCCTCAGGCCGGACTTCAGCCAAGCCTCGATAACTGCCCCCGATCCCTTTTCCCGGTCCGGGCGGCCCGCAAACATGAACTTGACCTTGGCTGCCGTCGGCCAGGCCGGATCGCTCGGAGCCCCAGTCGAGGGAGCGCTCCAGAACGCGTTGTCCACGGCCTGGGGCGCCACGTACACGTTGCGCGCGCCTCTTGCTCGTACGTATGCGCTGACGTGCGGGCCGTAGGTGACGATCGCGTCGGCCGACCTGTACAGCCGGCGCAGGGCCAGGTAGCTCAGCGCGTGGGCAAAGCTGCGCGGGTGCGCCCACAGCGAGGTCCACAGGATCAGCGGCACGCCGGCGTGGCGTGCTCCCGCCCAGCCGGCGGGCAGGGCCAGACGCCCGCCGGTCGAGACGACCACCGCCCGGTAGTCCCCGCTCGCGGCCAGCCTGCCAGCCTCCAGTTGCGTCACGTGGCGATGCGGGAACGGCAGCTCGGCCTCGTGCGCCGGCAGCGCGGCCCCGTGCGCGGTCAGCCCGCCCTCGGGCGGCTTGCTCTCCGGTGGGGTGGTCCCGGCCGGCTCGCTGCCGGGTCTCACCGCCGTACCGTGCTTGGAGCGCCCTCCGAACAGGGCCACTTCGATCTGCTCGCGCGCGTGCAGCGCCGCGAACGCGCCGACGCGGTCGGCCGGCGCGTGGCCGGTCACGAACAGGACGGGTCTCACCGCGTCGCCCCCAGGACGGGTTCCGTCGAAGGGGCCTCGAGACCGACCTCATCGCGACGCCTCCCCGGCATGAGTCTCACCGCAGCGCCTCTTCATATGCGGCAACGGTCTGCTTGCCGCAGCGAGTCCAGGTGAAGCTACGGGCCACGGTCTCGCGCGCGTGCTGGCCGACCTCGCGCAGGCGGTGGGGGTCGGACAGCAGCTCGTCGATGCGCTGGGTCAGACGCTCGACGTCGCCGGGAGGGACCAGCACGAAGCCGTCGCCGGCGGCGGCGATCTCCTCGGGGCCGGGCTCGCCGCGGCAGCCGATCGCGGGCACGCCGCCGGCCATCGCCTCGACGTAGGCCACGCCGAATGCCTCCTCGGTCGCCGGCATCACGAACAGGGTGGCCTGCCGGGCACGCTCCAAGGCCTCGTCGGGGCTCAGCTGGCCGCGCATGTCGACCCGATCGCTGACGCCCAGGCGCGCGGCAAGGCCTTCGAGCGGCACGCGCTCGGGGCCGTCGCCGACGATCTCATAGCGCAGGTTCGGGTGCCTGTCGCTCAAGACCGCCAGGGCCCGCAGAACGTCTGCGTGGCGCTTGCGGGCCACCAGGTGGCCGACCGTGACGAGCGTCGTCGGGGAGGAGGGGTCGCGCCGAGCGGGGCGCCTGGCTTCGGGTTGCTCGGCGCCGAGGTGCACGACCTGGACCTCGCCGGCTCCGTGCCGGCGGCAGAGCTCGGCGATGCCCTGGCTGTTGGCGAGCGTCAGCCGGGCCGCGCCCAGCGTGCGCGCCACCGCACGCGCGCCCGCGACGCTGCCCAGAGGCGGCGGGGCGGCGGTATAGAGAACGTCGCCGCCGTGGACCGACACGACCAGGGGCGTCTTCAGGCCGGCCCGGCGGACGGCGTCGCCGGCGGGCACGGCGTTGTGGGCGTGGATCAGGTCGAAATCGAAACCGCGGCGTAGTCGTCGCAGCGCCAGGCCAAGGGCCGGCGCCGCCCAGGCCCCCCAGCGCGCGTAGGCGCCCGGCCGGGGGGGAGAGACGAAGGAGACGTAGGAGACCTCCAGGCCGTCGCGCGTCTGGCGGCGCGGCTCGCGCAGGCGGGCGTTCAGCTCGCCCGCGACGGCCTTCGGCCCAGCGCGCAGCGCCGCGCGCGGGGGCACGAGCCGGTGCAGCACGAGCACCTTCACATCGGCGCCGGCCTCGCGCGCGGCCAGGGCCTGGCGGTGCGCCCACACGCCGAGCACCGGGTCGCGGTCGCTCGGGTAGAACTCGGCTACGACTAGGACCTTCACCAGCGCCGGTGTGTCGTCAGGGTCTGTTGCAAATCGGGGGTACGCAGGTAAGGGCGCTCGGCCAGGAACGTGCGCGCCTCGGCGAGGGCGGCCTCGCGCGAATACGCGTCGGCGGCGGGCGCCGCCATATGGGAGATCGCGACGGCGTCGATCACGCCGCAGCGCCAGCCGTGGGCGCGCGCGAGCGCGGCCCAGTGGGCGTCCAGGCCCCAGCCCATCTTCATGGCCGGGAACGGCAGCAGCTCGCAGAAGGTCTTGGCCGCGAAGGCCGTGACCGGACCGATCTCGACGAACCTGGTCTCGCGCGCGACGCTCCCGAACCGGCGCCTGGTCACCTGCCAGGCCGCGTGCGATCTGGCCACGTGGGCCGGCTGAGCGAGCTGCAGCCCGAAGCGCTCGCTCAGGTACAGCAACCGGTCGAGGAAGCCGCGCGGCAGCTCGACGTCGTCGTCGATCGTCAAGAGCCAGTCGTGCCCGGCCGCCGGGTGGTCCGCCAGCAGGCGATTCAGGTTCTCGAACTTGCCGAGGCCGTCAGGGGCACAGGTATGGAACTCGACCGCGTGCCTGGATCGCATCAACTCGGCCCGGATCAAGGCGGCAGCCGCGGCGTGCTCCTGGCGTACGACGCCGATCGCGAGCACCCTGCGCCCGGGAGGCTCCCGTGTCGCGGCCCGGTTCAGGCGCAGGCGCCGGGTGCCGGCGATCTCCCAGGCGTCTGTCGCCGCGTCGAGGACGCCGCGCATCGCCCCGTCGATCCCGCCGACCGTGCCGCTGGCGCCGGACAGGAAGTCGTCGGTGGCGGTCCTCGCGCCGTTGGCCACGTCGCCGGCCGCATATACCCTTGCGTCCCGGGTCCCACCCGCGTGGCCTTGCGCGCCATCCGCACGCGAACCGGCCCGGCCTCGGGCCGCGCCTCCGCGCATCGCTTCGCGCACGCGACCGGCGCTGTGGGCGACCATCGTCAGGCCGGCCGGGCAGGCCCGCCGCACGACGTGGCCCGCACAGCCCGCCAAGGTCGTGAGCTCGCGGCCGAGCGACGGCGCCTGGCCGCGCCGAGCGTCGAAGCGGCGGGCGGCTCTGCCGCGCGCGTACTGGCCTTTCGCGAGCCTCCGCAACCGCGCGTCGGGCCCGACCCTGCGGTGGTCTACGACGGCGCCCGCCACGTAGAGCACCTTGGCGCCGGGCTCGGCCCGGCGCAGGCGTTCCTGCCACTCCTGCTCGTCGCCGCCCTCTTCGAGCGAGACGTCGAACGGGCCGATCCGCCGCAAGGCCGACCGCCTGATCGCCATGTTCGCGCCCCAGGCGTACTCGGTCTCGGTGTCGTTCGGTCCGAGGTCGAGGGCCGTGATCGGCGGGCCCTCGCGCCCGCAGCCGCGCGGGGCGCCAGAGCCCTCCAGGCGGGGCTTGATGGCGCCGGCGAACACGTCCACGTCTGGGTGTTTGTAAGCGGCGTCCAACAGTGCCCCCAGCCAGCCCGCTTCGGCTTCGATGTCGTCGTCGACGAACACGACCAGGTCTCCGTGCGAGCGTTCGACGCCGGTGTTGCGCGCCACGTTCAAGCCCGAAGGCTGAACGTGCGGCTCGTACCTCGCGCCGAGGCGCTCGACCCGGGCTCTGCGCTCGGGCGACGGGCTCTCGTCGTCGATCGCCAAGACCTCCGCCCCGGCGGCTGCCGCCTGCGGGGCGATCGAAGCAAGCGCGACCTCCAAATAGGCCGGCCGCGCGCGCGTGGGCACGACGATCGAGGCTTTGATCGGGTCGGACTGGGCCATGACTGGCAGAGAGTCTAGGTTTGAGGCCGTTGTGATCCTCTTCTTGCACAACCGTTACCGAACGACCGGCGGCGAGGAGCGCACCGTCGAAGCGCTTCTGCGGCTCGTCAGAGAGGAGCTGAACGAGCCGGCCGAGCTGCTCACCCGCGACTCTGCTTCGCTCGGGCGCGGCCGAGCGGCCTTCGGCTTGGTGCGCGGCGGCCTGCAACCGGGCGACGTGGCCCGGGCGGTCCGTCTCGGCGGCGCCAGGGTCGTGCACGCCCACAACCTGAACCCGGCCTTCGGCTGGCGCGCGCTCGCGGCGGCGCGCAAGGCGGGGGCGAAGGTCGTGCTGCATTTGCACCAGTACCGCCTCGTCTGCGCGATCGGCGTCTGTTACACCAACGGCGAAGAGTGCACCCGCTGCCACGGCCGCGACACGCTGCCTGGAGTCCGCCTGAACTGCCGCGACAACGCGGCCGAGGCAGCGGCCTACGGCGCCTCGCTGGCGCTGTGGCAGCGGCGCCTCGTCGACCAAGCCGACGCCATCGTCGTCCCCAGCGCGTTCGCGCGCGAGCGTTTGCGCGCGCTCGGCGCGCCGCTGCCGTGGGAGCGCGTCCATGTTCTGCCGCCGCCCGTCCGCGCGCCCGTTGGCCTTGCGCCAGCGGAGCCCGCGCCCGCCCCCGCCGCGCCCGCGCCCGCCGCGCCCGCGCCCGCCGAGCGCGCGCCCGCGGACCCCGTCGACGAAGGGCAGGCGCCGCCACGGTTCTCGGACGAGCCGGGACCCGCGGCGGGAGTTGGCTCGGCATCGGCCCCCCATGCGCTCGTCGTCTCGAGACTCGCGCCCGAGAAGGGGGTCGACGTCGCGATCGAAGCCTGCCGCCTGGCCGGCCTGCCGCTCGTCATCGCCGGCGACGGTCCCGAGCTGGACGCGCTGCGCGCCGTTGCCGGCGCCGGCGATGTGCGCTTCGTCGGCCGCGTCGACGACACCGAGCTGGCCAGGCTCCGGGCCAACGCCTCGATCGCGCTCGTGCCGTCCCGTTCGGCCGAGACCTTCGGGATGGCGGCCGCCGAGGCCCTTGCTTGCGGGCTGCCGGTCGCCGCCAGCAAGGTCGGCGCCCTGCCCGAGCTCCTCGACGAGGCTTCGCTCGCTCCGGCCGGCGATCCGGCTGGGCTGGCCGCAACGATCATGCGAGTGCTTGGCGACCGGGATGCCGGCCCGCGCGGACGCGCGCGCGTGCATGCGCTCTGCGCCCCGGTGAGGGTGGCGGAGCTGTTGGCCGCGATCTACGGTGTGCCGAGGTGAGGTCGCTCGAACGGTGCGCGCTGGTGCTACGCGGCGCGACTCTGACCGGGCCAGAGGCCGGTGCGTACACGCTCGTACAAAGTGTCCGGCGCAAGGTCAGCGCCATTGGGCCAGCAAACCGTCCCGGTCTCTCGGTCTACACGGACCTCGGCGAATCCGTCCGGCGTTCGTGCCCGCTCGAAGATCGGACCACGCATACGGTCGATCACATCCACTTCGCCGACGAGGCCGTCGGCGAACGTGAGCCGCAGCCGACCGTATTCGGGGACTGCGACATTTGTGATGTCAGGTGTCAGACCAATCATCGGAGTGGCTCTATCGCTTGCAGTGTGCCACCTTCGCGCGCCCGACGCCAGTTGGCGCCGAGTTCGTCAGCATGCATCTCGGCCCACGCGAGCACGAGCCGAAGCTCGCGCCGCGGGAGGTCGTTTGCGAGCACTTCGAGCGTGTCGATCCTGACCTTGGCATTGTGCCCGGCCGCTCTCGCATGAAAGTGGGGCGGCTCGTGGTCGTCGAAGAACATGGAGATCGTGATCCCCATGAACCTGCTGATGGTCGGCATCCGGTCAATGATGATCTACTGGATGCAGAAGGTTAAGCTCTCGCCGTGTCCGCCGCCGCAACGTCCGAGCCCAGACGCGCCCTCATAACCGGCATCGCCGGCCAGGACGGCTCGTTCCTGGCCGAGCTGTTGTTGGAGAAGGGCTATGCGGTCGTCGGCCTCGTCCACGAGAGGCACGAGCCGGCGGGAGCCGCCGAGGCCCCGCTCGGCTGCTCCGAGCACCTGCGCGGCCACTTGGAGCTGCTTGTTGGCGATCTGCTGGCGCCCGACACGTTGAGGGCAGGGATCGGTTCCAGCCTTCCCGACGAGATCTACCACCTGGCCGGGCCCTCGTTCGTGCCGGCCTCCTGGGAACACCCCGCCGAGACCTTCCACGCGATCGCCGGGTCGACGGCTTCGATCCTCGAGGCGGTACGCGACCTTGCGCCCTCGATCCGCGTCTTCGTGGCGGCGTCCGGGGCGATCTTCGGGGACGCCGGCGCCTGGCCCCAGGATGAGGCCACGTGCCCGCGCCCGGCCACGCCCTACGCGATCGCCAAGCTCGCGGCCCACCAGCTCGTCGGAACGATGCGTCTTCGTGACGGGCTGCACGCCAGCTCCGGCATCGTCTTCAACCACGAGTCCGAGCGCCGGCCCGAGCGCTTCGTCACGAGGCGGATCACGAAGGCCGCCGCCTCGATTTCCTTGGGCCTCCAGGACGAGCTCACGCTCGGCGATCTCGGCGCCGTCCGCGACTGGTCGTTCGCCGGCGACATCGTCCACGGCGCCTGGCTGATGCTCCAGCAGGACCGCGCCGACGACTACGTGCTCGCCAGCGGCGTTCCCCACACCGTCGCCGACTTCGCCCAGGCCGCCTTCGCCTACGTCGGTCTCGACCACGAGCGCCACATCCGCGTCGACCCTTCGCTCGTGCGCCCGCCCGACTCGACCCCCTCCGTCGGCGATGCTTCGCGCGCGCGCGAGCGCTTGGGTTGGGAGCCCTCTTTGGACTTCGACGGTTTGGTCGCGCGCATGGTCGCAGCCGACCTCCGCGAGCTTGGCGGGAGCGTCGCGGGCGTGTAGGCGTCGGTATGTGGGGGGCACGCTTGGAGGGGTGTTGCGCGCGCGCACGCGCGTAGGGCGTCGTCGGCGGCGTCGGTGTGTGGGTTACCGCTTGGAGGGGTGCTGTGTGCGCGCGCGGCGTGCGTGCGCGCGTAGGGCGGCGGCGTCGGCGGCGTCGGTGTGTGGGTTACCGCTTGGAGGGGTGTTGTGTGCGCGCGGCGTGCGTGCGCGCGTAGGGCGTCGTCGGCGGCGTCGGTGTGTGGGTTACCGCTTGGAGGGGTGCTGTGTGCGCGCGCGGCGTGCGTGCGCGCGTAGGGCGTCGTCGTCGGCGGCGTCGGTGTGTGGGTTACCGCTTGGAGGGGTGCTGCGCGCGCGCGCACGTAGGCGTCGCTGTGGGATGCCTACACGGTCTGGGGGCACCCTCCGTACCGGGGCGTCGCGGTAGGCGCGTAGACTGGCCGCGCATGGCTGCCGCAACGACCAACGTCGGGATCGTCGGGCTCGGTTATGTCGGCCTGCCCTTGGCTGTCGCGTTCGCCGAGGCTGGCTGTCAGGTGATCGCGATCGACGTCGATCCCTTCAAGGTCGACTCGATCGAGGCCGGCGACTCCTACATAGAGGACATCCCGTCAGAGCGTCTGCGCGCGGTCGCCGACCACATCCAAGCGACGACCAGGTACTCGCGCTTGGCCAAGGCCGACGCCGTGATCGTGTGCGTACCGACGCCCTTGACGCCCAACCGCGAGCCCGATCTCGGGCCCTTGCTGGACGCCACCAGCGCCCTTGCGGAGGTTCTCCAGCAGGGCCAGCTGGTCGTCCTCGAGTCGACCACCTATCCGGGCACAACCCGCGAGCGCGTCGTGCCCTTGCTCGAGGAGTCCGGCCTGACGGCAGGCCGCGACTTCTACGTCGCCTTCTCGCCCGAGCGCGTCGATCCGGGGCGCACCGACTACACCCTGCGCACGACGCCGAAGGTGATCGGCGGCCTGACCGAGGCCTGCGCCGAGCGCGCGCGCGAGCTGTATGGCCTGGTCTGCGACGAGCTGGTCCCCGTCTCGACCCCCGAGGCGGCCGAGCTGACCAAGCTCCTCGAGAACATCTTCAGGTCGGTCAACATCGCGTTGGTCAACGAGCTGGCGATGCTCACCGACCGCATGAAAATCGACATCTGGGAGGTCCTCGACGCGGCCGCCACCAAGCCTTACGGCTTCATGCCCTTCTCGCCGGGCCCCGGCATGGGGGGGCACTGCCTGCCGGTCGACCCCTTCTATTTGAGCTGGCGCGCCCGCGAGTTCGACATGTCCACGGAGTTCATCGAGCTTGCCGGCAAGGTCAACCAGCAGATGCCTTACCACTGCGTCGCCAAGGTCCAGCGGGCCCTCAACGACGCCGGCCTGCCGGTCAAAGGCTCCCGGGTCGCGGTCTTCGGCGTCAGTTACAAGCCCGGCGTCGGCGACGTCAGGGAGTCTCCGGCTTTGAAGATAATCGAGCTGTTGCGCGCCGCGGGCGCCGAGGTCCGCTACCACGACCCCCACGTGCCGGCACTCCCCGAGTTCGGTCTGCGCGGCCTCTCCTTCGACGAGGCCCTCGCCGACGCCGACTTCGCCCTGATCGTGACCGCCCATCCCGGCGTCGACCACGAGCTCGTCGTCGGGCGCTCGCGCCTGGTCGTCGACCTGCGCGGTGTCACGCGCACGCTCGATGCCGGTGTCGGCAACGTGGTGCGGCTGTGACTCTCCGGTCCGACTCGCGCGCGCGCGGGTCGCTCCTTGGCGAGAACGTCTCGATCGGCGCAGATGTCTCCTTCGGGCCGTACGCCGTCGTCCACGACAACGTCTCGATCGGGGCCGGGTCCGTGCTGGGCGCGTACGTGGTCGTCCACGAGGGCGCTTCGATCGGCGACGGCTGCGTGATCGAGGACAAAGCAGTCCTCGGCAAGCGCCCGAAGCTGGCCGGGCGCTCCTCGGCCAAGGGCGAGGTCGGACGGCTGCGGCTCGGCGACCGCGTGACCGTCTGCGCCGGTGCGACCGTGCTCGCCGGCGCCACGATCGGGGACTCGGCGATCGTCGGCGACCAGGCGTTCGTGCGCGAGCGGGCCTCGGTGGGGGCCGAGTCGGTGATCGGAAGGGGCAGCGCGATCGACAACGACGTCACGATCGGCGCGCGCGTACGCATCCAGACGAACGTCTACATAACCGCTTTTTCGGTCGTCGAGGACGACGTCTTCGTCGGGCCTTGCGCGATGACGACCAACGACGACACGATGGCCAGGCACGGTCCTGACTACGCGCTACGCGGCGCCACGCTCCGGCGCGCCTGCAGGATCGGCGGCGGGGCCGTGCTCACGCCCGGCGTCGAAGTCGGCGAGGAGGCGTTCGTGGCGGCGGGGGCCCTGGTCGCTAAGGACGTGCCGGCCAGGGCGGTCGTCATGGGCGTGCCCGCGCGGGTCGCGCGCGAGGTCGGGCCCGAGGACCTGCTCGAGCGCTGGCGCTGACTGGCGCGTGCGCTTCGTCCCATGGGCATGACTGCCTATAGGAGCGCTACTGTTCCGATGAATGGCACAGATCAAAAGGTGAGTCGATGACACGGATCGTGCGAGTTTATCGTCGCGTCGAGACTCTCGTGAACTTCATTGCGTTCGTGTTGGCGACTTATCTCGCTGGGGCGAGCGTCTTGCGAGCCGCCAAGTGGCCGAACGACATGCATGGCAGCCGTGGACGGGATGGTTCATTGCGCTTCTCTTCTCGGCTGTCGTCGTGCCATTCTTTGCACTGCTCAAGTACTTCGACGCCAAGCAGGAGAGGCTCGACAAGCAGGAGGCGGAGAAGACCGTGGAGCAGCGTCAACTGGACGCCGACATGGCACGTTTCTGCCAGCAGATCGCCGCCGCGCTCGCACGCGCATGCCGGGGCCTGAGTCTCGACACGGTCGCTGTTCAGGTCTGGCTCTGCGATGAGTTGTCGGGACAGTTCGACCGGCGGTGGCGTTTTTTTCTTCCGTTCGACCGTCTCGCCAGCGGCATCGTCTGGAGGAAGGGGCTGGGTATTGCCGGGACTGCATGGGCCCAGGATCGCGACCTCGCCGTACCGATCAAAGCGCTCAAGAAGCTGGCTCTCGCCCAGTTCGAAGAGCTCCCTGATGGCGCGGGCTACGGGATGACCTACGAGCAGATCCAGTCGTCCGCATATACCGGCATCATTGCGGTGCGTCTCTACAGCCAAGAGACTGGAGAGACGCTACTCGGCATGCTGGTGATCGACTACACGGGACACGATCAGTGGGACTGTCTATCGAAAGCGATGGATCATCCAGAGGTGTCCGAGACAGCCGGTGCCTGTGCGCGCCGTCTGAGTGCTGCTAAATTCTTGAGGGAGCGACCATGACTGATGAAACCAACGTCCAGACAAGCCGGGCGCTCCCGTACGGAGCGAAAGAGATTCATCTCGGTCCGCCGGATTTCTCCCAGGCGCTAGCCATCCGGCTCGCGGAGTCGGGAGCATCGGACGAGGCCATCGATGCTGCCGGTGGCCCCGGTACGGCCGATCGACTGCACCGCACCGACGCTCTGGCTCGGCATGAGGCCGAAGACGCGGTTGCGAGTTCCGCCGCCTAGCGGATCATTCAAGACTCGCCCGCACCGCCGCCACGACTGTGTCAGCCTGCGCGCGCGTCAGGACCGGGCTCATCGGGATCGCCAGGTGAGTGCGGGCGGCCTCCTCGGCGCCCGGCAGCTCGACGTCGGCGCCCCACTCGCTCATGGCAGGCTGCCTGTGGACCGGAGTCCTGTAGTAGGCCTTGCAGCCGATTCCGGCGTCTGTGAGCGCGCGTTCGAGCTGGTCTGGCTCGGGGTGGCGGACGACGTATAGGTGCCAGGCCGGTTCGCAGCCGGTGGTCGGCTGAGGCAGCGCGACCAGATCGCCGAGGCCGGCGGCCTCGTAGTGGGCCCCCGCGGCGCGGCGCCCGTCAGCCCAATCGTCGAGCTGGGGGAGCTGGACCCTGAGGATGGCCGCCTGCAGCTCGTCCAGGCGCGAGTTGTAGCCGACTTCCTCGTAGGTGACCTTGTCGTGGGAGCCGTGGAAGCGCAGCGTCCGGGCGCGCTCGGCGATCTCCGGGCTCGAGGTCGTGATCATGCCGCCGTCGCCGAAGCAGCCCAGGTTCTTGGACGGAAAGAACGACCACGTCGCCGCCGTGCCCAGGGCGCCCGGGCGACCGATCGGAGATCGGCCAGCGACGGCCTCCGGGCCGGCCCCAAGCAGGCGCGAGCCGGCGGCCTGGGCGGCGTCCTCGAGGACGGGCACGCCCAGGGCCTCGATCTCGGCGACGGGGGCGAGGTTGCCGAACAGGTGGACCGCGATCACGGCCTTCGTGCGGGGCGTGAGCGCCGCGCGTACCGTGTCGGCCGTAAGGCAGTAGGTGGCGGGGTCGATGTCGCAGAAGACGGGCGTGGCGCCGGTCGGCGGGATCGCCTCGGCGGAGGCATAGAACGTGAAGGAGGGCACGACGACCTCGTCGCCCGGGCCGACGTTCATCGCGCGCAGGGCGATCGTCAGGGCGTCGGTGCCGTTGGCGACGCCGATGCCGTGGGCGGCGCCGCAGTAGTCCGCGAACTCGCGCTCGAAGGAGGCGACTTCGGGGCCGAGGATGAACTTGCCGGAGTCGAGGACCCTGTCGATCGCCGCCCGGATCTCGTCGCGCAAGGGCTCGAGGGGTGTGCGCGTGTCGAACAGAGGGACGGTCACGGTTCAGGCTCTCGGGGCCTTGCGTCGTCTCGCGGCCCGGCTCCGGTCTCGCCGGAGGCTGCCTGGCGAGCGCCGGCGGGGGGCGTCACCGCGGCTTCAGCAGCTCGAGGTCGGACCGGGTCATCAGCCTGATCAGCTCCTCGAACGAGGTCTTAGGCTTCCAGCCGAGGTCGCGCTCGGCCTTGGCTGGGCTGCCGATCAGGTGGTCGACCTCGGCGGGCCTGACGAATGAAGGGTCGATCTGGACGTAGCGCTCATAATCGCCGAGACCGGCCTCGTCGAAGGCGACTTCGCAGCACTCTTTGACCGAGTGGGACTCGCCGGTTGCGATCACATAGTCCTCGGGGATGTCGCGTTGGAGCATCAGCCACATCGCCTCGACGTAGTCCTTGGCGTAGCCCCAGTCGCGCTCGGCGTCGAGGTTGCCGAGGCGCAGCTCGCCGATCAGGCCGTGCTTGATGGCGGCGGCGTGCCAGGTGATCTTGCGCGTCACGAACTCCAAGCCCCTGCGCTCGGACTCGTGGTTGAAGAGGATTCCGGAGGTGGCGTGCAGGTCGTAGGACTCGCGGTAGTTGACGGTGATGAAGTGGCCGTAAGCCTTGGCGACGCCGTAAGGGGAGCGGGGATAGAAGGGGGTGGTCTCGGTCTGGGGTACCTCGAGGACCTTGCCGAACATCTCAGAGGAGCTGGCCTGGTAGAAGCGGGCGTCGGGGCAGACTTCGCGCATTGCCTCGAGCATCCTGGTGACGCCGACGCCGGTGAACTCGGCCGTCAGGGTCGGCTGGATCCAGGAGACGGCGACAAAGGACATCGCCGCGAGGTTGTAGATCTCGGCGGGTTTGGATGCGCGGAAGGCGTCGACGAGCGAGCGCTGGTCGAGGAGATCGCCCTGGTGAAGGGTGATGCGGTCGCGGAGGTGCTCGATCCGGTCGAACTTCTCGGTCGAGGCGCGCCGGACCATGCCGTGGACCTCGTAGCCCTTGTCGAGCAGGAGCTCGGCCAGGTAGGAGCCGTCCTGGCCGGTGATGCCGGTGATGAGCGCCGAGCGCCGGTCGGTCATGGCCGAGACCCTATCGACGGACGGCGACGGGAGGATGCGCGCGCGCGTGGGGGGGGCGAAGTTTTTTGGGACGACAGTGGCCTCGCGGCTCATTTGCGAGCTGCCTGGATCGTCAAGACGCGGCGTCAGATCTCCGGGCTACGGCGGTGCCGGGCGTACTGGCCGGCGAAGGCGGCAACGAAGCGCGGGTTGTAGCGGGCGTAGCGCCGCCACAGCCGTTTTGGCTCGCGGCGCAGGCGGTAGGCCCACTCCAGGCCGCGGTTCTGCATCCACGGGGGCGCCTGGGCGACGAGGCCGGCGTGGAAGTCGAAGGCCGCGCCGACCCCGACAAGGAGCGGGGCCTTCAGGCGGGGGCGCATGCGGTGCATCCAAAGCTCCTGCTTGGGCTGGCCGGTGCCGACCCAGACGACCTGGGCGCCGGAGGCGTCGATGTCGGCCAGGAGCAGGTCGTCTTCGGCGAGTGTCAGCGGTGTGAACGGCGGCGAGGCCCCGCCGGCGATCGGAAGGCCGGGGAAGCGCTCGCAGAGCCGGCTGGCCAACAGCTCGCGCTCGGCGTCGCCGCGCCCGCCGTACAGGTAGATGGGCGTGTTCGCGAGGGCGCAGCGGGCGCAGTAGAGGGCCATCAGGTCCGGCCCGTAGACACGGGTGGCGGCAGGGTGCCCGAGCGCGTGGAGGGCCCACACGAGCGGCATCCCGTCGGGCACCGCCAGGGTCGCGGCCATGACCGCCTCCATCGTGGCCTGGTTCTCGCGGGCGTTCATCACGAGGTTGACGGCCGCGGCGGTCACGTAGCCGCGCTCGCCTGAGGCGACCATCGCGTCCATCCAGTCCATGACCTGCTCGTAGTCGGAGACCGCCAGCGGTATGCCCAGGACCTCCGCGCGGGGCGGGAGCGCTGGCGCGGCGGCTGGCGCGCGGTCTGGCGAGGGCGTCGGCCCGGATGTCGTCGGGGTGGCGATTCCGTGAAGATAGCGGCGGCCGTGGCAAGCATCGACTACGACTTCTGGCGCGGGCGCAAGGTGCTCGTGACCGGGCACACCGGCTTCAAGGGCGCGTGGCTGTCGCTGTGGCTGCAGTCGCTCGGCGCGGAGGTCATCGGCCTGGCGGGCGGGCCGCCGACGGCGCCGTCGCTGTACGGGCTGGCGGACGTGGCCGCGCACATGGCGGACGAGCTGGCCTGCGACGTGCGCGACGCGGCCGCCGTGCGCGAGGCCGTCGGCGAGGCCCGCTCTGAGATCGTGCTGCATCTGGCGGCCCAGCCGGTCGTCCGGCTGTCGCTGCGCGAGCCGGCCCTCACGTTCGCCGTCAACGTCCTGGGCACCGTCAACGTGCTGGAGGCGGTGCGCTCGGCCGGCGGCTCGGTGCGGGCGGTCGTGGTCGTGACCTCCGACAAGTGCTACGCCAACCCGGCCGGTTACGCGCCCGGCGGGGGCGCAGGCGCCATGGGCGCCGCGAGCCTCGCGAGCGGTCCGGCAGGCGTGGGGGCCCGCGAGGCGGCAGGGTCCCGCGAGAGCGGGGGCGTCGCGCATCGCTTCGTCGAGGGGGACCCGCTCGGCGGGCGCGACCCGTACTCGGCGTCGAAGGCGTGCGCAGAGCTGGTGACGGCCGCTTACCGCGACTCGTTCTTCGCGGCCAGCGGTGGCGTTCGGGTGGCGAGCGCGCGCGCGGGCAACGTGATCGGCGGGGGCGACTTCGGCGAAGACAGGCTCGTGCCAGACATCCTGAGGGCCTACGACGACGGGCGGCCCGTGCGCGTGCGCAAACCCGAGGCGATCAGGCCCTGGCAGCACGTGCTGAACCCGCTCAGCGGCTATCTGGCGTTGGCGCAGGCGCTGTGCGATGAGGGCGGAGCCGGCTTTGCGAGGCCGTTCAACTTCGGCCCGCGGCCAGAGGACGCTTGCACCGTCCTTCAGATCGTGCGTCAGCTGGACGGCCTGCTCGACGGCGGGCTCGGGTATGAGCTCGATGCCGGTGAGCATCCGCCCGAGGCAATGCGTCTGGAGTTGGACTCGGCGGCGGCCGAGCGCGACCTGGGCTGGAGGCCGAGCTGGGGCCTGGAGGAGGCGCTGGCCGAGGTCGCGGCCTGGCATGGCGCCTACCGCAGTGGCGAGGATATGAGGTCCACGAGTTTGGAGCAAATAGCGGCTTTTTGCTGAGCAGGCATTCGTCTGGTTCGCAATCTTCAATTGTGTGAGCCCACTGCCTATACGCCGTTATCGGGCCGAAAGGATGCTGCGGACCCAGTTCGAGGCGATGAAGGGCCGGGTCTTGGCGACCGTGCGGGGGCGGCTGCGCGCCGCGGGCGTTCACCTGGACCAAGGCGACCTGGAGGCCTGCTACGCCCAGGCCTGGCACGGTCTGTACACGACGATGCTCGAAGGCAAGACCGAGGTCGCCAACCCGGAGGGCTGGCTGGCGCTCGTGACCTATCGCAGGGCGCTCGACGAGCACCGTGGCCACGGTTCGCGCGTGACGCCGGTCGGCGATTACGACGAGGCAGGACGGTTGGCGGGCGCAGGAGGGTCGGCGGGTGCGGGAGGGTCGGTCGGGGCGGGCGTTCGGGGGCAAGGCTCGGCGCGGCGGGCGTCTCTAAATGGCGAGGCCCGCGCGCGCGCGACGCACGCGCGCGCGAACACCCGCTTCGAGAACACCTACGACCACGATCTCGCCGAGGCCCTCGACGATCGCGTCACGCTGAGGCGTCTCCTGGAGGGTCTGCGCTCGCGGCTGGGTCCGCGCGAGCGTCAGGCTGCCGCGCTCTGCTACCTGCAGGGCCTCTCCAGGGCCCAGGCGGCCGCCCAGATGGGCATCTCGGAGGCCAGGATGCGCAAGTTGATGGACGGCTCGCGCAGCGGCTCGCCCGGCGTGGCGAGCAAGGTCGGCGAGCTGCTGGACGCGATCAGGGCCGGCTCTTACTGCGCCGAGCAAGCCTCTTTGATGAGGGGCTTCGCCTTCGGCATCCTCGACCCGGCGGGCGAGCGCTACGCGCTGGCCGTGGCCCACCAGCGCGACTGTCCGGCCTGCCGCGCCCACGTGCTGGCGCTGCGCGGTCTGGCGGCCGTGCTGCCGCCGCTGCCCTTGCCTTGGATGCTCGGAGCCGTTGCGGCGGGTGGAGCTGGAGCCGGCGCGACGGCGGGCGCCGGTGCGGGCACAGGTGCCTCGGTGGGAGGAGCTGGCGCGGGCGCCGGGACAGGTGCGGGCGTAGGCGTTTCGGCCGGCGGGGTCGGCGCCGCCGCTGGGGTGTCAGGCGCGGCGGGTGCGGGGGCTGGGAGCGGCTGGCTGATGGCCGGCGGCCTCGGCGCCAAGCTGGCCGTCGGCTGCCTGGTCGCGGTCGGCGTGGGCGCCAGCTGCGCCGCGCTGACGATCATCCCGGTGGCCGGCCATCGCGGTACCACTCCGGACCGCCATACGCGTGCGCGCGGCACCCACGTTGCGATCGTCGATCAGAGCCTGACCTCGGCCCAGGTCGGAGCGCCGCTCGGCGCCGAAGCCCCGACGGGAAGCGGCCCTCACGGGGCTGCTGCGACCGGCTCCGGGTCTGGCCGTACAAACCTGGCCCCGGCCGCCAAGGCCGGCCAGGAGTTCGGTTTGGAGCAGCCGGCCCGCCAGCAGGCCCCGTCCAAGCCGGCGAGCGCGCCTAACACGGCCCGGACGGCATCGGCAAGCGGAGGCTCGCCCGGCGGGGCTGAATCCTCGGGCGCGGGCGCGGGGTCGGCCGCGGGCTCGGCCGGCGCTGGCTCGGCGAGCGCCGGGCCAGCTACGAACGGTGGCTCGCAGGCTCAGCCAAGTCACGAAAGCGGCGGCTCCGACGCCGCCGCCCGTGAGTTCGGGCTGGGTTGATCAGCCCTGCGGGAAGGCCTTCGCCAGCTTCCTGAGCCCCAAAGGGTTGCCCCTCGGCCTCAGCTTGCCGGTCAGCATCGCCCGCCTCGGGTCCAGACGCTCGCCGATGATGTCGACCCAGTCCTGGTAAGCGACCTGCAGGCGCAGGTCTGGTTTGGGCGCTGGGCCCTCGGCGACGGTGCTCGAACCGTTGTTCACGGTCAAATGCCAGGTCTGGACGTCCGGGTCTGTGAACTCCCACTGGAACGTGGTCGGCCTCGCAAAGCCGTGCCGCGGGCTGACCGAGCGCCTGATCGTGTCGAACAGCAGCTCGACCGTCTCGGGGTCGCGGTCGGTCGGGCCTTCGCGCACGCCGATGATGCCCGCTTTGGCGAGCGTACGCCCGCGCTGTGTCACCTCGATCGGGCTCAAGCCGGGCGGCAACAGCGCCGGTCCTGGGAGCGTGTCGACAGGCAGGCCGGCGGACCTCATCTTGGTCATCATCGAAGTTATCCCTTCGAGCCCGACCTCGTCGTAGGTGGCGCCGAACACCGTTATGTAGCGCTCGTCCCAGCCCGGAGGCATCAACACCTGGGCGGTGTACCTGGTCACTTCACGAAGCAGCCCGGCGACCGCCTTGGGCACGCCCACCGGGTCTTCCCGAGCCAGGTCCGACAGCAGCTTGACGCCGAAGCCGATGTGCCGCTGCTCGTCGGCGGCGATGTTCTCCATGCCCTCCCTGAACGCCGGCAGCTGGTCGCGGCGCTCCAGATAGTTGCAGATGAAATGCTGGCCCGGCTGGGCCAGCGACGCCTCGATCACGACGTGGTACAACGTCACCGCGGCCGCCAGCTTGGCGGGCGAGCGATCCGCTCTCAGCTCGTCAGCCATCGTGTCCAGCCTGTCGAAGATCTTCTTGAAAGCCTGGCGACAGCTGCTGCTTGATCGCGCGCAGGCCGCCGCCGGCGGTGCCGTCGCCGATGTCGCAGACCTCCTGCATGAATCTCTTGAAGAAGACCGCGTGCCTGGCCTCGTCGACCTGCTGGGTCGTCAAGAAGTACTTCTGCTCCTCTTTCGGGGCCGCGTCGATGTAAGGCGACAGGTTGTCGGCGACGGCGTCCTCGCCCCAGAAGAACAACGAGTAGTTCCAGAGCGCCGCTTGCCTCTCGAACTCGGTGAAGTCCTCTTGCCACTGGCGCCTGTCCTCGGTGAAGTCCAGCTCGGTCGCCTTCCAGTTGCCGCGCTCCCACCGCGCGTACAGGTCCTCATATGAGATCGCGTCGGCCGGCAGGCTGGCCGGGTTCGCGTCTTGTCGGTTCGGTGTCGCGATCGCCATCGTCAGTGAACTCCCCGTTTCGTTCTTACAAAGATAATGGACGTTATCGCAATAGCGATCGCTCTGTCAACTAAGATGTGGCTCATGGAGTCGCCCGCGATCGCCCCCGAGTCGACCGACGTAACGCCGACGTCGACGCCCGTCGTCGAGGAGCGGCCCGGGGCGAGGCTGACCCGCGAGCAGCGCAAGGCCGCCACCCGCGAACGCCTGCTCGACGCCGCCCGGGCCGTGTTCGCGCGCGGCGGCTATCACGGCTCGTCGGTCGACTTGATCGCCTCCGAGGCCGGCTTCTCGACCGGGGCCCTGTACTCGAACTTCGAGGGCAAGGAGGATCTCTTCCTCGCTCTCATGGAGCGCGAGATCGACGCCCACGCCCGCGAGATCTCGGCGGCGGTGTCCGACCGCGACTCGGTCACCGCCCGCGCGACCGGCGGGGCGCGCCAATGGATGACGATGATCGAGCGCGAGCCCGAGCTTCTGCTCCTCTTCATGGAGTTCTGGGCCTACGGGGTACGCGACCCGAGCGTACGCCCCAAGGTCGCCGCCCGTTTCGCCCAGATGCGCCAGCTCCTGACCCGCCTCATCGCCGACGGCGTCCGCGAGTTCGACCTCGAGCTGGCCCTGCCCGCCGAGCAGCTCGCCCTCGCGATCGACGCTCTCGCGGACGGCATCGCCCGCCAGAAGCTGACCGATCCAGATGCCGTGCCCGACGACCTGATGGGCCGCGTCCTGTCCTTGCTGTTCGCCGCGGCCACCCGGCCCGCGGGCGCTTAGCGCGAGTTCGAGTGGCGCGCATCGTCGCCTACAGCGCGTGCTCCGT
Source organism: uncultured Solirubrobacterales bacterium (assembly GCA_963718935.1). GTDB lineage: Bacteria > Actinomycetota > Thermoleophilia > Solirubrobacterales > Solirubrobacteraceae > Palsa-744. Next base: position 611,380 of record OY970379.1, on the reverse strand, counting down.
TACCTCTCCAGCATCTGCGCCGTAGTGAAGACAAGCGCGTCCTTGGGGTCGACGGAGCTGTCGACGCCGCCTCTGCTCCACAGGGCATACACGGGCTCGGTGACTGGATTGGGCGTGCGGGCGGTCTTGCTCCGCAGGCGTCGCAGGTCGCGCCCGGTCAGAGGTTGGCGTTGCCAGCGCGCCTCCCCCAGGAGGCAGGTGCGAGAGCCGCGTAGCCCGAGCACGTCCACCTCACAGGGCTCGCCCGTCGCGGCCCACCAGCGGCCCACGACCAGATCGCTCGGCAGCACGTCGTCCGCCGCCAAGCGGCGTGCGTGCGCCCGCGCGGTGTCCTCGAAGACCGCTCCCACATGTTGCTGCCAGGCGGGTCGCCTGCGGCGCATCACCGCGCGTCCCTGGCCCGCTTCGATCTGCGGGATTTCGGAGTACAGGACGCCGAACCAGAACGCCAGGTAAGGGTCGCCGATCTCATAGCGCGGCCGCGCGCCCTTTGGCGCCCCCACGGGCAGGGCTCGGGCGAGCAGGCCGGCCCGCTCGAGGATCTCCAGCGGCCGCTCGATGCGCTGGTCGGTCTCGGCGGCGATCTCCCCGAAGCGGGTCCTGCCGCGGCCGACCGCGGCGAGTATGCGAGCGTAGCCTCCGGAATGGCTCAGCTCCTCGAGCAGCATGCTGCTTGCGTCTTCGAGCAGGATGCCGCCTGGTTCGGCGGCGAGCGCCACCAGGTTGGCGTCCGTGCCGGCTTCCTGATCCCAGGCGCGCAGGTGCAGCGGGTAGCCGCCGCAGGCCGCGTAGGCTTCCAAGAACGCCGCCTCCTCCAGGTTCGGGAGGAACGCGCGCGCGTCCACAGGCCCGAGCGGCTCGAGCCTCAGCGTGAGCGTCGGCCGGCCGCGGAGCGCTCCCCCGGCGCCCACCATCGCCTCGATCATGCCGACCGCCGAGCCGGTCAGTACCAGCATCAGCTTGGTGCCGGCCGGCACGTGATCCCAGACGACCTGGATCACGCTCGCCAGGCCCGGGGTCGACCTCGATAGATACGGAACCTCGTCGATCACGAGCGCGAGCGGCTCGTCTGTGGCCAGGGCGACGAAGAAGCGGAGTGCCGCCTCCCAGCTCGTGAAACCGCCTCCCGTCAGGTCGGCGGCCTGGTCGCCGAGGTCGCGACGAACCGCGTCGGCGAGACGAGCCAGCTCGACGCCCTCCGCCTGCTGGGTGGCGCCGAAGAACACCGATCGCCGCTCGCGGACAAAATGAGAGAGCAGGAACGTCTTGCCTACCCGGCGGCGCCCCCATACGATCGCCAGCTGCGGGTCGCCCGCGCACGCCTGTTCCCAGGCTGTGGCCAGAGCATCTGACTCGCGGGCTCGGTCTATCAGGCGGGGCGCCGTCACTCTCCCAGTTTATTACACAGGCTTTGTACTACAAGGGCTGTGTAGTGCAAGGGCTGTGTACGGCAAGCTCTGTATTGGGAGGGGTCGGATGCCTGCCTGTCGTGTCGGCTACGCAGCCGGCAGGCACAGGCACGCGTAGTGGACCGTAAACAGGCGCTTCGCCAGGCCCGGGCTCAGGCGGTGGGTCGCTGAGCGTGCGACCCACTTTGCCGTGCCCTTCGCGCGCGCGCGCTTCGTCGTTGCGAAGAACGTATGCACGCGCCTCGGCAGCGCATCCTCCAGCTCGCCCGCCACCCGCAGGCCCGCGTCCGCGACGATCGCCCTGGCGCCGGCCCTGTCCAGGCGCTGCAGGTGCCCGACCTCCTCGGCGTGCTCGCGCTTGACCGCCCGCCGCGCGGATACGTTGGCCTCGAGCGGCACCTCCATCACGACCGCCCTACAGGCTCGCGCCGCCTCGGCCAGCAGTGCGGCCGGGTCCACGACATGCTCGAGTACGTGCGACAGGATGCCCAGCTCGTACTCGCCGTCGCCCGCCTCCAGCTTCACGCCGTCGTAGAGCTCGACCGCGTCGATCTGCGGCCTCGCCTTTGCGATCTCGACCGCGGCCCGCGTGATCTCGACGCCGGCCAGGCGTCCGCCGAAGCCGCGTGCCTCGAGCTCGCACAGCAATGCCCCGTCGCCGCAGCCGATCTCCAAGGTGCTCCGTGGTCGCAGACCGGCCTCCGCGCACAGCGCGACCACGTGGTCGGCCTTGCCGACCGCGCCCAACCCACGCCACCGCGCATACAGCGCCGCCCGGTCCGGGTCGGCCTGGGTGTATGCGTCGTCGTAGAACTCGACCAGATCGGTTCGGTCTCGCACGAGTCCCGTCGGGCCCACTCCTGGCTCGGTCGGGTCCCGCTCGGACGGGGGCAGGTCTGGGGCGTGAGCCTGCCCGGCAGTGGCGTCGCCGGCCCTCACAGCTCCTGCGCAAGCCCTTCGAACTGGCGCGCGGCCGGGCGCTTAGGCCTGCTCCCGGGGGCCTGGGCTTCGATCGGCTGGACGACGCCGCCGCCGGGCACCCACAGCGCGGGGCCCACGGGCACGGTCCTGGTCAGCTTCGCGTAAACGAGCAACCGTTTGGCGGCGCTGAACAGCGGCGTACACGCAGACAGCACGAGCCTCGAATAGCCGAGTTTCGCGACGGCCGCTTTCACGTCCGAGGGCAGCACAACCCGCTGGCCGACGACCGTATAAGTAAAGCGAGCGTACGGCATGTTCAGCAGTATGTGGTTGCCCGGCCTCAACGCGTCTATGTGTCTGAACGGCGCCAGCCACGTCGTCCTGTGACCGGCGATCGCGGTCGTACCGCCGATGCCCGGAAAGACCGTTTCGGGGTACACGCCCGGGCCGCTCTCCAGTTCCGAGGTACCCGTCCCCTTGACGACCACATAGTTCGCGTTCACCTCTGGGATCACGATCCTGCCGACCGGGCTGCCCTCGGCGGTGTGCCTCTGCAGCTCGCCGGCCAGATAGGCCACCCTGCGGCGCTCGCTCGGCAGGCTCGCCAGGTGTCGTTGTTCCAGCGGTGTCGGCGCCGCGCGCTCGACCTTGCTGAGCGCACCCTGCAGGCGGTCCTGCTTGATCGCGGCATACAGCGCCGAGATCGGCTCCTGCCACAGGAGCGTCACGGTCGCGTCCGCCAGCGCCAGTGCGCCGACGGCGATCATCGCGAACGCCAGCGCTCGCAGCCCGCGCCGCCCGGCGCCCCTCGCCAAGCGCCGGCCTGCGTGCTGCGACGGATCGGTGACGGTCATCTCGGACATGCGCGGTGGCGACCTCTACGCGGGCTTCTTGGACCCGGCCTCTGTCTGCATCCAATCTTTGCAGGTCCCCGAGTCGTCTCCGGGCGATCTGAGGTCTGCCCGTCGCGCTAGCCTCGCTCACAGATGTCATCCACGCCGGTCGCCCCCAGACCAGCCGATACGGCGTCCGGCTCACTCCTTGACAGCCTGCGCCGAGCCCCGGCCACCGTGCCCGCCCTGGCCGCGATCGCCCTGTTCGTCGTCTGGCTCTCGAGCCAGGCCGGCTACCCGTTGACCCACTGGGCGCCCGGCGGCTTGATCGTGCTCGCGCTGCTCGCCATCGCGATCCGCTTCGTAGGGTTGCCCCTCACCGAGCTGCCGACATCGGTAAAGGTCGCCCTGGCGTGCCTCGCGGCCTACACCGCGCTCAGCTTCTGCTCGATCCTGTGGGCCGCGGCGCCCGCCGACGCCTGGGAAGGCGCCAACCGCACCCTGCTGTACCTGCTCGTGTTCGCGCTGTTCGCGCTCTGGCCCCAGCACGGACGCTCCGCCGCGCTGCTGCTCACCGTCTTCGTCCTCGCGACGGCTTGCTTGGCGCTGTTCGCGATCCTGCACGTCGACCACGCCGCCGGCAGCCTGATCCGCCTCGAAGGCCTCTTGCCGGGCGGACGCCTCACCTACCCGTCCGGCTACGCCAACGCCAACGCCGCCCAATGGCTGATCGCCTTCTGGCCGGCGCTCCTGCTCGCCCGCGAGCCCCGTCTCCCGTGGGCTCTGCGCGGGCTCTTCGCCGCCGGCGCCGTCCTCTTGGCGGAGGCCGCGCTGCTCAGCGTCAGTCGCGGCGCCCTCTACGCCGCGCCGATCATGCTCGTCCTCGTCTTCGCCCTCCTGCCTTCGCGCCTGCGCACCTTCGCCCTGCTGGTGCCGATCGCGGCCGGCATCGCCGCCGCCGCGCCCTCGGTACTCCGCGTCGGCGAACGGATCGAACACAACCAATCCGCCGCCGCTGCCGTTCACAGCGCGGTCGCTGCCACCCTGATCGCGTCGGTCGTGGTCGGGCTCGTCGTGGCCGCCGGCGCCGCGATCGAGCACAGGACCCAGCTTTCCCAGGCGTCGGCCACGCGCGCGCGCAGGGCGCTCGGTGGAGTCGCTATCGCGGCCCTGGTGCTCGTCCTCGCCGGCGGCCTGGCGGCGGCCGGCGATCCGGTGAGCCGCGCCCGCCATGCCTGGGACACCTTCAAGAGCGGCTCCGGCTACGCCGCCAACGGGACCGGCAACCGCCTGACCAGCGGCCTCGGCAGCAACCGTTACGACTTCTACCGGGTCGCGCTCGACGAATTCCTCGCCCATCCAGTCGTCGGGATCGGCGCCGACAACTTCCAGCAGCAGTACCTCGCCCACGGCCGCTCCGAAGAGACGCCCCACTACCCCCACTCGGTCGAGCTGCGCACCCTCACCGAGACCGGCCTGCTCGGCGGGCTCTTGGCCTGCGCTGGTCTCGTCGGTGCGCTGCTTGCTGCTTGGCGGGCCGTCTGGCGCGGTGTCGATCCCCTGGGCCAAGCGGTAGCGGCGGCGGCGCTGTCCGGCTTCGCCTACTGGCTCGTCCACGGCTCGTTCGACTGGTTCTACGAGTTCGCCGGCCTCGGCGCGCCCGCTTTCGCTCTGCTCGGCCTGTCGTGCGCGCTCGCCCCGCGCGGCGTCGGCGCGGCGGATGTCCTGCCGGGGGCTGTGGCCGCGGATGTCTCGTCGGGGGCTGCCCCCCGCGCGCGCGCAGGGCTTGGTTTTGGGGTTCGTTCCCGGGAGAAGATAGATGTCTCGTCGGGGGCTGCCCCCCGCGCGCGCGTAGGGCGTGTCGGAGTCATCGCCGGCGGGTCCGTGCTGGCTCTGGCGATCGCCGTCTCGTTCCTGGCCCCCTGGCTCAGCCGGCTGCGGGTCGAGAGCGCGGCCCGCATCTGGCAGAAGGCTCCCGCCGCGGCGTACGCCCGCCTGAACGACGCAGCCAGCCTGAACCCGCTCAGCGACGAACCGTATGTGGTGGCCGGCTCGATCGCCCTGCGCTTCGGCGACCTCGCCAGGGCCGACCACGAGTTCGCGCTGGCGCTGGCGCGCACACCCGGCGATGCCTACGCGACGCTCGAGCGGGGGGCTATCGCCTCGGCTCAGGGTCGTAAGGCCGCCGCGCTCGTCCTGCTGGAGGAGGCCGTCAGGCTGAATCCGCGCGACCCGCTCACGCGCGAAGCGCTCGCCGTCGTGCGCCGCGGCGAAAGCATCGACGTCGAAGCGCTGAACCGTTCGATCCTCCGCAAAGCTCGGCAGCTGGCATGAACACTGTGGAGGACCCCTTAGCGGCCCTGCGGCTTTCTGCCCCAGGGCCATCCTCGCGCCTCGCTAGCGTGATACCCGGAGTACCTGCTCGACCCGACCGCTTTCGACGAGGATCCTCGCGTTGGAAGGGCGACCCAGGGACGGAGTCCTAGGTCTTATGGAGTCGAGCAGGCGCCCAGGTTTTGTGAGCGAGATCGACAGGGAAGCACAAGGCAAGGAAGCATGAGAACCGACCGTACGATCGTCTTCTTCACGGGCGTCGCCGTCTTCGCCGCCGCCCTGGCTGTGCCGGTGCTCGCGACGGCGGGGTCGCTGCTGAGCGGATATGGAGGTCCAGGTCAGGGCAGCCAGCAGTTGCTCGGCTCGACCTTGATCGGCGGCTCTGCCGGTGGCGGCTCGGGCTCGGGCGCGTCCTCCGGCGGCTCGCTCGGGAGTGGAGCAGCGTCCTCGTCAGGGTCTCCGTCCCGCGGCGAACGGGTTCAGGCCGGCCCGTCGGCCGCCGGTCGATCGGGCGCCGGTCGAGCCGGTACAGTCCACGGCGGCGGGGCTGGCGCGGCGTCGCACCCCCGGGCATCCGCCGGCATGGCGATCGCGTATCCAGCCGTGTCAGCCGAACGAACGTATCTCGCCGGCGCCGGGTCCGGCTCGGCAGGTTGGGAGGCCGGTGTGCTCCCGTACGTGCTGCTCGCGCTCGTCGTCGTGGCGCTCACCGGGGTGTTCACGAGGCGGCTGGCGATGAAGAAAGGGTCGGGAGGGCATCGATCGCTAAAGGGATGGGTTGCGGGACCCGAGTAGTCCCTAGACCCTCACAACGAAGACCAAGCGCTCTCAGACCATGGATCAACCACATATCTCTCAGCAGACATCGACCACCATGCCCCTTCAGGGCCAGCTCGCTCGTGGCGCGCCGGGACCGAAGTACGCCCTGGGCGGCAGGTTCGAGGGACGGCTGCAGTGGGCCCTGGAGGGCCCCGGCTGGAATGTCCTGCGCCCGGCCTCCGACTTCGTGCTGCTGTGCCTCGCGGTCACGCTCTCGCTCGGTGGGATCCATGCCGCCCTGTACGTGTCGGCGATCCAGGCGCCGCTCCTGGCGTTGCCGCCGCTCGTGATGCTGCTGCTCTATATGCGCGGGCTGTATCGCAGGCGGCTGCGCACGCTCGTGCTCGACGGCCTCCCGTCGTTTCTCAGCGCCGTCTCGATCGCCGTGATGACGGTGGCCACGATCGGCCTGTTCGTCAACGGCCAGACGCCTAGTCCCTCCGACGAGGTCCGCGCCTGGCTGTTCGCGCTGTTCGCGGTCGGCGCCGGGCGCATCGCCTTGGCCGGCGCCCAGAACTGGGCGCGCTCTCGCCGTCTCGTCGGCAAGCCCGTCCTGATCGTCGGCGCCGGGCTCGTCGGCTCCCAGGTCGCCCGCCGGCTCGAGCAACACGCCGAGTACGGCCTGGTGCCCGTCGGCTTCGTCGACGACGACCCCCGCTCGGTGGCCGAGGTCGGTGGGCGCGACGTGCCGGTCATGGGGACCGTCGAGGAGCTCGAGGAGATCGTCGCGAACACCGGTGTCCGCAAACTGATCGTCGCCTTCTCATCGGTCGCCGACGCGCAGGTGAGCCGCCTCATCCAGCGCTGCCAGGAGCTCGGCATCGACGTGTCGGTCGTGCCCCGGATGTTCGACACCATGAACCAGCGCGCCTGGTATGACACGGTCGGTGGCACGCCGCTGCTGACGTTCTCCGCGGTCGACCCGAAGGGGTGGCAGTTCGCCCTCAAGCACGCCTTCGACTGGGTATTCGCGTCGACGCTGCTCGTCCTGCTCTCGCCGCTCCTGCTCCTTGTTGCGTTCGCTGTGCGCCTGAGCTCTCGCGGGCCGATCTTCTACCGCCAGCGCCGCGTCGGGCGCGACGGCCGCGTGTTCGACCTCTACAAGTTCCGCTCGATGCGAGTCGCCCGGGCCGACAGCCAGGAGCTCAGCGCCGACGACGACACCGCGATCGACTTCCTGCTCGGCGGCGACACCGCCCCCGGGGGCGTCGAGGGGGAGGATCGGCGCACCCTCGTCGGGCGCGTCCTGCGCCGCTCCTCGATCGACGAGCTGCCCCAGCTCTTGAACGTGCTGCGCGGCCAGATGAGCGTCATCGGCCCCCGGCCCGAGCGCCCCGAGTTCGTCGAGCTGTTCGAGCAGGACATCGTCCGCTACGGCGACCGCCACCGCGTCAAGTCCGGCATCACCGGCTGGGCCCAGGTCCACGGGCTGCGCGGCCAGACCTCGCTGGCCGAGCGGGTCGAGTGGGACAACTACTACATCGCCCACTGGTCGCTCGCCCTGGACCTCAAGATCTTGCTGTTGACGATCGTCGCGGTGTTCCGCAAGGCCGAGTAGCGGCTCAGTCTCTCCGCGAGTCCCAGTAGGCCTCCGCGTCGGCCTCCATGACGGCCAGGCGGCTGTAGTAGTCCGGGAACTCGTTGAGGTGGGCTCGGGCGATCTTGGCCGTGGTGGTCTCGTCGTCGTCGGTGACGTTGGTTTCGGGATCTTGGGTGCCGTGCTCGAGCTCGACGTCCATCCCGATTCGAAACTGCTCGACGTCGAACGGCGACGACGCCCAATCGACGCCAATTCGCTCGCCGGCCGCGCGAGCCTCGTCGGTCGTGAAATGGCCTTGCTCGCTCATCTCCTCGAGCATACCCTCAGTGGCGATGGATACGCTGAAGAGCATTCCAAAAGCGCCTGCCGACACGCCTGACTTCGCTCCCGCGGGCGGGTTGAGCGAGGCCGAGGCGGCCGCTCTGCTGGCTGCGTCGGGGCCGCCGCCCAAGCCGGTGACGAGCCGCTCCTACAGAAGCATCGTGCGGGCGAACGTGCTGACGGTGTTCAACGTGATCCTGGCGGCGTTCGGCGCGCTTACGCTCGCCTTCGGCGACTGGCGCGATGCCCTGTTCCTGGGCGTGATCGTCGCCAACACCACGATCGGCATCGCCCAGGAGACACGCGCCAAGCACGCACTCGACCGCCTCGCCCTGCTCGTGGCCCCGCGCGCCCTGGCGGTCCGCGACGGGCAGCCGCGCGAGGTGGCCGTCGCCGAGGTCGTGCCCGGTGATTTGTTGAGGGTCGGCCCCGGAGATCAGGTCCTCGCCGACGGCGAGCTCGTCGAGGCCCACGAGCTGCGCCTCGACGAGTCGATCCTCACGGGCGAGAGCGAGCCGGTCGAGCGCGCTCGGGGCGAGCGCGTCCACTCTGGCGCCTTCGTGGCGGACGGGGCGGGCGCATACATCGTCGATGCCGTCGGCGAGCACAGTTTCGCCGCGCGCATCGTCGGCGAGGCGCGCACCTTCAGGCATCCGCGCTCCCCCTTGGAGCAGGCCGTCAACCGGCTCCTGTACGGCTTGGTCGTCTTGATGGTCGGCCTCGGCGCGGTCCTCGGCTACTCGCTGTACCACCGCCACGTGCACATCCACGAAGCCGTCTCGACCTCGGTCGCGGGCGCCGTCAGCCTCGTGCCCGAGGGCCTGATCGTCCTGCTCAGCCTCACCTATGCGGTCGCGTGCATACGCATGGCTCGCCACGGTGTGCTCGCCCAGCAGCTGAACGCGATCGAGTCGCTCGCCTCGGTCGATGTCATCTGCGTGGACAAGACCGGCACTCTCACCGAGTCCGCCCTGCGCGTGGCCGGCGTCGAGCCGGCCGAGGGCCTGAGCGAGCCGGACTTCACCGCGATCCTCGCGCGCTTCGCCGCCGGCGCCTCGGTGCGCAACGGCACCTTGCTGGCTTTGGCTGAGGCCTTCCCGGCCGATCCCGAGCCGGCCGACGCCGAGATTCCCTTCAGCTCGGGTCGGCGCCTCAGCGCGTTGCGCTTCGCCGAGGACACGTACGTTCTGGGTGCTCCCGAGCGTCTGCCCTTGGGCGTCATGGCTGAGCGTGCGCGCACACTGCAGAGCGAGGGTCGGCGCGTGCTCGCCGTCGCGACCGGCCACGGTGCGCCGGCGGACCGCGACTTTCCGCCGCGCGATCTTCGCCCGCTCGGGCTGGTCGTGCTCGCCGAGCGCCTGCGCCCGAACGTCCACGCGACCGTCGCGTTCCTGCTCGAGCAGGGCGTCGAGATCAAGGTGCTCTCCGGCGATGCCCCCAACACCGTCGCGGCGATCGCCCGCGACGTGGGTATCGCGGCTCATCTGGTCAGCGACGGCAGCCAGATCCCCGAGGATTTTGGCGAGCTACGCGAGTTCGCGCTCGCCGCGAACGTGATCGGACGGATCTCGCCGGATGGCAAGCGCGCGATCGTGGCCGCCCTGCACGACGCCGGACGCTACGTGGCGATGGTCGGGGACGGCGTCAACGACGTGCCCGCGCTCAAGCGGGCCCGCCTGGCCATAGCCCAGGGCAGCGGTGCCCAGATGGCGCGCTCGGTCGCCGACCTGGTGCTCGTCGATGGCGACTTCGACGCGCTCCCGGCGCTCATCCACGAGGGCCGGCAGGCCCTTCGCAACCTCCAGCGCGTCACCAAGATGTACGTCACCAAGTCGGCCTTCGCCGCATTCCTGATCCTGACGATCGGCACCAGCTCCGAGGCCTACCCCCTGCTGCCGCGCCATCTGAGCATCGCGGCGGCCCTGGCGATCGGCATCCCCACCTTCTTCCTCGCGCTCGCGCCCTCCAGCGGCAGCTGGCGAGTCGAGGGCTTCGTGCGCCGCGTCGCGCGCTTCGCCGTCCCGGCGGGCACGATCGTCGGCGTGGGCACCGTCACCGGCTATCTGTTCGCTTTGCACGACCTCGACTACTCCGTGATCCAGGCGCGCACGATCGCGACCACCGTGGTCGTGGTCGTCGGTCTCTACCTGGTGCTCGTCCTGGAGTCCACGGGCTCTGTGCGGCGCTCGGGCATCGTCGGCGCGATGTGCCTGGCGCTCGCGGGCGCCTTCGCCGTGATCCTGCTCCTGCCCGCGACCCGCCACTTCTTCCAGTTCGCAGCCCCCGGCGCCGGCATGCTCGCCACCGCCCTCCTCGCCGCGGCCGTCTCGATTGGCGCGCTCGTGCTCGCCGGCTTCGGCCTGAGCGCATCCACGCGCTCGGACGAGCTCACCGGATGAGCCCACCATCGCTTCGTGGCCGTGTCGGCGAGAGCCCGTTGCGGGCCTACCTGGCGCCGATCGTCGCCGGCGTCGGCATAGCCGGCGGGGGCGTGCTCTACGCGATCGTGGGCCCTGAGGCCGCGGACGCCGTGTGGGCCGCGACCGTCGCGATCATGCTCGTGCCGCTCACCGCCTCGGTGCTGCGCTCGCTCCTGCGAGGCGACCTCGGCGTGGACGTCATCGCCCTGCTCGCCATGGCCGGAGCGCTCGCGCTGGGCGAATACCTGGCGGGCGCCGTCATCGCGCTGATGCTCGCCGGGGGCAACGCCCTGGAGCGGTTCGCCTCCGCGCGCGCGCGCCGCGAGCTGACCGCGCTCGTGGAGCGCGCGCCACACAGCGCGCGCCGTCGCAGCCCAGGGGGCTGGGAGGAGATCCCGATCGAGCAGGTCCAGGTCGGCGACACCCTGCTCGTGCGCGCCGGCGAGATCGTGCCCACCGATGGCGCCCTCGCCGACGGGCACGCCGCGATCGACGAGTCGAGCCTCACCGGCGAGCCCCTGCCCGCGAGCTACGTTCGCGGCCAGACGATCCGCGGCGGCACCGCCAACGCCGGCGACGCGTTCGAGTTGCAAGCCACCCGGCGGGCGTCCGACAGCGCGTACGCGGCGCTCGTGCGACTCGTGCGCGAGGCCGAGCGGCGCCGCGCGCCATTCGTGCGGATGGCCGACCGCTACGCGGTCTTCTTCCTGCCGCTCACGCTGAGCATCGCCGGCTGCGCATGGCTTGTGAGCGGGGACGCCGTACGGGCTTTGGCGGTGCTCGTCGTGGCCACGCCCTGTCCTCTGATCCTGGCGGCGCCGATCGCGTTCGTGGCCGGCCTCTCGCGCGCCGCCCACGCGGGCGTGATCGTCAAGGGAGGAGCCGCGATCGAGCGCCTCGGCGAAGCGCGCACGGTGTTGCTCGACAAGACGGGCACGCTCACGCTAGGGGTGCCGGGCGTGGAGCGAGTGTCGGCGTTGGACGGGGTCTCGCGCGCGGAGCTGCTGCGCTTGGCCGCCTCGTTGGATCAGCTCTCCAGCCATGTGCTCGCGGCCGCGATCGTGCGCCAGGCTGCGAGCGAGTCGCTCGCGCTCGTCCGCCCAGAGCAGGCACGCGAGTCGCCTGGCCAGGGAATCGAGGGGGTCGTCGAGGGGCGACGCGTTCTCGTGGGAAGCGCAGCCTGGCTGGCGGCCCACGGGATAGACCCTACGGTCGCGCCCGTCGAGCCGAGCACGGAGTCGCTCGCGTCAGGGGGCGCGCGGGTCCTGGTCGCGCTGGATCAGCGCTTGGCGGGCGTGCTCGTGATGGCAGATCACATTCGCCCAGACGCCCAGGAGCTCGTGCGCAGGCTGCGCCAGGCTGGGATCCACCACGTGGCGATGGTCAGCGGCGATCGCACCGACGTGGCCCGGGCCGTCTCCGAGAGGCTGGGCTTGGACCGGGTCTACTCGCAGCAGAGCCCCGAAGAGAAGCTGCGGGTGGTGCGCTCGATGCGCGAAGTGGCCGGACTCACGCCCGTCGTGATGGTGGGTGACGGGATCAACGACGCCCCGGCCTTGGCGGTCGCTGATGTCGGCATCGCGATGGGCGGATCAGGAGCCACGGTGTCATCTGAGACCGCCGACGCGATCATCACCGTGGATCGCATCGATCGCGTCGCCGATGCCATCGAGATCGGCCGGCGCACCGTGCGCATAGCCCGCGAGAGCGTGCTCGCCGGCATCGGCTTGAGCAGCATCGGGATGGCCTTCGCGGCCGCCGGCCTGCTCGTCCCAGTCGCGGGAGCGCTCTTCCAAGAGGCCGTCGACGTCGCGGTGATCCTCAACGCGCTACGAGCCCTGTCCGGGGGGCGCTCGTAGGCTCCTCGCCGAGCGGCCCTGCTCAAATGCTCTTCTGCGCGTCCTTGCCCGGGCCCGTCCAGGTCTCATAGACGCGCACGGTCAGCCCGCTCGTGCCGAGCGCCGCCGGCAGCGTCAGCGAGTACTGGTTGAAGCGGTTCAGCGTGAACAGCGCCTTGAAGCGCAGGGCAGGGCCCTGGAAGACTTCCATCTGCATCGTGTCGCCCGCCGGACCCGAGCCCTTGGCGGTGACCTGTTTGCCCTTGCGAGCAAGCCTCAGCGTGACCGGGCTCGGCGAGCCGAAGGGGGAGATCAGGACGCTTGCGAGCGCGGCGAAGGCCGGCTTGCGGCTCCCCTTTTCGTTCAGCACGCCGAAGTCTTCGCTCGTGCTGCCCTGCAGGTCATAGACCAGGTCCGCCGCGAGGTACGGCGTGCGCGCCAGCGACCTGTACAGGTTGGCGATGTTCTGGGCCTGGACCTGCTGGGTCACGCAAGGCTGTTCCTGCTGGACCCTGTACCGCGGCCAGCAGCTGCTCCAGCCGAACTCGTCGAGCCACAGCGGCTTCTCGTCGCCGCCCGCCAGCTGGGCCTGCCTGAACTGGCGCAGCGAGGCGAGCGTCAGCGTGTAGAAGTGCACGGCCAGGCCGTCGTAGTAGCCCTTGATGCCGGCTTCGTACAGCGCCCTCAAGAAGACGCCGTTGTAGCCGACCAGCGAGCCCGCCAGCACGGCCACGCTCGGGGCGGCCTGCTTGATCGCCGGGTATGCGGCCCTCAGCAGCGCCGCGTAGCGCTGGGCCTTGTTCGGCCCGGCGAAATACAGCTGGTTGGCCTGGTCCGGCTCGTTCCAGATTTCGATGGCGGCCAGGCTCGGGCCGTAGCGCCTGGCCAGGTAGGCCACGAACGCGGCGTAGCTGGCCGGTTCGTTCGGGGGCCACGCGTTGGCCTTGCCGAAGCGCCCGGCCACGCACTTGCCCAGGATCGAAGCCGGCGCCGAGGAGGCCCAGCAGGGCGTGCTGTCGACCAGCGCGATCACCTTGATGCCGCTCGCGGCCGCGTCCGCCATCAGGCGGTCGGTATAGGCCAGGATTCGTGGTTCGAGCTGGCCCTGGCCCGTCGCTTCCATCATCGACCACGGGATCCCGACGCGCACGACCTGTGCGTGCAGCGCCCGCGCCCTGCCTATTTCCCGGTCGGCGACGCCGATCGGCCGGCGGCCGCTCGCGCTTTCGATGTTGATCCCGCCCAGCGGACCCGTCTGCGAGGAGTGCGTGCGCACCGGCCCCCGGCCGCCGCCGGAGGCGATCGAGCGACCAGGGATCGCCAGCGCCGTCAGGCACAGCGCCAGCACGAACGCCAAAGCCGGACCGCGAAAGCGACCGGCGCCCGTTCCATGGTCTTCACGCATCGCTCACAACATAGTTCAGTCAACCATTCGACCCGCCGGTTCGGCAAGATCGCGTGCATCGGCCGGCTCCGCGCGCCGGCAGTCCTACCTATACGCTTCGCCGGTGTCGCCGACCTGGATCTGGATGCAGATTGCGATCGTAATATTCGTGCTGATCGGAATGGTCATCGCGATCACAAAGCTCGCCTGACCGACCTTTCACCAAAGTATCCATTGCCACCAATCGCTACTCAATGCGTCACATTCTTCGCCCATCGCTCCCGCTCCCGCTCCTGCTCTTGCTCGCGGTCTCCCTGCCGATTGTTCTTTCCCTCCGCACGTTGATACGCCAGGCCGACGCCGGACCGTCGGTCCTCTTGCCGAATCTGGTCGCGACCCCACCCGACACCGCCAGTCTCGAATACAGCGCCGACGAAGGCGGGATCGACGCGGCCGAAGGCGAAGCCAAGCTCCTGCTGCGCTTCGACGGCTATGTCCACAACGACGGCTACGGAGCGCTCGACATGCGCGGCTCGCGGTCGGCGCCGACCTTCGGGGTCCAAGCCGAAGAAGAAATCGAACGCCGCGAAACGGAACTAAAAGAAGAGAAAAAAGAACAAGAAGAAGGCAAAGAACCCAAAGAACCTTCCGAATTCTCGGAACGTACAGAAATGGAACTGGCGTCGCCCGCGATGCAGGTCCATCAGCGACTGTTCTCGACCAACGAAAAGACGCCCACCAGCAACCCCGAAGCTTCGAAAGAAGAAGCCGAAAAGTTCAACGAAGAAAACGAAGAATATCTCGAACGCGGCCACAAAGAAGAACCGAGCCTCGCCGAAATGTTCTACGTCAACGCCGACGGTCACCACCACTGGCACCTACAGCACATCGCCAAGTACTCGCTCTGGAACGCCTCCAAGACCGCCGAAGTGGCGCCATCCGAGAAGGTCGGCTTCTGCTTGGAGGACAGCGAACAGGTCGAAGAAACCAACTCGAAGCCCGGCTTCGAAAGCCCCGTCTTCCCCGCCTACTCCGACTACGTCGCCCCCTACCGCGACTTCTGCCAGCGCTATTTGCCCAACACGACCAGTGTCTACGAGGGCATCTCCCCGGGCTGGCGCGACAGGTACGACCACACGCTCGGCTTCCAGTGGGTCGACGTCTCCAACGTCCTGCCCGGCGAATACTGGCTGCGCGAGGAAGTCGACCCCGAACACGACATCCGCGAAGAAGGCTCCGGCGAAAAGGTCGCCTACGCGAGCGAACCGACGATCGTGCCCGGCTTCGACGCCCTCCCTCAGCAGGTCGTTACGCAGGTAGGCGAACCGGTCACGATCACGACGACAGCCAGGGCCTGGGACGATCCCAACCCACCCAACTTCGCGATCGTCTCGGGTCCCCGGCACGGGCAGCTGGAACCGATCAGCGGGACCGACCGGGTCATATACCGGCCCGAACCCGGCTACACCGGGCCCGACTCGTTCAGCTTCGCGGCGTCGGACCCCTACAGCCCGTTCCCTCGCGGCCCGGCCTCCGCGACCGTCTCGATCGCCGTCGGCCCGGCGCCCAGCCCGACCGTCGCGATCTCGGGCGCCCCGGCGACGATGATCGCGGGCACCAGCGTCCAGCTCTCCGCCCACGTCGCCAACGACAGCCCGACCGTGACCTGGAGCGCCGGCGCGGGCTCGATCACCCCTGGCGGCCTCTACACGGCCCCGTCTCAGCCCCCCCGAGGCGGGACCGCGACGATCGCCGCCGTGACCTCGAAGGGCGCCCGGGCTCAGGCTACGATCTCGATCCGCCCCGCGCCGGTCGCCACATCGGCCCCGGCGGCCACGCCCCACTGCCGGCTCTCGGCCCGCGCTCCGGTCTGCCGTCCCGACGCGGTCCTGATCGGACGCAAGCTCGTGATGACCACCAAGGTCGGCCGGTCCGGCCACGTCAAGCTCAGCGCCTATGCCGGTCGCCGCCCGCTCGGCGCCTGCCTGGCCAAGGTCTCGGCGCACCGCACCTTCACCTGCCGGCTGACGCTACCCAAGCACCTCGGCTTCGGCGCCAAGATCGCGGTCGTCGCGAGCCTGCGCGCCGGCCGCCTCACGTTCTCCAGCAGGCGCCCCCCTGCCCGTATACCCCAGATGAAGATGGCATTCAGCGCTCCCGCCAAACGCTCGCTCATGATGCGCATGCGGCTCTAGCCCTGGCCAGCTCGGCCCTCGCTCGGCGCGAGCCCGCCGCGAGACCGGCGTTGCCGGGCCGCGGCCCGGCTCAGCGTCCTCTGCGCCACCAGGCGCCTTGCTTGCGCCCCGCCGGGCCAGCGCCCGGGCGCTTCGGGATCGCTTCGCCGCCTAGGATCGCGGACGGCACTTCCTGGGCGAGCCAGTCCGTGAGGTCGCCGAAGCCGCTCTCCCGCAGCTCCGCTCTGATCCCCGGAGGCCGGTTCGAGCTGTCGTGGGCATCGGAGGCGACGTTGTGGACGAGCCCCTCTTCGACCAGGCTCCGTCCAAAGCGCTGCACCTGCTTGCCGAAGCGACCGGCCAGCGATCCGGCCGTGATCGAGGTCAGCACGCCCGATTTCACCAGCGAGCCCAGCAGTTCCGTTTCGCGATGAAAGAACGGCGATCGCTCGGGATGGGCGAGCACCACTTTGTGGCCTTTGCTTTGCAGCCTCAACAGCAGCAGGTCGACGCCGCTTGCCAGCGACGTAAACGGGCACTCGATCAGCAGCCACGGCCCGCCGCCCAGCGCGAGTTCGGCAAGTTCCTCAGGCGCGATGCCGTCGACCACTCCCATCGCGATCTCCGCGCCGCTCCGCAGCCCCAGCGACAGCCCCTCGGCCGCGAATCGCGCCTCCACGTCCTCGACCAGCCGGCCGATCGTCGCGGCCTCGTTTACGTAGGTCCGGCTCACGTGAGGCGTAGCCACGATCGTCTCGATCCCCGCGGCCTTCGCGGCGCGCGCCAGCGCCAGCGAGCCCTCGATCGTCTCCGGACCGTCGTCGATGCCGGGCAGCACGTGGCAGTGCAGGTCGATCACTCACATAGACTAAGGTCCAGCCCACGCGCTTCGGCTACCGGCACAAAGGAGGGTCATGTTCAAATCGATCGTGGTCGGCACCGACGGCTCCGACACCGCGACCCAGGCAGTCCGCCAGGCGGTCGACCTCGCCCGCTCCGTGGGCGCCAAGCTGGAGCTGGTCAGCGCCTACGAGCCCGTTCCCGCCCAGCGCCTGCGCGAGGAACGGCGCGAGGCGCCCGAGGACATGCAGTGGGCGATCAGCCCGCGCGAGGACGTCGACGCGACGCTGGAGGCTGCCGCCACGATCGCGCGCGAAGCGAACGTCGACGTCGACCTCTACGCCCGTCAAGGAGATCCCGCCGACGCGATCCTCGACGTCGCCGAGGAGCGGAACGCAGACCTCATCATCGTCGGCAACAAGGGCATGACCGGCGCCAAGCGCTTCCTGCTCGGGTCGGTCCCCAACAAGGTCTCCCACCACGCCCCCTGCTCGGTCCTGATCATTCGCACGACCTGAGTCCCGCGTCACGCACCGCTTGGGCGCCGCCTCACGCACGGCCTGCGTAGCTCGTTCGCACTGCCCGAGTATCCGGATCGCCCGTCCCGGCGATCCGCGATCGTCGCCCTGAAGGCCGGCTTGCCGAAGTCGGGCCGCGAGCGCATGCGCCGATACGGTGGGCTCCATGCGCGTGACCTTGACCGAAGACCTCGACGCCCTCGCCGGCGAGTGGCGGACCCTCTTCGAGCGCGATCCGCTCGCCGCGCCGTTCCTGTCGGTCGAGTGGCTCACGGTCTGGCAGCGGCACTGGGGCGCCGAGGGCGTGCCGTGGCTGCTCGCGGTCCGCGACGGCGAGCGCCTCGCCGGCCTGGCCCTCTTTCATCTCGGCCACCGCCACAACCTCAGGTTCCTGACCGGCCTCGGCGTCGGCTTCGGCGACTACTGGGACGTGATCGCCGCGCCCTCAGATCGAGCCGGGGTGCTCGCCGCCCTCGCCGCCGAGCTGCGCCGGCGCAGCGGCGAGTGGGACGCCCTGACGATCGACAAGCTGCCCGAAGACTCGCCCCTGGTCCCGGCCCTGCGACAGGCGGGACTGCGCTCGCTGTCCGCCACGCGCTGGCCCTCGCCCCGGATCGTCCTGCCCGACTCCTTCGACGCCTACCTCGAAGGCCTCTCCAAAAACAGGCGCTGGCGGATCCGCCGCAACCTGAAGGTGCTCGACGGCGGCGAGCTCAGCGTGCGCGAGATCACCGACCCGGCCGCGGTCAGGGCCTCGCTCGAGCGCTGGCAGGCGCTGAGGGTGCAGTGGTGGCAGAAGCGCGAGCGCCAGATGATGGGCGAGCACGGCTCCGAGCGGTTCCTGGCCTTCACCCAGGAGGTCGTCCTCGCCCTGATCCCGTCCGGCCGCGCCGCGATCTGGGAGGTCCGTAGCGACGATCGCCTGGCCGGCGTCACGGTCAACTTCATGGACGACCAAACCTTCTACTACTGGCTCTGGGGCTTCGACGCCGAGTTCGAGCAGCTGCGCCCCGGCCACGTCCTGATCGCCCACGCGATCCGCTGGTCGATCGAGACCGGGCGCCGCTACTTCGACTTCATGATCGGCGACGAGCCCTACAAGTACGACTACGCCCCCGAAGATCGCGCCATCCTGTCGATGACCTTCGGCAACCGCCGCCCGCGCTCGCGGGCCGCGCTCGGCGCCAGCCAGGCCAAACAGCTGCTGAGCGCGACCAGGTCCCGGGTCTCCCGCGGCGAGCGCGAGGTCGCGTCGCGCGGGCGCGCCTGACGGTGGCTACCCCATGCGTGTAGAGCTGGTCGAGCGGTTCCAAGGCCTCGAAGACGAGTGGCGACGCCTGCGCGCCGCCGACCCGACCTCCACGCCGTTCGCCTCCTACGAGTGGCTCTCGGCCTGGTGCCGGCACTGGGCCGAAGGCGGCCGGCCGTGGATCCTCGCCGTCTACGACGGCGACCGCCTGGCCGGCCTCGCCCCGTTCCTGATGCACCGCAAAGCGGGCCTCAGGCTCCTGCGTGGCCTCGGCCTCGGCGTCGGCAACTACTGGGACGTCATCGCCGGCCCCGACGATCGCGACCAGGCGCTCGCAGCGGTGGCGGCCGACCTGTCGGGGCGCGGCGCCGAATGGGACGCCTTCTTCATGGACAAGCTCCCCGAGGAGTCGACCACGATCGCGGCGCTCCTGAAGGCCGGTCTGCGCGTCGAACCGACCACCCGGCTGGCCTCTCCACGCATCGAGCTGCCAGCGACCTTCGAGGAGTACCTGGCCGGGGTGTCCCCCAAACGGCGCAAAGCGATACGACGCAGCCTGAAGCCTTTGGACAGCGGCCAGCTATCGCTGCGCACGGCCACCACCAGCGAGGAGATCGGCCTCGCCGTCGAGCGCTGGCAGCGCCTGAAGGTCGAGTCCTGGCAGCAGCGCAACCTGCATCTGGACCCCGAGCACCAGAGCCCCCGCTTTCGCGACTTCACGACCGAAGCGCTCACGTCGATGGTGCCGGCCGGCCTCGCGGTCGTCTGGGAGATCGACGCCGACGACGAGGTCGTCGTAGTGGTCGTCGGCCTGCTCGACGAGCACGCCTACTACGGCTGGCTGGTCAGCTTCGATCCGAGCTTCGAACAGCTCGAGCCCGGCCACATGGCGATCGCCCAAGGAATCCGCTGGAGCATCGAGCGGGGGCTCCGCCACTACGACTTCATGCTCGGGGCCGAGTCCTACAAGTACCACTACGCGCCCACCGAGCGTTCCGTCCTGGCGGCCGTCGTCGGCAACGGCCGGCCGCGTTCGCGCGCCACGCTCGGGCTCGTACGCCTGCGCCGTACGCTTGGGCGCTCCGGCGCCCAGGACTCCGACCCTCGGTCTCCCCACGGGGCGAGCCCGGCTAGCGCGGACCGGCCGGCCTCCCAGGCCGATCAGCCAGGGCCTCGCACGACCTCCTCGTAGACCCTTGCCGTGTCGTCGATCATCTTCGCGATCGTGAACTCCTCGAGCTGACGCAGCCGCGCCGCCTCGCCCATCCGCCTCCTGAGCTCTGCGTCCTCGAGCAGGGCAATCACCGCCCGGCCCAGGGCTTCGGGGTCGCGCGCCGCGACGAGCCTGCCGGACTCGCCGTCGACGATCGCCTCGCCGATCCCACCGACGTCGCTGGCGACGATCGCCCTGCCCAGCGACATCGCCTCCAGGACCACGTAAGGAAAGGACTCCGCCCACGACGGATGCACGAACACGTCCAACCCTCTCAGCACGCCCATCGGGTCCGAGCTCGGCCCCAAGAAATGCACCGCCTCGGCAACCCCCGCCAGTCGGGCCCGCTCCCGCAGCGCCTCCAGGTCGGGGCCGCCGCCGACGATCGCAACCCGGGCGTCCGGATGCCCGGCGAGCACGCCCGGAATCGCGTCGATCAGGGTCTCGATCCCCTTGCCCGGCCGCAGCAGCGTAAGCGCGCCCACGACCGGCCCTGCCTTCGCCAGCCCGGCGACGGCCTGGTCGACCGGGCCCTCCGCCGCCGCCGCCGCGATCCCGTTGTGAACGATCCTCACCCGCGCGGCTCGCCCGATCGCACGGGCCGCCCTCGCCTCGGCCTCGCACACGCAGATCACCCGGCTGGCGAGCGGAGTCAGCGCGCGCTCGATCGCCCGGTAAGCCCTCCGCTGGCGCTCACGCTCGAAATAGCCTTTGAAGGCATAGCCGTGAGGGCTGTACAGGACCGGCGTACCGGGCCTGGCCAGTCTGGCCAGCCTGGCGACCGCGCCCGCCTTCGAGCTGTGGGCGTGGACGATGCCGGGCCTCAGCTCCTTCACGATCTTCGCCAGGCCGGCGATCGCCGCTAGATCCCGGCGCGGAGCGATCGCCCGGCCGAGATCGAGCTTCACGTGAGCCACGTCCTCGGATGTCCCCGCCGGTCGCGACGGGCCGCACAGCACGACCTCGTAGCCCCGCCCCGCGAGCCCCTCGGCGAGGTCGGCGACATGGCGTCCCACGCCTCCGTCGGTCGGTTGATAGACGAGCAGAACGCGGGTCACGCGGGCATTTCGAGCGACGTGCGGATAGGCCGAGGGGATCGTATCGGGAAAGCCCTGATCGACCGGCGGGCCGGTCGATCATGCGTCCACGAACCGCACCCATGTGGGCATGGGAGGCGAGCGGGGGGTCGATAGCGAGGGCATATCGAGGTCTTCGCAAATGCTCCCCAAATCGCACACATCCTCCTCTTTCAAGCTCATCCCAGCGCTCCTCTGCGTGCTCCTAACCCTCGCCGGCGTCGACGCGGTCGCCGCGCAGGCCGGGCCCGCCTACCGCGGAGCCCAGGTCCACTCGCTGTGGTCGACCGTGTCGAACACCGAAATGACAGAAGAACTGAACGCTTTGCAGGGCGCCGATGTCAACGTCCTGCGCGTCGACATCGGCTGGGCGACCCTCGAAACCGCGAAAGGCCACTACGACCCGACCTACCTGGCCAAGCTGGACGCCCTCAGCGCCGGGGCCGCCTCGCGCGGCATCAAGATCATCGCCACGCTCTGGCAGACGCCGTCGTGGGCCTCGACCGGCCACGCCTGGAACGATCCGCCGTCCAATCCCGCCTACTACGGCGCGTTCGCCAAGTTCATCACCGGCCGCTACGGCCCAGAGCTGGCGGCCGTCGAGGCTTGGAACGAGCCCGAGATCAACGAAAACCTCAACGCCCCCAACGTCGCCGCCGCCTACGTGCCGATGGTCAAGGCCTTCTATGCAGGCGCCAAGGAAGGCAACGCCGCCGTACCCGTGCTGGCCGGCTCGCTCGCCTATGCCGACCTGCCGTTCCTGAAAGAACTCTATGCCGACGGGATCCGAGGCTTCTACGACGGCATCTCCGTGCACCCCTACGCCGACGGCGCGGCGCCTGGCAACACCGCGGTCAGGCACAGCTTCCTCGGCGGCATCGAGTCCTTGCACGCGGCCCAGCTGGCCGCCGGCGATGACACGCCCGAGTGGATAACCGAGTTCGGTTGGCCGACCGGCACTAGCGCCGGCGCCAACACAGAACAGCAGCAGGCCGAATACACGGGCCAGGCCTTCGGCCTGCTCGACGGCCTGCCCTACGTAGCCGGCGCAACCGTCTACGAGCTGCGCGACATGGCGACGAACCCCGCCGATCCCGAGGACAACTTCGGGATGCTCCGCCAGAACTTCCAGCCCACCCCGGCCTACGCCGCGCTGAAGGCGGCGATGGCGCTGCCAAGCACATCAGAACCCTTTCGTCCCGGCGCGCCCGAAACAGGCTCGGGCCCATCGGAAAGCGGCTCGGGCGCGGGCTCGGGCGAAGGCGGCTCGGGCTCGGTCGGCCAGAGCGGATCTCCGTCGCCTTCGAGCCCGCCCGAAGCGAGCACGCCACCATCGCCGACACCGGGATCGACGCCCCCTGAAGCGGGCCCATCGGGCTCCGGCTCCGGCGTAAGCCCCGGGCACGGCGGCTCGACGAGCGGCGGTGGCCACCACGTCCACGGCGGGCGCTCTCACAGGACCGCCCGCCTCGCCTCGGCCGGCGCCCGCTCGCGCCATCGCCGGGCACGGATCGCCAGGAGCGCCAGCGCTAAGAGCGCTCGGGCAGCGCGCCGCTAGCGCCCGCCTCGAGCGCGCCGCTAGCGCCCGCCTCGAGCGCGCCGCTAGCGCCCGCCTCGCGCGAGGCCCGCATGTGACGCTCCAGGGCGATCAGCGCGCCCACCTCGATCATCAGCGTGCCCATGACCGCGTCCTGGCCGGGCGGATAGTCGACGAACGAGTCCAAGAACAGGCCGAACAGCGCCGCGCACAGTCCCAGCGCATACGGGTACAGCTCGCCGCGGCGATCTCTGATCGCATCGATGCCGGTCTTGGCGATCGCCACCAGGAACCAGATCAACAGGCCCGCCGCGATCAGGCCGCGCTCGGCGGCCACCGTCAGCAGCAGGTCGTGGGCGTGCTGGAAAGGCAGGCCGTCTTCGCTGAGGCCGTATTCGAGCGAGATCTTCGGGAAGTTGCCGGCCCCGACGCCAAGGAGCGGATGGCCGGCGATGATGCTCGGCGTCGTCTTCCAGATCAGCAGGCGCTCGCCGCCCGCCGAAGCCCCTTCCGAGACGGTGCTGATCCGAGTCGTGACCACCGAGATCTCGCGCGAGTGGGCGATCGTTTCGAAGTTGACAGCCGTATAGATCGCCGCGATGGCCAGCAGAGCCAGCGCGAAACGCCTGAATCGCGCCCAGCTGAGCAGCACCAGCAGCGAGCCCGCGAACCCCACCACCGCTCCCCGGGTCAGGGTCAGCAGCAGCGCCGCGATCGACAGCGCCGCGGCGCCCAGCACCGGCGCTCGCAGCCCGGGTCTCGCGATCATCGCCAGGATCAGCGTCGGAGAGATCGACAGCAACAGCCAGAAGGCCAGCTGGGCCGGATGGGTAAAGGATCCCTGGGCGCGATCGGTCGCGGCGCGCCCGCCGTTGACCAAGGTCTGGCTCGTGCCGTGCGAGAGCGACTCCAGCGCCAGGATCGCTCCGCCGACGCACAGGCAGTAGAAGATGACCTTGATCTGGCGGGCCTCGGCGGAGGCGACGAGCATCGAGACCGCCAGGAAGGCCGACCAGGTCACCCAGATCTTGATCACGGTAAACGTGTCCTTGGCGACCAGCAGGCCCAGGATCGTGACCGCCTGGCCGAGCAGGAAGGCGATGTATGCCGGGTGTGGCCTGCCGATCGTGCCCGACAGCAGGAACCTCAAGAAGACCACCCCGCCAACCAGCAGCAGCAGCGCCTTGGTCGGCGTGAGCCCGAACGAGCCGAAGCTCAGGTTCAGCGCCTCGGCCGGGACGCACAGCAGGGCCACGTACACGCCGACCATCGGCTTGTAAAAGAAGTAGACCGTCGCGACGATCGCGATCGGCAGTCCCAGCGCCACGACCGGCGAGGCGCTGTAGGCCAGCTTGACGTCGATCGCGGCGAAGGCCGCCGCGGCGAGCCCGCCGATTGCCCAGGGCAGGACGCGAGCGGTTCGTGCGTTCACAGCAACGTCTTACCCGCGCAGCGTCCAGATTCCTGCCCGATCCAGCCAGCGCTTGACCTTCGCTTCGAAGCCAAAGCGCCGCCGGCCCCCGTAGAGGATCGGGTAGAGCGCCTTGCGAACCGGCGACAGCTCGGACTCGCGCCTGTGCCGGGACAGCTCGGCGAACAGGCCCGGATGTTCACGGCGCAGAGCCCTGTAAAGCGAGCGATGGTCGGCCTTGGCCGCGCCCAGCATGCGCTGGCCGTGCAGCCGGCGGCGATAGGTGCACACATCGTGTCCGGCATGGATTCCGCGGCGGCCTTCTTCGGCGAGCGTCATCCACAGCCGCCAGTCCTCGTAACCCGCGCCGACGTGCCGCCAGCCGCCCGCGTCCTGGAGGGCCTCGCGCCTGAACAGCGCCGTGACCGGGTACTCGTTGGTGTAGGCCAAGCGAAAGGGATCGATCCTCTCGGGCACGAGCCTGATCAGCTCGGAGTCGCCGAACTCGCGGTAGTTCCCGTAGCAGACCACCGCCCCCGGATCGCCGTCGAGCAGGTCGGCCATGCCCGCGAGCGCGTCCGCCTCGGCCAGATCGTCGGCGTCGAGGTCGTACACGTAGGGCGCCGAGGTCGCCCTCACGCCGGCCATCCTGGCGGCCGACAGACCGCCATTCTCCTGACTCAGGACCGCGATCCCCCGGGCCCTCAGATCGTCGAGCACACGCTTTGTGTGCGGATCGGTCGAGCCGTCGTCGACGACGACCAGCTCCACCTCCTCGGCGCTCCCCAGAACCGAGTCGACCGCCTCCCCGACCAGCTCGCCGTCGTTGTAACAGGGGACGATCGCCGCGATTCGTCTGGAGTGCGCCGCCTTCGCGACTGGCGGCCCCGATGGAACGGTTCGGTCGCTCATGTCAGGAAAACCGGCGCCGATCAAGGAGCGGCTCGGCCGCGCCGATGAAGGGGCAACGCCGACGCCGGCGCCCGCGCGTGGCGCCCGGCGGGCCCGCCGAACCCGTCAATAACATGCGATCGATGACCAGCTCATGAAAGACCGCTCCACCCTAGACATTCTGTGGCGTCGACGGTGGGTCGTCGTAGCGACCTTCCTGGTCTTCGTCATCGCGGCGGCGATCGTCTCCAAGGCGCTGCCCAAGGTCTACTCGGCGACGAGCTCGCTCGTGGTCATCCAGAAGGAAAACGCGGCCTCCTTCGACGCGGTCCAGGCATCCCAGGTGACCGCCCGCACCTACTCGGACATCATCAGCTCCTCGGTGATCGCGAACCAGGTCGCAGGCCAGCTGAAGGGCGGTGAGACCGGCAGCTCGGTCAGCTCGGCCATCTCGGTCAGCCCCGTCACCGAAACCCAGTTGCTGAAGATCACCGCCGACGACCACAACCCCCACAAGGCCCAGCTCCTGGCGAACACCTATGCCTCGGCGGTGATCGAATACATCCGCCAGAACCTCGGCTCGACGGTCGGGGCGGAGGTCGCCCTCGCGAGCAGCGCGACGCTGCCCACCGCGCCCTCGCGGCCAAGGCCGACCCTGTACGTCCTGGTCGCCGCGATCCTCGGCCTGTTCTTCGGGGTCGGCGGCGCCCTTCTGTGGGAGCGCCTGGACACGCGCCTGCGCACCGCCGACGAGGTCAGAGAGCGCTTCGACGAGCTGATCCTCGCGCGCATGCCGCGTCGCGGGCGCACCGCCACCTCCGTCAACGCCTTCAACGAGGCCTTCGGCCTGCTGCGCGCCAACCTGCAGTTCGCGAGTCCGGACCGGCCCGCGCGCGTGATCGCCGTGACGAGCGCCCGCGAAGGCGAGGGCAAGACCACGTGCGTCGCCCAGATGGCCCAGGCGATGGCCGAAGTCGACTCGCGCGTCATCGCGATCGACGCCGACTTTCGCAGGCCCTCCTTGCAAAAGGCGGTGCTGCCCGAGCGGGTCGAGCCGTTGCACCCGGGCCTGTCCAACTACCTGCTCGACGACTGCTCGCTCGAGGAGATGCTGCACGCCACCGAGATCGACGGCGTCGAGTTCGTGCCGACCGGCCCGCTGCCTCCCAGCCCGGCGGCCGTCCTTGAATCGAGCCGCCTGGCGCCAGTGCTGCAAGAACTCGCCGACCGCGCCGACCTGGTCGTGCTCGACTGCCCGCCGGTGTCGGCCGGCGCCGACGCCTCGATCATCGCCGGTCGCGTCGACGGGGTCGTGATCGTGGTCGACCTCGAACGCTCCGACGAGCGCTCCGTGCGCGACGTCCTGCATCAGCTCCAGAACGTGCACGCGCCCGTCCTCGGCTTCGTGCTCAACCGGGATCGCTCGATCGAGTTCGCGTACGACTACGCCCGGGCGGCTTAGGGCCCGGCTGATGTGAGCCGGCCCTCGCGCGGATCGCTTCAGGAGCAAGAGCCCGGGCGTGAGCCCACGCCGATCGTGATCCTCGGCCTGGCCGGCGTCTCACTGCACCACGGCGCCCTCGCGATCATGCGCTCGGCGGGCCGGCTCGACATCCCCGTCTCGCTGCTCTGCGCCGGCCGGCCCGGCCCGATCGGACGCTCCCGCTACAACCGTCACAGCACGGCCCTGGCCTCGGGCTCGACCGGCGATCGCACGCTCGCGGCTCTGCGCGCGCTGGCCGCCGGCAACGACCGCCCCCTGCTCGTGGCCGTCGACGACGCGAGCGCCATGTTTCTCGACGACCACGGCGACAGCCTGAGCGGTCTCTTCCGGCTCCCCAGCCAGCCCCCCGGGCTGGCCCGGGCCTTGGCCGACAAGCGCTCGATGCAGGAGCTCTGCGTCAAGCACGCCGTGGCGACGCCCTTGGCTGCCTTTCCGGCCTGCGAGGCCGACGTCCTCGAGCACGCCGCCGACGCGCGCTTCCCGGTCGTCGCCAAGCGCATCGACGCCTCGCGCCCGGCGACGTCGGCCGCCACGCCGAACGTGCTGCTCGCGCAAGACGCCAGCGGGCTGCTGGCCGCCTACCGGGCCTTGGAGTCGCCAGCCGCCCCCAACGTGATGCTCCAAGAACACATACCCGACGCCCCCGAGGCCGACTGGATGTTCAACGGGTACTTCGATCGCGACGGGCGCTGCGCCGCCTCGTTCACCGGTCTCAAGCTGCGGCAGTCTCCGCCCGATGCCGGCGCCACCACCCTCGGCCTCTGCCAGGCCAGCCCTGCGCTGGCTCAGATCGCCCAGTCGTTCCTGGCGGCCGTCGGCTATCGCGGGATCGTGGACCTCGACTTTCGCTTCGACCGTCGCGACGGCCGCTTCAAGCTGCTCGACGTCAACCCCCGCATCGGCTCCAGCTTCAGACTCTTCGTGGGCGATGACGGGCTCGACGTGCTGCGCGCGCTGTACTTCGATCTGGCCGGCCAATCTGATCTGGCCGGTCCGCGGAGTCCGGCCGGCCCGCGAGATCTGACCGGCCCGCGGGGTTCGGCGGGCCGGCCCGCGCCGACCGCAACCGCACGCGACGGACGCCGTTGGCTGGTCGAGCCCCAGGACCTCCGCTCCTCGGCGATCCTCCTCAGGCGCCGTCAGCTAGGCGTGGGCAAATGGCTGAGGTCTCTGCGCCACGTCCGCGAGCTGGCCTGGTGGGCACCCGACGATCCCCGGCCCTTCCTCGCGATGATCCGCTTTCTGTTGGCCGCCCGCTTTCGAAAGCTCACCAGGCGATGAAGGTCCTGGCGCTCTCTTCCTACGGCGTGCTCGGCGGCGGCGAGCTGTCGCTCGCCGAGTTCGTCAGCCATCGCCCGCCCGGGATCCAGGTGAGCGCGCTGCTGATCGAGGACGGGCCGCTGCGCCCATACCTGCTCGAGCGTGGCGTGCCCACCGACGCGGCCGACGGCTACGACGGCAGGCCGACGCCCGCTGGCATGGCGCGCTTCACGCGCTCGCTGCTGAAGGCGCTCGAGGAGAGCAGGCCAGACGTCGTCTGGGCGACCGGCTTGAAGGCCGCCTTCATGGCCGTTCCCGCGTGTCGCCGCGCGCGCGTACCGCTGGTCTGGCACAAGATCGACTTCTCGCTCGACACCGTCCTGACGCGTCCCCTGGCCCTGGCCGTCAACGGCGTCGTCGGCGTAAGCGAGGCCGTTGTCGAGGCGCTCGGCGAGCGGTTGCGCCGCCGCCGCCTGCTTGCAGTCGTCGGGCCGCCGGTGCGGCTCCCCGCCGACGAGCGGGTCGCCCCCGAGCGCGAGCCTCTCGCGATCGGCACGACGGCGACGCTGACCCCGATCAAGGGCCAGCGCCACATCGTCGAGGCCGCGGCGATCCTGTCGGCCGAGTTTCCGCGACTGCGCGTCATTCTCGCCGGCGCCCCCTCTGCCGACCACCCCGACTTCCCCGACGAGCTGCGCCGGCTGGCGATCGAGCTGGGTATCGGCGAGCGGCTCGAGCTCACCGGTTTCGTCAGCGACGTGGCCGGGGTGCTCGCGCGCATGACCGTGTTCGTGAACGCCACCTATCGCGACGAGCGCGGCTTCGGATGGGAGGGCCTCAGCGGCGCGATGCTGGAGGCCAGCTGGGTCGGCCTGCCGGTCGTCGCCACCGCCGGGGGCGGCACCCCCGAGGGCCTGATCGACGGCGAGACGGGCACGCTCGTGCCCGAAGCCGACCCCCAGGCGATGGCCGAGGCGATCGCGCCCTACCTGCGCGACCCCGCACTGGCCCGGGCCGCCGGCGAGGCCGGAGCGCGCTTCGCACGAGCACGCTTCGCACCGGAGGTCGCCTCGGCCAGGCTGTTCGAGGCCCTCGCCAGGACTACGCGGCCGGGCTAGCGCGCGGCTCCAGCCAGGCGCTTGGGCAGACGCCTACGCAAGGTGCTGGCCGCGAACCGGACGTCGAGCGGGCTGACCAAGCGTTCCACGAGGATCAGCACGGCCGCGTATGCCGCGCCGCCGGCCAGGAGCGCCGCCAGGAGGCTGCCGCGCAGCGGCCAGGCCACGATCGCCATCGCCAGGCCGGCCGCGACCGCGCCCGCGAGCGTCGCGGGCAGCTCGATGCCGGCCACCGCTCGGCCGGCGCGATGCACGACCCAGACGGCATACACGAGGGCCGTGGCCAGCATCGCCGCCGCGGCGCCGACGTCCCCGTAGGACGGGATCAGCACCAGGTTGAGAGCGACGTTCAGGGCGGCCATGGCGGCGGTCAACGGCACGATCCGGCGGGGCTGCTCGCGCGAGACCAGCAGCGAGACGCAGAGCGTCACGAGGCCCATCAGGACGACGCCCGGTCCGAGGATCCGCAGCGGCGGCGCCGCCGCGACGTCGGGGCCGTAGAGCAGCTTGCAGATCGGCTCGGCCAGCACCAGGAAGGCGATCGCCACAGGCATCAACAGGACGAGGGCGAGCTTGAGCGAGCGCTGGAACACCGAGCGCAAAGACGGGTCGCCCTCGAGCTTCAGGTTGGTGTACATCGCCGAGAACGCGCCCGTGAGGGCGTAGGCGATGAAGAAGGTCGATTCGAACAGGCGATAGGCGGCGCCGTAGCGGCCCACCGCGGCCTGGGTGGCGAACGCCGCCAGGATCAGCGTGTCCATGCGGGCAAGCAAAATCGAGAAGGTGTCCTGGGCGGCGAACGGGATGCTCGCCGTGGCCAGGCTCCGCCAGCGGCGACTGTCGACGGCGCGCTCCGGCATCCCGATCGTGCGGGCCAGCAGGCCAAACCCGATCAGGACCCCCAGGAACGAGCCGATCGAGTAGCTGACGGCCACGGCGACCACGCCGTAGCCGGCCTGCAACGCGACGATCCCGAGCCCGGCCGAGCAGATGCGCTGCAGGGCGTCCGCGAGCGATGGTGGACCTCCGCGTTCGTGCGCCGAGAAGATCGCCGCCTGCGTGCGCGCCACCGAGTCGCTGAGCACGCCCAGCGTCAGCGCCAGCGTGGTCGCCTGGGCCGTCGCGTTGTAGCCGACCAGGCGCAGACCGAGGAGGCTCAGGGCGAACAGGGGCACGGCCAGGGCCAGCTTCAGCGCGATCGTGTTGAAGAAGAGGTGGTCGGCGCTCTCGCGCTCCCGCGCGATCGCCCGCAGGATGTAGCGGTCGAGCCCCAGGTCGATCGCCACCATCACGAAACCCAGGTAGGCGACCGCGAACACGAACGCGCCGAGCCCGTTTTCGCCCAGCTTGCGCGCCACGACCGCGAACAGCGCGAGCGAGGCCAGGCGTCCGACGATCTCGCCCGTGCCGCGAAAGGCGGTGTTGGCGAGCGCGCGCTCTCCCGCCAGCTGGGCGTTCGCGGAGACCGACTGGTCGGGATCGGGCACTGCCCGCCATTATCGGGAGTCGGTCGGGCGTTCCTCTGCTATCGGTGCCAGCGACCCGTTCGCCCGACCGTGAGCCCGACCACGGTGGCGCGGGCCTGGCGGACGCCCGCCCGGTCGATCGCAAGCAGGCTCAACTCGTAGCGGCCGGCGCTGAGCCGGCCCGTGCGGATCACGAAATGGGCGGCCGGGATGGCCTGCGCCCGCAGGCGGCGCTCGAACGTGCGCAGGCACCTGGAGCGCCCCGAGCGCCGGCGCCTGCAGGATCTCCAGCGCTTGAAGCCGAGCGTCGCCTTCACGGCCACGACCGCGGCCGCGCCGGCTCCCTGGGAGGCGCGCACGTTCACGACGCAGCGCCTGTGCACGCAGCCCTTGGAGACGATCGTCAGTGTCGGGGCGGCGGTGGGCGGCGGTTCGCCGCCCAATCGCGTGGACGGAGTCCCGGCGACGGTGAGATCCTGGCTGATGTCGAAGTTGTACCCGCCCCCGTTGGTCGCCCTGGCCTCGCAGAAGATCCTGCGACCGGCGTCGGCCGCGCTCAGCGTGTAGTTGTCCGTGGGGGAGAGGGACGTCAGGGTGGTGTGCTCGTCCGGGGCCGAGGGTGTGGTCTGGTCTGAGTAGAACCGGTAGGTGTAGGTCGGGCTGGCGCTCCAAGAGCCCGGGTTGCAGGTGAGCGCGTGCCCGGGCTCAGGGTCGCCCGAGATCGTCGGCGGGGCCTGCTCCAGCGGAGCCTGTGGCGGGTTCGAGGAGACGAACCGCAGATTGTTGGGGTCGAGCACGCTCTGGAAGATGACCGGATAGCTAGCCTGGGCGCAGCCGTAGCCGGTGTCGACCACGCCGAGCAGCGCATAGGCTCCGGGGGGCGTCGGCGGTCCCGTGAACAGGGGACCGCCGCTGTCGCTGTAGCAGGGACCGTGGCCCGCGCTGCCCGCACAGACCGTTCCGGGCGGCGCCGTCCGACCGACGGCCCTGTAGTCCTGTTCGCAGGCGCCCTGCGCGACGAGCGGGATCTGAGTGGACTGCAGGTAGCGCTGGAACCCGACTTCTTCGGAGGGTCGGTCCCCGCCGACGAGTTCTTTGTCATAGCCCCACCCGCTCACGGTCAGCGTCGAGCCCGCGGGCGGCAGCGTGCTCGCCAGCGCGATCGGCGCGATCGTGTCGCTGCCGTCGATCGCGGGCGTGGGCCCCGTCCACAGCGGGCGGCTGAGCGTCAGCAGGCCGATGTCGTGTTCGTCGGAGACCGGTTCCCACAGCGGGTCGAACGACGTCCTGCTGACCGGGTCCTCGACGTAACCCGGCGGCTGCCCGTCGGCGGTGTTGATGTCGTTGGTGCCCGCCAAGACCTCGATCTGGCTCGGCCCGGCGACGCCGTGCGGTTCCTGGTTCATGACGCAGTGACCCGCCGTGATCACGTGCAAAGCGTCGACGATCACGCCACCGCAGTACTGGCTCTGCACCGGGTTCGCGACCTCGCCCGGGCCGGGCAGGATCTGCGGGTCATAGAGCGTGACCTGGAACGGGATGTCCTGGATCGAGCTCGTCTGGCCGCCGACGATGGCCGTCCGGGCCCTTGCGCTCGCGCCGCTGGCCGTTGCGCTCGTGGTGCGGGCGCGCGCGCCCGCACGCGCGCCGCCCGTCCGCGCGCCCGGCTTCGCGCCGGCGGCCTGCGCGCCGCCCGCGCGCAGGTCCGGCCTCGCGCCGGCGGAGATCGCGGGTAGGAGCAAGGAGATCGCCACGATCAGGCACGCCGCCACGATCGCCGGCATGAGCGACACAATGTGCCGTACATGCCCAGCCCGACGTTGCGACCGTCCATCATCCTGGCCTACCACGGCCTGGGCACGTATCCAAGAGAGCTTGACCCGCACAACCTCATGGTTGCACCGCAGCAGTTTCGCCGGCACATACAGGCTCTCCGGCGCCGTCGCTACGGGTTCGTCGGGCTCGGTGAGCTGGCGTCGTCGAGCGCCGCCGGCCGGCAGAAGGGCGGCCTCTGCGCGCTCACCTTCGACGACGGCACTCTCGACAACCTCGAGGTCCTGGCGCCACTGCTGACCGAGCTCGACCTGCCCGCGACCGTCTTCGTCTGCCCGGGCCTGCTCGGTAAGCCCCACTTCGCCATGCCGGCTCAGGCCGGGGTACGGCTGATGGACGCCGAGGAGGTGCGCCGGCTGGCGTCCTCGCCCTTGGTGGAGATCGGCTCGCACACCAACACCCACGTCGACCTGTCCGATGCCACCCCCGAGCAGGCCCATGGCGAGATGAAGAGCTCCAAGGAGGCCCTCGAGGAGATTCTGCAACGATCCGTGCACGCCTTCGCCTACCCGAAATGCGGGTACTCGCCGGCCTGTCCGGAGGCCGCGCGCCGAGCCGGCTACGACGTCGCGGTCACCTGTGGCGACCGTGGCGGGAGGCTGCCGTTCGAGTTGGCCCGCGAGAGCATCGACCCACTCGACGGGCGCCTCACGTTCGCCCTGAAGTCGCGCCGGCTGTTCCTGCCCCTGCGCGAATCCCCGCCCGGCAGACTGGCCCGAAGGTTGAGCAGGCCGATACGTCACCCCGGCGTCGCCGGATAGGGCCGGCAGCCTGGTGTCCCCGGGCCTCGAAATAGTTGGCTCAGGCCCCTCGAAATCGTCGACAGGAGTTCCTCGAAATCGTTGACAGGAGTTCCTCGAAATCGTTGACAGGAGTTCCTCGAAATCGTTGACAGGAGCCCCTCGAAATCGTTGACAGGAGCCCCTCGAAATCGTTGATTGGCTGCTAGTATCCGGTTATGTCAAAGGAGTTTGCATCGATCTCGAGTTTGGTTTCGCGACATCTGCTTGCGGTCGCTGCACAAAGGCTTCAAGACGAGCCCGTGATCGCTTTGGAGGGGCCGCGGACGGTCGGCAAGTCGACCATCCTGGGTGAGCTTGCGCGCTCGCGTGACGTTGCGGTCATCGACCTCGACGACCCCGCTGTACGCGCGGCCGTGCGCACGGATCCCGTCGCGTTCGTCGACGGTCCCGCGCCTGTGTGCATCGATGAGTATCAACACGTTCCGGCGGTGCTGGATGCCATCAAGGCGCAGTTGAACCGCGACTCTCGGCCCGGGCGGTTCGTGCTTGCCGGATCAACCCGTCACGATGCGCTGCCGCTGGCGGCGCAGTCGCTGACGGGCCGTCTGCACCTGCTGACCGTGTGGCCGCTCACCCAGGGCGAGATCGAGGGTGTGCAGGAGAGCCTGCTGCAGGCGCTGCTCGACGATCCCATGGGAGCAGCTCCAGGGGGGATGGTCTCGGACGCGCGCCGCGAGGACTATGTCGCCCGGATCACGGCCGGCGGCATGCCCATCGCGCTGTCCAGGCATACGCTCGCAAGCCGCGATCGCTGGTTCGACGACTACGTGCGTCTTCTGATCGAGCGCGACGTGCCCGACCTCTCGGCGTTGCGTCACCGCGAGCGGCTGCCGGCGCTGTTGCGTCGCCTGGCCGCGCAGACGGGCCAGGTCTTGAACGTGGCGGCGGCCGCCGGCGAAGCCGGCCTGGATCGCGCCACCGCCTCCGACTACGTCAAGCTGCTCGAGGCGGTGTTTCTCGTCATGCGCCTGCCGGCTTGGGGTAGGACGCTGCGCGCGCGCGCAGCGGGCGCTCCCAAGCTCCATGTCGTGGACTCGGGTGTGGCGGCGCGCCTGTTGCGACTCGGCCCGGAGAAGCTCGCTCGCCGCGATCCGAGCGCGCTCTCGCAGTTCGGCCACCTGCTCGAGACGTTCGTCGTGGGCGAGCTGCTCAGGCAGGCGTCGTTGCTGGACGACGTGTCCGTCTGCGGGCATTGGCGTACCTACGACGGCGACGAGGTCGATCTGATCGTGGAGCGGGGCGACGGGCGGGTGCTCGCCTTCGAGGTGAAGGCGGCCGGCCGGATTCAGGGTGCGGACATGCGTCATCTGCGGAAGCTGCGAGAAGCCCTCGGAGAGCGCTTCCTTGCCGGCGTGGCGCTGCACACGGGCCCCCATGCGTTCCGCCTCGAGGACCGTTTGCTGGCGATGCCGATCGACCGTCTCTGGACGCCCCCGTAAGGAACGGCCTGGACGGGCCAATCCTGAGACACGCAGTCTGACACGTTCGAGCAGCCCGTATCCGCCGGGCTGCGGACACAAAATCTTTGCAAAATGCGCTTTCGTGGTCTATGATCATGCGGCCTATGGATCGACGCGGCGGAGCCAACGGTTCGGCCGTACTCGAAGCGAGCGGGGGGACCTCTGAGCCGGCGGGGAGATACCGGCGAGGGCCACACGTGCAGGCCACCACGGAAGGTTGTTGAGTGCAGGAGATCGCGACAGTCGACAAGCAGCGGGCCGATTTCTCGTCGGCCGCTATGTCCAGTCGGCTTGGACGGGCGTCTGTGGATAGGGCCGAAACGGAAGCCCTGGCCCGGGAGCGTCGCCGGATCGCGGCGAACGTCCACGATCTGGTGATGCAGGATCTCGCGTTCGCGCTTGCGTCCGCCCGTTCCCTCGCTGAGGTCCCCGCCGTCGGGGGATCGGTCGATGGGCAGGTGCAGACTCTCGTCGTAGCCGCCGAGCGGGCCTTCGCGGGCGCGCGCCGGGTCGTAGAGGATCTCGTCGCCCAGGATCGTCTCCCCGTGGTCGAGTCCGTCGAGGACAGCGTGCGCACGGCCGCCCGCCACGTTCCGCTGAGCTTCGACGCCAGCGGCGTCGGCGATGGCGCCCAGCCCGACGGGCCGACGCTCGACGCGCTCGTGCACATCGGCCGGGAGGCCGTGACCAACGCGGTCAAGCACGCCGACCCCAGCGGCGTCGAGGTCGTGCTCGAGCACGACGACGAGTGGCGCCTGCGGGTCAAAGACGACGGCTCGGGATTCGATCCGGGTGAGCCCGGCGGCTTCGGCCTGGCGAGCATGAGGCGCCATGCCCAGACGCTCGGCGGCCTCTTGATCGTGGTCAGCGAGCCTGGAGCCGGCACGACGATGGAGGCGATCCTGCCGTGAGCGTCGTGCCCGCCCGCGACCTGCCGGCCGCGACCGCTCCGTCGGTCGTGATCGCCGACGATCATCCCGCGATCCGCCTGGGTGCGCGGATGGCGCTGATGAGGGGAGGCTTCGACGTGGTCGCCGAGGTCGCCGACGCGGCCGGCGCCGTCACTGCCGTGCTGCGAGAGTGTCCCGACGTCTGCCTGCTCGACATCTGCATGCCCGGCGGCGGCATCGAGGCGGCGAAGAAGATCGCCGAGGCCTCCATTGCGACGTCGGTAGTGATGCTGACCGTCTCGGAGAGCACCGACGACGTGCTCGCCGCCCTGCGCGCCGGCGCCGTCGGCTATCTGCCCAAGGACACGAGCCCCGATCGCCTGCCGGCCGCCCTGTGCGGGGTGCTGAAGGGCGAGGCGGCGCTGCCGCGCGCGCTCGTCGGGGTAGTCCTGCACAGGTTTCGGGACTACACGGCAGCCGTCGAGCACCCTGTCCGAGTGCACGGGGTCGAGCTGACGGCCAGGGAGTCCGAGATCCTGAGGATGTTGCGCTCGGGCATGAAGACCGCCGAGATCGGCGAGATCCTCTCGCTCTCCCCGATCACCGTTCGCAGGCACATCTCCGCGGGTGTCGCCAAGCTCGGCGTTGCCGACCGCGACGCCGCGATTCGCGCGATAGCGCCCGCGGCCTCTGCGCCCGCGGCCTCTGCGCTGGCGGTCGCCGCGCCCGTTGCGGCTGCGCCGGCGGTCGCCGCGCCTGCTGCCGCCTGAGCGCTGGACGTCTTCCGCCGCGTGCCGCCGTTGCTGTGGCGCCGCCTGAGCGCCGGACGTCCGCCGTTGCCTATATACCCGCCTGCTCGGCGAGCCGCCGTCGCAGCAGTGGGTTCGTGATGCGGTAGTCCGCCCGCCCGGTCCGCTCGATCAGGCCGGCCTCGATCAACTTCTTCAGCGCCCTGTCGGCCTCGCCCCGGTGCATCCCCGAGCTGAGGGTCGCGTGCGCCGCGATTCGGCGGGCGATGCGCAGCGCCTGCCGGTGAGCTGAGCGGATCTGCTCGACGAGCTGGTCGATCAGAGCGCTGTCGCGCTGATAGGCGCTGTCATAACCGAGTTCGACCAGCTCCAGATCTATGTCCCGGCGGTCGAGCAGCACGCTCAGGAGATGGGTCTGCTGAGAGATCAGCATCGTCACGCGCGGGTGCAGTTCGCCCAGCGCAACGACCCGTTCGAGCGCTGAGTCGCCGACCTCGCAGCCGTCGGCCTCGAAGCGTCCGCGCAGACCGGCCAGCCAGTCCTCGGCGGCGATCGGCCGAAGTGCGTAGAAGCCGCCGAACCCGCTGAACGCGCGGTTCTGGGGCGCGAACAGATCGCGCATGACGTGCTCTATGCTGCCGGCGAACAGGTAGCTCGCCTGGTCGGATCTTTGAAAGATCGCACGCATCCGCTTGGTCAGCGCGTCGGCATCGCCATAGGGCTTGCGGCTGGAGGCGATCTCCTGGAACTCGTCGATGAACAGCACGCACCGCTTGCCGTCGGCGAGCGCCACTCGCTGGGGCAGCTCGAGCGCGTCGGCCAGCGCTCGCTGAGGATCGCGCGCCGCCAGGCCGGGGGTGATCGCCAGCTCGACAGCGTCGCCCAGCTGGCCGCGCATCTTCATCACGAGCGCACTCTGAGCTGTGGTGAGCGCCTGCCTGCCAAGACGGCGCACCTTCGGGACGAGCTTGCGCATGCCGGGCCGGTTGCTCAGCACCGCGGCCGCCAGCGCTTCGGCGAGCTCGACGTCGTCGGCGATCGCGAACAGGTCTACGGATGCCACGTACAGCCCGTGCGCTCTCGCCTGCGTCAGCGCCGCGTCGCACACGCTGGTCTTGCCGGTGCGTCGCGGGCCGGCCAGGATCAGGTTGGTGCCGCTCTCGAGCGCGCTCGCCACCTGCTTGACGTCCTCGCCGCGCCCGATCATCTGGCTGGCGGGAATCGGCTCATCTGTGGGGAACAGGTCTCCGCTGGCGTAGCGATGACCGGCTTGTACACGTGTCATGTAAGCAGAGTACACAATAAACGTGTACTCTGTCGACAGCGACGCGGCTCGCCCGAGCCCATCCATGCCCTCGGACCATTCCCGAGGTGTACACACCCGGAGTGAGCAAAGCTCACATGAGGCGCCTGCAGACGCTCTCAGACCAAACCGTTGCGCACGCCGTAGACGGCCGCCTCGACGCGGCTGCCGACACCCAGCTTCTCGAACAGGTTGGCGACGTACTGCTTGACGGTGTGCTTGCTGATCGACAGCTCGCGGCCGATCGTGACGTTGTCGGCGCCCTCGGCGATCAGCCTCAGGACTTCGAGCTCGCGTGGGGTGAGCGCTACGTCGTCGTCCGCGGCGACCTCGGCGGCCTGGCTGTCCCGGCGGGAGCGGGCCAGCGCCCGCGCGATGTCGCCGGAGAGCACCGCATGTCCCTTCGCCACCAGACGGACGCCCCGGACGAGCTCGTCGGGGTGGGTGTCCTTCAACAGGTACCCGAGCGCGCCGGCGGCGAGCGCCTCGATTACGTCCGCTTCCCTGGCCGAGACCGTCAGCGCGAGCAGCCTGGCGTCGGGGTCCTCGGCGACGATCTCCCGGATTGCCCCTATTCCAGGCGTGTTCGGCATTTTCAAATCAACGATCGTGGCGTCCGGCGCCATCTCTCGGACCAGCTTGACGGCGCGCGCGCCGTCCGTCGCCTCGCCGACGACGACGATGCCGTCCGTCTCGAGTATCTCACGCAGACCCGTCCGGAAGAGATGATGGTCGTCCACCAAGACAACCCGCAACTCGTTGTTGGCGGCTCCCACAGGAGCAAAATAGACCAAGCCCGCGTCTGATGCCGGTCGGCGTACCCATGTCGGCCGAGCCCGTTCGGGGAGCCGCACGCGTCAGGCCCGACCGGTAGCACCCGCCGAACGCCCGCGGTACGGGAAAAATACGGGTCGCCATACGGGTTCGGTCCGGCTCGGCATACGTACATGTCGGCCGTGTGGACCGACGCCCAGAGCAAAGCGTCCAGAAGTCCAGGTGTGACTTCACCGCCCAACGGGTATGCGCCGACGGCAAAGGCATGAGCCCTCCTCGCCCCACCTCGCCCTCGACGCTCGCGCGACTCCTCAAAAGCTCGCTGCTCGTAGCTCTCTCGCTCTTCCTGCTCGCGGGCGCATCGGCCGTCGCGGCGCAGGGCGCGCATCGTGCAAAGCCACATGCAACCCACCACGCGTCCCACAGACGACACGCCAACCGACGCGCTCACGGCAAACACGGCGCCGGCCATCGCACACGCGGCACCGGCCAGCACGGCCACCACGGCGAAGGGCGCGTCCGACACGGTCACTCGCCGGCTCGCCGCCCCAAGCCGGCCGCGCCGGTTCCGCCGACCGACTCGTCCGCTCCGGCCGCCGCCGCGGCGCCGATCGAGTTGGTTTCCACTCTGCCGCCCACGCTCGAATCTCCCGTCACGCCCGTCGAAGGACCGCCCGTCACCGAAGGACCGCCCGTCACCGAAGAACCGCCCGCGACCGAAGAACCGCCGTCGGCTCCCGTGAACACCGTGGCGCCGTCGATCGGCGGCCCGGTGGTCGAAGGGGCCACACTGAACGCCGCCGCGGGGACCTGGTCGGGCGAACCGGAATCGCTCGAATACCAGTGGCAGGACTGCAACGCCGCCGGCGAAGAATGCGTCGATGTCGGCAACGCCACGTCCCCGACCTACGAACTTGCCGAAAGCGACGTCGGCGCTGCCGTCAGAGTGCTGGTCATCGCCAGCAACAGGGGCGGCACCGGCCGGGCATGGTCGCCGCCCACACGAACCGTCGTGCCGCCCGCGCCTACGAACATGGCCGCGCCCACGATCAGCGGCAAGGCCATGGAAGGCGAAACGCTGACAGCGAGCTCCGGCACGTGGTGGCACAATCCCGCCTCCTACGCCTACCAGTGGGAACTGTGCAACGGCAAAGGCGAGTCGTGCGCCAACATCGCCGGTGCGACCAACTCGACCTACAAGGTCGGGGCGAGCGCCGTGAAACACAGGCTGCGCGTCGCGGTCACCGCAAGCAACGCCGGCGGGTCGACCCAGGCAAGCTCGTCCGACACGGCGATGGTCGAATCGGTCGAACCGCCACCGCAGGCGCCCGCCAACACGGTGCTGCCAGCAGTGAGCGGCCAGACGATGGAAGGCGAAACGTTGAAAGCCACCGCCGGCACCTGGACCGGCAACCCAACCTCCCTGACGTACCAGTGGCAGGACTGCAACTCCTCGGGTGCCAGCTGTTCGGCGATCGTCGGCGCGACTGGGAGTACTCGGGTTCTGGCGTCGAGCGATGTCGGGCATACGCTCCGGGTCGTCGTCAAGGCCACGAACGCCGGCGGGTCGGGCGAAGCGACCTCGGCTGCGAGCGCGACTGTGGTGGCTGCGCCTCCGCCGGCGCCTGTGAACACGGTGCTCCCGAGTGTCAGCGGGACTGCTGAAGAAGGCAAGACTCTGAGCGCCACAACGGGCACGTGGTCGAACAGCCCCACCTCGTTCACCTACCAGTGGCAGGACTGCAACTCCTCGGGTGCCAGCTGTTCGGCGATCGTCGGCGCGACTGGGAGTACTCGGGTTCTGGCGTCGAGCGACGTCGGGCATACGCTCCGGGTCGTCGTCAAGGCCACGAACGCCGGCGGGTCGGGCGAAGCGACCTCGGCTGCGAGCGCGACTGTGGTGGCCGCGCCTCCGCCGGCGCCTGTGAACACGGTGCTCCCGAGTGTCAGCGGGACTGCTGAAGAAGGCAAGACTCTGAGCGCCACAACGGGCACGTGGTCGAACAGCCCCACCTCGTTCACCTACCAGTGGCAGGCCTGCAACTCCTCGGGTGCCAGCTGTTCGGCGATCGTCGGCGCGACTGGGAGTACTCGGGTTCTGGCGTCGAGCGACGTCGGGCATACGCTCCGGGTCGTCGTCAAGGCCACGAACGCCGGCGGGTCGGGCGAAGCGACCTCGGCTGCGAGCGCGACCGTGGTGGCCGCGCCTCCGCCGGCGCCTGTGAATACGGCGTTGCCAAGTGTCAGTGGTTCCACGGTGGAAGGCGAAACGTTGAAAGCGGGCAACGGCACGTGGTCGAACAGCCCTACCTCGTTCTCTTACCAGTGGGAGGATTGCAACGCTTCCGGCGAATCTTGTTCGAACGTGAGTGGAGCCACGTCCTCCACGTACAAACTGGTCTCCGGAGACGTGGGGCACACCTTGAGGGTGGCCGTGACCGCGAGCAACGCGAGCGGATCAGGGAAAGCCACGTCAGAACCGACCGCGACCGTCACCGCACCGTCTACGGGCGGGGAAGAACTGCATCCGAACCTGACGGCGACGAGGTGCTTCGAACAGCCCGTGGTCGATGTGGAAGGCGCGATCACGGGAGAAGGAACGAAACGCATCACGGCCTGTGGCTATCCGACCCCTGAAAACGTAGGCGAGGAAGCGGCCACGGGCAAAGCCTGCTCGTCGCTGCCGAAATGGAATCCGGCGACGGAACCCCTCTCGAACAAAGCCACGATCACGGGCAAACGGATGGAATCCACGTCGATTTCGGCTGAACACGTGACGCTGAACGACGATTGCTGGCTCATAACGCCGAGCAACAAAGAAGGTAGAGGTACGGTTCTGAACACCTCGGCCTCTAACAACCTCACGATCGAGAACTCGACCTTCCGGTCCACCAGCGCCACCGAAGGCTTTGAAAACGACATCGTCAACGAAGGCGACGGCAACACGGGCACGGTCTTGAAGAAAGACATCTTCGAAGGGTGTAACGGCAACGGCGGATGCATCCACGGCGGCGCGGCGGACGCGGCGGGCAAGACCTTCGAAGTCATCGAAAGCTGGATCTTCGCGAATACCGACATCGGCCTCAAAGTCGAGGAAGAACAGGACATCCACAAGGAGAACTTCTACATCAACCAGGGTCACCTGACCTTGAAGAGGGATACCGTCTTCAACCCCGTCAACTCCGTGGCCTTGATCTTCGGCGAAACGAGTCCCAACACGGTGAACGAACTCGGGTACGTCGTCGAAGAAAGCTTCTTGGCCGGATCGGGCCAGTCCTTCCAGGAGGGCAAGAACACGACCAATGTCAACGCCGCCGCATTCGTGTTCCGGAACGATCGCTTTGCGCGCTGCTCGATCTCCCAGTCCGGCTCTCAGGAAAATGGCAAAAGGTGCGCCGGCTCGGGCTATCTCGGCGCCGACTCGAACGGATATTTCCCGGGCGGCTCATGGCTCAGCGACCTCGTGACGTCCGAGCCCGCGCCGTTCAAACAGGGCGTCTGGGAAGGCAACTTCTGGGACGACAACCTCGAAAAAGCGAAAGAAAGCTCGTGAGGCCCAGCCGCTCGTGAGGCCTGGTCTGCTCCTGAGAGGCTAGGCCGGTCCTCCCGCCGCTCGGATCATGCGTTCGAGGTGGCTTCGCCATCGGCGCGATCGGCTATGATCGGCCGACCTCGAGCGGGCCCGTGTCTCCAGGGAGGGGTCAACGATTTTGCCTGAGCGTGTTAGGTCGTTTGCGATGGGCGGCGTCGTTGCCGCGGTTGCGCTGTTCGCGCTATGCGGCGGCCCGTCTGCGCTGGGCGCGCACGCGTCGACGGTGCTGCTTGGCGGTCAGACGGTGGGATCGCGTCAGAGCGACCTCCGTGCCGGGCGGCTCGAAGCGTTCAGGGTGCGGACGCGGGCGTCGGGTGTCGCCGGCGCCGTGCAGGTGTACGTCGATCGAGGCAGCACGGTTCGGGCCCTTGCGGTCGGTATATACAGCGACGTCCGGGGGCGGCCCGGCGCTCTCCTGACCCAGGGATCGAGGCTCTCACGGGCCGTGCACGGTTGGAGGACGGTGGCGATTGCGCCGGCGATCCTGACTTCGGGCAAGACCTACTGGCTGGCCGTTCTCGGCGGTGGCGGCACGCTTCGCTATCGAAGTCCGGCCGGCAGGGTCTGCGCGCGGGCGCTGCGATTGCATGCGTATGTACGCAGGCTGCCTGCGCGATTGAGGGCCAGCAAGGTACACACGATCGTGCGCTGTCCGATCTCCGCGGACGTCCTGGCGGCCCGGGCGGCTTCGTTGAAGAGCCCGCCCGCAGACACCTCGCCGTCGTCGCCGCCGCCGCCGCCCTCCTCCTCGCCGGCGACACCGGCGATCCTGGCTCCGGCCGGACAGCCGGCGGCGCGGGTGCCTCCCGTGGAAACCCGGCCCCCCGAAGAAGAATCTCCGCCCCCCGAAGAAGAACCACCGCCGCCGCCGCCACCGCCCGCGCCCGCGAACACCGTGCCGCCGACCATCGGCGGACAGGCCGAGGAAGGCGAAACCCTGCAGGCGAGCACCGGCTCGTGGACGGGCAAACCGAAGTCGTATGCGTACCAGTGGAAGGACTGCGATGTCCTCGGAGGGGGTTGCATGCCCGTGAGTGGGGCCACATCGTTGAGTTACCAGCTCACCCCAAGCGACGTCGGCAGCACGATGCGCGTCGTCGTGACGGCCACCAACGCCGGCGGCTCGACGCCGGCCAGCTCGGAAGCGACATCGGAAGTTCTTGCGCGACCACCCTCGCCGCCGGTCGACCTGGCAAAGCCGAAGATCAGCGGCGCCGCCGAAGAAGGCAAGACGCTCAACGCGTCGACCGGCACTTGGACCGAAGCGCCCACCTCCTATGTCTACCAGTGGGAGCTCTGCGGCTCCTCCGGCGGCGGTTGCGCGAACATCGCCCAAGCAACGAGCAACACGCTGGGCCTGACGGCCGACGAGGTCGGGCACAAGCTGAGGGTCGTGGTCCATGCGACCAACGCCGGCGGGACCGGTGAAGCCACCTCCCAGGCCACCGCCACCGTCGTCGCGGTCGGCGGCACGAAAACGGGCTGCTTCGAGCAGCCGATCGTCGACGTGGAAGGCGTCGAGTCCGGAGAAGGCACCGAACGCATGAC
The DNA here is from genome assembly GCA_963718935.1 of uncultured Solirubrobacterales bacterium. Classification (GTDB taxonomy): domain Bacteria; phylum Actinomycetota; class Thermoleophilia; order Solirubrobacterales; family Solirubrobacteraceae; genus Palsa-744. Next base: position 568,352 of record OY970379.1, on the reverse strand, counting down.
CAAGTGCGGCTATCCCACTCCGGAAAACGTCGGTGCCGAAAGAGAAGGCAAAAAGTGCTCGGAAAAAGAAGAAGTACCGGGCAACAAAACCCTCTCCACAGAAGGCGAGACGATCGAAAACAAGGACATCACCGGGTGGGTCGTCATCACCGCTGACCACGTCACCCTCAGGAACGACTGCATCATCTTCAACGGCGAAACCTCGAGGGGCGGCGAAGGGCCGGCCATGGAAAACGAGGCCAACTACTTCACGATGGAAAACTCCACCCTGCGCGGTCCGAACAGCACCGCCGGGTCGTTCGACTACGGCTTCAAAGACGAAGGCAACGGCACCACCGGGGTGCTCCTCAAGAAAGACGTCATCGAAGACTGCGGCAACGGCGGCTGCATTCATGGCGGGGCGGTCACCAAAACAAATCCTGAAAAGACCTTCGAACTCGTCGAAAGCTATGTGTTCCCGAACCAGTGGATGGGGCGCAAGGCGACGAACGAACACGACGTCCACAGAGAGAACTGGTACATCAACCAAGGTCGTGCCGTAGCCAAGGACGACACGCTCCTCAATCCTGAAAACTCGGTGGCGATCATCTTCGGCGAAACGGTTCCCAACACCGAGAACGACCTCGAATTCGTGGTCGAAAACAGCCTGATCGGGGGATCGGGGCAGTCATTCCAAGAGGGCAAGAACACGACCGGTGTCAACGCCGCCGGCTTCATCTTCCGCAACAATCGCTTCGCGCGCTGCCTCACCGAACCGCTCGCCGAAAACAACCAGAAATGCAGCGGCGAAGGCTACCTGGGCGCCGACTCCCACGGCTACTTCCCGCACGGCCCCTGGCTCGCAGATATCGTGACCGCCGAGCCCGCCCCATTCGAACAGGGGGTCTGGGAAGGCAACTACTGGGACGACAACCTGGAAGCGGCAGCCGAATAGACGCCTCCGGTCGGCCCGAGGATAGGCTCCGCCCGGGCCCGGGCAGGCGCAGGCCCCGCCCGCGCCGGGGCGTCAGGTCGAGAACGCCGGCGCGAGCGCCGGCGTCTGTGCGGGCGCGACCGCCGCGCCGACCTCCCGGTACCACAGCTCCAGCGTCAGCAGCGTCCAGATCGGGCGACCGTGATCGTGCGTGCCGGCGCCGTGCTCGTCGAGCAGCCTTCTGACCTCCCGCTCTTGGCACCAGCCCCGAGCGCGCGCGCCGGGATCGAGCAGCACCTCCTCGGCGTAGCCGCGCAGCTCGCCGCGCAGCCAGCGCGCGACCGGCAGCTCGAAGCCCTGCTTCGGCGCGTCCAGGATCTCGTCTGGAATCCAGCCCCTCAGCGCGGACCGCAATACGCGCTTGCGCTTGCCGCGCCCAACCTTCGACTCGGCGGGCAACGACGCCGCAAGCTCCATCAGCTCGTGGTCGAGCAGCGGCGAGCGGCCCTCCAGCGAGTAAGCCATCGTCGCGATGTCGATCTTCGCCAGCAGGTCATCCGGCAGGTAGGTGTTCACATCGACATCCAGCAGCTGATCGACCAGGTCGGCCGCCGTCGAGTCACGCCAGGGCTCCAGCAGCGGCTCGGCGGCAAGCGAGAGGTCCAGCATGCCGGCGTGCTCGGGCGTATACAGCCGGGCGCGCGCGTCCGCCGTGAACATCGACTGCGCCCCAAGGTAACGACTCTCGCGATCCAGCTCGGCCGCCAGCGCGAACCGCCCCAGCTTGCTGCGCATCCGGCGCGGATCGCCCCCAAGTGGCGCCCGCTTCGCGGCCGCGCTCGCCAAACGTCTCAGCGGGTACGGCACCCGGTCCAGCGCCGCCAGCGCGGCGTTCGTGGTGTAACGCTGGTAGCCGCCAAAGCTCTCATCGCCGCCGTCGCCGTTGAGCGCGACCGTCACGTGCTCGCGCGCGAACCTCGCCAGGTAGAAGCAGGGCAGCGCGGAGTGGTCCGCGAATGGCTCGCCGTACTGGCGCACGACCGTCGGCAACATCTCGGCGGCGTCGGGCCTCACGACCAGCTCGTGGTGGTCGGTCCCGAACCGCTGTGCCACCAGCCTCGCCTGGGGCAGCTCGTTGAAGCGCTCATCATCGAATCCGATCGAGAAAGTCTTGACCGGCCCCGAAGAGATCTCGGACATCGCGGCCACGACCGTCGACGAGTCGATCCCGCCAGACAGGAACGCACCCATCGGCACGTCGGACACCATCCGCCTGCGAACGGCTCCGCGGATCGTCTCCCTGATCTCCTCGTGCACCTCCTCTTGCGGCTCGCCCCCACGCTTTTGCGAGTAGTCCAGCCGCCAGTAGCGCTCGGTCCGCGCCTTGCCGTCGCGATAGGTCAACACGCTCCCCGGCATCAGCTTCCGCACCCCCGCAAAGGCGCTCATCGGCGCCGGCACGAAGCCGTAAGCCAGGTACGCGTCGAGCGCCTGATGGTCGATCTCGCGGGGAACCTCGGGGTCCTGCATCAGCGCTCTCAGCTCGGACGCGAAGCTCAGCGCTCCCGGCCGCTCGTTGTAGAACAGCGGCTTCTTGCCGACCCGGTCGCGGGCTATGAGCAGCTGGCGCTTGCCGGCATCCCAAAGGGCAAACGCGAACATTCCATGCAGCTCACGCACGCACGCCGGTCCCAGCTCCTCATACAGGTGAACGATCGTCTCGGTGTCCCCGGCCGTCGAAAAGGTGTGGCCTTTGGCGAGCAGTCGCCGGCGTAGCTCCTCGAAGTTGTAGATCTCGCCGTTCAGGACCACGACCACGGTGCGGTCCTCGTTGTAGACCGGCTGATCGCCCGTCACCAGGTCGATCACGCGCAGGCGCTGAATGCCCAAGCCGACGCCGTCGTCGAGGTGCAGGCCCCTGGCGTCCGGCCCCCTGTGCGCCTGGGCCGCGCACATCCGCTCCAGGGTCTCGCGCTCGACCGGAGCCCCAGAGGCCCTCACGATGCCCGCGATTCCGCACATCCCGCCGTTCCCTTCAGCGCTCGCTTGTCGACAGAGGCCCGACGCTCCGGCGCCGGCCCCCACGCGCGCGCCCGGACAGCCCGTGCCGAGCGCGCTCGCGCAACTCGCGCCTCACAAAGCTTCTGAACTCCCGATCCTCGACCTTCGGGACGCGCTGGGCGGCCGAGCGCACGTAGCCGTAAAGGAAGGCCGCGCCTGACAGTCCCCTTGGTCGTTCGCGCGCCACCTTGAACGCACGCAGCGTCACCCACGGCATCGGGAAATGGACGATGTAAGCGCACTGGCCGTGCCGCGCGCGTCCTCTGAGGGTGCCGTCGGCGCTGCCCCACGGTCGGTGATGCCTGGCGACCAGCTCCGGGAACGAGCGCGTCCGAAACCCCCTCATGCGCGCGTACGTCTGGTCGATCGTGTCCCAGCCCAGCCGCTCCTGCATCCCGCCGATCGCCTCGAAGCACTCGGCCGAGTAGCACTTCAGCGACCCCATCACGTGATGCTCCAGCGGGATCGGCTGCACCCTCCAATCCCCGGCTTCGCCGCGCCGTCGGTCGGGCTCGGCCCACACCCCTCCGGCCAGGCCAAGTCCCGGATCGTTCTCGAACTCGGCCAGCAGCCTCTCGAAGTAGTCCCGCGGCAGCTCGATGTCGCCGTCGAGCTTTGCGATATGCGTAAAAGATCGCCACTTCACGCTGTTCAGGCCCCTGTTGAACGTTCTCGGAGCGGCGGCCGTCGCCAAACGGTCCTTGACGGGCTCGCCCCGCGCCGGCGCCGGCGCGGCGTCGGCGGGGCCCACGACCTCCACGAAGTCGATCCGCTCGGCCAGCCTCGCCAAGATCTCGGGCGTGGCGTCGGTCGAGCCGTCGTCGACGATCACCCACAGATCCGGTTTCCTGGTCTGCCTCGCCACGGCGTCGGCCACCACTTCGAGGTGTGCGGCCTCGTTGCGGACGGGCGAGATCACGAGCAGCCGCTGGGCCATCTCCCCAAAAGAACGCCCCCTCCGCGCGCCAACTTGCGCTGTCGGGACCGCCAGCCCGGCGAAAAACGGCGCGGTCCGGGCCGTTGTGTGCATTACATGAGCGGCGTCCGGGTCTTGCACAGCTTTCCCCACAAGATCGGCGCCGACCGGATCTGTTTGACCGCCTGGTGGGAGGTCGTCTCGGCGGCCGACGCGGGCGCCGATCTGCTGGTCTACACCGGCGCTGTCCAGCGGCCCCTGCCCGCCGGCATCCGCACCCGGACGACGCTTGCGCTTGGAAGGCTCCGCATCCCCTATCGCGTGGTCGGCACCCTCCGGGCGCTCGCGTTCCACGACCGCGTCGTGGCGCGAGCGTTGCCCGGCCTGCGCGGCCAGGTCGACGTCGTGCACACCTGGCCCCTGGCGGGCCTGCGCACGCTGCGCGCCGCCAGGCGCCTCGGCATCCCGACCGTCGTCGAGCGCCCGAATGCGCACACTCGTTTCGCCTACGAGGCGGTCGCCCGCGAGTGCGCTCGCATCGGCGTCGAGCTGCCCGCCGACCAAGAGCACGCCTACAACGCCGCCAAGCTCAGCCAAGAGGAAGCCGAATACGACCTTGCCGACTACCTGCTCTGCCCGTCCGATTTCGTCGTCAAGACGTTCCGCGACGAAGGTTTCGCGCCCGACAGACTCCTCCGCCACATCTACGGCTACGACGACAGCCTCTACTTCCCGGCGCCAGGCCCGGGTGAAGCTCGGGCGGGCGGCGGCGAGCATGAGTCTCGTGCGGGCGAGGTGCGCGCGCGCGCGCACGCACGCGACAGCGGCATCGACGCGCTGTTCGTCGGCGTGTGCGCCGTCCGCAAGGGCCTGCACTTCGCGCTCGAAGCCTGGCTGCGCTCGTCGGCGAGCGAGAACGGCACGTTCCGGATCGCCGGCGAGTTCTTGGCCGGCTACGAACAGAAGCTCGCCGACATGCTCGCCCACCCGAGCGTCCAGGTCCTCGGCCACCGCCGCGACGTTCCGGAGCTGATGCGAAGCAGCGACGTGCTTTTGCTGCCAAGCATCGAGGAGGGCTTCGGGCTCGTCTGCACCGAGGCGATCGGCAGCGGCTGCGTGCCGCTCGTCTCCGACGCCTGCACCGAGCTGTGCTCGCACGACCGCAACTCCTTGGTTCACTCAGTCGGCGACGTCGACGCGCTCACCTCGCACCTGAACCTGCTCGACCAGAACGCCGACCTGCTCGCCGAGCTGCGCGCCGCCTGCCTGCGCGACGCTCCCACGATGACCTGGGCCGCCGCGGGGCGACGGCTGCTCGAGGTCTACGAGCAGGTCGCGTCAGCCGGTCCGCGCTCGTCCGCCGGCCGGTCCGCGCTCATCGCGTGAGCGCGGATTCGTCCTGCTCGGAGGGCGTCTGAGAGGGGCGCCGTGGCGCTGGCGGCACCGGCTCGATCGCCGTCGGCGGAGGCGGGCCGAACGGGGGCCGCTGAAGGCCAAGCAGCGTGCGCACCGCCAGCCGCGAGCCCTCTCTGCGGGCCTTCCCGTCATCCCCGCCGCCGGGGGTGAGCGCGCGGATCAAATAGCGCGCGCCGAGGGCGGCCAGATATGCGCCGCGATAGCCCCGGCCGAAATGCTTGCGGGCGTACTGGCTACGCGAATAAGCTTCCTGGGCCACCATCCGCGGTTTGATGCCGCCCTTGCCGGCGTGGTGGACGATCGTCATCTCGGGCGTATAGATCACCTTCCAGCCGGCGCGCTTGATCCGCAGGCACAGGTCGGGCTCCTCGCACAGCAAATAGAAGCGCTCGTCGAGCAGCCCGGCGCTCAAGAGCGCCTCGCGCCTCAGGAGCATGAAGGCCCCGGTCGGCCAGTCGCACTCGCCTTCGCGGTCATATGCCTTGGGGTCGAGCTCGCGCTCGCCGGACCATGCCGGGCTCACCGGCCAGCGCTCGGACGCCAGCGCCTCCCCGAACGCCCGGGACACTGTCGGAAAGCGATGGATCGACCGGCAAAGCGTGCCGTCTGACTGGATCTGCCTGACCCCGACCACGCCGGTGTCCGGCATCGCGTCGACGAGCTTGACCAGATCGCCGAAGGTGCCCTCCACGATTTCGGTGTCGGGATTGAGCATCAGCACGTAACGCGCGCGCGCCTGCTCCAGGCCGCGGTTGTTGCCCCTGCCGAAACCCCTGTTCGGTGCGGGCACGACGACGACCTGGACGTCCGGGAAGTTCGCTTCGACGTACTCGCGGGTCCCGTCGGTCGAGGCGTTGTCGACGACGATCACTTCGAGCGTCGCGTCACCGGTGTGCTCGAACACCGTGGACAGGCAGCGCTCAAGCCAGTGCGCGTCCCGGGCCGAGACGATCACGATCGCCAGGTCGGACAGGCCGGCAAGGTCCTCGCGCTCGGTCATCGCGCCGCTGAGAGTAGTGGCTTGCCGTTCTGGTTCGGAAGGCGGCCGCTGTGTTCGCGCGCTTGCCTGTAGAGCGCTCGGTCGACCATCTCGTCGAGCGCCTTGGCGCGGTCGTCCCAAGTGTTCGCCAGGGCGAAGCGCCGGCGCTCCTCACGCCCGATCTGTGGATCGGCGAGTGCGCGCTCGACCATCGTCAGCGCCTCGCCGGGGCTCTCGGCATAGTCGACCAGTGGCGGCGGATAGCCGCGCAGGGCGGTCGAGCCGGTGCCCACGATCGGCGGGCCGGCGTACAGGTACTCCCACAGCTTGATCGGCGACTGGTAGCGCGTGAACAGGCTGTCCCCATATGGCATCAGCGCGACATCGAGATGGCGGATGTAGCCGGGCAGCTCTTGGCGTGGTCTGGGGCCAAGCAGGTGGATGTTCTTCCTGGATCCAAGCGCAGTGCGCGCGGAGGGGGAGAGGCGGGGGCTGAGGGACCCCACGAACACCAGCGAGCCCGCCTCGAAGCGGTCAGCCAGCTGGACGATGAGGTCGAAGTCGAGACGATCGTCGATGCTTCCCGTATAGCCGAGCAGAGGTTGCGGCAGGGCGTCGTACTCCAGCGGCCGCGAGGCGGCGTCGAAAGTGTTGGCCAGGTCCGCCGGGAAGCCGAAAGGCAACAGCTCGGCCTGCCAGTCACGCTCGGCGAGCAGCCCCTGGACGGCGGACGAGGTCGTGCAGATGAGGTCCGCGGCCGCGCACAGCCTGGCCGCGTCGGCCTCGCTCTCGGCCGGGTCGAGTCCCATCAGCGAGGCGCCTCCGGCGGGGTGGTCCATGACGAAGCCGACCTTCAGAATCTCGCCCGCCACCCCTCCAAGCTCGGTCAGGCTCTGCCAGGCCAGGACGACGGGCTCGCGCATCTGCGCCCGCGCGACGGCCTTCGCGATCTGCCGTCGCAGCGCTGGCAGCGACAGCGCCTGCATCCGCTGGTTCCTGACCGGCGGCAGCACCACGGGGCTGAACGCGCGCACACGCCCGGCCGTCCGCAGCCGGCGATCGAAGACGGTCCGCAGCTTGGGCCACGAGTCGGGGCCCAAGCCGTACCGGAACGGGCTCAGCGGGCTGGTCGGCGGGTCGACGTAGAGAACTGGATGGCGCTCGGCCAGAGCCCAGGCCAGGTTGTGTGGCGCCTGCCTGTTCCCGCTCCAGCTTGTGGGGGCGTAGAGGACATAGCTACGCTCGGCCTTGCTCATCGAGCATCGGCGCCCAGCGCGTCTGTCGCATCTCCACAACCCATGCTCGTCCATAAAAAACGCTGGATCCCGCCGATAACTTACGGGTCGTTCGGGTTCGTTCGGACGCTCCGTCAGCGGTTACGCTTCGACGCGTGAAGAACGCGCCGAGGCGAGCCGGGACCGCTTGGCGGTTTAGCCCGTGAGCCGTCTGCTCGTGACCGGCGGCAGCGGGTTCGTCGGCCTGCCGACGCTGAGGGCGCTCGCCGCCGGTGATCACGAGATCTACGCCTTGACCACGCGCGCCGAGCCCGTGGCCGTGCCGGGGGTGAAATGGCGGAGGCTCGACCTCGGCGGCGGCGGCGGGGACGTCGGGCATCTGGAGGGGCTGCTGGAAGAGCTTCGCCCGGAAGGGCTCCTGCATCTGGCCTGGTATGTCGAGCACGGCCGTTTCTGGGAGGCGCCCGAGAACGTCGTGTGGGTCGAGCGCAGCCTGCGCCTGCTGCGCGCGTTCGTCGATGCCGGTGGACGGCGGGCTGTGATGCTGGGCACGTGCGCCGAGTACGACTGGACGTCTGCCGACGGGCCGCTTCGCGAGACCGAGGCTCCGCTGACGCCCGCCACGCTTTACGGGATCGCCAAGGACGCCCTGCGGCGGCTGGCGGAAGCGTATGCCGCTCGTCAGGAAGTGGAGCTGGCGTGGGGACGCCTGTTCTTCATCTACGGACCGCGCGAGCCGGCGGGGCGCCTGGTCCCGTCGGTGATCCGCTCGCTGCTCGACGGCGCGATCGCCGAGACCACGAGCGGGACGCAGCGACGAGACTTCCTGCACGTCGATGACGTCGCCGGGGCGACCGCGGCGCTGCTGGGCAGCTCCGTGACGGGCCCCGTGAACATCGCCTCCGGCCGGGCCGTCGCCGTCTCCGAGCTCGTCGACCTGATCGCAACCGCGGTCGGTCGCCCCGAGCTCGTGCGGGCCGGGGCGCTGCCGGACAGGGCCTTCGAGCCGCCGCTGCTCGTGGCCGACGCCGGCCGGCTCACCCGGGAGGTCGGCTACAGCCCGCGCTGGACGCTCGCGGACGGGATCGCGGACACGGTGGGCTGGTGGCGGGAGCAGGTACGCGGACCCGAGCGGCCGGCCTAGCTCGGGGCGTAAGGGCGGCCGGGCCCGGGACCGGTACGGGCGGTCGGGTAACCTGGCTCGCGCGATGAAGGCTGTGATCCTGGCCGGGGGCTTCGGCTCGAGACTGAGCGAGGAGACCACGGTGCGTCCCAAGCCGATGGTCGAGATCGGCGGCAGGCCGGTGCTGTGGCACATCATGAAGTCCTACGCCGCCCACGGGATCGAGGACTTCGTGATCTGCCTCGGCTACAAGGGTTACGTGATCAAGGAGTACTTCGCCAACTACTACCTGCACGCGTGCGACGTCTCCTTCGACCTGGCCAAGGGCGACATGGAGGTCCACCGCTCGGAAACCGAGCCTTGGCGGGTCACGCTGGTCGACACCGGCGAGCGGACGATGACCGGGGGTCGGCTGAAGCGGGCGCTGCCGTACGTGGGGGAAGAGGAGTTCTGCTTCACCTACGGCGACGGCCTGGCCGATGTCGACATCACGGGGCTGATCGACTTCCACCGCAAGCAGGGCGCGCGGGCGACCGTCACCGCGGTGCAGCCGCCCGGTCGCTTCGGCGCGCTGGAGCTGGACGGCGAGCTGGTTTCGAAGTTCGAAGAGAAGCCGCGCGGCGACGGCGGCTGGACGAACGGCGGCTTCTTCGTCGTCTCGCCCGGGATCGGCCGCTACGTGGCGGGCGACGAGACGGTCTGGGAGCAGGAGCCGATGCGAACGTTGGCGGCCGAGGGGCAGCTTGCCTCCTACCGCCACCACGGCTTCTGGCAGGCGATGGACACCCTGCGCGACCGCAACCACCTGGAGCAGCTGTGGAGCGCCGGTGAGGCGCCGTGGCGGACGTGGGCCTGAGCAAGGTGACGGGCACTACCGATACGGCCGCTCCCGACGCGAGGGTCGACCCCGACTTCTGGCGCGACCGCCGCGTGCTGCTGACCGGGCACACCGGCTTCAAGGGGGCTTGGCTGTCGCTCTGGCTGCAATCGCTCGGCGCCCGGGTGACGGGCTTCTCGATCGATGTCCCGACCGATCCCTCGCTGTATGAGCTGGCGCGGGTGGGGGAGGGCATGGAGAGCGTCAGCGGCGATGTCCGTGACCGCGACGCCCTCGTCGCCGTGCTGGGCTCGGCCGAGCCGGAGGTGGTGATCCACATGGCGGCCCAGTCGCTCGTGCGCCGCTCGTTCGCTGAGCCCGCCGAGACTTACGCGACGAACGTGATGGGCACGGTCAACGTGCTCGACGCGGTGCGCACGAATGGAGAGGGGGTGCGCGTTCTCGTAAACGTGACCTCCGACAAGTGCTACGAGAACCGCGAGTGGGAGTGGGGCTATCGCGAGCACGAGCCGATGGGCGGCCATGACCCCTACTCGAGCTCCAAGGGCTGCGCCGAGCTCGTGACCAGCGCGATGCGCCGCTCGTTCTTCGGCGATCCCGAGGGTGTGCGTGTCGCATCCGCCCGCGCCGGCAACGTGATCGGCGGGGGGACTGGGGGGAGGACCGTCTGGTGCCCGACCTCATGCGCGCCGCCATGGCCGGCGATCCGGTGCGGGTACGCAACCCCAACTCGATCAGGCCCTGGCAGCACGTGCTCAGCCCGCTCAGCGGTTATCTGGTGCTGGCGCAGGCGCTGTGGGGCTCACCCGGGCATGCCGACGCCTGGAATTTCGGTCCGCCCGAAGAGGACGCACGCCCGGTCGGCTGGATCGTGCGACGCATCGGCGAGCTGTGGCCCCAAGGCGTGTCGTGGGAGCTAGACGAGGGACCCCATCCCCACGAGGCGCGCTATTTGAAGCTCGACTCCTCGCGCGCCCGCGGCCGGCTCGGCTGGCAGGCGCCACTCGCGCTGGACGCCACGCTGAAGAGCATCGTCGACTGGTATCTGGCGCTCCGCGACGGCGCCGACATGAGGGCCGTCACGCTGGGACAGATCGATGCGCTCCACTACGCTGCCCCCGTCCGATGAGCCAGACGAGCTGTCGATTCTGCGGCGCCCCCGTCGAGGCCGTGTTCGCGGACCTCGGGATGTCGCCGCTGGCCAACTCCTACCTGCCGCCGGAGCGCGCGAACGGCATGGAGCCGTTCTATCCGCTGAGGGCGCTCGTGTGCGAGAAGTGCTTCCTGGTGCAGCTGGAGGAGTTCGAGACGCCCGAGCACATCTTTTCCGACTACGCCTACTTCTCGTCCTATTCCTCGAGCTGGCTCGAGCACAGCCGTCAGTACACGGAGCTGATGGTCGAGCGTTTCGGGTTGAACGAAAGCAGTCACGTCGTCGAGATCGCCTCCAACGACGGCTACCTGCTGCAGTTCTTTCACGAGCGTCAGATCCCTGTGCTCGGGATCGAGCCGGCCGCGAACGTCGCCAAGGTCGCGCTTCAGAAAGGCATTCCTACGCTGGTCGAGTTCTTTGGCCAGGAAACCGCCCGATCGCTGGCGGGCGAATCCGCGGCCGATCTGCTGCTCGGCAACAACGTGCTGGCGCACGTCCCGGACCTCAACGACTTCGTCGCGGGCATGAAGATCATGCTCAAGCCGGGCGGCGCGATCACGATGGAGTTCCCGCACCTGATGCGCCTGATCGAGGACAACCAGTGGGACACGATCTATCACGAGCACTTCTCGTACTTCTCGTTCCTTACCGTCAGTCGCGTGTTCGAGGCGCACGGCCTGCGGCTGTTCGACGTGCAGGAGCTGGGAACGCACGGAGGTTCGCTGCGCGTCTACGGCTGCCACGCAGAAGACCCACAGAAGCCCGAGAGCGACGAGGCCAGGGGGCTGCGTGAGCGCGAGCGCGCCGCCGGCTACGAAGAGCTCGACACCTACCTTGGTTACAGTCGCCGCGTCGAGCGCGACAAGCGCCAGATCCTGAGCTTCCTGATCGACCTCAAGGAACAGGGTCTGCACATCGCCGGTTACGGCGCTCCGGCGAAGGGCAACACGATGCTCAACTACTGCGGCGTCGGTCCTGACCTGATCGACTACACGTGCGATTTGAACCCCCGCAAGCAGGGGTGCCTGCTGCCGGGCAGCCATATCCCGATCCGCTCGCCGGACGTCCTGCGCGAGGATCGCCCCGACGTGGTCCTGATCCTGCCCTGGAACCTCAGGGCCGAGATCGTCGAGCAGCTGGGCTTCATTCGCGAGTGGGGCGGACGCTTCGCCACCCGCGCCCCCGAGCTGACGCTGCTGCCATGAACCGGGGCCGGTGATGCGGTTCGTCCAGACGCCGCTGCCCGGAGCCTGGGCGATCGAGCCCGAGCGGCTCGGCGACGAGCGCGGCTGGTTCGCCAGGACGTTCGACGCCGACGAGTTCGAGCGGCGCGGGCTGAACCCCGTGGTGGCGCAGTGCAACGCCTCGTTCAACGCGCGGCGGGACACGCTGCGCGGCATGCACTACCAGGCCGAGCCTTACGGCGAGTCCAAGCTCGTGCGCTGCGTGCGCGGTTCGATCTTCGACGTCGCCATCGACCTGCGCCCGGACTCCGAGACCTATTGCTCCTGGCACGGTGTCGAGCTGAGCGCCGATAACGGTCACGCCTACTACATCCCGGCCGGCTTCGCCCACGGCTTTCAGACGCTCACCGACGACTGCGAGGTGCTCTACCTGATGGGGCATCGTTACGTGCCCGAGGCGGGTCGGGGGGTGCGCTGGGACGATCCCGCCTTCGGCATCAGCTGGCCCGAGGTCGCCGGCGAGCGCGTCATCTCCGAGCGGGACCGCTCGTATGCCGACTTCCGGGTCGGTTAGACCGGCTTCGTTTTGGATGATCGAAAGTATCCGCAATTTACGGAGATTCGATTAGCACAGAAATCCTGCCTATTGACTTTGGTGTCTTCGCGCGCATAGGATCGCTTTGTCTGCGCGTCAGCGGGGCTACGTCTTTGTCATCGGAGAAGGAGGCAGGGGTTTATGGCGGCTGGCTACCGGCGTCTGATGTCCGTCTTGATGCTCTGCGGCGTGGCCGGGATATCGGTCTGGCTGGCTTGGCCGTCGGGTGGCGCTCCGGCCACGGGCGCGAAGTCGGCGAGCGTCTTGAGTGGGCCACGGTCGAGGGATTCGTGGGTTTTGGGCTCCTTTGCAGTGCCGGGTGTGCAGGAGATCGACGGAAATCAGCAGGCGTCCGACGCTGAATGGGTCCGGCATGCCAGTCCGGCGGCGTTTGTTGCTCGGGAGCGTTCGCGTATGGAGTTCGCGCGTCTGGGGGCGGTGCAGGCGGCGCGTGTGGCTCGTGAAGTGTTTCCGGCGTTGGTCGAGAAGCGCGAGGGTGGGATGCCGGCGTTGCCGGTGGGTGAGAAGCTGCGGCGGTTCAGCGCGCGGAACGTCGCGCAGATCTATTTGCCCGGTCACGCCCGTGGGGTGGTGGAATCGATCGAGCCGTTGGCGATCCGGACGGCCTCCGGGCGGTTCGAGCCGGTCGATCTCGCGCTCAAGGACGAAGGGTCCTCTTTTGTGCCGAGCGCTTCGCCGGTGACTGTGCGGATCTCCAAGCGCTTGCGGGGCGGAGTCCGTGCTCCCCGGAGCGGTGTGTCGCTGACCCCGATCGGGGCCAGGGGCGAAGCGCTCGGGGGGTCTGAGGGCTCTGTGGATGGCGCGAGCGTGATGTATGCGAACACGCAGAGCGATACGGACACGCTCGCGAAGCCGACGAGCCGTGGTTTTGAGTTGAGCGCGATCTTGCGTTCGGAAGCGAGCCCGCACGACCTTTACTATCGTGTCGGGTTGCCCGGTGGTGCGAGCCTGGTTCAGCATCAGCGGGGCGGGCCGGTGCAGGTCGTCAAAGACGGCGAGATGGTCGGGATGATCCCGCCCCCGACCGCGGTCGATGCGGCTGGCACGGGGGTGTCTGTCACCATGACGGTCAATGGCGATCTCTTGGCTATGGACGCGCAGCCCGGCGCAGGCGAATACCGGTATCCGGTTCAGGTAGATCCTGAATACGTCACGGGCGAAGATCGCAGTCTCACGGGCGGGGTGTGGCCAGTCGAACATCCCAAAGAAGGCGAAACGAACTGGGTGCCCATATTTTCGTCGGCCTTCAGCGAAAAACGCACGTACGAAAAACACTTTGGGCTTGAGGACGAATCCGATCAGTCATGGTATATCGACCCATTGGATAATTTTAACGCGAATGAAGTCGCCGGTCTGCGGTATCGGACGCAGGGCGAATCGACGATCTACAACCTGGAAATGTCGGTCGAGGGCGAAAATCAACTGAGTCAGACTGCGACGGTCGTTGAATATCGCTACAACAAACACGAAGGGAAAGGCGAAGAAGAAGGACAGGACAACCACAAAACCTTGTCTGAAGGCATACATCAGACGCGCTACGAATACAAGCCTTTGTCGATGACCTCGGGGTATTCCAATAATCCGTTGGAAACCCCTCGCGAAAACGATGTTAGATTGATGGACTATACGACTCAGCAGGGGTACGCCTATGGATTCTGGACGTCGATCTACGACGCTCATGTCTATGTGGCTCAGGAAGATCCGAAGTATCCCGAAGTCGAATCGACCTCGGCCTGTAAACAGTGCGGGTTTAATACGTCGAGTTCGACGATCGAAAAGGCTGGCGATCGGACCAATGTTCTGTATGGTTCTGGCAGTTGGTTGAGTCCCTATCAGGGTGCGTTCGAAGCCACCGTCCGCGATCCTGGCGTTGGAATCAGCTTGGCGGCGTTTACGGGCGAGCTCGGGTATCACGCGCAGCGGCTCCGCGACGAAGAAAATCTCAAACATGAACCCCTGTGCCTCGGCATTCAGTGTCCGGAGATCGACAGCGACTCGATGACGTATAACGAAAGTATGCCCAATGGGGAATACGGCGCCGAGTTCTTTGCGGAAGACTCGGTGGGACTCACTAACTATGCGTATTCATATTCGGAACTAAAAGTCGACGCGTCGAAGCCGTACAATCTGGGCTTCACGGGTATGCCAGAAGTGGGTGCCGAAATCAACGCCGTGCCGCATACGCTCACAGTGCATGCGACCGATGGGAAAAAACCGACGCCGAGCTCGGGGATTCGATCGATCTCTGTGTCGATAGACGGTGGTACGCCCACCGAATTGGCGGGCGCGAGCTGTCCGAGGGGGGAATGCACTGCCAGTGGCACGTATACGTTTGACGCCGAAAATCTCTCTGAAGGGGTGCACAGGCTCGTTGTGTCCGCCGTCAGCAATTCGAGCGAGCCTGAAGCCGACGAATTCCTGTTCGATGTGCGTCACGCGAGCCCTGTGTCGGTCGGTCCGGGCTCGGTGGACCCGACCACGGGAGAGTTTAGGCTCATGGCGAGCGATGTATCGCTCGGTGGCGCGAGCGGTGTCTCACGTTCCTACCAGTCGCGCAACCTCACCGCTGGGGCGAGCGGACCGCTCGGGCCTCAGTGGACGATGAGCGTCGGCGGGGGCGAGGGTCTGACGGTGCTGCCAAGCGGTAGCGTCGTGCTTGCCTCGGGCAGTGGTGGGACAACGACATTCACGCTGAACTCAAAAGGGGAGTTCGAAGCGCCGAAGGGCGATGAAAACCTCAAGATCGAATATAAGGCGGCGGAACGCAAGTATGTGCTGACGGACGCCAATGCGGGTAGCGAAACGGTCTTTGAACAGCCGTCGGGGACGCAGAGCACGCCGCCCACCTTTGGTGGTGCCTTCGGTGCCGAAACGGGTGTGCTCAACCGTCCCGTCAGTGACGCGGTTGACGGTAGCGGCGATGTCTGGGTGACCGATTGGACCGATGGCCGGATCGCCGAGTTCACGAGCAGGGGGACGCTGATCGGGACCCACGGTTTCGAAGGATCGGAAAGCGCTGAGTTGCGCGAGCCGTTTGGGATCGCGATCAACCAGCGCACGGGCGACATCTATGTGAGCGACTACGGCAACAGCCGCATCGACGAGTTCTCCCCGTCAGGGACCTTCATCCGAGCGTTCGGCTGGGGGGTGGCCAACGGCGAAGCCGCTCTGCAAGCGTGCACGTCGAGCTGCAGGGCCGGTCTCGGGGGCGGCGGCGCCGGCCAGATCTCAGGACCGGACGGGATAACGATCGACCCGAGCGGGAATGTCTGGGTTACCGAAGAAGGCAACGACCGTGTCCAAGAGTTCAACGAAACCGGCGGCTACATCACAGCGTTTGGTTCCGCCGGTTCGGGTGCGGGCCAGTTCGAGACGCCGATGGACATCGCCTTCGCGGGGAGCGATCTCTACGTCACCGATCAGAACAACAACCGTGTCGATGAGTTCTCGACCGCTGGTGCGTTCATCAAGGCGATGGGTTGGGGAGTCTCGAATGGTGAAGGGAAGATCGAGACATGCACTTCGAGCTGTCAGGCCGGCATCGCCGGCAATGGCAGCGGTCAATTCGACGCTCCCCGCGGGCTGACCGTCGATCCCATGAGCGGCAATCTGTACGTGATCAACACGGACAGCGACTGCCTGCAGGAGGACACTACTGCGGGGGCTTTCGTGGTGAAGGTCTGCTCGGACGGTTCCGGTCCTGGCCAGTTCAACGGCCCGATGGGCGTTGCGGTTTCCTCGGCAGGGGCCATCTACCTCACCGACTTCAACAACTCGCGTGTGCAGGAGTGGTCGCGTTCGGCATGGTTGCCAACAAGCGCCAAAGGGTCGCTTCCCTCCCAGAGCACCTATGTCTACACGCCGGTCGAAAACAGCGAAGGCGCTGCCGCGATGCAGCCATACGAGGTGCTTTCTCCTACCCCAACGGGCATATCGTGTGGCACCAAACCGGAGGAATTGAAAGAAGAAAAAGACAAGGGCTGTCGGGCGCTGACGTTCAGATATGCGACCGAAACGACGGCCGAAGGCGAAAAATGGGGTGGATATAAGGGGCATCTCAGCCAGGTCATGTTCCACACCTGGAATCCTTCGACCAAAGCGATGGAAGAAAAGCCTGTAGCCGAATACTCCTATGACAAACAGGGCCGTCTACGGGCCGAGTGGGATCCGCGGATCGAAAAAAGCACCGGGTGCGGGTCCGGCTGTTCCGCGTTGACGACGACGTACGGGTACGACGCTGAAGGGCACGTGACGGCATTGACGCCGCCCGCTGAGCAGCCCTGGACGTTTACATACGGGCCGATAGCTGGTGACGACAACGCGGGACGCCTGCTGAAGGTCACGCGGGCTTATCCAAAGGCGGGGGAATCGGAAGCGGGAATCAAGACCAGGCTGGCCGAACAGAAGGAAGCGCCGGAAAATACGGGAGCGCCGCCCATGCTATCCGGTACGTCTGTTGTTGGGGTCAAGATGGGCGTGTCACATGGGTCATGGAGCAAGAGCCCCATCGCGTATGGGTATCAATGGGAGGATTGCAACTCTGAAGGTAAAGCGTGCGTGCCGATCCTCGGCGCGACCAACGCCAATTACAAGGTGGCCTCCAGCGATGTGGGGTACACGCTGGTTGCGAGGGTAACAGCGATGAACGGCTGGGGAGCAGTGATGGTGGTGAGCGCCGCGAGCGCGGTGGTCTCGAGCTCTGGCACGCACACGGAAGGCACGTCCTATGCGCCCGAGCCAGGCTCGACGATTGAGTACCGCGTTCCGCTGTCGCCACCCGAATACTCCGGCCTGCCGAACATGACGAAGGAAGAAGTCGAAAAGTGGGGCCAAAAAGACGAAGGCGAATACGAAGACAACGATCCCGTAGAAGGGATGGCAGTCATTCCCCCGGATGAACCGCAAGGATGGCCGGCGTCGAATTATGAGCGGGCAACGATCGACTACCTGAACGAAAAGGGGCTCACCGTAAACACCGCCTCCCCGACTGGCGGTATAACAACCACAGAATACAATGAACTCAACGAGATAGTGCGTACGCTGAGTGCTGATAATCGTGCAGCGGCGATGAAAGAAGGATGCAAATCGGTTTCCAAAAAAGAATGCAAGTCGACCGAAGTTTCGGAAAAACTCGACACAAAAACAGAATATGGCGTTTTCGGCAGCGACATCTTGAAAGTGGTGGGTCCCGAACACGAGGTCAAACTATCGACTGGCGAAGAGGTGGAGGCTCGGGCGGTAACTCATAACTATTACGATGAAGGAGCCCAGGAAGCGGAGGAAAAGAACAAAGAAACCTATAATTTGGTGACGAAGACCACCAGTGGCGCGCTGCTGTCCAACGGCGAAGAAAAGGATGTCCGGACGGAGCTCACGTCGTACAGCGGGCAGAACGATCTTGGCTGGAAGCTACGCAAACCGACATCCACTACGCTTGAACCTGCAGGCCTGGATTTGGTGCACAAGACGATATACGAAGAGCACGAAAACTCCAAAAAAGAAATGGAAAGCACGGGGGACGTGGTCGAAACGAGGGCGCCGGCGGGCAACTCCGAACAGGTCTCGCCTCCGTCGTTCTCGTCCCGCTTTGGTGGTAGCGGTTCCGGTAATGGCCAGTTCAAAGAGCCCTGGGCCATCGCGCTAGACTCAGGCGAAGATGTGTGGGTGGCGGATTATGGCAATGACCGGGTCGAGAAGTTCACTGCGTCGGGGGGCTTTACTGCCGAATACGGTAAAGAAGGCACGGGAGATACAGAATTCAGGGAACCCTTGGGTATCGCCGTCAATCAGACGACAGGCAATGTCTACGTCGCGGACAGTCAGAACAATCGTATCGAGGAGCTCACGTCGTCTGGTGGTTTTGTGGAGGCTATTGGGTGGGGTGTGAGCGACGGCAAATCCGGACTAGAGGTGTGTAAATCCGGCTGTAAAGCTGGTAACAGCGGTACCGGAAATGGGCAGCTCGCCGGTCCTGCGGGATTGATGATCGATTCCCATGGGAATATCTGGGTTGCCGATAAAGGTAACAATCGTGTCCAGGAGTTCTCGGAAGCCGGCGCCTATCTATCGCAGTTCGGTAGCCCCGGGTCGGGTAATGGGCAGTTCAACGGGCCCGCGGCGCTGACGATGTCTGAAGGCAGCGTGTACGTCGTTGATCGTGGCAATGGCCGCGTTGAGCAGTTTTCTGTGTACGGCTCATACATGAGCCAGTTCGCCAGTAAAGGCAAAAACGGCGGACAGCTGGAAAAGCCGGTCGGCATCGCCGCAAACCCAAGCACCGGCGCGTTGTACGTTTGTGATTACGAAAACGAGCGCATGGAGGAGTTCAGTCCTGCCGGGAAGTTCCTCACCGAATGGGAGACCTGGGGCTCGACGCACGAACAGTCATTCCCGGCCGGCGTGGCGGTGGGGGCGACCGGCAAGCTCTATATCGTCGACCCGTGGGCCAACGATGTCGGGGCGTGGATTCCGCCGGAATCCGGCGGTGCGCACCTGAGCTTCAGCACGCAGTTCGGTAGCGAAGGTACCAGCAAAGGCCAGTTCAAAGAGCCCGTAGGTACGGCTATCGACGGCGAAGGAGACGTTTGGGTTACCGATTACGGCAACGACCGTGTAGAGAAGTTCGGCCCTGACGGAAGCGTCAGCGCGGCCTATGGCAAAGAAGGCTCGGGCAAAGTCCAGTTCCACGGACCCACCGGAATCGCGATCAACAAGAGCACTGGCGATGTCTATATTGCCGACACATGGAACAACCGCGTCGAGGAGCTATCGTCGAAAGGAAAATACGTGACCGCCTTTGGCACCTCGGGTCTGGGCACGCTCAAACAGCCGGCGGGCATAGGGGTCGATTCAGCCGGGAATGTTTGGATCGCCGACGAGGGCAACGACCGCCTCGTCGAGTTCTCCTCTACGGGCACCTACATAGCGGCCTACGGCCAAGAAGGCTCGGGCGAAGTCCAGTTCAACAAGCCGGCGGCCGTCGGATTCTCTGGGGAAAACATCTATGTTGCCGATAGTGCAAACCACCGTATCGAGGAGTTGACGAGCAAAGGCGCCTACGTTCGTGCGTGGGGAGTCGACGGCGAAGGCAGCGGCGAATTCTATGCCCCTGAAGGCATTGCAGTCGACGCAGCGGGCAATCTCTATATCTCTGACTACGCCGCCGATCAGATCCAGGAGTTCTCACCAAGCGGCGCCTATAGAGCCACGTTCGGTGGTCCAGGCAATGGCGAAGGTCAGTTCAGCCATCCCGAAGGAGTCGCCATGGATGCTGCCGGCGACCTGTACGTGGTCGACCAGGGCGACAATCGGGTCGAGAGGTGGGACAACAACGCGCAGGCGGCTCACGATGTCAAGACTGCGTACTACAGCGCTAAAGAAGAATCGACTGTCGCGGCCTGCCGGAACCGCCCGGAATGGGCCAACTTGCCGTGCCAGACCGAACCAGCTGCGCAGCCTGACCACGGCCTGCCGGAACTGCCGGTCATCACAGTGGCGTCCTACAACATCTGGGACGAGGTGGAAAAGACCGAAGAAAAGTTCGGGAACGGATCCAAAGCGGTCACCCGGACAAAGACAGAGACCTATGACTCGGCAGGTCGCGCATTGACCAGCGAAGAGACATTGTCGCCGGAAACCGAAAAATCAGACAAACCCTTGCCGAAGGTAACGGACGAATACAACGCGGAAACCGGTGCTGTTGAAAAGCAGAGCACCGGGGAAAGATCGATCTCGAGCAGGTACAGCACGCTTGGCCAACTAGTCGAATATAGGGACGCCTCGGGGAATGTCGCCAAGTACGGTTACGAAGAAGGCGGCGACGGGCGGCTGGAGGAAGTCAGCGAGGGCAAGGGCGAAGAAGCCGAGAGTAGCCAGACGTACTCCTACGACAGTCATACAGGCCTCATGGACGAGCTCGTCGACTCTACCGCGGGCACATTTACGGCGAGCTATGATGTCGAGGGCAGAATGACCGGCGAGAACTACCCCAACTACATGAGGGCCGACTACACCATCAACTCGGTTGGCGAGACGACGAGCCTCGTGTATGAAAAGTGGCTCGCGTACTGTGCCACGAAATGTCCCGAAGTATGGTTCAGCGACAGTGTCGTTCCGTCGATCCATGGCGAAACGTTGCAGCAGACGAGTTCTCTCTCGAAAGAGAACTATGCTTACGACAGCGACGGGCGTCTGAGCGAAACACAGGAAACGCCGGCCGGTAAAGGCTGCGCGGAGCGCCTGTATGCCTATGAAGAAGAATCGAACCGCACAAGCGAGACCACACGCGAACCGGGCACAGAAGGGAAATGCGCCACCGAAGGAG
The DNA here is from genome assembly GCA_963718935.1 of uncultured Solirubrobacterales bacterium. Lineage (GTDB taxonomy): Bacteria > Actinomycetota > Thermoleophilia > Solirubrobacterales > Solirubrobacteraceae > Palsa-744. Next base: position 547,595 of record OY970379.1, on the reverse strand, counting down.
GCACGGTCGAACGCCACACCTACGACGAAGCAAACCGCCTAACCGACGAAGGCGTCGAATACGAACCGTTCGGCAACACCACCAAGATGCCTGCGGGCGACGCAGGCGGGCACGAACTCGTGAGCACCTATTACGTGGACAATCAGGTCGCCACCGAGGAACAGAACAAACAGCTCGACAAGTATACGTACGACCCGGCAGGCCGCACACTTGAAACATTCAGCGAAAAGGGCACAAAGAAAGCGGCGTTGATCACACACTACGCGGGTTCGGGCAATGCGCTCACCTGGACCTGCGAAGAAGAAGGCGTGGAAGGCAAAAAAGAATGCTCGGAAGGCACAGGGAAATGGACGCGTAATATCCCGGGCATAGACGGCGCTCTCGACGCGATCGAAGAAGACGGGAAAGTGCCGGTCCTACAGCTGCACGACCTAGAGGGCAACATCGTGGGTACAGTCGCGGACAAACAAACCATCACAAAACTCGCGTCCACGTATAACAGCCTCGAATTCGGTGTGCCCAGCGAAGGCAAAGCACCGCCCAAGTACGCTTGGCTCGGCGCCGCGGGAGTGTCAACGGAAATTTCGTTTGGATCGGGTGTAGCCACACAGGGCGGCGAGTCCTACGTACCACAGGTAGCACGCGCACTACAGACAGAGCCCGTCATACCGCCAGGCGCCTTCCCCAACGGCTCGCCCGGCACCCAGTTCACCGCCGCGATAGTGACCGCCGCCGCGATCGCGGGCGCTCAGGAAATCGGCGCGCAGTTCTGGCAGAAAGCCGAAACGGAACGGCAGAAAGCGAAGGAAGAAGAAGAAAAGAAACAACTTGAACAGTGCCAGGCTGAGGGAGGGTGCGGAGCGGAAGTTTATGTTGATCCAACCCATGAATTTTTGGTAAGCCCTCTTGCAGCGATCGAATACGGAGAAGTGCTTTGCGACTGCGCAGTCGTCGGTGATGCTGGCGATGCGCTAGAAGAAATTTTTGGTGGCTTTGGAGGTAAGATTGCCGAAACTATCCTTGCCGGTGGCGCTCTAGAAAGTTTTGGGAAACAATTGCGGGTCTGTGGCGAGATTCTCAAAGGTAACAGTCTGAATCGCTGTCGGATCACTGTGCATACTCTCGGGGTCTGGACACCTTTCGGTACAGTTGACACCTTTATACCGATTTCGATCGGCATCGATGCTTGCTATTTTTTCAAAAAGGCTTACAACGGGCCTCACGGCTATCAAAAGAGAGGTCTTAATTGTCCGGGGAAGTATTATGGGGAAGGTATATAGGCAGGCTTGATCACGGACAGCTCAGGATTGTTGTTGACGGTAGATGATGTGATAGAGTCGCCTGTGAATAATGAAGCGTTCAGGTCGTTTTCAAGTGGATAGGCCGATTCGGATCGCTCCGTGGCCGTGGCGACTGCCGAGCCTCGTCCGGCTTGGCAGGGCTATGCGGGATCACGACAAGCGGCAAGACTTGGATGATCCCAATCCCGCATTGGTTGCGCTTGACCCGTTGTCGAGCGAGATACTGAACTATGCGCGCGTACTGGCCGATGATCGCCGTGAAGACGAACGAGCTGTGTCGGAGCTGATTGACCTTGCGAACGGTGACGAGCAGGCGCTACGTAAGGCTGGGCTCGGAGCGCGGCAGAACGGCGAGCATATGGAGTCGAGCTTGACGAATCTCACGCATCGCTTGCTCGAAGCTGCGATCAGAAAAATGCCGGTCGTGCAACTGAGCAAAGCTGAGAGGACGCGCCTAAAGATACTCGATGACTTTGCCGCTGTGTCCCCTGCCGCGCAGTGGCGCACTCTTGTAGAACGTAGACCTGAATTGAAGAATTTGGAGGTAAGCGCGCGCGCCGGACGGTTCGGCCGTCCGTTGAAGCAAACTAATAATTCTCAACAAGAGAATCGCCACGCAGCCTTAGGGCGTATCCGGGGACGAGAGGATCTTGAGGTTCGTCTCGGTTCGTTGATGGGGCCTCAGAGCACGGCAGGCGATCCGTTGATGTGCTCTCGTCTAGCGCTCAACACGGCTCGCCGATACCTGCTTGATATCGACGACTAGCCAGGAAACCATCTGGGCGATAAACGATTGAAATGGAGATGCGCGAATGAAGTGCTACCGGCGATGTTTCTCGCAGCCAAATCCGATCGAAGCTCAGATGCCTGGCGCCACTAGAAGACTCACTTGTCGACCATATGTGCTCGCTGTGTTTGTGAGCTTTGTGGTGATTCTGCTCGGCTTTGCGTCCAACGCCTCGGCAGCTGAAGAAAGCCACATCGCGGGCAGGGTCACGGATGCCACAACGCATGCCGGGATAGAAGGTGTGGAGGTGTGTGCTCGGCTGCGATCGGAAGGGTTTGGTGGTCACTGCGCGAACACGGATCGGAATGGAGAATACACGATCACGGAAGTTCCCACGGGCTCGTACGTCGTCCAGTTCGTCGTGCCTTTCCAGAGCTATCTCGACTACGCATCACAGTATTACGACGACAAGGTCAGCCAGACGGAAGCCGAAGAAGTGACGGTCATGGCCGGGGAAGCCGCACGCGGGATCGACGCGGCGATGCAGCCCGGTGGGAAGATCACGGGTGTCGTGACTGACACTGTGACGCACGACCCGATCGCCGGCGTCGAAGCCTGCGCGTTCAGGCCACGGGAAGCATCGCGCTGCGATGTGACCAACTCCGACGGTGAATACACGATCGAGCCGCTGGTCGGTGGTGAATACATGGTCGTGTTCAGGGCTCCGTCCAACGGCCCGCTCGATTACGCGCCGCTGTACTACGACGACCAAGCGTCGTTCGAACAGGCGAACGAGGTCGCAGTTACTGCGGGCGAAACCACGACGGGGATAGATGTCGCGATGCAGCCGGGCGGGAACATCACGGGTCAGGTGACGGTTGCCGCGACTGGGAGTCCACTAATGAACGCCAGCGTCTGTGGGTTCTCGCTTGCCGCGCTATCGATCGGGAATGAGACGCCCGAAGATTGCGTCCAAACAAACGCCAGGGGAGAATACACGCTGTCGCGGTTGAACGCGGGACAGGACGTGGTTGAATTCTACGACGAATTCGGCGCCGGCTTCGTGCGCCAGTACTATGACGGCGTGTCATCGCGCGCCGAAGCCACGCCGTTGCCGGCGACGCCCGGCGTCACGATCACCGGTGTAGACGCCGCGTTGCGCGCGGTCGGGGAAGAAACGGTCAAGCCTCCGTCGCTCGCCGAAACGAGACTGTCGACCAATCGTGCGCCCGCGACGCCGCTCATCGAGGCGGCTCCCTTTGTGACGCTCGCGACCTCAAAGCTCGTGGCGTCCAAAGGCTCTGCCCAAGTGCGCCTCACGTGCAGTCGGGCGGCCTGTCAGGGGTCGATCGAACTTGTTGCGCAGGTCGTGGCGCACGGTCGCGATGGCAGAACGATGACGGGGAAGACGGCCATGAGGAAGACAGCGGTTCGCAGGAAGACCATCGTCTTCGCCACAGGCTCGTTCTCGCTCGCAGATGGTCAGAGCGGGTCTATTCTCTTGCGACTGACACCCGCAGGTCGCAGGTGGCTCGCTCGCGCTCAGCGTCACCCGATGGCGGCTAGGCTTGTGCTGGCGGTGAAGGGCGGGGGGACGGTCAGTCGGGTTGTAGGAGTGGAGTAGTCTGATCGGCGGTGATCGTCTACCCTGGGCGGAATCTCCTGAATGGCCGTGGGATGAATCTGACGCCCGATCGACTGCACCGTGTAGTGGCTACCAGATCTCCCCTGAGGTTTCCCTCACAGCGTGACGTCACGGGAGGGCGAACGGCCGGCTCGCTCGGCTACTGACTCGGCTCTATCACTGCCTCTACAGCCCGCGCAGGCCCAACAGCTTCCAGCTGACCCGCGCGCGTACGCGGTGCGCGGCCCCGGTGAGCAGGAACGGCGGGAAGACGAGCGACCGGCCGGAGCCGATGCGACGACGCAGCCGAAGGCCGCGCCACTCGCGCAGGCCGCGGCTGCTTGGGTAGGTGTCGAGGGCGAAGTCGACCAGCGACTCGACGAGTCGATCGTCCTCGCCCCGGTCGACGGCTCGGCTGGCCCGCCACAGCGCCTGACGCGCGAACGTGCGCGCGACCATCGTGTGCAGCTCCTCGCCCGGGTCGACGCCGGTGGCGGCGGCCTCGCCGAAGAACCGGTCGAATCCGACGCGCCGTTCGCGCAGCTGCTCGAGCGATCCTTCCTGGCTGTGCGACATGCTGGCCGCGTGGACCCGGTAGATCGCCTGGTGTGCGCGTATGTGGGCGACGTCCGACACGGCGGCGATCCGCAGCCACATGTTCAGGTCGTGGGCGTGGCGACAGGCGTGGTCGTAGCCGCCGACCGCCCGCTGGACCGTGTTCCTGACGACGGCGGTCGGAGCGGACACGCAGTTGTAACCCGAGCGACACCGCTTACGAATCCACTGGGCCCCCGGCCACACCGCCGTGCCACGCCATCTGGCGGACGGTCGTGGCGGCGGCTGCCCTTCGTGGGCGTACACGGGTCGGCCGTAGACCATCCCGACGTTCGGGTTCTCGGCCATCACGGTCGCGGCTCGCCGCAGGGCGCCGGGCGTGAGCAGATCGTCGGAGGAAAGGATCAGGACCAGGTCGCCGTCGGCCCACTCCAGGCCCTCGTTGGCGGTGGCCACGAAGCCCTGGTTGGCGCCGTGCAGGCGCGCCTCCACGCGATCGGACCGGTCCGCGACGCGCCGGCAGACCTCGGCGCTGTCGTCGGTCGAGCGGTCGTCGATCACGAGCACCCTGGTCTCGACGCCTCGCTGCGCGAGCACGCTGTCGACGCAGCCCTCCACGAAGTGGCCGTAGTTGTAACACGGCACGATCACGCTGACGGACGGCAGGGCGCGCTCTGCCGTAGGGGCGGGGTCGTTCGGCTCGCTCATCGTCTCTCGGGGAGCTGCTCGTAGGCTGCCGTGAGGATCGCCGCCTGGCCGGGCCAGAGCAGCTCCGCTCCGCGTGCTCTGGCTCTGTCGGCCCGGGCACGCCACGCCTCGGGCGATCCCAGCAGTTCGAGCAGGCGCGCGACGAACGCATCGGGGGAGTCCTCCTCGACCGTCACCACCGCGTCGGCGCCCGTGATCTTCGTCTCTTTCAGGGCGGTGGCCACGACCGGCAGCCCGACGACCAGGTACTCGCAGATCTTGACCATCGTGGAGCCGTCGTTGACGTCGGTCGGGGGTGCGGTGTCGAGGCCGACGTGCGCGGAGGCAAGCAGCGCCGGGACCTGCTCGAAGGGAACCCATCCCGTGATCTGGACGCGGTCTGAGACGCCGAGCTCCGCGGCGCGCTCTTCCACCGCGCGGCGCCTCGGCCCGTCGCCGACGATCAGCAGCTCCGCGTCGACCCCACGATCCAGCGTCAGCCCGGCGAGGATCTCGGCGGTCCGCTCGGGCCGATCCTGCTCTCCGAGCTCGCCGAGGAACACGAGCCGCGCGCGGCCGGCTGGCGGCGAGCAACGGTGCTCGGCGAACCATCCGGGCGGGTAGTTGCGCACGACGATCGTACGGCGAGCGCCGTCGGCTTCGACCAGTTCGCGCTGAGTGTCGTTGGTGGCGATCGTCAGGTCGGCGGTCCTGGCCGACCGCCGTCGCATCCACGCCAGCAGCGACTCGCCGGCGCTGGCGCGCCCGAGCTTGGCGCGCAGCATCCCGGCCGCGTCGTCGTGATGGTCGAAGACGGTCGACCAGCCGCGCAGCCGGGCGAGCCAGAGCAGGGGGAAGAACAGGTCGGGCGGGTTGTGAACATGCAGGGTTCCCCGCGCTCTCCGCGCCAGTCGTGGCAGCACCGCCGCCGTGACTACGAAGCATGCCATCAGATACTCGATCGCCGTGCCCAAGAGCGTGCCCTGGCCGTCGATCAGCCGAAAGCGCGTCACGCGAACGCCACGAATGACCTCGCGCTTCGGGCGGCCCGGCTCACGGGGAGCCAGGACCTCAACCGAAAGGCCGGCTCCGACCAGGCTCTCCGCCTCCAGGCGGACGCGAGCGTCCAACGGGTAGGTGCTGTTCTCGAGCACCATGACGACCTCGTGGGAGGCCGGGCGCCTGGCCGCGGGGCCATCAGCGCGCATCGTGCGCTCCCTCCGGGACCAGCTCGATCTCAGACCCGGTCCATCTCGCCGCCCCGTCGTCCGGCGGCGCCGGGTCGGTGACCCGGCGACGCCACCACTCGTCGATCTCTCGCGGCAGCGCGACCCAGACGTCCTCGCGCACGGCGATCGCGTCCAGCAGCTCGCCGTAAGCGGTCGCTATCCGTGAGCTGCCGAGGTATTCGTCGTCGGGATGCGTGATCGCCTGGAACATGCCGTTGCATTCCACGATCCGTTCGAGCTGGCCTCGCCAGATCGCGCTGTCTCTCTGTCCGAGCAGGTTGAAGAGGGTGTGGTCCTGCGGGGCGGTATATGGCAGCTCCAGCACATCCCCGAAGAAGAACGGCCACACCGTCGCGGTCCCTCCCGGGATCGGCTCGAACGGGTCGGAGTGCGACATCGTGCAGTCGTAGGAGAACGGCAGCTCTTTTAGCCACTCGATCACACGGTGCGTCGCCGGAGAGCGAAAGCCGACGGCGCCGAGTCGTTCGGCGGCCTGGCGCAGCAGCGGCAGCTGTTGCTCGAACGACTCACGGGACGCGAACAGAGAGCGGTCGTGGTACAGCGCGTGGGACCCGATCTCGTGTCCCCGCTCGGCAAGCTCGGCCACTGTCCGCATGTCGACCGGATACCACTCGCTGACGACGTTGAAGGACGATCGCAAACCCCGCCGCTCCTCCCAGCTCGCCACCTCGGGCGCTCGTGCGAGCCCCGCCGCCGACTCGACGTCATGGGTGAGCGTCACCGCCGCCGCCGCTCCTTCAGGCCAGAACCAACGGAAACGCACGGCATCGGTCCCGCGCGCCAGCAGCTCGTCGGCGATCGCGATGCGCAGGAGGTCGCTGCCGGCGCTCTCGAAGGGCCATCTCGGAAAATCGGGTTCGCCCTGGCGCTTGATCAGGCGCCGGCGCATCGCCAGCTGGACCGAGCGCGGGATCAGCGGCTTGGCCTTGTAGAAGAGGGCCAAGGCGTGTGATGGCAACTGGCCGTTGTCGGTTCCGGCTCGCCAACTCTCGGTGACGAGGAGCTCGTACCACGCGGCCGGATCGCGGGGCGCAAGCGCGCCGGCGCGCTCTTCCAAGGCCGCCCAGCGCCGATCGCGCCAGCCTTCGATCAGCACGCGATCGGCGTCCTGCAGCGCTCCGGCGGCCGGGTGGTCGGCGAGCGGGCCGATCGTTTGCGCCAGGGCGTCGTGGCTGGACTCGATGTCGAGCATGGCGGTCATGCCACGAACGGGTACGCGACCGATCCCACCGTCCGTCCGACGCAGACCGGCGTGCGCTGGATCGTCTTGGTCAACAAGGGTCCCGGCTCGAGCTTGTCGGGAAGCATACGGGGGTCGGTCGCCGAGAAGCACACCGTCAGCTCCTCTCCGCCCCACCGCGACTTGAACTTGCGCAGCCCTGTGTTCTCGAGGGCGCTGAGCCCGAAGTCCAGCGACCGGACGCCGCGCGCCGCCAGCAGGTCGAAGGCGGTCGCGAACATCAGGAAGTTGGTGCGCAGGTGGCGGTTGGCCTCCTCAGAGGCGCCGTACTTGTAGACGGCGTGCGTGCCGGCGATCACGAACACGCCGTTCGCGACCAGCGCGTCGCCCAGGTAGACCCCGATCGTCATCGCTTCGTCTCGTTCGTGCAGCTCCCAAACGCGCGACCAGTAGCGCGACGGCTGGGTCGGGACGCCCAGCCTGCGGCGCGAGGAGGCCGTGAGCGCGAGGTTGGCGCCCAGGAACTCATCACGACTGACGATCGGTCTTGCGCTCAGTCCCGCCTCGGCACGACGCGAGCGCTCGACCGAGCGCCGATGGTGGGACTCGGCTTGCGCCAGCACGCCCGCCGCTCCCCCCGAGACGTCGATGACCTGCATGGTCCCGACCGGGCGCGAGGACCACCCCGGCAGATCTATCTGGGTGTGGACCAGTACCGGCTCTGCGCCGGCGTGCCGGGCCATCTCGACCAGCAGCTCCTCGCGCCGACCGCTGTCTACCGCCACCGGCTCGAACGTGTCCGTGAAGGGCAGAGAGGTCCAGCTGGCTCGCCACGGCAGCTTACGCCGAATCATCGGCAGGATCGCCAGGAGCGAGCCCTCCGTGTCGGTGAGCGCGGCGATCCGGGCCCGCAGGCCGTAGGCGCCCGTCAGGACGTCGAGCCAGCCCGGGCGCTGGAGCGGCGATGTCGCGTGCTCGGCCGCGAAGGCCCGCCAGCTCTGGTTATCGGGCGACAGTGTCGTATAACTGGGCATCGCATCGGCGTGGCCGGGTCCTGGCCCCCACGTCCCTGACAACGATGCCGCAAAGGCTCAGCTTCCGTCGTGCGTGGACCCGCTCGCGGACATCGCTCGCGGACATATCTCCCGATGCATTCCGCGCGCGACGGGCGCAACGCCGAGTATTGACCGGGCCGTGCAAAAATGGATCGCCTGGCGGCGTTGCTTAGGCCAAGATCACTGTATGAGTCAGGCGACGGCACGGACGCTGCGAGAAGGAAGCAGGCGGTTGGCCAAGCCTCGGCCTCTTATCGACAGCATGAGAAAGGACGAGTACTAAATGGAGCTTGCGCGCGTCATCCGCGAACTCTGGCAGCGCAAGCTTTTGCTGGCGCTGGGGGTCTTGATCGCCGCCGCGGCCGCGGCATTCAGCTTGCAGGCGGGCAAATCGCTGCGGTACTCCGCGGCGAGCACTCAGGTTCTCGTCGACTCGAACACCTCGGTTCTCGGCAACGTCGCGCAGTCGACCGAAGCGCTGAGCGCGCGCGCTCAGGTCTACGCGAACTTCATGGCGAGCCCGGCGATCCTCGAAATCGTCGGTCGGCAGGTCGGCCTGTCCGGCGACCAGATCTACGCCGCTGGACCGGTCAACGCGGCGGAGCCGCGTGTGGAACAGGAGCCGACGGCGCTCAAGCGCAATATGCAGCTCACCGGAGAGTCGAAGCCGTACCGGCTGAACTACGAAGCCCAGGGGAACCTGCCGACGATCACGATCTACTCTCAGGCGCCGAGCACCACCCAGGCGGTCGCGCTCGCCAACGGGGCCGCGTCCGCTCTGCAGACGTACGTCGCCAATGTGGAGTCCGGAGGTGGGGTCCCGAAAGGCTCCAGGATCGTGATCCGGCGGCTCGCGCCGGCCACCGGCGGGGTGGTTGACGCCAGCATCAGCAAGACGCTGGCGGTGATCGTGTTCGTCGTGGTGCTTCTGCTGTGGTGTGCCCTCATGCTCTACGGGACGCGCTTCCGCAAGGCCTGGCGTGAGAGCGCCGCGCTCCAGGACGCCGCCGCCGACTCGCGCGAGGATCCCGACCAGGCGCCTCTGGGGGCCCACGACCACCAGGATCTCGAGGGCATTCCGACGTACGCTCCCTCTCTGGGCGCCGATGACCGCGTTACGCCGGTTCCCGCCGCGCGTAGCGCCCGGTTGTGATGCGCCGCTTCCTACCGCCAGCCTTCTAGATCATGCGCGAAGCCGCCGCTGTAACAGAGATGGGCGGCACTCGCTCGCCCGTCTCGCGCGCGTCCGCGCCGGGGCGGGAAGCCGAGCGGCGCGACGCGTTTCCTCGCACCAAACGTCCGCTGCCGTGGTTCCTGGCCGGCTTCGCGGCGATGGTGTTCTTCGTCCCGATCAACGCGACCGTACTGAAGGTCAACGTCGGGGTCGACTCCCATCCAGACCGCCTCGCCGTGATCGTGCTCGTTCTGGCCTGGCTCTGGTGCGGGGGCGATCAGCGGGCGTTGTTGCGCACGCGCCGGTCGAAGCTGTTCGTGACGGCGGCCATCGCGTATCTGGCGATTTCCATCACGAGCCTGCTGCTCAACGTCGAACAGGTCGCCAACCTGGGCGAGTTCCAGTTCGCCGAGAAGCAATTCGCGCTGCTGGTCTCGTTCGTGGTCGTCGGATGGTTCGCGCTGACCGCGCTGCGGTTCGAGGATCTGCGCGGCTTCGCCAGCTACCTGATCGGGCTGGCGGTGATGGTCGCGATCGGGATGATCGTCGAGCGGCGTACCGGCTACAACGTCTTCTACGAATGGAGCAGCGCCATCCTGCGGCCGATCGCCACGGTCGAGCCGTCCCCCACCAGTCTTGTCCGGTCGGGCGTCGAAGGGCGCATCAACATCGTGGGCCCGACGCTCCATCCGCTGGCCGCGACGGCCATGCTCATGATGGTCATGCCCTTCGCGCTGGTACGCATGGTCGACAACGCTTCGCGCAGGTCGTGGTGCCTGAACGCCGCGGCGCTCGCGCTGATGCTGTTCGCCGCGGTCGAGACCGAGCGCAAGACAGCGGTCGTCGTCCCGGTTGTGGTCGTGATCTACTTCGCCTGCTACCGCCCGCGCCAGATGCTGCGCCTGCTGCCGCTCGGTCTCGTGGTCCTCGTGGGCCTGGTTCACTTCGTCTCTCCGGGCACCCTCGGGACCGTCCTGAACCTCGGCGCCGCGACGAAGAGCAGCTCGACGATCCACCGCGAGGGCGATTTCGAAGCCGTCGTGCCCGACCTGCTCAAGCATCCGGTGCTCGGCCGCGGCTACGGCTCTGTCAACGTGGAACAGGCAAACGAATTTCACGTCAACGACAACGAGTACGTCGACGAAGTGCGAGCGGTCGGGATCCTCGGCCTCCTTGCATACGGCTGGATGATCCTCGCGCCGCTGGCGCTCGCCCGATCGGCCATCCGCAAGCGCGGACCGACAGTCGCGTCGCTCACGCTTGCCGCATCGGCCGGATGTCTTGCATTCCTGGTCGTCTCGGCCCTGTTCGACGTGATGGGCTTCACGGAGGTGCCCTACCTGTTCTTCCTGATGGCCGTGATGACGACGATCGCGGCCGCCGGACCAGAGGGCAATGTGGTGCCCTCCCGCGAGCTTCTGGGCCGGCTCGCCGCGCGCAGACCACACGCGACCGCTGCCGCGGAAGCGGCCGGGACGGGGTGGTGAACATTCGCCGCGCCTAACAGGCGCGTGCGGCTGTCGCGCCCCGGAGCGAGCTATGCGACCGCGAGTACTTTTGATGGGAACGGCCGCGGCCGCACTGCTGGTCGGCTGTGGTACGACCATGCAGTCCTGGAACCAGCCGAGCACGTCGAGCAGGCCTCCAAGCACACCGAGCAGGCCCGCCGCCGTCACGGCTCCCACCGCTTTGCCCAATACGTCCCATTCCAAAGAGCGCCATCAGGCGAGTCCAGACCGCGAAGAAGCTCGCGCGATCAAGCAGCTGGAGGAAGAACATCGAAGACGCCTGAAGAAGGCGAAGGAAGCGAAGCTCGAGGAACAGGCCAAGCGCGAAGACGTCGAAGCGGGCGCCAACTAGCGTCGTGAGGACTCACGACACGACGACGCCTCACCAGGCGCCACGTGCGCCGAGGACCGCGGGCACCGTACGGGCCAGGATCCGCAGGTTGAGCCAGAGCGTCCGCCGGTGCGCGTACTCGACATCCAGGCGAACCATCTCCTCGAACGTAACCGTCGAGCGGCCGCTCACCTGCCAGAGGCCCGTGATGCCGGGCTTGACGGCGAAGCGGTCGAGCCACTCGGGCGGGTAGTGATCCACCTCGTAAGGAATCGCGGGCCGCGGTCCGACCAGGGACATGTCGCCACGCAGCACATTCCAGAGCTGGGGCAGCTCGTCGAGGCTCGAGCGCCGCAGAAGACGTCCCACGCGGGTGACGCGAGGGTCGGCGATCATCTTGTAGTAAGGGCGTGGACGCCCGTTGGACTCTTCTCCGCCGGCGGCCTCGCCCTCGGGCGGGTCTTGGTCGGGAGTGCGGCCCTCGATCAGCCCGAGCACGAACTCCCGGTGCCGGTCGTGTGCCGCGCCGTCTTGCATCGAGCGGAACTTGTGGACGGTGAACGGCTTGCGGCCACGTCCGACGCGCTGCTGGCGAAAGATGGCGGGGCCCGGAGAGTCGAGTCGGACCGCCAGGGCGATGAGGCCGAGCAGCGGGGCGGCGGCCAGGAGCAGCACGGTGGAGCCGACTATGTCCAGCGCGCGACAGCCGAACTCGACCAGCCTGCCGGCGTCTCGCCGGGCGGCGTCCTGGGGGCCGGCCTCACGCGGGCCGCCGCCTCGTGGGGTGGTTATTCGCGGGGTCGCGCCAGCGGGCGGACGAGCGTCCGCTTGGTCCGCTGGGACCGACGGCGTGGAACGTTCGACTGCCGGAGACGCCACACTAAAACAACGTGTATACCCAGGCCAACTTACGTGGCTGGCGCATGTGGCGCCAGACCGCCTCGTAAGAACACCCGCTAACCGCTCGTTGCTATCGACGCCATGAACGCCAAATCCGCTCGTCCCTCGCCGGGAGATCCTGACGCGAGCGGCGTGGCGGACGAGCCGCGGTCGGCGGACGGGTCGGGGTCGGGGCCGGCGGACGGGTCGGGGACGGCGGACGAGCCGCGGTCGGCGGATGGGTCGGGGCCGGCGGACGGGTCGGGGACGGCGGACGAGCCGCAGTCGGCGGATGGGTCGGGGCCGGCGGACGGGTCGCGGTCGGCGGAGGAGCTTCGCGCGGCGGCCGCTCACGGGATTCGCTGGTCGGCGATATCGCGTCCGCTGATCGAGATCCTTCAGTTCGGCTCGATCGTTGTCCTCGCACGCCTGATCGTGCCCGCCGAATTCGGGCGCTACGCGATAGCCGGCATCGCCGTCGAATTGGCGAAAGTGCTGCTTCCGACCGGACTCGTGAGCGCGCTCGTTCAGCGTAAGACAATCGACCGCGACCACGCACAGGCCGGGATGGCGATCGGGTTCCTGGGAGGCCTGGGGCTGACGCTGCTCACGCTGGCCGTGGCCGAGCTGCTCGTCGTCCCCGTCTTTGGCGCGCGCACCGCCCTGTTCGTCGCGTTTGTGGCCCCTCTGTGCCTCGTGGAAGGGGTCGTCACCGTGCCCATCGCGACGCTGCGACGGCGACTCGCCTTCAGGCGCCTGAGCGAGCTCGAAATTCTGAACACAGTCGTGCGCGTGGCCGTCTGCGTCGCGCTGGCGCTGGTCGGACTGGAAGGGGAGGCGTTGGTGCTGGGTGCGGTCGCCGGGGCGCTCGTTCCAGCCGTCGCCGCCTTCGCGAGTGCGCCGCCGCCGTTGCCGCGCTGGCGTCCCGAAGCCGCTCGCCAGCTCCTGGACTACGCCGTGCCCGCGTCGCTCGCCGGCGTCAGCTGGGTCGGGTTCGGCAACGTCGACTACGCGATCATCGGCGCGCGTCTCGGTCCGCTGCGCACCGGCTACTACTACCGCGCTTATACGGTCGCCGTGGAATACCAGAGCAAGATCGGCCTGCTCGTGAACCAGGTCGGCTTCCCGGTGCTTTCGCGGACGAGCGACACCTCCGAGCTGTCGAAGTTCTACGGCCAGATGGTTCGCATGCTCACGATCGTGGTCTTTCCGCTGCTGGTGCTGCTCGCGATAGCCGCGCCGGTCGCGGTGCCGTTCCTGTTCGGCGCTCGCTGGACCCCCGCGGTGGCGCCGACCCAGATCCTCGCGCTGGGCGGCGGTTCGATGCTGATCTTCAACGCCGTCGGAGCGATGTTCATGGCGACCGGACGCGTCCGCACCTTGCTCGGCTGGGGATGGGCCCAGTTCATCGCCTACGGGCTGGCGGTCTACTTCACCGCGCCGTTTGGGCTCGTGGCGGTCTCGATCGCGGCCGCCATCGTGCACGCGCTGTTCGCGGCCCTCTCCTACGTGGTCATGCTGCGCGGGTCGGGCGAGCAGCCCATGCGCCGGCTCTGGAGCGACATCGCGCCCGCCACCGTCTCCTGCGTCGGGCTGGTGGTCGTCGCGCTGCCGGTCAGCATTGCCTTGACGGCCCTGCAGCTGCCAGCCGTCGTATGGCTGGCCGCGCTCGCGCTGGTCGCGGTCGCGCCGTACCTACTGACACTGCGGGTCTGCTTCCCGGCTACCTGGCGTTCGCAGTGCGCCGCGCTCGAGCGGATACTGCCGGGGCACAGGCGTTTGGACGGTGTCAAGCAGCGCCTGGCGGCGGCGGCGGCCAACTGAGCCGCTAGCGCCGCCGAACCCCGGTGCCAACGAACCGGACGGTCACGTAGCCCTGGTCGTCGTTGCTGTTGAACCTGTACTGCCCTGAGAAGCGGCCGGTCGTGGTCGGTCGGAAGGTGATCGTCTGATGGACGACTATCCCCGCGTTGAAGGTGATGCCCGCTGGTATCGCCCGAGCGGTGGAGAAGACCCCGATCGGGGGGATTGCGCGGGTGATCGTCAGCGGGATGGTGCCCTTGTTGCCGATCGTGAATCCCTCGCTCTTGGCGTGGCCGACCGGGACCGCCCCGAAGTCGATCGTCTTGACGCTGGGCGCGAGGCGGGCGACGCCTGTCACCGCCGTCCCGGTCGCCGGTAGGTTCACCGATCCGTGGTCGGTCGAGACCTCGAAGTAGGAGCGGTAAGAGCCGGCGTGGGCCGGGTTGAAGCGGACCACGGCCGTCACGCCCTGCCGGGGAGCGAGGACCGTGCCGACGGCGGGCAGGCCGCTGACACTGTAGGGGCCGCTTGGGAGGTGGAAGCCCGTGATCGTCTCCGGCTGGGTCCAGGAGTTGCTGAACCTGACGGTCAGCGCCTTGCCGCCGACTCCCGTGCTCACTTCGTGGAACGCGATCGGCTGCGCCGACACCAGCAGGCCAGGAGCGGCGCCGTAGCCGGAGACCGTAACCGTACGCGTGCCGGCGCTGGTCTTGATCGAGAGTTCGCCGACGATCGGGCCGGCATGGACCGGTTTGAAGTGGATCGGCAGTCGCATCGTCGCGCCGGCCGCGATCGCGGTGCCCGTGCGGGGCTGGTCGATCGAGAGCACTCCCGCCGGGATCGGCGTCGTTCCCGACGGAGGGATTTTGCTCGGGCCGGCCGTCTTGAGGTTCTTGCCCTTGGTCGTCGGGCTCGGGCCGAAGGCTTCCCAGGGACCGGCCACGCCCTGGTCGCTGCTCTTCTCGACGGCGATCGGTCCGGTCAGCGAAAGGCTCTTGCCGGCCGAGATTTCGAGCGTCGCCGTCGCGCTCTGCCCGACCTGCACCGAGCCGAGGTTGACGGGGGCGGCCTGGACGGGCGCCGATTCGGAGGCGCCGAAGGCGATCAGGCGTCCGTTGCGCGTGCCGACGTACACGCGGTTGCCGTAGGCGGTCGGGGTCACGAACTTGGAGGCGATCCCGATCTTGGCCGACCACAGCAGCGGCAGGGTTTCGCCGGTCGGCATCGCCGCGTACGCGCGCAGCTGCCCGCCGTGGCCGAGTTCCGCTTCCGCTTCGCTGGTCCCGCGGCTGTAGACGACCCAGACCACTGCGCTGCCTTCGGTCGTGCCGTTGCTCGTCACGAGCGGCGAGCCCGAGGTGTAACCGAAGGATTCGGTGCTGGCGCCGGCCACGCTCAGTGCCGGCTTGCCTTCGCCGTTGAGTCCGTATTTGAGCGCCTGCAGTTCGCCGCCGCCGGCGCTCTCGAGCACGTAGATCCAGCCGCCCTGGCCCCCGTAGAGGGCTGGATGACCCCACACTCCCCTGAAGGGGCCGATCTCCTGCAGCACCCCGTCGGATTCTCCCGGCCCCTGGCGATAGCCGCCCATGTCGTCCTGGTTGATCAGGAACACGCGGCCGTCCTTGCCGATCTGCACGAGCAGGTGCGGGATCGATTCCGTGCCGAAGTATTCGGTGGGCAGCGCGATCGGCCCGCCCGAGCCGAGATCCTCGTCGTTGGCGTCCAATTCCGGTGCGTCGCTGGGCGAGAAGAACTGCTTGGGTTTCAGCGTGCCGTTCGGTTCGACGCCAAGGCCAAGCACGGACTCCGAAAGAGTTTCGGGCGGCGCGTTGGAAGCAGCTGGCTCCGGTGAGACGCCATTGCCTGTCGCCAGGATGATCTGATTGGAGGCCGTCGAGACCAGGCCGCCGCCGGCCTGCCAGATGCCTGCCTGGGAGTTTTCGTCGGTGCCGACCCCCGCCTCGTCGCTCCACATCGTGGCGATTTTGTGGGTGGCCGTGCTCACGCCGATCACGATGCCGCGGTAGGGGACGATGTCGCAGTCCGACCCGAAGGCCATGTAGACGACCCCGTTCATGAGCAGCAGTCCTGGCCGCTGCTGCTGATGGCTGGCGTTGAAGGGAATCCCGGGAGTGTTCGCCGGGGTGCCTTCGATCGGCAGCGGATAGCCTGGCTCCTCTTCGCCGGTTGCCGCCGAGATCGCCTGCAGCTTCCAGTCGGCGTTGGCGAGCTTGCTGCCGCCTTCGAGCAGGTGCGTCGTCATGTAGATCGTGCCGGTGCTCGGGTCGATCACCGGCGTGGAGGTCGATCCCTCGTTGGGCACCAGATCGCCGCATTCGGTCGTCTTGCCTTTGACCTCCTTACCGAAGGAGCGTTCCCAGACGATCGCTCCGGTGCTCGCGTTGATCGCGTACGCCCGCGCCTCCTCGGTCGTGACGATCACGTCGCCGTTGTAGATCAGCGGCTGCGCATACACCGAGCCCTTCACTTTGGTCGAAAAGATCTGCCCGAAGGATTTCGATTGCACCACAGACGGGCTGAGGCCCGACTCGCCTGGGTCCCAGTTGTCGCGCAGCGTGCTGTAGCCGGCCGTGGTGATGTTGGCTTCGCCGGAGGCGACAGCCGCCGTCGCGCCAAGAGCGGCGACGCAGACGACGATCGTCGTCAGCGCGGCGCTCAGCTTGCTCGAGAACATGCCAAACATTGAGTTGCCCCCCTTAGCCTTCGGAATAGGTGAAATGGTCGGCGGCGCTCTTGGCGCTGGCCTTCCCGCTGGTCATCGCCCTCACATCGACCGCCCCCGCCTTCCTGGCTGCCGGTGCTAGGACGGTGCAGGTCGTCGTTGAAGCGCATTCGACGGACGCGCCCAACGTCCTGCCGAACTTGAGCTTGGTGCCCGCTTTGCCCGGTGCGAACCCGCTGCCGGTCACGGTCACGCTCGTCCCGCCTTTCATGGACCCGGTGCTCGGGCTCACTTTGGCGATCGTCGGGGCTTCGTATTTGAAGCGGTCTTTCGGGCTCGTCGCGCTCGTCCCGTTCGGAGTCGTGACGGTCACGTCCACGACCCCGCTCGTCGCGGCCGGCGAGAGGACGGTGATCGAGGTCTTGGAGTTGACTTCGAAGCCGGCTGTCCGGACCGAGCCGAACTGGACCGACGTGACGCCGATAAAGCCGGTTCCGGCGATCGTCACCGAGGTCAGGCCGGCGGCTGGGCCTCGCTTGACCGAGAGCTTCTTGATGGACGGCGCTTGCCCCGGGGCGACGTACTGGAAGCGGTCGGCCGCGCTCGCCGTGCTCGTGCCCCCGCTCGTCGTCACCGTGACGTCCACCGTTCCGAGGCCCGGCGGGGCGATGGCCGCGATCGACGTCGGCGAGGTGACCGTGAAGCCGGTCGCGCTCGCGCCGCCGAAGCTGACGGCGCTCGCGCCCGTAAGTTCGGTGCCGACGATCGTCACTTCCGTACCGCCGGTCTCCAGGCCGGCGACCGGGTCGACACCCGTGACCGTAGGCGGTTCGGGCAACGTCTCGAATGTCTGATCGCCGCCGACGCCCATCCCGCCGACGTTGGTCGCGCTGAAGCGGTAGTGGTAGGTCGTCTTTGCTTGCAGCCCAGCGATCGCCGCCGACACCGATACCGGGCTTTCACCCGATCCGGGCGGCGCGGAGCACGGGGAGCTGTGCCCGTAGGTCTCTGTCAGGCCGTATTCGACGTGGCAGTCGCTCACGTTCCCGCCGTTCGGGTTCACCGTCCCGTTCAGCGTCGCCGTGGTCTGGGTGATGGCGGAGGCCGCTTCTGTGTCGATCGTCGGCGGCGCCGGCAATGTCGTGAACGTCTCGTCTTCGCCGTGGCTGGCGCCGGTCGCGTCGGTGGCGCTGACGCGGTAGTGGTAGGTCGTTTTCACTTCCAGGCCGCCGACGGGCGCCGACACCGGCACCGGGTCTTCGCCGGAGCCGGGCAGCGCCGAGCAGGGCACGCTCGACCCGTAGGCTTCGGTGAGGCCATATTCGAACTCGCATTCCCTCGTCTTCTGACCGTTGGGGTCGACCGTTCCGGCGAGCGTCGCGCCGGTCGGGCTTTCGCCCGAAGCCGGCAGCGTCGCCGCCGCCGGGGCTTCCGGCGCTGGCTCGTAGCTGATCTGCACCCCTGGTTCGGTCCCGCTCGGGGGCGTCGTCACGCTGCCGCCGGTCGGCACGAGCGAGGAGCCGCCGCCGCCACCGCCGGAGCCGAACGAGCTGGTGCCGCCACCGCCACCGCCACCGTAGTAGCCGCCACCCCCGCCACCGCCGGTGACGGTGCACGAGGCGACGCCGCCGATGTCGCCGCCGCCGCTCCCGCCGACGCCGAGATGGCCCGCTTCGCCCGGCCCGCAGCCGCCGCTGCCGCCGCGACCGCCCCGTGCCTGCAGGGCGCCCTCTCCGCCTCTCTCGCCGCAGCTGCCTTCTCCGTTTTCGCCTGCCAGTCCGCCGGCGCCGCCGGGGCAGCCGCCGTTGGCGCCCCCGCCTCCGCCGCCGGCGGCGACGATCAGCCGGTCCTCGGGTGTGAGGCCCAGCGCGAGCGGCGAGGTGCGCACGTCGGAGGCGCCCCCTCCGCCTCCGGATCCCTCGCCGCCGCCGCTGCCCCCTCCGCCCGAGCCGCCCAGTCCGGCTCCCTTGCTCTGGCCGTTGCCTGCGACCTCGACGTAGAGCGTCTGGCCGGGCGTGACGCTCACGGTGGCGCTGACCTGCGCGCCGGTCCCGCCCTGCTCGTCGCCGTTGCCGCCGTTGGCGCCGATCGCCAGGACGTGGACCTGGAAGATGCCGGCCGGGACCGTGAATGTTTGCTCGGCCCCGGTATACGCATAGGAGTCGGTGATCGTTGCCGGGCTCGTCGAGAACGTCTCGTCCTCGCCGTAGCTCGTGCCGGTCGCGTTCGTGGCGCTGATCCGGAAGTGGTAGAGCGCCTTCGGGTCGAGACCCGCGACTTCGGCGGACACGGCTACCTGGCTTGTTCCGGAGCCGGCCAGCGAAGCGCACGGAACGCTCTGTTCGTAAGCGAGCGTCTCGCCGTATTCGAAACGGCAGTCGCTCACGGTTTCGCCGTTCGGATTCACCGTCGCGCCCAGCGTCGCCGACGTGTGCCCGACCGCCGTCGCCGGGCCGGTCGTCACGGTCGGGGCGATCGTCGGCGTTTCCGTGCCGGCTTCGAAGCTGATCTGGACCTGCGGTTCGGCGCCGCTCGGGGGCGCCGTCACGCTGCCGCCGGCCGGCACGAGCGAGGAGCCTCCGCCGCCTCCGCCGGCGCCGTGTGAGCTGGCGCCGCTGCCCCCGCCGCCGCCGTAGTAGCCGCCGCCGCCACCACCTCCGGTGAAGTAGCACGACGGGCCTTCGGGGCCGCTCGCCCCACCGCCGGCGCCGCCCGTGCCGAGGCGTCCGGCTTCGCCCGGTCCGCATCCCTGGTTGCCGCCTTTGCCGCCGCGCGTCTGTAGGCCGGCTTCGCCCCCTTCGTCGCCGCAGCTGCCGGCCTGTCCGTTTTCGCCTGCTTGGCCGCCCGCGCCGCCGGGGCAGCCGCCGTTGGCGCCGCCGCCTCCGCCGCCGGCGGCGACGATCAGTCTGTCCTCGGGTGTCAGGCCCAGCGCGAGCGGCGAGGTGCGCACGTCGGAGGCGCCCCCTCCGCCTCCGGATCCCTCGCCGCCGCCGCTGCCCCCTCCGCCCGAGCCGCCCAGTCCGGCTCCCTTGCTCTGGCCGTTGCCTGCGACCTCGACGTAGAGCGTCTGGCCGGGCGTGACGCTCACGGTGGCGCTGACCTGCGCGCCGGTCCCGCCCTGCTCGTCGCCGTTGCCGCCGTTGGCGCCGATCGCCAGGACCCGGATCTGGAAGATGCCGGCCGGGACGTCGAACGTCTGCTCGGCCCCGGTATACGAGAAGGAATCGGTGATCGTGGTCGGCCCCGGGAAGTAGGTTCCGGCCCAGGCTGCCGGAGCCGTGAGCGCCGGCGCGGCTACGCACGTGAGCGCGGCCAGCGCCGACGCCACGACCGAGGCCATTCCCCGCCGCGGCCGCTGGCGGTGAATGGCTATGTGCTCCGCGGCCCCCCGGTCCGCGGTTGCCGGGCGCGTCTTCCTTGATGCGTCCCTCCCCTCCTGCACGCCCAGAAAACGGTCCCAGGCCCGATTTTCTTGCGCCGTTCGAACCTCGGCGGCCTCCTTCGACGGCTGTCGGCAGCCGCGGTTCTCAGCAGGGCACAACGACGATCGAACGGCCCGATGCGAAGACGAGCTTGCCGACGTCGCGCGGGTCACTGGTCAGGACGCGATCTCCTGTGGCCGCAACCGCGACAACGGTCGCGTCGGCGGCGTCACTCAGGCCGGTCTTGCCGAGAAGCACCCCCGCCTGCTGTCCCAGGCGCTGATCCACGGCCTTGACCTCGACGGCTCTCAGCAGGCGTGCAAGGTTTGCCTGGCGGCCACCCGAGTCCCGCCATGCCTCCGCGACCACCACTCCGGTGCTGCGCAGCTCGAGCCCGTTGCGCTCGGCCACCCGGAGCCTCGCCGCCATCGCCCTGTCGTCGCGGTCCACGGCCACGAGCGCTCCTGTATCCAGAACCAGCGCGCTCATGAGATTCAGTACTCGTCAGGCGGCAAGAGGCGATGAGACCCGCAGCTCAGCCTCGGCCCGGGCTAGCTCGTCTGCCGTGAGGGGGCCGTGTGTCGTTTCCCAGTCGTCGAGATATGCGCTCAGCGCCTCCGCGCGCAGCTTTGCGGCTGCCGCCTCCGCGAACCAGGCTGACAGGCTCGAGCCTCTGTTGCGCGCGGCCCCGCGTACGGCGTCTCCGAGATCGGGATCGAATGAGATGCTGAGCTTGTCAACCTTCATGGCTTTGAGAATATCATGGTATGAACTACTGCGGTAGTCATCTCGACGCCAGTCCCTGCGGGAGTTGCCTTCATGTACGGGCGGGGGTGTCGTCATGCGGCGCCATGTGGCGCAGTGATACGGCATCTGATCATTGTCGAGATCAGCGCGCGCAATTGTAAGTTTTGTGTGCTACAACGTCTGGTGTGTCGTGTACGACTGGTCAGAAAGCCCGCAAGGGCGAGCCTTTCAGCGTCCGTTTCAGCCTGCCGACCGATCATGTCGTCGAGGATGAGGCCAAGAGAACTCGCCGCTCCAAGAGCGCGATAGTCGAGGCTTTGACCGAGGAGGCGGTGCGGACTCGCCGCTTCCCTGGGATCGCGTTCCGCGGCGAGGACGCCGCCCGGCGCCCGTGGGCGATCGGTTCGGGACTCGACATCTGGGAGGTCATTCAGATGCTCGAAGACTTCGGCTCGATCGAGAGCCTCTTGGAGCAGACGCAGCTGAGCGAGCGCCAGGTGCGTCTCGCCGTCGCCTATCGCGACAGTTACCCTGATGAGATCGCCGAGGCGATCGCGGAGAACCGCCGCACAGCCGAGCAGTGGCGCGAGCTGTATCCGTTCGTCGAGTTCTCGCCCGCCGCGTAGACATCCTTGCGGCTGCTGCTCGACGCGAACCTCTCCCCGCGCGGCATCGCCGCAAAGCTGCGCGACGCTGGCCATGACGTGCTCGCGCTGGCCGAAGATGCCGCCTTCGAGGGCCTACCAGACCCGCAGGTGTTGGAGTTCGCCGCTTCGGAGCAGCGCGTGCTCGTTACCCGCAACAGCCGCGACTTCGCGCCGCTCGCGCGCCAGTGGGCCGAGGCGGGACGCTCACACGCCGGCATCATCCTCATCTGGACGCTCGACCACAGCCAGTTCGCCGAGATCGTCACGGGCGTCGAACATCAACTGCGGCAGAGGCCATCCCAAGAGCAGTGGCGCGACATCACCGTCGCGTTCTGAAGAGATTCCTCTACGACCCTGAGCCGGTTGCGAGCAGAAGCCGGATGTCACCGGCTGGCTATCCGATCAAGCCGCCGTCCGGATCAGCTCCACAGCGCGCTCGGCCAAAGCGATCGTCGGGGCGTTCGTGTTGCCCCTCGGGACCGCCGGCATCGCCGAGGCGTCCACCACGCGCAGGTCTTCTACGCCGTTGACGCGCAGGTCGGCGTCGAGTACCGCGTTCGGATCCTCGCCCATCCGGCAGGTGCCGACCGGGTGGTAGAAGGCGAACGTCGTGGCCTCGATGTGCTCGCGCAGCGCCTCTTCGTCCTCGCCGGCCGGGGCCGTGAACGGCTCGGCGCACCAGGCTCCGAGGGCCGGCTGCTCACAGATCCGGAGCGCCAGTCGCAGGGCCTCGACCATGCGGGGCAGGTCCCCAGCGGCGCTGTAGAACGCGTTGCTGACGACCGGCCCGTCGTCCGGATCGCCCGAGGCCAGGCGCACCGAGCCGCGGCTGCCGGGGGTCAGCAGGCACGGCGAGATCCAGAAGCCGTGCGCTTCGGGCTCGCCGGCGCCCTCGTCCAGGAACTGGACCGGCGCCGCATGGAACTGGACGTCGGGCGCCGCTACGCCGTCACCGATCCTCACGAAGGCGCCGGTCTCCGCCAGGTTCGACCCGAATGCGCCGGTCTGTGTCGCCAGCAATAGCTTCGCGCTGCGCCAGCGCCTGCGTGCCGCGCGATCCTCGGGCTCGGGCGCGATCCACAGCAGTTCGGTGGCGGCGTGGTCGGACAGGTTCTCGCCGACCGCCGGCCGGTCCACCAGCGTCTCGATCCGGTGCTCGGCGAGGTGCTCGGCCGGGCCGATGCCCGAGAGCATCAACAGCTGCGGCGAGTTGTAGGTCCCCGCGCTCAGGATCACCTCGCGCTCGGCGTCCAGCCGCAGCTCCCGTCCGTCCCCGCTCGCCTGCACGCCGACCGCGCGCTCGCCCTCGAACAGGACCCGCCGCGCCCGCGTCTCGGTCATCACGGTCAGGTTCGGCCGTCCTTGCACCGGCCTCAGGTACGCGGCCGCCGCGCTCGCGCGCCGGCCTTCTCGCTGGGTCATCTGAAAGAAGCCCGCCCCGTCCTGTTCGGCGCCGTTGAAGTCCTCGTTGCGCTCGATGCCGGCCTGTGCCGCCGCGTCCAGGAACGCGTACGAGACCGTGTTCTTGGCGCCCGGATCGCTCACCGACAGCGGGCCGCCGACGGCGTGCCACTCCGAGGCGCCGCGCTCGTTGTCCTCGGCCTTCAAGAAGCACGGTCCCAGCTCGGCCCACGACCAGCCCGGCACGCCCCATTCGTCGTAGTCAAGGCGGTTGCCCCTGATGTAGATCATCGCGTTCGTCGAAGACGATCCGCCCAGCACCCTGCCCCTCGGCAGCCTTATCCGCCGATCGCCGCACTCCCGTTCGGGGGCTGACTCGTAACCCCAGTCGAGCTCCTTGCCGAGCCGCAGGTAGCCGAGCGGCACGTGTATGTCCTCGCTCGTGTCCTTCGGCCCCGCCTCCAGCAGCAGCACCCGCGTATCGGGGTCCTCGCTGAGCCTGCTCGCCAGCACGCAACCGGCAGAGCCGGCGCCGACTATGACGTAGTCATAGTTCGAGTCGCTCATTGCTCTTGCCGGCCGGCGCCCGCCCTCGCAGTCTCCTCCGGCGCTCGCCCCGGCCGCTCCGGCGCCCGCTCCAGCTCCTCCTCAAGCACCCGATCCAAGAGCTCATGGACCTGGCGCTGCAGCCAGGCCGGCGTCAGCGTATGCGTGTCGGCCGAGGTCCCGCCGATCGCAAGCTCCAGGTTCGGCCACTCGTCCATTCGCTCGAGCGCGCCTTTCTCGGTCAGCTCCTCCCGCAGGACCTCCTTGCCAGTGAACAGCAACAGGCCCCGCTGACCGCGCTCTCTGAGCGCGTCGAACAGAGCTTCGAGCGGGTCCTCGCGCGCGGCCGGTGCGCCTTTGGACCCATTCTCGTCGTCGGCGGTCAGGACCCGCGCGGGCGCGCCGGCCGCGCGGGCGAGGAGTGTGCGCCCCGTTTCGAGGTGCTTAGAGACCTTGATCTCGCCCGTGACGACCTTGCGCCAAGTCTCGGCCTTCAGAGCCTTCTGGCTCAGCTCGCGCGTGCGCCGCTTGGCGTGCCGCCACTCGTCGAAAACGAGCGTCCTCGGGTTCAACATCACCACCCTCACCACCCGCTCGTCGGCGAGCGCTGTCTGCACCGACCAGTAAGACCCCGCGCACAGTCCCAGCATCACGAAACGATCGGGCAGCCCGCGCTCGGCCAGCGCCTGGACGGCGGCCCTGGCCTGGTCCGCGTACGTCGGCCTGTAGAACTCTGTCACCCGCGCCAGCGCCGTCGGGTCGCCGTCTGAGTCGCCGATCCCGGAGCAGTCCAGGCGCAGCGCCGGCACGCCCTTGGCGGCCCAGCGTCTGGCGATCTCGACCCACATCCTGTTCGGCCCGACCCGCCGCTGCGGCCCGGCGTTCAGCAAGACCGCGGTCAGCTCGCGGCGCTCGCCGACCGGCTCGCTCAAGATGCCGAACATCGGCCCGTCCGGCCCGTCCAAGAGCACCGGTCGCTCCCGGATCTCGGCGCCGGCCCACTCGATCGCCAGCTCCTCGCGGGCGTCCGGCGCCGCTGCGCGCAGTCCTCGATCGCCCTGCCCGCGCGCGCGCGACACCCCCACGCGCGACGTCGATGTCTCGCCCGCCGCGTCCCGTGCCGCCGGGTCCTCCGAGTCGGCGCAGGCCGCACCCCCGGGCTCTCCCTGCCCAAGCCAAATGCCGACCCGCTCGATCGCCTCGACCGGCGTCCTCGCGTCCTGGGGCTCGACCATCATCGCGCCGTAGCCTTGCCCGTCCGCGACCTCGACCTCGGCGCCCGCGCTCTCCAGCGCCTCGACCAGGTCTTGCTTTACCTTCAGCCCGTCGCGGCCCAGCACCAAGGCCCGGCGCAGTCGCGTTGCGTCTGGTTCGACCCGTGCCCCCGTGGTCGGGCCGTCCGCCGTGGCTGGCGACATCTGCGCAAGGTCGAGGCTCTGCAGCTCGCCGACCGTTTCGGCGCTCATCGAGTAGCCGTTTGTCGTCAGCGATCCGTCTTCGACGCCGTGGCCATCGGTGGACTGTCCCGCCGCGCCCCGGTCGTCTGCCTCGTCCGGGTTGTTGGCGACCTCGAACGCCGAGAAAGCTTTCAGTTCCCTCAGCAACGTTTTTCCCTTGGCTGGAACCGCCCACAAAGCCAGTTCGTCGATCGCGGCCCCCGTCAGCGCGGCCCGGCAGGCCACCAGGCCGCCAAGGCCGATGCCGATCGCCGCCAAACGCTCGGTGCCCGACGATCGCGCCAGCCACAGCGCCGCGTCCGCGACGGCCTCCGTCCAGGCGTCCAGCTGGCCGGGGTCGCTCGGCGCCCCGGCGCTGTCGCCGCTGCCGGGCAGGTCGATCCGCAGCGTCGTATAGCCGTCTCGCGCCAGCTCCTGGGCCCAGTCGCGCCTGATGCGGTAGCAGCACATGTCTTCCCAGCCGAACGGCGGGCACATCAGCACGGCGGTCCGCTTGTACGGCTTGGCCCCGGGGTGCAGGAAGGCGAATATCGGCTTGCCGGACCCGTACAAATAGAGCGGCCTCGGCGCCGATCCCAGATCGGATGTGGGAGAGGGGGAGGGGGCCGTCTCGCGGGCGGTCGTCTCGGGAGTTCCCGTCTCGGGCGCCGTCATCTTGGATCGCCTCCGTCTCCGCCTCCGCCTCCGTCTCCGCCTCCGCCCGCGCCTGCGCTCGCGCCCGCCAGATCGCCGTGCAAGGCGACCTCGACGAGACCGTCCATGTTGATGGCGCCGACCGTCATCTTCTCCGGCGTGACGTCCTGTCCGACCGGCCTCAGCGTAAGCTCGCGCGCGGCGCCGGGCTCCACGAAGAAACCGTCGTCGTTCGGCAGCAGCCCGGGCGCCTCGAGGCGCACGCCGTAGGCCAGCCTCGCGCTCTGGAGCACCAGCAGGACCGCTCCGTCCGGCAGGGTCCGCGCGCGCGCGGACAACCCCAACTCCTCGGGCGCCTCCTTGCCCAGCGGCCGGCCGGCCGGGAACCTGATCGCCTGGATGGCCGGCGCGTCGTCTCGCTCCAGGCTGACCACGATCGCGTCCTGGGCGGGCGGGCCGAACCGGTAGGCCCACGAGACGTCTCTGAAGTGGCCGACGATCGTCTCGACGTTCCATTCGCCGAGGCTGTGCGGTCCAAGCTCGACCGGGACCGAGGCCTCCTCGACGCGAACGTCGCCGTCGCGATAGCAGGCGACCCGCAGCGTTGCTAGCAGCGGAGCGGGCCCGTCGTTGGCGACGTGCGCGACGATTCCGCCGAGGCCCTCGTCGATCGTCCACACCGCGATCTTCGCCAGAGCGCGTTTCAGGTCGTAATAGGCCGGCTTGGGCGTGCCGTCGCTGCCGATTACGCCCCAGCCCGCCCCTGGCAACAGGTCCCTCAGCCACAGCACCAGGCCGCCGCCGCAGCCCGAGCCGGCGCGCCGCCACTCGCCGAAGACCTCGGCCATGACTTCGCCCGTCGTCGCCTTGGCCAGCTCCACGTAGCGCCCGTGGTCCTCCGCCTCCAGCTTGGCCGGGTCCAGGTCGAACAGCAGGTCCAAATAGTGGTCCCTGACGTCCTTGAAGTCCCAGTCGGCGCCCTCGTCCTGGGGCACCCCCGTCTCGTCTGAGTAGGCCCCGCTCGGCACGTTCGAGAAGGCCAAGCACTCCGACGCGAAGCGCACGCCCGCGCGCCGGGCGTCCTCGATCGGCCTCATGTAGCCGCCGACGCCGTAGTAGTTGGCGATGCCGACACCGGGCCTGAACGGCAGCTCGCCGCCGCACGGGGCCGACGGCACGTAGACCGCGTCAACGCCGCTCTCCTCGATCAGTCCCGGCAGCAGCTCGCCGAACAGCTCGCCCCGCCCTAGGCTCGGGTCCAGGCCGAGCATCGCGACCTGTTGCTCGACTTCGCTGTTGCCGCACAACACCGCCAGGCTGGGCCTGCCGCCGGCCACGCCCAACGCCTGCCTCGCCTCCGCGACCACGTTCGCTTTGAACCGGTCGTCGGCGATCGGGTAATCGAAGTTGGCGAACATGAAGTCCTGCCAGACCAACATGCCCAGCTCGTCGCACAGATCCCAGAACGCCTCCGCCTCATAGGAGCCCGTGCCCGGCAGCCGCACCATGTTCATGCCGGCCTCCTTCGCCTGCACCAGCGCGGCCCTGAGCGCCTGCCTGCCGGGCGCCATGCCGACCGGGTCGAGCGGCGTCCAGACCGCCCCCCTCGCGAACACCCTGACGCCGTTGACATACAAATCGATGCCGTCCCTCAGGACCTCATGCCCTGGTTCCGCCCCGAATCGGAGTTCCCTGAAACCGACCTTTGCTTCAGCGACCGCGACCTCTCCCCGCTCGCCACCCAGCCCGCCATCCTGCTCGCCGCCGTCGCCCGAGGGCGCGACGCCGACCAGCAGCCTCACGTCATACAACGTCGGCTCGCCGTGCGTATGCGGCCACCAGCGCTCGACGTCCTTCACCCGGAGCTCACCAGCGAACAGATCTGCCGGCCCGCCAGACTCGCCATCCGTCCGCCCGCCGCGCCGCATCTCGCCCTCGGGGGTCGACGCGTCCGCCCCCTCGGACCGCAGCTCCGCCCGCCGCGCGCCCCCGGGCCCGTCGAGGACGACCGATACCGACTCGATCCGCGTACCGCCGAGCGCCCGCAGTCGCGCTCTCACCGCCAGCACGCCGTCGGCGCCCTCCAGCCGCGGCCTCAGCTCGAGCGCCTCGACCGCCACCTGGCGTCTGCGCTCCAGCCATACCTCCCGCCATGGGCCGACGACCGCTGGCCCCGGCGCGAAGCCGGGCGCCCGGCCGAGCAGCATCGTCCTGAAGAACCTCAAATTGCGCTCCGGCACCAGCTTCGTGCGCCAGCGCGCCCGCGGGCGCCTGCTCTCGGCCAGCAACGGCCCCAGCGCCCGGCACCTGATCGCCAGCTCGTTGTCCTTTCCTGTCCGCAAACGCCCACCCACGTCCACGGTCCTGGCGACGAACATCGAGTCGCTCTCCAGGATCAGCTCGCCGTTCAGGTAGACCTCCGCGACCGTCGCGATCCCGTCGAAGCCAAGGACGACCTCCTCGACCACCTCCTCGCCCGGCTCCGCCGGCCCCGCCTCGAAGCCGGTCCGAAACCACCAGTCCTCGCCGTCGAAGTCCTTCGATTCGCCCGGCTCCCACCGGCCAGCGCTTCGCAGCGCGCCCGCCGCCGTGCCCGGCACGCTCGCGTCGATCCAGTCGAGGTCCTCCAGCTGCTCGGGGCCGAGGTCGCGATCCGCGGGGGCGCACGCCGCCTGCCAGCCCCCTGCCAGGGCCGTCCTTTCAGGCGAGGGCGCCATCGAGCAGCTCCATCGCCCGCCCCCACGCCTCGCCGGGGCCCGCCAAAGCCGGTCCCACGTCGAAGGGCCTGCGCCGGGCCAGCTTGAACGACAAGGTCTTGCAGCCCTCCACGATCTCCTCCAGCGCTTTCGCCGCTTGCTCGGCCGGCTCGCCCAGCAGCCACCGCGCCTGCGCCGCCGCGACCTCGAAGGCGGAGCCCGCCATCCTGACGGTCGCGAACGCATAGTCGTGGTAGTCCTGCGCCTCGCCCTCCAGCAGCCTCGGCAGGTCCAATGCCAGCTGTCCTGAGAAGCGCTCGAAAGGGTTGCTGGCGGGGCGGCGATCCAGGTGGTCTCGGAACAGTCCCTTCGCCGCCTGTCTCAACTCCTCTCCCTGAAGACACGGCCCGGCGTCGAACCTGACCAGCTCGGTATACGGAGGCAGCACGTCATCCGAGAACTCCCTGCCGATACGCCAGACCCCGTCGTAGTCCTCGCCGTCCAGCTCGTACAGCCCGGTCCCGTGGAAGTAGCGCAGCCGCTTCGCCTCCCTGTCGATGCCCTCGACGACGATCGAGCTCTTGACGTGCGCCTGCCTGTACGCCGTTGCCCGCGTGTCCGGCAGATACCAGGAGTCCAGCTCTACGATCACCGTCCGGCCCCGCCTCAGCTGCTCCTCGGCCTGCTCGGGCAGCGGCCTGTACGGCTGCATCTCGTGGACATCGATTCCGAACAACGCCTCCAAATCCTCCGGGAACGGCTTGAAGAACGTCCACTGGTCGCCCTCGAAGTCCATCCGCAGCGTGCACCCCAGAGCGGCCAGCGGCTCCAGCCCCTTCGCGTGCAGCAGCTCGATCAGGATGTCCGTGTAGCAGTTCGTTTCCAGGTAGGTCCTGTCCGGGCCGTGCAGCCCGTGCCGCTCGTACGTCTCGGGATCGAGCCCCAGCAGGCTTACCCAACCCGTCGCCTGGTCGGCTAGCGCTCCCATCGCTGTCCGCCCATCCGCGGGGCCGTGCCCAGCGCTCCGCCCATCCGCGGGACCGTGACGCCTAGCGCTCCCACAGCCGCTCGCCCACCTCGGCCGGCCAGCCGTCCAGGTCATACCCGTGCGCCACGAACAAGGCGATCGCGATCCGCTCCAGCCCGAACCCCAAGCAGGCTGTGTGGGCCGGCTCGCCGTTGGCGCACTCCAGCCCGTACACCTCCGCGAAGTGGTCCTGGTGGTAGTTGAACGACGCCACCGCCGTCTTGCCCGGCTCCGCGATCTTCGTCAAGACCTCGAACTTCAGCTCCTGCTCGCGCTGGCTCGCCTTCAGCATCCGCCCGCTGCGCCCGAAGAACGGGTCTGAGGCGACATCGAACTCGACCTCCAGTCCCAAGCCGCCCAGCAGCTCCAGCGCCCGTTCGCGCCAGGACTCCCGCCACGTTCTCACGACCTCCGGCTCCCCGATCCGCACGACCTCCCTCTGATGGAACATCTGCAGCCGCGCCGGGTCCTCAGACGGCTCGTTCCTGAACACGTAAGCGCCCCCCGCGTCGACGGTCACTCCGCCCTCCGGCAGCCTGCCGCGGGCGGCGATCGCCGGATACACCGGGTAGCAGGCCGCCGGCGTCAGCACCAGGTCGGTCTGGCTCTGGAACTCGCTCCAGTCCTCGTGCTTACAAGCCCGCTCGTACTGCTCGTTGGCCTTCGCTTCGCTCCCCTCGAACGAGAAGATGCTCCCGGCCAGGTGCGGAAAAGACTTCAGGTACTCGATCCGCTCCAGCTCCACCTTCGGCAGCACCGGCGGGAACCTCAGCTGCTCGGGCCGCTCCTCCGCGCAGGCCCTTGTCACCATCGCGGCGACCCCCTCCCTGACCCGCTCGAAGTCTTCGCCTCTCCCATACACGCCGGCCACGCCCGAAGGGATCAGCAGCCGCCGCTCGACGAGCTCGGCCAGCAGCGTCGCCCGGTCCGGGCCGGCCTGCCCCGCTCCCTGGCCGGCCTTCTCTGCCGCTTGGCTCTCGCGCGTCGCGGTCGCCATCAGACGTCCTTGGCGATCAGCAAGAGGCTCGCGTTGGTCTGATGTATGCGCTCGTTGGCGATCATCAAGCACGCCGACATCGTGTCCCTCAGATGCCGCCCGACGCTGAACGGCGTGTCGTTCTTGAAGCCCACGATCCCGCAAACCCCGAGCGCCCCCTGACACACCCTCGGCGCCTGCTCGGAGGCCGCGATCTTCAGATTGTTGAACCTCAACGCGCTCGACATCGTCGACAGCCGCTCGCGCCCCGGCTCCTCCGAGGCCTCCACGAACTCCGCCAGCCCAGAGCCGACCTCGGCGCGCAGCAGCGACAGCTCGCTCATCAAATGCGACAGCCGCAACGCCGTCGGCGGGGTCTCGCCGGGCGTGCGCTTCGCGGCCGCCCTGACGAACGCGCGCGCCCGGTCGAACGCGTCGGTCGCGATCCCGAGCCACAGCTGCGACCACAAGATGTGCGTCACAGGGACCATCGACTCGGCCATCGCCTTTCCGAACGGCGCCGCCAGGACCTGGTCCGGCCCGAACGTCGCCTTCACCACGAACCCCGGCGAGCAGGTGCCCCGCATCCCCAGCGGATCCCAGGTGCCCGTCTGCTCCAGTTCCGTCTGATCGGCGTGCACCAGCGCCACCACCTGGTCGCTCTGCTCCGCCTCAGGTCCCTTACGCAAGGTCACGAACAGGTCGTCCGCATGGTTGCCATAGCTCACGGTCGGCGCCTGCTTCTCGAACGTGCAGCTTCCGCTCCCGTCCTCCGCCGGCACCACCGCGGCGATCGACTTGCCCATGTCGCCGCCCGTGCCGACCTCCGAGGTGACAGAGGCGATCAGCCGCTGCTCTGAGGCCAGCCGCTCCAAGTACTCCCTGTACCAGGGCGACCCGTCGAGGTGCCTCGCGATCGTGATCGCCTGGATCTGGTGCATCGCGAACACCATCGCGCTCGAACCGCAGCGCCGCCCCAGCTCATAGCAAGACCCGGCGATCGCCTCGAACGAGACGCCGCCTCCGCCCAGCTCGACCGGCAGTCCCGCCGACAGCGCCTTCTCTTCGCGCAGCGCGTCGATCGTCTCGACCGGAAAGCGCGCCTGCCTGTCGACGTCGTCGGCGTTCGGCGCCGCCACCTCCTCGGCGATCCTCTTGACCGCCTCCAGCAGCGCCTGATCGCGATCCAGCTCCTCCGCGACCACGCTCACGATGGCACCGCGTCCGAACGCAGCTCGCTCACCGCCGCCTCGATCGAGGCGATGCTTTCGAACACGCTCGGCGTCAACATCCGGTCCGGGAACTCGACGTCGAAGTGGTCCTCCAACGCCAGCATCACATTCACGCTCGCGTGGGAGCTGAGCCCGGCCTGATAGAGGTCGGCGTCCGGGGCGAGCGCGCTCACGTCGCCCTGCAGACGTCCATGCTCTTCGATGATCTTCCTGATTTCGTCGGTCATCTCTCTGTCCGTGGGAGGGGGCTTCCGTCACTCGGTTAACGGCGCCACGCCTACGTTTCTCTCACGTCTCCTCGGCCACGACCACCGCCGTCGCGTATGCCCCTTCGTGGGAGATGCTCAAGGCGAAGTCCTTCAGGCCCTGGCTGTCCGCCGCCCCGAGCGCCCTGCCCGCGAGCGCGAGCGTCACCCACCCCGATTGTTCCCTCACGACCTCGATCTCGCTCCACGGGATCGCCTCGTCCGCCGGTCTCAAGACCTTCAGCGTCGCCTCCTTGGCCGCGAACCGAGCCGCCAGGCGCTCGGCGCTTGGTTGGGCCTCCTCGACGTCTCCAGGGCCTTCCTCGCCCTTGTTGGGACCGCCCTGGCCCTGGCGGCAGTCCTTCAGCTCCCGCTCGGTATAGACCCGCCTCAGGTAGCGCTCGCCGTGCGTCTTCACCGACTCCTCTACCGCCGCCACCGAAACGAGATCGATCCCCACCCTGATCGCCATCTGTCGCTCTTGCCTTTCTTCAGTCGGTTGGGCTGTGGTCGTTGGTCATCTTTTTGAGGGTGTGCGTGTGCGTGTGTGTGCGGGTGTGCGTGTGCGCGCGCGCGCACGCGGCGGTCGGTTCGGCGACCCTCAATCCCACAGCTCGTCCGGGAGGCCCGTCAGGCGGATGCCGGGGTGGACCTTGTGTTCGGTCTTGACGGCGATCAAGAGCGCGGTCAAGGACTCCGTGACCCTGGCCATGTCCAGGCCCCCGCAGTCCACGCAGCGCAGCCCCTCGATGCGCTCGATCAGCCGGGCCGCCCGGCGCTTGTCGGGACGCGAGTCTCCGCACAGCAAGACGTCCTGGTCGAGCGGATGGTCCGGGTCGCTCAGCGAGCCGGCGCTGACGGTGTGCAGCGCCGAGACCACGCCCACTCCCGCCGGCACCATCTCCAGCGCTCGCTGGGCGGCCGAGCCCTGCCGCACGCCGAGCGTGCGCGCCGGGCCGCCGTCCGCCGGAACCGCCAGCGGCACGGTCGCGTCGATCAAGAGCTGCCCCGGTCGCAGCGCTCCGCGCAGGCCATCCAAGACCTGGGCTTGGCTGTCGAACGGGACGCTCAAGATCACCGCCTCGGCGTCGTGCACCGCCCCGGCGTTCTCCAAGCCCTCGAAGCTTCCGCCCGGCGCGGCCGCGCGGGCGCGCTCGGCGGTGAGCGCCGCGCGGTCGGCCTCGCGCGAGCCGATCACGACCGGCGTGCCGGTCCGGCCAAGTCGAACCGCCAGGCCGAAACCCAAAGCACCCGAAGCCCCGACGATCGCGACCGAACCGGTGGCCGCCTCCGCGGCCGCCGTGGCGGCCGATCCCGGGGCCGCCTCCGTGCTGCCGGCAGCGGCGGGGGGCGTCCCGTCCCGTGGCCGCTCCTGGACCCCCGCCGCGGGCGGGCTCAGCACAGGGCGACCTCGTCGCCGTCCCCGACCTGCAGGCGCAGCGCCCTGGGCATCGAGAAGTCTCTGAAGATGCGGGCCTCGCGGCCGACGACGCTCGCCACCAGGCGCCCGCCCACGTGCAGCAGGCTCGCGTCGGCGAGCACGATCGTGCGCTCCAGCTCGGCTCCTTCGATGCGTACGCGCTCGGCGATCGAAGTGTGCGGGCCGATATAGGAGTCCGCGATCAGGGCGTCCGCGCCGATGATCACCGGGCCGACGATCACGCTGGAGCTGACGTGAGCCGTCGGGTGGATCACGATCGGCCCCTCGAAGCGGTTGCCGTCGGTGGCGGCGACCGTCGCTTCGGGATCGAGTTTGTCGAGCATCATCCGGTTCATGTCGAGCAGATCGTGGGCGTCGCCCGCGAAGGAACGCCATTTCTGGACGACCCTGGTATGCACGCGCGCGCCGGCCCGTGCGAGCGCCTGGGCCAGCAGCGCCGGGTCGAGCAGGTACTCCGAGCACCACGACCCGAGCTGGTCGGAGTCCATGCCGGCCAGGCGCTCGAGCGACCCGGGGCCGAGCAGGCACACGCCCGCGCCGCCGAGCTGCCCGGGCGTCGCGTCGTCGACGGGTCTGAGCGGACGCTGCGTAACCAGTTTGAGTCGCCTTACCTCCTGGCCGTCGTCTCGGACCAGCAGCAAAGCATCCAGCGAATCCGACCCCAGCGCCTCCACGAACTGCGCCAGCGGCTGTCCCAACAGGCCGTTCGCCTGGTGCAGAACGCACGCCTCGTCTCCCGCGAACTCCGTCGTCGCCGCCAGCGCCGCGTCTCTGTCGCCGTCTCCTTCGAGCTCGAGGTAACGGACGGTCAGGGCCGGCGGTCCTTCGGCGGAGACGCAGGCCGAGATCTCGGCGGTGGCGTCAGCGGGGAGCAGGATGGCTACATCCGCGATGCCGGCCTCGAGCATCGCGTCGAGCACGTGGCAGACGATCGACCTGTTCGCCACCTTCTGTAGCGACGGTCTGCGGGTAGCCCCCAGCCACGGGCCCGTCCAGCGGGTTGCGTTGGGGACGACGAGGATGCCCTTGTTGAGCACGTCGAACAAACGCGTCGCGCGAACCAGTACTCCCGTGGCGCCACAAAATCTCCTTAACTGAGATTCAGGTCCGCCGGGCGTCGGACGGCTTGGTCGGCCGGCCCATGTGGCCGTGGCTGGCTATGCGGCGGTCGGGCCTGGCTACGCGGCGCTAGGCGGCGGCCGGGGTGGCCGACGCGGAGCAGCCCAGCGGCATGCCGTTGTCGCGCATCGACGCTTCGGCCATCTCGACGGTCGCGACGATCTCCAAGCCGAGCGACACGTTCGAGCGCGGCTCCTCGCCGGTCCGGATCGCCCTGGCGAAGTCCTGTAGCTCCAGGCGCAGCGGCTCCTGGGGTTCCACCCGCGGGATCACCACGTCGCCGGTCCTGTAGACGAGCTGGTGTTCGCCGAAGTTGGCCGGCTTTTCGACGTCCATACCCCGGTCGTAGACGCGCACGGGTTCGTCGGAGGCGGTGTCGTCGTACTGGACCATGCGCTTGCTTCCGACCACGATCATCTGGCGGACCTTGCGCGGGGCCAGCCAGGACAGCTGGATGTTGGCGGTGACGCCGCCCTCGAACGTCAGCGTCAGGAAAGCCGTCTCGGCGACGTCCTCGCGATACACGCAGCTTCCCTGTGCGGCGACTTCGACGACGGGGCGCCCGAGCCAGTAGAGCAGGATCGAGAGGTCGTGGGGAGCAAGGTCGCAGACGACGCCGTCGCGCTGGTACTTGCCGAGGTTCATGCGCGCCGAGGTCACGAAGTGGATCTCGCCGACTTCCTCGGTCTGGATCAACCTGTGCACGGTGTTGACGGCCGGGCTGTAGATGAACGTGTGGCCGGGCATCAGCGTCAGTCCCGACTCCCTGGCCAGATCGGCCAGCTCCTGGCCGTCGACGAGCCGCGTGGCCAGCGGCTTCTCCACCAGCACGTGCTTGCCGGCTTCCAAAGCAAGCTTGACAAGGGCGTAGTGGGTGGCCGGCGGGGTGGCGACGACCACCGCCTCGATCTTCTCGTCGCACAGCACGGCATCGAAGTTCTCGAACGTGTCTGCGTCCGGGTGGTAGCGACCCAGGCCGCGCAGCTGCTGGCTGTCGCGGTCGCACAGGGCGCGGAGCTCGAACTCGGGCGACTCCGCCAGGTTGCGGGCCAGGTTCGGGCCCCAGTAGCCACAGCCGACCAGAGCCGCGCCGATCGGTGCGGGCCGCGCCGTGATGCGTCCGTTTCGCTTTGCGTCTGTGTGCCAGAGGCTCGAGCCGTTCAACATCGTTCTCCCCATCAACGCTCGTCGGGGCTTTGGGCTTGCGTAAAGGTCAGTACCGCTTCCACGACCCGCTCCAGCTCGGCGTCGGTCATGCCCGGGAACAGAGGCAGCGAGCACATGCGCTCGGCCTGGCGCTCGGCTACCGGCAGGCTCCCGGAACCCAGGCCCAGCTCGGCGTAGGCCTCGGTTCGATGGATCGGCGTCGGGTAGTGGATCGCCGAGGCGACGCCGTGCTTGGTCAGGTGCTCGCGCAGCTGGTCGCGGCGCTCGGTGCGCACGACGAACAGGTGGTAGACGTGGTCTGCGTGCTCGGCCTCGGCCTCGCTCAGTCCCGCGATCTCGATTGGCTCGGCGGCGCCCGCCTCGCTCGAGCCGGCCTTCAGCGCCTCGCGCAGCGCCGCGCCCAGGCGCCTGCGCTCGGCGTTGCGGTCGTCGAGCCGCGCGAGCTTGGGTCGCAGCACGGCCGCCTGCAGCGCGTCCAAGCGCGCGGTCGTGCCGATCAGG
This sequence comes from uncultured Solirubrobacterales bacterium, assembly GCA_963718935.1. GTDB lineage: Bacteria > Actinomycetota > Thermoleophilia > Solirubrobacterales > Solirubrobacteraceae > Palsa-744. The sequence continues at coordinate 511,581 of OY970379.1, read as the reverse complement.
CGGTGCCTGTAGCGGGGGCGCTCGCCGTGGGCCCTCAGCAGGCGCACACGCTCGGCCAGCTCGGGAACCGAGGTGGTGACGGCGCCCCCGTCGCCCCACGCGCCGAGGTTCTTGGTCGGATAGAAGCTGAAGCAGCCGAACGCGCCGAAGCTGCCGACGCGCCGCCCTTGGTAGCGGGCGCCGTGAGCCTGGCAGGCGTCCTCGACCACGTGGATACCGTGGTCCCGGGCGAGGTCCATGATCGGGTCGAGCTCGACCGTGGCGCCGAACAGATGCACCGGGATCACGCACCTCACGTTCGGGCCCAGGTTCTCGGCGACGATCTCGGCCGTCAACAGATGTGACTCCGGATCGACGTCGACCAGGCGCGGCTTCGCCCCGACCGCGCTGACCGCCTCGGCCGTGGCGATGAACGAGTTGGTCGGCACGATCACCTCGTCGCCCGGCCCGATCTCGAGCGCCCGCAGCGCCAGCGCCAGCGCCTCGGTGCCCGACGAGACGCCGACCGCGTCGTCGGTCTCGCAGTACTCGGCGAACTCGCGCTCGAACTCTTCGACGGGCTCGCCCAATGTGAATGCGCCCCGCTCGGCGACCCCCCGCACCGCTGCCAGCAGCTCCTCCAAGAGCTCCGGGTCGGCGAAGTCCAGTCTGGTCAGCGGGACCGACGCTTCACCGGCGCTCGCCGTGCCAGCGCTCGCCGGCGCGCTCGCCGGGCCGGCGCTCAACATGCCGCACTCGCGGTCGGGTCGGCGGCGCCGGTGCTCGCCGACGGGCTGGCCGCCCCGGCGCTCATGCCCCGCTCGCGGCCGCTGCAGCCAAGCCCGCGCTGGTCGCGGGCGCGGAGCCGAGCCTGCTCAACTCCTGGCGCAGGGCGCGACGCCCGCGATGGTGCAGGCCGTGCACCGAGCTCTCCGAGCGGCCCATGCGCTCGGCGATCTCCGGCGGCGAGAGCCCGACGACATGCCTCATGATCATCACGTGGCGCTGCTCCTCCGGCAGCGCTGCCAGCGCGGCGTGCAGGTCGCGGGCGCGTTCGCGGGCCTCGTCGTCTGGATGATGGCGCTCGACGCCTGGAACCTCCTCGAGCGGCGTCGCCCTGCGCCGGCGCAGATGGTCGAGCGCCACGTTGCGGGCCAGTCGCAAGAGCCAGCCCGAGAACGGCACGCCCTGATCCTGGTACTTGACGATCACCGTCATCAGCTTCATGAAGACCTGCTGGGTCAGGTCCTCGGCCTCCCGGTCGTCCTTGACGATCGACCTCACATAGCCGTACACGTTGCCCGAGTACCTGATGTACAGCAGCCGCAACGCGTCGCGGTCCCCCTCCTTGGCTCTTGCGATCGCCAGGCGTACTTCGCGCGTGGCCTCCGGCGAGTCGTCGAGCGTCCGGCGAGTGCGAAAGCCCACCTGTCCATCCATGGCACTGGCGCTGCCAAGCACTGTTTCTCCCCCTACTTCGTTTCTAGGAGTCCCCGCCTCGCGGGCCACCGATGATCGGCGCTTGTCAAGCAATCCACAATGGGCCGATGCGAGCTATTTGTGTTCAGCGACTGAACACTCCCCCCGCCCACGTTTCCAGGCGGGCCGAGTGCGTCTCACGGCAGGGGCGTTGCGCCTGGACGTAAAGAGGACCGCCGGCTGACCGGCGGTCCTCAGGGCACGTCTCAGGTCTAAAGGCTGCTTGGAATCAGCGGTTCGCGCCGCGCCGGCGGCGCTGCATCAAGACGATCGAGCCTCCGGCGCCCACCAGGAGCACGCCGAAACCGACCGTCCAGCTCAGGTCGTAGCCGGTGAACGGCAAGGTCTTGGCTTTCGCCTCCGGTTCGGTCGTTGTCGCCGGTTCGCTGGTCGTGGCCGGTTCGGTCGCTTTGGTCGGTTCTGCTTCTTTGGTGGTTTTGGCCGGAACGGTTTCTTTTTTGGCGCTTTCGGTGTGTTTGTAGCCCGAAAGCCCTTCGCTGCCGGTCGTGCCGGCCGCCGATGCCCCTGCCGCCGGCGCGATCGCCAGAAGCAGCGCGATCGGCAGGGCCAGCAGGCCGCGCAGCCATACGCGCCGACGCTGGTCGCCGCCGCTCGTCGAAGTCTGCCTTGTGCTCGAAGTCAGGACGTAGTTGCGGGTCATGCGAACCTCCGTCGGTGGTCTTGCTTGCGCTGGGCCCTGCCTTGGGCACGGGCCTGTCAGCCGTCTGTTGCTGTGGCTCAGGATTCTATTAGCAACGCCGGACTCCTTGTTTCTGGGGCGTCGGTCCGCGCTTGCGGCTCAGCTGAGCCCGAACGCGCGCTCGGCCTCGTCGACGATGTGCCTGGCGATCGCCAGCGCCGAGGTGGCTCCGGGCGAGGGCGCGTTGCGTACGTGTAGTGCGCGCGGGGTGGCCGCGAAGACGAAGTCGTCGAGCAGGCTCCCGTCGCGGGCGATCGCCTGGGCGCGGACGCCCGCGAACGCGACTTCGACGTCGTCTGAATGCAGCGCCGGCACGAACCTGGCGGCCGCTTCGACGAGCGCCGTCTTCGAGACGGCGTGCCGCAGCTCGGTCAGACCAGAGCGCCACTCGCGCCCGAGCATTCGCCAGGTTCCCGGCCAGAGCGCCGTGTCGAGCAGGTCCCCGGCGCGTGCTCCGATCAGGTCGTAGGCGTCGCGCGCGGGCGCGATCAGCGCGGTCGGCCCGATCAAGACCTCACCGTCGATCGTCTTCGTCAAGTGGACGCCCAAGAACGGCAGTTTCGGGTCGGGCACCGGGTAGATGAGACCCCGCACAAGCTCCGCCCGCCGGCTCGCCAGCTTCAGGTAGGCACCCCTGAACGGCACGATCCGCGGGTCTGGGCTCGCTCCCGCCGACACCGCCAGCCGGTCCGACCAGGCGCCCGCGCACACGATCGCCTGTCCCGCCCGCGTCGCGCCTCGCCCGTGCTCGACCTGTATCGACCGCGGCCGGGCGGCCAGGCGCCTTACCTCGCAGCCGGTCGCTACCGTGGCGCCGGCCGAGCGCACGTCCTCGGCATAGCATTTCGCTACGGCTTCGAAGTCGACGACCCCGGTCGCCGGCGACCACAGCCCCGAGATCGCGCGCGCGTGCGGCTCCTTGGCTTCGATCTCATGTCTGTCGGCCCGCCTCAGGCCGGGCACGCCGTTGGCCAGGCCGCGTCTTTCGAGCTCCTCCAAGCGGCCCAGCTCGCCCTGATCGGTTGCGAGGATCAGCTTGCCGCGTCGCTCGTGGGCGATCTGGTTGGCTTCGCAGTACTCATACAGCTCCTTGGCGCCTTCGACGCACAGCCTCGCCTTCAGGGAGCCCGGCCTGTAGTAGACGCCCGCGTGGATCACCCCCGAGTTGTGGCCTGTCTGGTGGAAACCGACCTCGTGCTCGCGCTCGAACGCGCAGACCGTCGCTTTCGGCCTACGCCTGGTCAGCTCTCTCGCGACCGCCAAGCCGACGATCCCGCCGCCGATCACGGCGACGTCGCAGGACGGGGGCGGGTCGTTGGTCTGCTCGGGAGGCTCCCTGCCGGTCGGAGATGCCGGGTCATCGGCCGGAGACGCCATCTTCTGATGGTGATTATATCAATATGTATATAATAAAGCCATATTGAACGTTGCGCCTGCGATCCAGGATGCTCGCCGCTCCGCGGGTATCACTCAGCAGGAGCTTGCCCGTCGCGCGGGCACCACCCAGCCGGCGGTCGCGGCCTACGAGTCCGGCGCGCGTACCCCAACACTGGCGACGATCGAGCGGCTGCTCGACGGCTGCGAGCACGACGTGCGTCTGGTGACGCAGCCTCGCGTACGCCGGGGTTCTGCCTCGCTCGCCGAGCTGGCGTCGGCGATCGAGGAGGGTCTGCGCGAAGGCCGCGAACGCGACGCGTTGCGCCTGCTGTTCGGGTTCGCCGACGACTTCAGGGGCTCATCTCGCCCCGGGCGGATCGCGCTGCTCGCGGCCGAGCCGCCGCCCACCGGTGACGGGCGCTTCGATGCCGCCCTCGCCGGCGTGGCCGAGCTGTTCGCGGCCGAGGCCGGGGTCGCCGCGCCCGGATGGGTCGATGACGCCGGTCGTTTCGTTGAGCCCTGGTGGTTCGTCGCCAGTCGCCCAGCCTTTCACGCCTACACGCTTGCCCACACGCCTGCCCTGCTCGCCCGCCATGGCGTATTCATGGCGCGAGAGGTCTTCGACCGTGTCTGACAGGCTTCTTACGCGCGCGCGCATCCTGACGGCGTTGCAAGCCCTCGGCGACGAGCTTCGTGGGCGGGGCATCCGTGGTCAGATCTTCATCGTCGGCGGCGCCGCCATGGCGCTTGCCTACTCCGAGAGGCGAGTCACGAGAGACATTGACGCGGTATTCGAGCCTAAGTCTTCGATCTATGCGGCCGCTGCCAAGGTCGCACAGGAGCTGGACCTGCCCGAGGACTGGCTCAACGACGCCGTCAAGGCCTTTATGCCGGGCGAGGACGCGGATGCCCGCCCGTTGCCGGACATCGCCGGGATCGAGATAACAACCGCTTCGCCGAGATATCTGCTCGCCATGAAGCTGATGGCGATGCGTTTCGGCGAGGACGACGAAGACATCGAGATCCTGCTGCGAGAGTGCGGCCTACGCAGCGTCGAGCAGGCGCTGGAGCTACTCGCCAGCGTCTACCCGGACCAGGACCCACACCCCAAGACGCGCTTCTTTCTCGAACAGCTGCTCCAGCCGGGCTTGGACGAGCGCTGACAGGTTTGCTGCACCGATTTTCGCGCCGTCGCGGTCGCGGAGCGCTAATTTAGACAGGCCATGCCCACGGTCGTTCTGGACGTCGAGCAGCACATGCTCCTGCTGGAGCTGGAGCCGCCGTTCGACAAGCGCGACGTCCAGCTCGCAAGGCGGCGCATGGCCAAGCGCTGGCACCCCGACATCGCGCCGTCCGGCAGGCAGTTCGAGCACGAGCGCCACCTGAAGGCGATCAACGAGGCGGCCGACCAGCTCGAGCGATTGGCTGAAGGCTCGCGCGGAGGAAAGGTCTCCGCGAACGCCGTCAAGGTGAGCGCCGCCGCGGCCAGGCGCGAGCGCGAAGAGGCCGGCCGGCGCGCCTATGAAGCCGAGCAGCGCGCGCGCGCGGCGGCCAAGGATCGTGCCGAGAACGATCCCTTCGGCAGCAGGGTGCCCGATCACTCGGTCGTGCATCGCTACGCACGCTGCCTCTCTTATCCCGAGTGGGGCGTAGGCACCGTCAGGGGCATCTACTTCTCTTCAGGGGCGGGTGGGCTCGAGTCAGGCGGCGAGGAAGTGCAGCAGTGGGCCCGGGTCAGCTTCAGTCACGGCATCAGGACCGTGCCGGCGGGCAGCTTGAAGTTCGTCGACTTCTCGAAACCAGACCCCGCTTCCGAGCGCGTCGAGCGCTTCCTGATCGCCGCGCAGCGGGCGATGGCCGAAGGCGAGTACGAGTTGGCGGCCCAGCGCCTGATCTATGCGCGCGACGCCGAGCCCGGCAACGTAGCGGTCCTGCGCCTGATGACGCTCGCCTTCTGGCAGGCCGGCAAGCTCGACGCGGCCGCACGCTCGGTCCGCGACTGGGCGCGAGTCGACGGCGAACGCCCCGCGGCCCACCGCTTCGCCGCGCGCATCTACGAAGACATCGGCGCGATCGACCTCGCCGAGGAGGCCGCCACCCGGGCGGCCGACCGCGGGCCTTCGGACGCGGGCGCCTGGGAGCGCCTCGGGCGTCTGCGCCTGCGCCTGGCCGACCGCGAGGGCTCGCTGGACGCCCTGCGCCAGGCCGTCTCGCTGGGGGCCGGCGAGCCCGTGTACGCGCTGATCGACCAGGCGCTCGCCATGGAGCCCCAGGCCGCGTAGGACCATTCTGTGGTTCCAGCCGGCGCATGCGCCGGCTGGCGGGACCGCACATGTGCGGTCCCGAGGAAGGGCCGCATGCGGCCCTTCCGCCATCGGCGCATGCGCCGATGGCCCCTTGCAGGTCCGTTCTCAGAGGATGTTTACCGCCCTTGAGACGACCAAGCCGATCGTCACCAGCGAGACCATCGCCTGCAGGCCCATAACCGACTTCGCCATCGGGCTCAAGGGCATCGTGTCGGTCGGTGAGAACGCGGTCGCGTTGGTCAAGGACACGTACAGGTAGTCGATGAACGTCGGCCGCCAGCCCACAGGCTCGATGCGGTCGTCTGACATCTGCGGGAACAAGAAGTCCGGCGGCCCGTCGCGCCCGGCCGCGCGCACACCGGGACCGCCGCGGTCGAGCTCCCAGTACCAGAGCCCAAAGATCAGGAAGTTGGTCAGCCAGATCAGCACCCCCGAGCCGATCAAAGCCGGGCCGTTGGCGACCGAGTGGTGCAGCAGGTAGTGCGTCAGGGCGCCCAGCGAGTAGACGTTCGCGGCGCTCACGAAAGCCGTCATCCCCAGCGCCACCCTGCGCCTGCGCTTGTGCTCGTGTTCCAGTTCCCGGGGCGTCGCCACGAACATCCCGACCAACAGCATCCCCTCCAGCGCCGGCACCAGCCACGACGGCCCGACCGTCAGCCGCGAAGGCAGCGCCACCTGCAAACAGATCGCCGCCAAGACCGTCAACTGCGCCGGCCACGGCGATTCGCCGACGCCCGGCGGCGGATACGGGCGTCCCGGCTGCCTCGGCTGTGCTTCGGTCGCCATTCGCCCGTCAGCCTAAGGGCCGGTTCGGCCATATCCCCTTGCCAAGCTCGGTGGCGTGCGCGGCGGTGCCGGCGCCTGCCGGTCGCCGAGGGAGGAGGAGGAGGAGGAGGAGGAGGAGGAGGAGTCGATCCGCAAGAGCCGGTACGTTCGGGCGATGCGCCTGATCGTCGCTCGCTGTGAGGTCTCCTATATCGGCCGCACGACCACTGTCCTGCCCGAGGCCGTACGCCTGTTGATGCTCAAGGCCGACGGCACGTTCATGGTCTGGGCCGACGGCGGCAGCCCGAACGTAAGGCCCCTGAACTGGATGACCCCGCCGACGGTCTTGGAAGAGAGGCGTGGCGGCCGGTGTGACGGCGACTCGGGGGATGGGGGGGACGGGCATGAGGATGTTCCAAAAAAGCGGGTGCCGCGCGCGCGTACGCGCGCGCGTACGCGTACGCGCGCGACTCCGTCCGATTTGGAGGATGTCGAGGACAGTCCCCTCGAACACCTGACCGTCCGCAAGCAGCGCTCCGACGAGCGCCTGGAGATCGCGATCGCGGAGGTCATCGCCGACATCGACCACCCGGTCGACGATGTCGCCTCGCTGGAGAAGGAAGGTCTCGAGCGCGAACTGCAAGAACTGCTCGCCGCGGCGCCCCACTGGTGCGGTGAGGGCTTCCGGCTCGTGCGCCGCGAGTGGCCCACCGACATCGGCCCGGTCGACTTGATGTGCAAGGACACCGCTGACGAATGGGTCGCCGTCGAGATCAAGCGGATCGCGACGATGGAGTCTGTCCGACAGCTGACCCGCTACCTGGAGCGCATCAGGCTCGACCCCGCGATGGCGTCCTGCCGGGGGGTTTTGGTGGCCAAGCTGATCAAGCCCCAGGCGCGCGTCCTCGCCACGGCCGAGCACATCGCCTGCGTCGAGGTCGATGTCGAGGTCTTGCGCGGCAATCGCGAGCCCGAGTTGACGCTGTTCGGGGGTTGAACTTATGGCGACCGTGCGCGCGCGGATCTTCGCCGGCTCGGCCTTGGATCAGATCGGGAAGCCTTTGCGGTCGTACCGGTCTCGACGCGGCAGATACTCACGTAGCGTTTGCATGAGTTTCTCGTTCTGAACGCACTGTTCGAGGGCTGGGTCTTCTTTGATCACGAGAAGCAACTCCTTGCGGTCCGCGATCGCCGTGCGCACGACCGCTGTTTCGAGCGACTCCTCAGCCTCCTTTGTCTTGTCGGTGCGTCGCATATACAGGCAGGCGAGGTTGTAGAAGACGCGGGGCGCCATTTTGACACGTCTGTCGTTTATCCACTCGATGGTGTCCTCGATCTCTTTCTCGACCTCTTCATCGGGCGCCGCGCTCTTTTTCAGAGACAACGCACCAGCGCGTAGGGCCTTTGCCGAGGGCAGGATTGCGGTTTCCAGGAAGTATCTTGTTTCCCTCTGGATGAGCTTACGACCGCGCGTGCGACGCGGATCGTCGCACGGGTTCATCAATGTATGCAATAACGACTCATCTGGTGCGTTGATCGCGTCGGTAATGATCTTTACGAGTATATTCGCTTGTTCAGCTGCTATGGATATGTCGCGATCGCTTGATGCGGGACGACCTTGATCGTTGCTTGTCAATTCGGCTTTGACGAGCCAGAGGGCGCCCAGGTGATAGCGGGTTCGGTACCAATCCGCGCTTTTTCTCTCTAGTTTGCCGACAGCGAGACCGAGCAAGCCGACTGCGCGATTCAGGCGGTCTTCGGCATCGGCCTGGGCCCGGCCGTGCTCTGCGCCGCTGCGGCGTTCGAGGATGCCCAGGTTGGCCAGCGCCCCGGCGTTGTCTCCGTCATGGTAGAGGGCCTGTTCATAGAGTTCGCGAGCGGCTCCGTGTTCTCCGAGTCTGTGGCGGTCGATCCCCGTGCGGAGGAAGACCCAGCTGCGCCAGCTTTTCGACAGAGGCGTCTCACCCATCGCGTCCATGAGCATGTAGTCCACCCACGCCGCGGTGACTATCGCCAAGCGCTCGTAAGCCTCCATTTCCTTCTTTTCTTGGCATACTTCGTATTCTCCGGCCCACAAGGTAACCACTTGGTCGCGGGCGCGATTGTCGTATAGCGCGAGGCTTATCCCCGGGCCGAGGGATCCGTCCGGCTGCAGTACGCCGTTGAGAACGATCCGTCGGCGCGGCCAGAGATAGGCCAGGAAACGAACGAACGCAGCGGTGGAGTCGGACGCTGACAGATCCTTGAAGGCTTCGATCGCGTTCGAGACGGCGGCTTGGCCACCCACGTTGTCCAGGCCGAGCCGACCACGCGGAAAGCTGATTCGACTCCTGATCAACCCAGTAATGGCAGGGCCAAGATGCGTTTTGAGCGCTTCGTGGTCGAGCGTTTCTATCGACAGTTTGGGGCGCAGCAGCCATCTAACAAATCGGCAGCTTTTCAAACAGCGGAGGCGTGTAAGCACGTTCGCCACGATGACGGCCAAGAGATAGAGCGCCACCGCCACGGCTGCGAACAGTTCGGAGACGTTCTTCAGGAATTTGATGGCTTCTTCGAGACAGGAGGTATGGGGCTTTTCCGACGCGTCTAACCCCATTGGGCCCGTGATCCCCTGTGGACCGGTCACGCCCTGCGGGCCCGTGACGCCCGCAGGCCCTATTGGCCCGTCTGCCCCCCGCGCGCCCTCTTCGTTCCATCGCAGTTCTTTTGCGGGTGATTGGCAGCCCGCGCGATCTTTGTAATGCAGCTCTTCGGTGTCGTACGGGCTGTGACAGGTGTGGATCACCTGCCCGGTCGCGCTTGCCTGGGGGGCCGCAAGCGCGGCGGATATCAGGCAGATCGAGAGCGCCAGCCGGCGGCGGAGCGCTGTTGGGCGGGCACGGTCGCGTGGCAGCGGGCGCTGGGACCGGTGCCGCTCATCATCGGTCGCCGGCGATCCTCCGCCCTCGCGGTGGGCCGGACCGTCAAACGTACGCCTTCCCATGGAATGCGCCTGCATCCCCCCAGCCGCTCTCGTGTGAGACGGCAGCGGCCATCCCGCTTCCCGTCATCGATTCCAGAAGACGGGCGTATACTACAGAACTAAACTCGTTGTTGGTCTGAGGCCGGCCTCAGAGTGTTCGAAGACGAGGGCAGCCACCTGCGAGCCTCTGACAGCTCACGCTCGGTGTATGGGCCACCGGTCTCCTCCGCGACCGCCTGCAACGTGGCCGCCCGCAGCCGCGTTGCCGCGGCGTCGGCAAGCCAGCTTGACACTCCGTCAGGGCGTGGTGATGTGGTGGACCTGAAACTCCTTGATGTCCGGCGGGCCTTGGAAGGCGTTCTCGCCAAGCGCCTGGATTCCCGGCTGGAGGCGGTCAGCCGCGAAGCGATCGAAGGCCTCGCGCGACTCCCAGAAGTCGATCACTCCCCAGCCGCCCTCGATCGGGCCCGCCGAGTGGAAGATCAGGCCCTCGGGCGGGTCGCCGTCGACGTCGATCTGTTTGTGGACCGCGTCGTACTGCTCCTGCGTCCCTCCGCTGAACTTGAGCCTTAGTCCGATGGCCATGATGTGATCCCTTCCTCGATTGGAGCAGCGAACAACGAGCGTAGCGCGATGGTGCGCGGCCTGTATGGCGCCCAGCAGATAGTCTGAGATGCCGTGAGCGAGCCAGCCGAGACAGCGCCCGCCGCCGCGAGCGCGCCCGCCGTTCGCACCGAGCGCCGTGGCTCGGTCTTGCTGATCACGATCGACCGTCCCGAGGTCCGCAACGCCGTCAACGCGGCCGTCGCCGAGGGCGTCGCCAGGGCCCTGGACGAACTCGACTCAGAGGACGCCCTGTCGGTCGGCATCCTGACCGGCGCGGGCGGTTTCTTCTGTGCGGGCATGGACCTTGGCGCGTTCGTCAAGGGCGAGTCGCCCTGGTTCGGCGACCGCGGCTTCGCCGGGATCGCCCAACGGGCCTCGGTCAAGCCGTTGATCGCCGCGATCGAGGGTTTCGCCGTCGCCGGCGGCTTCGAGGTCGCGCTCGCGTGCGACCTGATCGTGGCGGCGCGCGGCGCCAAGCTCGGGATCCCCGAGGCCAAGCGCTCGCTAGTGGCCGCGGGCGGCGCTCTGTTGCGGCTGCCGCGCAGGATGCCTTACCACATGGTCATGGAGCTGGCTCTAACCGGCGATCCGCTGCCGGCCGAGCGCTTTCACGAGTTCGGCGTCGTCAACAGGCTCGCCGAGCCCGGCTCCGCTGTCGATGTCGCTCTGGAGTTGGCGGCATCGATCTCGCGTAACGGCCCGCTCGCTGTGGCCGCCTCCAAGAAGATCCTCCAAGAGCAGTTCGATTGGCCGACGGCGGAGATGTTCGAGCGCCAGGGCGCGATCTCAGGACCCGTGTTCGTCTCCGAGGACGCCAAAGAGGGAGCGGCCGCGTTCAAGGAGAAGCGCGACCCGATCTGGAAAGGGCGCTAAGGGGCCGTATCAGCCGCGCATGCGCTTTTTGCGCTTGCGCTGCGCCATGATCTGCCGGAACCGTCGCCACAACGCCGCCATCAGCGCTGCCCCGGGGTCATGCGCGGGTACTGGGAGATCGGCACGGCGGCGTCGATCGCGGTCGTCACGATCCTGCTCTGTTCGGCGATATGGGCGGCCGGATAGCCCTCGCCCGGGCTGGCGCGCTCGGGCCGGCCGATATAGCCGAAGCCCATCTGGTCGGGCATGATCTGCATCAGTCTCGGGAACATGTGCGCCCTGGCGCCCATGTTCCGCGGCTCCTCTTGCACCCAGACGATCTCCCGCAGGTTCGGATACCTGCCTATCAGCTGAAGGATCTGGCCCTCCGGGAACGGGTACAGCAGCTCGACGCGCCCGACGGCGAGACCCTCATGGTGCGGGCGGTCGGGATGGCCGACAAGGTCGTAGTAGATCTTGCCCGTGCACAGCACCAGTCGCGTGACCTTCGCCTCGTCTACGCCCGGCTCAGCGAGTACCGGTTGGAAGCGGGTGTTCTCGGCCATCTGCTCGATCGAGCTGCTCGCTTGAGGCAGCCGCAGCAGCGACTTCGGGGTCATCACGATCAGCGGTCTCTGCTTGGCGATCCTGGCCTGCCTGCGCAACAGGTGGAAGTACTGCGCCGGCGTCGTCGGGCTCGCCACCCTGATGTTGCCCTCCGCCGCCAGCGTCAGGAAACGCTCCAGGCGCGCGCTCGAATGCTCCGGGCCCGAGCCCTCGTAGCCGTGGGGCAGCAGCAGCGTCAACCGCGAGGTCTGTCCCCACTTGGCCAGCGCCGAGACGATGAACTGGTCGACGATCACCTGGGCCGAGTTCACGAAGTCTCCGAACTGCGCCTCCCAGAGCACGAGCGTCTCTGGCGCCTCCTGGCTGTAGCCATACTCGAAGCCCATGCACGCCAGCTCCGAGAGCGGGCTGTTGTGCAGCTCTAGCGGCGCGAGCGCCTCGGGCAGGCTCTGGATCGGACACACCGTCTGGCCGGTCTTGGCATCGTGCAGGACCATGTGGCGCTGGCTGAACGTGCCCCGCTCGGTGTCCTGGCCGGTCAGCCTGATCGGCGTGCCCTCGGTCAGCAACGACGCGAACGCCAGCGCCTCCCCATGAGCCCAGTCGATGCCCGGATGCGTCGCGCTCGCGCTGCCGTCGCCGTCGCCGTCGCCTGTCGCGCTCGCCGCCTTCGTCGCGCTCGTCTCGCTCAATGCCTCGCGCCGGCGCTCCAGCTGTTTGACGAGCTTCGGGTGGACGGTGAAGCCCTCCGGCACCCTCAACAGCTCTTCGCCCAGCTTGCGCAGCCGGCCGGCCGGGACCGCCGTGCTCACCTCGGGGCTTGGTGAGCGGTCGAGCTGATACTCGCCCGTGCCCTCCTCGCCTCCCTGTTCGGCAACAGCGGCGATCTTGGCCTTCAACCGCTGATGCAGCAGCGTCAAGTTGTCCCACACGCTCTGACCAAGCCGGTCGACCTCCTCCTTGCTGATCGCCCCGTCGGCGATCAAACGGTCGCCCCACAGCTCGGCCACGCGCTTCTTGCCCTTGATCTTCGCGTACATCTCGGGTTGCGTGTAGGCGGGCTCGTCGGACTCGTTGTGCCCGAACCTGCGGTACCCGATCAGGTCGATCAGAACGTCGTGTCCGAACTCCTGCCTGAAGGCGAACGCCAGTCTGACGGCGCTCTGGCAGGCCGGCACGTCGTCGGCGTTGACGTGGATGATCGGCACGTCGAAGCCCTTCGCCAGGTCCGAAGCCCACTGCGTCGAGCGCGCATCGTCGGGGTCTGTCGTGAAACCGACCTGGTTGTTCATGATCAGGTGTACCGTTCCGCCGACCTTGTAGCCATCGAGCGCCTGCAGGTTCAGCGTCTCGGCCACCACGCCCTGCGCTGGGAAGGCCGCGTCGCCGTGGATCGCGATCGGCACCGCCGCGTTCGTGTCCTGGTGGGCGTGCGGGCCCTGCCTGGTCGTCTGCGCCGCCCTCGTGGCGCCCTCGACCACGGCCGAGACGTACTCCAGGTGACTCGGGTTGGACTCCAGGTTGATGACGATCTCGCCGCCGCCCGGCAGCTTGTAGGCGCCCTGGGTGCCGTGGTGATACTTCACGTCGCCAGTCCCGCCCTGGGGGATCGTCGTCACCGCCTCGAGCGTCGAGGCCCCCTCGAACTCCGCGAAGATCGTGTCGTACGGGCGCCCCAGATTGTGCGCCAGGACATTCAAGCGACCGCGATGGGCCATCCCGATCACGACCTCCTTGCCGCCGTGCGCCGCCGACAGCTGGATCAGCTCGTCGAGCATCGGCACCGTCATGTCCAGGCCCTCGATCGAGAACTGGTGCTGGCCGAGATACGCCTTGTGCATGAACCGCTCCAGCGCGTCCACCTCGATCAGCCGCGTGAGCAACGTCAGCTGCTCGTCGCTCGTCAGCGGCTGTCTGAACGCGCCCGACTCGATGTGCTCGCGCAGCCACAGCCGTTGACGGTGTGAGGCGATGTGCTCGATCTCATAGGCCATCGTCCCGCAGTAGGTCTCGCGCAGATGCGGCAGCGCGTCCGCGAGGTTCTCTCCCGGGACGTACATATGCAGGATCTTGGCCGGTATCTGGGCCGCGATCGCCGGCGTCAGCCCAAGCGATTCCGGATCGAGACCGGGTTCGCCCTCGGGCTCTGAGCCAAGCGGGTCGAGCCTCGCGGCGAGATGGCCGTGGCTGCGGAACCGCGTCACGAGCGTGCTCGCCGCCTGCACGGCCTGCAACAGCTCCTCGCTTGGCTTGGTTACGACCGTCGGGGCCTGGCTGGCTCCCGTCTCGGCCGTCTCTGCCAACCCGGCGGCTGCGACCGCAGGCGCGGTCGGGACGGGCCGGCTCAATTCCACGCCAAGCGCGGCGAACGCATCCTCGTAGAAGTCGTGCTCGCCCTGCAGGTACTCCTCGACCTTGGCCAGGAATCGGCCCGACTCGGCTCCCTGGATGATCCGGTGGTCGTAGGTCGAGGTCATCGTCATGATCTTCTCGGCGCCGATCCGCTCGCCGACGGCTCCCAGGCCGACCGGATAGGCGATCGAGCCTGTCGCCACGATCGTGCCCTGGCCGGCCATCAGCCGCGGGACCGAAGCGACCGTGCCGATGCCGCCCGGATTGGTCAGCGTCAGGTTCGCGCCCTGCAGATCGTCGGCGCTCAAAGTGTTGGTCCGGGCCTTGTCGACCAGCGCGTCGTAGGCCGCCACGAACCTGTCGAACGGCAGCCTGCCGGCATCCGCGATCACCGGCACCATCAGCGTCCGTGAGCCGTCTCTCTTTTCTACGTCGACCGCCAGTCCCAGGTTCACCTGCCCGTCTTCGATCCGGTTGGGTCGGCCGTCGATCGCGGCATAGTGATTGGCCATCGCCGGCATCTCCTGGGCCGCCCTCGCAATCGCCCAGGCGATCAGATGGGTGAACGACACCCGCTTGCCGGCGGCCTTCAGCTCGCCTCTCCTCGCCTCGAGCGTGCCGACCGTCAGGGTCCTGACGCTCGTGGCCGTCGGGATCTCGAGCGACTGCTCCATGTACCGCGCCAGCGCCGCCGCGCCGCCCTTCAGCAGCTGGGCTCCGGCCGGCCGCTCCGCCTCGGTGGCACCCGCCGCCGTGCCGTTGCCCGTGGCCGTTGTGCCGGTCGCCACGCCCAGCACGTCCGACTTGACGATCCGCCCGCCCGGGCCGCTGCCCGGCACGCTCGCAAGGTCGACTCCCTCGGCCGCCGCCGCCCTGGCCGCGACCGGCGAAACCTTGACGCCGACGGGCTGTGTTGTCTCGTCACTCGCAGCGGTCGTCGTCGCGGCGCCCGCCCTGGTGACCGTCGCTGCGGCGCCGTTGCCGCCGGTCTTTTGGCTGTGCTGCTCGTCCCCGCCATCCGGCCGGGGCCCGTTGCCCTCGGGAGTGGACGGGCCGTCTGGGGCCTCGCCGTCGCCGACCGCTATGCGAGCGATCACCTGGCCGACCGTGACCGTGTCTCCCTCCTCCGCCAGGATCTCGGTCACCGTGCCGCTGGCCGGGGCCGGCAGCTCGACGTCGACCTTGTCGGTCGAGATCTCGACGATCGTGTCGTTTACCCCAATCCTTTCGCCTACCTTGGCGTGCCATTCGAGGATCGTGCCCTCGGTCACCGACTCGCCCGCGGCCGGAGTCACGACGTCGATTGTCTGCTGGGCCGTGGTCGCTGCGCTGCTCGCCATCTCTGACATCTCACTCTAGCGCGGCCCGCCGCCGTACTTCACGCTTGCGAGCCGAGCTTCATTAGGGTTCTTTCACACGCTCTTCACGACGCCCTGCGCGACGCCGCCGAGCTGACGGCCCCGGCGGAGGCTCCGGCCACGGGACCGGGGCCGGAGACGGCGGTGCCGCCGACGGCCGGGGCACCGGGGCCAGTCGGGGCGCTGGCGACGGTTAGGGCGCCGTCGCCGGCGCCGCGCCGCTGCTCGCGCACGAACTCGTAGCTCCCGAAGAACGGTCCGATCCCTCCGAGCACCGCCACCGCGACCGCCAGGCGCAGCGGCACGACCCGCAGCCGCGCGGCCGTGATGCAGGTCAGAGACATGCCGATCCACAACAGCCCATGTGACCAGCCGAGCACGTCGGTCAGCGGTTCCGGCTTGCCGATCGCAAACGCGCACACGAGCAGCGAAATGTAAATGCAAGAGTGCGTGAACGACACCCACTTCAGGCGCCCGAACGTGATCGGTCCGGCGTGCGGGCGGGTGTCGGCGTCCGGGGTCGCTTCGCGGGCGTCCGGGCTCATTCGCGGGCGTCCGGGCTCATTTGCGGGCGTCCGGGCTCACTCCGCGGCCAGCCATTGCGCCATCCTGCGCAGCGGCTCCTCGGCCTCGTCCGGCCAGGCCTCGATCTCGGAGGGCCACCACGCGAACTCGTCGTGCTCGGCGTCGGGTTTCACCTCGGCGTCGACGCCCTCGGCGAGCCAGGCCTGTCCGACGAACATGACCAGGCCATGGGGCAGTTGCACGAGGGCCTCCCCGCGCACCCGCTGTGGCGCCACCGACCACTCCTCGGCCAGCTCGCGCACGAGCGTATCCGCAGGGTTCTCGTCCAGATCGACCGCTCCGCCCGCTCCCAGGGCCCAGCGCCCCGCCCAAGAGGCGACCCACGCGGCGCGTCTGCCGGCCAGCCAGCGCCCGTCGGCCGAACGCGTCACGCACAGCGCGGCCACGCTCTGGGACGCGTCGCCGGCGAGCAGGCGCAGCGCCCAGCGCTGGGGCTGCAGCTCGATCGCGATCCCGCCCGCCTCGTCTTCGCTGTAGTCGAGCAGGCGCGCCGCCACCCCGTCGTGACTCGGCGATCCCCGTTTGCGCAGAGCGTCGATCGCGGCGTCGGCGGCCTCGCTCTCAGCGTCCGAAGGCCTGTAGTGCTCCTCGCGCCAGCTCGCTTTGACCTGTTGCAGGGGCCACGGCCCGCGCGCCAAGATGTGCGCCTGACTCTCGCCCGACTGTGCCTCGCCACCGCCTGGCGACGCTTCGCCGACGGGTGTATTCGGATCTGCCGACTGTGGCTTGGTGGCCATCGGCTACAGGCTAGTGGCCAGCCTCTCGACGCGCGTACACTCAGCGCGGTGAGCAGCCGTCAGCGCAAGCATTGGGGCTGGGGTTTCGAAGATCAGCAGCCTGCCCCCGAGCAACTGCGCCAAACCGCAAGCGCGCTGGCCGGGCACCTCGAGCCCCTGATCGGCGGCCCCAGCCTGGGTGAGCCTCTCGAGCCGGTGCCACTGGAGGAGGTCGCGCTCTCGTCGCCGCGAGTCGCGGCCCCGCCGGCCCTCGCCGATATCTGCGCGAGCGACTCCCACGCGCGCGCGCGGCACGCCCTCGGCAGCTCTTACGCCGACGTCGTATCAGGCTTTCGCGGTCTGTTCGAGCACCCCCCGGACTTCGTGGCCAAGCCTCGCGACGAGGCCGACCTCGAAGGTCTGCTCGAGTGGTGCTCAGACCAGAGCGTCGCCGCGATCCCGTACGGCGGCGGAACTTCGGTCGTCGGCGGGGTCACCCCCGACGTCGACCCCGCTCGTTACAACGGCGCCGTCTCGATCGATCTATCAAAGCTCGACCGGTTGCTAGAGGTCGACTCCGTCTCCAGGGCGGCCTCGATCCAGGCGGGAGCCACAGGACCGGGCCTTGAGGCCCAGCTCGGCGAGCACGGCCTTACGTTGCGCCACTTTCCTCAGTCCTTCGAGTTCTCGACGCTCGGCGGCTGGATCGCCACGCGCGCGGCCGGCCACTTCGCGACCGGCCCCACCCATATCGAGGACTTCGTGGAGTCGGTCCGGGCGATCACGCCGGTCGGCGCCTGGGAGTCGCGCCGGCTGCCGGCCTCGGGCGCCGGCATCAGCCCCGATCGCGTGCTCGCCGGTTCTGAGGGCATCCTCGGCGTAATCACTCAGGCGTGGGTACGCGTCCAGCCGCGCCCGCCCCATCGCGCCTCGGCCGGCGTCCGCTTCGAGCGCTTCGAGGACGGCGTTGACTGCGTCCGCGCGCTCGGCCAGTCGGGACTGCAGCCCGCCAACTGCCGTCTGATCGATGCGACCGAGGCCCGCCTGACGATGGCCGGCGACGGCCAACACGCGCTGCTCGTGCTCGGCTTCGAGTCCACCGACAGGCCCGTCGCGGCTCTGCTCGACCGCGCTCTTCAGATCTGCGCCGAGCACGGGGGCCGGACGTCCGACGGGGCCGCCGGCGCGAGCGCGGCTCCGGGCGCGGGCGAGGCCGGCGACGGGGCGGTGAGCTCGTGGCGCGGTGCCTTCCTGGGTGCGCCCTACATGCGCGACGTGCTCGTCGCGATGGGCATCCTGTCGGAGACGTTCGAGACGGCCATCACCTGGGAGCGGTTCGCGGCCTTGCGCGAGCGGGTGAGCGGCGCGGTGCGCGAGGCGATCGACGCGCAGGCGAGCCCGGATGCCCGCGGCGCCGGGTTCGTGAGCTGCCGCTTCACGCACGTTTATTCGGACGGTCCGGCTCCTTACTTCACGGTCGTCGCTCCGGCGCTGCGCGGCGCCGAGATCGAGCAGTGGCAGGCGATCAAGCGCGCGGCCGCCGACGCGGTCATCGCCAGCGGCGGCACGATCACCCACCACCATGCGGTCGGGCGCGATCACCGGCCCTGGTATGACCTGCAGCGACCCGAGCCTTTCGCGCGGATGCTCGGCAGCGCCAAGAATGCACTCGATCCATCGGGAATAATGAATCCAGGCGTGCTGATCGATACGACGACATGAGAGTTGCGGTTCTCGGACCCGGAGGCGTCGGCGGCCTGCTCGCGGGCGTTCTCGCACGGGCCCACAACGACGTGACGATCGTCGCCAAGGAGTCCACCGTGGAGACGCTCGCCGAGCGTGGGCTGACGGTGCGCTCCACGATGTTCGGCGAGTTCACCGAGAGCGTTCCCGCGGTCGCCAGGCTGCACGAGGAAGGAGGCGAGCTCGATCGCTTCAACGCGTTGATCGTGGCGACCAAGGCAGTCGGTTTGGCCGAGGCGCTCGACCGGATCGAGGTGGCTCCGGAAGTGGTTCTGCCGCTGCTCAACGGTCTCGACCACGTGGCCGCCCTGCGCGAGCGCTTCGACCCGAAGTCCGTCTTGGCGAGCACGATCAGGGTCGAGTCCGACCGCCCCGAGCCCGGTCTGATCGTGCACACCAGCCGGTTTCTGCTGATCGACATGGCCACGTCCAACAGGGACGCTCTGTATCCGATGAAGGACCTGGCCGAGACGCTCAAAGAAGCGGGCATACCGGTCCGCGTCACGCTGCCCGTCTCCAAGCGCTCGGAAGCGCAGGTGATGTGGTCCAAGCTCGTGCGCCTGAACGCCTTGGCGTGCACGACCAGCGCCTACGACGCGCTGCTCGGCGAGATCAGATCGAAGCCGGCCCTGCATGCCGACCTGGTGGCCGCGGTCGAGGAGGCCTGCGCGGTGGGCAGGGCCGAGGGCGCCGACGACGTCGACCCGCAGGTCGCCCTGGCCGAGCTCGAAATCGCGCACGACACGCTCGGCAGCTCGATGCAGCGCGACATCGCCGCCGGGCGTACGCCCGAGCTGGACGCGATCCCGGGGTCGGTCCTGCGCGCCGCCGCCAGGCATGGCATCGAGTGCCCGACGATCGAACGGCTCGTCGTCAAGGTCGCCGAGCGCGCGGGCGTGCCGGCGCCGCTCGTCTCAGGCTGAGACCCGGCAGGCGGGCGGCGGGCTTTCCGGCTCGGATCTGTCGATGTATCTCGTGGCGAGGCCCGTACGCGCGCGCGTACGGGCGCGGCCGCTTGGCTCAGTTCTGCTCGTAGGGGTCGCGCCCCGGCCCGACCGGCGCGCCCGCGGGGACCGCCTCGGTGGCGACCGCCTCGACGACCTCCTCCTCGGACTCGTTCAAGCCCTCGTCGTGTTCGCCGTCGCACAGGACCCTGAAGTTGCCGGACGTCTTGCCGTCCGCGTGGATCGTGATGCCCGGCAGGACGGTCTCGCCCTCCTCGAAGCCCAGCCTCTCCATGTCGAAGTGGGCCAGGCCGATCCCGTAGGCGGTATGGGTCGGGTTCTCGCGGTCGTGCGCAGCGACGGCCTGCGCGAAGCGCTCCAAGTTCTTGGCGACTCTGCCTTGGTCGGGCATCGATCGCAGGGTAGCGCCGAGTCGTCCCTGGCGAGGCCAGGGCTCACCACCGGGAGCGCTAGATTGAATGAATGTCAGGTGCTCAGGACCTGCTCGCGGGCCAGCCGCCCGCAAACGTGGCGACTGGGGAAGCGGCCGCCAGGGCGGGAGAAGGGGTCGGAGTCATAAAGACCCTCG
This sequence comes from uncultured Solirubrobacterales bacterium, assembly GCA_963718935.1. Classification (GTDB taxonomy): domain Bacteria; phylum Actinomycetota; class Thermoleophilia; order Solirubrobacterales; family Solirubrobacteraceae; genus Palsa-744. The sequence continues at coordinate 491,701 of OY970379.1, read as the reverse complement.
AGTTGACGAAGGTCTACCCGGGCGCCGACTTCGCGGCGGTGGATCGCTTGAACCTGAGCGTCACGGCCGGCGAGATCTTCGGGCTGCTCGGGCCCAACGGCGCCGGCAAGACGACGACCGCCGGGATGTTGACCACGCGCGTCGTGCCCACCTCCGGGTCGGCGTACGTCGGCGGCATCGACGTCGTCGCCGAGCCGGCGCTCGCCAAGCAGCTGATCGGGATCGTCTCCCAGCAGAACACGCTCGACCGGCAGCTCACGGTCCGCGAGAACCTCTACTTCCACGGGCGCCTGTTCGGCATCTCAGCCGACGAGTCACGCCATGTCGCCGACGGTCTGCTCGCTCAGTTCCAGCTCTCCAACTGGGCCGACGCGTCCGTCTTCGCCCTCTCCGGCGGCATGGCCCAGCGCCTGATGATGGCCCGCTCGATCTTTCACCGGCCGGCCGTCCTGTTCCTGGACGAGCCCACCGCCGGCCTCGACCCGCAGAGCAGGCTCGCGCTGTGGGAGATCCTCGGCGAGCTCAACCAAGAAGGCCAGACGATCCTCCTGACCACCCACTACATGGAGGAGGCCGACCAGCTCTGCGACCGCGTCGCGATCATGGACGCCGGCAAGATCCTCGCGCTCGACACGCCCGCCGCGCTCAAGCAGTCGGTCGGGGCCGACACGATCGTCTCCGTCAAGGCCTCCGGAGACCCCGCCGTGCTGGCCGAGCTCTTGACCAAGGCGATCCCGGAGGCCACGCGCGCGCGCGTGGCCGACGACGGCGTCGAGCTGCATGTCAAGGGCGCCGACCGGATCGTTCCTCGCACGATCGCCACGGCCGAGCAGAACGGCTTCGATGTGGTCGACCTCTCGGTCGCCGAGCCCAGCCTCGAGACCGTCTTCATCAACCTGACCGGCCGCGAGCTACGCGAGTGACGTTCGCGGCCCACACGATCGTCGCCCCCCTCGGCTGATGTCCGCGGCACGCGACATCGCCGCCGCACCGACACCCGCCGCCGAGCTCGCCGACGGCCAAGCGCCAGCCGGGGCCACGTCGGGCCGGGCCCCCTCGGGGCCGGCCGGCGCTCGTCACCGCATCGAGATCAAGCCGACCCGCTCGGTGATGGCCGCCAGCCGCAGCGCCCTGAAAGCCCTGATCCTGAGAGACCTGGTCGTGCTCTGGAAGAGCAAGTCCGAGTTCGTGATCAGAACCCTTATCCAGCCGTTCCTGCTCGTTTTCGTGTTCCTCTATGTGTTCCCGTCGATCGGCCAAGGCGTAGGTGGAGGGCACGGGCCGGTCGCCGAGTCGGCCTTCGCGACCGTCCTCGTGCCCGGTGTCGTCGGCATCACGATCATGTTCCAAGGCATCCAGGCTGTCGCCCTCCAGCTGTCGACCGAGTTCGGCTACACCCGCGAGATCGAGGATCGCGTCCAGGCGCCCTGCCCGATCTGGCTGGTCGCGGCCGCCAAGGTCCTCTCGGGCGCCGCCCAAGGCCTCCTGGCCGCCGTCATCGTCTTCCCGATCGCCGCCGTCGTGCACGCGCCCGGCGTCGAAGCCCACCTGTCCGTGACCTGGCCGATCGTGCTCACTCTGATCCCGCTCGCCTGCATCACCATGACCTCGCTCGGGCTCCTGCTCGGGACCGCCTTCGAGCCCAGGAACATCGGCCTCATGTTCGGCTTCGTCGTCCTGCCGCTGACGTTCCTCGGAGGCACCTACTACCAGTGGACCAAGCTCTCGCCCCTTCAGGTCGACGGCGTCCACTGGCTGCAGATCATCGTCCTCGTCAATCCTTTGATCTATGTCAACGAGGGCCTACGCGCCGGCCTCACCCACGCCTCGCACATGCACCTCTACGTCGTCTATCCGGTCCTGACCTGCTTCTGCGCCGCGTTCCTCGGGTTCGGTCTGCGTAAGTTCAAGGGCCGGGTCCTGGCCTGACGGGCTAGATCGGCCGCTTTGGTCCGACCCCCCGGGGCGGCCCCGGTCTAACGCGCCGCGGTCTGCCCTACCGCACCGCGGTCTGCGCGTCAGGCTTGGCGCTCAGCGCCGCGCGCACGCGCGGCGCTACCTCGTTGGCATACAGTTCGGTCGCTTTCATCGCCTGCTCATGCGGCAACACGCCGACGGAGATATGGCCCAGGAAGCGGTCGTTCTCGAACAGCTCCGCGATCGCCAAGATCTTCGCCGTCACCTCCTCCGGCGTTCCCACCAGCAGGTGCCCGCCCGGCTCGCAGCCGGCGTCGAACTGAGCCCTCCCCATCGGCGGCCAGCCCCGCTCCCTGCCGATCCTGTTCATCATCGCCGAGTACACCGGAAAGAACTCGTCTCTGGCCCTGGCTGAGGTGTCGGCGACGTACATGTGCGAGTTGATCCCCAGCGCCGTCCCTTTCTCGTCGGCCCCGGCCCTTCTGGCCGACTCCCGGTAGAGCTCCGCCAGCGGCTTGAACCTCGCCGGCGCGCCGCCGATGATCGCGATCATCAAAGGCAAACCCAGCGTGCCGGCCCTTGCGACCGAGCCGGGCGTGCCGCCGACCGCGATCCAGACCGGCAGCGGGTCCTGCAGCGGCCTCGGGTACACGCCGACGTCCTTCAGCGGCGCCCTGTGCTTGCCCGACCATGTCACCCGCTCATTCGCGCGCAGCTCCAGCAGCAGGCCCAGCTTCTCCGCGAACAGCTCGTCGTAATCGTCCAGGTCGTACCCAAACAGCGGAAACGACTCGATGAACGAGCCCCTGCCCGCCATGATCTCCGCGCGCCCGCCCGAGATCAGGTCCAGCGTCGCGTACTCTTCGAAGACCCTCACCGGGTCGGCCGAGCTCAGCACCGTCACCGCGCTCGTCAGCCTGATCCGCTTTGTCCGCTCCGCCATCGCCGCCAGCGCGACCGTCGTCGCCGAGACCGCATAGTCCGGCCTGTGGTGCTCGCCCAAGCCGAACACCTCCAGGCCGAGGCTGTCCGCCAGCTCGACCTCCTCGATCAGGTCGTTCAGGCGTTTCGCCACCTCTTGCGGGGTCGCGCCCGGTCTCACGTCGGCGAAGGTCGCGAGGCCCAGTTCCATGGTCAACTTGGAGAGAGCACAGTGATGCCGTGCTCGCGCGCGCCGTCCGCCAAGCGCCTGTCGTAGGTCATGAGCGCGTCGAGGTCTCCGGCCTTCGTGAGCCGGACCGCCGTGGCGAGGTGGATGGCGTCGAGTGTCGTAACAGTTGATGGTGCGATGGTCTCGGCGGTAGTGAGGATCTCTTCGTCTATGGAGATCAGCGAGATGTCCGTCAAGAGCAGGTCGGCGCGATCGAGCACGCCCTCTCTAGCTCCCACCCTTCGCAGCTCGACGCGCAACAAGCGGCTGGCGACGCGCTGCTCGAAGCTCTCGAGGCGCTGCTCGATGGCTGACTTGTCAGGCTCGTCGAGCATCATGCGAGCGACCGCGCTCGTATCGACGTAGACACTCGAGCGAGCGTCCTCAGAATCTGTCACGACGTTCTTCGGCGAGGATTGCGTCCGTCGTGCCGGCTGGCGCCGGCTTGCGGCGCGGAGCCAGGCTTCTGCTGGTTACGACCAGATCGCCCTTCGGGATCGTTGCTCCGTACCTCTCGGCCATCTTCAGGTAGTAGGGGTCGACCGCCTCGTGCGACGGCACCAGCCGCGCGACCTCGTGTCCCCGCTCTGTGACCGTCAGCGTCTCGCCCTCCTTGACGCGCTCCAGGTAGCGACTCAGGTTCTGGCGCAGCTCGCGAACGCCCACCGTCTTTGTCGCCGATGCCGGGTGTGTCGCGGCCATTGTGCGTCAGAATGTAGCACAATCCTTTTGTCCCTGAAGGCGAATACGAACGTGTGAGATAGCAAGACCCACCGTAAGGCCGGCAATGAAGCTACACGGACTCGCGCGGGCCGTTGTCGCGTGAAATGAGGCTTGCACGAGTCCCCGGTGGCGGGCGCGAAGTCGGGAGGGGTGGCGTGGTGCTGGCGCAGATCCTCATTGTGCGATGGATTCGCCACACTAGTCATCAGGTTGTCGGGCGACGCTGGACAGGGGGAGGGGCTTTCCCCTAATCTGTGCCCACCGGATTCCAGCAGACGAGGAGGAGCGAGATGGGGCGAGGGAGAGTTTTCGGCGCGGTCAGCGCGGGGACGGCCTTGGTGTTCGCGTGCGCGGCGACGGCCGCCGGAGCGGTGGCACCGTCGTGGCACCACTGTGCAAAAGCGACGCCCAAGAAGACGGGCAACTACAGTGACAAGAACTGTTCCGTTGTCGGCCCGCCTGGGAAGAGCCGATACGAAGAGATGGCCGGCGTGGGCAAGAAATCCCTGAAGGCCAAATCGACGGGCAGCGTGGTCCTCGTCGTCACGATCCCGGGGAAAGGCAAAACACGCATCGTGTGCGCCAAGGCCTCGATCTCGGGGCACCCCGTCGCGCCGGGAGGCGTGGACGTCAAAATGGGCCTCTCCCAGTGCGAAGCGGGGTCCCGGACCTGCGAGTCGGTCGAGACTGAACCACTTAGCGGAAACCTGGGGTGGCTCGATGCGTCCACCGGTGTTGCCGGCCTCTCCCTCACGAGCGAGAAAGCGCCAGGCAGCGGGTTGATCGCCGAAATTATCTGTGAAGAAGGGCTGAAGTTCGACGTCACCGGCTCAGTCATCGTGAGCATCGGCCCCTCCGGCGGCCTGTCCAACGCTCACACGCTCGACTTCGCGCTCGGCGAATACGGCAGCGGGACACTGACCAACCCGCCGGCGTTCGAAGAAGCGTACGTTGGCACCCTACGGACCGAATACGCGGACGAAGAGGTGGAAGAAGAAGAAGAATCCGAATTCATGCCGGAAGGCGGGATTCCGTCCGGCTTGGAAGGCAGCTTCGCCCTCTCCGGGGAAGCGCTCGGGATCTCCTAGTCGCGGCGGATCGCCCCTGCGCCCGTCAGCCGCCACTCCCGCATGGCGAGTTCAGTCGAGCGGGCTTTGGGGGTTTCGCCGACCCTTCACGTTTGGGTGCCCTGGACACCGGCCATCTCAAGTAGCTCCACGCGGTACCCGTCGAGGTAGTGGTCGGTTTGCAACTCATCGCCCCTCAGCGGCGAGGGTCATGGCACTTCTTCAGGCGTAGACGAGTTCGGAGCTTGCCGTCGTAGTGACAGGCTCGGGATGCAATGGCGCCAGCGTCACCGTCGGCGGGTCCTCACCGGGGTCGGCCAGAACGAGCGCGATGCCCTCCTGCAGGCTCTCCCGGAGCTCATCCAGATTGTCGCCGGTGGCAAAGACGCCTGGATACTCGTCCACAGTTGCCCACAGAGATCCGTCCTCGAGTCGGACGTTGAGGTGCAATTGTTGGGGCATGGGCATCGTGCTCTTCACCAAGGATATCGGGTCATGCTCACGTGTCCTGAAGGCCGGCCTCGCGTCGAAGCTGCGCCTCGAAGCCCTTTGAGTAGGCGCGGCGCTTGTTCTCCGGAAGCGTGATCGGCCGATGTCCCGGCTTGGTCATCTTGACCTGGTGCTTGCCGCCACGCTCCAGCGTCCAGCCCTCCTGCTGGAGTCGCTTGATCCATTCCTTCTGTGTGGCTGGCATGGCCGCCCAATGGTCGCAGTCGAGCCGGCTTTTGCCCTACATTTCCAATATCTCGACTCTGTACCCGTCCGGATCTTTGACGAAGCACAGCCTCGATCCGCCCTCCCGAACCGAGTAGGGCGGCCTCTCGGGCTCGATGCCCTGCTCGGCCAGCCGCTCGAGCGTGGCGTCGAGGTCGCCGGCCGTGATCGCGATGTGGCCGTAGCCGGTGCCGAGCTCGTACTCCTCGACGCCGAGGTTGTACGTCAGCTCCAGGCGTGGCATGTCGCCATCGCCCGGCTGGTTCATGAACACGTTGACCGCCTCGTCGCCGATCGGGATGCGCCCGACCTCGCTGAAGCCGAGCGCCTCGTAGAAGGCGATCGACCGATCGATGTCGGTGATCCGGTAGCAGGTGTGGATCAGGGCCATTGGGTCGAAGTCTACGCGCGCGCGGATCAGCCCCGGGGGATCACCGTCACCCGATCGAGTAGACCAGCGCGACCTGGGTCGAGAGCGCGCACGTGACGTCCGCGGCGGCCGCGCTCTTGGCCTTGGGCTTCTTGTGCTTGTGCTTGCTCCGCTTCGGCTTCTTCTGAAGCGAAGCCCCCGGCGCGACGGCTGGTGCCGCATAGACCGCTCTCGATTCGGCGTGGCCGAAGTCGGGCTGTTCGCCTTCGTAGCGGACATATTCCGATTCGTTGCTCTTGCATTCGATCGACCCGCCGCCTTCGGCGACGCTCTGGACACCGCCAAGCGTGACGCCGACCTTGCTCGCCAGGAATTCGGCCTTGCTCTGGCCGTCGCCAATGGCGTTCGCCATCGCCTGGCGGTAGACCCCGTTGGCCGTCGCCTCGTTGGCGCTCTGCGGCAATGGAACAATCGCCACCCCTTGGACGCTGACGGTCCGCACCGCGACCCCTGAGGGTCCCGTCGCGCCTGTCGTCGGTGCTTCGGCTGCCGCGGTTCCGAGCATGTTCGCGACCAAGAGCCCGGCTGTCACCGCGACGATCGCTGCAATCACGCTCTTCATCGCATCGGACCTCCTGCGCATCTTTCGGGATCCTCCCAGTGTATCCGCGCCTGCGGTCCGGCAGAAGCAGAGCAGCACCGCACGACCGCGTGCGTCCGCGCGTGCAACCATCTTCGCCCATGATCGTCGAGCGCGCGACGCACCCGCAGTTCGTGTCGAACACGTACCTCGTCGCCGACGGTCTCGGCGGGCCGGGCTTTTTTGTCGACGCCGGCGGCCCGGTGAAGCCGCTGATCGAGGCGGCCGAGCGGCTCGAGATCGCGCCGACACACGTGCTGCTGACCCACAACCACTACGACCACGTCAGCGAGGTCCCGGCGCTGCGCAAGCGTTGGCCGAAGCTGACGGTCCTGATCCACCCCGTCGAACGCGACGGCCTCGGCGAGGGGATCGAGGCGGACGCGGTCGAGGCGGGGGAGATCCTTGCGTTCGGGGCGCTCGAGGTTCGGCCACTGCACACGCCCGGGCACACCGCCGGAATGCTGTCGTTCCTGGTCAGCGAGCCCACCGGCCCGGCCCGGCGCGTGCCGGTCAGCGCGGCGCCCGGCGGGTTCGCCGGGGGAGAGGCGGTCGTGTTCACGGGGGACACGCTTTTCGCTGGCTCGGTCGGCGGGGTCCGTGCGCCCGGGCACACGACCTATACCGACCTGCGCGACTCGATCATGGGGACCTTGATGGAGCTGCCGTCCGAGACGGTCATCCATCCCGGCCACGCCAGCTCGACGACCGTCGGCGAAGAGTGGGACCGCAACCCGTTCCTCCGTGTCTGGCGCGGTCTCGATCCGGAGGGCGCCGACCAGTGCATCGCGCTCGGCGAGCCCGCGACCTTGATCCTCTCCTGCCCGGACTACGACGGCGGCACGAAGGCGTGGGTGCGCTGGCCCGACGGCTCGGACGACATCGTCCCGGGGTCCCGGGTCGAGCCTGCCTGACGGCGGCCAGAGTGGCGGGCCCGGACACGGTCTTCGCGACCGGCCCCGCCAGGGTCTTCGCGACCGGCCCCGCCACGGTCCGGGCGGCCGTCCTGAGCATGGCCTGAGCGGGAGCGTAAGCGCCTAGGATGCAAAGCGATGGCGCCGCGCAAACGCAACGACAGCATCCCGACCTCGCGGGTGCGCAGGACCGCCGCGGTCGGCAAACTGGCGGCCACCGAGGCGGTCAAGCAGTTCGGCACCAGGGCCGCCAACGTGACGCGCTCGGAGCAGGCCTCCGAAGAGGCCCTGGCCAGGCGCCAGCTGGAGACCGCCAAGCAGATCGTGGCGGCCCTCGGGACGATGAAGGGCGCGGCGATGAAGCTCGGCCAGGTGATGTCGTTCCTGGACGTCGGCCTCGTCGGCGAGGAGTACCGCGAGGAGTTTCAGCGCGAGCTGGCCAAGCTCAGGGACGCCGCGCCGACGGTCTCGTTCAAGCAGATGCGTCGCGTGATCGAGGACGACCTGGAAGCGCCGATCTCCGAGGTCTTTGAGGAGTTCGACGAGGAGCCGATCGCCGCCGCTTCGATCGGCCAGGTCTACCGCGCCGCCCTGCGCGACGGTCGCGAGGTCGCCGTAAAGGTTCAGTACCCAGGGGTCGCGGCGGCCGTGCGCGCGGACATGCAGAACCTGGACATGATCATGAGGCTGCTCAAGCGCATGACCCCCGGCCTCGACGCCAAGGCCGTCGCCACGGAGATCAAAGAACGGATCGGCGAGGAGCTCGACTACGAGCTCGAGGCCCAGAACCACGCCACGCTCGCCCGCATCTTCCGCGGCCATCCGTTCATCGCCGTGCCCGAGATCGTCACGAGCCTCTGCCGCGAGCGGGTCCTCGTCAGCGAGTTCGTCGAAGGGGTCGGCTTCGAGGAGCTCAAGGATCGCCCCCAGACCGAGCGCGATCGGATCGGCGAGATCGTGTTCCGATTCTTCCTCGGCTGCCTCTACCGCCACCGCCAGTTCTCGGGCGATCCGCACCCCGGCAACTTCATGCTCATGGCCGACGGCCGCGTCGCGTTCCTCGACTTCGGTCTGTTCAAGCGCATGGCCAAGGAGCCGGTCGAGCTGGAGCTGGCCTGCCAGCGCGCGGTCGCCGAGGGCGACGCCACAGAGCTTCACCGGCTGCTCGCGGACTCCGGTTTCCTGCCCAAGCCCGAGCTGGTCGATCCCGATCATCTCCTGGCGTTCATCGCCTCGGCGATCTGGTGGTACACGACCGCCGACGAACCGGTCCTGCTCACGCCCGAGGTCGCGACCGAGGTCATGATCGAGAGCTCAGACCCGAGGTCCAGCTACTTCGGCGAGATGCGCCATCAGGACATGCGTCCCGAGCATCTCTTCGGCCGTCGCATGGAGCTGCTCACCCTGGCGGTTCTCTCGCAGCTGCGCGCCCAGGCCAACTGGCACCGGATCGCGCGCGAGTGGATGTACGGCGATGAGCCCATCACCGAGCTTGGGCGCGCCGAGGCCGAGTTCTACGCGCACGCCGGCGTCGGCGGCTGACTGTCGAGAGGCTGGTCGGTTGACTGAGGGCGGCCCGGGCGCGGGCGGCTGACCGCCCGCGCCGACCTGCCGGTCAGCTCCCGGCGAGCGCCTTCTGCTTGATCTGGTCGAACTCGGCCTGCGAGATCGTGCCGGCGTCCAGCAGCTGCTTGGCCTTGGCGATCTGCTCGGCCGGATCGCTCTTGGCGGCGACCGACTTCACGTACTCGTCCATCTGCTGCTGGGCCGACTGCTGCTGCTTGATCGCCCGCTCGGTCATGCCCTTGTGCTCGGCGATCAAGTACACGAACACGCCCAGGTAAGGCAACACGATGATGAAGATGATCCACAACACCTTCGCGAATCCGGACGAGTCGTGGCGGCGGAAAATATCGATCAGCACCGTGATCAAGATCCAGATCCAGATCACGAACGCAAAGAAGATCAGCATCGTCCAGAAAACTTCGAGGAACGGATAGCTGGTGGCGATGAGCATGTCGTCGTCCTATCGGTCGATTGTCTGCTCCGCCTTGCGCGCCTTGTGCGACGGCGGCAGAGCCCAGTGCTGGTAGAGCATATTGCTACATGTCTCGGCGGCATCCGTCCTTTCTACGGACCGAGACCCTGCAGGAAAGGCCTATTTCGCCGTCTCGCTCAGACCGTCTGGATCTGCACGAGGCTGGTCGTTCCCGGCCGCCCCGACGGCAGCCCGGCCGTGATGCCCACGCGCTGTCCCGGTTTGCACCAGCCCAACTCGACCACGCGCCTGGCGGCATCCGCGATCAAGGCCTCGGTCGTCTCGTGCCTTCGCATCGAGGCCGCCTGAACACCCCACATCAGCCCGCAGCGCCTGACGGTCTCTTTGCCGGGCGAGAGCGCGTAGATCGGCACGGTCGGCCTGTGCGCGGAGACCAGCCTCGCCGAGCGCCCCGAGAGCGTCGGGATGACGAGCGCGTCCAGGCTCAGCTCGCGCGCGGCAACGCACAGGTTGTGGGCGATCGTGTACGCCGGGTCGGTGTCGACCCTGCGCACGCGCGAGGCGTTCCAGTCCTCGTACGGCGCGATCGACTCGGCCTGCTCGGCGACCGAGGCCATCATCGCGATCGCCTCGACCGGGTAGGAGCCGATCGCGGTCTCCTGGGAGAGCATCACCGCGTCGGTGCCGTCCAGGATCGCGTTGGCCACGTCCGCCACCTCCGCCCTGGTCGGACGCGAGGAGGTGACCATCGAGTCGAGCATCTGGGTCGCGGTGATCGACGGCCGCGCCAGGTGGCCGGCCAGGCGCAAGAGCTGCTTCTGCACGATCGGCACCCGCTCGATCGCCAGCTCGATGCCGAGGTCGCCGCGCGCGACCATCACGCAGTCGGCGGCCTTGACGATCTCCTCGGCCCGCTGCACGGCCTGGGGCTTCTCCATCTTGGCGATCAGAGGCAGCCGCGTGTGCTTGCGCACGGTCTCGACATCCTCAGGGCGTTGCACGAAAGAGAGCGCGACCATGTCCACGCCGATCGACTCGCCATGACGCAGCAGCTCCAGGTCGTGCTCTGGCACCGACGCCAGCGACTCGGTCGGGCCGGGGATGTTCAGACCCTGGCGCGAGGCGACCGGCCCGCCGACCTCGATCTCGGCTTCGACCTCGTGCGCCGCGGTCCGCACCTCGACTACGCGCAGGCGCACCGAGCCGTCGGCCAGGTAGAGCATCTCGCCCGGCGTCATCGAGTCGGCCAGGCCTTCCCAGGTGATGCTCATGTGCCGGGCGTCGCCCGGGTCGTCGGTCTCTCCGCCCGTGATCGTCAGCCGCTCGCCGGCCGTCAACTCGACCACATCGCCGCGCAAAGGGCCGATCCTCAGCTTCGGTCCCGGCAGGTCCTGCAGGACCGCCACCGGTCTGCCGGCCCTGCCCGCCGCGTCGCGCACCCTCCTGATCGTCTCGGCGTGCTCCTCGAGCGTGCCGTGCGAGTAGTTCAGCCGCGCCACGTCCATGCCGGCCTGCACCATCTTCAGCAGCGTGGCCGGCTCGCGCGAGGCCGGTCCGATCGTGGCCACGATCTTGGTGCGTCTCATGATCTCCGCACCGTAGCGTCGATCGCCTCTCCTCGCCGCCGCTGCGCGCCAGTTTGCGCTGGGCGCTCTCCGGCGGCGTTCCGCGCGCCGCGTCGTACCATCCGCCGATGCTCGGTCCTTCGCGACCAGTTCCCCGCGAGGGCGCGCGCGCGCGTGTCGCCCACTTCGGAGGAGACTACGAATCGGCGACCGTCGTCGCTGTCTCCGAGCAGGGTCGCCGCCTGTCCGTGCGCTGCGAGTCCGGCGAAACGCTCGAGTTCGTGTTGCATCCGGCGACCGCCCGGTTCGTGGCGACCGGGCTCTCCCACGGTCCCCGCCTGGAGCTGCTCGCGGACGCTGACTGACGTTCAGGGAGCCTGCACGTCCGGGAAGTGCTCGGCACAATGCTCGCGCAACACGCTCCTGATCCACGCCCGCTCGGCCTCGGAAGCCGCCCGGTAGCGGAGCAGCAGCTCGCGCTGGCCTTCGATCGGGGCGCCCGCGATCGTCCAGCTGACCGCCAGGCGCTCGAACAGCAGCTCGGTCGCTCGCTGCCACGCGTCCTCTGTGGTGCTCGCGGCCCGCGCGCCCGGGCCGGCCGTGCCCGCGAGCGTCTCGGCGTACTCGCGCCGGGCGGCCGCCGTCAGCGCGCCCCGCAGTATCAGCGAGTTGCCGTCGGGATCGGCGTACGCGCTGGTGGGAGCCTTCAGCCTCTGCGTCCGGCGGCCGCGCTTGCCCAACTTAGATGGCGCCGGCGGTCTTCAGGAGCTGTCCCTTGACGTCGCCGACGACCGGGCGGGCGTGTCCCGGCCACGCCGCCGCCGGCTCCATCTCGGCCAGCTTGCGGATGCTTTCGCGGGCCTGGTCGGTGTCGTAGTTGTAGGTCCCGACCGGCACGCCCGGAGGGCGGTCGCGCCCGAACATGTTAAGCGTGTAGAAGCAGTCGGTGACGAGCGCCAGGCGGTCGTCTTCCCGCCACAGGCCGATCAGGCCCGGCGCGTGCCCGGGCAGGTGGACCACCCGGAAGCCGGCGACCTCGTCGCCCTCCTCGACCGTGCCCTCGATCTGGACGGGCCCGTCGTCCCAGGCATAGCGGTGCATCGCTTTGTGGGCCTGTTTGGCGACGGGTGGCAGGCCCGCGAGGTCGGCCGGCCAGTAGCGCCAGCCGCCGCTGCCCTCGGCATCCTGGACTTCGTCGGGGTGGCACAGGACCGGCGCCTTCAGGCCGGGCGCGGTGCCGCGGTGGTCGGTGTGGCCGTGGCCGAGCACGATCCTGGTGATCCCGCCGAGCCTGGCGCCGGCCCGCGCGAGGGCCCTGGTCATCGTGCGCGCGCCGGCGTCGAACATCGTCACGCCGCCAGCTTCGCCGCCGTTCTCGATGAGGTAGACGTTGCAGCGGCCCGGCTGACCCTGCACGACCCAAACGCCCTCGGCCACGAGCTTGGCCTCGCCGGTGCCCGCCAGCCCGTCGGTGAGCTTGGTCTTGACGTTGAACGCGCCAGTCATGCGCTGCTCGGCGGTCGAGCCAAGCGGCGGCATCATCCCCAGCTGGCGCGGCACCGCCATCGTGTCGGTGAACGCGTCGTTGGCGTGGATCTGGCCGGCGCGCACCGTCAGCACGTCGACTCCTTCCATCTCCATGCGGTGCCCCGTAGGCGCGATGCCGTTGAACGATCCGGGCCCCGCGAACGTCCCCGAGAAACGCCATTGCAGTGCGCAGCGTTCGCCCTCGCTGGTCGTCGAGAGGATCTCGACCTTCAGGTCTGGGACCGCTTCGATCAGGCTGCCGATGAACTCGCGTATGCCCTCTGGGCCGAAGAACACGCCCTGTCCGCGCACGTCCTCGCGACCGTCCGACGCCCACATCGCCGCCGCGCCCTCGACATCGTGAGCCCCGATCGCTTCAAAGTAAGCCCTCGTCACAGCCTCCGCCTCGGAGGCGCCCTGTGTGATCCTTCCGCGTCGTTTGGCCGGCCCGGAGGAGGCCCGGGCGACCTTGCTGGCCGCCTCCTTGACCTTGGTGGCCGCGCTGCTGGTCTGCTCTTCCTCGGGGCTCATCTCATCCTCCCTGTGTAAACGAAGCCGGCCTAACGTGGATGACGCGCCGTCTGAACGGCCTGGCCTGAACGACATAGTCTAGATCGAAAGAGAGGGGCTCGACCGAAGCCGGGGGACACTCGCCTCCGCATCCCCGTTTCGGCCAGCCGACCTTCGGCCGGCTGCGCCACCCTCTAATCGACAAGAGAGGGGCTCGACCGAAGCCGGGGGACACGCGCCTCCGGCACGCATCCCCGTTTCGGCCAGCCGACCTTCGGCCGGCTGCGCCACCCTCTAAGCTCCTCGGCCGTGGCTGAGGGCACCCGAAAGCGCGGTGAGCTGGGGCGGGGCGAGCGGGTCTTGCCCGGCGTCTTTCGCTTGCGCCTGCCCTTGCCCTGGCCGGGCGTTCCCCATGGCAACGCCTGGGCGGTGGCCGCCGGCGACGGGATCATCCTGTTCGACACCGGCATCCACGGGCCCGGCTCGTTGGCCCACCTGGAACGGGCGCTCGCGATGTGCGACCTGGCGCTCGAGGACGTGCGCCTCTTGGTCTGTACCCATGCCCACTCCGACCACTACGGCCAGGCCGCCACGATCGTCGAGCGTGCGGGCTGCGAGCTATGGATGCACCCCAACTACGAGCACGCCCGCCGCTGGGCCGAAGACCCCGGCGGGGCCCTGGAGCGGCGCCTGGAGATCGCGCGCCAGTCTGGCGTCCCGGAGGAGCCACTGCGCCGCTATGCCGCCGAGCGCGAGAACCACGAATCGGGCATTGCCGCGATCGTCGCTCCCGACCGCGCCCTGCTGCCGGGCGTCGTGATCGAGAGTGACCTCGGCCCGTGGACAGTGCACGAGACCCCCGGCCACGCGCCCTCGCACGTGTGTCTGTTCCAGCCCGACCGCCGCCTGCTGATCTCAGGCGATCACCTGCTCGGCCGCATCTCGTTGTATTTCGACTACGGCTACTCGCCCGACCCGGTCGGCGAATTCGTGCATTCGCTGGACGTGGTCGAGTCTCTGCACGCGCGCCTGTGCCTGCCCGGGCACGGCCGCACGTTCGCTGACGTGCACGCACACATCGAGGCCAACCGCGCGCTCGTGGACGAACGCCTCGACGCGGTCCTGGGTGTGATCGGCGGTGGCGCCGACGCTTCCCGACCTGGTGGCGGTGAGGTCGACGGGGAGCCCGGGGGCGACAGCGAGGCTGTTGGGGCGGCTGGCGCCGGTGAGCCGCTGACCGCGTTCGAGATCCTGCCCAAGGTCTACGGCCAGGACGTGTCGCCGATGCTGGCCCAATGGCTGCTGACCGAGACCTTGGCGATGCTCCGGCACCTGGAGGTCACAGGCCGGGCCGTGCGCACGTTCGCCGACGACGGGATCGCGCCCGAGCGCTGGCAGGCGTCCCGCTAGCGTCTACGCCGATGCGCATCCCCGAGATCCTGAAAGCCGGCGCCGGGCCGGTCTTCTCGTTCGAGTTCTTCCCGCCGAAGACAGAGGCCGGCCAGCGCAACCTGGAGACGGCCCTGGCCGAGCTGCGCAAGCTCGAGCCGGCGTTCGTGTCGGTCACCTACGGCGCCGGCGGGTCCACGCGCGAGCGCACGATCGAGATCGTCAGCAGGATCAAGGCCGACCACGGCCTGGAGGCGATGGCCCACTTCACCTGCGTCGGCGCGACGGTCTCTGAGCTGCGGGCCACGCTCGATCAGATGGCTGAGGTCGGCATCGAGAACGTCCTGGCCCTGCGCGGCGACCCGCCGGCGGGCCACGAGGAGTGGGTCAAGACCGAGGGCGGCCTCGAGTACTCGAACGAACTGGTCGAGCTGATCCGCGGCTCCTACCCGTTTGCGATCGGCGCCGCCTGTTTTCCGGAGACCCACATCCATGCAGAGAGCCAGGAGGCCGACCTGGGACACCTCGCCGAGAAGGTCGCCGCGGGGGCCGACTTCCTGATCACGCAGCTGTTCTTCGACAACGAGGTCTACTTCGACTTCGTGAAGCGCGCGCGGAAGGCCGGCATCGAGGTGCCGATCATTCCCGGCGTGATGCCGATCACGCATGTCGGCCAGGTGCAGCGCATGGCTGCGATGTGTGGCGCCTCGATCCCTGAAGGTCTGCGCGCCGAGCTGCACGCGCGCGGCGAGGACGCCGAGGCGGTGCTCGACTTCGGCGTCGCCTACGCCACCCTGCAGTGCGCCGAGCTCTTGGCCGGCGGGGCGCCCGGCATCCACTTCTACACGCTCAACCGCTCGCCCGCCACACGCGCGATTCTCTCGGCGCTGAAGCTCTCGCGGCCGTGGGAGCGCGCCGGTGCGTGAACTGCCTTATCTCGACAGTCGCCTGAGGCTCGTGCCTGAGCCCGGCCGCACCCGTGCGCACCGTCGCGGCGAGCGGCTGTTCGTGCCAGCCGGGGACTCTCGCGCGGCGATCGAGCGCTTCTACAGACGCGCCGCCCGGGCCGAGGTCTCAGGGCGTCTGGATCGCGCGACGGCGCTGGCGGGGGTGCGCTACCGCGACCTGTCGATCAGGGGCCAGCGCACCCGCTGGGCGTCGTGCTCCTCGAACGGCCACATGAGCTTCAACTGGCGCCTGCTGCTGGCGCCGAGCCTGGTCCTCGACTACGTCGTCTGGCACGAGGTCTGCCACCTGCAGATCCTCGACCACTCGCCCCGCTTCTGGGCCTTGGTCGAGCGCCACTGGCCGCGCTACCGCGAGGACCGCGCCTGGCTGCGCCGCCACGGCCAGACGCTGGTTTTGTAACTGGTTCTAGCGGTTCGCTGGCCAAGCCAGGCAAGGATTTGGCGGCCCACCCACCCGCGAAGTGTGCTCTGCGCATGTGCTGGCCGAAACGGGGATGCGAGCGAAGCGAGTGTCTCCCGGCTTCGGCGAGGACGCCGCCTGGCGCCGTGCCAGCGGGCCGCTAGCGCTGGGCGATCGGGACGTAGTCGAGGTCCCGCTCGCCGGTGTAGATCTGGCGGGGCCTTGCGATCTTCTGCTCGGGGTCCTCGACCATCTCCTTCCACTGCGCGATCCAGCCGGACGTGCGCCCGATCGCGAACATGACCGGGAACATGGCCACCGGCAGGCCCAATGCCTCGTAGATGAGGCCCGAGTAGAAGTCGACGTTCGGATAGAGCTTGCGAGAGGTGAAGTAGTCATCATCGAGCGCCCGCTTCTCGAGCTCTGAGGCGACCTCCAGGAGCGGGCTCTTGCCGCGCACCTCGAACACGTCGTCCAGGTATTTGCGGATGATCCGGGCGCGAGGGTCATAGTTCTTGTAGACCCTGTGCCCGAAGCCCATCAGGCGCTCGTTTCCAGCCTTGACGCCCTCCAGGAAGTCGGGGATGTTCTCGACCTTCTCGATCCTCGCCAGCATCCGCAGCGCCGCCTCGTTGGCGCCTCCGTGCAGCGGCCCATACAGTGCCGCCACGCCGGCCGCCACGGCCGAGTAGGGGTCGACCTGGGTGGAGCCGACCGAGCGCACGGCGCTCGTGGACGCGTTCTGTTCGTGGTCGGCGTGCAAGATGAACAGCACGTCCAGCGCCCTTGCCAGCCTCGGATCGGGCTCGTACTTGAGCTCGGTCATTTTGTACATCATCCCGAGGAAGTTGCTGGCGTAGTCGAGGTCGTTGTCGGGGTAGACGTAGGGCTGGCCCATGTTGTGCCTGAACGCGAACGCCGCCAAGGTCGGCATCTTCGCCAGGAGCCTGATGATCTGGATCGCCCTGACGCGCTCCTCTTTGATCTTGTTGGCGTCCGGATAGAACGTCGAGAGCGCGCCGACGGACGCCACGAGCATGCCCATCGGGTTGGCGTCGTAGCGGAAGCCCTGCATGAAGTCCTTGACGTTCTCGTGCACGAACGTATGGATCGTGATCTCCTCGACCCAACCCGTCAGCTCGGCCTTGTTGGGCAGCCGGCCGTTGATCAAGAGATAGGCGACCTCCAGGTAGCTCGAATGCTCGCACAGCTGCTCGATCGGGTAGCCCCTGTGCTGGAGGATCCCCGCGTCGCCGTCGATATAGGTGATCGAGCTGCGGCACGAGGCCGTGTTCGTGTAGGCCGGGTCGTAAGCCATCAAGCCGAAGTCGTCGGGCCCGGTCCTGATCTGGCGCAGGTCCATCGCCCGCACCGTCCCGTCGGCGACGGGCAGCTCGTAGGTCTGGCCCGTGCGGTTGTCGGTCACCGTCAGTGTGTTCTCGCTCATGCCCGGCTGACTCTCTCGTCGCTGATCGCTCTCACCGTAGCGGCTGGCGAAACCCTATCCGCGCGCGGGTAGTGGGGCGCCGCTGAAGCGCGTGATCTCGCGCAGCTCCTCGATCCGGCCTTCGATCTCTTCGTGCCTCAGCTCCGCGACCCGCTCGGTCCCGAACCGTTCGACGTTGAACGACGCGAGGGCCGTGCCGTGGGCCATCGCGCTGCGCAGAATCTCCTCGTCGATCTCGCCGCCGTGCGCGGCGATCGTGCCGACGAAACCGCCGGCGAACGTGTCGCCGGCGCCGGTCGGGTCGAGCACCGTCTCCAGGGGATAGGCGGGCAGCGAGAAGAAGCCGTTCTCGGTGATCAGCGTCGCGCCGTACTCGCCCTGCTTGGCCACGACCGCCCTCGGGTGCGGCGGGCTCCACGACAACACTGTCCTGGCGGCCCTCACCAGGTTCGGCTCGCCGGTCAGCATCCTCAGCTCGGCGTCGTTCAGCAAGAGGCAGTCGACCGTCCCGATCGCCTTCACGAGCGCGTCCTTGGCGGTGTCGATCCACAGGTTCATCGAGTCCAGGGCCACGAACTTCGCCTGGTCGCACTGCTCGCGTACCCGCAGCTGCAGCTCCGGCTGGATGTTGGCCAGGAACAGGACCTCACACGCGCGCGAGCTCTCCGAGAGCTTGGGCTCGAACTCGGCGAACACCCCGAGCTGCGTGTCGTCGGTATGGGCCGTGTTGAGGTCGTAGTCGTAGTGGCCCCTCCAGAAGAAGGTCTTGCCGCCGGACACCCGCTCGACATCGTTCGTGTGCACACCGGGCCTGGCGAGCGTCGCCATCTCGGACTCGCCCCAGTCCTCGCCGACCGGCCCGACCACATGCACGTCGCTGAAGAACGAGGAGGCCAGCGAGAAGTGCACGGCCGTCCCGCCCAGCATGCGCTCACGCTCGCCGAACGGCGTCTTGACAGAGTCGTATGCGATCGAGCCGACCACCGTGATTGCCATGGCCGCGCACCCTATAGCCTGCGCCCCGATGCCGTCTCCGTCGATGCAAGCCATTCAGATGACCGAGTTCGGGGGGCCCGAGGTGCTGGTGCCGGCCGAGCTGGCGGTGCCCGAGCCCGGCCCCGACGAGGTCCTGATCGAGGTCGCCTTGGCCGGCGTCAACTTCGCCGACACCCATACCCGAACCGACTCCTATGTGCGCAAGGCCACGCTGCCGCTCGTGCCCGGGGGAGAGGTGGCCGGCACGATCGTTCGCGCGCCCGCGCGGGCGCCGGACGGGGGGAGCGATGGGGTGGGCGCGGCGGCGGGAGCGAGCGCGAAGGCAGGCGCCGGGCCGGCCGCGTCGGCGCAGGCCGCGGCTGGGCCGCGCGAGGGCATGCGCGTGGTCGCGTTGACCGGCGCCGGCGGCTATGCCCAGTACGCGACCGCTCCGGCCGCCCACGTCTTCCCGATCCCCGACGAGGTCGACGACGCGACCGCCCTGGCGCTTGTGGTCCAGGGCACGACCGCCTGGCACCTGTACCAGACCGCGGCCAGGTTGGCCGAGGGAGAGAGCGTGGTCGTGCATTCGGCCGCCGGCGGCGTCGGCTCGCTGGCGGTCCAGCTGGGCCACGTTCTCGGCGCGGGCCGCGTGATCGGCACGGCCTCGAGCGCCGATCGCCGCGAGCTGGCGCTCGGCCTGGGGGCCGACGTCGCGATCGAGCCAGCGCCCGACGGTCTGACCGAGCGGCTGATCGAGGCGAACGGCGGGAGGCCGGTCGACGTGGTCTTCGACATGGCCGGCGGCGATGCGTTCGAGGCTTCCTATCGCGCGCTGGCGCCGTTCGGGCGGATCGTGGTCTGCGGGATCTCCTCGCGGCAGCCCAACCGGATCTCGACAGGATCGCTGCTAAGGCACTCGCGCTCGATCGTCGGCTTCTACCTGTTCCACGTCCTCGAGCACCGGCCGGACCTGTTCGCCGCGGGGCTGGCCGACCTCTTCGCGATGGTCGCGCGCGGGGAGCTGCGGGCGATTCTCGGCGCGACCTACGCCCTCGGGGACGCCGCCCGGGCGCATGTCGACCTGCGCTCGCGGCGCACGACCGGCAAGCTGCTGCTCAATCCGTGGGCGTGAGGTCGGGCGAGCTTTGTAACCGGACGCGGCGCCCGGCCGGATAGGCTGCTGGCCGATGAGCGAGACCACGTTCGCCGAGCTGGGCCTCACCGAGCGCACGCTGCAAGCGTTGCGCGACGTCGGCTACGAGTCGCCAAGCCCGATCCAGGAGCAGGCGATCCCGTCGGTCCTGGCCGGCCGTGACGTGATCGGCCAGGCCCAGACCGGCACCGGCAAGACGGCAGCGTTCGGCCTGCCGATCGTCGAGTACGTCGATCCCGACGTGCGCGAGGTCCAGGCGCTGGTCCTGACACCGACGCGCGAGCTGTGCATCCAGGTGACCCAGGCTCTGCGCGCGTACGGCGCGCACGCGGGAGTGGATGTCGTGGCGGTCTTCGGCGGCGCGCCGATCCGCACCCAGCAGGCCCAGCTGCGCGCCGGCGGCCACGTCGTGGTTGGCACCGTCGGGAGGGTGCTCGACCTGATCTCGAGGCATTCGCTGGTCCTGCACGACTGCCGCTTCGTGGTGCTCGACGAGGCCGACGAGATGCTCGACCTCGGCTTCTTGGAGGACGTCGAGCGGATCCTCTCGCTGACGCCTTCCGGCCGGCAGACCGCGCTGTTCAGCGCCACCATGCCGCCGCCGATCCGGGCTTTGGCGGACCGCTACCTGTATGACCCGGTCCTGATCAAGGTCGAGGCGGCGACCCTTACGATCGACACCGTCGCCCAGTTCCAGCTCCCGGTGAACGTGCGCGACAAGCCCGACAAGCTGGTCGAGGTTCTGCGAGAGGAGAGGGCGGCGGGGGCGGGGGGCGGGAATACCAGTCAAACGATCGTGTTCGTACGGACCAAGGTCCGCTGCGAGCAGCTCTTCAAGACCCTGCGCGATCGCGGCATGAACGTCAGGGCCCTGCACGGCGACATGACCCAGGGCGCGCGCGACGGGGTCATGCTGGCGTTCAAGGGCGGGCGCGTGCCGATCCTCGTGGCGACCGACGTGGCGGCCCGCGGTCTTGACATCTCGACGGTGACGCATGTCGTCAACTACGACGTGCCGACCAGCCCAGACACCTACGTGCACCGCATCGGGCGCACCGGTCGCGTCGGTCGCTCGGGCCGGGCGATCACGTTCGTCGAGGATCGTCAGAAGCGCGAGATGGAGGCGATCGAGCGTCACATCGGCATGTCGATCGAGCCTTGGCGCCCCGGCGTGGTCGGTGCGCCCACGCCGGTCCAGGAGCGCCCCCGCCGGCACTCCAAGCCCAGGGTCTCGCGCCGGCGCGCCGGCGGCGGGGACGCCGTCGCTGGGAGCGGCGCGGGCGTGGTCGACGGTGGCGAGGACGAGCGCTTCGCCAAGCTGGTCCTTGGCGGCGGGCGCGAGGCGGGCCTGCAGGTCGCCGACATCGTCAGCGCGGTCACCTCCTCCGCGGGCCTCGACGGCGAGGCCGTGCGCGACGTGCTCGTGCTCGATCGCTTCTCGTTCCTGTCGGTCCCCGAGGCCGAGGCCGAGCGCGTGATCGACGCGCTCAGCGGGCGCGAGGTCCGCGGACGGACGCTCAGCCTGGAGCGGGTCGCAGGTTAGACTGGCCGCTCGCCGGAATCGGCGGCGTTAGACCAAAACCCCGGCGAAGGAGGCCCAGCAGATGCCAAACGCAACGATGCAGACCACCGAAGGGCCGATCGTGTTCGAGCTGTTCGAGGCCGACGCGCCCGCGACCGTCGAGAACTTCAAAAAGCTCGTCGCCGACGGCTTCTATGACGGCCTGACGTTCCACAGGGTCATCAAGGACTTCATGATCCAGGGCGGCTGTCCCCAGGGGACCGGCACGGGCGGGCCCGGCTACAACTTCGATGACGAGATCAACGACCACAAGATCGTCCGCGGCGCCCTGGCGATGGCCAACGCCGGACCGAACACCAACGGCTCGCAGTTCTTCATCGTCACCGCCGCCGCCTGTCCATGGCTGGACGGCAAGCACACCGTCTTCGGCCAGGTCTCGGAGGGTTTGGACGTGGTCGACAAGCTGGAGGGCGTGTCCACCGATGGCGCCGACCGGCCGACCGAGCCGATCGGGATCGCGTCGATCGAGATATCGGAGTAGGGACCAGGCTGCACATGTGCAGCCTGGCGGGGCCGCACATGTGCGGCCCCGGGGAGCGCCGCATGCGGCGCTCCCGTCGACCGGCGCATGCGCCGGTCGACTGACACTGAAAAGGGACGGGCACAGGAGTAGCCTGCTCGGTAGCGACCTACGAGGAGGATCAGATGGCGACCGTCGAGCACGCGATACCCCAGGCCCACAACGGCGTTGCCCACGCCGGCGATGAGATTCCCGTCGAGAGCCCGGCCACCGGCCGGACGATCGGCTCGGTGCCCGACCTCGGCCTGGAGGCCGTCGCGGAGATGGCGCGACGCGGGCGCATCGCCCAGCCCGCGTGGGAGGCCTATGGCTTCGACGGCCGCTCCCAGATCCTGCGGCGCGCCCAGAAGTGGGTGATGGACAATGCCGAGCGCATCATCGCGACGATCGTTTCCGAGACCGGCAAGACCTACGAGGACGCCTCGCTCGCCGAGATCGGCTACGCCGGCAACGCTTTCGGGTTCTGGGCCAAGCAGGCGCCCGAGTACCTGGCCGACGAGCGCGTCAAGCCAAGTCAGCTGCTCGTCAAGGGCAAGCGGATCGTGCTCCGCTATCGCCCGCTCGGCTTGATCGGCGTGATCGGCCCGTGGAACTACCCTTTCGTGAACTCGGTCGGCGACTGCATCCCGGCGCTCGCCGCCGGCAACGCCGTGATCCTGAAGCCCTCGGAGGTCACGCCCCTGACGTCCTTGCTCATCGCCGAGGGTCTGCGCGAGTGCGGCCTGCCCGAGGACGTCTTCCAGGTCGCCACCGGCCGCGGCCCGACCGGCGCCGCCCTGATCGAGCACGTCGACATGATCATGTTCACCGGCTCGACCGCGACCGGCCGCAAGGTCGCCGAAGCCGCGGCGCGGCGCCTGATCCCGGCCTCGCTTGAGCTTGGCGGCAAGGATCCGATGATCGTGCTCGCCGACGCCGATCTCGAGCGAGCCGCCAACTTCGCTACCTACTACGCGATGCAGAACGCCGGCCAGACCTGCATCTCGATCGAGCGCGTCTACGTCGAGGCCCCCGTCTACGACGAGTTCGTGGCCAAAGTCACCGACAAAGTCCGCGCGCTGCGCGTCGGCTCGCCGGCCGAGGGCTTCGGCTCTGTCGAGGTCGGCGCCATCACCTTCCCGCCCCAGCTCGCCAAGATCGAAGCCCATGTCGCCGACGCGGTCGACAAGGGCGCGCGCGTGCTGGCGGGCGGTCATGCCGTTCAACCGGCCGGCGAGGGCCGCTTCTACGAGCCGACCGTGCTCGTCGACGTCGACCACACGATGGCCTGCATGACCGAGGAGACGTTCGGGCCGACCCTGCCGATCATGAAGGTCGCCGACGCCGATGAGGCTGTGCGCTTGGCCAACGACTCGCCCTACGGCTTGGGGGCCTCGGTCTTCTCGCGCGATACCGCCCGTGGCGAGCAGATCGCCCGGCGGTTGGAGGTCGGCGCCGCCAACGTCAACGACGCGATGATCAACTACACGGTCCTCGAGTTGCCGATGGGCGGCGCCAAGGCGTCCGGGCTCGGCTCACGCCACGGCGCCGGCGGTATCCGCAAGTACTGCTCTCAGCAGGCGATCGTCGTCACGCCAAAGCTGGCGCCCAAGAAGGAACCGTTCATGTATCCGTATCGCTCGCTTCGCTCTCGGATGCTGGCCGGGCTGTTCAAGCTCCTGTACGGACGCGGCAAGCGGGACTGAGCCCACAGACCACAGACGGCACCCGGCGCGCGCGTGTGTGTGTGCCCGCGTACGCCGCCGTTGCTGCCCTTCAGCCCGGCACGCCCTCGCGCGCGCGCAGCGACGTCCCCAGCAGCCGCTCCAGCTCGGGGATCGTCGTCTCGGCGGCGGTGTGGTGCACCGCCGCCATCCCCAAGTCTCTGGCCGGCTCGAGGTTGTGCGGCAGGTCGTCGACGTAGACGCACGCGGCCGTCTCCACGCCCGCGCGCTCGGCCCCCAGCTCGTACATCCGCCGCGACGGCTTCCTGATCCCCTCGTGTCCCGAGATCACGATTCCATCGAAGATCTCGCCGAACAGCTCGTGCGGATAGCGGTGCACGCCCCAAGAGTTCGACACCAACGCTGTTCTCACGCCCGCCTCGTGCGCCTTACGCACCGCGTCGATCATCGCCAGGTCCGGTCCCACGCCCGCGAACAGGCCGTCGATCAGTCCCGCCGGCTCGACCTCCAGCAGCTCGGCGAATCTCAGCTCGAACTCCGGCTCGTCCAGCTCGCCCTTCTCCAGAGCGATCAACAGGGCTCTGAACTCGGGGTCCGCTTTGAACCGCTCGCCGAGCGTCGTCGGGTCGATCTGGGCCGCTACGCAATACCCGTAAAAGGAAGCGAACAGGTTGCTGGTCAGGACCCCGCCCCAGTCGATCAGCAGGGCCGTACGCGACGCGAGCGCGTCTCCCCGCATCGACGCGAGTGTCGGGTCGGGGGGCGTGTTCGTTTGCTCGTTCGGCTTGCTCGCGCGCGCGTGTGGGTCTCGGGCGGGTTCGTCTTCGTGCCGGTGCGTGTCGCGTTCGATCGGGCTGTCGTCGTGCGCGTGTGTTTGCTCGTTCAGGCTGCCCCCCCGCGCGCGAGCATCACGCGCCGGACTGTCCCCGTGCGCGAGCGCGCCGCCTTCGGCTCCCTGCTCAGCTCTCACCGAGCGCCACTCCCTCGGCCTGGTTGGCCAGCTCCACGACGCCCTCGCCGAACTGCTTCAGATAGGGGTCGTCGGTCGAGCCGGCGACGGCGCGCTTGTAGTTGCCCTCCATGAACACCGCCGACTTCCACAAGGCCAGGGTCGTGTACCAGCGCAGATCCTCCATCGAGCGCCCCGTCGCCCGCTCGTAGTCCTCGATCAGCTGGCCTCTGGTCGGGAATCCCTCGCGCCGGGTCACCCCGCCCAGGTACTCCCGCATGCCGCCCTTCGGGTCTCCGCCCTCGGTCCACATCATGCACAGGTAGCCCAGATCCGCGAGCGGGTCGCCGATCGTTGCCATCTCCCAGTCGAGCACAGCCAGAAGGCGCGCCGGCGCCTGGGCCGCGAAGATGGTGTTGCCGAGCCTGTAGTCGCCGTGGACGATCGTCGCCGGTCCGGACTCCGGCATGTTCCTGGCCAGCCACTGGCCGACACGCTCGACCGCGGGAATCTCTCTGGTCTTGTTCAAGTCCCACAGTCCGCCGAAGCGCCTGACCTGGCGCTCGAGGTAGCCGGTCGGCTTGCCGAAGCCCTCCAGGCCGACCGCGCGCCAGTCCACGTCATGGATCTCCGCCAGCGCTTCGATCAGCTCAGCGCCGATCTGGCGGCGCTGCTCGGGACTGTCCAACTCATCCGGCACCTGCGCCACGATCACCTCGCCCGCGATCAGCTCCATCACGTAGAACGGGCATCCGATCACCCCCTCGTCCTCGCACACCGCCAGAACCTGCGGCACCCGCGCCGGCGTGTCCGCCAGCGCTCTCAGCAGCCTCGCCTCGCGCAGCACGTCGTGCGCGCTCGGCGGCAGCGGCGGTCGCGGGGGCCTGCGCAGCACGACCGCGGGGTGGGCGGGATCCGAATCCCTTTCGATCAGATAGGTCACGTTCGAGTGGCCCTCGCCGATCGGCCGCGCCTCGATCTCGCCCTCGCCGATGTCATGCTCGTCCAGGAAGGTCCGCAACGGATCCAAGACCAGCAGCGGCGGCCTTTCGTTGCCGGCAGCCTGCTCGTGGGTCCGCACGATGTCGTCCGGTGCGCTTGCGATCGTCACGCTCCGCAACGCTACCCGACGTCCGTGACGTCCGGCTCCGTCGCCCGCCAAATCTCAGTCCGACCGCAACCCTCCCCACCCGAAGGTGTCTTAAGCGACCATGCCCAGAAACAAGCCCCTCCTTCTTCCCGCCCTGCTTTGCGGCCTCGCGCTCTGTGTCCTTGGCGTCCTCACCGGCGCCCCGACGGCCCTGGCCTCCCACGGCGAGGCCGTCTACTTCGAGGGCTCCACCGACCTGCTCAATCCCGTCACGCGCCCCCACGCGATCGCGCAAATGCAGGCCCTCGGCGTCAAAGCGCTCCGCGTCGAGCTCTCCTGGTTCGAGGTCGCCCCCGGCCAGAAGAGCGCGACCAAGCCCAGCTTCGAAGCCACCAACCCCGGCGCCTACGCCTGGGGCGAATACGACGCTCTGATCAACGAAGTCGAGCGCCTGCACTGGAAGGTCCTGCTCACGATCACCTCGCCCGTCCCGCGCTGGGCGACGTCGAACAAGCTCGCTCCCTATGTCACGAGCCCCGACGACCAGGACTTCGAACAGTTCATGACCGCCGTCGCCCGCCACTACGGCCCGAACGTCGTGTATTCGATCTGGAACGAGCCAAACCACCCGGCGTTCCTGCGCCCGCAGTTCACCTCCAAGGGTCAGCCGGCCTCCCCGCGCGTCTATCGCGGCCTCTACCAGGCAGGTTACGCCGGTCTGGTGGCGGGCGGGATCCCGCGCCCGCGGGTCCTGATGGGCGAGACCGCGCCGTTCGGCTATGACTCGATCAGCCGCCGCATGTTCCGCCAGGAAGGCGCCAAGCACGCCATCCTGCATGACGTCGCGCCCTTGGCGTTTCTGCGAGGCACGCTCTGCCTGAACGCCCACTACCGGATGTCAGGCTCATGCGGGGAGCTGCAGACGGCGGGCTACGCCCATCACGCCTACACACTGCCGGCCGGTCCCTACTACCGCCCGCCCGAGCCCGACGACGTCACCATCGGCGCCCTCTCGCGGCTGTCCGGTGCGCTCGACGCCGCCGCCCGCGCCCACGCGATCCCCCGTGGCGTGCCGATCTACCTGACCGAGTTCGGCGTCCAGAGCCTTCCCAACCGCGAACTCGGCGTCTCGCTGTCCAAGCAGGCCCAGTTCGACGCGATCGACGAGCACATCGCCTGGTCGAACCCGCGCGTAGCCGCGTTCTCGCAGTACCTGCTCAAGGACGACCCCCTCGGCGGCCGTGCCGGCGCGAGCGTCAACGGCGGCTTCATCGGCTTCCAGACCGGCCTGTTGAACGTCAACGGAGGCCCCAAGCCGCTCTACCAGAGTTGGCCTGTGCCGCTGACCGTGACCAAGGTCGGTCATCGCTACTCCCTGTGGGGCATGATCCGCCCCGCGGGCGGACCGACCAAAGCGACGATCCTCGTCAAGCGCAAAGGCGCTCGCAAGTACACGACCCTGAAGACGGTCACGACCGAATCGCTCGGCTACTGGAGTTACAACTCCTCGGTTCCAGGCGTCGCCTGGCGCGTGCGCTGGGTCAGCCCGTCCGGAGCCAAGTACGAAGGCGCTCCGATAGCCGCGTACGGCTGAGGTCCGGCCGGCTCTCGTCAGCGGGCTGGTCCCGGCGGGGCGGTCGGTGGGCGCCTCGGGCGGTGTGAAGGGCATTCGGGCGGTGTGAAGGGCATTCGGGCGGCGTGAAGGGCATTCGGGCGGCGTGAAGAGTATTCGGGGGGGGGTGTAAAGAGTATGTAAAGGCGTGCTGTGCTTGTTGTTTTTTGGAGTGGCGTATAGCTATGGCGATACGCTGCTCCCAAAATAAATACTCACTCGCCGGCTCCCTACGATGGTATGACCATGCCGGAGCAACCTGAGGTGGAGATAACCGCCCGCCTGCTCGACTCCGCACTGCGCGGCGCCGAGATCGAGTCGGCGCTCGCGCCGGGCATAAACGCCCTGAAGACCTTCGACCCCCCGCTCGCGGTCCTGGCCGGCCGCACGATCGCCGGCGTGCGCAGGCGCGGCAAGAACCTGATCGTCGATGTTGGCGCTGGCGAACGCCCAGATGAGGAGCGGCTGGCGCTACTGATCCACCTGATGTCGGCCGGACGCCTGCAGCTATACGACAAGCGCGCCGGTCCGCGCGACCGCACCTCCCGGCTGCTGGTCCGCGTCCGCGGGGGCGCGGGCGTTCCGACGGCGAAGGGCGCCGAGGGCAACGCTGGCGCACCCCGGCCGCCTAGCGGCGAGCTGGAGCTGCGGCTGCGCGAGTTCGGCTCAAAGCAGGCCGCCTGGGTCAAGCTCTTGCCGGCCAGCGAGCTCGAGGCCGACGAGGCGCTTGCCAAGCTCGGCCCCGAGGCGTGGCCAGACCCGCCGCCGCCGGCCGAGCTCGCGCGCATCCTGGACGCGCCCCGGCCACTGCACCCGCTGTTGCGCGACCAGCGCGCGATCGCCGGCATCGGGCGCTCCTGGGTCGACGAGATCCTCTGGCTTGCCAAGCTCTCGCCCTTCAAGCGCGGCTCCGACCTGGACCCCGCCGAGGCCGAGACCCTGCGCTCCGCGATCGTCGAGATCCTCGGCGCCGCGATCGCCCACTACGAGGCCGCGGTCGAGCTGCCGATCCCCGACAAGCTGCCGATGCCCCTCCGGGTCCATCGCCACGAGGGCGAGCCCTGTCCGCGCTGTGGCACCACGCTGGAGGCGGTCCACTTCGAGGACTACGTCATCGCCTACTGCCCAAGCTGCCAGACCGGCGGGCGCGTGCTCAAGGACCGGCGCTTGTCGCGCTTGTTGAAGTAGTCTTCGCGGTTCGTTCGGCGCGGTCGAGGCTGGATGCGCGACGATGCCTCGCCCTCCTCTCAGCGGTCTCCGGACGATCCAGATCGAATCCTCCAGGAGCCGACGCCCGGCGACCCTTATCGGGTGCGGCCCCGAACACCGAAAGGACGAACGGATGTCATACCGTCTGACCCGCCGCGCGCCGCGGGGCCGCCTCTCCAAGGCTTTGCCGCTCGCGTGTGCCCTTCTCGCCTTCACCATGGGCGCGATCGCGACCGGCTCCGCGCAAGCCGCGGCCCTGCCCAACGTCTCGATCGCCGTCACCTCCTCCTCCGCCACGGTCACCGGCGCGCTGCAAGCGGGCGCCGCGAACGTTGTCTCGACAACGACGACCAAGGAAACGACCGTCATTCTGTTCTATGTCAAGCCCGGCGTCAGCATCGCCGAAGTCGAAGCGTTCGCCAAGCAGCCAAAGGAAACGAAAGACCCCAACAAGGCGAGCAAGTACGGGACGATCGTATTCGACGTGGAAGTGAACCCCGGCGCCAAGACCGAAGCGCAGACGATCCTGCAGCCCGGTCAGTACGTCGTGTTGACCGGCCAAGGAGAAAAGCCGGTCGTCATTCGCACCAACTTCACCGTTGCCGCCGTCCCCTCGCCCGTGGCCTTGCCGACCCCCGAAGCGACCGAGCGCACGATCGAGTTCGGCTTCCGCGGGCCGACCACGCTCAAGGACGGCGAGCTGGTTCGCTTCGAAAACGAAGGCTTCCTGGTGCACATGGACGTCGCCTTCCCCGTCAAGAACATGAAGGCAGCCAAGGCCGTCGTCCAAGACCTGCTCACCGGCAAAGAAAAGGGCCTCGAAAAGCTCATCGCCGGGGCGCCCGTCGGGTTCGCCGGCCCGCTCTCCAGCGGCGCCTTCCAGCAGGAGGTCGTCACGGCCAAGCCCGGCATCTACGTGCAGGTCTGCTTCATGGACACCCAGGACGGGCGCAACCACACGCGGCTCGGCATGGAGCGGATCATCAAGATCGTCAAGTAGCAACAGGCGATCTCCGTGGGCGTTCGGCGCGCGCCCACCGTGCTCGGCGCTTCGCGCTCTACGCTCGTGCCCGCCCCCGCGCTTCGGGGGCGGGCACGAGAGCGCCGCGGCTCACTCGCCCACCTCGACCACGAGCCTGCCGTCGATCTCGATCGCTGGCCCGTCGCCCAGCTCGATCGCGCCCGAGGCGATCGAGCAGTTCCGTACGTCCCTGCTGCCGCCGTCCGGCGTTACGTAATCCCAGTTGACGGTACTCCGAGCCGGCGTCGTCGCCTCGAGCCTCAGCCCGCCTCCGGCCAGGTTCGGGAGCTCGACCACCACCCGCTCCCGCTCGACGGCCACGCGCAGCCCGCGCGTTCCCCCGCCCAGGCCGATCCGTTTGCGCACGCCATCGACTTCGATCGCGCCAGCGGGCAGCCATGGTGTAAGCCAGCGGCCGACTCGCGCGCGCGCGAGCACCATGTCGAGCCAACCCTCCTCGTCGCGCTCGCCCAGGCCCGTCACGTGCGCCCAGATCCAGCGATCCGCGTGGTCCGAGCCCCAGTTGTGCCCGACCATGCCACGCCAGCCGTTCAGGTCGATCCGCTCGCCGGCGACCTCCAGTTGGCCCGCGAAGGTGGCGGCCGGGGCCAGGGCGGCGCCATTCGAGCGCGGCCAACTCCTGTCGTACAGCCAGCTCTTCGGCAGATATCCAAGCACTGGTGTCTCGCTCTGCCATTCGAGCTCCCACCCAAGGTCCTCCAGTTGGCCGCTAGCCACCCCAGGGCCGATGGTCGCTCCGTCGATCTGTGCCCAGGGCTTCGTCCCGGCTCCCGCGGCCTCGCCTGCCGCGGAGCCCGCGATCTCCTCGGGCGTCGCTCCCGCGATCGCACTCACTCCGGCGACAGCGATCTCACCTGGCCCGGCCGTGCGCCTGGCAAGCGGCGCTTCGGCGGCCCGGTCGAAGACCGTGCACCACAGCCTGCCGCGCGCCGGCTGGCCGGCCGGCTTGTCGGTCGTGTACCTGATCCACACCGACCTGCCGCCGCCCGGCGCGACCGCCGTCAGGTAGTGCGACTCGTATCCCTCCGCGCCGCCAGACCGAGACGGTATGCGCGGGTATGCAAGGTCGACGCTACCCATCGAGCAACTGCTGCCCGCGCGCCCACAGCCTCGCCATGCCCTTCACCCAGCGGTCCGGGTCCTCCGCCTTGCCGACCACGTACGGCTTCATCTCCGGGTGTGTCATCACGACCAGCTCGTCTCGCTCGACACCCGCCAAGATCCGCGCGGCCGCCTCCTCGACGCTCAGCACCTCGCCGGCGCCGATCACGGCGCTCGCCCGGGCCGCATCGCCGCGCGCCCCGGCTTTCAGCATCGCCGTGTCGACCGCGCCCGGGCACGCGCACGACACCCCGACGCCCTGGTCTCGGTACGTGTATGCCAGCCACTCCGCGAAGCCGACGGCGGCGTGCTTGGTCGTCGAGTAGGCACCGTCGCCGGCGGCGCTCAAGATGCCCGCCATCGAAGCGGTCGTCACCAGGTGGCCTCCGCCGCGCTCGACCCATCTCGGGACCATCGTCCGCGCCGCGTACAGGTGGGCCATCACGTTCACGTTCCACTGCGCCTCCCACTCCCCGTCGGGCGCGTCCAGGCCGCTGGCGGTCGCGATCCCGGCGTTGGCGAACCACAGGTCGATCGGGCCGACCGTGCGCTCGATCTCGTCCGCCAGCGCCTCCGTCGCGCGCTGGTCGGTCACGTCCAGCTCGTGGGCCACCACACGGTCCGGTCCCACCGTGCCGCGCAGCTCCTCGATGCTCGCGACGTCGAGGTCGCAGGCCACGACCGCCCTCGCGCCGCGGGCGACCAATCCCTCCACGAGCCCTCCGCCGATGCCGCCGCCGGCGCCCGTCACGACCGCGATCCTGCCGTCCATGTTCACGCCCGTGACCATACTCCGCGCGCCGGGTCGAGGAGTCGCGCGGCTTGAGTCGACGACTCTGCCATTCATTCGGCTCAGTCGACACTCCGTCTCACCAGCGGCCCGTGCCGGGACATGTGAAACCCGTAGTATCTTCGCCAGCCCTGGCTTGCAGGGGGGATGAAAAACGGAGGATGGAACCTATGAGACACGCGATACGGATCTCGCTGGCCTGCGCTGTCGCAGTG
Organism: uncultured Solirubrobacterales bacterium; assembly: GCA_963718935.1. Classification (GTDB taxonomy): domain Bacteria; phylum Actinomycetota; class Thermoleophilia; order Solirubrobacterales; family Solirubrobacteraceae; genus Palsa-744. Next base: position 460,496 of record OY970379.1, on the reverse strand, counting down.
ATGTGCCTGGCGACCGCAGGCCCAGCGCTTGCCGGAAAGACGGTCTGCAGTTCCGGCTGCTTGACCACGAGCATCCAAGCGGCGATCAACGCCGCTTCCCCTGGCGCGACGATCACGATCGGCGCCGGCAACTACTACGAAAATCTGGTCATCGACAAGCCGTTGACGCTGCGAGGCTCGGGCGACGCGACGGTCGTCTACCCGGCGGTCTCCCACCCGGTGTGTCCGCCTGAATCGGGCTCGCTCTGCGGAGGGACGGCGAGCAACATCATCCTGGTCGAAGCCGACAACGTCACGATCTCCAAGCTCAGCCTGGATGGTGACAGCCCCAACCTGACGAGCGGCGTGGTCCGGGGCGGCGCCGACATCGACGCCCGCAACGGGATCATCACAAACCACGAAGCCGGCGTCTACAACGGCCTGGCGGTCTCGAAGGTGAAGATCGCAGACATCTACCTGCGCGGAATCTATGCCTCCTCGGGAGGGACCTTCGACTTCGACCACGACACGGTCGAAAACGTTCAGGGCGAAGAACAGTCGATCGCGATGTTCAACTTCGGCGGCTCGGGCGAAATGTCGGACAACACGGTCACGAACGCGAACGACGCGATCTCGGCGAACTGGTCGACGGGAACCAAGTTCCTCGACAACAAGATCAGCAAGTCGGGGAGCGGCATCCACACCGACAACAACGGTGGCGGCGGTGGAGAAGCGGACCTGATCGAAAACAACAAGGTCAGCGAATGCGCAGTAAACGGCTACGGGATCTTCGTGTTCGTGCCCTACCTCTCGGCGACCGTCAAGGCGAACAAGATCAGCGGCTGCTCGGTAGGGCTCGCCGCCTACGGCGGCGCGGTGGCCGGACAGGGTCCGACGTTCGCGGACAACACGGTCAGCGGCACCGGCGCCGCCACGACCGGCACCACCTACGGCGCCTATCTGACCACCGACCAGCTCGGATACGCATACGGCGAAATGACGGCCACGGTGACCGGCAGCACGTTCTCGCACTTCGACACGGGCATGTTCGTCACGCAGACCAACCCGAGCCCCGGCCAGCCGGCCGGCGGCCAGGCCACGGTCAACGCGTCGACTGGCAACTCGTTCGTCAAGGACGGAACGGGCGCGACCGGCGAACCGGGGACGGCGGTCACCGCCGAGAAAGACTGGTGGGGCTGCGCGGGCGGGCCGAACATGGGCCATGCCTGCAACACGGCCACCGGCACCGTGGCGTTCACGCCCTGGTTGACCGCCAAGCCGTAGTCGGCGCTCGGCGATCGAATTGTGGTCGGCGGGTGAGCTCTTGGGCTCACCCGCCGACCTCTCAGGCGAACCAGCCGCTTTCGTCCGGCGAGGGGAGCTCCGCCATGGTCCCGCACACCGATACGATCCGCCGATGATCGAGCCCGGCGACCAGGCCCCCGACTTCGAGCTGCCCGACCAGGACGGCAACCCCATCAAGCTCTCCGCGCTGCGCGGCAAGCCCGTCGTCGTCTACTTCTACCCGAAGGCCGACACCCCGGGCTGCACGACCCAGGCCTGCGGCGTACGCGACCGCCGCGCCGACTACGCCGCCGCCGGGGCGACCGTGCTCGGCATCTCGCCGGACCCGGTCGCGAAGGTCAAGAAGTTCCATGACAAGTTCGACCTCGACTTCCAGCTGCTCGCCGACGAGGGCCACGCCGTCGCCGACGCGTACGGCGTTTGGGCCCAGAAGTCGATGTACGGGAAAACGTATTTCGGGAACGAGCGCACCACGTTTGTGATCGCCCCCGACGGCACCGTCAGTCAGGTCTTGCGCAAGGTCAAGCCCGCCGAGCACGACGGGCTTGTGCTGGCCGCCTTGGAGTCGGCGGGCGCCAAGGCCTGAACGCGCGCGCGGCGCCGGCGAGGTCTGTCTCGGGGCCGCCCGCCGACCGTTGCCGGACCTGCCTGCGACGGCCTTGCTCGGGCCGCGCTCCGCCTCCCAACAACCGGCCGCCACGGTCTATCATCCGGCGCGCTCAGTAACGACCCTTAGAAAGGAGGCCATCTGATGCCGCTGAGCACGATCCTTGAGGCGCCCGGGCACGAGCTCGAAGACGACGACTGGGAGGACGACGACGAGTTGGGCACCGACGACGAGGAGCTCGATCTCGACGAGTTCGACGAGATCGAGGAGGACGAAGAGGAAGAGATCTGAAGCGGGCTCGGGCATGAGCCCCCGATGAGCCCCGTACGCTTGAGGCGTGCCCGCCAGCCTCATCGCAGCGACCTCGATCGGCGAAAGCCTGACCACGTTCCTCGACGCGGTCGGCCAGTTCTTCGCGGACCTGGCGGCCGTCCATTGGGGGGCCTTGGTGCTCGGTCTCGGGTTCTTCGCGCTCAACCTGACCCTCCGCTCGCGCGCCTTCTTTCACAGCCTCCGCGCCGCCTACCCGGCGGTCAGCTTCCAATGGCGGCGGATCTGGGGCGCCTATTGGGCGGCGGTCGGCTTCAACAGCGTGGTGCCGGCGCGTGGCGGGGAGATCATCAAGCTGTTCTTGACCAAGTCCTCGATCCCCGGCTCCAGCTACCCCACAGTCGCGGCCGCGTTTTTCGTCGAGGCCATCTTCGACGTCTGCGTCGGCGTCTGCGTCCTGGTCTTCGCCTTCACCCAGGGCGTCTTCCCCAAGCCGCCCGACTTCTCGAAGCTCAGCTCGTTCGACATCTCCTACCTGGCCGAGCACTTCCAGCTCACCCTGTTCCTGATCACCGGCCTGGCGATCCTCGCCGTCGTCGCCTTCGCTTTGCTGTCGGTACGCGTGCGCGCGTTCTGGGCGCGCATACGCCAGGGCGTGACGATCCTCTCCGACCGCCGGCGCTACCTGCGCGAGGTCGCCGCCTGGCAGGCGGGCGCCTGGGTGTGCCGCTTCACGGCCTTCTGGTTCCTGCTCGACGCGTTTCGAGTCGGCGGCTCGGTCCAGAACGTACTGCTCGCGTTCGCCGCCGGCCAGGTCGCCGGCGCGGTCCCCTTCACCCCGGGTGGCGCCGGCGTTCAACAGGCGCTGCTCGTCAAGGTCTTCGCCGGCGCCGCGCCCACCGCGGTCGTGGCGGCCTACTCGGTCGGCCAGCAGATCGCGATCGCCGTCTTCACCGCCACCGTCGGCCTGGCCTCGGTGATCCTGATCTTCAGGTTCAGGTCCTTCTCGGAGGTGATCCACGCCGGTCGCGCTTCGCGCGAAAGCGAGCGCGAAGCGGAAAGGCTCGGCTCGACGCGCGACGCCGCGCCCGGTGACGACGATCTCCAGCGTCCCTCCCAGACCCGTCCGCGCGGGCTGGGCGCGCGTTACTGAAGCCCCTCGCGCGCCTCGCGCACGAGGGTGACGGCCTCCGGAAAGACCCTCGCGATGACGGTCCTGATCTGCTCGGCCTGAGCCTCGGCGTTGCCCTGCAGGTTGATCCTCTCGACGGCCGCGACCGTCATGTCCACCGCCAGCTTGATCGCGTTGTCGGCCCACGCCAGTTTCTGCTGGCCTTGCATCTGTTCGGCGAACTCCGCCAGCCTCCGCTGCAGCTCCTCCGGGTCTCCGAACAGATCGCCGAAACCGCCGCTCTCCATGGACCCATCATAGACGGGCCCCCCGCCGGCACCGGCTTCGCGCCGGTATTGTGCCGAACCGATGTCCAAGGCCTCCCCCGAGATAGCAGACCAGCTGGCCCACGAGTCGACCGTCCGCGCGCGCCTGGCCGTGCCCGCGTTCGCCGGCGGCTTCCTCTACTTCTTGAGCGCGATCGTCGTCACGGCGACCCTGAGCTCGGCGCCGACGGTCGGCCTCGTCCAGGGGCTCACACCGGCCCTGCGCGGCCAGGCCAGCCCGCTGGTCAGCCCGCGAGCGGCCGAGGTCCAATACATCAGCCACCACGCGCTGAGCTTGATCGCCGGCTCGGTCGTCAAGTCGTTGGCGATCGTGATCCTCACCCTGGTCCTCCTGTTCCTGCTCGATGCGACCAAATTCCGCCGGCCCGAGACCTGGCGCGCCGCTCGGCCCCTGGTTCTTATCGGTGGGATCGGCTTGGCGATCCTCAACGTCGCCCACCAGATCATCGCCGCCGTGCAGGCCCACAACTTCGCGGTCGGCCACGACTTCTCGAACAGCGCCGTCGAACAGGCCCTGACCAAGGGGGCCGTCAACATCGGCAGCCAGTACCTCGACCTCTTGGTCACGCTCTTCCTGACGGCCGGCATGATCGCGACCTCGATCAACGCCATCAGGGTCGGCCTCCTGACCCGCTGGATGGGCGTCATCGGCATCTTCGCCGCCATCCTCATCTTCCTGCCGATCGGCGGGGCCACTTTGGAAATCATCCCCGCCTTCTGGATGCTCGGGATGGGCATCCTCTATCTGGGTCGCTGGCCGAACGGCGACCCGCCGGCGTGGACCACCGGGGAAGCCCGGCCCTGGCCGACCCAGGCCGAGCGCCGAGCCGCCCAGCAGTCGGGTGCCGCGCTCGCAACAGCCGGCGGCGGCGATGTCGCTCCGGCGCCCGAGGCCGTCCCCGAGAGCTCCTCGCGTAGGCGCGGGCGCAAGCGTCGCTGAGCGTCTCCGGGTGCCGGCATGCGCGCGCGCGTGTGCGGCGGCGTTGAGAGGCTTGGGTAACGCCGCGCGTGATTGGCGCCGCGGAGCCCTGACACAGCCAAGCCCTGGCGGTAGAGTCACCGGCGATGGCTCCAAGACCAGACGCAGCCGCCGGCGAGGAGCTCGACCGCGAGTTGGCCTCGCTCCTGGAGGTCGAGCGCTTCGAGCCTCCGGCCGAGTTCGCCGAGAAGGCCCTCCTGAACGACCCAGAGGTCTACGACCGGGCCGCGCGCGACCCCCAGGGCTGGTGGGCCGAGCAGGCTCGCCAGCTCGACTGGTTCAGCCCTTGGCGGACCGTCCTCGACGACTCGGACCCGCCCTTCTACAAGTGGTTTACCGGCGGCAAGCTCAACGCCTCCTACAACTGCCTCGACCGACACGTGCTCGCCGGCCGTGGCGACCAGGTCGCCTTCTATTGGCACGGAGAGGATGGGTCGGAGCGCAAGCTCACCTATTCGGACCTTCTCTCAGAGGTCCAGCGCTTCGCCAACGCCCTGCGCGACCTCGGCGTGCGTCCGAACGACGTGGTCGGGATCTATTTGCCGATGATCCCGGAGGTCGTCGTCGCGATGCTCGCCTGCGCGCGCATCGGGGCGCCCCACAACGTCGTCTTCGGCGGCTTCTCGGCCGAGGCCGTCCGCGAGCGCCTCGAGTTCTCCGAGGCCAAGGTCCTGATCACCGTCGACGGCGCCGCGCGCAAGGGCAAGACCGCGCCGGTCAAGGATCGCGTCGACGAGGTCATGGGCGACCTGTCCACGCTCGAGCGGATCGTCGTCGTGCGCTCAAAGGGCACGCCGTGTGAGATGAAGGCCGGGCGCGACGTCTTCTACGACGAGATCCTCAGTGCCGCCGATCCGGACTGCCCGGCCGAGCCCTTCGACGCCGAGCACCCGCTCTACATCCTCTACACCTCCGGCTCGACAGCCAAGCCGAAGGGCATTCTGCACACGACCGCTGGCTATTTGACCGGCGTCTCGGCGACCCATCGCTACGTCTTCGACCTGAGGGCGGGTGGGGATCCCAATCCAGACGTCTACTGGTGCGCAGCCGACGTCGGCTGGGTCACCGGCCATTCCTACATCGTCTACGGGCCGCTCTGCAACGGCGCCACCTCGGTGATGTGGGAGGGCGCCCCCGACTACCCCCACAAGGGCATCTGGTGGGAGCTCGTCGAGCGCTACTCGGTCACGATCTTCTACTGCGCGCCCACCGCGATCAGGGCCTGCATCAAGTGGGGCGCGCAGTGGCCGAACGAACGCGACCTCTCGAGCCTGAGGCTGCTCGGCTCGGTCGGCGAGCCGATCAACCCGAAGGCCTGGCTCTGGTACCACAAGGTGATTGGCGGCGAGCGTTGCCCGATCGTCGACACTTGGTGGCAGACCGAGACCGGCGCGATCATGATCGCGCCGCTGCCGGGCATCACGGCCACCAAGCCCGGCTCCGCCACCAGACCGTTCCCGGGCGTGGCCGCCGAGGTGCGCCACGAGTCGACCGGGGAGTCGCTGCGCGAAGGCCAGGGGCTGCTCGTGCTGACCCAACCGTGGCCTTCGATGCTGAGGACGCTCTACAAGGAGCCCGAGCGCTACATCAATGCCTACTTCGAGCGCTTCGGCCCCAAGACCTATCTTGTCGGCGACGCCGCCCGGCTCGACGCCGACGATTACTTCTGGGTGATCGGCAGGATCGACGACGTCGTCAACGTCTCCGGCCACCGGCTCTCGACCGCCGAGGTCGAGTCCGCGATCGTCGCCCACCCCGACGTCGCCGAGGCAGCGGTGATCGGCCAGCACGACGAGGACACCGGCCAGGCGATCGTCGCCTTCGTCACCCTTCAAGGCGACCTGGTCGGGGATCAGAAGACGATCGAAGGCATCCGCGAGACCGTCGCCGAGCGGATCGCCAAGTTCGCCAGGCCCAAGCGCATCATCTGGGCCGACGATCTGCCCAAGACCCGGTCGGGCAAGATCATGCGCCGGCTCTTGCGCGACATAGCCGAGGGCCGGGCCCTCGGGGACGTCACCACTTTGCGCGACCCCGCCGTCATGTCCGAGCTCCAGGACCGGGTCTCGGAGCTACAGGCCAAGGAAGATTAAGGCCGGGCGTCGAACAGGCTGAGGTCGGGGAACAGGTTCGGCGCCTCGGTCTTCATGACCTGAGCCCACCGCCCGTCCTCATAGACTCAGTCGACCATGAGTAAAGACGACGATGTGACAAGCGCTGAGCCAGTCGATGCGAGCGGCCTCGCCGGTCCCGCCGACGGACGGGTGCAGCCGACTCCGATCGTGCGCGCGCAAAGCCTTTCCAAGCGCTACGGCGAAGGCGAGGCGGCGGTCGATGCGCTCGTCGATGTCTCCGTCGAGTTCCCGACCGGACGCTTCGCGGCGATCATGGGACCTTCGGGCTCCGGCAAGTCGACCCTCATGCACCTGCTTGCGGGCCTCGATCGCGCGACCTCGGGCACGGTCGAGATCGGCGGCATAGAGCTGACCGAGCTCGACGACAGAGCCCTGACGAACCTGAGGCGCGACCGGATCGGCTTCATCTTCCAGACCTTCAACCTATTGCCGGTCCTGAACGCCGAAGAGAACATCCTGCTGCCCCTGTCGATCGCCGGCCACGAGGTCGAACGGGCATGGTTCGACCAGCTCATCGACACGGTCGGCATCCGCGACCGTCTCGACCACCGCCCGGCCGAGCTCTCCGGCGGCCAGCAGCAGCGCGTGGCGGTCGCGCGCGCGCTGATCGCCAAGCCGGCGGTCGTGTTCGCCGACGAGCCGTCCGGCAACCTCGACTCGAAATCGTCGGGCGACGTGCTCGCGCTCCTGCGCCATGCCGTCGACGACTTCTCGCAGACGGTGGTCATGGTCACACACGACGCGCATGCCGCTTCGTTCGCCGACCGGCTGATCGTCCTCGGCGATGGCCGGATCGTGCACGACGGGGCCGCCGTTACCACAGAGCAGGCGCTGGACCTGATGAAGTCGGTGGGCTGATGCTCTCGCTCGTGCTGCGAGGGTTCGCGCAGCGCAAGCTGAGGGTCCTCTTGACCACCATCGCGATCGCGCTCGGCGTCGCCTTGATGGCGGGAACGTACATCCTCACGGACACCATCAACCAGACCTTCGCCGGCATCTTCCAGACCGCCAACCGCGGTCATGACGTCGTGATCACGCCGAACAAGCCGTTCGGCAGCAAACGCATACCGATCTCGCCGATCACCGAACCCATGCTCGCGCAGGTACGTGCAATCCCGGGCGTCGGCCAGGCGTCGGGCTCGATCTTCTCGGTCGGAACCCTCTTGAGCGTCGAAGGCAAGCGACTGTCGACCGGAGGCGCGCCGGCCTTCATCGCCTCCGAGACGCCCAAGCGCTTCGAGTCGTTCACCGTCGCCCACGGCCATTTCGCGGTCGGGCCGAACGAAGTGGCGATCGACGAATCCACGGCCGAACGCGAGAGCCTGAAGATCGGCGGGCAGCTGCTCGTGGCGGGCGCCGCGCCCGCCAAGCGCTACACGATCGTAGGCATAACCAAGTTCGCCGGCGGCCAGTCCTTCGGCGGCGCGGCGGCCGCCCTGCTCACGCTCGCCGAGGCCCAGCGGGCGGCCGGCGAGCCGGGTCGCTTCGACCAGATCGACGTCGCCGCCGAATCGAATCCCGCCCATCCCGTCACGCCGAGCGACCTGCGCGACCGTATCCGGGCGGTCCTGCCGCGCACGGTGGTCGTGCGCACGGGCGCACAGCAGGCGGCGACCGAGACCTCCGAACTGGAAAGCAACCTGAGCTTCCTGCGCACCTTCCTGCTCGTCTTCGCCTACGTGGCTCTCGTGGTCGGGGCGTTCATCATCTTCAATACCTTCTCGATCACGGTCGCCCAGCGCACGCGGGAGTTCGGGCTGCTGCGCACGCTCGGCGCCTCGCGCCGCCAGATCATGCAGTCGGTCGTCTTCGAAGGCTTGCTGCTGGGCGTGTGCGGGGCCGTCGTGGGGCTGCTCGGCGGCATCGCGCTGGCGCCCGCCTTGGACCAGCTTTTCAAGAGCTTCGGCGCCGACCTGCCCGACAGCGGCACCGTGCTCGAGACCCGCACGATCGTGGTCTCGCTGCTGGTCGGCATCTTCGTGACGATCCTCGCCGGCCTGCTGCCGGCAGTGCGCGCCACGCGGGTGCCACCCTTGGCGGCGATGCGGGAGGGCGTCGAGATCTCGCCGACCGAGCTGACGGGAGCGAGGCTGCTCGCGCGGGCTGGGATCGTGGCCGTCCTCTTCGCCGTGCTCGGGCTCCTGCTCGGGCCGGGCGTCGCGCCCGTCCTGTTCGTGGCGTTCGCGGTCTACGTGACCTCGCTGCTCGTGCGTTACGCGCGGGGCAGCCGGCCACGCCGCGCGCGCGTGGTTCCGGCGCTGGCGGGCGCGATCGGTGTGCTCGTGGCCTGGCGCGGCGTCATCGGGCGCGTCGCGCGCGAGAACACCGTTCGCCAGCCCGGCCGCACGATGGTCACGGCGGCGGCGCTCACCGTCGGATTGGCGCTCGTGGCGTTCGTGGCGGTTCTCGCCGACGGGACCAAGGCCACGATCAACCAGGCCGTCGACCGCTCGTTCGCGGGGAACCTGATCGTCGAGAACTCGAGCGTCAACAGCGAAGCGGCGATTCCCGCGCTCGTGGCGGGCGCGCTGCGCCGGGTCCCGGGAGTGGCGAACGCGACGCCGATCGCCTTCACGCTCGGACGCGTGCACGGAATCTCGGGAGACGCTTCGGTCACGGCAATCGAACCGAGCACGTTCGCGCGCACATATCGGGTGGAATGGACCCATGGGTCCGACGCCACCCTGATGGGCCTGAATGGCACCGGCGCGATCGTGACCAAGAGCTACGCCGAAGCCCACCACCTGAAGGTCGGCCAGACGGTTTCCGTGTTGACGCCGACCGACCGCACGGTCTCGATCACGGTGCTCGGAATCGCCGACGACAAGTCTCGGCTGCTTGGCGACTTCACGATCGCGCTGCCGCTCGCCCGGGCCGCGTTCGGCCAGCGAGAAGACGCTTTCGACTTCGTCTCCTACGTGCCGGGCGCCTCAGACGCCCAGGTCCAGCCGGCCGTCGACAGGCTGCTCGCCGCCCAGTTCCCGCAGGCGCGCTCGCGTACCGCCGCCCAGTTCAAGCAGGACCAGGCCAACCAGATCAACACCCTCCTGGCCCTCATCTACGTGCTGCTCGCGCTGTCGGTGATCGTGTCCATGTTCGGGATCGTCAACACCTTGATCCTGTCGATCTACGAGCGCACGCGCGAGCTCGGGATGATGCGCGCCATCGGTACCTCCCGCAAGCAGGTACGCCAGATGATCCGCTACGAGTCGGTGATCACGGCCCTGATCGGCGGGGTCTTCGGGCTGGCGATCGGAGTCGTCGGGGCGATCCTGGTCACGACGTTCGCCCTGTCCGGCTCCGGCTACGTGCGGTCCTATCCGGTGGGCACGCTGCTGATCCTGCTCGTGGTCGCCGCTGCCGCCGGCCTGATCGCTGCCCAGCTGCCCGCCAGGCGAGCCGCGCGCCTGGACATGTTGCAGGCCTTGGCCAGCGAGTAGGGCGAGCGCCGCCGCGCGTCGGCCCGCCCACGTTTGGGAGCGCATGTCGCGTCCCGCTGCGGGCTAGGTGCTTTCAGGTCGCCGGCGAAACCGCCGCGATCGCCACGACGCTGTTCGGCTGGATCGTCAACATGACGGGGTCCCTCGGCGAGACCAGGTCCGCGGCCAGGACGCCGGCTCGCCTCGGGCTCAGCGTCTGGACATGGATTACGCGCGCGCCGCGCACCACGACCGCCCGCGCGTGGAGGCTCTCGTTGTCGAGGATCGCCATCCCCGGGCTCGGACCTGGCGCCGGGGCTGTCACCGCGCCGCCGTTTGCGCTCGGGGCTGTGCTCGCCGGGGAGCCCGACGGGGAGCCCGCCGCGGGCGCCGGCGCGGGTGCGGGCGCTGCCGTCGCTGGGGCGGTCACGCCGTACGCCACCAGGCCGGGCACGCGATGCAGTGTGCGCAACGTCGCGCCCAGGGGCAGCCACTGTGAAAGGGCCGTCAGCGCCGCGTCGAGCGGCCGCTGAAGCACCTGTTCGCCGCTGACCACGAACGGGTCGTAAGGGGCGCCGCTGAAGTGGAAGCGCACCTCCTGAAAGCCGGTCAGCAGCGCGTTCAGCACGAAGCGAATGGCCCACACGCCCGAGGCCGGGCTGTCCGATACGCCGGTCACGCCGCCGCAGGAGGCCGAGTTGGCCTCCGAGAGGATCGCGGGCACGCCGGCCGCCCTCGCATCCGCGGTGACCCAGGCCAGCCGCCTGGCCGCGTCGCCCACCTTGGCGGAGAGCATGCCCGCGATCGTGACCGCCCTCGGGCTGGCGCAGGCGCTGAGCGGATACATGTGGACCCCCACCGTCTGGACCGGCAGCGCGGCGATCGCGTGGGGCAGTTCGCCGCGCCAGCTCGCGGGTCGCGCCAGTTCGGGTCCCACCACCGGCGCGGACCCGACCGCCTGGCGCAGCGACGCGGCGACCTGCAGGTAGGTGCTCACCGCGGCGCTCTCTTCGTCTGGCACCGGCCTGCTCAGGGAGCTGTAGTTCGGCAGGTCGTAGAGGTCTGGCTCGTTGCCCAGCGAGAACGACAGGCCGTTGGTGGCGGCGCTGCCGGCGTCCGCAACCATCTGGGCCGCCCAGCCCGGTTGTCCGGTCTTGGCGTCCAGGCCGACGGTCAGCGACTCTCTGGTGGCGCCCAGCAGGCAGTGCAGCTGACTCCAGAAGCTTGCGGGCAGTTGATAAAGCGTGGCCGTTTCCCAGGAGACTCGCTGACCCGAGAGCGCCCCTGCCGGCGCGCTCAGATCCTGGCTGTCGCCGGCCAGCTGCAGCGGCGGCGAGCCCAGCGCCTGCAGCGCGGAAACGAGCGCCGGTGGGGGGCAGGGGCCCGCGCCGAGGTCCTGAGCCATCGTCGGGTACTCGATCGACAGGCCGATCGGCGGTGCTTCGATCTGCACGCCCGGGCCGCTCGCGGGCGCCGGCAGTGCGATTTCCGCCGGCTTGGGCCCGTGCTTGGCGTGCCCTTTGGAGTTTGCGGCGGTGGCCTGACCGGGCGTCGATGCGATCGCGACGGCGAGCACGACGGTCAGCGTCCGCAGTGCCAGCGTGCATCGTTCGCGCCGCATCGCTTGAACTTAGCAACGCCCTACCAAGATAAGCTCCGACGATGGCAACCAACGCCGATACAGAGGTCCAGCGGACCGCCACCGACGCAGAGGCCGAGCAGACCGCCTGGAACCTGGAGCCGCTCGTCGACGGCGAGGGATCCGCCGGCGTTGAGCGTCGCTTGCTGGACGCACTCGCGCGCGCGCGGGCCTTTGCCGAGCGTTATACGGGTAGGCTGGCCGACCTCGACCGCGCGGGCCTGGCGGCCGCCATGCGCGAGCTGGCCGAGATCCACGATCTCGTCGGCAGGGCCGGCTCTTACGCGGCGCTCGACTTCTCGACCGCAACCTCCGACCCGGCCCGCGGAGCGCTCCTGCAGCTGACCCAAGAGCGCGGGACCGAGATCGAGACCGCGCTCCTGTTCTTCGAGCTGGAGTGGGCCGCCCTGCCCGACTCGCGCGTCCAGGAGCTGCTTGGCGGCAGCGAAGAGGGCGCTGGCGCGGACGCAGCCGGCATCGGGGATGGCGTCGTGGCCGCCGGCGCCGGGGACGGCGTCGATCTCGAGTTCTGCAGGCACCATCTGCTCTCCGCGCGGCGTTACCGCGAGCACCTCTTGACGGAGCCCGAGGAGAAGATCCTCGCCGAGAAGGCGCTCACCGGCGCCTCCGCCTGGTCGAGGCTGTTCGAGGAGCTGACCTCCGCGATCGAGGTCGAGCTGCCCGGCGGTCCGCCGGTCGCCGGCTCAGATGGTGCCGGGACGACCGGCGACGGCGAAGGGTCACCGGGCATCGATGGCGGCGAGTGCGTCGCCCTCGACGTCGCGCTCAGCCGCCTGGCCCTGCCCGACCGCGACACGCGGCGGACCACCGCCGAAGCTGTCACGGCGGCGCTCGAGCCGGGTCTGCGCACGCGGGCCTTCCTGTTCAACACCTTGTTGGCCGACAAAACGACCGATGACAGGCTGCGCCGCTATCCGGGCTGGCTGGCCGCGCGCAACCTCTCCAACGAAGCCTCCGACGAGTCCGTCCAGGCGCTCGTAGAGGCGGTCCGGGGGCGTTATGAGATCGCGCGTCGCTGGTACCGGTTGAAGGCGAAGCTGCTTGGCGTCGACCAGATCGCCGACTACGACCGGATGGCTCCGGTCACCGACGACGACGTCACCTACACCTATGCCCAGGCGCGCGAGATCGTGCTCGACTGCTACTCCTCGTTCTCGCCCGAGCTGGGCCGGACCGCCGAAGGCTTCTTCGACGGCAACTACATCGACGTGCCCGTCAGGCCCGGCAAGCGCGGCGGCGCGTTCTGCGCCTCGGCCGTGCCCGACGTGCATCCTTACGTCCTGCTCAACTGGACCTCGAGGCGGCGCGACGTCTTGACGCTCGCGCACGAGCTCGGCCACGGCGTCCACTTCGCCTTGGCCGCCAAGCAGGGCGTCTTTCATCAGTCCACGCCATTGACCCTCGCCGAGACCGCCTCGGTCTTCGCCGAGACGATCGTGTTCGGCAGGCTGCTGGCCGAGGATTCGGCGCCCGCATCGCGCCTGGCGCTGCTCGCCGAGAACATCGAGGGTCAGATCGCGACCGTCTTCAGGCAGGTCGCCATGAACCGCTTCGAGGACCTCGTCCACACCGCCAGGCGCACCGAGGGCGAGCTGTCGGTCGAGCGCTTCGGCGAGCTGTGGGCCGAGAGTCAGGCCGAGCTGCTCGGCGACTCGGTCGAGATCACCGACGGCTACAGATCCTGGTGGTCCTACATCCCGCACTTCATCGGCTCGCCCGGCTACGTCTACGCCTACGCCTACGGCCAGCTCCTGGCTCTCTCCGTCTACGAGCGCTACGAGCAGCGCGGCGCCGAGTTCGTGCCCCAGTACCTGGCGATGCTCTCGGCCGGAGGCTCCAAAACACCCGAGGAGATCGGCCGGCTCGTCGACGTCGACCTTGCCGACCCCGGCTTCTGGGATGCCGGCCTGGATTTGGTCGAGCGCCAGTTGGGCGAGGCCGAGGCGGCGGCGAGGGCCGCGCTCGGGGCATAGCTGGCCGAGGCGCGCCTGCGCCGAGTCCGGGCGCGCATATGCGGGGCGTCGCAAAGCGAGCCGCGTCTTGTCAATTGAATTCCTGGGTGAAGGCGTGTTCGACTTCGTCTTCGCCGGCGAAGACCTTCATCTCCAGGTCGTAGTGGCCCGACCGGCGTGGCAGGGGAGCCCAGAAAGTGCCCTGGACGGGCGCTTGTGTGTCTGTTGGTTCGGCCTGCTTGACGATCACGTTTCGCCACCAAGTTCTTGGCAGGACTTCGCCCGTCGCCTTCGAGTAGAGACTCCATGCCACGCTCACCCTTTTGCCGGCGTAGTCGCTGAGGTCGATCTTGTAGTCGACCGCCACTCCGACCGGTTCACGTCCGCTTGCGACGTGCCGAAAGCGTGTTCCGGTGAAGATGGCCGCGACCTCTTGGGCGGCTTGGGCAGGATTCGAGGAGGTATCCACGATCGCATGGTCGATCAGCGGCCTGAGCGCGCATGCGGTGTCGCAGCCGCTCTGTAGCTTCCCTTGCGGATCATCGTGGGCGAGAATCCGCTTGGCTATGCCGAGGACCGCGTCGACTTCGCCGGTTCGGGCGCCCGTTCCGACCACCACCTTTGCGTTGCCTTCGGTGTGAAGTGGAGTGAGCGACGTAGGAGGCGCGACGAACTTGTCAGGACCGCCCTTATGACCGGGCGAGACGACGTGTTTGCGTCGTTCCGCTTCGATCTTCTTCCGCTTTTCTCTGGCTTCTGATTCTCGTTTCCTGCGCGCTTCTTCTCTGGCCCTGAGCTTCGCTTGCGCTTCGGCTTCGGTCGCTCCGTTCGAGCCGGTTGCGCCGGTCGTCCCTTTGGCTTCGGTCGTCCCCTTGGCACCGGTCGTTCCGGTCGTTCCGGTGGGGCCGGTATTCGCCGGACCCGTACCTTCGCCGCCTGCGCCGACGGAGCTTGGTTTGGACGTCGGCGTCGTGTAGGCCGCGAGCCGGTAGGCGATCTGTTGGCGCTCGGACGCATTGTCGAAGGCGCTCCCCAGCGCTCCTGGTTGGTGCAGCGATTCGTACTCTTCGAGCGGGACGTTTCGTTCGACCTGAGCCTTCTCGAACTTCACCGCGGGTGTGCCCGCATCGCTGGGCAGGAACAGATGCACGGCTCCCCAGATTGTTATCAGGGCCCCGATAAAGCCGCCGACAGCTACCACCCATTTGTTGGCTTCGCCGATGATTCGCTTTATCGTCCCAATCAAAGCTGATGCAGCTTATCGGAACAGTGTCGGCCGAGCAAACGAGTCACGACCCACTTCTCTCAGCGCGACAGCCTCCTGGTCTTCACGTTCTCGGCTTGACGAGAGTGCGTCAGCGGCTCAGAGCAGCCCCAGCGCGCTGCCGACCCCGTGCACGAGGTTGAACAGCGGCTGCGGCACGATGCCGAAGAAGAGGATCGCCGCGCCGGCCAGGATTGCGACGAGAGCGACCTCGGGCTGTGCGGTCCGCACGGCCGCGGCAGGCGATGCGCCCAGGCTTGACATGTCGTCCGGCGCCTCCTCGTCGAGCTCTTGCGAGCCGCCCGCGAGCGTTGGCAGGGGTTCGCTCGCTGCGGCTGGTCCGGCGGCGGGGGAGTGGGTCTCGCCAGCGGCCTGGGCGGCGCTCGACTCGGGCGCCTCGCTCATCCACATGGCCGCGATGACCGGCAGGTAGTAGCCGAGCGAGATCATCGAGCCGATCACGATCACGACGCCGAGCCAGGTGTAGTTGCCCGAGACGGCCGCGTCGATCAAGTAGAACTTGCCCATGAAGCCCGCGGTCGCGGGGATGCCGGCGAGGCCCAGCATCGACAAGGTCATCGGCCAGGCCAGCCAGGGGCGCGCCCGGCCAAGGCCCCTGACCGTCGAGATCTCGTCGCCTTCGTCGGTTTCCCGTTCTCTGGCGACGATCGTGGCGAAGGCGGCCATGTTCATGAACAGGTAGACCGCCAGGTAGAAGACGGTCGCCTGGGCGCCGAGCTTGGAGGCGACGACCACGCCGGCCAGCATGTAGCCGGCCTGGCCGACCGACGAGTAGGCGAGCATCCGCTTGAGCGAGCTCTGGCCCAGGGCGCCGACGTTGCCGACGACGATCGTGACCGCCGCCAGGACCGCGACCGCCGGGCCCCAGCTGCCGTGGACTTCGATCAGGGCCACGTCGAACAGCCTCAGGAACACGCCCAGCGCCGCGACCTTCGTGGCGACCGCCATGAACGCGGTCACGGGGGTCGGCGCGCCCTCGTAGACGTCTGGGGTCCACTGGTGGAAGGGCGCCACCGAAGCCTTGAAGCACAGGCCGGCCACGCACAGCGCCACGCCGGTCAACGTCAGCGGGTCGCTCGCCATGCTGCCGCTTGACAGGGCTTTCGCGATGCCCGTGAACTCGGTCTGACCGGTCGCTCCGTAGATCAGGGCAAGGCCATACAGCAGGGTCGCCGAGCCGACCGAGCCCACGATCAGGTACTTCAGGCCCGACTCCAACGAGTGCTCCTTCTTGAGCTCGGTCGCGCACAGCACGTACAGCGGGATCGACAGAAGCTCGAGGCCCAGGAACAGCACGACCGTGCTCTGGGCCGCCGCCAGCAGCGACATCCCGGCGATCGAGCTCAGCATCAGGCCGTACCACTCGCCCTGGCCGGCTTCCCGGCTCGCCAGCGAGCGCCACGCCAACAGCACCGTGCAGGCGCCGCCCGCGATCAGGATCAGGTTCAACGTCAACGACAGGCTGTCGATCCGCAAAGCTTCCGCGACGACCGACTTCTCTTCGCCCCACTGCCAGATCGTCAGGCCCGCCGCGGCGCCCAGCGCGACGAGCGTCAGAGCGGGGACCACCTGCTCCCGCACGGTCCGCGACCGCAAGAGCCCCACCAGCAGTACGACAACCGCGCCGCCCAGCAGGGCGATCAGCGGCGATAGCGCCGCGAAGTCGACATACGGGCCTTTGAGGGTGGCGAGGATCACGGCAGCGCGCTCGCGGTGGTCGTGATGGGTGCGCTCAGCGCCGCGTGGGCGCTCGCGACCGCGGCTTCGCTGGACTTTTCGGAGCGCTGGAGGGCCAGCTGGGGGTAGATCGCCATGAACAGGATCACGGCCACGATCGGCACCAGGACGAGGCCGTCTCTGACGGTCAGCTCGCGGGAGTCGACGTCCTTGTTGACCCGGTTGTGCATCGCCCTGATGAACAGTCTCAGCGCGTACACGCTGGCCGCGACCACGCCCGCGAAGGCGATGATCGCGATGACGAGCTTGGTGTTGAAGACGCCCAAGAGGATCATGAACTCGCCGACGAAGTTGGCCGAGCCGGGCATCGCGAGGGTCGCGAGGGCCACGATCAAAAAGACCGACGCCAGCACGGGCGCCCTGAACGCGATTCCGCCCATGTCGCGAATGTCCTCGGAGCCACCGGCCCGGCGCGAGAGGATCGCGACGATGAACAGGAGCGGCGCGACGACCAGGCCGTGGTTGACCATCTGCAAGAGCGCGCCCTGGGCGCCCTGGGGGTTCAGCGCGAAGATGCCCAGCGTGATGAAGCCGAGCTGGGCGACCGACGAGTATCCGGCGATCAGCCGGGCGTCGGTCTGGGTGAACGCGACCGCCGAGCCGTACAGGATCGAGACCAGGGCGATGATCAGCATCAGGGTCTGGAAGTGGGCGGCGCCTTCGGGGAACAGCGGCAAGACGATCGCCAAGAAGCCGTAGGCGCCGACCTTCGAGAGCACGCCGCTGAACACCATCAGGACCTCGATCGGCATCGCCCTGTATCCGTCGGGCATCCAGCCGTGCAGCGGGAAGGCCGGCATCTTGACGAGGAAGGCGGCCGCGAAGAACAGGAAGATCCACTCCTGCGAGCCCCTGCTCAAGGGGATCGCTTGCAGTTCGGAGAGCACGAACGTGATGTGGCCGCCGCCCTGCTGGGCCGCCAGAACTCCGGTGGCGATCGCCGCGGCCAGCATCAGGAGCGAGCCGACCAAGGTGTAGATGACGAGCTTGATCGTCGCTTTGACCCGCTCCTCGCGGGTGCCCCGGCCCCACATTCCGGTGACGAAGTAGAACGGGATCAGCATCAGGTCGAAGAAGGCCACGAACAGGGCCAGGTCCTGGGCCAGGAACGCGCCGAGCACGGCCGACTCGGCGAGCGTGAAGAAGAACCAGAACAGCCTTGGCCTGGCCGGCCTGGCCTGTGCTCTGACGTTCATGGCGAGCGTGGCGGCCGCGAACAGCAGCGTCGTAAGGACGATCAGGAACACGTTCAGGCCGCTGAGGCCGAGCTTGTAGTGGATCCCGAGTTCGCTGATCCAGACCACGTCGGTGACGTTGGTAAGGCCCTTCGTGCCCGGCTTGTATTCGGCCAGATAGCCGATCGCCAAGCCGAGCGCCGCGATCGACCCGATCATGGCCATGATCCCGGAGGTGTCCAGCCGAGGTGCCTTCGTCTCGGCCGCGGGCTCCGGCGTCGTGACGGGAGTGAGGTCGGTGTCCGGGGCCTCGTTGGCGGCGCCGCGCCCGCCGAGAGTGGACACGAGCGCGCCGACGAGCCCGCAGACGACAGGCAGCCAGATCAGGATCGAGAGCGGCGGCACGGTTCAGGACCTCACGTCTGCAGCAGGAAGTAGAAGGAGACGATCGTCACGCCGAGCACGAGCAAGGCCGCGTAGTAGCGCAGGAAGCCGCTCTGGACGGCCCGCACGGCGGCCGAGCCCGCGCGCACGATCCCGGTCGTGCCGCCGACGAGCGTGTCCTGGACGAAGACCCGCTCGAATGTGCCATTGGCGAACTTGCCGAACGCGGCGGCTGGCTTGACGACAAGAGCGTCGATCAGCTCGTCGAAGTACCACTTGTTGAACGACAATGCGTATGCCGCGCCAAACCGTTCGCGCGCGCGTACCGCGAAGGCAGGGTTCTTGACCCAGATGCGGTAGGCGATCGCGATACCGGTCAGGCCGAGCGCCGTGCCGAGGCACAGGCCGAAGATCAAGAGGCCGTCGCGCGTATGCGGTTCATAGAGCGGCGAGCCCGCGAACGTGGGCCGCAGGAAGTTGGTGATCACGTCGTCTACTTCCGGGATCTGCACGAGGCCGGCGCCGATCGCCCCGATCGCGAGGACGGTCATCGCGAACTTCATCGGCAGGGCCCGCTCGGCGATCGTGTGGTGCGGGCCCGGGAAGCCGACGTCGGTGTCCTCGACCTCGCCGTTCGCCGGGTTCGTCGGGACCTCTTTGTGGTGTAGGTGGCCGTTCTCGAGCTCCTTTGCCTCGGGAACGGGGTCGCCGTAGAAGGCCCTGAAGATCATCCTGAACGTGTAGATCGCGGTGATGAACGCGCCTACATAGCCCATCACGTACAGGATCCAGTGCCAGCCACCGAGCTCGCCGGTGACGAGCAGGATCTCGTCCTTCGAGAAGAAGCCCGAGAACGGGGGTATCCCGGACAGGGCGAGGCCGCCGATGATGAAGCAGGCGAACGTGAACGGCAGGGCCTTGCGAAAGCCGCCCATCTTCTCGAGCGACTGCTCGCCGCCCATCGCGCCGATGATCGAGCCGGCGCCCATGAACAGGAGCGCCTTGAAGAAGGCGTGGGTCATCAGGTGGAACATGCCGGCGGCATATGCGCCGACCGACTCGCCCATGATCATGTAGCCGATCTGGGACATGGTCGAGTAGGCGATCACCCGCTTGATGTCGGTCTGCGTCAGGGCGATCGTGCCCGCGATCAAGAGCGTCAGGGCGCCGATCGCCGCGCCCGTGTCCTGGGCGGCCGGAGCCAGTTCGAAGAGGACGTGCATGCGAGCGATCAGGTAGACGCCGGCTGTCACCATCGTCGCGGCGTGGATCAAGGCGCTGACCGGCGTGGGGCCCTCCATCGCGTCCGGGAGCCAGGTGTGCAGCGGGATCTGGGCGGACTTGGCGAAGGCGCCGACCAAGAGCAGCAGACAGCCGGCGACGATGTCGGCTTCGCCCGTATGAAAGACGTGCGGGGCGGCTTGGAAGGTGCCGATGAAGTCGAGCGTTTTGGTGTGCTTGAAGATGAAGTAGGTCCCGAGCACCAGGCCCGCGTCGCCGACCACGTTGATCACGAAAGCCTTGATCCCGGCTTTCGTGGCGGTCGTGCGCCTGTACCAGAATGAGATCAGCAGGTAAGAGGCCGCGCCCACGAAAGCCCAGCCGACGATCAGCAGCAGGAAGTTGCCGGCCAGGACGAGCAGGAGCATCGAGAACACGAAGAAGTTCAGGTACGCGAAGTACCTCGCAAAGCCGCGATCTTCTTCGAGGTAGGAGATCGAGTAGAGATGGATCATCGTCGAGATCCCGGTGACGATCAGGATCATGAAGACCGACAGAGGGTCGACCAGGACCGAGACCTTGGCGTTGACCCCGACGGTGTTGGCGTAATTCCATAGGGTTGAGGTCAGCTCCTGATTTGAAGAGGAATGACTCTCCAGCGAGATCAAAGCTCCCAGGGCCGCCAAGAAAGCGAGACCGATCGCCGCTGTGCCGATCGCGCCGGCGCTCCTGCCCGGCAGACGCTTGTAGCCGAAAGCGATCGTCAGCGTTCCCACGAGCGGGAACGCGAGTACCAGCCAGCCCCACGTCGTCGTGCTCACGTGTCACCCCGCCCGCGGCCGCTGCGATCCGGGGAGCCAGCGCCGCCATGTGCGCCCAGGGTCATCCTTGCAGCTCCCTCAGCTCGTCCACGTCGACCGGGAGCTGACGTCTGTGGATCGCCACGATCATGCCCAGGCCGATGCAGACCTCGCAGGCGGCGACCGTCATCACGACGATCGCCAGGATCTGGCCGTCGCCGTTGCCCCACATTCGCGCGAACGCGATCAGGGCGAGGTTGGCGCCGTTGAGCATCAGCTCCAGGCACAGCAACACGACCAGCGGGTTGCGCCGGACCATCACGCCGGCCGCGCCGAGCGCGAACACGATCGCCGAGACCGCCAGGTACCAGCCGATCGCCACTACCAGCCGTCCCCGCTGCTCGCCGTTCCCGCGCCGGCGCCGACCGGCTCGCCGGAGCTTGCCCGCTCGGGGTCGCTCGGGTGGCCGTCGGGCGTGCTCTCGGCGGCGCTCTGCGCGCGCGCGAGCGCCGCTTCGTAGGACACGCCGCCGACACCCTCGGCCATCGTGCCCGACTCGCGGGGCCTCAACAGATCGAGCGGAGTAAGGCGTTCCCGCTGCCCCTCGTCCTCCTCGAGGCCGATCCGTCTCCGGGCCAGGACGACCGCGCCGACAGCCGCGACCGTCAGCAGGAAGGAGGCGACCTCGAACACGATCAAGAATTTCGTGAGCAGCAATTCGCCGATGTAAGCCGGGGTGCCGTATTGATTTGAACCCCCGCCCACCCCGGGCGCATAGGGGGCGCCTTCGCCGCCGACCGCCTTCAGGCCGGTTCCCAGCAGCGCGATCAGCAGCTCCACCAGCAGCGCGCTCCCGAGGATCGCCGCGCCCAGTCGCAGCTGCGCGCCCGCGGGCCCGCGCCCGCGCAACAGATCGCCGACGGGCTCCTCGCGCCCGCCGACATAGGCGACCACGAACACATACAAGACCATCACCGCGCCCGCATACACGACCACCTGCACGGCCGCCACGAATTCGGCGCGCAACAGCAGGAACAGGACCGCCAAGGCCAGCAGGTGCCCGACCAGGGCGAGCACCGCATAGAACGGGTCTCTCAGCATCACCACGCCGACCGCGCCCGCGATCGCGCCGAAGCCGGCGATGAAGAACAGGACGGCGCTCACGCCCAGCTCCCTCCTGAGTCCGGGCGCTGGGCGCCGGAGGCGCGGTTTGGGGCGTGTGCTCCGGTGGTGCTCATTCGCCCTCGTTCCTCAAGGGCGTGCGCTCGAGGGGCTCGGCCAGGAGCATCTCCTTGGTGAAGATCAAGTCGGTTCTGTCGTAGTCCGACAGCTCGTAGTCGTGACCCATCGTGATCGCGTCGAACGGGCACGCGACCTCGCAGTAACCGCAGAAGATGCACCGCGACAGGTTGATCTCGTACACGGCCGCATACCGCTCGCCCGCCGAGACCCTGTTCTCGGGCGTGTTCTCGGCGGCGACCACCCTGATGCAGTCGGCCGGGCAGGCGGCGGCGCAGAGCGAGCAGCCGACGCACTTCTCGAGGCCTGGGTGAGCGGGGTCCGAATTCTCGAAGCGGTGCAGCTTGTGCCGGCCCCTGAACCTCGGATACACAGGCGTCTTCTGCTCGGGGTACTGGACCGTCACGGGCTTCTCCAGCATCCGCCCGAACGTCGTCGCCAGTCCGCGCGCGGTCTCCATGAACGTCCGCCACGTGCCCCGCGCCGGGCCAGGCGCGGGCGTGCGCTTGACCTCGATCACATCATCGCCCGGGGACCACATCAGTGCGTCACCACCACCAGTACGGCTGTCACGAGCGCGTTCAGGGTCGCCAGCGGCAGCAGCACCTTCCAGCCGAAGCTCATCAGCTGGTCGTACCTGAGCCTTGGCAGCGTCGCTCGGACCCAGATGAACAGGAACGTGACCAGGGCCATCTTGAAGAGCACGACGATCGGGTCTACCCAGCCGGGCGGATGGATGCCGAAAGGCATCAGCCAGCCGCCGAGGAAGACGGTCGTGACGATTCCCGAGACCACGAGCACGTTCAGGTACTCGGCGAAGTAGTAGGACGCGAAGCGCCCGCCGCCGTACTCGGTGTTGTAGCCGCCGACCAGCTCGGCGTCTGCCTCGGTCAGGTCGAACGGCGCCCTGTTGGTCTCGGCGAAACTCGCGGTCAGGAAGATCAACAGGCCGAAGATCTGGGGCACGAAGAACCACATCCCTTTCTGGGCTTCGACGATCCCCGTCAGCGACAGCGTCTGGGCGGTCATGATCACGCCGACGAGCGCCAGGCCCTGGGAAACCTCGTAGGAGATCAGCTGCGCCGCGCCTCTCATCGCGCCCAGGAACGAGTACTTCGAGCCCGAGGACCAGCCGCCGAGCATGATCCCGTAGAAGGCGATCGCCCCGAACGCGAACAGGTACAGCGGTCCGATCGACACGTCGATCCCGTACAGGCCGACGGGCGTGCCGAAGATGTGCTGGACGTTGCCGAACGGGATGATCGCGAACGCCGCCACGGCGGTCACGATCGAGATCAAGGGCGCCAGCGCGAACAGGAATCCAACCGAGGTGCTCGGCCTGAACTGCTCCTTGGTCAACAGCTTGAGGATGTCCGCCAGCGGTTGCAGCGCGCCGTAGGGGCCGACCCTGTTGGGGCCGAACCTGGACTGGAAGCGCCCCAGGAGCTTGCGCTCGGCCAGGAGCACGACCGGCACGAGCTGCAGGCCGACGGCGAAGATGACGATCGCCTTCAGGACCTGGATCCACCATTCTTCGTAGTAGCCAACTGTCATCAGGACGGTCATCGGTGCTTCCCCTGGCAGGCGTGCAATGCAATAGCTATACGGGGGTGGCGATGGCGAACGTATATATTCTTTTTGAGCGCCGTATAACTATAGCTATACGGCATGTCAAAACTAAACATTCTGCCCGGGGCATGCAATGCGATGGTCATACGTGCCCCCACGCCGAGTGTGTGCCCGCCGCCTCGCGGGCCTGCCAGCGGACACCTTTGCCGCCGATCTCCTCCAGGGTCAGCCCCGCGTAGCCGGGCACCGCCTCGAACAGCTGCTCCGAGGCTCCCTTGCCGGTCTCGGCCTCGAGGTCGAGACCGAGTCTGCCGGCCAGCTCTGCGATGACCTGCCACTGCGCCCTGGTCTGGCCCGGGTGCGCGACCGCCGGCCTCAGCCGCTGGATGCGCCCGTCGGGATGCACGATCGTGCCCTCCTTCTCGGCGTAAGCCTGGGCCGGGAAGACCACGTTCGCGTGCTCCCTCAGGCCGTCCGACAGCTCCGTGGCGAAAGCGATCACGGTCGATGCCTTCTCGAGGGCCCTGTCCCAGAGCTGCTCGATTCGGGCCACCTCGCGCGCGCGTGCGTCCTCGGCGCTCGTGCGCTCGGGGCCGGTCGGGTCGGCCTGCAGCAGCACGACCGCCGCCAGCTCGCCCGCGGCCAGGCCCTCGGCGATGCCCTTCGCGTCGCGGCCCTCCTCGGCCGGCTCGCTCAAGCCCGGGCCGGCGTTCGGCAGGACCCCGGCCTCGCGCAGGCCCCTGCCGTTCGTGCCCGCCGGGATTTCCAGGAGGCCCGCGCCGTCGGCCTCGCTCAGGCCCAGTGTCTCGGCCAGGTCGAGCAATGCCTTTGCGTTCGTCTCGCCTTCTTCGCCGGCCGTCAGGCGCTCGTGCCAGAGGATCACGATCTCATCGCCCGCTTCCTTCAGCTCCCGGACCAGCTCGCCGGCCCGCTCGCGCAGCTCGGCCGTGTCGGCTCGCCGGATGCGCACGCCGTGCCGGCGGGCGCCCTTGCGCAGCCTCAGGTCCAGGATCGGCGCGTCCTCGATCGGGTCGGTCTCCAGGACGAGCACCGCATGAGCGAACTCCAAGTCGGTCACCGTCGCCTGCAGGCCCGGCTCGCTCAGTGCCCTGTGCAGCTCCAATCCGAGCGTGCCCGCCTGGCGCGAATCCAAGTGCGGCGATTCCAGGCTCTCGCGCATGAGCCTCGCCAGCAGGTAGCCCTCCTCGCTGGTCGCCTCGCCGCCCGCGATCGCGCCCGTCCTCGCGCCCGCGCGCGCAAGGCCCGACGCGGCCTCTTCCAGGGCCCGCTCCCACGGCACCGCCCGTAGCTCGCCGCCGTCGCGCACGAGCGGCTCCAGCACGCGCTCATCGGGACCGATTGGATGCCCACCCACCCCGGCTCCGCCCGCCTGCTGGCCGATCTTCGATTCCTCGCCGCCGACCCAGCCCTTCGGGCTGCGTGCCCCCGGATAGGCGAAGCGGCCGCGGTCGCACAGCCAGCCGTCGTCGACCTCCGGGTGCTCGCGCGCCTGCACCCTCAGCACGCGCTCGTCGCGCACGGTCAGCGTCACGTTGCACTGAGCCGGGCACAGCGTGCAGACCGAGCCCGCGTCCTCGATGTCCCATGGCCTGGCCCTGAAGCGATAGGGCCGCGAGGTCAGCGCGCCGACGGGGCACAGTTCGACGATGTTGCCGCTGAACGGGGCAACATATGGATGACCGTCGAACGTGGACACATAGGAGTGAGCGCCGCGCTCGAGCAGCACCAGCTGGTGGTCTTCGGAGACGTCCTGGCTGAAGCGCACGCAGCGGTAGCAGAGGATGCAGCGCTCGCGGTCGATCGCGATCGTCGGGGACAGCTCCAACGGCTTGACGAAGTGGCGCTTGGGCTCCACGAACCGCGACAGGCCCGGCCCCCAACCGAACGTGATGTCCTGCAAGGGGCACTCCCCGCCCTTGTCGCAGACCGGGCAGTCCAAGGGGTGGTTGATCAGCAGGAACTCGACGACCGCGCGCTGGGCCTCTTTGACCTGCTCGGTCTGGGTGTGCACGACCATGCCGTCCTTGACCGGCGTCGCGCAGCCGGGCTGCAGCTTGGGGATGCCCTCGACCTCGACCAAGCACATCCGGCAAGCGCCGACCGGCTCGCCCAGTTTCGGCTCATAACAGAACACCGGGATCTCGACGTCGCCCAGCTTGGCCGCGTCCACGAGCATCGCGTTTTCGGGGGCTTGCACCTCCCGGCCGTCGATCGTGAAGGTGATGGTTTGGGGGTTCGGTCTCGGCATCAGGCGATCGCTCCGGCGGGCTCGGGGGTCGAGGCGCCGGAGGGCGCCTCGCTCCGGCGAGCCTCCATGTGGGCTTCGAACTCGTCTTTGAACTTGGCGATCATGGAGCCTATGGGCATCGCCATCGCGTCGCCCAGCACGCACAGGCAGTGACCGATGATGTGCTCCTGCACGGAGGCCATGATCTCGAGGTCCATCGGCGTGGCCTCGCCCCGGTCGATCCGTTCGAGCATCTTCACGGTCCAGTTCGTGCCCTCCCTGCACGGAGTGCACTTGCCGCAGGACTCGTGCCTGTAGAACTTCGCCGTCTTCAAGGCCACGTCGAGGATCGGCGTCGAGTCGTCGACCACGATGATCGCGCCCGAGCCGAGCATCGTGCCGGCCTTGGCCATCGACTCGAAGTCGTAGGGGATGTCCAGATCGTCGCCGGTCAAGACGGGCGACGAGGAGCCGCCCGGGAACCAGCACTTGACCTTACGGCCCTCCGGCGGGCCGCCGGCGAGCCCGTAGATGATCTCCCGCGAGGGGACACCCAGTTCGATCTCGTAGTTGCCGGGCCTCCGCACGTGCCCGGACACCGACACCAGCTTCGTGCCGGTCGACTGTTCGGTGCCGATCTTGGCGTACTCGGCGCCGCCCATGCTCACGATCGCGGGCACGGTCGACAAGGTCTCGACGTTGTTGATCAAGGTCGGCCCCTGGTAAAGCCCCTGGTTGGCCGGGAACGGCGGCTTCAGCCTGGGGTTGCCGCGCTTGCCCTCCAGCGAGTCCAGAAGCCCCGTCTCCTCGCCGCAGATATAGGCGCCGGCGCCCCGGTGCACGACGAGCGACAGCGAGTGCTCGGAGCCGAGGATCCGCTCACCCACATAGCCGGCGTCCCTGGCTTCGCGCAGGGCCGCGTCCAGGATGTCGGCCTGCTGGGAGTACTCGCCCCTGATGTAAATGAACGACCTCTCCGCGCCGGCCGCGTACGAGGCGATCGCGATCCCCTCGATCAAGAGGTGCGGCGTCTTCTGCATCAGTTCCCTGTCCTTGAACGTGCCCGGCTCGGACTCGTCGGCGTTGCACACCAAATACTTCTCGATCGCGCCGTGCGGCAAGAACGACACCTTCTTGCCCATCTGAAATCCCGCCCCGCCGCGCCCTCTCAGGTTCGAGGCTTCCAGCTCGACCAGCACCTCCTCAGGCGTCATCTTCAAGGCCTTGCGCAGCGCTTGATAGCCGCCCCTTGCTTCGTACACGGCGAGCGTGTTCAGGCCGGGCTCGTCGATGCGGTCGAACAGCAGCGTCTCGGTCATGCGCCGGCCTTCGGATCCGCGCACGGCCTGCGCACGAGCTGCTTGTCGGGCAGCACCTCGCGTCCCGCGCGTATGTCATCCAGCAGCCCCGGCACGTCGGCAATCGTCAGCGGACCGACATACACCCCGTCGACCGAGGCCATCGGCGCGATGTCGCAGGCGCCAAGGCACTCGAACGACTTCACGTTGAACGTCTCATCCTCGCCCGCCTGCTCGGAGATCGCCGCATACAACTCGTCGGCGCCCCTCAACGAGC
The DNA here is from genome assembly GCA_963718935.1 of uncultured Solirubrobacterales bacterium. GTDB lineage: Bacteria > Actinomycetota > Thermoleophilia > Solirubrobacterales > Solirubrobacteraceae > Palsa-744. Next base: position 433,499 of record OY970379.1, on the reverse strand, counting down.
AGCTGATGTTCGTGCACACGTACACGCTGTGCGCCTTCACACTGACCGGCTCGGTGTAAAGCATGTCGTAAAAGGTCGCGACCGCATCCAGCGAAGCCGGCGTCACCCCCATCACGCACGCCACCTGGTCGATCGCCTCCGGCGAGCACCAGCCATGCAAGCGTTGCGCGGCGGCCAGAGCAGGCAACGCGGCCGAGCGCGTGTCCGGATAGAGGGCCATGTGCGCCTCGATCTCCTTACGCAGGTTCTCCGGGACGGGCACGGATGGGGACCCACCCACCCCGGGGATCGTCGCGGGGTCCTTGTCCAGGTCCGCGGGTACGTCCCAGCCGCGAGTGCCGGTCGTGGCGCTCATCGGTCGATCCCGCCCAGGATCGGGTCGAGCATCGCGGTCGTGGCGATCATGTCCGCGATGTAGTTGCCCTTGCTCATGTCCGCCAATGCCTGCAAATTGACGAACGACGGGTCTCTCATGTGGACCCGCGCCGGCTTGGAGCTGCCGTCCGAGCGCACGTAACAGGCCAGCTCGCCCCGCGGCGACTCGATCGCGTTGTAATACTCGCCTTGCGGCACCCTGAAGCCCTCGGTGACGAGCTTGAAGTGGTGGATCAAGGCCTCCATCGAGGTCGCCAGCTCGTGCCTCGGCGGCAGCGCCACCTTGCGGTCGGTCGTGATGTACGGGCCCTCCGGCAGCGCGTCGATCGCCTGCTCCACGATCTTCACCGACTCGTAGATCTCGGCCAGCCTGACCGCGAAGCGGTCGTAGTTGTCGCCGACCGTGCCGACCGGGATCTTGAAGTCGAAGTCCCCGTAGGAGCTGTAAGGCATCGCCTTGCGCAGGTCCCACGGGTTGCCCGCCGCTCTCAAGAGCGGCCCCGTGACGCCCAGCCCGAGCAGTGTCTTGGCGTCCAGCGGGCACGTGCCCCGTAGCCGCTGCAACACGATCTCGTTCGAGTTCAAGATCGCGCCGTACTCGTCCGCGCGCTTGGGCATCGCCTTCAGGAACTCCCTCAGCTTTGCCTCCCAGCCCTTCGGGATGTCCTCGATCACACCGCCGACCTGGAAGTAGCGCGTGTGCATCCGTGCGCCCGAAGACATCTCGAACAGGTCCAGGATCAGCTCGCGCTCGCGCAGGCAGTACAAGAAGATCGACACCGCGCCCAAATCCAGCGCGCTCGTGCCGAGCCAGATCAAATGCGAGGCGATCCTGTTCAGCTCCAGATGGATCACCCTCAGGTACTGGCCTCTGGATGGCACCTCGACCTCCAACAGCGCCTCCACGGCGCCGACATAGGCCATCGCGTTGAAGTAGTACGACAGGTAGTCCATCCGCTCGATGACCGGGATCACCTTCCAGTAGGCCTTGTCCTCGGCGGTCTTCTCGATCCCGGTGTGCACATAGCCGATCACCGGTTTCAAGTCCCTGACGACCTCGCCCTGCAGCGTCACCATCAACCGCAGCACGCCGTGCGTCGCCGGGTGGTGGGGTCCGAAGTTGAGCGTCAGCAGCTCCTCGTGCTCGCCCTCGCCGCCGGCGCGCTCGACCTGGGAGTCGATCGAGGAGAGGTCGATGCTCTCCTCCCGCTTGCGATAGTCCGATACCGTCGGCATGGTCACTTCCGCGGGGCGGCCAGCCCTGGGTTTCCGCCCTCCGGGCGGCCTTGACTGGCCGGGCTGGGCCCGGCCTCCCTTGTCTCCAGCCATTTGCGCTCGTCGCGCGTGAAGATCACCGGTTCGCCGCCCACCGGGAAGTCCCGCCGCTGCGGGTGCCCCTCGTAGTCCTCGGGCATCAGGATCCGCCGCAGGTCCGGGTGCCCCTCGAACACGACCCCAAACATGTCGTACACCTCGCGCTCCTGGTGATCGGCCGTCGGCCAGTCGCCCGTCACCGACTCGACCTTCGGGTCCTCCGTTGGAACCCTCAGCTTGACCGTCAGCCGGTCGACCCTCTCCATGTCGATCAGCTCGTAGACGACGCCCAGCCGCGGCTCCTCCGGGTAGTGGTCGACGCCGTGCACGCTGGCCAGGAAGCCGTAGCCCTTGCCGCGCAGGGTCTTCAGGACGTCGCGGACCTTGGCCGGGTCGACCGAGATCGTGCCACGCTGCCTGAAGTAGACGGTCTCGATCGCGGCGTCGCCCAGATCCTTGGCGAGCAGCTCCAGGCCCGGCGCGTCAGGCATCGAGCGGATGCTCCTCGGTCCCGACCGCGTCATAGCGCTCGCGCCAGCCCGCCTCCGGATCGTCCTGCACCAGCTTCCTCAGCTTCATGATCCCGTGCATCAAAGCCTCCGGCCGCGGCGGGCAGCCCGGCACGTGGACGTCGACCGGCATGAACTTGTCGGCCGGCACGAGCGCGTAGTTGTTGAACACGCCCATCGAGCTGCAGCACGCGCCCATCGAGATCGCCCACTTCGGCTCGAGCATCTGGTCGTAGAGCCTTCTGATGATCGGCGCCATCTTGATCGAGACACGTCCGGCCAGGATGATCAGGTCGGCCTGCCTGGGCGAGGCCCTGAAGGCCTCGAAGCCGAACCTCGCGATGTCGAGCCTCGGCCCGGCGGCGTGGAACTGCTCCATCGCGCAGCACGCCAAGCCGAAGCCGAGCGGAAAGAACGAGTTCGACCTGGCCCACGCCACGGTCTTGTCGAGCGTCGTCAGCAAGACCCTTTCGTGGACATACCTTTCGAGCTCCTCGCCCTCCAGGTGCGCCGGCTTGTTGGCGCCCGTCAGCTCGTCCCCGCGCAGCAGCTGGTGCGCGTTCAGCTCCTTCACCTTCAGCTCGTCCCGCCCCGGCAGGGCTCCCAGCCCCTTGGCGGTCCGCTGCGCGCGCGATTGCGCGCCAGGCTCCAATCGTTCCCTCTTCACCTCCACTGCAAAGCCCCCCTGCGCCATACGTAGACGAAGGCCACGAACAGCAGCACGATGAACGTCACGGTCTCCGCCAGCGCGTACCCCCCGTAGGCCCGCAGCTGGATCGCGATCGGATACAAGAAGACGACCTCGATGTCGAACAAGATGAACAGCATCGCGACCAAATAGAAGCTGATCCCGAACCGCATCTCGCGCTTGACCTCCGAGGGCAGCCCGCACTCGTAGGGGTCCTGCTTGTGCGCCACGGTCCGTTTCGGCCCGAGCGCCGAGTTCAGCAGCGCGAATGCCACGCCCACCCCCGCTCCAAGCAGGACGAATACGATCGCGGGGAGGTAGCTGCGCAGCACGAGGCGCTGTTATATCACCGCTTGTGGCATTCTGTCACATAGTGACGATCGGCTCGAAATCGTGACTCGGGCGGTCGTCGCCTGCGCGCTGTTCGTCGCCCTCCTGAACGCCGCCCCGGCGTTGCTCGGGGCCTTCCGTTGGTATCGCGGCGAGCCCAGCCACGCCTTCTGGATCCTCCTGCGTGTCGGCCAGGGCTCGGCCCTCATCCTGGCGATCCTCGCGGGCTCCCTTGCCGCCGCCGGGCACTACTCCAGCGACCACCTCTTCTACCTCTACGCCCTCCTGCCTCTTGCGGTCGCCTTCGTCGCCGAGCAGCTTCGGGTCGCGGCGGCCCAGACGATTCTCGACCGCCATGGCCTGCCGAGCGCTCAGGCTGTCGGCACGCTCCCGGAGGCCGACCAGCGCGCCCTCGTCGGCGAGATCCTCGCGCGCGAGATGACGATCATGGCGCTCTCGGCCTTCGTCGTCGTCTTTTTGGCCCTGCGCGCGGCGGGCACGGCACACGGGTTCTGACCGGGCCTATATATTCCCGGCGCGATGAAGCTCGCCCTGACAGCGATCACGGCCCTGGCCTGCGCGGCCGTCCTCGGCGCTTGCGGCAGCCAGGGCATCTCCGTGCCCAAGTCAAGCCCCTACTACCACGGCGCGGTCATCTTCCTCGACCACTGCTCGGGCTGCCACACCCTGTCGGTCGTCGGCGCCGAGGGCTCGGCGACCTCGATCAAGGACCGGGTCAAGACCAACGGGCCCAACTTCAACTTCCGCAAGGAGAACACCGAACAGGCCCTCTACGCGATCCGAAACGGCGGCTTCTCGGGCGCGATCATGCCCGAGAACCTGGTCGTCGGCAGCCAGGCCCATGACGTGGCCGAATTCCTCGCCCACTACTCCGGCCTCAAAGCGCAGAAGGAGCCGACCACCAACATCACGCTCTCGACCAAATAGCGCGGGATCGGCAACATTTTTTCCGGCCGGGGATCCGCTGCGCGGATCTGCAGCCGGGAAAAAATGTTTGGCCGACCCGCTTGGCTGATTGCGTCCTGACGAAGGACGGGCGTGGGGGTGGGCCAGGTAGGCTGCCTCACTGTGCTCGACCTCAAGCTGATCAGGCAGGAGCCGGACTCCGTCCGCGCCGCGCTCGCCCGGCGTGGCCCGGAGGCGGTCGGCGGTCTTGACCGTGTGATCGAGCTGGACGTTCGCCGGCGCGAGCTGCTGCCGGCGCTCGAGGGTTTGCGCGCCGAGCAGAACGAAGCCAACGCCCGCATCCGCTCGGCGACCGATCCGGGCTTGCGCGAGGAGGAGATCGCGGCGATGCGCGAGGTCGCGGCCCGCGCGAAGCAGCTCGAGCGCGACCTGGCCGCCGTCGAGGACGATTTGCGGGAGGCTCTGGCGCCGCTGCCCAACCTGCCCGATCCCTCGGCGGCTCCCGGCCCTGAAGATGAACTGCTGCGCACCGTCGGCGAGCCGCCCGCCTTCGCCTTTACGCCGCGCGACCACCTGGAGCTGGCCGGGCCTGCGATCGACATGGAGCGCGGCGCCCGGTTGTCGGGCGCGCGCTTCGCTTATCTGGTCGGCGACTTGGTCATGGTCGAGCTGGCGCTCGTGCGCTGGGTCCTCGACATCCTGCGCTCGCGTGGCTTCGAGCCCGTTATCCCGCCCGTCTTGGTCCGCGAAGAGGCGCTCTACGGGACCGGTTTCCTGCCCGACACCGAGCAACAGATATACGCCCTGCCCGCCGACGAGCTGTTCCTCGTCGGTACCTCCGAGGTCGCGCTCGCCTCGCTTCACGCCGACGAGATCCTCGACGCCGAGCGCCTGCCCCTGCGCTACGCCGGCTTCTCGCCGTGCTTTCGCCGCGAGGCCGGAGCGGCCGGCCGCGACACCCGCGGCATCTTCCGGGTGCACCAGTTCGACAAGGTCGAGATGTTCAGCTTCGTCTCGCCCGCCGACTCCGCCGCCGAGCACGACCTCATCCTCGAGATCGAGGAGCACATCCTCGGCGAGCTCGGCCTGCCCTACCGCGTCGTCAACATCGCGGTCACCGACCTCGGCGCCTCCGCCGCCAAGAAGTACGACTGCGAGGCTTGGCTTCCCAGCCAGTCGCGCTACCGCGAGCTGACCTCCTGCTCCAACACGACCGACTACCAGGCGCGCCGCTTGAATGTCCGCATGCGCGGCGTGCCCGCCGGGCCGGGCGAGGGGTCGGGCGCGGGCGGCAAAGGGTCGGGCGAGGCAGGCAAAGGAGTCCAGACCCTACACACGCTCAACGGCACCGCCGTAGCTGTCGGGCGCACGCTCGTTGCCCTGCTCGAGAACGGCCAGCAAGCCGACGGCTCCGTGACCCTGCCCGAGTGCCTGCGGCCCTATGGCGCGCCCGCCGAACTCGCGGCCGCGCCGGCCTCCGCGAACAGCTAGCCCCGCTGTCCGCCTCACACGCGCCGCGCCGCTTTTGGCCGTGGTTGCACGCGCTCTTGCACGCGTGCCGATCACTAGACATTAAGCAGATAAGTTCTATTGATACTCTCAAGCTCAAGCAGGGACTCATAAACGGTGGCGGGGAAGTCGGTGGGGGTACAGATTCCGTTCTCGCGTGGCCGCACGAAGGAGCTGCGTGGAGGACATCGAGCGAACACACATTCTCGAAGGGCTGGCCGCGATCGTCGCCGAGCGCGGTGTCGGAGGCCTCACGCTCGCCGACGTGCTCGCCCGTGCGGACGTCACGCGGCGGACGTTCTACAGCCTGTTCGACGACCTCGAAGCGGCGCTGCTCGCGGCTTTCGACATCGGGGTGCGTCGCGCGCGCGCGCGTATCGCTCCCGCGTATGACGAGCGCCTGCGCTGGCGTGACGCGATCAGGCCGGCCTTGGCCGAACTGTTGCGCTTCCTCGACGACGAGCCCGCCCTTGGCCGGCTGTGCGTCGTGCACTCGCTGAGCGGCGGGCCCGAGCTGCTTCGCCGCCGCGCCGAAGTGCAGGCCGAGCTGTGGCAGATCGTGGACCGCGGGCGCAGCGAAGGGCTCGCCAGTCGCACAGACCCGCCGGCGGTCGTCGCCGAAGGGGTCGTCGGCGCGGTGCTCACGGTCGTGCAGACGCGCCTGCTCGGCCAGGACGCAGACGCTCCCGACGAGCGGCCCGTCATCGAGCTGTTCGGTTCGCTCATGAGCCTGATCGCGCTTCCCTACCTTGGCTACGGGGCTTCCCAGCGCGAGCTGAGCCGGCCCGCTCCCGCCCCCTTGGGCGCCGGCGGCGCCGGCTCCTTCGAAGAGCGTCGCGTAGGCGAGTACCACGGCGTGCGCCTGACCTATCGCACCGGCCGGGTCCTGTCCGCCATCGCCCAGTACCCGGGCGCCAGCAACCGCGAGGTCGCCGAGCGCGCTGGAATCGTCGACCAAGGCCAGGTCTCCAAGCTGCTCGCGCGCTTGCAGAGTGGGGGAGTGGTCGAGAATCTCGTCGCCGGAACCGCCCGCGGCGCCCCCAACTCCTGGCGTCTCACCGAGCTCGGCGAACGAGTCGAGCGCGGCGTCACCGGGCGCTACGGGCCGTTCGCGACAGACGCCGACTCCGATCCGGCGCGCAGCGGCGCGTAGGCCGGGGGCGCGGCGGCGGTTTGGCGGGATCGCAGCAGGGCGTACGGCGTGGTCGCGGCAGGGCGTAGGGCGGGCGACGTCCTGATTTGCATGGTTAGGGCACCCTAAGTCGGGCTGTGCTACGGTCCCGCTTGGATATCCAAGTGCCCAGGTCGGGATTGGGCTCCAAGAAGACGAAGAGCACAGTGTCCTCACAGCAGCCAGCCACATCTCATGCCCCCAGCCGGCGCGGCCAGCAGGCGAGTCTCTACATCTGGACGGCCATCGTCTTGGCCGTCTGCGTGACGGCCGTGATCCTCGGCTGGCACGCCCACGGTGGCACCCCCAACCCGACAGAAGCCGGGAACCGGATGAGCCCCGCGACCGCGACGATCAACAGCGGCGTGCTCGTCTTCAGGGAGGGTCTCGAGACGATCCTCGTGCTGGCGGCGATCATCGCCAGCTTCCTGGGCGCCAATCGCGCCTACCGCAAGCCGGTTGCCGCGGGGGGCGTGCTCGCGCTCCTGGCCGCGGTCGGCACCTGGTTCTTGGCGATCTGGTTCATCGGCGTCTTCGGCGGCGACGGCCTGTCGGTGCAGGCGGCCACCGGCATACCCGCGATCGTCGTCCTGCTCTTGGTCATGAACTGGTTCTTCCACAAGGTCTACTGGACCGGCTGGATATCCCACCATCACAAACGCCGTCGGGGGCTCCTCGGGGGCGGCGCCGACGAGCAGACCGTCACTCGGGCCACTCTCCTGGGCTTCGGCCTGCTCGGTTTCACCTCCGTCTACAGGGAGGGTTTCGAGGTCGTAATCTTCTTGCAGGGCCTGCGCGAGCGCTTCGGCTCCTCCGTGGTCCTGGAGGGCGTCGTCCTCGGCCTGCTGTTCACCGCCGCGGTCGGGGTCCTGACCTTCAGCCTGCACCAGCGCCTGCCCTACCGCAAACTCTTGGTCATCACCGGCGCGATGCTCGTGGTCGTGCTGTGGGTCATGGTCGGCGAGCAGGTCAACGAGATGCAGCTCGCCGGCTGGATCGGCACCACGCCGATCCCCGGCCTGTCCGTGCCCGCCTGGGCCGGTACCTGGTTCTCGGTCTTCCCCAACGTCGAGACGGTCGCCGCCCAGCTCTTCGCCCTTGTCGTCGTCCTCGGCTCCTACGTCGCCGCCCAGCACGTCCGCGTCTGGGCCCCCCGCCGGCGCGGCGAGCGGGCCGCGCGGCGGGCCGATGCCCCGCCCGCGCCCGCGCGGGCCGACGGCGCCGGCGAGCGGCGGCTGGGGGCTGTCGCGTCGGCTGGGGGCTGATTCGACGCCTTCGACGAAGAGTTCCGTTATCTGGTAGGCGCTCTGCCAAATCGTCGGTCGCATGGGATGGGAGAGGCGGTGCTACGGTGCGGGCCGCATGCCTCTACCCGCCCAGGGCTACCAGCTGAAGCGGATCTCCGCCAAGGCATACGAGCATCCCGCGGATCGTGCCGCGACGGCGTCGCTCAAGGCCGTCCCGCATCTCGACACGGTCGTGCGCAAGCTGATCGAGTTCGGCTACGAGCGGGCGCTGCGGCGAGGTGTGCTGGGCTCCGCGGTTCGGCTCGGCGAAGACCAGCTCGGGCACGTCTGGCGTGCGCACGCGCGTGCCTACGCGACGCTCGACCTCGAGCCGACGCCCGATCTGTATTTGACGCAGTATCCGGTGGCCAACGCGCTGACGATCGGCGCGGGCCAGCCGATCGTCGTCGTCAACTCGGAGCTCGTCCAGCTGCTGGACGGCGAGCAGCTGCGCGGCGTGTTCGCGCACGAGGCCGGGCACGTGCTCTCCGATCATGTTCTGTATCGCACGGCGCTAGTGATCCTGCTGCGTCTCACCGCCCTGCCGGGCGTGCCGCTGCCGATGTTCCCGCTCAAGACGGCATTGATGGAGTGGTATCGCGCGTCCGAGCTGAGTTGCGACCGGGCCGCGGCGCTCGTGACCCGCGATCCGCTCGCCGTGTGCCGCACGCTGATGGTGATCGCCGCCGGCGCGGAGGCCGCCGAGCTCGATCTCGACGTGTTCATGCGCCAAGGGCATGACTACCGCGAGAAGGCGTCCCCGTTCGACCGTCTCTCACGGCTGCTGGTCGATCTGAATCTGACCCACCCGATGTCGGTACAGCGCGTGCACGAGCTGATGGAGTGGGTTCATTCTGGGGCCTACGACCGCATCGCTGACGGTGAGTACGCCTCTCGCGACGATCCCCGCCGGCCGCGAACCGAGGCGAGCGAGGCCGCTGCTCACTACGCGCAGCGCTTCCGGGACACGTTCAAGGATCTGGGCGACTCGATCGGCGATGCTGGCCAGCAGCTCTCTGATTGGCTGCGAAAGACGCGCGACGGAGAGGAGTGACGCGGGGCGCTGCGCCGCTCGCGGACAGCGAGCGGGACGCGCACAGCCGCTACAACGCGCTGGTCGGTCGGATGGTGAGCTTTGCGCGGGCGGCCGGGGCCTGTCGCGGCTGCTGGTAGCTGAGGGGCTTTAGCCCAGCTTGTCCGTCCTGATCAGGGACACGTTGTCGCGCTCGCGCGCGATCTCGCGTAGCCGCTTGGAGAAGCCGGTGCGATCGAAGAAGAGGTACAACGGCGGACGCTTGGCTCCAAGCAGATGTGCGACGGTTTCCAGCCTGTCCAGCTCCGCGGTGTCGTGCACGTTTGCGCTCCACTTGCATGAGCCGAGCGCGACGATCTCGCCGTCGGCGTCGACCGCCGCCACGTCCGCCTCGTAGCGGCGGGTGCGCAGTCCGTCCTCGGTGCGGATTCGCTTAGAGCCCCACCACGATCCGACCTCCGCGGCCCGGGGGATGTGTTCGAGCGCCCAGCGCCTGCAGATCTCCTCGAAGGCGTCCCTCGAGACGAACTCGTCCAGCGCGGGCATGACCGTCCCACGCAGATGCCGTTTTGCGGACTCACGGCTTTGCAGGCGACTCTCGTAAGGGGCGACGAACCGGAACCAGAAGCGCAGGAACGGATCCGTGATCGCATAGGACACCCTCGCTGCGCCCGCTTTGGCAATGGGGTGGCGGCGGCGCACGAGACGCATCCCCTCGAGCGTCTGCAAGAACGAGCGGGTGTCGTTCGGGCGGCGCTGAATGCGCTCGGCGATCTCCCCGAGTCTCGTGTTGCCGGCGGCGATGGCTCTCAAGGCCGACATGTAGCTGTCACGCTCCCTGATCCGCGACTCCTGGGCGAGCAGGAACTCCGGCTCGTGGCGTAGCAGGCCGTCGGGGCGCAAGATCGTGCGCAGCACGTTCTCGCCGAGATCTAGCCCCGGATCGAGCCCGTCCAGGTAGTAAGGCATGCCGCCGTAGACGGCCCAGGCGCGGATCCTGTCATCGACGCTCCAGCCGGGCAGGAACGGCCCGATGCTCGCCCACTCGAACGGCTCTAGGCGCAGCGCTCCGGTGCGCCGACCGTATGAGATTGCTCCGTAGCCGACCACGTCGCGCTCGAAGAACGAGACGTCGCTGCCAGCGAGCACCATGCGCAGGTTGGGGTTATCCCGGTGGCGCTCGACCAGATCGTTGACCAGCGAGCCGATCTCGGGGTTGCGCCGGGCCAGGAACTGATACTCGTCGAGCGCGATCAGCAGTGGCCCGTCCTCGAGCAGGTCCTCGAAGGCCGCGAACGCCGTTCGCCAGTTGCCGGGGGGCTGCGCGTGTACGCGTCGCTCCGACACCCTGGCTATCTCCCGGCCGATGTCGTCGAGATGGTCGCGTTCGCTGCCCCCGGTCGCCTCGTAGTAGAGGTGCCGGCGCTTGCGGCCCCAGTAAGTGATCAGTCGGCTCTTGCCCACTCGTCGGCGGCCGAACACGATCACCAGCTCGCCGCGCTTGGACCCCCAGCGTTCGTCGAGCGCTTCAAGCTCGTCCTTGCGATTGATGAAAGCCATTTGTTCGCCAAAAGTCTATCGTAATTGAACTGATTACGACCTAACATTCGCGAACGCATGGTCGGTCGGTAACGCAGTTCGCTGGCGGCGGCCTGTCGGCTACGGTGCGCTGCCCATGTCGATCCCCGCCCAGGAGGGTGATGCGAGTCGGTGCGCCGCTCGCCGGCCGTACTATGGGCGGTATGAAGGAGGTTTCCGCCGATCTGCCCGGCCATGAGCTTGTGAGCGCCGGTATCGCGGATCTTGCCGCAGGTCGTGAGAGTGAGCCGGCGCTGCTGGTCGCGATGGCGGCTTCGCGTCTGCGGGCGCTTGGCTATGACGTGCCGCCTGGCTCGGAGCTGCCGAGACAACCTTCCCATCGTCTCTATGCACTTCTCGCGGACAGCGAGCAGGACGCACACAGTCGCTATAACGCGCTGGTCGGTCGGATGGTGAGCTTTGCGCGGGCGGCCGAGCATGCGTCCCCCCGTTGACGAGGCGCTCATCCGTGCTGTCGCGAACCGCCTCGGGCGGGTCGCTCGCGCGCCGGTTCGAATGTATCTGACCGGCGGCAGCACCGCGGTGATCGAGCGATGGCGTGCGGCCACCGTCGATGTCGACCTGCGGTTCGAGCCCGAGGACGACCGGCTGTTGCGCGAGCTGCCAGCCGTCAAGGAGAGTCTCGGCGTGAACATCGAGCTCGCCTCACCGCCGGACTTCATTCCAGAGCTGCCCGGCTGGCGCGAGCGCAGCCCGTTCTTGTTTCGCGAGGGCGCCGTCGAGGTTCATCACTTCGACCTCTACTCGCAGGCGCTGTCGAAGATCGAGCGTGGCTTCGACCAAGATCTCGCCGACGTTCGCACGATGATCGCCCGTGGCCTCGTGGAGTCCGCGCGTTTGCGCAAGCATTACGAGGCGATCGAGCCGCAGCTGTACCGGTATCCCGCGATCGATCCCTCCGCGTTTCGGCGTAAGGTCGAGGACGCGCTTGGGTAGGTGTTCGCGCCCGCGCGTCGTCCGGCAGCATCATGCGATGAACGGTGCGGGCATGGCCCATCATGGATCGCTTGGCCGTGGCGCGCCCCTGGCGCCGCGCCGGCCTCAGCCGACCCGGAACACGAGCGTACGCGCGATCCCGTGCGCGGGCGTGAGCGTCAGCCGGTAGCTGCCGGGGTTGAGGGGCCCGCGGGCGCTCAGTCTGGCACTGTTGCGCCCCTTCGCGGCCGCGATCGTGCGCGTATACGGCAGCGTCTGCCAATGCTTGCGACCGTGGTGACCGGCCGTCTCCTTGGCGAGTGTCGCGCGCACGCGCGTGCCGAGGCTCAGCGTGAACTCGAACGCGATCCGGAATACCGTCGGTTGTTCGTCGTTCAGAGCGGCGGTCGCGTTGCGGGTCAGCGCCAGGTCCGACAGGACCGGGACCGCATGTCCGGCGCGCGAGCCAGCTGACGGTGCGCCTGAAGAGCCCGTGCCCGACGTTCCCTGGCCCGAGACCGTCGTGCCTGCTGTGGCGATGTTGTTCGTGACCGGTTCTCCGTTGACGGGTATTTCCGCCAAGGCCTTGAGTTCTTCGGCCACTTTCTCTTCAGCGGCTTTCGAGGCCAGCGCCTGTTCTTCCGCTTCCCTTTCCTGGCGCCGCAGTTCGGCGGCTTCGCGTTCTTTGGCTTCCTTTGCCTTCTGTTCCTGTGCTTCCCGTTCTTCCGTGCGTTCGGTGGCCAGCTCTTCTTCGGCCTTCTGCCTGTCCGCTTCGCTCAGCGGCTGGAACGCCGCGACGCCGTCAGGGGTGCCCACTCCAGTGGGACCGTCATAGCCGGTCCTCGCCAGGCAGATCGCCTGCTGCGAGCACGATTCGCCCTCTTCGGTCAACGAGCATTCCGACAGGCCCGTGAATTCGCCAAAGCCCTTGGCGCAGGCGCCGTTCGAGCCAGCGGTCACGTCGTGCAGCCCGTCGTGCAGCCTAGACGGTTCGAACGCCAGGTTTTCATAGAGCGTCTGCGCCGGGTACTTGACCGTTTCGCCGCCCGGTTCGGTGCCCGCGCCGCCGGCCAGCGCGTATGTGGCGGCGATGATCGGCGTCGCCACGCTAGTGCCGCCGATCATCACCCAACCGCGATATTCGACGCCTTCTTCGAGGACCGGAGTCGAGTCGTAGACCGACACGCCCGTATAGGGATCGGCGTCGGCGGAGACGTCTGCCACGGCACGATGCGATCCGCAACCGACCGCCGGCCAGTCGGGCAGGCTCTGCTGCCACGGCGGCGCTTGCAACACCGTGCTGCAGCCGCCCCCGCCGGCGCCGCTGCCATTCCAGACGGTCTCTGCCTTCCACGCCCCACCCGCGGTCAGTTCGAGGCGGGTGCCGCCGACGGCCACCACATGCGCTGAGGATGCCGGATAGTCGGTGTAGCCCTGTTCTTCGGCGTCCCAGTCCAAGTAGCCTTCGTCTCCGGCCGCAGCCGCGATCACGGTGCCGGGGTCGTTGAAGGCGTCGTGTTCGTCTTCTTCGGCGGTGACGCCCGCCTCCGGGCCGCCCCAGGAGTTGGAGATCTCCGTCGCGCCGAGTTCCTCGGCCTTGCGCTCCGCGGCTTCGAGGTCTTTGTTGCTGTTGGAGTACGCCTCCACGAGCAGGATCCCGCATTCGGGGCACAGGCCGTGCGCGACCTCGACGTCGGTCGAGATCTCCTGTGCCCAGCCCGCTTCATTCGGAGGCGCTTTGCCTTTGGAGTGCATTTCCACCTTGGTGAAGCATTTGTTTTCGACCGTGCATACGGGCAGGCCGTACTGTTCGTCGAACCGTTTCAGGTCGGCTTCGATCGTCGGGTCGTTGTACGCGTCCACGAGCGCCAGCGTCTGTGTGTTCACCGGCGCCGGCACGCCGGAGAGGTTGTAGGCGGCGAGCACTTCGGGCGGGGAAAGGCTGCCTTCCCACGGTGCTTTGTATTCGACTTTTTTCAGGGCCGGTCGGCTCTCGCCGAGCGCGGGCGAGCCCGAAGGGGCAGAGACCCGCGCCCCCGGCTGCGCTTCCGGGCGCCTGGCAAGGAGCCTCAACCCCATACACCCCGAGTAGCCGGGACTCGGAGCTCCGCAGAGCCGTCCGACGCGGTAGGCCGAGGGCGTGACGGCGGCGTGCGCGGCCGTGGGAGCAACGAGTGCCGTCGCGGCCATTGCCGCCGCGATCGACGCGGCCATGGCGCCCGCGACCAGCGCCAGGGCCCGCTGGAGCGTTGCGGCCCGAATCTGTGGCTGGGGTGCGTGGCTCATCGCGACACGGTCAGTAAAGACGGGCTCTCGCCGTGTGACGGTCCCTCGGTTTCCGATCGGCCGGCCCGGGCGCCAGCTTGAGCAAAGGGTAGGCGATCGGGACGGACGACCCTCCAGGTACAGCCGCGAGCCAGGTCTCGCTCAGCTGCCCCGTCATCCTGGTCCCACTGGCTTTATCCCTCTCGCACCTCGCCACCTGACCCCCAGTCCCCGGTCCCGCTCCGCCGCCCATTACGCTGAGAGCCAGAGATGCGCCCGTTCGGCTTCCTGTTCGCCACCGAGCCGCCCCCCAGGCGGACGGGGGTCCTCGTCGCGATCGCCGCGGTCGCGCTGTGCACCCTGCTCGTCTATCCGCTCAAGCAGATCGCGCCCGTCGTCTCGCTCGGGGTCGTCTATCTGCTCGCCGTGCTCGTCGTGTCCGCCGTCTGGGGCGCCTGGCTGGGCGTGCTCACGGCGATTCTGAGCGCGGCTGCCTTCAACTTCTTCCACCTGCCGCCCGTCGGCCGCTTCACGATTCGCGACTCCGACAACTGGGTGGCTCTGATCGCCTTCCTGGTCGCCGCCGGCCTCGCCAGCTCGATCGCCGACGTCACCCGTGCACGCGCACGCGAGGCCGACGAACGCCGACGCGAGGCCGACCTGGCGGCCGAGATGGCCCGGATCCTGCTGCGCGGCAACAATCTCGCTCAGGCTTTGCCCACCGCCTCCGCCCGTCTCGCCCAAACGCTGGGCCTGCACTCGGCCGCGATCGAGATGCAGGCCGTCGAGGGCGACGAGCGCCGACTCGCGTTTCCGCTGCGCGAAGGCACCCGTCGCCTGGGGACCCTCCTGGTCGGCGCCGACACCCCCGAGTCGAGCTTGCGCCGCCTGCAGGAGCGGGTCGTGCCCTCCCTCGAGGCCGTGCTCAGCGCCGCCTTGGAGCGGGATGCCCTCCTCGGCGAGGTCGTCGAGACGGCCTCTCTGCGGCGCGCCGACGTCGTCAAGACCGCGGTGCTCCGCGCCGTCTCCCACGACCTGCGCTCTCCCCTGACCGCGATCGCCGCCGCCGGGGAGGCGGTCGCGCTGCCCGATCTCTCGCGGGCCGAGCGCGAGGAGCTGGCCTCGGTGATCGCCCAGGAGACGCGCCGTCTCTCGCGACTGGTCGAGAATCTGCTCGACCAGTCGCGCCTCGAGGCAGGTGTAGCCGAACCGCACCGCGAGTGGACCTCGGTCGAGGAGGTCCTCGGCGCGGCCCTCGAGGAGCTGAGCGCCAAGACCGAGGATTTCACGCTCTCGGTGGACCGCGACCTGCCGCTCGTGCGGGCCGACTCGACCCAGCTGGAGCGGGCGTTCGTGAACGTCCTCGAGAACGCTCGGCGTCACTCCGGCGGTCACCCTGTGTCGGTCCGCGCGCGTGCGGTGCGCACCCATGGCGGCGAAAACGACCGCGTAATCGTGCGCGTCGTCGACCGTGGCCCCGGCATCCCGCCCGCCCAGGTCGAGCGCGTGTTCGAGCCCTTCTACCGGGCCGGTACGGCGAGCGGTGGGCATCGCGGCTCGGGCCTGGGCCTGGCGATCGCACGCGGCTTCGTGCACGCCAACGGCGGCAAGCTGTACGTCGAGTCGCTGCCCGGCCAGGGCGCCACGTTCGTGTTCGAGCTGCCTCTCGACCCGGTCGTTCCCACCGACGAAGCTCACGAGTCCGCCGAGAGTCCTGCCCTCTCCGCATGACGGCTGGTCTCGATGGCCGCTGAGGCTCCGCGCGTGCTGGTCGTCGACGACGAGCTCCAGATCGTGCGCGCTCTGCGCGTGGTCCTGCGCGAGGCCGGCTTCGAGGTGCTCGCGGCGCAGAGCGCCGCCGAGGCGCTGGACCGCGCAGCGGTGCGTCCGCCGCAGGCGGCGATCGTCGACCTGGTGCTGCCCGACGGCGACGGGATCGAGGTGACGCGCCGGCTGCGCGAATGGAGCGAGATGCCGATCCTCGTGCTCTCGGCGATCGGCGAGGAGGATCAGAAGGTCCTGGCCCTCGAGGCCGGCGCCGACGACTACGTGACAAAGCCCTTCGGCGCGCGCGAGCTGGTCGCCCGGCTGCAGGCCGCCCTGCGGCGCGCCGGCGGGCAAGCCTCCGAGGAGGAGTCGCGCGTCGAGGTCGACGGGCTCGCCGTCGATTTTGGAGCACGCACCGTCAGCCGCGACGGCGAGCCCGTTCACCTCACGCCGATCGAGTTCGACCTGCTGCGCGTCCTCGCCCGCAATCGCGGTCGCTTGATGACCCATCGCGCGCTCCTAACCGAGGTCTGGGGTCCGGGCTACGCCGACGACGTACAGGCCCTGCGTACCCACATAGCGCGCCTGCGCGCAAAGATCGAGCCGGCCGGGTCCGGGCTCGGGACGCCACGCAAGTACATCGTCACCGACCCCGGCGTCGGCTACCGCCTCTCGGCCTGAGCCGCCGGTCTGGGCGAAAGAGGTACCGGTCACGGCCGGTCCGTTTGTCCGTCACGAAATCGTTATACCCGACCGCCCTTTTGTTACGCGCTCGTGACGCCGGGCCGTCCATAGTGAACGCATGGATGTTCTCGCCATAGCTCTCGGGATCGTCATGTTCCTGATCCTCCTGGCGATTCTCGAGGGGATCGAGCGCATATGAGCTTCTCGTTGCCACTCGGCGCATTCATCGCGCATATGAGCGGCGCCGACGTGTTCGGCCTGGTCGTGTCGGTGCTGATAATCGCGTATCTCTTCTATGCCTTGATCCGCGGAGAGAAGCTCTGAGAGCATGACGTTCTCCGGCTGGCTTCTCATCGTCCTGTTCGCGGTCATCCTGACGGCGCTGGCGCTGCCGCTGGGCGGCTACATGGCAAAGGTCTTCACCGGCAAGCGGGTCTTCCTCTCGCCGATTCTCGCCGGTCCCGAGCGGTTGCTGTATGGCCTGATGCGGGTCGACCACGAGCGTGAGCAGGACTGGAAGCAGTACGCGAAAAGCCTCTTGACCTTCTCGCTCGCGGGCTGGCTTTTGTTGTATGCCATTCTGCGCACCCAGAACGCCCCGTGGGTGCCCCACGCGCTCAACCCGCTCGGCTATCACTCCGGCACCTGGAATGTGACCTTCAGCACGGTCTCCTCGTTCATCACCAACACCAACTGGCAGTACTACGGCGGCGAGACGACGATGACCTACCTCAGCCAGATGGCCGGGCTGACGGTACAGAACTTCCTCTCGGCCGGAATAGGGATCGTCGTCGCGGCCGCGCTGATCCGCGGGATCGTCGGTCGCAGCGGCAAGGGGATCGGCAACTTCTGGCAGGACATCGTGCGCGTCGTCCTCTACATCCTCCTGCCGATCTCGATCGTCGGCGCGCTGATCCTCGTCTCCCAGGGCGTCATCGCCAACTTCTCGACCTACCTGACCGCTCACACGATCACCGGCCTCGAACAGAAGATCGCGATGGGGCCGGTCGCCTCCCAGGAGGCGATCAAGGAGCTCGGGACCAACGGCGGCGGCTTCTTCAACGTCAACTCGGCGCATCCATTCGAGAACCCGACCGGGTTCACCAACCTCGTCGAGATGCTGCTCGTGTTGATCATCCCGGCAGCGCTTGTGTTCATGTACGGACGTATGAGCGGCAACCGCCGGCAGGGGTACGCGATCTACGGCGTGATGATGTTCATGTTCCTCGGCGCTGTCGCTGTCGCCTACATCGCTGAGGCCCACGGCTCTCCTGCTCAGCACGCCGCCGGCCTGCACACCGGTGTGATCTCCGGCTCGGGCGGAGGCAACCTGGAAGGCAAGGAGCAGCGCTTCGGGATCGCCGGGTCGGCGCTGTTCGACACGATCACGACCGTCACCTCCTGCGGCGCCGTCAACAGCGCGATCGAGTCGTTCACCGGGATCGGCGGTGCGGTGCCGATGGCCAACCTGTCGGCCAGCGAGGTCATCTTCGGCGGCGTCGGCACGGGCCTGTACTCGATCCTCCTGTACGTCCTCTTGGCGGTGTTCATCGGTGGCCTGATGGTCGGGCGCACGCCCGAGTGGCTCGGCAAGAAGCTCGAGGCGCGCGAGATCAAGCTCGCGGGTCTCGGCATCCTGATCACGCCGCTTGCGGCGCTGTTCTGCACGGCGATGGCGACCGCGACCACGGCCGGGCGCAAATCGATCTCCGAAGTGGCGCTGTCCAAGGCTGGGGGCAACACCCCGCAGGGCTTCTCCGAGACTTTCTATGCCTACCTGTCGCAGGCCAACAACAACGGTTCCGCCTTTGCCGGCTACACCGGCTACATCCAACCTAACGCCGGCAACCTAGGCGCCCACGGCGTCACGTTCGCCGACATCCTCGGCGGCTTCGACATGCTGTTCGCGCGTTACGCGCCGATCCTGTTCGCGCTGGCGGTCGCCGGCGCCCTGGCCGGCAAGCGTGTCACGCCCGCCGGCCTCGGCACGATGCGCACCGACAATCCCACCTTCGCCGTGCTCCTGCTCGGAGTGGTCGTGCTCGTCGGCGCGCTCACCTTCTTCCCCGCCCTGCTGCTCGGACCGATCGTCCAGGGCCTGACCGGACACCTCTACTGAGATGAAACGCGACATCGTCACCTCGATCATCGGGATCGTCGTCTTTACGATCCTGCTCGGTTTGATCTACCCGCTGTTCATCACTGGTGTCAGCCAGGTCGCGTTCCCGGGGAACGCCAACGGGCAGAAGGTATACGTGAACGGCAAGCTCGTCGGCTCGAAGATCATCGGCCAGAGCTTCAAGGCTCCCGTGCTCGAAAAGAACGGCAAGCCCAAGGAAGAAGAAAAAGAACTCGTCACCGAAGCGGATCCGCGCTACTTCCAGTCGCGTCCGTCCGCCACCGAAGGCGGCGCCTACAACGCGGCGGCGAGCACGTTCTCAAACAGGGGTCCAAACAGCGTCAAGACCAAGGAAGCAGACGAAGAAAACATCAAGGAATACCTCGAACTCAACAAGCCGTATGACCCCGGCCTGACGACCGCCCAGATCCCCGTGGACGCGGTCAACACCTCGGCCTCCAACCTCGACCCCGAAATCTCACAGGCCAACGCCTGGATCCAGGCGCATCGCGTCGCGGCCAAGCGCGGACTGTCGCTGAGCGTGGTCAACGGTCTGATCTCCAAGTACACCGACGCGCGTGGTCTTGGATTCTCCGGCGAACCGGGCGTCAACGTGCTGGAGCTGAATCTCGCGCTCGATCGGTTGACCGGAGGGGCAAGCTGATGGCAAGCGTGGGGATGGGTGGGCCCACCACTAAAAACGAGCGTCAGGCGGTCTCGCTGTTCCAGCGGGAGATCGTCAAACGCGCCCTGATCGACTCCCTCAAGAAGCTCGATCCGCGCGTGCAGGTCCACAACCCGGTCATGTTCGTCGTAGAGATCGGGTCGGTCATAACAACCTTCACCTGGCTGAAACAGGCGCTCGGCGGCGCGCCCCTCGGTGGCGGACACGAGCCCGCCTGGTACACGTTCACGATCTCGCTCTGGCTGTGGTTGACGGTCATCTTCGCGAACATGGCCGAGGCATTCGCCGAGGGTCGCGGCCGCGCCCAGGCCGACACGCTGCGCACGATGCGCAAGGAGACGGTCGCCAGGCTGCGCGACGGCTCCACCAAGGCCGCCTCAGAGCTCACGCGAGGAGACATCGTCGTCGTCTCGGTCGGCGAGCTGATTCCCGGCGACGGCACCGTGATCGAGGGCATCGCCACCGTCGATGAGTCCGCGATCACCGGCGAGTCCGCTCCGGTCATCCGCGAGTCCGGCGGCGATCGCAGCGCCGTGACCGGCGGCACGCGCGTGACCTCTGACGAGATCGTCGTCGAAATCACCCAGGAGCCGGGCAAATCGTTCCTGGACCGGATGATCGCGCTGGTCGAGGGAGCCGAGCGGCGCAAGACCCCCAACGAGATCGCCCTCAACATTCTGCTCGCCGCGCTCACCCTGATCTTCATGATCGTGATCGCCACCCTGCGGCCGTTCGGTCTGTTCTCGGGGACCGCGATCTCCGAGACGACCTTGATCGCGCTGCTCGTCGCCTTGATCCCGACGACGATCGGGGCCCTCCTCTCCGCGATCGGGATCGCCGGAATGGACCGCTTGGTCCGCCGCAATGTGCTCGCCCTCTCCGGTCGCGCCGTCGAGGCCTCCGGTGACGTCGACGTGCTGCTGCTCGACAAGACCGGCACGATCACGATCGGCAACAGGCTTGCCTCGGAGTTCGTGCCGATGCCGGGCGTCCCCGAGTCCGAGCTGGCCGAGGTCGCGCAGCTGGCCTCCCTCGCCGACGAGACGCCCGAGGGCCGCTCGATCGTGGTTCTAGCCAAGCAGTACGGCATCCGCGAGCACGACATGACCACCTTGAACGCCGAGTTCGTTCCCTTCACCGCCCAGACCAGGATGAGCGGCGTCGACGTCGACGGACGGCGCCTGCGCAAGGGCGCCGGCGACGCGATCGTCGAGCTCGTCCGCCGCGAAGGCGGCTCTCCGCCGCCCGAGCTGCAGGCCCAGCTGGATCGCGTCGGCAACGAGGGCGGCACGCCCCTGGCTGTCGCGCGCGACAACCAGGTCCTCGGGATCGTCTACCTCAAGGACACGATCAAGGAGGGCATGGCCGCCCGCTTCGAGCAGCTCCGCGCGATGGGCATCAAAACCGTGATGGTCACCGGCGACAACCGCCTCACGGCCGCCAAGATCGCCCAGGAGTCCGGCGTCGACGACTTCCTCGCCGAAGCCACACCCGAGCGCAAGCTCGCCCTGATCCGCGAGCAGCAGGCCGACGGCCGCCTCGTCGCGATGACCGGCGACGGCACCAACGACGCGCCCGCCCTCGCCCAGGCTGACGTCGGCGTTGCCATGAACACCGGCACTCAGGCCGCCCGCGAGGCCGGCAACATGGTCGACCTCGACTCCAATCCGACCAAGCTGATCGAGATCGTCGAGGTCGGCAAGCAGCTCCTGATCACCCGCGGCGCCCTGACCACGTTCTCGATCGCCAACGACGTCGCCAAGTACTTCGCGATCCTGCCCGCCATCTTCATCGCCACCTACGCCACCAGTGCGGGCGGGAAGGGGCCGCTGCACGTGCTCAACATCATGAACCTCGGCACGCCCCAGTCCGCGATCGTCTCGGCGATCATCTTCAACGCGCTCGTCATCCCGCTCCTGATTCCGCTCTCGCTGCGCGGTGTCCGCTACCGGCCGATCGGGGCCTCGGGGCTGCTGCGGCGCAACCTGCTGATCTACGGGCTTGGCGGGCTTGTAGCGCCGTTCATCGGGATCAAGCTGATCGACTTGATCGTGCACAACGTGCTCGGGGCCTGACCCGGTTCGGTTCTGCGTTGGCCTGGTGGTACGGCCGCCGTCACTCCCGCTGGCGGCCTGCGTCCGGACCATCCGCAGGCTCGGGGGGCACACCGCCGGCGGGCGGCGCGCAAGGCGGCGTAGTAGGCGCTACGCGGCGGTGCCGCCCTGCGTGAGGAGACGCCAATGCTTGCGGTCGAGCTTCGCCGGCTTCGTCTCGGCAAGGAAGTCTTCGAGCGTCGTCACGAAACGCAACGGCGCCTCCAGCTGCGGCAGATGACCGACGTTCTCGAAGACCTCCAGGCGGCTGCCGGGAACCTGGCGGTGGGCGTGCTCGCCGTGATGGGCGGGAATGATCCGGTCGCGCTCGCCCCAGATGATCAGGACCGGCATCGCCTCGGCCAGATAGAGGCGGTTGGTGGCCGCCACGCGTTGGCCGCGCGTGTCGATCACAGCCCTGACCGTCGCCAAGAACGCGGCCCTGCGCTCGGGATCGGCAAGGGTCCCGTAGCCGCGCAGGACCTCGGCGACGTCCGCGTTCGGCGCGAGCCCCACCGTCGACAGGCCACGCGCCAGGACGCCGCCGATCTGCCGTCCAACTCCCGCGGTGGCGGCGATGAACAGATCGGCGCCGGGAAGAGCCGCGGCGCGCAACACGGGGCTCACCTCCGGCCCAAGGCCACCGCTGGAGACCAGTACGAGCCTTTCGACCATCTCCGGGAACTGATACGAGAACTGCATGGCGACGCCGCCCCCGAGCGAGTGACCGACGAGCGTCGCTCGTTCGTGACCGAGCGCGACGAGCAGGTCGCGCAGCCCCGCGGCCAGCGCCCCCAGCGAGTAGTCCCCGCCGGCGGGCGCGGACTCGCCGTGCCCGGTCAGGTCGGGGGCGAGGACCGTATATCTGCGCGCCAGCGGCCCGATCACCTCCTGCCAGTTCTCCAGGCTGCCACCCAGTCCGTGGATCAGCAGCAGCACCGGCCCTTCTCCCGCCTGCGCATACCTGACCGAGCAGCCATGAAGCGTCTCGGTGTGCACCTGCACCGCCATCACGCCGCCCGGTCGCAATATCTGGAAAGTCGAGTCATTGCGCACTCTACCTCTCGTCGTCCGGTCTGTTCAGGGTCTTGCCTGCGCTGTCAACGACCTTGCGCAGGAACTCTGCCTGCGTGTGCACCAGTCGCTGAGCCATCTCCAGAGCGGAGTCCGTGATCTCCTCCCTCCGGGACGGACCCTCGCCGCGCGGCGGCAGCGCCTCATCGACAGTGACGAGGAACTTGCGCACGGCCGCGATCGCGCTCTGCGCACCATCCTCGAGCTCTTGCACCACCTCCTGGGAAAGCTCGGCGCTGCGCTTGGCCGCGCCCGTCGCATCGGCCGCGCGAGTCTTTCGGGTGCTGGCCTGCTTTTTCGCCGGCGGGCGGCGTTTGGGTTTGGTCTCGGACATGTGTTTCACCTCTCTTTGGGATTTGGTCAGTCAGCTAGAAACCCGTTGAGGGCCGTAGCGCCCACGCGGCGCTTTCAGCCTTTTCGAAGTCCCTTCAGGCCGGCACGCCGGCCTGAAGGTGTGACTCCAATAGCTCCTGCTCGCGGGAGGTCTGCCGGGCGTGGCGGAAGCCAAGGGCGACGAGCACGGCCATGACGATGGCCAGTACGAACGAGGCGATCGCGCCCCAGAACATGACCTCGCCGATCGTCGAGAACGCGTACGCCTCCAGCAGCAGCCCGCGCAGGGTCGTGCCCTGGAAGGAGGTCTGCTCGAGGGTCTTCAGTTCGGCGTTGCTCGGGTTTTCGCGCGCCGCCGCGCTGATCTTGGCGTAGACGCCGCGATAGGGCATCTCGGACAGGTGCACGGCCATGAAGTCGTTCGCCCACACCCTGGCCTGCTCGCCGGTGAGCAGTTGCTGGCCGGCGTACTGCGAGACGGACGGGATCATCGACGGGGTGATCTCCGTGCCGGGCTTGGGGTGTTCGAAGGCGGCCTTGGGCGGGAAGTAGATTTCCTGCTGGGCGAGCTGATTGTGGACGTTGGAGTGGGTGAAGCTGTAGCCCCACATCAAGAGCCCACCCGCGGCGAGCAGGACCACCACGACGACCAGGCCACCTGCGCTGGCGAGCATGTCAAACACCTTGCGACTCATGTCTGTCTGCTCTCTTTCCCTCGTCTAGTTTGGCGAGGTTGTTGTTTCGGCGCAATCTATGCCCTGCCGGCGGGCGCGCCATCAGAGAAAGCATGCGGATTTCCTACGGATTTACCGCAACAGAGATTGTGGGTGGCCGCTGCCCTGGGCGCCGGCGGGTGGCGCTGAACCTCGGTCTCTGGCATGGCCTGTCTGCTTCTGCGGGATGTGCGTATCTCTACAGCTGCATTCACCGAAGCCGCTTGTCCACCCCTCGACCCGTCTCGGCTTGGAAGAGATGAGGACGGGTCAGGGTGTGGCCTTCTCCCGCGACAGCACGTTCACATTCACGCCCTCCGACAGCACGTCGACGCGCAGGCCCTTCGACAGCACGTCCACGTTCACGCCCACGTTCACGTCCACATCCGCGGCGCCGTGCATGATGCTGCGCAGGGCGTCGTACTCCACGTGCGCCAGACGCTCGGTGATCGACACGCCCGTTCCGAGGAGAGGCATGCTCTCGGCCGTCTCGAGGAACCTGCGCACCGTCTCTATCGCGGTTCGCTGGCTAATCTTCGCCAGCTCGAGCCACTGCTCAGGCAGGTCCATCGTCTCATCGGCAGGTGCGTTCTCGATGAGAGGCTCGGAGACCGCAGTCTTGGTATTAGGCATCTTCACCACTTCCTTTCGGGTGGCTTGCCTTCGGTGGCTGGGGGCCACCTGATGTATCCACTTACAACAACCCCAGCCGGAGGGGCGGTTACAGCCGTTCCTGATCGCGGTGTGGGAGTTCGTCGTCGGCGATGACTGGCAGAGCGCCCTCGACGTGGTTCTGGCTCTGGCGCTCACGGCCTGCGGCTCGAACCGGCCGAGGGGTCTTACTCGAGGGCGGGGAGCCTGCGCGCGAGCCAGCGCGGCATCCACCAGACGCGCGGTCCCGCCATGCGCATGATCGCTGGCAGCAGCACGAGCCTGACGATCGTCGCGTCGAGCAGCACGGCGATCGTGAGCCCGACGCCGAACTGGCGCAGTGGGATGATGTCGGCTGCGGCGAACGCGAGGAAAACGGCGGTCATGATCGCCGCGGAGCCCGTGATCACACCGGTGGTGTGTCGCAGGCCGTAGCGGATCGCATCCTCGGCGTCGCCCCGTGCGATCCATCGCTCGCGCATGCGTGTCAGCAAAAAGACCTCGTAGTCGATCGACAGGACGAACATGATCGAGATGATGCCGGCGCCCGAAGCCGCGTCGATGTAGCCCGGTCCGCCGAGCACGTGCGTCTCGGTGAGCAGCTCCAGCGCCCCGAGCGCGACGGCGATCGTGGCGAGGTTCAGCGCGACCGCGATCAGCGGCAACAGCAGCGCCCGCAGTACCACGATCAGCGTGAGCACCGCGACGATCGCCAAGGCGAGCACCAGCCATGGGACGCGGGCCGTGTTCGCGTTGGTGTAGTCGAGCAGGTACTGCGCGCCCTGGCCGATCTCGACCCTGCTGGCGGTCGCGGCGGCGAGCGCGGGCAAGCTGCGCTGCAGCCTGCTGCTCAGAGCCGCGGTCGCGCTCGCCTCGGGTGGGCTGGAGGCGATGACCATCATGCGCGTGCTCTGGCCGCCGCCGTCGACGTTGACCAGCTGCGCGACCTGCTCGCGTGCTGGTGAGACCGTGCCGTCGAGAGCGGTCAGCACGAGATAGCCGGAGTCGAGCGCGTTCGGGGAGTCGGCATGCAGCAGCCGGTAGTCCTGCTGGTAGCCGTTCAGCATCGAGGCGTAGCTCTGCAGCGGTCGCCCAGTCCCGGATAGCCCGGCGGCTAGGGCGCCTGTGCGGCTGTCAGCGGCGGAGAGTCCGCCCGCCAGCTGCGCGTTGCCGCCCGCGAGCTTGCCTAGACCGCCGGCGAGCTGGCCGTTGCCGCCGGCGAGCTTGCCGAGCCCGGTAGCGAGTTGCTGGTTGCCGCCCGCGAGCTTGCCTAGACCGCCGGCGAGCTGGCCGTTGCCGCCCGCGAGCTTGCCGAGCCCGGTAGCGAGTTGCTGGTTGCCGCCCGCGAGCTTGCCTAGACCGCCGGCGAGCTGACCGTTACCGCCGGCGAGCTTGCCGAGCCCGCCGGCGAGCTGGCCCGCTCCACCGCTGAGGACGGTGAGTCCGCCTGAGAGCGTGTGCCCGTCCGCGGCGAGAGTGTGCAGGGCGGAGTCGAGCTTGACCGCGCCTTCTTCGGATTCCTGTGTGCCGGTGGCGAGCCGGTCGGCGCCCGCGCGCAGCTCATCGAGGCTGGCGGTCAGCTGTGATAGCTCCGCCGGGAGGTCCGCGAGCCGTTCCAGGCACCCGATCAGCTGCTGCTGGATGCGGGCGAGCTGTGAGAGGCCGTTCTGTTCGCTCAGCTGCGTAATCGCGGCGAGGTCCTGCGCGAGCGCCGGATAGCGTGGGTCGCCGCGCGCGACGGTCATCGCGTCGAGTTCGTGCGTCGCTTCGCTCAGCCGGGCGCGCAGCTCTTCATCGGAGGCTCGCAGCGTGGCGAGCCAGCCGGCCCAGGCGTGTAGCTGTTCGGCGAGCGCCTCGATCGGCGCAAGGGTCGCGTGAACTGTGTCATCGAGCGTGTTCATGCCTTGCTCCAGTGCTGCCGCGCCGGTCCTGAGTTCGCCGTCGGAGCTGGCCAGGCGTTCGGCGCCTGCGGCCGCTTTGTCGAGTCCGCCCGCGAGCGCGGCCGATCCTGTCGCCGCCTGGGCGAGGCCCGTCTGCAGCTGTGTCGCGCCTTCGCCGGCGTGACCGGCTTCGGTTGTAAGTCGCGTCGCGCCCGCGTGGGCGCGACCCGTTTCGGTTGCGAGCCGTCTGGCTCCGGCGCGAGCGCGGCCCGCTTCGGTTGCCAGTCGCTTCGCGCCAGCGCCGGCGCGGCCCGTTTCGGCCGCGAGCCGCTTGGCGCCGGCGTCGGCTTTGCCCGTCTGCCCGTCCAGTGCTTCGGCGCCGGTCTCGGCGCGTGCGGCGCCGCCGCCGAGCGATCTCGCGCCGGTCGCGGCTGAGGCGAGGCCGCCGCGCAGTTGCGCGATGCCGTCGCTTGCGCGGCCCAGTCCCGAGCGCAGGCCCGTGATGCCCTGCTGGGCGCCTTCCAGGCGCTTGGGCGCGGATGTGAGCGCGGCGTGGGATTCGGCGAGCTCACGCTGCGCGCCCGCGACCGACGCGGGCCCGAGCACAGCGGCCACGTCGGGCTCGCGGGCGATCGCTTCCTGCCAGTGCGCGAGCGCATCGACGCGCTGAGTGGTGGTCATCGCCCCGCTGTTCGCCCTGGCCACGATCACGAACGGCGCCGACCACCCCGGTCCGATCGTGCGCTGCACCATCCCCACCGCGATGCGCGCCGGGTTGGATGAGGGAAGCTCCGCCGCGGACGGTGGGCCCAGGCTCAGCGCGCCGGCTGGGACCGCCAGCGCCAGCATCCCGGCGAGGAGCAGCGGGACCGTGATCGCGGGGTGGGCGATCAGCCGTTCCGCGAAAGCCCCGGCTCTGGTGCGCCGCCTCGTGGCGGCGGAGCGGGTGAGCCTGATCTCCCAGCGGTCGAGCCGCGGGCCGAGCAGACGCAGCAGAGCGGGCATCGCGGTCAGCGCCAGCGCGACGCTCAAGAGACCAGAGATGACGACTCCGATCGCCACGGGCCCTAGCAGCCCCGGCGTCGCAACCTTGCTCGCGGCGAGCATCGTCAGCGCCAGCGTGCCGCCCGCCGCACCGATCGTGCGCCCGGCGGTGCGGGCCGCGATCGCCACGGCGTCCTCGTGGTCCCATCCGGCGGCGAGCTCCTGGCGCACGCGCGAGACCATCAGCAGGGCGTAGTCGACTCCCAGCGCGAGGCTCATCATCGCGGCGATCGCGACTCCCAGCGAGTTGATCGGCGTGATGAAGCTCGCCAGCCACAAAAGGCCATGACCGGCCATCACGGTTGCCCCGCCCATCGCCAAGGGTACTGCAGCGGCCACCGGCGAGCGGAAGACGAGCAGCAGCACGAGGATCAGCACCGGCAGCGCGATCATCTCGGCGCGCAGCGTGTCCGACATCGTGGCTTCCTGGATCGCACGCCCGATCACCGCCACGCCGGTCAGGTAACTGTGAACCGGGCGCTTTACGGTGCGGGCGATCACCGCTTCGGTGCTCGGCACCACCGCCATCGCGCGGCTCGCGGGCCGGATGAAGTTCACGAGCACGAGCGCGCTCCCGGAGGTAGGGCGCAGCGAGCGCGCCATGCTCGACCCGCGCGCCATGCTCGACCCACCCCACGGCGAAAGCACCTGGACCTGTTTGATCGCTCTCAGCGCAGCCGTCAGCCGCTGGCCCTGGTGATCGACCTGCGCGGGCGGGCCGCGCAGCAGGACAGCAATCGGGACCGTGTTGCCGAACTCGCCGGCCAGCATCGCTTCGGCCCGCGAAGAGGGCGTGTCGGGCACAGCCAGAGACATCGGCGCAAGCCTGCTTTCCAGACCGCCGCCGAGCAGTGCGAGCACCGCGATCGCCGCTGTCCACGCGATCAGGATCCACCACGATCGCCGCTTGGAGACGATACCGGCCGGCTCGCATGGCTTGCTCATCGCTGCCTCCTGGATGGAGATCGCCGAAGGCGACTTCGCACCTACTCATGTGTCATAGATTATCGTAACATAAATCAATGTATCATTTTTTACCGGTATGCTTGGTCAATGGCTGGGGCCCAGGGTGAGCGGCAACTGACGATCGATCAGCTCGCGCAGGCGAGCGGGCTGACCGTGCGCAACGTGCGCAGCTACCAGTCACGGGGACTGATCCCGCCACCTCAGGTGCAGGGCAGGACCGGCTACTACGGCACCGAGCACCTGGCGCGACTGGCGCTGATCCGCGAGATGCAGGCCCAGGGATACAACCTCGCCGCGATCGCCCACCTGCTGGAGCAGGCCTCGGGCTCGAGCGAGGAGGTTCTCGGCTTCACCCGCTCCCTGATGACCCCCTTCGAGACCGAGACCCCCGAGATCGTCAAGCGCGAGGATCTGCTGGCGCGCCTGGGCGCCAACATCGAGGACAAGCTCATCGCCAAGGCCCAGCGGCTCGGCCTCGTCATCCCGATCACCGACGACAGCTTCGAAGTCCCCAGCCCGATCCTGCTGACCGCCGGCGAGCGGCTGGTCGCGCTGGGCGTCCCCCTCGACGCGGCGCTCGACATGATGGACAAGCTCAGACGCGACACCCAGCGCATCGCGCAGACGTTCGTGCAGATCTTTTTGGAGTACATCTGGAAGCCCTTCGACGAGGCCGGCCGGCCCGAGTCCGACTGGCCTCAGGTGCGCGCCGCGCTCGACCAGCTGCGCCCGCTGGCCTCCCAGGCGCTCACCGCCGCCTTCGGACCCACGATGAGCAACGCCGTCGAGGTCGCATTCGGCAAGGAGATCGGCCGCGGACGCACGCGCAAGCAGTGATCTGCCCTCTCTGCTCCTCCGGCTCGCTCGGGACCGACATCGACGGCTTCATCAAACCGACACTCGAAGGGTTCGAGAAGGCGGAGGACTTCGCCAAGCTCGAGACATGGGTCCGGGACGCCGGCCAGAACGATCCCGAGGCGATCCTCCACGGCAACGCCGAACGCGTGATCAGGGCGGCGTTCACAGGCCGCTGACCGACTCACGCGTGCCCACGCGCCGGAGCGGCTCAGATCTGGGATTTGAGCGAGATCGACCGGAGGGCGCGTCGCGCTCCGTCTGCTCGCACGATCAGCCGCCGTACCACCTGTTCCGACAGGATATCGAGGCCGGGTCGCTCGCTTATGCGCGCGAGCACGACATCGGCGTGCTCGTCTACGACTGTACCGGTCCTCCTCCTCCGCGAGAATGCCCGCATGGCGTCTCCCGACCGCGGTCACCTGAAGGTCTTCATCGGCATGGCCCCGGGCGTGGGGAAGACCTACAAGATGCTGCAGGAGGGGGTCGCCGAAGCCGACTCCGGGCGCGACGTGGTCGTCGGCTACCTGGAGTCGCACGGGCGCGCCGAAACCGTGGCGCAGGCCGAGGGCCTGGAAATCGTGCCGCGCAGGACCGTCTCCTACCGGGGCACGCCGCTCCAGGAGATGGATCTGCCGGCCGTCCTGGCTCGTGAACCAGAGCTGTGCCTGATCGACGAGCTCGCGCACACCAACGCGCCCGGGGTCGAGCACGAGAAGCGCTACGAGGACGTCCGCGACGTGCTCGGCGCCGGGATCGACGTCTACTCGACCGTCAACGTCCAGCACCTGGAGAGCCTCAACGACCAGGTCACCCAGCTGACCGGGGCCCGCGTCAGGGAGACGATCCCCGACGAGGTGCTCTCGATGGCCGACGAGATCGTCCTCATCGACCTCACGCCCGAGGCGCTGATCGCGAGGCTGCGGGCCGGCAAGGTCTATCCCTCCGAGCGGGTTCCGGCGGCGCTGAACAACTTCTTCAAGGTCGAGAACCTGGCCGCCCTGCGCGAGACGGCCCTGCGCCAGGTGGCGGAGGACGTCGAGGTCAAGCGTCTGGTTCGAGAGCCGCCGGCGCTGGTGCGCCGCGACGAGGAGGGGCTGGCCACGATCGCCGAGGCCGGGCCGCAGGCGATCGCCGAGCGTCTGCTGGCGCTGGCCACTCTGGAGCCGCACTCCGAGCGGGTCATCCGGCGCGCCTGGCGCTCAGCCCAGCGCCTCGACGCCGAGCTCGACGTGCTCGTCGTGAGACCTCCAGGTCGCGAGCCCTCCGCCTCCGACCGCGCCCGCCTGGAGGCCCTGCGGCGACTGGCCTCGATGCTCGGGGCGCGTCTGCGCGTGGAGGAGGGCGAGGAGGTCGCCACCGTCGTGATCTCGGTCGCGCGCTCGCTCGGCACCACCTACATCCTGATGGGCGCGCCCTCTCTGCCACGCGGCCTGCGTCGGCTTGGGCCGCTGAGCTCAGACCGCTCGCTGCTGGCCCGTCTGTTGCAGGGCCTGCCCGGGGTGGACATCCGCATCGTCGCCGACCGGACGCTTCGCGAGTCGGGCGAGTCTGAAGTTGCGCCGTCGTAAAGCTCCTCTAAACCGTGCAGGAGCCGGCGCCGCCATGGCGTAAAGCTGTGCTTGCGGCGCAACCCTACGCCCGAGTCGCTGTTCCAAACCCAGATGAAGCCGTCTTCTCGACACCTTCCACGCCGATCAGGCCCTTCGCGCCCGTCTCGCCCACGCGTCGCGCTCGTGGCTCGGATCGCGCTGCCGCTCGTGCTGGCGCTGCTCGCCAGCCTTGCGATCGTGCCGGCCACGGACTTCGCGGGCGGCGCCCCGCTCGGTCGGGCCACGGCATCGGCGGCATCGGCCACGGCATCGGCGGCATCGAGGACTCCGCGCGCGCGCGCTGCCGCGCCCGGCCGGGCAGCGGTGGCCAAGGCTCCGCACGCGCACGCCGCCTCCGGCTATCTGACCGGCATCGGCGAGGAGTCGCCCGTGATGTTCGGCAGCCCGCTATGGGTTCAGATGCACACCAAAATCGTCCGCTACATCGCTCCTTACGACGCCGTCGCGCACTCCTACTCGCTGGACCAGGCCAGGCTGTTCATCCGCGAAGCCGAAGCCCATCGCCAGCAGGTTCTGGTCGCCTTCTACCACTCCGAGTACACGCCCCTGAGGCTGCCTTCGGTCTCGCTCTACCAGAAGGACGTCGCCAAGTTCGTCAAGCTCTTTCCTCACGTCCGTCAGTACCAGGCCTGGGACGAGGCCAATCGCGGCTACATCCCGCACGCGCTCGCCAGTCCTTCGGCCCAGGCGACCGCCCGCTACTACCAGGCCCTGCTCAGGGTCTGTCACGGCTGCACCGCGATCGGCTTGGACGTGCTCGATGCCCAATACATCGGCCCGACGCTCGAATACATCTACGAATTCAAGCGCTGGATCGGAAAACTCGAGACGATCATGCCCAAGATCTGGGGCCTGCATAACTACTCTGACGTCAACCGCCACGAATCCTGGCGTACGCGCGCGCTGGTCCGAGCCTTCGGCGGCCAGGTGTGGTTGACCGAGACCGGTGGGATCGTCCAGTTCGGGGGCGCCTTCCCAAACAGGCACGGCTCCGGCTTGACGCGCGCCGCGGGGGTCCTCAAATACATGTTCGCGGTCACCGGCTCGATCCCCCAGATCAAGCGCCTCTACATCTATGACTGGCTCGGTGGCAACGCCTCGACGCGCTTCGACGCGGGCCTGATGAATGCCCACGACCAGCCGCGCCCCGGCTATGTCGTCGCCTGCAAGGCGCTGCGCGCCAGGAAGTGCAACCTCAGGACCGTGAGAAACTGAGCCGCGCCTCCGGCGCTCTCTGACGGGCGCGCCGGGCCGGCGGTGCGTTGCGCAGCAGCCGCATGGCCAGCAGCGCCAGCAGCCCCACTCCCGCCGCGATCGGGGCAAGGGTCTCCAACGGATAGCTGCTGAAGCTCGGGTGCGCCGCCGTGCTCAGGGCGGTGTGATCGCCCGCTTTGACGATGCTCAAGAGTCCCCTGTGGTCGATGCCGAGCACGGTCGGCCCCAGGGCGGCGAACAGGCACCAGGCCGCCAGCGCCGCCACACCCGCCAGCACCGACCTGTCCGACAGGTCCAGCCTGGGCGTGGCGGCCGCGGCCAGCACGACCGCGCTCCCCGCGGTCAGCAGGAAAGGCCAGATGCCGCCCCAGCCGCGCCCCATGCCGTAGGCGCTGGCGATCGTCGGCTGGAAGAGGCCCTCGCCCAGATACCTGACCCACACGACGGTCTCGGTCTCATAGCCGACCAGCGGGTGCGTGATCGTGGCGATCACGGTCGCGGTGATCGAAACGGCCGCCATCGCGATGGTCGGTCCCGGCCAGCGCTTGAGCGCGAGCGCGATCGGGAATGCCAGGAAGGGCAACGTCGTGTCCAGGAACCGCGGGCCCATGAAGCCGCCGCCGAACGGCAGGTAGTAGCCGGAGTTGTAAGCCAGGTAGAAGACGGCGATGCCAGCGATCGTCAGCGCCTCGGCGCGCTTGCCCCGTTTGTAGAGCAGCCCCGTCCCCAAGGCGCCCAGCACGAGCACCGGCGAGATCGTGAACAGGCCTCTGGAGTCGAAGAGCAGCGTCGCCAGGACCTTGAGGTTGGGCAGGTCGATCCCGAAGAATCCCTGCTGCTGTCTTGGGATGTTCGAGTAGGCCAGATGCGTCAACGAGCCGAACGCGTATTTGTTGTAGAGCAGCAGCGGCACGATCCCGACCAGGCCCCCCACCACATAGGCGCCGGCGCGCGTCAGCACGCCGCGCGGGCTCAACGCGTCGCGCCGCGAGAGCATGAAGCCACCGAGTACGAGCGCCGCGAAGAAGGTCGGGTACTCCGAGCTGAACGCATATCCCATCGTCAGGCCCGCGACCGCCAGGAGCAGCGGGCTCGGCGGGCCCTCGCGCTCGCGCAGCATCAGCCAGAACGCCGCGAAGCTCAGGAACGTCGTGAACACGTGGCTGAACAGCAGCGTCGACAGCGGCAGCACCAACGTCCCCAAGCCCAGCGCGACCGCGGCCGCGGCGCCGTACCCCGGCTCGTAGCGCTCGGCTACCCGCCACACCAGCAGCAGCAGCAGGAAACCGGGCAACACGTTCGCCCAAAGGCCGATCAGGTAGATCATCTCGTCGCCCGGCCGGTTCGGGGGCGCCACGTGCGCGCGCGTCCACGCTTCGGCGTTCACCAGGTTCAACGCGTCGTAGAACGGCAGCGAGAAGAGCGCCATCCCGGGCGCCCTGGCCGAATACCAGTGCCCCTTGTAGTAAGCCTTGTCGCCCGTGTTTTCCCGGTACTCGTCGATCGTCGTCCGGCCCTGGTTCAGCGACCTGATCAGGTCGTAGTGCGAGGTCTGGTTCCACGAGAAGCTCTGGACCATCGTCGCGTAGCTCAAGCCCACCAGCACGATCGCCGCCAGCGCAAGGCGTCGCGCCGGCAGTCGCCGTCCGGGGGTCGCTCGATCGCCGGCGGGGCCGCCAGGAGCCGGGGCGTGGCTGGGATCTGAGGCTGGGCGGGAGTCCATCAGTCCGTGCCGTGCAAGGCGGCTGGCCCCGGGCCGATCTCGTAGATGACGATGTCGCCGACCTGTCGCTTCGTGATCCCCAAACCAGCTACCGGTTTGGCGGCCGCGGCGGCCGTGTCGGGCGGCTCGGCCAGCGCATAGCCGACGATGCCTGGCAGCTTTGGCATCTTCAGGTGCAGCACGACCGTCCTGATGCCGTAGTACCGCAGCTTCTCGACGCTTGCCCTGTCCGGGAACCCGCTCATGCCGCCCCTCAGGTCGTCGACCGCCTGGATGTCGAACGTAGAGTTGCCGATCGGGATCTCATAGAAGCCGTTCGTCGAGAAGTACTGCCAGACGCGGTCGGCGGCGCCGTCGGTCGGCAGGTCCAGCAGCGGTCCCGGCAGCCCGATCTCGGCCTTCGCCGGCTGGGGTACGACCGGGTGCCCGAGGTGCCCGGCCCCTTCGCCGAGCAGCCCGATCAGCAGGATCGCGCCGACGATCGCCGGCAGCGCGGCGACGGTATGACGCCTGCCGAACCTGCCGGCGGCGGCCGCCAGCCACGCGACCCCGGCACCGGCGAGCAGGGCATAGAAGAGCGTCGCCATCGTGAACACCCGGCCGGGAACCCGCACCCCGTCCCAGCCCGGCGCGTAGTCGTAGAGCAGGCGGTAGGGGTAGCCGGCGCCCGTCAAGCCGAGGCCCATCGCGAGGACCGAGCAGACGACGATCCCGGATGCAAGGCCGATGCGCAGCCTGCGCGTGTAGATCCCGGCGCATAGTCCCACGATCGCCAGCCCAAGGATCAGGCCGCCCGGGAAGAAGACGTCCTCGTTCTTGGAGTGAACTTTCGCTCGCGCGCCCGCTGTGACGCTGCCCCAGACCCGGTTCTCCGAGGAGGCCGACAGGAGCGCCGCGGGTCCCGACGAGTACGTTTTGACTTCCTTGAGCGTCCGCTTGGCGGTCGGGTACTCCTTCGCGACCCTCAGGTAGGGCCTGGCCTGGAACACCGTCATCGCGCCCAGCGCCGCCAAGCCGATGCACGTCACGGCCAGCAGCCTCCTGGGGATCAGCGGGCCGCGTCCGCCCGCCCCCGCGCGCGCCCCCGCCCCCGCCCGCGCGGTCGCTCCCGCACCAACACCGCCCGCACCAACACCCGCGCTCGCGGCCTCGACGGCGTCCGGGGCGGCGCTCGCGGCATCCGGCCGCTCCTCGCCGGTGGGGTGGTCCCATCCCGGGCTTGGCCGCAAACGCCCGCGCCACCACTCGAACAGCACGATCAGGGTGAGCACGGCCAGGAGGTAGGCGAACTGCATGCCGAGGGTAAAGCCGAGGCTGATCTGCCACGCCCCGACCAGCCAGCCGGCCAGCACCAGCCAGGGTGAGGTCCGCCGGTAGCCGCGCAGCAGCAGGAACAGGGCCAGCGGGATCCCGCCGCTCGAGATCACGTGCAGGTGCCCGGCCTCGGTCACGCGGTACGGGGCATACGCGAACGCGATGCCGGCGGCGCCCGCGCCGAGCCGTCCCAGCCCAAGCTCGCGCGCCAACAGATAGGCGCCGACGAAGCACAGAGACCAAGCCCACAGGAACAGCAGGTTGTAGTGGACGAGGGCCGCCACCGTGCCCGACCCGAAGAACGCAACCGGGCCGTACCCGAGCAGCGAATCCGAGAAGGCCAGGCTCAGGGGGTGTGGGTAGAAGGTGTTGGCGTCGAACAGGTGTCCCGGGTCGTGCAGCAGCGCGTGGCCCACCCACGCGACCTCCCAGGCGGTGCGCACCGGGTCGCCGAGGTCGGGCGAGATGCGGCTGGACATGTGCAGCACCAGCGGCCAGCTCGTGAGGACCGCGAGCGCCACTCCCGCCAGTGCGACCCATGCGAGCTCGGCCGCCCCGATCCTGGGCGAGAACGCCCAGCGAGGGGTCGGCCCGGCGGCTGGGTTCCTGGTCGGCTGCTCGAGCTGGGCGGTCGCCATCAAAGCGAGCAGCATATGCGAGCGGGATGCGCCAAAGCGGAAGGGCCGCGCGACGGGGGCTGGGACGTGCCGGGGGCCGATTTGAGTCACACTGTCGGCCATGCGTGTGCTGGTCGTCGGTGCAGGTGGGGTCGGAGCCGCGTTCGCGGCGATAGCCCAGCGGCGACCGGTCTTCGAGAGGGTGGTCCTGGCCGACGTCTCGCCGCGTCGTGCCCGCGACGCGGTCGCGCGCCTGGGTGAAGCGGATCGCTTCGCGGCCGAGCGCGTCGACGCCTCCGATCGGGCCGGGCTCGTGGCGCTGATCGAGCGCGTCAAGCCGGACGCGGTCCTGAACGCCTGCGATCCGCGCTTCAACGAGCCGATCTTCGGGGCCTGCTTCGACGCGAAGACGACCTATCTGGACATGGCGATGACCCTCTCAGAGCCCCATCCCCAGCGCCCGTACGAGCTGCCCGGGAAGATGCTCGGGGAGCACCAGCTGGCCAGGCACGAGCAGTGGGAGCAGGCCGGCTTGCTCGCACTCGTCGGAATCGGCGTCGAGCCTGGCCTGTCGGACATCTTCGCGCGCTACGCCGCCGAGGAGCTGTTCAGCGAGCTGCGCGAAGTCGGCGTTCGCGACGGCGCCGACCTGGTCGTCGAGGGCTATGACTTCGCGCCGACCTTCTCGATCTGGACGACGATCGAGGAGTGCCTGAACCCGCCCCTGATCTGGGAGCGAGAGCGCGGCTTCCACACCACGATCCCGTTCTCAGAGCCCGAGATCTTCAACTTCCCGGAGGGCATCGGCCCCGTCGAGTGCGTCAACGTCGAGCACGAGGAGGTCGTCCTGATACCGCGCTGGGTCCAGTGCCAGCGCGTCACCTTCAAGTACGGTCTCGGCCGCGAGTTCATCGAGGTCCTGCGCACCCTGCACAAACTGGGCCTCGACTCGACCGAGCCGGTCTCGGTGCGCGGCGTGCAGGTAGCTCCCCGCGATGTCGTCGCGGCCGCCCTGCCGGACCCAGCCACCCTCGGCGAGCGGATGAGCGGGCGCACCTGCGCCGGCACCTGGATCACGGGCAAGGGCCTCGACGGCGCCGAGCGCTCGACCTACCTGTACCACGTCGTCGACAACGAGTCCACGATGCGCGAGTACGGCTCCCAGGCGGTCGTCTGGCAGACGGCCGTCAATCCGGTCGTCGCGCTCGAGCTGCTCGACGAGGGGGCTTGGAAGGGGCTCGGCGTGCTCGGGCCCGAGGCGTTCCCGCCGGCGCCGTTCTTGGAGCGGCTGGCCGAGCTTGGCTCGCCCCACGGGGTCATGGAGGTCGGCTGAGCCGGCGCTACAGCTCCACCCTCTCGGGAACCGGCCCGGTCGGCGGCGGCTGCTCGAGCAGCGCGGGAGGCGCGGTTTCGGTCTTGCGCGCGAAGAACTCCTTGAAGTAAGGCCGTGAGATCAGCATGACGATGACGCCGAGGAGCATGCCGCCGATGCCGAACCACAGCGGCAGTGTGATGCCCAGGACCGGCTTCGATGAGACGTTCGCGGCTTCGCTGTAATAGAACGCGGCCTTGACGCCGATGCCCCACAGCATCAGGCCGCCGAGCAGCGGGCCGAGGCCCAGCAGCAGGAAGTTGCGAGCGCTTTCGGTCAGGTCGTGGCGGTAGTACCAACCGCAGGCGACCCCCGTGAACCCGTAGTAGAAGCAGATCGGGAAGCCGATCGCGACGAGCGAGTCTTCGAGTACGCTCGAAGAGAGCAGCAGCAGGGCGACGGTGACCGTGATCGACAGCGCGCCGAAGCCGAGCGTCGAGACGGTCGGCGTCAGGTAGCGTTTGTGGACCCGGGCGAGCAGACTGGTGACCGCTTTCCAGTGGGCCATCGAGAGCGTGGTGCGGGCGGTCGGCAGGATCGTCGTCTGGGTCGAAGCCGACGCCGATGTCAGCACGGCGATGATCAACAGCTTGTTCAAGGTGCTGCCGAGCACGCCCGAGCCGAGCGCATTGAGGACGTCTTCCTGGTTGGCTTCGTTGGTCAGGAAACCGACGCCGTGAAAGGACTGGGCGGCCGCCGAGACGACGACGTAGATCAGCACGAGCAGGATCGTCGAGACGACCGCGGCCTTGCCCGGTCCCTCGGCCGGGTCCTCGGACTCCTCGTTGACGGCGACCCCGGAGTCCCAGCCCCAGTAGATGAACACCGCGAGCAGCAAGGCCACCACCAGATCGCTGAAGTTCATCGCGAACGGGTTGATCCAGGACAGTGACGGCTTGATCGAGCCGCTCGGCGGGTGGCTGCCGTAGACCTTGACAAAGGCGACCACCGAGAACAGTCCGAGGATGAACACCTCGGCGCCCAGCAGCACCTGCTGGATGCGCGCCGAAAGCTCGATGCCGCGGTAACAGACCCAGGTCATGATCGCGATCCACAGGACCGCGGCGATGACGATCGCCACTTTGGATTCGCCGAGTTCGGTGAAGCCAAAGAGTTGGAAGGTATAGATGGCGGCGATGTCCGAAAGCGAGGCCATCACGATCAGGTCCGCGAGGAAGATCGCCCAGCCGTTCAGCCAGCCCGTCGATGGCCCGAATGTGCGCGTCGTCCACGCGAACGTCGTGCCGGCGTCGGGGTCGGCCCTGTTGAAGTATTTGTAGGCCGAGGCGACCAGCAGCATCGGCAGGAACGCGACGAGCATCACCGCCGGCGCGTGTACGCCGACGCCCTTGACGGCCACGATGAAGCCGAGCGTCGCCGCCAGCGAGTACGCCGGCGCGGTCGAGGCGACGCCGATGACTATGTTCGAGACGTAGCCGATCGCGTTCTTTTTGAGGCCCTTGTCCATCACGCCCGACTGCTGGGGCGCTCCTGGTGCGGCTGCGTCGATCGTGGCCATCGCTGCTCCTGTCGGATATCGGCCCCTGCGCCGACTGGGCGCCAGGCCGGACGCTGTCTCGGACGTTGTGTCAAAAGCTACGTCTTCGTGACGACGATGCCAAGGGGCGCGATCCCCAAAACGTATGGCTTTCCTTATACGTTAAGTACAATGGCTGAGGACTATGTTGAACGAGCGGCGCCTTGAGCTGGACATGTCGGCGGAGTAGCGTTGTCCTCGATGTCTAGCGAGCTCTTGTCACCGACGTCCACCGAGCTGCAGCAGCTCGCCAAGCGCCATCTGTGGATGCACTTCACCAGGATGGGCGTCTACGAGGAAGGCGGCGAGGTGCCGGTGATCGTCAGGGGCGATGGCTGCTACGTCTACGACGAGCACGGCAAGCGCTACCTGGACGGGCTCTCGGCGCTGTACTGCGTCAACGTCGGCCACGGGCGCGCGGAGATCGGCGAGGCCGGCGCCAGGCAGGCGGCGGAGCTCGGCTTCTATACGAACTGGAGCTACGCCCATCCGCGCTCGATCGAGCTGGCGGCGCGCATCGCGGCTCTGGCGCCTGGCGATTTGAACAGGGTCTTCTTCACCTCGGGTGGCTCGGAGGCGGTCGAGTCCGCCTGGAAGCTGGCCAAGGTCTACCACCAGGCCAAGGGCGAGCCCAGGCGCCACAAGATCGTCTCCAGATATCTGGCCTACCACGGCACCTCGATGGGCGCGCTGACCGCGACCGGCCTGCCGCCGCTACGTGAACCCTTCGAGCCGCTGACACCGGGCGGCAGGCACGCCCCGAACACGAACTCGTATCGCTGGTCCGAGGACAGAGACCCCCTGTGGGCGGCCGACGCGATCGAGGAGGCCATCCTGTTCGAGGGGCCGAACACCGTGGCGGCGGTCATCCTGGAGCCCGTCCAGAACGGCGGCGGCTGTTTCGTTCCCCAAGACGGCTACTTCCAGAGGGTGCGCGAGATCTGCGACAGGCACGGCGTCCTGTTGATCTCCGACGAGGTCATCTGCGCCTGGGGTCGCCTCGGTCATATGTTCGGCTGCGAGCGCTTCGACTACGCGCCCGACATGATCACGACAGCCAAGGGCATCAGCTCGGCGTATGCCCCCCTGGGCGCGGTGATCGCCTCCGACAAGATCGCCGAGCCGTTCCTGCACGACAACGCGATCTTCAACCACGGGTTCACGTTCGGCGGGCACCCGGTCGCGTGCGCGATGGCCCTGGCGAACATCGACGTGCTGGAAAGGGAGGATTTGTGCGCCCGAGTCTTGGCAAACGAGGGGCGCTTCAAAGCGATGCTCGAGTCGCTGAGGGACCTGCCGATAGTCGGCGACGTGCGCGGCGCCGGCTACTTCCATGCGATCGAGCTGGTCAAGGACAAGCAGACCAAGGCCACGTTCGACCACGACGAGGCCGAGCAGCTCTTGAGGGGCTTTCTCTCCGGCGAGCTCTACAGGCGCGGCCTGATCTGCAGGACCGACGACCGCGGCGACCCGATCGTGCAGCTCTCCCCGCCCTTGATAGCCGGCGAGGAGCAGTTCGCCGAGATCGAGGCTGTCCTGCGGCCGGTCCTGAGCGAGGCCTCGGAATGGGTCGCGCGGTGGAGCCCGCCGTGAACTGCGTAATTGCTTCGCACGGCTCTCGCCCGTCCCAGCCGCACCCACGTTTTGTTAGGCGCTCTGAGGTCGAGCGCGAAGGGATGATGTGGAACTCACGGTCGAGAGCCTGATCGCCGAGCTCGGCCTGGAGCTGGCGAGCGGGCAGGGCGCCGCGGGCGCGCACGTGCGCTGGGTGCACATCACCGAGCTGGTCGACCCCACGCCGTGGCTGAAGGGCGGGGAGCTCCTGTTGACGACCGGCATCCAGCTCGACAGTCCGAAGACGCAGCGCGAGCTGGTCGAGCGGCTGGTCGAGCACGAAATCGCCGGCCTCGGCTTCGGCACGGGCTTCGCCCACAAGCGACTGCCGACGGCCCTCGTGAACGCCGCGCGCAAGCTCGACTTCCCGGTGTTCGAGGTGCCCTACGAGCTGCCGTTCATCGCGATCACCGAGCGCGTGTTCGCGCAACTGGTCGACGAACGCTACGAGATGCTGCAGCGCAGCATGGCCGGGGACGTGCTCGCCGAAGCGTTGACCGGCAACCTCTATCCCG
This sequence comes from uncultured Solirubrobacterales bacterium, assembly GCA_963718935.1. GTDB lineage: Bacteria > Actinomycetota > Thermoleophilia > Solirubrobacterales > Solirubrobacteraceae > Palsa-744. Next base: position 393,194 of record OY970379.1, on the reverse strand, counting down.
AAGAGCTGGCCGCCAAGCTGCAGCCGTTCGGGATCGGCGGGCAGGCGGCGGTCCTGGCGTTCGCGCTGGCCGATCCCGGACGATCGGTCGATCCGACGCTCGCCGCGCCGCTCCTGGAACGCGCGCTCGCGCGCGCGCGGGTCCCGGCGCTGGTCGCGATCCGCTCGGGCCTGTTGTGCGCGGTGATCGCGATCGACGGCGTCGAGCCCGACCCGATCGAGCTGGCGACCCAGCTGCGAGACGAGCTGTCGGCGCGGGTGGGGGAGATCGCGGCGGCCGCCAGCCGCCCCGCGGCCACGCACTCGCTGCGTTTGAGCTTCCACGAGGCCCGCTGTGCCCTGGAAGCGGCCCGCCTGCGTGGCGGCGAGCACGCCGACACCGGGGTGGTCGCCTCCTACCGGGATCTGGGGGCCTTCCAGCTGCTGCTCTCGCTGCAGGACGACGACGCCCTGATGTCCTATTGCCGCAGTGTGCTCGGTCCCGTGGAGCAGGGCGAGGGCCAGTACGGCGACGAGCTGCTGCGTTCGTTGGACGTGTTCATCGAGCACAACGGCCATTGGGAGCGGGCGGCCGGGGCGCTGTACTGTCATCGCCACACCTTGCGTTACCGAATCAGACGCATCGAGCAGCTGACCGGCCGCGATCTGAGCAGCGCACGCGACCGGATCGAGTTCTGGCTGGCTCTGCGCGGACGGGAGCTGGCAAGGTGAGGGTCGGGGTCCCGACTGAGATAAAGCAGGACGAGTACCGGGTCGCGATCACGCCGGCCGGCGTGCGCGAGCTGAGCGCGCACGGGCATGAGGTCTTGATCCAGAGGGGAGCGGGTGAGGGCAGCGCGTTCTCCGACGACCAGTTCATCGCCCAGGGGGCCCGAATCGTGGCGGACGCCGGAGCCGTGTTCGCAGGGTCCGAGCTCGTGCTCAAGGTCAAGGAGCCGCAGGCCTCCGAGGTCGCGCTGCTGCGCGAGGGCCAGACCCTGTTCACCTACCTGCATCTGGCCGCTGAGCCCGAGCTGGCGCGCGGCCTGCAACGCTCGGGAGCGACGTGCATCGCCTATGAGACGGTCGAGGACGCCGCCGGGCGCCTGCCGCTGCTCGCGCCGATGAGCGAGGTCGCCGGCAAGATCGCGACGCAGGCTGGAGCCTTCATGCTGGAGAAGCCGCTCGGGGGCCGCGGCATCCTGCTCGGCGGGGTGCCGGGCGTGGCGGCGGCGACCGTGCTCGTGATCGGGGGCGGCGTGGTCGGTATGAACGCGGCGTTCATCGCGATCGGGATGCAGGCCGACGTGTTCGTGTTCGACCGCTCGGTCGACCGGCTCCGCGACCTGGAAGTCGCGTTCGGGGGACGGGCTTCGACCGTGTATTCGTCAGCTTTGGCGATCGAAGAGATGCTGCCGGCGGCAGATCTAGTGATCGGCGCGGTGCTCGTACACGGCGGTCGCGCGCCGCATGTGATCGCCCGTGGACAGCTCGCCTCGATGAAGCCGGGCGCCGTCTTGGTCGACGTGTCGATCGACCAGGGCGGCTGCTTTGAGACCTCGCGTCCGACGACCCACTCGGAACCGACCTTCGAGGTGGACGGGGTCACCCATTACTGCGTGACCAACATGCCGGGAGCCGTCCCGATCACGTCCACGTATGCCCTGACCAACGCGACCCTGCCATACGTGCTGGCCCTGGCGGACCACGGTGTCGAGGCGGCGCTGGCCCGGGACGCCAGCCTGGCGCAGGGTCTGAACGTGCGCGGCGGGCAGATCGTGCATCCGGCGGTCGCCGAGGCGCTGGCCGAGCCGCTGGCTGAGCCGGCGGCCGAGCCGGCGACTGAGCCGGCGGGAGCGTTTGTCGATACATAGGCGCACGCCGGAGGAAGTGAATATATAGAGTTGAGTAAACGTATAACTTTAGTATTTATAATTCGAAGAGAACGGGCGACCTGCGAGCCGACATGACAGCCGATACAAAGGACACAAAGAGCACAGAGGACGACGGAACGAAGGTGGCCCTCGACAACTTCATCGGCGGCGAGCCGGTCCCATCCGAAGGCGAGCCCTATCCGATCCTGAACCCTGCCACCGGGGAGACGCTGGTGCTGGCGTCGCGCTCGACCGCCGCCGACGTCGACCGCGCGGTTCGCGCCGCGCGCGAGGCGTTCGCGGCATGGTCGGCGACGACGCCCGCCCAGCGGGCCCAGGCGCTGCTCGCGCTGGCCGATCTGATCGACGAGCACGCGCCCGAGATCGCCCGCGCCGAGGCACTCAACGCGGGCAAGCCGATCGAAGCGGTCTCAAACGACGAGCTGCCGGTGATGTCCGACAACCTGCGCTTCTTCGCTGGCGCCGCGCGCTGCCTGGAGGGCCGCGCCGCGGGCGAGTACATGGAGGGCTACACCTCCTTCACCAGGCGCGAAGCCGTCGGCGTGATCGGCCAGATCACGCCCTGGAACTACCCCCTGATGATGGCCATCTGGAAGATCGGCCCGGCCCTGGCGGCCGGCAACACGATCGTCTTGAAACCGGCCGAGACGACCCCGATCACGACCGTCCGCTTCGCCGAACTCGCCGCCGACATCCTGCCGCCGGGCGTTCTGAACGTCGTCACCGGCCACGGCGAACCGACAGGCCAGGCCCTGATCGAACACCCCGACGTCGACATGCTCGCGCTGACGGGCTCGGTCGATACCGGCAAGCACATCGCGCGCACCGCCGCCGACAGTCTCAAGCGCGTGCACCTCGAGCTCGGCGGCAAGGCGCCGGTGGTCGTCTTCGACGACGTCGATCTGGGCACGGCCATGCAGACGATCGCAGCCACCGGCTATTACAACGCCGGCCAGGACTGCACCGCCGCCACAAGGGTGCTGGCCGATGCCTCCGTCTACGACGAGGTCGTCTCCGGCCTGGCCGAGCAGGCCAAGGGCCTCGTGCTCGGCGACACGCTCGCCCCCGAGACCGACCTCGGCCCCGTCAACTCGGCGAAACAGCGCGAGCGCGTCGAGGGCTTCCTGCAGCGCCGACCCCAGCACGCGGAGATCGTCACCGGCGGCCTTGCGCCCGAGCGGCCCGGCTTCTATCTGCAGCCGACCGTCATCGCCGGCGTCGAACAACAGGACGAGCTGATCCAGCGCGAGATCTTCGGCCCGGTCATCACCGTGCAGCGCTTCTCAGACGAGGCCCAGGCGATCGAGTGGGCCAACGGCACCCGCTACGGCCTGGCCTCCTCGGTCTGGACGCGCGACGTCGGCCGCGCCCTGCGCGTCTCCAAGGCCCTACGCTTCGGCTGCGTCTGGATCAACGACCACATCCCCTTGGTCTCCGAGATGCCCCACGGCGGCTTCAGGGACTCCGGCTACGGCAAGGACCTGAGCGTGTACTCGCTCGAGGACTACACCGTCGTCAAGCACGTCATGGCCAGCCTGAGTTGATGGCGAACCGTTTCGTTGATCGCTCAGGCCGCTTTGCCCCGAACGCCTGAACAGCAGTCGGCAACGCTGTCGCGAAAGCGGTCGTAAGACTGTGAGAGTCCACGAGCGGGCCTGTTAGCTTGTCGAGTGTCCTTAATTGCCTCAGCGATCTTGATCGAGTCGGACTCCCGATAATCGGGGAACCGTGCGCGTTGCTTCTTCGATAGTCCGGATGGGCGTACGGACCGCTTCAGCTTCTCCTTTGCGTCGGTGATCTTGCCTGGCTGGTTGACGGTCTTGGGCTCGATCCAACGTTGGTGGCAAAGGGCTACGAGGTCTGGCCATAGGAACCACCATGCCTCGATCTCCCATGCTGGCACGACGGCGTGAATTTTTCCAGGAGTCCCAGCCCCGCGCAGCGCCTGCTCGATCTGTTCGGCGATGGCCTCGTGCTTGGGCTCTAGGGCGTCTGCGTCTTCGTGTGCGAGGACACACCTAATCGGTTGGCGAGTGGCCTCGGCACGAACTGCCTCGGCCACGCGATCTGCACGCTTGGGTATTGACTCCAGTGGGGCGCCTTTCAGCAGAACGAGAGGGCGACGAAGGGCCTTTACCTGTGCCTCTGGGCATAGATCTCGAACTAGAGCCGCAATCGCCTTCCGATCGTTTTCGCTCTCCCCAAAGATCACGATCGCACCCGCGTTGCGAGCACGACCCCTCATTCAGGTATCCCTCCGAGCGTCCCCGAGAACCACAATTCACCCAAGCCGACTCCGTCGGTAGCTGCAGCGATGGCTCGAGCTTCTGCTGTGGTGATGGCTGGTATTCGCGAACTGCCCGTCGTTGAATCTCGCTCACATACGATCAACTCGTCGGGTCGCAGCCTGTTGACAAGCGCTGGCGAGTGAGTGGCGACAATGATCTGTGTTCTGGTTGAGGCTTCGCGCAGTCGGTCGACGAGTCGATCAAACACATAAGGATGCAGTCCATGGTCGATCTCCTCCACACAGGTCAATTTTGGTGGATCGGGGTCGTAGAGAAGTGCCAGCAACGCAAGGGCACGTACCGTCCCAAATGAGGCGTCCGCGAGACTGGTGCGTCCGGGCAGTTGGTGCTCCTCGAGCTCAAGCGCGACCGCCTCGTCTGCGCCTCCTACTGGTACGAAGTGAAGCTGCTTGAGGCCGGGCACAAAAGCGCACGCATCCTCGACAAGGCGTGGAAATACATCATCTTCACCGTGAAGACGTAGGAGAAAGGCCGCCAGGTTGCTTGCGTCGGAAGCCAACTGCGTGTGTTGTGACACCCGGGTCGGTCGGCGGGCGGCGTCGACGTTCACGTCAAAGACTCGAAACGAAGAGAACAAGTCAGCGATTTCTCGGATTTGAGCACCGCCAGCCTCGTCCGACAGTCTGGGGAGCGTGGAGAGTCCGAGTGAATCTGAGCGCAGCAGGTCGCTCGACTCAGTGTGCTCCAATCCGCCACGCCGCTGATCGACGACCTCAACGCGCGATCCGTCAATCGTAATGCGTCGTCCTTGGCTTTTTGTCCGCTTGAACTTGAAGGACTCCCCTCGAATGAGAACGCGGAAGTCTGCTCGGCGCAGCGAAGGCGTCGAGAACACAAGATCGTAGACGTCGGGTGCGTTGGCGCTGCTGAAGGAGGTTACGTTTGTAGTGACTCGAATCTCGATCTTGCGAGGCTTGGCCGCTCGAAAACAGATCTGGTCGAAGCCGCCTCGCATGTCAAGCGCGGGACCGAGGTCGGTCCGCACCGAATCCCCGATGAAGCTGATCACGTCGAGCAGGTTGCTCTTGCCTGACCCGTTGGGGCCGACGAGGACGTTGAACTCTCCGAAGCCGACCGTCGCCTCCTTGAGGCTACGAAAGTTGCGTATGGCTAGCTCGACGAGGGCGGGCATCGGGCGATTATTACAGCGACTGAGGGAGGACGCCGATACGGTCAGCCTGCGAGGCTCTGCGGGTGTTCGCGAGGTTCAGTGGCCTGCTCTGATCGGCGCATGCGCCGATCATCTGGGGCGGCGCATGAGGCCCTCCCGACCACGTCGCACGCGACGTGGTCCCCCAGAAAAAGATCAGGCCCGGTGCCCGAGCACCTGGTAAATGCCGGTGAAACCGGTCGCGAATCCGTTCCGGGCGGCCCTCAGGTAGAGCCGCCAGACCCGCAGGCGCTCGCCGCCGGCCAGGCGCTCGGCCTGCTCGCGGTTGGCGTCCAAGCGGTCGATCCAGGCAGACAGCGTGTCGACGTAGTCCTGGGCGAGGCCCTCGACGTGGTCGGTCACGAAGCCGGCGCGCTCCAAGGCCAGCTGGATGCGCGACAGATGCAGGGGCGCGGCGTCCGGGAAGACGTAGCGCTCGGAGAACGCCCCGGCCTCCGGGTCGCCGTGACGTAGCCGGGCGATGCCGTGGTTCAAGAGCCGCCCGCCCGGCGCCAGCAGTCCCGAGAGGACCTTCGCGTAGTCGTCGATTTTGGAGGACCCTACGTGCTCGACCATGCCGATCGAGGCGATCGCGTCGAAGCGCCCCGCGCCGAGGAGGCCGACACCATCGGCGCCACCCGCCCCGTTCGAGGCGGCCGAGCCCGATGCCGCGAGGTCGCGGTAGTCGCCTACTCTGATCTCGACCCGTTCCTGCAGGCCCGCCTCGGCCACGCGCGCGCGCGCCAGTTCGGCCTGGGCCTGGGAAAGGGTGATGCCGAGAGCTTGGACGCCGTGTTCGCGGGCGGCGTGGATCACGAAGCTGCCCCAGCCGCAGCCCACGTCGAGGATGCGCTCGCCCTCGCTCAGGCCAAGCTTTTTGCAGACCAGCTCGCGCTTGGCCACCTGCGCCTCCTCGAGGGTGCTCGCACCCCGCGAGAACAGGGCGCAGCTGTAGGTCATCGACTCGTCCAGGAACAGCCCGAAGAACTCGTTCGACACGTCGTAGTGGTGCCTGACCGCGCGCGCGTCGCGCTCGCGGCTGTGCCTGCGCCCGCGCGGGCGCAACTCGCTGGCGGGCACGCTGGGAGGAGCCGTCAGTCCGCAAGCGCGCACCGCCGCCACCGCCAGCCGCACGCGTGTCGCCCTGTCGATGTCTGGCGCCCGGAACGTGTCCAGGAGCTCGATCACCCGATCGAGGTCGTCGGCTTCGAGCTCGCCCGCCGCGTACGCCCGGCCGAGGCCGAGCTGGCCGGGAGCGCGCAGAAGATGGGCGACCGCGACCGGAGAACGCACCGTGAACACCGGACCGCCCGCCGTCGTCCCCTGAAGCTCCGAGCCATCCCAGAAGCGGACCGTGAACGGACGCGCCGGCAGCGCCTTCGCAAGCTCGCGGCGCAGCCGCTCTGGGTGTGCGAACAGGGCCTTCATTTGTAGCGCAGCCTAAGCGAGATCTGGATTTGAAAGCGGCTACGCGGTCCGCTCGTTGCGCTGATACTTTTGTTTGCGAGCCACATGAACGAGAACAGCCCTCCCGGCGGCCACCAAGGAGACCGGCCCGGGCCAGACGACATCCAACCCGTCGCCAACGAGACCCGCGACCGTGTGATCACGGGCATCGTGACGCTCGCGCCGATCGCCGCGCTCGGCTTCGTGGCCTGGCAGCTCTGGGACGGCCTTCTGCACCCATCGGATCTGGTCGTGTTCGCGGTCATGTACGTGCTGACCGGCCTCGGCATCACCGTCGGCTTTCACAGGCTGTTCACGCACCGCAGCTTCAAGACCTCGCGTGCCGTGCGCGGCGTCCTGGCGGCGCTCGGCTCGGCGGCGATCGAGGGGCCGGTCATCTCATGGGTCGCCGACCATCGCAAGCACCACGCGTTCTCCGACCGCCAAGGCGACCCCCACAGCCCCCACGTCGATCACGGCGTGGGCTGGCTCGGGGCGTTGCGCGGGCTCGTTCACGCGCACGTCGGCTGGCTCTTTATTCACACGCAGCGCGGATCGCGCGAGCGCTACGCGCCAGATCTGATCGCCGATCCCGTGGTGTCGTTCGTCGATCGCACGTTCCTGTTGTGGACGTTCGCCGGCCTGGCCGCCGCCTTCGGCCTCGGCTATGCGATCGGAGGCTCTTTGCGCGCCGGGCTCACGGGGCTGTTGTGGGGCGGCGCGGTGCGCATGCTCGTCCTGCACCACATGACCTATTCGATCAACTCCCTCTGCCACTTCTTCGGCCGGCGCGACTACACGACCGGCGACGAGTCGCGCAACCTGCTGTGGCTGGCCCTGCCGACGTTCGGCGAGGCATGGCATAACAATCACCACGCGTTTCCGACTTCCGCAAGCCACGGCCTGAGCTGGCGTCAGCCCGACGTCTCGGCGGTCGTGATTCGTGCGATGGCCGGTCTCGGGCTGTGCTGGGACGTCGTGACGGTGCCGTCCGAGCGCCGCGCCGCCAAGCGCTGCGCTGCCATCTGACGGCCCCACGAGCCGGCATCGGGCTGGCCGGTCGGCTAACGTCGCAATCGTGAGTGATCCGTTTCTGACCGATCTCGATGCCAAGCTCACGCCGGAGTCAGGCTCAGACGCAGACCTGCTGAAGGACTACGACATTCTGCGCCTGCGGGCCCCCAACCCAAGTGTGTTCACACTGTCCGGCACCAACACCTGGGTCGTCAGCCGCCGCCCGGCGTGGGTGGTCGATCCCGGTCCGCTGATCGATTCGCATTTCGAGCGTCTCTGCGCCGCGATCGACAGCCGCGGCGGGCTCGGCGGGATCGCTCTGACCCACGACCACGAGGATCACACCCAGGCGCTGTCCGAGCTCCTGGCCCGCTACCCAGCGCCGGTCGCCGCCGGGCGCGGCGAGGTGGAGGTCAGGCTCCGCGAAGGATCTCGCTTCGGGCCATTTCAGCCCGTCGAGACCTCCGGACATTCGATCGACCACTTTGCCCTGATCGCCGACGGCGCCTGTTTCACCGGCGACGCCGTGCTCGGCGAAGGCAGTGTCTACATCGCCCCCCACCCCGGCGCGATGTCCGACTACATGCTCGCCCTCACCAGACTGCGCATACGCGACGATTTCAACGTTCTCTGCCCCGGTCACGGACCGATCGTCTGGGATGCCTACGAGAAGCTCGAGGAATACATCAGCCATCGTCTCGACCGCGAGCACGCGCTGATGTATGCGCTAAACAAGGGCTTACGCACCGAAAGCGAGTTGCTGGACGCCGTCTGGCCCGAGGTCTCGGAGTCGATGAGACCCTTGGCCAGCGTCACGCTCGCCGCCCACCTCGACAAGCTCTACGACGAGCACGTCCTGCCCGACGGCGTCCAGCGCCCGACGTTCGACAGCTTCGACTGGTGAGCGCGCCCGACGCAGGGTCTTCCTCCTCGGTACCCCCGACGCTGCGCACCGGAATCGAAGAGAGCGCCCGTGGCGATGTGGGCGCCCGTGGCGACGGGGCGCCTGCGGGGGTGAAGAGCATGGGGACCACCACGGCCGTCGCCGGCTCGACCCCTTCGGGATCGCCGTTCCCGGCGATCGCCGACTACGGCTTCCTGTCGGACTGCCACACGGGCGCGCTCGTGGCGTCGGACGGATCGATTGAGTGGATGTGCCTGCCGCACTTCGACTCGCCGTGTGTGTTCGGAGCGATGCTCGATCGTGGCGCCGGCAGCTTCCGCTTTGGCCCGTACGGCGTCTATGTGCCGATCGGCCGGCGCTACATACCGGGCACGAACGTGATCGAGACGACCTGGATGACGCCCCAGGGCTGGCTGCGCGTGCTCGACGGCCTGACGATCGGGCAGTGGCACGACAACAAGCACGGCTCCAGCCATACCCGCGCTCCGACGGACTTCGACGCGGACCACCTGCTGGTGCGCTGGGTCGAATGCGTGCAGGGCCAGGTCCAGCTCGAGCTCGTCTGCGAGCCGATGCTCGACTACGGCGCCACGCCGGCGCGCTGGACCCCTGTCGATACCGGTGTGCACGGCGGCTACGCGCTGGACGGGGATCGCGGCGCGGGCGCAGATCGCGACGAAGGCGAAGCCAGAGATGGCGGCAGGGGTCCGGGGAACGGCGAGACGATCCCGGCGTTCAGGCTCTACAGCGACATGCGCATGGGCGTCGAGGGCAATCGCGCGCACGCGCGCCATACGATGGTCGAAGGCGAGCGCCGCTTCTGCGCGCTGTCCTGGACCGAAGCGCTCGGCGGCCCGCGCACCGCCGAGGAAGCCAAGGACCTGCTCGACCGCACGAGCCACTTCTGGCGAACCTGGCTGGCTGACGGCGTCTACCCGGACCATCCCTGGCGCCAGCACCTGCAGCGCTCGGCTTTGGCCTTGAAGGGCTTGACGTTCATGCCCACGGGCGGTCTCGTCGCGGCGCCGACCACCTCGCTGCCGGAGACCCCGCGCGGAGAACGCAACTGGGACTATCGCTACTGCTGGATGCGCGACGCCTCATTCACGTTGTGGGGCCTGCACGCGCTCGGTCTGGACTGGGAGGCCGACGATTTCGTCCAGTACGTGGCCGATCTGGAGCGCAACGAGGACGGCTCGCTGCAGATCATGTACGGGATCGACGGCCGTAAGGACCTGTCCGAGTCGACGCTCGACCATCTCAGGGGTTACGAGGGCGCGCGCCCGGTGCGGATCGGCAACGGCGCCTACCAGCAGCGCCAGAACGACGTCTACGGCGCCGTGCTCGACTCCGTCTACCTGCACTCCAAGCAGCGCGACCACATCCCCGAGCGGCTGTGGCCGGTCCTGATCGACCAGGTCCACTGCGCCGCTCGCGTGTGGCGCGAACCCGACCAGGGCATCTGGGAGGCCAGGGGAGCGCCCAGGCACTATGTCAGCTCCAAGCTGATGTGCTGGGTCGCGATGGACCGTGGCGCGCGCCTTGCCGAACGGCGGGGAGAGGACGAGCACGCGCGTCGCTGGCAGGCCCTCGCCGATGAGATCAGGGCCGAGATCCTCGACCGCGGCGTGGACAGCAGGGGAGTGTTCCGCCAGCACTACGACGCCGATGCGCTCGACGCCTCCAACCTGCTGGTCGGCCTGGTGCGCTTCCTGCCTCCCGACGACGAACGCGTATGCGCGACCGTCAGCGCGATCCGCGAAGAGCTGACCGAGAACGGCCTCGTCCTGCGCTACCGCACCGACGAGACCGACGACGGCCAGAGCGGCGAGGAGGGCACCTTCCTGATCTGCTCCTTCTGGCTGGTCTCGGCGCTGTCGGAGATCGGCGAGCACCGCGAGGCTGAGCGTCTATGCGAGCGTCTGCTCGGATACGCCTCGCCGCTGGGTCTGTACGGCGAGGAGCTCGAGGCCTCAAGCGGCCGCCACCTCGGCAACTACCCTCAGGCCTTCACCCATCTGGCGTTGATCAACGCCGTCACTCACATCGTCGCAGCGCAGCAGGGTCAGTAGCCGGGGTCGCCCGGCAGCAGCACCCGCGCCGAGTCTCCCTCGACGACCACCTTCGGCAGGACCGGCTCGATCGTGAGATCCCGCGCGTGCGCGAGCACGGCGTCGGTGCCCGCGAACGGCGTCAGCATGTTCAGGTGGGCGATCGTCGGGAACACGAGCACGATCTCGCCACTGGCGTGCGCTTGGAGCGCCGAGCCTGGCGAGAACCAGCCCCAGTCGACGCACTCCTCTCCATCGATCCGCGGCTCCTGGCCGTCCGGAAGGAGCGCCAGAAAGAAGAGGGTGTCGTACCTGATCTTCACCTCCGCTGGCGTGATCCAGCGCGAGAACGCGACCAGTCCGGCGGGGTCTTCGACCTCGATGCCCGCCTCCTCGCGCAGCTCGCGGACGGCCGCGATTCGGTGCGCGGCCAGTTCGCCGTCGCCGTCGCCGTCGCCGGCGTCGGTATCGGCGGCGTCGACCGCGCCGCCCGGAAACACCCAGACGCCGCCCATGAACCGCGCCTTTGGGTTGCGCTTGACGAGCAGCACCTCCAGCTGGTCGTCGCCGTCACGCAGCAGGATCAGAGTCGCGGCCTGGCGTGGGGTGGTGGTGGCGCCCAGGTTCAGCGTCTCGCCGGGCGCTGGACGTTCGGACCGCGACCCGCCGGACGCCCCGTGTTCGTGTGCTGGCCGGTCGGGAGCGGGCGAGCGTCCGCGGGCTGTCTCCGCGTCGTCGTCGGTGCTGGCCGTCGTCATCTCGTTGACCCTACCTGGCCGGAGAGGCTGACGGCAGGTAATGTTTCTGGCATGAACGCGACAACCACCCTGCAGCGCTGGATCTGCGAGTCCTGCGGCTACATCTACGATCCCGACGAAGGCGACCCCGACGGCGGCATCCCGGCCGGCACCTCCTTCGAGGACATCCCCGACACCTGGTTCTGTCCGGTCTGCGGAGCCCGCAAGCGAGACTTCGTCGTCTACGAGGATTGACCCAGGGCACCACTGACCGGCGCCATACTGCGTCCTCGGTCGCTCATGTGCTGAAGCGCACTTCGCGGGGTGGGTGGGCTTTCAAAGCCTTGTCTGGCTTGCTCATCGGCACCCTGGGACGCTCTCGCAATCGAACACGCTCGTGACTGGCGAGCGCGCCGACTGGGACAATCTGCTGGCGCTCGACAGGGAGCGTGTCTGGCACCCATACGGCGGCCTGCCCGCTAGGCCTCCAGCCGCGCTGCCGGTCGTCTCCGCGGAGGGCGTGCGCCTGCGTTTGGCCGACGGGCGCGAGCTGGTCGACGGGATGGCCTCGTGGTGGTGCGCGATCCACGGCTATCGCCATCCCGTCCTCGACGAAGCCGCGCGCGCGCAGCTCGACCGCATGGCCCACGTCATGTTCGGCGGTCTCACCCATGAGCCGGCCATTGCCTTGGTCGAGCGCCTGATCGATCTGGCGCCGCCCGGTCTGGAGCGGGTGTTCCTCGCCGACTCCGGGTCGGTCTCAGTCGAGGTCGCGATCAAGCTGGCGCTCCAGTATCAGCGGGCCTGTGGCCGTGCCGAGCGTTCGCGGCTCTTGACCGTGCGCGGCGGCTATCACGGGGACACGTTCGGCGCGATGGCCCTCTGCGACCCGGTCGGCGGCATGCACCACCTGTTTAAGGGCGTGCTCGCCGAGCACGTCTTCGCCGAGCGTCCGCCTGGCGGCTTCGAGGCCGGGCTTGACGAGCGCTGGGCTGCGCATGTGAGCGACTTGGTCGCCGCGCACGCAGACGAGCTCGCGGCGATCGTCGTCGAGCCCGTCGTTCAGGGCGCCGGTGGCATGTGGATCTACTCTCCCGAGTGCCTGACGCTGCTGCGAGAGCTGTGCGACGAGCATGGGCTGCTGCTTGTCTTGGATGAGATCGCCACTGGCTTCGGACGCACCGGCGAGCTGTTCGCCTGCTCGCACGCCGGCGTCGTCCCGGACGTGATGTGCGTCGGCAAGGCGCTCACCGGCGGCTACATGACGCTCGCCGCCACGCTCTGCACCCCCGCCGTGGCCGATGCGGTCTCCGTCGGCGAAGGCGGCGGCCTGATGCACGGACCCACGTTCATGGCCAACCCGCTCGCCTGCGCGGTCGCCGTCGCCTCGCTCGGTCTGCTGGTCGGCGATGGCCCCGGGGCCGGCGGCGCGGGCGCAGGCGGCTTGGGCGTTCCGGCTCGCGTGGGCGGTATGGGCGGTATGGGCGGCATCGAGGCGTCAGAGGCTCAGGCAGGCTGGCGCGGGCGGGTCGCCGCGATCGAGTCGGGCCTGCGCGCCGGCTTGGAGCCCGCCCGCGAGTTGCCGGGCGTCCGCGACGTGCGCGTGCTTGGCGCGATCGGGGTGATCCAGCTCACCGATCAGGTAGACGTTCCCGCCGCGACCGCCATCGCCGTCGAGCACGGTGTCTGGCTGCGGCCGTTCCGCGATCTGATCTACGCAATGCCGCCTTACGTCATCGGTGAGGAGGATCTGGCGCGGGTGGCGGGGGCGATGGTGGCCGCTGCCGAAGGATGATCGTTGTCGTTGCAACCCTCCGGGTGAGTGTCTACACTGCTGGACGGCTAGTGCGTTGACTGCTTCGTTAATCAGCGCCTCCGAGGGGTCCGGGTAATACCGGGCCCCTTCCGGTTAATGTCCCTGACGGCCGCCGGGGCCGTCTTGGCTGCGACCGCCAGGGCACCCTCTATCGCGTGAGCCGATCGATAATCAGCAGAGCGACCAAAAGGGTGATGGCTAGTACAGGAACTGCTTCCACAGCGCCTCCTTTCTCCGGGGGGTACGACCCCGGAACCCGCCGGCCGGAGGCACCTTCGCAACGCCATTCGACTAGCCATCAGCCGATGCTAAGCGTCGGGTGCGATAAAACTCTCAGCCGGGCATCCACCGCTGCCAGGCAAGCGCTTCGCCGGCCCGCGCCAGAGCGGCTAGATCTGGCTCTGCTATGCGACTCAGGCACGCGACCTCGACATCGCCGAGCCGTGAGATCGTGTCGCGATTGCAACGCTCCAGCTCTTCAGGCGTCTCAGGCCAGGGCGTCAGCACAACCGCCCGGACGTCCAGCCCGGCGGCGCGGGCCGCCCCGATCGTGAGCAGCGTGTGATTGATCGTGCCGAGCCCGGGCTCGGCGGCGATCAGAACGGGCAGGCCGAGCGCGACAGCCAGGTCGCGCACGTTGAAGTCCTCCGTCAAAGGCACCAGCAGACCCCCGACGCCCTCGATCACCACCACGTCGCCGGTCTCGCCGGCCGCCCGCGCGCGCGCGAGCAGCCCGTCGAAGTCGATGGCTTCGCCCGCGAGCCGGGCCGCCAGATGGGGCGAGACCGGCGGGCCGTAGCGAAGCGGCGCGACCTCCTCGGGGGTCATTCCCGCGACCTGCGCCAGCAGCTCGTGGTCAGGCGGCCAGGCGCCCGGGGCGGGCGGGCCCAGATTGTCGTCGAGGCCCGTGACGACCGGCTTGTGGGCTCGCACCGGCTCGCCTGCGGCGGCCATCGCGGCGATCAGTGACGCGCTCAGGACGGTCTTGCCGACGCCCGTGCCCGTCCCGGTGACGAACAGGCCACGGAGGGCGTGATCGGTCGCGGAGGGCGCCAACCGGCTAGGCGGCGTGGCGCAGACCCGGGCGGCGTGCCGGCAGGTCGGGCTCGGTCGCGCCGGTGGCGTCGGGTGGATCGCTCGCCGCCTCCGACCCCGCCGCGCCCTGCGCACGCTCCTCGGCCGGCGTCGCCAAGCCCAGCTCGCGGGCGGCCTCGCCGATCGCTCGAGCGGCGTCGCGCAGCTCCTGGGCGGTGTGTGTCGCCATCGCGGCGAGTCGCAGCCGCGAGGTCCCCGGCGCCACGGTCGGCGGGCGGATCGCCTGAGCGAACACTCCGCGCCCCAAGACCGCCTCGCAGAGGTCGTTGGCGGCGGTCGCCTCGCCGACGATCACCGGGACGATCTGCATCTCACCGTCCTCTGCCTGCAGGCCCTCTGCTGCCAGGGCCCGCCTCAGGACCCTGGCGTTGGAGCGCAGTCTCTGCACACGGTGCGGTTTCTCTTCGAGCAGTTCCAATGCCGCCAACGCGCCTGCGACCGCCGGGGGAGAGGGGGCGGTCGAGAAGATCAAGGGCCTGGCCGTGTTGACCAGGTACTCGATCGTCTCGGACTTGGCGCACACGTACGCGCCATAGGAGCCAAGCGCCTTGCCCAGCGTGCCGACGACCACGTCGATCTCGCCCTCCAGGCCGGCCTCGGCGACCGCGCCGCGCCCGCCCGGCCCGCGCGCACCCGTGGCATGGGCCTCGTCGACGATCGTGCTGGCCCCGTACCTCTGGGCGAGCTCGACGATCTCCGGCAGTGGAGCTATGTCGCCGTCCATCGAAAACACCGAGTCGGTCACGATCGTCCAGCGCCCGCTGCCGCCGTGTCTGCGCATCAACCAGTCGAGATGGTCGACGTCGCGGTGCCTGTAGACGACCACCTCCGCGCGCGAGCATCTGCAGCCGTCGATGATCGAGGCGTGGTTCAGCTCGTCCGAGAAGACGGTGTCGCCGCGGCCCGCAAGCGCTCCGATCGCGCCGGCGTTGGCCAGATAGCCCGAGCCGAACAGCACGCACGCCTCGCTGCGCTCGAAGGCCGCCAGGCGCTGCTCCAAGCGGCGATGGATCGTCATCGTGCCCGACACCAGGCGCGATGCGCCGGCGCCGACGCCCCAGCGCATCGCCGCGTCGGCGGCCGCCTCGCGCACGCGCGGGTGGTCGGCCAGGCCGAGATAGTTGTTCGAGCACAGCAGTACGACCGGCTGGCCGTCGAGCTCCACGTGGGCGCCCTGCGGGCCACTGACGGTACGCAGGCGCCTGGTCAGCCCCAGCCGCTCGGCCTCGGCCAAGCGCTGCTCGATCTCGTTCATCGGCCGACAGGCACCTTGTTGGCTGCACCGTCCGGTCGTGGTGGAACCGAGCGCTTGGGCTTGAACTTCAGCTGTGTCGACGGGTCCCACAGGTGCACCTCCAGGCCCCTGGTCGGCATGTCGCTCAGCAGCTCTCCCACGACGTCGGGCGTCTCGCCTGACAGCCAGCCCGACCTGTTGTCGGGTCTCGGGTTGGCGCCGTTGTCGGGTTGGCGCTTGACGTTCAGCCCGAGCTCTTCGAACATGCTCCTGTCCTGCTCGGGCTCGGAGCCGAGCGTCGTCAGGAAGTTGCCCATCATCACGCCGTTGAGCCCGGCCTTCACGGCCAGGGGCTGCAGCTCGCCGAGGTTCTCGACACGCCCGCCGCACAGCCTGAACAGGGCTTCGGGCAGGATCAGCCTGAAGATCGCGATCCACTTGACCGCCTCCCAGGGATCGATCGGCTCGCGGTCGCCGAACTTGGTGCCGGGCCTCGGGTTCAAGAGGTTGATCGGCACGCTGGTCGGGTCGATCGACGCCAGCTCGAAGGCCATCTCGACGCGCTGCTCTCTGGTCTCGCCCAGGTTCAGGATGCCGCCGACGCAGGTCTCGAGGCCGGCCTCGCGGACCGCGTCGATCGTCCTGATGCGACCCTCGTAGCGCACGGTCGTGGAGACCTCGTCGTAGTAGCTCTCGGCGGTCTCGACGTTGTGGTGGACCCGCTGGATGCCGGCTTCCTTCAAGGCCTTGGCCCGCGCCGGCGACATGTGCCCGATCGAGGCGCAGCGCTTGAGGTTGGTCTGCTCGGCGACCATCCGCGCGCCCTCCAAGATCTGTTCGAAGTCGCGCTTGGACAGTCCCTGGCCTTGAGTCACCATGCAGAAGCGGTGCGCCCCCGCCGCCTCTGCCGCCTTGGCGTGTTCGAGGATCTGCTCGGGGCTCATCATCGCGTGCATCGGCGTCTCGGCCTCCGCGAAGCGCGACTGCGCGCAGAAGCCGCAGTCCTCGGCGCAGCCACCCGACTTGGCGTTGACCAAGGAGCACAGGTCGGTCGAGTCCTCGAACCGCTCCACCCGCGCCGCCCAGGCGCGCTCGACGAGCGCTTCGATCGCGGCGTGGTCCTCGATCTCTCCGAGTTCCAGCGCCTCTTCCTTGGTTATCAGCGGCGGCATGTGCTCACGTTAGGGTCAGCGGCGGACACTATTCGTTTCGCCACCGCGGCGGGCGCTTTTCGGCGAAGGCCTTCATGCCCTCGCGCATGTCCTTGGAGGCGAACGAGGCCCGCCGCAGCTCGATCAGCTCCTCTTCGATGTCCGGGTCCAGCTCGCTCTCGGCCTTCAACAGCGCCGCGATCACGCGCTTGTTGCCGAGCTGCGATAGCGGCGCATTGCCCGCCAAGGTGCCCGCCAGCCGCAGCGACTCGCTCTCGAGCTCTGCCTCCTCGGCGACGCGGTTGACAAGGCCCCAGTCGAGCGCCGTCTGAGCGTCGATGTGCTCGCCGAGCAGGAACAGCTCGCGCGTGCGCGCCGCGCCAATCGCGTCGATGAACCGCCGCAGCCCCGTATGCGAGTAGACCAGGCCGAGCTTGGCCGGGGGCATGCCCAGCCTGATCCCGGTCTTGGCGACCCTCATGTCGCACGCCAAGGCCAGCTCCAGGCCGCCGCCGATCGTGTGGCCCGGCAGGGCGGCCAAGGTCGGCCACGGGAAGGCCTCGAGCGCGTCGATCGCTTCGGTGAACGGGTGCGCAACCAGACGCTCGGCCCGCTCCTCGAACTCGCCTTCCGGGATTTCGCCGATGTCGTAACCGGCCGAGAACATCCCGTGGGCTCCGGTAACGATCACGCAGAGGGCGCGGCCCCGAGCGTCGGCGTGCTCGCGCAACGTGGCCGCGATCGCGTCGAGGATCGGATGATCCAAGGCGTTGCGCTTCTCGGGGTTCGAGATCGTCAGCCGCAGAATGCCGCTCGCGGGCTCGTCGACGAGCAGCTTGCCGCCAGCCAGCTCGCGGGTTTCGCTCATGGAGTCCCGCGCTACTCCAGAACGACCAAGGTGTCGCCCTCGTTGACCGCCTGGCCCTCCTCACAGCGGATCTCGGTCACGGTGCCGGAGTCTTCGGCTTCGACCGGCATCTCCATCTTCATCGACTCCAGGATCGCGACCGTGTCGCCCTCCTCGATCTCGTCTCCTACCGTGCACTCGATTTTCCATACCGTGCCCGTTATGTGGGCCTCGACCTCGACCACTCGCTCGACCTCCAGCTATGGACTTGCCAGATAACGGTGCCGCACAATACAGGCGGTCCGGGGTCTTCGTGGTCGTGGTCGCCCGCGACGAGGCTGACCGCATCGCCGCGACCCTCGCCGGGCTGGCCGATGCCTTCCCGGGCGCAGGCGTCTGGGTCGCCGACGATGGCTCGACCGATGCCACCGCCGCCATCGCCGAGGCGGCGGGTGCCCGCGTGGTCGGCGTCGCGGGCCGAACTGGTCGGCGACGGGGCGGCGCCAAGGGCAGTGGCAAGGGCCAGGCGATGACGTTCGGCGTCGAAGCGGCTGTCGCTGGATCGGGTTCTCGAAAAGTGGGTGTTGCGCGTGCGTGTGCGCGCGCGCACACGCACACACACGCGCACGAATCGGCCGATTTTGAAGACCCTTCTGCACCCGTCGACCAGTCCGGAGCCGAACCTGTGCTGGTGCTCTGCGACGGCGACCTCGGCGAATCGGCCCGCGAGCTGGGACCCCTGGTGGACGCGGTCCGCAAGGGCGAGGCCGACCTCGCGATCGCCGCTTTCTCGACCCGTGAAGGGGGGGGGTTCGGCCTGGCGCTCGCGTTCGCCCGCTGGGCCGTTCGAAGACGCTGCGGGCTCTCCCTCAGAGCGCCCCTGTCCGGCCAGCGAGCGCTGCGCATGGGCGTGCTGGAGGGCCTGGTCCCGTTTGCGAGCGGCTATGGGATGGAGATCGGCATGACGATCGATGCCGTCAGAGCGGGTCATGAGGTGATCGAGATCGAGCTTCCCCTGAGTCACAGGCCCACCGGTCGCCAACTCGCTGGCTTCCTTCACCGAGCCCGGCAGTTCGCAAGCTTCGTGCGGGTCTATGTCGTGCGCCGTTAGAAGTCGGTGCCGCCAGCTCGTGCGCGGACGCTCGCCGCGCGGCACCGGCCGCGAGATCGCGCGCCGGTAGGCTCGTCGTGACGATGATCCTCGCGATCGACCAGGGCACGACCGGCACCACCTGCGTCGTCTTCGACGAGCGTTTGGAGCCGGTCGCCCGTGCCTACCGCGAGCTGGCCCAGCACTTCCCTGAGCCCGGCTGGGTCGAGCACGACGCCGGCGAGCTTTGGCAGTCCACCTACATCACGGCGGGCGAAGCGCTCGCGGACGCCGGCGTGCGCCTTGGCGACCTGCGGGCGGTCGGGATCACCGGCCAGCGTGAGACGGTCTGTGTATGGGACCCCTCGACCGGCGAGCCCCTTCATCGCGCGATCGTCTGGCAGGACCGTCGTACCGCCGATCGCTGCGCAGAGCTGCGCGCGGCCGGCCACGAGCCGCTCGTGCGCGCGCGCACCGGCCTCGTTCTCGACCCTTACTTTTCGGCCACCAAGATCGAGTGGTTGCTGCGCAACGTGCCCGGCCTGCGCGAGCGCGCCCGCGCGGGCACCGCCGTGTTCGGGACGGTAGACGCCTGGCTGACCTACAAGCTGACCGGCGAGCACGTCACCGACGCCTCCAATGCCGCGCGCACGATGCTCTTCGACATCGAGGCCGGCTGCTGGGATCCGGGGCTGCTCGAGCTGTTCGAGATCCCCGAGCGCTCGCTGCCGCGCGTGGGGCCCAGCGCCGGCGTCATCGCCGACACCAAGGCCGAGGCGCTGCACGGCCACTCCGTGCCGCTCGCCGGGATCGCCGGCGATCAGCAGGCGGCGCTGTTCGGCCAGGCCTGTGTCGAGCCCGGTCTTGGCAAGAACACCTACGGCACCGGCTCCTTCGTGCTGCTCAACGCCGGCTCCCGCCCGCCCGAGCGTCCGCCGCCGGGGCTCCTGGCGACCGTCGCCTGGAGGATCGGATCCCCGCCCGCCCTCGCCACGACCTACGCCTTGGAGGCCTCGATCTTCGTCACCGGCGCGGCTGTGCAGTGGCTGCGCGACGGCCTCGGCATCATCGAGGACGCCGGCGAGACCGAAACTTTGGCAGCGTCGCTGAATGGCAACGACGGCGTCTACTTCGTGCCCGCTCTGACCGGTCTCGGATCGCCCTACTGGGACCCCGACGCGCGCGGCACGATCACCGGTCTGACGCGTGGTTCCACGCGGGCGCACATCGCCCGGGCGGCGCTCGAGGCGATCGCCTACCAGACCGACGACGCAGTGCGCGCGATGGAGGCCGCCAGCGGTCAGCCCTTCGCCGAGCTGCGTGTCGACGGCGGGGCTACCGCCAACGCCTGGCTGATGCAGTTCCAAGCCGACATCCTCGGCATCCCGGTCGTCGTGCACGAGATCGCCGAGACCACCGCGCTCGGCGCCGCCTACCTCGCTGGAGTCGGCGCCGGGCTGTACATGATCTCCGACTTGGTCTCGCTTCCTCGGGAGCGCGCCTGCTATGAGCCGCGGATGGGCGAAGACGAAAGAGCGACGCTCCTGGCCGGCTGGGCCGAGGCGCTGGGGCGGGCTAGGACTGCCCGTCGAGAGCCGGTCGACGCCGTTGCGAGGAAGGCCCTGCCGGCCGCCGCGCCGGACTCCTGACGGGTCGGGCGATGCTGGCGCGTAACCTCTGACCCGCTCATGCGTAGTCCGCCTAGATGAGCGATTTGGCACCGATGCGCGAGCAGGTCTATGCCGACCCGCGGCCGAAGGAGTATTTCGATCGCTTTCATGAGCGCGCTCGCACCCACGAACCGAACTGGGTCTACGAGGCGACTCGCCTGATCACCTCGCTGTACGCGTACACGCTGCTGCGTGTGCGCTCGATCTCCTCCGAGAAGGTCCCCGGCCGGGGACCGGTCATCCTTGCGCCCAACCACTTCTCGTTCATGGACCACTTCCTGATGGGCTGCTACATCAGGCGCAAGGTCAGGTTCATGGCCAAGTCGCAGCTGTTCTCCTTTCCGATGCGCTACATCTACAGTCCCGGCGGTGTCTTTCCCGTGCGCCGCGGGGCACGTGACGAGGAGACCTTCATCACGGCTGAGACGATTCTGCAACGTGGTGGGGCGATCACGATGTACTGCGAGGGTGGGCGCTCGCGCTCGGGCAAGATGGCCGACCAGGCCAAGCCAGGCATCGGGCGCCTTGCGCTGGAGACGGGAGCGCCGATCGTGCCGATCGCGATCCACGGCTCCTCCAGGATCCGCAACTGGAAGCGCCTCCGCTTCCCAAAGATCACGGTCCAGTACGGCGATCCGATCCGCTGGGAGCGTGTCGAGCACCCGACGCGGGCTCAGCAGCAGGCTGTCGCCGACGCGATCCTCGAGGAGATCAGGGCCCTTTATATCGGGCTCGAACAGCACGGCCGTCGCGGCGCGCTGCGCCGCGCGCGCGAACTGCGTCGCGCCGAGCGCGGGGCGGGCGGCGCCGTCGTGGCGTGAGGTCCCGTCGCGCGGGCTGCGACGGCCTGGGCTCGGCGGTCTGGACATCGTCGCCGGAAGCATCGGGGGCGACGCGTATCGTTAGGCGCCGGGTCCATTCATCCTGGCCAGGAAGGAGCGCAACGTGGAAAATCGCGTAGACGTCGGCGGGGTCATTCGCCGCACGTTCCAGATCTACGGCGATCAGGTCTCGATCCTGATCCCGGCGGCCTGCGTCGTGTTCGTGATCAGCGGCCTGCTCACCGCGCTTCTGATCGCCGCCGCGCCGATCCTGGCGATATTGGCGGTCGTGATCAGCGTGGTCGCGAGCACGTTGTTCACGGGTATGGTCGTCGAGCTGGTCGCCGACGTCCAGGACGGTCGCCGTGACGCCACCGCCGGCCAGCTCCTGCAGGCGGTCGTGCCGGTTCTCGGTCAGCTGATCCTCGTCGGCATCGTCGCCGGCATCGGCATCGCGATCGGCTTCATCCTGATCGTCGTCCCCGGCCTGATCCTCTTGACGATCTGGTCGGTCGCGGCCCCGGTCGTGGTTCTGGAGCGACCGGGTGGCCTGCGTGCGCTCGGACGCAGTAGGGAGCTTGTGCGCGGCAACGGCTGGAACGTATTCGCCGTGATCCTCCTGATGGTGATCTTGGTCATCGTCGTCAGCGGCATCATCGAGGCCGTCGCCGACTCCGGCGGGACCGCAATCGGGCTGATCGTGCGCGTCATCGTCTCGATCCTGGCCGCCCCGATCTCGGCGCTGGCGACTGCCGTGCTCTATTACGAACTGGGCGGCTCGGCCCGGGCTGAGATCCCCGGCGAGACGACGCCCCCGACAGCCACCCCGCCCGGGCCCCCGCCCGCGGTTGCCTGAGCCGGGCCCGCCGGCCATGCCAGGGCCAGCCGGCGAGAAGCCGCGCCGGGATCTCCTGCGCCGGGATCTCCTGCGCGGCGTGTCGATCTTCGTCGTTACCGGCTCCTTGGAGGACGACAAGGGCGCCTTTGAGTCGGATGGTCAGGCGGTGTTCGAGACGTGCTCGGGGCTCGGCGCCGGCGTGCGGGTACACCGGGCGAGCGGCGGCGATATCGCTTTGACCGATGCGCCCGCCGGTCCAGATGCGCCTGGCGGCAGGCATGCGCCTGGCGGCCGAAATGAGTCTGCCGGCCCCGTCGCGTCCGTCGACCAGGAGGCGCATGCCGACTCGGACGTGCCGGCCCCCGCGGCCGAGACCAACGCACTGGTCGTCGACGGTCACGCCCTGTTCGCGGCGGCCGGACTGGACGGGTGTCTGGACGGCGCCTGGCAGGCCACGCAAGCGGTCGTCAACCGGGCGTTCCTGGCCGCAACCGACAAACAGCCCGTAGGCGGACGGATCGTCTACCTGGCGCCCAGGCCGGGCGCGGGACCTGAGGCCGATGCGGCCCGGGCCGGCCTCGAGAACCTGGCCCGGACGCTGTCGATCGAGTGGGCGCGTCACGGCATCACGGTCGTGACGATCGCCCCCGGAGACTCCACGGCCCCGGGCGAGGCGGCCGCACTAGCGGCCTACCTCGCCTCGCCGGCCGGGGCTTACTTCTCCGGCTGCCAGCTCGACATGCGCGGGTCCTGAGCGGGCCGTCGACGCGGCGCGGACCGATCATCCGAGATCGGCCAGCGCCCCCGGTCGCCACGCGGGGTGGGTGGGCCTCTATACCTTGCTCCGCTTGGTCGACGGCCCAATAGCGGCTGAAGCGTGACCCAGCTCTAGCCCGTCATTCCCCCGAACAGGCCGCCCGTGATGTGCAGGGTCTGGCCGTGCACGTAGTTGGACCACGGTGAGCACAGGAAGAAGACTCCGCCGGCCGCCTCTTCGGGCGTGGCGGGCCGGCCGAGCGGGATCAGCATCGAGGCCATCTGCCTCATCTGCTCAGGGATGCCGAGCTGGATCTTCTCGCCGCCGACCTCCATCGTGTTCTCGTCGACCTTGGCCTGGGTCAGCCGTGTGTCGATGAAGCCGAACGCGACCGCGTTGACGTTGACTTTGAATTGGCCCCACTCCTTGGCGACCGTTTTCGTCAGCCCCACGACGCCGGCCTTGCCCGAGGAGTAATTGGCCTGGCCGGCGTTGCCGAACGTGCCTGAGGTCGAGGAGACGTTGACGATCTTCCGGAACACCTCCTTGCCTTCCTCGCGCTCCTTCTTGGCGGGCTCGCGCAGGTGCGGGGCGGCGGCGCGGATGACGCGGAAGGGGACGATCGTGTGGATGTCGAGCATCGCCTGAAAATGCTCGTCGGACATCTTGTGGACCGGCTGGTCGATCGTGTAGCCGGCGTTGTTGACGATGATGTCGATCTTGCCGAACGCGTCGATCGCCGTTCGCACCAGCTCGTCGGCCGCGCCGGGCTTGGTCAGATCGCCCGCGTAGACCGTCGTTTCGCCCTTGATCTCAACGGCCGCCTGCTCGGCGACGTCGCCGTCGAGATCGTTGATCAAGACCTGGGCGCCCTGCTCGGCGAGCAGTTCGGCCGTCGCGCGTCCGATGCCCCGCGCCGAGCCCGTCACGATCGCGGACCTGCCGTCGAGTACTCCCATAGTTCGTCTCTCCTTGTTGTTCTGTCGCTAAAAGGAGCTGGGAGATTATCGGTGCCGGGCTGACCGGCGAGGCCGGACCGGTCGTTCAGATGGAGATGAGCACGCCGAAGTCCTGCGTGTATACCGCGCCGGCCTGTCCTTCGCCGAGGTCGCCCGGGACCTCGGGCACGATGCCGAGGCCCGTGTCGGCGTAGCGCGGGTCGAGGATGTTTTCGCGGTGCTCGGGCGAGGCCATCCACGCTTCGACGATCGCCTTCGGGCTGGCCAGCGACAGTGTTCCCCACGCGATGTTCTCGCCGACTTCGTAGCCCGTTTGCGAGCCCGGGATGTAGCCCGCGGCTCGGATCCTGTCGAGCGGGGTGCTGCCGGAGGGGCTTTCATGGGAGAAGTACCCCTGGGCGACCATGTTTTCGCTGTGGCCCTGCGCGGCCTGAACGAGCTTGCCGTCGACTCGCAGCGGTTGCTCGCCGTTCGCGGCTCGTTCGCGGTTGATCAGGCACAACGTCGCTTCGCGCACGACTTCGAGATTGCCCGCTTCGGGTGTCACTGTCGTGTTAGCGCAGCCGCTCGTGG
Source organism: uncultured Solirubrobacterales bacterium (assembly GCA_963718935.1). GTDB lineage: Bacteria > Actinomycetota > Thermoleophilia > Solirubrobacterales > Solirubrobacteraceae > Palsa-744. The sequence goes on along the minus strand of OY970379.1, from coordinate 368,859 downwards.
CGCCGGGCCCTGGCGGGAGGGCTGGCGCGGGGGCGCTGCCGGTCGTGCTTCGGGTCGTGCTTCGGGTCGTGCTGCGCTGGGTCTTTGCGCTGTGTTCGCGGTGTTCGCGGCGTTCGCGGTGGGGTTTGGCGGTGTGCGAGCCGCGATGGTGTCCGCGTGCGTGTCTGTGCGAACCGTGTCGGTGTACGTGCGCGGTGTGAGTACGCGCGTGCCCGTGCGCGTGCGCGTGTCCGTGCGCGGCGGCGCTTGCGCTGGCGGCGGGGAGGCCGAGGGCCAGCAGCAGGGCAACGGTCGCTGTAACGATTGACCTCACGCGACCGGAATCGGCCGCAGGCCGGCCCCTCGTTAGTCATGTCCCTGCTTTTGGACGGATTCTTGCCGCTTTCTCGGGCCATTTGGTTGTTCCGATCGGCCCCCAACCGGCTTCGACAAGCGTCTGGTCGGCCTAGAGCATCCTCCCGAGGATCTCTCGCATGACCTCGTCGCTGCCGCCGCCGATCGGGCCCAAGCGCGCGTCCCTGGCGGCGCGCTCCACCCACAGCTCCGTCATATAGCCGGCGCCGCCGTGGATCTGTAGGCACTCGTCCATCAGCTCGTAACTCGCGCGCTGCGTCAGCAGCTTGGCCATCGTCACCTCGCGCAGCGGCTCCTCGCCCGCCACGAAGCGGCGCAGCGCGTCGTAGGTCACGCATCTCGCCTGGTATGCCTTCGCGGCCAGGTCGGCAAGCTTGTGTCTGATCGTCTGGTGCTCAGCCAGCGGCCTACCGAAGGTCGTTCGCTCGCGCGCGAATTCGGTGGTCCGCTCCAAGGCGAGCCTCATCGCGCCGACCGCGCCCAACGCCATCGCCAGGCGCTCCCATTGGAAGTTGGCCATGATCAGCTTGAACCCCTCGTTCAGCCCGCCCAGCAGGTTCTCCTCGGGGACGAACACATCCGCCAGCGCGATCGTGGCCGTGTCCGATGCGGCCCAGCCCAGCTTCTTGAGCTTCGAGGACTCGACGCCCTCGACGCGATCGACGATCAGGAACGAGATGCCATGGTGCCCGCCTTCCTTGGTCGTCTTGACGGCCGTGACGATGAAGTCGGCTCTCACCCCGTTCGTGATGTAGGTCTTCTCGCCGTTGACTATCCAGCCGCCGTCGACGCGCTCGGCTCTGGTTGTGATCGCGGCCACGTCCGAGCCGGCGCCGGGCTCGGTTATCCCGAGCGCGCCGATCTTCTCGCCCGCAATCGCCGGCTCCAGGTAGCGCGCCTGCTGCTCGGGCGTGCCGAACTTCCAGATCGGGGGCGTAGCGATGTTCACGTGCGCGCCGATCCCCGCGGCGGTTCCGCCCGAGCCGATCCTCGCCAGCTCCTCGCATAGGACCGCCTCGTGCAGGTAGTCCCCGCCCTGGCCGCCCAGCTCGGTCGGGTACTTCAGGCCGAGCAGTCCCTGCTCGGCCAGCGTGCCGAAGACCTCGTTCGGAAACCATTCCTCCTGCTCCCACTCCCGCGCGAACGGAGCCAGCTCGCGGTCCAGGAAGCCCCTGATCGAGTCTCTGAGCTGCTCGTGCTCGTCGGTGAACGGTGGCTGGACTCCGGCCCCGGGCACGCTCACAGCCCGTATGACCGGCCGATCACCTCGAGCATGATCTCATCCGTGCCCGCGCCGATCCTGTTCAGACGCAGATCGCGCCACGCGCGCTCGATCCCGTACTCCCTCATGTAGCCCGCGCCGCCGTGGATCTGGAGACACTCGTCGGCGACCTCGCAGGCGATGCGGGACGCGTAGAGCTTGGCCATCGAGATCTCGCGCACAGGGTAGTCGCCGTTCTGCTGGCGCCACGCGGTCATGTAGACCATCTGGCGGGCGGTCTCGAGCTTGGTGGCCATCTCCGCGAACTTGTGCCTGATCACCTGGAAGTTGCCGATCGGGCGCCCGAACGCGTGGCGCTCTTTGGCGTATACGAGGGTGCGGTCGAACACGCGCTGCGCGCCCGCGACGGAGCCCGCGGCGCCGATCAGGCGCTCGCCTTGAAGCTCCCACATGATGTGGTAGAAGCCCCGTCCCACCTGGCCGAGCACGGCGCTCTCGGGCACGCGCACGTCCTGGAAGGCCAAGAGCGCGGTGTCTGATGCGTGCATCCCCATCTTTTTGAGCTTCTGCTCGCGAATCACCCCGGGGAGGTCCATCGGCACCAGGAACAGCGTGAAGCCGTCGTAGCCGGCGTCGGCGTCGGTCTTCGTGACGAGCACGATCACGTCGGCGCGGTGGCCGTTGGTGATGTAGGTCTTGGAGCCGTTGATCACGTATTCGTCGCCGTCCTTGACGGCCCTGGTCTTGATCCCGGCCACGTCGGAGCCCGCGTCGGGCTCGGTGATCCCGAGGCAGAGGATCTTCGTCCCGGCGATCGCGGGCGCGGCCCACTCGCGCTTCTGCTCCTCGGTGCCGAACGCGAGGATCGGGGGCATCGCCATGTCGGTCTGCACCGCGATCCCCATCGCCAGGCCCCCGCAGTTGCCGTGCCCGATCTCCTCGGCGAGCACGAGCGCGCTGTAGTAGTCGCCGCCCTGCCCCCCGTACTCCTCGGGCTTGTCCAACCCGAGGAAGCCGAGTTCTCCCATGCGCGTGAAGACCGAGTCAGGGAAGGTGGTCTCCTCCCACTCGTCGGCGTGCGGCGCCAGCTCTTTGGTCGCGAAGTTCCTGATCGACTCCCGCAGCTGTTCGTGCTCGTCGGTGAAGATGAAGTGTTTGCGCTGTGCCTGATGGTCGGGCTTCAGCACGCTCTCGGCGGTTGCGGCCATGTCGGGGTCTCCTCGCTCCTACGGTCGGTTCGTCGTCGGTGGTCTTCTCGTCCGGTCTGCTCGGCGGTCGGGTCCGGGCTCCGGTGCGGTTCTCCTCGGTGCATGAAGGCTACAGGGCCGCATGGTGCTTTGGCTGAGCGGCCAATCGAGCGTCACGGCGGGTAGGATGCCCGGCGTGAGCGACCCCGGCTCCTTCGCGGCCAGCCAATCTGAGGGCTCGGCGCCCGTCCTCTACGACCTCGCCGACGGCGTGGCCACGATCACGCTGAACGAGCCGGCCACCCGCAACGCCCTCTCGCCGGAGCTTCTGGATGGCCTGATCGCGGCGTTCAGGCGCGCCGAGGACGATCCGGACGCGCGCTGCGCGGTCCTGTGCTCCTCGCACGAGCGCACCTTCTCCTCGGGGGCCAACCTCGGCGGGTTCGCCGGCGAGACGCCACTCATACACAAGCACTTCGCCAGCGAGCGCTTCGTCGAGCTGTTCAAGCTGACCAGCTCCCTGACGATCCCCACGATCTGCGCCGTACGCGGCCATGTGCTCGCGGGCGCCTTCGGGATCGCTCTGGCCTGCGATCTGATCCTGGCCTCCGATCGGGCTTCGTTCGGCACGCCCGAGATCAACATCGGCGCGTTCCCGTTCATGATCATGGCCTTGATCTATCGCAACGTCCCGCGCAAGCGCGCCTCCGAGCTGCTGCTCCTTGGCGAGCGCTGGTCCGCGCAGGAGGCCCTTTCGGCGGGGATCGTCAACCGCGTCGTTCCCGACTCCGAGCTGGACGCCCTCGTCGCCGACTGGGCCGCCAAACTCGCCTCCAAGTCTCCGGTCATCATGAGGCTCGGCAAGGAAGCCATGCGCCGCCAGCTCGACATGCCCTTCGAGGACGCCCTCGACTACCTGCGCGCCCAGCTGACGCTCGCCGTCTCCACCGAGGACATCGTCGAGGGCGTCACAGCCTTCTTCGAGAAGCGCGAGCCTGCTTGGAAAGGGCGCTGAGCGAGGTCGCTACGCCGCGACGCCGACGACGCCGACCGTAGTCGTTGGCGTTGGCACCGCTTCGCCGTGCTCGCGTAGGCTCGCGATGTGCAGCTCGGCGCCCTCTTTGATCAGTTGTTCGACCTCCTCACGGGTGTCTCCAGCCACGCCCAGGCCGGGCAGGTCGGGACAGTAGGCGCCCCAGCTGTCGGGCCCATGCTCGTAGATGACCACGTATTCGCTCATCGCTACCGTCCTCTCATTCCGGCTTGCCACATGATGTTGTACAGGGTACCCGCTTGGACATCCTTCCCCCGCGCTCCGGCGACGGTGACGGTACCGGGCTTCTCAGGGTGGCGGTAAATGCGATGGCTGCCGCGTTGACGGTCCAATCGCCAGCCGTCTGCTTCGATTCGCTTGATCACGTCTCGGACCTTCATCGTCCTGTGCTCCTCGGTCGTTCGTCTGTGCCCCCTGCGTCTATCTCCGACGAGCGGCCGAGAACGGGACGCGTCTGCGGTTAGGATTGCCTCCGTGTCAGCCGCCTCAACCCAATCCAGCCTCCTGCGCCCACTCGTCGAGGACTTGGAAGCCCGCCGCGCGAAGATCGCGCTAGGGGGCGGCCAGGCCAAGATCGACAAGCAGCACGAGAAGGGCGCCCTGACCGCGCGCGAGCGGATCGCGTTGCTCGTGGACGACGGCACCTGGGTCGAGCTTGGCATCCACGGGCGCCCGCATTCCTCGCAGCGCGCGATGGACGGCGTCGATGCGCCCGCCGACGGCGTCATCACCGGCTACGGCAAGATCGACGGCCGCCTGACCGCGGTCTGCGCTTACGACTTCACGGTCATGGCCGGTTCGATGGGCATGACCGGCGAGTTCAAGGTCACGCGTCTGCGCGAGCTGGCCCTGACCAAGAGGATCCCGTTCGTATGGCTCCTGGACTCGGCCGGCGCGCGCGTGCAGGAGGCCGCCGGGGCGATGTTCGCCGGCTCGGGCCACCTCTTCAGAGAGGAGGTCATCATGTCCGGCGTCATCCCCTTGGTCGCCGCCCTGCTCGGCCCCTGCGCCGCCGGCACCGCCTACATACCGGGCCTCGCCGACTTCGTGCCGATGGTCAAGGGCCGCGGCTCGATGGCCCTCGCCGGCCCGCACCTCGTCCGGGCCGCTATCGGCGAGGACGTCACCCAGGAGGAACTGGGCGGCTCCCGGGTGCACTGCCGCAAGTCCGGGGTCGGCGACATGGAGGTCCCCGACGACGAGACCTGCATCGCCGAGATCAAGGCCTATCTGTCCTACATGCCTCCCAACTGCGAGACGCCGCCGCCCGTCCTGTCGGTCTCAGACCCGATCGACCGGCGCGAGGAGTCCCTGCTCGACGTCCTGCCGCCGTCCAACCGCAATCCTTACGACATGTACGACGTCATCGAGGCGATCGTCGACGACGGCTCCTACCTCGACATCAAGAAACAGTGGGCCAAGACGATCATCACCTGCTTCGCCCGCTTCGGCGGCCGTCCCGCCGGGATCGTCGCCAACCAGCCCAAGCAGCTCGGCGGCATCCTCGACAACGACTCGGCCGACAAGGCCGCCAGGTTCGTGAACCTCTGCGACGCCTTCGGCATCCCCTTGGTCTTCCTCCAGGACGTACCCGGCTTCATGGTCGGCACGAAGGTCGAGGCCGAAGGCATCATCAGGCACGGCGCCAAGATGCTGCACGCCGTCGCCGCCGCCACCGTCCCCAAGATCACGATCATCACCCGCAAGGCCTACGGCGCCGGTTACTACGTGATGTGCGGCCGCGCCTACGAGCCCGACCTGATCGTCGCCTGGCCTAGCGCCGAGATCTCCGTGATGGGCGCCGAGGGGGTCGTCGAGATCGCCTTCCGCAAGGCCGTCGAAGAAGCCGAGGACCCCGAGGCCAAGCGCGCCGAGCTGATCGCCGGCTTCCGCAAAGCCTTCGACGTGTACATCGCCGCCGGCAACGACCTGATCGACGACGTCATCGACCCCCGCGACACGCGCCCCGCGATCTGCCGGGCCTTGGAGGTATCCGCCGGCAAGCGGGTCGAGCGGCCCTGGCGCAAGCACGGGGTGGTGCCGGTATGAGGCAGGCAGGCCCGCATGCGGGCCTGCCTCGGAGGCGTGCATGCACGCCTCCGCCGTTGGCGCATGCGCCAACGGGAACAACAAAAGGTGAGCTGGAGGGAATATGAGCGTCGAAGATCCGGTGGTGTTGACGTGCGCGATCTCTGGCGTGCTTGCGAACAGGGAGCAGTGCCCCGCGATCCCGTACACGCCCGCCGAGTACGCCGCCGAGGCGCGCCGGATCGTGGACGAGGGCGGCGCCATGATCCATATCCACGCCCGCAAACCGGACGGCTCGCCGAGCTTCGAGGTCGAGGATTACAAAGCGATCTCCGACGCGATCCGCGCCGAGGTCGGCGACGCCGCGATCATCAACTTCTCGACCGGCGCCGTCGGCGTGTCCGTCGAGAAGCGCGTCGAATATCTGCGCGCGTGCTTGCCCGAAGTCGCGGCCCTGAACATGGGCTCCATGAACTACGCCAAGTACTCGCGCTCGCGCAAAGATTGGGTCTTCAAGATGGTCTTCGAGAACTCGTTCGATGAGATCGTCGAACTGCTCAAGGCGATGCGCGACTTGAACATCAAACCCGAGCACGAGTGCTTCGACATCGGCCACGTCGGTTCCCTGGAGCCCCTCATCGACATGGGCGTGCTCGAGCCGCCCCTTCACGTCGACTGCATCATGGGCGTCGTCGGCGGCATCCCCCCGAGCGCCCGCAACCTGGCGGCGATGGTCGACAACATTCCCGGCGTCGGAGCCGGCCCCGGCGTCGAGGGCGGCGCCCACTGGGGCGTGATCGGCATTTCGCGCCAGCAGTGGCTGCTCGTCGCCGCTTCGCTCACGCTCGGCGGCTCCGTCCGGGTCGGCCTCGAGGACAACCTTTACCTGCCCGACGGCCAGATGGCCCGCTCCAACGGCGAGCTGATCGCCCAAGCGCGTCACATGGCCGAAGAGGTCGGGCGCCGGCCGGCCACGGTCGCAGAGGCCCGCGCGATGCTGAACATCGCCCCCCGGCCTGAGCCCGCCGGGAAGGGCCGCCCTGGGGAGGGCGCCGCCGGCGAGGGCTCCGTCGCGTGAGCCTGCCCCTCGAAGGCATCCGCGTTCTCGACCTCTCCCGCCTTTTGCCCGGCGGCTTCTGCTCGCTGCTGCTGGCCGACTTCGGCGCCGAAGTCCTGAAGGTCGAGGACACCGGCCTCGGCGACTACATCCGCTGGTCCCCGCCCTATGTCGAGGGCGCCTCCGACAGCGCCAAGTCGGCGCTGTTCTTGTCCCTGAACCGCAACAAGCGCTCGGTCAGGCTCGATCTCAAGCACGAGCGCGGCCGCGAGGCTCTGCTCGCGCTCGTCCGCAACCACGACGTCGTCTTGGAGTCGTTCCGCCCCGGCGTGCTCGACCGCTTGGGCGTCGGCTACGAGCAGATGAAGCAGGTCAATCCCGGCATCGTCTACTGCGCGATAACCGGCTACGGCCAGACCGGTCCCAAGCGCGACGCCGCCGGCCACGACATGAACTACCTCGGCCTCGTCGGACTGCTCGGCCTGACCGGCGCCCGCGACGGCGAGCCGGGCGCGGCGCAGGCGGCGGGGGCGGGTGGAGGTCCCATTCAATCCGCCGGTCAGATCGCCGACCTCGGCGGCGGCGCCCTGATGGCGGCCTTCGGGATCATGGCCGCCCTCCACGAGCGCGACGGCGCGCCCGCGCGCCAAGCCGGCCCGGATGGCGTCGAGCGCCCGGCCAAGCCCGGCTCAGGCGTTGGCCAGGTCGTCGACGTCTCGATGGCCGACGGCGCGCTCTCCTGGCTGGCGATGGTCGCCGGCGCCTACTTCGCCGACGGGACTGTTCCCCACCGCGGCGACCTGCCTTTGGCTGGCTCCCTGATCTGCTACCGGCCTTACGAGTGCGCCGACGGCTGGGTCGCGCTCGGGGCCTTGGAGCCGAAGTTCTGGCAGGCCTTCTGCCGCGGTGTCGCTCGCGAGGATCTGATCGAGCGCCAATTCGAAGCTCCCGGCTCCGAAGCCCATGCCGAGGTCGAGACGATCTTCCGCTCCCGGAGTCGGGCCGATTGGGAGGCGTTCGCGCGCGAGCACGACTGCTGCCTGGAGCCCGTCCTCGACCTCGACGAGGCGCTGCGCTCGGACCTCGTCCAGGCCCGCGAGATGGTCGTCGAGATCGACCAGCCCGGCGCCGCCGCGCCGGTCCGCCAGCTCGGCGTCCCGGTCAAGCTCACCCGCACCCCCGGCTCTCACGCGCGCCTGCCCGGCCCGGCGCTCGGCGAGCACACCGAAGAGGCGCTCCTCGAAGCCGGCTACTCGGCCGAGCGGATCGCCGAGCTGATCGCATGCGGCGCGGCCGCCGGGCCGGCCCCGGCCACGGACACGAGCACCAGCGCGGCGTTCAGGGCCTAGAGAGTCAAGTAGGCCATCGGCGGTCGGCCAAGCCCGTCTCAACCCTCTTCGGCAAGTCGGCGTAGCGCGGCTCTCAAGTCGTTCGTGAAGGCACGAATCGTCGGGTCATGGTTCCCGGCTCGGTAGAAGTCCATCTGGTCGATGATCTCCTCAGAAAGCTCTGCTCCGCCCTGAACGACGATTTGATCTGCGTCTTCCAGAGTATCGACGAGCCTAGTCTTCCACGCGTCGCGATCGCTTGTCTTGGTTATGTCTGGTTGCACCCCGAACTTCTCCGCAAACGAGGTGGGGTCGGCCAAGAGCCAGCGCTCGACGCATGGGTCTGGAGTGCCGACGACGTGATGTGGAAAGACTGTAGTGTCGAGAATATCCTCGATCTCAGCACGGCGCGCAGCTGGGCCGACGGCGTTCGCATCGACCAAGACCACCAGCAGATCGGGCGTGCCGGAGCGACGAGAAGCCAGTGCCTGGAACGCCTTTAGCTCGCGCTTGAGTCGCCCGACGCCCGAGCTGGCGGTCGCCGTATGCAGACTGGCGCTTACTTGCACTTCGCGGGCAATTCGCTCCACGAGCGCACGGGCGCAGCTCTCGTGCGCGCTGTCCTCACAGAACAGCTCCACGCGTCGTGTCATCGTCAGAAGTCCAGCCACCCGCGCCGCGCCACGGCGGCCACCTTGTCGCGCTCGTCGGGCTCGGTCAAAAGCTCGTCGATCGCTTTGTCCGTCCATAGTGTTGGGTCGGGCTGCATCTGCCGTACAACCGTTGTGCGCCCTTCGCGTCCCACGCCAAATAGACCGATGTGCGAGGGGTCGGAGCTTGCTCTGGAAAGCATTGAGGCGACGAACTCAGGAGAGTGACTGGTCACCACGAGCTGCGCGTTCCCCCGCTTGGTCACAGACGTGAGCAGCTCCGCGATTCTGTCCAAGCGCTGCGGTTGAACGCCGTTCTCGGGCTCCTCGAACGCGATCAGTCCACGGGTAGACGTAACGGCGATGGCGCACAGCCCGAGCACTCGCAATGTTCCCTCGGATATGACACGCGAGGAAAAGGTCGTCCCGTCCTGCTCGATTTGAATGTCGAGCCTGCCGCGTTTGGTGTCGAGGTCGACGTCAAAGCTCGTTACGGCCGGTATGACTGCGCGCAGGGCGCGGCGAACCGCCGCGAACTCGTTCTCGCGGCGCGTCTTCAGGCCATAGAGCAGCGGGGCCAGATGTTCGCCGGCGACACCGATGTCGGACACCTCTCGTGGTGGCTCACCCTCCCGCATAGCGGTCTGTGGATCGAGGTAGTGCGTACGCCAGCTCGCAAGCTCGCCGCGAACAACGTCGAACAGGGGATACGACGTCCCCGAGAGTCGTGTGTCAGAGAGGTAGGTGTGGTTGACGCCCAGCGGGTCGTGCCGAGGCGCACCGCCTCCGCCCGATCTGCGTATGTGCACCTCTTTGCCGACCGTCTCGATACGCGGAGTGTCCTTCGGCTGCCATTGCTGCGTCACACGAGTCAGATACTCGTCGGCCAGCGTGAGTACACCGGCATCCGGATCGATCTCAATACCCATGCGATAACGGATGCGATCGACGTTGCGTCGCGCTTCGGCCGGTATCTCCAGGTCGGCTTCGATAGAGAAGGTCGCCGATGGAGTTTCCATCAGTTCGGGCAGACCCCCGGGAGGCAGCGTAAAGGCCTCGGTGGGGAACCCGCGAATTGGGTGCTCAAGGGCGTCTCCAAGCGTCCGTTGCGTGCCTGCTCGCGCCAGCATCTGGATCGCGTCCAGCAGGTTGCTCTTGCCGGCCGCATTGGGTCCAAATAGGACAGCGAGCTGAGGAAGCTCCAGCTCGACGTGCGCAAGCGACTTGAAGCCTTTGATGTCTATGCGCCTCAGCACGGGCTCATGTTATGCGTTAGCCAGGGCAAGACGCACGTCTTGGTCACCACTTCGCGCGATGGTGCTCCATCACCCCGAGCCCGCTCGCCAGCGGCACGCCTCCGGGCAGCGTTCCGGCGAAGGTGCCGAACGGGGCGGTGTAGTCGCTGCTGACGATCACAAAGTTCTCCCTGCGCCGGCGCCGCGCCTCGCCCGTGAAGCGCAGCCGCGAGCCGTCCGCCGCGATCACCGCGCTCAGATCGGGCTCGAACCGTACGGGCGCCGGCTCGCTCGGCTCGCCCGCCACCCATACCGCGCGCTCGCTGCTGGTCGAAACGGGGATGCGAGCCAGAGGCGAGTGTCTCCCGGCTTCGGCCGCTTGATCGTTGATGCCCTGCACCAGGTTCCACGCGAGCGCCGTCCCGTCCGCGCCCTCGCCGACCCCGGCGCTCCACCACCACTCGGTCTGCCTCAGGTGATAGCCGGCTGTGTCGTCGATCACCGCCTTCGCCTGCACCTCGCGCGGCGCGTCCCCGTCTAGCGACAGCGTTCCGTGCGCGCGAACGCCGGCCTGCTTGCGGGTCCATACCTCGCCGGCGCCGAGCCCGCGGGCGCCGTGCGCGAGGTCTCCGGCTTGTACCACGTTGTGCTCACTCCGTTCACCTCGCCGGTGGACGCATCGGGCCTGGATGCCCTCGCCTTCCTCGAGCGCCAGATCTAGCACCACGCCGGCGTCTTGAATCCGAATCCGTCCCGGCACCAGCTCGACGGCTCCGCGGCGCCATAGCCGATGGGTGCGCTCGCGCGGCTCGGCCCCGGCCCCTGCCCCGCGCATGTGCACAGCCCAGAAGGACTGCCGCGCCGGTCCCACCTGTACCCGCGCCGCGCACATCATCAGCTCCTCGCAGAACACGCCGACGTAGCGCCACCTCTTCAGGGGGCGCCCAGCGCGCAGCAGCGGCAGCCGGGCTGCCCCGGCTGGTGTGTCTGCCTGCTCTGGAGCTATGCTTTGAGGCGTTGACTGACCAGTCAATCTAATCACGTAGGTTTTTGGACTCGGCTTCGCGAAGGGATTACACACACTTTGAAGGCAGCCGTCGTCCAGCTCAACGCAAGCGCCGACTTCGAGGCAAACCTCGCCACCGCCGACCGGCTCACGCGGGCCGCCGCCGCCGATGGCGCTCAGCTGATCGTGCTGCCCGAGAAGTGGACCGCGATGGGCACCGACGAGGAGCTGCGCGCGGCCGCCGAGCCCCTGGACGGCCAGGCCGTCTCGTGGGCCCGCGAAACGGCCGGCGAGCTTGGCGTCGACCTCGTCGCTGGTTCCTTCCTGGAGCGGATCCCCGGCGAGGCCAAGTTCGCAAACACCTGTGTCCATGTCGGCGCCGACGGCGGCGTCCGCGCGGTCTATCGCAAGCTCCACATGTTCGACGTCACGATCGACGGCCGCTCCTACCGCGAGTCCGACCTCGAGCTGCCCGGCCAGGAGATCGTTCTCAGCCAGACCACCGCCCGCGCGCGTGCGGATGGCGCCCGCGCGCGTGCGGATGGCGCCGACGGAAGCCCGCGCGCGCGCGGGCGGGCCACCGACGAGCCCGATGCGCCCGGCGCCGCCGGCGAGGCAGCTCCCGGCGTCGGGCTCGGCCTGGCCGTCTGTTACGACCTGCGCTTTCCCGAGATCTTCCGGATTCTGGCGGTGCGCGGCGCCCTCGTCTTCGCGCTGCCCTCGGCCTTTACGCTGCCGACCACACGCGACCATTGGGAGGTCTTGGTCCGCGCGCGCGCGATCGAGAACCAGGCTTACGTGATCGCCGCCAACCAGGTCGGCGCCCACCCCGGCGGGATCCGCTCGGGCGGACGCTCGATGATCGTGGACCCCTGGGGCGTCGTGCTCGCCCAGGCGCCCGACGGCGAAGGCTATGTCGCGGCCGGCCTCGATTTCGAGCGCCAAGCCCAGATCCGCGCCCAGCTGCCCGCCCTGGCCAACCGCCGCCCGGAGGCCTACCGCTGGTGAGCGCGACCACCGTCGACAAGCGTCGGGCGATCCTCGACGCGGCCGTCCGGGTGTTCGCCAGGCAAGGTTTCCACGCCTGTCGGGTCGCCGACGTCGCCGACGAGGCCGGCGTCGCGTACGGCCTCGTATACCACTACTTCAGCTCGAAGGACGAGATCCTCGACACCCTGTTCCTCGAGCGTTGGGCGATCATGCTCGAGACGATCCGCCACGTCGACACCCAACCGATCGCGGCCCGCGAGAAGCTGAGCGAGATAGCGTCGTTCATCATCGACTCCTACGCCCACGACCCGGACCTGATGAAGGTCATCATCGTCGAGGTCACGCGGGCGGCCAACTCCTTCGGCCAGACTCACCTGGCCCAGATCCGCGAAGCGTTCACCCTGATCGCCGAGATCGTCACCAAGGCCCAGGCCAGCGGCGAGTTCAAGCCCGAGATCACGGCCGAGTTCGCGGCGATCGCCTTCTATGGGGCGATCGAGCAGGTCCTGACGGGCTGGATCTTCGGTCTGCTGCCTGCTGGTCCTGCTGACTACGACCAGGCCAAGCGCCTTGTGATCGAGACCGTCTGCGGCGGTCTGCTGACGGCATCCACCGCGGGCAATAGACTGCCTTAGCGACATGGAGAACGAGATGTTCAAGCGCTTGCTCTGGTCCGGCCTGCTGGCGGGAGTCGGGGCACTCGCGAGCCTGCTCGCCCATCGCGTCGCCGCGGGGGTCTGGCTACGTATGTTCGGCGAGGAGCCGCCCGAGTGAGCGATCCCTCGGCGGGCGGCGAGGTGCCTCGCGGCATAGCCGCCGCGATAACGGAGGTCTCCGAGCGCGCGACCTCGCTGGTTCGCGAAGAGATCGAGCTCGCCAAGGTCGAGGTCGCCCAGAAGGCTACGCGCCTGGCCAAGGGCGCCGTCATCGGGATCGTCGCCGGCGTCTTCTTCCTGACGGCCCTCTTCTTCTTCTTGATCGGCTGCGCCTGGCTGCTCTACTACTACCTGCCCGGCAACGACTACACCTTCTTCTGGGGCTTCTTCGCGATGGCCGTCATCCTCGTCGTGCTCGGCGTTCTCGCGGGCCTGATCGCCGCCAAAGCCGTCAAACGGGGCGCCCCGCCGACGCCCGATATGGCGATCGAAGAGGCCCGCCTGATCCGTGAGACCGTCTCCGCGCCCGAACCCCGACCCCAGACACCGCCGACCGACGCGCCGTCGCCGGCCGGCCGGCCGGCGCCCGGCTCCTCGCCGGCCGCGGCCTCCCCGGCGTCGGAGGAGTCCACGTCCGGGGCGCCATCGGTGTCCGGGACGTCATCCGTGCCGGGGTCTGCCTCCGCGCCATACGGGGCCGCGACGCCGCCCAGTCCACAAGAGGAGGCCTCCTGATGGCCCAGCGAACGCCAGCCGAGATCAGGGACTCGATCGAGGCCAACCGCAACGAGCTGGCGGTCTCAATCGTGCGCCTGCGCGGCGAGGTCGCCTATCTGACCGACTGGCGCGGCCACGTCCAGCGTCATCGTCGCGAGCTGACGATCGGCGGAGCCGTGCTCGGCCTGACGCTCGGCGTCAAAATGCTTCGCCGCCGCCGTCGTCGCTGAAGCCCCTCGGTCGTGACGGGTCGCCGGGGCGGCTGCGGCTCCGTGGGCGCCACGAGCGCCCGCGAATCCCAGCGCTCGCCGCTCAACGGCTGTCCAGCAACCTGCGCGGCACGGCGCCCACGCCGATCAGGCCCGGGCCGGTGTAGGTGCCGATCACGGGCCCGACCTCGGAGGTGAACACCGGCTCGGAGTCGAAGATCTCGCGGCAGCGCTCGATCAGGCGGTCGGCCTGCTCGGTCGCCTGGATGTGCTGAACGACCCAGCCGTCCGAGCCTTCGGAGTGCAGCTGTTCGGCGTACTGGACCATCCGCTCGAAGGCTCGCCCCGCCGTGCGGACGCGCTCGACGGGGACGATTTCGTACTCCATCGACAGGATCGGCTTGATCCGCAGGGTGCCCCCCAGCCAAGCCTGGGCCTTGCCGACGCGTCCGCCGCGGCGCAGGTACTCGAGCGTGTCCAAACAGAACCAGATTTTCAGCGCGCGCCTTGTCTCTCGCACGCGCTCGGCCACCGCCGCCTTCTCGCCGCCCGCCTGGGCCGCGGCCGTGGCCGCGAGCGCGAGCAGTCCCATTCCGCCGCAGGCCGTTTCGCTGTCGATCACCTCGACGCGCTCGCCCAAGCCGCGCTCCTGGAGCAGACCGTGTGCCTGCCGGGCCGCCTCGCAGGTGCCGGAGATGCCGCCGGCCAGGTGGATAGAGACGATGTCCTTGCCTTCGTCCAGCAACGGCTCCCAGACGGCCAAGAAGTCGCCGATCGATGGCTGGGAGGTCGTCGGCAACTCCGGGTCGGTGCGCAGGCGCGCATAGAACTCGCCGAAGCCGGGCATGTCCAGCTCACGCACCGGTTCTCCCTGCCAGCCGACGTACAAACTGACCTGTCGGATGCCGCGTTCCTCCGCGAGCGCGCGCGGCAGGTACTGAGTGCTGTCGGTAACAACCGCGACGGAGGCAGGCATCCCTGGCCGGGACGCTATCGCACCGGGGCGGCGTCGAGCCCGAGCGTCTCGGCCAGCTCGCCCGACTCGTACATCTCCAGCACTATGTCGCAGCCCCCGATCAGCTCGCCCTTCACGAACAGCTGCGGGATGGTCGGCCACTGCGAGAGCGCCGACAGCTCTTGGCGGATGCGCGGGTCGGGCAGGACGTCGACCGCGGCGAACGGCGCCTGCAGGGTCTGCAGCGTCGCCACCGTGCGCGCCGAGAAGCCGCACGCCGGTGCTTCGGGGGTCCCCTTCATGAACAGAATCACCTCGTTCTGAGCGATCGCCTCGGCGATCGCATCCTTGATCTGGCTCTGCTCGTCGGTCTCTGGCATGTCGCTCGCTCCTGGCTTGGTGGGTGAGGGGTTTCGGGATCGGGTTCGCCGGGACCGGCGCTCAGCTCTCGTCGCTCGCCGCGACGCCGGCGGGCCGGATCGTCGGCGAGCCTCGCTCGCCGGCCTGCTCGGCCGGACTTTCGGTCTTCAAGGACAGCGCGTGGATCGGGCCACCGATCTCCTCCCCGAAGACGTCATACACGAGCCTGTGTCGCTCGATGCGGCTCAGTCCGCTGAACGCGTCAGCCGTGACCGTCGCCCGAAAGTGATCGCCGCCGCCGGTCCAGTCTTCGACCTCGGCCTTCGCCCCTGGGATCGCCGCTTCGATGCGCCGCTTGATGTCCTCCGCGTCCGGCATTTGCTCGATCAGCTTAGAACACTCGTTCCCGCCTCGACATTCGTTCCCGCCTCGTTGTCCGCTCCCGCGTCAATGCTCATTACCACCTCGCTATACTTTCGAAAGCAATGGTCACCATCACCGACAAGGGCGCCGAGAAGGTCCGCGAGTTCCTGGCGGCCCAGGAGGCCGACGCAAACATGGCCGGCCTGCGGGTAGGTGTGCGCGGCGGGGGCTGCTCGGGCTTCCAGTACCAGCTCGCCTTCGACGAAGAACGCCCAGACGACGCCGTCTTCGAGACTCACGGCCTGAAGCTGTTGGTCGATCACGAGAGCCTGCCGTTCGTGCGCGGCTCGGTCATCGACTATCAAGAGACCCTTCAGGGGGCGGGATTCAAGGTCGAGAATCCCAACGTCGTCGCGGCCTGCGGCTGCGGCTCCTCGTTCCGGGTCGCCGACGAGGAGCAGGTCTCCGCGGTCTGATCCCGCCGCGAACGCGCCCTCTGCGCTCGCGGTCCTTCGCCGGTTCCGTCCGTCGTTCGCCGGTCCTTCGCCCGTGGGGGCTGACGTCTGAGTCGCGCGCCGCTTGGCCCGCGCCCGTGTGTACGCCCGCACCCGCCGTCGCCCGGGTACGCGCCCGCGCGATGCAGACTTTCGGCCATCGCCGCTGAGCGTCCGGGCCGCGGGCGGGGGTGTCGGTTTGCTGGCGCGCGGTCGGCGTGCGCCCTCGCCGAACACAATGGCCGTTTGCTGAACACCGTAGTTGACACGGAGTCATACGCCTGATATAACTCAATATTACATGGTGTCAGGGGTGGTCTTCTTGGGCCGTTCGAGGCGCCGGCAGGGAGATCGGCTCGTCGGGAGACGGCGGGCCGGGAGATCGGTTGGCCGGTGCCATCTTGGGCGCCGGCTTGGTCGATCGGAGTAAGCGATCAATCGATGGAGAGGGAGATGGAGGAGTGATGAAAAGCATCAAGGTCATGGGCCTGTGCCTCGTCGCCGCCTTCGCGCTCAGCGCGATGGCCGTGGCGTCGGCGTCGGCCGCCGCGCCCGAATACAAGACGTGTCTAAAGGCCGAAAAGGTCGGCGGCAAATACACCGGCGGATTCAACGACAAGGCCTGCTCGTCGGTCAACGGCGCGGGCGAAGGCAAGTACAAGCTGGGAGAATGGAACGCCGGCAAAAAAGTCACCACCAAGGGCAAAGGCGGCGAAGGCATAAACAAGCTCGTCAACCCGTTCACGCAGACGGTGGAAGGTGGGACGGCGTGCACGGGCGAAAAGAGCGCAGGCGAAATCACGGGCCCCAAAACCAGCCTTACGACGGTGGAATACAAGGGCTGCAAAAACGGAGCCAAAAATTGTAACTCGATCGGCCAGGGGAAAGGCAAGATCAAGACTGAAGCGCTTCTTGGCGAGCTGGTCCCGCTCGGCTCTGGCAGCAAAGTCGGCATCCTGCTCACAAGCGCGGCCAATCCGGGCGTAGCCCCCCTTGCGGTGTACGAATGCGAAGGGCTCGACGTTACGGCTGTAGGCGCCGTTATCGGTGAAGTCACCGGCAACGTGGGCGCAGCCAACAAGACATCCACAGACACGTTCGAACACGGCGCGGGCGTCATGCAGAAGTATCTGTACGCCGGCGGTCTGGGCGCCAAAGTGGAAGAAGAAGGAGCCATCGTGGCCATCGGGCTCGGCGCCAAAATCGAAGAATGCGTCGTTAAAGCCGAAGGCACGCAGGCCGAATGCGAAACCAAAGTGGGCACGGAATACTTCATCGAAACCGGTAAAGCTCCTCCGAGTGCGCCCACCCTGCTGGTCAGTCTGATCAGCGGCGAAAAAACGGCCAAGGCTCCCGCAACTCAGGAAGCCACGACCAACGTCAAGGGTGAATCGATGTTGATCACTCCCTAAAGCAGCCCAACCCAGTACGGGTAGTAGCGGCAATGCGCGTGTGGGGTCCACCAAAGGGCCCCACACGCGCGAGCCTCGACGGGAAGGACCATCGGAGTGGAAGGGCGGAAGGGCGGAAAGGCCATCGGAGTGGAAGGGCGGAAAGGACCAACGGAGCGGAAGGGCGGAAGGGCGAGGACCATCGGAGCGGAAGGGCGGAAAGGACCAACGGAGCGGAAGGGCGGAAGAGGGCTATCGAAGCAGGAGCGGTCGTCAGGGTCGGAGCGGGAAGCGGTCAACTGGGGAGTCGGCAAGGAGTCATGGGAGTGGACCGGACGGAGGAGTTCGAAGAGCAGATGGTCAGAGGTGCCGGTAGCGCGGGGCCTGCGAGGGCCCGGCGCCGGCCTCGGCCCACGGATGCGAGCCTGATCGGCCTGGCGGCGCTGCTGATCTGCGGCTCGCTGCTCCTTCACAGCTCGCCGGCACACGCCCTGGCCCAGAGGGGCCACGTCTTCGGCGGCTCCTTCGGTGAAGGGTTCGACGGCGAAGACAAGCTCTCAAAGCCCTCGGCGGTGGCGGTCGACGAAGCGACCAGCGGCGAAGCCGCGGGCGATGTGTACGTGCTCGACAGCGCCAACAACAGGGTCGTGCGCTTCGGCCCGGCTCCGGAACACAAGTTCATCGAAGCTTGGGGTTACGGAGTGGCCGAAGGTAACGAAGTCTACGAAAGGTGCAGCGGTGGCTGCCGGCCTGGGATTGCGGGCTTCAAGAAGGGTCAGCTCGACAGTCCGGTCGCGATCGCCGTGGACAACGCGAGCGGCTCGCCGTCCCGAGGCGACGTCTATGTGGTTGCGAACCGGACCTGGAAAAAAGCGGTGATCGACAAGTTCAGCCCCAAGGGCGTGCTCGTCGGCAGGCTGGTCTCGAAGATCGAAGAAAAAGAAGAAGTCGAAGGCATGATCGACGGCGTCGCCATCGACTCGAGCGGTACCGTCTGGGTCGAGCGCGAAGACGAAGAAGAAGAATTCGCGCTTCAGCGCTTCGACGACCAGACTTCGAACAGGCCGCTCGAAGAAGTCTCGGAACTGGAAATCGAAAACCTCGAAGGCCAGCGCCCGGCGAGGCCGGGGTTCGCCGTGGACTCCAAGGGCAACATCTACACCACATACGAGCCCAACGGCACGGACTCCGAACAGCGCGAAGAAGAAGCCGAAGAAATCAAAGAACGTGAAAAAGAACGCAAACAGAATCACGAAGAACTGAAGGATGAACACCCCCAGGAACAGTGCGAACGCAACGCTTGCCTGGTGGCCAAGCTGGCGCTGGCGCCGGGTCTGAGGGGCCTCGAAGCCGAACCGCTGATCTACGAACTGGATGGCGAAAACAGCACCGGGGTCGCCGTCGATCTAGCGACCGGCGCGCAGTCCAGCGACGACGTCTATCTCGACAACGGGACAAGCATCGCGGCGTTCACCTCGACAGGGTCGCTGATCCAGCGCTTCGGCTCAGTGCAGCTCGGCGATGGCGGCGGCGCCGGCCTGACGGTCGATGCCGGCACCGGCGAAGTGCTCGTCGCGGACGCGAGCGCCGGGCGGATCGACGTCTTTACGCCCTCGCCGCCAGGGCCGCCGGCCGTCGAGAAGGCAAGCGTGTCGGCCGCGCACGTGACCGCGAGCGCGGCCGAACTGCGAGCGACGGTCGATCCGAGCGGCGCCGGCACCCACTACCGCTTCCAGTACGGCACCGCCGCCTGCGCGGCCGATCCGTCGGCCTGCGTTGAGGAACCGGCTCCGCCGGCGCCCGGCAGCTTTCTGGGCCAGGGGTTCGGCGACCAAGCGGCGGCGGTCGACGTGGCGGGTCTTGCGCCGAGCACGACCTATCACTTCCGGGTTATCGCCGAAAACCAGTTCGCCGAAGGCTCTGGCTCCGTTACCAGCGAAGAACGGACCTTCACCACACAGCCGTCCGCCGCGGAAGCGGCTCTGCCCGACGGGCGTGCCTGGGAACTGGTCTCGCCCCCCGACAAGCACGGCGCCTCGATCGAACCGATCGCCAGGGAAGGCGGCCTGGTCCAGGCCGCGGGCGATGGCACCTCGATCACCTACATGGCGGCCGCGCCGGTCGGCGAAAACGAACCGGAAGGCAATCGTGCGCCGGAACGCTCACAGATCTTCTCGACACGCACGTCGAGCGGCTGGTCCTCCCAGGACATCGCCACGCAGAACACGACCGCCCAGGGCATCCGCGGCGGGTTGACGCGCGAGTACGAGGTCTTCTCGACCGATCTGCGGCAGGCGCTGGTGGAACCGCCGAGCGAAGCGCCCCCGTATCTGCCCGAAAAAACGATCTATCTGCGCAACAACTCCACCTGTGTGATGGCGAAAGCGACCTGCTACGAACAGCTGGTGACGGGTGGGCCCGCAGGCGACGACACCGCCGAAAGTCATTTCGCCTCCCGGGTCGCGGTCGCCGGGGCGACCCCGGATCTGAGCCACGTCGTCCTCCAGTCCGGTGTGCCGCTCACGAAGGGGGCCACCGGCACCGGCCTGTACGAGTGGATCGCGGGCAGGCCCGCCGCTGAAGCCCTGCAGCTCGTCAGCGTACTGCCCAGCGGTACCCAGGCGAGCGAATCGGTATCGCTCGGCGGTGGCACGGCCCGGGAAATGGCCGGCGCGGCGATCTCCCAAAACGGCGCACGCGTCGTCTGGCGCACCAACGGCAACGGCGTTGGTCACCTTTACATGCGCGAAGTCGAAAAGGGCAAGACGCTGCAGGTCGACGAACCGAACAGCGACGCGCCGGCTTCGAAGGTCGCGGCGAAGCCGGTCTTCCAGACCGCGAGCGCCGACGGCTCCAAGATCTTCTTCACCGACTCGCGGCGGCTGACCAAAGACTCGACCGCTCCGGAAGCGCCCGCGAGCACGCCACCGCGTGACCTGTATGTCTTCGAACCGGACAGGCCCGCGGGCGAACGCCTGACCGATCTGACGCCGGACCTGAACAACGGCGAAGGAGCCGCCGTCCAGGGCGGCGTCTTGGCGGCAAGCGAAGGCGGGTCGCTGGTCTACCTCGTCGCCAACGGCGTTCTCGCCGAAGGCGCCCAGCCGGGCAACTGCCGCTTCGACGCGCCGAGCGGCGCCGGCTGTGACCTCTACGTCGTGCATCGCGGCGGCGAAGTCTGGGAAAGGCCTCGCTTCGTCGCACGCCTGTCGGGAGAAGACGCCCCCGACTGGGGCAGGCCGGAACCGGGCTCCAACTACGAGCTGAAGACGATGACCACCAGGGTCTCGCCGAACGGCGAATACCTGGCGTTCATGTCGAACCGATCCCTCAAGGGTTACAACAACGTGGACGTAAAGAGCGGGGTCGCCGACGAGGAGGTCTACCTATACCGCTACGACGGGGGCGCCGGCAGCCTGGTGTGCGCCTCCTGTAATCCGAGTGGAGCCCAGCCGGCAGGGGTCTACGACACCGAAGAATCGGGCGAAGGCATCGGGCTGCTCGTCGATCGTCCCCAGTCGTGGGGCACGCAGTACGCCGGTGTCGACCACTGGCTGGCCGCCAGCGTGCCCGGTTGGACTCCCATCGGCCTGGTCGAATCCCTTTACCAGTCGCGTTACCTGTCAAACGAAGGCCGGCTCTTCTTCAACAGCGCCGACTCGCTCGTGCCACGCGACGCCAACGGCAAGGAGGACGTCTACGAGTACGAGCGCCCGGGCGTGGGCGGCTGCCTGAGGGCGAACGCCGAAGGCGGGTGCGTCGCGCTGGTCTCCTCCGGCGAATCAGAACAGGAATCGGCCTTCCTCGACGCCGGCGAAACAGGCAACGACGTGTTCTTCTTGACGAGCGCCAAACTGTCTGCGCTGGAGCCCGAAAAGACCTTCGACGTCTACGACGCCCGCGTCTGCGAAGCGCCCGGCGCCGAACCATGCCCCAGCCCTGAGCCCCTTTCGACGGCGCCCTGCACCAGCGAAGCGGAATGCAGGCCGGCGCCATCGCCGCGGACGACGCATGGAGCCCCGGCCAGCTCGACGGTCTCCGGCTCGGGCAACCTCGCCGCCGGGCACTCAGAAGTGCTCGCGTCGAAAAGTCGGCGGAAGGCCAAGCCCGCGACCCGCGCGCAGCGGCTCGCGCGCGCGCTGAAGGCTTGCAAGCGAAAGCACCAGAAGAGCAGGCGGGTCGCCTGCGAAAAGCGCGCTCGTAAGAGATATCGCGCGAAGACGGCCAGGGCCGGCGGCAAGCGCGGCGCTGGCCACACCTCGAGCGCCGGGTCGTCGTCGCGGTCGAGTGTCGGGTCCTCGTCGTGGCCGCAACGCAAGGGGGGGCGATGACCGGACGCGGCGTGACTGGGGTCAGGTCGGTTCTCGCCTTGCTGCCGCCGGCGCTGCTGGTGGCGCTTGTCCTG
Organism: uncultured Solirubrobacterales bacterium; assembly: GCA_963718935.1. Lineage (GTDB taxonomy): Bacteria > Actinomycetota > Thermoleophilia > Solirubrobacterales > Solirubrobacteraceae > Palsa-744. The sequence continues at coordinate 347,198 of OY970379.1, read as the reverse complement.
GCGGCTTGGCCGGGCGCCTCACAGGCGCAAGCGGGCGCTCCACACTGGGAGGTCATCACGAGATCCGCGCCCACCTATCTGGCTCCGGGCGAGAAGGGCGAGATCGTGACCGTGCTCGTCAATCTTGGCGATGCGCCCGTGATCGCCACGCCGGCCGAACCGGTGACGATCGCCGATACGCTGCCGGCCGGAGTCGAAGCGACCAGGGGGATGTCGGGCACGGCCGACACCGGGGTCGAAGGCCAGCACCGTCCGGCGCTGAGCTGCAAAGAACTGCGCTGCACCTACGCGGGCCAGGTTCCGCCGTTCGTCTCGCTGGAACTGTCTGTCGGCGTGCGGGCCAAGCAGACCGGCTACCTCGGCGAAAACGAGGTCAAGGTGGAAGGCGGCAACGCGCCGCCGCGGGCTGTCTCGCGCCCGCTCACGGCCAGCGCCGGAGGCACCCCGTTCGGCGTCGAACGCTACGAACTGAGCCCCGAAGAAGAAGACGGCTCGCCCGCGTCGCAGGCGGGATCGCACCCGTTCCAGCTGACGACCACGATCGACTTGAACCAGACGTTCGGGCGCGATCCGCTGCACCCCGAAAATGAACTTCCCGCGGCGCCGGCGCTGCTCAAGAACCTGAACACGACATTGCCGCCGGGCCTGCTCGGCGACCCGACCGCGATCCCGAGGTGCTCGGACGTGGCCTTCTCGACGCTGCGCAACGGCGACAGCAACACCTGTCCTGCCAACACCGCCGTGGGCGCGGTGGTCGTGACCTTCAAAGAACCGTTCTTCGAGACCAGGACCGAAACCTTCCCGGTGTTCAACCTGACGCCCGCCTACGGCGAGCCCGCGCGGTTCGGCTTCGAGTTCGACGAAGTGCCGGTCATCCTCGACACCTCGGTGCGCACCGGCGCGGGCTACGCCGTCGAAGTGAAGGTCTCGAACGTCTCTCAGGCCGCCGAATTGCTCGGCAGCGTGCTGACGATCTGGGGCGTGCCCGGGGACGCCCGCCACGATGGCGCCCGGGGCTGGGAATGCCTCGGCAACGGACATTTCGTGGAACACCTCGAACCGAGGCCGGCCTGTGACCCGTTGGGGCAGTCCAATCCGCCGCCGTACCTGACGCTCCCGACCTCCTGTAAGCAGCCGCTGACGACCTCGGTGCAGGTCCAGGCCTGGCAGCCGGGAGCGGTCATGCAGCCGGCTGTCGAACCGCCTTCCAGCCAGAGCCTTGAAGGCTGTAACCGGCTCCCGTTCGAACCCTCGCTGCTCGTCAAGCCAGACCGGAGCGCGGCGAGCACGCCGACTGGGCTGAAAGTGGAAATGGCGCTCCCGCAGGCGACGACGCTGGCGGCGAACGGGCTGGCCGAGGCGGATCTGAAGGAAACGACGGTGACGTTGCCGGAAGGCATGCAGGCCAACCCGGGCGCGGCCGGCGGCCTTGAAACCTGCTCGGTGGGGGCGACCGGCTTCGAGGGTCTGGGCGAAGACTCGGGGGGAGCGCTCGAAGGAGAGCTCGCGGCGCAGTTGTTCACGCCCGAAGCGGTGGGCTGCCCGGATGCCTCCAAGATCGGCGAAGTCGCGATCGACAGCCCGCTGTTGGAAAACGAACTGAAGGGTTCCGTGTACATGGGTGAACAGGACACTGACCCGTTCACCTCGCCGCTGGTCATGTATGTGGTCGCCGAAGATCCGGTGTCTGGCGTGCGCGTCAAGCTGGCCGGCGAAATCCAGATCGCCGCGGACGGCAGGCTGACCTCGGTCTTCAGGAACACGCCGCCGTTGCCGTTCGAGACGCTCAGGCTGCACCTCTTCGACGGCCCCAGGGCCACGCTCGCCACGCCGGCGTACTGCAAGAGCTATGAAACGAACGCATCGTTTACGCCGTGGTCCGGTGGGCAGGCTGCGCAGCGATCTTCGAGCTTTACGCCCGAATCGGGACCGAACGGCGGTCCCTGCCAGACCCAGGGGCCGCTGCCGTTCGGACCCGCGTTGCAGGCGGGCAGCACCGACAGCCGAGCCGGTGGCTTCACGTCGTTCGATCTCACGGTCGACCGCCCGGACGGCGAGGAGGCTCTGGCAGGCGTGACGGTGAAACTGCCGCCGGGGCTCGCGGCGCTGATCGCCAAGGTGACACCCTGTCAGGAACCGCCGGCGGGGCGGGAATGGGCGTGTGGAGCGGAAAGCTTGATCGGCAAAGCGAGCACAGGCTCCGGACTCGGCCCGGATCCCGTGACGCTGAACGGCGACGTGTACCTGACGAGCGGCTACGACGGTGCGCCGTACGGTCTCTTGGTCTCCACGCGCGCACACGCCGGCCCGTTCGAACTGGGCGTCGTCAACGTGAGGTCCCGGATCGAAGTGAACCGGGAAACGGCGGCCGCCAGCGTTACCACCGACCCGGGCCCCAGGGGCGAAGTCCTGCCGACGATCTTGAAGGGCGTGCCGGTACAGCTGAAACAGCTCAACGTGACGATCGACCGTCCAGAATTCATGTTCAACCCGACAAATTGCGGCCTGATGTCCGTCGTGGGAAGGCTGACGGGGGACGAAGGCGCGGTCGCTGAACCGTCGTCTTCGTTCGGGGTGGTCAACTGCTCGGCGCTGCCGTTCGAACCGAAGCTGACAGCCTCGGTCGTGGGGCACGGCAGCAAAGCCGGCGGGACGACGTTCAGCGTCACCGTGCAATCGCGAGGACTCGGCCAGGCGAACATCAGGAAGGTCGACTTGACGATCCCAAAGCTGCTGTCCTCGAGGCTGACGACGCTCCAGAAAGCGTGTCCCGAAGCGGTCTTCGGCGGCGACCCGGCCGGCTGCGCCGAAGGCTCGGTGATCGGCCGAGGCACGGTGAGCACGCCCGTGTTCTCCGAACCGCTCGCGGGCAGGGCCTATCTGGTCTCTCACGGTGGCGCCGCCTTCCCGGACATCGAGTTCGTGCTGAAAGGCGATGGCATCGAAATCTTGCTCGACGGCAAGACTCAGATCAAGAACGGGATCACCTACTCGCGCTTCGAAGCGCTGCCCGACGCGCCCTTCACCAAGTTCGAATCGGTCTTCCCGGCAGGTCCGCACTCGGTGCTGACCCCGAACGTAGCCGAAAGCGAACACTTCAGTCTCTGCAAGCAGACCCTTTCGATTCCTACCGAAATCACCGGCCAGGACGGTGCGTTCAGCGGCAAGACGACGAACGTCGCGATCCTGGGCTGCGCTGGGAAGGCGGCGCTCACCAGGGCCCAGCTCTTGGCGAAGGCCATAAAGACCTGTAAGGCCAAGTACAGGCACAGCAAGAAGAAGCAAGGGGCCTGCGAAAAACGGGCACGCAAGCGTTACGGCCAGAAGGTCGCCAAGAAGGCCAAGGCAAAAAGGAAGACGTAGGAGTTGGGCGCTTGTGAGGCGCGTAGCTCGTCTACGTCGGCTCGTTGTCGAGCGAGCGCCACAGGTAGCGGCATGCCAGCGTGCGATACGGCCGCCAGGGGACCGCGAGCTGCTCGATCGCGGCGGGCTCGGGCAGCGAGTCCAGCCCGTACGCGCGTTCGATCGCCCGGCGGATGCCGAGATCGCCGACGGCAAGGACGTCGGGGCGTTCGAGATGGAACATCAAGAACATGTGAGAGGTCCACTCGCCGAGGCCCTTGACGGCGACCAACTCGGCGATGACCGCCTCGTCGTCAAGCTCGTCCAGGCGCTCCAGCTCCAGTTCGCCGGAGAGGACGTGTTCGGCGAGCGATCTCAAAAAGCCGACCTTGGCGCGCGAGAGGCCGACGGCGGTCCGGAGCGCTTCGGGCTCCTGCGCCAAGATCTCAGCCGGCGTCGGTGGTCTGCCGCCGAAGCGGTCGGTCAGGCGACCGTAGATGGCGCGGGCGGCCAGGACAGAGAGCTGCTGGTTGACGATCGAGCGCACCAGGGCGCCGTAGTGATCGTCGAGAGCCGGCCTGCCCTCGCGCGAGTCAGGCAGCCGGCCGACGGCTTCGATGAGGCCCGCAAGCACCGGGTCTGAGCGCTTGAGGTGGGCGACGCCCGCGCGCGGACCGGGGCGGCGGCGGGGAGTTTTGGCGGTGGCGGGCACGCTCGTCGGTCCTGGGCTGGCGGCTCAGGTCGCGCTCAGCGAGGCCGCATCCAGCGCCTGGACGGCGATCGGCTCGCCGTCGAGCGCGTTCAGGGCGCGCTCCAAGGACATCTTGATGCACGTGAACGAGGGCGTATCCCGGACGGTGTACTTCGAGGCCTCGGTCGTGCGCAGGCGCTGGACGAGATCCAGGAACGTGCCGACGTCGTCGGTGTCGAAGGCGACGACGAACTCCTGGTCGTCGAGGCCGAACGAGTAGGTCGTGTGGTTGTCGACGCCGGGATATTCGCGGCCGACTTTGATGTGGCCCTGCATGATCCGCCAGCGCTCGTCGGCGGGCAGGCCGTACCACTCGCGGGACTTGACGAACGGATATACGAAGATGTACTTGCCCTCGAACGCGCGCGGCTTGTGGCGCTCGTCTTCGGAGTATTCCGAGGACTTGCGCATGCCAAGGAACGAGTACGGGATCTCCGACCACTTCATCAGGCCGCTCTGAGCCATCACGACGTGCAGCTCGTGGATGCGCTCCAGGTTCTCGGCCTCGGCGATCAGCAACAGCTCGGCGTCGCCGCGGGTGCCGACCAGGGAGAAGGCCTGCAGGAGATGGCCGTCGGCGAAGTCCTCGCAGGCGGCCATCAGCTCGCGCTTGTCCTGTTCGCGAGCGGCTGGGTCCAGGCGCCGCCAGGCGGGGTCGACCTTCAGGAACGTGTACTTCACGAAATGCCGCTTGGCCATGGGCCGATTATCGCAGGGCGCCGACCCGTGGCCGCGGCGATGGCGCTCTCTCCCCGGACCGGCCCGGCGCGTGCGGCCTTGACGTGCGTGGTGGCGCGCGGCGCCGGCGCGCCCATACGACGCCGCCTGCGGTCGCCGGTCGGATCTCCGTCTCGGATCGCCGGCGTACGTCGTGGCATCGGCCCTTGCGGCTAGACTCTTGGAGGTGCGGATCGCCCTGATCTCGCCTTACTCGTGGACCTACCCGGGTGGCGTAACACGCCACATCGAGGCACTGTCGGCGGAGCTTGCCGCGCTTGGCCACGAAGCCCGCATCCTGGCGCCGTATGACCCTGACGACGCGTTCGCCAGGCATTTGCACCGTGGCGCGAAGCCCCAGAAAGTGCCTCCGCCAGAGGGTTTCGTCTCGCTGGGACGGACCTTCGGCCTGCCGGCCAACGGGGCCGTCTCGAACATCACGGGCTTGCCGGGCGCCGTCCTTAGGCTGAGGCGCGAGCTGACAGACGGCGGCTACGACGTGGCCCACCTGCACGAGCCGGTCGTGCCGATGGTCTGCTGGGAGGCCTTGTTCCACAGTGGCGGGGTGCCGCTCGTGGGCACCTTCCATACCTACTCCGAGAACCCGGTCACGAACGGCATCGCCGCTGTCCCGCTCGGTGGCCGCCGGCGCATGAACCGGCTGAAGGTGCGGATCGCCGTCTCGGAGGCGGCCGCCTGGACCGCGCGGCGCTTCTACGGCGGGCGCTACCGGATCGTGCCCAACGGCGTGCACCTCGTGGACCGCGGCGCCGAGGACGGCGGTGGGGGGGATGGGCCGGCGCGAATGGTTGCTTTCGGCGGGGTGGACGCGCGCGCGCGTACGCACGCGCGCGGCTCTTCGTTTCGGGAAGACCGACCAGACGCGGCCGAGCCCCTGCACGTCCTGTTCATCGGCCAGGCCGTCGAACGCAAGGGCCTGCCCGTGCTGTTGAGCGCCTTCGAGGCGCTGCGCGAGCACGTGCCGGCCACGCTGACGCTGGTGGGCGCGAGCGAGCAGGAGATCGCCCACATGACGCTCGACGGCGGCGGCGTGCGCGCCTTGGGCAAGGTCTCTGAGACCTGCAAGCGCGCGGAGCTGGCCGCGGCCGACGTGCTCTGCGCGCCGTCGCTGCACGGCGAGAGCTTCGGCATGGTCCTGACCGAGGGCCTGGCCGCCGGCACGCCGGTGCTGGCCTCCGACATACCCGGCTACCGCGACGTCATACGCGACGGCCTCGACGGACGACTGCTGCCAGCGGGCGATCCGCTGGCGCTGGCCGAAGCGCTGCGGGAGCTGGCCCTGGACCCGGCGGGGCGCGCGCGCATGGCGCGGGCCGCCCGCGAGCGCGCCGAGCGCTTCGCCTGGCCGCACGTGGCCGCCGAAGTGCTCGACTGCTACGAGCAGGCGCTCGCCGTCGGCGAGCCGACCGCCAGGCTGGCGCGCTTCGCGGTGCGCCGCGGCCTGGCGCCGGCCGACCTGAAGCCGGCGGTGCCAGCTCAGCGCCTGCCCTCGCTGCAGAAGCGTTCGGTCGTCGCCGAGGCCGGCGACCCCTCGGGGCCACCCATAGGTGCCGTCGCCGCCAGCGGGGCGGTCGCCGTTCCCGCCGGCGCGTCGATTGCGGTGGCCGGCGTTCGCCGCGTCCACGAGCCGGCTCGCGCGCGTCGCGGGCGCGCAATCCGCAGAGCGGGCCTGGCGCTCAGCTCGCTACTGGGCATCGTCCTCGCCGCTCTTGCCCTGCAGCGCATCGGCGTGACCAGGGTGGCCGCCTCGCTGGTCGCGTCCAAGCCGGGCCTGCTGGCGGCGGGCCTGGGGGTCATGTGCTGCGCGATGTTCGTCCGGGCCTTGGCCTGGCACGCGATCCTGGTCGTCGCCCCGACATGGCGGCGCGCCCGCAGGCGCGACGCGATGCAGGGCACGTTCATCGGCGTGCTCATGTCCTCGACTTTGCCGGCGCGCCTGGGCGAGCCCTCGCGCGCCCTGATCGTGGCCAGGCGGCTCGGCCGCGCGCGCGAGACGCTGCCGGTCGTGCTCGGCACGATGGTCTCCCAGACGATGCTCAACCTCTTGGCGCTGGCGATCCTGGGCTCCGTCACGCTGTCCAGCGTGAGCGTCCTCGACGGTCACGACCGGGCGCTCATGCTGGTCGCGCTCGCCCCATTGGCGGCGCTGGTGGCGGTGCTGTTCGCGCCCGTGCTGATACCCAGGTCCATGGTCTCGAGGTCGCCTCGGCTGCGGTCCGGGCTGACGGCTCTGCGCGGAGTCCTGTTGCGGCTGCGCGACGGCCTGCGCGTGTTCAGGCACGTTCGCTCGGCCGGCCTGGCCACAGTAGGACAGCTCGGCGCGTGGGCGCTGCAATGGCTGTCGTGCTGGCTCCTGCTGATGGCGCTCGGCCTCGAATTCAAAGGCAGCGCGGCCGCCGCCGCGGGCGTGCTGTTCGCGGTCAACGTGACCGCCGCGATCCCCGCGACACCCGCCAACGTCGGCGTCTTCCAGGCCGCCTGCGTGGCCGTCCTGGCGGGCGCCTACCACGTCTCAACCCCAGACGCGATCGCCTACGGCATCGTCCTGCAGGCCGTCGAGGTCTCGACCGCCCTCTTGATGGGCCTGCCGGCCCTGCTCAACGAGGGCCTCTCCTGGCGCGACGTGCGCCTGCGCACGATGCACGCCGCCCCGGTCACCCTGGCGCCGTTGCCGGAGGTTGCCTCGGGCGGTGGGCTTTCGCGGATCGAGGGGTAGGACGTCTACGCGGTCGGCGGCCAGTCGATCCGCTCGGCCAGCTCGTCCCGGCCCATGCCGATCAGACCGCTGCGCTCGATCGCGCGGTACTCGCTCGCGCTCTCGTCCAGCCCGAGCCAGTCGACCTTGTGCGTGGCGGGGTCAACGATCAGCAGCTCCTCGACGTGGTGGGCGGCGTAGAACGAGAGCTTCTGCCAGCTCTCGTCGCCCGGTGAGACGATCTCCACGGCGAGCGCGGCGGTGGGGTTCCAGACGACATCCTCCCAGTAGCGGAACAGCCCGCCGTCGGGGACGCGAAAGTCTTCTTTTTCGCCGATGTTGAACTCGCCGCTGAGCATCGGATGCAGGCCGACCTGCCGGGCGAGAGGACCGAGCAGCTCGGCTAGCTGCTGCTGGATGTAGCCGTGGGCGTTACGGGGCGCGGGCGCCATGTGGTAGACACCCTCCCATACCTCGTCGTGACGGTCCTGATCGAGGCGTTTGCGCCGCTCGATCAGCGCTTCGATCTCGACTGGCGGAGGGTCCAAGATCAGCGTGCTCATCGCGCGTTCAGTGTACCTCTTGAACGACTGGAAGTGACGGGTCGCGGTCTGAGCCTCTGATCACGTCGTCGGGTGAGCCGTCGGGCAGAAGGCGGCCCTGTCTGGTGCCGAAGTAGATCGCCTGCGGGTGATGAGCGACGAGCGCGAGCGTCGACTGCTCCGGGTCCGGGGCATAGCCATCGGTGATCGTCATGCCGATCCGGCCAAGGTCCAGCAGCGCGTCCACCTTCAGGTGCTCTGACTGCTCGGGCACGGCCGGATAGCCCCACGAGTAGCGCCGGCCCTGGGTCTCGTCGATGCCGAGCATCGCGCGCACCCGCCAGTGCAACCACTCGGCCAGGCCCTCGGCCGTCTGCACGCCGAGGCCGTGCACGAAGTACTGCTCGGTCACCTCGCCTTCCGCGCCCAGCCTGTCCATCAGCTCCGTCACCTCGGCGCCGACCGTCACGGCCTGAACGGCGATCACGTCCAGCTCGGCGGGCGGCTGGGGTGGGTGGGATTTGATCCCGGGCCGGAAGAAGTCGGCCAGGCAGATGCGGTCGCCCTTGGGCTGGCGCGGGCACACGAATCTGGTCAGCTCGCTCGCGGGATCGTTCGGGTCCAACTCGCCTTCGACGACACCCGGGTCGAGCACGACGATCTCGTTGCCGAGCGCGTAGCACGGGAAGAAGCCAAGCAGCGCGCGCGGGTGCAGGTAAGGCGCTCGCGGGGGCGTTCCGTCGGCGCCTTGCCCCGGTCCGTCGGCGCCTTGCCCCGGTCCGTCGGCGCCCGGAGTCACCTGGTTCTCCCCGGGCAGGCCGTTGGCCTCCCGCCACATGCGCTCCAGTCTCGGCTGGAAGTCCTCGCGCAAGAGCTTCTGCCACGCCTCGCCTTTGACGCCGCGCCCGCCCCAGTGCAGCTTGAACAGGACGTGCGTGTCCAGGTGGCTGTACAGCTCGTCGAGGTCGACGTCGATCTCTTGGACCCCCCAGAACGGCGGTTCCGGGATCGCCACGTCCGTACGCGCGGGCGAGCGCACCGAGTCGTCGGCGAAGTTCAGATCCTCCTCGGGCTCCTCGCCCTTCTCCCGAAATGCTCTGGCTCCCGCGCGCAGCTTCTCGGCGAGCGCGGAGTGCGCGTCGTCGTCGATCAGCTGGTCCATCACGGCCAAGCCCTCGAACGCGTCCTTGCAGTAGAAGACTCCTGGCTCGTAGATCTCCTCCGATTCCTTGCCGCCTGGATACAGCGCCCGGTAGCCGAACGCTCTGTTGATCGCCGCGCCGCCGATCAGGACCGGATAGGGCAGCCCCTTGGCGTGCAGCTCCTGAATGCAGGCCGGCATCTGCTTGGAGGTCGATACCAGCAGCGCCGACAGGCCGATCGCCGTCGCTTCGTGCTCCTGGGCGGCGTCCAGGATCGTCTGGATCGGAACCTGCTTGCCGAGGTCGACCACGGTGTAGCCGTTGTTCGTCAAAATCGTGTTCACCAGCGACTTGCCGATGTCGTGCACGTCCCCGAAGACGGTCGCCAGTACGACCGTCCCCTTCGTGTAGCCCTCGATCTTGTCGAGGTATTTCTCCAGCTGGGCGACCGCCTTCTTCATCACTTCCGCGGACTGCAACACGAACGGCAGGATCAGCTCGCCGGCGCCGAATTTGTCGCCGACCTCTTTCATCGCCGGCAGCAGCACCTCGTTGAGCGTCGGCACCGCCCCGATCTTCTCGACGCTAAGGTCGATCTGAGCCTCGACGCCGTCCTTGCGACGCCTCAAGATATGGAAGTGCAGGGCCTCCTCGGGCTCCATCCCCTCGGTCGGGTCCGCCGCGCCGGAGCCGGCCAGCTGATCGTCCTCGCCCTTGGCCTCGAAGTGGGCGATGAACCGCTCCAGCGAGTCCTCGCGGCGATCCAGCACGAGATCGTCGGCCAACTCACGCTCCTGCTCGGATATCTCCCCATATGGAGTGATGTGGTTGGGGTTGACCATCGCCAGGTCCAACCCAGCGTCGACGCAGTGGTGCAAAAAGACCGAGTTGAGCACCGCCCTGGCGCCTGGCGAGACGCCGAAGGAGACGTTCGAGACGCCGAGCGAGGTCTTGACGTCCGGGATCTGTTCCTTGATGGCTTTGATGCCCTTGATCGTCTCGACCGCCGACGGCCGCCACTCCTCATCGCCGGTCGTCAACGTGAACGTCAAACAGTCGAAGATCAACACCTTCGGGTCCAGGCCGTGCTCGTCGCAGCACAGCTCCTTGATGCGCTTCGCGATCTCGACCTTGCGCTCGGCCGTCTTTGCCATGCCGACCTCGTCGATCGTCAACGCGATCAGCGCGGCGCCGTGCGCCAAAGCAAGCGGCACGACCCGGTCCAGCTTGTCGCGGCCGGCCTCGAGGTTGACGGAGTTGACGATCGCCCGGCCCGGGATCTGCTCGAGCGCCCGTTCGATGACCTCCGGCTCGGTCGAGTCGATCTGGATCGGGGCCGGCTGCGTCAGCGAGACCTTCTTGGCGAGCAGCCTCATCTGCTCGTCCTCGTCGCTGCGCTCGGTCAAGGCCACGCACAGATCCAGCACGTGCGCTCCGCCGCTGACCTGGTCCTCGGCGATCTGCACCAGCCCGTCGTAATCGTCCGCCAGCAACAGCTCCTTAGCCTTGCGCGAGCCCTGCGAGTTCACGCGCTCGCCGACCATCGTCGGCGCCGGCTCCTGCGCGAGCGGGGTCGCGGCGATCATCGAAGAGAGGTGCGGCGGCCTTGGCTCCGGACGCCCGTTCGGGCGGGCGTCGGGCGGGCGGCCGACCGCCACCGGCTCGCGGTTTGCGACGCGCTCCACGATCGCGGCGATGTGCTCGGGCGTCGTGCCGCAACAGCCACCGACCACGCCGACCCCATAGCGCTCTACGAACTCCGCCAGCGCGTCCGCCAGCGGCCCTGGCCGCTCCGGGAAGATCGTCTCGCCGTCGGGCCCCTGCAGCGGCAGGCCCGCGTTCGGGATGCACGCCACCGGCACCGAACAGAACTCGCCGAGGAACCTGATCGCGTCGCGCATGTCCTCGGGACCGGTCGAGCAGTTCAGGCCTATCACGTCCACCTTCAGGGCTTCCAGAGTGGTAAGCACCGACGAGATATCGGTGCCGAGCAGCATCTTGCCGCCGTTCGGCAAGAGCGAGACCGAGGCGTGGATCGGCAATGTCCTGCCCGTCGTCTTGAACGCCTCCCTCGCTCCGAAGATCGCGGCCTTGACCTCCAAGATGTCCTGGGCGGTCTCGACGATGATCAGGTCGGCGCCGCCGTCGATCAGGCCGCCCGCCTGCTCTTCGAAGACCTCGACCAGCTCGCCGAAGCCGATCTGGCCGAGCGACGGGTCCTCGGAGGCGGGCAGGAAGCCGGTCGGGCCGATCGAGCCGGCGACGTAGCGGTCATCGCCGGCCGCCTTCCTGGCGATTTCGGCGGCCTTCGTGTTGATCTCGACCGTGTAGTCGGCCAAGCCCCACTCCCCGAGCTTCAGCCTCGACGCCTGGAAGGTGTCGGTCTCGAGCACTTCCGCGCCGGCCCCGAGCATCGACTCGTGCACGCCCTCGATCACGTCCGGCCTGTTCAGGACCAACGCCTCGTGACACTTGCCTGCCAGGCCGCCGTAGTCCTCCTCGGTCAACTCGAACTGCTCGAGCGTCGCGCCCATGCCGCCGTCGTAGACCAGGACCCGCTCTGTCAGTGCTCTTCTGTAGTCGCGCTCCACTGTTCGGCCATGCTAGCGGCGGGGGTTCGCGGGCCACGACGCCGATCTGCTCATCGAGCGCGCCCAGGTGTCGCATCGAGCGAGGCGCAGGCGTTGGTAGGGTCTTGGGCGCATGGCCGACGCACCGAGACCCATCACCGGTCGCTGCCTGTGCGGTGGCGTGACCTACAGCGTCGACGCCGAGCCGGTCTGGCAAGGGGCCTGTTACTGCTCGAACTGCCAGCGCCAGACCGCCACCGCGTTCTCGGTGATCGTAGGAGTACCGAGCGAGACGCTCACTGTCGAGGGCGACACGCTCGCCTCGTTCAAGACCGCAAGCGAGGGCTACCAGAGCACCACGGAGCGGCGGTTCTGCTCGGCCTGCGGGTCGCCGATATTCAGCACGATCGAGTCGATGCCGGGCTTGGCCTTCCTGAAGGCCGGGACGATCGACGACCCATCTTGGCTCGAACCGACGGCCGAGATCTGGACGCGCTCGGCACAGCCGTGGGCGCCACACTTCGAGAACGCCACACGCTACGAGCGTATCCCGGGTTAGCTGGCTCAGGCCGCATCGCCGCGGTCCCCGGCCCCGGTGTCCTGTGCGGCTCAGGAGTCCGCCGGCGGGCGGCGCTCACGCTTGCGCTCAGAGGCTCGGCGCTTGGCCGCAAGGCGCCGCTCGCGCGAAGCCTTGGTGGGCCGGGTGGCGCGGCGGCGCTTGGGGGTGGCGAGCGCGCTCGCCAGCCGCGCGCTCAAACGAGCCAACGCCAGCTCGCGATTGCGCGTCTGTGACCGCTCATCCTGCGCGATCGCCACCACTCGCGGCCCAGCCCGCGCCAGCACCCGCCTGCGCTGTGCGTCGCTCAGCGATCTCGAGCCGACAACGTCGAAGCTCGCTTCCACCTTGGAGGCCGTCACATTGGCATGCTGTCCCCCAGGCCCGGACGAGCGGCTCGCGCGCACCGTGACCTCCGAGAGCGGAATAGCCAGCTCGCCGGTGATCCGCAGCCCTCGGTCGGCGCTCTCCCCAGGTTCCGTCGACGGTGTCATCGCGGTCGCGATCAGTCGAGGTTCTCGAGGATCTCGTTGGCGCGCGACCACTGGTCGGCGGTGACCACCAGGTAGATGTCGCCACGCCCATACCGATCCAGCGGATGATCGGCGACACACCCCGCGTCGATCCCGAGCGCGCGCAGCTGGTCGCGCCATGCCACCGCCGTGCTCTGATCCTCGAAGGTGCCGACCGTCTCCCAGCCGTCGAAGCGAGGGTCGCCGATCGCGACCGCCGGGTCCCTGGCCGCTCGTCCGAACAGGCGAAGAGCACGCATCGATACGAGCGTACACCGCGGCCGGCCCCGGCCGCCGTCGCCCGGGCGGTTTCAGGGCCCTGGCGCACGTCGAGGCCATTTCTTGACAGTCGGCGCTACGATTCCGGCGTGTCGGCTTCTGTCCGTGGGGGTGTGTCCCAGGCTCGGCGCGGGGCGCCGATAGCGCGAGTCGGCGCGATCGTGACGGCCGTCGCTCTGCTGGTCTGTGTGCTCGGCGCTCAGGTAGCCAGCGCCACGACCGTCGAAGCGTTCGGTCCCAAACTCCCGGTCACGCTCCAGCACAACAGTGCGATCACGGGCCACAACAGTCCTGGCGCAGCTGAACACTGGTGGGCCTACAGCGCATTCGAACAGGAAGGCAGGTCCCTGGGGGCGCCGATCTCGGGAACGTTGAGCGAAGTCCGCTTGGAGTACGGCTCCAAAAAAGGCATGGAAGTACAGATCTGGACCGCCAACGCCGGCACTGGGGCGATCGGGCATCTCGCCGGCACGATGCACCTTCCCGCGACCGGCGGCGAAGTCTGCGGGGAAGGGCAATACATCGAATCGTTCGCGCCCGACGTGCCGATCGCCGCCGGCGAAATTCTCGTGCTCCTCAACTCCGAGGAAAAAGGCGGCGAACTTTGCTCGTTCCCCGAACCGATGGGGCTCGAAGGCTGGTTTGGAGATCTCGGCAAGGAACCAGCTCCGGAAGCGAGACAGATACCCGCCAAATGGCATAAAGGGGCCAGCGTCGGTGTATCGCTGGAAGGGGTGGTCACCTCTGAAGCTCCGGGCGGCGGATCTCCTGGTCCTTCTACCGGTGGGTCGACGGGCACCGGATCAACCGGAACCGGGTCCGGAGGGACAACGACCACATCCGCGCCCACGCCGTGCGGAACGGCCACGACCTGTACGACCCTCACGGGGTCGACCGAATACAAGATCACGATCGATCCCGGCGGCAAGGTGATCTACACCAAGCAGCCGAACTGGTTCGATCTGACCGCCAAATGCGAATTGCACGGGCTCGAGTTCTGCGAAGGGGCTTCGACCGTGTACTGCAGCTGCTCGCAGGCCTTCGGCACGATCAGTCGCAAGCACGCCGCCAAGCAGCTCGTGGTCGGTCGCGCGAGCTTCCGCGTCCCGGCTGGCCAGACGGCGAAGGTCAAGGTCACGCTGTCGCCCGCGACGCGCGCGATCCTCAAACGCAAGCACGTCATGCATGCGACGGTCGCCACCACCCTCAAGATTCCGGGCGGCAGGACGGCGACGACGACCAGCAAGATCACTGTTGCGTTGAAGGGGCATTGACGCGCACCCTCGTCCTTCGCGGGTCGGCGTCAGCGCAAACTTGTCCCAAAGCGGTGGAGACGACGTTGCGTGCGGTAGTCGCTAGAGCCGACACCTAGCTGCCCGCTCGGGACGCCCTCCTCGGTCCCCTCCGGACGACGCCTCGTATCACCGGGAGGGCCGTTTCTAGATCAATCGTCCAGCGCCCCTGGATTTCCAGGCGAGACGGTGCATCCTCCCGGCTCATGAGCTACTCAGGGGGAGCGCCCGGGACACCCGGGATCGATCAGGGCCCGACGGCCAAGTCGTCGGCATCGCCGGCCGCGGGGACCATCGCAACGCCAGCCCCACCGGCGGCGCCCGGTCCGTCTGTCGGATCTGGGCAAGCTGTACCCGGCGGATCCGTAAAGCAAACCTTCGGCGCCGACGAGGCGGGCGCCGGGGTCCGGCGGGAGGCCAGTGGAGGCGCGGAGCTCGCGGGCGATCGGGCGGTCGCAAGCGACATCGGGTCCGCCTCCGCTGGCCACGCCGTCGTCGCGGTCGTCGGTCTCGGCTACGTCGGTCTGCCGACCGCGATCGCGATCAGGGCGGCGGGCTGCCGGATCGTGGGGATCGACGTCTCGGGGGAGCGGCTGAGAACGATCAGGTCGGGCGAGGCCGAGCTGCTCGACTCGGAGCGAGCCGACCTGGCGAGATACCTGGCTGGCGACGGCTTCGTCCTGACCGACCGCATCGAGGCGTTGGACGCGGCCGACCTGGTCTTGATCTGCGTGCCGACGCCGATCGACGAGCTGCAACTGCCGGACCCGGCGATCCTGAAAGGCGTGTGCGGATCGGTCGTCAAGCACGCAAGGCCCGGCCAGACGATCGTCTTGACATCGACCACGTACGTCGGCTGCACCAGAGAGCTCTTGGTCGAGCCGCTGCAAGAGCGCGGTCTCCAGGTCGGCGAAGAGGTCTGCGTCGCGTTCGCGCCCGAGCGCATCGACCCCGGCGTGCCCGGGCACGAGCAGCGCACGACCCCGAGGGTCCTGGGCGGCGTCACCGAGACCTGCTTCAGGCGCGCGAGCGAGCTGCTCGAGCACACGTGCGAGCGCCTGCACCGAGTCTCCTCGCCGGAGGCCGCCGAGATGGTCAAGCTCTACGAGAACACGTTCAGGGCGGTCAACATCGCGCTGGCGTTCGAGATCGCCGAAGCCTGCCTTGCCCACGGCCTCGACCCGATCGAGGTGACCGACGGCGCGGCGACCAAGCCCTACGGCTTCATGCCCCACTATCCGTCGGCCGGCGTCGGCGGGCATTGCATCGCCGTCGATCCTCACTACCTCTTGGCGCCGCTGCGCGAGCTCGGGCGTCCCGCCGCCACAGCCGAGCAGGCGCTGCGCACACTGTCCGGCAGGCCCAGGCACATCGCCTGGCGCGCGCACGAGGTCCTGGTCGAGCTTGGTCTCAAACTCGCCGACGCCAGGATCCTGCTGGTCGGCGTCTCCTACAAGCCAGGCGTCGCCGACACGCGCGAATCGCCGGCCGTCGAGATCCTGGACCGGCTCCTAGCCGAAGGCGCCAGCGTCGACTACCACGACCCGCTCGTGCCCGAGCTGTCGCTACAGGGCGCCCGTGCGCACGAGAAGGAGCCCATGCGCTGTGTCGATCCAGACCCGCGTCGAGACGGCAGCGGCTTCGGCCCTGAAGACTATGACCTGGCGATCGTCGCCACCGTGCACCCCGGCCACGACTACGGTTGGCTGGCGCGCTGCCCGGCCGTGCTCGACTGCACGTACAAGACCCCCGGCGGACGCGCTCGCTTCCTGCCATGAGCCGGTTCTTCGGCCGCCTGCGGGCCTGCTCTCAGGAGGCGATCGTCAACAAAGTGCTGAAGGTATTCGCCGTGCTGTACCTGGTGTGGCTGATCCTGGCGGTCGTCTCCTACAAGACCGAGTTCATCGAAGTCATGTTCAGCAACCTGTTCTTCGGCATCTACTCGACGTGCGTCTCGGTCTACATCCTCTCCAGGTTCGCGCTCAGCCTCTTCTACCGGTCCAGCCCGGACGCCGGAATCGAGCCGAGGGTCGCGATCGTGATGCCAGCGTTCAACGAGCAGGACGCGATCGCGGCCTCGCTGCGATCGCTCTTGGACCTCGACTATCCGGCCGACAAGCTCGAGCTGGTCGCCGTCAACGACGGCTCGACCGACGGAACGCTCCACGAGATCGAACATGTCGCCGGCGAGGCGGCCGGGCGCGTCAAGGTGATCGACTTCCCCGAGAACCGAGGCAAGCGCGCAGCGATGGCCGCCGGCATCAGGGCCACCGAGGCTGAGACGATCGTCTTCGTGGACTCCGACTCGGTCGTCGAGCCGCGGGCTCTGCGGCTGCTGGTGCAGCCCCTGGCGGATGAGCGCGTCGGGGCGGTCTGCGGGCATGCGGACGTGCTCAACGTGCGCGAGACCTGGCTCACCCGCATGCAGGCGGTGCGTTACTTCGTGGCCTTCAGGGTCGTCAAGGCGGCGGAGTCGGTCTTCCACGCGGTCACCTGCTGCTCGGGCTGCTTCTCGGCCTACCGCAGAGAGGCGATCATGCCGAAGCTGGCCTGGTGGGAGGGCCAGACGTTCCTGGGCGTCGAGTCCACGTTCGGCGACGACCGCTCCCTGACCAACTGCGTGCTGCGCGATTGGCGGGTCGTCTATGAAAAGAAGGCGGTCTCGCACACGATCGTGCCGACCACGTTCAACGCTTTCGTCAAGCAGCAGACGCGCTGGAAGCGCTCGTGGACGCGCGAGTCGCTGATGGTCTCGCGCTTCATCTGGCGCAAGCACCCGGTGGCCGCCCTCTTCACATATCTCAGCATCGTGCTGCCGTTGATCGCCCCGGTCGCGGCCTTGCACTCGATCGCCTGGGGCGCAGTGTTCCACGGGGGGACTCTGCCGCTGATCTACTTCGCCGGCCTGTATTCGCTGGCGATCGTCTACTCGCTGTATTACGTGCTCTTCCAGGACCGCTACTCGGCCCTCTGGGTCTACGGCATCCTGTTCGTCTTCTTCTATCTCGCGATCATGCTGTGGCAGACCTACTATGCGATCGCCACCTGTCGGACCGCCTCGTGGGGCACGCGCCCGGCGACGGCCGGTATGGCGGGCGGGACCGGGGGAGGGGTGTGAGCGTGTCAGCCTGGGCTCGATCCTCGGGCGCCGCGCACGGTGCCTCGCGCCAAGCGCTCGGCTTCGCGGGACGCGTGTTCGCGCTCCTGTTGTTGCCGCTCTCGATCATGCCGGTGCTGCTGCTCGGCCCCTCGGTGCTGCGCGCGCCCGTGGCGCTCTCGCGCGAGGCCTACGGAGAAGCGCGCAGCCTGGAGCGCACTCTGCGCCGGCGCCTCGATCCACCGGCCCCGCCCCGCCCGCGGCTCGTGACCACGCCTGGCCCGAGCGCCTGGCGGCCGATCGTCAGCTTCGGCCCCGTCTATGGGCGTTGGAGCGCGTTCCCGCAGGAAGGCAGGGCAGGGATCACGTGGACGGGCCCACGATGAGCCGCCCGTCCTCGAGAGGTCTCGTTGCCGCGTTGCTGCTCGGCATCGGCCTGCTCGGTGTGGTCGCGCCAAGCGCGTTCAGCCATGCCGCGCGCGCACACACCCACCACGCCGCCGCCCGGCACAGGCGGCCCCACCGCCACAGGCCCACTGGCAAACCCGGCCTCGTCGGTGGGCTGCGCCTGCTGGCCCAAACCTCCGGGAGCGTGCGCATCGGCTGGCGCCGTGCCCATCGCGGGAGCATCCCGATCGAGGGCTACCGGGTCAAGCGCGACGGACTGGTCGAGGGCCAGACGCCCAGGCTGTCCTACGCGGTACGCGTCGGCCCGGGCACGCACCTCATCACGGTCACCGCGGTCGATCTCGACGGCCATCTCGGCCCGCCTGGCAGCCCGCTGACCGTCACCGTCCCGGCGCCCCCCGGCCATGCCGGAACGGCGCCGCGCGCGCCGAGCGCGCCGCGAACGTCGCACACCGCGCCGTCGATTCCGCCCACGACCCACACGCCGTCCTCCCCGCCGCCCCCGCCGCCCGCGCCGGGCGGGCTGAAAGCGCAGACGGTCGCCGATGAATCGGCCGTCGTGGAATGGCAGGCGAGCACGCCGGCGAGCGGCGAAGCGGTCAGCTACCGCGTGTTCCGCGACGGGACCACGGTCGGCCAGACCCAGGGCTTGAGCATGACGCTCGAACACCTGGCGCCCGAGACCGGCTACGCGATCACGGTCGCCGCGGTCGGTTCGCAGGGTGCGATCAGCGAACCCTCGGCGCCGCTCGAAATCCAGACGCAGCCCCCGCCGCAGACGCACGGAACGACGCAGGCGGCGCTGCTTGCCACGACCAACGTCAGCTTCGACGATCTGCAGGCCCACTACCAGCAGATCGGCGTCCTGTACCCGACCTACTTCGAATGCGGCAAAGGGGGCGTGGTCACCGGCAACGACGACCCGCTCGTCACGGGCTGGGCGCGGGAGCGCGGCATCGAAGTGATGCCGCGGCTGAACTGCCAGAACCCGCTCGACGAGGAACAGGCCCTCAACGAACCGAAAACCGCGGGCCAGAAGATGATCGAAACGCTGGCCTCGCTGTGCGCCACCTACGACTATCAGGGGATCCAGATCGACTTCGAGGGCGCCCCTCCTGCCGAGCGCAACCCGTTCACCGCCTTCATCGCCGCGCTCTCCGAAAAGCTGCACGAACAGGGCGACAAGGTCTCGACGATCGTCACCGCCAAGACCGAAAACGTCAAAACCGGCCGGGCCGCGATGTATGACGACGCGGCCCTGTCCGGCCCCTCCGACTATCTGTTCGTGCTGGACTGGGGCCTTCACTGGACCACCTCCAAACCGGGCGGGATCGACGAACTGCCATGGTTCAAGAAAGTCGCCGAATACGTGGCCACGATGCCCAACAAGGCCAAGTTCGTGCTCGGCATGCCGATGTACGGGATCGACTGGCCGAACGAAGGCGGACCTAGCAATCCCGGCACGCCGCTCGAGTACGGCGAAATCGTCGCGCTCACCAACGAATTCGGCGTCACCCCCGAATGGGCCGAACCGGCCGCCGACCCGCACTTCTCCTACCTCGACAACGGCGTGCCCCACAGCGTCTGGTACACCGACAAACAGTCTCTGGAAGTGCGGGTAGCGCTCGCCCAGTCGCTTGGCCTGGGCGTCGGTCTGTGGCATCTCGGCAACGAGGACCAGTCGATCTGGGAAATTCCCGGCCTCGGCGGTTGAGCGCATCCCCGCCCGGCTGTCGATCGTGTTCTGTTTCGGGATGCCCGCGCGCGTGTGCGCGCGTGTGCCCGTGTGCGCGCGTGTCCTCGCGCGGCGTTTGATCATGTTCTTTTTCGGGGTGCCCGCGCGCGCGTGCGCACGCGCGCGCGTCCTCGTCCGGCGGTCGATCATTGCCTTGCGCGGGGTGGGGGGGCGCCCGCGTGCACGCGCGCGCTCTCACTCCATCCAGAAGAGGATCGCTTCGGTTCTGCTGCCCGCGCTCGTCTGCGCCGCCGCGGCAAGCCCACCCGACGCCCTCGGGGCGCCGGGAGCGGGGCTGCAGGCCTTCGTGCTGTCTGGAGCCCCCGACTCGCTCGCGGACCTGGAAGCTCATGGTCGGGATGTCGGGGTCGTCTATCCGACGTTCTTCGCCTGCGAACGCGGCACGGGCCGGATCACAGAGGAGGGGCGCGAAGTGACGGTGGGCCGGAGCGCCGCCTCGATCGACGCTTACGCCAAAGCCCACCGGATCGAGGTGATGCCCAGGTTCAACTGCCAGGACGGACGGACCGTGCACCTGATCCTGACCGATCCGAGAGTGCGCGCACGCGTGCTCGCCGGGCTGGCGAAGATCGCGGACGCGCCGGCCGACGCCGGCGTGAACCTCGACTTCGAGAACGACGGCCCCCACGACCGCGGCGCGCTGAGCTCCTTCGTGCGCGCGCTCGCGGAAAGGCTGCACCGAGACGGCCGCAGGCTGAGCGTAGACGTCGACGGCGTCGCCAAAGAAGACGCCTCGATCGGGACCGGCTTCTATGACGACCGGGCGCTCGTGGCGGCCGCCGACTACGTGTTCGTGATGGCCTGGGGCGCCCACTGGGAAGGCTCGTCGCCCGGGCCGATCGCGCCGATCCCATACGTGGCCGCGGTCGCCAGGCACCTCGCTTCGCTGCCAGACGCCGGCCGCTTCGTGCTGGGCGTGCCGATGTACGGTCTCGATTGGCCGGTGTCCGGCGGGAGTTCCTCCGTGGCTCCCATGCGCCGCCTTCGCGCGACCGCGCTGCGCGACTCGAGCGTCGTCTCTCTGGCGGCGTCGGTCGGCGCCACACCGCTCCGTGATCGTTCCGCCGACGAGCCCACCTTCTCGTACACCCGCTACGGCGTGGCGCATCGCGTCTGGTACATGGACGCCCAGTCGATCGCCGACCGCCTGCGCATCGCCCGCGCGTATGGTCTGCACGCCGGTCTCTGGCGCCTGGGTGGCGAGGATCAGGCGCTGTGGGCCTCGCCATTCGCGTAGGGGACCGAACCGCGTGTGCTGCCCCGCGCGGGCATGGAGTACCTGCTCGCCGTGGGCGCACGGGCGTGACGACGCGGTCGCGTTGCGACAGGGCTGGCGGTCCGCCGATGGAATCGGTCGTGACCGCTGCTCTTTCCCGGATGCGCTAGCGGGGCGCCGCATTTCAAGGGGTGTCGCTTTTCGTCCCAGGCAGGAGTGACGACGGCCATCGTTGACTCGCCCGCTCTGCCAGCAAAAAGCGCTAGCGATGCCCGTGAACAGGACTAGCCATGCTGTGGTGCTCCGAAGCGCTCTGACGGTCACGGGGCGATGACCTAGAACGTTTGAGGGTGGAGCTTTCGACGGGAGCGTCGAGGTTGCCAACGGATGTAGCAGAGCTGCTTTCGGCGGTAGGAGGGCTGAGGGCGCGGACCGGGCGGCCGGCGCTGTCGAGCCATTCGATCCGCGTCGGCTCGGTTTCATCCACAGTCTTGTCCCACTGCAACGTGATACGGCGACGTTGGGCCGTGGGACGCTGGGCCGTGGTGGGGTGCGTCGACACGATCACGACGGGCTCCTGCCGCTCCTGCCGCTCCAGTCGCTCCAGCCGTTTCAGCTCAGCCTCGACACGAGGTGTCGGCGGCGGTGGTGTAAACAAGAAAGCGTTTTCGCTGACAGCGACGCCGACCGCGGGCGTTTCCCGGTAGTCGATCCGAACCGAGGCGACACCGTCGGGTACGAGTGAGACGATCGGTTCCTTGTACAGGTTCGGCTGGAAGACCCGGCCAGCTTCGCCGACCGCAGCGAACGGTTCACATCCCTGACGGGGCGCGTTTTCACTGCCTCCACCCACCTCGATGATGCAGTCGACCGGCTCGACCAGGCGCCTATGCTGCTCTTCAACCAGTGCGCGCCGCTCACGCACGCCGCCCGCCAGACAGCGGGCCGGGACGACTGCTTCGGGCCGTCCGTACGCCGGGATCACGAAATAGCGTCGACCGTCGGGAAGCCTCGTTAGCTGGCGGACGTAGGCGGGGTAGTAACTCGAGAGATTGTAGTAGAGGTCGCGGCCCAGTTCGCCAGCCGTCAGGTTCAGCCCCGGAGGCTCATCGCTCGGTAGCGGGGGCCTGCGAAAGATGGCGAAGCTGGACAAGATCGCGGCGTCCAGCGGAGTCGAGAGCGCCTTGGGGGGCCGGGGTACAAGCAGGAATTCGGGCGGTATGCAGGACGGGGATAGGCGCATTCCGCTCGCTGTCGCCGTCCCTGCGGAGGAACCGCAGGCAGTGAGGACGAGCCCAAGCGCTGCAATCAACACGACCAGGCCGCTCATGCAGGCAGACCGCAGCCAGGCGCGATCCCAGCAAAGCAAGTGGTCACTCACCTACAACGCTCCGCGCTCTGAGCCGCATAGACCAACCCCTTACCGAGTATGCACGCCACACATAGAAACTACCGCAAGCGGGTCGCGGAGCGAGCCAAGGTGTGAGCGAGCGCACTGTCCTTTGACGGGCGGGAGGCAAGCGTCTCATCCGCTTACCCATCGGACGACCAGCATGTCTGAGGTACCCCGGGGCGAGCGGTTCCGCTCGCCCCGGGCAAGCGGGCGTTTTTCCGGACCTTCGGTCAGTGCGCTCGCGGCTCGTCCAGAGCAAGCGTCTGACGACGGTTGATCGAGTCGCCTGCTTGCGCGGAAAGCAGGAGCGACGGAGAGCACGCAGCTCGTTCGATCTAGCGTTCACAAGAAGTCTCGCCACCCGTCCCAACGCACACCGATGTCGCTTGGATTGGTGGCTGGCGCGGGGTGCTATGGAGAACAGCCCATAACCCGCGGGAGGTCCGTCGGCCCTCACCCATCGGGGGGCTCGTCAGCGCCCTCCTCGAGCTCCGGGGGTAGGAGATCGTCAAACACGCCATCGGAATCCTCCAACCCGTCCCCGGTCAGCGTCGAGGTGGAGCCCAACTCAAAGTTGATGTGATGCGAGGTGGCGTTGAGGAACCAGGCGCCACCCGCAGGCGGACCGGTCGAGTAGACGACCAGTCGACCGGGATACAGGAATGGGAACAGGTTCGACGGTACGAGCGCGCGTGCCTCGATCGTTCCCTCAACCCGGTGCCAGCTGACCTGGGCATCCTCGGGAAGCCCAACGGGAGCGTCGTAGGCGACGCGCTCGGAGATGATTCCGCCCGCCAGGTTGATGGCACGGTCGACCCGCCTGAAGCTAGCTAGGTACTCGCCCGCGAGACCGGTTGCGGATGTGTGAGCGTCCTCGAGCGCTGCACGCGCGTACTGTGCTCGCTGCATCAGGATGTCGCCCGCACGCTCGTCAACGACAGCGTCCGTCGTCGCGTCGGCAAACTCGTCGCAGATGCGCTTCAGCTGTTCGCGGTCCGGGCCCATGAGCTCTTGCTCGAGGCGAACAAACTCGCGCCAGGCATCGTGTTCTTCAAGTGCCGCCGCGATTTGCTCCACGATCACGGTTGCCGCAGGGCCAAGGGCAAGGGACGCGGCGTCAGTGCTGGGCCTAGCTGGTCGCTGGGCGCGAGCCGAAGCGGGCCAGGGCAGCCGCTCGAACACGACGAACGCATCGTTTACGACAGCCGGAGAGCCCGGACACAGGTCCGGTACCGGGATCTCCGGGTAGCCGGGCAGTCGCTCCCGCAGATGCTCCACGATCACGAGCAGCGTCGACGCGATGCGAGCCGCGGAATCTATGAACTGCATTCCCCCCTCGATGCGCGCGAGATCCTCATAGCCGGGCATGGGACCGATCGATGGGATTCGCGGCAGATACAGGCCGAGCAGCATCGCGCGTGAGCGCAGCCCGCCCAAGCCGGCGAGGATGTGCTGGGCCATCGTGACGTGCGGCGACACCGGGCCGGAGGTACGCTCAAGATCGAGCACATCACGCAGTGCTGCCGCGTCTCGTGAGCCGCGCAGCGCGTCGCCCGCGCGCCGGGTCGCATCCCACAGTGCACGCGCGCTCACCGACTCGACCCTTTGTGTCTCGCGCATCCCATGATCATCCGTTGAACCCTGTGAGGAGGTCGGCAAGGGCCACCCTGAGTGCCGTGAGGGCAGCTTCGCGGGCGTTGCCTTGGAGCCAGTGCTCTGCGGTCGTCCGGGTCGTCAAATTAGCCTCCTCATCATCCTCGACGCTAACGCTGGTTGTGCTCACGCCGTAGCGGTAGCTGAACGGGTGCATGCGTTCTTCGCGATCCTCACTCACCGCACCAACGCAACCCTCGAGACCGCTCCAGCCAGCGTGAGCGAGCACACGCTCGCCAAGGCTGGGCAGGACCGTCGACGCAAGGCGCGCGAGCTCCTCGCGCTGGGCATGGAATCGAGCTTCGATCGCCGCCGCGAGATCGGCGCGCTCGGTGGGAATCTGATCCGGCACCGTCGGGCGGGCACGGAGACTCGACCGGATGTGCTCGAGCCAAAGGGAACTCGCGCACGCCAGTGGGCCCGATCCTGAGGGCAACTCCGCACCCATGAATGCCGCAGCCAGATTCTCCGCGCCATCGTCGGGGATGAGCAAGAGCTTCAACCTCCCACGCTCCTCAGTCGCGTGGATGCGCATGCCCTCGACACCGGCGCGGAGCTCCGGCCCAAGATGTTCGCTCATCCGGGCGAAGGCGGCACTCGCGAGCGCGGCACCGTCATCGGCTTCCCGACGACTCTCCATCGACGCCGCGTGAGCGGCCACCTCGGGGTCTGCGCAGAAGCAGAGCAGCGTCTGTTCGTCGGCACCCGCCTCCGCAAGGTAACCCGCCACGCCCTTCCACGGCGTGGCGATCCGCTCGGGGAGCGTCGCCGTTGCCGCTTTGATCGCCTGTGCGGCGAACCAGTCGCGGAAGGAGTCATGGAGCAACGAGAGCTCTCCACCGCTGTCGGCGGGTGCGAGCACACCGGCGCTGTACATCGCGTCGGCGATCTCGGCGGCGGTGAGGTTGCCGCTGAGCCCGCGCTCGCGTAGCGACTCGACGATCTGCTCGAGCGAGATCAGCCAGTCCCAGCGTGACCTTGCGAAGCTCTCGGCAGCGACCATCTCCGCACATACCGCCCCAACGCAGGGGATCGCGAGGCTCCAGTCGAGCCCGGGCGCAGCCTTCGCGCGCAACCCATCGAGGAACCCAGAGAAGATCTCTCCGATATTCTGCGGCGGTCGCTTGGCAACCGCGAGCCCCAGCGCCATTCTGAATAGCAAAGGGTTGTCGACCGGGCCAGCGATCCGGCTCTCTAGTAGGGCACAGAGCTCCCCGGCCCGCTGCTCGTCACCGATCAGGGCGCTCGCGATCTCGCGGCGGGAGCTGCGGTCGAGGCTCTTCATCTCCCAGGCGGGGAGGTTGAAGGGGCGCAGTGTGGAAAGCGAGCGCGCGGCGAGGATGACTGTCGGCGCGTGAAGTTGTGAGCGCAGCTCGGCGACGTCGCGTGCGAGCGCGGTGGCCATCTCTGGTGAGGACTGTTCACCCGCGCCGTCGATCAGTAGCACGGTGTCCGATCGCCCGAGGATCGTTACGCCCGCGCCGGGCCCCATCTGTACACCAAGCTCCACGGACAGTTGCTGGCGGACGAGGGCCGGGAGTTCGCCGCTCCGGTAGCTGACGGGGTTGAGCAGAACGGGGGTCAGCCCCTCCTCTGCAGCACGGCGCCTGAGCCCCGCGAACGTCGTGGACTTGCCGGCCCCCGTGGGCCCAAGGATCGCGGCGTCGCCTGCGAGCAGATCGAGCGTCGGGCGGACCTCGCGGCGCTCGTGCGCACCGCCGATCCGTGCGCTCTGCATACCGCTTGAGAGGAGCTGCTCGTAGGCCGCTGTCGACTCGGACGCCTGGACGCTGAGCTCAATTATCTCCGGGGCGACGGGCGCCGCAGTGATCAGCTGGCGCTGGCGTTCGGCGAGATCAGGGGACCAGGGGAGCGCAGCGTCGACCGTCTCAGGTGGCACCCCGATGATCTCGCCGATTTCCCGTCGTGTGAGCTCCTGGGGCGCGTCGGTGCTAGTCCCTCGTTCTGTCACCGCACGCAGCAGCAGCAAGAGGAGACGCTCGGCCTCCTCGTCGGTGACGGGAGCGTTGAGGTCGCGCATCGCTCGAACTCGCCGCACGGCCCGGTCCAGCTGGGCGCCCGCGGTGTCGTAGCCGCTCAGGACATTGACCCTTGCGAGGATGCCCTCATCTGCCGGGGAGATGTCGTGTCCTGCGAGGTACGCCCAGTCCTGGTCGTCCGCCTCTGAGCGCGCGGCCCGCGCGATCGCCGGGAGCAGTAGAGCGAGCGTGTCGGGACTGAGTGCCCCGTCGGTGACGAACTCGATGCTCGCCGAGTCGCTGTCGGGGACGGCCGCAAGGCGCTTAATGATCGAGACGAGCTCACCCGGAGGCCACGTGCGCTCGCCGCGGGTCTTGGCCTGACCGAGCACCCTCAGCGTCCGGTCCTTTTCGCGAGTGCAGTAGTCCACGATGTCGGGGCCGGGGTCGACGGCGAGTATCTCGCCTTCTTCGCCTGAGAGCACGTCGAGTGCGAGCGCGACGGTATAGGCGGCCTGAAAATCGATCCCTCGCCAGGTGTCACTGCCGGCCATAATCCGCGCGATCCAGCTCGATCCGCCGCCTGTGGGCGCGGTGCAAGAGCAGGCGAGCGAGGATGCTCACGCCGAGATCGAGATCTGCATCACCGACCGTCGTGTGCTGCGCACCGTGCACGGACTCGTTGCGCACTCGGCGCAGCCGTGAGAGCAGCTCCCACTCAGCCGGGGAAAGCATCACGCCGTCGGACTCGCCGGCGGCGCGCAGTCTCGCCATCAATGGCGGCTCGTTGAGCCTATTGAGCGCATTTATGGCCCGTTGGCGCAGCGGGACGGGTAGGTCGCTCGGGACCCCTTTACGCAAAGCGCGCAGCTGCGCTTGTGTAAAGGAGTCTGGTATTGCCGTCCCTGCGAGATAGAACTCCACGGCCTCCCATAGGGCGGTTATGCGCTGTAGCGGCTCCCCGGTAGAGCCCGCTCGCCGGAGCGCAAGCGCGGCCTGGCGCTCCTGCACGGAGAGCAGGCGCAGCTGTCCGGCGCCTCCGGGCTGTCCGGCGCTCTCGATCGGGAACGAGCCGGCGGGCGCGATCGGTTGAGGTGTACGGATCCATTGGCGCGTGCTCATCAAGCCTCGCACCCAGACCATCGAGCTTCGTGCCGGCGCGGCGCGGCTCCACGCCCGCCTGTGTCTCCGAGGTGTGCCGTCGGGCCAAACGGCGAGGCCATAGCGCGCCTGGACCGCGAGCCATGAGAGCGCCACATCGATACGTCTGAGGCCCTCGAGCTCCGCCTCGAACATGCGAGACGCTGTCACGTATGTGACAGCGTGGCAGTTCGCCTCTGCGAACGGGACGGCGAGCTGCTCCTCCGGTCCTAGCTTCTCGAGCGCGCGCCGGGCCTGTTCACCGGGGAGGATATGAACGTTATCGAGACGGGTTCGGGCGGATGCGTTGAGCTGGTCGACGGGCGCGATGACTTCAAAGGTCTCGTGCTGCAGCGTGTCGAGCCCTTGGATGTTCAGCTGGCTGTCAGGCAGGCCGATCGAGCGCATCATTGCGTGGGTAATCTCCGGTGCGCTCACCATCCATGCCGCAAAGCTCGGCATCGCTAGTTCCTGCATCTCGGGCATCGCGCCGAGCGACAGGGCTGCTCGCAGTCCGAGTGGCTCGGCAGTGGTGACGCTACCGGTGAACAGCGCGTGTTTGAGGGCAAGCCCGACTTGGGTGATTTGGGCTGTGGCGAAATAGTCGGGTGGACGTCCTCCGAGTAGCTCGATGTCGAGCTCCAGCTCGGCGCTTGGAAGGTCGTTTATGGCGTTCCGCGCTTTGAGGTTGCGGGCGGCGCCGGACGCGTCGATGTCGCCGAAGTGCACTCCCAGGCTGAGGCCAGTCGCGCTGAGACCGAGCGCGTCGAGTTCGCCGGCGGGGTCGCTAGCCGGGTTGGTCTTCGTCATCGCTGTTGCCGGACGTTGGCATGTTCTGGTTCTCTCGGGTTGCACGGACGAGCGCCGCTGATAGTGATAGGCAGAGCCTCGAGACGGGTGTGAGCATCAGCTCGCCGACGGGCAGCGCGAAACCGAGGCTGAGCGGCTGACTGTCGTAGAGGTGGTCGCCGACGCGTGCAAGTAGGCGCAAACCGCTCGCCATGTGCTCGAGCTCGGGGTCTGAAGCGAGCCGTTGCTCGATGTCGTGGGGTACGTCGGCGATGGGGATCTGAGCGAGCTGCGCAGCTCGCTCGCGCAGCGCGAGCCGGAGATGAAGCACGCTCGCCTCGGGGTCGCCGCGCAGCACCGCCTCATCAGCGAGCGTGAGCCTGTCTCGCCATGGACCGCTGAGTTGGAGTGCGCCTGCGTGTTCCTGGTTAGCGGGCCTATCGATGGCGCGCTCGGCGTCGTTGAGCTGTCTGGTGACACGGGCGAGCTCGGTGGCCCTCAGACGTATTAGGGAGAATGCACCAGCCTCCCACCATGTCAGCTCGTCGTGGCGGCCGAGCCCGAAGGGCGCGCGTGGTGTCGTCAGGGCCTCGAGGCAGGTTGCGACACCGAGCAGCGCACGCATCTGCGCGACTGAGAGGGCGCGCCAGAGGTCAAGCTCCGAGCCATCGGGGTTCAGCGTGTGAAGGACGGCGGGATCCGCAGGGTGTGCGAAGAGCACGGGGTCGATCCCGCGGGCGCGCAACCGCTCAGTGGAGTCGTTTGCCTCGCGGTAGAGCACGACGAGCAGCGAGCCCCACTCGGCGCGAAGCACCTTCTCTGACTCGCTGAGCAGGTCTGCCTCGAGCGCTCTGGACCATGCGCGCTCGGTCTCTGCGGGAAGACGGCCGAGGTCTTCGATCAGGGTGTCGAAGTCAAGCGGCTGGGGCTCAGAGGCTGGTGGCGGCGGGCCGAGGTGTTTGCCTGGGCCCCAGTGGCCGGGTACCGGGATGTTTTCTTGGGGCGATTCTTGTGGCTGCTCCGCGGTCTCCTCCGCGTCGACAGCTTGCATATCGGGGTGCTCATCAGTAGCCGCCATGGTGTCATCGAACAGGAGGCGTGCGCGCACGAGGGCTTGCTGTAGTGCCTCGATCTCCTGAAGAGGGAGCGGTTTGTGGGTTAGATTGAGCGAGCCCGTTGGCTCCTCACTGGGTGGGAATCCGAGCAGCACCGGGTACCCGAGCAGCACCTCGGCGCCAACGTGGCGAACGCGCAGGCTCGCCTCACGGATTGCCTGACTGCAAGCGAGGAGCAGCCTCGATGTCATCTTCGCGGCGACACGCATCCCGCCGCCAAGCAGCTCGCCCACGGCCTTCGGGGTCGCTTCGGCGTCAGCGCCGGCTACGGTGGCCAGGGCTGCGAACGGCTCAGGCCCCAGGATGAGCCTCTCCTCCTCGAAGGCGAGGTTTCGGCGCGGGTCGCTGACGTATTGGTCGAGGGCGATTGCGAGTTGCCACGGCTCGGCGTGTTCGAGCTCCTCGATGTGGCGGCGCAGCTCCTCGAGCTGCTGCTCGTCTGGTACGCATTCTTCGGCAATGGAGATCGTGCTCTCGGGGATGCGACGGAGCGCGAGAATGACGGCTGCCGCCGAGCGGGCCAGCGGTGTCAGCAGTGCGGCTGGTGGCAGACGGTCACGGCCGATGAGCTCAGCAAACTCCTTGCCGTAGGTTTGCAGCAGCTGGGCGGCACGAGCGTACGCCTCGTTCTGCGCGAGCCTCACCAGCAGGCGGATCGCGTTGTTGAGCTCCTCGAGCTCTTGCTCAGGGAACTCCCGCCCGAGTTCGAGCGAGCCGGCCGATCCGTCTGGGTTAGCCGTCTGTCCGGCGATTCTCCATTGGAGTTGTGGCTCGTCAGCCATCGCGGCAGTCTTTCACGGTTCGTCCGGCAGTTGGAGTCTTGGCCCTGCGATTTGCGGACGCCTCTGCCGAACATGTACATGAGCATCACCAGGGCGCGGTTTACGACCTGTCCTGCGAGCCTCGCGCGGTACCGCAGCATCCCTTATGAGGCTTCCGCTGACGCATGACGAAGCAGGAGCAGTGGTTAGCCCGGCGATGCTAATGCTCTGGACGAGACGGGAGTCTGCGTCAGGGCCGTACGAGCCCTCCTGCTTCGCCCGGTGCGAGCGGGCGCGTGCTGGGCTCAGCCCGTGCGTGCGGATGTCGTCCAGAGCAGCACTGTTGGGCCCACCGGCAGAGATGACCGCTTCGTCACGGAAGCAGTCATGCCATTGGGTGTCTCGCGGCGTCTTGAAGCTGAGGTTAGCTGACGTGCCCGGGGACGTTCAGAACGCCGGGTAGGTAGGTCCGGGCCTACCGAGAGGCTGTGGGTGTCAAAGCTCACCACCTCAAGGAGGCCCGGGATGTCGCACCATAGAGCCCGTATGACCCCGCGTGGGCGGGAGATGGTCGTTCGTCGTGTCGTTGATGATGGGATGTCCTTCGCTCAGGCTGGGGCGTGGGGGAACGTGTCGAAGTCCACGGTGTGGGAGTGGGTGCGCCGCTGGCGGGCGGCGAGTGCCGACGAGCGGGAGTCGCTGGTGTGCCTGACGGAGCGTTCCAGTCGTCCTCACCGGTCTCCCTCTCGATGTCCTGCCGAGGAGGAGCAGCGGATCTGTGAGTTGCGCCAGCGGACGGGCTGGAGTCCCAGGACGATCGCGATGCTGATTGGGCGCCCTCACTCGACCGTGCACCAGGTGCTGCGGCGTGGGGGCTGCTCACGGCGGGAGCCCTCCGAGCGCGCGGCGGTCGTCCGTTACGAGTGGCCGTGCCCCGGGAACCTGCTGCATATGGACGTCAAGAAGTTCGGGAAGTTCACTGAGCCTGGGCACGCGCTGACAGGGGATCGCGCCCGGCGCTCCCGGAGGGTCGGGTGGGAGTACGTGCACTCGATCGTCGATGACTGCAGCCGCTTGGCGTACTCGGAGATCCACGACGACGAGAAAGCCCCGACCGTGACCGCGTTCACCCGCCGCGCACTGGACTGGTTCCTGGAGCATGGGATCGTCACCGAGCGGCTGATGACCGACAACGCGTTCACCTACATTCACAACAAGACGCTGCGCGAACTGTTCTACCGCCGCGCGATCCGTCATCTGCGCACCCGGCCGTACACGCCCCGCACCAACGGGAAGGTCGAGCGCTACCAGCAGACCCTGCAACGCGAGTGGGCCTACGCCCTGCAATACGCCTCAAGCGACGCTCGCCGCGCAGCGCTGCCACACTGGATCCGCCACTACAACGAGCAGCGCACCCACAGCGCCCTCGGCAACCGTCCACCCATCCACCGCGTTCGGGACGTCACCGGGCACAACAGTTAGCTCGGTGGTCCGCGAAGGCTGAGAAGCTGCACCACCGATACGACGAAGAGCACGCTGGCGACCCCGACCAGCCCGTAGCGCGCGGCGGGCAGCGGTAGGCGACTGCCGATCCCGACGAGAAACAGGACGGCTGCGAGGAAGACGGTGAGGCGCACGTACTTATCTGCGGTTCCCGCGGCCGACTCACCCGTGGCAAAGTAGGCATCGGCCTTTGCGTTGAGGGCCTTGGCCTGCGTCTGTTGTGGTATCCGGTACTGCGGCATGTCGGACGGGTCTGCTGGCGCGTTGGGGTTCGTGAGGGGCTTGGTGGCTCGCCATGCTTCGACGGCGGCGAGTGCGCTCGGGCGCAGCCGCTTGAGCGTGAGGCGGAAGAGCAGGGGATCGTGCGCGGCGTAGGCAGTGATTGCGGCGTTGAAGTCCACCGAGTCCAGGGTGCGGATCTGCGTCGCTTCGATGGCTGCTTGGTTGGCCTTGGTCCGTGTGGAGGAGGCTTTCGCCAGCGAAAGCGAGGAGTCGGTGCCCCACTTCGCCGCAGCGTACCCCGACCACGCGGCCATGATCGCCACGAGCGACAGCAGCATTGCCTCGGCGATCGAAACGTAGCGGTTACGCCGGGAGTGATCGTCTGTCGCGTGCTCGCGGTGCTCGGCGATCTCTTTGCCTACCTCGCTCGCCGAAAGGCCCTCAGGCATCCAGACCTCCCTCTTCTATAGCCGACCGGAGAAAGGTCACGCTCGACACCGAACTCACCGCCCCTCACGCTCAGGCGCCGCAGGTCAGCTTGCCGCGTACTCCTTCTCGGCCTTCTCGAGTTCCCTCTGGAACTCCTTGGCGTCGACGTCGATTTCCTTCTCGATCGTCTTTTCAGCGCGCGTAAGTACCTTGTCGAGCTGTTCTTCAAGGCGCGACTCGCCGATCACGAACAGCGTTGCTTCCCCGGCTTCGATGAGGTCGCCGAGTTCCTTGGCAACGTCCCCGGGGATGCCCTTTTTGAAGTGCCCACCGAGACCGCCGATGACGCCACCGACGAGGGCCGCCGGGATGACCGCTGGCGCGGCTACAACCCCGACCGCCGCTCCGACGGCGATGCCTCCCCACGCGCCGTGCTGGGTGGGCTTCTCGTGCTTCTCGACCTGGACCTTGCCGTCGGCGTCCTTGGTCACCAACGCAACGTCATAGGTGCCCACGAGCTTCGCCGCATGCAGTTCGAGAAGGGCATCGTAGTCCGCCTCCGCGCCAGCGCGGTCGGGATAGGTTGCGGCATAGATGAAAACCGGTCTGTCGCTCATCTGATCTCCTGTTCGGGGTCTGGAATGTTCTGAGGGCCCGCCCGGCGGCGGAGCCTCACGCGCGTACCCGCGCAGGAGAACCATTGCGTCCCTGCATGCTCCCTGCATCCGCCCCAAGTCCGCTCCAACGTCAGGACTTTTCCGCAGGGATAGCTCCTCAGCTCGAGCAGACCAGCCGAGTGTTCAGCGCGTGCCCTCGGCTGGTCTGACCTCCTGGACCCTGGTTCGCCCCGCTCGGAGTCGACATGGGGCCTCGCCGCGAGAAGCCCCACTCGCCCCCAGGCTAGGAGCATTTGAGGGATTCGTATGCCTGCTTGTAGCTCGCCGCAAGCCCGGAGACCGCAGCCTTGACTTCCGGCTCGGATTGCTTGAGCACGGCTTCAATGTTCCCTGAGGATTTTGCCGTTGAGATCAGGATCTTCGCGAGTCCGGCAAGCTCGGCCTGGAGCGCCTTTTGTGCGGTTTCCACTGGAGCCTTGCTCGCCGCGGGCAGATTTGCGGTGGATTCTTTGATCTTGCCGACTTCCTTGCCCATCACCGCGGCGGCGTCTTTGATTTCTTCCGGTGCCTTGGAGGAGATCGACAGGCTGGACAGTTTCGAGAGCTGGGCCTGAATTTCCTTGGTGGAGGAGCACACCTGCGCCGTCGCCTTTTCTTCGGACGATTCGCCACACGCGGCCAGCCCTACCGAGACGGGCAGGATCGCCGCGAGGACCGCCAGCCTCCTACAGGTCTTGAACACCGGAACTCCTCCTATCCTGATCTGGATACCTGCAGGTTACACATTCTCAGCCCACACCGTCTTGCGGGCGTGCGCCGTCCCGAGATAGAGAGCCAACCAGCGCACGAGCACAGGGCCCGTGGACCCAACGCGCTACAGGGAAGCTGACCCGCTGCATCGGCTGGAGACCGGCTTGCGCCCAAGCGGATCAGATCGGCAGCCGGCCGGTCGCCGGGATCAGCACCGGCGGTGCCGAAATGGGTGCAATGGAAGCTCCCGGAAGAGGATCATGTAGAGCGCTATGGCGAAGTAGACCGCCACGGCCGCTCGGGGTACGACGAGTCCGAGGAGGATCGCTGCCACGTAGCCGCCTAGCACGGGAAGCAGTTCGAGTGGTGCGTCCTGCTGCTGTTCGCCCGCTTCCGGCGGCGAGTAGAGGCGCTCGCGTCGAGCATAGGCGTCAAGCGCGAAGCTGAGAATACGGATGACCAGCAGGGTTAGTCCGTACAGCGTGACAAAAACTCGCTCGCTCGAATCGGAGTGTAGGGCGTCCGCTACCAGTTTTGTCGGGAACGGCAGGAACGCCACCGCAAGCAACACCAGCAGATTGATTCGCAGCAACAGCGGATCTGCCCGCGTGAGCCCCTCGGTGAGCTTCGTGTGGGCCAGCCAGCCCGCACCGATCGTGAGGAAGCTGACGAGATACGCGAGATAGAACGGCCAAGCATGAAGCACCTGTTCGAGCGCCGTGCCCGGCGGATGGATCGCGATGTCCAGCACCAGCAGCGTGGCGGCGATCGAGAACACGCCGTCGCTGAATGCTTCCATGCGCGTGGTGTTGAGCGATCGGAGCGCACGCGGCGTGTCTTCGCCTGAGGGCACCCGGCAATCTTCCCAGGTCCGCCGATCGATGATCCGAAGGTCGCAGGCTACAGCCCGAGCCAAGCAACCGAACCTCATCCGTAGTAACGGCGGATACGCGCCAGCCATCCAGCGCGCATAGTCTCGCCAGGAAGGCTGCGCGTCACGATCGTTTGTGCCCACCGATCTTCTCGAGTCCCGCTTCGATCGCGTCCAGACGCGCAGCGATCTGATCGAGCTTGGCGGCGATCCCGTCGGTTTCTGTGCCTGCGAGGCGGCGACGGGCGGACTCGATGAATGCTGAGGTGATCGCAGCAGTGATGACGGTCAGAAAGGCGATCCCTACCACCATGACGAGCGCAGCGACGAGCCGTCCCGTCGTGCTCGTGGGAACGAGGTCCCCGTAACCGACGGTCGTGACGGTCTGTATCGCCCACCACAGACCGTCACCGATGTTGGGGTAGGTCTTCTTATCAGTGAAGTGCATCAGCACGCCGCTGACGATCGTGATCGCGACGGTGGCGGACGCGATGATCCGTGCAGCCCGCACTGTAGTCAGCGGCTTACGCGAAAGGATGTTCAGTCCGCGGGGGCGAGCCGGCGGTGGAGCGATCGAGCTCGCTTCGGGTGTGGCCATGGTCGTGCCCTCCTTGGGATCAGGCAAATACCGGACATGTGTGTACCAGCGGATCAGATCAGGTCGTGCGGATTAGCGACGTAGCTCTGCCTGTAGCCGGGTTGCGAGGCGGACGGAGGCCTCGATCTCGACTTGGCGGATCGAGACGCTCTCGACGCTGACCCCAAATGGAACACCGACGCGCCGGCAGAATGCGATCAGCTCGACGGCCGTAGCGACGGCTTGATCGTAGGACGCGTCGAGGGTGTCGTCCGCGTGGCGCAACTCGTTCTCGATCCAGTGCGGCACATCGACACCGAGCCACTGAACGAACTCCAGTGTCTTCAGCGAGCCGCAGACCGAGAACGTGAAGACGATCGGCGCCGGCTTGAGGTCACGAGCGGCGCACTCGTAGTGATAGTCGGAGACCAAGTTCTTCGCGGCATTGACGTCATAGACGATCTGGGTGACAAAGAACGAGCAACCCGCCGCCTGCTTCGCCAGCAGACGGACGTGCTCCCGGCGCTCGCGCGTGTGCCGCTCTGGGATCGCGACACCTCCGAGGAGGAGATCCGGGCGCACCTCGGTCCTGAGTTCGTAGGCCCGTGGCAGAGAGGTTGCTACCGCCTTCTCACGAGAGGACGCACCGACGAACACCGACAGCGCGTGGGTTGGGGCTTGTTCGCTGAGCCACGAGCGAAGACGTTGCTCTGGGTACTTGCTGACAGCGCGGTACACGATGGCGGGCACTTCTAGGCCGACGAGATCGCGAGCGAGGTAGTCGGCTGGGTCCATCGTGGGTAGGAACGGAAAAGGGCGTTCCTCGGGATTGCGGTCGCTCTCGTCATCAATGTCGTAGAGCACGAGGCCGTCGATGCCCACAGGGCGCAGGCGCTCGAGCGTTTTCGCGGCGATCTGACCGGCTTGCTCCGGTTCGGTCGTCAGGCGCGGTGGGGTCAGCGCGAACAGCAAGAACTCACCCGTCCCCTCCGCAATGCGCCGCTGCAGCTCCACGCGCCGAAGCGTAACTAAACGCCTACGCACGACGACTGAGCGCTGGCGGTTGTGAGCTTCTACACGATCAGGATGCGGCTCTTCTTGTCGCGTCTGCGCTTCGCGTGCGTGTGCTCTTTTAGACACTCCGGGTTCAGACGGGCGCATCCGTTCGCGCATGCGCTGGTCGGCTTGGGCGAGAGGTCTGCCTCGTCGATCCTGCGGGTCTTGACCTCGACGAACGGTATGCCTTGCGGGTTGCCGGTCTCATCGAGTGGGACCAGCTTCACGACCGGCACGGCCACATGTAGGACGTATCCTCGCTTCTTGCCGCCGTAGCCCTCGTATTCGAGGTCGTCGCCGAGCACGAACGTGGGCGAGAGAACCCACCTGGCGATTGTCGGCAGCGCGCTGCGATACGAGCCCGCGAAGATCAGCAGGAGACCCGCGATACCGCTGACGCCGCCGACGACGGCCGCGGCCTTCGGGTGTTCGCGCACGAGCATGATCATCACGATGACGGCGACCGTCACAGCGAACGCGATGTAGGCAAGCGTGGCCAGCCCGCGGTGCAGATACCAGCGACGCGTCACGCGCTTCCACGGCCCCTTCTCGGATGCGCCGGCGCGACACGGCGGCGCCCACACAAGACCGTCGATCCTGGGGCGCACGTAGTACCAGTCGATGAGGCTGGAGGTAAAGACGGCCACGATCAACGCTCCCGCGGCGATCAGCAGCGCCGCGAACTCAGCATGCGTGAATCCCCATAGTGTGGCGTGTGGGTGATAGCCAAAGCCAGTGGCGGCCACGCCAGCCGCGAGCGGAAGCGCGAGGCCATACCCCACATGAAGCGCCACGCGATGATCCCCGACGATGCGTCTTGCGGAGCGCCCAAGCTTTCCGAGCGCCCGCGCATAGGACGTGTTCAAGGCCACCGCGGCGCACA
Organism: uncultured Solirubrobacterales bacterium; assembly: GCA_963718935.1. Lineage (GTDB taxonomy): Bacteria > Actinomycetota > Thermoleophilia > Solirubrobacterales > Solirubrobacteraceae > Palsa-744. The sequence continues at coordinate 310,564 of OY970379.1, read as the reverse complement.
GGCCGATGCCTGCGAGCCAGATGGTTGCGAGCGGATCTCCGAGCGCGATCACCACGCTGAGCAGAGCGACGCTCGCGAGCGCCTGCCACAGCATGGTTCGAGGATTCATCGACGCGCAGCCTCCAAGTCGCGCAATGATAGGGCGGTCTTGCAGTCGCAGGCCAGCCATTCGACGAGCCGTGCTGGAATCGAGCGCCTCGCCATCTCGGTGTCCGTCTGCGGCGTGGTGGTGTTCGCGGCAATCGTCGCTGTCGAGTGCGCGATCAACCCGGCGCTCGATCCGGCGCGGCACGAGGTCTCCGAGTACGTACACGCACGGCTCGGGCCGTTGATGATCATCGGCTTCATGTGCTGGGCAGCGTCACTCGCGGCGACAAGCTGGGCCGTGCTGAGAGGTACCGGCGCACGGCTCGTCGCGGCGGGCCTGGGCGTCGCGTGTGCCGGCATGCTGCTCACCGCCACATTCGCCACGCAGACGAGCGCCGGACAGCTTCCCTCCGGAGAGACCCTCACGACAGTGGGGCGCCTCCATGACATCGGCTCGGGCACGACAACCGTTGCGCTTCTCTTCGCGGCGCTGCTCTCGCTCAAGAGCTTCGAGAGTCAGCGGTTCCGACAGCAGGTGGCGCTGCTCCTGGTGGTGCTGCTCGGCTCTGAGATCGCCCTGCTCGCCGTCGGGCCGCAGGTCGGCGGGGTGCGTCAGCGCATACTCCTCGCCGGCGCGTGCGTCTGGCAGTTGCTCGTACTACATGTGGTGTCTGCTTTACGATCTCCGGTGCAGATGTGACGGGTCCTCGACCTGGTCGCAGCTCTGCACCGCGCTCAGAGGCTGCTGTCCGATGGGGACGCCCTCTCAGACCGGCCCATCCGCGCTTGGGTCTGGGGTCAGAAGCTGTAGGGTGGAGCGCCCGACCAGGAGGTGACCGTGGAGCCCGAGACAGTTGACGCCGTCGAGTTTCGAGACGGACAGCGGCATCAGTGGAACAGCGCTGCGACTGGCTGGCGTAGATGGTCGGAGCTGATCGACGGCGCGGCGAGTGGAATCAGCGAGCGCCTGGTCGAGTTGGCCGGTGTCGAGCCAGGCAGCCGAGTGTTGGACGTGGCCGCCGGCTACGGCGAGCCGTCGCTGAGCGCGGCCAGGGTGGCCGGGGCCGAGGGCGCCGTGCTGGCTACCGACATCTCTGCCGAGATGATCGCTTTTGGCCGCGAGCGCGCCGCTGCGATCGGGCTCGAAAACATCGAGTTCGTTCAGTCGGATGCGGCATCTCTGGACTTCCCAGAGGCCAGCTTCGATGCCGCGCTCTCGCGCTGGGGGATCATCTTCGAGCCCGACGCCGAGGCCGCCGCTGGGCGTATCCGCAACTTCCTCAAGCCCGGCGGGCAAATGGCCATCAGCTCGTGGGGATCGCCGGACCGTGTCCCGTTCCTGGCGATTCCCATGCGGACCGCTATGCAGCGCCTCCAGGTTACGCCCCCGCCGCCGGGAACGCCCGGTCCGCTCTCGCGTCCGACGCCGCAGGCGCTGGGCGGCCTGCTGGAAGCCGCCGGCTTCTCCGACGTGGAGGTCGATGAGGCCGAGGTCACCTTCCAGTGGCAGTCGCCCGAGGAGTTCACTACCTTCATCAGAGAGATCGCCCCGCCGATCACGGCGATGATCGCCTCGCACCCCCAGGAGGTGCAGGACGAGACCTGGAGCGCCATAACCGAGGCCATCCGTGAGGCGGCCGGAGATGGCGAAGCTGTGAGATTTTCGAACCTTGTCCTGCTGGCCGCCGGACGAGCGTAGCTGCTCGGACACTCGCATTAGCCAGGCGACCCGCTCTACGAAGGGACGCGCGGCTAGGGTGCGAGGAAGCGCTCGATGTCCGTAGCCTCGCGGGCGAGCGCCGCGGTGGGCGCGGGCCGGCCGAACCACGCCGGCTCGGGACGGCCCTTCTTGATCGACCAGGTGCCCGTTGCCGCCCCGCGATTGAGTACGACGGGTTTGAGCATCCCGCCGCCCCTCAGGATGTGATGATCGTGCTCGGCGACGACGAATGGTTCGCGGGTGCGGTGGCCGAGCATGAGCGTGTCGAAGGCGGCGAGCATCAGACATGGCGGCGGGTCCTCGGTGGGCCATACGTCAGCGTCGCTTTGCGGCCCGGCGGCTTCGAGCGCGCGGCGCGCCTGCGTGATGGGCAGCGAGGACCACTTCGCGAGGTCGGCTGCGTCGCAGGGGCCGTAGCCTTGGCGGTAACGGGCGCCAAGGATCGCAAGGGCCTCGTCGGGATCGACCGCCGGGGGCGGGTCGGCCGCGTGCAGCAGGCCGGCGGTGTCGGTGACGATGAGACCTTGCGTTGAGAGCCAGGGAACGAATGTGTTGATCGGACCCTGCTCGAGCGATGGGTGGCCGCGCTCGACGAGCGCGCGCAGCAGCGACGGCCGGTCGCGGGGTCGCTCGGCGCAGAGCTGAACGACATCCCCGCGCATGGCGTTTACCTCTTCGACGATGCCGAAGCGCTCGAAACGTGTGCCAAATACGCGGGCGTTTCGCGTGGCGAATAGCGCATGCAGCCAAGGGCGATCGGATGCCGCGATCAGGTGCACGGTGCCGCGGACCGTCCACGTGCGCAGGAGCGGCGCGGCGCGGACCGCGCTTCGGGTGAGGCCGGGCACGCGCGAGCGCAGTGCAAGAGCCGCGGCGCGCAGATCTTGAGCCTGGACGCCGATGACGGCCAGCGCCGCCTCCTCGGCGCTCTTGCACGCCGTCGCCGGCGTCAGCCGCTGCGCCGCCAGGCGGCCGGCACGCAAGCGCTCGTCAGCGTCCATTCGACAACTCCACAGGGCAACCGACGGCGTCCGATGGGCCGATAAGCTCTCGCCGCCGCGCGCCCGTCAGCCGGCGAAGCCAGGTTCGGCTGCGATCGATCCTTCGGGAAGCGCCGCGGCGGCCGCCTTGGCGAGTCCGGCCGCCGAGATGCCGCGCCCCCCGAGCTTGGACAGCGCGCTGGCCAGGCCCGCGTGTGCCTGTGTGGCCGAGATCGAGGCGCTGAAATGTGCGCCGGAGAGGAGCTGCGAGATCGCTCGCCCGGCGCGGCGCTGCGCCGCATACTGGGCGGACAGCTGTGTGCGCAGCCGTCCGGCATGACGTGCCTGGCCGGCAAGGGCGCCCGCCTTGCGCGCAAGTTCGGCGCCCGTCATTCGATCGACCGTCGTCAGCAGGGCAGTGGTGACCGCCTGCCCGTCGGCGACGCTGGCCGCGTACGCGAGGACGTCAGCGCGCAGCCGCTTGCAGAACTGAAGAGCCTTCCGGTATCGCGCGCACGCCGGCGGGTGGATCACCGATCGCTTCGGGAACGCCGGTTCGGCCAGCTTTCCCAGCTGCCCGGCAGGAGGGTCTTCGACGGTCTTCGCATCCTTGTAGATGCGCTCGAGCAAAAGACCACAGGTCGTTCCCGCCAGCGCCGCGACCTCGCCGCCGACGACGCCCTCTGCGGCCAGGAACGCAGCGGCGCTGACCTCGGGCGCTGCGAGCGCGGCGATGATCCCGCCGATCCCCACGGCAGCGAGCTCGCACTCGAACGTCGCGGGGCGCAGCTCGCGGCGAATGTCTTCCTGTGCCGCTTTCTTGCTTTCGCAGGACGGCTTCGAGCCAGCCCCGCACTTGACAGGCGGCCCGGGCGCCGTCGGGCCGGCTCCGCTCGACGGGCCGCCCGTGTGCATGGGGCCGCTCGTGGGTGCGGAGCCGCCCGGAAGCACCGGAGAGGTGAACTTCAGTTGCGAGGTCAGCGTCACCTTGAACGTCTGTCCAGACCCACTCGAGTATTCGTAGGTCGGTGGGTCGATCGGGTCCGTGAACGGCGCGCCGGGCGGGAAATATCGGGTCGGACCGGCGGCGCCTTCCCATCCCGGCTGGCTCAACGCGGCGCCGAACCACGTTTCAGAGGTGTCCCAGATGGTCGTCCCGCACTCCCCGGAGAGGCCTTCGCTGCTGGCCAGCAGGACCAGTGGGATCCCCTGGGGAGGATCGACGCGGTAGTCGGGGTTCGTCGCCGGGTTGCCGCCGCCGGCCGGAAAGCCGGGCTCGTCGGCCGGCAGTTCGACGCCACGGGTGCCGCCGTCTTTGCCGGTCGCGCTGAAGCTGGCCGAGCACGATGGGGGTTTTTCGTTTGTGACTTTGACCGTGCCCGCGAGTTCGGTGACTTCCCAGTGGATCGCGCTGGCGCCGTAGGTGGCGGCGTACTCGATCTGGTCGACGGGGCCGCTGACTTTCGTGTTCCAGCTGAGGTTCGCGCTCACGCTGCGGGTGGGGACCGTCGAGGATGCGGCGGTCTGTGTCAGCGTGCCGCTGTATTCAGCGCTCACGTACGGGTTTTCATCGACCAGCGGGGCCGAGGGGCTGTAGAGCGGGTCGGTCGGCGACAGCGGTTCGGCGAGCGAAGCCGTCGCGAGCGCCGCGAGGGCCAGGAGCGCCAGGACCGCCACCAACACGGCTGGTACAGGGCGGCGCGATGGCCCGGTACCGCGGCTGCTGGTCTCGCTGGACATCGTTGCCCCCTTCTGTCTGGGCAGTGCGTGCACCTCGTCGCACCGCCGGTGGGGCGATCCTACTGCTCCGCCGCCTCGTTGTGTGCTTGCTCGCACCGTCGGCGGCAGCTGCGGTGCTCCCACAGGCCGCGGCGGGCCGCCCTGTTCCGCAACGTAATCGATGGACACACGCCTGCTCGCGTGGGATCGAAGCGGAAGGGCTCGCCTCGCCACACCTCGCTTCGATCCTGGGATGGGCCGCTGGGCTCGCAGGCGCGGTCTCGGGGCGTATGATCGTGCGATGAAGCTCTACGTCTGCTATGGCACTTTCTCTACGCCACGACCGGGCGGGCATCCCTGCGCCAACGCCTACCATGCGCTGCGTGATGCGGGATACGAGCCGGAGGTCGTGAAGTCCTACGGGCTCGGGATCCTGCCGAGTGTCTTCAACCGCACGCGCGGCCGGCGCGAGGTCGAGCAGCTCACGGGCAACCGCATGGTGCCCACGCTCGTGCTCGACGACGGCGCCGTCGTTGACGGCTCGCGAGAGATCGTGGCCTGGGCGGAGCACAACGCGACGTAGCCAAGCCTGTTGCGAGTGCCGCTTTCTCGCAGAAAGGGGAGAGGTAGCCTCATACGGGCCCACAGCACACCGATAGGGCGACCTGAGACCAAGTACGCGAAAAGCGGAGGGGTCCACATCGCCTACCAGGTCTTTGGGGAGGGCGACCTCGATCTGGTGTTGGTTTGGGGTTTCACCAGCCATGTCGAGCTGGCCTGGGAGCACGAGCCAGCTGCACGACTGCTCGAAGGCCTGGGATCGTTCGCGCGGGTCATCACGTTCGACCGTCGCGGCTCGGGCCTATCCGATCCGGTCGCCGATGCGCCGACGCTCGAGACGCGCATGGGCGACCTGCGCGCTGTGATGGACGCCGCTGGATCGGAGCGGGCCGCGCTCGCCGGGCTTTCGGAGGGCGTCCCGATGTGTCTCCTGTTCGCCGCCACCTACCCCGAGCGTGTCCGAGCGCTGATCTGCACGGGCGGGATGGCACGCTCCACCTACGCCGAGGACTACCCATGGGGTACGCCCACCGAGGCTCTGGCCGAGTCCGCGACGGAGCTGATCTTGCCGAACTGGGGCGACGGATCGATGGTCGACGTCGCGGCACCGAGCCAGACCGAAGAGTTGGAGTCGCGCCGTTACTACGGCCGGCTCGAACGCGCCACCGTGAGCCCCGGGATGTTGATCGCGCTGGGGCAGATGTTCATCGATACCGACGTTCGTGCGGTGGTGCCGAGCGTCCGCGCGCCCGCGCTCATCCTGCACCGCACCCGCGACCGCCTCGTCAATGTCCACCACGGACGCTGGCTGGCCGAAAACCTGCCAAACGCCCAGATGGTCGAGTTCGAGGGCGACGACCATCACTTCTGGTATGAGAACTCTGACGAGTGGCTCGGTGAAATACAGGAGTTCCTCACCGGAGCTCGACCCGCACCCGTAAGCGACCGCATGCTCGCGACGGTGCTCTTCACCGACATCGTGGACTCCACGCGAACAGCCGTGGAGCTGGGCGACAAGCGCTGGCGGGACGTGCTCGAGCGACACCAGTGCGCTGTACGTGACGACCTCGCCCGTTTCAACGGTCGCGAGGTGAAGTCGACCGGCGATGGGTTCCTGGCGACCTTCGATGGCCCGGGTCGCGCGATCAACTGCGCTCAGGCGATCCTGCAATCATCTGAGCCCTTGGGGATCAGCGTTCGCGCCGGTCTGCATACCGGCGAGTGCGAGGTCATGGGGGAGGACATAGGCGGCATCGCCGTCCACATCGCTGCCCGTGTCAGCGCCCACGCGGGTGCCCGCGAGCTGGTTGTGTCCAGGACCGTAAAGGATCTCGTGGCCGGGTCAGGGATCGAGTTCAGCGATCGCGGCACTCACACGCTGAAGGGCGTTCCCGACGCCTGGCAGCTGTACGCGGTCCGCGCTTAGCTACGACCCGCGGGCGCGCCGCCCTCGGATTCTCGTTTGTGGTTAGATTCGACAATGAGGAAGTTGGTAGCAGCGCATGGCGTAAGAGTAAATGCGATCGGCGGCACGCACGTCGTCCTGCTCGGGTTCGATCTCGCCGAAGAGCGGCACAAGGGCTGCCTTGGCTTCGCGATTGAGCGCGAAGACGGCAAGACGCACGAGAAACAATGGATGCAGGGGATGAAGGCATTCGCCGAAACCGACCCGGGACGTGGCCCCGGCGCGCAGTTCTCGAGTCACGAACAGCCTTTTCAGTCGTTTCAGTGGGCCGACTATACGGTCGAACCCGAACACGACTACACCTACACGGTCGTGCCCCTCTACGGAACCCCGAAGGAGCTGACCGAAGGCCCGAGCGTGAGCGTGAGCATCGCGACCGAGCCGACCCACGCGACCGATCAGTCGCCCCACACGGTCTTCTTCAACCGCGGCTCGGTCGCCTCGCAGGAGTACGCACGGCGGTTCCACGACACAAAGCCGAACAAGCTGCAGGGCGCCGAACGCGAAGAAGCATACGCCTGGCTATCGCGCGGGCTCGAGGAGGCGCTGCTGGCATTCATCGCCCGCGCCGAGGACAAGAGCTGGGGGTTGCACGGCGCAATCTATGAATTCCAGTGGGACCCGGTGCTGAAAGCGCTCGGCATGGCACACGGACGCGGTGCGGACGTCTCGATCCTGTTCGACGACATCCCAGGGGGGCCGGGTCCGAAAAACGAAACCGCGATCACAAAGGCGGAGATCGAGCAGCTCACGCTCAAGCGCACGCAGGGCAAGATCATGCACAACAAGTTCATCGTGCTGACACACGAAGGAGCGCCCGTCGCGGTCTGGACCGGCTCGACGAACATCACCGAAAACGGAATCTTTGGCCACCTCAACTGCGGACACGCCGTGGAGGACGCGAACGTAGCGGCGGCGTACCTCGAATACCTGACCGAGCTCGCGGAAGACCGCCGCAAAGACGTCGAGCAGCAGTGGCTCGACGCGCACAACCCCAACCCGCCGGCTCCCCAGAGTCCCTGGGAGGACGACCTCGTGAAGGTCTTCTCCCCCCACAGCACGCTCGACGTGCTCGACTGGTACGCCGACTCGGTCGCCGGTGGCGCACAGCGCGCCCTGTTCATGACGTTTGCCTTCGGCATGGACAAGCGCTTCAAGCAGGTCTACGAACGCGACGATGACGTCTTGCGCTTCGCGCTGCTCGACAAGGCCGCTAGCCCAGGCCCGGGCAAAGCCGCCCAGGAAGCCGCGATCGAACAGATCCGCAAACGCCCGAACGTGATCGTCGCGATCGGCAACCGGATCGAGCTGAACGCCTTCGACCACTGGCTGGCGGAGAGCTCGGGGCTCACCTCCAACGTCCAGTGGGTGCACACCAAGTTCATGCTCGTCGACCCACTCTCAGATCAGCCCGTCGTCGTCACGGGATCGGCGAACTTCAGCGAAGCAAGCACCGACGAAAACAACGAGAACATGCTCGTGATCCGTGCCGACAAGCGCATCGCGGACATCTACCTAGGCGAGTACATGCGTCTGTACTCGCACTACGCCTTCCGCGAGACAGTCGAGAAGAAGTGGAATGGGAGCGCGTGGAATCCTGGTCATCTCGAACCCACAGACGCCTGGATCGAGGACTACTTCAAGCCGGGCTCCGAGCGAGACAGCCGGCGACGGTACTTCGCGCAGAGCTAGCCTCACGCGGGATACATGACCGGAGCCAATATCACGGTGTAATGCTCGGGCTCGAGAGCGAGAGCAACGCTCCTCGCCGACCGTGCGTCTCCGCAAAGGAGTCGCCCCGGATGTCTATGCCTGAGTATTTCGAGGCGGCTCCCGCGTAAGGACGGTGAGCGTGGCGGTTTGCCGCACGCGAAAGCCAAGCTCTTCATAGAGCCGGATCGCCCCGATGTTGGTGCTCATGGCGTGCAGGAATGCCCGCTCTGAGCGCCGCTTGATGCTTGCGATCAAAGCGCCCATGAGCGCGGACGCCAGGCCTTGGCCGCGATGGTCTGGCCTGGTGCAGACCGCGCTGATCTCGGTCCAACCGTCCAGACGGAACCGCTCGCCGGCCATCGCCACGAGCGCGCCGTCGCGCCGGATCCCCAGGTAATCGCCAAGCTCGATGGTCCTCTCCAGAAACGGCCCCGGTTCGGTCTGGGCAACGAGCTCGAGCATCTCGGGCACGTCGGCTGAGCCGAGCGGGATCGCCTCGGCGCAATCGGCCCCGGTGACGCGCTCCTCGATCATCTGCACCAGATCGAAGGTCTGAACGGCCCGCCATTCTTCTGGCGGCTCACAGGCGCCGTACCTGCCGGCCACGTATGTTCCCGGTGCGACGAGCTCGGCTGCGTCGCGCCAGTCCTGCGCCGAAGGCTGCGAAGGCAGAGCGAGGAACGGCGCCACATCGGCCGGGTATCGCCGCGCGCGCCCACGCGCCAGCGCAAGCCGCGCATGCGCGCCGCACAGCGCCCCGTAAGCCGGGTTGTCGAGCAGGGCTTCCTGATCGTCCAGCAACTCGTCGCGAAGCAGGTCCATCAGCAGGTTGTCGTGCCAGCGACCATCCGCGTCGCGCTCGTAGCAGCGCATCGCCCCGACGGCCCGAAAGCCGACAGCGGCATAAGCGCGAATCGCGCGCAGGTTCTCGCAAGCCGGGTCGATCGTGAGGCGATGATGCCCACGCTGCTCAAAAAGCCATCGCGCGGCGAGCCGCAGCGCGGCGGACCCCAGCCCCCGGTCCTGGCACTCCGGCGCCAAAAAAATGTCGAGGCTGGCATAGCGGTGGTCGGGCTCGGTCTCCTCGTTGAAACCAAGCCACCCCGCCAACGCCCCATCGACTTCGATCGAAAACGCGCCACCGTCATTGACAAGCCCTTCCCGCACGTGCGCGGCATCCTCCAGCGACCCCCACCACTCCCTGACGCCAGGGCGCGTCAGCATGGCCGCGAGCGCGTCAACCTCGCCCTCTCGGAAGGGTCGCAACGTGACGCGTTCACCTAGCAGGTCCGGAAGCACCAACCAAGTCTGCCACCCAGGCTACAAGGCCGGCACACCCGCTCAAGGTTCCCAGACGCTCAAAGCTCCCACGAACGCTGAAGGCCAGCACCACGCTCAAGGCTTCGCCGCAGACGCTCAAAGTTAGCCCGAACGCACGCCGCAAACCGCCCGCCCAACCACCAACCAACCCAATCAGCCAAGCGGGACGGGACAAAATTTTTTCGGCCGCAAGACCCGCATTAAGCGGGTCCCCGGCCGCAAAAATTTTCGTCCCGCTCCCGCGCTACTTGATGAACAACATCTCCGAATACTTAGGCAAGGGCCAAAGATCGTCCGCCACGACACCCTCCAAGCGGTCGGCCACGTCGCGAACGTCATCCATCGCCGGGACCGCTTTGTCGTGCATATAGGCAGCCCACTTGACGGCGTTCGAGTCGTCCTGGTTCTCCTTGAGGTTGACCTCCTCGAGCTTGAGGATCGCGAAGTGAAGCTCCTTGATCAGGGGCTCGACCTCGCCGATCAAGTCCTCCATCTCGGCGATCTTCAGCTCGTTCAGGTAGCGAACCGCCGCCGGCAGGATCGCGGTCCGGGCGATCGAGGCGGCGGTCTCTGACTCGATGTTGATCTTGGTCGCGTACTGCTCGAGGAAGACCTCGTGCCTTGACTCAAGCTCGCGCCTGGAGAGCACCTTGTACTTCTTGAACAGAGCCACGGTGCCCTTGTCCACGAGCCATGGCAGCGCGTCGGGCGTGGAGCGCAGGTTGTAGAGGCCGCGCTTCTCGGCCTCGGCGTGCCACTCCGGCGAGTAGTTGTCTCCGCCGAAGACGACCCGCTTGTTCTTGGCCCAGCTCTCCTTGACGACCTTCGCGACCGCCTTCTCGAGGCCGCCCGATCCTTTCATGGCGGTCTTCAGCTTTCCTGCCAGGTCGTCGATCGACTCGGCGACGATCGTGTTCAAGACCGTGTTGGGCAGGGCCAGCGACATCGAAGAGCCCGCCGCCCTGAACTCGAACTTGTTGCCGGTGAACGCGAACGGGCTGGTGCGGTTGCGGTCGCCGCCGTGCAGGGGCAGCGGCGGCAGGACCGGAGTGCCGAGGCCGAGGAACGAGCCGGGCTTGGAGGACTGGGCCTTGCCCGACTCGATCGCCTCGAACACCTTTTCGAGCTCGGAGCCCAAGAAGATCGAGATGATCGCCGGCGGCGCCTCGTTGGCTCCCAGGCGATGGTCCTGCCCAGGCGAGGCGATCGAGGCGCGCAAGAGCGCCTGGTGGGTGTTGACCGCCTGGATGACGGCCATACAGAAGAACAGGAACTGCAGGTTCTCGTGGGGTGTGTCGCCAGGATCGAGCAGATTCATCCCGGTGTCGGTGCCCATCGACCAGTTGTTGTGCTTGCCCGACCCGTTGACACCCGCGAAGGGCTTCTCGTGCAAGAGGCAGACCAGGCCGTAGCGCCGGGCCACGTTCTGGAGCACCTGCATCGTCAGCTGCTGGTGGTCGCAGCCGACGTTCGAGTTCTCGAAGATCGGCGCCAACTCGTACTGGTTGGGCGCGACCTCGTTGTGGCGCGTCTTGACCGGGACGCCGAGCTTGGCGAGTTCCAGCTCGGTCTCCATCATGCAGGCCAGAATCCGCTCCGGGATCGAGCCGAAGTAGTGGTCGTCGAGCTCGTGGCCCTTGGGCGGCTTGGCGCCGAACAGGGTGCGGCCGGTGTTCAGGAGATCGGGTCGTTCGAAGTAGTACTGCTCATCGATCAAGAAGTACTCCTGCTCGGGACCGACGGTCGTGAATACGCGCGTTGCTCCGTCGCCCGAGCCGAGCAGGTCGAGCGCCCGCATCGCAGCGCCCGACAGTGCGTCCATCGAACGCAGCAGCGGGATCTTGTGGTCGAGCGCCTCGCCAGTCCACGACGTGAACGCCGTCGGGATGCACAGCAGCGCGCCGTTCGGGTTCTCCAAGATGAACGCCGGGCTGGTCGGGTCCCAGGCGGTGTATCCGCGCGCCTCGAACGTCGCCCGGATGCCGCCGGTCGGAAACGAGGACGCGTCCGGCTCGCCCTGGATCAGCTCCTTGCCGGAGAACTCGGCGATCGCGGTGCCGTCTCCGACGGGCGCATAGAACGAGTCGTGCTTCTCGGCCGTCGATCCTGTCAGGGGCTGGAACCAGTGCGTGTAGTGGGTCGCGCCGCGCTCCATCGCCCAGTCCTTCATCGCCTGGGCGACCGCGTCGGCGAGCGTGGTGTCGAGCGCCTCGCCGTGCTCCAAGGTGCGCTGCAGGGCGCGATAGACGTGCTTGGGCAGGCGGTGGCGTTGCAGGTTGGCGCTGAACACGTTCGCCGCGAACACCTGGTTCCCGGGCAGCGTCAGATCGGTGGTGCCGAGCGCGGATCCGTTGGCGCTCCACTGGGCGGCGGTGACGTTCTGCTGGCGGCTCCTGGGCATTTGCGGGGCGATTCCTCCTGTAGCGATGTTGGGCATGAGGCCGTTCAGCATCGTAGACCCAAGCCGGGTCCGAGGGGTCACTCGTATGGCGAAATCGGGGACGCCGCGTTTCGACAGCGGGCCAAACGACGATTGTCGGGGGGTGTGCCGCGCGCGTGCGTAGCGTGGCGCCCGCGCCAGCGGTGCTGCGCGCACGCGCGCGCCATGGCGCACAGCGGGCTGCCTACGGGTGCGGCGTCGGGTACGGCGGGGGTGGGTAGCGGCCGGGCGCGGGTCGGCTTGTGTTCGGATTGATGTGCTTGGCCGGCGGGCGCGGGGCGATCGACACCGTGAAGTGACCTCTGGGGATCGAGCCGTCCGCGAGTCGCGCCTTCGAGCGCCCGGCCAGACCGGCGGCGACCGTGTAGTGGACGGTGTAGGTGCCCGCCTTGACAGGGGTCACGCGCCAGACGAACGTGCGCGTGTGTCCAGGCGCGAGCGGGCCGAGCGCCCAGGTGTTCACGTAGGCCGTCTGACCGCCGCCGGGAGGGCTGATCGAGATGCTTTGCGGGGGCGGGTCCGCGACTGCGCCCGGACCCTGTTCGATCACCCAGACCGGACGCTTGTTGTCGGCCAGGCCGGAAGAGCTGGAGGCGTAGTCGAAGGAGTCGACGGTCACGGCGACGTTGGGCATCGTCGTGGCGCTCGTGTTGCGCACCTTGACCGTCATCGCCTCCGGCTTCACGATCGACTGCTCGGTCGGGAAGCTTGCCTTCGTGGCGACGGTGAACGTCTTGTCCGGTTCGTTCGCGTCCTGGCGCGAGCCTCCTCCGCAGCCAGAGACGAGCGCCGCGCAGGCGCTCAGGAGCAGGGCCGCCTTGGACGCATTACCTTCCCTCACAGCGAGGCCACGATACCAGCGGGCGTAGCGGCTGGCGGGGGCGAGGCCCAGACCGGTGCGGGCGGGGCGTGGCCCTGGCTCGGGCGCGGCGCACAAGGGCCAGCCGGGACGCTTGAACAAGGGCCAGGTGGGACGCGGGACGACGTTGCCGGTGGCGTCTGGCCAGTGCATCGCGTAGAGTTCGGTCCAGATCGCGATCGCCACCAGAGGAGGGGCGTCAAAGACCATGGTCCGCAGCGCAGCCGAGCGGGCGTTCCTGCCGGCCAGGAATCTGATCGAGGAAGTCGGGGACATGATGATCCTGACGGGCCGGACGATCTCGTCCGCCCTGCGTCCGCCCTATCCGTACGGCGGCGAGTTCGTCTCGCAGTTCCTGTTCGCTGTGCGACTGTGCTGGTTTCCGCTGCTCGTCTCCACGGTCTGCCTGTGCTACGCGGCGCCGGGGCTGCAGGCGGCGAACTTCTTCGAAATCTTTGGCGCCCTGGACAGGCTTGGCGGCATCTTTGTGCTCGCCGCGATCCGGGAGATCGGTCCGAACGTGACCGCGATCGTGTTGGCGGGCGTCGCCGGCACCGCCATCACCGCCGACCTCGGCGCGCGCAAGATCAGGGAGGAGCTCGACGCGTTGCAGGTACTGGGCGTGGATCCGATCAAGAACCTGGTTGTGCCCAGGTTCCTGGCCCTGATGATCGTGACCGGCCTGTTCAACATCTACGCGATCCTGTTCGGCCTCTTCGGCGGCCTTTTGGCTGAGCTCGTCAAGGGCCAGCCGCTGGGTCCGTTCTGGGCGACCCTGTTCGCGAACGCCTCGACGACCGACCTGTGGGGCTCGGTCCTGAAGACGACGATCTTCGGAGCGATCATCGCGATCGTGTGCTGCTACAAGGGCATGTCCGCCTCCGGCGGCGCCGAGGGCGTCGGCAGGGCGGTCAACCAGGCCGTCGTGATCACGTTCCTGGCGATCTTCGCGTTCGACTACACGTTCACGCAGCTCTTGTTGGCGACGCATCCGAACATCTTGGTGATCAAGTGAGGCCTTCGCGATGAACGACCTGCTGGCCATGCCCAGGGAATGGCTCGCCGCGACCGGTGAGATCGCGGGGTTCACGGGTAACGTCATACGCGACGTCTGGGGCCTGAGGGTCTTCAGGTTCTTCGGCGAGGCTTTGAGGCAGTCGGGCATCTTGATCGTGTCCTCGACCTTGATCATCTGGGCCCTGATGTTCATTCTTGGCCTGGAGTGCGGCATCGAGGGCGCCTACTTCACCGAGGCCCAGGGCGCCCCCGCGTACTCGGGCGTGTTCAGCGCGTGGTGTGACCTGAGGGAGATAACGCCGTACGCGTTCGGCTACATGATGGCCGCCAAGGTCGGAACCGGGATCGTGGCCGAGCTGGGGGCGATGCGGATCTCCGAGGAGATCGACGCGCTGGAGGTGATGGGCATCGACTCGATGACCTTCCTGTGCGGCACCAGGTTGCTGGCGGCTTGGATGGTCTTGCCGTTCATGTACATGGCCGGTATCGGCGCGGCCTTCCTGGCCTCCTACATCGCCGACGTGCAGCAGATCGGATACGTGTCCTCGGGCGGCTACCTCTTGATCTTCTGGCAGTTCCAGGGACCTCCCGACTACCTGTACAGCCTGATCAAGGCGATGTTCATGGCGACCGCGATCGTGCTTGTGGGCTGTTACTACGGCTACACCGCCAGCGGTGGGCCGGTCGGGGTGGGCAGGGCCACGGCCAAGTCGATGGTCTTGAACATCGTGTTGGTGCACATCATCGGGATGCTCGGCACCCAGGTCTTCTGGGGTTCGAACCCGAGAGCGCCGATCGGGGGTTAGCGATGCAGGCGGGAGAGGGGAACGACAGTGGGCTTGGGCACGGTGACGTGAGCTCGCCGCGCGCCACCGAGCACGCCGCCGATGCCGGGCCGGTCAAGCACGACGCGATCGAATTCATCGACGTCTATAAGAGCTTCGGGCGAAATCAGGTCCTTAGAGGCCTGAACATGAGCCTGCCCGACGAACAGATCTCGATGATCCTGGGGCCCTCGGGGACGGGCAAGTCGGTGTGTATCAAGCACATAGTCGGTCTTTTGTATCCCGATCAGGGCGATGTGATCGTGCAGGGCCAGTCGATCCCGAGCCTCTCCGACGCGGACCTGTTCGAGACCCGCAAGAAGTTCGGCGTCCTCTTCCAGGATGGGGCCCTGTTCGGGTCGATCAACCTGTACGACAACGTAGCCTTCCCATTGCGTCAGCACACCGAGAAGGGCGACGAGGAGATCGCGGAGATCGTCAATCGAAGGCTGCGCGAGGTTGGCCTCGGCAACGCCGGCGAGAAGATGCCGAACGAGCTTTCCGGCGGGATGCGCAAGCGCGCGGGCTTCGCCAGGGCGCTGGTGCTCGAACCGCAGATCGTGTTGTTCGACGAGCCCGACTCGGGCCTCGACCCGGTGCGTACCGCCCTGCTGTGCGAGCTGATCAAGGAAGTACACGCTGAGAACGGCGGCTGCTATGTCGTGATCACCCACGACATCATGAGCGCCAGGCGTGTAGCCGAGCACATCGCCGTGCTGTGGCAGGGCCAGATCGTCCAGTCCGGTCCCGCGGCCGAGCTGTTCGCCTCAGAGAACCCGTTCGTTAGGCAGTTCTTGGCGGGCGACTCAGCAGGCCCCCTCGGCATGGAGTGAGTCCGGCGGCGCTGCTCTCGGCGGTGGTCGGCAGGGCGGTGCGCCGCCCGTGGCTCACGGTCGGCTTTGCCGTGGCGCTCGGGTGCGTGGCGGCCGCGCTCGCCCTTGGATTGAGCCCGACGGCGGCGACCAGCACGTTCGTGTCGAGGTCGAGCGCCGAGTATCGCGCGACGCAGAGCTACTATGCGCGCTTCGGCGAAGAGCCAGTCGACGTTGTCGTGAAGGGCAGCCTGCAGCAGCTGCTATTGAGTTCTGATCTCGAGCGCCTGGTCGGGCTGGAGGGCTGCCTGTCGGGCAACGTTCCCGTCAAGGCCCTGGCCGCGGAGGGGGGCGTGAGCGGACCCTGCGGGGAGCTGGCGCGCGCCAAGACCATCAAGGCGGTGATCGGCCCGGGAACATTCATCCAGGAAGCGGCCGAACAGATCGACGGGCAGCTGGCGGCGCAGACCAAACGAGCCGAAGCGCAGGCCCGACGGGCTCAGACCGCGGTGGCTCGGGCCGCGCGCGCGCGGGGGCTCTCGACCGCGGAAGCCGACGCGCTCGGCCAGCAGGCCAGCTCGATCACGATGACCCGCTTTCAGGAGAGCGTCGCCACGCTGGCGCTGCAGTACGGTCTGATGTCCAAGCCGAGCCTCGAAGACCCGGAATTCGTCTCGACGCTCGTGTTCGACCCGGCCAAGCCGGCCGGGACTCCCAAGCAGCGCTTCGCCTACCTTTTCCCGAGCCCCGACGCGGCCCTGGTCTCAGTGCGGATGCGCGCCGGACTCTCACCGTCCGAGCGCGATCGCACGATCGAGCTGATCGATCGGGCCGTCGCGATGAAGCAGTGGCGGCTGCAGCACGGCGAGAGCTACCTCATCACCGGCGAGCCGGCGATCGTCGCGGACCTGACCAGCTCGGTCAGCCGCTCGATCGAGCTCCTGGCGATCGCTGCCCTGGCGGTGATGGCGATCGCCTTGAGCCTCGTTTTCAGGGAGCGCCCGCGCCTGGCTCCACTCTTCAGCGCAGTGTTGGCGACGGCCCTGACGTTCGGCGCCCTCTCGCTTGTCAGTTCCGGGCTGACCGTCGCCGAGGTCGCGGTCTTGCCGGTGCTCGTGGGACTGGCGGTCGACTATGCGGTGCAGCTGCAGTCACGCGCCGGCGAGGCTCTTGCCGCCGATCGGCGGGCGGCCGTGATCGAGGCGGCCAGGGCGGGCGGGCCGACGATCGCCACGGCGGCAGTCGCCTGTGCGGCGGCGATGCTGGTGCTGACACTCTCGCCGGTGCCCATGGTCGGCGGCTTTGGCGTGCTTCTGGCGATCGGGATCGCGATCGCCTTCGGATGCGCTCTGACGGTCGGCTCGGCGCTGCTGGTCGCCGCCGGCCACTCTCGCGACGGGGTCCGGCTGCTCAACGATTCGATCGGGCCGGCCTGGCGGGGGGCCAGGGAGCTGCTCCTCGACAACCCGCTCACCAGAGGCATCTCCACGATCGCGCTGAGCGGGGCGGCGATCAGGCCCGGGCGCGTTCTCATCGTCGGGTCGCTCCTGGCCGCGCTCGGTTGGGGCCTGTCGACGCAGACCAAGGTCCAGACCGACCTGACCAAGCTCGTGCCCCAGAACACGGCCTCGCTGGAAAACCTGGACACGCTGGAGCGACTGTCAGGAGTCGGCGGGGAAATCGACCTGATGCTGAGCGGCCCGAACGTCGTCAAGCCGGCGACGATCGAATGGATGAGCCGGTACGAGAGCGCGATGCTGAAGCGTTTCGGCTATAGCGACGGCCACGGCTGCGGCAAGGCGCGGTTGTGTCCGGCGTTCTCGCTGCCTGCCCTCTTCCAACGCGAAGGCGTCGAAGGCGCAGCTACTCTCGCCGCGCCTCCTGGCGCTGCCGCGAAGGGCGACCATGCCTCCGGCGCCCACACCGGCACGAAGCTGACACAGGCTGAGGTCGACGGTCTGTTGAAGGCGATCCCGGCATATTTCTCGCAGGAGGCGATCACCACAGACCGGCGCGCCGCTACGCTCGCGTTCGGCATCAAGCTGATGGGCTTGGAACAACAGCAGCGTGTGATCGAAACGATGCGGGCGAACCTGCATCCGCCGAGCGGGGTCGACGCCCAGCTCGTCGGTCTGCCGGTGCTGACCGCGCAGGCCAACAGCGAGGTCGCCTCTCCGTGGCGGCGCTTCGAGATGATGCTGGCCGGGCTGTTCGCGGTCGCGCTAGTCCTGTTGATCGCCTTCGGTGGCGACGTCCGCCGGGCGGCAACGCCGCTTGTGCCGGTCGTGTTGGCCAGCGGCTGGTCCGCGCTCGTGCTGTTCGTGGTCCGGGTGCCCCTGAATCCGATGTCGGTGACCTTGGGCGTGCTCGTGATCGCGATCGCGACCGAGTTCAGTGTGCTCCTGGCCGAGCGCCACCGCCAGGAGCGCAGGGCGGGCCTGGATGCCTTGGAGGCATTGCGAGCGGCCTACCGCCAGACGGGCGCGGCGGTCGCCGCCTCCGGTGTCACGGCGATCGCCGGCTTTGGTGTGCTGATGCTCTCGGACATCGCGATGCTGAGGGACTTCGGCTTCGTGACAGTCATCGATCTGAGCGTCTCGCTGCTGGGAGTGCTCGTCGCCCTTCCCGCCACGCTCATGCTGGCCGAGCGGGCGAGCGGCGCCCACCTGCCCGCGGCGGCCGTGTTGCCGGGGCAGGCTGGCCATGAGCCGGCCTGAGCCTGGCCCGCCCGAGCGGTCGCGGTCCGATCGCGAGCCACCTCGTCGAGGAGGCGCGGGGCCGGCGATGGGCTCCTATCCGCGCCGCTACGGCCGCTACGTCGGGCTGCTCGGCGTCGCGATCCTGATCCTGCTGGGAATAAACGGAGCGCTCACGAAGACTGGCGGCGCAAAGGGGATCGAACCGGGTCGTGTGGTGCCGCCGTTCGCGGCGCCGCTGGCGTTGGGAAGTCTGAATGGCGACGTGAACGTCGCCAGACATCCGCGGGAAGGCTCGGCGGGCGGTGTCCCCGCCTGCGAGGTCCACGGCCCCGGTGTGCTGAACGTGTGCGAACTGTATGGTCGCGGGCCGCTTGTGCTTGCCCTGTTCGTCGACGGCGGGTCGTGCGCCGCGGTGCTCGATCGGATGCAGTCGCTCGCGGGCTCGTTTCCGGGGGTCGGCTTCGCCGCGGTGGCGATCAAGGGCGAACGCTCGAGCCTGCGCAAGCTGATCGCCAGGCAGGGCTTGACGAGCGTGCTCGTCGGCTTCGACAGCGACGGGATCCTTGCCGGCCTGTACAAGGTCGCCAGCTGTCCGCAGGTCAGCTTCGTGCTGCCGGATGGTGTGGTGCAGAGCCCGGCATTGCTGCTCACCCCTTCGCGGGCCCAGTTGCGCGCCCGCGTGCGCGCGCTCGTCGCGGCCGCCGAAGCGAAGGGCTGGAGGCGTTCGGCATGACTGGCGAGACATCAGCCGGCAAGACCGAGGAGGAGCACGGCCCGGCGATCGGCTGGCGCGCGCGCGAGGTCGAGGAGGAGCTGCCGCAGCTGCGCCTGCTCTGCTCACGGGCGCGGCTGGCGCGAGCGGGGGCGGCCAGGCGCCGCTCGCCGCGCGAGGTCGAGAGGCGGCTCGAGGATCTGTCGAACCGCTATCGCGGCGCGCGCGCGGTCGGCGTACGTCGAGAGCCGGTGCCGTCCGCGTACCGCGTCTTCTACCGCCAGATCGGCCTCGATCCGGAGGTCGCACGCACGCCGATCGAGGCGGTGGCGCTGGAGCGCATGCTGCGCGGTGGCTTCCTCTCGGAAGGGCTGCTCCAGGACGCGCTGCTAATCGCGTTGATCGATACAGGCGTGCCAGTCTGGGCGTTCGATGCCGGATCGGTTCAGGGCCGACTCGGGGTGCGCCTCAGCAGGGAGGGCGAGCGGCTCGGTCGTGCCACCGATGCCTGGTCACTGCCGGGAGGCCGGCTCGTGGTTGCCGACGATGCGGTAGCGCTCGGCCTGCTGTTCGGCCAAACCGCCGGCGAGTGCGAGCCCAGCGCACGCACCCGCGAGCTCGACCTGTTCGCAGTGCAGGTCTCCGGCGTGCCGACGCTATATGTCGAAGAGGCTCTCTGGAGCGCCCGCAACAGCCTGGAGCGGGCGCGCTGAGCGCCGTCCCCGGGTTGCGGCGTATGCGGCCCTGCACGGCGTCAGGTGAACCATGGACGGCCACGCGCTGGTAGAATCGCCTTCTCACAGCGGCAGTCGGAGGAGTTGTGGTGCAGCTCACAGTCGATCGCATCGATCGCATCGTTCAGGACTCGCTCTCGGGGATCGACGAGCGCGTGGCGCGACGAGAGCTGCGGGGCCAGATCGCCCGCCTGGAGCGCGAGCTGTCGGCGATCGTGGCCGACGGTTTTCCGCACATTGCAGCGTCCGTTTCGGTGCACGGACCGGCGACGCTCTCGCGGGGCGAGCCCGGCCCGGCGCTGCTCGGCCTGGAGGGGCTCGAGCGTGCGCGCGACGAGCTGGCCGGAAAGGTTCAGTCGGCTGGGCGCGCGCGCGCCGAACGGGTCGAGCTGGAGACACGAGCACGCGAGCTGTTGGACGCGATGAAGCGCGAACCGGCCCGCTACAAGTTCGTGCGCTTGCCGGTCCGCGCCCTCGGCGAAGGCGGATGCGGGGTGTGGCAGGTCCGTCCGCGCCTCGGGCTGCTCGGGATGCTTGCCGGCTGGTGGCAGGTCAAGCTCTCCTCTGGTTGTCCCTTAGGTTAGGGGTCACGCGAAAGCGTGGCCCCGGGTTTGGGCGAGTTTCGATACGCAAAGGGCCCTGCTTTCGGCGCGGCCCTTTGAGAGCCGGCACGACACTAGAGGACTGGCACGTCTGCGCCCTGCAGCATCGCAACGAGCGTGTGGCGCTGGCGGTCGGTCATCGAGCCGATCGTCTTCTTCTCAGACATCGGCAGCTGGCTGAGGAACTTGCGGCACCGGGTCTGACCCCAGCGACGCTGGCTCATCAAGAGGTCGGCGACGGCCATGCTCTCGGCCTCCCACGGGCAGTCGAGCAGCACCCCGATGACGTCCAGCTCGTTGGTCGCGATCCGGCGCTTGAGTTCGGCTCTGGCGAGGCGGACCTTGTTGGCGCGTTCGAGCGCCCTCATATATTGGGGCCCGCCCGCCCCGACTGCTCCGGGCCTGCCTGCCCGGCCCGCTAGTTTGGTAGGGGCGATCGTCGCTGTCGCGTTCATGGTGAGACTCTCCCCGTCGCCCACGGCGGGCGACTGTTCGATGCTTGACAATTTTTGGCATAGACGCTCGACGCGACCGTCCGAAGTCGGTCCGCGCTGACGCGGATCGTGAATTCGGCTGTGCCACCGCCCCCGAAGGACTGAAAGGGAGCCCTCTTTTCCGGTGTGTCTGTCGCCTGTCGGGCATCGCCCGAACGGTCATGCAGAGCGCTCTAGCAAGCTAGCCAGCCGAGCCCTGGTGGTCAACCACTCGGGGTACGGTTCGTGCGCTAGAAGCGACTTTTTTCGTGTCCCGATCCACTTGTGAAGATCTGGACAAGTCCCGAGCGGGGGTTGAGACGTGTACGAAAGGTAACGAGGCCGTGCCAGAGGCCGATCCCGGTCATCCGTCTAGGCCGACTCCCCCGAGTTTGCGGCCTCGAAGGTCGACCCCTGACGCCGGGCACAACAGCTAGGACCAGTCGCCGGGTCCGGGCAGCGGGCCGTGCTCGGACTCGAACGCAAGCTTGACCTTGGCGAAAGCTTCCAGTGCCCGATCGAGTGTCGCCGTATCGTGCGTGGCCATCACGCTGGTGCGCAGCAGGGCGCCGCCGGGGGGAACCGCCGGGTGCAGCGCGGTGTTCACGAACACTCCTTCCTCGTACAACGCCCGCCACAGCAGCCCGGCGCGCCAGTCGTCGCCGACGAGGATCGGCACCACGGGCGTAACGATCGCGGGCACTGGCGGCCGGTCTTGGTCTGGGTTTCGGTCGTGCGGATCGCCTTCGGGATGCTCGCCTTCGGGATGCTCGCCTTCGGAACGCTCGCCTTCGGGATGCTCGCCTTCGGGATGCTCGCCTTCGGAACGCTCGCCTTCGGGACGTTCGCCTTCGGAACGGCGGACTTCGCCGACACGTTCGAGCTCTACGCCGGGCGCCGAGCGGTCGACATCCGAGGGCAGCTCCTGTGGGGCGACCACCGCGAAGCCGAGTTCGTGCAATCCCTGGCGCAGGCGCCTGGCGTTCGCAAGGACGTCCTCGAATAGTTGAACGCCTTCTGGCGAGCGCACGATGCGCAGGGCCGCGAGCGCCGCTCCCAGCGCCGCGGGCACGGCCGAGGCAGTGAACAGGAAGGGCCTCGAATAGAGCCTCAAGTACTCGATTACGTCGTGCGGACCGGCAACGAAGCCCCCGCACGAAGCCAGCGACTTCGAGAAGGTGCCCATTCTCAGGTCGACCGAGTCCTCCACACCCAGCAGCTCCGCTGTGCCGGCGCCGCGTGCCCCGAGCACGCCCGCGCCGTGGGCCTCGTCGACCATCAGGCGTGCCCCATAGCGCCGGCACAGCTCACAGATGGAACGCAGCGGGGCGATGTCGCCCTCCATCGAGAAGACACCGTCAACCACGACCAGCACGCCGCCGCCGTCTCCCTGGGCGCGCTGCAGGGCGCGCTCCAGCTTGTCGATCCGCGAATGCCTGAAAGGCCGCAACTTGGCCTTTGAGAGCAGACAGCCGTCGAGGATCGAAGCGTGATCTCCAGAGTCGGCGATCACCGTGTCGCCTGGGTCAAGGAGCGTGCCGAGCGTGCCCAGGTTCGCCTGGTGCCCGGTCGTGAACACGATCGCGTCCTCGGTCTCGAGCCACTGCGCGATCTCCTGCTCCAGTTCCAGGTGCAACGGGATCGTGCCGTTCAGGAAGCGCGAGCCCGTCAGGCCGGTCCCGTAGCGGTGCAGCGCGTCCTGGGCGCCTTTCAAGACGCGCTCGTCGGCGGTCAGGCCCAGGTAGTTGTTCGAGCCGAGCATGATCCGCTCGGAGCCCTCCATCTCCACGACCGGCATCGCCGGGGAGCTCAGGACGTGGAAGTAGGGCAGCACGTCGGCTTCCCTGGCGGCCGTCAAGATCGCTTCGCGCTCGTGGCCTTTGACCTTGGCGAAGAGGTCGGGAGGTGTCGCGGGCGGTGGTTCGGCGCCGGTCTCGGCCGCCGCGGTCGCGCTCGGATCGGCGTCCCGATCCGCGCCGGGATTGGCGCCCGGATCGGCGTCTGGCTGCGTCGGGGCGTCGGTCGGTGCGGACATGTAGGGTGCCGGGCGATGAGCGTCGAGGTCAGAGCGGTGTCTGGGCTCCGAGACACCCGGGCGTTCATCGACGCCCCGTTCAAAGTGCATGCTAGCCACCCGCTGTGGGTGCCGCCCTTGCGGCTCGAGCGCTGGATGTATCTCAGCCGCCGGATGAACCCGTTCTTTACGCACGGCCAAGCCGAGTATTTCCTCGCTCGTCGCGACGGCCGCGTCGTGGGCCGGATCAGCGCCCAGGTCAACGATGCCTTCAACGACCAGCACGCCTGCAAATGGGGCTGGTTCGGGTTCCTCGAGTTCGAGGACGATTCCGAGGTGCTGGACGCGCTGCTCGATGCGGCCGCCGGCTGGCTGCGGGCCAAGGGCGCCGAGCGGATGGTCGGGCCCGCGAGCCTGACAATGAACGACGAGTGCGGCGTCCTGATCGAGGGCTATGACCTGCGCCCGATGATTCTGCAGCCCTGGAACCCGCCCTACTACGCCGAGCGCATGGAGGCGGCCGGGATGGCCAAGGCGATGGATGTCTTCATGTGGAAATTGGAGGTCGTCGAGCGCGACAAGGTGCTCCCCGTCATCTGGGACTTGGCCGAGAAGGTCCAGTCCGAGCACGGCATTCGCGTGCGTCCGATGCGCCGGCGCCAGCTGCGCAAGGACATGGATTCCTTCGCGGAGATCTACAACGCCGCCTGGTCTGAGAACTGGGACTTCGTGCCGTTCTCCAAGAAGGACCTCGACGCCTACACGATGGACATGCACCTGGCGTTCGACAAGAACTGGTTCATGATCGCCGAACGCGAAGATGACGGCGAGGTCGTCGGCATGGCGATCACGGTCGCCGACCTCAACCAGGTCCTGGCAAAGATGAAAGGCCGGCTTTTGCCGCTCGGTTGGTGGCACTTCCTGCGCCGGCGCAAGATCATGACCCGCGTGCGGGTCGGCTTCCTCGGCGTCAAGCCCGCATATCAGCACACGGGAGTGGCCGCCAAGCTCTATCAGGAGCACTTCGACGCGGCCGAACGCACGCCCCAAAAGGGCGGGGAGATGGGTTGGATTCTCGAGACCAACAAGGCCATGAACCGCGGTATGGAAGCCATGGGCGGTACGGTCGTCAAGAAGTACCGGATGTACGAGCGGGTCTTCTAAAGAGGTCTGGACCGGGGTCTACACTCATCGACGTGACCGACGTCGCGATCGAGGCTGTGCAGGAGGTGGACGCGGTGCCCGTAGTCGGTGGCGCGGCCGGTTCACATGCCCTCGTCAGGTCGGTTCCGGCGCCGGCCCAGGCCCTGGTCGTCGCCGCCGGCGGCTTTCTCGCCGGGGTCGCCGTCGTCGGACTGGCGGCCCGCCGTAGCGGCCGACCGGCTGGGCGGCGGCGGGGGAGAGGCGCCAGGCGCGGACGGGTCGCGGGCAGGCGCCAGGGCGCTGGCGAGCTGGTGCGCATCCTCGGCACGAGATCGCTTCTCGTCGACGTTCACCTGCTGGACAGTCCCCGCCGCTGACCGGCGCCGGACCGCTCGCCATGGTCCTCGCCCCCGGATCCAGACCGCTGCCCGGGCCCGCCGGGAACCCTGGCCTCCAGGCGCCTGTTGTCGAGCTACGCGCGGAGGTTCGCCCGGCAAGCCCGTTCAGGCTGCCGCGGATGCTCGGACGCGACGGTGTGACGCGCCGGCGCGGCGGCGTCGTCGAACGGCTCTTGCACGACCCCGAAGGTGAGCCGGTGGCGGTTCGGGTCGCCCAGACCGCGCCCGACACGGTTCTGTTCGGGGCGCGGGCCTCGAGCAGCTCGGCCGCCGAGCACGGGATCGCGCGCATGAGGTTCGCCCTGGGCGTCGACGACGACCTGAGCGCTTTCAGGGCCCGCTTCGCCGACGATCGACTGATCGGACGATCCCTGCGGACACGGCCTTGGCTGCGGGTCAGGCGCCGGCCCGAGCCGTTCGAGGCGCTCGTCTGGGCGATCTGCGAGCAGCTGATCGAGTACGAGCGCGCCGCCGCGATTCAGGGTCGGCTCGTGCGACGCTTGGGACGCGGTCGGCCGCGCCAATGGGCGGACGCGTGGGCCGACGGCCTGCTCGACCTGCCGACACCCGCGAAGCTTGCAGGGACCGCACCCGCTCTGCTCGAGTCCTACGACCTCTCCGGCGCCAGGGCGATCGCGTTGCGAAGAGCCGCCCAAGAGGTGGCCAGCGGGCGCGTCGATCTGCACAGCGATCGTCCCGAGCCTGGTTGGAAGAGACTGCGCGCGATTCCCGGGATCGGGTCCTGGACGGTCGAGATGCTCGCGTTGCGCGGACAAGGACGCTACGACCAGCTGCCGGCCGGCGATCTCGGTCTGCTCAAGCTCGTCGGGCGCCTGCACAGCGGCGGCGATCCCCGCGCCCGGGCAACGGAAGAGCAGGTCCGCGAGCTGTTCAGGCCCTACGGCGAGTGGGCCGGCCTGGCGGCCGTCCATGCCGCCGGGCTGTAGTGGCGGTGCTCTGACGGCGGCTTGTTGCGCGCGCGCGCGCACGTCTGTGTGGCAGCGTGTGCTGTGGGACGAAGTGCTGTAAAAGGGGGTTAGGTTTTCCACCACCCCAATTGTGAAAAGTCGTTGCTTTAGGAAACTAAGACAATAAGCAGCGTAGGGTTTTCTACCTGGATCTTCTTGAAAGATGTCCTCCAGCAGTTCCCGGAGTTTTGCTGCTGAGCAGGTCCCGGGGTCTCGAGCAGGGTCTCGGGGTCTCGCCGCTGAGCCGGCGGCCGTTCAGGGCCTGCTCTTTGCTCCAGATCGATACCGCTCAGCGCCTGCTCTCCTTCTCGCGCAGCAAGAGCAACGCGAACGTAGGGCACGCCTGGGCGGCCCTGCGGGCGTGATCGACCAGGCTCGGCGCCAGCGGTCTTTCGTCGACGATCGGGTAGCCCCACTCGTCCAGCGAGATCGCCTCCGGCAGCAGCTCGGCGCACATGCCGTGGGCCTCGCATGCGATCGGGTTCACGCGTACGCGCTCGCTCATCGCCGATACGCCCTCTCGCGAGCCTGCCCGCGATCGGTTCGCGTTCCGGACGGCGTCAGGCTCGGCAGCGGCAGCTCTGGTCCGCGCGCACAGCCATCGCAGGGGCCATGCTTGGCGTGGTCTGCGAACTCGGGCGCGAACGCCTCGAGCGCGCTCGTAACCAGCTGAGCCGCTCCATCTGGATGTCCGCAGGCGCCGCGTCTGGTCACGAGCCTCGCCAGCGAGGCCACACGCTGGTTTGCGCTCGCCCCGGCCGTGCCCTGCGCCATTGCCCATACCGTCTGCGCGATCGCCGGCAGTCCATGGCTGCACGGGCCGCATTGACCCGCGCTCTGCCCGGCCAGCCACCTGACCACGCGCGCGGTTTCGGCTACTGGACAGGCTTCGCCCGAGAGCAGGAACACGACCCCGGCTCCCAGCGTCGCGCCGTGTGGGGCCAGGTGTTCGTCCGATAGCGCAACGCCCCCCGCCAGGCGACCGTCGATCCAGCTGCCGCCGTAGCCGCCGATCAGGAGCCCGCCGACCTCGCTCCTCGCGCCGCCGGCAGCCTCCAGGAGCGAGCGCAGCGAGGAGCCGTACTCGATCTCGTATACGCCCGGCGCGTTCACGGCGCCGCCGAGTGTTACCAGCGCCGAGCCGGGCTGGGTCTGGGTCCCCAGCTGCCTGAACCAGCCGGCCCCGTGTCGGGCGATCAGGGCGATGTGGGCATACGTCTCGGCGTTGGCCACGAGCGTCGGTCGGCGCTTCACGCCCTGTTCGAAGACCATAGGCGGGGTGAAGCCGGGAATCGCCGGTCCGCCGTTCAAGAAGTTGACGAGCGCCGACTCCTGGCCGGCGATGTAGTGGCCGGGGACGGCCCGTACGCTCGCCTGCGCGGTGTCCGTGCCCAGCGTCTGTCTCTCGGCGATCGCTTCCGTGACCGTCGCTGCGCTTGCGGACGCCGTCTCGCACGGACACACGACCACTTCGCCGGCGCCGAGCGCCGCCGCGGCGAGCTGGGCGCCGTCGAGCACGAGATGGGGAAGCGTCTGCAGCAGCGTCCTGTCCTTCAGGCTCGCCGGCTCGCCCTCTGCTCCGTTCACCACCACGATCGCCTTGCCCCTGGCCTCAGCGACGGCTCTCAGCTTCGTGGCCGTCGGAAAGCCGGCGCCGCCGTGCCCGCGCAAGCCCGCCATCGTCAGCTCCTCGATCAGCGGGGCCTCGCCGCGACGCCGCCTCGCGCGTCCGAGCTCCGGCGGGTATCCATGGACCGCCAGGTGGCGCTCGAGCCCCATCGCGCCGTTTGCGGGTATGCCCTCCAGCAGGCGCGGCAACGTCCCTCGATCATCGCCCGTGCCGCGGTCATCGCCTGCCATGTCGTGCTCGGCGGCGATCCTCTGGATGTCGGGATCGAGGATAAGCGTCTCCTCGTTCATCTTTTACTCCCGTACGCCATCATCGTTCGGTCCCCTGCTTGGCATTGGCGCTCCCGTGGCCGATCAGGGTCGTCGGGGTTCCCGAGCGTCGGGCCCATTCCGAGCCCAGCGGTCCGGTCGGCAGCCAGATCGCCAGGAACAGGGCGAACAGCGCCGCCCCGCCCAGCGCCGCGCCCCGACGGCCGAGATGCTCGGGCCATCCGTCGAACACGCGCACGAGCACTGCTCCCAGCATCGCGATCAGGCACGCGAAGCTCAGTCCCGTCAGCCAGACGCTGTGCACGTCGCTGCCCGTGCCGAATCCGTGCACGAGCGCGATCGGCCAGCTCGCATACGTCAACCAGTGGATTGCCCGCCAGCTTGCGTAGCCCATGTGCCGTCGCAGCATGCTCGTGATCGTCACCGCGACCAGCAGATCGAAGGCGATCGCGCCGAGCCCCAGCCAGAACGGCCTGTAGGAGCCCACGAACGGGACGACCGCGTCCAGCCACGAGATCGGAGCGAACGAGTCGAGCACCGAGGTCGCGATGTGCAGGCCCAAGAACACCATCGCCAACAGCGCCACGTTGCGGTGCAAGGCGTCGACCACGAATCTCGGCCAGCGTCCGCTGCTGAACCTCTTCACGTCGAGCACCCCGAGCACGACCGCGCCCGTCAGCAACAGCAGCGCGACCATGCCGGTCGCCCTGGTCAGGTACCAGTCGAGGCTGCCGGTGGCCATGACCATGCTCATCTGGCTTTCCGCTCAGCCGGCCAGTCGCCGGTCGTATAGATCCGGCCATTCGTGCCAACCAGTCTCGCCGGTACGCCCAGCTTCGTCAGCCATGCCGGCGCTCCTCCCGCGCGCACGATCGCGGCGGTGGTGGCGATGTTGGCGTCGGCACAGCTCGCGGCGGCCACGCTGACCGTGCGCCAGCGCCCTCGTACCGGCGCTCCTGTCCGAGGGTCGATGATGTGGCACATCTCTTGGCCTCCGTGCCGCCAACGCCTCACGGCTGTGCTCGACGTCGCCAGGCCGCCGCCCACGATCGCGACCGTCTGGCCAGGCGCCCTGTGGTCGGCCCTGTGATCGTCGGTCACGCGCACCATCCATCCCTGCCGTGGCGCCTGGCCCGCTACGGCGATGTCGCCGCCGACTCCCACCAACGCGCCGCACTCGCCGACCTGCGCCGCGGCCCGCGCCGCCCTGTCCGCCGCCCAAGCTTTGGCGGTCGCGCCCAGGTCGATCGTCGTGCCCGCCGGGATTCGCAGAGTAGGACCTTTTCGGTCGAACATCACACTGCGCCAGCCGCAGATCCTCTGCGCCAGAACTGCCCTTGGACGCCCGGTCAGCCCGTCGTCAGAAGTGCGCCGAGGTGGCACGTCGTCAGCCGTCCAGTCCGTGGCCGCCGAGCCGCCATCTGGCCTGGACTCTTCCAGCAGGCTCCAGTCGCGGTCATAGCCTTTCAGCACCAGCGCCGACCCAATCGTCGGATCCACATCGCCGTCGGTCAGCTCGGCGGCCCGCAACGCGAGCTCCAGGGCCTCGCCAAGTAGGGGGCTGACGCGCGTGGCCCGTCCCGCCTGTGCGTTGACCGCGCTGAGCTCCGAGTCCGGTCTGAACCGGCTGCAAGCCCTGTCGATCGCCGCCAATTCATCGCGCACAACCGTACGTGCCGCATCCAGGGCCGCGGGGTCGGTCACCCGCAACACCACCTTCGACCCCCAGGTCTCCCACTCGGCGCTGTTCCTCCTTGCGCGCGGCTCAGCCCCGCTCGTCCTTGCGCGGCGCCCCGTCTCGTTTGTCAGGGTGTGCCTCACGGTTCTGTCCGTGCTCGTGGCGCCTTCCGTCTTCAAGCGAACGCCTCCATCTCACGAGCCTCCAGAGACGACAGGGGCTTCGACCGAGGGCGCCGTCGATTCGGTGGACTGCGAGCTTTCCGCGGCCGGCGCTTCGGGGGTCGGCGCTTCGGCGGCGGAGGCGCCGCTCGAGGATTCGCTCGAGGACGGCGCCGCTTCAGATCCCTGGCCTTCAGTCCGTTCGCTCTGTTCAGACGAAGATCCAGAGGTTTCCGCCGGGGCGCTCTGCTGGGCGGCAGCGGCTTCTTCGCTCGAAGATTCCTGGACCGCTTCCGGCGCCTTTGCCGGAGGTTCGACCGGGCTCGCCGAGCCGGTCGAGGATCCCGTGGCTTTGGCGGGCGAGCCGGCGTTCTGGCTTGTCGTCTTGGCGTTCTTGTGACCCGGGAACGCGCTGGCGGCGGCCTCGGCGAACACGCCGGTCAGCGCCACGCTGCCCGCGATCAGCCACCGGTTGGCGTTACGTAGCCTCTGCATCGCGGCGTCCCGATCGATCGGTCTGCTTGCTTTGGGCATGCACCGAGTGTGGGACGCCTTGCTAAGGCTTCTCTAACCGCCAGATGAGAAAGCTCATCGAATCGGGGCCCACGCGCGCGCGTGCACATAGGCGTACAGCGCCGTGACCGCAATAAGCGCCGTGAGGCGGCTAGGTCTCGTCGTCGCGACGGTAGCCAAGCCGGGATGAGATGCGAGAGGCGGTCGAGACCAGGTGCGGGCTCAATGCCTCGACCAGGTCGCCCAGCGAGATCGCATCGGGGTGCGCAGCGATGCCGATGGCCGCGACGACTTCGTGCGACTCGTCGCGCACAGGAACGGCAATCGCGACCAAGCCGGAGCTCAGCTCCTGGTCGTCGACGGCCAGACCGTCCTCGGCGACGCGCTCGAGCTCGACGCGCAGAGCCTGCTTGCTCGTGATCGTGTTGGGCCCTCTGCGGGCCAGCTTGATCTGTGAGAGCACTTCGTCGCGGATCGACTCGGGTAGGTATGCCAGCAGGACCTTGCCCATCGCGGTGCAATATGCCGGCAGTCGTGAGCCGGGATGCAGGCCGAGGTCGATCTCGCGCTGGGCGCGCCGCCAGCTGCGGGCACGATCGACCAGTAGCACCTCGCCGCCGTCGAACACCGACAGGCCGACGGTGAAGCCGGTGCCCTGGCGCAGTTCCTGCAGATACGGCTGGGCGTGTTCGCGCAGGCCGGTCGAGTTCAGGGCTGACATGCCCAGGTCCGTCACCTTCAGTCCGAGCCGGTACTTGCGGGACTTGCCCTGCTCGAGGTATCCGAGGGCGAGCAGTGTTGTCACGTAGCGGTGGGTCGTCGAGCGGCTCATTCCCAGCTCCTCGGCGATGTCGGCGATGCCGAGGATCGGGCGCTCGGGAGTGAAGCAGCTGAGAATCGCAAGTCCGCGCTCCAGCGACTGTGAATAGCGGGGTCCGCGCAGGATCGGCAGAGACCACGACGCGTCTACGTCGTCGATCGGCGCGGGGGCTCTAGATTTCATTCTCGGCATCGTCTGTTGTGCCTCAGGACACGCCTGCCGGGCCCTGTTCGAGGCGCCTATCGGCGCATCCTGTGGGGATCGGTAGGACCCAGCAGGCGGATGTCCCTAATCACGCACTGCCATCATCGTGTGAGCCAGGGTTCCGTTTCAAGGGGAAAGTCGAATACTTGACTTTCAAGACCTTTGTGGCTCGGGCTCTCAGCGGTCTCGCCTCCGACCTTCGTCCGGCCCGGTCTCTTGGCTCGCCACGCGGCGAGCGCTCGATCGTCAGCCGGCCGGCCAGGCGTGCGCTCGCACGTTCGGCTGCCAGCCGGGCGCCGAAGGCGAGCATGGTCGGCCTCGCCAAGACGCCCATCGCCTCGAGTGCGGCCGGCGCCGCCAGCCGGGCATACGGTGAAGGACAGCCCGCCAAGTCGCCTACGTAAAAGCCTGTCATCGCCGCGACGACCAACGTGTGGCGCAAACCCCCAGGCAGACGGGCCGTCCGGCGCACGGCCTCGGCCGCTATCGTCGCGATGCGCTCGGCGGCCTCCTCCGGCGAGCCGTAGTAGTCGATCAGCCCGCGCTTCCCGCTCGCACGGTCGTCCTCGCGGTCGACGACGCTGTCCAGCAGCGAGTGCAGCGCTCCCACCCACGGGAAATAGGCCGCGGCCAGCTCCCGCGCGGACTCCCGCTTCAGCCCCGGCTCGCTTGCTGCCGCGATCAGGGCGAGCAGATCGAGCGTCGATCCAGCCGCCGCACCGGTCTCCCACCAGCGCAGACGGGGTTGGCGAGAGCCGATCTGGCGCGCCCAACGGTCGAACGTGTCATGGCAGCCGTTACCGTCGCCATGGTTGAGGCTCTGATAGGCGCCCACCCGCTCGCTGGCGTCGGCCGCGAGATCGGCGACGGCCGCGAACGAAGGTAGGCTCACGAGCGCGGCGCGGCTGGTGGCGATCAGTGTGTGCAGGTAGCCGCCGTCGATTCCGGTGTCGCCTTCGTGGCGCAGATGCGCGTAGTAGTCGGCGTGCGGCTCCGATGGCGCGGTCGCGACCAGCAGCGCCCGGTTGAGCCGGCGCCCCCCCGCGATCGGATCTTTGGTTGGCTGCTCGGCGAGCGTATCGAGGTAGTCGAACAGGGCCTGATAGGCCACGAGCCCGCGCACCGTCACTCGCCGCTGAGGCGCGGGAACGAAGGTCGCGAACGCGGCAGCGCCCTCGAGGTTGCGGTGCTTTCCGGCGTGAGTCTCGATCGCCAGCTTGCGCAGAGACGGGTCTGGTATACGGCGGGCCCGCGCCCGCCAGCAGCGGATCTCGCGGCGGGCTTGAGGGAAGACGCTCAGCCAGTAGCTTGCTGCCGAAGAGGCGAACGTCGGCAGGGCATTCGCGGTTGCGAAATACCGCCCGCTGTCCGCCGGTAGGCGGGTCGCTCGGGCGATGGCCGTGTCTAAGCTCAATCTCGGAAGCTCGCCCCGGCCGGAACCCGCGCCGCCAGCAGGCCGGGAAGTGCGATCACCGAGAGCGTGACGGCCGTGATCAGGACAAGCGTGGCCGCCATCTGCAAGGGAGCGACCGAAAAGGGAGCCGGAAAGCCGGTCGCCAGCTTCAGCCAGCGCCCGGCCAGGGCGTGGCCGTAGACGCCGACGAGCGCGCCGACGAAGCAACCAACACCGACCGTGATCGTGCTCTCCAAGAGCAGCGCTCGCCACAGCTGCCCGGTGGCGTAGCCCTGGATCTTCAGCGACGCCAGTCGTGTGCGACGCTGCCACACCGCGGCGCTCAGGGCGGCGGCGATCGCCAGGCCGGCGGCGACCAGCAGGAGCGTCGAGATCTCGCTCAGCGTCTGCAGCCCCTGGCGCGCGCTCCGCTCGGACTTCAGGTCGCGTTCCTGGCGCGTTCGTACGCTCAACCCAGGACGATCCGCCAGGGCGCGCCGCACGGCGCTAGCGGCGTTCGCCAAGTCCGCGCCTGGCTGGAGGCTTACCTCGAGCGCTGTCGGATCGCCCGTTTGCCAGTCGCGCTTGTAGTCGGCGCTGTTGATCGTGATCGCGCCGGGAGGCCATCCGGAGTTGGTCATGATCGCCGCAACCCTGAACTGGGCTTCCCCCGCGGGAGTGGGCAGCGTGAAGCGCCGGCCCACCGCGAGACCGTGTTCTTCGGCGAAGCCGGCCGAGATGGCGGCCCATCCGCCGGCGCGCAGGCGTCTGGTCGCCTGCGCAAGATCGCCCGCGAGCAGCTGGCTCGATTCGAGCATCGCCGGATCCCCGGCCGGGCGCCCGCGTATCCACAGGCGTCTGTGGCCGACGTCCAATAGGCCGCCCTGGTATGCGCGCACCGAACTCACGCCTCGCACTCGTGCGATCTTCGCGACCGCGTCGCCGGACGCGAAACGGTTGACGTTGAAGATGTCATTTCCGGTGCTCACCCAGAGATCGGCGGTGGCGAAGTACTGGGTGGTGGCGCGGTCGATGCCCCGCAAGAGGTCGGCCCGGGCGCCGCCGATCGCGATGCTGCCATAGACGGCCAGACCCGCCACCCCGGCGAGGGCGATCGCGCGCATGCTCGTCGCCCGCAGCTCGGAGATGGCGACGACCAGCGAGCTGCTGGCGATGCGCTCGCCCAGCAACGGCAATCCCCGGGCGACCGCCGCGAATATCGCCGGAATCAGGAGCAGCGTGCTCACGGCCAGCGCCACCCCGCCGAGGATCGTCAGACCAGGCGCTGCCAGCACGACCGCTGTTAGCACGACGATCGAGATGAGGCCTGCGAGCGCCAGCCGCCTGGTCGCCTGTCCGTTCATCGCCTCGCCTTGGCCGCCCGACTCGCGAAAGACCGCGTCGACCGTCCTGCTCGCGCGCAGGTCGAGCGCCGGTGTCAGTGAGGCGAGTACAGTCGCGAAGACCCCGCACGCGAACGCCGCGAGCACGGTGCCCGTATGCACAACCTGTTCTGAGCCGATCGGAAAGGCGGTGGCCAGATAGTCGGGCACACGATGAAAGAACTCGCTCGACAGCGCCTCGCCGAGCGCTACGCCCACGAGTGAGGCGACCACGCCGAGCGCGAGCGCCTGGAAGAGGAGCAGCAGCAGGACCTGGCGACGGTCATAGCCCTGTATACGAAGATCGGCGACGAATCGACGGCGCTCGGGGACGGTCAAGAGCATCGCGCTCAGCGCCAGCAGGAAACCGACCATCACGCTGATCGCCGTAAACAGCTCGGTCGACTGGCTGTTCGGCTCGATCGCCTGTTCGAGCAGGCGGAGCTCCTGATCGGCGGGCCCGACGTTCAAACGCCCGCCGGCGATCCCGCGCAGCTCCCGCGCCACCTGCCGGTCTCGGCCCGGGACTGGCTCGATCAGGATCTGGGTCACGCGCCCAGGCAGTGCGGTCAAGTTCTGGGCGACTGGCAGCAAAGTGACCGCGACCGGGCTCGAACTCAGCGCTCCGAACAACGAGCCGCCCAGCACCGCGCCAACGGTGACTCGCCGAGCGAGGCCCGCCGCGAGCAACGTGACCTTCTCTCCCGGCTGGACCCCGATCGCGCTGGCCACGCTCATCGGCAGGACCAGCCCTCCCGAGAAGCGAAAGCCGTCCGTGCCGAAATCTTTCGTGACCGGGCTGCCGAGGCGGGCGAAGTCGGCACTGATGCCGAGCAGCTGCACGGGCATCTTGTGCTTTGGCCCCTGGACCGACACGTTCTCCCGGAGCACCGCGGCGGAGGCGCTCACGCCGGGCGCTCGCGCAACGGCGCCGGCAACGCCTTGCTGGAAGCCCGCCGGCGAGCGGGCGGTGAGCTCCAGGCGCGCCGAGCCGATCACCTGGTCCAGGAGATCGCCGGCGGAGCTCGTCAGGCTGCTGTTGGCCACGAGAACGCCCAGCACCAGTGCGACCCCCACGGCGATGCCGCCGCCGGCGAGCAACTCCTGGGCCAGATGCGAGCGCAGGCGCCGACGGTACAGATGCAACAGCATGCTCGCGCGAACCCCGAACAGCTTGGGGTTCAGTACGCGACTCACGCCGAGACTGTGGTGGCCGGCGATGGCGTCGCGTCCATGCGCTCGGCTCCGCCTTCTTGCCCGCACGCGCCCGCGGCCTCGCCCTCGCCCTCGCCCTCGGTCTCGCGCGTAAGTCGTCCGTCGCGAAGCGTGCAGACCCTGTCCACGTATCCGACGGCGTCAGGGTCATGGGTCACGAGCAGTCCCGGGATCGCGCGCTCGTGGCAGATCTCGTGCAGGAGCGCCAGCGTCTCGTGGCCACGTTTGGAATCGAGGTTCCCGGTCGGCTCGTCGGCCAGCAGCAGTCCCGGCTCGTTGACCAGCGCCCGCGCGATCGCGACACGCTGGCGCTCGCCCATCGAGAGGCGCTCGGGCGGGTAGTCCAAGCGCTCGCCGAGGCCCAGCCGCCGCAGCCACGGTCGCGCCAGCCTCCTCGCCTCGCCGAGCTTGAAGCCTTCAGCGGTCAGCTTGATCGTCGCGTTGTCGAGTGCCGAAGAGCCTGGCATCAAGTGAAAGGACTGAAACACGAAGCCGACGTCCCGCAAACGGTAACGCGCGCCCTCGCGGTCGGAAAGCTCGCTGACGCTCAGTTCGCCGAACGTCACGGCGCCGACGTCAGGAGTGAGCAGCGCGGCCGCGAGCAGCAGCAAGGTCGTCTTGCCGGAACCGCTCGGCCCGTACAGCGCGACCAGCTCCCCCGGCTTGACTCGCAACGAGACGCCGTCGACGGCGCGCACGATCTCACCGCCACCGCTCGGGTAATGCTTGACGACCTCGCGCAGCTCCAGGGGCGATCCGCTCACCTGCCCGGCCGCTCCGAACGGGCGGCGGCAGGTGAAGGTGCGCGGCGTGGCAGGGGTACGACCGTGCCCTGCTCTTCGGTGCTGCACAAGGATCCGTCGGAGATCGACATCAGCACGTCGGCGCCCTGCAGCGCGCCGATTTCCTCAGACACCACGAGCAATCCCATGGCCCGCTCGCTCGCCAGCTCCCGCAGCAGTCGGTAGAAGCGACCACGGTCGCCGAGGTTCGGCATCACGGCCGGCTCATCGACCAGCAAGAGCCCTGGTTCGCGCACGAGCGCTCTTGCGAGCATCACGAGCGTGCGCTCCGACAACGACAGCGAGTCGGCGGGCTCGCTGCCGCTGGTCGCGCTCAGGCCGACCAGATCCAGGGCTCCCAATGCGCGTCGGCGGGCGTCGCGCACGGTCAAGCCGTCGCTGCCGAGCGACATGGCCACGTGGTCGACGACGCTCTCGCCCAGGTTCGGCCGCCAGTCACCGCATGCCATGAACGCGAGCGCTCCGCGTAGTAGCCGCACACGCTGCGCACCGGTCATCTCGACCAACGCGCGTCCCTGGAAGCGCACGGTACCCGTGTCGGGAGCTTCGATCCCGGCCGCCAAGCGCAGCAGCGTGGACTTGCCGGTGCGTCGCCCGCCATACAGGCCGACGAACGTTCCGCGCTGCACCTCGAAGGAGACGCCGTCGAGGACTGTGATCTCGCGGCCTCCGTCGGGGAAGCGCTTGCCTACGTTCGCGAATGAGAGCAGCGGCGTCATCACGCCTGTGAAGCTATCGGCTCTGGGCCGGCATGCGTTCGTTGATACGCCGTCGCGTACGCGCGGCCCAGTCGATGTCGGTCTGCAACTGGCCCCACACGGCGTCACGTGTGCAGTCCATCACCAGGGCAGCCCACGAGCGCTGCTGAGTCCCGCTCTCGGGCGCCACTAACTGGGCCAAGCGCAGGCACTCGCGCTCGTACTCGAGCAGCGCCACCAGCAGCCTCGGGGCGTCCTGATCGCGGGCCACGGCCAGCTTGGCGTGCAGGCCCAGCCGGACCGGCTCGCGGGGCAGCAATGTTTCCATCCAGGCGGTCATCGCACTCTCGGCTTGGTCGGTCGGACGGTAGACCATGCGCGTGCGCCGCCTATTCTCGCGTCTGGGTTCCTCGTGGGCCTCCAGCAGACCGTCGGCTACGAGCTGGTCCAGCAGCCTGTACACGTCGTTCGTGTCGACCCGCCAGGTGTCGCCCAGCCGGGCCACCAAACGGCTGGCGAGATCGCCTCCGTGCCCGGGCCGCTCCAACGCGAGGCCCAGCAATGCTCCGCGCAACGGTGTCGAAGCGCCCTGCATCCATCTTCGTGTACTCGTGGTCGCTCTGGCCATCGTCATGGTCCGTTCATCCAACGTTACGAACGATACCGCAATCGGAGGGTCCGCTTATAGAATCATTCTATTTAGTGACATCAGGCAGACGCGGTATGCGACGATGGTCAAGCCTCCTGCTGTGGCTCGAGCGCTTGATCTTGGGCCCGCCGGTTCGGGCGATGTTCGTCGTGTCCGCGCCGGCGCTCGCATGCGGGCTACGCGGGCCTCTGCCGGCCCGACGTCGTCTCAGCCGAAGAACAGTTCGGCGGTCTCGTAGAGGTTCGGGTCGAGCAGCTTCGGCTCACGCAGGGCCTGCTCCAGGGAGATCTCCACGATCGTCGTTCCCTGCAATCCCACCATCGCGCCGAAGCGTCCGCGTGCCACCGCGTCCATTGCGGCCACCCCGAACCTCGTCGCCAGAATGCGATCGTAGGCGACCGGCGTGCCGCCGCGTTGGACGTGACCGAGGATCGTGACCCTCGTCTCGAAGCCCGTCCTGCGCTCGATCTCCGCCTCGAGCGTCACGCCGATCCCGCCGAGGCGGGCGTGGCCGAAGGCGTCGGTCTTCGTTGTGTCGCGTACCTGGAGCGTGCCCTCCTTGGGGGTCGCGCCCTCGGCCACGACGACGATCGAGAAGGAGCGCCCACGCTCGTGTCGTCTGCGCAGATGCGCGACGACCTCCTCGATGTCGAACGGCCGCTCGGGGACCAGGATCGCGTCCGCGCCGCCGGCGATGCCCGCGTGGGTGGCGATCCAGCCCGCGTGCCTGCCCATCACCTCGACGACCATCACCCTGTTGTGCGACTCGGCGGTCGTGTGCAGCCTGTCGATCGCGTCGGTCACGATCTGGACGGCGGTCTGGAATCCGAATGTCACGTCGGTGCCGCCCAGGTCGTTGTCGATCGTCTTCGGGACGCCCACGACCGGCACCCCTCCGCGGTGCAGGCGCAACGCCACGCCAAGCGTGTCCTCGCCGCCGATCGCGATCAGCGCATCCACGTCGCGCCGTTCCAGCGTCCGCTTGACGAGCGCCGTCCCGTCCTGCCCTTCGGCGTAAGGGTTCGTCCTCGAGGTGCCCAGAATCGTGCCGCCGCGGGGCAGGATGCCAGCCGTGCTCGCAATGTCGAGCCCGATCGCCTCGTCGCTCAGCACGCCTGCCCAGCCGTGCCTGAAGCCGACGAACTCATGCTCGGCTCCGGCCAGCCCGCGTCGCACGACGGCCCGTATGACGGCGTTCAGGCCTGGGCAGTCGCCCCCGCCGGTCAGCAGGCCCACCCTTGTCATCTGCTCATTCTCCACGATGTGCTCTTCGCGCGCGCGATGCGCGGGACCGTCTGTCCGCGTGGGCTAGGAGGGGCGCGGCCAGAGCGATGCGATGACGTTGCAGGTGAAATGCGCGGGGCCGCCACCGGTAGAAGGCTTGGCGGCGGCCCCGCGACGCGTTGAGGGGAGATCGCCGACCGTGGGGGGTTGCAACGACCTCTCGCCTCATCCTTACGCGCCCAGCGTGCGCCGCCATCGTGGTAGGTCCGCGGAGTTGGCCAGTAGACGTCCACCGATCAGGTGCGGGTTTACCGATGTCCGAGATCCCATTGTCGCCTGCAAGGTCTCGGACCCGAACGCCACCGACCCGCGTCGCGCCGAGCCGTCCGCGCGCGGATGTGGGCTCAGGTGCCGACCAGGCCGCGGCGTAGCGCGTAGCCGACCAGCTCGGCTCGCGAAGACAGGTTCAGCTTCTGCTGGATGTGGGCCCGGTGGGTCTCGACCGTGCGCACCGACAGATACAGCTGCTCGGCGATCTCGGCGTTGGTGTGGCCGAGCGCGATCAGCCTCAGGACTTCGATCTCGCGTTCGGAGAGGTCGTCCGGAGGGCCGGGCGGGGGCTCGGAGGCCATACGCGCGCCAAGTCTCGGGTTCAAATAGCTTTCGCCGGCCGCCGCCCGGCGCACCGCCTCCACGAGCTCGTCGTCGGCGGCCTCCTTGAGCACGTAGCCGATCGCGCCCGCGCCCAGCGCATGGCGCGCGAACGCTGGCTCCTGTTGCATCGTCAACACGACGATCTGCGTGCCCGGGGACTCCTCCCGGATGTCTGGAATCGCCTCGAGGCTCGAGCCTCCGGGCATGTTCAGATCCAGGACCAGCACGTCCGGGTTGTGGCCGCGTACATAGCGCCTGGCGCTGTCCAGGTCGCCAGCCTCGGCGACGACCTCGAAGTCCGCCTCGCCGTCGAGCAGCAGTCGCAGGCCGCTGCGCACGACCGCATGGTCGTCGGCGAGCACGATCCTGATCGAAGCTCCTGGCGCGCCGGGCTCTTCGCCCGAGTCGGAGCCTACCCCTGCGGGCTGTGTCTTCTGGTCAGGCATGAACGAGGTTGAACGTATCGCGTAACAGGCGTTTGCGTCTACGGGAAAAGTACGGTCTTTGGCGCGGCACGATACGGATGTCAGGCGTTCGGCGCGTCATGCGGCGGCGGCGCGGCTCTTTCCGACGTTCGGGGCAGCACCAGCAGCGAGCAGCGGGCATGGCGCTCCAGGTAGTCGGAGGTGCTGCCAAGGATCAGTCGCTTCATCGGCCCGTACCCGCGCGAGCCGACCACGAGCAGCTGGACCTCGTCGCCGAATGCCGCGAGCTCCTCGCCCGCCAGGCCGTAGATCGCGTGTCCGTCGACGCCCTCGAGCCCCTTCATGCGCTCGTTGGCCTCGTTCAGCAGCTGCTCGATGCCTTCCCCGAGCGCCGGAGCGCCAAAGCCCGTAAAGGCGTAGTTCGGGATCGACACGACCTCGAGCGCCCGCACGGCGGCATGGCGACGCCTCGCCAGCTCGCGGGCGGCGCTGAGCGCGACTTCGCTCTCGGGCGAGCCGTCATAGCCGACCCCGATCGTGGCGATCGGCAAGGGATGCTCTCCATAGTCGCGAGTTGCGATCGCCACCGCGCAGGGGGCGCCGTTCAGCGACGCCCTGGTGTCGTCACCCAGCAGGACCCTGCCGGCTGGGCCCCTGCCGCAGGAGCCGACCACGAGCAGGTCGGCATGCTCCTGTTCGGCCAGCTCGTGCAGGCCGTGGCCGGGGCTGGAGGCGACGTAACTGACGAGCTCGGCCTGCACATCCGCCTCGCCACGCTCGCGCTCGAGCAGCTCGTGCGAGCGTTCCCGCTCCTCGGTCATCCGTCCGGGGGTGGAAGCGTGGACCGGGTTCATGGCGCCGCCGTGGACGTTGGCCAGGGTCAGCTTGCCGCCTTCGGCGACGAGGCTCGTGGCGAGCGCTATCGCGTCGCGGCCGTTAGGCCTTCCGTCTACGCCGACAATCACGTTCTCGAACATCCTTGGCTTCCTTTCTGTCGGGCGCTTTCGCGCGCGCACACATGTATGCGCCTGTCGTGAACGTCGGTCAGATGCCCTGGCCCGGCAAGTACTCGTTGGTGAACGGTGGCAGCCCGCCGTTAGGATTATGGTGCACCAGGCCCTGGCTCAGCATCCACGTGCCGAAGCCGGCCCAGGCCGACGGTTCCTGCCAGCCATATGGGTCCTTCGCGTTTGCAGGTTGCGTGGCGGGCAGGGTTTGACGAATCGATTCGGCCTGTAGCTTCTTTTCCAGTGACGGGTTCGCCTTGACCAGCAGCTCGGCGGCCGCATCCGGGTTTGCGCGCACCGTGCGCTCGCCTCTGGTCAGCGCCTGCAGGAACGCGCGCAAGTCCTGGCCGTCGCGGCGCGCCTGTTCCTCGCGCACGACCAGGACGAGCTCGTCGTAGTTCGGCACCCCAGCCTTGTCGACCGGGATCACGACTGGATGCTTGCCGAGCAGTTGCAGTTGGAGCGCCTCGTAGTTCCAGTATCCGCCGAGTGTCGCCGCGACCCTGCCCGAGAGCATCGCCGGCACGAGATTGAAGCCGACGTTCACTTCTTGGAC
This sequence comes from uncultured Solirubrobacterales bacterium, assembly GCA_963718935.1. GTDB lineage: Bacteria > Actinomycetota > Thermoleophilia > Solirubrobacterales > Solirubrobacteraceae > Palsa-744. The sequence goes on along the minus strand of OY970379.1, from coordinate 270,023 downwards.
GCTCTTTTCGTTGACCTTCGCCTTGCGCAGGGCCGTCTGCAGCTCGGCACGCTGGTAGGGGATGCCGGCCGTGCCCACCTTCTTGCGAGCCAGGTCCGCGACGCTCCGGACGCCGTGGCCTGGAAGCGCGATGATCGAGGTCAGCGGGCGCTGCACCAGCGCCCCGACCGACACCAGTTTCAGGCCCTCATCGCGGGCCAGCAAGAGCTCGGGCTCGTAGGAGATCGCCATGTCGACCTTGCCCGTCGCGAGGAGCTTCAGCGGTTCGGCCGTTTCCGAGGGAACGACAGGTTCGACGTCCAGGCCGACGGCCTTGAAGTAGCCGTTCCCGAGCGCCGTATACAGCGGGGCATGGTCGGCGTTCGGGAACCAGTCGAGCATCACCTTGAACGGCTTGGCCTGGGGCGCGGTGGTCACGTTCGCGGCCGTCCCGCAGGCCGACATCGTCAACGCGCAGAGGGCCGCCGTCACGACAACGACGGCGACGCTGGCAACGACGACGACTGGTCTCGATCTCCTCAACGGGCCTCTCCTCTCGGTCGGTGCGCCCACGGCGCCAGGCGACGCTCGGCGAGGGCGAGGGTATAGAAGCAGACGATCGCGAACACGAACAGGACCCCGGCGGCGGCGTAGGCCCTGGAAGTGTCGAGAGCTGTCAGGTCGGCGTTGATCTCGTGCCCGAGCCCGGCATACGCACCGGTGGTCGCCGTCTGGGACTCGGCTATGTAGGCGCCGATCACCGCCACCGTCAACGCGATCCTGGCGCCGCTGATCGCCGCCGGCAGGGCGGCCGGCAGCTCGGCGAAGCGCAGAGCCTGCCAGCGCGAGGCGTCGAGTGTGTGCAGCAGCTTCAACTGCTCGGGGTCGACCGCCGCCAGGCCGTCGACGGTCGTGACAAGGACCGGAAAGAAGCAGATCAGGGTGATCACGGCCAGCTTCGGCAAGATGCCGAAGCCCCACCAGAAGATCAAGAGGGCCGCGATCACGGCGATCGGCACCGCCTGGGAGCCGACGGCGATCGGATAGATCGCGCGGCGAAGCCACGGAGAGAGATGGATCGCGATCGCCGCCGCGAAGCCCGTCGCCAGGGCCAGGGCGATCCCGAGCACGACCTCCTCGGCGGTCGGCCTCAAGTTCGACGCGAGTAGACCGGCGTTATTCCATAGCGCCTCGGCTACTTCGTGGGGCGCGGGCAGCACGAGCCGGTCCACGTTGCCGAGGTCCACGTACAACTCCCAAGCCCCGATCAGGATCGCCACGAGCAAGACCGCCGGCAGCGCCCTCATCGGTCGGGCTCTCACCGGTCGCGCCTTTGCGATGGCTCGCCTCATCGGCCTGCTCCGTCCTGGGCGCCCGCTCGTGCGGGCACGTCCGCCGGCCGCGGACCGGAGCTCGCCAGCGCTCGCAGCGCCTGCTCGCGCAGCGCAAGGACCTCGGGGTCGGTCCGCGAGCGTGGACGCGCCAGGCCGATCTCCAGCTCGCGAACGACCCGGCCGGGTCTGGCCGAGACGACCGCGACGCGGTCGGCTAGGACGATTGCCTCCTCGACGTCGTGGGTCACGAGTACGACCGTCCTTGGCTCGCGGCTTAGCGCGTCTGTCAGCCAGGTCTGCATCTCGGCCCTCGTGATCGCGTCGAGCGCTCCGAATGGCTCGTCCAGGCAGAGCAGCGGCTTGCCCGACAAGAGCGTCCGTACGAACGCGACCCGCTGGCGCATCCCGCCTGAGAGCTCCTGCGGCCGAGCCTGTTCGAAGCCGGCTAGGCCAAGCTCCTCGAAGAGGGTGCTCGCGCGCGCGCGCGCGCGCGAGCGCGACTCGTGTCCGATGCGCAATGCAAGAGCCGCGTTGTCGACGGCGGTCAGCCATGGCAACAACAGGTCTCGCTGGGGCATCAACGCCGCCGGCAAGCACTCGACGGCGCCCGAGTCCGACCTCTGCAGTCCACAGATCAGCTCCAAGAGCGTCGTCTTGCCGCAGCCGCTTGGGCCGACAACGGCCAACAGCTCGTGCTCGGCCGCATGGACGGTCATGTGTTCGAGCGCCGCCACCTCGCCCGCGCCGCCGCGCTCAGGGTAAGCGTGGCTCACGTCGCTGATGCTCACCGCTGGCCGTGGGGCCTCGCGGCCGGCCAATTCCGGGTCGAGCTGTGTCTGCAACGCAATTGCTCCCTTCGCGGGCATTACCCCACAGGTTCGACGGGTCGGCGCCGGGTCGTCAAACGCGTTCGGAGGCGCCATCTCAGCCGGCCTGTCGATACCCGCCAGCTCCCCTGGTGGTGTGCTCGGAAGCGATGCTAGCGCCCGAGGACGGCACCGGGCCGCGCGAGCGCCCTCACGAAGTCCTCGAGCTGGCCCGTCGTCCAGCACTCGAAGGTCTGGCAATGCTGTTCGTAGGCCGCGATCACCGAGTCGCCGTAGTTCCAGTACAGCTTCGGCTCCGGGTTCAGCCAGAACGTGCGACCGGCCTTGGCGGCGATCTTGGCGAACACGTCCGCCCTCGGGTCGCGCCCGTTGGTTCTGGCGTCGCCGAGCACGATCACGGTCGCCCGGGGGTGCAGGTCGTCTTCGACCTGGTCCAAGAACTCCTGCCAGACCCGGCCGTAGTCGGTATAGCCGGAGATGTCGGCCACGCCGGCGTCGCTCGAGATCCGCTCGCTGACCGCTTTGAAGTCGCGCTCCTTTTCGAAGACGTCGGTCACCTCGCTGATCCGCTCGATGAACACGAAGGACCTCATCTTGCGAAACGAGTCGTGCAGGGCGTGCAGGACCGACAAGAAGAAGACTGAGGCCGAGGTCACGCTCGTTGAGACATCGCAGAGCACATATATCTCCGGACGTTTCGGTCGGACCGGTCTGTACTTGAGCACAACCGGCACGCCGCCGGTCTGCAGCGAGGCTCGCATCGTGCGCCGGACGTCGACATGGGCATGGCCTCTGTGGCCCTTCAGCTGATGGCCCTGGGTCGCCAGACGCCGCCTCAGCTGCGCGACCACACGATGCACGGCCGCCAGGTCCTGCAGCGGACCGGACGGCAACGAGCGGTCCAGCTCGCCCAAAGGCCTCGCCGCGGGCAGGTTGCCGGTGCGCTGGGCCTGGTCGCGCTCCAGCTCGCGTCTGAGCATGGCCTCGAAGCGGCGCAACGCGTCCCTTGGCAGCCCGTCGCGGCGCGGGTCCGAGGGAGGCAGTCGCGGCTGCGGATCGACCCGCAGGCCAAGGGCTCGCCTGATGCGCTGCACATCTACGCCGATCACGCCCGAGCCCTCCTGCCTGCGCGCGAACGTGGCGATAGCGAGCCTTGCCAGGTCGCGCATCGCACCCTCCGAGCCGTCTCTGAGCGCTCCTGCGATCCGAGCGCGCAAGGCCTCCAGCTGTTCGTCGGTCAGCTCCTCCAGGTCGAGGCCCTCGCCGTCGCCTTCCCCGCCGGCGCCGTCTGGTTCCCGGCTCCGCTCGAGGCCCTGCTCGATCGCTGCCAGCTCGACTGCCCTGAACATGAACCTGTCGAAGACGAGCTCGAACACGCGCCGGTCCTCTTGGCTCTTGGCCAAGGTCGCGGCGAGGGCCTCTCTGAAGTCCTGTTCGCCGGTCCACTCGACCTCTCTAAGGACCGTCAAAGCGTCCAGCAGCTCGGAGGTGCCGACGGCGACGCCTTCGTTACGAAGCTCCTCGCCCAGCTCCAGGATGCGTCCAGCGAAGTCCCGCCGCGAAGCAGGGTCCGCGGCGGGGCGCTTCGGGTCAGAGCGCATCGGCCGGCGTGCCGAGCTTCAGACCGACCCGCTCAGCCACCAGGTCCATGTCGGTCCGGTGCTTGACGATCACCGACATCGTCTCTTCGAAGACCTCTCGGTCGAGATCTTCGGCGCCCAGTAGCAGTAGCGCTCTGGCCCAGTCGATCGACTCGGCGATCGATGGCGGCTTCTTGAGGTCGAGATCTCTGACCATGCCGATCACCTCGACCAGCCTTTGGGCGACCGTCTCGGACAGATCGGGCACGTGCAGCCTCACGATCTGGAGCTCGTGGTCGAGCTCGGGATAGTCGAGCCACAGATACAGGCATCTGCGCTTCAGGGCCTCGGTCAGCTCCCTCGAGTTGTTCGAGGTCAGGAGCACGATCGGATGTGTCCTGGACCGCACTTTGCCTAGCTCCGGTATCGAGATCTGGAAGTCTGAGAGCACCTCCAAGAGCATCGCCTCGAACTCCTGGTCGGTCTTGTCGATCTCGTCGATCAGAAGCACGACGGGGCGCTCCGAGGCGATCGCCGTCATCAGGGGTCTGGCCAGGAGGAACTCCTCGCCGAAGATGTCCTCCTGGACCGCGTCCCAGCCGGCCCCGTCGGCCTCCGCCTGGATGCGCAGCAGTTGCTTGCGGTAGTTCCACTCATACAAAGCCTTGGCCTCGTCCAAGCCCTCGTAGCACTGCAGCCTGACCAGCTCTCTGCCCAAATAGGCCGCCAGCGCCTTGGCCAGCTCCGTCTTGCCGACGCCGGCCGGCCCCTCGACCAGGACCGGCTTGCCGAGCCTGGTCGCCAGGTAGGCGACCAAAGCCGTCGACTCGCCGGGCAGGTAGCCGACCTCGCGCAGCCCTTCGGCTACGGCGCTGACGGAGGCAGGTCCCTCTGGCGGGCTCGTCGGCATCGTCCGCGCAATGATAGGCCGGCCTCGGGTCGGCCTCGAAGAGGCCTCAAGAGGGACGCTGGTCAGGCTCGGTCGGGCTGTCTTCGAACGACAGTTGCTCTGCCGCTTTGACCGCGGCCACCGGTCGCCTACGCGCTGACTGGACGGCCCTGGCCGGCGGGCCGGGCGGATACTTGGCCCGCCCGCCCCGTGCGCGCGGCTCGGGCGCAGAGCTTGGCTGGGATGGCGGTGCCGGCTGGTCGCGCAGTGGTGGCTCGGATCGTGGTCCGGGATGCTCGCGGCGCAGTGGCGGCTCCAGGTGGCGGCCGGCGCGCATGCGCGAGCCGGCATACGCCAGCAGTCCGGCGGCCGCCAGCGCGAAGAAGATGCCCCACTGCACGCCCACGTTCGCCGCAACCCGATGGCTGGTTATCCCGGGCTTGTCGAACAGCCTGACGACGAGCAGCAGCGCGGTCCAGAGTCCCGCGGCCATCACGACCGCGCCGTCGCTGCCCGGGAGCTTGAAGTCGCGGCCCTCGGCTCTGGCATAGAGCAGGTAGATCACCGCCACCGCCACCAGCAGCACGGCCGCCTCAACGAACGAGAAGGCTTGGAACGCGTTCAGGTTGCGGCTCTGCAGAGGAGCTGTCCTGGGTGCGTCGACGACCGCGTTCTGCTGATACCAGGGCAGCAGCATCGTCACGAACAGCGCCAATGTCGCCGCTCCCGCCAGCCTCTGCTCGGGCTCGAGCGCCCGCCAGTCGCGTGCCAGCCTGGCCATCAACGTGGCGGCTCCTCGCGCCGCTTCCCGCCCGGATCGCTCCCGATGCGTGCCATCGGTCCAGTCTAGGCGCGCCACCGGCCCGTTGGGGCCGGGTCAGCGTTTGGTCAAGGCGATCGTGCCGCTGGCCGTCGCGGAGTTGCCGGCCAGGTCCGTGGCGGTGATCGCGACGGTGTAGACGCCTGGCTGTGCCGGCGTTACCCACAGCAGCTTGGGCTTGCCCCGTTCGACCGTCGCGGCGTTGCGCCACACGGTCTTTGCCCCCCGCTTGATCGCGATGCGCACGGTCGAGACCTTCGAGAGCGAGACCTGCACACCGGCCCTGGAGCTCGTCCGCAGGCTGCTCGTCAGCAGCGAGACGGCCGGTGTGGCTTTCAGGTCGGCCGCGAATTTGGCGGCTGTAGTGCAGTAGATTTCATCGCCCGCTATCGGCGTCTGGGCCGACTTGGCGGCGCCCTCCAGGTGTTCCGGGATCCTGACGGCGGCCACGGCGGTCACGCTTGCGGTGGCGCCGTTCGCGCTTGCCGCCGTGGCACGCGCACCAGGCGTCGTGCCAGCTCCGGACATCGCGATGGCCGCGCTCGCGCCGCCCGTCTGAGCGCCGGCGCCGCCGCTGGTTCCGGTGCCGCCGCTCGACCCGCCCGTTTCGCCGGGCGAGGTTGTGGGCGGCGGGCTGGGTGAGGGCGTTGGAGTCGGCGCCGGGGTCGGCGCGGGGGCTGGCGCGACGTTCGTTGTCGTGGGCGGACCTTTGCGGGTGCGTTCGCAGAGGTGCTGCAAGAATTCGGTCAGGAGTTCGTGGTAGTTGAGGTCCGATTCGGCGTACTGGTCGTACATCGACCAGGCGCCGGTGTCGTAGTGGGGTGTCTCGGCGCGGGCCTCGGCGTCGCCTTCTTCGAAGAGCTTCAAGCCGAGCGGGTCTTTGGTGATCGACGTGTAGTCGTAAAGTCCGACGTCGGCCTGGATGAAGCCGTTGAGGATGCGGTCGCTCGGAGCGTACGTGTACTCGGCGTACTCGGCGCCGCCGGGCGTCTGCACGCGCACCCCCTGCGGGGGCGGCGTCTGGAAGATGCCGAGCGCCTGCTGGGCGGCGGTCAGGTAGATCTGTTCTTTGAAGCGGCTCCACGCGCGCGCGAGCACCTGCAGAGCGGTCCCCTGTGAGAGCCCGCTCGTCCACGGCGGAGCGCCGCCGTCGAAGCGGAACATGTACTCCCAGGCGATGCCTCCGGCGCGGTCGGTCGCCAGCGGAAGAACTTCGCTGAGCAGCTGCTTCAAGCTTTCGTTTTCGTGGCCCGACAGGTAGTAGCCGTTGGCCTCGCCGAAGGTGCCCAGCCATTGGATCTGTATGCCCTGGCCGGCGTAGTACTCCCAGACGATCTTGCTGGGCGGGAAGCTGACCCGTTCGCGGCTTGCGATCAGGGGCTCGTTGCTCCACCACTGTCTGTTCTTTTCGAGCGTCAGCATCGCGACCGGCAGTCGCGAGGGCGTCAGCTCGCCGGCGGCCGCCATCTGCTGGGTGTTGGCGATGACGCTCTTCAGTTCGGCGTACCTGGTGCCGCTCAGCTTCTTGAGCGAGTTGGCAGCCGCTGTATAGGCGTTCGAGTACTGCGCGTACGCGGCCTGCGTGATCGCGCCGCTGCGCTTCAGGCTCGCCAAGGCCGCCGTCACGGTCGGTCCGCCCTTGGCTCCGGCCCATGTCGGCACGAGCGCGGCCGCGAGGGCGCCGCTCAGGAGCAGCGCAAAGATGAAGGGGCGTCTGACGCGCATCGGGCCGATGCTATGCAGACACCTGAAGGGCTGCTGCAGTTGCGCTTGCAGCTCACTCCCGGCCGACCTCCTGGTCGTCCGCTTCGAGCAGGTCCTCCTCCTCTTCGTCCGCGTCGCCCTCGATCGAGTGCTCGCCGCCCGGGTGGTAGGCCACCTGGAAGCGCTCGACGAGCTCGTCGCGACGGTGCTCGTCAAGGGGGGTCTCGTCGGAGACGAGCACCCATTCGTCGCCCTCGAACTCCTCCATGTTGAAGATCTCGTGGTCCAGCTCAGGCGAGTCGTCGACGACCAAGAGGACCTCGGTCTGGGGGTTGAAGTAGGTCCCTGGTCTGATCGTCAGCTCGTCGAGCTCGAACTTGCGGTGCTCTGGCATTTCGCGTTTATACCCGACCGGGGCTCCGCGAGGCGCCCGGCTCAGGGGTTGAGCTCAGTCAGGGTCCGGGCAACCTCGGCCTCGACATCGAGCGGTTCGAGGCCCCTACGTTCACGGCGTTCGTTGCGCGCGACCACCAGCTGCAGCACCTCTTCTTCGATGCCTCGGTCTTGCTGGGCGCTCGCGAGCGCGTCGGTCTGTGCCGTCAGACGCGCGAGCTCGGACTCGACGTCCAGCTCGGGCTCGCCCCGGCGCGCCCGGCGCTCGTTGCGCGCGCGCAGCATCTGCCTGATCTCTTCGTCGCGCTCGATCCCGTGTTGTCCAGAAACGCCCCCAAGGGCAGCTTCGCTGGCGGGCGGGGCCGTCCGCGCGTGCGTGCGGGCGTGAGGGCTGGCGGGCGGGCGCCCATCAAGCCCGGGCCTCGCCTGGCGCCCATCCATTCCGGGCAGGCCGTCCTTGCCGATCTCGTCGTAGAGAGAGCCCTTGCTCAGCAGAAACACGATCGACATCACCACCGAGATGCCGACCGCGCCGAACACGACGATCGGAAATGCGCTTTGCATCGTCTGATTGTTGCCTATTTCGAGCGGCCTGGCGCGATCGTCGGGTCCTGCCCGCAGCCCGACCTGCTCGGAGGGTCTGGGCGGGATGGCGCCGAGTGTCCCGGCCGGGTGGACGCTCCGGCGCTCCGCTAGGCTATGCCTAACCCCGATTGACCGATCAGTCAATCCCCGCTCTTTCGTTCGAGGAGAATCCGCAAGACATGGTCGATTTCACGTTGACAGACGAGCAGAAGAACCTGCGCGAGCTGGCCCACGACTTCGCCGAGAAGGAGATCAGGCCGGTCGCCTGGGAGTACGACCGCGACGGCACCTGGCCCGGTGAGATCGTCGAGAAAGCCTGGGAGGTGGGTCTGATGAATACCCACATTCCCGAGGAGTACGGCGGCTCGGGGGCCGGATACCTCGACGGCTGCCTGATCGAGGAGGAGCTCTCGTGGGGCTGCTCTGGCATCCAGACGTCATTGGGCTGCAATGGCCTGGCAACCGCCCCGATCGTGCTCGGCGGCTCGGAGGAGACCAAGAAGAAGTACCTCGGAGCGCTGACCGAAGCGCCCAAGCTCGCCTCCTTCTGCCTGACCGAGCCCGACGCCGGCTCGGACGTGTCCGGCATGCGCACCACGGCTGTCAAGCAGGGCGACAAGTACGTGCTGAACGGCTCCAAGTGCTTCATCACCAACGGCGGCTACGCCGACTACTACACCGTCTACGCCAAGACCGACAAGGACGCCGGCCATCGGGGCATCTCGGCGTTCGTGGTCGAGCGCGACTGGGGCGTGGTCGTCGACAAGAAGGAGGACAAGCTCGGACAGCGCGCCTCTAACACGGCGACGATCTCCTTCAACGACGTCGAGGTCCCGGCCGAGAACCTGCTCGGCGAGGAGAACAAGGGCTTCAAGCTGGCGATGGCGACGCTCGACCGCACCCGTCCGGGCGTGGCGGCGATGGCCACGGGCATCGCGCGGGCGGCCTTCGAGTTCGCGACCGAGTACTCCAAGGAACGCGTCCAGTTCGGCGTGCCGATCGCGATGCACCAGGCGATCCAGTTCATGATCGCCGACATGGCGACCGAGATCGAAGCCGCACGGTTGCTGACCTGGAAGTCGGCGTTCATGCTCGACAACGGCGAACGCAACACCTTGGTCTCCTCGCATGCCAAGCGTTTCGCGGCCGACACGGCGATGAAGGTCACGACCGACGCCGTCCAGGTCTATGGTGGCTACGGCTTCATCAAGGAGTACAAGGTCGAGAAGCTGATGCGCGACGCCAAGATCATGCAGCTGTACGAGGGAACCTCCCAGATCCAGCGCCTTGTCATCGCTCGCGAAACGCTGTTGCCGCGGCGCGTCGAGGAGCCCGCGGCGGTGCCGGCCTGAGCGAATGTACGCGGCGCGCTTCCCTTGCGCGCCGCGTGGCGCACCCGTGGCCGGGCCCTCTCCAATCCCGGCCACAGGCGGCGTCCCCCCGGTCTCGGTCGCATCCGTGCTGATTGTCACAACCCGCCCTCCACGTGGAAGGTGCGGTGTCTTGAGGAACTTCTTATCCGAGGCGCTCTGCGCGCACGCGTAGGCCCTGATCCAAACGCCCCGATCCCCAAAAACACGAATCGAGACAGGAGCGAGCCGCCAGATGTTCGTACGAAAGACAGCCGTCGTAGGCGCCGGCACGATGGGCGGCCAGATCGCCCAGACGATCGCCGCCGCCGGCATCCCAGTCGTGCTCAAGGACATCGACGAGGCGCTCGTCGAGGCCGGCCTCCAGGAGGCTCGTAACGTGACCTCCGGCCAGGTCGCGAAACTCGTCGAGCGGGGCAAGCTCACCGCGGAGCAGGGCGAGGAGCGGGTAGAGGAGGTGCTCGGCCTCATCAGCGGGACCACCTCGTATACCGAGTTCGGCGATGTCGACCTCGTGATCGAGGCGGTGCCAGAGCGGATGGACATCAAGCAGGCCGTCTTCGCCGAGCTCGACGCCGCCACCCCAGGCCGGGCGATCCTCGCCTCCAACACCTCCTCGCTGTCGATCACCGAGATCGGCGAAGCGACCCTGAGACCCGACAAGGTCGTCGGCTTCCACTACTTCTATCCGGCCTCCTTGATGCCGTTGATCGAGATCGTCGAGGGCGAGGACACATCGGCCGAGACGGTCACCGCCGCCGTCACCTTCGCCCAGGCGATCCGCAAGCAGCCGATCACCTGCGCAGAGGTCCCCGGCTTCGTCGTCAACAGGATCCTCAACTCCGGTGTCTCCGAGGTCTGGCGCGCACAGGAGGAAAAAGGCCTGTCGATCAAGGCGATCGACGAGGGCGTCGGCGCCGCCGGCGTCGTCCCGGTAGGGCCGTACGCGCTGGTCAACATGCTCGGCCTCGACACCGTGCTGCACGTCGCCGAGCATCTCGCCGAGTCCTACGGCGACGATCGCTTCTACGTGTCCACCGCGATGCAGAAGTTGGTCGGCGAACACAAGCTCGGGGCCAAGACCGGCGGCGAGGGCCTCTACGACGCTCAGGGCCAGCCGAACGTTCCCGGCGAGGCCGAGCCCGACGTGGCCGAGCTTGTCGAACTGCTGTCTTTGAAGACCCTGATCGAGGCCTGCCTGGTCCTGGAGGAGGGCGTCGCCAGCCACCGCGACATCGACTTCGGCATGATGGCCGGAGCCGGCTTGGACCCCAGGCGCGGTCTGATGCCGCCGTTCATGAAGGCCGATGCCGAAGGGCTCGACACGATCCTCGAGCGCATGGAGGCCGCCCAGGAGCGTCACGGCGAGCGCTTCGCCCCGCCGACGATTCTGCGCCGCCTGGTCGCTCAGGGCCGCCTCGGCCAGAGCACAGGCCAGGGCTTCTACGCCTATCCCCAGCCCGACCCCGAGCAGCCGGCTGAGGTGATCAAGCTCGAGACGCTGTCCGCGCGTGCGCGTGGCGGGACGGCGGGTGGCCCCGACGCAGGCGACGGAGGAGACGGGGGCGTAGCGATCGCCTGGCTGGCGAACGGCCAGATGAACTCGATCTCCCCGCAGGTTGTCGAGGACCTGGCCAAGGTCTGGGCCCGCGTACGCGAGAGCGATATCAGGGCGCTCGTGATCGCCTCCTCCAACCCGTTCCTGTTCAGCGCAGGCGCCGACATCAAGGCGTTCACGACGTTCGACGAGGCCGCCGGGCGCAAGCTGTTGGCCGACATGCACGGGCTTCTGCGTGAGATCGAGTCCTCGGGCGTGGCCACCATCGCCGCTGTCAATGGTCTGGCGTTTGGGGGCGGCTGCGAGCTGGCGATGGCCTGCGACATCCGCATCGCTGCCCGCTCGGCCCTGTTCGGTCAGCCCGAGATCAAGCTCGGGATCATTCCCGGCTTCGGCGGCACCCAGCGCCTGCCGCGCCTGGTCGGCCAGGCCAAGGCCCTGGAGATGAACCTGGTCGGGGATCCGTTGCTCGCCGAGGAGGCCTTCGAACTCGGGCTTGCCAACAGGGTCGTCGAGGACCACGAACTGCTCGACACCGCACTCTCGTGGGCCGGTCGTCTGGCCGGCCAGGCGCCATTGGCGGTGCAGCAGATCAAGAAGGTCTCGGGTGCCGGCGACCTCGACGAGGGCATCGCCGCCGAGCAGGCCGCCTTCGCTGCCGTCCTCGCCTCCGAGGACGCCAAAGAGGGCATATCTGCGTTCCTCGGCAAACGCGCGCCGCGGTTCAGCGGGCGCTGAATCGGCGGCCGCCACCCCCGGCGTCCCGTTCCCGCGGGGGCGTCGGGTAAGGGGGCGTGACCTTTTGCAACTTCGCTGTGCTGGTGGCCGCCGCTGTGCGTCTGTTGCCGGAACACCTGGACCTGTTCACCGCCTGTGCTGGTGGAGCCGGCATCGGTGGCGTCCTGGGTGGGCTGATCGCTGTGCTGCTGGACGAAGACATCGCCACCTGGGGGGTCGTCGGAGCCGCGCTGGGACTCTTCTTTGGCGCGATCCTCGTGATTCTCCAGGCGCCAGGGATACACTCCTAAGCATGTGGCGTATACCGGTTACGCTTGCGATGACGGTGCTTCTCGCTCTGGGTCTCGGGGCATTGGCTGGGCATGGGCTGCTCGGCACCTACGGGTGGGCCATCGCTTTGATTGTGGGTGCTGCGCTAGCTGGCGGTCTTGGCAGCGCATTTTTGATGCCGCTCGGATCGGCGCGCACACGACGGATGGCCGGGCGGTCTCCTAAGTCGCGCGGCTGAGGTCCCGGGCGGGGTCGATCCGCCACCGCCCGGCCACCTCCGCCAGCTCTGAGTCCAACTCCCAGCGATCCGGGCGCTCCGGCCCCTCGTGGACTGGATTCGCGCCCTTCAGGTCCATGCTGCCTCTGTTGTCGCCGATTGCCCTGATCTGACGGACCTCATCGGCACTCAGCGGCGATCTGCCGGCGGTCTCCTCGCCGTCCTCGTGACAACCGACGCCGCCCTCGCCAGTCCCGCCGGGCAGTCCTGGAAGTGTGATCACGGCCGCCAGCTCGGCGCGCTTGTCCTCGATCGGTCGGGCCTGGCGGCCGTCGCTCGGGCTGGGCTCCTGAATCAGGGTCGGTGCGACGCAGCGAACCGGCGTTTGCGCGAGATCCCAGGCGCAGGCGAGTTGCAGCATGGTCAGGCCGTGCGCGCGCGCGTAGGGCCTCATCGCGTCGAGCTTCTCGATACCCGCCTCGATCCAGCCGTCGGGCCGGAAGCGGCGATGGTCGTGCTCGGCGAACTCATGTCCGGGCAGGACATCGTCGTGGAACAGGCCGCCATAGTCGACGACCCTCGCGATCAGGCTCACGTCGTTGGCCTCGGCCGCCTCCAACACCAGCTCGCCCGGCCACGGCTCCATCGGCCCGAAGATGATCATCGCCCAGTCGATCAGCTCGCCGAAGCGCTCGAAGCAGTCGATCGCGTCCACCGTAAACCCGTTCGCCGGACCGGGCGCAACGCCCAACAGGCGCGTCAAGCCGGCCTCCTTCGCCGCCGCCATTCCATCCCACACGGCCGGGTTGCGATAGCCGGTCCGGTCGGGGTTGTGCAGGAGCAGGAGGTCGAAGTGATCGACGCCGCAGCGTTCGAGGCTGCGCTCGGTCGCCATCTTGATGTACTCGGCGTACTCGTTCTCGCCACGCAGCCCTGGATCGGTGAAGCGGGGATAGCCCTTTGCGCCGTCGCGCTCGCCGGCATAGATGTCATGGCCGATCGCGCCGACCAGGCAGTAGCTGTCCCGATCGATGCCCTGCAACGCCTTTCCGAGTAGCTCGTCGGCCGCGCCCGCGCCATAAGCGTCGGCGGTGATCGCGGTGTCGACGCCCCCGCCAGGGCGTATGAGCGCGCACAGGCGCTCCTCGGAAAGGGGCTCGCCGAAGCGCATGAAGCGTCCGCCGCTCCATGTGCCGATCGCCGTCGGGGTCGGATCCATCGGGCGATACATTAGGCGTCCCGGTAGCCCATCGCGAAGCGCGCGCGCAACGCAGCCTCCAGGCGCTCGAGCGCGTGGCGGATCGTATCCTCGTCGATCTCGTCAGTCGTCCCCGCGTCGAGCGCAGATCGCGCGGCGGCGGCGATGTCCTCGTGCAGGCTCTTCAGCTCGGACACTCTCAGGAGCAGGTTCGCGCGCTCGGCCAGCTCGCCAAACGCCGCCACGAGCGCGCGGTCCAGCTCGATCGCCGCGTGGGCAAGACGTCCCTGGTCGAGGTCCAGGCGGGCGCGCAGGGCCAGCTCCTCGCATACCAGAGGCCGCTCGCGCACGGCCAGCAGACGCGCCAGGCGCTCGTCGGGACGCAGCGCCGCGCCACGACGGCGCAGCTTGACCTCGACCCTCGTCCAGGGCAGCTCGACGGCGTGCACCCATTCTCCGTCGGCCACCCGCTCGCCATCGCCGAAACCGGCTCTGATCGCAAGGGCCTGGCTGGGGGAGACCTCTCGCAGATAGGGATCGGCGGCGGCGATCCGGCGCGCGTGCAGGAGTCGGTTGAGCGCCGCGAACGCCACGGGCACGTCGCGCTCGGGATCGATGTCCGACAGCCAGGCTCGCGCCTGACGCTCGACCCCCACCGGCACGGCGTCGACAATCGTCGCGCGGGTCGTCACGACCGGCTCGGGCTGGGGCTCGGGCGCGATCTCGCGGCGTCGCCTGCCGGTGCGCCTCAGCCTCCCTTGGCCGCTCCCGGCCCGCCGTGCGCCGAGCGTCGCCAGCACGATCACCCGTTCGGGCTTGCCGGTCGCCGCCGAGCGCAACAGGTAGCGTCCGTCGGGCGGGCCCAGCTCCCACGGCAGCTCGGCCTGCATGAACAGGAAGATGTGCTCCGGTTGGCGTTCGGACACGGCTGCACGGTACTTGCTTGGGTTGGAACTTTGGGTAGAGTGCTCGCACATGCCCGACGCAAGCACGGCCGTCAAGAACCTGCGCGAACGTTTGACTGGCGCCGGCGAAGATCACCTCGGCAGGGCGCTGTCGGACCTGCTCGACAACCCGCTCTTGACGGGAACGATCGGCCGGGCCTTCGACGCGCGCGAGAAGGCGGCCCAGGCCCAGGAGCTGGCCATGGGCGCGCTCAACATCCCGTCGGCCGCTGACATCGAACGGCTGACACGGCGCCTGCGGTCGGTCTCGCAGCGGCTGGAGGGCATCGAGGACGGGGTCCAGCGCCTCGATCGGGCCCTGGCCGCGCGCGGCTTGGACTCCAGCCAGGTAGGCGAGCGCCTGTCCAAGATAGAGGAGCAACTCGGAACGATCACGAGCCGGCTCGGCGAACGCGCAAAGCCGGTCGCCAAGGCTCCGGCGGCAGGGCCTTCGGCAGCCAAAGCCACGGCCCCCAAGTCGCGGACCGCGAGCACGAAGTCGCCGGGGAGGGCCGCCAAAGCGGCGGCCCCCAAAGCAGGCTCCGGCAAAGCGGCGACGACGAAGGCGCGGGCTCCAAAACGAGCCGCCAAGTCGGCCGCCGTGCGCCCCCCTAAGCCGGGGCCGGCCGCAGCCGGGACTGGCCGCAGCCAGAACTGACCGCAGCCGGGACACCGTAGCTGGGACTGACCGGAGCCAGGACCGGTCGCCTGCCCGTCAGCGGTTCAAAGCCAGCGAGCCCATGATGTGGCCCCAGATGTATACGGCGTTCGCTTCGGCTTCGGTGAGCTCTCCTTCGAGGCGGTTGGCGCGGGCGAGCAGGGGCCGCTCAGCCGGTCGCTCGGAGGGCGCCAGCAGCTTGGCGGGGACCTCGCCGACGGCGACTTCGGCGCGTTCGTAACGCGCGTTGAAGCTGACGCTGGTCGGGGGCAGTGTCCGGAAGCCGTTCGCCGTCCACGCTCGCACATCTCCACAGAAATCGGGCGCGGCCAGGCGCGCGAGCATGGTCAGCTTGGCGGCGTACCCGGCCACCTTCCGGGTCAGCTCGCCGTTGCTCCAACGTAGACCCTGAACCGCGTACGCGAACCTGGTGACCGCGTCCCTGTCGGGCTGGATCGCGGCTATGGCGATCGCGCCGATCAGCTCGTTGCTGAGCTGTTCGGATTCCCGATTCTGCGGCGACCCGATTGCCGCGCCCGCGCATTCTCCGTCGATCTGGCGCTGCAGTCGTCTCAGCGCCCTTTCGCTGGTCTTCAGG
The DNA here is from genome assembly GCA_963718935.1 of uncultured Solirubrobacterales bacterium. Taxonomy (GTDB): domain Bacteria; phylum Actinomycetota; class Thermoleophilia; order Solirubrobacterales; family Solirubrobacteraceae; genus Palsa-744. The sequence goes on along the minus strand of OY970379.1, from coordinate 254,361 downwards.
TTCGCCTTGGCACTGTCCACCAGCGCCAGGTCGGCGTCGATGTAGGCACGCGTCGTCGCCACGTCCTTCGAGCCGGCTTTAGAGACCGAGCGTCCGGCTAGGGACGGGCCGGGGAAAGCAAGGCTGGCCGCGACCGCCAGCACCAGGCACGGCGCTACCTTCGATCGGCGTCGTGGCGATACGGTCATGCCCACGAGTATCTCCGACGGTGGGCCCGGCCCGTCGCGGCCGGTCGCCGAGCGCAGCACGCGTCGTCATCGAGGGCTCTCTCTGGGTTCCGCTCAGCGCAGCGCGGCGACCGCGGCGGCGCCCATAGCTTCGGCGGCGCTCAGCAAGGACTCGTCGTCGATGCGGGTGCGAGCGCCCGCATCGTCGAATACGTCGGAGACCGCGAGCACGCACGCCACGGGAATGCCGGTCCTGGCGCCGACGGCGAACAGGGTCGCGGCCTCCATCTCGACCGCGAGCGGCGATTCTCCAACGAGCGTAGATGGGTCGGTTTCGGCGGCGACGCGCGCGCGAGGGGCGTACGTTTCGGGGAAGTCGTCATAGAACAAGTCGACGCTCAAGACCGGCCCTACGCGGGCGCCCGGGCCGGCCGCCGAAACAAGTGCGTTTGTCAGCGCCACGTCCGCTGTCGCCTTCAGGTCGGACGACTCCGCGGTCGGCGAGGACTGCGACGTCCCGGCAAGCGCTCGCGAGGCGCCGTCATGGCAGAACGCCTCCGAGGCGACCACGAGCCCGCCGAGCTCCAAATCGGGGCTCAGCGCGCCGCACGTGCCCACGCGTATCGCCCTGCGCGCGCCCAACGCGATCAGCTCCGTCAGCACGATCGCGGCGCTCGGGCCGCCAATGCCCGTCGCCTGGATCGTCAGGGGCTCGCCGTCAGCCAAAGCCAAGCCGGTGTAGCCCCAGAGGCCGCGGTGGTGGTTGAACATGCGCGGCGTCGCGATCAGCTTCTGGGCGAGCGCCAGCGCGCGTCCGGGATCGCCCGGCAGGAGCACACGCTCGGCCAGGTCATTCGTTGGCCGCAGGTGCAGGGCCACGGGGTGCGGGGGCGCCGCCGCCGGGGACTTGGGCTCGGTCTGGGGCTTGGACTGGGGCTTGGACTTGGGCGCCACGGGCCGCGACTTTAGACTGCCTGGCGATGACGCCGCCCTCAGAGGAACAGTCGCCGCGGGTCGTGAATCAGCAGCCGCAGGGACTCACGCTCAAGCAGGTCGCCGCCCGGGCGGGCGTGACGCCCGGCACGGTCAGGCGCTGGGTCAAGGACGGGCTCGTGCCTCAGTACGAAGGCGTTTGGACGCCCGCGGCGGCTTCGCACGTACGGATCGTGGCAAGGCTGCGCGAGCGCGGACACACAGTCCAGCGGATCAGAGAGGCCAGCCAAAGCGGCAAGCTGGCGTTCGGCTACCTCGATGAACTGTTGCCGTCGACCGAGGCCAGGTACACGCTGAAGGAGGCCGCCCGGGAGATCGACCTCGACGAGGCTGTGATCGAGCGGCTGGTGGCCGCGCTCGGCCTGAACGCGCTCTCGACCGACGAGATCTCAGAGGAAGACCTGCAGGTGTTGCGCTACGGCGCGGACACGCTCGCCGCCGGACTGCCGCTGCCCGCGCTGTTGCAGCTGGCCAGGGTTTACGGCCAGGCGATGGCCCAGATAGCCGACGCCGAGGTGAGGCTGTTCCATCTGTATCTGCACGAGCCGTTGATGCGCGAGGGGGTGCCCGGGGTCGAGGTCGCCCGGGCGATGGAGGGGATGACGCGCGAGATGCTGCCGTTCGCGATGCCGATCATCAACTACCTGCATGGCCGGATGCTCGGCTACTTCGTCGAGCAGGACGTGATCGGCCACATCGAGTCCGACCTCGACGACGAGGAGACGGTCGAGGAGGGCCGGATGCGTGTGGCGATCGCGTTTGCGGACCTTGCCGGCTACACAAAATTGACCGAGGAGGCCGGCGAGGTCGAGGCGGTCGGCGCGGTCGAGCGCTTCGTGGAGGAGGTCGAGCAGACTCTGCCGATCGATGCCCGTGTGATCAAGACGCTCGGCGACGAGGTGATGGTCGTCGGCGCCGACGCCGCCGCGCTGACCGCGTGGGCCGTCGATCTCGGCCACCGGCTGCCGCCGGGCTCGCCGCCGCCGCGAATCGGCATCCACAGCGGCGCCGCCATCTACCGCGACGGCGACTACTACGGGCGGGAGGTCAACCGCGCCGCACGCGTGGTCGCAAGGGCTGCCGGCGGCGAGGTGCTCGTGACCAGCCCGGTCGTGGACGCGGCCACGCGCCAGGACGGGCTCGAGTTCGAGCTGATCGGCGAGGTCGTGCTCAAGGGCTTCAACCACCCGACCGAGCTGTTCCTGGCCAGGGCGCGCCAGGATTGAGCTGGGATGGATGTCGGAGCCGTGCACGACCGGGTCCGTGGGAGCGGACTGCTCGCCAAGGATGGGGCTGGTGGGGGTCAGATCCTCGTGATGGTCTCGGGTGGGCGCGACTCGGTCTGCCTGCTCGACGTCGCGGTGGCGGTGCGCGGGCCGGAGAGCGTCAAGGCGATGCACGTCAACTACGGCCTGCGCGGCGAGGCCTCTGACGGCGACGAACAGCTTTGCGTCGAGCTGTGCCGGCGCTTGGGGGTAGAGCTCGAGCTGCTGCGCGTCGTCGCCGAGGAGCGGGCCGAGATCGCCGCCGGCGGCAACCTGCAGGCGTGGGCGCGCGACGTGCGTTACACGGCGGCCCTCCGCCTTGCCGACGAGTTGGGCGGGGCGCCGGTTGCGACCGGGCACACCGCTTCAGATCAAGTCGAGACGATCCTCTACCGCCTGGCCGCCTCGCCCGGGCGCCGGGCTCTTCTGGGTATGGCCCCCAGGGAGGGTCCGATCGTAAGGCCGCTGCTGTGGCTGACTCGCGAGCAGACAGCCGGCTACTGTCGCGAGCGAAATCTGGTGTGGCGAGAAGATGCGAGCAACGAAGACGAGCGCTTCGCCCGGGCGAGGGTCCGCCACAAACTGCTGCCGGCACTGCGCGAGGTGCATCCGGCGGCCGAGGCAAGCGTGCTGCGCACAGTCGAGCTGCTGCGCGAGGAGAGCGACCTACTGGACGGCCTCGTTCAGGCCGAGCTGCAAGACGCCGACGAGATCGCCTTGGCGCGCCTTGCGGAGCTGCACCCGGCGCTGGCGCGCCTCGTGGTCGTGCGCTTGGCCGAGCAGGCCGCCGGTGGCCACGTGCCCCAGGCGGGCGCCAGGCTGGGAGACATCTTGGCGCTCGGCGAGCGTGGCGGCCAAGCTGAGCTGCATGTCGGCAAGAACGTCGCGGCTGTGATCGATGACGACCAGCTGAGGATGCGCAGCCTCCCGCCGCGCGTCGAGAGGCTGCCGCCGCACCCGGACTAGACTGCCCTACGTGCCCGACGCCGCATCTCCGATCGCCGCCCCAGATAAGGAGATCGGCGAGGTGCTCGTCAGCGCCGATGACCTGCAGGCACGCGTACGCGAGCTGGGCGCCGAGATCTCCCGCGACTATGCCGACCGGCGCCTGTTGCTGGTCGGCGTCTTGAAGGGCGCCGTCTTCTTCTTGAGTGATCTCATGCGCTACATCGAGGTCCCGGTCGAGGTCGACTTCATGGCGGTCGCCTCTTACGGGTCGGCGACCGACTCGTCGGGCGTCGTGCGCATCCTCAAGGATCTCGACGCCGCGATCGAGGACCGGGACGTGTTGATCGTCGAGGACATCGTCGACTCCGGGTTGACCTTGCAGTACCTGCTACGCAACCTGGGCTCGCGCAACCCCCGCACACTGGAGGTCTGCGCGCTCCTGACCAAGCCCACCCGACGCAAGGTCGCGTTGCAAGCTAGATACGTCGGTTTCGAGATTCCCGACCGCTTCGTCGTCGGCTACGGCCTTGACTATGCCGAGCGCCACCGCAACCTGCCGTTCGTTGCTGCGTTGGAACGCTAAAGGCGCCGATGAAGCCCTGCAATGACCGGAAAATGGCCCTTCTCGTGGTACGCTAGGCAACTGGCGACCACGACTTCTAGACCGGCGCCAGACAGAGTGTGATATCGCCATGAGCCGTTCATTCAAGAGCGCCGCCTTCCCGATCCTGATCGTCTTGGTCTTGGCGTTCCTGGTCGTCAAATTCGTCAGCAGCAGCCCGTCGGGGGGGCGCTCGCACAGCTACAAGACGCTCGTCACCGAAGAAATCCCGAAAAACGAAGTCAAGTCGGTCGAGTTCAAGAACAAGGGCAAAGTCCTTGCGGTCGAACTCAAGAACAAAGAAAAATGGGAAGGCGGCTACGTCGAACAAGAGACGCCTGAACTCTTCAAGCAGCTGAAAGCGGCCAGCGTTCCCGCCTACAACGTAGAAGCCGAAAAGAGCAGCGCGCTGTTGTCGATCCTGATCGCCGTCTTGCCGTTCGTGATCTTCCTCGGGTTCTGGATTTTCCTGATGAACCAGGTCCAAGGCGGCGGCTCGAAAGTCATGTCCTTCGGCAAGTCTCGGGCCAAGCGCCTGTCGGCGGACTCGCCGAAGATCACCTTCAGGGACGTCGCCGGTGTAGACGAGGCCGTCGAGGAGCTGCACGAGATCAAGGAGTTCCTCGAGAACCCCAAGAAGTTCCAGGCACTCGGCGCGCGCATTCCCACGGGCGTCCTGCTGTATGGGCCGCCAGGCACCGGCAAGACCCTGCTCGCCAGGGCGGTCGCCGGCGAGGCGGGCGTGCCGTTCTTCTCGATCTCGGGCTCCGACTTCGTGGAGATGTTCGTCGGCGTTGGCGCCTCACGCGTCAGGGACCTGTTCGAGCAGGCCAAGCAGAACAGTCCTTGCATCATCTTCATGGACGAGATCGACGCTGTCGGGCGCCACCGCGGCGCCGGTCTCGGCGGTGGACACGACGAGCGCGAGCAGACCCTCAACCAGCTCCTCGTCGAGATGGACGGCTTCGAGGCCAAGGACAACATCATCATGATCGCGGCCACCAACCGGCCCGACATCCTCGACCCCGCGCTGCTGCGGCCCGGCCGCTTCGACCGTCAGATCGCCGTCGACAGGCCTGACCGCAAGGGCAGGGCCAAGATCCTCGAGGTCCACACGCGCGGCAAGCCTTTGGCCAAGCAGATCGACATCGACGCCCTCGCCGGTCAGACGCCCGGCTTCACCGGCGCCGATCTGTCGAACCTGATCAACGAGGCCGCGCTCTTGGCGGCCCGGACCGGCAAGCGCGAGATCAACCAGGAGGAGCTCGAGGAGGGGATCATGCGCGTGATCGCCGGCCCCGAGAAGAAGACCAGGGTGATGTCCGAGAAAGAGCGCCTGATCACCGCCTACCACGAGATGGGCCATGCCCTGGTCGGTCACTTCTTGGAGCATTCCGACCCGGTCCACAAGATCTCGGTGATATCCAGGGGCCAGGCGCTCGGCTACACGATCTCGATGCCCCAAGAAGATCGCTTCTTGACAACGCGGGCGGAGCTGAAGGACACGATGGCGATGACCCTCGGCGGACGCGCCGCCGAGGAGATCGTGTTCGGCGAGATCACGACCGGCGCGTCGAACGACATCGAGAAGGTGACCGCCACCGCCAAGCAGATGGTGATGAGGTTCGGCATGAGCGAGAAGCTCGGTCCGCGCGTTTTCGGCCACGACCACGGCCAGCCGTTTCTTGGCAGGGAGTTCTCCACCGAGCCCGACTACTCCGACGAGATCGCCCGCGAGATCGACGACGAGGTCCGCCGGATCATCGAGGTGGCGCATCAGCGGGCCACGGAGATCCTGACCGAACACCAGCACGACCTGACCAAGATCTCCGAGATCTTGGTCAAGCGTGAGACGATCGAGAAGGAGGAGTTCTTGGCCCTCCTGGACGGCAAGTCCGAGGAGGAGGTCTTCGGCGCCGAAGAGGAGTCCTCCAAGCCCGAGTTGCCCGCCCCGCCCGCCCCCGCGGACCGGCCCGAGCGCGAAGCCCCGCGCGTAAGCCCGCGTCCCGGCTTGGCCGGCGGAACCGCCGAGCTCCGCGGAGAGGGCCCGGAGCGACCGGAGCTGGCCTGAGCTCAGCAGACGTTCAGTTCCGCCTGATGGGGGTCCTGAACGTGACGCCGGACTCGTTCTCCGACGGCGGCCTGTTCCTGGAGCCCGAGGCCGCGGCTGCGCACGCGCGAGCGCTGGTCCGCGAAGGCGCCGACATCCTCGACATCGGCGGCGAATCGACGCGACCCGGAGCTGAGCCGGTGCCCGTGGAGGAGGAGCTGCGCCGGGTGGTGCCCGTGATCGAGGCGATCGCCGAGGCCGACACGACCAAGGCCGCGCAGGACGGCCCCCAGATCTCGATCGACACCTCCAAGGCCGCGGTCGCCGAGGCTGCCTTGGCGGCGGGCGCAAGCTTCGTCAACGACGTCAGCGCCCTGCGCGCGGACCCGAAGATGGCGGGCGTCGTGGCGTCCAGCGGCTGTGAGTGCTGTCTGATGCACATGCTCGGCGAGCCGCGCACCATGCAAGCCGATCCAAAGTACGGCGATGTCGTAGACGACGTGCGGGCCTTCCTGGAAACCCGGATGGCTTGGGCGGTAAGAGCAGGCGTTGCCGAGGACAAGATCGTGCTCGATCCGGGGATCGGCTTCGGCAAGACCCTGGCTCACAACCTGGCCCTGTTGGCCCGCCTGGACGAGATCGCAGCCCTCGGGCGCCCGGTTCTGATCGGTACTTCGCGCAAGAGCTTCCTGGGCCGGGTTCTCACCGAGTCCGACCGCCTAAGAGGCCCGGGCGACGCATCTGAGCAGGGCGGCCGGGGCGAGTCAGCCGAGGGCAGGCCGGTCGCAGGTAGGCTGACCGCAGGCGAACAGGAAGGCGCGAACCAGCCGGAGGGCGTGGTTCCCATAGGTCGGCGACTGGCCGGAACGGTTGCCACCAACGTGCTGGCCTTCGAGCGCGGCGCCAGCATCTTCAGGGTCCACGACGTCGCTCCGATCGCCGATGCCCTGGCGGTCGCGGCTGCTACGTTGGGCGGCGATGGACGCCGACGGCGAAGACGAGGACGCTGAGGAGTTGGACGGCGACGGGGACGAGCTCGACGACGATCGCGACGGGAACGCCGAGTCGGTCACCGTCGAGATCGCCGGCCTGTCGCTGTATACGCATCACGGTGTCAGCCAGGCCGAGCGCGAGGTCGGCCAGCGGATCGTGCTCGACCTGAGGTTGGACCTCGGCGAAGCCGACGCCACCGTGACCGACGCGATCGAGGACACCGTCGACTACGACGAGGTCTGCCAGCTGGTCGCTTTGATCGCCCAGCAGCGCTCCCACAACACGCTCGAGCGGCTGTGCGGCACGATCGCCGACCGCCTGCTCGCCGACTACGACCTCGAAGGCGTCTGGGTCAAGGCGACCAAGCCCGAGCCGCCGATCGCCCTGCCCGTCGAGGAGGTCTCCGTCGAGGTCTGGCGCGAATCCGAGGATTAGGGGGATGGCTTTTGCCCGGGAGGGCGGGGCCCAATCCAACCCCCACCCTGGGGGGAGGGCTGGCCCTCCCCCCAGGCCCCCCTCCCAGGGCGTCTCAAACTGGCGGGAACCTTCCTTTGGCGAAGAACATTCCCGGGTGCAGGCCTCGTTTCCCCGGTGGTGGCCTCATTCCTGGGTGCAGGCCTCATTTCCCCGTTGGGGGCCTCATTCGCCGGTGTAGGCCCATGTTTTGGCGAGGACAATCCTTTGCCAAGGCCCTGTGACCGTCCTCCGGGCGAGAAAACAGCTTGTTAGTTAGCACTCACTCATAATCTGTGGTAGGGTGCCGGGCGTGATGGTTGACGGTTCTGGCTCTGGCTCGGCGGTAAGGCGATGATTGGGCGCCTTTCGGCGTTGGCTACCGGGCCGGGCAACACCCGCAAGGTGCTGATCTGCTCGGGTATCGCCTTTTTGCTGGCCGCTGCCCTTGGCGGGCCGGTGGCTACCATCCTGAAGAGTTCGAACACCGACTTCCAGGACAGGAACGCCGAGAACCAGCGTGTCAACGCGGCGATCGAACATGCGACCGGGCAGTCGCCTTACTACGGCGTGGCGGGCCTGATCTCGAGCGCCGGATATGTGCCGAGCGATCGGAAGACCCAGTTGGAGGCGACTCGCGTCGCCGCTGGGCTGGCCGCCCAGCCCGGGTTCCAGCGCGTGCTCGACTATCCGGCTACGCACCTGCCGGCGCTCGTCTCCAACGACGGTCGCCAGACGGTCGTGCTGGCGGCCTTCTCCACGCAGGCACAGTCGGCCGCGGCGGCAGCCAAGCTCGGCCCCAAATTCGAGCGCCAAGGGGTGCGCTTCGGTGGTCCGAGCGTGGCCTTCGAAGAAATCAACAAACGCACGAGCAGCGATCTGCGCGTCGCCGAGATGTTCGCCTTCCCGATCCTGCTGCTGCTCTCGCTGTGGGTCTTCAGGGGTCTCGTCGCGGCCGCTTTGCCGCTCCTGGTTGGCGGCTTTGCGATCGTGCTCACGTTCCTGGCCTTGCGCCTGCTCGATCAGGGCCTCGGTCTGTCGATCTTCGCCGTCAACCTTGTCACCGGTATGGGTCTCGGCCTCGGGATCGACTACAGCCTGTTCGTGCTCGCCCGTTACCGCGAGGAGCTCGCGGGGGGATCGGACAGCCGACGAGCGATCGTCCGGACCATGCAGACCGCCGGGCGGACAGTGCTCTTCAGCTCCTTGACGGTCGCCGGGGCGCTCGCCTCGCTGCTCGTGTTCCCGCTCAGATTTCTCTACTCGATGGGCATCGGCGGCATGATCGTCTCGCTTGCGGCCGGCGCCGTCGCCCTGATCGTGCTCCCCGCTGTTCTGGTCGCGCTTGGCCCGCGTGTGAACGCGCTCGCGCCGGCCTGGCTGCAGCGTAAAGCGGCGCAATCGGCCCAGGCCAGCGAAACGGGCGGCTGGTACAGGCTCGGCCAGGGCGTGATGCGCAGGCCGGGCCTGGTAGCGCTCGTGACCGGCGCTGTACTCCTGGCGATCGCCTCTCCAGCGTTGCACCTGGCCTTGGTCCCGGCCGACGCCCACGTGCTGCCGAGCTCATCCCAGAACCGCCAGATCGACGAAGAGCTCGTCCACAACTTCGCCAGCAACGGCGCCCAGACGATCAACATCGTGGCCCCCGGCCGCGCGTCGGCCGGCGCCCGCATCGACGCGCTGGCGTTGCGTGCTCAGCGGGCCGCCGCCGGCCAGGCCCGCGAGATCGTCTCACCCCACTATCTGGGTCGCGGCAACTGGGAGATCGAACTCCTTCCCAAAGGCAAGGAAGCCTCGGCCGCCAACCAGGCACTGGTAAGGCATCTGCGCACGGTCGTGCACCCCGCCGGTGCTCTGGTCGGAGGCGGAACCGCCTGGTTCGTCGACCAAAAGGCGGCGATCGCCGCGCATGTGCCCCTTGCCTTGGCGATCCTCATCTGCGTCACCCTGGGCACCCTCTTCGTGATGACCGGCTCGGTCGTGTTGCCTTTGATCGCGCTCTTGATGAACCTCTTGACCGTCGCCGTCGGCGCCGGACTCTTGGTCTTGATCTTCCAGGACGGCCACGGCTCCTCGCTGCTCGGCTTCAGTCCGATCGGAGGTCTCGAGGAGTCGAACCTGGTCCTCCTGTTCACGGTCGCGTTCGCCCTGTCGACCGACTATGGGGTGTTCCTGTTCAGCCGCATCAAGGAGTTCCACGACGCAGGGCTGCCGACGCGCGCGGCCGTCGCTGTCGGCTTGGAGCGCACCGGACGCCTGATCACCGCGGCCGCGCTCCTGTTCTGCGTGGCGGTCGGCGCATTCGTGACCTCCCACATCTTCTTCATCAAGCAGTTCGGGGCAGGAACCGCCCTGGCGGTGCTGATCGACGCCACGGTCGTGCGGGCTCTGCTCGTGCCCGCCCTGATGGGCCTGTTGGACGAGCGCACCTGGTGGGCGCCCAAGCCTTTGCGCCGGCTGCATGCCCGCGTTGGTATGCGTGAGGGCTTGGCCGAGCCCTCACGTGCGTAAATCGTCGCAATCGAAGCGGCCACGTTCGAGAGGGCTCGGCAGTCGTGGGTCGGAGAGGTCTTCGCGGCCCGGTCCACGCCCGCCCGATACCGTCTCCGGCCATGCCCGTTCGCACCGGACTGCTCGGCCTCGGCTCCAATGTCGGCGACCGCCGGGCCGAGCTGCAGGGAGCGGTGGACGCATTGCCCGTAGCGGGCATACGCGCGCGCGCGAGCTCCTCTGTATACGACACCGACCCCGTCGGCGAGGTCCCTGGCCAGCCCAGCTTCCTGAACGCGTGCCTCTCGATCGAGACCTCGCTCGAGCCGCTGGACTTGCTCGCCGCCGTCAAGGAGATCGAGCGTGCCCTCGGCCGTGAGCCCGCCGGCGTCAGGCACGGCCCGAGATCGATCGACATCGACGTGCTCTTGCTCGGCGATCTCGTCCTCGAGCGCCCCTCGATGACGCTCCCTCACGAGCAGCTCCTGACGCGCCGATTCGTCCTGATCCCGGCGCTGGAGCTCGATTTCGAGTTGCGTACGCCTGCAGGCGAGCGCCTGGCCGACGCGCTCGCGGCGCTGCCACTCGACGAGGGCGTTCGCCTGGCCGGACCGCCTCTGCGGATATCCGGCCGAGTCTGACCAAAAGCGCCCAACTTTCCGCAAGGAGCAGGGAAATCCTGCAAAGACGCGTAGTAGTTCTGCATACGTCATTGCACTTTGGTAGGGTGCCGCGATCAAAGCCGAATCCCTGATCAGACAGCAGGGAACGGGGGACCCAAGTTGTTGGGGCGAATCCCACGGTGGAACCGTGAGAAGCGCAGGCTCTTTCAGCGCTAGCCCGTCAGCTAACCCCGCAGGCCGACGAAAGAGGTTGAGGCAGTGCGGTTGCGAACACTCACAGTGGCGGTTTGCTCCAGCTTGATGGCTCTCGCGTGCGGGTCCCTTCCCGCCGGGGCCCTCGCCGTCACCAATGCTGGCGGTGCCGCACCCGCGGGCACCACCGTCAACACCTCCGTTGCCGGCGGCGCCTCCCCGACGGCCGCGACACCCGCCAAGCCGGCCCATCACGCGCCGATCGTCGCGCGGACGCCGAACATCGCCTACACCGGGCCCGTCTACGAAAAGACGACCACCGGGCAGCTCGTGCCCTACACGCCGCCCGCAACGACAGCCGGCAAGGTCTCCAGCGCCACGGCCAGCAGCACGACGGCTGGCAGCGCCACGACCGGCGGCAGCTCGGTGATCCCCCCGGCGGCGCCCGTCACGCCCACGATCGCTCCCGGTCCGACCACGACCACCCCCAAGCTGCTCGTCCCCGGCCACATCGCCCGTATCGTGGGCGGCTTCGCCGCCGCTCCGATGGACGCGCCCGCCGCGGTCCAGCAGATCATCTGGGCCGGGAACCAGATCGTCGGCCTGCCCTACATCTACGGTGGCGGCCACGCCTCGTTCGTCTCGCCCGGCTATGACTGCTCGGGCACCGTCTCCTACGCGCTGCACGGCGCCAGCCTCCTGGCCACGCCGATGGACTCGGGCGAATTCGAAAGCTGGGAGGGCCACGGCGTCGGCACCTGGGTGACGATCTTCGCCAACGGCGGCCACGCCTACATGGCCGTCGCCGGCATTCGCCTTGACACGAGCGCCGCCAACGACCCATCCGGTCTGCAGGGCCCGCGCTGGCGCCCGCTGCGCCCCGAAAACGCGGGCTTCGTCGTGCGCCATCCCACCGGGTTCTGATCCTGCCCCTCGCGTCCGCCGCTCCGGGCCTCCGATCATGCCGGTCCGCACGGGGCCGATCCCGAGAGCTCGGCCGTTCAGCTACGCTTGGGCCGGTCCTACAAGTCTGAAACAGCAACAGGAAGGGGTCACTCGATGGCCGGTCTGACCGGACGCATGTCGACAGTCGTCAAGGCAAAGGTCTCGAAGCTCTTGGACCGCGCCGAAGACCCCGCGGAGACGCTCGACTACAGCTACCAGAAGCAAGTCGAACAGCTGCAAAACGTCAAGAAGGGCATAGCCGACGTCGTCACCGCCAAGAAGCGCCTGCAGATGCAGGAGGCTTCGCTCAAGCAGAACGTCGTCAAGCTCGACACCCAGGCCCGTCAGGCGCTGTCCTCGGGTCAAGAAGACCTCGCGCGCACGGCCCTCGAGCGCAAGAACGTCGCCCAGACCGAGCTGCAAGGACTCGACACGCAGGTCGCCGAACTGGAAGACCAGCAGCAGAAGCTCACCGACTCGGAGCAAAAACTGCGGGCCAAGATCGAAGCCTTCAGGACCAAGAAGGAGGTCATCAAGGCCCAGTACTCCGCCGCCGAGGCCCAGGTCCGCATATCAGAGGCCGCCACCGGTGTCGGCGAGCAGATGGCCGACGTCGGCCTTGCCATGCAACGGGCCGTCGACAAGACCGAAAACATGAAAGCCCGCGCTGACGCTGTCCAGGAGCTGGAAGCTGCCGGCACCTTCGACGACATCACCCAGCTCGGCTCCGGCGAAGACGACATCGACCGTCAGCTCAAGTCGCTCTCCAGCCAGTCCGCCGTCGATGACGACCTCGCCAAGATGAAGGCCGAGATCGGCGCTCCGGCAGGCGCTGGCGCCGGCGCCGGCGAGCTTGGCGTGGGGGGCGCTGAGGGGTCCGCTGGGGGTGGCGATCAGCCGGCCGAGGGCCAGTCATGATCGTCCGCGTCTCCGGCGAGGACCAGTACCGCCTCGCCGACGAGGACGCTTCGCGGGTCAATGAGCTCGAGAACGCGGTCGTCGCCGCTGTCGAGTCCGGCGACGAGGCCGGTTTCGCGCGCGCCTACTCGGCCCTGATCGACTATGTGCATGCCCAGGGCGCCCGCGTCGGCGACGACGAGATCGAGACCTCCGACGTGATCCTGCCGCCGCCGGATCTGAGCTTCGCCGAGGCCGGCCGCGAATTCACCGGCGAGGGTCTGATCCCGGACTGAAGGACGGCCGGCGCCTCACGTGGTGCCGTAAAAGGCGATTTTGGTGTAAAGGCTATGTAAAGGAGGTGTGGGGTGCTTACCTTTTTTCGGCCGGTGTATCCCTATGGTTATACACCGCTCCGAAATAACACTCATACTCCACGCCCGTGCGCCATTGCATGACACGATGCTGGGGTATCGCGGGAGCAGACGGACCCGTCAGATCGGGATGCCCCAGAGCGGGAACCAACGCTCCAGTTCGGGCTCGATCGGCAGTTCGCTTGCCATCTGGGCCTTCAGTTGCAGCTCGCGCTCGGTCGAGCGCTCGTTGCCCGAGCCTTCGCCTGGCACGAACGGGTACCAGAAGCCCCTCTTGTAGTTGTAGATGAAGTAGACCGGCCGTCCCTTGGCCACGCCCGCCGCGCCGGAGCGATCCGAGAACGCGAACACCGCACACAGCAGCCTGTCGCCGTGGCCGGCCGTCTCGATCGAGCTGGACACGGCGTTGATGCCGACCGCCAGGTCTTCGACCGACGGTGCGCCGTCAGGGTTGCGCAAGACCATCCAGCGATAGCCGTAGTCGTCGTCCTGCGTCGTCACCGTCGTGCCCGAATCGCCGCCGGTCGCCTTCACGACGTCCTCCATGTCCCTCAGCGTCGCTTCGAACTCGCTCGTCGCCAAAGCTTGGAACACGATCGCCGCCACGCCAGACGGTTCGATCGAGTGCTCGGACTGCAGTGTTATGTATGCGGTCGTTATCGCGAACAGCCGGTCTGGGGCTGGGCCCGCGACGGTGTGCCTGCCGGTCAAGATGTCGCGCAGGCCCACGGTCAGGACGCTCCCAGACGGGCCGCGCGCGTGGGCCACGCGCGTGTGCGCCACGCGCGCGCGCGGCTCCATACGAAAGAAATGCAGCTCGGCTGCACGCTCACGCGGGCGCGGCCTGCAGCTGGGACTCCAACCGTTCGAGCGCCGCCAAACGCTGCTCCAGCGGCGGGTGGTCGGCGAAGATGTTCATCAGCGACTTCTTCGTCCGGGCCGGCAGGATGAAGAACGCGCTCATGCCCTCCGCCCGCCTCAGATCCTGGGTCGGGACGCGCTCCATCGTGCCGCTGATCTTCAACAGCGCCGAGGCCAGCGCGCTCGGGCGGCCTGTCAGAACGGCCGAGCCGCGGTCGGCGGCGAACTCGCGGTACCGCGACAGTGCCCGCAGCAGCAAAAACGAGATCGCGTACACGATCACCGAGACCAGCAGCACGAGCATGATCTCCTCCTCCTCTTCGTTGCTGCGCCCGTAGCCGCCGCCGAAGCCGCCCCCAAAGAACAGCGCGAACTGGGCGATCATCGATGCCAAGGTCGCGAAGAAGCTCGCCAAGGTCATGACCATCACGTCCCTGTTGATCACATGCGTCAGCTCGTGTGCCATCACGCCTTCCAGCTCGGCCGGAGAGAGCAGGTCCAGGATGCCCCGGGTCGCGCAGACGGTCGCGGCCTTCGGCGATTTGCCCATCGCGCAGGCGTTCGGCATCGAGGTCTCGATCACGGCCACCTTCGGCTTGGGCAGGTCCGCCTGGACGCACAGCCGCTCGATGATCGCGTGCAGCTCGGGCTCCTGCTCGGGGGTCACCTGCTTGACCCCCATCGTCGCCATCGCGATCTTGTCAGAGCCAAAGAACTGCAACAGCAGCAGAATCAGCGCCACGACGATGATGAAGCCGGCCGCCGCGCCGGCGACGAACAGCACGCCGACGAACACCACGTACACCAAGCCAAGCAAGAACATGGTCATCACCATGCGCGCCTGCAGCCCCGTGTCCTTACCGAACTTGCTCGATCTCTTAGCCATGACCGTCATTGTCGCAGAGCTTGTTCATTGCGCTCTAAAGTGCCGACCGTGAAGCCCGAAATCGAAATCATCGGCATCTCCGTCAAGACGTTCGGCGTCACGTTCGCGCTCGGCTTTCTGGCCTGCGGCCTGGTCATCGCCAAGCGCCTACGCGAGCTTGATAAGCCCGTCGACTGGGCTTACGAGATCGTGTTCGCGGCCCTGCTCGGCGGGGTCATCGGCGCGCGGCTCTACTACGTGATCCAGAACTACTCCTCGGTCGAACACGACCTGCTCGGCTCCATCTTCTCCGGCTCTGGCCTGGTCTGGTACGGCGGCGCGATCGGCGGTGCCGTCGCCGTCCTCGCCTGGATGCGCTGGCGAAAAGCGTTCGAGCTTCAGACCTTCGACATGTGCGTGATCGCGCTCGCGCTCGGCTACGGGATCGGCAGGATCGGCTGCCAGGTCTCCGGCGACGGCGACTACGGGATCAGATCGAGCCTGCCGTGGGCGATGGGTTACCCCCACGGCACCGTGCCCACGCCGCCGGGGGTCCACGTGCAGCCGACGCCGATCTACGAGACTGTCGCCATGTGTCTGCTCGCCTACTTCCTGTGGCAGCTGCGCGACCGTGTGCGCCCGGGCGTGATCTGCGCTCTCTATATGGTCTTCAGCGGCCTCGAGCGCTTGCTCGTCGAGTTCATCAGGCGCAACCAGGAGGTCTTCCTTAGCCTGACCGCCCCACAGCTAGAGAGCATCGCTCTGATCGCGATCGGCGCGATCTGGCTGACCTGGATGGCTCGCGACGGAGGCATCGGCGGCCTGCGCTCCGGGCCAGCTGAGCGCGCGCCTACGTCTAGGCCTCAGCCGGCGGCAACGTGACGCACACGCGATAATCAAGGCATGGCCGTCTCCCGGACCCCTAACGCGGCGAGCGCCCGCCAGCTCGCGCCGGCCCTGCCCCGCGACAGCTCCTTCGATGAGCGCGGGCGGCTCCAGGTCGGTGGCTGCGACACGATCGAACTCGCTCTCGAGTACGGCACGCCCGCGTATGTCGTTGCCGAGAACGACTTGATCGCGCGCGCGCGTGGGTTCGTGCAGGCGGGGCGCCAGGCCGGCCACGAGGATCTCCAGGTCGTGTTCGCCGCCAAGGCCTTCCCCTGCACGGCCGTCCTCGAGCTGTTCGCCAGAGAGGGTCTCTGGTGCGACGTCGCTTCCGGTGGGGAACTGCATCTGGCGCTGATGGCCGGCTTTCGGCCCGAGCGGATCGTCCTGCACGGCAACGCCAAGTCCGAGTCCGAGCTGCGTATGGCCTTGGAGCACGATGTCGGTCTGGTCGTTATCGACAACTTCGACGAGATCGATCGCTTGCAAGGGCTCGTCACCGGCGATCGTGCTCAGGACGTCCTGATCCGGGTGACTCCCGACGTCAGAGGCGACACGCACGACCACATCTCAACCGGCCAGGCCGACTCCAAGTTCGGGTTCGGGATGTCCGAAGTGGGGGAGGCGGTCGCACGAGTCGGCCAGGTCGAGGGTCTGCGCCTGGTCGGATTGCACGGCCACATCGGCTCGCAGCTACTCGACCTGGAGCCGTTCCGGCGCGAGATCCAAGAGCTGGCAGGGCTCGGGTCTCATCCGGTCTGGGACCTGGGCGGAGGACTCGGCGTGCGCTACACCGCCGAGCAGCCAGAGCCTCCATCGATCGAGGAGTACGTCGGATCCCTGGTGGCCGCGGCGAGTGACCACGGGATGGGGCCCGGCTCGGGCCGGCGCCTCTTGATCGAGCCCGGGCGCTCGCTGACGGCCAACGCCGGGGTCACGTTGTATGGGGTTCAGAGCGTCAAGCACAACGTCAGGCGCTGGGTCGGCGTCGACGGCGGCATGTCCGACAATCTGCGGCCGATGCTCTACGGCGCGCGCTACGAAGCCCACGTCGCCGACCGCTTCGGCGGCACGACGCCGTGCGTGCTCGCCGGCAAGCACTGCGAGTCAGGCGATGTGATCGTGCGCGAGGCCCTGCTCGACGACCCGAAGCCCGGCGATGTGATCGTCACGCCCGCCACCGGCGCCTACGGCTACGCGATGGCCTCCAACTACAACGGCGTTCCCCGCCCGCCCGTGATCTTCTGTTGCGACGGCCGCGCGCGCGTGGTGGTGCGTCGAGAGACCTTCGAGGATCTGACCTTGCGCGATGTCCGCTGAGCGGCCGTTCAAGATCGGCCTGCTCGGCCACGGCACCGTCGGCGGCGCCTTCGCCGCGCTCCTTGACGAGCGCGCCGACGAGATCGAGCGCTTCAACGGGCGCCGGCCCGTGATCGCCGGCGTACTCACACGCAAGCAAGGCGAGTTCGCCCAGATCCTGGCCGACGCCGACATCATCGTGGAGGTCATGGGCGGGGTCGAACCGGCCCGCGAACACCTGCTCCAGGCGATGCGCTCGGGCAGGGACGTCGTCAGCGCCAACAAGCAGCTGCTTTCCCAGCACGGCGAGGAGCTGTTCGAGACGGCCAGGGCCCACGACGTGCGCCTGCGCTTCGAGGCCGCCGTGGCCGGCGCCGTGCCGATCGTGCGCCTGCTCGAGGAGTCGCTCGCGGCCACGCCGATCGAGCGCATCCACGGCATCGTCAACGGCACGACCAACTTCATCCTCTCCGAGATGGCTCGTGGCAGCACCTACGAAGAGGCGCTGGCCGAGGCCCAGCGCAAGGGCTACGCCGAGGTCGACCCTTCCGACGACGTCTCGGGCAAGGACGCGGCCGCCAAGATGGCGATCCTGGCGAGGCTGGCCTTCGGCGCCCCCGTGCACCTCGACGAGGTCCCTTACGAGGGGATCGAGCGCCTGCAGACCGACGACCTGCAGTACGCGCGCGAGCTCGGGCTCGGCCTGAAGCTGATCGGTACCGCCGAGCGCCGCGAAGGCGGCCTGTCGGTGCGGGTCTATCCGGCCTTCCTGTATGCCGGCCACCCCCTGTCCTCGGTCTCGGGCCCCTTCAACGCCGTGACCGTCGAATCCGAGACGATCACAGAGATCACGATGTCAGGGCCGGGCGCCGGCGGTCGCCAGACCGCCAGCGCCGTCCTCGGGGACGTCGTCTCCGTGATGACCGGCGGCGCCAGGCCGCCCGCCGAGCCGCTGCCTTTGGAACTCTTGAAAGATGTGCCCTCAGCTTTCTACCTTCACCTGGACGTTGCCGATCGCCCCGGTGTCCTTGCGTCGGTGACGAAGATCCTCGGCGATCACGAGGTCTCGATCCGCTCGTTCGTGCAACGCGGCATGGCCGAGAGCGCGCGCCTGGTGATGGTCACCCACGCCGTCGCCGAGTCCAGGCTGCAGGCGGCGATCGCGGCCCTCCAGGAACAGGACTTCGTACGCTCGCCGCCCCGCACGATCCGCGTCATCGAAGAGGAGTTCATATGAACACGTATGGCGGCGCTGGATCTGCGTCCTCGGTCGCTCATGTGCGGAGCACACTTCGCTCCCTGCGTCCTTGCCCAGCTTGCCCTACGTGTCCATATGGCGCAGTGATTGAAAGGAGCATCGATGAGTAGCAGCTACACCCCCGTACCGCTGCCGCGCGTCGAAGGGGCCGCCTTCACCGGTACGCATGTGCCTCTGATCGAGCGCTACCTCGATCGCCTGCCGTTCGAGGTCGGCGACAAGCTGGTCAGCCTGCAGGAGGGTTCGACGCCGCTGCTGCGCGCGCCGGTCATCTCGGAGATGGTCGGAGCGAGCGTGCGCCTGAAGCTCGAGGGCGCCAATCCGACCGGCTCGTTCAAGGACCGGGGCATGACCTGCGCGGTGTCCGCCGCCGTGCGCGACGGCGCCAAGGCCGTGATCTGTGCGTCCACCGGCAACACCGCCGCCAGCGCCGCCGCCTATGCCGCGCGCGCTGGGATCACCTGCGCGGTGATCGTCCCCGAGGGCAAGATCGCGCAGGGCAAGATGGCCCAGACCCTGGTCCACGGCGCCCGCGTGATCTCGCTGCTGGGCAACTTCGACCAGGCTCTCGAGCTCGTGCGCGAGCTGACCGACTCGCACCCGATCGTGTTGGTCAACTCCGTCAACAATTACCGCATCGAAGGCCAGAAGACGGCCGCCTTCGAGATCGACGAGGCTCTGGAAGGCGGCGTCGAAGCCCTGTGCATCCCGGTCGGCAACGCCGGCAACATCACCTCCTACTGGCGTGGCTTCCAGGAGGTCGGCGCCTCGCCGCGAATGTTCGGCTTCCAGGCCGCCGGTGCGGCGCCCCTGGTGGAAGGCCATCCGATCGAGCGCCCCGAAACGGTCGCTTCGGCCATCCGGATCGGCAACCCGGTGCGCTGGGAGGATGCGATCGCGGCGGCCAGGGACTCGCGCGGCGCGATCCGGGCGGTCTCCGACGACGAGATCCTCGCGGCCTTCCGCTTGTTGGCCTCCCGCGAAGGCATGTTCTGCGAGCCCGCCTCCGCCGCCTCGGTGGCTGGACTGCTCAAGTACGGCCCCGAAGGCGCCGAGCAGGTCGTCTGCGTGCTGACCGGCCGCGGTCTGAAGGACCCCGAGACGGCGATCGCGCACAACGACGGGCGCATCATCACCTGCCCGGCCGAGCTGCCCGCGATCGAGGAGGCGGTCCTCGGTGGAGCGTAGGCGGGTCGTGCGCGTGCCCGCCTCTTCCGCGAACCTCGGCCCCGGGTTCGACTGCATGGCCGCCGCCGTCGGCTTGCACCTCGAGCTGGAGGTCCGCGAGACGGGCACCTTCGGGGTCGAGACCGAGCTGCAGGTATCGCGCGGGCGCGGGAACCTCTGCGTGCGCGCGTTCGAGCGGTTGCACCCCGCCGACGGGTTCCAGTTCAGGATCTCCTCGGAGATTCCGCTCTCTGGCGGCCTGGGGTCGAGCGCGGCGGCGACCGTCGCTGGGCTGATGGCCGCCGATCACCTGTTCGAGCTGGACGCCGACGTGTTCGCGCTTGCAAGCGAGCTGGAGGGGCACCCCGACAACGCAGCCGCGGCCCTGTACGGCGGTTTCGTGATCTGCGCCGACGGCTCCGCCGTCCGCTTCGAGCCGCCGACGGGCCTGGAGGCGATCGCGGTTGTGCCCGGTCAGGCCGTCCAGACCAGCGCGGC
The DNA here is from genome assembly GCA_963718935.1 of uncultured Solirubrobacterales bacterium. GTDB lineage: Bacteria > Actinomycetota > Thermoleophilia > Solirubrobacterales > Solirubrobacteraceae > Palsa-744. The sequence continues at coordinate 234,537 of OY970379.1, read as the reverse complement.
GCGCCGGGCCCTGCCCGCGGAGGTGCCTTTGGAGCAGGCCGTGTTCAACGTCGCCCATGCCGCTCTGCTCACGCTCGGCCTGGCCCGAGGCGACTGGGACCTCCTGGCCCGGGGCTTGGCCGACCGTCTGCATCAGGAGCGCCGCTCGAGCCTCTTTCCGGACTCCTACGAGCTGGCTTCGCGCGCGCGCGAGCTGGGAGCCCTGGGGGCGACGATCTCGGGCGCCGGGCCGACCGTGCTCGTCTGGTGCTTCTACGAGCACACAGGCGCTGTCGTCGAGGCCCTACGCCCCGAGGTCGAGGGCTGGGCCAGCCTCGTGCGTGCGCCGTTCGAGGCTCAGGGAGCATTCGTGGGGGAGCTGTAAAGGCCCGGCCCGGCCCGGCCCGGCCTGGTCGGGCGGAACGCCGGTCGGGCCGTAGCGCTGGTTTTGGCCGTGCTATTCCAGTCGGGATCGCTCGCGCGCTATCCCAGCTGAAAGACCCGTCCGCGCGCCTCCTCGAACCCCTCCAACCGCCCCAGAACTTCGCCGGCAAGCGCCAGGTAGTCGGCGCCCAGGTCTGGCCTGTGGTCGAGGATCGAGACGGCTCGCTCAGCCGACTCGGCGTAGGCGATCGACGAGCGGATCGGCGTCTCGAACACCAGCTCGCCGAACCTCTCCTTCAGCGAGAGGAGCGCCTCGCGCGAGTGCACGGTCCTCATGTCGGCCAGATTCAGCAGCACGCCAAGCAGTGCCAGGTCGGCGTTGAGGGTCTCGCGCGCCAGCTCGATCACCTCCATCGCCTGCTCGACGCCCTGCAACGCGAAATATTGGGCCTCGGCTGTCACGAGCGCCCGGTCGGCGGCGACCAGCGCGTTGACGGTCAGCAGTCCCAGCGACGGCGGGCAGTCGATCAGGACGACGTCATAGCCCTCTCCGATCTCGGCCAGGGCCCGGCGGAGTGTCAGCTCGCGCCCCATCTTCGCGCCCAGCATCAGCTCGGCCTCGGCGAGGCTCAGGTTGGCGGGGATCAGGTCGCCGTGGATCGCCTCTCTCGTCCGGGCGCGTCCGGACAGAACGTCAGCGATCGTCGGCTCGACGTCGGGCGGCAAATCGAAATAGTCCGACAGGTTGCCCTGCGGGTCGAGGTCAACCGCCAGCGTGCTCACTCCCGCCCGCCGCAGCGCGTCGGCGAGTGTCCGCACGGTCGTCGTCTTGCCGGTACCGCCCTTCTGAGAGAGCACCGCGATCGTGGTCGTGGTCGGGGGCGCCATCGTCAGGCGTCGATACTACGCCGCAAACGACCCAGCCGCCGGCGCGGCACCGCCAGGTCTGGCGCTGGGGCGGCTAGGTCCGGGCGCGGTGCGCCCTGGCCTTGGGCGTCGACGTGGCCCCCGCCCGCGCGCCCGCGTAGCCGGCCTCAGGCCGGAATGTCGATGAATCGCAGTCGATAGCGTCCGACGACGATCTCGTCGCCGTTCTTGAGCGCGCGTTGGGCGATTCCCGAGCCCTCGATACGCGTGCCGTTGACGAACACCCCGTTGAGGCTGCGATCGTCCAGTACGTGCACGCCGTCTGCCTGGCGCACTACCAAGGCATGCCGGCGCGACACGGTCGGGTCATCGAAGCGGATGTCGGCTGCCAGGCTGCGCCCGATCCGCGTCCACTCGCGGGTCAACGGCACCGTTCGCAGTTCGGATCCATCCTCATAGGCGAGGTACTCGCCGGGATCGTGAACGCCGGCGCGGGCCCGCTCGAGCCACGCAGTCCTGCCCACCGGCTCCGGACGGGCAAGGAGACCGTCGCTTTCGAGGTTGGCGTCGAGGGTGTCCGCCTGGTCTGGCGGTGAGCTCGGGTCCAGTGGCCCATCGCGGCCTTCGCCGTGGTCCAAGCCGTAGTTCGCCGCTCGCTCGCGCCGCGCCAGGCCGGGGCTCGAACCGGCGTATGGGGTCCTTGCGGCCACCGGCGTCGTCGACATGCCAGTCAAGCGCCCGCCAGGAGTGCTCCCTGATGTGCTGAACAGAGAGGCTCGCGCGAAGTCGCCGCCACCGCAGCCGGGGCAGTCGGTCAATGTGTCGGTGCCAGCAAGCGTCAGTACGTAGCCACAGGCCCTGCAACGAAACGACCCGGTGCCGGCCATGGTGCCCGAAGTAAGCGATTCCATCCTGTGCCTGTCCCTTTCTGCCGAGGGGATCCCGGGGCAACGCCCGTCAGGAAGAACTCGTGGCGATCATAACAAGTGCCGCAAATCTATGTAAGCTCCGGTAGCTAATTCCGATAATTCGTGTTGTAGGGGCCTGGGAGCCCGTGCGGGTAGCGCGTATCTCGCGGCGATTACCGGTTAACTGCCCGAAAGCGAGCGAGTCCATGCAGGCGATCCTGGAGCGCACGGTGCCGGAGCCCAGCGCTAGGCAGGAGCCCCCACGGCGATGGCGAATTCCTGGGCATGAGCAGGCCGGCCGACCGCGACAGCGAGCGATTCGAGCGACGTCTGCTGCGTCGTTCCGTCGACGTGCTCGAGGCGAGTCGCGACCGCTGCGCCGACTGCGGGCGTACACCGCTCGTGGGCGAGCACGTCCATCTGTACGCGAACGTCCGCGGCATCGTCTGCGAGCTGTGCAGCGCCCTGCGGCGCGAGCCCGCCGCCGCCACCGAGCTGGTGCGCCACTGCGAGCGTGGCCACGCCGTTCGACTCACTCGCGCGGCCTAGCTGCCGGTCTGCCCTCGCTGTCAGGCTGGCAGCCCGCCCGAATAGTGGCGCGGTCTGCCCGCTCGGCCTGGCGCCGGCCCGCCGCTCGGGGGACGCGGCCAATAGACTGCGGCCCTGTCAATGGACCCCGTGACCGTCTCAGTCATCGTCGATCGTCCGCGCGAGCAAGTCTTCGACTACCTGCAAGACATCGCCAACCATCCACAGTTCACCGACCATTACCTGCGCGACTGGCATCTGACCCGCATAGATTCGGTCGGTCGCGGCGCGGGCGCCCGCTTTCGCGTCAAGGTGCCCCCGCCGGCCGGCCGGTTCTCGTGGGGTGACGTGACGTTCGTCGAGGTGCAGCGTCCTCACCGGATAGTCGAGGTCGGTCGCACCGGCAAAGCCAATCGGGTGCGTACGCTTGGCGTGTACGAGCTGGCACCCGCGGCGGGCGGCACGACCCGCGTGCAGTTCACGATCGAGACCCGGCCCGTCACGCTCTCGGATCGTCTGCTCGAGGGCCTGGGGGCGCGCAGCTGGACGCGCCGCCAGAACGCCCGCGCCATGCGCCGTCTGCGCGCGATCCTCGAGGGCGAGCGTCAGGCCGGCTCCCGCATCGCGGTGGCCGGCGGCTAGTCATCGGCAAGCCGCTACTGGATAGACTCCCGCCCCGCATGAGCCAAACCCGCCCGCGCACAGCCTCCCTCCGCCCGCTCGCGGCCCTCCTCGTCGCGCTGCTCGCCGCCACGGCCCTGGCGGCCTGTGGCAACTCCGAAACCAGGGTCACGACGGGCACCTATGCCGGTGAATCGGGCAAGAACGCGCCCTACCTGAACGTGGGCTCGCTGGTCTACCAGGTCCAGCTCTCTCGCGAGCTGAATCCGGCCAACGTCGAAGACGCCGCCTACCTGCAGGGACTGACGCCAGCTCAGCGCCAGCTCAAGCCCGGCGAAGAGTGGTTCGCTGTGTTCGTCCAGGTCTACAACCACACCTCCACGCCTCATTTGGCCGCGCCGAGCATCGCGATCAGCGACACCCAGAACAACGTCTACACGCCGATCGTGCCCGCCGAAACCAACCAGTTCGCTTATCGCGCCGGTCTGATACCCGCGAACAGCAGGGTGCCGGCCTACAGCACGATCGCCGCCAACGGCGGCACCCAAGGCGCGTTGCTGCTCTACAAGATCCATGTCGTCTCGCTCGACAACCGGCCTCTGACGATCCACATCGTCGACCCGACCGACGCCACCCAGACCGCCTCCGCGGTGCTGGACGTCTAGCGTCGCGTTAGAGGCCGGCGTGCAGCCCGGCTTCGATCACCGCTCTGGCTACGGGCGCCGCGGTGTCACCACCGGCGCCGTCTTTGACCATAAGCACGCAGACGACGATCTTCGGGTGCAGGGCCGGGGCGAAGGCGGCGAACCAAGCGTCCGTGTTGGCGGCTTCGGCGGCGGCTCCACAGCCGCTCGAGCGCGATTCGCCCGAGCCGCCTTCCTTGGAGCCTCCTTCTTCGCTGCTCCCCGAGCACGCACCGGGTGTGCCCAGTTCGGCGGTCCCCGTCTTGCCCGCGACCGTAACCCCAGGGATTGCGGCTGCGCTGCCGGTGCCCTCCCTCACGACCGCGATCATGAAGCGTCTGAGCGTGTCGGCCACCGAGGCGCTCGTGGCGGTCGCGACCGTGTGCGGCGAGGCATCCAGAGCGAAGGTCGGTTGCGGGCGGTGGCCGTGGTCGGCGATCGTGGCGGCAACGGTGGCCATCTGCAAAGGACTCGCCTGCACCTCTCCTTGGCCGATCGCGGTCGAGCCCAGGTCGAGTTCCCCTTTGATCCGCGACGCGGCGGGCAGCGTGCTTTCGACGGCGCCCGGGATGCCCGGTCCGTGGTTGAACCCATACGCTTCCGCCATCGCCACGAGTTGCGGCGCGCCGAGCTTGACGCCGAGTGGCGAGAAGACCGAGTTGCAGGAGACCGCGAACGCAAGCTCCAGCGAGCCGCCGCATTCCTCGCCGTTGGCGTTGCTGAGCTTGACTCCGTCAAGCGTTGCGTAGGTCGCATATGGGAAGACCGTGCTCGGCTTGGCGATCCCGGCCTGCAGCACGCCGCTGGTCGTGACCATCTTGAAGGTCGAGCCCGGCGGCTGCAGATCGTCGATCCCCAGGCCTGCGACCGCCAGGATCTGCCCGGTACTCGGTGCCATCGCCACGACGCCACCGAGCTGGCCGCCCAGCGCCGCGACCGCGGCGCGCTGCACCGCCGGTGAGATCGTCGTGCGCACGGAATGGGCGGGGCGAGGCGTCGCGACGGCGAGCACGCTGCTCGGCCCACCCGGCCGCTCGCTCGCCGCCAATAGCTCTCCGCCCGGTCTGCCGCGCAAACGCTCGTCGAGCGCCTCCTCGGCGCCGCTGACGCCGACGATCGCATCGCTCGGTACTCCTTCGGCTTCGAAGCGCGCTGCCCTGGACTCCGGAATGGGGCCGACTTCCCCGAGCGCCGCGCCGGCCGACGCGCCCAGCGGTGAGTTGCGCTGCCCGGCCTCTTCGGCGACGCCTTCGCCCAGGGTCGACCCGTCGCGTGCCAGCAGCGTCGCTCTGGGCGGCAAGGTCGTTCTGCGAGCCAGCTTCTGGCCCGGCTTCAGGCCCGGGAACTCGGCCGAGCGTGACCACACGATCCCACCGGCTTCGCCGCCGCTTGCGCCGGCGACCCGCAAAGAAAACGCGAGCCGCAGTGTGCCGAACAGGCGTGTGTGCACGCGCACCGGCACCTCCACCAATCCGCCAGCGACGTCGTGGGCCTTGCCCGTCACCGCCAGTCCGGTCGCGGTCGCGGTCGCGGTCGCGGTCGCCAGCGCGTGCTTGCAGGCGTCAGCCAGCTCCTGGGGCGTCACCCTCCGTTTGGAGGCGCCACCGATATCTCCGTACATCGCCAGGTATTCGCCCCGTGCCCAAGAGCCGACGAAGCGCGACGCCAGCGCGTCACCAGTGTCTGCTCCGTGGCTGGCGCCGACGATCGCTCCGACCACGAACGCGACGCCTGCCAACGCCAGCACCGGACGGGCGCGTCGCAGGCGGTCAGTGCGGGTGTTCACGGCCATCGAACGGTAGAACATGACCAGTGACGACGCTCGACTGGTTGATCGTCGCCTTCGCGGCGCTGCTGGCCTGGTCCGGCTTTCGGCGGGGGTTCATCGTGGGGGCGCTCTCATTCGCAGGGTTCCTGGGTGGTGCATTCATCGGAACTCGTCTCGGCCCTCTGTTGCTGCCGCGCGGTTCCGCCTCGCCCTACGCTCCCGCCTTCGGTCTGATCGGGGCGGTCCTGGCCGGCGCGATCTTGGCAACCGGCCTCGAGGGTGTGGGCTTCCGCCTGCGCCGATCGCTCGTCCTGCCCGGGGCCGGCCTCTTCGACGGACTGCTCGGCGCCGCGCTCGGCGGTGCGATCGGGCTTGGCGTGATCTGGATCGCGGCGGCCGTCGCCGCCCAGACTCCGCAGACCGGTCAGCTACGGGCCGAAATCCAGCGCTCGACGATCCTGCGCGAGCTCAACCAGCTGCTGCCCCCGTCGGGACCGATCCTGAACGCGCTCTCGCGCCTGGATCCACTGCCCGAGGTGGCTGGCCCCTCGCCAGACGTCGCGGCGCCACTCCCTCTGATCGGTCGGGCGCCGGGGGTGCATGCCGCCTCGCGCAGCGTGGTGCGCGTGCTCGGCACAGCCTGCGGCCTGGCGATCGAGGGCTCGGGCTGGGTCGCTGCTCCCGACGAGGTGCTCACCAACGCCCACGTCGTCGCCGGCGAGCAGGACACGACCGTCGAGATCGGCGGCCGCCCCCCGCAGCTGTCGGCGGAAGCGGTCGCGTTCGACCCAAACGTCGACCTCGCCGTCCTGCGGGTCCGCGGCCTCGCCGGTGTGCCATCCCTGCGCCTGGTACCCGAACCTACGTCCGGGCGCGCCGGTGCGATCCTCGGCTATCCGGAGAACGGGCCCTATGACGTGCAGCCCGGACGTATCGGTCGTACCCAGACGGTGCTCACCGACAACGCATACGGTCGAGGGCCGATTTCGCGGCTCTTGACGCCTTTGCGTGGACTCGTGCGGCCCGGCAACTCCGGGGGCCCGTTGGTCGACGCCGAGGGCGACGTCCTGACGACCGTCTTCGCCGGCACCGTGGGCGGCGGCCTGGCCGGGGGCTACGGCGTGGCGAACGCGACGGCGTCGCGGCTCCTGGCGGGGGTCGGCTCGACGACGGTCGGCACCGGCCCGTGCGGGGCGGATTGAGGAGGCGGCTCAGGTGCCGGCCGGAGCCGGACGCGGTGCGGAGCGCGGTTTGGCCTTGCGCTTGGGGGTCGATGTCGAGGTCGACGTGGTTTCGGAGGTATCTTCTCTTTTTGGCTGCACTCGTGCGCGCGCGTGCACCGGCTTCTCGTGTTGTGCCGCCTCCTGCGATGCCTGGCGGCTTGTGCGCTCGTCGATGGCGGCCTGCACCGTCGCCAGCCGCCGCACCAGCGTCGAGCGGACCCGCTCGAGCTCCTCGGCGCTCAGCAGCGTCGGGCCCGGGCCCCTCCTGGTCGCGCCCGGCAGCGGCGCAACGCCGGGATGTTCGGCTTCCATCTCGCCGATCGCCCGCTCCAGCGTCGCTATCTGGGCGCGCAGTGTACGTCTGCGCGCAGCGCCAGGTGTGCCCTTGCCCTTCTCTCCCTCCAGGGCAGCCTCCACGCCGCTTGCCTTTGTGCCATCGGTCTCGGGGCTCTGCGCTTTGCCTTTCCTGGACGCTCCGCCGGGCATCGCCACGTACAGGGCGGCCGCGACGTCGCGCGGGCTGACGCCGATCGCCGCCGCCTCGCGGGCCGCCTCGGCCGCGATTGCGCCGACGGCCGACGGCCTCGGAAGCTCGTCGGCGACGAACGTGCCCTTGCCCTGTCGGCTTTCGACCAGTCCCCGGCGCTCCAAACGCTGATAGACGGCCCTCACCGTGTTGATGTTCAGACCGCTCACCTCGGCCAGCTCGCGCAGGCCCGGAAGTCGTTGCCCCGGCCCGAACTCGCCGTCGTGGATCCTCGCGCACAGCGTCCAGCCGAGTTGCAGCCCAACCGGGACCTCGGCGTCTCGGTCGACGGACGCGACGAAGGCGTCCAGACCATCGAGGCTCTGTCCAGTCGCTTGATCGTTCTCGACGCTTACGTTCACATTGTCACGGTAGCGCCTACCGGGGCTGGACGCGGGTCGTGTTAGGAGAATCCTTTCGCGACATCCGTGCCTCTCATCTACAGCTCGGACAGTCCGGTCCGGCTTAAACCGAGGAGGCTTCCGTGTCCAGTGCTGCCCACAAAGTCAGGCTGTCAGCCATCTTGGCGGGGCTCTCGATCGCCGCGTGGTGTCTCTGTGCGACGGCGCAGGCGACGCCCACGATCGCCTTGTTCAAGACGGAAGCCCGGCCGATTCCCGGCTATCCCGGCACCGGCGATTTCCTGGGCGCGGGCGCGGTGATTCAGGGCGAAGGCGCGATCTCAGGCAACGAATATGGAGGCTCGCCCGCGCCGCTGGTCGGTGTCAAGATCTATACGCCGCCCGGGATGCGGGTGCACCCGCAGGGGTTCGCCACGTGTGCGACTCGCGTGCTCGAACAGAGCGGGCCGGCAGCGTGCCCGTCCCGATCGATAGCCGGCCCGAAGGGCTCGGCGAGCGGAGTCGTCAGCTTTGGTAGCGAACGGGTCGGGGAGACGGTCTCGGTACAGCCGTTCTTTGCTCCGGGCGGCGGCCTGGACGCGTTCGTGGATGGCACGACGCCCGTGTCCCTCGAAATCGTTGCCAGGGCGCGCCTCGTTGGCTCGGCGCCTCCTCCGTTCGGTCTGGAATTCATCGCTGAAGTGCCGCTGATCGAAACGGTCCCCGGAGCGCTTGACGCTTCGGCCCTGCGGGGTAACGTCGCGGTCGGAGCGGCATACCGTCAGGGCAAACGTACGATCTCCTACGTGACGTTGCCCAAGACATGCTCGAAGGGCGGCTGGCCGGTGAAGATCGAACTCGACTTCCTCGGCGGCGCCGTCGCCGAAGCCTCGTACACGATGCCATGTCCGAAAAAGCGGTAGCCCCCACGTCGGCATGGGTCAGCGGACGTGTCCTGGAGGCCGCCCAGGCGGGCGATCCCCGCGCGATCGTCGCGCTGCTCGAGGCCTCGCACGTACACGTGCGGCGGTTCGCGCGCTCGCTGTGCGCTACGCCAGAGGACGCCGAGGAGGCGGCGCAGGAGGCGCTGATCGTTCTGTATCGCAAGGTCGGCACGCTGCGTGCCGCCGCGGCGCTCGCTTCCTGGGTGTTCCAGATAGTGCGCAACGAGTGCATTCGCCGCTCGCGGGTCGCCTTCCGCGCGCCCCTCCCGCCCGGGTCCGCTGCTGTCTCGGCCGAAGACGCCGCTCTGGTGCGCCTCGAGGTCGAGCGGATCGTCGCCGCGATCGCCGGCCTGCCCGCCGACCAGCGCTCGGTGCTCGTGCTGCGAGATGTCAAGGGCATGTCGGGCGCGGCGACCGCCAGGGCGCTCGGTCTCAGCAAGGCCGCGATGAAGTCGCGTTTGCATCGCGGGCGTGAGGTGCTGCGAGCGCGTCTGGCCGCGGCTCCGGAGTCTGCATCCGAGGGCATCGACGGTGACGGAGCTGGTCACGATGTCTGATGGACGCGAACCGCCTCCCGTGCCAGCGTTCGTCGCGGGGCATCTCTTGCGTGGCGCGCTCGGCTTCGGGCTGATCGGCTGTGCGGCTGCGCTTGTCTTCGCGATCGGCCCGGCGGCCATGCTGATCGCGCCGTTTGGTCTGGTCGCGCTGCGGGGCTGCCCGATGTGCTGGCTGCTCGGTCTGGTCGAGGCTCTGTCCGCCCGTAAGCATGCCCGAGCGTGTCTCGACGGCCGTTGCGCCCGCCCAGGGTCAACGACAATGTAATAGTGAACTAGTACACTATGAGAATGGGTCTTGAGGGGAGCGAGGCGCGGAGCGGTAGCGGTAGCGGTAGCGGTGCAAGTGCCGGCGCGAACGTCGAGGCTGGAGCGTCGACCGCGGTTGAGGCGTCTCTGGCGGACGACACCCTCGACCTCCGCCAGCTCGACGCTCGCCGGGTCGTGCAGGGCGTGCTTGGGCCGGGCCGGGGCTTGATGGAGGAAGTCGGCGACATGATGCTCTTGACGGGCAGAACGATCTCCTCGGCGCTGCGCCCGCCGTATCCCTACGGCGGGGAGTTCGTCGCGCAGTTCCTGTTCGTGCTCCGTCTCGTGTGGTTCCCGCTGCTGGTGACCACCGTCGCGATCAACTACGGGGCGCCTGGGCTGCAGGCCGCCAATTTCCTGCGGATCTTCGGCGCCACCGATCGCCTGGGCGGCTTCTTCGTGCTCGCCGCGATCCGCGAAATCGGCCCGCTGATCACCTCGATCGTGATTGCCGGCATCGCGGGCACCGCGATCACCGCGGACCTCGGCGCGCGCAAGATCAGAGAGGAGCTCGACGCGCTCCAGGTGCTTGGGGTCGACCCGATCAAGAACCTGGTCGTGCCCCGCTTCCTGGCCTTGATGCTGATCACCGGCCTGTTCGACCTGTATGCCCTGCTGTTCGGGATCTTCGGAGGAATGCTCGCCGCGGTCGTCACCGGACAGCCGCTCGGCCCGTTCTGGACGACGCTGTTCGCCAACGCCAGCTCCACCGACCTGTGGGGATCGGTGCTCAAGACCGTTCTGTTCGGGGCGATCATCGCGATCGTCTGCTGCTACAAGGGCATGACCGCCTCAGGCGGAGCCGAGGGCGTCGGGCGGGCGGTCAACCAGGCGGTCGTGATCTCGTTCCTCGGGTTCGGCTCGTTCAACTACGTGTTCACCCAAATGCTCCTGGCCACGCACCCGAACATCCTGGTGATCAAATGACGGGCGCGTCTTCCTGGCTGGCTCGGGTGATCGTGGATCGTCCCGGGAGGGCTCGCCGATGAACGAGCGGGCGGCATCGCCCCGGGATTGGGTGGCCGCGGCGGGAGAGATCGCGACCTTCGCGGGCAGGGTCGTGCGGGACGTGTGGGGGCTGCGAGTGCTGCGCTTCTTCGGCGAGACGCTCCGCCAGGCGGGCATCCTGATTGTCGGCTCGACGCTAGTCATCTGGGGCCTGGTGTTCGTCACGGGTCTCGGCACCTGCGGAATCGAGGGCGCCTACTTCACCGAGTCCCAGGGAGCTCCCGCCTACGCGGGCGTGTTCACCGCCCTGTGCAACCTGCGCGAGGCGGTGCCGTATGCGTTCGGATACATGATGTCGGCGAAGGTCGGCACCGGGATCGTGGCCGAGCTGGGCGCCATGCGCATCAACGAGGAGATCGACGCGCTCGAGGTGATGGGCTTCGACTCGATGACCTTCCTGTGCGGCACGCGCCTGTTGGCCTGCTGGATCGTGTTGCCTTTCATGTATATAGCCTCGATCGGGATCGCCTACCTTGCCTCCTACATCGCGGTCGTGCTGCAGGTCCACTACACCTCCGCGGGCGGATACCTGCTGACCTTCTGGGAGTTTCAGAGTCCGCCCGACCTCCTGTTCAGCCTGATCAAGGGGATGGCGATGGCCACGACGATCGTGCTGGTCGGCTGCTACTACGGCTACAACGCCAGCGGCGGCCCCGTCGGGGTCGGGGAGGCCACGGCCAAGTCGATGGTGCTCAACCTCGTGCTCGTGACCCTCATCGGGATGCTCGGCACGCAGGTCTTCTGGGGCACCAACCCGCGCGCCCCGATCGGGGGGTAGTACGTACCCGCTAGGCTGACCGGCCATGGCCAAGACCTTGCTGATCGCCGAGAAGCCCTCCGTGGGCCAGGACCTGGCGCGGGTGCTGCCGGGACCGTTCAAGAAGCAGGAGGGCTTCCTGGAGGGTCCCGAGGACGTGATCACATGGGCGGTCGGGCATCTGGTGCAGCTGGCCGAGCCCGACGAGTACGACGCCAAATACAAGCGCTGGCGGATGGAGGATCTGCCGATCGTGCCCGACCGGTTCAAGCTCGTTGTCAGGGACGAGCGTTCGCGCAAGCAGATGACGGTTGTGTCCAAACAGCTCAAGCGCGAGGACATCGATCTGGTCGTCAACGCCTGCGACGCCGGGCGCGAGGGCGAGCTGATCTTCGCCTACCTCTATGAGAAGGCGAAAGCGAACAAGCCGGTCAAGCGGCTGTGGCTGAGCTCGATGACGAACGCCGCGATGAAAGAGGCGCTCGCCGCTTTGCGCCCGCCCGAGGAGCTCGTGTCCCTGGAGCAGGCGGCAAGGTCGCGCTCTGAGGCCGACTGGATCGTGGGCATGAACGCTACGCGTGCGGCGACGATCAGGCTCCGGAGTTCCTTCGACGGCGCCGTGTCCCTGGGTCGCGTACAGACCCCAACCTTGGCGATCGTGGCCAGGCGGGAGGAGGAGATCAAAGCGTTCAAGCCCGAGCCTTACTGGCTTGTCGACGCGAGCTTCGAGGCCGATCCCGAGCGGATCTACGCGGGCCGGTTCCACGCCGGCGCCAAGCCGAGGATCGCGACCGAGGCGCAGGCGGCGGAGATCGTGGCCGCGTGCAAGGACAAGACGGCGACGATCACCAAGCTCGAGACCAAAGAGCAGCGCGAGAAAGCGCCCATGCTCTACGACCTGACGACCCTTCAGCGCGAGGCGAACACCAGATACGGCTTCTCGGCGAAACGGACCCTGGCGGCCGCCCAGCGTTGCTATGAGGAGCACAAGGCCCTTACCTACCCCAGGACCAACTCCAGGTATCTGACCAAAGACATGGTCCCCGAGATCAAGCCGACAGCCGAGCTGGTCGGCGTCCACAGGGAGTATGCGAAGGCCGCCCAGTACGTTGCCACCCTGGACGTGCTGCCGCTCGGCAGGGTCGTCAACGACGCCAAGGTCTCAGACCACCACGCCATCATCCCGACCAGGTCAGAGCACGACCTGGAGCGGATGGGCTCGGACGACAGGCGGATCTACGACATGGTGGCCAGGCGCTTCCTTGCGATCTTCCATCCCGAGGCCGTCTTCGAGAACACGCGCGTCGAGACCACCGTGCCGGCCGAGGAGGGCGTCGAGGAGGGCGGCTACGTGTTTCGTACCCGTGGCAAGGTTCTGCTCGTTCCCGGCTGGCGAGGAGTCTATGACGAGGGTGTCACGCCACAGTCGGTCGCCGCCAAGGATGACTCGTCGGCACAGGCCGGCGGCGTTGGTGGCCCCGGTAAAGCGGGCTCAGGTGGCGGCAAGGAGGGCGGCGAGGAGGCCGACGAGGGAACCGATGAGCCGCTGCCCAAGCTGGAGCGAGACGAGCCGGTGCAGGTGCGTGAGGTACAGAGCGCTCGCAAGGAAACGAAACCGCCACGCCGCTACAGCGATGCGTCGCTGCTGGGCGCGATGGAGACGGCCGGCAAGCTCGTCGACGACGACGAGCTGCGCGAGGCGATGAAGGACTCGGGGATCGGCACCCCGGCGACCCGGGCGGCGATCATCGAGCGCCTGATCGCCGTCGGCTACCTGGAGCGCGACGGGCGCTCGCTGGTCGCCACCGAGAAGGGTCTGAACGTGATCAGGCTCCTGAACGAGCATCCTTTGACCTCGCCGGGCCTGACCGGCGACTGGGAGCACAGGCTCGGCAAGATCGAGCGCGGCGAGGACTCGCGCGAGAAATTCATGGCCGATATCGCGGGCTTCGCCAAGGAGACGATCGGAGAGCTCGACGCAAAGCTGAAGGACGTCAGGATCCCCAGGGCGAGCCTCGGCTCCTGCCCGGTGTGCGGTCACGAGATAATGGAAAACCGAAAGGGCTACTCGTGCTGGTCGCGTAACGATCCCGGCTGCGGCTTTGTGATCTGGAAGGGCAAAGCGGGCAAGCAGCTGCCCGTCGAAGTCGCCCGCGAGCTGATCAAGACGGGCTACACGGCGAACGCGATCACGGGCTTCAAAGGCCGCAGCGGCCGGAGCTTCAAAGCGCACCTCGCTTTGCAGCAGACCGAGGATGGCAAATGGCGCGTCGAGTTCGACGAGCCCTGGGCAAAGGCGGGCGCCAAGCCGCCCGACGGAGAGGCCGAGGCCGAGGCGGAGGCGGTCCAGGCCGACGGGGCGCCCGCGAGTGAGCTCGGGGCCCGCACAGCCGCTTGAGCTGCGCGACACGCGGGCACTGGCCGAACTGAGTGCCAGGCCGTGGTCGGCGTCTTCGCTCGAGCTGTGGATCGCCTGTCCCGCCAGATGGTTCGTCGAGCGGATGCTGCGCGCCCAGAGCGTCGAGCCAGATCCCGAGCCCCTGGCGCGCGGGGGCCTCGCTCATGCGGTCTTGGCCGACACCCTGGAGGGTCTGCGCGAGCGCACCGGTTCCGCCCGCCTGATCCCGGAGCGGCTCGAGTTGGCCCGCGAACTGCTGGCTCGGGCGCTGTCAGATCACGAGCCTCGCTATCCGCTGTCGGCCAGCCCTGAGCGCGTGCCGGGAGCGCGGCGACGCCTGGAGGCCGATCTGATGCGCTACCTGGCCCATGCTTGCAGTCAGGCCAGTCTCCTGGAGCCCTCGTTCCTGGAGCTCGGCTTCGGATTCGAGTCCGACGATCCCGGGGCTGGTGATCGGCGCGTACCGGATGAGGGCCGCGAGGTCGGCCTGCCGGCGCTCGATCTCGGCGGCGGGGTCAAGCTGCGCGGGCGCATCGATCGCATCGACGTCGGGCCCGGGGGAGAGGCCGTGGTGTACGACTACAAGGGCGCGAGCGTGACCCCGAGCGCCAGATGGATCGCCGATGGCAAGATCCAGCTGGCTCTGTACATGCACGCCGCGCGGGACTTGCTCGGACTCCAGGTCGTCGGCGGCATGTATCAGCCGCTCGGGGGCGTCGACCTGCGTGCGCGTGGAGTTCTCGCCGCGGGCGCCTCCATGGAGCTCGACTGTGTGCGCACCGACGTGGTCGATGCCGACGAGCTGGACGAGATCGTCAGCGAAGCGCTGGCCCTCGCGCGCGCTGCGGCCGCGGAGGCGGTGGCCGGCGCCGTCGAGGCCAGGCCGGCGACGTGCACATACAAAGGCGGGTGCGAGTATCCGGCGATCTGCCGGACCGGGCGGTGAGCATGGAGCGTGCCATCCGGCTGACCGGTTGGGAGCTGGTCGATCCAGACAGGCCCGTCGCCGAGTCCGTCGCTGGGGAGACCGCCAAGCCGGCCCCCGAGATCGAGCGTTTTCACCGGGCTCCCGGCATACCGGGTCCCACGCCCGAGCAGGACCAGGCGATTCACAGGCGTGCCGAGCCGCTGCACCTGGCCGCGGGCGCGGGCAGCGGCAAGACGGCCGTCCTGGTCGAGCGCTTCGTAAGGGCCGTCCACGAGGACAGGATTTCGCCCGATCGAATCCTCGCGATCACTTTCACCGAGCGCGCCGCCGGCGAGCTGCGCAGCAGGGTGGACGCCCGGCTGCGCGCCCTCGGCGAGGTCGAGGCGGCAGCGGCGACCGGCGGAGCCTTTGTGGGCACCTTCCACGGCTTCTGTAGCCGGCTGCTGCGCGCTCACGCGCGCGAGGCCGGTATCGAAGATGGTTTCGCGATTCTCGACGAAGGTCAGGCCGGGCGGCTGCGCCGGCAGGCATTCGCGGCGGCGCTCGGCGAGTTCGTCGGCGCCGGGGCCGCCGGGGCCGCCGGGGCTGTCGGGGCTGTCGGGGCTGTCGGGGCTGTCGGGGCTGTCGGGGCTGTCGGGGCTGTCGGGGCTACCGGGGCTGGTGGGGCTGGTGGGGCCGCCGGGGCTGTCGGGGCTACCGGGGCTGGTGGGGCGGTCGAGGCTGGTGGGGCCGCCGGGGCCGCCGGGGCTGTCGGGGCTACCGGGGCTGGTGGGGCGGTCGAGGCTGGTGGGGCCGCCGGGGCCGCCGGGGCTGTCGGGGCTACCGGGGCTGGTGGGGCGGTCGAGGCTGGTGGGGCCGCCGGGGCCGCCGGGGCTGTCGGGGCTACCGGGGCTGGTGGGGCGGTCGAGGCTGGTGGGGCTGCCGGGGCCGTTAGGGATGTGGGGGACGGGCCTGGCGAAATCGCGTTTGGGTCGCCTGGCGAAGTCACGGGCGTTGGTTCAGGCGAGGCCGTCGACCTGATCGCCGCCTACACGGCCGACCGCGCGCGCGCCACCGTGCTCGGTCTATACGCCGAGCTGCGCAGCCATGGCCAGCGGATGCCCAAGCTACCTACGCCCAGGCTCGACGAGGAGCAGGCGGCTGGTCGACCCCAGCTGAGCTCCGAGGAGGAGCGGCGCGCCCAGCGCCGGCTCGATGAGGAGGGAGCGCGCTCGCTGCGTCTGTGGGCCAGCTTGCTGCAAGGCTTCGGCGAACGCTACGAGGCGGCGAAGCGCGGCCGAGGCGGCCTCGACTTCGACGACCTGGAGCTGATCGCTGGCGAGTTGCTGCTGGGCGACGAAGCGATCAGAGATCGGTGGTCCCAGCGATTCGATCTTCTGATGGTGGACGAGCTGCAAGATGTCAATCCCAGACAGCTGGCTCTGGTAGGTGCGCTGGAGCGCGAGAACCTGTTCACGGTGGGCGACGAGTGGCAATCGATTTATCGGTTCAGACACGCCGATGTGGGCCTTTTCCGCAAACGCCACGAGCAGCTGGCGCCGCGCGGTCGGAGTCTGCGACTGACCCGCAACTTCAGGGGTCGCGCCGAGCTCTTGGAAGCGGTGAACGCCGTTTTTGTGAAACGGTTCGGAGGTCCCTTCACGCCGCTCCGGCCCGGTCGCGAGGGCGCGCGCGAGCGCGAGGCTCGCGGCGAGCCGAGGGTCGAGCTGCTCCTGAGCGACCGTCGCGGCTGGTCGCAGACGGGGGCGCCGGGATGGCGGGCGGCCGAGGCGCGGGCGCTGGCGACCCGAGTCGCTGGGCTTGTACGTGGCGGTCTGGCGCGTGCGGGCGAGGTGGCGGTGCTGGTCAGAGGCACGTCGGACATCGACTGCTACGAGCAGGCCTTGCGCGCCGAGGGTCTCGAGACGATCGCGAGCGCCGGGGCCTTCTGGGAGCGCCAGGAGGTGGCTGACCTGCTCGCCTACCTACGTGTGCTGGCCGACCCCGCGGACGAGGCCGCTGTGTATGGATCGCTGGCGGCCGCGCCCGTCGGGCTCTCGACCGACGGCCTTGCCGCGCTGGCACGCGCCGCGCGCGAGCGGAACGCAAGCCTGTGGGATGTGGCGCGCGCCGGGGCTGCCGGCGGCGAGCGGGTGGCGTCCTACTGTGCGTGGCTTGACATGCAACGCGAACAGGCTTCCGACACGCCAATGCCGGAGCTCTTGGAGCGCGCGATCGTCTACTGCGAGCTGCCCGCACGGCTGGCCGGCGTGCAGGACGGAGCGCGTAGGTTCGCCAACGTGCGCAAGCTTGTCGACCTGGCGCTCGAGTGGGAACGCAACGAGGGCCGCGACCTGCGCGGGTTCCTCGACGAGGCCGCCTTCCAGCAGGGGCGTGGCGGACGCCTGGCGAGCGCCGAGGCGATCGCCGAGCCAGACGCTCCGATTCCGACGGTCCACCCCGACGCTTCGGTTGCCGCGGCCGAGCACGAGGCGGTGGCCTTGATGAGCGTGCACGCGGCCAAGGGCCTCGAGTTCGACGTGGTCTGCGTGGCCGATCTGGGTCGTACCGTGAGCATGGGCGCTCCGGATCTGCTCGTCGAGGGCAAGCGCGTCGGTGTGAGGCTTCTTGGATTGGAGGATCCCGAGCCGCGGCCGGCCCTGCAGTACGCCGAGCTGGCGTCCGAGCGTCGGGAGGCCCAAGCCGAAGAGGAGGACCGGATCGCCTATGTAGCGATGACCCGGGCGCGCGAGCGCTTGGTGCTGAGCGGCGCGGTCGATTTCGCGGCCTGGCCCCGTGAGCGTCCCGGCGCGGCCCCGATCGCCTGGCTGGGCCCGGCGCTCGCGGCCGAGCTTCCCGCCATGTGCGCCGAGGCCGCACGCGCCTCGGGGGAAGGAACCCAAGAACGGGTCGACGAGCTGACGGTCGACGGGACAGACGTGCCGTTGCGCTGCCAGCTGAGCATGGCCGGGAGGAAGCGATGAGCGAGCGCCAGGGCGTGCACTCCCCGGAGCCGTCCGACCGCGAGCTGTTCGAGAGCGCCCGGAAAGGGGATGCGCGCGCGCGTGAGCAGCTGATCGAGCGCTACCTGCCGTTGGCGCGTCGCCTTGCCCGCCGCTACAGGCGCACCGAGGAGCCGCTCGAAGACCTCGAGCAGGTCGCTTCGCTGGGTTTGGTCAAGGCGGTCGATCGCTACGACCCGGGCCGCGAGACGGCGTTCTCGAGCTTCGCGGTGCCGACGGTCCTTGGCGAGCTGAGGCGCCATTTCCGCGATCGCACCTGGTCGGTGCGGGTGCCGCGCGAGCTGCAGGAACTCGCCCTGGCCTGCGACAAGGCGATTGCGGCGTTCTCTGCCGACCGGGGTCGCGCGCCGACTGTCGCCGAGATCGCTGGTGCCGTGGACGCCAGCGAGGAGCGGGTGCTCGATGCGTTGGCCGCCGCCGCCGCCTACCGGGCGGGCTCGTTGGACGCGCCGCGCGCCGGCGCGGGAGCGGACGCTCAGACCGAAACGCTCGGCGATACGATCGGCGCCGAGGAGGCCGGTTTCGTGCGCGCGGAGGAGCGCGCCGTGTTGCAGCCGATGCTCGCCCGCATCACCGAACGCGAGCGCCTGGTCTTGGCCTTGCGGTTCGTAGAGGACCTGACACAGGCCGAGATCGGCGAACGCATCGGCGTCTCCCAGATGCAGGTCTCGCGTCTGATTCGCCAGGCGCTCAACCGCCTGCGCGAGGGGCTCCGCGAGGGGCCTTCCGAAGAGTCCTCGGCAGGCGATTCGCCGGACGCTGGCCCTCCACGCTGACGCTGACGCGGCCCGCGCGAGCGTTCTCCTGGCAGCCGTGCTCAGCGCGAGGATCCGCCCACGGGTTGACAGGGCCGGGCGAGCGTCACACACTGTGGCGATGCCCAGATCGATGTGGCAGGGAACGCTGAACTTCGGCTTGGTCAGCATGCCGGTGAAGCTGTACAGCGCGGTGACCAAGCGGAACGTGCACTTCCACCAACTGCACAACGCCGACCGTGCGCGCATCCACCAGAAGCGCGTCTGCTCGGCCGACGGCCATGAGGTCCCTTACGAGGACATCGTCAAAGGCTATGAGGTGGCGCCCGAACGGTATGTGGTGGTCGAGGACGAGGAGCTCGCCGCGATCGCGCCGGAGGCTACCCAGACAATCGCGATCGAGGACTTCGTGGAGCTGCAGGAGATCGACCGGATCTACTTCGACCAGCCTTATTACGTCGTCCCGGGCAAGGGCGGCGCTCGTTCCTACCGGCTGCTGCTGCAGGCGATGCGAGACACGGGCAAGGTGGCGATCGCACACGTGGTCCTGCGCTCGCGCGAGCGCCTGGTGGCCGTGTATCCGCGGGGCGAGGTCCTGATGATGACGACGCTCAACTATGGCGATGAGATCAATCCGACCGGCGACCTGCGCGAGCTCGGCGGCGAGCCGGAGGAGGCGGGCGAGGTCGTGCCGCCGCCCCCGGTCGGCGAGCGCGAACTGGATGTCGCCAAGCGGCTGGTCGAGTCGTTGGTCGAGCCGTTTGAGATCGATCGCTACAGGGACACCTATCGCGAGGCCGTGCTCGAGATGATCGAGCGCAAGGCCGCGGGCGAGGAAGTCGTCGCGGAGCCGAGGCCTATCGCGGAGGCAACCAAGGCCCCCGACCTGATGGGGGCCTTGCAGGCAAGCCTGGAGCAGGCGCGCGGGCGCTCCGTCCCAGGCGTCGACGGCAAAGACCGGGCCCGTAAGAAGACGCGCACAGGCGGGACGCCCGCCAAGGCGAGCGGCAAGTCTCGGCCTGCCGCCAAGCGCGGGCGCTGATCAGGCGAACGCGAACTTGAGCACCAGCTCCTCGCCGGTCTCGTTCGCCGCGGGCTCGATGCGGCGCTCGGAGGAGAGGCGCTCGATCACGTTGCCGACGTCGGGCAGCCGCGCGTCGCGCACGACCGCGGTCGCGCCGCCTGGCTCGAGCTCGGCAACCCTCAGCTCAAGCTCACCGGATCTGGCGTCAAGCGTAAAGGAGATATGGCCGTCGCGCGCATGGGGCAGGGCGTGCGCTGAGAGCGCGTCGCACAGGATCAGCGCGTCGTCGAGCTTGTCCAGCGGGCAGTCGGTACGCGCGAGGATCATCGAGACGACCCGCCCGAGCGTTGGTCCCGCCAGCGGTCCCTCGCGCACACGCAGCAACACCGGGCCCGTAATCGGGGCCGGTCCCGCCGGTGGCTGTGGCTCGGGCAAGGCGTCCGAGGTGGACGGTTCGCTCACGTCGGCGAGGCGGGCTGATGGTTGTGGGGATGCTGGGACAGCGAGAAGGTCATGCAGACTTCCGTCCGTTCGCGCTCGTCGCGCCCGAGCTGGACGGAGTTGGCGAGCGAGGCGATCAGCGGCAGGCCGAGACCGAGGCCGGGACTGTCGGGATGAGGGGCTATGCCCGGGCCCTCGTCACGCACGATGACGGTCAGCTCGTCGTTCTCCAGCGTGGCGCACACGTCCAACGGACCCGGCGGTCGATCGGCATAGGCATGGACGACGACGTTCGAGCACGCCTCGGTGATCGCGAGACGGATGTCCGAAAGCAGCTGCTCGTCGAGATCCAGAACCTCGCCGAGCGCGCCGAAAGCGTGGCGCACGAGTGCGATGTTCTCAGCCTGGGCCGGAAGCGAGAGCTCCAAGTCAGGCGTCATGTCCGCTCCTGAAGTCCTTGTGGGGGAATGGCTTTCCTCATCGGTAATGGTGCCCGAACAGGCCAAGTCTCACACGTCGAGGATACGCCAGCCGGCCGCTGGAGCGAGGTCGCAACGGCAGACCTGGCTCATATCGAGCCCCTCCGGACTCGGGCGCTCGATCGCGCGTGGCGCGTTCGGTGTCCGGCGGCGCCGGACACCGAACACCCTCGGCGCGCATTGATACCCTTTCTTGCTCCGCCTCAGGTGCCCGCCAAGCCCGTGTGCCACGGTGGGATCGCCCGCGAGCGGGCTGTCCGCCGTTACCGGGATGCACCGCCCCAAAGGGACACTTCCATGAACACGTACACCATGCAGCCGCCCAAGGCCGTCGGACTCTACGACCCCCGCTTCGAGCACGATGCGTGCGGTGTGGGCATGGTGGCGCGCCTGGACAATACGCCTACGCACCAGGTGATCGAACGGGGAATCGCGGCCCTGAAGAACCTCGAGCACCGTGGCGCCTCCGGGGCCGACCCGTGCACGGGCGACGGGGCGGGAATCCTCATGCAGATGCCGGACGCGCTGCTGCGCGACCTCGTCGAGTTCGAGCTGCCGCCGGCCGGCCGCTACGGGGTTCTGATGTGCTTCCTGCCGACCGATCCGTCCGCTCGCGCCCGGATCGAAGACCTACTGGAGCGGACGGTTCGCGACGAGGGCCAGGAGGTGCTCGGCTGGCGTGAGGTGCCGGTGCGCCCCGAGCACACCGGCAAGGTCGCGGGCGCCTGTCGGCCGGAGATCAGGCAGCTGTTCGTGGGCGCCGGGGGCGAGCAGGCCGACGATCGGGACGCGTTCGAGCGCAAGCTGTATGTGATCAGGCGGGTCTGCGAGCTGAGCGGGGAAGGCGAGGGGCTGTACGTGGCCTCGAGCTCGTCCAGAACCATCAACTACAAGGGCATGCTGATCAGCTGGCAGCTGGCCGACTTCTACCCGGATCTCCAGGACGAGCGTTGTATGAGCGCGCTGGCCTTGGTGCACTCGCGCTTCTCGACCAACACGTTCCCGAGCTGGGAGCTGGCGCACCCCTACCGCACGATCTGCCACAACGGCGAGATCAACACGGTGATGGGCAACGTCAACTGGATGAGGGCTCGCGAGTCGCAGCTCTCGAGCGAGCTTTTCGGCGACGACCTGGCCAAGATCTTGCCGGTCGTCACGCCCGGCAACTCGGACTCGGCGACGTTCGACAACGTGATGGAGCTGCTCTTGCTGGCGGGGCGCTCGCCCGCGCACGCCGCGATGATGATGATCCCCGAGGCCTATCGCGATCGCCAGGACCTGCCGGCGGACCTGGTCGGCTTCTATGCCTTCCATGCATGTCTGATGGAGCCGTGGGACGGACCCGCGTCGGTCGCGTTCACCGACGGTCGCGTCGTCGGCGCGACGCTCGATCGCAACGGCCTGCGGCCGGGACGCTGGATCGAGACCGTCGACGGCCACGTCGTGCTCGGCTCGGAGACCGGCATCATCGACGTGCGGCCGGACCAGGTCGTGCGCCTCGGCAGGCTGCAGCCCGGCAAGCTGTTCCTGGTCGACCTGGAGCGCGGCCAGATCGTCGAGGACGGCGATGTCAAGCGCGAGGTCTCGACCCGTAAGCCCTACCGCGAATGGTACGAACGGAGCGCTGTGCGCTTCGAGGAGCTCGACCCGTCCGAGCAGGTGACGATCTCCGAGGAGCCGCTGCACCGCCGTCAGCGCGCGTTCGGCTACACCCAGGAGGATCTGCGTGTCCTGCTGACCCCGATGGCGCGTGACGGGGCCGAGCCGGTCGGCTCGATGGGCAACGACATCTCCTTGGCGGTGCTCTCCGACCAGGCGCCGCCCCTGTTCTCTTACTTCAAGCAGCTGTTCGCCCAGGTCACCAACCCGCCGATCGACCCGATCCGCGAGGAGATCGTGATGAGCCTGGAGACGACCTTGGGCAGCGAGCGCAACCTGTTCGAAGAGACGCCCGAGCACGCCCACAAGCTGGTGCTCAAGCGTCCGATCCTGCTCAATCGCGAGCTCGAGACCCTGCGTCACGTCTCGCACGACCTGTTCGCCGCCACGACGATCGACATCACATGGCCCGTGGCTGAGGGAGGGCACACGGCGCGCAGCGCCGGGTCCGGGATGCAGGCGGCGCTCGCGAGGGTCTGCGCGCAGGCCCACGACGCGATTGGAGCGGGCGTGAACATCATCGTCCTCTCCGACCGCTCGCTCGGGCCCGGGCGCGTACCGATCCCATCGTTGCTGGCGGTCGCCGCGGTTCACCACCACCTCGTGCGCGAGGGCACGCGGCTGCGTGTAGGGATCGTGCTCGAGTCGGGCGAGCCCAGGGAGGTCCACCACTTCGCGACCCTGATCGGCTACGGCGCGAGCGCGATCAACCCATACCTGCTCTTGGAGACGCTCGACGAGCTCGTTATCGAAGGCCGCATCTGGGGCGAGGCGACCGGCGGATCGGGTGCGGACGGCAAGGCGGGCACGAACGTTCAGGAGCTCAACGAACGCTTGGAGAGGGCCGCACAGAACACGCTGGCGGCGGTCGGCAAAGGCCTGCTCAAGACGATCTCGAAGATGGGCATATCGACGATCCAGTCCTATCGGGGGGCCCAGATCTTCGAGGCCGTGGGGCTCGAGCCCGCCCTGATCGAGCGCCACTTCACGGGCACCGCCTCGCGGATCGGCGGGGTTGGCATGGAGGTGCTCGCGACCGAGGCCCTCGAGCGTCACGCCCGCGCATATCCGAGCCCTGGGGAAGACCTCCTGCCGGTCGGGGGCGTCTATGCCTGGCGGCGCGACGGCGAGCACCACATGTGGAACCCGGACACGATTGCTCTGGTGCAGCATGCGGTACGGGCGGCCAATGGAGATGTCGCGGCGGCTCTGGCTGGGGAGAGCCAGGCGCTCGAGCAGGTGCGCTCGAGCGACGCCTATGCCAAGTACCGGGAGTACGCCCGCTCGATCAACGAGGACGCCGCGCGCAAGGCCACCCTGCGCGGTCTCCTCGAGTTCGACGTTGGCGACAGGCAGGCGATCGCCCTCGAGGAGGTCGAGCCGGCGAGCGAGATCGTCAGACGCTTTTGTACCGGCGCGATGAGCCTCGGCTCGATCTCGCGCGAGGCTCACGAGACGCTTGCGATCGCGATGAACCGGCTGGGCGGGCGCTCGAATACGGGCGAGGGCGGCGAGGATCCGGCGCGCTTCGAGCCCGATCCCAACGGGGATCGGCGCCGTTCGGCGATCAAGCAGGTCGCCTCGGGGCGCTTCGGCGTGACCATCCACTACCTGGTCAACGCCGATGAGCTGCAGATCAAGATGGCCCAAGGGGCCAAGCCCGGAGAGGGCGGTCAGCTGCCGGGACACAAGGTCGACGAGTACATCGGCTCGATCAGGCACACAACACCCGGCGTCGGCTTGATCAGTCCGCCGCCGCACCACGACATCTATTCGATCGAGGATCTCAAGCAGCTGATCTACGACCTGCGCTGCTCGAACCCGAAAGCCCAGGTCTCGGTCAAGCTCGTATCCGAGGTCGGCGTCGGCACGGTCGCCGCCGGCGTCTCCAAGGCGAACGCCGACCGGGTCCTGATCTCCGGCCATGACGGCGGCACGGGCGCCTCGCCGCTGTCCTCGATCCAGTCGGCGGGAGTGCCCTGGGAGATCGGATTGGCCGAGACCCAGCAGACGCTCCTGCTGAACGACCTGCGCTCGCGGATCGTGGTCCAGACCGACGGCCAGCTGAAGACCGGCCGCGACGTTGTCGTGGCGGCGCTGTTGGGGGCCGACGAGATGGGCTTTTCGACCGCGCCCTTGATCGCCACCGGCTGCATCATGATGAGGGCCTGCCATCTGAACACCTGCCCCGTGGGGATCGCGACGCAAGACCCGCGGCTGCGCGAGCGCTTCAAGGGCACCCCGGAGCACGTCGTCAACTTCTTTTTCTTCGTCGCCGAAGAGGTCCGCGAGATCCTGGCTTCGCTCGGCCTACGCTCGCTGGACGAGGCGATCGGGCGGGTCGACCTGCTTGGCTCGGAGCGCGCGATCGAGCACTGGAAGGCGCGCGGGGTCGATCTGACGCACATCTTGACTCACATAGAGCTGCCGGACGGGACGGGCCGCCGGCGGGTGGAAGGCCCGCCCGAGGTCCTGTCCGAGGCCTTGGACTGGAAGCTGGTGGAACTTGCTCGCCCGATCATCGAGGCCGGTCCAGCCTCTGCCGGTGAGTCCGAGGAGCCGGTCGAGGACGTACAGGACGAGCCGAAGCAGGTACAGATCGAGCTGCCGATCCGCAACGTCAACCGTTGTGTCGGCGGGATCCTGTCGAGTCACATCGCCAAGGCCTGGGGCGCGGCCGGGTTGCCGGAGGACTCGATCGAGGTGCAGTTCACGGGGTCGGCCGGCCAGAGCTTCGGCGGCTGGCTGGCTCCCGGCGTCACCTTCAGGTTGTGGGGCGACGCCAACGACTACACCGGCAAGGGGCTCTCCGGCGGCGTGCTGGCGGTACGTCCCCGCAAGGGCATGTCTTCGAGGTTCAAAGCGCGCGAGAACGTGATCGTCGGCAACACCGTCCTCTACGGCGCGACCAGCGGCCGGGCGTTCTTCAGAGGTCAGGCCGGCGAGCGCTTCGCCGTGCGCAACTCGGGCGCCCGCGCCGTCGTCGAGGGGGTCGGGGATCACGGCTGCGAGTACATGACCGGCGGGTGTGTTGTCGTGCTCGGGCCGACCGGACGCAACTTCGCGGCCGGAATGAGCGGCGGCGTCGCTTACGTGCTCGACGAGGAAGGGCGTTTCGCAAGCCGCTGCAACATGGGCATGGTCGGCTTCGAAGTGCCAAGCCCCGAGGATCAGGCCGAGCTGAAAGCGCTCGTCGAAGAGCACGCCCTGCGCACCCAGTCGCCGGTTGCCGCCCGGGTGCTCGAAGGCTGGCAGGCGCTGTTGCAGCGCAGCGTCTGGGTGAAGGTGATGCCCCACGACTACAAGCGGGTCTTGGCCGAACGCGCCGAAGCGGTCGAGGCCCTGCCCAAGCCACAATGGCCAGCGGTGGCCGCCCGATGACGACCGAAGAGCGCGGCGCCTGATGGGCAAGCTCGGTGGCTTCCTGGAAGTCGATCGTCACGGGATCCCATACCGGGACGCAGTCACGCGGGCGCACGACTACAAAGAGTTCCTCGTGCAGCGGCCCGTGCCCGAGCTGCGCGAGCAGGGCGGACGCTGTATGGACTGCGGCGTCCCCTTCTGCCACAACGGCTGTCCCCTCGGGAATCTGATCCCCGACTGGAACGACCTCGTCTACCGGGATCGCTGGTCGGACGCGATCGTGCAGCTGCACGCCACCAACAACTTCCCCGAGCTGACCGGCCGTCTGTGCCCGGCTCCATGCGAGGCGGCGTGCGTGTTGGAGATCAAAGAGAACGACGCCGTCACCATCAAACAGGTCGAGCTGGCGATCGTCGACCGCGCCTGGGCCGAGGGTTGGATCGTGCCCCAGCCGCCGAGGCGTGAGACCGGCCAGTCGGTCGCCGTCGTCGGCTCGGGCCCGGCCGGCATGGCCGCCGCCCAGCAGTTGCGCAGGCTCGGTCATCGGGTGGTCCTGTTCGAGCGCGACGAGGCCGCCGGCGGGCTTGCCCGGTTTGGGGTGCCCGACTTCAAGATCGAAAAGCGGATCGTCGAGCGCCGCGTACAGCAGCTGATCGCCGAGGGCGTCGAGTTGCGCTGCGGCGTCGACGTCGGCCAGGACATCAGCGCCGAAGAGCTGAAAGCCGGCTTCGACGCGATCGTGCTGGCGACCGGCTCGCGGGTGCCGCGCGACCTGCCCGTGCCGGGCCGCGATCTGGACGGGGTCCACTTCGCGATGGACTATCTCTACCAGCGCAACCGCTGGGTTGCCGGCGAGGTCGGCCCCGCGCCGACCGTCCCGGCTCCGCCGGCTCCGGGCTCCGGGGACGCTCTCCCAGAGATCAGCGCCGCCGGGAAGGACGTCGTCGTGATCGGCGGCGGGGACACCGGCGCGGACTGCGTAGGCAACGCGCTGCGCGAGGGCGCATCGTCGATCGTCCAGCTCGAGCTCTTGCCAGAGCCGCCCGAGCATCGGCCCGACGAGCGCACTCCCTGGCCACAGTGGCCTCTGAAGTACAGGCTCAGCTACGCCATGGAGGAGGCGCTGCAAGAGGGCCTCGGCGACCAGGTGTACTCGATCGCCACAACCAGCTTCAGCAGCGACGAGACGTCGAGGTCCGATGGCGGGCCCGGTCGTGTCACGGCCTTGCACATCGCTCAGGCCGAGCCGGCGCCCCCGTTCGGGCCGGTCGCCGGCACCGAACGCGAGCTGCCGGCGCAACTGGTGCTCTTGGCGATGGGCTTCCTTCATCCCGAGCCCGGACTCCTGGACGAGCTCGGGGTCGAGAAGGATCCGCGCGGGAACGTCAAGTCCGTGAAGCCCTATACGACCTCCGTCGAGAGCGTGTTCGCCGCCGGTGACGCCAGGCGCGGGCAGTCGTTGATCGTCTGGGCGATCAACGAGGGCAGGCAGTGCGCGCGGATGGTCGAGCGCTATCTGGCCGGCAAGCGCCTCGATGGCGCCGCCGATGGTCCGGGCCTGCCCGAAGACCAGGGTTTGGCCGGTCACGCCGACGCCGACGAAGGCCCCGAGGGCCCGCCCCAGCACGTCGGGCCGGGTGTCCCGGCCGGTTGAGCCGGGTTTTTCTCTACGCTTGTGGACGTGTCCTTCGCCAATGGTTCGCACTCGAGGCCCAAGGCCTGCATCATCGGCGCCGGCTCGTCGGGCATCGCCGCGGTCAAGGCCCTGCACGAGCGTTCGATCGAGTTCGACTGCTTCGAGGCCTCTAACGAGATCGGCGGAAACTGGGTCTTCCAGAACCGCAACAACATGTCGGCCGCCTATCGAGACCTCTACATCAACGTCTCGCGCGAGCGCATGGCCTACTCGGACTTCCCGATGCCCAAGACCTACCCCGACTTCCCGCACCACACCCACATCAAGGAGTACTTCAACGCCTACGTCGACCACTTCGGTCTGCGCGATCTGATCGCGTTCGAGACGACCGTCGTCAAGGCAGACCGCGACCAAGACGGGCAGTGGGAGGTCACGCTCGACGATGGCACGGTTCGCTCCTATGATGCCCTGCTCGTCGCCAACGGCCACCATTGGGACCCGCGCTGGCCCGAACCGGCCTTCCCGGGCGCGGACACGTTCGCGGGCGAGCAGCTGCACGCGCACTCCTACGTCGATAACTCGATCTTCGACGGTCGTAACGTCGTGATCGTGGGCATGGGCAACTCGGCGATGGACATCGCCGTGGAGTCCTCTTATGTAGCCGCCAACACCTACCTGTCGGCCAGGCACGGCGCCTGGATCATCCCCAAGTACGTGTTCGGCAAACCGGTCGACCAGCTGCCCCAGGACCCGAGGGTCCCGTTCGCGATCAGGCAGCGGATCATCCACCAGGTCATCAGGTCCTACACGGGCGACCCGTCGCGCTACGGCCTGCCCCAGCCAGACCACAAGTTCGGCGAGTCTCATCCGACCGTCTCCGGGCGCATCCTGGACCGCATCGCCCACGGCACGATCAAGCCAAAGCCGAACATCGAGGCGCTCGAAGGCTCTCAGGTGCGCTTCACCGACGGCACGTTCGTAGACGCCGACGTCGTCGTCTATTGCACCGGCTACAAGATCACCTTCCCGTTCTTCGACTCCGACTTCCTGGCGGCGCCCGACAACCACATCGAGCTGTTCCGCCGCGTCTTTCATCCCGACATCGAAGGCCTGTACTTCATCGGCCTGCTGCAGCCGCTCGGGGCGATCATGCCCCTGGCCGAGGCCCAGAGCGCATGGGTCGGCGATCACCTGCTCGGCGATTACGTTTTGCCTTCTAAGACCGAGGTCCAAGCGGAGGTCCAAGCGGACCAGGCCGCCATGAGGGCTCGCTATGTGTCGTCCAAGCGCCACACGATCCAGGTCGATTTCGACGATTACCTGCGCGACGTCCAGATCGAGCGCCGCGCTGGGGCCGAGCGGGCGCGTGCCAACCTTCTGCCGGCATAACCGCTTCCTCGAGCGCTGTCCGATCTGCAGCCGCACTCTGCCCGGGGCCGAGTCCGCAGGCGGCGCGCGGAGGTCCTCGCGGGGCTCGGCCAATGGTGGCACGCGGGCCGGTGCCACTGCACGGGCTGGCTCGGCGGGCGCCCGGTCACGTCTAACGGCAGGCGCGCGGGGGAGCCAGATGCGCGTACAGCGCGAGGCCAGGGCTGCCGACGACGGCTACAGCTGCGAGCTGGTCCCCGGCTTGCGCGCGTCGGCGGACGCCGAGCGCCTGGCCTCTGAGATCGCATTCTCGAGCAGTCGCCTGCTCGGCATGCAGGCTTCTCCGCCAGGCATCTTCGCCGAGATCAAGGCGCTCGCGGCGGACGGTCCGGATGGCCTGGAGCGCGCCACCTGGATCTGCTTTCTGACCGTTTACCTGTCACCTCTGCCCGGCGACGATCCGTTCGCGGGCATCAGGCTGGTGCTAGAGCGCGAGGGCCAGGATTGGGACTCTCCGCTCGACGGGGTACCGCTCGGGCCGCGCACCTCCCACGAGCCCGCCCGCGGCTCCGAGACGTTGCGCGCGTACCGTCACTGGGCCAACCGATCGGGGATCGGCCGAACCCGGGAGACACTCGCCACTGGCTCGCATCCCCGTTTCGGCCAGCAGGCAAAGGCGATCATCGGCGAGGAGTCCTGGACGCCGCAGCGGCGCTTCGAGCGCGCGTTCGAACGCCTTGCGCTGCCCGGTTTCGGGCGCATGGGCAGGTACGAGCTGCTGGTCACGCTCGGGCGACTCGGGCTGTACGAGCTGCAGGCCGGCTCGCTGCACCTGGCGACGGGCCGCGGCATGGCGGCCGACGATCTCACGACGGTCGCCGCCAAGCGCCTGTTCGCGGTCGGCGATCCGATCTATCTCGAGCGCCGTGCGTTGGCCTTCGCCGCGGCCGCGGCCGTGCCGGTCGAAGTGCTCGACCTGGCGTTCGCCAACTGGACGGCCGGCGAGCGCGCGACGCTGGGGTTCGATCCCGACGCTGTTGACAGCACGGCTCTGGAGAGCGTGCGGATGGCGTTGGGGCTTGGATCGGCCGAGAGCCCAGACGGAGGAGATCGCGCCTCAGTCCGGGCATGAGCCTGTTCTCTTCGGGCTTGTTACGCGCGCGCGCGTGCGTGCAGCCGTTATGTGGGTCGAAAAGTGACGTCCACCCCAGCACCTACAGTCTCGATCAAGTTATGCCCCTGTGCTTCATCGAGCCCCAGGACGCCATTCGTGTGATCGCCGAGTCGGTCGGTCGCGAGGCCAGGCGCCAGCTCGTCGGCGAGGTCGTGCGGGCCTGGGTCGACGACATCCCCGACCAGGAGCTGTCGGTGCACTACGCGAAGGCGGTCGCCGACCTCGACAAAGACGACTTGCATCTGCTCGCCGCCTGGCACGCCTCGTTGGAGGTCGGCCAGCCCGTCCCGAACAAAGACTTCCTGGTCGGGGTCTTTCAGAGTCTCGGCGAGAACAGGCGCGAGGCCCTGAAGATCGCCGCCGGCTTCAGGGGCGAGGAAGCCTTCCAGGCGGGTGTCTCCGAGGAGCAGGCCCTCGACACCGTTCTGCCTTGCCTGTCGCGCGAGCGCGCGATCGAGCTCGCCCACGAGTGCATCCAGCTCTATGCCTGGGACAGGCTCGGCTCCGAGAATTAGGGCCGCTCAGCGGCGCTGGCCAGTGCGATCAGTAGCCGAGGGCGAACTTGGCGTCCTCTGACATCTTCTCAGGAGACCACGGCGGCGTGAAGACCATCTCGGAGTCGATCGTCTTGACGCCGTCCAGTTCGCCGACGAACTCATCGATCTGTTCTGTCACCTGCGGCCCGATCGGGCAGCCCGGCGTCGTCAATGTGAACGTGACGTGCACGTTGCCGTCATCGACCTCGACCCCGTAGATCAGGCCAAGCTCGACGAAATCGAGCCCCAGCTCGGGGTCGATCACGTTCGACAATGCATCCATCACATCGTCCACCGTCGGGGTCGTCTCCAGATCGGACATGAAGCGAGTCTAGCTCGCGCGCCTCGCGCCGTGCTCACGCCGACGTGGCGGCCGACTCGCGGGCCAGCTCGACGAGGGTGGCCAGTTCCTCGGCGATCGACTCGCCGAGGGCGTTGACGTCGGGCAGGGCGTCGTAGTCGCCGAGCAGGCCGAAGTTCATCTGGCCGTTGTAGGACATGATCGCTATCGCCAGGGCATGGTTTTCGGGAAGGAACGCGACCGGATAGGCGGCCAGCATCTCGCGCCCGAGCACATACAGCGGGAACTGGGGGCCGGGCACGTTCGTGACGATCAGGTTGAACAGCCTGGTCGAGAAGTTCAAACGCGAGGCCTGGGCCAGGATCGTCGGGGGCGCGAAGTTCTGGGCCCCCGCGATCGCCTCCGCGCCGAGCGCCTGCTTGGACTCCTTGAGGCCATCCATAGAATGGGATACGAACTTCAGGCGCTGCACCGGGTCGGCGATATAGACGGGCAGAGGTCCTCTCATCACGACGATGCGGTTGCCCATCTGGTGGTGCTCGCCCTCGGTCCTGACCGAAACCGGCACGAGCGCCCTCATCTCGACGCCCTCCGTGCGCATGCCCCTGGCGATCAGGAACTTGCGCAGGGCTCCCGTCACGATCGCCAAGACGACATCGTTGACGGTCCCGCCGAACGCGTTCTTGACGAGCTTGAACTGTTCCAGCGAGCCACCGATCCCGACGAACCGCCGATGCGGGCCGATCGGCACATTCAGGGGAGTCTCGGGCGCCGGGTTCAGCTCTGCCCAGACGAGCTCGCCGAGGCCCTCCGCCACGTCGCGCGTGCGCGCCAGGGCGCGGTCGGGATGCGTAAGCGCGTCCACGGCGCCCTCGGCGAGCTCGACGCCGGCACGCACGGCGCCCTTCAGTCCCACGGCGACGAGCTCGGCCGTGCTCGGCTCGCCGTGCGGGCGCCAGGGGCGCCCAGAGTGCTTGACCGGCGGCGGGTCTGGGCTCAGATCGAACAGGACGGTCGCCAGGTCGATCCCGGCGATGCCGTCGATCAGCGAGTGGTGCGTCTTCGAGATCAGCGCGAACCTGTCCGCTCGTCCGCCTGAGGCGGGTATGCCAGGTCCCTCGATCTCCGGGCCGAGACCCTCGATCAGCCACATCTCCCACAGCGGCTTGGACCTGTCCAGTTGCTGAGAGAAGATCCGGGCCGTCAGCGCGCACAGTTGATCCCAGCCGCCCGGTGTCGGCAGCGCGGTGTGGCGGACGTGGTAGGCCAGATTGAAGTTCGGGTCGTCGACCCAGACGGGCCGGCCGCTGTCGAAGACGGTATGGGCCAGCTTGTGTCTGTAACGGGGGACCAGGTGCAGTCGCATCCTGATCTGTTCGAGGAACTCCTCCATCGGCGGAGGCGGGCCTTCGAGCACCGTCAACCCGCCGACGTGCATATGCGAGTTGGCTCCCTCCTGGTGCAAGAACGAGGCGTCCACCGCGGTCAATCTGTCTAGGTGTCTTTGGGTCATGCTTCCGCCAAGCCTATCCGCCCGCTCCGGCCTCTTACAATGGCTTTGTGGCCAACACGGTCGAAAAGCTGTTGCTCGCGGCGCCGCGCGGCTATTGCGCGGGCGTCGATCGTGCCGTCCAGACGGTCGAACGCACGCTCGAGACTCACGGCGCGCCGGTATATGTGCGCAAGGAGATCGTCCACAACAAGCACGTCGTACAACGTCTACAGGAGCGCGGCGCGGTGTTCGTCAACGAGCAGACCGAGGTTCCGGAGGGAGCTTTGTGCGTGTTCTCGGCTCACGGTGTCGCTCCCAGCGTGCGCGCCGGCGCGGCCGAGCGGGGACTGCGGACGATCGACGCCACCTGCCCACTGGTGACGAAGGTCCATCGCGAGGCGGCCAAGTTCGCGGAGGAGGGCTACACGGTCGTGCTCGTCGGTCACGAGGGCCACGAGGAGGTCGAAGGCACGATGGGCGAGGCGCCCGAGAAGATCGTGCTCGTGCAGGACGAGGCCGATGTCGACGCCCTGCTGGTGGAGGACCCCGAGCGCGTCGCCTACGTCACTCAGACGACACTCTCGGTCGACGAAACCGAGGCGATCGTCGCTCGCCTGCGTGAACGTTTCCCGGCGATCGTCGGTCCCAGGACCGACGACATCTGCTACGCGACGACCAACCGCCAGGCCGCCGTCAAGCGCCTGGCTGTCGACTGTGACGTGATGCTCGTGATCGGCTCCCGCAACTCTTCTAACTCGGTGCGCCTGGTCGAGGTCGCGCGCGACTGTGGCACCGATGCCCACCTGATCGACAGCGCGAGCGAGATACGCGAGGAGTGGCTGTCCGGCAGGCGTGTCGTCGGGGTTTCCTCAGGCGCCAGCGCTCCCGAGAACCTGGTCGCCGAGCTCGTCGAGTACTTCCGGGCGCGCGGGGTCTCCGACGTGACCGAGGTGGACGTCATACGTGAGGACGTCCGCTTCATGCTTCCCAAGCCTGTACGCGAAGCCGCCCCGACGGCGGGTGGGTGACCCGCACTCTCATCATCTCCGACCTCCATCTCGGCGGTCTCTCCGGGGTGGACGTGCTGCGCCGCCCGGCGGTGCGCGCGCCGCTGCTCGAACGTCTGGCTGACATCGATCGCCTGGTTCTGCTCGGCGACGTGCTGGAGCTGCGCCACGGCCCCCCGCACGAGGCGCTCGCCGCCGCGCGCCCGTTCTTCGAGGACGTCGGCCGGGTCTTGGGCGGCGACGGAGAACTGATCCTCACCGCCGGCAACCACGACCACCTGAACGTCTGCGCTTGGCTGGACGCGCGCGCCCTGCGGTCCCCCGAGCCCCCGCCGATGGAGCTCGATCAGCGCATCGACCCGGCTTTGGCCTCGCCGCTGACCGCCCAGATCGCGGCCTGGGCTGAGCCGAGCCGGGTCACCGTCGCCTATCCCGGCCTCTGGGTCCGTCCAGACGTATATGCCCTGCACGGCCACTACCTGGACGCCCACCTCACGATCCCCACGCTCGAGCGGATAGGAGTCGGCGCGATCGGACGTCTGCTCGAACGGCGTCCGTCCAGGGCCGATTTCGGCACCGTCGAGGACTACGAGGCTGTGACAGCGCCGATCTATGCCTGGCGCGACGCGATGACTCGCTATGGGCGCTCGGGTCCGGCGCTCAACGGTCTCGCGACAGCGCGCGCCTGGCGGGCGCTCGGAGGTGGCGACGGGGTCAGTCGCAACGGGCACGGCCCGGGGGGCGGGGTCCCCGTGGACGCGAAGGGCGGTGGCGGTGTGGGCGCGGGCGCCCGCCGCTCGGCCGGAGCCCTGTCGGCGGGCGGCCGACGTTTGGCTGGCATGGCCGGTGAGTGGGCGCGCACGAGGGCCATCAAGACCGCCTTCCCGGCGACGGTGGCAGGGCTGAACCGGGCCGGGCTGGGGCCGTTGAGCGCCGACATCTCGCGCAACGAGCTGCGTCATGCCGGGCTGCGTGCGATCGGCGAGGTCGCCGCCAGGCTCGGACTCGGAGATGCTCACGTCGTCTTCGGCCACACCCACCGTACGGGCCCGCTGCCGGCAGACGACGTCGCGGAGTGGCGGGGCAGGTCCGGGGCGCGCCTGATCAACTGCGGGTCCTGGGTCTACGAGCCGATCTTCTTGACCCGCGTCCCCGGCGAGAGCCCGTACTGGCCCGGGGCATGCGTCTTGGTCGAGGATTCCGGTCCGCCCGTGCTCGAACGGCTGCTGAAAGATGCCGTGCCCGAAGACGTTGCGCGCAGCGCGTCGCTGTCTTACACCTGAGCCTCTTCGGCAAACGGCATCAGGCCGGGCGTAAAGCACGTAGCGAGGCACTTCACTCCGGGTTCTTCTTTCAGCTCGATCATCCCTTCGGTGTGTCGATCGTGCTCGACCAGCGGATAGGCGCCCGGATGCTCGATCTCGTGCTCGACGCCGTTCGCCCACAGCCGTCCCCGCCCGTCCAGCACCGCCCAAACGCCCCCCGCGGCGTACGGCCCGCTGTAGGCGCCTTGCTGGTCCTCGGTCTGGGGTACCAGGCGCACGCCCGGCGCATCCTCCGGTCGCACCGGTGCCAGCGCTTCGCGCTCCACGCCGACCAGCTCCTGGATGGCCAGCTCGGTTTCCAGGTAGCCGCCCTCGCCGAAGTGGTACTCGAACAGCCGGGCCCTGCCGTCGAACAGGTACCTGGCCGGCCAGCCTTCGTTCTCATACTCCTGCCAGACCTCCAGCTCGGAGTCGATCAGGACCGGATACTCGACCCCCAGCCTTGCCACCGCTTCGCGCACCGCATCCTCGTCGCGCGAGGAGTCGAACCCCGGACAGTGCACCCCGATCGTTCGCAGGCCATGCTCGGCATAGCGCTCATGCCATGCCTTCACATAAGGCAACGTCCTGATCGAGTTCGGCCTACAGAAGTCCCAGAACTCGACCAGCATCGGCTTGCCCCTTTGGAGCGTGCTCGCCTTCGCCCCCTGCCCGCCCGGCACGTTCACCCACGGCAGTTTCGTCGGGAACAGCGGCGCCGCGATCGTGTCTACAGGGGCACGCACTGATGTCCTGGGTTGCCGACCCGGTGCCCGGATCAGCCTATCGAGCCGACCATCTCCAGCTGGATCAGGCGATTCAGCTCGACCGCGTACTCCATCGGCAGCTCCTTGGTGACGGGCTCGATGAAGCCGTTGACGATCATCGCGGCGGCCTCGTCCTCGGTGAAGCCCCTGGAACCCATATAGAAGAGCTGGTCGTCGGAGATGCGCCCGACGGTCGCCTCGTGGGCGACGGCTACGTGCGGGTTCTGGATCTGGATGTCCGGCCAGGTGTCGGATTTCGAGATGCCATCCATCATCAGGCCGTCGCACTGGACTCTCGCCTTGGAGCCCTGCGAGTGGGCGCCCATCTTGACGAGGCCCCTGTAGCCCATGATGCCGCCGTCCTTGGAGATCGACTTGGCCAAGATGTTCGAGGTCGTGTTCGGCGCCAGATGAACGACCTTGGCGCCGGTGTCCTTGTGGACGCCGCCGGTGGCCACGCCCACGTTCAGGTGGTCGGCCCTCGCGCCCTCGCCCATCAAATAGGAGCCCGGATAGAGCATCACGTACTTGGCGCCCATCGACCCGCCGACCCACTCGACCGTGCCCCCGGCGTCGACGATCGCGCGCTTGGTGTTCAGGTTGTAGACGTCCTTGGACCAGTTCTGGACGGTCGTGTACCGGGCCTTGGCACCCTCGTGCACGAAGATCTCGACGACCGCCGAGTGCATCGAGTTGACGGAGTAGGTCTGGGCGGTGCAGCCCTCGATGTAGTTCACGTCCGAGCCCTCGTCGGCGACGATCAAGGTGTGCTCGAAGGTGCCCTCGCCGGCGCCCTCCATCCTGAAGTAGGCCTGCAGCGGCAGGTCGACCTTGACGCCCTTCGGCACATACAGGAACGAGCCGCCCGACCAGACGGCGCCGTGCAGGGCCGAGAACTTGTTGTCCTGGGCCGGCACGCATTTGTTCATGAAGTACTTCTGGACCAAGTCCGGGTACTCGCTGATCGCGGTGTCCATCGAGCAGAACAGGATCCCCAGCTTGCGGTACTCCTCCTTCAGGCCCTCATAGACGGGCTCCTGGCGCCACACGCCGACGACGCCCGCCAGGTGCTCGCGCTCGGCCTGCGGGATGCCGAGATCCTCGTAGGTCTGCTTCATCTCCGCGGGCACGTCGTCCCAGCTGTCGTAGCGCCCGGCGGTCGGCGGCGAGTAGAGGACCAGGTCGTCGAGGTTCAGCCCCGACAGGTCGACACCCCAGTCGGGGACCGGCTTGCGTTCGAAGATCTCCAAGGACTTCAGCCGTTTCTCGGCCATCCAGTCGGGCTCGCCCTTGACCTTCGACAGCTCTCGTACGACCTCCCTCGAGATGCCCTGCTTGGCGCGCAGCTGGCCCTGATCGTCCTCGACGATCGGGCTCGGCTTGGTGATCCTTGCTGTGTCGGTAGCGGCCATTCGATGCTCCTCAGCTGGTCGGTCTTAGAGAATTCCGTCCTCTGGGCTAGGAATTGTATCGCGGGGCACGGCCCGGCCGGCCCCGGCAGGGCAAGATGGACGCCGAGGCCGTGTCTGTCGCGGCCGGCGCCGGCCCGCCACTGGCCGCGCACGACGGACGTGGAGGTCGTGTCTGTCGCGGCCGTAGCCGCCCCGCCGGCCGCAGGGCAGTCGTCACGCGGGCCAGTCGCCGTCGCCGGTGACCGCGCCCCTGACGACCTTCAGGTTAAGGAGCGCGCACTTGCGCCGGGTCGGCGACACGTCGATGCCCAGCAGGTCGATCATCCAGTCGGCGCCCAGCCTGCCGGCCTCGTCCAGGTCCATGCCGATCAGCTCCTCGGAGGCGATCGATGCCGATGCCTGGGAGATCGCGCAGCCGTGGCCCTGGAATTTGAGATCGGCGATCTTGCCGTCCCGCACCTTGATCTGCACGCCCAGCTCGTCCCCGCACAAAGGGTTGTGCTCATGGGCCTCCAGGTCATGGGGCTCCAGCTCGCCGAAGTTGTGGGGCCGCTTGTAGTGCTCGAGGATGTAGTCCCTGTAGAGGTCGTCCATTACAGCCCGAACACCTCGCGTCCGGCGAGCAGTGCATCCACGAGCGCGTCTATGTCGGCCGGCTCGTTGTAGACGCCTACGCTCGCCCTGGCGGTCGCGCCGACGCCCAGGCAGCGCATCAAAGGCTGGGCGCAGTGATGGCCGGCCCTGATGCATACGCCCGCGCGTCCGGCCAGCTCGGCGACGTCGTGTGGATGGATGCCCTCGATCGTGAACGACGCCAGGCCGCCCCTACGGTCGGCCTCTGGTGGACCGACCACGCGCAGCCCGGGGACCTCGGCCAGGCGGCCGAGCATGTACTCGGTCAAGGCCTGCTCGTGCGCGCGCACCTCGGCCATGCCCAGCTCCGACAGGTAGTCGACGGCCGCGCCCAGGCCGACCGCCTCGGCGATCGGCGGTGTGCCGGCCTCGAACTTGTAAGGCAGCTCGTTCCAGGTCGCGCTCTGGAAGTCGACGGAGGCGATCATGTCGCCGCCGGTCATGAACGGCTCCATCGCGTCCATGATCTTCCGGCGGCCGTGCAGCACGCCGATGCCGGTCGGGCCGAGCGCCTTGTGGCCGGTCCAAGCGTAGAAGTCCGCGCCGATCGCGTCCACGTCGACGGGCATGTGCGGTACCGCCTGGGCGCCATCCACGAGCGAGACAGCGCCGGCGGCGCGCGCCCTGGAGGCGATCTCCGAGACGGGAACGATCGTGCCGAGCACGTTCGACACATGGGCGACCGCCACGATCTTGACGTCGCCTCTGGCCAGCTCGGCGTCCAGCTGCTCCAGCGACAGCTCACCGCGCTCGTCGACCTCCAGGTAGCGCAGCTCGGCGCCTCGCTCTTTGCACAAGACCTGCCACGGAACGATGTTCGCGTGGTGCTCGAGCTGGCTTATCAGGACCGCGTCGCCCCGGCCGACGTTGGCCCGGCCCCAGGCGTATGCGACCAGGTTGATCGCCTCGGTCACGTTCTTCGTGAACACCGTCGTCGCCGGGTCGGCGCCCACGAAAGCCGCAACCTTCGCCCGCGCGCCGTCGTAGGCCGCGTCGGCCTCCTGGGCCAGCCGGTACACGCCCCGGTGCACGTTCGCGTTGTGCCTTGCCAGATGCTCGGCCAGCGCGTCGATCACGACCTTCGGCTTTTGCGAAGTCGAGCCAGAGTCGAGATAGACGAGTGGCTGCTCGCCCCCGCGCACAGCGAAGATCGGGAAATCGCCCTTCACGTCCAGCGATGCCATCGAGGGCGCCGGCTTCGTCGCCGTTGGCGACTGTTCCTTTCCAGCGGTTGCCGGTGTTCCCCTCATCGATGCCTGGGCCTGGGGTGAAGCGCCCGGCTTTGGTCCGCTAACGACTCGAGGCATACGCCTCGATGTCCTCGCGCGCGTTCGCCAGCTTGGCGGCGAGCTTGGCTCTGACCAGCTCTTCCAGCGGCTCGTCGCGCAGCTCGCCGAGGACCGGCTCGAAGAAGCCCTCGACGAGGAGCCGGACAGCGGCTGGGCGATCCAGTCCGCGCGATTGCATATAAAAGATCGCTGACTCGTCCAACTCCCCGACGGTCCCGCCATGCGACGCCGATACGTCGTCGGCGGACACCAGCACCGACGGGATCGCGTCGAGTCTGGCCTTCGGCGAGAGCATCATCGTGTGGATCTGCAGGTAAGTGTGTGTCTGTTGGGCGCCCGGGTCGATCTGGATCAATCCCTCGAACGAAGCTTTGCTCTGCCCGGCCGCCGCGCCGCGCCAGTGCACGTCGCCGCCGGATGGGCCGGTCTCGTGCAGGTCCACCGCGAACGCGTCGAGCTGCTCGTCGGCCTCCGTAAAGAACAGGCCCCTGAAGGCCATGTCCCCGCCCGGCTCGTTCACCGCCAGCTCGAGGTGCTGGCGCACCAGGTGGCCGCCCAAAAGCGAAGGCAGCCAGTGGCAGTACGCGTCCCTGCCGACGCCGACGTACCTGGTCGAGCAGTCATAGACACCGCTCGTCTCGCCGGCCGCCTCGCCTGGGCGAGCTTGGCTCCAGTCCTGCAGCTGGGCATACCGGCAGCGCGCGCCGTCGTCCAGATACATCTCGAAAGCCCCTGCGTGCAACGCCTGCCCGTCCTCGAACTCCTCGGCCAGCTCGTACTCGTGCAGCTTGAAGTCGCTGTTCTTGCCACCGATCACGAGCGTGCGACCGTACTGGGCCACGCCCTGGCCGCCGATCGCGTAAACGATCTCGAACGGGTCCTCGACGACCACGCCCGGCGGCACATACACGAACGCGCCGCCCGTCCAGAACGCCGCGTTCGCCGCCTCCAGCTTGTTCCTGTCATACGTCAGACGCTTCGAGAAATGCTCGACGGCCAGCTCCCTGACGTGCGCCGGCACGTCGGCTCCCAGCGCGCCCAGCGGCAAGTCACCCGTCCGCAGGGCGGCCTCCAACGGGCACACCACGACCCCGGCGTCGGCCAGCTCTTGCTTGCACTCGACATGTATGACTGAGCCATCCAGCTGCACGATTCGCCCGGCTCGCTCCCGCTCGGGCAAGGTTTTGGTCACGAAGTCCGGAACCTCGCCCGGCTCGTGCGCCTTCGTTTGCAGGCCGTCCAGATCCAGGCCCTGAAAGCTCGTCGTCCAGAAGCCCGACCTGCGCCACACCGGCAGCTCGGCGGCTTCGAAGAAGCCCAGCGCCGCCTCCCTGATCTGCGCCGCAGAGGAGCCGCCCGCTCCAGCGCCATGCAACGCGTGGTAGAGGCTCGCCTCGCG
The DNA here is from genome assembly GCA_963718935.1 of uncultured Solirubrobacterales bacterium. Lineage (GTDB taxonomy): Bacteria > Actinomycetota > Thermoleophilia > Solirubrobacterales > Solirubrobacteraceae > Palsa-744. Next base: position 194,770 of record OY970379.1, on the reverse strand, counting down.
ATGCCTTCCCGGCTTGACCGCCACCGGTTCAGGCACCGTCATCACCAGCTGCTGCGCCCGCACTGATGTTCGAGAGCCAAGCCAGACAAGGACGCACCGAGCGAAGTGTGCTCGGCACATGAGCGAGGGAGGACGCCGTATGGCGCCGGCTATCGGACATCAGCCCCTACCTCCTGCCTGATCTGGTCGTAACCCTCGCGCTCCAGGCGCTCCACCAGCTCGACGCCGCCCTCGAGGACGATCCGGCCGTCCATCAAGATGTGCACGAACTCGGGCTTCACGTAGTGCAAGATCCGCTGGTAGTGCGTAATGATCAGCGCGCCGACGCCCTGCTCGTCGTGCAGCTTCTGCACACCCTCCGCGACGGTCCGCAGGGCATCGATGTCGAGGCCCGAGTCGGTCTCGTCGAGGATCGCGACGTCCGGTTTGAGCATCGCCATCTGCAAGATCTCCGCCCGCTTCTTCTCGCCGCCCGAGAACCCGTCGTTGAGGTGCCTTGAAGTGAACGACCTGTCCACGTCCAGCAGCTCGATCGCGTGCTGCAGCTGCTCTCTGAACTCCTTCACGCCGATCGGCTCCTCGCGCTTGGCGTTGATCGCCATCCGCAAGAAGTTCGCAACCGACACGCCCGGGATCGACACCGGGTACTGGAACGCCAAGAACAGCCCCGCCCTGGCGCGCTCGTGGGGCTCGGCCTCGGTGATGTCCTGGCCCTCGAAAACGATCGTCCCCTCGGTGATCTCGTAGGCCGGGTGCCCCAGCAGTGTGCTCGCCAGCGTCGACTTGCCCGATCCGTTCGGGCCCATCAGCGCATGGATCTCTCCGCGCGAGATGTCCAGGTCCACGCCCTTCAAGATCTCGCGCTCCTCGATCCGCACGTGCAGGTCTCTTATCTCCAGGTCAGCCATGTTTCGGTTCAAGCTCCAGTCGTCATCGGTTCTATGTCAAGCGCCGGCAGCGTCGCGCCGATCGGCGTCACCGGGCCACGTGTCAGGTCGGCAAGGGTCGTCTCGCGCAGCGTCCTCACGATCGCCCCCCGCACCTTCGTCCAGAGCAGCTTCGTCGGGCACACGTTGTATGGAGATCCCGCCCGCCCGCCCCCTGCCGGCCCGGACTCCCTCGAGCACACGATCGAGCCGTCCGCGGCCTGGCTGATGCACTCGATCGGCGCGATCGAGCCCTCCAGCGCCTCGACCACCTCGGCCATCGTGATCTCCTTGGCGGGTCTCGCCAGCAGGTAGCCCCCGCGCGAGCCCCTCCTGGAGTCGACCAGGCCGGCCTTGCGCAGCCTGGCGACCAGATGCTCCAGATAGGCGAGCGGCAGCCCGTCGTGCTCGGCGATATCGGCGAGGGAGATCGGTTCGGGCTCCGTGCCCACGCTGGCGTCGGCTCGTCTCGCGAGCTCGACCATCACGCGCACGCCGTACTCCGCCTTTGTTGAGAACATCATCGCTCGAATACCTACCTGCGCGCTAGGGTATCAGCCGTCATGGGCCGTGCCCGTGGCGCTGCGCCTCTTCTGGCCCGTGCCCAGGTCAGCACACACCGGGCGCCCGATGGGAAGTGGGACGGGCCTCAGGCTTCTGCTTGCAGCCGCCCGATGTCGTGGGCCAAGCCTTCGCCTGTCAGGTCTTCGGCGCCGAACAGGACCCGCTCGTAGCCTTTGCCGTCGATCAGGAGCACTTGGGCGTATTCGTCGAACTTGGCTTTGCCGGCGCTCGCGGGGACGATGCCGTAGGCGCGCCAGACCGCTTTCAGCTGGCGCTGCGAGCCGGTCAGGTAGTAGGCCCGGCCGGCGAGGCCTGTCTCTTCAAAAATGCGGTTCACGAGTGCGCGTGCGCGTGCGCGCGCGTGCGGGCCGTCTGTTTGGCTTGCATCCACGATCACCACGGCCGGCTCCCGGCCGAGTTCGTCCAGGGCGCCCCTGATCTGGTCGGCGATCAGTGTGCATGTGTGGCCACAGCCGGGGTACAAGAACGCCATCACCACCACCTTGCCCGCGAACTGCCCCAACGAGATCTTGCCACCACGGGACCCGCCCGCGGATCCGCTGGCCAATCCGCCGCCGCCGCCGCCGCCGCCGCCGCCGCCGCCACCACCGCCGCCGATCGATGCCTCGCCCGACGGAGACGCCAAAGCCGTGAGCTTGAAGGGCTTGGCCTTTACGCTCGGCGGCAGCGCCGCGCCGTCGAAACCCACCTCCGACGTCCCCTTCGGAGAGCCCGGCCCCGAGCCGGTGCCGGACGGTCCCGCGACGATCACCACGATGGCCAGCGCCGCCACGAGCGCCGTCACGGCAGCGAGCAAGGCGATTCGGGTCCGGTCGGTCATCGCGAGAGTCAGCCTATGGCCAGGGCTTGGCGCAGTGCGCCCGAAGCGCTACACTTTGTGAAGCACCTAAACCCGACCATGATTTAGGAGTATCACGATGAGCGTGTCAGGCGCGGAGCTGCTCCGCCGAGTCAAGTCTCAGATCGAAGAGATCGATCCAGCGAAGGTGCGCGAGCTGATCGACGAGGGCGTCGCGATCGTGGACGTACGCGAGGCCGACGAGTTCGGCGCCGGTCATCTGCCGGGTGCAAAGCACGTGCCCAGGAGCTATCTCGAGACCCGGATCGAGGGGATCGTCCCCGATCGTGACGCCCAGATCGTGCTCTACTGCCAGTCCGGCAACCGCTCGGCCTACGCCGCCCGCACCCTGACCGGAGATCTCGGCTACACCAACGTCTCTTCGATGACCGGCGGCATCACCCTGTGGAAGGACCGCGGCTATGAGGTCGTCGTCCCGCGCACGCTCAGCCACGAGCAGCGTGACCGCTACTCGCGCCATCTCCTGATCCCGGAGATCGGCGCCGAGGGCCAGCAGAAGCTGCTCGACGCCAAGGTTCTGTTGCTCGGGGCCGGCGGCCTGGGCTCGCCGACCGCGCTCTATCTGGCGGCCGCCGGCGTCGGCACGATCGGCATCGTCGACGACGACGTCGTCGACCTGTCGAACCTGCAGCGCCAGGTCATCCACTCGACCCAGCGCGTCGGCATCCCCAAGGTCGACTCCGCCGAGGAGTCGATCCACGCGCTCAACCCGGACATCGAGGTCGTCAAGTACCAGACCCGGATCGACGCCTCAAACATCATCGAGATCATCTCCGGCTACGACGTCGTGGTCGACGGCGTCGACAACTTCCCGACCCGCTACCTCTTGAACGACGCCTCCGTGCGCCTGCAGATCCCCGTCGTCTCCGCGTCGATCCTCGGCTTCGACGGCCAGCTGTCGGTCTTCAAGCCCTACGAGGGTCCCTGCTACCGCTGCCTCTTCCGCGAGCCACCGCCAGCCGAGCTGGCGCCCTCCTGCGGGGCCAACGGCGTGCTCGGAGTGCTGCCCGGCACGATGGGTCTGCTGCAAGCGACCGAGGTCGTCAAGCTGATCCTCGACATCGGAGACCCCGCGATCGGGCGCCTCTTGCTGTATGACGCCCTGGCGGCCACCCTCACGGAGGTCCGCGTCCACCGCGACCCCGACTGCCCGATCTGCTCGCGCGCTCCGGACGAGATCGCCGACGAGGAGCTTGGAGTGTTCCCCGACTACGAGGCCTTCTGCGCCGCCGCCGGCTAGCGGTTCGCCAGCACGCACAGCACCAATTCGATCGCCAGCCCGCTAATCTGCCGCAAAGTCATGGCCACGATCAAGATTCCACCCGTCCTGCGCGCGTCTGTCGGCGGTGAGCGCCTCATCAGCGCCTCAGGCGCCAACGTCGGCGATGTCCTGCGTGATTTGGCCGCGAGCTACCCGGCGACCGCCGACCAGCTGTTCGCGGCCGACGGTGAGCTCAACCGCTACGTCAACGTCTATCTCAACGACGAGGACGTCCGGGTTCTCGGAGGCTTGGACACGGCCGTATCCGAGTCCGACACCTTGGTCATCCTGCCGGCGATGGCCGGCGGGTGTCAGGTAGTCAGACGAGGCCGCTGAAACACGCTCTGCCGTTGCGGGTGGGCGGAGCGGAGAGTCAGGTCAGGCGGCGAGTAGGGCGTCGGGCAGCGCGCCGGCGATCGCCTGCCGCTGACGCTCGCCGAGCCGATCCGAGAGCCTACGTATCTCCAGGGCGTCGTTGAACGCCTGCACGAACGCGCTGTCGGCCATGTCTGGCAAAGGCTTGCCGAGACGTTCCTCGAACCACACCGCCACGTCGACCCAGCGCCATATTCTGGTGCGCCCGTTCAGCCGACCCGCAGCGGGGGGGAAACCGCCCGGGCCGCGCTTGCCGTTTACCAACAGCCTGACGCTCTCGGGCGTGCGACCGGCACGCCTGGCGATGTCCGCCATGGTGGCCAGGTCGTGCTCGTCGACGCGAAGTACCGTCGCATCGGGCAGGGCCTCCAAAAGCTCTCGTAGCGCCGTCGCCAGGGCGTCGGGCAGGCTCGGAGCCTGGCGGTCGAATTCGAGCGCGAACGAGCCGTCGTCGTCCGGGCCTCTCAACGACGCGTCGTCGATTCGCTCGTACAGATGGATCGAGAGGTCCTCCAGGCTGGTGCTCGCGGCGAGAAACCGAACGGTGAACGTGTGGTTCGTCATGACCTCTTGTGTGGGCATCGGGCAACCAGATGATCGATTCTTTTGGCCTCGTTGTCGGCGCTTCGGGGCGAGCCGTTGACCGAGGAGGGGGAGCACTTTCCTGTCCTGTTCCCGGGGCAATAGAGAACGCCCCAATGGCCTCTTCGCGCGTCCACCCTGAATCCACTGGCTTCAGCTCGTCTGAGCGCCGTCTCGACCGGCTTCTTCGGATGTCTTCGGCGCAAGGCTACCAGGAAGTGTTGTGAAATGCCAACAGCATGGGTGGGATGGCGCTTCGAGGCGGCGCCAATGTCCTCTGCCTCTTTCCCCGACCGGCTCGCGCGAACGGGACACCGGTCGATTCCGCCGCGCCTGACGCCGACGGACTGGTGGCGCACGGTCGCGCGCCTGCGGGTCGGCGGCGATCGGGTGCTGAACTGCTCGTCCCGGTGGAGACGCCGTCGTCGTCTCTGGGACCAAGCCTCCGGCCGTCTCTGGTCCTACGCCGCCGTGATCGTCTCGGGCGAGCTGGGCTCGCCGGGCAGGCCGGCGGCCGGGATGTGGCTCATGGCGTGCTCGGCCAGGGCGGTGATCGTCAGGGACGGGTTGACACCGACGTTGGCTGGGATCGCCGAGCCGTCGCAGACGAGCAGATTCTCGTAGCCGAAGACGCGCTGCTTGGCGTCGATCACGCCGCGCGAAGGGTCCTGGCCGATGACCGCGCCGCCGAGGATGTGGGCGGTCGTGGGGATGTTGAAGAGGGCCTCTGTGGTCGAGCTCTGAGCGATCCCACCCGTGCGCTTGGCGAACCATTCGGCCGCCTGGTTGGCGACCGGTATGAACGTGGGGTTCGGTTTCTCGGGGTCCTGTTCGGTCGTCAGCCGCAGCGAGCCGAACGGACCTTTGCGGGGGCGCAGGGCGATCGCGTTGTCCAAGGTCTGCATCACCAGGATGATGATCGTGCGCCTCGACCAGTGTTTCGGAAACAGAACCTTCAAGAAGCGCTTGGGGTGCAGCGCGATCTGGCTCAGCAGCTTCAGCGGCCGCGTCACCTTCGTGCCGTCGCCGACCAGCAGGGTGTAGAAGCGGTGCATCGAGTCGCCGGCGGCGCCATAGGTGACGGTCTCGATGTGGGTGTTCGGGTCGGGGTAGATCGAGGAGGTGATCGCGACGCGCTCGATCAAATCGTCGGGATAGTCCTCGGGCACGGTCACGGTCAGGATCGACTCGCTGTTGGTCCTCACAAGCTCGCCCAGACGTGTCGAGATCCGAGGCAGCGAGCCGTTCAGGCGGCAGCGCTGCAGCAGCCGGTTGGTGCCGAGCGGCCCCGCCGCGACGACCACGCCGCGGGCGCGCTGCACGCGGCGGTCCTTGCGCAGCCAGGCGCCGGAGCGCACCGATTCGACCTCATAGCCCTCCTCGCCGGTGCCGGCGCCGATCGGCCGGACATCGATCACGGTGCGTTCGGGCATCACCCTGGCGCCGCGCTTCTCGGCGAGGTACAGGTAGTTCTTGACGAGCGTGTTCTTCGAGCCGTGCGGGCAGCCGACCATGCAGCGCCCGCAACGCCGGCAGCCGGTCCGATCCGGCCCCTCGCCTCCGAAGAACGGGTCTGGCACGGTCACGCCCGGCTCGCCGAAGTAAACGCCTACGGGGGTCTTCTGGTAGGTGTCGCCTACGCCAAGCTCCTCGCCCAGCTCCTTCAACAGCTGGTCGGCCGGATCCTCGTAAGGGTTCTGTACGACCCCCAGCATCCGCTGCGCTTCGGCGTAGTGGGGCGCGAGCGCCGACTCCCAGTCTTCGATCTCCGCCCACTGCCTGTCTTCGAAGAACGCCTTCGGCGGCACGTACAGCGTGTTCGCATAGCCGAGGCTGCCGCCGCCGACCCCACAGCCGGAGACGACGGACACATCTTTGAAGATCGTCAGCCTGAAGATGCCCTTCATCCCCAGAAACGGGTTCCACGAGTAGCGCCTCACGTCCGCGGTCGAGCTCGGCAGCTCGTGGTCGGCGAAGCGCCGGCCACACTCCAGAACACCGACCGAGTGGCCCTTTTCGGACAGCCTCAGCGCCGAGACGCTGCCGCCGAAGCCCGAGCCGATGATCAGCCAGTCGTAGTCGTAGTCCGGTCCCGATCCCATCTGCATCCCTCTGGCGAACATCCTAGTCGTTGGCGCGGTAGCTGTGTTCGCGCCACCGGGTCGGCACGGCGGTCCTGCGAGCGTGTCGGTCCCCGCGACGAGTCCTCGGGTCCTCGCTATATTCCGTGAAGTAATGGCCGTCGAGCCGCTCGAGAACAAGCCCTGTGGGGGGCGCTACGGCGACTTGGTGCAGTCGATCGGCAACACGCCGTTGGTCGAGCTGCCGCGCCTGTCGCCCAAGCCTGGTGTCAGGATCTGGGCGAAGCTCGAGTGCAGGAATCCGACCGGCTCGGTCAAGGACAGGGTCGCCAAGGCGCTGATCGAGGACGGGGAGGAGCGGGGTCTGCTCGCGCCGGGCCAGACGATCCTCGAGCCGACCTCCGGCAACACGGGCATCTCTCTGGCGATGATCGCCCGGCGCAGGGGCTACAAGCTGAAGGTCGTCATGCCAGAGAACGTGACCCCCGAGCGCACCCAGCTCTTGAAGATGTACGGCGCCGAGATCGTCTACTCGGAGGGCTCGCTCGGCTCCAACGGCGCCGTCGAAAAGGCTCTGGCGATGGCCGAGGCCGACCCGTCCGTATACATGCCCTACCAGTACGGAAACCAAGCCAACCCGAACGCCCACTACAACGGCACCGCCCTGGAGATCCTGGAAGAGCTGGACGAGGTCTCGGCGTTCGTCGCGGGTCTCGGCACGGGCGGCACGCTGATGGGCAATGGCAGGCGCCTGAAGGAGACGTTCGGCGACGCGGTCAAGATCGTCGCCGCCGAGCCGATGCAGGGCGAGCCCGTCCAGGGCCTGCGCTCGCTGGACGACGGCTTCATACCGCCGATCATCGACATCTCGCTGCTCGACCGCAAGATCTTCGTAACCAATCGCGACGCGATCATCTGGACGCGCAAGCTGCTCGATGAGGAGGGCATCTTCGCGGGCGTCTCATCCGGTGCGATCGCCTCGATCGCGGTTCGAATCGCGGGCGAGCTGGACGAGGGCAACGTCGTCTTCGTGGTCGCCGACGACGGCTGGAAGTACCTGTCGAGCGGCATCTACACCCTGCCGGTCGACGAGGTCGAGAACCTGGACGCCACCGTCTGGTGGTAGGCCGCGACCGCCGCTCGCCGTGATCGTCTCCAAAGCCCTGCTCGAAGAGCTGATCGCCCATGCGCGCGCCGAGTACGACGCCGAGTGCTGCGGCCTGATCGCCTATGCGCCGCCTCGTGCCGGTCCGTCCGAGGCCGGGGAGGAGGGGGAGAATGGAACCGGCTCCTTCGTGGCCGGTGTGTCCCAGTCCGGCGTGGACGGGGGAGACGAGTCCGTCGCCGTGGCGGTGCGTCGCGCAAGGAACATGTATGCCTCGCGCAAGCGCTTCGAGATACACGGACCCGAAGCGCAGCGCGCGATCGATGAGTTCGAGGACGCGGGTTGGGAGCTGGGCGCGATCTACCACTCGCATACCCACACCGAGCCGTACCCGTCCCAGACCGACATAAACTTCGCCGCCAACTGGCCGGGCTTGGAGTGGGTGATCGTGGGCCTGGCCGGCGAGGAGCCCGAGGTTCGCTGCTATCTGATCGAGGCTGGCCAGGTCCGGGAGGTCGGGCTCGAGGTGCGGTGATGGACCGGGAACCCGACCAGGATCGCCTCGTGTGCCCGGCGTGTGAGCGCGAGCACGCGCCGAGCGAGCGCTTCTGTGGCGAGTGCGGGATGCCCTTGGTCCATCCGGGCGCTGCCGAGAGAGAGGGCGAGGAGGTCGATCCCAGGCGCGAATACGCCCGCAAGATCAAGCCCCAGTACAGCGAAGGCGACCTCGTCAAGGTCGCCTATGCCGGCAGCCTGCCGGAGGCCGAGCTGATCCAGGGTCTGTTGCTGGAGGAGGGCATCCCGAGCATGGTCAGGCGGGCTCCCGGTTTCGACGTGCCCGACTTCCTGGCGGGCGGCCCGCGCGATGTGCTCGTACCCGAGTCGGGCGCCGAAGCGGCCAGGCAGGCGTTGGATGGGCGGCAGCCGGGCTAGCGGGCATCCTGGTAGCCTCGGGATGAGACGAGAGCTGCGGCCCGGCGAATGCCGGGCGAGCAACGAGGCTTAGAGAAGCCATCGCAGACGGCTCTTGCTTGAGAGCGGGCCCTCCAGGGGTTCGCCGGAGGCGGTGGTGCTCGCGGGCTGTCCAGCCCAAGGGCGTGGCTAGGAGGTGGAGATCGACATGATTCGTGGACTCCGAAGGACAGACCCGCTGTGGTCGCCCCTGCCGCGACGGGTGTCGCCCGCCTGAAATGCGAGGGAGCGATCCCTTGTCCATATAGCAAGGAGCTACTTACATGTTCAGATCAACCAGAAATGCGGCGCTGAGCGCCGTAGCCGCGCTCTCGATGCTTGCCGGGGCGCCGGCTGCCGCGAACGCGGCCGTCCTGTTCGTGGGGCCGACGGCCTCGGCGCCGGGCACCAGTTGCGCACACCCGGAGTACACCTCCGTGCAGACGGCGATCAACGGGGCGACGACGGGCGACACCATCGATCTGTGCGGTGGAAGCTACGCCGAACAGCTGCAGATCGAAAAGGCGGTCACGCTCGTCGGCAAATCGGGCGCCAAGATCGTGCTGCCGGCTGCACCGACGAAATCCGAAACGACCTGCGATCTGGAACGCAATGTGGCCAGAGAACCGTACGGAGCTGGCCCAGACCAGGATCTGGTCTCGATCTGCACGACCGGCAAGGTGACGCTCGAGCATCTGACCCTCGAAGCCAAGTGGCCTGCCGGCACATGCGACGATTCCCTTTACGGGGTCGTTGTCGGCGGCGGCGCGACGCTGGAAGCCACCAAGGTCACGCTCGACGGCGCGGGCGCCTACCCGATCAACGGCTGCCAGGGCGGTGTCGGTATCCAGGTCGGATCCAACGCCGGTAGCCAGGTCGGGCACGCCACTCTGGGCAAGGACACGATCGAGAACTACCAGAAGAACGGCATGACCATCGACGGCCCCGGTTCGACCGCGACCGTCACCAAGACGACCATCACCGGCGCCGGTCCGTCGAACCAGGGCCAGAACGGCATCCAGGTCAGCAGGGGCGCGGTGGCCACGATCAGCAAAGTGACGATCTCGGGCGACGAATGCAACATCGTCGGCACGTGCGGCTACGAATCGGCCTCACAGTGGGAGGAAGATGGCGCGGGCGTGCTTTTCTACCAGGCGGGATCGTCCTCCAGCGTGTCGAACTCGAAGCTGAGCAACAACAACATCGGCGTCGAGTACGTCTCGGCGAGCCCGACGCGCCCGTTGACGCCCGAGCTGACGCTCACGGAAGACAAGGTGACCGGCGGATACGCGTCGGTTCAGATCAACCAGGGCAATGCCACGCTCGACAACGACAAGCTGACCGGTGCGCTCGTCGGGATCGACGTCAACTCATACTGGGAAGAAGACAACTCATATGCGCCCGACGTGCAGGTGACCGGCGGCCATATCGAAGGCTCCAAAGCCGCCGTGCAAGTCGAAAGCGACCTGACTGGGATGGCCGGCGAACTGACGCTATCGAACGTCAAAGTCAAAGGCCTGATCGTCAAGGAAGACCCGCAGTACGAAGTGACCGAGTAGCGACCGGAGGCAGGAGTCGAGCCCAAAGGACAGGCTTGGGTCCAAGCGATTCGGCGGGGTGCGTCTGAGGGCGCGCCCCGCCGTGTCTCAGACGAGTGCGGGCTGGCCGGCGCTGCTGGCGATCGCTTCGATCTCTTCGGATGCACGCTCGAACTCGGCATCCGAGAGCACCGGCGTGCCCTCGAAGGGAAGTTCGCGCTGCAGCTCGACCCAGTTCTGGGAGGCGGAGTACTCGTCCTTGACCTTGACCGTCACGGGCCTCGGGATGCGATAGGTGCGCAGCAAGAGCACGTGCAGGGGCTGCTGGCGACGCCAGCCGAGGCGCCGTTCGGCATAGCTTGGCGTCCAGACGTAGAACGGCGAGAGCGCGTCTACACAGCGAGGATCGGTGATCGTGAAGTGTCCGGCGATCTCGGCCCAAGCCCTGATCCGCACGCGATCGGGCTGCTGGATCGGAACGCCCGAACTGAAGGCGTGGACCGGCGGTTCGCCGTCGCTCCAGACGCCCTCCTCCAGCGCGCGACGCAACTCTGGCCGATGCGATTCGCGCACGAGGTCGCCGGTCTGATTGTCGAAGGTCGGATACAAGAAGAAACGCTCGTGTGCGAGTCGGAACGGCTTGCCGGGCTCGCGTAGAACGCCCTTGCGAAACGTAAGCAGCTGCTCGCCTTCCGCTAGGGCGCGGACGGTGACAGCCCATTCTTTGAAAGCAATTGGCATCAGTCTGGAACCGTGGGTCTGGAGTAAGGCTTCTGAGAGTCTGCCCCGTTTGACATCTGCTCTAAACAGGGCGATCGCTCCCTACAAGATACGAAATCCCGGCGAAAATCCCAAATCCCCTGGAAATCGGCTGCTTTTTTGGCTCTTTAGGGCGGCGTCGGTGGTTGGGACCGCACCTTGCCGTCTGTGCTTGGACTAGCTTGGCGCGGGCCCGTGGCCGCCGCCGCCGGGGGTTTCGATGCGCAGCCTGGCCTTCGGCTCCAAGAAGCCCGTCGACTTGGAGTCGATCGGCTCGCCGTCGAGCCGGTCGCGGCCGGGCAGGCCGTCGCCGCCGCCGGCGGCGCCCCGGGGTCCGTGGCGGCGCCTGTCGGCGATCAGCGAGTAGGTCATCTCCTGGAGGGCTTCGATTTCGCGCACCACCCCGTCGCCCCCGCGACGGGCACCCGGGCCGCCTGAGCCGCGGCGCAGACCGTAGCGCAGTACGCGGACCGGAAACTCCTGCTCCAAGGCCTCGACGGGCGTGTTCATGGTGTTGCTCATCGCCACATGCACTCCGCTCGGGCCATCGGCGTCGGGGCACGCGCCCTGGCCGCCGCCGGTCGTCTCGTAATAGGAGAACGTGTCGGCGCCCAAGGTCAGGTTGTTCATCGTGCCCTGGCCCTGGGCCCTGCCGAATGCGGCGAGCACCAGGTCCGCGACCCTCGAGCTGGTCTCGACGTTTCCGGCCGCGACCGCCGGCCGATGGTCTCCGACGGGCTGGGCATTGAGAATCGAGGCCTCGGGCACGACGATCTCGATCGGTCGGTAAGCGCCGGCGGACGGCGGGATGTCGGGGTCGGTCAGGACCCTGACCGCGAACAGGCAGGCCGACGTCGTGACCGCCAGCGGGCAGTTCAGGTTGCTGGCCTGCTGGGGCGCGGAGCCGCCGAAGTCGAGGATCAAGCGGTCGCCGATGACCGTGGCCTGAAGGCTCAGACGGATATCATCTTGGGCCGACCCGGGCCCCTCGAGAAAGTCGTCGGCGTGGCGCTCGCCATCAAGGAGCTCTGAGATAGAGGCCCGGGCACGCCGCTCGGCGTAGTCGAGGACCGCGGCAAACGCTTCCCGTAGTCGTGGCGGTCCGATGCGGTCGGCCAGCTCGACCAGGCGCCTGGCGCCCATGCGGTTGGCCGCCAGCTGCGCCCTCAGGTCGGCGGCGCGCTCCTCGGGCTGGCGCATCCGCAAGGCCAGCCGGTGCAGCGTCGAGTCCGAGAGGCGGGTCGGCGCGATCACGATGCCCTCTTCCTCGAGCGTCCTGCTGTCGGCCGGCATCGAGCCCGGGACGCGCCCGCCGACATCGGCGTGGTGGGCCCTGCCGGCGGCGAAGCCGAGCAATTCGCCGGCGTACAGGACCGGGGTGATCACGGTGATGTCGGGCAGGTGGGTCCCGCCCGCGAACGGGTCGTTCAGGACCCAGGAATCGCCCGCGGAGTGGTCCTCGCCGAGCACGGCCTTGACCGCCGCCGGCATCGACCCCAGGTGCACGGGAATGTGCTCGGCCTGCATCACCATCTCGCCGTTCGCGTCGAACAGGGCGGTCGAGGCATCCCTGCGCTCCTTGATGTTGGCTGAGCGCGCCGAGCCGATCAGGACCGCGCCCATCTCCTCGCAGGCAGCCTTCAAGGACCCCGTGAGGACCTGCAACTCGATGGGGTCCAGACCCCGGCCGTCCGGTCGATCGCTCCTCACGACGGGCGCTCCAGCCGGATGGTGCCCCACGGGTCCCGCCGGCCGGTCCATCCCGGCGGCACATACAGCGTCGCGCCCGGCAGCGCACGCACGGCCGGTCCCTCGATCGAGCCCTCGGTCGGTCTCTCGGCCGGCTCCTGGACCGGCCCTTCGGGGTCGTTGGCCGTGGCGCCCCGGCCGCGGCTAGGACCGGTCGGGCTGGCGCCCAGTCGCAGCTCGGGCGCCGGACCCCAGACCGATGCTCGGACCGTGACCAGCTCGACTTCGCTGGCCTCGTCGCGGTAGCCGTAGCGCCGGTCGTGGGCTTCGGCGAACGCTCGGCGCAGCTCGTCGGGCTCGGTCGCGGTCGACTCGACCGCCAGCTCGTGGGACTGGCCGCGGTAGCGCATTTCGTAGACCATCCTCTCCCGGCCAGCGCCCGCCCGGGCCAGCAGTTCCCGGCGCACACCCGCGACGGCCGCCTTTGAGAAGGCCGCGCCGCGCAGCATCACCGTGCGCGAGGCGTCCCGCCGCGGTGCCGCGGCGGCCAGGCCGAGCGCGCACAGGACACCCGAGGTCTCGGGGCACAGCACCGTCTCGATCCCCAAATCCTCGGCCAACGCGCACGCGTGCAACGGTCCGGCGCCGCCGAAGCACATCAGGGCCAGGCCGCGCGGGTCGATCCCGCGCTCGACGGTCATCACCCGCAGCGCCCTGGCCATCTCGGCCTCTGCGACTCGCACGATCCCGGCGGCGCACTCCCGGACTCCCAGGCCCAGCTCCGCCGCGAGCCCAGCCACCGCGCGCTCGGCGGCGGCTAGGTCCAGCTGCAGGCCCCCCGCCAGGGACGCGTCTTCGGGTAGGCGTCCCAAAAGCAGGTCTGCGTCGGTGACCGTCGGGCGCTCGCCGCCGCGCCCGTAGCAGGCCGGTCCGGGCTCGGCTCCCGCGGACTCCGGTCCGACCCTCAGCGCCCCGCCCCCGTCGCGCCAGGCGATCGAGCCGCCGCCGGCGCCGACCGTGTGGATATCGAGGGCGGGCAGCGCCACCGGGCGCCCGGCGACGGTGCGCTGGACCGTCTCGGCCACCTGGCCGCCCGAGATCAGGCAGACGTCGCAGGAGGTGCCACCCATGTCCAGGCAGACCACGTCGCGCTCGCCGGCCAGCTCCGCCAGCAGCAGCGCCCCGCCGACGCCGCCGGCCGGGCCCGAGAGGACCGTCAGCGCGGCGTGGGCGCAGGCCAGCTCGATCGTGGCCAAGCCGCCCGAAGATTGCATGATCTCGGGTTCGGCCATGTCTTCGGCCTCGCACTCTCGGGCCAGGCGCCTCAGATAGACGCCGAGCAGGGGACTGAGCGCCGCGTCGAGCACGGTCGTGGCCGTGCGCTCGTACTCCCTGAAGGTCCCGACCAGCTCGCTGGAGCTGGTCACGTGGACCTTCGGACCCAGTCTGTCGGCCAGCAGGCCGGCCAACATGCGCTCGTGGCCAGGGTAAGCGTAGGAGTGCAGAAGGGCTATCGCCACGGCTTCCGGCTCAGACTCGGCGACCTCCTCGACGAGCTCTCTCGCCAGCTCCGGTTCGAGCTCGATCAAGGGCCCGTTCGGGCCGCGGCGCTCGGGCGCGCCGAAGCGCCGCTCGCGGGGTGCAAGCGGCGGCGGTGGAGCCTCGCACAGCCGATACAGATGCGGTCTGGCTTGGCGGCCCAGCTCGATCACGTCGGTGAACCCGTCGGTCGCGATCAAAGCGGTCCTCGCCGTCTTGCCCTCCAGGAGCGCGTTCGTGGCGACGGTCATCCCGTGTGCGAACGCCTTTACGTCTCGTGGTCCGGCTCCGGCTCCGGCTCGGGCGAGCGCCTCGCGCACCGCCCGCATCACGCCCTCGGCCTGGTCTTCCGGCGTGGTCGGGACCTTGGCCGTATGCACAACGCCGTCCCCGGTGACCAGCACCGCGTCGGTGAACGTTCCGCCGACGTCTACTCCGAGTAGCACTCCCTTAGCCTATGCCGCACAGGTCTCGCCGTGCCCGTATCCGAGCCTGTCCGGTCCCGGGCCAGGGCGCGCCCGCCCGCACGTAACGACCCCGAGAAGCCCTCCGTCGGCCCCTCCAAGTCAGGCTGCGGCCAGCTCGCGATCCTCGGTCTCGGCCAGGTGCTGGTGCGACGGGCAGTAGCCGTTGTGGGGCAGCGGCACACGCTGGCACGCCGAACCCTTGCGCGTCGTCGCCCGGCACCGCGGCAGCTGGCCGCTGACCGCCGTATACGCCGCGACCGGGTTCTCGGCCAGGTAGCGCTGGGCATAGGCGATGTACCGGTTGACGACCCTGCGCACGTAGCCTTGGTCGCTCATCGCGAAGTAAGTCCTGATGTCGCAGTACAACGTTCTTGCCGGATAAGCAAAGTAATGGCGATCGGTCGCCATCCGCTCGACGACCGCCTCGCACGCGTGCAAGACCCGCTCGTGGCTGGCCGTCGCGTTCGTCGCGTGCTGGGGTTGCAGGATGTGGGGCGCTAGCTCCCTGTATATGGCCCTGCTGAACTGGTACATGGCGTATCTGACCCTCTCCTGACGTCGATTCTTGGCTTTGATGCACACCCGCCAGATCCATCGACTTCCGCCTGCCTCCTGTTTCCCAAACCCCATAACAGTCGGCTACCAAAAAAGATGCGGTCTTGCGCCACCACCTTTTTCGGGCACCGACCTGGGCGCCGCATGGACTTTGCCGGGATCTCCAAAAACGCGGTGCTCGTGTGTGCGTGATGCGTGCCGCGTGCGGTGTCGCGTGCGCGCGTGTGTGCGGGTGCGGGCACGCGCACGCAGCGCCTCCGGTTTTGGGAGTGCGCTCAGCGAGCCTCCTGGCCGATCCGGGGAGACGTCGGTCGCGGCCGCTAAGCCCAGGTCTCCCACACAAGATCGTCCTCTTCGTCGACGACCGCGTGGCGATGGTCGAGCGCCGGATCGAGGTCCGGGAAGTCCAGGCGCAGATGCGCTCCCCTGCTCTCCTTCCGGGCCAGCGCGCACCGGGCGATCAGCCTGACCAGGGGATAGGGGTCGTCCAGCAGCCGACCGAGGCCCTCGGCGGTGCGCTCGATGCCGGCGTCGCGCCACAGCGCCGCCTTCGTCTCAGGGCTCGCCGCCGTCGGCGCCTCCAAGGCGCGCAGCGCCCGCTGCTCGCCAGCCGTGGGTTCGGCCGGAGCCGGCTCGCTCAACGCCTCGCCGACCGCCCGGCGCGCGAACACGAAGCACTCGCTGAGCGAGTTCGAAGCCAGCCTGTTCGCGCCGTGCAGACCCGTGCACGAGGACTCCCCGACCACATACAGACCGGGCACGCTCGAGCAGGCGTTCAGGTCGACCGCGATCCCGCCCATCGCGTAATGCGCGGCCGGCGCCACCGGAACCAGGTCCCGTGCCGGATCGAGGCCCGCCTCCCGCAGCGCCGCGACCACGTTCGGGAAGTGGGCCTCGTCGACGCCCCTCATGTCCAGTCCGACCGCGCTCGCGCCCGTCTCCCGCAGGTGGGCCTGAATCGCCCTCGACACTTCATCCCTGGGCGCCAGCTCGTCAACGAACCTGTCTCCGGTGTCCAGGTCGTGCAGCGTCGCCCCCTCGCCCCTGATCGCCTCGGTGACCAGGAACCCTTCGCGCCCGGCCACGCCGATCACCGCGGTCGGATGGAACTGCAACATCTCCAGGTCCGCCAGCCTCGCACCCACCGCATGTCCGAGCAGCAGTCCGACCCCCTGCGAACCCGGCGGGTTGGTCGTCCTCGCCCACAGCGCAGCGGCGCCGCCTGTCGCCAGGACGACAGCCCTGGCCCAGACCACGTGGCCGTCCTCGCAGGCCAGTCCCCTACAGCGGCCGTCCTCCGGGAATCGAGCCCGTGTCCCGGCGTCTTGGCTGCCTTCATGCCCGCCGACCTCGCCACTTCCCTCGCCACCGCGCCCTTCGCGCCACAGCGCCCGGGCGCGCGTCCCCTCCAAGACCGTTATCTTGGGGTCGGCCGCCACCAGCGCCGACAGCTGCCTGACCAGGCGCCGTCCCGTGGCCGAGCCGCCGGCATGGACGATCCGTCGGATCGAGTGTCCGCCCTCCAAACCCAACGCCAATCGCCCGAAGCGATCGGCGTCGAAGCGCACGCCGAGCGCCTGCAGGTCCGCTACGCACTCCGGCGCTTCCCTGACGAGTATCTCGGCGGCCGAGGGCCTGACCAAGTCGCGGCCGGCCCGTTCGGTGTCGGCGCGATGCAGCTCTGGACTGTCGTCGGCCGCCAACGCGGCCGCCAACCCTCCCTGAGCCCAGTAGCTGGCCGTCTGGGCCAGCGGTGTGGCCGACACGAGCACGACACTCGCTCCCTCTCTGGCCGCGCACAGCGCCGCATACAGGCCGGCGGCGCCGGCCCCGACGACCGCCAGGTCGGCTTTCAGGAGCGTCGCGTCGGAGTCGCTTGCTGCGGGCGCGCTTCGTCTGGTGCCGTTCGGCTGGGTCTTGGATGGCATCTTAGGTCCGACGTCGCTTCGGCGAATGTCTGTCGATCGGGCCCTGCTCAGGCCGAATGTTCGCCCCCGGGCGAGCGTCGTGGCGGCTTATTTTTTCGTGCGCGGCAGAAAGCCTGCTTTGCGCAGCGCTTCCTCGGCGGCGGTCCGGTTCGTGATCGTCCGCGTGTTCGTAGTCGAGCTGGCCCCCGGCGTTTGCGCAGCGCCAGTCGAGTTGGAGTTCGGCGCCAGCGTCGTCGGAGTGCCCGGCCCGGATGCGCCGCCGACCGGCGCGACGGCGCCTCCCGGGCCCGTGATCCCGCTGGGGCCCGTCGCCCCCGTCGCCCCGGTCGCGCCCGTTGCGGCGCCGGTGGTCGGGATCGTGGCCGGCGTGACCGGAGTGCTCGCGGTTATCGTCGTTGTCACCGGCGTTGGCGCCTTGGCCGTGCCCGAGCCACCGCTCAGCTTGACGATCGAGGCTGCGAGCACGCCCAGAGAGAGCGCCGCCACGACGCCGATCGCCACGAGCGGCGCCTTCCAATTCGTCGGGGCCGCCAGTCGCGTGCGCGCGGCGGCACCGCAACTCAGACACCACTCCTGCGCCGGATCTAGAGGCGCGCCGCACAGCGGGCAGGCCGCGTCGACCGGCATCGGCGTCTGACCGACCGCCGGCCCGGCTGGCGAGGTGCCCGGTGTCTGACCGACCGCTGGTCCCGCCGGCGAGGTGCCCGACGTTTGACCGACCGCTGCTCCCGCCGGCGAGGCGTCCGCCGCCGCGCTCATGTTCCTCGTTGTGGTGGCCTGATGATCTCGGTCGGCTGGTCGGCCCCGGACACCCGATCCTCAGCTGGGCCCGGGCCGCCGTCCCCGACGCCAGGGGCAGGGCCAGCTGGCGGCAGGGTGCTCGGGGCAGGTGGCGTCGCTGGGCTACCGCCCGAAGGGTTGCCGCCTGCTGGCGCGTCCGCCGGCGCCTGGGCTTGAGAGCCCGCCGGAGTCGCGGCGGGCGCGGAAGTCGCGCCCGGGCTGGACGTCGGGCTCGGAGCCGCGACGGCGGCCGATGCCGGGGCCGGCACAGAGCCGGGGACGGCGGTCTGCGCCTGGGCAGGGGGCGCCCCGAATGGCTGTCCGGTGGCCGGGGGTCCGCCGAAGACGCTCGCCGGGGCCGCCGAGCCCGCGACGGGACGCTCGGCGTTGACGTCCATGGCCAGGCCGCAGTTCGGGCAGAAGCGGTCGTCGCTGCCGTGGATTGCCGCGCAACGGGGGCAGGCAGCGATTCCGGCCTCCCTCAGGATGGTCACCGGCCGGCGCTCGGCGAGCACGTTTTCGAGCGTTCGCAGCTCGCCGTCGATCCGTCCGATCGTGTCGAGCTTGGCCAGCACAAGTTGGTCGTTGCGCTGGCCGAAGCGATGCAGGTCGAACACCAGGCCGCCGAGATCTCGATAGGCGAGCTCTCTGGCCTTGCGCAGGAACCGGATGCGTCGTCGCATGCGCCCGCGCTCTGCGAACCCCGGTGTCCCGGTCTGTCCGCCGTCCGCGTTCGGGGCCTGCTCAGGGCTTGCCTTTGCCCCCGGTCCGGGCTCGGGAGCGACCCGGTCCGCGCCGGGGGCGTCCTGTCCCGTCTCCGGCCCCGGCGTTGCTCCAGCCCGGTTGGAGGCCTCGGCGGGCTCGGCGGGCTCGGCGGGCTCGGCGGGCTCGGCGGCAGCGTCGGTCGGGCGCTGCAGCAGCGTGTCCTCATCCACGGTCGCGCTCGCTCGCTGTCCGTTGCCTTTGGGCTCAGGGTGCGTGGACTCCGCGGAGGCGGAAGTGATGCGGGGTGACTCGTCCACCGTCGCGAATGCTACTCAGCACACGAGCTGGAGCCGCCGGCCCCTGCGTCCCTCCGGCTTTTCGGTCGCGCTCGCAGGGGCCGGGCCAGTCTCAACGGGGTCGCTCGAGGGCGGCGCGCCAGGCCGCGACGACACGCTCGGCCATCGCCTGGGCGGAGTACGGCTCGGCGTGAGCGCGACCCTGGACGCGCGGATCTCGATCGAGCAGATGGGGAGCCAGCGCCTCGCGCCAGACCTTCAGCTCGAACGGTGCGCACAGGGTGCCCTCGACACCGCGCAACGCCTCCGGATGGACCCCGACCGGTGTCGCCAGGACTGGCACGTCGCAGGCCAGCGCCTCGAGCACCGCCAAGCCGAAGCCCTCGCGTTCGGAAGGCACGACGACCGCGTTGGCCGCGTTGATCCACTTGGCCATCAGCTCAGGGTCGACGCCGCCCAGGGCGAGCACTTCGACGTCTGCGTCTCTGGCCAGCGCGAGCGCCTCGTCGTAGCGCTTCTCAGGACGGGTCGGGCTGGCCGGGAACAGCACGAACGGCTCGGCAAGATCGATCTCGAGCTCGGCCCTCGTCTCAGCTCTCGGGAGTGGCCGAAAGCGGACGAGATCGACGCCGCAGGGCAGTACCTGGGCGCGCTCGCGTCCGGCCGGAAGTAGCTCGGCCAGCGGGGCCGACGCGGCGGCGAGGAGATCCATCCTGGGAATCACTTTGCGGGTCAGCTCGCGTGTGCGCGGATGGCTGAGATCGGTTCCATGCACCGTCAGAGCCCGTACGCGCGCGCGTACGGCGAGCGCGGGCCATGCGGTCAGGCCGTAATGAGCATGCACGACGTCGAGCTCGGTCCGCCCGTATCGGCGCCGCAGCTCCCAGGCGCCGCGCACGAGCCCGGCCTTGCCGGGCTCGATCTCGTGCAGATCGACCTCGATCCCCTCGATCCTGCGCAACGCGTCGACCTGGTCGCGCACGAAACGCCCGCGCGCGGGGTGGGCCGCGTCGGGCAGCATGTTCGAGACAACCAGCGCGCGCACCGCGCTGACGGTAGCGCTCTGAGATGATGGCCCTATGAGCAGCGAGCCTGCAGGGCCCGACTCGCGCACGCGCGAGTCGACCGATCCGCGCGCCCGGCCGGTCGCCGTGTTCGACTCCGGAGTCGGCGGGCTCACGGTGTTGCACGAGCTGCTGGTGCGGCTGCCGCGCGAGGATTTCGTCTATCTCGGCGATACCGCCAGGTTTCCATACGGTCAGCGTGCTCCTGAGGAGATCGAGCGCTTCGCGATCGAGATCGCCGAGGAGCTGCTGCGCAGGCGCGCCAAGCTATTGGTCGTGGCCTGCAACTCGGCGACCTCGGCGGCGCTGCCCAGCCTGAGCGCCATGATGCGTCAGACGACGCTCGGCATCGACGTGCTCGGCGTCGTCAGGCCCGAGGCGCTCCAGGCCGTGGCTGCCACCCGCAGCGGCCGGATCGGCCTGCTCGCGACGCCGACGACGGTCGCCAGTGGCGCCTACGAGCGGGCCGTTGCGGCCGTCGACCCCCACGTCGCCCTGCACTCCGTGCCATGCCCGACCCTGGCCTCGATCGTCCAGGCCGGCCGGCAGTTCGACGAGCAGGCCGTCGCGACCGTACGCGAGGTCTGCGAGCCCTTGCGGCGCGCCGGCGTGGACACGGTCATCCTCGGCTGCACCCACTACCCGCTGCTCGCGCCAATGCTGCAGCGAATGCTTGGACCCGAGGTCGCGCTCGTGACATCCGGGGCGGCGCTAGCGCGTCAGGTCGAGCACGCGCTCGGTACTCGCGACCTGCGTAACCCGAGGATCGAGGGAGAAGGCGAATACCGCTTCCTGTGCACCGGCGACGTAGCTTCGTTCAGAGAGCTCGGCACGCGCTTTCTGCAGATGCCTTTGGGCGCGGTCGAGCACGTCGAGCTCGCGGACGTCGGGGCCTTGGCGTGAGCTCGCGCAGCTACGGCCGCGGATCCGACGAGTTGCGCCCGACCACGATCGAGTCTGGTTTCGTGCGCACCGCCACGGGCTCGGCCCTGATCTCGGTGGGGGAGACCCGGGTGATCTGCACGGCCTCGGCTCAGGAGTCCGTCCCCCGCTGGATGATGGGCAAGGGCAAGGGCTGGGTGACGGCCGAGTACGCGATGCTGCCCGCCTCGACCGGCGACCGCAAGCAGCGCGACATCGCCAAGGGACGCCTCGACGGGCGCAGCGTCGAGATCCAGCGCCTGATCGGCCGATCGCTACGCGGCGTCGTCGACTTCAAGGCGCTCGGCGAACGGACCATCTACCTCGACTGCGACGTCCTGCAGGCCGACGGGGGCACGCGCTGCGCCTCGATCACCGGCGCCTACGTGGCCCTGGCCTTGGCGTGCGCCGAGCTGCGCCGGAAAGACAGGCTCAAGGAGAGCCCCCTGACGGGCTCGGTCGCGGCCGTCTCGTGCGGGATCGTCGGGGGCCAGCCCCGCCTGGATCTCGACTACGGCGAGGACTCAAATGCCGAGGTCGACGCCAACGTCGTGATGACCGGCGAGGGCGGCCTCGTCGAGGTTCAGGCCACCGCCGAGCGCACCCCGCTCTCGCGTGCCCATCTGGACGAGCTTCTGGCGCTAGCGGCCGACGGCATCGAGACGCTGCGCGAGCTGCAGGCCCTGGCGATCGCCGAGGCGACCCTGGCCGGGGCCCAGTAGAGCGGTCTCGAGCCCCGGTGAGCGCCCTGGTTCTGGCCACCCGCAACGAGCACAAGCGCAGAGAGTTTGCGCGCCTGCTGCCGGGTCTGGAGATCCTGGCGCTGACCGATGGCGTCGAGCTGCCGCCCGAGGACGGCCTCACGTTCGCCGAGAACGCGCTCGCCAAGGCCCGCGCGGCCGCCACGGCGACGGGGGCGCCGAGCATCGCCGACGATTCCGGCATCGAAGCCGCCGCGCTCGACGGGCGCCCGGGGGTGCGCTCGGCGCGCTATGCCGGCGAGCAGGCCACCGACGAGCAGAACCTGGCGCTCCTGCTGCGCGAAGCGCCCGCCGGCAGCGCCCTCGAATACGTTTGCGCTCTCGCCTACGTCGACCCGGTCGCCGGCGTCGAGCACCTGTTCGAGGGGCGCTGCGCCGGCACGCTCGCCGCCGAGCCGCGTGGGGACCAAGGCTTCGGCTATGACCCCGCGTTCCTGCCCGACGATCGGCCCGGCGGCCGCACGATGGCGGAGCTCACCGACGTCGAGAAGGACGAGATCAGCCACCGCGGCCGAGCCGCCAAGGAACTGCTCGAGTGGTTGAAGATCGGTACGGCCGGGTCGGCGAGCTGACCTTCGATCGCCGCCCTGCGGCCCAGTGGCCGCCTGAGAGCCCATCCCGGTGGAGTCGTGCCGCTCACAGCAGGTTGATCGCCGCCGCGGCCGCCACGGCCGCGGATAGGCCGGAGTAGCCGACGTAGCCTGCCAGCAGCAGAAGGCAGGCGGTCAGCAAGGCGACCAGCACGGTCACGATCCAGGCGGCGCGTTCGAACGTCATGAAGAAGCATTCTGGCCGATGCCGCGGTCGCCGAGCTGGTGGGAGCGTCCGCGAACGCTGTTAGCGTCATCTCGAACAGCGCTCTCCGTCCGTCAGGCGGCGGGCTTGCACCCGAACGAGGAGGCCGAAGCAGTGACGAAGTCCGAGCTGGTCGACCAGGTCGCCGACCGTGCCGGCCTGACCAAGGGCGACGCCGCGCGCGCGGTCGACGCTGTGCTGGACACGGTCCAGGACGCTTTGCACCGGGGCAGCGAGGTCGCGCTGTCAGGATTCGGCAAGTTCCATGTAGGAGAGCGCGGCGCCCGCCAGGGAGTCAATCCGAGGACCGGCGAGCGCATCCAGATCGCAGCCTCGCGCGTGCCCAGGTTCACGGCGGGCAGTGGCCTGAAGAGCGCGGTGAAGGGCCGCTGACGGGACGCTGAACGAAGGGCTCTCCTTCGGGGACAGGCTCGCGCGGCGCGTTGCCGAGCGCGAGTCCCAAATCGTCCTCGGCCTCGACCCCGACCCCGACGCGCTGTGGCCCGGCGCCGAGCAGGCGGCGTTGGGCGATGGCGGCCCCGCCGCGCGGGCCGCGCGGGCCGTCCTCTACCACTGTCGCGCGGTCATCGACGCGACGGCCGAGGCTTGCGTCGCGGTCAAGCCCCAGCTGGCCCGATTCGAGCTACTCGGGGCGCCCGGCTGGTCCGCGCTCGAACAGGTCGTCTCGTACGCCAAGCTGCGCGGCCTCCTGGCGATCGCGGACGGCAAGCGCGGTGACATCGACGTGACCGCGAATGCTTATGCCGGCGCCCTGATCGGCGGCCGCAAGACTCCCTTCGGCGAGCTGCCCGGCCTCGGCGCGGACATGTTGACGGTCAACCCGCTGATGGGCGTCGATGCGATCGAACCGTTCCTGGCGGCCGCACGGTCAGCCGGCGCCGGTGTGCTCGTGCTCGTGCGCACCTCTAACCCGGGCGCGCGCGACATCGAGGATCTGCCGGTCCAGGACGGCGGCGCCGTATGGGAACGGGTCGCTGCGATCGTGGACCGGCTGGGCGCCGACGGCCTGGGCGCGTCGGGTCTGAGCGATGTCGGCGCGGTCCTCGGCGCGACCGAGCCCGGCCACCTGGCGCGCGCTCGCGAGCTGATGCCTCACGCCCCGTTCCTGCTGCCGGGAGTCGGTGCGCAGGGCGGGCGCGTCGAGGAGCTCGCGCCCGCGTTCGCGCCGGGTCGAGCGGGCGGGCTCGTAAGCTCGTCGCGCTCGATCGTCGACGCCCACAGAAACGCCGGCGGCGAGCCGGCTTCGGCGGCGTTGGCCGAAGCTGAACGCCTGCGGGCGATCGCCTGGGAGTTGGCGTAGTAACCTGGACCGGCGATGATCATCACGGTCACGCTCAACGCGGCGATCGACAAGTCGCTGTCGGTGCCCAACTTCAAGCTTGGGCGCAGGCATCGCACCGTCGAGCAGCGCACGGTCGCGGGCGGCAAGGGAGTCAATATCGCCCGCACCCTGAAGGCGCTCGGACAGCCCGTGATCGCGACCGGCTTCGCGGGCGGGGTCACGGGTACCCACATCGTCGAGCAGCTCACCGACGAGGCGATCCTCAACGACTTCGTGCGCATCAAAGAGGAGTCCCGCACGAACACCTCCGTGCTGGACCCGACCACCGGCGAGCAGACCGAGATCAACGAACGGGGCCCGTCGGTGTCCGAGCACGAGGTCGAGCTGTTCGCCGACAAGCTCTTGTACCTGGCGCGCGGGGCGGCGATCGTCGTATTCGCCGGCTCGCTACCGCGCGGTGTGGACCCCGAGATCTATGCCACCTTGATTCACGATCTCGCGCGGATGGAGGTCACGACTGTGATCGACACCGACGGCGAGCCCCTGCATCACGCCGTACGTGCCGAACCGGACATCGTCTCCCCGAACCAGCTCGAGGCCGAGGAGCTCGTCGGGCACGAGTTCGCGGGCGACGAGGAGCGCTCTCTGGCGGTGCGGGAGATCGCCGCGCTCGGGCCCCGCGAGGCGATCATGACGCTACCCGACGGTTGCTTCGCCCAGGTCCTCATCGACGGGCGTCCCACACTCAAGCGCGCCCGCATCGACCTCCGCGAGCCGGTCGCCAAGAGCGGTTCAGGCGATGCGTTCCTCGCCGGCTACCTCGCGGCGCGCTACGAATCGCGCGCTCCCGACCAATGCCTGCGCTTCGGTGTGGCCTGCGGCGCCGAGTCCATCGCCCGCCTGGGCGCCGCCCTGATCGACCCGCGCGAGGCCCGTCGCCTGATGGGCGAGGTCGAGCTCAGCGAGGTCGAGTTGCCGGCTGAGGTAAGCTGAACCGCTTGAAAGTCTGGAACTATGCATCGGCGGGGGTCGTCTCGCTGCTGGCGGCCGCCGTGCTCGCCGGCTGCGGTGAAGGCTCCGCCAAGTCCGCCAGTGCCTCGTCCGCCTCGACGCCGGCGACCACATCCACGGCTCCCGCGACCACCTCCACCGCGGCCAAGCCCCCGTCCTCCAAGTCGGCCGGGAGCACCACGACACCGGGCACGTCGACCGGATCGACCAAGCCCCCCGCCGCGAAGACGTCCTCCAAATCCGGCGAATCGGCCAACAAAGAACCAGTCTTCGGCAAGATCCGGCTCACGAGCCCGGCCTTCAAGGCCGGCGGGCCGATCCCGGTCAAGTACACCTGCGACGGCGCCTCCGTCTCGCCGCCGCTCGAATGGGGTCCCGTCCCGAAGGGCACCGCCGAAATCCTGGTCCTCGCGATCGACCTGTCCGGCAGTAACTCCGATGCGATCCAGTGGGCCGTCGCCGGGATCTCGCCGAGCGCTACCTCCATCCCCGAAGGCGGACTCCCGCCTGGCGCGGTCGCCGGGGTCAACAGCGAAGGCAAGATCGGCTGGGGCGCCATCTGCGGGACCAAGGGTCAACTGCACCGCGTCGGTTTCCTCTTCTACGCGCTCAAGCACCCGCTCGGGCTGAAGTCTGGCTTCAATCCGATCCAGGTCCGCGGTGGACTGAAAGGGTCGGTTCTGGGGACCGGCCTGACCTTGGCCACGTACAACCGGCCCTCCTGAGCGTCGCGCCGGGTCATCCGAAGTCCGCCCTCTGCCGGCCGTGAAGCCGTCATAGTCGTCCCGCGGCCCTCCGCGGGCGCTGCCAGGGTCCGCTCAGCCCCCGGCCACGTCCCTGCGCAAGAACACCAGGTATGCCGCGATCAGAGCCGGCACCGCATACAAGGCGCAGACCCAAGCCGAATGGCCGATCGGCGCCCAGTCGGTGGGCGTCCTCAACAGGCCGTGCCAGTTCTCGAACTGTTCGGTGAGCAGATAAGGCTGTATGCCTTCGATGCCAGGGATGCCCGACACGATGTACAGCAAGATCACGATCCCGATCGTGCCGACGACCGAAGCGGCGCTGTTGCGAGTCGCGGTCGACAGCAGCACGCCTATGCAAGCGACCGTCAGCAGCGGGATCAGGTAGCAGACGTTCGCGGCGAGCACGAGCGCCAGACCTTCGGGCGCGGAGACGCGCGAGCCGGAGAAGGTCACGACTTCGTGAAAACCCCACGACGCGACTCCCGCCGCGGTCGCCACGACCGCCGAGCAGAACACGGCGACCGTCGCGTAGGTCATCGCGGCCAAGGTCTTGGCGGCGAACACCTGGCCCCTGTCGACCGACCTCGTCAGGATCGTCTTCAGGGTTCCGTTGCCGTCCTCGGCGGCGACGATGTCCCCGGCGACCAGGGCCGCGATCAGCGGCAGCATGAAGACCGACAGGAACAGCAGCATCAGGACCGGCGTGGCCAGGCCCGACTCCGTGATGTGGGACATGAAGATGCTGCCATCGCCGTGCCCGCCGCCGTGCCCGCCGCGCAGGCGCTCGACGGTTACGAAGATCAGCGGGATCGCGACGGCCAAGGCCAGACCTAGGTAGGTCCGCTTCTGGGACGTCAGCTTGCGCAGCTCCCAGCGCCAGATCGTCAGGACCGAGGGCCTGCGCGCGTGCGCGCGGGCACCCCCCGTGGGGGCCAGCGCCGGAGTCGCCTCGAGTGTGCTCATCTTCTGTGCGCCTCGCCCTCGATCGCCGCGGCTGTAGGTAGCGGCTCGCCTGGCGCGGGCTCGCCTGGCGCGCTCCCGTTGCTCGTCGTGGCTCGCGCCCCGGCGCCATTGCTCGCCGAGATGGCCTGCTTACCGCGGTCGCCATCAGCGACCTCGCCCTCGGTCAACCTGAAGAACAGGTCCTCGAGCGTCGCCAGCTCCGGCGTCAGCGCAAGGATGCCGATGCCTGCCGCGCCCAGAGCGAGCGAGACGGCGCCCACGTCGGACTCCTGGGCCTGGAAGTAAAGGGCGCCGTGCTCGTCCCTGCCGGGGCGCCCGACGTCCGGTCGTCCGTCCAGGAGCTCGAGGGCACGCGTGTCGTCGGTCGTACGCAGCCGGTAGCCGGCCCCGCCCTGGCGCCTCAGGTCGGTCAGCGCGCCCTCGTACACGACTCTGCCGCGGTCCACGATCGCCACGCGGTCGCACAGTTCCTGGACCTCTGGCAGTTGGTGGCTCGACAGCAGGACCGTGATCCCGTCGTCCGCCAAACGCCTGATCAAGGCTCTCATGTCCCTCATCCCGGCCGGATCCAGGCCGGTCGCCGGCTCGTCGAGGATCAACAGCTTCGGCTTGCGCAGCAGGGCCGCCGCGATCCCGAGGCGCTGCCTCATCCCGTGGGAGTAGCCGCCGACGCGATGCTGGGCTCTGGGGCTCAGCTCGACCACGTCCAGGACTTCGTCGATACGGCCTCGAGCCCCGGCGCCGTCGAGCGCGGCGAGCAGCTCCAAGTTCTTGCGAGCGGTCAGATACGGGTAGAAGCGCGGCGCCTCCACGAAGCCGGCGACTCCCTCCAGCGCCCTTGCCCCGTCCCTGATCGGGTCACGGCCGAACAGCTCGACCTCGCCCTCGGTCGGCACGATCAGGCCGAGCGCCATTCGCAGCGTCGTCGTCTTGCCGGCGCCGTTGGGCCCGAGGAAGCCGTACACGTCGCCGGCGTTGACGTTCAGGTCGATGTGATCGACCGCCAAGACCTCCTTGTAACGCTTGACCAGCCCCCTTGCCCTGACCGGCGGCGGCGCCTCGTCGTTCACGGCCTTACAGGCCCTTGGCGACAGCTTCGACGGCGCTCGGTTCGACGGCGCCCGCCACCAGGTATCTGACGCCCTGGCGCTCGAAGCCGAGCACGGTCCCCAGCTGCGTTGTCAGCTCGCTGGCGGTCACGTTGCCGACTTTGACCTGCTGCACGCCTTCGGGCAGGGGCGAAGACTGCCCCGCGCCTGATCCGGCCTTGCCTTCGAGGACGGCGATCGTGGAAGGCCCCTTGCCGAACGTCCTCAGCTTCGGGTGTTCGCCGCCCTGTCCTGAGCCGCCTTCGTCGGAGCCGTGTTCGGGCAGGACCACGTCTTCGACCTTGGCGCTTGCCGGCGGTTCGAACGCGAGCGTGGACGTTTCGACCGGGCCGTAAGAGATCGAGGTGGCGGCCAGTTCGAGCACCGGCGCCGAGCCGTTGGTCGAGTAGAGCGCGGCACGCAGAGGCGCGCCGTGGACGGCGTCCCACGAGAACTCTGTCCTGCCGATCAGGCTGCCCTTTTCCTTCGGCGAGACGCCCACCGTGTACGCGGCCTGTCCCGCGATGTTCGTCGGCTCGGCGCCCGACACTTCCGCGTGTTCGCCCAGCTTCGAGATCGCTTCTTCGATCTTCGCGACGCTCGGAGGGCCCTGATCGGCGGGGCCCGAGTCCGGTGCGCCCGAGTTGGCGGTCTGATGCCAAGAGCCTTCGTGAGCGGGCACCTTGTACCGGTAGAGCGTGTTCGAAGACGCGTCATACATCGAGACCGTCCCGTTCCCGTTCCCGTTCCCGTTCCCGTTGCCGTAGATCTGGGTGTCGCCCTGCTGGGATTGCAGCTCCAAGCGAAAGCCGCCGTTCTTGGCGATCCACAGGCGACCGCTTGCACCGTTCAGCAGGGGGCTCGACGAGAGCTGTCCTGCGGGGCCTCCGCTCCCCGACGCCAGATTGGCGCCTTCCAGAAGGCGGTCGGTCAGCTGGATCTGGGCGCTGACGCCTTCGACCGGCTTGGCGCTCAGCGCTTCGTGGACGGCGTCGGCCAGCTTCCTTTCCGGCGGCACCGGGCCCGCGTCCAGAGCGAACGCGAGCGCGGTCAACGAGGCCCCGAGCACGACGACCAAGGCGCAGAGCAACAGCAGGCGCGGCAGAGGGGCTCGGCGGAGGAGATAGCTCATACAGGACTCCTCACTCCAGGTTAGCGCCCTAGCTTGCGCCCACCTAAAGGGTTAGAGGCCTCTCATCGGGCTGGCTGGCGAGTACGAACGCGACTCTAGGTTCGGACGCGACTCGAGGTCCTACTTTTTCGAGGGGCCACGCGTGCGTGCGCGCGCGTGCGCGTGCGCGTGCGTGCGTGCGTGCGTAGGGCCCTTCGGAGGGAGCTGACCGTCGCACCGGAAGACCAGCCGCCCCGGCGCACCATCTGGCCACGCCAGACGATATGGTCCCGGCCTGCATGGCGGACAGCCCGACCAAAGACAAGCCGAAGCACCAGGAATCGAAGGCGAGCCAGCGGGCCGTGACCGCTGGCGTGATCCTCACGTTCGCCTTCGGCCTGATCGTCCCGGCCGTGATTCTGGCCGACAACATCGACAGCGGAGCGTCCACGTACAAGGGCGTACACCTGACCGCTGAAGAGGAAAAGGGCAGGGAACTGTTCTCGAAGACCTGCTACGTCTGCCACACGCTCGCCGCCACCAACTCGGTCGGGCGCGTCGGTCCAAACCTGGACGTGCGCATAGGCCAAGAAATCCCTACCGAAGCAGCCCGCAGGGCGCTCGTCTTGGCCACGATCCTCGAAGGCAGAGCGATCGGCAGAGGCAACATGCCGGCCGACCTCTACGAAGGCAAGCAGGCCGAAGACGTCGCCGACTTCGTAGCCGCTGTCGCCGGCCACTGACTCAGACGCTCACTGCTTGGAGCGTGCGGCGATTTAGCCAGGAGTCGATACCAGGCGACTTGGCCATCGTCTAAGGTCAGGCCGAGATGGTTCAGCCCTCGCAGCACAAGCCGGAGCAGGCACGGACCGCCGAGGACGTCAAGGCGATCGTTGCCGAGCACGACATCAGGTTCATAAGGTTCTGGTTCACGGACATCTTGGGCCAGCTGAAGTCGTTCTCGATCAACGTGGCCGAGCTCGACGACGCGTTCGAGGCCGGGATGGGCTTCGACGGCAGCTCGATCACCGGCTTCAACGCGATCGAGGAGTCCGACATGATCGCGATGCCCGACCCGACAACGTTCGCCGTGCTGCCCTGGCGCCCGGCCGAGCAGGGGGTGGGCCGGATGTTCTGCGACATCGTCACGCCGGAGCGGACGCCGTACGAGGGCGATCCGAGGCACGTGCTGCGCAGGGCGCTCGCCCGCGCGCACGAGCTCGGCTTCGACACGTTCAACGTGGGTCCGGAGCTCGAGTACTTCCTGTTCAAGGACTCCCGCTCCACCGAGGTCCTGGACCAGGGCGGCTATTTCGACCTGACGACGCTCGACGCCGGCTCAGACGTGCGCCGGGAGACCGTGCTCGCGCTGGAGCAGTTGGGGATCCACGTCGAGTACACCCACCACGAGGTCGGGCCGAGCCAGCACGAGATCGACATGCGCTATGCCGACGCCCTGAAGATGGCCGACGACTGCATGACCTACCGGATCACGGTCAAGGAGTACGCGATGAAGTACGGCTGGCACGCCACGTTCATGCCGAAGCCCCTGTTCGGCGAGAACGGTTCGGGGATGCACACCCACCAGTCGCTGTTCTCGAACGGCAAGAACGCGTTCTATGACCCCGACGATCAGTACTTCCTGTCCGACGTCGGCAAGGCCTTCATCGCCGGCCAGCTCAAGCACGCGAGAGAGATCTGCGCCGTGTTCGCCCAGTGGGTCAACTCTTACAAGCGCCTGGTGCCCGGCTTCGAGGCGCCCGTCTACGTGGCCTGGTCGCGGCGCAACCGCTCAGCACTCGTACGAGTGCCGCTGTACCACCCTGGCCGCGAGCAGGCGACGCGCATGGAGCTGCGCTGCCCAGACCCAGCCTGCAACCCATACCTGACGTTCGCCGCGCTCTTGCAGGCCGGCTTGGAGGGGATCGAGAAGGGCTATGAGCTGCCCGAGCCGATGGAGAAGAACCTTTACCACCTCTCCAGCGAGGAGCGCCGGCGTTTGGGCGTCGAGCAGTTGCCCGAGTCCCTGGGCGAGGCGGTCGAGCTGGCGGCCGAGTCCGAGCTCTTGCTTAGGACCCTCGGCGAGCACATGTTCAATCGGTATGTCGAGATCAAGCGCCAAGAGTGGGACGACTATCGGGTCCATGTCACCCAGTGGGAGCTGGATCGGTACCTGTCGATTCTCTAGGGGTCTCTTTTCGAGCGGGAGGTCGGCGGGTTCGATCCTGGCTGGCTCCACCAAGGCGCGGCTGGCGTGCCTACGAACCTCCGTCGCGGGGCCCACGCGCGTAGCGCCCAGCCAAGTACTGGTCGACCCATGCGCGCGTGCTGCGCCATGTGCCGTCGGCGGCCTTGGATGCCTCCAGACGTCCCCGCGTGGCGGCCACGCGTAGCGCGTTGGCGGAGATCTGCTCGGAAGCCAAAGCAGGCAGCGGGACCAGGCGTGCAGGGCCGGCGACGGCGGGGACGACGAACCTGTGGAGGTTGTCGAGGATGGCGCGGGCAAGCAGCTCTCCGAGAGGCCCATGGTCACCCCGATCGGCACTCTGGAGTGCGGCCAGGTATCGCCGGCGATCACCCTTGAAGATGATCGCGGGTGGATAGTCGAGCCTGACCAGGAGCAGATTCAGAACGAGCCGGCCCGTGCGCCCGTTGCCGTCCAGAAATGGATGGATCTGCTCGAAGCGTGCATGCACTCTGGCCAGCGCTTCGGGCTCGATGCTCTCATCGTCGCGGCTCAGCGCTTGGGCTTCGCTGATCCAGTCGGTGACCATGGCGGGGACCTCTGGCCACGGCGGTGGGTGCATCCCGCCTGGAAACGGCCGAATATCGTGTTCGCGGAAAGAGCCCGGACGCTCACCGTGGCCGGCGCTTGGGTGAGGCTCGACATCCCACGCGGGTGTGAGCGCGAGTCGATGGATGTGCCGAAGCTCGGTCAGCGAGAGAAGCTTGCCGCTCGACCATGCTCCGGGGTTGAGCGCCTGACCGTAGACCCAGTTGGCGGCATCGGCGTACCCACGCACCTCCATGTACTCCCTGAGCTCCTTGTTGCCCACCGCTCGGCCTTCCTCGAGCAGCTGCTCGACCTGCTTGAGCACGAGCGTGTTGCCCTCGATGGCGGTCGAGTGGTGAGCCTCTTCGAGCCATATCTCGCGCCAGATGTTGTCTGCCTCACCAGGCGATGGCAGGCCGCCGAGCCGATCACGCAGTTCGTCGATTTGAACATGCAGCCGCTCGTAAACCGCGGCCCGCGTGGGACGGCCGCGACCGTGCTTCTTGATTTTGTTCGCCTGGAACACTATCTAACTGTACCGAACACCTTTTAAATGTGCGGCTGGCGCAAAACCAATTGCACCGAACAAATATTTGCGCCAGGCCGTCCGGCTCGCGGCGTTACGGCGCGGCTGCTGTCGATGGCACCTCGCAGGCGATCGGCCTGGCTGGGGCGAGATACCAGTGCAGGCCCTGCAGCGCATGCCCGAAAGCCGTTGGGTAGCGGGAGGCCGGGAGAGCCAGGAGGCGCAGCGTCGCCAGCGCGTGGCGTTCGTACTCCGCGCTCCCGGTCAGCTGGGCGAGCCTCAGGAGGCCCACGGTCGCGCTCGAAGAGCCGGATGGTATGGGGGTGTCCTCGAAGTCCTTGCGTCTGACGATCAGCGCTTCGGGCACGTCGGTCGCCGTCGAGTAGAAGCCGCCACGCTCGTCGTCCGCGAACCTGGCGATGATCGTGTCCGCGATAGTGACTGCCCCCTCGAACCAGCGCTCTTGGCACGTCGTTTCGAACAGCACCAACAGGGCCTCCAGCAGGTAGGCGTAGTCCTCCAGGAACGCGCTGATCCGGGCGTGTTTGCCGTCGTAGACACGCAGCAGCCGTCCTTGCTCGTCGCGCAGCCGGCCGAGCACGAACTCGGCGCAGGCGATTGCGGCTTCGGTGTAGCGATGTCCCGTCTCGCCTCCGAACGCCGCTCCGGCGTCGGCCAGGGCGGCGATCATGAGGGCGTTCCAGCTCGTGATGCGCTTGGTGTCGAGCGCCGGTTTGGTCCGCTTTGCGCGCGCGCGAAGCAGGCCGTCGCGGATTCTTTCGCGGGTCGCCTCCTCTGGGACCGGGCCGCGGCCGGTGAGCACGCAGAGCCCCGGCTCGGGGCGATGCTGATCGATGAAGTTGCCCTCTTGGCTGACGCCCAGCCAGGCGATCGCCGTCTTGGCGTCCCGAGCACCGACGTCATCCTCGGCGTCCGCGTCGATCCCGGCGTTCGTGCCGATCCTGGCGTCCGCTGGGTTCGACCGATCGGCGCTCAGCGCTTCCGCGATCTGCTCGACTGTCCAGACGTAGTAGCGGCCCTCGACTCCCTCGGAGTCGGCGTCGAGGGCCGAGTAGAAGCCGCCCTCGGGGCCCTTCATCTCGTTCAGAGCCCAGTCGAGCGTCTGTCGGCAGACCTCGGCCAGCCTGGCGTCGCCAGTGGTCTGCCAAGCGTGCAGATACGCGCGCGCGAGCAGGGCCGAGTCGTAGAGCATCTTCTCGAAGTGAGGCACCGTCCAGGAGGCGTCGACCGAGTAGCGGTGAAAGCCGCCGGCCAGCTGGTCGTAGATGCCGCCCGCGGCCATCGCCCGCAGCGATTGGAGAGACTTGTCGGTCTCGCCGGCCGAACCGGGAGACACTCGCTGCCGAAGCGGGGAAACACTCGCTTGCGCTCGAATCCCCGGTTCGGCCAGCATTCCCGAACCGGCCAGCAACAGCAGCTCGATGACGGATGCATGGGGAAACTTCGGCGCGCTGCCAAATCCGCCGTGGCGAGAGTCGAAGGCGGCGTGCAGGCCTTCGAGTGCGTTTTGGAGCGCCGCCCGATCGATCGTCCCGTCGGTGGGCGCCAGCAGCGCTCCCCGGGAGAGGTGCTCGCGCAGGCGCTGGCTGTCGCTGAAAACCTCGGCGCGCCGCTCGCGCCAGGCTTCGGCGATCGCGTTCAGGACCTGAGTCCACGACGGCATTCCGTGCCTGGGCTCGGGCGGGAAGTAGGTGCCGCCGTAGAAAGGAAGCTGGTCGGGTGTCAGGAACACGTTCAGGGGCCAGCCGCCCTGGCCGGTCAGCGCCTGGACGGCCTCCATGTAGAGCGCGTCGACGTCGGGGCGCTCCTCACGGTCGACCTTGACGCACACGAATGCTTCGTTCATCAGCTTCGCGGTGGTCTCGTCCGCGAAGGACTCGCGCTCCATCACGTGGCACCAGTGGCAGGCCGAGTAGCCGATCGAGACCAGCAACGGCCTGTCCAAGGCCTCGGCGCGCGCGAATGCGACCGGCCCCCACGGCAGCCAGTCGACCGGGTTCTCGGCGTGCTGGCGCAGGTATGGCGAGGTCTCGTTGACGAGCGCGTTGGCCATCCTCTGCCCAGCCTACCCCGCGTGTGCGCGCACCCGCACGCACGGGCGCTTACGGGCGCCCACTGAAGGGGTCCCTGTCACCACGGCACTCACACGTACGCACGGGCCGCCCACGGCACGCACATACCCTTCCCCGGCGCGGGAGCGTTTGGGGGTGGCGCGGTCTCTGCTCAGCGCAGGCGGGCCGGCCGGTCCCGGACGATCGGTCCGAGCGGCGGGAGCGAGATCCGGCCCACCGGCCATTCGCGGCTGCCCCCGAACTCGGCGCCGTCGCCGGCACCGCTGCCGCCAGCCCGCGCGAGCTTGACGCGGGCGATGTTCACGTCGAAGCTCTTGCCGCCGAGCATGCCGCTGACGATCTTGCCCCCGCCGACGGTGACCGAGCCGTGGGCCGCGGTTGAGCCCGTGATCGCGATCGTGCCCGTCTGCAGCTGGCCGTTTTGGACCGGGAAGGAGCCACTGAGCAGGACGCCGGGGACGAACGAGAAGTCGTGCACGACCACGGACGAGTTCTCGAGGCGGGCATAGCCGCCGCGCAGCCCGCCGAAGCTCGAGCCGGCCGGCAGCTGCGCATCGGCCTGCAGGGTCGCGCCGATCACCTGGCGCTCGAGGTCGAGGATCGTGTCGAGCACCGCGGTCAACGTCTGCCCGGGCCTGCCGCCGAGCACCGAAGGCGGATGGATGTAGGCCAGCTTGGTTGGTGTGACAGGCGTCGGAGAGAAGGGGTTCTGGGCGGTCGAGCACTGCTGGATCGGAGCGTTGGCAAAGAGAGCGGCGACCGCCTGCTCGGCGCAGCCACTGAAGTCGGCGCCCAGGACGGAGTGGCCCGTGTAGGGCACCAGCAGAACCTGCGCGTCAGGGATCCGGGCGGCCACCGCTCGCGCGTAGGCGGTCGGCGTGCGCAGGTCCTGCTCGCCCGAGAGGATCAGGGTCGGCACGTTCGGCAGCGGGCTTTCGGGCGGTGGCGGCGGCGAGGCGTCCGGCCAGGCGGCGCAGGCCGGCACGAGGCTGGCGGCGTATGCGGTGGACGCGTCGAAGGGGTAGAAGTCGCTGCCGGGCACCGCGTGCAGCGCGGCGAGCGCTTCGGAGGTTCGGGTCGTCGCGGATGCCGAGCGCTGCCACGGAAAAGGCAGCTCTTCGCAGGAGGTGTCGATGAACAGCGCTTCGTCGATACCCTCGGCGCCTTCGGTCGGGCGCCCGGTCGGCAAGTTCGGCAAGTTCGGGGTCAAGCCTACGGAGAGCAGGTACAGGCGCAACAGTGGATCGGGGTCGCGGTGCAGCGCCGAGACGACGGCGGCCGGCAGCAGGGCTCGCAGGGCGGGGTTCAGGTCGCCTGCCTGCAGGATGCCGAGCAGGCTCGTCTCACCCATGTGGATGGTGTGGCGATGTCCGGAGCCGTCGTAGACCGAGCCGGAGAGCGCGTGCTTGCGCAGTTGCGAGACCAGTCGCGCGAGGTCGAGAGTCGGGCTCGATGTGACCCCGGCACAGCCGTTGTGCGCGCAGAGCTCGTTCAGGATCTCCGGGATCGCCTGGAAGGTCGCGACCGAGAACGGTTCGGGTCCGGTGCTCGGCACGACCGAATCGAGCACCAGGGCTTCGACGTACTGGGGATATCTTTCGGCGTACGCCAGGGCTACCTTCGTGCCGTAAGAGGTGCCGTACAGCACCAGCCTTTCGTAGCCCCCGGCCTTCCTGATCGCCTCGATGTCGGCGACCGATTCCTGGGTCGTGTAGGCGCCGCGCGCGGCGCCCAGCTGCAGCGCGCAGCTGCCGATGAGCGCGCCCAGCGACTTGGCGTGTTCGGCTTCGTCCGGGCTGGCGAACGCCGTGCAGCTGAGTGGGTCCGATTCGCCGGTGCCGCGCTGGTCAAAGACGACCAAATCGCGCGAGCCGAGCGCCGGCGCCATCGTCTTGGCTACGAATTCGCCCAGGGGCAGCGCCGCCTGGCCGGGGCCGCCGGCGAGCGCTACGACGGCGCTGCGGCTGGGTTCGAAGCCGGCCTGCTTGCGCTCCACTTTCAGTTCGATCGTGCTCGAGGGCGGGCCCGATCGCGCCAAGGGCACGGTCACGCTCGTGCACTGAAAGCCGGCGGGCGCGCCGGCTGGGCAGGAGATCTGGCTTAGCTGGCTAAGGGATGCGCTCGAGGAGGCGGGCCAGAGCGCCAACGCGAGCGCCGGCAGCAGACCCGCCAGAGCCAAGCGTGAGGCCGGTCTGCGCATAAGTCCTGAGAGTAGCGTCACCGCCGGCCGCGTTCGCCGATACCGACGCGGGCGAGGAGGGCACGGTCTGACCGCCCAAAGCGCCCGTCAGGCGGTGGTCGGCGATTCGCAGGCGCCCGTGTGCGGCTGCCGTGCCGCCGATGTCGAGCGCGAATTCGCCGGTCGCCGTGATCCTGCCGGAGACGGTCACGCCGGGCACGTAAGAGTAGTCGTGCAGCACGAGCGCGGCACGCTGGGCCTGCGCCCAGCCGGCGCGCAGTCCGCCGATGCGCAGGGAGCTCGATCCGAGCGATTCGCCGGAGGAGTCCAAGAGCGCCAGCAAGCGGATCGTCTCCTGGCGCACGAAGTCCGCGAGCGTGAGACCGACCGTCGTGAGCGTGCGTCCCGTCAGGCCGCGACTGTCGTGCGCGACGGGCACGTCGGCGATCTGGGTGGGCGCGAGCGGTGCGAGCTTGAGCAGGCTCAGAAGCTGCGGGCCGCCTCGGCACGGCTCGATCGGCGCCGGCTTGAACAGGGCCTGCAAGGCCTTGGCCGAGCAGCCGCTGAGGTCGGTGCCGAGCACGGAGTGCCCGACTTCGGGGACGACGAGCAGATGCGAGCCGGGGATCTCTGCGGTCACTTCGCGAGCGTTCGCGGTCGGTGTGCGCAGGTCGTCGGCGCCGCTCAGGATCAGTGTGGGAACGCTCGGGAAGGGCATCTGCTCGGGCGCGGGAGCGGGTGTCGTGCGGGGCCAGAAGGCGCACGCCGGCATGTCGCTGATCGACAGTGCTTCGGCCGGGCCGAACGGTGCGATCGCACCGTTCGGCAGCGCCCCGATCTGGGCTCTGGCTTCGGCCAGGCGCCTGGCCGGGTCCGCTGTCTGGCTCCAGGGGAACAGCTCCTCGTCGCAGGTGGTCGCGAAAAAGAGGGGCGTGTCGAAGCTCTCCGCCGCGCCTTCTTCTTCGGCGTCTTCGCCGCGTTCGCCGGCGTTCGCCAGCAGGCGCGCGAATGGGGCTGTGTCGCCGTCGGCGGCTGAGCGCATCGCGGCCGGCAGTTCGGCGCGCAAGACCGGTTCCAGATCGCCGGCGATCATGACGCCCAGGAGGGTTGTCGCCGAGAAGCGCAGCGTGTGTGGGCGACCGTCCCGGTCGATCCAGCGACCGCTCAGCGAACGGCCGTGCATGTGCCTGACGAGCCTGTCCAGATCGCGTACCGGTTGGGGGGTGATCCGGGCGCAGGCGCGCTTGGCGCACAACTGGCGCAGCACCCTCGGGATCGCCCTGAATGTCGGCAGGCTCAGCGGTTCGGGACCGTTCGGGGCCACGACCGAGTCGAGCACGAGCCCGGAGACGTGTTCGGGGTAGGCCTGGGCGTAGCGCTCGGCGACCTTCGTGCCGTAGGAGGTTCCGTACAGTACGAGCTTCTGATAGCCGCCCGCCTGCCTGATCGCCTCGATGTCGGCGACGGTCTGAGGGGTCGTGTAATAGGCCCGTTCGGGGCCTATCTGTCCCGCGCATTCCGAGATCTCCTGTCCTACCGGGCCGTCTCCGCCGATTTCGAAGCGGTGGCACGACAAGGGGTGCGAAAGGCCGATACCGCGCTGATCGAACACGACCAGGTCGCGTGTGTTCAAGATCGGCCCGAGCAGGTGCGCGAAGGCTTCGCTGAACGGCAGTGCCGCCTGGCCCGGGCCGCCCGCCAGCGCGATAACCGCTTCGTGGGCTTCGCCGACGGGCGCCCGGTGGCGGCGCAGCGCGAGTGTGATCTGGCCGGGCGCGGTCCCGCCAGGATCGAGCGAGACGGTCAGGTGTCCGCAGGCGTAGTCGTTTGAGTCGCCACACGGCGCCCACGCGATCTGGGCATGCGCGCCTGTCGTGCCGATCCAGGCCGAGGCCGCCAAGAGCACTGCCGCGGCGGCGACGAAGCCCCTGACTGGTAGTCGCACAGATTGAATCTAACCGATTGAGGACTCGGGCGCGCCGGCGATGCATGTCGCGCCGGCAGGGCTTCGGGCGCGTCGGTGAGACCTGGTGCATGCCGGGAAGGTTTCGGGCGTACCCATGACATCTCGTACGCATCGGGGGAGGCTTCGGGCACGCTAATGTGGGCCGATCGCAGGCGAACGTGACACCGTCTTTGCGTCCGACGCCCCGGCTGCCGTCGGCCCTTACAGTCATGCGGTGCAGGCCGGGGGCCTGTTGTTCTGCTCGGGCCAGATCCCGATCGACCCGGCGACGGGCGAGCTGGCGGGGGAGAGCGCGGCCGAGCAGGCGCGCCGGTGTCTCGAGAACTTGCAGGTCGTTTGCGTCGCGGCCGGCACGACCCTGGACCGGGCGTTGAGGCTGACCATCTACACAACCGACCTGTCCCAGTTCGCAACGGTCAACGAGGTCTACGGGTCCTTCTTCGATGCCGACCCGCCCGCGCGCGTGACCGTCGAGGTGGCCGGTCTGCCGCTTGGGGCTCTGGTCGAGATCGACGCGATCGTGGCGGTCTGAGCGGCTCAGCCGGCCCGCAGCTGGGCGCGCTTGACCTTGCCGGACGAGGTCTTCGGCAGCTCGTCCGCGAAGTCGACGATGCGCGGGTACTTGTAGGGGGCGGTCTCGCGCTTGACATGGTCCTGCAGCTCCTTGGCGAGCCCGGGCGACGGGTCGTGACCGTCGCGCAGCACGACGACCGCGCGCACTACCGCACCCCGCTCGGCGTCGGGCGAGGCGACCGCGGCCGCCTCGGCGACGGCCGGATGGGAGACGAGCGCGGACTCGACCTCGAACGGCCCGATCCTGTAGCCGGCCGACACGATCACGTCGTCGTCGCGCCCCTCGAACCAGAGATAGCCGTCGTCGTCTTCGCGCACGCGGTCGCCAGTGCGCCAGGGACCGGCCTCGCGGCGATCGCTGATCCGCCAGGCGCCGTCCTCGCCGCGGATGGCGTCCTCGCCGATGTAGCCCAAGAAGAAGGTCGGCACACTCGTCGGGTCGGCCACTAGCTCGCCGGCGGCGTCGATCTCGTGGCCGCCCACTGGCCCGTCGTCGCCAGAGGCCTCGCCGGGGCTGGCGTCGGCTGTGACCGACAGCGAGACGCCGGGAAGCGCCCGGCCCATCGAGCCCGGTCGGGCGGGTTCGTCGCTGGCCATGCCCGTCATCTGGCCGGTCTCGGTCTGGCCGTAGCCGTCCCTGATCGCGAGGCCGGTCACCTGGCGCCAGGTTTCGAAGACCTCAGGGTTCAGGGCCTCGCCGGCGGCGACCATCGTGCGTAGATGGGGGAGGGGCCTCAGAGTCGTGCGGGCGGCTATGACCCGGTACTCGGTGGGCGCCATGCACAGCACGTTGACTCGCTCCCGCCCGAGGATGTCCAGGCGCTCGGTCGGGTCGAACCTGGCGTCGTGCATCAGAGCGCTGGCCCCGGACAGCCATGGCGCGATGAACACGTTGCGGGCGGACTTCGACCAGCCCGAGGAGGCCGTGCACCAGACCAGCTCGCCTGGCCTGGCTCCCAGCCAGCGGTCGGCCTGAAGGCGCTGGCCCGGCAGATAGCGCTGTGCGTGCAGGACCGCCTTCGGCTCGCCGGCGGTGCCGCTCGTGAACGTGATCAGGCACGGCTCGCCCTCGCTGAGCTCGGCGGCCGGGGCCGGGTCGGCGGCGAACAGAGACTCGTCGGGCACGAGCACCACCTCAGGGGGCGCGCCGCTGGACGCGAGCGCGTCCCGCAGCTCGTCGCGATTGCGCTCGTCGGCGACGATCAGGGACGGCTTGGCGACCTCGATGCGCAGGCGCAGGTCCTTGGCGCGTAGCTGCTCCGTGCAGGGCAGGACCACGGCGCCGATCCGAAAACAGGCGCACATCGAGAGCGCCCACTCCGGCCTGTTGCCGATCAGAGTCATCACGACGTCCCCGCGGTCGATGCCGCGCGCGCGCAGCGAGCCCGCCAGACAGGCGCTGCGCTCTGCCATCTCGCCGAACGTCCACTCTCGCCGGGAGCCCTCGCGGGCCAGCTCCACGAGCGCCAAGCCGGCGGCCGGCAGCTTGTCGAGCACGTCGCCGGCGAAGTTCACGGCGCCGGACGGTCGTTACGGATGGATGGCATCGCGGCCGAAGTCTGCCAGCCTGGCCGGCCTCAGTCGGCCGGCCACCCGGCCCAGGTATTCTGCTGGGACAAGAAAACCGGAGCGACCTTTGGAGAGCGAGCGAATGGCCGTAGCCGCCGAGCCGTATACCGAGATGACAGAAGAGCAGCGCGCGATCACAGAGATGGTCAGGCAGTTCGCCGACGAGCAGATCCTGCCGAAAGCCGAGCACTTCGATCACGAGGACTCCTTCCCGGAGCCGATCGTCGAGCAGATGAAGGAGCTGGGGCTGTTCGGGGTCACGATCCCCGAGGAGTACGGCGGGATGGGCCTGGATCTGACGACCTACGCGATGATCGTCGAGGAGCTCTCCCGCGGCTGGATCTCGATCTCGGGCGTGATCAACACGCACTTCATCGGCTCCTACCTGCTGATGAAGTTCGGCACCGACGCGCAGAAGCAGCACTATCTGCCGCGAATGGCGACCGGCGAGATCAGGGCTGCCTTCTCGCTGTCCGAGCCCGAGCTGGGCTCGGACGTGCAGGCGATCAAAACGTCGGCCAAGAAGGGCGAGGACGGCCTCTACGAGATCAACGGCCAGAAGATGTGGGTCACCAACGGACTGCTCTCCTCGCTGGTGTTCGTGCTGGTCAAGACCGACCCGGAGGCCGATCCCAGGCACCGGGGCTTCACGTGTTTCATCGCCGAGAAAGAGCCCGGCGTGAGTGAGAACACCGGAGAGCTGGCCGGCCTGAACGTGCCGCCGAAGATCAAGAAGCTCGGCTACAAGGGCGTCGAGTCCACAGAGCTGGTCTTCGACGGCTATCGCTGTCCGGCCGATCGCATCCTCGGCGGAGAGGACGCCGGCTTGAACAAGGGCTTCGCCCAGATGATGGACGCCCTGGAGGTCGGTCGCGTCAACGTGGCCGCCCGCGGCGTAGGCATCGCCCAGCGCGCGCTCGAGCTGGCCCTCAAATACAGCCAGGAGCGAAAGACGTTCGGCAAGCCGATCGCGGAGCACCAGGCGATCCAGTTCAAGCTCGCCGACATGGCGACCCAGGTCGATGCGGCCCGGCTCCTGACGTTGCGAGCGGCGCGCCTCAAGGACGCCGGCGAGCGCTCGGACCTCGAGGCGGGGATGGCCAAGCTGTTCGCTTCGGAGGCCGGGCGCTTCTGTGTCGAGGAGTCGTTCCGCATCCATGGCGGTTACGGCTACTCGAAGGAGTACGAGATCGAGCGGCTCTACCGCGACGCCCCGCTGCTCTTGATCGGCGAGGGCACCTCCGAGATCCAGCGCATGGTGATCGGACGCAAGCTGCTGCAACGTCATAAGATTTGAACCGGTCGGTTATCAGGCGGCTTGCTCCGGGCCCGGGCGGGCGCGGGTAGGGCGCGGGCGGTTTCGAACTCAGAGAGGAGCTGGTGAGCGATGGCAGACGACGCCAAGGCCCTGATCGAACTCGCGGTGCGCAGGTTCGTCGAAGAAGTGCCGGCTCTGGAGCCGATCAAGCTGATAGTGGGCATCGAACTGCGCGGGCGCGGGGATGTGCAGCAGTTCCGCCTGGAGATGCCCGACCGCAAGGTCACGAAGGGCCCCGCTGCCGACGCCCGCCTGCGGGTCGACATGAGGCGCGAGTTCTTCAACGTGATGGCTCGCGAGGCCAAGGTCCCCGACTGGATCGAGGCTTTCACCTACGGTCAGGCCAAGGCCTCCGGTCCCGAGCAGTACATCAAGCTGATCGTCAACGTCGTCGACAAACACCAAGAACGCCAGCGCACCCGCAAGGCCAAGCACGCGTAGCCGATCGCGAAACGGGGTGAGATTGAGTCTCCCCGCTGCGCGTCTAGACGAGCGTTGAGCAAGCAAGGCAAGGACGCAGGTGTGCTCTGCACATGAGCGACTGAGGACGCAGCATTGCGCCGCTCAACGGCGCTCGTCTAGTGATACGAGGTGAGCTGCTGGGCCAGGAACGCCAAAGAGGCCAGCAGAAACAGGCACATCACGATCAGTGAGAAGTTTTCGTTCATCTCCGGCCTTCCCAACAGGATAGGGGACCCGGCGGCCGCGAGCCAGCCTGGCCTCAGGCCAGGACCGCGGAGTCGTCGTAGAGCTTGATGACCTTGACGGCGTTCTCCGGCGCTGCGTCGAGGCACAGCCGGCAGAGCACGCACTCGTCGACGTTGTCCTGAACCAGGGTCAACCCGCCGTCGTCGGATCGCACGGCGAAGATGTCCACCGGACAGGCCTCTGTCAGCTTGCGTGCCAGCTCCGGATCGGTCGCCGTGGTGTCGTCGACCTCGACCGCGATGAACGTGCCGTCGACCCTCATGCCGCCGCGCCGGCCTTCTCCGCGATCTTGGCCTTGACCAGGCCAGGAATCTCGTCGATCCGCTGCACGACCGGGATGCCGGCTGCCTCCAGGCGGGCGATCTTCTCGGTCGCGCTGTCTTGGATGCCCTCGACGATCGTGCCGGCGTGCCCGAAAGACATGCCCTGCATCTCCTCGTCGTCCATGAACTTGCCGGCCATGAACGCGACGATCGGCAGGCGCGAGTCGTTGTCCTTGACCCACTGCGCCAGTTGGGCCTCCATGCGCCCGCCGGGCTCGGTATAGATCACGATCGCCTGCGTCTGCTCGTCAGCCTCGAAGTAGGGCATCAGCTCGGCGTAGGTCGAGCCGATGATCGCGTCGCCGCCGATCGAGACCGCCGTGGAGACGCCGAGTCCAGCGGCCGTCAGCGTCGAGGAGATCTCCGTGGTCATGCCGCCCGAGCGGCTCATCACGCCGACCGTGCCGGGCTGATAGGCCACCGCGGCGTTACGTGCCGGGCCGCCGATGCCGCCCATCTTGGCGACGCCCGGGACGATAACGCCCAGGCAGTTGGGCCCGATGATCCGCGCGCCCTTGGCGTCGGCCAACTCGACCATCATCGCGACATCGCGACGCGGGATGCGCTCGGTGACGACGACGATCGTCTTGATGCCGGCATGCAGCGCCTCGAACACCGCGTCGCGCGTGCCCGCGGGCGGGACGGTGACGACTGAGCCGTCAGGGATCACCCCGCTGTTGTGCTCGACGACCTGCTCGACGGTGTCGAACACCGGGACACCGTGCACCTCGCGACCCTTGCGGCCGGGAGTGACGCCGCCGACGATCTTCGAGCCGTAGTCCAAGCACTCCCGCGTGAGGTTGACCGCCTCGCGCCCGGTGATGCCCTGGATGATGAAGGTCGTGTCCTGGTCGATCAGGATGCTCATGCCGCGGTTCCCTGGATCTTGGCGACCGCCCGACCGGCGGCATCCCACAACGAGACCGAGCGGTCGCAGTACTCGATCCCGTACTTGTCGAGGATCTTGAAGCCCTCCTCCTCCCAGGCGCCGGGGATCCTGAAGATCGCGATCGTCTCGCCGGGATCCTTGCCGAGGTCCAGGCAGGCCTTGATCACGCCGCGCGCGACGATGTCTACGCGCGTGTTCGAGACGATCGACATCATCACGGCGATCTTCTCGACGCCGTCTTTCTGGAGGACCTCCTTGGCCAGGCCGCGGGCCTTGGCGACGGACGGGTTGCCGCCGATCTCGGAGTAGTTGGCGGGCCTGCCGCCCTGCTGGCGCACCGCGTCGGTGAGCGTCAGCGAGCCGCCGCCGGCGCCGATCACCAGGCCGATGTTGCCGTCAAAGCCGGTGTCCTTGCCCTGGATGACGCCGCGATGATCGGCGGCGTCGATCCTCTTGACGGCCTCCTCGAACGGGGTCGGGGTGTGGCCCTCGCGGGTGCCCTCCTCCGCGCCGATGCCCAGGGCCTCGAGCAGGGCTCGCTGGCGCGGCATGCCCTCGTTCTCCATCTCCATGTGCGCGTCGAGCGCGACGAACGAGCCGTCCTTCAGCTCCGCCAACGGATTGATCTCCGCGAGCGTCATGTCGTTGTCGAGGAACAGCTTGGCCAGGCGCGCGAGCACTGGCGTGGCGCGCTGTAGGGCCCTGCCGGTGACGCCGGCGGCGGCGATGACCTGCTTGGCCTGGAAGTCCGAGAATGGCTCGAGCGTGGAGAAGTGGCCGCGGCCGACGTGGTCGGGGTGCTCCTCGGCGACCTGCTCGATGTCGATGCCGCCCATGTCGCTGAACAACATCAACGGCTTCTTG
This sequence comes from uncultured Solirubrobacterales bacterium, assembly GCA_963718935.1. Taxonomy (GTDB): domain Bacteria; phylum Actinomycetota; class Thermoleophilia; order Solirubrobacterales; family Solirubrobacteraceae; genus Palsa-744. The sequence continues at coordinate 150,245 of OY970379.1, read as the reverse complement.
GCGGCGCCGTCCCAGACGACGCCCGCGTAGTACTCCCGCTCGACCTCGGCCTTCGGGTCCACGAGCACGCCCCTCGGCATGTGCCCGCCGATCTCGAGTTTCAGGATGTCCGCGGCGTAGGCACCGGCCTGCTCGGGCGTGTCGGCGAACTTGACGCCGCCCGCCTTCATGCGGCCGCCCGAGAGGACCTGCGACTTGATCACGGTCGGCCCGCCGATCCGCCGCGCGATCTTCGCCGCCTCGGCGGGTTCGTCAGTGAAGCCGTAGTCGGTGACGGGGATGCCGGCGCGCTTGACGATCTCCCGCGCCTCGAACTCGAAGAACCTCATATCTCGGTGTCCCGTTTGGGCATTGGCGGCCGGAACCCTATATGGAGGCGCCCGACCGATGACGCGCGGTCAGTCGCGTGGGCCTCCAACCAAGCTCCCCCAACTCGACGGTACGGAAGGTGATATGGTTATATGGGTGAAGACAACAATAGATATTGCTTCTGGCTTGCTGATGGAGGCAAAGGAGCGCGCGCGCCGCGAACAGACGACGCTTCGGGCGCTCGTAGAGCAGGGTCTGCGAATGGTTCTGAGCGAGCCGGAGGCGTCCGCCCGCCCGGCCTTCAAACCGGTGACAGGCCGGCTGGAGCCGCTGCCCGGCGTCGATCCCTACGACTGGGACGCCATCCTCGACTCCGTCTACGACATGAGCGATCGCGTTTGATCGCCGTCGACACCAACATCCTGGTCTACGCCTACGACGAGTCCTCGCCTCTGCACAAGCGGGCGCTCACGGTGATGGACCGGCTAGTGGCAGAGCCCTCGTGGGGTTTGCCGTGGATCGTCGCCGGCGAGTTCTACTCGGTGCTCACGGATGGCCGCCGCTGGCGAGAGCCGCAGATCGACGCCGCGCTTGCCGCGCTGGATGCCTGGATCGGCACGCCCGGGGCCCGGCTGCTCAGCGAGATGCCCGGCCATTGGCAGCAGCTGCGGCCTCTCCTCGCGGCCGCACGGCCCCAAGGTCGCAAGGTCCACGACGCCCGGATCGCGGCGGTCTGTCTGGCGGCCGGGGTATCCGAGCTGTGGAGCACCGACGGCGACTTCGGCTGGTATCCGCAGCTGCGGGTACGCAACCCGCTCGTCGAGCCGCCGGCCTGAAGCCGATACTGCCGGCGCTCCGGGCGTGGCGTCTTGGACGGCCGCCGCGAGTCCCCCGCGGCGCTGTCTCGCGAGCAGCCGCGTGGCGGCCGGATACGCGGCGGCCGTCCAGCCAACGATTGAAGGCTTTACATCTCGATCGGGATCGCCTCGTAGACGTCGACATTGCCGCCCGCCTCGATCACCGGGCAGCCCTTGACCAGTTCACTCGCCGCATCGAGGCTGTCGGCCGCCACGATCGAGAAGCCGCTCAGGCCCGACGTCGCTGCGCCGTTCGCTCCGGAGCCGCCTACCGAGGTCGAGGCGCCGAGCGGATTGCCCGGGTTGACAACGGCGGAGCCGAGCCCCTGAAACCACTGGCCCCACTTGGCCATCGCCGCCTCTCGCTCGGCCTCGGTGCTCGCCATGCCCGGGCCGCCTGTGTATGCCAGCAGGTAGTTCGCCATCTGATGCTCCTTTGTTTGTCGGTTTGCGGTGGTCGGTACGTTCGTGTGGCGGGGTCTTCAGGAAGTCCTGTTCGAGAAGCCGCGCGAGCGGAAGACGCCCAGGCAGGCGCTCCAGCCATCGGCGTGGCGGTCGCGCGACTCCGACGAGGCGAGGTCGGTGTGCTCCAGCACGAGCTTTGTCTGATCGCCTTCGCCGTTGAACTGGACTGTCACGGTGCTGGCATGCTCGTCCAGGCGCCCGTCATCTTGCTCCCAGGCCCAGCTGTAGACAAGCCGCTCGGGACGGACCACCTCGAGGTACTCGCCCGCGACCGTGTGCCTGGTGCCGTCGGGCTGTTCCATCGACAGCCGGTAGCGCCCGCCGACCCGCAGGTCGACCTCCGCCACGGGCGTCCGTCCGGCCGGATCGACCGCCCACCAGCGCCGCAGCACCTCAGGGTCGGTCCAGGCGTCGAACACCTCCTCGGGGGTGGCTTGGAAGCTGCGCTCGATGCGCAGGCTCCGCTCTCCGGTCATTTCGGCGGGCGGGCTCGACTCGGCCTCGCGCGTCCCCGTGGCGTCCTGAGCGTCGATCGTCTCGGTTAGGTCTGTCATCTCGACTCCTGTTCTGTGGTCCCTTGCGGTTTCCGGCCGTCGCCGCCAGTGCCGCGCCGCTCGCGCAGATACTCCTCGACGGTGTCCAGCTTGCGCTCCCAGATCTGACGCTGGCTCTGCATCCAGTCATACGCCTCCTCGAGCGGTCGCTCGCCAAGCCGCAGCCTGTGTGTGCGGCCATCGACCACACGCGTGATCGCGCCGGCCTCCTCCAGCAGCTTCAGGTGCTTGCTGATCGCCGGCTTGGACACGCCGAAGTCGCCGGTCGCCTCGCCGACCGTCATCTCGCCGGAGGCGAGCCTTTCGAGGATGCCTCTGCGGATCGGGTGTGAGCAGGCCACGAACGTCCGGTCGAGCACTGCATTGTTAGCCATATGGTTAACAATAGCGGACTGCGCGGTCCCGCGCGCGCCCGCCCCGGCCTGATTGGGTGGGGCGGAGCGCGCCGATCCGAGGGCCGCACCGCGATCCGAGGGCCCAGGGATCGCCTGGGCCGGGGGCGGGTAGGGGGCGATCGGCCCCCCGCCGACGGGCAATGGTCGGCCGGGCGAGGGGCGGTGCGGGCGTCCGCGCTAAGCGGTCGCCAGCCGCAAGCCGTAAGCCTCGGCCAGGTCCGGGTCCTTGCGGGCCAGCATTTCGGCGAGCTTGACCATCACCTGGCACTGCTTCCAGGTGGCGTCGTCCTGCATCTTGCCGTCGATCATGTGCACGCCCCTGCCGTCGGGGATCGCCTCGATCACCTTTTTTGCGAACGCAACCTCGTCGGGGTCGGGCGAGTAGACCTTCTTGGCGATCGCGATCTGCGCCGGATGCAGCGACCAGGCGCCGACGCAGCCGAGCAGGAACGAGGCCCTGAACTGGGTTTCGCAGCCCTCGGTGTCCTTGATGTCGCCGTAAGGCCCGTAAAAGGGCAGCGCGCCGACGGCGGTGCAGGCGTCGACCATCCTGGCGATCGAGTAATGCCACGGGTCCTGCTGATAAGAGGGCCTCGGCGCGTCCGGATTCTCGGGGTCAGGGTCGGCGATCGTGCGGTAGCCGGGGTGCCCGCCGCCGACCCTCGTGGTCTTCATGCGCCGCGAGGCCGCCAGGTCGGCGGGGCCGAAGCTCATGCCCTGGATGCGCGGCGAGGCTGCGGCGATCTCCTCCAGGTTGGCCACGCCGAGATGGGTCTCGAGCACACAGTGGATCAGCAGCGGGCGCTCGAGACCGGCTTTGGCCTCCAACTGGGCCAGCAGCCTGTCGGCGTAATGGATGTCCCAGGGCCCCTCGACCTTCGGGATCATTATGACCTCGAGCTTGTCGCCGATCTCTCCGACGAGCTGCGTGATGTCGTCCAGGAAGTACGGGGAGGCCAACTCGTTGACCCGCGTCCACAGCGCCGTCTCGCCGAGGTCCATCTCCCTGCCGACCTTGATCAGGCCCGCTCGCGCCGCCTCCTTCTTGTCGAGAGGCACCGCGTCCTCGAGGTTGCCCAGCAGGATGTCGACCTTCGCGGCCAGATCCGGCGTCTTCTCGACCATTTTCGGGTTCGAGAAGTCCATGAAGTGGATCATCCGGGACGGCTTGAACGGGATCTCCCGCGCCGGCTGCGGAGCATCGATGGCGAGGGGCTCAAAGAAGTCTCGTGGGTTGCGCAAGTCTCGTTCTTCTCCTGTCTAGGTTCGGTCCGCTGTAGGACCCGGCTCCACCGGGCCTTGCTCCCAGGGGGCCGCCAGATGGCGGTCCGGGGAGCGTGGCCTTGCGGTCTGCTCGTGTCTTTTCCTGTCCCTGAACCGTATCGGTTGGGGCTCGGCGCACTAATGTTCATCGAAACGGCGGTGCTGCGCGCGCGCGTGTGCACGCGCGCGGCACCCACCTTCGAGAAGACATCCACGACAGGAGACCCCGACCGAACATGACCGACACCGCCACCGAGACCGTCGAGACCGATCAGGCCGCCCGCGAGGCTTCAGGCGCGCACCCGTACGGCCGCTACCTGGAGGAGTTCGAAGTCGGCGACGTCTACAAGCACTGGCCCGCCAAGACGGTCACCGAGGCCGACGACCATCTGTTCTGCCTGATCACGATGAACCACCATCCGCTGCACATCAACGACGTCTACGCGTCGAAGTCTCAGCAGGGCCGCAACGTGGTCGTCGGGCCGCTCGTCTACTCGCTTGCCCTGGGCATGTCGGTCTCCGACGTCTCCGGCAAGGCGATCGCGAACCTCGCCACCGAAGAGCTCAAGCACCCGGCGCCCGTCTTCCACGGCGACACCCTGTTCTGCGAGTCCGAGGTCTTGGAGAAGCGCGAGTCCCAGTCAAAGCCGGACCGCGGCACCGTCAGGGTCCACACCAGGGTCCTCAACCAGGACGGCGTCCTGGTGGCCGAGTTCAAGCGCCTGGTCCTGGTTCCGCGGCGCGATCCCGGCACGGGCGAGGCCGAGGGGAACGTCGAGTAAGGCCCTTGTTGTTCCGGCCGCACATGTGCGGCCGGCGGGGACGTGCATGCACGTCCCCGGAACACGCCGCATGCGGCGTGTTCACCGACCGGCGCATGCGCCGGTCGGGCCGGGGCCACATGTGGCCCCGGCGCCCTCGAAAGCCTGCATTCTTGCCTCATACGCTAGGCTTTCTGGACCGCCCTACCGGGCGTTTTTCCGTTCCCGGCGCCATTTCGAGGGCCGGCCGCCGCGTTCCAGAGACCGGCGCGCGCGCCGACAGACGACGAATCGAGGAGTCGCAACCCAGCCATGAACACGACCGCTTCCGCCCCCACCACCAACGAGCGCCTGCTGACCTGGGTCGGGGAGGTGGCGGCGATGACCGAACCCGACGAGGTCCACTGGTGCGACGGCTCGGCCGAGGAGTACGACAGCCTCTGCCGGACCCTGGTCGAGGCGGGCACGTTCGAGCGGCTGTCCGACGCCAAGCGCCCCAATTCCTACCTGGCCCTGTCGGACCCGGGCGACGTGGCCAGGGTCGAGGACCGCACGTTCATCTGCTCGCCAGCCGAGCACGAAGCCGGTCCGACCAACAACTGGCGCGACCCGGCCGAGATGAAGACGGCCCTGGCGGAGCTGTTCGAAGGCTCGATGCGGGGGCGCACCATGTACGTGGTGCCGTTCTCGATGGGGCCGCTCGGCTCGGACAAGAGCCATGTCGGCGTGCAGCTGACCGACTCGGCCTATGTCGCCGTGTCGATGCGGATCATGACGAGGATGGGCCAGGGTGCCCTGGACGCGCTCGGCTCTACTGGGTCTTTCGTGCCGTGCCTGCATTCCGTCGGCATGCCCCTGACCGACGGCGTCGAGGACGTCCCGTGGCCGTGCGACGCCGAGAACAAGTACATCGTCCACTTCCCCGAGACCCGCGAGATCTGGTCCTACGGCTCGGGCTACGGCGGCAACGCGCTGCTCGGCAAGAAGTGCTTCGCCCTGCGCATCGCTTCGGTCATGGCCCGCGACGAGGGCTGGATGGCCGAGCACATGCTGATCCTCAAGCTGACCTCGCCCGAGGGCCAGGTCAAGTACATCGCCGCGGCCTTCCCGAGCGCCTGCGGCAAGACGAATCTCGCGATGCTGATCCCGACGCTCGACGGTTGGAAGGTCGAGACGATCGGCGACGACATTGCCTGGATGAAGTTCGGCCCGGACGGGCGCCTCTACGCGATCAACCCTGAGGCCGGCTTCTTCGGCGTGGCGCCCGGCACGGGCGAGCAGACCAACCCGAACGCGGTCAAGATGGTCGCCCACGACACGGTCTTCACCAACTGCGCCAAGACCGACGACGGCGACGTCTGGTGGGAGGGCCTGACCGATCAGGCGCCTTCGCATCTGACCGACTGGCACGGCAAGGACTGGACGCCCGACTCCGACAAGCCGGCGGCCCACCCCAACGCTCGTTTCACCGTCCGCGCCGACCAGACCCCGGCCATCGCGCCGGAGTGGGAGGACCCGGCCGGTGTGCCGATCGACGCGTTCCTGTTCGGCGGGCGGCGCTCCACGGTCGTGCCGCTCGTTACCGAGGCCACCGACTGGGAGCACGGCGTGTTCCTGGGCGCCACGATGTCCTCCGAGAAGACCGCCGCGGCGACCGGCAACGTCGGCGAACTGCGGTTCGACCCGTTCGCGATGCTCCCCTTCTGTGGCTACAACATGGCCGACTATTTCAGCCACTGGCTTACGATCGGCGGGCGCGAAGGGGCGGTCCTGCCGAAGATCTTCTACGTCAACTGGTTCCGCAAGGACGCCTCCGGGCGCTTCCTGTGGCCAGGCTTCGGCGAGAACTCGAGGGTCCTGGCCTGGGTCTTCGCGCGCTGTGCCGGCCACGGCGCCGCCGTCCAGACCCCCATCGGCATCGTGCCGCCGGTCGGCGAGGAGGGCATCGACACGCGCGGCCTGTCCGTCTCGCAGGACGACATGGCCGAGCTTCTGCGTGTCGACGCGTCGGAGTGGAAGGCCCAGCTACCCCAGTTCCACGAGCACTTCGCCAAGTTCGAGAACCTTCCCGCCGAGCTCCACGCCCAGCTGAAGGCGCTCGAAGAGCGCCTCGGCTGAGAGGCGCCCCTATTCGTGCTCGTGCATTTCGCCGGCGGCCGCGGGCGGGCGCGACTCCTCGGCCAGCGAGGTGATCGTCAGGGAGCCTCTGGCCGAGTCCTCCAGGACCTGAGTCGCCTCCTCCAGCGAGCGCGCATACAGCTCGACCAGCAGGTGCACGATGATCCGGGCGTCGTCCTCATGCTTGTGGAACCTGACGTGCGTAAAGAACTCCCTGACGCCGTAATCGCCGAAGGCGGCGTATGACAGCGCGTCGCCGGCCTCCGGGCCCGAACAGCTCTCGACGTCGTCGGCGTCGACCGCGACCGTGCACGACGCCACCCACGGCGTGCCCGCGATCATCCGCTCCCAGCGGTCCTCGATCGGTTCGACCCTGCCGTTGTTGAAGCCTAGGTGTGGCTGGTCGTGCATGCAGTCCAGGCACTGCACGACCGCCTCCTGCAGCTCGTCGACGACTTCCGCGCGCTCGCCGGTGTCGGGGTCGATCTTGTGGATGCCCTCGTAATGGACCTGGACCTCGAGATCCTGGGACCAGCATCGGTAGCAGCGCAGCCAGCTCCTGGCGCTCGTCTCAGAGATTGAGCCCTCCATGGATGCTCATTGTAGGCATCCGGCCCCGAGGCCCCGTCCTGCCTGGTCCGCAACGACCGAGGGGCGCCGCCCGGCGCCCCTCGGTGTTCGTGTACTGCTTGGAAGCGTCCTAATGCTTCTTGTGGCCCTTCTTGTGCTTGGGCGCCGGCTTCAGCCGAATGACCTTGGTTTTGGTCGTCACCAGGGTCCCGTTCGGCGTGGTGACCGTGTACTTCAAGGTCAGCCGCACCCCGTTGGCGCCGACGTGGCCGAGGGCGTGTCGGCCCTTGGGGGTCAGCTTGATGATCAGCTTGCCTTTGCCCGGCTTCGTCAGCTTGAGCGAACCCTTGCCGAACAGGACCGGCTTGGGCTTGGCCTTGTGCTTGCCGTGCTTGCGCGCCGTCACCGCTTCTAGGCTGACGCTCGCCACCGAACTCATCGTGCCGAGGTCCGGGCCGCTCAGCAAGCTGCCGGTGACGTCGCACGGGAACTGGCAGGTGATCGGGATTTCGACGTCCGGTATGTGGATCGTCCCAGCTCCGGCTAGATCGACGAGCGTTTCGAGCGAGCTGGCCGTTCCGTAATGGGTCGAGCCGCTGCTCGAGTTGTGCGTCGAGTCGCCCGAGTACGTCGCCGTCATCGTGGGCGCCACCGCCGTCGTCGGTGGCAAGAACTGCACCGAGCAGCTCGACGTGTTGCCCGACAGCGGCGTGTTGACCAGAGCGCACGTGTTGCCCGCCACGAACACGCCGCCGCCGGCGCTCGTAAACGTCACCGTGCCAGACGGGTTCGTCGATCCAGTGGGCGCCGCGTCGCCGACCGTCGCCGTGCACGTGTCGGTCGCGGTCGCGATGATCAGGTTGCAGATCAGCTGGGTCGCGGTCGGGTGGGAGGTGGGCGTCGGTTTGACGATGCACGCGCCCGTGGGGCCGCGTTCCTGTCCGGTCGGACAGGTCGGCAGCGGCGTCGTGGCGCCTTCTTTGATCAGTGTTGTCACCTTGCTCGCAAGTTCTCCCGACGCGCCGTCGAGCGCCTTGCCGCCAGCAAGACCGGCCCAGTATTCCCAGTACGGCAGGTAACCGTGTTCGCCGCCGAAGAACTCCACCGACTCGAGCGGCTTGCCATCACTGTTTAGCTGGCGCATGATGGTCTGAAAGTCGTGACTTGGAGCGGACGGCCACACTGTCCCAGGGATGCCCCATGGGCCCTGAAGTTCTTCACCGGTGTCCCAGTTGGGCTCTACCCACTCGCTTTCGGGCAGCCCTTCGTTGAGTTCGTTGTCGTGGGGAACGTTGTCCGCCACGAGGATGATTACGTGCTTGGCCCCTTCGCGCCAGCCGACGTTCGGATTGGTGTCCGCCTCGAACAGGGCGCGTCCGTAGGCTTCCGGACCGTCCCCGCCGCCGCTGGCGAACAGCGGTTCGATCGCTGTCTTCACCGCGCCGCGATCGGCGGTGATGGGCTGGTCCAACTTCCATGCTTTTTCGATGTTTTCAGCAATGCCTTCTTCGCTGAAAGGATCGTCACGCACTTCTGAGACGCCGAACTGCATGTCTGGAAGCGTCGCGCTCGATTCTTCCATTACCGTGAGGATGTCTGTCTTCGCTTCTTCGAGCTCGCCGCTCATGGAGCCGCTCGTGTCGAACACGAACATCACGTCGGTGTGCGCCGGTATTTCGGCGGCCGCTGGAACGGCGGACGGCCCCGCGACGATCACGCCAAGGACCATGATCATGGTCGCGATCACAGAGCTTCTACGTCGAGAGAGGCCCTTACCGAGCCGGTTACGCTTCAGGTGCATTGCTGGAACCCCCCAGGGTTTGCCGATAGTCACCGAGCCTGACAGCCTAGATGATCGCCCGAATGCCTGTCGGGCTCAGCAAGGTGGGGATGACAGTGGCGCGTCGTATGACCGATCCCTAACCGAACGTGAACGCGTACCCGGTGACCCCGGGCGCGAAGCGCAAGGTCAGGCGGTGCTGCTCGTCGCCGGGCAATGAGACGAGCGAGTAGAGGCGTTGGCTGGTGACGGTGACGACCCCGCCGTGGACGTCGGCGCCGGCCTCGGTCGACGGAATCGGGCGGCCGTCGAGCAGCACCTGCACGGTCGAGGCCCCTTTGCTGGACGGGCTGAGCACCAGATAGGCGTTCTTGGCCTTGAAGCTCAGTTCGAGGCCGGCGTCTGAGACGGCTTCGGCGGGCTGGCCGGCGATGTTCCAGGTGCCGGTGTAAGCGAAGTCGTTGAGCTGCAAGCTCGGATGCGATCCGGTCCCGTAGTCGTGAAGGCCGGAGACGGGGCCGTTGACCCAGCCCTGGGCTCTGTCGGTGCCGAGGTAGGTCTCGGGGGTGGCCACTTCGGAGGGTGTCACCACGTTTTTGGGCTTGCTCATCGCGCCCACCTGAGCGCCCGCTTCAGCCAGCAGGGCCCTGATCGCCGTTTCGGTCTGTTCGTAGTCGCCCTCGCCGAACGTCGCGTAACGGACCTGGCCTGAGGCGTCGATCAGGTAGTCGGCCGGCCAGTACTCGTTGCCGTAAGCGTTCCAGGTGCCCATCTTGTTGTCCTGGACGACCGGATATTTGAGGCCGAACTGTTCGATCGCGTTCTTGACGTTGCCTGGATCGTGCTCGAACTCGAACTCTGGGGTCTCGACGCCGACGATCGTGAGGCCGTCGTTGCGGTAGGCCGCGTCCCAGGCCTTCAGGTAAGGCAAAGTCCTGATGCAGTTGATGCACGTGTAGGTCCAGAAGTCGACCAGTACGACATGGCCCCGGAGCCCGGTCATCGTCAGTGGCCTGCCTTCGGGTCCGCCTGACCCGGTGTTGAACCAGTCCTCCGTTTCGCTGAATTCCGGCGCGTTCCCGAGGTCTTTGAGGTGTTTGGCGTCTGCCAACAGCTTGGCCTGACTGACTTTGGCGGGCTCAGAGGGCGTGTTCACGCTCGCCCGATACCTCGGTTCCCGGCCCGTGATCTCGGGCAGTCTTTTTTGAACGGCCCCCGATTTCTCTAGAGATGCCGTCAAATTGACCTCAGGGATGTGCTGGGCCACGTACTGGTCGAAGTTGACGTCCAGTTCGGTCGCGATCCCGACCGCCGTGATGACCATGACGGCGCCAAGCGTGCGCTGCAAAGCCAGGCCGCGGCCGGCGCGGCGGACTCGATCGGCCAGCCGGTGTCCGCCGAGCGCCAATGCCAAGAGGACAGCCCCCGACCCGAGTCCATACGCGATCGCAACGGCGACGCTGCGCCCGGATGCCGCCCCGACCGAGATCACGGCGGCCAGGATCGGCCCCGCGCAGGGCGTATATACGAAGCCGAGGGCCGCCCCGACGAGGAGGCCTGAAGCGAAGCCGTCTCTGGCCCGTCGATCCCCGATCGCGCCGGTCCCGAAGCGCGCCAGCGGCGAGAGCAGGACCTCGACCCTGGCGGCTACTTCGGGAACGAGCAACGCGATCCCCATCACAAGGAGCACGGCTACGGCCAGATCGCGCAAGAAGTCGGAGCCCAGACCGACGCCGCCGGCGACCGAAGCGATGCCGACGATCGTGACCGTGAAGGTGACGGTCAGGCCGAGGACGACCCCCAAAGGTCGGCGCCGGCCGCTGACGCTGGACGCCGAGAGCAGGGCAGGCAGCACCGGCAGGACGCACGGCGACAGCGCTGTGCCCGCGCCCGCGAGCACGGCAAAGCAGAGCAGAACGATCATTTCGTTTCCAAGACTAGGCGCTCAACCACACGCGCGCGCGAGCACACTCAAAACGTAGAGAGACGACACGGGACCGGCAACCGGTGTACGGGCGCCGGGCGGGCCTACCGGTCAGGCGTCTGAAGCGAGCCTGGCCAGGGCCGCGACCTCGCGGTGCAGGCGCGCCGAGCGGGCCTGCCGGTCAGGCGTCCGGAGCGAGCCTGGCCAGGGCCGCGACCTCGCGGTGCAGGCGCGCGACGATCTCGCCAGGGCGGGGGACCTGGGCGGTATGCGTCAGGAGGCCGACGGTGATCCGGCTGTCGTAACTGAAGATGGAGACGCTCATGCCGACGCTGCCGGCGGTAGGCGCCCAGACGAGCACGGTACGCATAGGGCTGCCCGCGAGGCTGACCGCCTGGCGCGGTCCGGGCACGTTCGTCATGACAGCGGTGGCCTTGGCTGTAAAGAAGTCGATGATCAAGCGCTCGATCTCAGGCGAGGTCGAGCCGGCGGCCTCGAGCATCGCGTAAGAGACGGGCCCCTCGGCCGAGTTCTTGATTGCGTCCATGCGGTCTTTGAGCTCGTGCAGGCGCTCGCGGCGGCTGGCGAGATCGACGGGCAGCGTCAGGAAGACCAGACCGAAGCGGTTGCCGAGCTCCTCGCCGGCAAGGCGATCCACGGGTCTGAGGTTGACGGGGACCATCGTCGTGATCGGGTGAGGCTCCTCTCCGATTGCCTTCAGATAGCCGCGCAGCGCGCCGCTGACGGCGGCAAGCATCACGTCGTTGATCGTCGCGCCATGAGCCTTCGCGATCTCCTTGACCGCGGGCAGCGACAGCGGCCTGCTCCATGCGACGCTACGGGCGGCGCCGGCGTCGTGCTCGAGGGCGGAGCGTGCGTCCGGCGGTGTAAGCAGCAGCTTGGCGGCGGCGCGCGCATCGGCGACGAGGCCGTCGCCCAGGTCGAGAACGCGCCGGGGATGTACAAGCGTGCCGATGCCTGCCCGTACCAAGGCATCGGTGGTCCGGTAAAGCGAACCCAGCGGGCCTCCGATGATCCCATCTCGGGTGGCCGGCTCGACGGCCGCGGCCGGGCCATGCGCCGTGGCCCCGTCGGCGGGGTCCGTCAGAGACAGCATTACCTGGGCGAGCGCGATGCCGTCGGCGATGCAGTGGTGCATGCGCACGATCACGGCGCTGCCGGGCTGGGGACCGTCGATGAGGTACATGTCCCACAACGGCTTGGCCCGGTCGAGCGGTATCGACGCGAGATCCCCGGCAAGGGCTTGCAGCGCGGACTCGTTCCCCGGCGAGGGCAGGCCCCGGCGGTGCAGGTGGCGGGCCAGGTCGAAATCGGGGTCCGGCTCCCAGCGGGCGCCGCCGATCGGCAGGCGGCTCTCGACGACGCGTTCGCGGAAGCGGGGATGCGCCGCGACCAAACGGGTCCTTACCACCTCCGCGAGGCGATCCCAAGCGAGCGGCTCGTCGAACAGCAGGACCGAGTTGATGACCATCAGGTTGGTGGGCCTGTCCATGTGCAGCCAGGCCGTGTCGGCGCGCGAGAGGGGCGTTTGGGTGGCGCTCATGACGAGCCTTGGCCCGGCCGTCCCTGCTTGGGCTGGGATTGGGGCTCGGCATAGAGCGCGTCGAAGAGGTCGCCATAGCGCTCGTAGACGAAGGCCCGCTTGACCTTCATGGTGGGCGTCAGCTCGCCGGCGGTCTGCGTGAGCTGGTGGTCGAGGATCCCGAAGCGCTTGACCTGCTCGACCCTTGCGAAGCGTTCGTTCGCGGCATCGACGTCAGCCCGCAGAACCTCGTGGACTCGCTCGTCGGCGGCCATGCTCGCGGGGTCGGGGTCGATCCCGAGCTGCTCGGCGAGCTTCGGGGCCTCGTCGGGGTCGAGCGTGACGAGGCACACGAGGTAGGGGCGCCGGTCGCCGTAGACGACGGCCTCGGCGATCCAGCGCGTCTCGCGCAGGGCGCTCTCGATGTTGACGGGCGTCACGTTCTTGCCGCCGGCGGTGATGATCAGCTCCTTGGAGCGCCCGGTCAGGGTCAGGTAGCCGTCGGGCGAGAGCGTGCCCAGATCGCCGGTGCGCAGCCAGCTGTCGGCGAACGTCGAGGCGGTCGCGGCGCGGTCGCGGTGGTAGCCGGCGAACACGTGGGGGCCGCGCAAGAGCACTTCGCCGTCCTCGTCGACCATCACTTCGCTGGCGGGCAGGGCCTGCCCGACGGTGCCGAAGCGGGGCGAGGCGGCCGGGTTCAGGGTGGCGGTCGCGCAGCTCTCGGTCATGCCGTAGCCCTCCAGGACGAGCACGCCGCAGGCGTCGAAGAACTCGAGCAGCTCGTGGTCGATCGGCGCGGCGCCGACCAGGGCGAGCTTCAGGCGCGAACCGAACAGACCCCTGACCTTGGCGAGGCCGACGCGTTCGGCGACCTCGAGGCGCAGTGCCGAGACGGGCCCGAGCGTCCTGCCGGCGCGCTGGGCTTTGCGCGCGCGGCGCCCGACCTCCAGGGCCCAGGCGAACAGCGCCCGGGAGACGGGGTCGCGGCTCTCGAGCGCGCCGATAACGCCGGTGTGCAGCTTCTCGTAGACCCTGGGTACGGCCACGAAGTGGGTGGGCTCGCACTGCGCGACCTCCTCGAGGATCCGGTCGGGCTTGCCGCTCCAGTAGACGAGCGTCCCGCCGACGTCGAGCACGACCGTCTGGGCGAGTCTGGCCAGGACGTGGGCAAGGGGCAGGAACATGTAGATCACGGGCTGGATCTCGTCGAGCTCGAGCTGGCCGCGATACATGGCGGTGGCCGCCAGGAAGTTGGCGTGGGTCAGCGCGCAGCCCTTCGGCGGCCCGGTCGTGCCGGAGGTGTAGACGAGCGTGGCCACGTCGCCGGGCTGGGTGGCTCGCACGCGCTGCTCGACCTCCTCTGCCGCGACCGTCCGTCCGTTGCGGCGCAGCTCGGCCAGGGAAATCGTGTCGGCGGCGGCCTGACCTTCGATCACGATCACGTGCTCCAGGCGGGGGCAGCGCGACCTGATCGCCTGGACCTTCTCGACCTGGCCTTGGTTCTCGCAGAAGACGACCTTCGCTTCGGAGTGGGACAGCACGTGACGACACTCCTCGGCGGAGTTGGTGTCGTAGATGGGAGCGACCACGGCGCCGGCGCAGACGGCGCCGGCCTCGCACAGCGTCCACTCGGCCCTCGTTTTGGCAAGGATCGACACGACCTCGCCGGCGTCGACGCCGAGGGCGATCAGGCCGCGGGCGATCTCGCGCGCATGACGACCGAACTGGCGGTAGGTGATCGAGCGCTCGCCGCCCCCCCGGGCGGGGTGTCGAAGGGCGACGTCATCGCCACGCTCGGACGTGGACAGGACCATCTGTCCGAGCGTGGCGGCGCCGGTGACGCGTTCGGCGACAGGGCGCAGGCCGGTGGCGGTGGAGGAGGCTTGTACCGTCGTCGCGGCCATGACTTCTCGCCTACCTCACTTGGTGCACTTCGAGGAGCTCGTCAGCGACACGGGCGAGCCCGTGTAGTAGGCGAAGCTCGATTTGACGGTGAACTTGGAGCCGTTGCACTGGCCGGCCGTCACGAACGCCTGCTTGCCGGACCCGACCGCTTTGACTTTGAGGTTCAGTTCGGTGATCACGATCGTCAGGCCGCCAGAGCCGAGCACCGGCACGGGGGTGGTCAGCTTGTTGGCCGAGACGCTTCCTTCCAGCGGGATCGTGCTGCCGACCGGGCCGGCGGGCACGAGCAGGAAGAGCAGCTTGCCCTTGCCGACATAGACGGTCGCGTTCTCGGGGATCTTCGGATACACGGGCGCGCCGTTGGCGTTGGCGGTGCCCGTCCCGATCTTGCTCTTGGCGGGGCAGGCGGCGCCCTTGGTGGCGATCAGTTCGAGGGGGCTGGCCGCGCACTGCTTGACGGCGGTGCTCTTGAAGTTGAACTTGGTGTTCTTCGGGAAGGTGACCGTCAGCGTCTTCAGGGCCTGTGGCTGCCCGTTGGGGGCGCCCGGGTCCGAAGAGACGAGAGCTGCCCCGAAGCCTGTAGATGCGCCGGCCTTGGTCGCGGTCAACGTGATCTTCGCGCTCTGCTTGAACTGTGAGCTCGCCAACGCGATGCCTGCGCCCAGAATCGCTGCGATCGCGATCGCAGCCCCAGAGACCTGCAGCAGCTTTCTCATTGTCTTGCCTCCTCCTTCGCGGATGTTCGTATGAGTGCTCCTGATGCGACTCTATGGTTGCCCGGCTCCCCGCCCATCGGGGTGGCCTGCGGCTTGGGTCTCCGTACTTGTGCGCACTTCGTCGGCCACCAGGCGCGCGAACCGAGCACCGCGACCGCCGCGGGCAGAAGCACGGGGCGCACGAGGAACACGTCGAGCGCGACCGCGACGGCCACGCCGACCCCCAGCTCACGCACGGGCAGCAGACCGGTGTTGGCGAACGGGATCAGCGCCGCGATCATGAGCAGTCCCGTGCCGGTGCTGGCCGCGGCTGTGCGGCGCAGTGCGGTGTCCAGGGCGGTGTCGACGTCGGCGCCGGTCATCAGCTCCTCGCGGGTGCGCGCCAACAGCACGGTCTCGTAGATCAAAGAGATGCCGAAGACGATCGCGAAGATGCCGGCGATCGACATCGGGTCGATGTAGCCGGGCCCGCCGAGCGGCGGGTTCGAGCCGCTGAACAGCAGGCTGAGGACGCCGAACGTGGCGGCGGCGGTCAGCAGGTTGAAGAGGATCGCCACCACCGGCAGGGCCACCGCGCGCAACGCGATCCCGAGCGTCAAAGCCAGGGCGACGGCGAGGGCCAGGATCACCCACTTCAGACGGGCGTTGGTGGCGCTCGTGTAGTTCTCGAGGTTGCCGGCAGGGCCGCCGAGCGCGACCTGCAGGTGGTTGGCCTTGGCGAAGCGGCGGGCCTTGGCTTCCAGGCGTTCACCGAGCCTGGCGGTGCGCGGGTCGCTGGCGGGGTAGCGAGAGATCACCACGATCTGGCCGGCCGAGCCTCCGCGTGCGACGTTGACCGCGAAGCTCGCTTCGTTGCTTGCCGCGGCGGGCGCGCCGGCGACCGCGGCGAGCAGGAAGTAGCCGGAATTGAACAGGCCCGGGGAGCTGCGTTTCAGTTCTTCCAGTTCCTTCGGCGACGGCAGCTTGCCGCTGAACTTGGCGACGCTGGACTGCATCAGGCCGAGCCCGTTGACGAGCAGGCCGGTTGGCCCGACGCCGCCGGCCAGGCCGCTCTGCAGTTCGCCCGTGCCGCTGTTCAGGGCGCCGAGTCCGGCTTCCAGTTCGCCTGCCCCGTTGCGCAACGCGGTCAGGCCGGTGGTGAGCTGGCCGCCGCCGGTCGAGAGCCTGCCGATCCCGGACGCCAGCTGGGCGTTGCCGGCGTGCAGCTTGGCGAGGCCGGCCTGCAGCTGGCCGGCGCCGCTGCTCAGCTGGCCAAGCGCGTTGGCCAGGAACGTGTCCCTGGTCGCCGTCGCGCCGGCGATCTGGGCGGCGCTGGCCGCGCTCGGTTGCGCACCGGTCAGTCCGCCGGCCACCTCGCCGGCAGAGCCCCCGGCTCGCCTCAGCGCCGCGAGCGCTTCCTGGTAGTGGGGGTCGCTCTTGGCGGAGGCCATGTTTTCGAGGGCCGCGATCGCGCTCGCCACCTCGCCCGCCGAGCTCTGCGCCTGGTTTTGCAGCGCGCCGATTGAGCCGTCCGTCTGGGCGGTAAGGGTCGCCAGCTGCTTGAGCGAGGGCACCGCTTCGGCGGCGGGGACGTGCACGGAGCTGAGGCCGTTGGCCAATTCGACCGAGCCGGCAAGCGCCTGGGTGGCCCCGCCCTTCAAGGCTCTGGCGCCCGCGAGCGCTTCGCCCAGGCCTTTGCTCAAGGCCGCCGAGCCGGTGCGAGCCTTCACGAGTCCCGCGTGCAACTGCGCTGATCCCGAGTGAGCTTCGCCGGAGCCGCTGTGCAGCTTGCCGGCGCCCGTGGTCGCTTCCACGAGCCCGCCCTGTAGCTGCTTGGCGCCGGCGCCCGCTTCGCCCAGGCCGCCAGCCAGACGCTTGAGGTCTTTCTTGCCGCCGGTCAGGAGCTTGCTCGATTCCTGCAAGGAGGTGGGCAGCTTGCCTAGCGGCTTGGTCTGGGCGCTGAGCGCGCCCGGGCCGGCGACCGAGGCCACGGCCCGGTCGCGCGCGATCTCGGTCTGCAGCGCTTCGAGCTTGGCCAGGGTCGAGGCGGTGGTGATCGGTCCCTTCGGGTTCACGACGATCAGGTCGTACGGGGTCGGCCAGCCTGGCCCCATCGTCCGGGCAACCTGTTCGTAGGACGTGCGGGCGGAGTTGCCCTTGGGCAACTGCTCCACCCCGGGGGGGCCGGTTTTCAGCGACAGCGCCGGGGCGGCCAGCAGCGCCAGCGCCACGGTCGCCACCGCGCCCGCGCCGACGGCGTTGCGACGCACCCACGCGCCGGCCCCGACCAGACGATCCCAGTCGCGCACCAGGCCCGGGGGCGCGCTCCTGCCGACCGCGACGTCGCGGCCGAAGAGCACGAGCGCGGCCGGCATCACCACCACGGCCGCGCCCACGGCGAGCGCCGCGCACAGCAGTACGCCGATTCCCAGGGAGGTAAGGATCTTGGTCGGCGCGATCGCCGTGGCCAGGAGCAGCGCCAGGATCAGGCCGGAGCCCGCGAGCAGGACCGCGCGGCCCGTGCCCGCCACGGCCTTGGAGGCCGCGAGCGCCGCCTCGCGGGTGTCTCGGCGTTCGCGGTGGCCGCGGTGGCCGAGGCCCGGGTGGTGGCCGGTGGAGCGATGGTCCGTTGGGCCGAGCTGCTCACTGGAGGTCCGAGCCTCGTCGAGGGCCAACCGCTCCTGGTGAAAACCGGCGAGCTCCTCTTGGTGGAAGCGGTCGAGAATCAAGAGCGAGCAGCCGACGCCCAAAGCCAGGCCGGTCATCGAGGCGAGCGCCACGGCGATCGGGTCGGTCGCGATCGCCTTGCCCAAGAGCGTCATCAATCCGAAGCCGGCGAGCACCGTCCCAGCCCCGAGGGCCGCGACCAGGAGCGCCGCAAGGGGCGCGCGCAGGCCGATCAGGAGCGCCAGGAAGAGGATGGCGACGGCGATCAGCTCCGCCCTGCGGGTCGTGCTCAGGGCCTGGTCCTTGAGGGCGCGGTCGATCGAGGCCTGCCCGGTCACGCTCGCTCGGACGGGTCTTGAGATCGTGCGCGCCACCAAGGCTTCGATCTGGGGCTGGTCATGGGCCACGACCTCGCCTTCGGGGCGGTCGACCGAGACGACGATCGTCCGGGCGCCGCTGGACGGACGCAGGCCGGCGCCTGCGGCTCCGGTGTCCCATGCCGACAGGACCCGCGTGTGCGGGCGCTTGGCCAGGGCCCGCACGAGCGCCGGTCCCTGGCGTTCCAGCTGGGCGAGGTCGGCGGCTGGAGCCCGTAGCAGGACCGGCACCAGCTGGCCCGGGCCGAAGTGGGCTTCATAGAGGTGCTGGGCCTGGCTTGACTCGGTGCCCGGCACGACCACGATCGAGGGCGAGAGCGAGCGATCCACGCCGAAGCCGATCGCGCTCAGGACGACCGCGACCGCGACCCATGCCGCCAGCGCCCCGCGGGGCCGTTCGATCGAGAATCGCGCCAGTCGAAGCATCCCACCGCAAACGTATGGCGCTCGCTGGGCCCGCGCATCGGGGTCTCGTCCGGCTTCGTGTCAGTAGTTACACGCGGGCGGGATATGTCGCGTATTAAAATCTGGGACGCGTATAGCAAAAGTTATACGCCAGCTATTTTAATAGTGCCCTCTCCACACTCGTGCGCCATTGTATCTACCTATATCCATCGGATCGCGCACATGGCGCCCGGCCTCATGGCCGGCTGGGCCAAGAGATCGGGCATCAACGCCTGAGGATCACATAGACGGTCGCGATCGCGAACGCGATCTGGCCGAACGCCAGAGCGGTGCCGAGGTCGATCGCTCCAAGCAGGCCCGCCAGGAGGCTGGCGGCCACGAACGCGCCGAACATGGTCAGCAGATCGCGCGCCATCTCAGTCGGCGGCTCGCCGCGTGAGCGCGCGCACGAGCGCAGGTGTATCGGCGCCGGGATCCTCTTCGGCCAGGGCCGCCTCGGCCGCGCGCCTGCCGCCGAGGGCGCCGAGGCCACGCTCGCCGTGCTCGCGTATGTAGTCGGTCAGGGCGCCGGCTCTACGCGCGCGCGTGCGGCGCGCCGCGATGTCCAAGTCCGCGCGATGCGCATCGAGCGCGGCGATCAGCTCGGGAATGCCCTGGGGCGGAGCCAAGGCGGACACGGCGAGCACCTTGGTGGAGCTCGCTCCGAGCGAGCGCAGGGCCGCCGTCAGGTCGCGCCGGGTCCTCATCGCGATCTGGCCGAGGTCGGCCTTGGTGACGACCACTATGTCCGGTATCTCCATGATCCCGGACTTCAGGAACTGCAAGACGTCGCCGCTGCCCGGCTGCACGACCACGACGACCGTGTCCGCCACGTCGGCCACGTCGGTCTCGGCCTGGCCGACGCCGACCGTCTCGATCACGACCACGTCGAACGCGGCCGCCAAAGCCTGCGCCGCCGCCCGGGTGCCCGAAGCCAGGCCGCCCAGCTGCTCGCCGGCCGCGGTCGACCGGATGAAGACGCCGGGGTCGGCCGGGTCGAAGTCGATGCGCGCCCGGTCGCCCAGCAGCGAACCCCCCGACCTGCGCGAGCTTGGGTCGACGGCCAGCAGCGCGACCGTCCTGCTCGCGTCCGCCGTTGCGGGCTGGGCCGTTGCCTCGGCGCCCTCGGCGCCCGTGGTTGTCTCTGCGTGGGCACCGGCGCCGCCCCGCCACGCGCCGAGCATGGCCGAGAGCAAGGTCGACTTGCCGGCCCCGGGCGGACCGGTAATGCCGACGACATGCCCCGGGGCCTCGCCGCCGAGCCGGCCGGGGGAGACCTCGCTCAGCAGGGCCGCCGCCTGCTCGCGGTCGGCCGAGGTCGTGCTCTCCAGGAGGTTGAGCGCGTCGGGAGCGGCGGTCAGATCGCGGGCGCGCAGCCGCCCGCCGAGCGCGGCCCCGTCGCGGCTCACGCCACGCTGGGCGAGCCCGCTGGGGCCGCCTGGCCTGGCTCGCCGGCCGGGCCGGCGCTACCCCCGGACACATCGCCCGCCTTGGGCTTGCCGTTCGGGCCGGCGCCAGCGCCGTTCGTGGCTCTTGACCCTGCCAGCTCGACGATGTCGCGCATGATCTTGGTGATGTCGAAGTCCTTGGGCGTGTACACGGCCGCGACGCCGGCCTGTTTCAGGGGCGCGACATCCTGGTCGGGAATGATCCCGCCGACCACGACGGGCGCGTCCACGCCGGCGTCGTGCAGAGCGTCGAGCACCGCCGGTATCAGCTCGCGGTGAGAGCCGGACAGGATCGACAGGCCGATCACGTGCACGCCCTCCTGGCGCGCTGACGCCGCGATCTGGGCGGGCGTCAGCCGGATGCCCTCATAGACGACGTCCATGCCCGAGTCGCGTGCCCGCACGGCGATCTGCTCGGCGCCGTTCGAGTGCCCATCGAGGCCGGGCTTGCCGACGAGGATCTTCGGGCGCCGTCCAAGCCGCTCGGCCGCCTCGGCGACCCGCTCGCGCAGCTCCTCCAAGTCGCCGTCGCCGGAGGCGGGCGCGGCCTCGCCGACGCCCGTCGGGGCCCTGTAGCTGCCGAAGACCTCGCGCAGTGTTCTTGCCCACTCGCCAGTCGTCGCGCCCGCCCGCGCGGCGGCGAGCGTGGGGACCATCAGGTTCTCGCGCTCGTCCGTCGATCCCGTGCCAGGCGCTCCGCCCGTGCCCCCGCCCGCGCCGTCGGGCAGCGCCGCGACGCGCGCCAGCTCGGCGAGCGCCGCATCGACGGCGGCCTGGTCGCGCTCTGAGCGCCAGGTTCTGACGGCTTCGATCTGCTGGGCTTCGACGGCCGGGTCGACGACCAGGATGGGGTGGGCGGGACCCGATTCCCCGCCCGCGGTCAGCGGCGAGTTCTCGGTCTCGGTGAACCTGTTCTGGCCGACCACGGTCTGCTCGCCGGACTCGATTCGCTGGATCCGTTCCCGGTGGGCGTCCACGAGCGAGGCCTTCATGTAGGGGACGGCTTCGACGGCGCCGCCGTGCTCGGCGACGACCGCCATCTCCGCGCGCGCCCCTTCCAGTAGCTCGGCCACGAGCGCATCCATCACGTGGGAGCCCTCGAAGATGTCCGGGTACTCGAGGATGTCGGTCTCATAGGCCAGGACCTGCTGAATTCGTAGCGACCACTGCTGATCCCACGGCCTCGGCAATCCAAGAGCCTCGTTCCAGGCCGGCAGCTGGATCGCCCGGGCCCTGGCGCCGCGCCCGAGTGTGACGGCCAAGGCCTCGAGCACGATCCGCTGCACGTTGTTCTCGGGCTGGGCCTCGGTCAGGCCGAGCGAGTTGACCTGAACGCCGTATCTGAAGCGCAGCTGCTTGGGGTCGCCGACGCCATAGCGCTCGCGCCCGAGCTCCTCCCAGAGGATCCCCATCGCACGCAGCTTGGCGTGCTCCTCGACAAAGCGGACTCCGGCGTTGACGAAGAACGAGATGCGCCCGAACACGTCGCCCATCCGCTCGGCCGGCACCCGCTCGCGGGCGGCGTCGAGCACCGCGATCGCGTTGCTCATCGCGTAAGCGATCTCTTGTACGGGCGTGGCGCCCGCCTCCTGCAGGTGATACGAGCAGATGTTGATCGGGTTCCACTTGGGCACGTGCTCGACGGTGTAGGCGATCATGTCGGCGATCAGCCGCAGCGAGGGCGCCGGCGGGAAGGCATAGGTGCCCCTGGCCAGAAACTCCTTGATGATGTCGTTCTGGGTCGTGCCCTGCAGCTGCTCCTGGCTGACGCCCTGCTCTTCGGCCGCCACGATGTAAAGCGCCAACAGCCAGGCCGCGGTCGCGTTGATCGTCATCGAGGTGTTCATCTCAGACAGCGGGATGCCGTCCATCAGCGCGGCCATGTCGCCGCGATGGCTTACGGGCACGCCGACCTTGCCGACCTCGCCCCTGGCCAGCTCGTCGTCGGGGTCATAGCCGGTCTGGGTCGGCAAATCGAACGCGACCGACAACCCCGTCTGACCCTTGGCCAGGTTGCGCCTGTACAGCTCGTTCGACGCCTTGGCGGTCGAGTGCCCGGCGTAGGTTCTCATCATCCATGGCCGGTCGCGCTCGGGCAGTCTTGGGTCGTCAAATCCGTCCATACAGCCATTGTACGGACGGACCGCGACCTTTATCCTGCGGGGCATGGCCCAGACGATCGAACTGCCTCGCGTCGGCGCGCCCGGAGGAGGCCTCGGCGAATCATGGAAGGTGATCGTGCGCAACGACGATCACAACACCTTCGACCACGTTGCCAGAACACTTGCCCGCTACATCCCCGGAACGTCATTGGAGCGGGGTCACGAGATCGCCAACGTGATCCACAACTCCGGCAAAGCGATCGTCTTCAGCGGCCACCAGGAGCGCGCCGAGCACTACTGGGACCAGCTCAAGGGCGCCGGCTTGACGATGGCCCCGCTCGCCTGCTAGCCAGGGCGACGCCCTGGACGTTTCTGAGGATTCAGGCGGCTTCGCCTACCGGCGTGCCGGAACCGTTGCCGCCGCCGGTGGTGGAGTGGCCGTTGCCAGCGTGGCCGTTGGTCGGCGCGGCTTGCTCGACGATCGCGCCCTCGACGGTGACGTCCCACCAGCCGTAGAGCACCGGCACCTGGTAGGAGCCCGAGAAGCGCATCCTGAGCTCGATCATCTCGGGGCCTTCCCAGTAGCGTTCCCAGTCCAGGGCGCGCTCGAAGTGGGCAAACTGCTGGAAGCGGTATTTGTCGTCGCGTGACCTGTAGACGGCGTATGAGCTGGCGCCGTAGCGCAGCGCGACGGGCGCGATGTCGTTGAGCGCGACCTCCAGGGCATTGCCCCTGAAGCCGGTCGCGTACCACGGGATGACGATCGTCCCGGGCTTGCTCGGTCCTCCGCCGGCCATCAGGCGCCCACCTCTGCTCGGATCGCGCCCGGACCGTCCGTTGTCTTGCCCTGGCCCTCGGCGGTTGCGCCGACGAGGATCGAGATCTTGCCGAGGTGCTTGTTTTCGAGCATAAGTTGGTGTGCTTCGGCGACGCCCTCGAAGCCGAGCGTGCGCCACAGGACCGGCCTGATCTGGCCTGACTCGATCAGCTCGTTTGCCTTCATGCACTCGTAAGCGTTCGCGAAGTGCGAGCCCAGGATCTCCTTCTGGCGCATCCACAGATAGGCGACGTTGAAGTCGAGGTCGATGCCGGTCGTGCCCGCGCAGATCACGATTTTGCCGAACGTCTTGGCCGTGAACACCGACGTCGGGAAGGTCGCTTTGCCGACGTGCTCGAAGACGATGTCCGGCGCGTCGCCGAGGATCTCCTTGACGCGCTTGGCGAAGCCGAGCGACACCTTGAACCTGGCCTTCTCCTCCTCAGGTGTCTCGCCGCCCTTTCTCATCATCCCCGCGAACTCGGCCCTGTCGATGTAGTCGACCGCGCCCAAACGCTTGACCAGCTCGCCCTTCTCCGCGGAGGAGACCACCCCGACGCAGTTGGCGCCGGCGGCCGCGCACAGTTGCGTCGCGAACACACCGAGGCCGCCGGCGGCACCCCAGATCAGGACGTTCGCGCCGGCCTGCAGCTGGCACCTGGTGATCAGCATGCGGTAGGCGGTGAAGTAGACCAAGCCGTAAGAGGCCGCCTCCTCCCAGGTCAACGAGTGCGGCTTCGGCAAAAGCTGCTGGGCCTGAACCTTCGTGAACTGCGCGAACGAGCCCCAGGTCGTCTCATAGCCCCAGATCTTCTGAGATGGCGCCGCCATCGGGTCGAGGCCGTGGACCTCGGGGTCCTCGTAGGAGGCCTGGTTGCAATGCACGACGACCTCGTCACCGACCTTCCACCTGGTCACGCCGGCGCCGACCTTCCAGACGATCCCGGACGCGTCCGAGCCGCCGATGTGGTGGCCGTACTCGGGATGGTCGCCGTACTTCATCACCGACACCGGCTTGCCCAAAGCGGCCCACACGTTGTTGTAGTTCACGCCGGCCGCCATCACCCGGACGATCACCTCGAACGCGCCCGGCTCCGGCACCTCGATCTCCTCGACCTGGAAAGCATCCTTCGGTTCGCCGAAGCGCTCTTCGCGGATGACCCAGGCGGCCATCGTCGCGGGCAGCTCGCCCGGCTCGGCGTCTACGTCGGAGATCTGCTGCAGGTCGAGTGCCACGGTGATCGCTTACCTCTTCGGTCGGGGACGGATCGCATCCTACCGGGGCGAGGGCTCGGATGTGAGCGAGGGGGCGGCCTTCAGATGTGGATCGGCGCGGGTGTGTCGGAGGTGTCCGGCGGCTCGGTCGCGGACTGCTCTCAGACCTGGAGCGGCTGGGCGGTCTCTGAGCGCTCGGTGGGGGTCTCATCGGGGCCGGCGCGCTCTGGGTCGGCTGCACCCCACTCGACCGCTTCTCCGCTACTCGGGTGCGCGGCCACCAGGACCCACGCCAGCAGCGCTCCCAGCAAGGCCAGGCCGGCCGCGACGTAGAGCGCGTTGGAGAGCGCATACACGTAGGTCTGGCTCATCGCCTTCTGGATCGGCGCGGGCAGTCCCGCGCCGCTGGCTCCCGAGCCGAGCGCGCCCGCCAGGCGGGCGTGCTGGGCGGCGCTGAGGTGCGGCAGCAGCGTGGTCAGCCGGTCGCGCCCGAGCGTGGCGATGATCGCTCCGAGGACGGCCACGCCGAACGTGCTGCCCACCATCCTCGTCATCGACAGGATGCCTGAGGCCACGCCCGCCTTGGTGACCTGCACCGAGTTCATCGCGGCCGTCGACATCGGCGACATGACCAGTCCCATGCCGAGACCCATCACGACGAAGCTGACGCTCAGGAAGCCATAGCCCGAGTGCGTCGTGATCCCCGTAAGCCAGAACAGCGCGAAGGACACCAGGACGAGGCCGCCGGTCATCAGCGGCCGCGGACCGATCCGGTCGGCCAGGCGCCCAGCTATCGGCGCGACGACCATGATCATCAGCGTCGACGGCAAAAACCGGACGCCGGCCTGCAGCGGGGTGTAGCGCAGCACGTCCTGCATGTACAGAGCCAAGAAGAAGAACATCGCGAACATCGCGAACGAAACGATGAACGCGACCACGTTGGCGCCGAAGAAGGATCTCGACTTGAAGAACTCGAAGTCGACCATCGGCGCGCGACTCCTGCGCTCGACGGTCACGAAGCCGGCCAAGGCGACCAGCGCGAGCGCGAACAGTCCGAGCACGCGGGTCGAGCCCCAGCCCCATTGGTTTGACTCGATCAAGCCCAGCACCAGCCCGGCGAGCGCGATCGTGAGCGTCAGCACGCCGGGTATGTCGACCTCGCGCACGGCTGTCTCGTCGCGCGACTCGCGCGCGGCCGCCAGTGTGACCGCGATCGCGACGATCGCGACCGGCACGTTCAAGAAGAAGATCGACTGCCAGCTGACTTCCTGCACGAGGAAGCCCCCGACGACCGGGCCGATCGCCAGCGCCATCGCCGACACGCCCGCCCACGTGCCGATCGCCCGGCCGCGCTCCTTGGCGTCGAACGTGTTCGTGATGATCGACAGCGTCGCCGGCATCATGAATCCCGAGCCGATGCCCTGGATTGCTCTGAACGCGATCAGCCAGGTGTCCGACTGGGCCAGGCCGATCAGAAAGCTCGAGGTCCCGAACACCGCCACGCCGAACAGGAACATGCGCCGGCGGCCGTATATGTCGCCGAGTCGCCCGCCGGTCACGAGCGTCAACGCGAACGTCAGCGTATAAGCGTTGACCGTCCACTCCAGCGAGGAGGTCGTGGCATGCAGGCCCCTCTGGATCGACGGCAGGGCGACGTTGACGACCGTGTTGTCCAACATGATCATGAACAGCGCAAAACACATCGCCCCGAGCGTCCACCAGCGCCTGTTCTGCTCGGTCAGGCCAGGCAGCTTCAGATTCGTGCTCATGCGCTCGCTCCTCGCTCGCCGGGTCCTTGTTCGGTCGTAAGGCCGAACGGCAGCTCGACCACTTCGGCGCTGATCTCGCTCTCGCCCACGCTCAAGCGGGCGCCCGGCTCGGCCTCGCGGCGGACGAGCGCCAGGCCGATCGGTCCGTGGTCAGGGGAGAGCGCTACGCTCGTGAGCCGCCCGACCGGACGCTCGCCGAGGCGCAGCTCCATGCCGACTGTGCCAGCCAGGGCTGCCCCAGCGTCGATCTCCGACGCCGGATCCCCGAAGTCGACCGCGCCGGGGGCCGACAGGGCCGGCGGGCGGGGCTTCGCGGTCGACAGTCGCAGGCCGCGCAGATGCCTGTTCGGCTTGCCCTTGTAGTAAAGCCTCGCCACGGTCTCCTGACCTACGTAACAGCCCTTCGTGAAGCTGACGGCCCGCTCGTTCAGGCCCGCCTCCTGGGGAATCACGGTTCCGTCGAGGTCGATTCCGTAGCGGGGCCTGCCCCGCTCGACTCTGACGATCTCCGCGGCCTCTTCTGAGACCGGCTCGGCGCCGCGCTTACGCAAAGCCTGTGCCAGGGCATCGGTGTCGCCGGCCGGGCAGAGCAGGTCGACGCCGACGTCGGTCCGAACCGCCAGCGCTCCTACGCCGTCGATCGAGACGGCCACGTTTGAGTGCTCGTCCGGGCCGAGGTGTCGCGCGCGCGTGTGCCCTTCCGTGGCGGGGCCGTTCATGTCCGACCCGTCGGTGCCCGTGATCCGGTCGGCGTCCGGGCCGATCAAGGACAGCAGGCCGCGCTCGAGCGTCCGCTTGTGCAGCTCCAGCTCATAGCCGATCTGAAAGCGCCTGATCGTGTCGAACAGGCCTTGCAAGGCTGGGCGCTCGGTGTCGAGCAGCAGCTCCTCGCCGAGCCCCGGCTCGCCGATGTCGGCCCCGTTCACGTCGATGATCCGCAGATCGCCCAACATCTTGCCCTTGTGGTTCAAGAAGGCCGCATAACAGCCTCCTCCAGGCTTCAGGGTCTCGACGTCGTTGGTGACCTGGCCCGCCAGGAACGCCTTCGCCTCGGTCCCGCTCAGCGCCAGCTTGCCCCGTTCGGAGCGGTCGACGAGACCGCACGCTTCGGTCAGCGTCGCGTGCTCTGAGGCGAGCCGTCCCGTCGGGGCGGTGTCGATCGTGGCCACCCAATCGAGGATAGCCAGGGCCTTCTCGCGCCCCAACTCGCCGCAGGGAGCGGGCGGGAGTCGGGGTGTTCGCGCGGCGGATCGACCGAGACGGCACCCGGCCGCCCGCGGAGCGACCGAGACGGCACCCGGCCGCCCGCGGAGCGACCGAGACGGCACCCGGCCGCCCGCGGAGCGACCGAGACGGCACCCGGCCGCCCGCGGAGCGGACCGCTAGGCTTCGACCATGGGCCTGGCGGACGACTTCCAAGCGATCATCGACTCCCTGCCCGACGATTGGACCGACCTCGAGCTGGACATGAGGTTGGCCGACGAGTCGCGCTACGTCGAAGCCGCCGTCTACCTGGTGACCTGCAACGCCAGGCCTTACTCCAAGAACGACTGGCACTGGCGCCTGTTGGTCGCCCACCGCTTCGGTCACGCTGCCGCGGCGCCGACCGTTCACGGGACCTTGAAACTGCTCGACGAAGCCGGCATCGGGGCCGAGCTGGCGGTCCGCGAGGTCAGGGCCGGCCGGGCCGAGGTCACCCAGATGTGGGGTCGCCCGGAGTCCGCGCGCGAGGAATTCCAGCGCCTGCGGGCCCAGTGACGATGGCGCGGGTCCTCGCGCTCACGAACGACCTGCTGTTCGGGTCTCGTATACAGGGAGACCTGAGTGCGGCCGGCCAGGAGGTGGAGCTGGTCGCCAGCCCGGGGTCGGTGGCCGAGCGGATCGCGGGCCAAGACGAGGTTGACGTGCTCGTCGTGGACCTGACCGACCCCGATCTCGATTGGCGGGGACCGGTCGATGAGGTCTTGTCAAAAGGCGGTGCCCACGCGCGCGCGCGCGTCCTCGGTT
This sequence comes from uncultured Solirubrobacterales bacterium, assembly GCA_963718935.1. Classification (GTDB taxonomy): domain Bacteria; phylum Actinomycetota; class Thermoleophilia; order Solirubrobacterales; family Solirubrobacteraceae; genus Palsa-744. The sequence continues at coordinate 122,260 of OY970379.1, read as the reverse complement.
TTTATGCCCACGTCGACACCGCCGCGCGCGAGCAGGCCGTTCAGGCCGGCTTCGATTTGGTCGTGCCCAGGTCGCGCATGGCCCGCGAAGGCGCGGCGCTGGTCAGGGGCTTGGCTAGCTGAAGTCCGAAGTCCGATTTCGCGATCGGGCCGAAGGCAGTTCGGTGTAACGCTCGGGAATGCCTATACCCGGGAACATCACGCGAAAGGTGCCAAGTCCAGCCAGCAGTGTGCAGACGCCGACATACCAGCCGGACCCGGCCTGTACGACCGCGAGGAGCACCCCGGCCGCGCAAGCCGGAATACTGATGCCGACGAGCACCGCACAGAAAAGCTTGAGTCTCTCGACACTCCACATCTCTAATCACCAGCGATCTTTGTGAGCGTGTAGACCAACAATACTATCAGACAACTGAACGCACCGCCTATCGAAGCACCCAAAGCTATGTCCTCGAGTGCGCGCCGCCATGTCGATGCTTTTCCCAGCGCGAGGCCCACGGTGCTTCCAACGACAGTCGTCACAGCGCCAGTCGCCGCGAGGAGATCTGGGAGCGGCGGAACCTGAGCGATCGTCTCGAGCACATTCCCAATGCTGCCCAAATCAGTGTGACATTTGGGTCACAAATGTGCCAACTTGGCGACGGGAGGGCAACAACTTTGTGGCATCAACTGGATCGGGCTTCGACCTGGTCATGCCCAGGTCGCGCATGGCCCGCGAAGGGGCGGTGCTGGTCAAAGGGCTCGCCGACTGAGGAGGAGGAGGAGGAGGAGGTCCAGCCGCGCCCCGTCAGCTCGCCTCCGGAGCTGGCGCCCGGCCCAGCTCAGCCAGTTCGGAATCGCTCGGTTCCAGGGGCACGAGCGCGCCGTTGGGGACGCGCTGGCCGTATGGCAGCCAGCGGCCGACCCGCACCGACAGGGCGGCCCTGATGACCATGCCGTGGCAGACGACCAAGGCCGGCAGATCCCCGGCCTCGACGCCTTGCAGGGCGGCGCCGACCCGGTCCTCCTGCTGGACGAAGGACTCGCCGCCGGGAAACGCGAAATCGGGGTCGGCCGCCACGAATGCGGCGAAGCGGTCGGGCGCTTCGGCTTGGACGTCGGCGAACGACCTGTCGGTCCAGTCGCCCGCGTCGGTCTCCATGAAGCGCTCGTCGTAGACCGGCTCCAGGCCGACCACGTTGGCAACGATTTCGGCGGTTTCGCGTGCGCGCAGCAGCGGGCTAGCCCATAGCGCCGCGAACCCGTGCTCGGCCGCACGCTCCGCGAGTTCGGCAGCCTGCGCCAAGCCCGTGTCGTTGAGCGGCACCGCCTGCTGGCCCTGAAAGCGGCCCTCCTTGTTGTACGCCGTCTGGCCGTGTCTGGCCAGGAATACGCGCTTGCCTGGCGGGGCGCTGCCGTCGTTGTCGCCGGCCGAAGTTGATGTGGACATGCCCGCGGAGACTAGCCGGCCGCCAGCATGGGAATTCTCAGCAAGCGGCTAGGAGGGTTCGCTGGCGCGGGGCTCCAAGACCCCGCTCTCCTTCGAGCCGACGGACTCGAAGCGCGCCGGTCTCAGGTACAGGAACTCATAGAGCACCATCGCGACGGTCGCGCCGACGATCGGGCCGACGTACCAGACCCAGCCGTTGGTCCAGTGATCGCCGACGAGCTGCGGTCCGAAGGCCCTGGCCGGGTTCATCGCGGCGCCCGTGAACGGGCCTCCGAAGAGGATGTCGATCGTGATCGTCAGGCCGATCGCAAGGCCGGCGATCGACTTGAACGTACCCCTCGGGTCGACGGCGCTGGCGATCACGACCCAGGCCAAAAAGAAGGTCAGGATCGCCTCCAGGCCGACGCCGGCGGCTGCGTCGACGCCGTTGCCGAGGGCGGGCACGCCGAGATTGACCGCTTCGGTGCTGGCTCTTGGCAGGAGGTCCTGCACCAGCAGCGCCGCCAGCGCCGCCGCGGCCAACTGGGAGCCCCAGTAGACGAACGCGAGCCCAGGCTTGATCCGTTTGTTGACCAGCAAGGCGAACGTGATCGCCGGGTTGAAATGCGCGCCCGAGATGTGGCCCAACGCGGAAACCATCACCCCGATCGCCAGGCCGTGCGCGATCGCGACGCCGATCAAAGACGGGTCGTGGATCGTGTTCGCGGCCACGATCGAGCCGACACCGATGAAGATCAGGGTGAACGTGCCGACGAACTCGGCTACCGCGCGGCGCAGTGGCTCTTCCATGGCCGGCAAGCTACGAGCTAGGCCGGACGGACTCTCGCGGGCGGCGTCATAGACTCACGGGATGCGTCGCCGGGTCACCTTCTCGCGCAACCTGACGCTGTCGTTGTCGCGGACGTGTCAGTGCTACTGCAAGTACTGCGCGTTCGCCACCCACCGGGCGCACCTGTACTCGCCTGAGCAGGTGATCGAGATCCTGGATGGGGCAGAGCGGCGCAACGTCAAGGAGCTCTTGGTCCTGACCGGGGAGCGCCCCGAGGTCAACCCGGAGGTGGCTGCCCGCCTGCGCGCGTACGGTCACGCCGACTTCACCGCTTACGTCGTCTGGGCCTGCGAACGCGCTCTGGAGCGGGGCCTGCTGCCGCACACGAACCTCGGCGTGCTCTCGCGCGAGGATCTGGCGCGCCTGCGCGAGGTGACGGCTTCGCAGGGCCTGATGTTGGAGTCCGTGTCGGAGCGCCTGATGGAGACCGTGCACGCCGGATCGCCCACCAAGCACCCGGCTGAGCGCCTGGCGACGATCAAAGCCGCCGGCGAGCTGAAGATCCCGTTCACGAGCGGCATCCTGGTCGGCATCGGCGAGACCGAGTCCGAGCGGACCGCCTCCCTGGAAGCGCTTGCGGCTGTGCACGGCGAGTATGGCCACATCCAGGAGGTCATCCTCCAGAACTTCGTGCCCCACCAGCGCTATTACGGCCAGGAGCCGGCCGAGATAGCCGACGCCGCGGCGCGCGCCTACTGGCGCACGGGGATCGGTGCGGCGGTCGCCGCTGGGGGCGAGGGCCGTGCCGAGAAAGTTGGTGGAGTGGCGGTCGAAGGCGGCGCGAAGGGCGGGGTCGAGGTCGAGGAGAGCGGCACACGAGCCGGATTCGAGCGTCCGAGACTGCCGCTGCCTGAGTGGGCGTGCGCGATCGAGATCGAAGACATGAAGCGCCTGGTGTCGCGCGCGCGCGAGCTGCTGCCAGGCGTCGGCATCCAGGTCCCGCCGAACCTGGCCGACTGGTGGCCGGAGCTGGTGGCCGCGGGCGCGACCGACCTGGGCGGCCTGTCGGCCAACGGCGACCACATCTCTCCCGAGCACCCGTTTCCTTCCCCTCGCCAGGTCCGCAAGAGGATGCAGCGCGACGGCTACGCCCTGACCGAGCGTCTATGCGTCTACCCCGAATACATCGACCCGGAGTGGGTCGCGCCCGGCGTGCTCGACACGATCAAGGCGAGGTACTGGAGCTTCATCCCAAGGCGAGGCTCCGGCCGCACCGACCCGCCGCAGCCGATCAGGTCCGATCTTGTCGCCGCCGCGACCGTACGCGCGCGCGCGGGCACCGCTCTGAGCGAAGCAGAGCTGACGGCCATGTTCGCCGAGACCAGGCCCGAGGCGATCGAGGACATGAGGCAGGCCGCCGACGAGCTGAGAGCCGAGTTGGCGGGGGAGACCGTCACCTTCGTCGTCAACCGCAACATCAACGTCTCCAACGTCTGCACGGTCGGCTGCGCCTTCTGCGGCTTCGGCCAGGGCAAACGCTCGCCCGACGCCTACCAGCACGACGAGGCCGAGTTCGAAAGGCGGGTCCTCGAGGCGCTCGAGTACGGCGCCACCGAGCTGTGCATCCAGTCGGGCATCCATCCGGACTGGTCCTTCGAGGACTACCTCGGCTGGCTGCGCCTCGCCAAGCGCGTCGCCGCAGAGGCCGGGGCCGACCTGCACCTGCACGCTTACAGCCCGATGGAGATTGCCCATATGTGCGACATCTCTTCGCTGCCCCCGTCCGAGGTGTTCGCCCGGCTCCGGGACGCCGGTCTGGGCTCGACCCCGGGCACCGCCGCCGAGGTCCTGCACGACGGCGTACGCCAGCGCATCTCCCCGAACAAGCTGCCGGTGGCGAGATGGGTCGAGATCGTCGAAGCCTCGCATCGTGCCGGGCTGCGCTCGACGGCGACAGTCATGTTCGGCCACATCGAGGAGCCGTGGGAGCTGGCCGAGCACATGCGGGTGGTACGCGGCCTGCAGGAGCGGACCGGTGGGATAACAGAGTTCGTGCCGCTCTCGTTCATCCCCTTCCAGACCCTGCTCGGGCGCACGCACGGCGTCCAGGAGATCTCAGCCGCGGAGAACCTCAAGCACACCGCCGTCTTCCGGCTGGCGCTCGGCAAGACCGTGCCGAGCCTGCAGGCCAGCTGGGTCAAGATGGGCCTCGACGCCGCCACCGAGTCGCTGCGCTGGGGCGTCAACGACCTCGGCGGCACGCTCATGGAGGAGTCGATCAGCCGGCTCGCGGGCTCCTACCACGGGACCAAGCTCGATCCCGACCAGCTCGTCGCGGCCGCCCACGAGGCCGGCAGGCCGGCGGCCGAGCGCACGACGCTGTACGAGATCAGGCAGCGCTACGAGCCGCCGGTGGCCGCCTGGGCGACGTGAGACGCAGCCGGCCAAGCCGGTGCCAAGGCGCCCCTATTTTGTTGGAATAATGGGACCGGTGAGGTACATGGAACTCTTTGGCGTGTACGTAGCCCGAGCTGCGATCTACCGAGCTGCGATCTAGGATGACGCAAGTCCTTGTCCACACCCTAGCATCGGACAGGCCTGGCATCGTCATGATGACCAGCTCGCCGAACTGGGCTCAGATCGTCACGGCTGCGGTGGCCGTCCTGGCATTGATCGGCGCGTTCGCTCAGCTCCAGAGCACGCGGCGTGCGGCACGTCGTCAGGCGGCATTCGCCTACTTCGAGCGCTGGAGCGATCCTGTCTCGCTGCCTTTCATCGCTCAGATGAATGACCTCTTCGCGCGAGGCGAGTCGATCTCAGACAACGATGTGCGCTGGCGGGAGTGGAACGACCTGCCGTACGAAAAGAGGATCGAAAGCCTGTTGTTCGTCAACTTCTGGGAGGAGCTCGGTGGACTCTACAACCGCAAGCTCGTTGATCGCGGCGTCATACGCGAGTATTTTGGAGCGACGATAGTCGAGTATTGGTGCACTGCACAGTGGTTTGTCAGGCGCAGCAGGGAAGCAGACGGCGATGATACGTTCTCTCAATGGGAGGCCATGCGGGATGACATCGAGCCACGGCTGAGGCTGCCGAGAACCGACTGCAGTTGTGGGTGCTCTGAGGGGTAACGCCCCCAAACGCAGCGGTGACGGTCACCTGAACAGGTCCTCCTCGGGCGGCCTGATCAGCGCCTTCGCGCCCGGGCCGTCCTCGACCGTGACGAAGCGCTCCAAGCCGTCGATCACGACGACCGGCTCGCCCGAGTCCTTCGCCCGGGCCAGGTCCGCGGCAGCCGCGGCCGCGTCGGCGACGGCGAGCCAGGTGGCCCGCAGCTCCATTCCGGCCGCGTCAGAACGTCCACGCCAATCCTCGAGCGGCGCCATGCCGGCGCACCCGACCGTCACGTCGCACTGCCCGTGACGCCAGGCTCTGCCAAAGCTGTCTGTGACAAGGACGGCCGGCGAGGCGCCCGTCAGCGCGCGCAGTCGCGCGCGCAGCTCCCTTGCGGAGGCATCCGGATCGCGAGGGAGGACGATCAGAGTGTCGGGTGCAGCCGTGTTGGACGCATCTACGCCGGCGTTTGCGCAGACGAAGCCGTGGTGGGTCTTACAGATCAAAACGCCCCGCTCGGCTCTCACCAGCTCAGCCGTCTGGTCGAGCACCACCTGGACCGCGCGCGGATCCTTGTCCTGTGTTCCCGCCAGTTCGCGCGCGCGCGGGCTGGGTGTCACGTCGTTCAAAGCGACGACCGCGCCCTCGGCCTTGGAGACCGCCTTGTGGGCGATCGCGAGGACCTGACCGTCTTGCAATGGCTCGCCGTCGAGGGCCGCGGCGATCAGGCTCGCAAGGTCATCCCCTGCGCCGATCTCCGGGAAACCCTTCAGGCTGCGGGCGCGCAGGCTGGCCAAGGCTTGTCCACGAGACCCAGCACCGCGCGCGTGCGTGGCGCGCGGGCGTGCTCGCCCGCCAGGCGCTCGCGCAGCACGGCCAGGTCCTCGCCGGTGTCGATGTCGAGCAGCAGCGACGCTGGCCGCTCCACGCGACAGCTCGCGCCGGCGCGGTCCGCAAGCTCACGGTGGCGCTCGTAACTGTCCGGCCCGAAGCTGGGCACGATCGCGCCGGGCGGGGTCAGCACCAGGGCGTTCGTGCCGGTCCCGTGGCGGTCCGGGACGATCGTGACCTCGGGTCCTCGCGCGTCAGCGCGAGCCGGTCCCAGCAGCTCGTCGATCTCGGTCGGGTCGAGCGCCGGGCAGTCGCCCGGGATGCAAACGACTCGCTCGAAGCCGGCGGTCAGCGCCGCCCGCACGCCAAGGCTCGCCGCCGCGCTCTGGCCGGCCTCGGCCGCGTCGTTCACGACCAGCGCTCCCAGGTAGGCGGCAGCCTTGGCGACCGAATCCTCGCCGGTTACGACGATCGTGCGCTCCAGTTCGGTCGCTTCGCCGAGGGCCGTGAGCACGTCGCCGACCATCGCCCGCGCCAGGTCGGTCCGCAACGGGTCGGCCACGCTGGGCCCGAGCCTCGACTTGGCGCCGGCGAAGCGCTTGACCGGAAGGATCGCCGCGGTTCGCATCCGCCGCAGACGATAGTGACCACGCGGCCTGGTTCGCCATGCCGTTGGGTCACGCGCGGTCGCTGGACGGTGGGCGGTATTCAGCCGTCAGACTGGCCTTGGGGCCAGGCTCACCACTGCAGCAGCATCAGCCCGACCGTCACCCCGGGCCCGACCGTCACGAGCAGGCCGCGCTGGCCGGGCTCCGGTTGGCGGGTCTCGATCGTGTCCTTCAGGACATAGAAGATCGAAGGGGTGCCGATGTTGCCGTGGTCGGCGAGCGCGCGCCAGCTGGTGGCGAGGTCCTCGTCGGAGAGCCCAAGCGCAGACTCGATGTTCTCGATGATCCGCCTGCCGCCAGGATGAACGATCCAGTGGTCGATCGCCGCCCGGTCCAGACCATGGCGGCGCAGGAAGCCGTCCGCGACCCCCGGCAGACCGGCGCCCGCCATGTCGGGCAGCTCGCGCGCGAGGTGCAGATAGCACTCGTCCTCGTCCAGATGCAAGCTGACGGCGCCGAGCGCGTCCTTCAACTGATGGACCTGCGAGCCGACGATCGCCGGGCCGTCGGCGCGCGGGTCGTTCGAGAGCAGCGCCGCGGCGCAGCCGTCGGCGAAGATCGCCGAGCCGACCGTCTTGGCCCGCGAGTCTCCGGGCTTGGCCCGCGTCAGCACCCCGCTCATGCTCTCCGCCGCAACCACCAAGGCCTGCCTGTCGGGATGCTCGCGCATGGCCTGAGCCGCCAGGCGCATCAGCGGCACACCGCTCGCGCAACCGACACCGCTGACGTGGTACTTGTCGGTCGCCGGGTCCATCTCGTAGTGGTCGAGGAGACGGTTGGCGAGCGCTGGGCAGCCGAGCGTGTACAGGCTCGAGCTGAGTACGGTCCCGATCCGGGCCGGTTCGGGTTCGAGCGCGTCGATCGCCCGGATCGAATGCTCCAGCAGCTGGCGCTCGATCCGCTGGGCTCGCCCCTGCAACGTGCGGTCGAGCATCTCCTCGCTCAGATCGAGATGCCGGCGCTCCACGCCGCAGCGTTCGAAGATGCCTTCGGCGAACGCGTCGCCCTTCAGCCCCAGACGCTCCAGGGCCTGCGCCTGCGAGAGCCTGGTCTGCGCGTTGGCGGTCGCCAGCCCGGTAATCCGCGGACCGGCCGGGCTCGAGCTGTGCCCGTTGCGCGCGGTCCGGCCGAGCGGCTGGGCGCGAACCGGGACGGAATCAGAGCGCCGCGCCAGGATGGCGGGTTCGGCGACGGTGTGGGATGGGTTGAGGCTCATCGATAGCTGTCGAGCTTGAGTTTGGCTGATCTTTCGAGCTGTGAACGGTCAGACCTGCGAGGCGTTGCCCAACCCTTCGGGGCGTCGCACGACCCTTCGGAGGCGTTGGCCGACCTTTCTTTGAGCCGCTAAGCCTGATCTGACCCTAGCTGCTAGAGCCGACGACGAGCGGCTGCGATGCGGTGTACTTATGGTTTTATTCAGCTCGATGACCGACATCGAGGTGATTGGCGCGGGGTTGCCGAGGACCGCCACGCTTACCCAGAAGCTGGCCCTTGAGCAGCTCGGCTTCGAGCCGTGCTACCACTGGGTCAACGTGCTCGCCGATCTCGACCAGGTCGAGCTGTGGCACCGTGTGCTCGACGGCGAGGTCATCTGGGAGGAGATCTTCGGCGGCTTTCGCTCGTCGGTCGACTGGCCCGGCGGCCACGTCTACAAGCAGCTGATCGACTTCTATCCCGACGCCAAGGTCCTGCTCAGCGTGCGCGACCCCGAGGCCTGGGAGCCCAGCTTCAGGGACACGATCTGGACGATGTGTTACGGCGATTCCCTGATGCCCCTGCTCTCGCGGGCCCGTGCCCAGATCGACCCGCGCTGGCGCCGGTACCTGGAACTCGTGGACCGCATGTTCTGGACCGAGGAGGGCGTCTTCGCCGGCGGCTCTGAGCCGGAGCGGCTGATGGAGCAGATGGTGGCTCACAACGAGGCAGTCAAGCGCGTCGTGCCCGCCGAGCGGCTCTTGGTCTGGGAAGTGTCCGAAGGCTGGGGCCCGCTCTGCGAGTTCCTCGGGGTCGACGTCCCAGATGGCCCGCTGCCCCATGCCAACGAGCGCGAGACGTTCGTCGAGCGGGTCAGCGACGCCGCGCTCGACGCGCTCGGAACCTGGCGCGAGACGAGAGCCTCGGCCGCGGGCTGACGGTCCGCCTCCGGGGCGCCCGCCGGTGGCGGGGCGATCGTGGCGGGCGGGTGAGACGGCTGGTCCAAGAGGCCCGGGCGCGAGTCCGGGGGCCCGCGCGGGCGATAGGCGGGGGCGTTCAGGCTCCGAGCGCCAGGGCGAAATCGAGCGTCTGCCGGGCGACACTCGCGCGCGCGCGCGCATCGCCCATGAGCGTGTCGATCTGGAGGGTCGGCAGTGAGGCCACGTTCTCGTCGGCGACGATCCCGTCGAGCAGGTCGCCATAGAAGTCGGCGACTCCGTCGGCGGTGCACTCCAGGGCCGCGAACGCCATGAACGACGCGGTCGGTCCCTTCAGAATCTCACCGCCGACGACGGGGCTGACGGCGACGACCGGTGCCCGCGCGGCATCCAAAGCCTCGCGTATGCCGGGCACGGCGAGGATCGGCGCGATCGAGGCCAACGGGTTCGACGGGCCGATCACGATCGCGTCGGCGCCCGCGATCGCGGCGAGCGCGCGCTCGCTGGGCGCGGCCTGCTCGGCGCCCCTGAACTCCAGGCCCTCGATGATGCCGGTCGCGCGCTCGCGGACCATGAACTCCTGGAAGGAGTGCCAGCCGGTCGGGCAGCGCACCCACGTACGGACCTGGTCGTCGCTCATCGGCAGAACGTGGCTTGACAGGCCCAGGGCCTCGGTCAGGCGGGCCATCGCCTCGGTCGGCGAGAGCCCTTCTTCGAGCAGCCGGCATCGCTCCAAGCACCAGGCCAAATCGCGGTCGCCGAGGTTGAACCAGATCTCGCGGCCGAGCCCCCGCAGCGCATCCATCACCGCGAAAGTGTCGGTACGCAAGCCCCAGCCACGCTCGTCGATCTCGTCGGCGAGCCAGAACGCGACCAGATCGGGGTCTGGCGAGACGTGGGCGCCATGGATCTCGATGTCATCGCCCGTATTGGCAATTACGCTCAGGCGCTCCTGGTCGACGACGTCGATCATGCCGCGCGCGAGCTTGGCCCCGCCGGTACCACCGGCGAGGACAACCACGTTGGTGCTCTGTCCGGACATCGTTCCTCAGCGTAACCGGATGGCTGAGATCGGGACAGCTGGGATCGAGGGTCAGATCGGGGTTCGGGCAGGGCGGCTGGGATCTATTCCCATGACACCTCGGCAAGGCCCGACAAGCGGATGCCGGCGTGGACCTTGTAGCGGGCGTTGACCCCGATCAACAGCGCGGTCAAGGACTCGGTCGTGCGCGACATCTCCAGGCGCCCGCAGTCCACGCAACGCAAACCCTCGATCCGCTCGATCAGCTCCGCCGCCTCGCGCTTGTCCGCGCGCGCGTCGCCGCACAGGAGCACGTCCTGATCCAGTGGATGGTGCAGGGCGGCCAGCGAGGCGGCGCTGACCGTATGCAAGCCGGAGACCACCCGCACACCGTCGGGGACCATCTCGGCGGCCTGCTCGGCCGCGGAGCCCTGCCACACGCCGAGCATCCTCGTCGCCTTGCCGCTGACCGCCGCCGCCAACGGCACGGTCGCATCGATCAAGAGCTGACCCGGCTGTAGAACATCGCGCAGGTTGGTCAAGGTCTCGGACTGGTTCCTGAACGGCACGCTCAGGATCACGACGTTCGCGGCCCGCGCCGCGCCGGCGTTGTCGTGCGCGCTGAACCGGCCGTCCGGGACCGCCGCGCTCGCCCGGGCGGCGGTCTCCGCCGCGCGTTCTGGGTCGCGCGAGCCTATCGCGATCGGGATGCCGGCCTTGGCGAGCCGGATCGCCAGGCCGAAGCCGAGCGCGCCCGACGCGCCGATGACCGCGACCGGATCGTTGGCCTTTGATGACACGGCGGCCGAGTATATGAGCCGGGCGGCACGGGTCGACGGGCTGGGGACGGGGGCTGACAGGCTGGCGACGGGGCCCGGCCCCAGCCCGTCGGACTGGCGACGGGGGCCGGCCTGTCGGGCTGGGCGGGTCGTGGTCGCCGCTAGGCTTGCGACAGATGGCGCTGCCGGAAGCGGTCAAGATCAGAGAGGTCGGTCCGCGCGACGGTTTCCAGAACGAGCCCGAGACGATCTCGACCGACCGGAAGGTGGCCTTGATCGACGCGCTCGCGCGCACTGGACTCCGGCGGTTGGAGGTGACGAGCTTCGTGCGACCCGACGTCATCCCGCAGCTGGCGGACGCGGCCGAGGTGCTGGCCTCGATCGACATCCCCGAGGAGGTCGCCGTCAGCGTGCTCATCCCCAACGAGCGCGGTCTCGACAGGGCGCTTGCGCTGCGCGAGGAGCTGGCGAGGCGGCCGGATTCGGCGGGTGGGGCCGGCGCGGAGGCGGACGGGGGCGGCGCGGTGGTGGACGGGCGAGATGCGTCGACAGGTGGGGGTGCTGCGCGCCCGCGCGCGCGCGGGCGCGCGCCCTTCGACGAGGTCAACGTGTTCATGTCAGCTTCCGAGACACACAACCGCAAGAACGTGAACATGTCGATCGCCGATTCGCTGGCCGGTCTGGGGCGCGTGCTCGGCAGGGCGCGCGCGGAGGGCCTGCGCTGCGAGGCGGTCATCTCGACCGCGTTCGGTTGTCCCTACGAGGGCAGGGTTCCGCCCGAGCGCGTTCTGCAGATCGCGGCATCGCTGTGCGAAGCGGGCGCCCAGGAGATCGGCTTCGGCGACACGACCGGCATGGCCAATCCCAGGCAGGTCGGGGACATGTTCGGACTGTGGCGCGACGGCTTGCCGGGCGTGGAGCTGACCGCGCACTTTCACAACACCAGGGGCCAGGGCTTGGCGAACGTCCTGGCGGCGCTATATGCCGGGATCGACAGCTTCGAGTCGAGCTTCGGCGAGCTCGGAGGCTGCCCGGTGCCGCCTGGGGCGACCGGGAACATCGCGACCGAGGATCTGGTCTCGATGCTCCACGAGATGGATATCGCGACCGGAATCGATCTGGATGCGCTGCTTTCGTGCGCCCGCGATGTGCGCGAGGTGCTGGGCCGGCCGCTGGGCAGCCACACGCTCGTGGCGGGACCCGTGGAGTGGAGGTGAGTTGAGAGGCGGACGTGCATCCCTATGAAGCGTGAGCGAGCCCGGACGATGCCGTCAGGCCGCGCCTCTAGCATGAGGTCCGATGGGGGCTCCGCAGATAGTGTGGACCGTGGGACATTCGAACCACGAGGTCGAGGCGTTCCTCGACCTGGTGCGACGTCACCAGGTCGCGTATCTGGTGGACGTGCGGTCTCATCCGTACTCTCGGTACGCGCCGCACTTCAATCGCGATGAGCTGGCGGCCTCGGTGGGGGCGTGCGGAATTCGCTATGCGTTCATGGGGTCGGCGCTCGGTGGGCGTCCTCGCGGCGAGGATCAGCTCGACGCAGACGGCCACGCGCTGTACGACAGGATGGCCCTGGAGCCTGCCTTCCGCAATGCGATCGACCGGGTTCTAAGCGGCGCATCGGAGCATCGCATCGCTTTGCTGTGTAGCTGTGGGCAGCCACACGAGTGCCATCGTAGGCTCCTGGTGGGCAAGGTTCTGTGCGATCGGGGGGCAGAGCTGCGTCACATTCTTCCCGACGGGGACGTGATGATCGAGCGCACGGTCGAGTTGAGGGACGATCACGCACAGGACATGCTGTTCGGGCATGATGAACTGCCGTGGAGATCTATACGATCGGTTTCACCCAGACGACAGCTGAGCGTTTCTTCGACCGGCTAGCGGATGCGCGTGTCGAGCGTCTGCTCGACGTGCGACTCAACAACACCTCCCAGCTCGCCGGCTTCGCCAAGGCGCAGGATCTGCCCTACTTCGCAGGCCGGCTTGTGGGCGCGACCTACGAGCACGAGCCGTTGCTCGCGCCCACACAGGACATCCTCGACGCATACAAGAAGCGCAAAGGCGACTGGGCCGCGTATGAGATGGAGTTCCTGGCCCTGATGGAGAGTCGCCGCATTCACAAGGCGCTCTCGCCCGCGGCATTCGAACGGCGCACAGCGCTGCTGTGCAGCGAGGCTGAGCCCGAGCACTGTCACCGCCGTCTCGTGGTCGAGTTCCTGGCAGAGAGGTGGCCCGGTGTCAAGATCGCTCACCTGTGAGCCGTGCGTATAGTCGTCAACCACGTCACGCGCATGACCGGCTCGCGCATCTGCGTTGCCGGCATCGAGACCGCGACGTATCGACACGTTCGCCCGGTCACGCCCCCGGGGGGAAGTCTGCTCACCCGTGAGCTCCTGCGCGAGACCGGGGGACCGTTCGGTGCCGGTGCGCTCGTTGACATCGGAAACGTTGTGGCTGTCCCCAACGCGCCCGAGATGGAGGATCACGAGTTCGACGCGACACGCACCCGACGTGCCGGCGACGTGGATGGGGCCGCCTACCTCGAACTGCTCGCTGCGCTCTGCGAGGCGGACATCCGGACGGCGTTCGGGCCCGAGCTCGAGCGGGTCGGCCGAACATACGCCACGGAGCCTGGCTGTGGCAGCAGCTCGCTGGCAGTGCTGCGTGCCAAGAATCGCCCAGTTCTGGAGATCAATGAGTACGGCAAGCTCCGGCTCTGTTACAAGGACGCCGAACCGCCCGCCTCACTCTCAGTAAACGACGTTCGGTTTTTCGAGGACGACCACGAAACGATCAAGACGAAAGCGGTCGAGGACGTCAGCCGACGCCTGGGCCGAGGTGTCGATGTCTTCTTGATGCTGGGTCTCACGCGTCCATGGCCGAAGCCCGGCGAAACTCACAAGCGGCACTGGCTCCAGCTGAACGGCCTCTGCCTGGCTGATCGTGCGGTAGGCGACGTTCCGTAGGTTGGACAAGCGCCGCGGTAGCTTCTTGTCCGTGCCTCAGCCCGCCGCCACCGTTTCGGGCTCCGGAGCCTCCTCGGCCTGACGCGCGGTCTCCCGCATGACCCCGACGCAGTACTCCTGAACCGAGACCTCCAGCTCCAACGTCTGCGAGAGGATTGGTCTTGCGGAGGCGTCCATCACTCGCTTGGCCCGGCCGACGGCGATGTGAGAATTGGCGAGCAGTTCCTCGACCAGCCCCTGTGTGGCGTCCTCCAGCTCGGCGGCCGGGACGACGCGGTTGACGAGGCCGATGCGGTGGGCCTCGGCGGCGTCGATGCTGGCGCCCGTCATGATCAGCTCCTTGGCCCGGCCGAGGCCGACTACGGCAGGAAGCCGTGAGGAGCCGCCGACGTCGGGGATTATCCCGAACCTGACCTCGGGGAGCCCGAGCTTGGAGTCCTCGGACGCTATGCGCAGGTCGCAGCCGAGCGCGACCTCCAGGGCGCCGCCGACGCAGGTATGGTGGATCTGGCAGACGACCGGCTTTGGCATCGATTCGCAGAGGTTGGCGCAGTTCAGGAACACGTTGCGAAACGGCCTCAGCACGGAGGGGTCTCCGGCGAACGAGGCCAGCTCGTTCAGGTCCACGCCGGCGGAGAAGACTGGACCCTCGCCGCGCAAGACCACGCAGTGCACGGAGGAGTCGTCGCACGCCCCCTGCAGGGCGTTGGCCAGCTCGACGAGCAGCGCCTGGTTCATGGCGTTGCGCTTGTCGGGGCGGTTCAGGACGATGTGCCTGGCGGCGCCGCGGTCTTCGGTGATTATGAGGCTCATCGGTTTGGTCCCAATCTGTTCTCGGGGATGTGTGTCGTAGCGTCCACGTGTGTAACAGGAGTGTAAGAGGGGTGGGTGGAGAACTCTTTTTTTGGACGGTGTTTGACAATGGTTATACGCGTTGTCAAATTTTATATCCGTACTCCCGGCCTTTAACATTCGCGATATACGATGGTATGGAGAGCAGCCTTCTGCCAGGACGATTCTGCCAGGACGACATACGATGGTATAGGGGGCCGCCTGCTGCTCGCTCGCTCACTCGCTCGCTCGCTCGAGTCGGCCGTCATGGGCCGCCTGCTGGCTGGCTCTCTCAGCTCAAATCCAGAACGGTCGTGGGCGGGGTGATTTCGTCGTCGTCATGACCCTCTCTGGGCACGATCGCGGTGCCGACCGCGAAGAACTCGATCGTGTGGCTGCCCCAGCCGTGGCTCTTCTCTTCCAGCGAGACGCCGACTATGCCCTCGGCGCCGATTTCCTGGGCCTCTGACTGCATCCGCTCCATGGCAAGCTCGCGGGCGTCGTACAGCGCCTGGGTGTAGTTGGCCAGCTCGACGTTGCGCCCGGTCTGGGCCATCGACTGCAACATGCCGCGGTGGGCGACGTGGTAGACGCAACTGCCCATCACCATCCCGACGGGCCTGTGGCCCGTGCTGAGCAGCGTCCAGAAGTCCTGGCCCGAGAGGTCGCTCGTGAAGGGCCTGCCGTTGGGCGCGCGGTGCAGGACGCCGTCGCGATGCTTGACGGCTGTGCCGATCGCGATGAACTCGGCCATGTCCTGGCCCCACTCGTAGCGGCCGATGTCAAGGCGCACCCCCACGACCCCGTCGGCGCCGAGCTGGTCGGCCTCCTCCTCCATCCTCGTCATCGCCAGCTGCCTCGCCCCATACATCGCTTCGGAGAGGACGGTCATCTCCTGGCTTTTCTTCCAGCCGGCGAGCTGGATGCCTATGTGGTAAATCGAGCTGCCGACGACCAGGCCGAGCGGTTCGAAGCCGGCCTGCTTGACGAGCAGGAACTCGTTGACCGTCAGATCGGAGGTGAACAGGCCCGCTTGGTTCTGCGCGAGGCGCGCGCGGCCCGCCTCGGGGACGCCCTCCAGCGAGGTCGGGTCGTAGGCGGTCTCGTGCTCCTCGGTCATGGCGTTGCTCCTTGTTGGGCCGTTGAAGGGTGAAAGGGGGAGAGGGGTAGAGGTGAGAATGCGGGCGTGAGGCGAATGTGGTTGGGTCGTGGTGGTGGGTCTCGCTAGGCGGAGGACAGGTCGAGTATCGGTTTGGGGGAGCCGGCGGCGGCGCCGGCGCGCTCGGCGATGGCGGTTCCGATCGCGTTGAACGTGACCATCAGGCCGGTGCGCGAGCCGACGCCGAAGCTGCCGGCCAGGTCCTGGCGGCGAGCGGTGTGCCCGATGCGCATGCCGACGATCCCGGCGGCGCCGAGGGCGGCGGCCTGGGCGCTGAGCTGGGCCATGACGGTCTCGCGAGCGTTGTAGAAGGCCTGGGTGAACTCCCTCAGCTCGAAGTTCTGGGTCGTGCCGAGGCCGAACGCTTCGGCGCCGCCGATGCCCGGGCCGAAGGAGTAGCCGGCGAAGAAGACCGAGCTCCAGGCGACGATCCCCAACGGCTCGAAGCCGGCTTCGATGAGCTTGGCGAATTCGGCGACCGACAGCTCGGTCAGGACCGGGGACGATCGATCGGCGCGCTGGCCGATCCCGGACGATCGGCCGCTCCCGGGCGTTCGATGCGCGCGGCGTACGGCGGTGCCGAGAACATTGTGTTCGAGCGAGACCGAGCCCGCTTCGAGGTCGGCTTCGCCGGCTCTGGTCTCGACTTCGACGACCGCGTCCGCGCCCACGCACTGGGCCTCCTCGGCCAGCCTGCGCAGCGCGCGCGAGCGGACCTCATTGAGGGCCTCGGACAGGGTGTCCAGCTCGAACATGAAACCGCCCGCGAAACCGGCCTGACCCCAGCCCCCGCGCTGGCCCCAGGCGCCCTGATAGCCCATCTGGTAGATCGAGCTGCCCATCACCTGAGAGACCGGCGTCAGCCCGAGCCGCTTGCAGAGCGCGAAGCCGGCGATCGATAGGTCGGACGTGAAAGCGAGGGCGGGTCTGGCCGCCGCGCCCGGCGTTCCGTCCGCCGCGCCTGGGGCCGCCCCGCGCTCGCCCGCAGACGCGCGTGGCCCGCCGGGCGCGGGGCTTGGCTGGCGGGGTGCGTCGCCGAGCCCGCGCAGACGCCGTTCGGCCGAGACGGGAATGTGGCCGGCTTCGATCCGGGCGAGGGACTCGCGCTGCTCAGCTTCTTCGACCTGGGACTCCGCTGGTTCGGGTGTCAACTGCTCGGGCGTCCTGGCCATGCTCAGCCCAACAGCCCGTCGAGCGCGGCCCTCGCCTCGGAGCTGCGCTGCGCCTCGGCGCGCAGATCTTCGGTAAGGGCTGTGACCCAGGCCTGCGGGTCCAGGGGCTCGCGCTTGATCGAGATGCCGCCGACCTGACGCTCGCGCGAGCCTTCAAGGCGGGCGCCGTCGGCTCTGAGCTCGTAGCGTGTCCCGGCCAGCTCGACGCGCACACAGCGAACGTGCTTCTGGCCGCGTCCCAACAGGCCGCCGCCGGCGCGCTCGACGCGGGCGCTGCCAGGCAGCGAAGACTCGAGCTTGGCGGCCAAGGCCTCGATCGAGATCCTCAGATCGCCGCCGTCCGCGCGCAGGCCGGCGGCCGCGAGATCGAACGTCTCTTCGGAATCCACAGCCTTGGAGGCTATCGCGGGCGACGTTCTAAGGCACGCGCTCGGATAGGCTCCCTGTTGCACCAGCGAGCGCGCTAGCCGGTGGTGGGGAGCATGCTGTCCGCGGTGTGCGTGACCGCTTCCCAAAAAGAAAAACCCGACGACGAAGAGGGGACGATGGCGAAGATCGAGAAGGTGGGAGTACTTGGGGCCGGCTTGATGGGCCATGGGATCGCCCAGGTGGCGGCTCAGTCGGGGTACGAGGTCGTGTTGCGCGAGATCGACGACTCGACGCTCGGCAAGGGTGTCGGCAAGATCGAGAAGCAGCTTGCCAGAGCGGTCGAGAAGGGGAAGTCGAGCCAGCAGGACGCCGACGCCGTGCGCGCGCGCATCACAGGCACCGTCGACTACGGCGACCTGGCCGACTGCGACCTCGTGATCGAGGCGATCACCGAGAATCTGGCGCTCAAGCTCGAGATGTGGAAGGAGCTCGACGCGATCGTCAAGCAGGGGGCGGTCTTCGCGACGAACACCTCTTCGCTGGCCGTGATCGACCAGGCGGCGGCGACCGGCAGGCCGGACCGGTTCGTGGGCCTGCACTACTTCAACCCGGCCCAGGTCATGAAGCTGGTCGAGGTCGTTCGCTGCGTGACGACGTCCGAGGAGGCATTCGCGATCGCTTTGGAGTTCGCCGAATCCGAGAACAAGCTGGCGATCCCGACGAAAGACAGGGCGGGCTTCATCGTCAACAGGCTGCTCGTGCCGTACCTTTTGGACGGGATGCGGGCCTACGAAGAGGGCGTCGGTTCGGTTGTCGAGATCGACGAGGCGATGAAGGCCGGCGCTGGGCACCCGATGGGCCCGTTGACGCTGTCCGACTTCGTCGGTCTGGACACGCTCGGCTCGATCTGCGACGTTCTGTTCGACGAGTTCCGAGAGCGCCGCTTCGCCAGGCCGCCCGTCCTGCGCAAGATGCTGAGCGCCGGCTGGTACGGACGCAAGTCGGGGGTCGGCTTCTACGACTACTCCGGCGAGGCGCCCGTCGCCAACCCCGGGATCTGAAAGTCGTGAGCGAGGGGCGCGTGCGCGCGCGTACGGCCTCACCGAGTGGTCGCGTCGGGGGGTCCGTGAGGGTCGGCGACCGGGTGTGGCCAAGTGAGGGGTGAGGTGACGTGAGCGAGCGGCACGCGCGCGCGCGTGAGCAGGCCTTGAAAGGCGGTCCTGGGCGCCACCACGAGAAGTCGGCCGAGCAGGGCAAGCTGCCGGTCAGGGAGCGGATAGGGCTGCTGCTGGACGAAAGCTCGTTCGTCGAGGAGGCGCTGCTGGCGAACTGGCAGGAGGATGGGCTCGGCGCCGACGGGGTCGTGACCGGGATCGGGACCGTCGAGGGCAGGACGATCGCATTGATGGCCAACGACCCGACCGTCAAGGCCGGCTCGTGGGGCACGAAGACGGTCGAGAAGATCCTGAGGATCCAGGAGCGGGCCATGCAGCTGAGGGTGCCGATGGTCTACCTGGTCGACTCGGCCGGCGCCAGGATCACCGACCAGGTCCAGATGTTCCCGGGCCGGCGCGGCGCGGGCCGGATCTTCTACAACGAGGTCAAGCTGTCGGGCGTGGTGCCGCAGGTGTGCGTCCTGTTCGGCCCGAGCGCCGCCGGCGGCGCCTACATCCCGGCGTTCTGCGACATCGTGATCATGCGGGAAGGCAACGCCTCGATGTATTTGGGCTCGCCGCGGATGGCCGAGATGGTGATCGGCGAGAAGGTCAGCCTCGAGCAGATGGGCGGCGCGAAGATGCATACGGGCGTCAGCGGCTGCGGGCATCAGCTTGTCGAGGGCGACATGCAGGGAATTGGCTTGGCGCGGCGATATCTGGGGTATATGCCGAGCAACTGCGATCTGCGTCCGCCGCTGGTCGGGCCGGGCGAGGTCAAAGCCAGCCGGATCGCCAAGACCGCGATCGAGGAGATCGTGCCGGCCGACGAGAACAAGCCGTTCGACATGAAGGTTCTGATCGAGGCCGTGATCGACGAGGGCTCGCTGCTCGAGGTCCATCCGCGGTGGGCCAAGGAGATCGTCGTCGGCTATGCGCGCCTGGACGGCAGAGCGATCGGGATCGTCGCCAACCAGCCCAAGCACAAGGGCGGCGTCCTGTTCGGCGACTCGGCCGACAAGGCCGCCAGGTTCATCTGGACGTGCAACGCGTTCAACGTGCCGCTCTTGTTCCTGGCGGACGTGCCGGGCTTCATGATCGGCACCCAGGTCGAGCGTGAAGGCATCATCAGGCACGGCGCCAAGATGATCAGCGCCGTCAGCGAGGCGACCGTGCCGAAGATCTCTGTGATCGTCAGGAAGGCTTACGGCGCCGGCCTGTACGCGATGGCGGGCCCCGCGTTCGAGCCGGACGCGTGCATCGCCCTGCCGAGCGCCTCGATCGCGGTGATGGGCCCCCAGGCGGCGATCAACGCCGTCTACTACAACCAGTTGAACGCGATCGACGACGATGCCGAGCGCGAGGCCAAGACCGAGGAGCTGCGCGCGGCGTACGCCGAGGACATCGACATCTTGCATCTGGCCTCAGAGCTCATCGTCGACGCGGTCGTCGAGCCGGCGGATCTGAGGGAGGACCTGATCAAGCGCTTCGCTTACGCCGACTCCAAGCAGCGGGCTTGGCCCGCCAAGCGCAACCCCGTGACGCCGGTCTAGGATGCTCGCTGTGGACGCCACCGAGCTCGCATACGCCGGGATCGCCAGGCAGGCCGAGCTGGTCGCGGCGGGCGAGGTCAGTTCGCGCGAGCTGGTCGACCTCTACCTGGATCGCATCGAGCGCTACGACGGCACGCTGAACGCGTTCAGGGTCGTCCTGGGCGAGCGTGCCCAGATGGAGGCCGACCAGGCGGACGCGCGCCGCGTCGCCGGCGACGAGCGCCCCCTGCTGGGCGTGCCGATCGCGATCAAGGACGACGCCGACGTCGCCGGCGAGACGACGCGCTTCGGCACGCGCTGCGGCGACGAGCCGGTGGCCGAGGACTCCGAGGTCGTACGGCTGTTGCGGGCGGCCGGGGCGATCGTGATCGGCAAGACCAACGTGCCCGAGATGACGTTGTGGCCCTTCTCCGAGACGCCGACCTACGGCGCCTCGCGCAACCCTTGGAACCTGGAACACACTCCCGGCGGGTCGAGCGGCGGCTCGGGCGCGGCTGTCGCCGCGGGCTTGGTCGGGGCGGCGCTCGGCTCGGACGGACTCGGCTCGATCAGGATCCCGTCGAGCTTCTGCGGCCTGTTCGGGATCAAGCCCCAGCGCGACCGCATCTCGATCGCGCCGCACACCTCAAAGCGCTATGGCTGGCACGGCCTGGCCGTGTACGGGCCGATCGCGCGCAGCGTGCGCGACGCCGCGCTGTTCATGGACGTCACCGCCCAGACCCCGCCCGAACAGGGCACGTTCGCGGGCGCCGCCGCGGGGCCGGCCGGCGCGCTGCGGGTCGCGATCTCGACCAAGCCGATCCTGCCCCAGCCGGTCGACGAGCGCGAGCTGCGAGCGGTCGACCAGACGGCCGAGCTGTTGAAGGGCATCGGACACGAGCTGACGGGCGCCGACCCCGACTACCCGCTGTGGCTGGGCCCGCACATGCTTGGGCGCTACCTGCGTGGCGCCCACGACTCGGCGGTCGAGCTCGGCAATGTCGAGCGGATGGAGCGGCGCACGCGCCAGATCGTGACGCTCGGCAAGCTGGTGGGGGAGGCCGGCCTGGCCAAGGCGATGGCCTCCGAAGCCGAGCTGAAAGCGCGCGTCGGCAAGGTCTTCGCCGACCACGACATCCTGCTGACGCCGGCAACCGCCAGACCGGCCTTGAAGCTGGGCGAGTACGAGGGCCACGGCGCCCTGTGGACGATCCAGGGCTGCACCAGGTTGATCCCGTTTCTCGGCACCTGGAACGCGACCGGGCAGCCGGCGGTGTCGGTGCCCGCGGGCTTTACCGAGGACGGCCTGCCGCTCGCGGTCCAGCTGGTCGGCAGGCCGGGCGCCGAGGCGACGCTGATCGCGGTGGCGGCCCAGATCGAAGCCGAGCGCCCGTGGGCGCGGGAGCGCCCGCCGGGGTTTTCGTGAGCGGCGCCGACCGGGCGCCCTTCGAAGCCGAGCTGTTGGAGATAGCCGAAGCGCAGGCCGTGCGCGCGGGGGCTCTGCTGTTGGAGCGCTATGGCGCGGGCCTGGAGAAAGGCGTACACGCCAAGACCACGCCCACCGACCTGGTCAGCGACGCCGATCTCGAAGCGGAGCGCTCGATCCGGGACGGCATCGCCGAACTGCGCCCCGACGACGCCCTGCTCGGCGAGGAGGGCGACGACCGGCCCGGAACGACGGGGCTGCGCTGGGTCGTCGATCCGCTCGACGGCACCGTCGACTTCCTGTTCGGGATTCCGCAGTGGGGCGTCTCGGTCGCGGTCCAGGACGAGGAGGGCACGATCGCCGGTGCGGTCTTCGATCCGCTGCGCGGCGAGCTGTTCACGGCCACGCGCGGCGGCGAGCCAAGGTTGGACGGCCGGACGCTGCGCGCCTCGACATGCGAGGACCTGGCGAGCGCGATGGTCGCGACCGGGTTCAACTACGACGCCTCGGTCAGGGCCCGCCAGGCGAAGATCCTGCTGGAGCTGCTCCCGCGCGCGCGCGACATCAGGCGCTTCGGTGCCGCCGCGCTCGACCTGGCCTGGACGGCCGCCGGCCGCTTCGACGCCTTCTACGAGCGGGGCGTCCACATCTGGGACGTCGCCGCCGGCCTCCTGCTGTGCGAACGGGCCGGCCTGACGTTCAGGGAGCTGCCCGAGCGGGACGGGCTGCCGTGGGGTGTGCTGGTGGCGCCGCCGGGGCTCGTCGAGGAGCTGTTCGGGTTGGTCGGCGAGGGTTAGTCAAGGGCCGGGGCGCCGGGGGCCGGGGCGCCGGGGGCCGGGGTGCCGGGGGCCGGGCTGGGGTCGGGTCGCCGGGGCCGGATCGCCGGAGACCCGCGCCGAGCGGGCCGGGCCGAGACCAGTGCGGCGGGTGGGAGTCGAACCCACACGCCCTTGCGGACAGAGGCTTTTGAGGCCTCCGCGTCTACCGTTCCGCCACCGCCGCATCGAAAGGTCGAGCCCAAATATAGGGCCCCCTGCCCCGAGTATCGCGCCGGAGTGGTCCGGGCTCAGGCAGGGTGGGCGCTGGCGCCCTCGCCATAGGGGCGGCCGGCGCCGGCGCCCGGGCCGAGCGGCGCGGGACGCTCCAGCTCGACGTTCCAGCCCTGGTTGAAGCCTCGCATCGCGAACGCGATCAAGAGCATCTGGACGGGCACGAGCAGCAGCGTGACCGTGCCCAGCAGGCCGGCGTTGAGCGCCGGTTCGGCGAAGCCGGTCTTGTCGCGGGCAAACCAGAACGGACCCGCGACCAGAGCGAACACGAGCAGAAGCACCGCCAACGCCGCCGCCACCGGCAGCACCCCCCGATTCCAGCGCCCCGCGAAGAAGGCGAGCACCAGGTAGACGACGATGTATCCGACCTGCACGATCCAGGCGCCCTCCAGCACCTTCCAGCCGCCCACCGTCACGATCAGGATCAGCAGCGCCGACACGAGCAGCAGCAGGATCACAGTCGCCCTGGTGCCCTGCACGACCGGCTTGTCGCGGTTCGGATGCGTGACGATCGTCGTCGCGGCGGGGGGATCGTAGGGGTCTTCGAATGGCGCCGGTCGGCCGGGATTTGAGGACATCGTGACGTTGAGCTTACAATCAGGCGCGGTCCCTGTGTGCCGAGGCTGGCCTCCGTGCGAGGCTGGCTGTCGTACGGGGGCCGAGCCGAAAGACGCACGCGCGCGCGTGGTGGAATTGGCAGACACGCCGGCTTTAGGTGCCGGTGGGCGCAAGCCCATGGGGGTTCAAGTCCCTCCGCGCGCACTAACTCGTGGCGGCGCTCCCGCCGTCGCGCTCCCGGTGGCTCCGCGGTTCAAAGGCGCGGGTCAGCCGGGCGAGGCCGCCGTCAGGCGGGCGATCTTCCAGCCGGCCTTGAGGGGGGCCAGGAAGTAGGGGGGCTCGTCGGTGGCGAGGCGTTCGTCGTAGACGTATTCCTTTTCGTAGCCGCTGCCGCCCAGCTGTCCGACGATGCCGCGGAACTTCTGGGCGATCGCGCCGTAGACGCCGAGATTGCCCAAACCGTTGCCGCACGAGTAGTTGTCGACGAGGAACGAATGAGACGTCGAGAGGACGGCGGCGTAGATCCACGGGTTTTCCAGGTAGGAGCCGGCAAGGCCGCTGGTATTGCCGCCTCCGTACCCCGAGGTGCAGGGGTGATAGATGCGCACGAAGCGGGAGGCGATCAGTCCGAGGGTGATCGTGCTGCTGGTCGATGGCGCTTTGCCCGCGGTCACGCCGTAAGGAAGGATGTTGCCGTTGACGATCAGGTCTTCTTCGGCCGCGATCGTCAACGACGAGCTGTACGTGCCCTTGACGTAGACCGAGCCGCAGTGTTCTTCTTCTTTGTATGTGGTGTTGGTATCCGTGCTTTGTTGATTGAATTCGGTGTATTCGCAGCCGCTGCCGTTCGATTTGACGTAGATGAGCCCGTTTTTGGGCCATTCAAGCGTTTCGGTTTCGGCTTTCCCTTCTTTCAGCGTCGTCACTTTGATCTTGGCGGGACTTTTTTCGCCTTCGAGCACGAGCGTCGTGCGGCCGCTGAATTCGTTTTGTTGCGGTTCGTGTTCAACGTACGCTTTTAGACTGCCGTCGCTTTCCGGCGCGACCAGTTCGGGGCCTTTGGTTTCGGGTTTGCCGCTCGTGGTGTTGTATTTGGGGCTGCCTGATCCGCAGCCTCCCAATTCGGCTCCGCCGTTCATTTCGACGGCGTCCGGTTCGCTTTCCGCCAGGCGCGACGCCCGCCCGAATTCAACGCCACCGCAAACCACTGCGGTGTCGTCGGTGTGCATCGGGCCGTTGACCGAGTCGCTGGATCCGAAGTAGATCGTGCCGCATTTGCTGAGCGCTCCCAGGGCGTTCCGCACACTCCTGTAGTGGGGGCACTTTTCTTCTTCTTCTTTGGATCCGTTGTGCGATTGAGGATCGCGGTCTTCGTACTGGGTGAAGTAGATGTAGTCGAGGAAGCCGGCGACCTGGAACGTCGCGATCAGCGTGCGCTTGCTCGCGCCCGCCTTGCCGACCGACTTGATCCTGAACGTGTTGGCAAGCGAGCCTTTGGACTCGATCATCGTCTTGAATGGGTTGGACGCCTTGCATTTCTTCGGTTCCGATTCTGCTTCTGGGTCGCTGCTCGCCGCAAGAGGCGTCACTTCGAAGGTCTCAGATTTTTCACCCGATACTTTTTCGCTCCATCCTTCGCATTGCTCCCAGTAGTCGGGGTTCGCCTCCAGCTTGTACTCATATTCCTGCACGCCCGCGAGCGCCGCGTAGTAGGCCTGTTTCTGCGTGAGGTCGGCGTGCGAGAGATGGGTGTCGCCGATGGCCGCTGTGTACGCCGCAACCAGCAGCAGGCTCGTGATCAACATCATGATCAGCACGACGATCATCGTGATGCCGCTCTCGGCGCGCGCGGCCGCGCGCGCGCGACTGATGGGGTGGTTTACTCGCATGGCGCGTCCGTTACGGTCGCTTCCGAGGAAGGGGTGGAGAACGAGAGGATGACGAGGTTGCTGAATTCGGCTCGGCGGTTGAGCGCCGTCTGGCCGTTGAGCGGCGCGGTCGAGAAGCTGACCAGAACGGCTGCGGTCGCTTTCGCTTCGGCGCTCGTCAGTCCGGTGGGTTCTGGTTTCTCTTCTTCGAGGGATCCAGACGATGTCGTGGTTGTGCCCTGACTGGCGGTGGAGGAGTACTTGTAGTACTTGAAGACCGCGTGTTTGTTGTTTTCCGATTCAAGGCTGGGCGCGTACACGTTTTCGGCCAGAGTGGTCGAACTCGTGGCGCCGGCATACGTGAAGTTGGGCCAGGTCCCGCCGCTGCCCTTGGTCGAGACGTCCGTCAACTTGCCGGGGCTGACAGCCGTGCCGGAATAGGTGATCGTGTGTTCTGAGGCTTCCGCCGCTTCGATCGTGGCTTTTTCGCTGTAGCCGGTGCGGAAGATCAGCTTCGAATAGGTGCTTTTTTCCTGTATGGGCGCGTATTCCCGCGACATGCAGGCCGAGTGCAGCTCGTCGACGATGTGCGTCATGGCCGTGCGGCCGATCTGCGTCGCCTGGGTGATGTCGGTCAGGCGTGTGGTCTGGTGCAGTGAGACCACGAAGATCTCGAACAGGGCGCCGGTCAGTATCACGGCTGAGACCATGGCGACGAGCGTTTCGATCAGCGTGAAGCCGTTCTGTTGGCGTGGGTCGAGAGGGCTCATGGGCATGTGGTCCCTGCCGCGACGGTCACTTTGTCTTTGGTTGCTTCTTCTTCTTCTTGCTTCGCTGCTTCATAGCCTGCTTTCGCGCTTTCGTATGCGGCCTTGTCGGTCAGATATTCCGCGTGGTCGGTTTCGTATTCATGGAGAGGCGTTTCGTATTCAGCCGCCTCCTGTTCGTCGGTTTTGTATTCGGTTTCGGCGTTTTTGTAGGCGGTTTCGGCGTTTTTGTAGGCGGTTTCGGCGGCTTTGTAGGCGGCTTCGGCGGCTTTGTATTCGGTTTCGGCGTTTTTGTATTCGGTTTCGGCGTTTTTGTAGGCGGTTTCGGCGTTTTTGTAGGCGGCTTCGGCAGCTTTGTAGGCGGCTTCGGCTTCTTTGTATTTTCTCTTGTACGGTTCTTTTCCACCGGGTTCTGATTTAGTTTTTTCGGTGTTGTACTTCGCGAGTTCGGTGTTGTACTTGGTTTTTTCGGTATTGTACTTCGCGAGTTCGGTTTCGTACTTGGTTTTTTCGGTGTTGTACTTGGTTTTTTCGGTGGTGTACTTAGTTTTTTCGGTGTTGTACTTGGTTTTTTCGGTGGTGTACTTCGCTTTTTCCGCTTCGTACACCGCTTTCTTTGCTTCGGATTCAGCCTTCTTGTTTTTGTAAGCTTCCTTGGCTTTGTAGGCCGTTTCCTTTGCTTTGTATTCGGCTTCCTTCGTTTTGTAGGCCGTTTCCTTGGCTTTGTATTCGGCTTCCTTTTCTTCCCGTTCCTTGATGACTTCGGCCGTGAGCTGTTGAGGAAGATAGATCGATATCGGTCCGTTTGTCAGCGCTTTGTTCGCGTACGTGACCGTGTATGTCCGGTTCGGGGTGGTATAGGTGTTGACCAGGCAGAGCTTGAATTCTTCACCGAAGGGCTGGAAGGGGTCTTCGAGGTGGCCGCCGTTTGATTCCCCGATCGTCGTGTGCTGTGTGTGGGTATCGGTGACGGCTGACTCGTTGCTCGGGAGGATGACACCGGCGCACTTGGCGTTCGTGATCGTCACTGGATAGACTTTTTTGGTTTCCAGGGCGTTGTAGGAATGTAGTTCTTTGGCGACTTCCGATTCTTTCTTGTAATAAAGATTGAGCTTCGTGTAACTCGTGGGCGCGGCGGCTTCCTTGCCTTCGCCGGGACCTACATAGACCCGGGTCGGCGTTGTCGGATTGCCGGAGATCTTTTCAGGGTTGTTTTCGGGGCAGTCGCCCGCGTACACATTCCATGGTTTTTCTTCGCTTTCCGGGAACGGAAAGAGGAACGTGGGAGACGTGGCGGTAGGCTTGTAGGTGCTGGGCTTTGCGGTGTAGACGTGCGCGGAATATGTGGTTTCGGTGCTGCCGAGCTCGAAGTTGGTTTTCGATCCCATGTTCGAGTTGAAGGCCACGAACGTATCGCCCGTGATTTCTTCTTCGACCGATCCCCCGTCTTCCTTGTTGTCTTCGTGTTTATACTTGCCGGTGTAGCCGTTGTAGGAGAAATGGGCCGTTATCCAACCGGCTTTGTTGTAGAGAACCGCGTGGTGCGTGGTGTAGTTGGGGGCGAGCTTAATTTCTTCTACGCTGACTTCCTGCGACGGGAATTTTGACGAGCCGGAGCGGGTGACGTAGCCGGTCACTTCGGGGATTTCGATGGTCGCTTCGGTGGCCGGGATGCCTCCGAAGACGACGCAGCCCTGGCTTCCCGTCGTCTGTTCGAGCGTGACCGACGCGCCGCCGGTCGACGGGGTGTACGTGACGATGGCGGGGACGCCTGAGACGCCGGCGGTGGGCACGGGCGCGTTGTCGACGTCGATCTCGAGCGCCGAGCCGACCGGCGGCGTGATCACGCCGGAGGAGACGACTTCGTTGCGTTTTTCGGAGGTCTGCTGGTGCCAGGTCACCGAGGAGGAGATGCCGAAGGCGTTGCCGCTCTGGCGTTTGGTTTCGGTCACGTTGCAGGCCGCGTTCGATCCGCTCTCGGGCAGGAGTTCGGCTTTCTGGAGGATCGTGTAGGAGACTCCGCCGAGGATCTGGGTGTAGCTGTGGCCGGCCGTGCCGATCGCCTCCAGCGTGCTGGCGGGGTCGCTGCGCAGCTGCTCCTGGGACTGGTCGGCGAGCGCGATCGCCTGGTTGTGCTCGCGCTCCTCCGAGCTGGCGCGGCCGATCGCGCCGAAGCCGGTGAGCATCCCGACGACGACCAGGCCGACGAGGAACGCGCTGATCACGACCTCGATCAGGGTGTCGCCGGTCTCGGCGCGCAGGGGGGCCACGCGCGCGACGAGCGAGCGAGCCCCCCTTGACAAGAAAGTAACAATCATCACAAGTGCATGGACAGAGGTGTACTCAAGGCTTCGGCATCGGCCGCATGCGGCTTTAGGGTGGAAGGGGGTCGTTAGTACAGGCCGGGGCAGGGGCCGATAGCGCGGTGGGACCGTCGTGCCCGCGGAAGTACGCCGGAGGATGGCCTCCGCCGGACGCCTGGCGCCCGCGAGGTCCTAGAATCCCGGTCCTCCGACAGCTCGCCGGCGACGGCTCGGCCGGATCGCGTCCGCGAGCCCGGCCGGCGACGCGCAGCGAGCACCGGGGGGACTGGTGTAGTGGTAACACGTGGGTCTCCAAAACCCGAGCTCGAGGTTCGATTCCTCGGTCCCCCGCTTCACGGAAGGCCCGGCAAGACGGGCTTTTCCGCTTTGTGGTGCGGGATTACGGGGTGATGTGCTGCGTCCTGCGCGTAACGCCGTCAGGCCCGGCGATCAGGATCTCGGAGACCATCTCGGGCGCGAACAGGCCGTGCTCGACGACGCCGGGCGTCTGGCTCAGCCGCGCGGCGAAGTCTCGGGGATCGCCGATCGGGAGATCGCACCATGCGAGCAGGTTTCCATCGGGACTTGTCGTGCCTCGCGGGCGCGCGTCGCCGAGCGCAGCCAGAGTCTGGCTGGCGCCGAAGCGAAGGATCTCCAACGGTATGGGCGGCTCGAGGCGCGTTACGAGCTTCTCGGCGGAGACGATCACGACGAAACGGAGGGCGGCGGAGGCCACGATCTTCTCGCGCGTGTGGGCACCGCCTCCGCCCTTGACGAGCCAGCCGTCGGGGTCGACCTGGTCGGCGCCGTCGATCGCGAGATCCAGCTCGCCGAGCTGGTCGAGCTCGACGACCGCCAAGCCAAGCCCCGTCGCGATTTGGGCGGTCGCCGGCGAGGTGGCGGCGAATCGGGTCTGGTGCAGCTCGCCGGCTCGCTCGCCGAGCGCTGCGAGCAGGTATGAGATGGTCGTGCCGGTGCCGAGGCCGACCCTCATGCCGTCCTCGACCTCCTCGGCGGCGGCCCGGGCCGAAGCCTCCTTGCGGCGCTCGATCTCGTGGATGCTCAGCGGTGCCGGTGCTTGATGCGTGCGATCGGGTGCCATGGCGCGTGCGAGCGTACCGCGCCGGACGGCGATGCTCCACGCCTGGTCGGTTCTCGGCGCAGCTCCTCGTCGAACAGCTCCAAGCGGTGTCCGCCCGCGCGCTTGGCCCTGTACATCGCGACGTCGGCCTCGCGCAACACGTCCTCGGGGTCGGCGTCGGGGTCGCGCGAGATCGAGACGCCGACGCTCGCGGTCATGCGCACGTCGACCGAGCCGACCTCGAACGTCGCCTCCAGCGCTTCGACGACCCGCTCGGCGACCGTCAGCGCCTCGCTTTCGCTGTCCAGATCCTCGGCGAGGATCACGAACTCGTCGCCGCCGAGACGCGCGACGGTGTCGCTGTCGCGCAGCGTGGCCGCCAGGCGCTCTGCGACCGCGGCGAGCAGCATGTCGCCGACGGCATGGCCGAGACTGTCGTTGATCGCCTTCAGGCCGTCGAGGTCGACGAACAGGAACGCGATCGGTCCTTCGTTGCGGTGCAGCCTGGCGAGCGCCTGGTGGGCTCTGTCCATCAGCAGCAGCCTGTTCGGCAGCTTCGTCAAGGGGTCGTGCAGGGCTTGGCGCTCGAGCCACATCCTGTCGGTGACGTCGCGCGCGGCGGCGTACCAGACCTCGCCGTCGCAGCGTGCGCTCCAGAGGAGCCAGCGCCACGAGCCGTCCTTGTGGCGATAGCGGTTCGTGAAGTTGACCAGCTGAGCCGAGCGGTTGCGCCCGGCCAGGGTGAGCGCCAGTGTCTGCTCGAGGTCGTCCCGGTGCACGAACGCCTGCATCGGCTGTGCCATCAGCTCCTCGGTCGACCAGCCGAGCGTGTCCTCCCAGGCCGGGTTCAGTAGCGTGAAGCGACCGTCGAGCGAGATGGCGGCCAGCAGATCGCTGGTCATCTCGAACAGTCTTTCGACACCTGTTTCCTGGCCGTCGGGCCGGATGTCGTTCGTGGCTGGCTCCCCGCCGGCCGCGGTGGACCCCAGGGCTGGCTCCCCGCCGGTCGCGGCTGTCCCTAGGCTTGCCGGTCGCTTGCTGGCGAGACTGGCCAGAGGCGGGGGTGTGCCCGTGAGATCGGTGGGGGTCGTGGTATGGGTGTCGGAGGTGCGCATCGGCCCTGCTCACCTCCTCGGCGCGGGCTTCCCGTTTCAGGGATCGCCAAACGCCGGCTGGACGAATGATCTAGCGACGCGTCTCGTTGAGCTTCGCCCGAAGGCGCGCCGTAATCCGGCGTGGGCTATGCGTCGATTCCGGGCCTTCAGGATGGGGCGGCGCCGAGCGGCGGCGCGGACGGCTCCGGACCCTCCGCGGCCTGAGGCTGGGCGCCGGCGCGCGCATCGACGTCGCCGCGCAGATATCGGTACACCGATAGGAACATCATGATCGTCATGATGACGGCGCTCGACGCGCACTCCTCGCAGAGCGCGTGGATCGAGAAGAGCTCGCGGTAGGTCAGGTAGGCGCTGAAGCCGAAACCGCCGAGCGTCAGGGCCGCCGTGACGAAGCGCCAGCGGTCTTCGTCGGGTGCCAGCAGCGAGGCGAGGATCGCTATGTAGCCGAGCAGGCCGATCAGCGCGACGGGCACGCCGGCCAGCTCGGAGTAGCGCGAGGTCTGGACCTTCGTGCAGCTTTCGCCGGCCGTGCACGCCGGTTTGATGCCGGCGTAGTGGACGTAGGTCACGTAGGAGGCGACGCAGAGGCCGAGGAGCGTGAGGACGATCAGCGTGATCCTGAGTGCCCGTGCGCTCACGGTCTCAGCCCTTCAGCAGCTTTTCGATCGCTTCGTCGAACGATGTCGGTTCGGTGAGCGACTGGTATTCCAGCTTTTGCGGCGACCCGCCGTTCTTGGCGATCAGAAACGACGGCGTCCCCGTGAACCCTTGACTGTTGGCGGCCTGTTTGTCGACTTCGACCTGGTTGGCGAGTTCGGGGTCGTTGCGATCGCTCGTCCACTTCGTCAGGTTGAGGCCCGGCACCTGCTGGGCGAGGCCCTGCAGGTAGCTTTCGCTCACATAGCCGCTGCCCTCTTCGCCCTGCTCGTGGTAGAAGGTCTCGATGAAGTTCCAAGCCTTGTGCTGCTTGCCTGCCGCATAGGCGGCGACCTGCTGCGTTTTGAAGACTTCCGGTTCGCGCGTGGCTGTCTGGAGCGACCGGTATTCGATCTTTACCTTGCCGGTCTTGACCCACTTCTGGACGATCGCGGGCAACGCCCCCAGCGTGAACTCCTTGCAGACGGGGCACTCGAGGTCGCCGAAGTACTGCAGCGTGACGGGCGCGTTCGGGTTGCCAAGCGTGTTGCCGCTCTGCGGGATCCCGCCGATCAGGTTGTTGACTTCGGCGACCGTCGCGTTCGCTTCGGAGCTGTGCGGCGCCACCTTCTTGGCGCCGCCCCCGCCGGTTGCGATCAGGATCGCGACGACGGCGACGATCACGACCGCGACGACGATCCCAAGCTGTGTCAGCCGCGCTTTGCGTTTTACGCTGGCCGCCTGCTCCTCCTCGAGCGCTTTGCGCTCTGCCCTCGCCTGCTCGCGACGCTGCTTGCGCGTCAGGTCCGCCTCGTCGTCCTCCACACCCGAGCTCATGGCCTCTTTCTACACGGTTTTGCTCAACGTTGCTTAAGCTGGGTCCCGGGGCGGATAGACGACCGCCCACAAGCCCTCGTAGCTCAGCTGGATAGAGCAGCGGACTTCTAATCCGCAGGTCGTTGGTTCGAATCCAACCGAGGGCGTCGAAAAACCTTATAAACAAGCCATTTTAGGAGTTCGGCAAACTGACGCAAACGTAAAATATGTCCCCATTATGTCCCGAGAAGTGCTATGCTGGGGAGCGTGAGCCACGCAAACCATGTCCCCGATAGCCCACTTCCGACCGGTCTCGGGACACAAAAACGGGCCGCCAAATCATCGCCTCAACCTGTGGCATTTCCGACCATTTCGGTCGCCGCGCCGAAGGGGCGTCCGACGGGTCACGTGTACCGCGCCGAGCGCAAGCGGGGACCCGTGTGGTACGCCAAGTACAGGCTCCCCGACGGCCGCCAGGTACAGCGCAAGCTGGGGCCGGCCTGGACCGAGCGAGGACGCCCGCCGGCCGGTTACTACACCAAGCGCCAGGCGGAGGACTGGCTGCTTGACGTGCTCGACCAGGCACGGCGTGGGACGCTGCCGGGGATGGTGCGCACCGGCGCGACCTTCGCCGACGCCGCCGCGGAGTGGTTGCGCTACATCGAACAGGAGCGCGGGCGCAAGGCCTCGACGCTGCGCGACTACCGTTCAGTCCTAAAAGCCCACCTGCTGCCGGCGTTCGGACAGGAGCCCCTGGAGCGGATCGACACCGACACGATCGAACGCTGGCTCTCGGCGCGACTGCACGAGGGCAAGCTCTCGCGGCGCAGCCTGCAGAAGATGGTCGTCCTGCTCAACGGCATATTCAAGCGCGCGCGCAAGGTCTGGAAGCTGCCCCACAACCCGGTCGCCGACGTCGAGCGACTGACGGTGCCAAAACGCACCGATCTGGAGTTCTACTCACCCGAGGAGGTTCAGGCGCTCGTGCGGGCCGCCCACGACGAGCAGGACGCCGCGCTGTTCCTGACGGGCGCGCTCACCGGCCTGCGCATGGGGGAGCTGCTCGCGCTGCGCTGGCGCGACGTGGACTTCCAGGCCCAGGCGCTGAGGGTCACGGCCAGCTATACCTCCGGCAAGCTCGGCACGCCCAAGTCCGGTCTTGGGCGGGTGGTGCCGCTCGTCGACGAGGTCGCCCGGGCGCTGGCGCGGCTGGGCACACGCAAGCATTGGACCGGCCCCGACGATCTCGTGTTTGCTGGGCAGACGGGCCAGTTTCTCGACGACTCGGCCCTGCGTCGGCGCTTCAAGAGCGCTCGCGACGCCGCCGGCCTGCGGCCGTTGCGCTTCCACGACCTGCGCCACACTTTCGGAAGCGTCGCCATCCGCACCGTCGATCCCCGCGAGCTGCAGGAGTGGATGGGCCACTCGGACTTCGCCACGACACAGCTCTACATGCACTACAAGCCCCGGGCCGACGCCGCACGGAGGCTGTCGGCGGCGTTCGCGGCGGACTTCGCCGGTCCGCCAGACACAGAGCTGGCGTCGGGAAAGGCGGAACCATCGTGACGGTTCGCGCGGCGGTCAACGACCACAACGGTAGGCCAGTCGAGCTGACCGAGGAGCGGTGGGGTCATATCGCCGCGCGCCATCCTGAGATCCAGACGCTCGATCAGGTCATGCTGCAAGCAGTACAGAACCCGGATCGGCACATGCCGGGCCGGCTGGCCAACGAGGAGTGGTACTACGTCAAGACGGACGCACCCAGCAACTGGCTGAAGGTCGTCGTAGCCTACGCTGGAGGGCGTGGGCATATCGTTACGGCCTACGCAAGGAGATCGATGCCATGACCATCACGATCGGCTCATCTACATTTGACAACGTCTTCTACGACGCTGACGTCGACGTGCTCTACCTGCACGTTGGCGACCCCTCGACTGCTGTGGACTTCGACGAGTCGCCCGAGGGCCATGCGCTGCGTTTCGATGTCGATGGACGCCTGGTCGGCGTGACGATCGTGGGCGCCAAGTCGCTGATCGATCGAGAGGGCGAGATCACGATCACCGTCCCGGAGATCGTCCACGTCGACTCGGACACCGTGGCTCCAGCGCTCGTCAGCGCGTAGCCCTGGCCGGGTCCGTCGCGCTCAGGGCCCGTCGCGGGCGTGTCGGTGCTGGCGTCGGCTCGGCGTCAGCTTTCGGGCCAGCTCCAGCACCCCGAGAACGGCTCTGTGGAGCGGTTTCCTGCCTGCCCCGGGGGTCGTGGGCGTGGTGGTGGTCGGTCATTGACCACCCCCCTCTCAGCTTCCGCTGTTTTGGTAGAGGGTGGTGCTCGCGCCGCAGGTGGTGCAGGGGATGGGTGGCAAGGAGGAGACGGCACGAATCTTGGGGAGTGTCGAGACGGTGATCTGTCATCGCGTGAACACGCCCGATGAGATCGTCGCGCTCGCCGGCACACGACTACGAATGGAGTACTCGTCCCATTACGGGAGCAAGGGCAGCACCGGGGAAGGGTCCGCGCGCGCGCAGCACCAGTTCAGGGTCGACCCGAACAGGGTCAGGGCGATCGTAGACTCTGGCCGGCTGTCGCCGAGATGCGGTATAGCTGTGTGGGCAATGGAGAGGCTTGGTGGCTGTGCCTGAGCCGGTGTTGAGGCTGGACGGCGTTGCTCAGGCGTTTCAGCGTGGTCGAGATCGCCGGCGCGTGCTGGGAGGCGTATCGCTGGTGGTCGGCGTTGGGGAGTTCGTCGGCCTGCTCGGCGGTAGAGGTGAGGGCAAGACGACGTTGCTGCGGATCGCGGCGGGCGTCGATGCGCCGGAGGGCGGACGGGTGTGGTTGGAGGGTCGCGATCTCGCTGCCTACCCTCGCGACGAGCGGGCGGAGCTGCTTGGGAGCCGCATCGCATGGATGTCTTGTGGCGATTTCGGCGGGTTCGACTCGCTGCGTTACGTGGCGATGCCGTTGGCGATGGGTCACGGGGGAATGCGCGTGGCGGAGGAGCGGGCGATGGCGGCGCTTGGGCGTGTCGGGGTGCAGAGTTGCGCGGAGCATCGTTGGGATGAGCTTTCCGATTGGGATCGTCTGCTCGTGGCGCTGGCCCGTGGCTATGCGATCCGTCCGCGGCTGATGGTGGTCGATGATCTGCTGGACGCTCTTGGTGCCGGTGGGAGTCGCAGGGCGGGTGAGCTGCTGCGGTCCTTCACGCGGGAGCTGGGGTGCGGGGTGTTGGCGGGCGCGTCGGATGTCGGGGCGCTGTTGGCGGCCGATCGCGTGCTGCATCTCGACGGGGAGGGTGGTCTGAGCGGCGAGCCCGATGTCAGTCGGTCCGATCTTCCAGGCGCCGCGCACGCTGGCTAGCGCCGGGCTTGCTTGGGCCAAATGAAACGGCGCGTACATTGTTGTCAATAAACTCGAACTATTCGTAGAGTCCGCACAGTGCGGGGCGGTTTTGGCTACGATTCGGGCCTCTCATGCCGCCCGCGAAAGGCGATCTCCACGCCATCAAGGTCGTCCTCGGCCTGTTTGTGATCGAGCCCGGCACGCCCGAGAACGTCAAGGCTCGCATGCGGCGGGAATTCCCTCATGCGGTCTGGTCTCGTGGGATTGTCAATACCTCGGTGGCGAGCCTGCTGCGGAAACGCGAAATCGAGCGGGTATGTGAGGGTCGCAAACCGTCGCAGCACTTCTACAGGGTGACCGATCTGGGCGCCCGGGAGTTCAAGCGCTGGATGGTCGAGTCGGCGCGGGCTCCGGCGCCGCTGCGCGACTCTTTCCTGCTGTGGATCACGCACTCCACCGAACGAGACCTTCCGCTCCTGCTTTCGATCGCGAGGGCGCAGGAGGAGGCCGCTCTCGCCGAAGAGGCGGAGGCCCAGAAACGCCTGAACGCTGAGCGGGGCCGTGGACGTCTCGGCCCCGCTGACGGCTCGGATTGGAACGGGCGCATCCGATATACGGTCCTGAGTCACGCGGTCGAGGCCTGGAGCTATCGGGCGCGACTTGCCAAGAGCATCCGTCTGAACCTGACTCAGGGCACCGACATACACGAGGCGATCCCCCTCGACGACGTGGATCTGGAGGGGGGCGGTGTCTGAGCTGGTTCTGATGCTTGAAGGCGTCGCCAAGGGGTACCGGCGCGGGCCCAGTCGCCGGCGGGTGCTCAAGGACGTCTCGCTGACGGTCCAGGCGGGCGAGTTCGTCGGCCTGCTCGGCGGCAGGGGCGAGGGCAAGACAACGCTGTTGAACATCGCGGCCGGCACGGAGGAGCCGGAAGCGGGGAGGGTGTGGTTCGATGGTTGGGATCTGGCCAGTTGCTCATCCGACGAACGGGCCGACCTGCTCGGGGATCGGATCGTGTGGATGTCCCGCGAGGACACAGCCCCCTTCAGGGTGCTCGAAAGCGTTGCTCTGCCGCTGGCCCTGGGACGCGCCGGCGTCCAGGACGCCGAGGAGCGGGCGATGACGGCGCTGGAGCGGGTTGGGGCGGGGCATTGCGCTGAGCGGCAGTGGGATGAGCTTTCCGATTGGGAGCGTCTGTTGGTCGCGTTCGCTCGCGGCTACGCGAGCCGTCCGCGACTGATGGTCATCGACGATCTGCTGGACGCGCTCGGGGCCGGCGGAACGCGCCAGGCCGGTGAGCTGTTGCGCTCGATCGTTCGCGAGCTTGGCTGCGGAGTGCTGGCCGGCGCGTCGGATGTCAGGGCGCTGCTGGCCGCCGATCGCGTGCTGCGCTTCGACGGCGAAGGCGGTCTGGCCGAGCCGCCCGATCAAACCAACCTCATCGACCTGCGCGACGCCCGCCGGGCCGCCGGCCGGTAACGGGAGCGTCGTGCTGCTCGAGGTTCGTGATCTGGTCAAGCGCTATCAGCTGGGCAAGGCCGAGCCGATCCGGGCGATCGACGGCCTGACGTTCAGCATCGGTACGGGCGAGTTCGTCGCCCTCTACGGTCCCAGCGGCTCGGGCAAGTCGACGCTGATCGATCTGCTCGCGGGCGCCCAGGAGCCTGACGACGGTTCGGTCCTTGTCGATGGTCGAGACCTCGCCACGATGACGGAGCGCGAACTCGACGATTATCGGCTGGAGACGATCGGCGTGGTCGGAGCGCCCGAAAACCTGACTGAGGGGGCGCTTGCGGTCGAGGAGGCCTCACTGCGGCTGTGCCTGACCAATACCCGGGCCGCCGCGAGCGAGATAGTGGGGCTGATGGAAAGGCTGGGCCTGGGAGGTCGGCTACGCCACCGCACGGAGGAGCTTTCGATGGGTGAGCGCCAGCGGGTGATGATTGCGATGGCGCTGTCGACCAAGCCGACGCTCGTTCTCGCGGACGAGCCTACAGGCAACCTCGACACCGAGAACTCCCAAAGTGTGCTCCGACTCCTGCGCGAGATATGCGACGAGCGGGGAGTGGCGTTGCTGCTCGCCACCCACGATCCCCAGGCGGCCGCGTTCGCCAGTCGAACGCATGAACTTCGGGATGGACGCCTCAGCGCTTATCGGCCAGGCCATGTCCTGGTCCCTACCGAAGCCGTCAGCGGATCGGTATGAGCCCGACGCAGTCATTTCCTGGGTCCCGCGAGCAGACGGGGACCGCCGCCGCCGGTCATATCGACGGCCCGAACTCGCCCAGGCGGCGCCGGCGGCGCCGGTTGAGCTGGAGGAACCTGCTGTACCTGTACCGAGCGCGCCAGCGCGTGGCGAACGCCCTCGTGCTGGATGGCTTGGCCATATTCGGCATCGCGGTGGGGGTGGGCTTGCTGTTCGCGAGCCAGGTCTCCTCCACGAGTCTCACGCAGTCGGTGCAGAGACTGAGCAGTCAGTTGGTCGGCAACGCGCAGTACCAGCTCGACGCGCGCGGGCCAGGTGGAGTCAGCGAAAAGGTGCTCACCGAAACACGGCGGATCGGGGGCGTCAAGATCGCGCTGCCCCTGCTCGAACAGCAGGCGCAGGTGATAGGCCCCACGGGCCGCGAGCGCTCGGTGGAGCTGATCGGCACCGGTCCCGAGTTCGCTCACTTCGGCGGTTCGCTGCTACGAAAATTCAGTGCGGCGCTGCTCGCCAAGCAGAGGGTGATCGCGCTCCCCGCTCTCATTGCTCAGGAAATGGGGGTTGAAGCTTTTCAGGCGATGCAGATTCAGGTGGGTGCCCGTGTGATGCCCACGCTGCTCGGCACGACGCTCGGCCAGAGCGAGATCGGCAGCTTGGCGGCCAGCCCGATCGCGGTCGCCCCCATCCAATATGCACAGCAGCTGACGGGTATGACAGGGCGCGTCACTAGCGTCTTCGTCCAAGCCATGCCGGGGCGCGACCGCGAAGTGCTTGCGGGCCTGCGTCACACCGCCGCCGCGGCCCACATCAACGTCGAGCCGGCGAGCTTCGGCGCGCGGCTGTTCAGCGTGGCGGCCCTGCCGGAGAACCAGGGCGACACCCTGTTCTCGGGCATCAGCGCGATCATCGGCTTCCTGTTTGCGATCAACGCGATGCTAATCACGACGCCGCGCCGGCGCCGCTTGGTCGAACAGATGCGTGGACAGGGCGCAAATCGCGGCATGGTGCTCCAGTACCTCCTGTTCGACGCTCTCGTTCTCGGGGTGATCGCCTGTGTCGCCGGCTTGACGCTTGGCGACGTCCTGTCGGTCAGCGTGTTTCATTCGACGCCCGGATACCTATCGTTCGCCTTCCCGGTCGGCAACGCTCGCATCGTGACCTGGCAGTGTGTCGTCGAGGCCGTGGCGGCGGGAATAATTGCCGCCAGCGCTGGTGTCCTGCTGCCGCTGCGCGATCTGTTGGTGCGGCCCAAGCGGGGCCGCGTGGTCGAGCGCCGTACGTGGGGCGTTGGGCGCGCCGTGCTGGGGATCGCAGGCTTCACCGCCACGACGCTCATCCTGATCTTTCACCCGCAGTGGTCAAACCTCGGAAACATTTCGCTGGTCGTCGCCTTGCTGTGCCTGCTGCCCTTTCTTTTCGACGGGGCAGTGGGATTGTTCGCGCGAGTCCAGCCGCTCCTCAATCGCCCCGCGCCGCGAGTGACGCTCACGCACCTGCGCGCGCCCGAGACCAGGGTACGGTCGCTGGCGATCGTCGCGACCGCGGCCGTGGCCGTGTTCGGCGTGGTATCCATTCAGGGCGCGCAGGAAAACCTGCAGCACGGGCTGGACGCCGCAGCACGGGGCATAGATTCTGGGGCCGAAGTTTGGGTGACGCCGCGCGGTTCGTCGAATGCCTTCGCGACGACCCCATTCATCGCTTCGAGCCTGCCGGTTGCCCTGGAGCGCCTTTCCGGGGTTCGCAGCGTCAGCGAATACCGTGGGAGCTTCATGAATTGGGGCGATAGGCGCCTTTGGATACTGGCCCCTCCCTCTACGAGCCTGCGGGTCATTCCGCCAAGCGAAGTCGCTCCCGGAGTTCTCACGCACGCGGAGAGACGCATGCGGGAAGGTGGCTGGGCAGTCATATCGCGCGAGCTTGCCGCCGAACACGGCCTGCACGTCGGCGGGTCATTCGTGCTCCCATCGCCCGCGCCGCAGACGTTCCGTGTCGCCGCTCTCAGCACCAACCTCGGCTGGCCGCCGGGCGCGGTGATTCTCAACGCGCGCGACTACGCGCGCGCTTGGGGAGGGGGAGAGCCAAGTGCGTACGAGATCGATCTCAAGCCAGGTGCGCAGCCGGGCGTCGTGCGCACCGAGGCCCAGAGGGCGATCGGTGCGTCGACGGGTCTGCAGGTGGAAACCTCCGGCGAACGTGAGCAGCGTCATTTCGCGCTCGCGCGCCAGGGCCTGTTCCGGCTCACGCAGATCCGTTTCCTGGTGCTCCTCGCCGCGATGCTCGCGATAGCGCTTGCTCTTGGATCGCTGATCTGGCAGCGCCGCGGCTACATAGCGTTCGTCCGGGCGCTCGGCTTCCGCAGACCGGTCCTGCAGCGGTGGCTTTTGTGGGAGGGTGTGATCCTGCTCGGCCTGGGATGCTGGACGGGTGCGCTGTTCGGCGTCTATGGGCAGTTGCTGATCAGTCATGCGCTGGCGAGTGTCACCGGGTTCCCGATCAGCTTCGGGGTGGAAGCGCTTGTGGCGCTGACGACGTTCGCGCTGGTGGGTTTTGGCGCAATTGCGGTGATTGCGCTCGCGGGGTATTTCGTTGTCCGTGTACCGCCGCGAGCGGCCCGTCCGGTCAACTAGCGTTCCCAAGGCGAGGCCGACCTCGACGTCGGGCGGGCTCTCGGCACGTCAAACCCCCTGCCTTGGCCGAAGCGGCCGCGCGCGAGCTGACCTGGGGGTTGCCGGCCGTCGCCCGCGAGGTTCGGCACTGGCGCGCGTTGGCCAACCGGATCCCCGACCGTCTGCTCCGCCAGGACGCCCTGGCCTCGCTCGAACACAAGCGGGGGCACACCGACGGCGCGGCCCTTTTTTGCATCCTTGCTCCAGAACGGGACCGTGGCCTGCTGAGACTGCTCGTCGCGTACGAGGTCATCTGGGACTACCTGGACTCGGTGAACGAGCGGGGCGCGGCCAGGGGTCAGATCAACGGCCGGCGACTGCATCTATCGCTCGTACACGCACTCGACGCGAGCCTGCCGACCTGCGACTACTACCTCCACCACCCGTGGCACGAGGACGGCGGCTATTTGAGCGAACTTGTGCGCGTCTGCCGCGAGACGTCCGCCCGACTTCCTTCCTACGAGGCTGTCCGGCCGCTGCTCTTGCGGGAGGCGCGTCGCGCGCAGGTACTTGCCATCAACCACGACCCGGACCCCGTCGCCCGCGATCGAGGATTGCGAGAGTGGGCGCTACGGGAATGGTCGGATTGCACCGAGGCCAGCTGGTATGAGCTGACCGGCGCCGCCAGCGCATCGCTGACCGTGCACGTCCTATTCGCGCTCGCCGCGAACCCCCACATCGACAGCACGGATATCACTGGCGTCTACCGCGCCTACAACCCGTGGATCTCGGCCGCCACGACGATGCTCGACAGCTGGGTCGATCGAGCCGAGGACGAACGCAACGGCGACCACAGCTACGTGGCGCACTACCCGCCGAGCCTCGCGAGGACCCGGCTCGCGCAACTCGTCCGACGGTCGATCGCCGAAGCCGCTCGCCTACCGGACGGTGAGCGACACATCTTGCTTGTCGCGTGCATGGCCGCGATGTACCTGTCCAAGGACTCCGCGCGAACACCCACGACGCGCCAAGACACCCAAACGCTCATCCGCGCGGGTGGACCACTCACCCGCGCACTGCTTCCGATCCTGCGGCTCTGGCGAGTCGCGTACGCAAAAAGCTCAACCTAGACCAAAGGAGAAAAATGCCCATCCAACATGCACACTCGACTACTCGCTGTGTAAGGACCGACCTCCCGCCAACGGCGCCACTACCAAAGGTCATGCAAACGCTTGGGGCGCGGCTGAGACCACTGGAATACATCGAATGGTGCAGGCGGCGAATCGGCCCCAGCTTCACAGTCGATCCGATCAACATGCCGCCACTGGTATTCCTGTCAGATCCCAGCGACATTCGCGCAATCATGGCAGCGCCGATGACGGTTCTTCAACCCGGCGCCGCGGCGACCATCACCAAGCCGCTGTTCGGGGAGACCGCATTCATACTCCTAGACGGAGACGATCGCCTTGGCATACGCGCGGCGATCACTCCCGCGTTTTCCCGTCGCGCGACCGAGGCTCACGCCGACGCGATCACTGAGCTGGCGCAGCGCGCCGTATCCTCCTGGCCGCTTAACACTCCGACACCGCTGCATCCCCGCCTGGCCTCCCTGACCATGACCGTCATGCTGAGGGCGGTATTCGGCAACGAGCACGAACTCATCCCGGCACTGCACGATGGCATGCTCGCGATGCTCGATGTTGCCCCGAGTCTCGTGCTGCAACAGCCCAGACTGCGTCACCTGCCCGGCTGGCACGGCATCTGGTCACGCTTCACCCATGAGCGCGTCAAGGTGGACCTGCTGGTCGAGCAGATCGTCGCAGATCGCCGCCGAACGCCATCGCGGCACGGAGACGTGCTCGACAGGCTGCTCGCCACCAACGGTCTGGACGGCTCTCCCATGTGCGCCACCGAACTACGCGACAATCTCGTGGCGATCACCATCGCCGGCCATGAGACGACCGCCTCCGCTCTGGCCTGGGCGCTGCAACTGATGGCACACAATCCACGCGTCCAGGACACCATCGCCGCCGAGCTCGACGCGCAAGACGGAGAGGAGTATCTGCAGGCCGCCATCAACGAGGTTCTGCGCACCGGGCCCGTATTCCCGTTCGCCGCACCGCGTGCCGTCGCCCAGCCAATCGAGATAGGCGAAGTCACCTACCACCCGCCCGCACATCTGCTCGCCTGCATGTATCTGATGCACCACGACCCAAGCCTCTTTCCAGAACCGCATGAGTTCCGTCCCGAGCGCTTCCTAGGCCTCCACCCGCGAGTCGCTGGGACATGGTTGCCGTGGGGCGGCGGCCGCCAACGCTGCCCTGGACGACACCTCGCACTGCTCGAGCTGCGGACCGTGCTGCGTGCCGTGCTGACGAGCCTTCGTGTCTGTCCGGCATCTCCCAAACTTGAGCGCGCGCAATGGCGCAGCGCGATCCTCGCGCCGCACGCCGGCTCGACGGTCATTTTGCGCAGGCGCACATGTGCTCACTCGTTCGGCTCGGCCAAAGCAGACGATTATTAGGCGCATTTGTTCAGCACAAGACGCTTTTTTGCTGTGCTGAAAAAATCCGCTGGCGTTTTGGTGTGTTGGTTGTAAAGATTGTGATGCATGGACCGAGGGTACGCATCCAGCCTCATACCGCCCGAGCGTAGGCCGGCGTCGTGTGATCCCTACACGATGCCGTTCCGGAGGAGAGAGGTCATCGGGAATGCGCAAACGCGCTACGCTCGTATGTGCGGCTGGACCCGGGGATGGGCGGGTCGAACATCTCAGCGCTGTCGCTACCAGGAGATGTTCGGCCCGTCCAACCGCCGCCCACTGTAATTGCGCCGAACAGGTAGGCGTTGATGTCCAGCAAGCCCCGACCTGACCAGTCAGTCGCCACGGAGCAATGACGCCACGACCTGCGCAAACACCACCGCCATCGGTCCCGATCAAAAAAGGTACCTGGTTGCCGGCGGAGGAACTCCAAGGACCACGGTACTCCCAGTCGCTGGCTCGCGGACTGGCGATCTTGCAGTGCTTCAGCGTACAGCGGCCCGTTCTCGGGATCGCGGACGTCGCAGACATGCTCGGGATGAGCCGCTCGACCACGCACCGCTATATGACCACGCTCGTAGAGCTGGGCTACCTGGAGCAGTTCCCAAGCCGCAAGTAC
Source organism: uncultured Solirubrobacterales bacterium (assembly GCA_963718935.1). Lineage (GTDB taxonomy): Bacteria > Actinomycetota > Thermoleophilia > Solirubrobacterales > Solirubrobacteraceae > Palsa-744. Next base: position 79,404 of record OY970379.1, on the reverse strand, counting down.
AGACTCAGTCTGAAGCCATTGGATCTCGGGATGTCGGCACTGCGCGCCACCGGTCTACGCGACACCGCCCGCCCCTTCCTGGAGCAACTACGCAACGACACTGGACAGAAGGCGGGACTCGCGGTCCTTTCAGACAGCGACGTGCTCTACGTCGAAGTTATTCACGGCAAGCACACCAGCCTGGGGATAGGGGACGGTCCGATTATACGTACAGGAGTTCGCCTGCCGGCGCACTGCACGAGCGCCGGCAAGGTCCTGCTCGCGTATCTCCCTGAGTCCGAGCAACGACACGCCCTGGTCGAGATGGAGCTGACGAAATACACCAAGCAGACCATTACGCGACGCAAAAGGCTTGAAGAGCAGCTCGCACAGACCGCGACGCAGGGTTACGCGACCTCCGACCAAGAGCTGTACCCAGGCCTTCGCTCAATCGCGGTCCCGGTGCGTAAGGCCGAGACGGTCGTCGCGATGCTCGATCTCACCACGCAAGACGAGAAGATCACGACTGACACCTTGACCGAGACATACGTCTCGCTCCTACAAACGACAGCTGGGCAGGTCTCGCTGATAATCGATGTTTAACTTTGCAGCGGGATCTCGCTAGCGATCTGCAGCATCGTTTAATACTGGAAGGAATGACAATAATGACATTCTTCGTGGGGTCATTGAGCCGTAGACAAAAAACCAAGCCGAGCCGCCGCGTCGCTGTCACTACCATCAATGTTCTACTGCTCGGCCTGAAGTTCCTGAGTGTCGTGCCGGCCCTTGCATCTCCAATCGGACATACGGCGCGCTCACAGGTCGTCAACGACGAAAGCAGTCTGCACTTGGTAGGCGAATCGGGCTCTGAATTGGTCGAGGAAGGCAAGGTTACGGGCACACTGCTCGGCCGCGTGAAAGTGCTGTTCAACATCGGTGCGACCGTGGCTGCCAAGATCACTCTCTACCCGGCCAGCGGCGGGTCGATCACCGGCCAAGGGGTTGGCAAGCTGCACTCCTCCGGCCGGTACGCGAGCTTCAGCGGCACGGTTTCGATCACCAAAGGCACTGGCTCGTACGAGCACGCGCGGGGAACAGCAGGATTCTACGGCACCATCCTACGCAAGGCGCCATACCCGGTCGTTGTACAGACACGTGGAACGCTGCACTACTGACACTCCTCAGCGATCGACCTGGTATGCCACGCCGAAGAGGTCGCCCAGAGAAGGCGAAGACCGTAGCGAGCCCAGCAGCGCACCAGCCCGCTAACGGGCCAGCTCACGCAGGCTTGAATGCCGGCGTCCTTGCTGTGGCGCGGTCGGCGCCACAGACGGTAGCGGCGCCAGTGGCTCGGGCACCGCGAATCTCAGGCCGGTCGCCGCCCGGTCGCCGCAGGGCGAGAAGGGGTGTCCCGTTTTCGGAGGGGTTGTCGGGGAAGGGGGTAGGACCCTTCCGTTCTGATGACAAAGGAGTACATCCATGCAGGAGCCTGGATCTATATCGGGCTGATACCCACGTTCTGGTCGGCGATTGCGCTGATCGCACCGTTGGGCAGCGCGTTGTGGTGGCACAACCGCGCTGGCGGACGCGACCCATCCAGTCGCGAGCAGCTCGCCTACCAGGACGCGATCGAGCTGCTGCAGGCAAACAGCGAAGAGCCGTTGCCGAGGCCAGGGCACTGGTTTGTGATCGACACCCCACAGCCGGACGCTGCTGTCGTCGGCAGTGCGCTGATGCTCTCCAGGGGCCTACTGGAAACAGAGCACCTACCGGCGGTGCTCGCGCACGAGCTGGGGCACCTCGCGACACCCGACGGGAGGCTCACTGGCGGTGGCGGACATCATCGGTGCCCGTCTTGTGTGGACGGCGGCGATGATCTCCTCGGTATCGATGCCCTGGAGGTAGATCGATGTCGTTCCCAGGTTTGCATGGCCGAGCTGGCGTTGGATGATGTTCAGCGGTACGCCCTCCCGCGCGAGCTCAAGGGCGTGGGCATGGCGTAGCTGGTGTGGCGCGAAGCGGCGTCGCACCCCTGCCGGGCGCGTACGGTGAGGCTTAGCGGACGCTCGCAATCGCACAATGCAGCCGCGAGCCCGTGTCTTCCCCGTCACCCCGCCCGCCGGTAGCGGATGTGCGTGGCGAGCGGAGAGTGGAGCGCCTCGACCGGCTCGAACCCGAGGGACTGGACTCCGTCGAACAGCCGCTCGCCGGACCCGAGCAGGACGGGGACCACGTCGAGCGTGAGTTCATCGATCACTCCGGCGGCGAGTGCCTGACGGACGGTCGAGGCACCGCCCGCGATGTCGATGCCATCCTCGCCGGCCGTCTCACGCGCCTGCGCGTATGCGGCTTCGAAGCCTTGGGTGACGAAGTGGAAGCTGGTGCCGCCCTCCATCTCGATCGGGTGTCGGGCGTGGTGGGTGAGCACGAAGACCGGCGCGTGGTAGGGCGGCTCGGAGCCCCACCATCCATCCCAGTCCTCATCCCACTCGCCGCGGATCGGCCCGAACATGTTGCGGCCCATGACGTAGGCCCCGCGCGGTCGCATGAGCCAGCCCTCCGCCGTCGCGTCGGCGTCGGTCGCGCGCTCGTCGCCGAGGTGCCAGCTATGGACCTCCCTGCCGCGCTTCCCCAGCGGATTCTCCCTGCTCTGGTTCGGCCCGGCGACGAAGCCGTCAAGCGAGATCGACATGTGGCACGTGGTGTCCGGCATCGGCGTCCTCCATGCGAAATGGCCTCACGCAAGTGAACCGAGGTCGGTGAGCATAGACTCAACGCCAGCGACACGCCTGCTCACGGAGCGATGCGAGCGTCTCGCTATCTTCGCACAGCGCTTGCGCTCTGGACGACGATCAGCAGCCAAGCCGACGGCCGATCATGCGCTCGCTCGTCCACATTAGGGAGTAGCCTGCCGTGGATTCCACCCAACGGTATTGATGGCCTAGGCGAGGCGGCGAATGGCGTAGTCGCTGCGTGCCCGATCTCCGAGAGGCGACGCCAGCGTCTTTCCTGCAGTGCCTCAGGCGCCGCAGTCCGTAGCGGCGCCAGTAGCTCCGGGGCCGGCATATGTAAAGGGCGGAATATCGTCCGCGGTCTGGCCGTGAGGACGGAGTGGCCGCCCTTGACATATCCCGTCCCCTCCGCTGAAAGGGCACTCATGTCGGCAGGGATATCCCTGCCGACATCGGACGACCACAAGAACATCATGGGGCGATGCGCTCGTTGAAGACTCATGCCCGCGAAGCGACTGGGCGTCGCACGAATCCGGCGACCCGGCTCGTCTATCTGGCGGTGATGGTCGGTTGCATCGCCTCGCGTAGGGCCAGGGCTTCGATTGCGTCGCGGGCGTTGTCGGGGGTGTCCTCGATCTTGCCTGCACGCCAAGCGGCGGCGAAGTCCGCGGGTGTTCTGCGGGTGCGGGCCTCAAACCGCTGCGCGCGGCCGGCCAGATCCTGCGGCTGCTCGCGGGGCGCGACGAAGCTGTCCAGTACGCGCCTGACCTCGTCGGTCGGGATACGCAGCGCGGTCTTGCCGACGCGGATCGCTCGAATCTCGCCCCGGTCGATCTGGTTGTACACGGTGCTGGGGTCTAGGCCGAAGTGCTCGGCGAAGTCCTTGATCTTCCAATACTGCCTATCGAAATCGACCATCGTGCCCTCCGGCTGCTCTGGGACGGATTAGAGCTTATCGCAAGTATCGGCAAAATCGACGAAATCGATAATCCCGCTTTTGTCCCCCCGGTCGTCTGGTAGAACCGCGCACTGTGTCGCACGTCAGCACGTTTGTCGCAAGGCGGTTCGAGGAGCTGCACGCCCTCCTGAATGCTCGCGGCTACCTGCTGGACTTCGGCGGTTGTGAGTTGCCGCGCTGGGAAGACGATCCGCCGCTCGGGCTCGTGCATATGCGGGCAGTGCGCTTGCCGGACGCCGACCAGGACGAGGACGCCGATCCGGACGAGCGAGTCACGTTCACGCTGACTGAGCGCTGGTCCGAGAGCGCGGCGGGGGATGCTCGACAGCGCGAGGGTCTGTACCTCTGCGCCTATTCCTACCACGGCCAGGCCGGCGCCGAGCGTCTGCGCTACGAGTTCGATCCTGAGGGGCATCCTGAGCTGCCCTACCATCGTCACCCGCCGGGACAGCCCGACCACGTTCGCCGACGAGCCGGGCCGACCACGCCCGAGCATGCGCTCGATGAGCTCGATCTGCTGATCGCGGCCGAGCGATCCGCCGGTCGTCTGTGAGCGAAGCTCGGTCCAGGCCGACCGGCAGGTCGCCGGACAGCGCAAACCCGGCGGCCCTGAAACCGCAGGCTCGACTTCCTACGCCATTTTTCCCTGCAAATCAACGGCCGTTCGGATCGAATCCGAACGGCATGTCCCAATATGTCCCGACGGGACATGTCCCGAACCGTGTCCCGAACTGCGCAGATCTGAGGTGTCTGGGGACACGTTTAGCTAACTTGAAATGGCTCTACAGAGCCAAAAATGCCGCCCTTGACGCAACTTCTAATCCGCAGGTCGCAGGTTCGAATCCTGCCGGGGGCGCTGGTTACTCTGACCGTACGCGTCTCCGGTGGGGGGCTCGTGGGGGGAGCCTGCTCCCCCCACGCTGTTCGCAGGTCGTTGGTTCGAATCCAACCGAGGGCGCTGTGCAAACGATCGAATGGGAGCCCGATGAAAGATCTAAGCGGTCGCAACGCCCTCGTCACAGGCGCGTCGGGCGGGCTGGGTACCCACATCGCCAGGCGCCTGGCGAGGTTGGGGATGAACGTGACAGTGTCTGGACGGCGCGAGGACGCCCTCACAGAGGTCGCCGCCGAGCTGTCCGGGTTTGGTGTCAAGGCCGAGGCCGTGCCGGCGGACCTGGCGGACCTGGGCCAGGTCGGTTCTCTCCTGGAGCGCAGCGAAGCGGCCGTCGGGCCGATCGACCTGCTCGTCAACAATGCTGGGATCGAGATCACGAGCGCGTTCACGGGCTACACGATCGAGGATCTGAGGACCGTCGTCGACGTCAACCTGACGGCGCCGTTGTTGTTGACGCGGCTCTTGGTCCCGGGGATGCTGGAGCGCGGTCGCGGCCACGTTGTTTTCATCTCATCGGTGGCTGGCAAGGTCGGCACCGCCTATCAGGAGCCGTACTCCGCCACGAAGGCCGGGCTCGTCGCCCTGACGCAGTCCCTGCGCGCCGAGTACCTGGAGTCGGAGGTCGGTTTCTCGGTCGTGTGTCCGGGCTTCATCGCCGGTGACGGCATGTACCAGCGGATGCTCGAATCAGGCTTCAAGTCGAACCGGCTGATGGGGGAGACGACGGTTGGCAAGGTGACCGACAAGACGATCGAGGCGATCGAGCGCGACCTGCCCGAAGTGATCGAGACGGGCACCCCGATCAGGCCGGCGCTCGCGCTCGGCCAGCTGGCGCCTCGGATGGTGGAGCGCGTCGCGCCGAGGTTCGGCGTCACCGAGCTGTTCGGCCGCCTCGCGGCCTCCCGCGACCGCGCTGCCTGAGCGGCGGCTGGGGGCGTGGCTTGGCTCGCTGGCCTGTGCGGCGGGTGGGGGTGTGGCTTGGCTCGCTGGCCTGTGCGGCGACCGGGCGTGGGCCAGGGCTCGCCGTTTGGGTTCGTCTGCTGAGGAGGGAGGGGGTAGAAAACCAAACCCGTCCAAGTAGAAGATCCGCTGACTTTACAAACCATCGTTGATCTGTAAACTGAGGCGACGCGTTCTTCTAATATGACAATGGAGCCTACAAATCAATGTCTGCTGTAAATCCAGCGCAACAACCAAATCGGGGAGGTAGAAAACCTAACCCGGCTTTTCAGGACGTCCCTCGCGACGCCCCGTCCGCTCCGAGCCACACTCCGACCGCCGCCGGTGACGTCCAGACGGCTCCTCACGACACCGAAGCCACCCGCTGGCGTGACCCCAAGCGCTACGCCTGGCTGCTGGGCCTGATCGTGCCGACGCTGCCGTTCCTGGCCTGGGCGCTGGTGGAAGCGACCGGCCTCGGCGTGTTCTGGTTCTACGGTCCGTTCCTCGTGTTCGCCGTCTTCCCGGCGCTCGACCTGCTGATCGGCATGGACGCGACCAACCCGCCGGACAGCGTCATCAAGTGGCTCGAGCAGGACCGCTACTACCGCTGGTGCACTTACGCGTTCATTCCGATCCAGTACGCCGGCTTGGTTTTCTCCTGCTGGCTCTGGTCGTCTTCCAAATTGAGCACCGTCGAGGACGTCGGCCTGGCCCTGACCGTCGGGATGGTCAGCGGCATCGCGATCAACACCGCCCACGAGCTTGGCCACAAGCGCGACAGCCTGGAGCGCTGGCTGAGCAGGGTCGCGCTCGCCCAGAGCGGCTACGGCCACTTCTACATCGAGCACAACCGCGGCCACCATGTGCGCGTCGCCACCCCCGAGGACCCGGCCAGCGCGCGCCTGGGCGAGAGCTTCTACGCCTTCTGGCCGCGCACGGTCGCCGGCAGCCTGCGCTCCGCCTGGGAGCTCGAGGGCGAGCGGCTGGCGCGTATCGGCCGCGGGCGCCTGACGTTCAGGAATGACATCCTCGGCGCCTGGGCCATGACCGTCGCCCTGTTCGCCGGCCTTGCCATCGCCTTCGGGCCGGTCGTGCTGCCCTTCCTCATCCTGCAGGCCTTCGTCGGATTCTCGCTCCTGGAGGTCGTCAACTATCTCGAGCACTACGGACTCCTGCGTCAGCGCCGCGAGGACGGCCGCTACGAGCGAACGAGGCCCGAGCACAGCTGGAACAACAACAACGTCGCCTCCAACGTCCTGCTCTACCACCTGCAGCGCCACTCCGACCACCACGCCAACCCCCTGCGCCGCTACCAGGCGTTGCGCCACTTCGACGAGGCGCCGCAACTGCCGACCGGCTATGCCGGCATGATCGTGCTCGCGGCGATCCCGCCGCTGTGGCGCCGGGTCATGGACCAGCGCCTCTTGGCTCATTACGAGGGAGACGTCACGCGCACGAACATCGCCCCTCGTCGTCGGGCGCGCCTGCTGGCGAGGCACGAAGCCGCGTGAGGGTCGTCGACCCGGTCCCCTACGCGCTCGCCGCCAAAGAGCTCCTGCGCGACACGCTGCTCGACGCGGCCCGCAACGAGCTGGAACAACGCGACTGGAGCGAGGTCACGATGGCCGACGTCGCGGCCGCCGCCGGGGTCAGCAGGCAGACGCTGTACAACGAGTTCGGCTCCCGCGAGGCCTTCGCCCAAGCGTTCGTCTTGAGAGAGGCGGGCCGCTTCATCGCCGCCGTCGAAAGCGCCCTCGATGCCCATCTCGACGACCCCAAGGCGGCCCTGACGGCCGCGTTCGGACTGTTCCTGACAGCCGCCGCCGACGACCCGCTCGTCCGCACTGCGATCGCCGGCTCCGGAGGGATGCTGCCGTTCGTGACAACCCAAGGTCAGCCCCTCGTGCAGGGCGCCGCCGAGCGCCTGGGCCAGGCGATCATCGCGCGCTGGCCGCAGGCCGCGCCCGGCGACGCCGGCCTGCTGGCCGAGTGCCTGGTCCGCCTGGCCATCAGCTACACGGCCCTGCCGGTCGCCTCGGCCAACATGACCGCCTCCTCGATCGCCGACCTTCTGGGGCCGTTCATCGACCGGGCGCTGCTGGCGGCCCGCCCCGCTTGACATCCCGGCCGGTATCTGATTGGATACCGCCCAGTATGCGAACCAAAACGCGATCGGCGACGGGATTGCCGCCCGGGCCGAGGCTGCCGAGGCCGGTCCAATCGGCGATCTGGTACCGCAAGGCCCAGTGGCTGCTCGACACCTGCCAGGCCCGGATCGGCGACATGTTCACCCTGAAAATCGCCGGCGAAGGGGAGTGGGTCGTGACCAGCGACCCGCACACGATCAAGCAGGTCTTCACCGGCGACCCCAACAAGCTGCACGCCGGCGAGGCCAACCGGATCCTGCTGCCGGTCCTGGGACCGAGCTCGGTCCTGCTGCTCGACGACGACCAGCACCTGGCCCAGCGCAAGCTGATGCTGCCGGCGTTCCACGGCGAGCGGATGCGGCGCTACGGGAGCCTGATGCGCGAGGTCGCGGCCGCGGAGATCGAGACCTGGCCGCTCGGCGAGCCATACGCCCTGCGCCCCCGGATGCAGGCCCTCACCCTGGAGATCATCCTCAGGGCCGTCTTCGGCGTGGCCGAGGGTCCCCGCATGGACGAGTTGCGCGCCGAGTTGCGCCGCGTCCTCGACGTCGTCACAAACCCGGCCGGCGGCGTCGCCCTGCTCCTGCTGGGGCCCGACCGGATCGCCAAGGTCGCGCCCTTCAAGCGCCTCATGGAAGCGGTCGACAAGCCGATCTACGCAGAGATCGCCGAGCGCCGGCTCGCCCCCGACCTTGCCGAGCGCGAGGACATCATGAGCGTGCTCCTGCGGGCCACGCACGAGGACGGCTCGCCGATGAGCGACAAAGAGCTGCGCGACGAGCTGATGACCCTGCTCGTGGCCGGTCACGAGACGACCGCCAACGCGCTGTCCTGGGCGGTCGAGCGCCTCTGTCGCAAGCCCGCCAAGCTCGACCGGCTGACCGCGGAGGTCCAGGCCGGCGAGGACACCTACCTGCAGGCCGTCGTCCAGGAGACCCTGCGCCTGCGGCCCGTCCTCTCGATCGTCCTGCGGCGCCTGGTCGAGCCGATGGAGCTCGGCGGCAGGCTGCTGCCGGCCGGGGCCTCGATCGTGCCGTCGATCTACCTGGTCCACCGCCGGCCCGACATCTATCCGAAGCCCGACGACTTCATCCCCGAGCGCTTCCTCGACGAGGGCGCCGGTCCGCCGGCCGAGCGCGGCATCAACACCTACACCTGGATCCCGTTCGGGGGCGGCATCCGGCGCTGTCTCGGCGCCGCGTTCGCGCAGTACGAGATGGAGTCCGTCCTGCGCGAGCTGATCCTCCGGCGCACCATCGCCCCGTCGCGCTCCGGCGACGAGCGCGTGCTCAGGCGCGCGATCACCGAGACGCCCAGGCATGACGCCGAGGTTCTCCTCGGGCGCTGCCCCGTCGCCGGGCACGGTCCCGTTGCCGCCGCGCCCGCGCAGGCCGTCCCATCCGGCCTGGCGCCCGAGGCGGGGCAGTTGACAGGCGTATGAAAACGACGACTCGCGCGCGCGCGAGTCGCCTCGTGGAGCGGGACGCAACCCGAGAAACGAGGTGGCAGCGCAGCGACGCCACGCGTCTGAAGCTGCTGGAAGCGGCCACCGACACGATCGCCGAGCTGGGGACCCAACGCGCCTCGATCGATGCGATCGCCGCCGCCGCCGGCTACACCAAGGGCGCCTTCTATGCCCACTTCGACAGCAAGGAGCACCTCTTCTTGGTGCTGCTCGAGCTTCACTTCGACGCGGAGATCGAACGCCTGGACGCGGTGCTCGCCGGCTCGGGCGAGCCGGTCGCCGAAGCCAAGCATGCCGCCGAAGGCTTCCTTGCGAAGGTCGAAGGCGAGCCGCGGTGGCGGCGGGTCTACCTGGAGTTCGCGGCTCATGCCACCCGCAACCCTTCGTTTCGCCAGGAGTTCGCTCGGCGCCAGCAAGCCCTGCGGGCCCAGATGGCACGCGTATTCGAGCGCTGGGCCGGCGACCTCGGCCTCGTTCCGTCGATGCCCGCCGCCGACGTCGCCGCGATGACGATGGCGATGGCCGACGGCTTCCTCCTGAACCGCATGATCGACCCCGGCCTGCCCGAGGAGCTGTACGGCTCGATGTTCGAGTTGTTCGCACGCGGGCTCCTGGCGGCCGAATAGCCCTATATCCCTTGGCTTTCGGCGGCTCGCTGCCGATAAACGGGATGATGCGACCAGCATCTCCATCTCGGCTCGGCGGGCTCGAGGTCACAGCTCTGCTCGACCAGCTACCGGCGATCCTGTATGTCGCGGAAGCCGGCGTCGCCGGACGCTGGCTGTATGTGAGCGCCGGCATCCAGGCGATCCTCGGTTTCAGCCCCGAGGAGTGGATCGAGGACCCGGGCCTGTGGGCGCGCCAAATGCACCCCGAGGATCGCGACCGTGTGTTCGCGCGCGAGGACTCGCTGCTCGAGCCCGAGGTGCCAGACGAATACAGGATGCGCCATCGGGACGGCACGATCGTGTGGGTGCGCGACGAAGCGGCGCTCATCACAGACACCGCCGGCCGCCGGCGCTGGCACGGAGTGATCTCGGACATCACCGACCGCAAGCAGGCCGAGGCCGAGCTCGAGCGCCGAGCAGAGGTGATCCGCCACCAAGCCCTGCACGACCCGCTCACGAACCTGCCCAACCGCGTCCTGTTCCTCGACCGGCTCGCCGAGGCGCTTGCCAAGCCGGGAGCCAAAGTGGCGGTCGTGATGCTCGACATCGACAACTTCAAGCTCGTCAACGACAGCCTCGGCCACAGCGCCGGCGACGAGCTCCTGATGAAGATCGCGCCCCGCATGCAGACCGCGCTGCGGCCCGGCGACACGATCGCCAGGCTCGGCGGGGACGAGTTCGTCGTGCTGCTCGACCGCATCTCCGGCGAGCGCTCGGCCGCGCTCATCGCCGAACGGATCGTCGCCACCTTCGAGATCCCATTCGAACTGAGCCTTGGCGAGCACTTCGCCAAGGCGAGCCTCGGGATCGCGCTCTCCGACAGCCCCGAAAGCCTGCCCGCGGGCCTGATCAGAGACGCGGACGCGGCGATGTACCAGGCGAAGGCCAGGGGCCGCGGGCGCTTCGAGATCTTCGACCGCGCCATGCGGGCCCAGACAGTCGAGCGCCTGGCGATCGAGAACGACCTGCGCCGTGCGCTCGATCGCGACGAGTTGCGCCTGCTCTACCAGCCGATCGTCTCCCTGCGCGACGGCTCGATCGTCTCGGTCGAGGCGCTCCTGCGTTGGCAACATCCCGAGCGCTGCCTGCTCGGCCCGGCCGAGTTCATCCCCGTGGCCGAGGAGACCGGCCTGATCGAGCCGATCGAGCGCTGGGTGCTCGAGCTGGCCTGCCGCCAGGCGACCGTCTGGCACGCGGCCAGGCCCGACTCCAGGCCGCTCGGCTTATCGGTCAACCTGTCCGCCCGGCACTTCGCGCAACGCGAGCTGGAGGCGACGGTCTCGGACGTGCTCGCTTCGACCGGGATCGAGCCGGCCAGCCTGTGCCTGGAGATCACCGAGTCGGTGCTCCTCGAAGAGCCCGACCGGGCGGCCGCGACGATCGCGCGCCTGGAGCGCCTCGGCGTTCGCTTCGTACTCGACGACTTCGGCACCGGCTACTCCTCCTTGGCCTACCTCAGCGGCCTGCCGATCGGTGGCCTGAAGGTCGATCGCTCGTTCGTGAAAGACCTCGGCAACGAAAGCCGCTCGACCGCGATCACCACGGCGATCGTGCGGATGGCCCAGGCCCTCGCCGTCGAGGTGATCGCCGAGGGCGTCGAGACCGAGCGCCAGCTGGTCGCCCTGCGCGAGCTGCGCTGCGAGCTGGCCCAAGGCTTCTACCTGCACCGGCCGATGTCCGCCGACGCGATATCAGAGCTATTGCAAGCCCAGAGCGCGGCTCAGGCGGAGCGGTCGCTCCGGTTCGAGAACTAGCCTGTCGGGCGTGCCCTCGCCGACCACCGCCGTCACCGCGAACGCCGTGGCGACCAAAGCCGCCGCCGCGGGCCGCCGCCCGCTCGAGAACGAGATCCTGCTCGGCGAGAACCTCGAGCTGTTGCCAGGCTTCGCCGACGAGTCCTTTCAGCTCGTCTACATCGACCCGCCGTTCAACACCGGCCGCGACCAGGCCCGCAAGACGCTGCACGTCGTCCGAGACGAGACCGGCGAGCGCCGCGGCTTCCAGGGCCGGCGCTACCGGACCCGCCTGTTGAGCGAGTCGAGCTACAGCGACAAGTTCGAGGACTATCTGGCCTTCCTGGAGCCGCGGCTGGAGCAAGCCAAGAGGTTGCTCAAACGCGACGGAACCATGTACGTGCACCTGGACTACAGAGAGGCCCATTACTGCAAGCTGCTTCTGGACGAGATCTTCGGAAGAGAGTGCTTCTTGAACGAGCTGATCTGGGCCTACGACTACGGCGCCCGGTCGCGAAAGCGCTGGCCGGCCAAGCACGACACGATCCTGGTCTACGTCAAGGATCCCGCTCGCTATCACTTCGACCCCGAGGAGGTCGATCGAGAGCCCTACATGGCGCCGGGCCTCGTGACCGCCGAGAAGGCCGAACGCGGCAAGTTGCCGACCGACGTCTGGTGGCACACGATCGTGCCCACCAGGGGCGCCGAGAAGACCGGCTACCCGACCCAGAAGCCGGAGGGCATCGTCAGGCGCATGGTCGCCGCCTCCACGAAGCCCGGCGACTGGTGCCTCGACTTCTTCGCGGGTTCCGGAACGCTCGGCGCGGCCGCCGCCAAGCTCGGGCGCCGCTACGTCATGATCGACTCGAACCCCGAGGCCGTGCGCGTCATGCGCGCGCGGCTGCCAGCCGGCTGACCTCCTGGGGCGACGGCGCATCGCCGACCCGGTCGCACGGGCACGAGGTATCGCCGCCCCAAGCCACACGGGCACGAGGCATCGCCGGACCGGACGTGCCAGGGTTCGGCCTGTGTTCCACGTCGAGCTACGCCAGTTCCCGCACAACACTTGCGCCTTCAACCTCGACGAAGACGAGCTGTACGAGAAGCTGGTCGGGCCTTGGTCTCGAGATGAATGGGTAGAGCTCGGGGAACGCAAATGGAGTCCACACCGCGCCAAGCTGACCGTGCTCGAGGGTCCGCACCTGGAGTTGGTCGACCTGTCGATGGGCAGGGGCTGGCGCAACGCCGAACATCTCGGCAAGGACGTCACCGAGGCGGTGCTTGCCCGCGCGCGCGCGAAACCGGAAGCCGGGGACGCCCTCGCGGCTCCACCAAGCGCTCCTGCGCCCGCCGGCCCGTCTGCGCCCGCTGGTCCGTCTGCGCCCGCCGGCCCGTCTGCGTCCGCTGGCCCACCTGCGCCCGCCGGCCCGTATGCGTCCCTCTCGGGACTGCTCGGCGAGGACCCGGACGCGCTGCTGGCGGCCTGGCGGCTGGCCGCCGAGCGCCGGCCAGACCTGGTCCCCAGCGATGCGCTGGCCTTGGCTGAACGGACGCTCGGGGCCTTGGACGGCGCCGGACTGGGCTGAGTGGGCCCCGCGCGAGCTGGGCGGGGCTCGGCAGGGTTGGCACGAGCCCTGCTGGCAGCCGCTGCCCGCCGCTAGACTGCGTGCTCCGCGCGTGGTGGGCGTAGCTCAGTTGGTAGAGCTCCTGGTTGTGGTCCAGGCGGTCGGGGGTTCGAGTCCCCTCGCTCACCCCTCATAAAAGGCCTGCAAATCGGCATAATTTGTCCTTGTAGCGTTTTGATACAACCGCCGCCAGGGTACCAATGGGGTACCAAACTTCGGCCGCATGTCAGCTGTACGGGGAGCCTCTGCCTGTCGCCCCCCGCGGCGAACGGGAGAACTTGGCGAGCCGCCGACTGGCTGCTCGCCATGGGTTCCGCGAGGTAGGTACACCGCCGGCACGGCCAGATCGACGGCACGTGGCATGACGTGATCGTGATCGAGCTGCTGCTCGGTCGATAGGCCGGGTCTGAGGCCCATCGCGGGCGTGTCGGCGCCGGCGTCAGTGCCACGTCAGCTTTCGGGTCGGCGCCGGCACCGCGGGATCGGCTCTGTAGAGCCGTTCCTGCCTGCCCTTGGGGTGGTGGGCGTGGTGGTGGTCGGTCATTGACCACCCCCCTCTCAGCTGCGCTGTTTTTCAGAGGGTGGTGGTCAATGACCTGGATGGTTGGTTGTGGTGGGGGCAGGCAGGAGGCTGGTGGTGGTGTGGAGTGGATTGTCTGAAGAGAAGGGGAGAAAGGGTCTGGTAGGTCGAACAAATGGGGGCGACGGGGGCGTGGTTTGTCGTGGTGCGTGGTGCTGTAAAGCGGGTATGGCCGGCCTCGCTGGGGCTCGGCCGGCCATACCTCCACATGACATGTACGGAGCTGTTCTTGACAGCGGATGCTTACCTGTGACGTCACGCATGGCGTGTTGTTTTGTCTGCGTGCCTTGTTGATCGTTGGGGTCCGTGTTATGGCCGATCGTTCGCGTGGCGTTCCCGAGTGGCTTCTCGTGGCGTGGTCGCTGAGATCGACGAGCGGCTGGGCACGTACGAGCCGCGAAGCAAACAAAAGGGCCGGCGTGTGCGTGAGCGTTCCGGCCGGTCGGGCTCCTTCGACAGGCTCGAAGTCCGTTTCTTCATGTAGCGCTGCCGGCGCTGCCGGCCGCGGCGGCGGCAGTAGCTCCGGGGCCGGCATATGTAAAGGGCGGAACATCGTTGGGTGGTCTGGCCGTGGAGGCTGGGTGGCCGCCCTTGACATATCCCGTCCCCTCCGCTGAAAGGGCACTCATGTCGGCAGGGAAACCCCTGCCGACATCGGACGACCATAAGAACGTCATGGGGCTGTGTTGCCCAGCTGGAACCTCATGCCCGCAGAGCGCAGGGGCCTGCCTCCGGTGGGGTGAGACCTGCGTTCAGGCGATCGGCTGCGGCTCGCGTGGCCCATTGCGCACCAGCTCCAGGTGTGCGCCGAGCGCGACCGCGAGTGCGTCGATCGTCGCGCGGGTGGGGTTGCCGAGGCCCCGCTCGTAGCGGCTGATGTCGGCCTGGGAGATGCCCGAGCGTTCGGCGAGCTGCTGTTGGGTTACGCCTGCGTCCAGGCGCAGTGAGAGCAGCTGTCCGGCAAGGTCGAAGCGGCGCATCTCGGCGTCGAGATGGGCGCGCTCCTCGTCGTTGTAGCGCTCACGGACTTCATCGATGTAATCGTCGAGGCTAATGCCCATGTCGAGAGTATGGCGTATATCCCATGCAAGCAATCGAACCTGCGTACTCTCGAAGGCAAGGGTTCGTGACGAGCCGCTATGCGCTCGCCGACTTCAGCACTTGGTGCTCGCGAGCCTCCGCGTAGAGTGGCTCGGGTGCCATGTCGAGGCCGTCATCGGGCCAGACGATGGTGCCGGCTTCGACGGAAACTTTCGCAAATCGCTGCGGGTCGCGCAGCGGCTCGAACACCCCGGTCCACTCGCTGTCGCCGAAGCTCACATCGCCAACGGTGCCGTCCTCGAAGGTCAGACGTAGATCGTGCTCGCCGATGACCTCAACGCCGGCTACATGCACTAGAGGGGGTAGATCGACCATAGGTGGATGTTAGGGCAGGGGATCGATCTCGTCCAGGGGCTCGCGCTTGCGGGCACGCTCCCAGTTGGCCAGCAACTCGTCGTGGTGCAGTTGAGCCCAATCTTGGACCAAGCGGAGCTGTCTGGAGGGGAGCGATCCCGCAAGCGCCACGCCGTCCAGGTCAATGGATGCGAAGTTGCCGGCGTACTCGGCGTGAAAATGCGCGACGGGATGATCGCGCTCGTTCCAGTACATGCGGATGATGATGCCGTGGAAGTAGCTGACCCGCGGCACTACGAACCGCCAGTCCGAACAGCGGGCGTCTCTATGAGGGCGTTGTCCACCGGACGGAACGCCGCCTCGACCCACTCGGCCTCGCGCGCGCTCGGGGCGTAGTCGGCGTAGATCAGCGTGGTCTTGAAGTCGCGGTGGCCCATCATCTCCTGTAGAGCGCGCATCGGCACGCCCTGGGCCGCCATGCGCGTGCCGAAGGTGTGGCGCAGATCGTGAAAGCGGACGGCCCGTACTTCCCCGCGCTTCAGGGCCGCCTTGAAGCGCTTGAGCACGCGCGAGCGGTCGATCGGCTTGCCGGTGTGCGGATGGGCGAACACCAGATCGTCGTCGTGCCGGTAGAGCGTCTCCTGGTGCAGACGGTCCAGTTCGCCGGCCAGCCGGTCCGCGAGCGGGACGCTGCGCGAGGAGCGCTTGGACTTCGGCGTGCCGAACTCGCCGCGGACGAAGTTGCGCCGGATGCGCACACGCCTCGCCGGCCAGTCGATGTCGCGCCAGCGCAACGCCAGCAGCTCGCCCTGGCGCATCCCGGTCATCGCCGCCGTCAGATACATTCGTCGCTCGACCCGACCGAGGTCGTCGTCCGGGACTCCGCGCAGCAGCGCCTCGATCTCCTCGGGCTCGAGAAAACGGATGTCGGGGTCTCCATCGCCGACGCGCGGCTTGTCCACGAGCGTGCAGGGGTTGGCCGGCACCCAACTCTCGCGGCGCGCGTACTCGAAGATCGAGTGCAGGATGCCGAGCGCGTTGCGGGTCGTCTTGGCGGAGCTGCCCGCCCGCGTCATGTGGGTGATCAGGCCCTGCACCTCCCGCCGGCCGATCCGGTCGAGCGTGCGTTCCGCAAAGAAGGGGACCAGATGGACACGGATCATCGAGTCGTATGCCTCGATCGTCGTCTTCTTGCGCCCCTGGACGCGACGGTGCTCGACCAGCAGCGCGCCCACCTCCTCGATCGTCACGCGCTCGCGTTGCAGCGTGGCTGGATCGGCCGAGCCGATCAGGCGGCGCAGCTCGGCCTCGGCCTGGGTACGGGTCAGGCCCTCTCGCGTGGCGGGGATGCGCTTCGGACCGACGCGGCGCTTGACTTGCACGGTGCCGACCCGCCACTTGCCGTACCACGTCTCCCGCCCGGACGAGTCGCGTTTTACGAACAGCGCGCCGGTGCCGCGCGGGCGCCGTGATACAGCCTTGCTAGGCGTCTGTTTGGGACTTGAGGAAGGCGACTCCACACTACAATTCTACCCCACGCACCGGACTCCAGGGTACCAACAGGGTACCAAACTGAGCAAATCTGACCTCACCTGGGATCACAGAATCCCTTTGCTAGAGCCAAATCGCATCTCACGAAACCACGTATATCCCAGTTGTGGTCCAGGCGGTCGGGGGTTCGAGTCCCCTCGCTCACCCTCAAGAGAGGCGCTCGCGAACGTGCCGAAGACGGTCTCATCGGCCCGCTCGGCGCTCGACATTAGGTTTGAACGGTGTCTATTATGAGACAACTGCACGATCGAATGATCGCTGCGTTGGGTCGGAGAGGTCGTGCTGTGGAGAGGCTAACCAAGGGTCGTCTTGCGCTTGCCGTCCCCTTTGCGGAGGCGGCCCGGCGCTACTGGCTCGGGCTGTTCCCGGGGCTCTGTCGTGAGCGCGTGCGCCGGCGTGCACAGGCGCTGGCGATCGACGACCCGTTGCTGCGCGACACGGCGCTCGCGGCCCTCCAGAAGTGGGGCAACGTCGAGGGCGCGGTCGCGCTCGCTTCGTTCGTGCCGCGCCGTAACCGCCGGGCGGCCGCCCACGCGATGGCCTGCTTTCAGGTCGCCTACAACTATCTGGACATGCTCTCCGAGCAGCCCAGCGTCGACCCGGCGGCGGCCAACAGGCGACTGCATTCTGCGCTGCTCGAAGCTCTCGATCCGAACGCCGGAAGCGCGCGAGTCGATCGCTACGAGCATTTCCAGTCCCGCACGGACGGCGGCTATCTGGCTGGTTTGATCGGGGAGACGCGGGCTGCCCTGGCGAGGCTGCCCGCGTATCCGGGCCTGGCCTCCTATGCGCTAAGCGCGGCCCAACGGATCGTCGAGTTCCAGAGCGCCAACACTGGCCACCGGTCACGGGCCGGAAGCCAAGAGGATCTGGCGGCGCTCGCGCGCTGGGGCGAAGCCCATACTCAGCCGGGCAGCGATCTGCGCTGGTGGGAGACGGCGGCCGCCGCCGGCTCCTCGCTCGGCGTCTACGCGCTGATTGCCCTCGCCGCCAGCGAGCCCGGCGGGACGCTCCCCGCGCGGGCGCAGGCCATCGACGAGGCCTACTTCCCGTGGATCGGAGCGGTGCACTCGCTTCTAGACAACCTGATCGACGACGCCGAGGACAGGGCGGCCGTGCAGCACAACCTGGTCGGTTGCTACTCCTCGCCGGCAGAAGCGGCCGCAAGGATGGAGATGCTTGCCGGGCGCGCGCTGTATGCGGCGCGCGAGCTGGCCGGCTCGGGCGAGGGGTACGGGCACGAGCTGGTCCTGGCCGCGATGGCGAGCTTCTATCTGGCGACACCCGAGTCCAGGGATCCGAACGCGCGACCTGTCGCCGACGCCGTGCTGGCTGCGCTCGGGGGATCGACCGGTCTGACGATGCCGGTCTTCAGAGCGCGTTTGGCGGCGCGCTCGCTGCTGCCGCGAGCGCGCAGGCGCCAGCGCGGGGCAGAGACGGTGGCGCCTTTTGAGCGCGGATCCGGCGAGCCGGCCTATCGTGTGCGTGTGCGAGAGCGAGGAGCCTGACGGGATGCTGGAGCTACGCGAGCTGGTCAAGCACTACCCGGCGATCGGCGGTGAACCGGTGCGCGCCGTCGACGGCGTCTCGCTGGAGGTCGAACCTGGGGAGATAGTTGCGCTGTACGGGCCGAGCGGGTCCGGCAAGACGACCTTGCTGTTGATGATCGCGACATTGCTCGAGCCGACCTCGGGCGAGGTCCTGATCGGGGGCAGGCGGATCGCAACGATGACCCAGCGCGAGGCCTCGCACTTCAGGCTCGCCGAACTGGGCTTCATCAGGCAGAACTTCGACCTGTTGCCCGGCGTCACGGCGATCGACAACGCCGTGCTGAAGCTTCTGAAAACGATGCGCTGGCGAGACGCGCACGACAAGGTGGCGCCCCTGCTCGGGCGGCTCGGGCTCGGCGAGCGGTTGCACCATCGGGCCGAGCAGCTGTCGATGGGCGAGCGCCAGCGCGTGATGATCGCGAGAGCCCTGTCCACCGAACCGAAGCTCTTGCTCGCCGACGAGCCGACCGGCAGCCTCGACACAAAGCGCGGGCGCGCCGTGCTCGACCTCCTGCGAGAGGTCTGCCGCGAGCAGGGCGTTGCGACCGTGCTCGTCAGCCACGACCCCCAGGCCGCTGGCTACGCCGACCGCGTGTTCGCGCTGCGCGACGGCCATCTCGGTCCTTACGAGCCCGACCGCCTAGCCGCCGGCGCCGCCTGAGCAACCAGGGTGAAGCCGCGCAACCTCCTGCATCTCTACCGCATCAGGCTGCGCGCGCGGGCCCTTCAGGAGTGCTTTGCGATCGTCGGGATAGCCGCCGGCGTCGCCCTGCTGTTCGCCTCCCAGGTCGCAACCCAGAGCCTTTCCAGCTCGGTCGCCCAGCTCTCGAAAGGGATCGTCGGCAACGCGACCCTGCAGCTGCTCGCGCGCGACCCGCATGGCTTCCAGGCGGGGCTCTTGGGGCGCGTGCGCGCGATCCCTGGCGTGCAGGGGGCCGCGCCGCTCTTGGAAGCGAGCACCCAGGCGAGTGGCCCTCGCGGCCGTGAATCGGTCGAGCTGGTCGGTGCCGACTCGAGTCTCGCTGGGCTCGGTGGGGCGCTCGTCAAGCACACCGCGCTCAGTCCGTTCGCCAACATCGACGCGATCGCCCTGCCCTCGCCCTTGGCCCGCAAGCTGGGGGTAACGAAGTTCGGCGACGAAGCGATCTTCCAGCTCTACGGCAGGGTCGCCGAAGCGCCGCTCTACGAGCAGTTGCGCTCAGCCCAGATCGGGCCGTTGGTGTCCAGCCCGATCGCGGTCACGTCATTGGCCTCGGCCCAGGAAATGACAGGCCTCGGCGCCCACGTCTCGCGCATCCTGGTCGAGCCAAAGCCGGGCCGCGAAGCGACGGTCCGCGCGGCGCTGGTCAGGCTAGCTGGCAGCCATCTGAACGTCGAGTCGACGAGCCATGACGAAACGCTGTTCGAGAAGGCCTCCTCGGCGACCAACCAGTCCACGACCCTGTTCGCCCTGATCAGCGCCCTGGTCGGCTTCCTGTTCGCGTTCAACGCGATGCTCCTGACGGTTCCCCAGCGCCGGCGTCTGATAGCGGAGCTACGCCGCGACGGCTACCCGCCGAGCAGCGCGATAGCGGTCTTGATGCTGGACGCGCTCGTGCTCGGGCTGCTCGCCTGCGCGCTCGGCCTGGCGCTCGGCGAGGAGCTGTCGATCCACCTGTTCAAGTCGAACCCCGGATACCTGTCATCGGCGTTCGCGGTCGGCAACCAGCGCGTCGTCGGCTGGCAGGCCTTCGCGGTTGCGGTCGGCGGCGGCATCCTGGCGGCCTGCGTCGCCGTGCTCAGTCCGCTGCGCGAAATCCTCTCCAGACGACCACCGCCGGTCCTCGCCCCCGGCGAGCTGACAGGCCCCGGCGGCGGCGCGGCCGGCTCCGGGGGAGCCCCGAGCGCCCAGGCCTGGCTGACACTCGCCGGCCTGGCCTGCCTGGCTGGGGCCGTCGCGATCCTGGAGGCCGCCCCGAAGCTGGCGGTGCTCGGCATGGTCTTCCTCGTTGCCGCCCTGCTTCTGCTGCTCCCGCTACCACTCGCTGGCGCGCTCGCGCTGGTGCGTCGCATCGCCCCTTCGATCGTAAGCGCCGTCCCGCACGTCGCCACGATGGAGCTGCGCGCCGGGCGCACCCGTGCGCTGGCGATCTCAGCGACCGGTGCGATCGCCGTGTTCGGCGCCGTCTCGATCCAGGCCGCTCACGGCGACCTTCTGCACGGCCTCGAAAATGCCGCCCACGACATGAACGCCGCCGCCGACGTCTGGGCTTCGCCGGCCGGCTCCTACAACCTGCTGCAGACCGCGCCGTTCCAGCCGAGCGCCCGGGCCAAGCTCGAACGCCTGCCCGGCGTCAGGTCAGTGGGCCTCTATCGCGGCGGCCTGCTCGACTGGGGCGACCGGCGCATCTGGGCGATCGCGCCGCCGCGCTCCTCCGAGCCGCTGCTGCCCGCGAGCCAGATCGTCGCCGGCGACCTCGGCCAGGCCGAAGCCAGGGTCCGTGCCGGGGGCTGGGTGGCGATCTCGAAGGCGATCGCCGAAGAACATGACCTCCATGTCGGCTCTCCCTTCATCTTGCAGGCGCCCGACCCGGTGCCCGTGAGGGTCGCCGCGCTGACCACGAACATCGGCTGGGCGCCCGGCGCGATCGTGATGAACGCCGACGACTATGCCCGCGCCTGGGCCAGCCCCGACGCGAGCGCCTACGACGTTCTGCTCGATCCCGGCTTCCCGGCCGCCGCCGCCAGTAAGGAGATCGCGGCCGCGCTCGGGCCGCGTTCGGGCCTGGCCGTCGAAACGGCCGTCCAGCACGCGGGCCGTCAGAACACGCTCAGCCGCCAGGGCTTGGCCAGGCTCACCCAGATCGCCACCCTGATCCTGATCGTCGCCATCCTGGCGATGGCTGCCGCAATGGCCAACATGGTCTGGCAGCGCCGGCCCCGCCTGGCGAAGCTCAAGCTCGAGGGCTTCCCGGCGGGAGAGCTCTGGCGCACGATCCTCTTGGAGTCGATCCTCTTGGTCGGCGTCGGCTGCTTCAGCGGCGCGCTGTTCGGCCTGCTCGGCCAGCAGCTGCTGGACCGGGCCCTGGCCAACGTGATCGGCTTCCCCGTCGTCTCCTCTTTGGGCGCCCTGCCGGCGCTCGCCGGCTTCGCGCTCGTCACGCTCGCCTCCGTCCTCGTCGTCGCCCTGCCCGGCTACCTGGCGACCGGCGTCGCGCCGGCCGTGGCCTTGCAGGACTGAGGCACCGTTGCTGGCGCTCCTGCGCGGGGGCAGCGTGTGGTGACCTGCCGCGATGCATGTCTTGGTTCTGGTTGCTGCCTGCGCGTGCGCGCGCGCGCGTGTGTGCGTGCGCGCAGGCCTGCCGCGATGACCCGCTAGCCGCGCCGCGCGTGGTGGACAGGCGGCGGGCAGGGCACGGTCGTCGACGCGCTCGCGTTCGAGCCGTCCTCGAAGGCGAAGGACGCGCTGAAGGGGAAGCCGCCCTTGGGGCAGCGTTCGGGCACCCCGACCCCTGTCGGTTTGAATGAGACCGAGCGGCCGTGCACGTGCTTGTAGTAGGTCAGGCCGGCCGGGCCGATCGTGGATTTGACTTCGACGATCGACACGTCTGGACCGTTGGGCACGCTCGAAATCAAAGGCACGCTGGTCGCCAGCTGCGAGCCGAAGAGTCCCGAGTCCGGCAGCACTTCGCCCTGGAACACGAGCTGGGCGAAGACCGGCGTCTGGCCGTTGGCGTAGAACAGGACGACCATGTTGCCGTTGTGGGACGGACCGACGACCGCTTGGATTTCCGGTATCTCGTGGCCCGAACCCGTGCCGAACGGGACTTCCACGATCGCGCTGCCCGAGCCGACCCTCGAGTTCGGGGGGCAGCCCGCTGGGCCGCGAGCCTGCAGCACCGCTGGCTGGCAGATCGACAGGCCTAGCGTCGTCAAGGTGTAGTTCAGGCCCGCCGGCATGTGCAAGACGACGCTCTGAAGCGGTGGCGGCGCCAGCCCGTCGGTCGTCTGCAGATGGAAGCCGAAGGCGATCGTCGTGCTCGCGCCCAGCCGGTCGGGCGAGAACGTGGCGTGCAGGCTCGCCTGCTCGACCGCGGCGTCCGCGGCTGTGGCTTGCTTGACGGTAGGCAGGCCCGGGGCCGGAGCCGTCCAGGCGCCGGCTGCCGGCACGAGTGCGGCTGCCGCGATCGCTGCTGTGAGGCGCTTACGCATCGTCCGGACCCTCCCTTTTCTCGATCTCTCCGACCGCCGGCTTGCTCGCGGGATTCAAGCGCTCAGGTGCTCAGGTTGCCGCTGACGTGGACGGTCGTAGCGTCGTTCGAGCGCTGGATCGTCCCGCTGAAGCGGAGGGCCGAGGCGTGGGCGCCGGCATAGGAGCCCGTCCCGCGCGAGATCGACAGTGTCCCTGAGAACGTCGCCTGGCCTCCTTCGGAGCGGTAGCTGGCGCTGCCCTGGCCCGTCAGCGAGCCGTTGCTCGGGTAGATGCTCACTTCGGCGGTCACGTGGTTCGTCGAGGTTATGTTCAGATGGATGTAGATCGAGCCTTTGATCGTGCCCGAGGCGGTCCCCTGCTCGTCCAGACGGAAGCCGTGGTGGCCGGTCTCGTGCAGGCGCCCGGTGTCGTTCAGCGCGATCGTGCGCGCCTGCTTGGCCTTCGGTGCGGTGGTCGAGAACGCGGTGGCTGAGGTGATGGCCACCGTGAGTCCCGACGCGGCGATTGCCGCCGCCAGGCTGGCACTCGCCGCGATCGTGGCTCGGCGCAATCCACGGCGGCTGTTACGGACGCTGCTCTCGAGAACCCTCACTGTGCCTCTCCTCCAATGCAAATAAACGTTTGTGACCCATTTTGACCCTATCCCATCGCTGGACGTCAGGTCAATTCGTTGTCTATGAGATGTCCAGATGACGACATTCCAAGCGGACGACTGCCTACACATCTAAACACGCCGCCGCCGCCTACACGTCCAAACATGCCGCTCGCCGGGGAGTTGCGGCCGCGCGGCGGCTGGGACTACTGTGGCCCCATGCCGTTTTCGGACTCCGAGACCAGGCGCAAGCAGCTGACGCTCGCGGCCTGCATCCTCGGCTCGGGCATCGTCCTGCTCGACGGCACCGCCGTCAACGTCGCCCTGCCCAGCATCCAGCGCGCGCTCGGAGGTGGCCTGGCCGCGCAGCAGTGGGTCGTCAACGGCTATCTGTTGACGCTCGGCTCGCTGATCCTCGTGGGCGGCTCGCTCGGCGACGTGTTCGGCGAGCGCCGCATCTTCGCGCTCGGCGTCGCCGGCTTCGGCGCGGCGTCGCTGGCGTGCGCCGCCGCGCCCTCGATCTATGCGCTCGTGGCCGCGCGTGCCCTGCAGGGTGTCGCCGGCGCGCTGCTCGTGCCGAGCTCTTTGGCTGTGATCGTGGCCACGTTCGCGGAGTCCGAACGCGGCCCGGCGATCGGCAGCTGGACCGCGTGGGGCGGGATCGCGACCGTGCTCGGCCCGCTGGCGGGCGGCGAGCTACTGGCGTTGGCCTCCTGGCGTTCGATCTTCCTGCTGAACCTGCCGCTTACGGTCGCGTGCGTGGCCCTGATCCTGGTCGTCGTCCCCGGCGGTGGGCCCGCGCGCGCGCGTACGGCCCGAACGGGGACCGATTTGCCCGACGGCGAGGGAACGGCCCAAGTGTTGTCCTCCGGTGGTGGGCCCGCGCGCGCGCGTACGGCGTCAACAGGGATGGGAGTGCCCCCGGGCGCCGCCGGAATCGGGACCGAACGCACCCGCCGCGTGGACCTGCCCGGGGCCGGGCTGTGCGCGCTCGGCTTGGCGGGGCCGGTGTTCGCGCTGATCGAGCAGCCGCGACTCGGCTGGTCGAGCCCGGCGGTGCTTGGGCCGCTGCTGGCGGGCCTGGCTTTGTTCGGGGCGTTCCTGGCCTATGAGTGGCGCGGCGCCGAGGACCCGATGCTGCCGCTGGGGCTGTTCGAGAAGCGAAACTTCTCGGCGGGCAACGTCGAGACGTTCGCGATGTATGCGGGCTTGGCGGTCCTGTTCTTCTTCTTGGTGCTCTTCTTGCAGCAGGTCGGCGGCTACACGCCGCTGCAGAGCGGCCTGGCGACCTTGCCGGTGACAGGTGTCATGTTTGCGCTCTCGAAAAGGTTCGGCGCGCTCTCGGACCGCCATGGCCCGCGTCTGTTCATGGGTGCCGGGCCGCTCGTGGCCGCCGCCGGGCTGCTGCTGTTCCAGAGGGTCGGCGTCCAGGTCGACTACGTGGCCGACGTCCTGCCGGCGCTGCTCGTGTTCGCGTTGGGCCTGTCGATGACGGTCGCGCCGCTGACCGCGGCGGTGCTCGCCGGGGCCGAGCGCTCGCAGGCCGGGATCGCGTCGGCCGTCAACAACGCGGTCGCCAGGGTCGCCGGCCTGCTCGGCACGGCTGCCCTCGGAGCCGCGCTGGCGGGCGCGTTCGCGAAGTCTTTGGACGCGAACCTGGCGGGCGTCAGGCTCGGGCCGGCCGGCGAGGCGGCCGTGCGCGAAGCCAAGCGCCTGACGCTGGGCCTGCCGAATGTCTCAGGGTTGCCACCGAAACAGGCCAAAGCCCTGACGAGCGCCGCCGAGACCGCCTCGTTGCACAGCTTCCATCTGGGCCTGGCGGTCGCCGCCGTGCTCGTGGCGCTCGGGGGCGTCTGCGGCCTGATCTGGGTCCGCAACCCGCAGCGGGCGGTCGAGGCGGAGGGCTGCGAGGGCGGCGCTCTGGTGGGGGCGAGCCTCGACGCCGCCGGCGTCGGTCAGGAGGTCACGATCGCCAGCGCGAACCCGTCGTAGCCCTTGGCGCCGACGGTCTGGATCGCGGTGGCTGTTACGCGCGGCTCGGCCGAGACCAGGTCGTAGAAGCTGCGTACGCCGGGGATCAGGCCCTCGGCGCCAGTGATCGGGTCGGGGGAGTCGGGGTCGAGGATCGCGCCGTCGCGGACCACGTTGTCGCCGACGATCGCGGTGCCGGGCTTTGCGAGCTTCAAAGACCACTCGAAGTAGCCCGGATAGTTCTCCTTGTCGGCGTCGATGAAGATCAGGTCGAATGGCCCGGCGCCCTCGGCGGCGAGCTGGGAAAGGGTCTCGAGCGCCGGCCCGACTCTGATGTCGACGACCTCTTCGAAGCCGGCCTTCGCGATGTTCTCGCGGGCGAGGTCTGCGTGCCTTGGCTCGGACTCGAGCGTGACGATGCGGCCGCCGGCCGGTAGCGCCCGGGCCAGCCAGATCGTGGAGTAGCCGCCGAGCGTGCCCAGCTCGAGGATCTTGGTGGCTCCGTGGATGCGGGCCAAGAGTTCCAAGAACTTGCCCTGGGCCGGTGTCACCGCGATCGGCGGCAGGCCGGCGGCTTCGCTGGCCTCGATCGCGAAGTCCAGCGCCTCCTGCTCGGGCACGAGTCGCTCGACGATGTAGTCGTCGACGTCGGCCCAGCTCTGCTCGACTCTCAGCTTTCGTGGCATCGTGGACGCCACGCTATCCGATGCTGCGGGTCTCGGCGCCCGCGTGTGCGCGGCGCGTTCGAGGCGGTCGGGCGCGCGCGAAACGGTGGCTGACGCAATCCCGAGGGGCTAGGACTCGGCGTAGGCACGCATGGCTTCGATGACGGGCCCGAGCCGGCGCCCGCGCGGGGTCAAGCGGTACTCGACCGTCGGCGGGCTGGTCGGCAGCACGACACGCTCGATCAGGCCGGCGGCCTCCAGGTCGCGCAGTCGCTCGGAGAGCATCCTGGGGGAGATGCCGGCGACGGCGTCCGCGAATTCGTTGAAGCGAAGAGCGCCGGAGACCGCGGCGTAGATGATCGACAGCTGCCAGCGCCGCTCCAGGAGGCTCGCGGTTTCGCGGACCTCGACCGGAACGGGCTGGCAGCGCCGGGTGCCTGGGTGGCGTCCCATCAGAGCGGTCCTTTGTTCAGCGTCCGCCGGCGGCCACGCCCGCGCCCGCGGTGGCCTTCTTGTTGCCGCCGGAGCTCTTCTTGCGCGGGGATGGCTTGGCGCGGGCGGGCTCGAGGGCGTGGTCGAGCACCTCGTCGATCGTCATCACCGGGTGGAAGGCCATCTGCTCGCGGACCTCATCGGGGATGTCGTCGAGGTCGCCACGGTTGCGCTCGGGCAGGATCACGTCGGTCAGGCCAGCCGCGTGGGCGGCCAGAGCCTTCTGCTTGAGCCCGCCGATCGGCAGGACCCGGCCCTGCAAGGTGACCTCGCCGGTCATGCCGACGGTGTGCTTGACGGGCCGGCCGCTCAGCAGGGAGGCCAGGGCCGTGACCATCGTGACGCCCGCTGACGGACCGTCCTTGGGGATCGCTCCGGCGGGCACGTGGACGTGGAACTCTTTGCCCTCGAACGCGTCCTCGGGGATACCCAGCTCCTCGGCGTGGCCGCGCACGTAGGAGAGCGCGATCCGGGCGGACTCCTTCATGACGTCGCCGAGCTGGCCGGTCAGGACCAGGCCCGCGCCCGAGCCCGAGCCGCCGGTCTTCATCGCGGTCGCCTCGACGAACAGGACGTCGCCGCCCGTGCCCGTCACGGCCAGGCCGGTCGCCACGCCGGGCGTGGCCGTGCGCGAGGCCGACTCCTGGAAGTACTTCTGCCTGCCGAGCGCGTCGCGCACGGCGTCCAGGTCGATCGTGACGGGAGTCTTGATCGGCTTCTTGCCGTTCGCCGACTGAGCGGAGGCGATCTTGGTCGCGGTCTTACGCAGGACCGTGCCAAGCTCGCGCTCCAGGTTACGCACGCCGGCCTCTCGGGTGTACTCGGAGATGATCGTCTTCAGGATGTCGTCGTCGATTGCGACCTCGTCCTCGCGCAGGCCGTTGCGGTCGCGCTGGCGCGGCCACAAATAGCCCTTGGCGATCGCGAGCTTCTCCTCGGAGGTGTAGCCGTCGAAGCGGATCACCTCCATCCTGTCCAAGAGGGGGCCGGGGATCGTGTCGGCGACGTTCGCGGTAGCCAGGAACATGACCTGCGAGAGGTCGAGCTCGACGTCCAGGTAGTGGTCTCTGAAGGAGTGGTTCTGGGCCGGGTCGAGGACCTCCAGGAGCGCGGCCGAGGGGTCGCCGCGCCAGTCGGCGCCGACCTTGTCGACCTCGTCCAGAAGGATGACCGGGTTCATCGTGCCCGCGTCACGCAGTGCGCGGACAAGGCGACCTGGCAGCGCCCCGATGTAGGTGCGCCTGTGGCCTCTTATCTCGGCCTCGTCGCGGACACCGCCCAACGACATTCTCACGAACTCACGGCCGGTCGCCCTTGCGATCGACTCGCCGATCGAGGTCTTGCCGGTGCCGGGCGGGCCGATCAGGGTCAGGATCGCGCCGGATCTGTTGCCCACCCGCCCGTCGGCCTCGATGTTCCGGTCCTGGCGCAGCTTGCGCACGGCCAGGTACTCGGTGATCCTGTCCTTGACGTCTTCGAGGCCGGCGTGGTCGGCGTCGAGGACCGCGCGCGCGGCGACCGGGTCGAGGTGCTCGTCCGAGCGCTTTGACCAGGGGACGGCGATCAGCCAGTCGAGGTAGGTCCTGATCATCGAGGACTCGCCGGTCTGCTCGCCCATCCGCTCCAGGCGCGAGAGCTCCTTGAGGGCCTGCTCTTTGACCGGCTCTGGCATGCCGGCCTCTTCGATCTTGGTCTTGTACTCGTCGGCGACCGAGGCGTCGTCCTCGCCGAGCTCCTTTCTGATCGAGTCCATCTGCTTGCGCAGGAAGTACTCGCGCTGCTGCTTCTCGGCGCCCTCCTGGACGTCCTCTCTGATGCGCTTTCTGATCTGAAGCTCGGCCAAAGACTCGCGCTGCAGCTTGACGGCGAGCTCGAGGCGCTCGGTCACGTCGAGGGTTATGAGCAAAGAGACCTTCTGGTCATAGGACAAATTCGGGGAGTAGCCGGCCGAGTCGGCCAGTGAGCCGGGCTCGGCGATCGCCCTCAGGAACGCGGCGATGCGCCCGTCGTCGCCACGCAGCTCGAGGATCTCCTCGACGATGGCCCTGTACTCGCGCTCCAGCTCCCTCGTCTTTTTGTCGGTCGGCTCGGCGTCGGGGCGCTCCTCGACCTCGACTCGTAGCTCGCCCCCCGGCCCGGTCTGGGCGGCGCCGATCAAGGCCCGGTGCTCGCCCGAGAGCGCGACCGCGTGGCCGCCGCCGGGCAGCCTCAGCTTCTCTGTGACCTCGGCGATCGTGCCGACGTCCAGGAACTCGTTCTCGTGGCGCGGCACCAGGACCACACGCTCGTCCTCGCCGACCTCCTCGGTCAGCGTGATCCCCATGTTCGGGAACACGACCGTGTCCTCCAACGGGATCAGCCTGAGCACGGGCTTCGGCTCAGCTTTGGCGGCTTTGGCTTTGCTCTTGTCTTGGTTCTCGGGCGATGAAGGCATAGCTCACGGCTCCATACTTGCTTACGAAAGTGTAGTTAGTATAGCGCTGGTTCGTTGCGCGCGCAAGTATTTCCGGGCCATCCCGGAAACGGGCATCCCAGAGCCAAATGTCGGGCATCGCACGCGCGGGAGGCCTGAGCGTGCGGCGAGTTTGGTGGGCGCGCGCACGGGCCTCGTGAGCCCCAACGAGTCAGCTGTCCGGGGGGTCGAAGGTGACCTCGACGGTCTCCTCCTGGATGCGCTCCTCGGTCTCGGCTGAGGAGATCAGGGCGCGCTTGTCGGCGTCGAGCAGGGGGTCGGCGAAGAACGAGCGCGGCCAGAGGCGGCGCGCCCTCACGACGTTGACCTCGGCCGCGATCAGGACGACCTGGCCGCCGAGGTAGAGCCAGGCGAGCAGGCCGAGGACGAACGCGAACAGGCCGGACGTGGCCTGGGCGTGACGGACGACGTGCTCGACGTAGTAGCCGCCGATGTGCTGCAGGATCTGCCACAGCACGGCGGCGACGACGACTCCGGGCAGCAGTTCGTGGGTGGCCACTTCCTCGGGGCTCAGGAACCGGAAGGCGGCGAAGAAGAGGGCAAGATTGAAGGCGAGCGCGAGCGCGACCCCGCCGATCACCGCGACCAGGCCGGCGGTCTGCGCCGCGACGTAGCCGGCGACGACCGTCGAGACGACCAGCAGCACGCCGAGCACGGCGAACAGGGCAAGGCCGCGCAGTCGCCAGGTCAGAAAGCTTGGGCGGCGCTTACGAGGGATGTGCCAGACGTGATGCATGGCGTTCTGGCTGGCGCCGACGACTCCCAGGCCGCCAAGGAGCAGGCCCACGACGCCGATCGCCAGGGCCGCCGGGTTGCCCGTCAGCGAATGGATGTTGTTCTGAAGCTGCTGGCCGATGATCGGGAACTGCTCGAGCGCCGAGTTCAGGACTTTCTGCTGGGCCGTCGCGTTGCCTTCGAGGACGAAACCGAGCACGGTCACGAGCACGAGCAGGAGCGGGAACAGCGAGACGAACCCGTAGTAGGCGATCAGGGCGGCCAGTTTGCCGGCTTCGTCGTCGCCGAACTTCTTGACGACCGCCGCCACGAACGAGGCCCGGCGGTGGCGCTGCTGGTGGTGGTCGAGCGCGTGCAGGCGGTCGGTGATCGTCATTGCGATTTGTTGGGGGTGCTGCGCGTGCGCGCGCGCGCGCGTGTGTGTGGGGGCCTGGTGTGTGGGGGTGTTGTGTTCGGGCGGTGCACGCGCGCGCGGGGGGGTCGACTGTTTGAGGGGGTTCTGAATCTATGGGGGGGTCTGTGTGCGCGTGGCGGCGACATGGGCATGTGTCTACCCAATCACAGTCGCCGACGCCAGGCCGGGGCGCGGGTGCCGTTCGCGCGCGGGACCCCGTCGAGGAGGTGGCGCTGGTCGCGCACGCATCACGGAGGCATCTGCTGGCCGGTCATCGACGTCTGCTGCGTTACGCGGACCTCGAGGACTGCTACAGCCAGGCGACCGTCGAGCTGATCGCGCAGGCCCGCGCCGGGACGTTGCGCTTCTCGAGCAGAGCCCACCTGGGCAACACGCTGGCGCTGCGCTTCGCCTCGCGGGTGACAGATCGTCGCCGGGCATTGCGTGGACGCAGCCCGGCGCAGGCGCTGCTTGACAGCGCCATCTCGACGGGCGGGGCCGGCCGCGGCGCGGTCGAGGTCGAAGACCCGAAGGCCGACGTCGAACGCAGGGTGCACCTGCGCGATCGGCTGCGTTCTCTGGATAGGGCCGCGCAGGGGCTGAGCCCCGACCAGCGACTTTTGCTCGCCTGTCAGGTCGGCTTGGGGATGGGGGCCGGCGAGTTCTGTGAGCGTTTTGGTTGGTCCCACGAGAAGTACCGCAAGGTGGGCCAACGCGCGCGTAAGCGCTTGCTGGCCTTGCTGGAAGAACTGGAGTCAGGCGTGCCTGAGTCGCATGGCGCGCCTGCGCGGCCGGTCGAGGGCGCCGAGGAAGTCGTTCGGGAGTGTCCCGGTGGGCGTGCCGGGTCGGGGAAAGAGGCAGGGACTCTCCTATGACAGAACAGCCCCCCACTCATAGGCGCGTCCCTTGGGACGCCGACGGTCGGTTGAACGGACGACCGAACGGCGATGCCCATCCGAACGCGGCCGGAAGCCGGGTCCCACCTCCCCATCTCGGCTTCCGGCCGCTTGTTATCGGCCGTCGACCGTGGTCGGAGCGGGCGTTGTCGGCAAGGAATGACGGTGGCGCCCGATGATGCTGCGCTCGCGTCGTACGCGACCTGTCTATCGGATCTATACCGAGGCCGACTATCTCGAAGCCGAGGCCGACCCGTTCGCCGACTGGCAGGCGACGACGGCAGAGCCGGCTGTTGAGTCGACAGGGCTTGGCGAGGCGGCGGGCGAGCCGGCCAACAGCCTGGTCAGGCTGAGCACGCCGCTTGGCCGGATGGGCTGCGATCGGACTTCTCGTGAGCGCAGGCTGCGCAGGCTCGCGGGTGCGGCGGCGCTTACCGGTGCGGTGGGCACGGTTGGTGGTCTACTGGGGAGCGCCCTCGTCGGCGGACGCTCGACCGGTCACGTTGCGCTCAGCGTCGCGGATCGGCTGGAAACCTCGACAGGGACGGCCGGGACCGCGACGTTGCCGTCGCGGAAAGCACGCTGGTTGGTGCCGCGTGCGCGGGGGGCGGCGGTCGGTGCGGCGCGGGCCGGCACGTGGAGGTGGGGAGTCGCGGGCCGAACGCGGGCAAGGCAAGCCGCGATCGCGAACTCGCCCGGACGAGGGCGTATCCGGCGCTCGCCTATAGGGCTGGGCGCGGAGCCGGCGCCGTCCGGGGTGTCGGCGGCAAGCGCGGCGGCGCGGCCAGTGCCGGTGGCAAGCGCCTCCCAAGGTGTCCCGGCCCAGCCCGCAAGGTATTCGGGCGCTCGAGGCGAGTTCGGGTTCGAGCGCTGATGCCGGGCGCGCGAGTGGCGATCGAGAGGCAGCCGATGTGGCGGATCAGGCTGACGCGGGAACTGCCGAGGGCGCTGCTCGCCGGCGCTTCGATCGCCGGTCTGCTGGCGAGTGCCCGGTTCGCGATCGCGCCCCCCAGCCCGGCGACGCCAGCCAGGGAGCGGGCGGCGGCTGCGCCCGGTCGGGATCTCGCGGCCGAGGGCTTCGCGCAGCTGTTCGTGCGCAGGTATCTGACCTGGGAGGCGAACGAACCGGAAGCCAGGCAGCGCGGGCTCGGCCAGTTCGCGGGGCCAAGTGTCGAAGCGGGTTTCGGCGTGCAGCCGCCGGTCGGCGGCGAGGAGCAGGTGCAGTGGACCGAGGTCGTGCAAGAGCGTGAGGCAGCGGGCGGCGAGCGCGTCTATACGGTCGCGGCGCAGACGGACGTGGCTGGGTTGGTCTATCTGACGGTCGCGGTGCGGCGTCCGGCCGACGGGAGGCTGGAGGTTGCCGGCTATCCGGCGTTCGTTGGGCCGCCGGCCTCCGGTCCGGCGAGTCTCAGGGGAGGGCTGCGCGAAGTAGACGATCCGGCGCTGCGGACGGTCGTCGAACGGGCGCTGCGCAACTACCTGGCCGGTTCCGCCTCAGAGCTGGAGGCCGACCTGAGCCAGCAGGCGCGAGTGTCGCTGCCGGACCAGCCGCTCGCCCTGGAAGCAATGCCTCGCTTGGGCTGGTCCGGCGAAGGTGGCGATGGCGTCATCGCGACCGTGCAGGCCCAGGACGCTCGCGGCGCCCGTTACACGCTCGCCTACGACCTCGATGTGGTCCAGGTCGCCGGCCGCTGGGAGATCGCCGCGATTGAGATGGATCCAGACAGGTAGTCGAACGAACGGCGGGGCCGACCGAGCGGGTCGACCGAACGGTCGGCCGGACACGACAGACCGACCGGAGACGACGGGACCGATCGAACACGACAGACCGACCGGACACGACGGGACCGACCGGACCGACGGGACCGATCGAACACGACAGACCGACCGAACACGATTGGAGGACAGATGAACGCTCGAACTAGCATTCCAAGAATTGGGCTGTTGGCCTGGCTCTGCCTGGCGCTGGTAGCTCCGGTGGCGCAGGCGGCGGTCACGACGCCGACGATCGACTCGGGGGCGTCCGTATCGGCGCAGTCGGGCACGACTGAAACGACTGGCGCGTCGTTGGAATCGGCCGCCGCGAAGGCGGGCAGCACGGGACGCACGATCGCTATGAGCCTGATCGGGCTGGCGCTCGCGGTGGCGGCGATCGTGCTGGCTTTCAAGCGCGACTTCAGAGAGGCGGCGGGCGTGTTCGCGGTGGGGATCGTGTGCGTGCTGCTGGCTACACCTACAGGCGTCAGCGTGCTGCGGGACACGGTCAGCTCGCTGTTCGGCTCGCACTGAGACAGGTTGGTCGTCGACGATGGAGATCAGGTCCTACAGGGCCGTCTTCGAGCTCGAGCGACGCATCTATCGGGTCGACAGTCTGCGGCTGAACCCGACCGGGGTGCCGGTGAGAGGCGTGGCCTACGGGCTCGGGCTGATCGTCGGCGTGCTGGCCTGTCAGAGCGTGCCTCTGTTGCGATCGGCTGGCGGGGTGCTGCCCTGGTATGTGACGGACCTGGCGCTTCCGGTCGGAATGGCGGCGCTGCTGACCGTCATAAGGATCGACGGGCGCCCGTTTCATCTGGCGGCCCAGGCGCTGATGCGCCACCGGTTGGCCGCCCGCCGGACGGTCGGGATGCGACCGTTGAGGGCCGGCTGGCCTGGGCGCTCGGGCCACGGCGGCGAGCTGGGAGGCCGCTGGTGGCCGCCGGATGTGCTGCTGCTGCCCGACGGCTCGGACCCACAAATGCGACAGCTGCGCTATGTCGGGCCGGGGGCCGTGCTGGTCGCCGTGCCGCACGTGTGCGAAGGCAGCGCCGCGTTCCGTGGGGGGCGCGGACGGGTGCGACTGCGGGAGCGGTCGGAGCCGCGGGGAGCGGGGCGCGGCGGCACCGTGATCGCGCTGGCCGCGAAGGCGAAGTTGAGGGTGGGATGAGCGGACGGTGAGGCCGCCGATCAAGTGCATTTACGGGAACTGTGTGTTCGCGGACGGCCTGGACGACGGCTGGGCGGCGTTCAGGGTAGGGACGCGCTCTTATCAGTGGCTCTCGGAGGAGGCCAAGCGCGGTCGGCTGCTCGAGCTGCTCGGGGCGATCGAGGCGGTCGAGGCGGATCTGCAGATCGTGAGGGTCGCCAGGCGCTGGCGGCTTGACCGCTACGTCCGGGAGCAGGCACTGGCGGGCGAGGGGGAGCAGGCGCAGGCGGAGAGGGAGCAGGCCGTGGCGGGCGAGGGCGCGCAGGCGCAGGCGGACGTCGGAGCGAGCTCGCGGGCGCGGGCGGGCTCCGATGAGCACGGACGCGCGCGCGCGAGGGCCGCCTATCTGGACGAACACGGAGACTGCCTGGAGGGTGTCGGCGAGGCCGAACCGGCGGTCTTCTTGTTCGTGAGCCTCAGGGACCCGGAGCGCGATGTCGGCGCCTACGTGTCGCAGGTCGCGGAAGGGGGGCCGCGCGAGTGGCTCGGCAGGCTCGTAAGCGCTCTGACGGTGGGCGACCGGCGCGTGCTCGGGGCGGCCGAGCTGGAGCGGGCGAGGGTGCGGGCCGACGAGGTGCACGCCCGGCTGGCGGAGTACCTGCCGGTCAGGCCGGCGCGCGGGGTGGAGTTGCAGTGGCTGGTCAGGCGCGCTTTCTGTAGAGGCGTCGGCGAACCGAAGATCGACGGATTGCACGAGCCGAGGGCGCTCGTGTTCGAGCGCAACGGCGAGGCGCTGTTGGCCCCGCTGGAGGGGGACGTGCTGCGCTGGATGGACTCTTACGTGGAGCACGAAGGCAGACGCCTGAGGGTCGAGTCCGAGCTGGGCACGAGCTGGCAGGCGCAGCTGGTGCTGGGGGCGCTGCCCGAGCGGGCGACGTTCCCGGGCTCACGGGTCGAGCTGATGTTCGCGGCGCCCGAGAGTCTGCCGTTCGGGGTCGACCTGGTCTTGAACGCCAAGTATTTGCCGAACGGCCTGGCCTTGCGGATCGCGAGGAGGCGGATCCAGGATGCCGACCAGATCGTCAGGGCCGAGTCCGACGGCGATCAGGGCGTCTCGGACCTTGGCTACCAGCGCACCGTCCAGGCGAGGGATCTGCTGGCTTACCTGCAAGCGTCGAGCAGGCCACCGCTGTTGCGGTGCACGCTCGCGATCGCGGTCGGCGCCAGCGATGAGGAGGAGTTGGAGCGACGCGTTGAGATGGCCAGGCGGGCGTATGGGGAGATCCAGCTGCACCGGCCGCTTGGCGATCAGCTGGCTCTGTTCTGTCAGCACCTGCCGGCCCAGCGTGCACGGGTGGCCGGCTATGACGACACGCTCACGTGCGAGCAGGTCGCGGCGATGATGCCGGCCGCCACGCATACGGTCGGGTCGCGTAAGGGCTACTACTTGGGCCACACGCTTTCGGGGTCAAGGCAGCCGGTCAGGTTCAATCTGAGAGAGGGCTCGGACAGGGATCGCAACACGGCGATCCTGAGCGTGGGGGCGCTCGGATCGGGCAAGACGACGCTCGACCAGAAGCTCAAGTACGAGGGTTTCTTGCAGGGCGCGCGGATCATCGACTGCGACCCGAAGGGCGATCACCGGCTGCACCTGTTGGAGGAGGTTGCCGAGCACACCGAGACCGTTACGCTCAGGCCCGACCCGGCGCTGCGCGGCGTGCTCGATCCGCTGCGCGTCGCGCCGGAGCACCTCAGGCAGGACGCAGCCGTCTCGTTCCTGCGCGACCTGTTGCCGGGGCGCGCCGAGCCGGCCTGGGAGACGGCGGTCGTGGGCGCCGTCGACCGGGTTGTGCGCCGGACGAGCGAGCCGACCTGTGGCGAGGTCGTCAGGGCGCTGGCACAGGGCGATGAGACCGAACGCAAGGTCGGTGCGGCGCTGAGGGTGTATGCCGGCTCGGGTTTGACTCAGCTCGGGTTCGCCGATCCGGGCGTGCGCCTGCCGAGGGTCGGCGAGAAGCAGGTGACGTACTTGCCGATCCGTGACCTGCCTGGGCCCGAGCCGGGGATGAGGCGCTCGGAGTACACCCAGGCCGAGCGTGTCGGCGCCCAACTGGTGCGGCTGATCGCGATGTTCGCGATGCATCTGCTCGGCTCCGAGCGCGGCCGGTTGAAGTTGTTCTCATTGGACGACGTGAAATAGGGCCCCCTGGGACGACCCTCAAAAAGCCTAGAGAGCGGCCCGGCGTCAAGGCTCTTTTGGGGATGCTGATCTGGCTCGCCCGGGCCCGTCAACGGCATAGACTGCGCGGTGTCGATGACCGACAGGATCGCGTCGAACTGCCCCATCCAAACACGAGGTGCAGATGTCGACGAGGCGCTCATGTCAGCGCCCGACGAGGGCGCCGATCGGTCGTGCGACGCGTCTCCGGGCGCGAAGGCGGCTGGGATGGCAAGCGCCAAGCTATCGCGACACACGCTACCTTTAGTAAGCGTATGGCGATGCAGATTGAACACGTCTCTGCTCAGCGGCTTCTCGACGAAGAGGAGCGGGATCGGTGTGCTGACGAGGAGGCTCTGCGGTCTGGGCGCAAGACGCACGCGGAGCTGAAGCGTGAAAACGAGCTTTTCGCCTTCCCGCCTAGCCGTACGCGCATCAACCTGGACTCGGCCCGCTCACTGTCCTGAACGACTCTCGGGCGACAGCCGGGACGGATGAGTCGCAAGCGGCCGCAGTCGATCCGCCCCCGCTGAAGATCGACAAGGCCGAGCGGATCATCGCGCGTTTGGAGTCGGTAATGTGCGATCGACGGGTCGTTCTGGTCGGTGGGCAGGCGGTCGCTATCTGGACTTCGCAGTTGCGCGGGCGCTTGCATGATGATCTGGTCGAAGTCGTCGCCAGCCGCGATATCGACCTGCTTGGCAGCGTGACCGACCTGCATAGAGCGGGCAAGCTGCTCGGTGGGCGTGTCAGCGTAGCCGGATGGCGCAGACATACCCCGCTTACCGGCGTGGCGATATTTCTAGATGACGATGGTCACGAGCGCCGTCTCGACGTGCTGGACAGTGCGTACGGCATGAACTCAGAGGACGTTCGCAACACGGCGATCGAGATTGAGCTGCTTCTTGACGAGGAGCAACAGGTGGCCGTGTGGGTCATGCACCCCGAGCGGGTCATGGAGAGCCGCGTCCACAACAGCGACTTGGCGAACAAGCAGACCGACCTGGCCTGGCGGCAGCTGCGGGCCTCGATCCTGTGTGCGCGCGCGTTCAGCGAGCTGCTGCTGGACGAGCGCGGCGAGGCCGCCGTCCGGGACGTGCTGAACCTGAACGAGCGCATCTTCCAGTTCGCCCAGCACGATCGCTGCGCGCGCCTGGCGCGCGACCGGCAGATAGAGGTCTTCGACGCGGTGCTCGACGACGAGCGGCTGCCAGAGAGATTCAGGACGGTCCGCCTGCCGCAGATGCGTGAGCGGATCGGTCGTCGTGTGAGGGCTGAACGGCCGGACTGAGGGGTTTCGAGGGCTGGGTGGACCGGGGGCCGGGACCGTCCTTCGGCCGACCCCGGCCCCCGGTGGCGAGGGTGTGGGGCGGTTCCGCCACGCACACATGCCGGCCCGGCCGGCGTGCGGACTCATCCGCGGATTGCTCCGCGGATGAGAAGTCCGACCAGGTGACCCGGCAGGCCGGGCCACCTGGTGTGGTTTGGTTCCGACCATCGCGTCCCTTCGGCCCACGATGGTCGGAACCAAACCACCACGCCTTAAGCGGATGCGAGTGCTGAGAAGTAGGAGGACGCAAGAACCGAGTCACCGCTCATAGGACAGCGACCAGGGGGTCGCAGCCCTATGAGCAAGATGGAATGGGCGAGCGCCTAGCTCTCTGCTGGACACGGTGACGAGAGCCCACACGGTTGAGCGACGATCGACGGGCACCGTCGATCGATCTCGCGGGGGATAGCGAGCAGACGGGCGAAGGTCGTCCGGTCTGCGGTGGCTGTGTCGACCGACGCCGCCCTTTGGCCAGGTGCTTCAGACGGCTTGGCCGGTGGGGGTGGACGCCGCGGGATCGGTCGCTTTGCTGGCCTCGCGCTTCATCTCGACGGCACGGTGGGCGCCCTGAGAGAGCAGCATCGCGCTTTCGGCGACCTCCGCCAGCACGTCGGGGGTGGCGTCCACGAGCCGGTCCCCTCGGATCACCTGGGCACGGTCAGGAGTGTGCTGATGGCCTCCGTTCATGTGCTCAAGACATCTCATCGCTCGTCACAATAGTCGCCGGTCGCTCGCCGCGCGGCCGTGATTTGCACGAGGCATGGACTGAACGCACGGCTTCGGCCATTACCTCGTCGCCGTCGACGCCGGCCGCATCTTACGTCCCGGCCTCCCGGCCGAGTTGCGGTAGCGTCGTGTTTATGAGCACGTCTGAGATCGCCGATCGCGCGGGCCGTCTCTTGGCGGAGGCAGCGCCTCCCGAGTCCAAGGTGATCCTGTTCGGATCGCACGGTCGTGGTGAGGCAGGTATCGACAGCGACTTCGACTTCCTTGTGATCGAGCCGTCGGTCGCGAGCAAGGCTGCAGAGATGGTGCGTCTGCGGGCGGTGCTCGATCCGCTGAAGGTCGCCGCGGACGTCGTGGTCGTCCCACGTGAGTATGCGGAAGCTTGGGGCGATGTCCCCGGCACGTTGGTTCATGACGCGCTGGCAGAGGGCCGTGTCCTCGCCGAAACCTGATCTGAACGACCTTGCCGCCCGCTTCGCCCGTAAGGCC
This sequence comes from uncultured Solirubrobacterales bacterium, assembly GCA_963718935.1. Lineage (GTDB taxonomy): Bacteria > Actinomycetota > Thermoleophilia > Solirubrobacterales > Solirubrobacteraceae > Palsa-744. Next base: position 41,106 of record OY970379.1, on the reverse strand, counting down.
GAGAGCGATGAGATCGCCCTCGACAAGCTCGGCGAGGATCTGGACGTGCCCGATGACCTCATCGGCTTCCATGCCCAGCAGGCACTTGAGAAGCTGTTGAAGGCCGCTCTCGCCCAAGCTGGCGTCGCTCCGCCCAGGATCCACGACCTCGGCAAGCTGCTCTCTCTGCTTGCCGATTCGGGTATGACGCCACCCGTGTCGATGGAGGAGGCTCGTGCAATGGTCCCGTGGGCGGTCGAGTTCCGCTACGACGACGTGCTCGAAGAACGACTCGATCGCACAGCGGCGTGCGAGACGGTCGAGAAGCTGCGTGCGTGGGTCGATGATCTGCTCGCCGGCCCCAAGTCGTGAGTGACGCCTGACGTCGAACGACCTGTAGCGCCCCCGAGGCCGGATGCGCACCTTTCATCGCTCGCGAGGGCGCAGGCGAATCATGGGGCGGTCATGTCGGCAGGCAAGCCTGCCAACAACCTCGATTGTGGGGTGGGCGTAGGGATCAGGGCGCCGGTGTAAAGGCGCGGCCCTACGGGCCGACCTTGACACCGGCTCATCGGTGACTTGAAGGCCCTTCTCTCAGGGCCTGCGGGTGGCCCGGTCGCGGCTGCCTGTCCCGAAATCTGGAGGGGGGTCGGAGCGGCGGTTCGAGCGACATGTCTGTGGAAGGTGTCATCGAAGCGTAAGGAGGCGTTATGCAGACCGTGAGAGACGCGGAGATCGCCGAGTGGATCGGTCGTGTCGGCGCGGCGGGCGCGGAGCATGTGATGGGTCGTTTCGGCATGGGCCGCAGCTGGGCGTATGCCCGGCTGAGCTTGCTGGTCAGGGATCGGCTGCTCGAGCAGCGGACGCTGTTGTATCGCCAGCCGGGGTTGTATCTGGCGACCGCGGAGGGGCTGCGCTGGCAGGGCCTGCAGCGTCTCGGGGTCTATCGGGTCAGCCCGGGCGGGTTTCAGCACGCCCAGCAGGTCGCCGGGGCGGCGGTCGCGTTGCACCGGGCGCTGCCGGGTTGGGAGCAGCTGGGCGAGCGTGAGATTCGCGTGCGGGAGAGCGATCGGGGCGAGTCGGTCGCCTCGGCGAGAATGGGGGAACTGCCCGGTGGGCGACCGTCGCTGCACCGCCCGGATCTGGCGCTGATCTCCCCGGAGGGGAGGGTCGTGGCGATCGAGGTGGAGCTTTCGATCAAGGCGCCACGGCGCCTCGCGGCGATCTGTAAGGGCTGGGCGAGGGCGCGGAACGTGAGCGCCGTGTACTACCTGGCGCCGCCGGCGGTGGCGCGCGCGGTCAGGCGGGCGGTCGCCGAGACGCGCACCGAGGATCGCATTGCGGTCCTGCCGCTCGGTCAGCCCGAGGCGCTGGTGGCGATCGACGAGCTGGAGGTTGCAAATGGTTAGCGATGTGTTGAGTGTTCTGTTGCTCGTGCCGTTCGTGAGCCTGGTCGGCGGCTACTGGGTCGCGCGGGTGCTGCGAAGCAGGGGACTGCTGTGGAGTTGCGCGGCGCCGGGGTTGCTCGTGGGGTTCGTGCTGTGGCTGGCAAGCTGGCCAGTCGGACTGGCGGTGATGGGTGTGAGCGCGTATGCGTGCTCGCGCGGCAGGCGCTGGCATCGCATGGACCTGGATGTTGGCGGCGACCATGCGGCGATCGCTCAGGCACGCCTGGGAGTTGGCGATCTGATGGAGCGCCGCAGTGCCCGCCAGCGGATCGAGCAGGACGGCTGGGTCGGTGCCGGGAAGCTCGTCGTCGGCCGCGACGAGCGCGATATGCCCGTGTCGATCCCGGTGGGCTATGACTCGGGCTCTCACGCCCTCGTCGTGGGGGCGACGGGATCGGGCAAGACGGTCAGCGAGGCGTGGATCGTGACCCGGCTCATTGACGCCGGCTACGGCGCGATCGCGCTCGACCCGAAGGGCGACCTCATGCTGCGCGACGAGCTGGCGCGTGCGGCAGCCCGTGCCGAGGTGCCCTTCCTGGAATGGACGCCCGAGGGACCGCTGGCATACAACCCATACGCGCACGGGACGGACACCGAGATCGCCGACAAGGCGCTCTCGGGCGAGCTGTTCACCGAGCCGCACTACCTGCGCCAGGCCCAGCGCTATCTAGGACATGCCGTGCGCGTCATGCACGCCGCCGGCATCGAGGTCACGCCGGCGTCGCTGATGGCGCACCTGGACCCGCGGGAGCTCGAGGTCAGCGCTCGCAAGCTGCCCGAGGAGGAGGCGAAGGTCGTCGAGGGCTATCTGGACTCGTTGACGGACCGGCAGCGGCGCGACCTAGCGGGCGTGCGGGACCGCCTGTCGATCCTGGCGGAGTCCGATACCAGGCAGTGGCTGAATCCGAGCGAGAGCGAGCGCACGCTGGATCTGGCGCGGGCGGTCGAGGAGCGAGCGGTCGTCTACTTTCGTTTGGACTCAGATCGCCGGCCGCTGCTCTCGGCGATGTTGGCGGCCGCGATCGTCGGCGATCTCGTGACGCTGGTCGCGCGCATGCAGAATCGTCCGATGCCAACGGTCGTGCTGATAGACGAGTTCTCGGCGATCATGGCCGGGCAGGTGTCGCGGCTGTTTGGACGCGCTCGCTCGTCCGGGATCAGCCTGATCCTCGCCACCCAGGAGCTGGCCGATATGAGGAAGATGGGGGATGGCGCGCTGCGCGAGCAGGTGCTCGGCAACGTCGAGGCCTTGATCGCGCACCGCCAGAACGTGCCGGAGTCCGCTGAGATGATCGCCCAGATAGCGAACACCAGGCCCGTTTGGATCACCACTCAGCAGATGGAGCAGGGCGCCTTCGGAGCCGTGAAAAGCGACAGGAGTACCCGGAGGCGCGGCTACGAGCTGAACATCGATCCCAGTCGCATCAAGGACCTCAGAACCGGCGAAGCGGCCATCATCACTCCCGGAACGGATCAGGCGCCGGCGATCGTCCAAGTCCACCACCCACGCGAGGCGTAGGACTGACTTCAGCGGATGAGTCTGACCTCGGCCTGTACTTCGGCACGTCCCCAAGCAGAGTCAGCCGTTAGCGCTGGCACGTTGAGTCGCGCGGCTAGTACAAGGCATGCCCGGTCGGCAAGCGAGAGGCCGTGTTCTCTGGTCGTCGGGCGCAGCTTGGCAATCTCGATGCAATCGGCGGAGGTGATCGGTTGCACGATGACGGCAGGGCGGAGGTCCGCGGCCAGCTGGCCGGGGTCACCGCCGGCCATCGCTACGTTGGAAAGAACCTCGGCCCAGTTGGCGACGCTGATCGCCGCACCGGCCTTCATCGCCTTGCGTACCGCTGTGGCGCCACGCTCTTCGTTGAGGTGTGCCATCAGTGCGGAAGCGTCGAGGACCGACGCCGCTCTAGGTCTTGCGACCCTACCGATCGGCACGACGGCGGGTGGCGGCTTCTTGCTCGTTCTCCCGGTCTTCGGATCGTGCTTCGGCGCGTCCTTCGGCGATCACCTCGTCAACGAGGCTTCGCCCGTTCGAGAGGTGTGTGAGCGCGCCACGGGTACGATCTATCGCCGCTTGCCGTCGCGCTGCAAGTCGATCTTGCGTTTCCACGGTTTCGACTGTATGCGCCATGCTCGCCATCCTAGCGTGCCCTACCGCCGGCTTCACGAGGTCCAGGTGTCCATTTTTGGCTCCCCGCGTCGGATAAGGAGGTATGGGGCCAGAAACACGATCCTCAAGCGGGCCGGCGATGCCGGCGGCGGCGGCGCGGGCGGCGCTTGAGACGTTTGCCTGCATCGTGCGCGAGCGCCATCCCAACATGCAAGTCCTCCCGCTAGGGCGCATAGGGACGGATGGGGCCGTTGTCGCGCCCGCGGCGGGGCAGGTCCTCCGGCCCTTCGCCGCGCCAGAGGATCGTGACGCGCTCGCCCAGCGGGACCTGCCAGTGCGCTCGCGTGACGATGACGGCGTCTATGGAGCTGCCAAGGATGCGCCGGCGCTCCGGTACGGATAGGTCCCCATAGGACTCGATGACCTGCCCATCGATGCTTTGTGTCATCGCTCGTTGCACTGTCGTCTGGGCCTGCTCGACGGCGACGGCGCGAGCTTCGAGCGCGGCATGAAACCGTCTGCCGAGCACGCGGCGGGCGGTCAGGTCTGAGGCGAACGCGTCAAGCTCGCGTTCTGCCTCGGTGAGCGCTTCGGTGGCCTGCTGCAGGCTCTCGGAGTCGGGCTGGATCGCCACGGCCTGGTCGGCCATCTGCTGGCGCCAGACATTCTCCACGTACTCCTCGATCTGTCGTGCGTTGACGTTCGTAGGAGACGGACAGGTCCCGGCGCTGTGGATGGTGCGGCAACGGTAGATCGGGGTTTTGTTGCTCTTGTTGGCGAGGTTGTGTGGCGCGAGCAGGTAGCGGCAGCCCGCGCATCTGACGATCCCGCCGAGCAGGCTTGGATGATCGCCGCGAGCGATGGCGCGAACGGGGGCGAGGTTCGCGGCCTGCCATTCGGCCGGGGTCACGATCGCGGGGTGGGCGTCATGGTTGACGTTGGCGCCCCGGTATGCCTCGCCGCGATAGACGCGGTTCTTGATGACGCGCTCGACTCGTGAGCGGGTCCAGCGCCCCGAGCCAGGGCGCGGCGCGGTCTCGTCCAGGCGCCGCGCGATCTCGGTGTAGCTGCGATGGCTCGCGCGCATCTGAAACGCCTCCTTGATTGCCGGGGCCTGGGCGCCCGGCGCGAGGCGCTTGTCGGGACGTCGTTCGTAGCCGACCGGCACGAACTTGGAGATGTGGATGCCGCGCGCGACGGCGTTTGATGAGGCGGTCTTCCAGGACTCGCTGATGCGGTCGCGCTCGAGCTCGGCGAAGACGAGCAGGATGCGCATGAACGCCTTGCCCATCGGCGTCGACAGATCGATGTTGTCGGCGACGCTGACCAGCACGGCGCCGGTGCGCTCGAACTCTTCGAGGATGTTCAGCGCGCCGACGAGCGTGCGGGCGAAGCGGTCGAGCTTGGCGACGATCACTCCATCGCTCTCGCCGTCCCTGATGCGCTGGATGATCTGATCGAAGATCGGGCGGCTCATGGTGCCGCCGCTGACGTCCATCTCGGGCTCGTGCCAGATCAGCTCGTGGCCGTGGGCACGGGCCCAGGCCTCGATCTGTTCGCGCTGAACCGCCGGCGAGATGAAGCTCTCGCCGGAGCGCCCGCGCACTTTGGAGACCCGGATGTAGGCGTCCAGATGGAGGGCGTCCGAGGTCATGGGTTTGCAATATAACGTTCTCATTCGACGAGGGCTGGCGTTTGTTGGGCGACCCGGTGGGACGGGCGCTGCTGGCCTCGCTGCAGCGCATGGGCAGGTCCGAGTTGGCGGTGCCGATCGTCAGCACCCAGCTCGTCACCGACGCCCTGATCGGCGAGCGCGAGTCCTTGGAGAACCTGATCGGGGCGACGTTCGTGTTCGGGATGAGGTCGGAGGCCGAGGCCGCCAGAGCACTGCAACTGCTCGGGCTCGACCCCGAGGACCGGCACATGCGCCAGACCCTGCTCGAAATGGACGCCGGACGCTGCCTGTTGCGCGACCACTACGGCAGGGTCGAGGCGATCCAGGTCGAGGTCGTGGCGCCGTGGCTGCTGCGGGCGCTCTCGACCACGCCCAGTCCGGCCCGATGAGAGCTCGATGGATCGCTGGACTCGTGCCGCTGGCGATGGCCTTCGCAGCCGTCGGACTCCCCGCAAAGCCGGCGCTCGGCGCCGGTCGGGCGGCCGGCACGCAGGCCAGGGCCGAGGAGCGGACGCCGAGCGTGTCGCCGGCGGTCAAGCGGGCGCCCGCCGTCAAGAAGGCCCCGAGCGCGCCGCCGCTGGCGACGGGGCCTGGTTTCGGGACCGGGCAGGGCGCCGAAGAAGGGACGGCGTCGGCAATCGCGGGCGAGGGGGAACCGCTGGCGGGCAACGGCCTGAAGAGCCCGCTGTGCGAGGACGCCGCCGAAGCGGACCTGCCGGCGAGCGCGGCGCGCGACTGCAAGCTGAACGGGTTCGAGGCCGCCGAAGCGCCGAGCGGCGACTACGCGTTCGACGTCCACATCGACAGTGGTGTTGCCCATCCGGCCGGCTACCTGTACGTGGCTTTCCAGGAAATGGCCCAGTTCGGGTGGACGTCGCTGGTGACCGTGGTGCATGGGCTGATCGTGTTGCTCGACTGGTGCTTCACGCTCGATCTGCTGAACAGCCAGGCGATGGGCGGCGTTGGACGGGCGCTGCGCGCGACCCAGGCCGCTTTCACCGATCCGTGGCTGGCGGCGATGCTCGCGATCGCATCGGTGATAGCGCTGTATCGCGGCCTGATCCAGAGACGTGTCGCGCAGACGATCGGTGAGGCGGCGTTGATGCTGGCGATGATGGCGGCGGGTCTGCTGGTGATCGTGGACCCGTTGGGCACGCTGGGCGCGCTCGGGGCTTGGGCGGAGCAGGCCGGCCTGGGTACGCTCGGCGCGGTCACCGCGGGCACGCCGAGCCACCCGGAGCGCACGCTCGCCGAAGCGGACCGGTTCGTGTTCGGAACCGCGATCGAGGGTCCCTGGTGTTATCTCGAGTTCGCCGACGTCGGCTGGTGTGAGGCGGTGGTGGAACCGAGGCTGCGGAGCGCCGGACTGGGGGTCGCCAAGCGCGAGCGCGCAGAGATCGGCTGCTCCTCGGAAGTTCCGGAAGCGGTCGCGAGCGGGCTGTCGGAAGAAACGAGGACCGAACTGGGGATACGGCTTTGCGCCGCGAAGGGCAGCGCGCAGGCGAAGGCGCTCGAACGGGGCGCCGAACTGCTGCGGAACGCCAGAACGAACGGGGGCCTGTTCCTGGCGCTGCCGGCCAACGGGCAGGCGCGGAACTCGATCAACGAAAGGTGGTCTCTGTACCGGGCGCTTTGCGACGGCGGAGAACCGTGTAAAGGGCCGACGGCGGCGCAGGCAGAAGCCCGCACCAAAGGCGGGACGGGCACGCGGATCGTCGGCCTCGTGTTCATCGGGTTCGGGCTGCTGGGCATGATCATGGCGCTCGGGTTCATCGCGCTGCGGCTGCTGTATGCGGCGGTCGTGAGCTTGATCTGCCTGCTGCTGACGCCGGCCGCGGTGCTTGCCCCGGCCCTCGGCGAGGGCGGCCGGGCGGTGTTCCGGACGTGGGCGACGTACCTGCTCGGGTCGGTCGTCTCCAAGCTGGTCTTCTCGCTGCTGCTCGGCGCGGTGCTCGAGAGTGAGCGGGCGCTGTCGAGCGTGCGGGTCGGCTGGCTGACGCAGTGGGTCCTGATCTCGGCGATGTGGTGGATCGGTTTCTTGAACAGGCACAAGGTGCTTGGTTTCACCAGGGGCGAGAGCACGGGAGCGAGGCGGCCCCCATCGTTGGCCGCGCGGGCGCGTCAGGCGTTCGACACGCCGCGCACGGTGCTGCGCCAGGCCGGGCAGGTCAGGCGCCGGCTGGCGCGCCCAGGGCCGAACCCCGAGCGCCGGGAAAGGCTGGCGCGCGCCGGCAAGGCGCGGGCCGAGGAGCTGGCCGACGCGCAGGTCGCGCGCGGCCTGGAGCGCGAGCTGGGGGAGGCGCGGGCGATGATGGGGTCGGCGCCGGAACTGCAGGCTGGGATCTCGGACGGACGCACCAGGCTGGAGCGCCTGAAAGCGGAGCAGGCGAGAGCTCAGGAGAAGGCGGCGCGGGCGCGAGACGAGGGGGCGGCGGCCGCGAGCGACCGGTCGCCGGCCTCGCCGCTCGAGCGCGACCGTGAGGTTGCGGCATTCGCGGCCGAGGAGCGCTCGCAGCGTAGGCGTGCGGCGAGCTTGCAAGGCCGCATCGAGCGTGTGCAGGCAAGGGTGTCGGGCGATCAGGACGCGCTCACGGAGGCCAGACGAGCGGTAGCGGACGGGGAGAGGGCGAGGCGCGCCACGGGCAAGCCGTATACGCGCGAGCAGGCCGAGCGGCGTGCACAGCTGTTGGACGCCCAGGCGACCCTGCCGCGCGCCGAGCGCGATTACGCGGCGATCGCGGGGGTCGCCGGGTATGGGCGCAGGCAGTTCGAAGCGCTCGACGCGCCCGGCCAGCGCGCGGCGCGGCTTGCGATCGACCGTGAGCTGGCGCTGCGCAGGGAGCTGGGAGGGGCTGCCGCGGACGCGGTCGCTGGAGCGGCAGGCTCGCCCGGCCGGCGCGAAAGACGCAGCCTGGACAAGCACTTCGGGCGCAGCCTGGACGCGCGGATGCGCTCGGAGGGCCACGCTCGGTCGAACGCGCCCGGTCGCGGCCATGGGCCGGCGCCGGCCCAACGGCTGGAGGCCTGGAAGCGGGATGGCGTTGCGGGCGAGCGGGAGCGACACGGCGGGAGGGAGCCGAGATCGCCGGTCATGGACGACGCCAGGGAGGTCGCCGCGAAACGCAAACGCCAGCTTGGCTACGACCAGCCGTGAGCGTCGGGGCCGTCGTACCTTCGGGCCGGCTTCGGCAGGCCGCTGGCGCTGAAGCTGTCGGCTTGCCGATCGGCAGGCTGATCGCGGGCGCGGCGCTGCTTGCGAGCGGCGCGGGTGTGGTCGTGGTGCTCGTGGTGGCGGTCGCGCTGGGCGGGATTGGGGCCTCCTCGCCTTCCCCGAGGCTGGACGGTGCGCCGCCGGGGCGACTGATCTCAGCGCTGGCTCTGCGCGAAATCCCGGCTGAATATCTGAGTCTGTATGAGGCGGCGGCGGCGAAGTACGGCCTGGACTGGGCGATCCTGGCGGGGATCGGCAAGGTCGAGTGCGATCACGGGCGCGACCCGGACCCGTCGTGTACGAAGGAGGGCGCCGTCAACTCGGCTGGCGCGGGCGGGCCGATGCAGTTCCTGGCGTCTACCTGGGCCGAGTACGGGGTCCGGGCGGACGGGACCGAAGGCCCGCCAGATCGCTGGAGTCCGGCAGACGCGATCTACGGCGCCGCCGACTACCTGCGCGCCTCGGGTGCGCCTGGCAATTACAGGAGGGCGATCTATGCCTACAACAAAGCCTGGTGGTACGTGGCCGAGGTCGAAAGCTGGGCCAGGAAGTACAGCAAGCCGCCCGTCTCGGCAGGAGTGGCGGGGTCGTGGGGTGAAGCGGGGAGTGGCTTGGGCGGGGGAGACGGCGAAGGACTGGAAGGCGCGGACACGAGGCTGGCGAGCGAAACGGACACGCCGGTGCGGTTCATCGAGGGGACGCGCGCAAAGCTCGACCCCGGCGACGGCCACGTGGCGTTGATCCCGGCGGGAGCGCCGGCGGTTGCGCAGGCGATGCTGGTGGCGGGCGACGAGCTACAGGAACTGCCTTACGGTCCGGGCGGCCATCCGGACCCGTTGGGGGCCAGCGAAGAGGATTGTTCGAGCACGGTCAACTATGTGCTGTATCGGGCCGGTGTGCGGCCGCTGCGAGAAATCGTCGACGAGGATCCGGTCGCCCAGGATTACGTGCACTGGGGCGATCGAGGGCCGGGCCGGTGGGTCACGATCTATGCGACCGATGTCCCTACGCCGCACGTGTTCGTGACGATCGCGGGCCTGAGGTTGGACACGAGCCACAACGGGACCGACGAAGGTCCGAACCGAAGCGAAGACGGGCCGCGGTGGCGCGTTCTGCCATACATCCCGACCTGGGCGCACTGGTCGGTGCGGCATCCGCCGGGGCTATGAGCAGGCGGACTCCCTTGAGTCAGAAGTCGGCGAAACGGCTGTTGGAAGAACGTGGATGGACTGAGACGCGAGGCGGAAAGCACGTGGTGAAGATGAAGAAGCCCGGCCATCGACCGATCACGTTGCCTATGCATAAGGGGCGTGACTACGGCCCCCGGCTTACCCGGACGATCATGAAGGAGGCCGGTCTATGATGGAGGAAGTCAAGAGCATCCGAACGAGGCTGCGTACGTTGCCAGACCAGATCGAGATACAGGCGCTTGTGCACAAGGAGGAAGGCTCTTTTTGGGCCGAGGTGCCCAGTTGCCCTGGGCTGTTCGCCTCTGGAGACACCCTTGACGAGCTTGTCGAGGCGCTGTCCGAGGCATGGGCTCTCTACCACGACGACGACCCTGCCGACGAGGCTGGTAGGTCTAATGGCTCAGGGTGGCTGGGCACGGCGTCCTCGTTGACGCTACGGGTGCCCGCCGTCACGTAGATTACGCGGCCATGGCGCCACGCAAGGTCGAGTATCTGCTGATCGGGGGAGGCCTGGCGAGCGCGAATTGTGCGAGGTGGCTGCGGGAGGAAGGCGCCGAGGGGACGGTGCTGGTCGTCGGCAGGGAGCCGGACGCGCCGTACAACAGGCCGGACTGCTCGAAGGGCTACCTGAGGGGCGAGGAGACCAGGGAGGAGCCGCTGTTCAGGAAAAACGCGTGGTGGGGGGAGCAGGGGATCGAGGTGTTGACGAGGACGAGCGTGACGGGCCTTGACCTGGAGTCCAGGACGGCGAAGCTGTCCAACAAGGAGGAGATCGAGTTCGGGAAGGCTCTGATCGCGACGGGCGCGAACGTGAGGCGCCTGAACGTGGACGGGTGCGACCTGGAGGGGATCTACTACCTGCGGACGTTGGGCAACGCGGACTCGATCAGGGAGGGCGTGGCCGATGCCGAGGAGGTCGTCTTGATCGGTGGCTCTTACATCGGCTGCGAGGTGGCGGCGTCGCTGACGATGATGGGCAAGAGGTGCACGATCGTGATGCAGGAGGAGGCGACCCTGGAACGGGGTTTCGGTAGGACGGTCGGGCGCTTCGTGCAGGGACTGCTCGAAGGGCACGGCGTGACGATCCATGGCGAGGACGAGCTTGAGCGCTTCGAGGGCGACGGCAGGGTCGCGAAGGTGATCACGAGGCAGGGCTTGGAGCTGCCGGCCGAAGCGGTCGTGGTCGGCGCGGGCGTGATGCCTGACGTCGGTTTGGCGCAGCGGGCGGGCCTAAAGATCGGCGAGCGCGGCGGGGTGGTCTGCTCGTCGCGGCTGCGGACGTCGGTCCCGGGCGTGTACGCAGCCGGGGACATCTGCGAGTACGAGTCGGTCCTGCACGGCGGTGCGATCAGGATCGAGCACTGGGACGTGGCCTTCAACCACGGCAAGGCCGTCGCCCTGGACATGCTGGGCAAGGGCGAACCGTACGAAGTGGTGCCCTACTTCTTTTCGGTCCTCGGCGATTGGGCCGAGCTCGAATACGTGGGGCCCGCGCGCGACTGGGACGTGGAGATCGTGAGGGGGTCTTTTGAGGAGGGCAAGCTCACGAACTGGTACGTGCAGGAGGATCGCCTCGTCGCGGCCCTCACCGTCGGCAGGCCCGACGATCTGGAGCACGCCAGAAGGCTGTTGACCGAGAAGCCGGCGCTCGACGAGGGCGCCAAGGCGGCGCTCGGCGATCTGGACACGGATCTGGCCACCGTCGGGGTCTGAGGCCAGAGCCGGCGCCTGTCAGGCCGGCATCGCTCGCGGGCGGGACACGCGCGCGGGGGGACCGGCTCGTCGTGTTCGACCGGCATCGCTCGCAGGCGGGACACACGCGCGCGCGCGAGGGGGACCGGCCCATCGAGTAGGATGACCGCGTCCATAGGTCGGTGGTTCAGGGAAGCCGGTGCGATTCCGGCGCGGACCCGCCACTGTGACCGGGGATGCCAAGCGCATGCGACTCGAAGACGAGGAGCGGCCACTGATCGGCGCAGAGCCGATCGGGAAGGCGCGGTTGGTCGGCCCGGGAGCCAGGAGACCTGCCTCCGACCGCAAGCCAAACAGAACCCTCGTGGAAAGGGGTCGGCTCACAATGTCTAAAGCTAGAAGTATGTCTTTGGCGCTTGCCGCCCGTGCGTCCTTCGTCTGTGCTGCGTTCGTCGCTGCGCTTATGTTCACCGTCTTCCTGCATACCGCCGCGGCTCTAGCCGGTCCGACGGTGACGGTGCGCGTGGTGGGAGAATCCTCGACGCTGCTGCCCCAGACGGCAGTCACGCTGGAAAACCCAGAACCCGTGAGCGGATGTCCCGCCGACAGCGCCAATGCGGCCATCAATCTTGGCGTCGGCGGGAACTGGGATCACGGAGACGAGGAAGGCAGCAAAGGTGATTTCACAGAGACCATCCTCGGTGAGACGCATATCTTCGAACAGACCAAAACGACTTGGGACGTGTGGATTAACGACAAGTGGGGCGGCGGAATTTGTGAAGACATCTTGGCCGAAGGCGAGGAAGTGCTGCTGACCGCCGATCACCTGTCCGAAACCTACGAACCGCAAGTGCTCCCGCTCGTGTTCAGCAGCGTGCCGGCCGATGCGGTCACGGGCGTGCCGTTCAACGTTGTGGTCGACAAGATTCATACACGACCGGGCACATATCCCGAAGAAGGCGAAGGCACCCCCGAACCCGAGACGGGCGTGACTATTTCCGGCGGCGGCTCAAGCGCGACGACCAACGGGAGCGGGGTGGCGACGCTCACGCTGACCCAGCCGGGAACGTATGCGCTCATCGCCAGCAGGTCAGGGGACGCTCCATCCGCTCCAGTGAACGTCTGCGTTCGTGCCAGCGGGGAATCCGGCTGTGGGGTAGCCGCCTCACCAAACTCGTCAACCTCGACGCCCGCGAGTCGCACAGCGACAGGCGCCCCATACAAAGGCCCGTACGCCCTCGTCCCGAAGCCGACGAGCGTGATCGACGGGCATGCCTACAGGCGCGGCCGTGCGCCGCGCGTGCTGTCGGGTGAGGTGCTCGCCCACACGGCCGTCACCTCAATCAGCCTCACCCTGCGCCGTGAGTACCGCGGTCGCTGTTATGCGTTCGATGGCGTCTCGACCCGGTTCGTCCGCGCACGCTGTGGCGCCGGCAACGCGTTCAAGGTGTCTGACAATGGTCTCTTCTCCTACCTACTCCCTGGATCCCTTCTCCCCGGGAGGTATGTGCTCGACGTCAAGGCGACCGACGCCGTGGGCAACTACACGACGCTCGCTCGCGGCACGTCGAGAATCGTGTTTTATGTCCGGTAGGCATTCTGATCCGGCGCTCCAGCGAGATGTCCGGTAGACCACGCAGACGGCTTGGTGCGATTGCGGCGATGCTGGCCGCCCTCGCCCTCGCCCTCGCGCTTGCCGGCTGCGGCCTGGGCGCCGGCAGCGCGCCGACGGGGGTCGAACTGAACGTGACCAGAGACTTCGGCGCCCGGCCGGTCCGCTCCTGGAGCGCGCCTGAAGCGAAGGGCCAGGAAACGGTCATGCGATTGCTGATGCGCAACGCGAACGTCACGACCAAGTACGGCGGCGGCTTCGTGCAGAGCGTCGACGGGATCTCGGGCGGAGGGCCGAGCGACTGGTTCTATTACGTCAACGGCGTCGAGGCGCCCCAGGGCGCGGCCGCGACTGACGTGAGCCCCGGAGACCACGTCTGGTGGGACCTGCACGACTGGAGCCAGACCGACAGCGTGCCGGCGGTCGTCGGCTCGTTCCCGGAGCCGTTCCTGAACGGCGTCGGCGGCAAGCGCTGGCCGGTGCGCCTCGAATGCGTGTCGGCCTCGAGCGCGCCGTGTACCACGGTCGCCGCCAGGCTGCGCGCGCTCGGCGTGCTCGCGCCCCAGGCCGGGATCGGGCCCGGCGAAGAGCCCGAAACGCTGCGGCTCCTGGTCGGCCCCTGGACTGTGATCGCCGGCGTCAAGACCGTCCGCTCGATCGCGTCTGGGCCGCGCTCCAGCGGCGTCTACGCGAGATTCTCGCCCGACGGCAAGACCCTGACCGTGCTCGACGAACAGGGCGCCGCCGCCCGCACCCTGCCTGCCGGCTCGGGGCTGGTCGCGGCCACGCGCTCTGGCGAAGAAGCGCCGGTCTGGGTCGTCACCGGCACCGACGAAGCCGGCGTAAAGCTGGCCGCCGAAGCCTTCGACCGAGCCAGCCTGCACGACCGCTTCGCGCTCGCGCTGGCGCCGAGCGGGGCCGAGCTGCCCGTCCCGGAGTCCGCGTCGAAGTCGGCACACGCATCCGTGTCCTCTTCGACGCCTGTGCCCGCGTCCTCTTCGACGCCTGTGTCCGCGTCCTCCTCGACGTCTGCCCCCGGAGGATGATCTCGGCGTGTTCGCCGGGGCCCCCTCGTTCTTCTACCGCCGCCTGGCGAGCCCCCTGCACGCCGCCCGCGCGGGCGTCGGCGCTTTCTGGGCCTTGGCCCTGACGGTCGCCGCGCTCGGACTGTTCCACCCGCTCGCCCTGCTCGCGCTCCTCGCGGCCGTGCTCGGCGCCGGCTTCGGCGCGGACGTCGGGCGCCAGCTCAGCCGGGCTCTGCGGACCGCCGCGATCGTGGCGATCCCGATCGTCCTTGTCAACGTGTTGGTCTCGCGCGATGGCCTGACCGTGTTCGCCCGGCTCGGCGACCTCGGCCCGTTCGGCCAGGGCGATCTGACCGTCGAGGCGCTCGTCTATGGGCTCGTCGTCGCCCTGAAGGTCGGGCTCCTGATCCTGATCGCGACCCTCGCCGGCCTGTCCGTCGATCCCGACGAGCTCCTGAAGGGTTTGCGCAGGCTCTCCTTTCGCTCGGCCCTGACGGCGTCGCTCTGCGTCCGCATGATCCCGCTCCTGGCGGCCGACGGTCTGCGTTTGGCCGAGGCCCAGCGCACGCGTCCGGGCGGCGCTCGCACAGGCCCTCGCGCGCGCGTGGCCCTGCTCGGCGCGGTCGTCGCCGGGTCGCTTGACCGCGCGATGGACGTGGCCGCGACCCTGGAGCTGCGCGGCTTCGCCCAGCCTTCGTCGTCACGCCCCGCCTCTCGCTCTGGCGCCTGTTCACGCCACGATCTCGCGTTCGCCTGTTCCGGGCTCGCTGTCGTTGCGATCGCGGTGCTTGGCCTGCTCGCGGGCTCGTTTCGGTTCCAGGCCTATCCGCTGGTCGAAATGCCCGTCACGGCTGGCACTGTGACGCTGTGCTTTGCGCTCGGTGTCGCGATCCTGCTGCCGTTCGCGGACCGCTTGGGGATCGAGCCGTGAGCGCGATCGTCTCCTTCGAGGGCGTCACCTACCGGTACCCCGGGGCCGATTCGCCCGCGCTCGAGGACGTCGGTTTCGAGGTCCAGCCCGGCGAGTTCTGCCTGCTCGCGGGGCTCTCCGGCCATGGCAAGTCGACGCTGCTGCGGGCCGCCTGCGGCCTGGTCCCGCACTTCCACGGCGGCAGTTTCGCGGGCGCCGTCACGCTCGCGGGCCTCGACACCAGGGCTCACGGTCCAGCCCAGCTCGGGGCTTTCGCCGGCGCCCTGTTCCAGGACCCCGAGACCCAGCTCGTGACCAGCTCCGTACGTGCCGAGCTCTCTCTATCGCTCGAAAGCCGCGGTCACGCGCCCGGCGCGGTCGCGCGCGGCGTCGAGGAGGTCTCGCTCGCGCTCGGCATCGACTCGCTGCTCGACCGCTCCGTCCACGAGCTGTCCGGCGGCGAGCAGCAGCGGGTCGCGCTCGGCGCAGCCCTCGCCGGCAGGCCGTCCGTCGTCCTGCTCGACGAGCCCACATCCCAGCTCGACCCGGTCGCCGGCGACGAGCTGATCGGCCTGCTGCGCCGCCTGAACCAGGAGTGGGAGACGACCGTCCTGCTGGCCGAGCACCGTCTTGAGCGGTGCCTGTACGCGGCCGACCGGGTGATCGCGCTGCGCGGCGGCCACATCGCGCACGACGGCGACCCGGCCTCGTTCTTGGCCTGGGCCGCCGAGGAGTCGCCGGCGTTGCAGACCCCTGGCGCCAAGCTGTTCGCGCTCGCCGGCCTGAAACCGCCGCCTGTCGGTGTGCGCCAGGCCCGCGGCGCGCTGCGCGCGCGCGGGCTGCTGCCCGACGAAGCTCTCTCCGCCGGGGGCGCCGGGGCGGCCGCTCGTGCGTCGGGCGACGAGCCTGTCAGCGCCCCCGAAGATGCCGAGACGGCTGGGGGCGCCGGAGTCCCGCCCCGGCCCTCGCGCGCGCGCGGCCCCCACCGATTCCGCAAGGCGCCGGCCGCGCTGCGCATGCGCGGCGTCTGGCACGAGCTCCGCGACGGCCCTTCGATCCTGCGCGGCGTCGATCTTACGCTCGCGCCGGGCGAGACGGTCGCCCTGATGGGCGCCAACGGCGCCGGCAAGTCGACGCTCCTGCGCCACGCCGCCGGCCTGCTCGAGCCCACGCGCGGCAAGGTCGAGCGCGCCGGTCGGGTCGCGCTGCTGCTGCAGAACCCTGGCGACTACTTCGTCCACGAGCGCGTCCGCGATGAGGCCGGACCAGAGGCGCTGCGCGCGGTCGGGCTGCTCGGCATGGCCGACCGCAATCCCCGCGATCTCTCTGGCGGCGAGCGCCAGCGCCTCGCCTTGGCGATCGTCGCGGGCGCGGGCGCGGGCGTGGGCGTGGGCGTGGGCGGGGGCGTGGGTGCGGGCGTGGGCGGGGGCGACGGCGAAGGCAGGGGTGATGGCGCGGGTGGGGGCGACGGCGAGGCCGGCCCGATCGCCGATCGTTCGCCGGTGGTGCTCGCCCTGGACGAGCCCACGCGGGGCATGGACCGCGAGGCCAAGGCCGAGTTGGCTCGCGCTCTGCGCGCGCGCGCGGAGGGCGGCCAGGCGGTGATCGTCGCGACTCACGACCCCGAGTTCGCGGCTGCCTGTGCGCGCCGGGCCGTCCTGCTCGCGGACGGCCGCGTCATCGCCGACGGCCCAGCCCGGGAGCTGCTCGCCGGAGGCTGGTACTTCGCGACCGAGATCGCCAGGATCCTCGGCGGGGCGGGTGGTGCCCTGCTGCCCGAGCAGGGCTTCGAGCTGCTGCGAGCCCCGGCCCTGGAGGTTGCCCTATGAGCTGGCCCTTGGCCTCGTTCCTGATCGTCGGCTTGGTCCTGGTGGCCGGCTGGCTGGCTTACGAGCGCAGGCGCCCGTCCGCGAGGATGGTCGCCGTCGTGGCGACCCTGTCGGCGGTCGCGGCGCTCGGCCGCGACGCGTTCGTGGCCCTGCCGGACGTCAAGCCGATCACCGCGATCGCGTTCGTCGTCGGCTACTCGCTCGGCCCGCTCCCCGGCTTCACGGTCGGCGCGATCGGGATGTTGGCCTCGAACGCGATGCTCGGCCAGGGGCCTTATACCCCGTGGCAGATGGTCGCCTGGGGGCTGGTCGGCCTGGCGGGGGCGGCGCTCGGGAGGCTCACCGGGCGGCGCCTGCCAAGGGTCCCGCTCGCATTGGCCTGCGCCCTGGCGGCCCTGTTCGCCAAGGAGATCATGAATCTCTACGAGTGGACGATCGGCGCCAGCCACACTGCCGCCGCCTTCCTCGTGATCTCCGTCTCGTCCCTGCCGTACGACATCGCCGACGTGCTCGCCACGTTCGCCTTCGGCTTCGCGTTCGGCCCCGAGCTGGCCCGGCTCCTGGGCCGCACGCGCGCGCGCATGACCGTCCGCTGGGAGCCTTTGCCGGCCGGACCGTCTTCGACGGCCGAATCGTCGAGGCCGGGGCTGCTCGCGTCTGGGCCCTCGGCGCCCGTTTGCGCGATCGTGGTGCTCGTCTGTGCGGCGCTCGCCCTGCCGGGGTCGCCTGCGCGCGCCGCCTCGAAGGCCCACCACGTTGCCGCGCCGCGGCCTGCCGCCGCCAGGGCCGCCTCGCTGTCGCCCGAGCTCTCCTACCTGGTCTCGGCCCAGAACTCGGACGGCGGTTACGGCGCCGGGCGCGGCGGAGGCTCGAGCGAGCTGTACACGGCGTGGGCGGCGATGGGCCTGGCGGCCGCCGGCCGCGACCCGGCGGGCGTGCGCAGGGGCGGCCGTTCGGTGCTCGACTCGCTGCGCTCGGGCGCATCCACGCTGAGCGGTCTCGGCGACGCCGAGCGCACGGTCCTCGCCGTGCGCGCTTGCGGGGCCTCTCCATACTCGTTCCCAGGGCACAACCTCATCGGCGAGGTGCTGCGCGCGCGTGCGCGCGACGGCTCCTTTCAGGACCAGGTCAACCTGACCGCCTTCGCCGTCTTCGCCCTGCGCGCCGCCGGCCACTCGCCCGCCTTCCGGCCAGTTCGCGAAGCCGCTGGCTGGATCGAGCGCCAGCAGAATACCGACGGTGGCTTCTCGTTCGGCGCCGGCGGCTCGCCCAGCGACGTCGACGACACCGGCGTAGCGCTACAGGCGCTCGCCGACGCGGGGGCCCGCAATCGCGGCGCGCTCGGTGCCGGCGCCGACTACATCGTCCGCTCTCAGAACCCGGATGGCGGCCTGCCCCAGCAGTACGGCGGCCAGTCCAACGCCCAGTCCACGGCCTGGGCCGTCCAGGGCCTGATCGCCGCCGGCGATAACCCGGCGAAGGTCCGCCGCCGCGGCAGCCGCTCGCCGGTCGGCTACCTCGAAAGCCTCGTGGAATCGGATGGCGCCGTGCGTTACTCCCGGACCAGCGCCCAGACACCCGTCTGGGTGACGGCGCAGGCGCTGCTCGCGCTCGCGGGCAAGGTCTTCCCGGTCGGGCCTTGAGGTGGCACGCACGGCGGGCTGTCCGCCTGCCGCCAATCGTGTGCTTACGCGTATATCGCCGGTCGATAACGCGGCTCGGGAATAGGCTTGCCGGCATCTCGCGCCGCGGCCAGCCAGGCCTCCTTGGCGCGCTCCATCTCTGCCAGCGCTTCCTCCGGCGTTGCGCCAAATGCCGAGCACGACTCCAGATCGGGCACATCCGCGATGTAGCCGCCGTCCTCGTCGCTGTAGAACACGTTGATGTGGTAGTCGCTCATTCGTCGCCCTCCAGTCTCAAAGCGTAGCGCTCGATCAGCCGCACGACCTGGCGCACCTGGTACGGCTTGGCTTGGCCGTGCACGCTCTGGAGGTTGACCGGAGTTGGCACGTCGGGATGAACAAAGAGATGGTGGCTCCCATTTACGCGCTTCAACTCGAAGCCCATGCCTTCGACCAGGTTCTGCATGTCGGTGAAGGAGACATTGACAACAGTCCCACGCGCAATCCGCGCGAGCAGCTTCTTTGGCCTCATAAGACAAACCGTATCGTTGCCGGACGATGGGCTTGATGTGGTTCTTCAGCCCGCCTTTACGGAGCGCTCTAACCTGGTCAGAGCATGTCAACCGTCTACTTGTCGGCCGCCGGCGCCCACGAACGGCGAGGTGGTAGGGGCCGGCCGGGCGCAGCCGGCCCGCTGTGCGTCGCCGGGCTGTGCCTGGCCGCGCTCGCGCTGACCTGGGTCGTGGCGGCGCTCGTGCCCGCAACGCACTACAAGGACGCCGTCGCCCTCTACCGCTTCACCTTGCTCGGCGGGCCGCGGTTGGACGAGATCGCCAGAGCGCTGCTGGCCCTGCTCGAACCGATCGCATACACCGCATGGGCGATCGTGCTCGTCGTGGTCGCGCTGCGGCGCCGGGGTCCCCAACTGGCCCTGGCGGTCGCGCTCGCGCTGGCCTGCGCGCCGGCGATCGCCGAGGTGCTGAAGCCGCTGCTGGCCCATCCCCACGCCTCTGTCGGAGACACGTCCGTCGGCGCCGCCTCGTGGCCCAGCGGCCACGCGACCGCCGCGACCGTCCTGGTGCTGTGCGCGGTGCTCGTCGTGCCCGAACGCGTGCGCCCGGCCGTCGCCGCGTTTGGCCTCCTGTTCATGGCGGCCGTCGGCTTCTCGCTCGTGATGCTTGCCTGGCACCTGCCCAGCGACGTGCTCGGCGGCTATCTGCTCGGCACGTTCTGTGCCGCCCTGGCGCTGGCCTGGGTACGCACCGCGCAGGCCCGCCCGCCGGGCGCGCATCGCTCGCCCTAACCAGCCCCGCCCGCGCCGTGCGCCCCGGGATCCCACAGCGGCTCGCCCTCGGCCGGGCTTCGGTTGACGGCCCTGGCAAGGATGAACAGCATGTCTGAGAGCCGGTTCAGGTAGCGCACGACCTCACGGTTGCCCTCGGGGCCGACCGCGATCGCGCGGCGCTCGGCGCGCCTGCAGACCGTCCGGCAGACGTGCAGCTGCGCGCTGGCCGGGGTGCCGCCCGGGATCACGAACGACCGCAGAGGCGGCAGCTCGGCGTTGACCTCGTCGCAGACCGCCTCCAGCCACGCGGTGTACTTGTCGGTCACCCTCAGTCTCGGTCGTTCCCCGGACTCAGTCGAGGACTCGGCCTCACGACCCTTCTCGCGATCGGCGCCCGGACGCTCCTCGCCATCGGCGCTGTCTGGCGGCGGCGGCGGCGGCCCTGGCACCGACAGGTCGGCGCCCAGGTCGAGCAGATCGTTCTGGACGCGTCCCAGCCAAGCGGCGACGCGTTCGGGCATTCCCGGTGCGACGAGCGCCAACCCTAGCGTTGAGTTCAGCTCATCTACTGTCCCGTATGCCTCGACTCTGGCGTCGAGCTTGGAGACACGGCTCATGTCCCCGAGATGGGTCTCGCCGGAGTCCCCGAGCTTGGTGTAGATCCTGGTCAGGTTGACGGTCACGACGCTTCATCTTGGCATGGCTGCGGCCGTCTCGGAGCCTGCAAGCGCACGGTCGTGGCGCCTTGCGCACACTGCCTGTAGCCACCACGATGCAGGTCGGCGTGCCCGGCGTCGGACCGATCGGGTACGTTCTCGGACTTCACATGCGGATCGGAGTACCGACTGAGACCGCCCCGGGCGAGCATCGCGTAGGGCTCGTGCCCGAGGTGGTCGGCAAGCTCAAGGGCAAAGGCCTCGAGGTTCTCGTGCAGAGCGGCGCGGGGGCGGGAGCGCTGCTGCCGGACTCGGCTTTCGCAGAGGCGGGCGCGAGCCTGACGGGCTCAGCGCCCGAGATCTGGGGCTGCGAGGTGGTCGTCAAGATCGCCCCGCCGACCCCCGAAGAAGTCAGGGCTCTCGGCGCCGGCTCGATTCTCGTCGGTTTCCTGGCGCCGCTGACCAGCCCCCAGACGACCAGGGCCCTGGCCGAGGCGGGCGCCACGGCGTTCGCCATGGAGGCGATCCCCAGGATCTCGAGGGCCCAGTCGATGGATGCCCTCTCTTCCCAGGCCAATGTCGCCGGTTATGAGGCGGCTTTGCTCGGAGCCGAGCAGATGGGCAGGTTCTACCCGATGCTGATGACCGCGGCCGGCACGATCCCGCCGGCCAAGGTGCTCGTGCTCGGCGCCGGTGTCGCCGGCCTGCAGGCGCTCGCGACCGCCAAGCGCCTCGGCGCGCGCACGACCGGCTACGACGTGCGGCCGGAGGTGGCGGAGCAGGTCCAGTCGCTTGGCGCCCAGTGGCTAGACCTGGGTCTGGAGGCCAGCGGCGAGGGCGGCTACGCGCGCGAGCTGACGGCTGAGGAGCGCGCGGCCCAGCAGCAGAAGTTGACCGAAGCGATCGCCGGCTTCGACGTCGTCATCACCACGGCGCTCGTGCCCGGCCGCCCGGCGCCCAAGCTGGTCACGCAGGCTGCCGTCGAAAGCATGAAGGCCGGGTCCGTGGTCGTCGACCTGGCCGGCGAGTCGGGCGGCAACTGCGAGTGCAGCGAGCCCGGCCAGACCGTCGTCGAGCACGACGTCAAGATCGTCGCGCCCCTGAATTTGGCCGCCCGGATGCCCGAGCACTCCTCGCAGCTGTTCGCCCGCAACGTGCTCGCGTTGTTGGAGCTGCTCGTCGGGCCCAAGGAGGCCGCCGCCGAGGGCAAGGGCGGCGAGGGCGATGTCGAGCTGAAGCTCGACTTCGACGACGAGATCGTCGCCGGCGCGTGCATCGTCAGGGACGGCGAGATCGTCCATCCGGGCGCCAAAGCGGCAGTCGAGGCGGCCGGCGCGGGCCAGACGCCAGCGGGTCAGACGCCCGCGGGCCAGGCGTCCGCCGATCGAGCGCCCGAAGGGGATGGCCGGCCATGATCCTCGCCAGCACCTTGACCAACAACCTCGCGATCCTCGTGCTCGCCGGTTTCATCGGCTTCGTCGTGATCTCGAAGGTCCCGAACACTTTGCATACGCCTTTGATGTCCGGCACCAACGCGATCCACGGGATCGTTTTGCTCGGCGGCTTGATCCTGTTCGGGCTCGGCGACCTCGACGCGTTCAGCAAGGCCTTGCTCGTGATCGCGGTCGCGTTCGGCACGATCAACATCGTCGGCGGCTTCCTGGTCACCGACCGCATGCTCGAGATGTTCAAGTCCAAGCCCAAGCCGGCCAAGGCCGATGACGCGGCGCCCGGCAGCGCCGGCGGTTCCAGTGGCGCCGGCGGCTCCAGTGGCGCCAGCGGCTCTGGCTCCGGCGGCAAAGGCGGCGGCGGCGATGCGGGCCCCGGCCAGGGAGCGGCCTCGTGATCTTCACAGCGCCGCTCGCGACCTCGTTCTTGCAGAGCGAATCCTTCATCTATGTCCTGTACATAGTCGCGTTCGCCCTGTTCATCCAGGGTCTCAGGGGGCTGGCCGGGCCGACGACGGCCGTGAAGGGCAACCGCACGGCGGCTGTCGGCATGGCGATCGCCGTGGTCGCGACGCTCCTGATCCCGGACGAGGGCAACTGGGGTCTGATCGCGCTCGGCATCGCGCTCGGTGTGGCCGTCGGGGTGCCCGCGGCCAGGCAGGTCAAGATGACCGCGATGCCGCAGATGGTGGCCCTCTTCAACGGGGTCGGCGGCGGCGCGGTCGCTTTGATCTCGTGGGTCGAGTTCCGCCACCACGGCTCCACCTACGGGTCGCACACCGTGTTCAGGACCGTCGAAACCGCACCATTGCTTCGCGGTGACGGCTCGACCAACGGCTCGCCCACCTTCGGAGCCGGGCCGTTCATCGAACACTCGATCGTCCACACCGGCGCCCTGCCGACGTATGTCGCGATCTTCTCGGTGTTCGCCGCGATCGTCGGCTCGGTCTCCTTCTGGGGCTCGAACATCGCGTTCGGCAAGCTCCAAGAAATAATTCCCGGCCGGCCGATCTCCTTCGGCTCGGCCCAGCAGGCCGTCAACCTGGTGCTGCTCGTCTTGGCTCTGGCGGCCGGCGTCTATCTGATCGCGGGCGCCCACTCCGAACTGCTGTTCATCGGCATGCTGATCGTCGCCGCTCTGCTCGGCAACGCGGTCGTCCTGCCGATCGGCGGCGCCGACATGCCGGTCGTGATCTCCTTGCTGAACGCCTTCACGGGTCTGTCGGCCGCGGCCACCGGCATGGCTTTGAACAACCCGGCTCTGATCGTCGCCGGCATGATCGTGGGCGCGTCGGGCACGATCCTGACGAACCTGATGGCTACAGCCATGAACAGGTCGATCCCGGCGATCGTCGCCGGCGGCTTCGGCGGCGGCGGGGCCGTCGAGGGCGCCGAAGGTGCCGGTGAGCACGCCGGCACCGTCAAATCGACGAGCGCCGCCGACGCGGCGATCCAGCTGGCCTACGCGAGCAGGGTCGTGATCGTCCCGGGCTACGGCATGGCGGTCGCCCAGGCCCAGCACGCGGTCGCCGAGCTGACCAAGGAGCTGGAGGCGCGAGGTGTCGAAGTCAACTACGCGATCCATCCCGTCGCCGGGCGCATGCCAGGCCATATGAACGTGCTCCTGGCCGAGGCCGACGTGCCGTACGACCAGCTCAAGGAGATGGACGACGCCAACCCCGAGTTCCAGCGCACCGACGTGTCCTTGGTGATCGGCGCCAACGACGTGACCAACCCGGCCGCCAAGAACACGCCGAGCTCGCCGATCTACGGGATGCCGATCCTCGAGGTCTCCGACTCGAGGTCCGTGATCGTGATCAAGCGCTCCATGAATCCCGGTTTCGCGGGTATCGAGAACGAGCTGTACTTCGACCCGAAGACCTCGATGCTGTTCGGCGACGCCAAGTCGGCCGTCTCCGAAATCGCCGCCGAGCTGGCCCAGCTTTAGGGGGTTCGCGGTCTGCGACACTGCGCTCGTGATCGCGCGCGCGCAGGCAGTCGCCGCTCTGGCCGAGGACGAGTTCGACGTGGTCGTCGTCGGCGGCGGCATCACCGGCGCCGGGGTCGCCCTGGACGCCGCGACCAGGGGTTACAGTGTGGCCCTGATCGAGCGCGCCGACTACGCCTCGGGGACCTCCAGCCGCTCCAGCAAGCTCGTGCACGGCGGGCTTCGTTACCTCCAGAACTTCGATCTAGGCCTCGTGCGCGAGGCTTTGCTCGAGCGCCAGCTGATGGTCGCTTTGGCGCCCCATCTGGTCCATCCGCTGCCTTTGGTCGTGCCCGCCTTCGACGGCGTCAGGCCGGAACGACTGATGGGTATGGGGCTGAACCTGTACGACGTGATGTCGGTCGAGCGGGACCGCCGTCGCAGAGCCGAGTCCTGGAGCCCGGAGCGCCACCGGATGATCTCAGGCGAGGAGGTTTTGGATCTACTGCCTGCTTTGCGGGCGCGCGAACCGACCGGCGGCTATCTGTTCTACGACTGCCAGACCGACGACGTGCGCCTCGTCTTGACCGTCCTCGGCGAGGCCGAGCGCTTCGGCGCGGTGTGCGCCAACCGGATCGAGGCCCTCGGCCTGCTCGAACGCGACGGCCGCGCCCGTGGCGTGCGCGCGCGCGACATCGAGACCGGAGCCGAGTTCGAGATCGAGGCCGGCCACGTCGTCAACGCGACCGGCGTCTGGGCCGACCGCCTGGCTGCCGAACCTTCCGCGGGCGCCGGGGCTGCCGGGGAGCCGGCGGTGGGCGCCGAGGCGGGAGCCGAGCCTTCGCTGGCCGCACGTGGTGGCGAGCCGGCCGGCGACCCGGGCGATCGGGTCCCGGTCATCAAGCCCAGCCGCGGCACCCACCTGATCCTGCGCCGCGAGGACCTGCCGCTGATCGGCGGCGCGATCGTGCCGGCGGGGGAGGGGCGCTCGATCTTCGCGTTGCCGTGGCTCGGGCGCACCCTGATCGGCACGACCGACCGCGACTACGAAGGCGAACTGGACCACATCAGACCGTCGGCCGATGACATCGAGTACCTGCTGAGCGCGACCAACGAGTTCTTCGGGACCGGTTTCGGGCCGTGTGATTTGGTCGGCGCATATGCCGGCGTGCGGCCTCTGATCTCTACCGGCGACGCCAAGAAGTCGGTCGACATCTCTAGGAAGGCCGAGTTGTATGAGGCCGCTTCGGGCATGGTCACGATCACCGGCGGCAAGCTGACGACCTGGCGCAGGATGGCCAAGCTGACGGTCGACCGGTTGGTCGAGCGCGATGCGCGAGAGGCGCCCTGCCGCACTCATGAGATTCCGCTCGGCCAGGCGATCGACCCGGCCGATCTGCCGCGCGTAGAGGGCGTGCCGTCAGAGTCTTACGACGCGTTGGCCGGACGCTACGGATACGCGGCCCGCGAGGTCTTGGCGTTGGCGGGGAAAGACAGTCCCGCCCACCCCGAGCTGGCCCAGCCGCTGGTCGCCGGTCTGCCCGACCTCCTGGCCGAGGTCGTACTGGCCGCCCGCCGCGAGCAGGCCCTCAGCGTCGGCGATGTTCTCTTGCGGCGCACCCGGCTCGGGCTGCTGGCTGCCCGCGAGCTGCCGGTCGCGCTGGTCGCCGACGTACTGGCCAAGGAGCTGGGCTGGAGCGAGCAGCGCACCGAGTCCGAGGTCGCCAGGTTCGCGGTCGAGGCCGAGCTTGAGGGGATCGCTCCCGGTGAGCCGGCCCCGCTCTAGTTCGTCTACGCAAACGGAGGCGCGCGCGCGCGCGCGAGTCCTGCGGATCGGGGACCGTGAGCTGGTCCTCGGCGAGCGGCCTCTCCTGATGGGCGTCGTCAACGCGTCGCCGGACTCGTTCAGCGACGCCGGCGTTTCGACCGGCCTCGAGCGTCAGAGGGAGCTGGCGAGGGGGCTGGCGGCCGCGGGCGCCGACATCCTCGACGTCGGCGGCGAGTCGGCGCGCACGGATACGCCCGGGATTGGTGCCGAGGAGGAGATCGAAAGGGTGGTTCCGCTGATCGGATGGATCGTCAGAGAGCTGGATGTGATCGTGTCGGTCGACACCTACAAGCCGGCGGTCGCGAGGGCCGCGATAGCGGCCGGCGCGAGGATCGTCAACGACGTGTCTGGCCTGCGCGACCCCGAGCTGGCATCGGTCTGTGGCGAGACCGGGGCGGCGCTCGTCCTGATGCATACCGTGGCCGCGCCCAAGCAGCGGCTGCAGGACCCGGATCTGTACGGAGATGTCAGCGCCGAGGTCTTCGCCTTCCTCGAGGACCGCATCGATTTGGCGCTTGGCGAAGGAGTCTCGTTCGAGCAGCTGATCGTCGATCCGGGACCCGACTTCGCCAAGACGCCGAGCCAGACGATCGAGTTGCTCTCCGATCTCGAAGGTCTTCACGAGCTGGGGCGGCCGATCCTGATGGCGATCTCGAGGAAGGACTTCATCGGCGCGCTCACCGACAGGCCTCCTCGCGAGCGTTTGGCGGGCACGCTGGCGGCGCTCGGACACGGCGTCGAGAGAGGCGCCCACATCTTCAGGGTCCACGATGTCGCCGCCGCCGCCGACTTCCTGGTGGTGCGCGGCGCGCTCTCCGGCGAGCTGGCGCCCGACCGGGGCCTGGCGCTCGCCGACGGGCTGCGTCACGAGCCCTCGATCGGCTGAGCCCGGTAGGCGCCACGGTAGGCGCCCGCCCAGCGCTCGCCCGCCCAGCGGTCGGCCGCAATCCCGGCTCGGCCCGGCTCGGCTGATCGGCCGGGGCTGTGTGTATGGTTCTCGGAAATCGGGTGCCGGTCGCTGTCACCAACGCGACCGGGCGCCAACCGCCCAACGAGACCTACCAGAGGGAGACAGCAAAGACCATGCCAGTGTTCGACCGCTCCGAGTTGGAGGCCAGCCCGCTGGCCGATTTGCACGCTATCGCCGACCAGGTCGGCCTCGAGGGCTTCAGGAGGCTGCGCAAGGCCGACCTGATCGACGCGATCCTGGGCGGCCCGGGAGGCTCCGGCGCGGGCGATGGTGCGGATGAGGGCGTGGAGGGCGCGGAGGGCGAGGCGCCCGGCGGGACGCGCCGGCGCCGCGCCCCGCGCGCGCGGCGCTCGCGGCGCGCGACGACTTCGGGCGGCTCTAAGGACCAGGACGAGGAGGGAGAGGATGACTCCGCGACGGGTCCGGCTGCGCCGGCGAGAGGTGGCGCGGGGGCGGGCCGCTCGGCGAGAGGTGCCGCGGGCGCGGGTCGCTCGGCGGCGAGCGAAGCCAAGCCGGCCAGGGAGGATGTGAGGGTGGAGGGCGTCATCGAGCTGTTGGGCAACGGCTCGGCCTTCCTGAGGGTGAACCCGCCGGACGCCTCCGACGACGATGTCTACATCTCAGCCGCCCAGGTCAGGCGCTGCGAGCTGGTGACGGGCGATCGGGTGTCGGGGCCGCTGCGCGCGGCACGACGTTCAGAGCGTCACCCTTCGCTGGTCAGGGTCGAGGAGATCAACGGTGCGCCGGCGGGCGAGGTCGCGGAGGGGCCGCACTACGACGAGCGCCCCGTCTCCTATCCGAGCGAGCGCCTGGCGCTCGACGGCGGCGACACGACACTCGAGGCGGTCGAGTGGCTGACCCCGTTCGGTAAGGGTTCGCGCGCGGTGATCGTCGGCTCGGCGCGGGCCGGCAAGACGGAGCTCGCCAAACGCCTCCTCGGGGTGCTCGCCGGCAGAGAGGATCTGGAGGCGACGCTCATCCTGGCGGGCGTGAGGCCGGAGGAGATCGCCGAGTGGGGCGAAGGCCAAACGGCTCCGGCCGTCGCGCTGACCTTCGCGGCCGCCGCGGACGCTCAGGGTCAGGCGGTCGAACGGGCGCTCGACACCGCCAAGCGCGCCGCGGCGCGGGGAGGAGACGCGCTCGTGGTCATCGACAGTTTGGATGGCCTGCACCCGCACGCCGCCCGCAAGGTGCTCGCGGCCGCCCGCAACCTGCGCGACGGCGGCTCGCTGACGATCCTGGCGACCGCCTCGAAGCCGTTCGGTGGCGAGACGACGGTGATCGCGCTCGACCCGGCCTTGGCGGTCGCGGCCGAGGGCACGGTTGAGGGCGCGCCCCCGCCCCCGCTGGACCTGGCCGCCTCCGGAACGCTGCGCGCCGAGCTGCTCGTCGGCGAGGAGGGCGCGGCGGCGATCGCAAAGGCCAGGGCCAACGCCCTGGCTCACGGCTAGTAGCGACCCACGAAAAACCAGGCCTTAAGGTTTTCTACCCCTCCAATTGTAAAGACTTGTTACTTTAGGAAAAGTGACAAAAGGGTGCGGTGGGTTTTCTTAACCCGGCTTTTGGTCTGGTCCATCTCCCCCGAGACCGCCCCCAGCGCTGTTCCTTGAATCCGAAGATCGAAGATCGGCCAGCGTAGTCCACAGCGACCCGCTAGCGTCGGTTGTAGGCGACGCGGCCCCATGAAGGCTCGCGCGCGAGTTCGATCGGTTCGCCGGCGCTCGGCGAACGGGGATCGATGTTCTGGACGTAGGTGAAGCTGCCGGTCAGCTCGTCGAAGGCGACTCCTAGCTCGCCCTCGTTGACGCGCTGGTCGAGCCAGGCGCCTCTGAACACGAGCCTGCGCAGCCAGTGGACCAGGGAGCGCTCCGCCGGACCGACCAGCTCGGGCCAGCAGTCGTTGACGTGCTCGCCGAGGGCCGAGGCAGGGTCGTAGACCTCGCCGTTGACGGCGAGGTTCACGAGGTCTTCGAGCTCGTCCTCGCCAAGGCGTCCGCCGACGAAGCCGAGCCGCAGGGCGGCCTGCTCGCAGCGCTCGGCGAAGTCCTCTTCGTTGAACGTGAACCGGAGCTCGCCATATTCGAGGACGAAGTCCTCACCCGAGTCGTAGTTTCCGCGGCGCGATGTCTGTTCCATCTGAGATCTGGCCGGGAGGTCGGAGAGGCCCGGGTCGTCGGGATCATATGTCGCGTTCCTGCTCTGGTTGGGCTTATGAATGGGATTTTGCATTCGGCCCGCGAAGGCCGTTGGACGAATCCAGACGTGCAGGCCTACCGAGATAGGCCCTTATACGCTGCGCTGAATGGCCCGCCTCAGAGAGCATGGCTTGCGCCGGTCGGTCGGCGTCCCGGGACTGTTCGCGACCGCGTATGGCAACGTCGGCTCGTCGATCTATTACGCGCTCGGGTTGGTTGCCGCGCACGCGCTTGGCCTTACGCCGCTGGTGTTCCTGTTCGCCGGCGGCCTGTTCGCGCTGACCGCCAAAACGTATGCCGAGGGCGCGTCGATGTTCCCGGAAGCCGGGGGGTCGTCGTCGTTCGCGAGACACGCCTTCAACGACGTCGTCTCGTTCTTCGCCGGCTGGGCGCTCAGCCTGGACTACATCCTGACGATCGCGATCTCCGCGTTCTTCGTTCCTCACTATCTGAGCGCCTTCCCGGGCCTGCACGGGCTCAAGCACAACCCCGACGACATCGTCGTCGGCCTGATCGTGCTGGGTGCGCTCGTGGCTCTGAACATAAGGGGTCTCGGGGAGTCGGCCAAGCTCAACTTCGTGCTCGCCATGACCGACCTGTCCACCCAGATCCTGCTCGTCGGGGTGGGTGCGGTGCTGGTGCTCAACCCGTCGCTGCTGGTCGATCAGATCCATCTCGGGATTGCGCCGACCTGGCGCGAACTGGTTTTCGCGCTGTCGCTGGCGATGCTGGCGTATACCGGTATCGAGACGGTCGCCAACATGGCCGAGGAGGCCAAGGACCCGGGCGTGCAGGTGCCCAAGGCCGTCAACCTGGTCGTGCTGGCGGTGCTCGGCGTGTACGCGGGCATCTCGGTCGTGGCGCTGTCGGCGCTGCCGGTCGTGCATCACGGTGTCGGCTACAGCCCGGAGCTGAAACAGACCTTCAGCTCGCCGGGCTATGCGACCGCGCTGGGGCACTTCTTCGAAAACGACCCGATCCTGGGCGTGATCTCGAGGCTGGGACTGCACGGCACGGTCCTGAAGCTGTCCGAATACTACGTCGGCATCCTGGCCGCCACGATCCTGTTCATCGCCACGAACGCTGGCATGATCGGCATCTCGAGGCTGTCCTGGTCGCTGTCCGAGCATCGCCAGCTGCCGAGGCTGTTCTCGCAACTGCATCCGCGCTACCGGACCCCTTGGTTCACGCTCGTCTTCTTTTCGCTGTTCGCGGCCGCGCTGATCCTGTACGGGAACACGGAATTGCTGGGCAACCTGTACTCGTTCGGAGCGATGCTCTCGTTCACGATCGCCCACGCGGCGATCGTGGCGTTGCGTGTCAAAGACCCGGACCGTGAGCGCCCTTACACGAGTCCGTGGGGCGTGCGCGTCAGGGGCCACACGATCCCGATGGCCGCCGTCATCGGCGGCGTCGGCACGGCCGCCGCCTGGGTCGCGGTCACCGTGCTGCACACAGAGGCTCGCTACGTCGGCATCCCCTGGATGATCTTCGGGATGGCTGGCTACTTCTACTACCGCCGCCGCCAGGGCCTGAACCCTTTCAAGCACTACCGGATCGAGCGAGAGGAGCGTCCCGCCGACTTCCAGGCGCTGGGCTATCGCACAGCGCTGGTGCCGATCTTCGGCTCCGACGTCTCCGCCCAGGCCCTGTCGAGCGCCGCCAAGCTGATCGGCGAAGACGGGGTCGTCTATGCGATCTTCGTGCTGCCTGTGCCCAGTCAGCTGTCGCTGGACTCGGGCCTGGAGGAGGAGGAGGCCCAGGGCAGGTCGGTCCTGGAGAGCGCCAGGATCAAGGCCAGGCGCGCGGGCATCAAGATCCATACGGGCCTGATCAGGACCCGCAATCCCGGCGCGGCACTGGTCGAGGAAGCGAAGCGGGTCGACTCGGACGTGATCTACTGGTCGACGTTGCACGCGCCCGCCGGCGAGCAGCGGATCGGGCCGACGGCGGCCTATCTGCTCAGCAAGAGGCCCTGTCGGGTGATCATCGAGACCGAGAACCGTCAGGCCCCCGCGCGCGAAACACCGCCGCGCGAGCCCGAGCCGGCGCGGGCATAGCTACATTGGTATGACAGCAACCTAAAGCCGCCGCAGAATGTTGGTTCTCTTTTTGCGTTGCCGATAGCGATCGTATCAACGTCGTGTATACATAAGCGTACGTTGGCGAGAAATTAGTAAACAACTTTCTCGGCCTTTAACTTCAGGAGCCTGCTCGGCCTCGAGCTTTGGAGTCAGACGCCGACGGATTGGTGCCGGGCATCGAGGAGTCGGGGCGCCAGCGTCAGGAGCCGGGCGCCAGGCCGAGCACGAGCCGCAGTCGCTGGGCGCCTTCGCCGAGGCTACGGCCGCCGCCCGAGAGCGTCGTCGAGGCGCGCAGGTAAGGCAGGGCCGGGCCGATCGTGGGGTCTTCGGAGAGGCCGACGCCTTCGAGGAGGCTCACGAAGGTCGTGAAGTCGACGGAGATGCTGGGCGCGATCCCTTCGCCGAGCGCGCTCTGGGCGGAGCTGTAGAGAGACGAGCCCGACAGCGGGCTGGGGGGCGCGAGCGCCGCCTGGACCGAGGCCGCCCCGAGGCCGATCACGAACTTGGCCTGGCCACTCGAGCTTTGGCCGTCGGCGATTACGAGCGTCAGGGGCAGGCCGCTGACTTTGGCTTCGATCGCGGCTTCGGTTTCGGGCAGGCTCGCGGGCGTGGTTTCGGCGCCGTCCTTGCGCAGGGCGGCGCCCAGCTTGGCGACGGCCGCACGGGAGGCGTTGGGGTCGGTCGAGTCGATCACCACGCCGCCCTTCAGTTCCAAGGCCGCGGTGCCGCTGGCGAACACGCCGGCTTCGCCCATCCAGCTCGTGAAGTCCCGGCGCGCCTGGGCTGTGTTCGAGGTCATCGCGTCGAGCGGCGCCGCGAGCCCTTCCAGTAGTCCCTTGACGCTGAAGGTGGCCTGGGTCGAGGGGGCCGTGACGCCTTCGCCGGCGCCTGAAGAGCCGAGCGAGCCGAACAGCGAGAGCAGACCGTGGACGCCGGCCAGGCTCCCGCCGGCCGTGCCGGCCACGTTGCCGAAGCCGGCCGCCAGCCACGATTCGCCGGGCAGTTCGCCGAAGGCTTGGCTGCCGGTGGCGGCGGCTTCGATCAGCCCGCCCGCGCCTGGGCCGTGCGCCCGGGCGGTGCCCTTGGCGCCCGTCGTGCCGGTGCCGGTGGCGGTGGCGGTGGCGGGCAGGGCGGCGTCGGCGTCGAGTGCGAGCGAGCTGGCGGAGGGCACGAGCGAGACGTTGACCGGGCGATCGCCGCCGAGCGTTCGCAGCAGGGCTGGCAGTTGGGAGGAGGAGTTGGCGGCCGTGGCGCGGGCGCCGGGCGCGGACGGATTCTCGTAGGCGTGGGCCAAGGCCGTGGTGGGAGCGAAAGATTGAAGGTGGGCGTAGGTGGGGTCGGCCTTCAGGGAGGGTGCGTGCTGCTCGGTTTCGATGACCGCGTGGAGCGCCGGCTCGGTGCCGAGCACGACGAAGCGGCCGACGACCGCGAAGGCTTCCCCGCCGGGGGTGGCCTGGTAGGAGACGCCTCTGAAGGCGGCGCTGTGCGCGTGCGCGCGGGCGGCGGCTTCGGAGACGAACGTCTTGGCAGCCGACAGGTCGCTCGTATCGAGCACGATCGCGCCCTGGATCGCGGCCCCGGTGCCCGGCGTGGCCGAACCGAAGGGCCACTTCAGGCCTGAGGAGCCGCCCGTCAGGGCCTGGGTCAAGAGTTCGGCGATCGCGGCGGAGGAGCCAAGGGAGGTCACGAACAGGCCGGCGTTCGGCCCCAGCCAGGGGGCGACGTCGCGGCTGTAGTCGACGGCGGGGGAGCCGGGCGTCCGCAGGATGCTTGTGAGGCGCTTGTAAGGGTCTTTCTGGTTGGTCAGCTTTAGGCCGGCCGCTTCGGCTTCGGCCTGCGGGGCGCCTTGAGGTCTGACGACGGCGCCCACGTAGACGGGCGCCGAGGCGGGCACGACCGAAGCCGGGTCGGCAGAGGTGCCGGTCGAGGAGCTCGAGCCGCAGCCGGTCGCGGTCACGACGGCGATCGCGAGCACGGCCATCAGCAGGGCGATCAGGGCCAGCGAGGCGGTCGGGGCGGCCGGGCCTGGGCGCTTGGGATGGGGGTGGCCTGGAGTCGAGGCGGTGCGGGTGGCCGTCAGGCCGGTACCGGTGCTCATCGGACGATCGTATCCGCAAGGGGGGATGCAACAAGCCGGTTTGCAGGGCCGATTGCACGATTTGGGACCGGCAAGGGCAGGGCCCGCCATCTCGGGACTCGCCGTCTGGCCGGGCTTTTCGGCCGGTTCGACGGTCTTCGAGCAGGGGTTGTGGGAAAAAATGTGCAAATAGAGTTGCATTGTGGGAGAAAGTGGGGTAGGTTGTCGCGAGCGAGCCGAGGTGGAGGGGCTCCTCCCACTCCTCCACCCCGGCTCGACAAACACTTCAGAAGGCCTTCTCAAGACATGGCTGTTGTCCACTTCAGAGGCACGTTCGACCACACGCTGGACGCCAAGAACAGGCTTACGGTCCCGGCGCGCTACAGGGCGGCGCTGTCGGAGGGGGTGGTGCTGGCGATGCCGGTCGACCTGCAGTCCTGCGTTGGCGTGTGGCGCCCGGAGGACTACGAGCGCTACACCGAAAGGGCGCTGTCGGAGCTGCCCCCGCTCTCACCGCGGCTGGCCGAGCTGGAGCGCTTCTTTTATGGGTCGTCCCACGACGCCGACCTCGACGCGGCCGGGCGCATCATGGTGCCGGGTTTCCTGGCCGAGCACGCGACGCTAAACAAGGAGGTCGTCGTCGTCGGGGCCGGCGACCGCCTGGAGTTGTGGGATCGGAGCGCCTGGAACGACCACAGGCCTGCGCTGCTGGGTGGCGTGGCGGAGATAACCAAGCGTGTCGACCATCCTGAGTGACATGACGATCCACGAGACCGGCGGCCCCGACGGGATCGGCGGAGCGCGCGGCGCCGGCGGCGGCGCTCATGTGCCGGTGCTTGCGGCCGAGCTGATCGACTTGCTCGACCCGGGGCCGGGCCAGACGGTGATCGACTGCACGTTCGGCGGCGGCGGCCACGCCCAGCTGATCGCCGGAAGGCTCGGGCCGGAGGGCACTTTGATCGCGATCGACAGGGACCCGTACGCGCGCGAGCGCTTCGAGGATCTGGCCGCCGAGAGCGCCTGCCACGTGAGGTTCATCGGCGCCGGCTACGCCGAGGCCCTGGAGGAGCTGGCCGAGGAGGGACTGGAGGCCGACGCCGTGTATTTCGACTTGGGCATGTCCTCGATGCAGGTCGACACCAGGGCGAGGGGCTTCTCGTACTCCTTCCAGGCGCCTCTGGACATGAGGATGGATCCAAGCCAGGACCTGACGGCCCGCGAGATCCTGGCCGACTGGGACGAGCGTGGCTTGGCCAGGACGTTGCGCGACTTCGGCGAGGAGCGTCACGCGGGCGCGATCGCCAGGGCGATCGTGAGGCGTCGCGTGAAGGCGCCGATCGAGACGACCCAGGATCTCGTCGATGTGATCGTCTCGGCGCTGCCCGCGCCCGCGCGGTTCGCGGGCGGGCATCCGGCCAAGCGGACGTTCCAGGCTTTGCGGATCGCCGTCAACGACGAGCTGGGCCAGTTGGACAGGGCTTTGCCTCTGGCCTGGGCCGTCCTCAGGGAGGGAGGCGTGCTCGCCGCGATCGGCTTTCACTCGCTCGAGGATCGTCGCGTGAAGCGCTTTTTGGCCGACCGCGCCAGGGGCTGCATCTGCCCGCCCGACATGCCTGTATGCGGGTGCGGGCGCACGCCCGAGGCCGCGCTCTTGAGCAGGCGCGCGATCGTGCCTTCGGCCGGTGAGGTCGAGCACAACCCGAGGTCTTCCTCCGCCAGGCTGCGCGCCGCGCGCAAGCTGGCCGCTGATGGGGACGGGGCGGATCGATGATCTTGTTCGAGCCCGTGGCTAGGGCGTTCGACGGCGAGGCTGCCCGATGACCCCGCCTCCGCCCGCCGCGGCCGCGACAGCGAGAACGGCCGGGACGGCCGCGCCGGCGATCAAGCCTCGCCGGCGGACGCCCTTGGCTCCAGTGCGCCCGGCCCCCGCGCGCCGGCCTCGGCGCGTGTCCGGTCCGGCGAGCCGCCCGCGTGTGGTCGCGCCTGGGCCGACACGCGCGCGCGCGGAGGCTCCGACGCGAAGCCCGGCGAGGACGCTGCTCGGACATCCGCTGCTCGACAGGCTGCTCCACGGTCGGATCTGGATCGGCTTGGTCGCGTTCGCCTTGATCGGGATCGTGACGGCGCAGCTCGGCCTGCTCAAGCTGAACGCCGGCATCGGACGGGCACTCGAGCACGAGGCGTCTCTGCAGCGCGAGAACTCGGCGCTGAGCGTCGAAAACTCGGAAGTCGAAGCCGGCGACACCGTCGAGCTGGAGGCCGCAAGAATGGGCATGAGGCTGATCCCGGCGGGTGACCTTCGCTTCCTGTCCGCGCGGGACTCCGGTAGGGATGTGGGCCGGGCGGCGGCAGTTTTGCGTTTGCGCGCGCGCGCGAGTGCAGCGTCCGCGACCAGTGCTGCCTCCGGGACCGGCGAAACCTCGACGGCGGGCTCTGGCCCGACGACAGGCGAACTTTCGGCGACGTCGACGGCGGGGCAGGGCTCGACCGGGGAATCTGGTGAAGCGCAGGCCGCGACGGCGCCTTCTAGCTCGGCGGGCGTCTCCACCGAACAGGCTTCTGAACCGGGATCCGAACGTACCTCGGAAGCGGCGCCCGAAGCGGCTCCGGCTCCGGCTCCGGCGGCGGCGGCGGCGCCGGCTGGGAGCGAAGCGGCGGGGGCTGGCGGAGAAGCGGTGGGGGCTGGCGGCACGGAAGGGTCCTCGGGGGCCGAAGAACAGAGCCCGACCAATCCGCGGGGCTGAGTCGTGGCGACCGTCCAGCGGCGGATCGGGGTCATTTTCGGGGTCTTCTTTGTGCTGCTGGTCGTGGCCGCCGCGAGGACCCTGTACCTGGGGACGGTGAGGGCTGGGGCTCTCAGAAAGGACGCTCAGACACAACAGCTGAGCACCGAAGTGTTGCCGGCCGAGCGCGGCACGATCACGGACCGCAACGGGGTCGACCTGGCGGTGTCCGAGCCGGCCCAGGAAATCGCGGCGGACCCGTACCTGATCAAAGAGCCGGTCGCCGACGCGCGTAAGCTGGCGCCGCTGCTGGGTCAGAGCCAGGATCAGGTCTTGAGGAAGCTGAGCGAGCGTTCTGGCTTCGTGTACCTGTCGCGGGCTTTGCCGGCGAGGCAGGCCAGGGCGGTGATGGCCCTGAAGCTGGAAGGCGTCTCGGGCGCGCCGACGGCGCGCAGGGTCTACCCGCGCGGGACCCTGGCGGCCCAGGTGCTCGGCTTCGTGGGCACCGAAGGCAAGGGGCTGTCGGGGCTGGAGTACTCCGAGAACTCGCTGTTGAAGGGCAGAGCCGGCGAGCGCAGGGTCGTCAACGACGCGCTCGGGCAGCCGATCTCGATCGAGAACGTCAAGGCCGAGCGTCCGGGGGCAAGCCTGACGCTGACGCTGGACGCCAACATCCAGCAGCGCGCCGAAGACGTGCTGGACGCGGTCGGCAGGGTGTTCAGCCCCAAAGACGCGACCGCGATCGTGATGGACCCCAAAACGGGCGCGCTGTTGGCGGTCGCCAACTGGCCGCAGATCAACGCCGACGATCCGAGCGCCTCGCCGGCCGGCGCCAGCCAGGATCGGGCAGTCGGCTTCAACTACGAACCGGGCTCGACGTTCAAGGCGATCACGGTGTCGGGCGCCCTCGAACGGGGCTTGATTACGCCCGACACGCCGTTCTCGATCCCGAACCAGATCCAGGTCGCCGACCGTACGATCCACGACGCGGAGGAACACGGCGAAGAGACCCTGACGACCGCCGAAATCCTGGCCAGGTCGAGCAATATCGGCGCGATCAAGATCGGGCTGCTCGAGGGCAAGGACGCGTTCAACGAATGGGTGCACCGTTACGGCTTCGGGGCGAGGACCGGCGTCGAACTGCCGGGCGAGGAAACTGGCGCGACGCTCCCACTCAGCGAATATTCGGGCTCCTCGATGGGCAACCTGCCGATCGGCCAGGGCGAGCTGGTGACGCCGATGCAGATGGTCAGCGCTTACGCGACGATCGCCGACGGCGGCGTCCTGCGCAGGCCTCACATCATCTCCAGGATCGACGGCAAGCCCGAGCCCGAGCGGGCCGGGCGCCGCGTGATCTCGGCGAGGACGGCGTCTGAGATCAGGGACATGCTGAAGGGGGTGCTCGGACCCGACGGCACCGCCTCGGAGATCTCGGTCCCCGGCTATCAGCTGGCCGGCAAGACCGGCACCGCCTCCAAGATCGACCCGGCCACCGGCAAATACTCCGAATCGGCGTACGTGGCGTCCTTCATCGGCTTCGCGCCGGCCTCCGATCCGAAGCTACTGTGCGCGGTCGTCGTCGACGAACCGAGCGCCGGCTCGATCTACGGTGGCACGGTCGCAGCGCCGGCGTTCGGCCAGATCATGTCCTTTGCCTTGCCTTACCTGAGAGTTCCGCCGGGCTGAGGCACGCCCGCGGGCTCCGGCGGCCCCGGAAACTAGACTTGGGGCGTGCCGTCGCAAAGATCACGCGGTCGCGAGCGGCCGCCGTGGCCGTGCAGATGAAGCTTGGCGAGCTTCTCGCCGGCATCGCGCCCGTTCCGGACACGGCGACGGAGGTCGAGATCGGCGGTCTTGCTTACGACAGTCGCAACGTGAGGCCCGGGACGCTGTTCTGCTGCGTGCCGGGCTTCGAAGCCGACGGCCACGACTTCGCGGCCGAAGCCGTCGTGGCCGGCGCGGTCGCGTTGCTGGTCGAGCGCCCGCTTGGCCTGGGCGTTCCTGAGATCGAGGTCGAGTCGGTGCGCGCCGCCATGGGGCCGATCGCGGCCCGGTTCGACGGCGACCCGACGCGCGAGCTGAAAGTCGTCGGGATCACGGGCACGAACGGCAAGACGACGACCGCCTACCTGGTGAGGGCGCTGCTCGAAGCGGCCGGCCTACAGACCGGTCTGCTCGGCACGGTGACCTCGGTCGTGGGCGGCGTCGAGAGGCCGGTCCAACGCACTACCGCGGAGGCGATCGACCTGCAGGCCGACTTCAGGGCGATGCTGGACGGGGGCGATGAGGCCTGCGCGATGGAGGTCTCTTCGCACGCTCTGGCCTTGGACCGCACGGGCGGCATGCGGTTTGAGGCCGCGGTGTTCACGAACCTGACGCAGGACCATCTGGACTTCCATCAGACGATGGAGGATTACTTCAAAGCCAAGCGGTCCCTGTTCTTCGCGGAACCGGGTATCAGCGTGATAAATGTCGGCGACCCGTATGGCCGGCGGCTGGCGGGCGAAGTCGCGGGGGCGGTCACGTTCGGGGTCGAAGCCGACGGTCAGGGCGAATCTGGCTTGAAGGTCGCCGCTGGCCTGGAGGCCGACTACGAGGCAGTCGACTTGCGCTGCGACGCGTCCGGTTGCGGGTTCGAGCTGCGGACGCCGGCCGGCGTCAGGGAGGTGGCTTTGCCGATGCCGGGCAAGTTCAACGTGGCGAACGCGGTAGGAGCCCTGGCGGCCGTGCACGCGCTTGCCGAAGCCGGGAGACGCCGGCCTTCGTCGAACATTCCCGTTTCGGCCAACGACCTGGACATGCTGGTCGGCGTCTTGGAGCGCGGCGTGAAGGTGCCGGGGCGCTTCGAGCCGGTCGATTGCGGCCAGGGGTTTGGGGTGCTGGTCGACTACGCACATACGCCGGACTCGCTCGAGAACGTGCTGAGATCGGCCAGGGACATCGCCAAAGGCCGGGTCCTGTGCGTGTTCGGCGCCGGCGGCGACCGCGACAGAGGCAAGCGTCCCGCGATGGGCGAGATCGCCGCGCGCCTGGCGGACGTAGCGGTCGTGACCAGCGACAACCCGCGCTCGGAATCGCCCGAGAAGATCGTTGGCGAGATCTTGGCGGGGATTCCAGATGGCGAAGGTCTCGAAAATGGACATACACATGTTGAGATCGACCGGAAGGCCGCGATCGAGATCGCGATCGGACTGGCCCGCCCCGAAGACGTGGTCGTGATCGCGGGCAAGGGCCACGAGCAGGGCCAGGAGCTGGCCGGCGGCGTGAAGGTGCCGTTCGACGACGTGGCGGTCGCGCGGGAAGTTCTGGCGGCGCGTTCAGCCAAGGTCGCGGCCTTGGGGGACCGGAGGTGAGGGATTGGGACCTCGACGCGGTCGCCGAGGCCGCCGGTGCGGTCGTGGTGCGGCCGGCTGGGTCGGTCGGGTCGGTCGAGAGTGATCCGCAACAAAATGAGGGGGCACGCGCGCGCGCGCGTACGCGCGCGAACAGCCCCGTTCGCCCCGTTCGCCCCGTTCGCCCCGTTCGAGTGAGCATCGACTCGCGGACCGTCGCCGCGGGCGACCTGTTCGTCGGCCTGCCTGGCGAGCGTCACGACGGCGGCGCCTACGCCGCCGAGGCTCTGCGCGCGGGCGCCTGGGGCGTGCTCGTCGAGCCAGCCCACGCCGAGGCTCTCGTGGAGGGCTCCGAGACGCTTACGGCGGGCTCCGAGGACGCCGAGGCGCTCACGGTGGGCGCTGCCGTCGGCCCGACGGCCGATCGCGGCGGCGGCGTGGTCCTCGTGCACAAAGACCCGTTGGCGGCCTTGCAGGCGCTCGCGAAGGCTTGGCTGGCCGAGCTGAGAGCGAACGGTGCCAAGGTCGTGGCGATTACCGGCTCGACCGGCAAGACCTCGACCAAGGACATCCTGGCGGCCCTGCTGGGCTCACATCTGCCCACTTTCGCGAGCCCGGCGAACCTCAACACCGAGATCGGCCTGCCTTTGGCGATTCTCGGCGCCCCGGCCGGCACCGAGGCGCTGGTCCTGGAGATGGCGATGCGCGGCAAGGGCCAGATCGCCGAGCTGGTCGCCATCGCGGAGCCCGAGGTCGGCGTGATCGTCAACGTAGGGCCCGTGCACCTGGAGCTGTTGGGCACGGTCGAGGCGGTCGCGGCCGCCAAGGCCGAGCTGATCGCGGGCCTGGCGGGCGGAGCCACGGCGATCGTGCCCGCCGGGGAGCCGTTGCTGGACCGTTATCTGCGCGATGACATCAGGACCGTCAGGTTCGGGTCGGGCGGAGATGTGAGGCTCGCCGAGCGCCGAGCCGACGGCACGGTCGTGATCGTGGACTCGGCCTTCGTGACCGAGGGCGCCGAGCCGAGGCGCATCGTTTTGGAGCCGTCTTTCGGACAGGCCCACAACCTCGGCAACCTGGTCGCGGCCGTCGCCGGAGCTCTCGCTCTGGGCGTTACGCCCGGCGGCCGGGTTAAGGTGCGGTTCTCGGCGATGCGCGGCCAGCGCGTGGAGCTGCCGGGGGGGACGACCTTGATCGATGACTGTTACAACGCGAACCCGATGTCGATGAAGGCCGCGCTCGACGATCTCGCCGAGACGGCGCCCGGGCGGCGCGTGGCCGTGCTCGGAGACATGCTCGAGCTGGGGGCCGACGAGCTGAAATATCACCGCGAAGTCGGCGCATACGCGCGCGCGGGGGGCGTCGGTTTTTTGGTGGCTGTCGGCCCGAAGGCCGCCGCCATCAAGGACGCGTTCGCCGGGGTCGCTCCCGGCCAGGGCGACTCGGTGCCTGCTGCCAGCAAGGTGGCCGCCGACGCCAGCCCATCTTCTTCTTCTTCTTCCTCTTCTTCTTCCTCCTCCTCCTCCTCCTCCTCCTCCTCCTCCTCCTCCTCCTTTGCGGTGCCCGATGCCGAGGCCGCCGCGGGTCTTCTGAAAGACGCGCTGGAGCCCGGGGACACGGTCCTGGTCAAGGGCTCGAGGGGAGTCGGCCTGGAGCGTGTGGTCGAGGCTCTGCGCGGGTCTGCGCGCGAGGGGCTGCCGCGTGAGGAGCCCGCGCGCGAGGAGCCGGCGCGGGCGGGCGGGCGCTGAATGGGCAGGATCCTGTTCGGGGGCACTTCGGCCCTGCTGATCTGCATCTTCTTGAGCCCCAAGTTCATCGCGTTCTTGAGGCGGCGCGAGTTCGGCCAGCAGATCAGGGAGGACGGGCCCGAGGGGCATCGTCAGAAGGCGGGCACGCCGACGATGGGCGGCATCATCATCATGCTGGCCGTTTCGATCCCGTTCTTGATCTTGACCGACTACGACTGGCGCTCGGTCGGCGTGTTCGGCGCGATGATCGCGTGCGCGCTGCTCGGCTTCGCCGACGACTACACCAAGCTCGTCAAGCGCAGGTCGCTGGGCCTGAGGGCCAGGACCAAGCTGATCGTGACGATCGCGATCTCGTTGGGCCTGTGGTACATCGCCAGCCACGAGGCGCACCTGGCGAGCGAGCTGAGGCTGAGGGTCGTCGACTACACGATCGACCTCGGGCCGGCCTATCCCGTTCTGATCTATCTGGTCGTCGCGGGCACGACCAGCGGCGTGAACCTGACGGACGGCTTGGACGGCCTGGCGGC